>NZ_OZ281822.1:0-3345411 GCF_965638355.1 Psychrobacter okhotskensis
ATGATAGACACAGCAACTATTTGGGATAAGTGCCTAAACGATTTGCGTTATAACGTCAAAGATAACGTATTTACGATGTGGTTAAGACCCTTATCAGCCCATCAGGAAGCGCAGACGCTCATTATTCTTGCACCGAACGATTACTTTGTAACGTATATCAAAAAAAACCATTTGCAAGATATTCAGCAGCTGGTGGCCAAGCACAGTCAAGGTAGTATCGAGGAAGTGATCGTGCGGGTCGATAATGCAGGTCGTGAGTCGAACGACAATAATCAGTCGCAGTCAGGTTCGCTATTTGTAGAAGATAACCCCTCCCCTCCCCCTGACGAGCACAAATTTGAATCCATACATCAGAATAATGCGCGCGCAGATATCGATGCCAACATGCGTCATGCTACCCTAGCAGAATCTGCTGATGCCAAATCATTAAGCTATCTAAATCCTGATTTTACCTTTGAGACCTTTGTCACTGGTAAGTCTAACAACCTTGCGTACAAGGCTTGTTATGAGCTTGGTAAGCGTCAATCAAAGAATCGTCACAATCCTTTATTTATATATGGTCCTTCAGGATTGGGAAAAACTCATTTAATGCATTCGGTAGCGCACCGCTATTTAAAAAACAATCAAAGTTTTTATTATTTCACTTCTGAAAAATTTATTAATCAATTGGTTTATTCATTAAGAAATAATAAAATAGAAGATTTTAAAAAGAAAATAAAAAAAGTAGATTTATTAATTGTAGATGATATTCATGTACTAGCAGGAAAGACCAAGAGTAGTAATGAGTTTTTAACGTTATTTGCGGATTTTACCAGTGGTGACAAGCAACTGATTTTGGCATCAGATCGTCATCCATCGCAGATGACGGAATTTGATGAACGTTTTAGATCGCGTTTTTCTTGGGGTTTGACGGTGGCTGTTGATCCGCCTGAGATTGATACACGAGTACAAATCTTACAGAAAAAAGCAGCATCACACGGCATGACGCTCCCTAAGGAATGCGCTTTATTTATCGCTCAAAACGTGGTGTCAAATGTCCGTCGTTTAGAAGGTGCTCTAAATCAAGTATTTGCCAATGCTAACTTGACGGGTGCACAGATTACTCTTGAAATGGTGCAATACGCGCTAAAAGACATCGTCGCGATGCGGGTGCAAGCCGTCAATATGGATAATATCCGCAAAGTGGTCGCTGAATACTACGATGTGACTATCAAAGACATGATGGGACGCAAGCGTACGCGTAGTATTGCTAGACCACGGCAAATAGCCATGGCATTATCACGTGAATTGACCAGCGATAGCTTTCCGGAGATTGGACAGTCTTTTGGCGGACGGGATCATACGACGGTTATGCATGCTTGTGATAAAGTTAATGAGCTACGCGCCGCCGACCCAGCGTTTGATAAAGATTACAAGACACTTGCTCTGATGTTACAAGCAGGTTAAAGCTATATGTTACGATTAATTTTAGGCTGTAGCTACGCTATTTTTAGGCCGTGGTTACACTGTATTTTAGTCGGTTGATATGGTTTATAATATTGCGAGTACCAACCGGCAGATACCTTGTGGATTATCGTCAGTAGACAGGGTATTATTAAGCCATTATTTTACATCTATATAAAAAGAATCATTCAAATAAGAGTAACCAAGCATGCAATTATCGATTAATCGAGAGTCGTTATTAAAAGCTATTAACTTGATCGCCAAGGCCGCTGACAAACGTCACAATATGGTTATCTTGGGTAATATCAAGCTACAGTTGTCTGAGTCAGCGCTTATTTTGACAGCCTCTGACTTAGAGGTAGAGCTGACATCGACGTTGAAATTGCCTGCTGGTGCTTGTGTTGAAGCAGGAACAACCACTTTACCTGCGACAAAACTGAGAGATATCTGCAAATCCTTACCCGCACAAGCACAAGTTACGCTTGCCACCCAAGAAAACGAGCGTTGTTTGCTGACGAGTGGTAAGAGCCGCTTTACCTTGGGTACATTGCCTAGTGAAGATTATCCAAGCTTGGGCAATCCCGAAAATATCACGCCGTTGACCATTAGCCGTAGCCGTTTGACGGATTTGATTCATAAAACCCAGTTCGCCATGGCCATTCAAGATGTGCGCTATTATTTAACTGGTATGCTGTTTGATGTTTCACAACAGCAGCTAACCACCGTTGCAACTGATGGACATAGATTGGCATTGGCGCGTAGTGTCATTGATGTCAGTGCAGATTTGAATATGCAAGCCATCTTGCCGCGCAAAGCGGTGATTGAGCTTGAGCGTTTGGCTTCTGAGCTTGGTAAGATGTTGGGTGATCAAGATAACGCAGTGACGCTAAGCTTTGGTCGCGAGTTTTTGCAAGTAAGCTTGCCGTTCGGTGAAGTGGATAGTGCAGGGCAGGTGAGTGATAATCTAATGGTGACCTTTACCGCACGTTTAATCGACGGTAAGTTTCCTGACTATCGTCGCGTCATGCCAAGCAATACCGATAAATTGGCCTTATTTAATCAAGAAAAAATGACAGATGTGCTACGCCGTGTCGCGATTTTAAGTAACGAAAAATCACGTGGCGTCGTCTTTAATTTCGCCAGCGATGGTATGGTGGAAGTACGCGCTAATAACGCTGAGCAAGACGAAGCGGTTGAGATGATACAAGCTAAGTATCAAGGTGAGCCGATGGAGCTGTCCTTTAATGCTGCCTATTTGCAAGATGTGCTAAGTGTCATCCAAGGGGATCTGCAAATGCATATGAGCCAATCTAACGCCTCAGTACTAGTAAATCAGCTAAATGATGAATTCCATCAATATGTCATCATGCCAATGCGTATATAGTGCTTTTTTTTGTAGAAAACGGTGCAGTTAGACGGTAGCACTTGTCCAGTGAGACGAGGTCGCTGTCTTTGTAGTATTGTTTTTAAGCCCGTTTTCATATTTAAAACTAACCTCTGCAACCTCGCAAAATCTATAATTAATTAAACTTTTGCCTGCTAATAATCGGATGGTAAAAATAGGCGGCTGTCGATATTATGATTGAACGTCTACAAATTTCACACCTACGTAACCTCAGTCAAGTCAATCTACCTGCCACTGCTTGCAACGTCATTATCGGCGCGAATGGTAGTGGTAAAACCTCGCTATTGGAAGCGATATTCTTGCTATCACGAGGTAAGAGCTTTCGTCATCACCAGCCTAAACGCTATATTCAGCACCATCAAAATAGCGCAACCGTACATGCTAGACTCAGTGATAGCAGCACTTTAGCGATTCAAAAGCAAGCTGATGCGACGACGATACTACGTCTTAATCAAAGCACCGTTTACAATCAAAGCATCTTAACCGAACAGCTCCCCACACTATTAATAGATCCCTCTACTATGGATATGTTAGAGCAGGGCAGTGCCAGTCGTCGGCAGCTGTTGGATTGGTTGGTGTTTCACATGAAACAAGGCTTTCATCCACAATGGGTAGCTTATCAACGGCTATTAAAACAGCGCAATAGTTTGCTAAAAAAATCACGCCACTTGACCCAAGTTCAACTTGCTGAGCTTAGAGCATGGGACAGAGGTCTGAGCAGTCATGCGGCACTTATCCATCACTATCGCGAACGAATATTTAGCGAATGGCAGCCTTATTTTGCTCAAAGCATTGCTCAGTTATTGCCTGCTTATGCCGAGCAATTGAGCTTGAGCTATAGTGCCGGTTACGACACCAGTGTTGCGCTCGATGTACAGCTTAATGAGCGCTTAGAACAGGATTTGCAGCTGGGCTATACCCGCATCGGTAACCACCGTGCCGATATTCATGTCCATTGGCGCTCTAGCGAGCCGCTAGCCATACATGAAGGGCAGGAAACTAAAAACACGACAGTAGAAGGCGATATACACACGAAATTGCCCGTTTTAAAAGAGCAGGCCGCTAATGTGTTATCGCGCGGTGAAAAGAAGCTATTGATTACCGCATTGCGCTTATCACAGTTGCCGCTGCTACTTAATACTGAAAAAGATGCGGATATCTCTAACAATGATTTTAAATCGCGAGTGACGCCCGTGGTATTGTTAGACGATATCACTGCAGAGCTTGATGATAGGGCGATTGAGATTTTATTGTCAACGCTAGCGCAGCTGCCTTGTCAAGTATTTATGACCAGTTTGACCGATGATATCGTACCGCTAGTCAATACATTATGGTCAAAACCTAATATGTTTCATGTGAAACAAGGTCAAATTTCTCCTGACAACTAAGCATAAATATTGATATTTTTGTTTTAATTCCTCCTCGTCAACTTTGCATTTCATCCATAATTTACCCTCTTATTTTTCGGTAATTCTTACCGACTTAAAATACCTGATAGATAACGATAAAACTGCCAGTAAACAGTGACTTAGAAGCAAAAAAATGCTAAAATAGGGCTTTATTTTTGTCCTATTCTCAGTAAGTTATCTTATGGCGTGATATAGAGTTTTTTTATTATCTATAAAATTCTAAGTGGCTGATAAATATGTGTTTTATTTATTTTACTTGGCTTTAATAATGTTTAAAAGAACAGAAGCTAGTATTAAAAATACCGAGCGCTAATTTTATGTCTGTAATGACATGCCACAAAGTTGTAGCTAACAATGTTTAGCTAATAATACGCATGACAGGCTTTGACCATAAAACGTTAAGTCTAAGATAACATCGTGAGGCGTCACCGTAATGGTGCGCCCGTGATGGGCTGATAATGGCTAGATTAAGGAATGCACATGAGTGATTCATTACCTACCGATTACGAGCAATTGACGGCCGATACGACAGTTTCAGATGCTATGGTGTCGGATACTGTCGTTGACACGATTGTCCCTGCCGCCGTTCAAGGGTTACCCTCTGATTACAGCTCCAAAGATATCCGTGTTTTACGCGGTTTAGAAGCCGTGCGCGTGCGTCCTGGGATGTATATCGGTGATACCGATGACGGCACCGGCTTGCATCATATGGTCTTTGAGGTGGTGGACAACTCTATCGATGAAGCATTGGCCGGTCATTGTGATCAGATCGATATCGTCATTCACGAAGACGAATCGGTCAGTGTCATGGACAATGGTCGCGGCGTCCCTGTTGATATCCATCCAGAAGAGGGGGTGTCAGCGGCGCAGGTTATCATGACCGTGCTGCACGCAGGTGGTAAGTTCGATGATAACAGCTATAAAGTCTCAGGCGGTCTACATGGTGTCGGCGTCTCGGTCGTTAACGCCTTGTCCAAAAAGCTTGAAATGAATATCTGGCGTGAAGGCTATCACTACCATCAGACGTATACCGATGGTGTGCCTGATGCTGACATTCAGCAAATGGAAGCAACGGATAAAACGGGCACCCAAATCCGCTTTTATCCTAGTAACGATGTCTTTACTGGCACTATCTTCGAATATGATATTTTAGCCAAGCGTTTACGTGAGCTGTCGTTTTTGAACTCAGGTGTACGCATCGTCTTGACCGATGAGCGTATCGATAAGCGTCATGAGTTTGAGCATAAAGGCGGATTGTCAGAGTTTGTCAGCTATATTAATGCGGGCAAAGATGGCGTCAACGAAGTCTTCCATTTTGATAGTGAGCAAGACGATGGCATCAGTGTCGAAGTGGCCCTACAATGGACGGACACTTATAACGAAAAAGTATTGTGCTTTACCAACAACATCCCGCAGCGCGATGGTGGTACGCATTTATCAGGCTTTCGTTCGGCATTGACCCGCTGTCTAAACAGTTATATGGATCGTGAAAACTTATTCAAAAAAGAGAAAGTGACGGCGACGGGCGATGATGCGCGTGAAGGTTTGACGGCGATTGTCTCGGTTAAAGTGCCTGATCCAAAATTCTCTAGTCAAACCAAAGACAAGCTGGTCTCAAGCGAAGTAAAGTCTGCTGTTGAATCAGCCATGCATGATAAGTTCAACGACTTTTTGTTAGAGAATCCAACGGCTAGTAAAGCCATTGCGAATAAAATCATCGATGCAGCACGAGCACGTGATGCTGCTCGCAAAGCACGTGAAATGACACGTCGTAAGACCACTTTGGATATCGCTGGTTTGCCTGGTAAGTTGGCGGATTGCCAAGAAAAAGATCCAGCGCTTTCAGAGCTGTATATCGTGGAGGGTGACTCTGCGGGTGGTTCAGCCAAGCAGGGTCGTAGCCGTAAGACCCAAGCGATTTTGCCACTAAAAGGTAAAATCCTAAACGTTGAGCGTGCGCGTTTTGACAAAATGTTGTCGTCTGCGGAAGTAGGTAACTTAATTACTGCGCTTGGCTGTGGTATCGGTCCTGATGAATATAATCCTGATAAAGTACGCTATCACAAAATCATCATCATGACCGATGCCGACGTTGATGGGTCACACATTCGTACCTTGCTGTTGACCTTCTTCTTCCGTCAAACGCCAGAGCTGATCGAGCGTGGCTATATTTATATCGCTCAGCCACCGCTATACAAAGTGAAAAAAGGTCGTCAAGAGCTGTATCTAAAGGACGATGAAGCCTTAAAAGCTTATCTATTGTCATCAACGATTGACAATACCAAGCTGCATATTAGTGCTGATGCGCCTGCCATTACTGGGCAAGCATTAGAGACGCTATTGAATGATTATAACCAAACGCAGCTGATCAAAGCCCGTTTGCAAATTCGTTTTCCAGCGGTAATTTTGGATGCTTTAACGCATACGCCAAAGCTTAGCACTGATATGACTTACGATAAGTCTGCTATGCAAGCGTGGCAAGAAGCCATGCAAACTCAGCTTGAGCACTTTGGTAGTGATCTGAGCCCTGAGATTGAATTGGTCAATATTCATGCGCCGCAACCAAAGAATATGGATGCTGCCGCTGCAGACTTATTGGGTATGAGGCCTGCGGTAGAAATTGCAGATGGCACAGTGTCTGATAGTGAGGCGTTATCAGCCAAGGCACAATGGTTGCCACGTATCACTGTTTATGTGCATCAATTAGCCCACCATTATCTGCTAGATGCAAGCTTTATCAACTCAGGTGAATATACCAAGTTGCTACGATTATCGGCTGAATGGAACACCTTACTTGAGGAAGATGCCTTTATTCGTCGTGAGGCAACAGCAGGTACGACCAAAGATATCCCAGTGCGTGACTTTGATTATCTCTGGCAACAGATGATGCTGGATGCGCGTCGTGGTTTGGCAATCCAGCGCTATAAAGGGCTAGGGGAGATGAACGCTGATCAGCTTTGGGATACCACTATGGATCCTGAAAACCGTCGCATGCTACGCGTCACGATCGAAGATGCTATCGCGGCGGATCATATGTTTACCTGCCTAATGGGTGATCACGTTGAGCCACGTCGTATCTTTATCGAAGAAAATGCGCTAACAGTGTCTAATTTGGATATTTAGCTTTTAAGCTTTGAGATTATAGACCTTGAAGTTTGAATATAAGTATTTATTGGTATAAAGTCATCTTGCTCGCAAGGTGGCTTTTTTCATATGAAACATTACCAGTAAAATAGTGAGGGTAACACTATGCTAAACGCAGAACAAAAGAAGTATTTGTCACAACTATCAAAAACGGCCTTAATTGATTTTGTCTCTGATGTGTATGGTGTAGATAAAATGCTCGATAAAAAAATTGAGCGTCTGCTATTACAATCAGATAAGCCTAAACTTATAAAAAAGTTAACCACTACACTAAAAGGACTTAGAAGACGAAGGAAGTTTGTAGATTATTGGGAGTCTAGCGAATTTGCTACTGAGCTTCAGCACTTAGCCAGTGACATAATGAGCCTTTATCCTGAGCAACCACAAGAATGCCTGACGTTACTTGAGTTATTTATAGAATCTACTAATGCTAGCTTAGGGCGTGCTGATGATTCTAACGGTTATATTGGTGATATTTATAGGAGTTTGACTGCATCTTGGCTGACAGTGGCTAGCACATGCTATGAGCAAGAAAAGCGAGACATACTGGTTGATGAGCGCGATATACTCAGCCATGCTTGGGTAAAGAAAGTAAAATTGCTGGCTGACGATAATGATTATGGTACTAAAGATAGTTTATTAGAAGATATTAATGAGCTGTTATCTGAGCCTGAGATACGTGGATTGATCGCTGATTATCAACAAGAGCGTGAGAATATCCAAATAAAAAAGGCAAACGAAGATACGCTCAATGAAAGGCAAAACAGCCCTTTAAGCGATGATGCTTTTTCGATTAACTATGAAAAAATGGTAATTGAGATCGCCATAAAAAATCTATCAAGGGCGCTAGGTGATGTGGGATTTTTTGAAACCATCTTTTTTGAGATGCAAGAGACTAGACCAGTTCATCCTCGAAGATTAGAAGAGTTGCTAACATTTTTGCTAAATCAAAGAGCTTTTGATAAGGCACTACACTACTTAAATGAAGAGTGGCAAAGCGATGGTCTGTTAGATAAGACCAGACGCTTGGATTGGCTAAGTCACATATATCACATGCAAAAAAATACCAATGCGCTCATGGAAGTGCTAGGCGAGGTATTTGAGCTGCAACCAAGCCCTTTAAGGCTAAAAGCTATCATGGCTGAGGCCAGTCCTGCTCAGCAAGCTCAGTGGCGAAAAAGAGCTTATGAGCTGGCAGAGCAACAAGAAAATGTATTTATGGCAACATCACTACTGCTAGAAATAGGAGAGGTTGAGCTTGCCAATCAGGTCGCAGTTGCCCGTTATTGCCAGTTTGCTGATGTACATTATACAGCGCTAACCGGCATGTTAAAGGAGTTGCCAGCTGAGACTGATTTACTTCAAGTTATTATTTATCGCACTTTACTTAATGATATTCTAGACAGCTCTCGCAGCAAAGCCTATGGTCACGCGGCTCGCTACTTCAACCGTCTAACAAAGCTTGATACGGTTATTAGTCAATCGTCTAAGCCTTACAGCGAACTTGCAACCCATAAAAAATATGTTATTACGCTTAAAGATAAGCATGGCAAAAAGCGTAGTTTTTGGGAAAAGGTAAACGATTAAATCGATGTGATGTTTCACGTGAAACTTCACTAGATAAATCATTATAATAAGTGGACACCAAAATGATTGAAGTTGTGTTGCTGGCTATCGCTTTAGCCATGGATGCATTTGCTGTCGCGATTGGGCTGGGTGCTAAGTCGCAAAAACAAAGCAAGCAGTATTTGTTACGTTTAGCTGTTTATGCGGCGTTATATTTTGGTATTGCGCAGGGCGTGATGCCATTGATTGGATATTTGTTAGGCGCAGCACTTTTAGGCTGGTTGGCTGCTGCTGCACCTTGGATCGGTGGCATTATACTGATCGGTCTCGGTGGCAAGATGCTTTATGAGGTGTTTACTGGTGATGGGGAGGATGCGGTAGACAGTGCGCTTCACCTAAAGGCTGGTGCTATTGATACGACTGGTGATACCGTTGCCGCCATAGGCAGTGGAAACGGCAGTATCAATCATCGCACTATGTTTACGCTCGCCATTGCCACCAGTATTGATGCGATGGCGGCAGGGTTTACCCTTAATTTATTGGCATTGAATGCATGGTTAGCATGTTTAATTATCGCTGTAGTAACGGCTATATTTGGGCTATTCGGTGTTTATCTAGGCTGGCGCTCTGGTACATGGTTAGAGGATAAAGCCGAAGCATTAGGTGGTTTGGTGCTTATTTTAATTGGTATAAAAATCATGTTTTTTGGCTAGATAACTAGGGCATGTTGAACATTCATAAATGAACACTGATGATCGCTAAAATTGTTCCAGACACGGCGCAAGTCGAAGATTATGTTGATACCTTAGCTCGAATTGCAACACGGTATGGGGCAATTTTAGCATCAGCCTAAAAAATAGTCTCTGTCAGTGCCACGATCGAATGTTCAACACGCCCTATAATGAGTGAAAAGTAATATCGATAAATCAGCAATACCGTCGCGTTTTAAGGTATTTAACTATATTCCATTTTGACTTATTTTCTCAATAAAAAGCACCGCTCTGGGTTCCAGAGCGGTGCTTTTTTGTTTCACGTGAAACTTTAAGAATTAAAAACAGTAACTACTATTCTTCATCAGTGTTAAAACGCCATGCCAATATACGGGTGTTTTTCTGTCCTTGGCTCATCTCAATAATGCGCATCTGTGTGACATCAAGCTGCTTTAGCAATAGCTGTAAAGGTTTTACGTTTTCAGACTTCGAGACTAAGCTAGTAAACCAGCCAACATGCTCAGCGAAATCTTGGCTCTCTTTTATCATCTTAGTCAAAAAGGTAATCTCGCCACCTTCACTCCATAGCTCTTTATGCTGACCGCCGAAGTTTAGGTTTTGTGCCGCATTGCCAGATTTCGTTGAATGTCGGCTTACTTGCTCGTTTTCATTCTTGCCACGATGGCGTTGCAAATTATGCTGCTTGCGGGTATTGGATTCCATCGCTTCTTCTAGTGACGCATGGAATGGCGGGTTGCACACGACCACATCGAAGTAATCTTGACGACCGATGATACCTGCAAAAAACTTCTTCGGATTGGGTTGTAGTTTTACTTTCACTGCGCCTTTTAGCTTTGGATTGGCTTCACAAATCAATGCCGCGGTATTGACCGAAATAGGGTCGATATCGCTCGCGGTAAAGCGCCAACCGTAGCTTTGGCTGCCGATAATAGGGTAAATAGCACTGGCACCAGTACCAATATCTAAGGCATGGATTTCTTTACCCATCGGCGGTGTATTATCGTCATTCATGTGCGTGGTTTGCGCCAATAAGTCAGCGATGTAATGAATATAATCGGCACGCCCCGGAATCGGTGGACACAAATAACCTTCAGGAATGTCCCAAAATTTAACGCCATAATAATGGGCCAATAGCGCCTGATTAAGCACTCTTACCGCTTGATGATCAGAGAAGTTAATCGTTGGCTCGCCATTAGGATTGGTAATCGTATGCTTGGCAAGCTCAGGCAAAGCGCGGGTCAATACCGCAAAGTCATAGCGGCCTTGGTGCGGATTGCGTGGATGCAGCTGGCCTAATTTTTTGGCAGTCTCAGGTGATCTGTTTCTGTGATTGTTAGCGGTCGGGCGACGGTTCATAGGCTTACTGGTCATAGTATCGGGCTTTGATGTTTGAATATAATCAACCATTTTAGCAGATTTCGCGGCTAACGAATGTCTTATCGGCTACGTAAAATCAGGTTTAATCCCAATACGATCATCGCGGTACCTAAGACGCGGTCAATCCAATGCTCAAAGCGTTGAAAGCGACGATGTATCGCAGGAATGGAGAGTAACATCACTACGGTGCTAAACCATGCCATCTGTAAGACCATCATCCATACGCCATAAATGGAAAGCTGCCAAAGTGGTATATTAGGTGACAATACCAAGGTAAATATAGCGACAAAATAGACGGGCGCTTTTGGGTTAAATACATTACAAAAAAAGCCACGACGTAGAATGGCGAAAGTTGAGTCGCTATTCATAGAAGGTTTTTTGGTAGAAAGCAGCGGTGTTTGCTCGGTAGACTTAGTGTTTGAAGTATCAATGCCTACATTTTCTGAAGCTGCTAAATCTAATGGTTTTTTCGGTTTGGCTTGAATACCTTGCCATCCGAGATAAATCAGATAGCTACCACCCAACCATTTAATAGCGGTCAATAGCGGCTGTGAATGGGCGATCACTGTTGCCAGTCCCAGCACCGAATAGATAATGTGTACAGCAAGACCCAAGGTAATACCAAGGCTACAAATCAAACCTGTGCGCCGACCTTTTGCCAATGTCTGCTGTGATACCAAGACAAAATCAGGCCCTGGAGAGGCAGCAGCGAGTAGATGAACGCTGGTAATCAGCAAAAAACCGTGCCAAAATTCCATAAAAAGCTCTGAGTCATGTCTTAGGTTGAATAATAGTTGCACTTATCGCAAATCAGGTCAACTGATATTGAGGTCAGCTGTTGATGGAAACGCTAAAACGGTGCTTGCGTTGCAAAGAGCGTATGTCTATATTGAAAGTCAGTAGTATTCACTTAAATAAGACAATTTTGGCGTAGGGTGTGGTTAACGCAGCGTAACCCACCGCCTTATACTTTTATAAGGTTTAAATGGTGGGTTACATTTTATCTTTATTCTCTACGAAAACTTGATAAAACTAACCGCACCCTACCACAACTACAAATATAAAAAGGATAAAACCATGAGCATTCAAAACGATACTGACGCTATTGGCAAGCGCATTACCTATGAAACTGACGGCCATATCTGCCTAATCGGACTCAATCGTGCGGACAAGCGCAACGCCTTTGATAGCCATATGATCAAGCAACTCTCTGAGGCGCTTACCAAGTATGAAAATGACGCTAATCTGCGTTGTGCGCTTATCTTCGCCCATGGCGAGCACTTTACCGCTGGTCTTGATTTGATGGAGCTACAAGATAAATGGGATAAAGGCGCGTTTGAATTCAATGATAATAAAATCGATCCGTGGGGTATCGGTGGCAAACTGCGGACCAAACCTGTGGTCGTGGCAATACAAGGCACTTGCTTTACCGCAGGCATTGAGCTGATGCTAAATAGTGATGTGGTCATCGCTAGTGATAACTGCAACTTTGCACAAATGGAAGTGCAACGCGGCATCATGCCATTTGGTGGGGCGACGGTAAGATTTGTCGCGGCAGCAGGCTGGCAAAAAGCCATGCTGTATTTGCTAACTGGTAAAAACTTTGATGCGCAAACGGCTGATAGACTTAATTTAGTCAGTGAAGTGGTAGCAAATGGAGAAGAATACGAGCGCGCGCTAACTATCGCTAAAGAGATTTGTAACGCTGCACCGCTTGGCGTGCAAGGATTACTGTCATCAGCACAAGATGCCAGCCGTAATGGCGCAAAATCGGCACTCGCCAATATTCATGGCTATCTGCCGCATTTATTTCATTCAGAAGATGCAAAAGAGGGTGCAATGGCGATGGTTGAGAGACGTGAGGCTGATTTTACGGGGCGTTAGATTAAAAAATGATAAAATATCAAACCTATGGAGTGTACAAGAATATGCTTTAAAATATATTCTTGTACAAAATCTCTTTCATAAGTCATCGCTAGCCCTTGTAATTTCGTCAGAGGAAGTGAAGGAACTGGTACTTTTGCAAGCGCCTACAGAGTAATATAAAACTAGGTTGATTAAAAGAGACCATCCCGAATTCTGTGTAACTGCCGTTTAGATTAAATGCTTGCTGATACGGTCATCAAACATAATCATAAAGCGATTTAAAGCAGACGTCCAGTTACGGATTGGCATCGACCACTTTTTAGAGGCCTGCTGGGTTGCTAGATATACCACTTTAAACGCTGCCTGATCAGAGGGAAATACCTTACGCTTATTCACCGCCGTACGAATCACGCTGTTTAGCGACTCAATAGCATTGGTGGTATATATGACTTTTCTGATGTCTTTAGGGTAATTAAAGAACACCGTTAAGCCCTCCCAGTTATTGCGCCAAGACTTGATGACATGCGGATACTTATCGCCCCACACCTCATCAAAGTGTTCAAGATTGGCCTCTGCTATCTCAAGCGTATCAGCGCCGTAGATGGCCTTTAAATCAGCCGCTATTGCCTTCTTATCTGTCCACGGCACGAACTTCATCGAATAGCGCACCATATGAACAATGCAAAGCTGGACCTGAGCGTTTGGATAAACCGTATTGATGGCATCAGGAAAGCCCTTTAGACCGTCGACACAAGCGATTAGGATATCTTGTACCCCGCGGTTTTGTAGTTCAGTGAGAACGCCAAGCCAGAACTTAGCGCCTTCATTCTCTGATAGCCACATGCCAAGCAGCTCTTTTCTACCATCAAGTCCCACGCCTAGCGCCAGATAGATTGCCTTGTTGATGATCTGCTTGTCTTGACGTACTTTGACGACAATACAGTCTAAATAGACAATAGGATAAACACTGCTTAACGGCCGGTTCTGCCATGCGGTGATGTCGTCTATGATGTTGTCAGTGACTCTTGAGACAAGAGAGCTTGAGATATCGACGTCGTAAAGCTCTTTGATACTCTCTACAATCTCAGTGGTGGTTTGACCTTTGGCGTAAAGGAATATGATTTTATCATCAAGGCCACTAATACGGGTTTGATGCTTGCGCACTAGTGTAGGTTCAAAGCTGCTACCGCGGTCTCTTGGAGTGGAGATCTCAAGGTCGCCTGTGTCGCTACGGACGGTCTTTTTAGTATGACCGTTGCGCTTATTAGGCTTGTCTGCTTTTTCATGCTTGGGGTATCCAAGATGGTCTTCCATCTCAGCTTCTAAGGCAGTGTCGATAAAAGATTGCATGAGCTGCTTTTGAAAGTCTTTGATGTCATCAAAGCTGTTCATGCTACCAGCCATTTGCTCGGCCAGTTTTTTAAGGTCAGATTGAGTAGTCATTGCTTATTCTCCTGTTAGTGGATTATAAGCAGTTACACAGAGTTTGGGAAACTCCCGATTAAAATTATTTTTTAATCAACTCTCTCAAAGATGCTTTGTCAATATCTTCCAATATAATCCAGTCATTAAATACTAGATAGTATTCTCTATCATTGTTAATTAATTTCTTAATGTCTGATAGTGCTTGTTGGTAATTGCTACCAATAATTAACTTAGCAGCAATCGATGTTAGTTTGTCTTTTGGTTTTGCTTTACTAATAATTGAATATAAATCAGACGTGTTGTACTTTTTATCATTGTTTATCTTATAACTATACATAGCATTTATAATCAGAACACTACAATCAAAGTCAAAATCATTATTCTTGAAGTCGTTTAGAAGTACATCTAGCTTACTATATTCTCTGTTTTTTAGTAATAAAAAACTTTTTCTACTATAGTAGTCACTATCTAAAGGTTTATAGCTATATTTTTTTTCGAGATAGATAATAGATTTCTCTAAATCACCTTGCTCTTCTTTGATTAGAGACATGAAACCATTAAAATATACAGGACTTATGTTTATTTCCTTAGCCTTCAAGAGTAAATCTATTTTATCAATTAATTCACTATTTATATATTTGGCGATAGTGATGATTTTATCTATGTGATCCAAAATTCTTCTATTTTTTAATATATTTGTAATTTCCTCTTCAATTAAAGATGAGTCGAAGTTGTATAGAAATAAAAATTGTATTCTAGAAACAAGAACTTCAATAGGATCATCTAAGTTCTTACTATCAATTAGGTTCAAATAGAAGTCCTGTCTGTCATTTTTACTAAAACTTAATTCGGTATTGGTAAAAAGCTTGTCAATTAATTTCTTTATTGAGTGCTGATCTGCTTTGGAGCTGGTTGTGAACCTTAAACGTAAGTCTTCTATTAGTACTTTCGCATAGTCTTTGTCATCAAAAAAATTAGCATAGTTTGTTTCTAGGTTTAATGTATATATACTATTATTATTAATATTTTTAGCAGTATTTAGAAAAGCTATAGCTTTCTTCTTTATTTTATCTTTCTCATCTCCTGATGAAGCTATTTTATATAGACAATGTAACGCATTAATTTTATGGAACCATGATTTATTGCTTAAACTAGGCTCTATTTTTAAACTAGACTCAGTCAATATAGTAAGTTGATCGATAAATGTTTTATCTTTACTATAGCTTTTGTAGTTATTTATAACCTCAAACTTTAAACTTATAACATAATTTAAATACTCAAAATCATTATGAAAGTGCTCTTTATATCTATCAAGATCTACTTCGAACATTCTTTCTTTCAGGTTTTTAAAGGACCTAATTTTGGGTAAATAGTAGTTGAAGTTATTAACATCAAGCTTTATAAGTTCATCAGCCCATTTGTCATGATCAAAATCTAAATTTAGTCTTCTAGAGAAATCTATAAGCTTGGCTAACCATAGTGTTTTTAGTGAATCATTTTGTGCTTCTAAATAATAATTTACAGATCTCCTATATGCTTCCTTTAGGTCATTACTAGCAACTTTGTCAATTTCTAAAAAGTTCTTATGATCTTGTATTGTAGCCCTGTTTTCTGGAGATTCGTTATCTTCATAAATACCTTCAGAGATTATAGCTGATAAGGATTGAGTCTCACTTTCATATTCGAGAATCTCTATATCTTTCTTAATATCCTCATCATCGAAATTATTTTTATTATTGATTATTTGCTGTATTATTTTCTGTTGTTTTGACTCTCCATATGTATTAAAAACCCTAGTAGAACCTAAGAGCTCTTGATGTAAGATGTTGAAAAACTCATCAAATCCCTTAATAATAACTGGATAAACTCCATCTTTCCAAAAAAAGCTTTTAAGTTTAGGGTTTATCTCATCATCTTCTCTGATGCACCAATATATACCATTTTTGAGATACGATTCTGATTTTATAAGATATTCCAGTGTATCCATTATCGAGCGATCATTACCAGAGTAGCCGATTACAATTAATCCATATTCTTTACAGAATTCTATAAGTTTGTCTTTGATATTGTTTTCTAAGGATTCAGTTTCTCTTAACGTACTCTTAATATCTTCAAAGAGGTAGTCCCCGTGTAGTTTAATTATTTTAGGTCTTTGAGATGTTACGGATATAGAGTGAACAGATGAATCATGTGCACATACTATAGGTCGTCTATTAGATAGTTGATAAAATGCTTCATTTATTAAATCATCAAAGTTTGTAGTAAATATTGAATTGAAATAATTGTTCTTAACTAGTGATACCAAATAAGCATATCCTATAGAAGGCAGTTTTCCGTCTACCTCTTTCTCAATAAATCTTCTACGCTGAGGTGCTAAATCAAATTTTTTCTCGAAAAGTGAAGAGTATGGGTTAGTCGCATCAAACCAACTAGCTTGTTCTCTTTCAAAGTATATTTTTAACTCTCGGTAACGAATGTGTATATCATCTTCGTTACCGTCATTTAGTTCAAATTTCTTATAATTATATCTTTCATAAAGCTCCTCCATCCACTCAACTATAAGCTCAAAAGCAGTTGAAATTCCAGAGCTCCTCGAAGCTCCTGCCCCTAAAAATATAGAGTAGTTTGAAGTCTCTTTATTTTCTTTTATACTTATATAGTTGACAAGATCTTTTACCGTACGAATCTTATGCTTCAATTCGCCCGCTTCTACTAAGTCTTTAGCTTTCATATAGAACCCAATTATTTCGTTTTTTCTTATACTATCTGAATTACTACTTTGTAACCATGTTATTTCTAAATTATTGTCTAGTTGTGATATGACTTTGTCTAGTCCGTTCGGTATTACTGTACTAACCAACCTTATAGCTAATCCAATTTGAAAGTGGTACAAAACAACTGAGTGTAGATGTATATGCAATACTTCAAGCGAGGTTAACGCTGTAACTCTTTTATAATGGATTGAGCATAATAGGTTATCAATAGCCGCCTTGAAACGCGTTTTAGCCCTGACAGTAGCGGCTATCCTGCTGACGACAATGGCGCTGCGGACTGTGGCTGGGAGTGATGTCGAGGCAACAGCAACGCTACCAGCGACTTTAGTCCGTACTCCATTGGCTAAGCAGATAATAGCGGATGGCTGGATTAGCTCCAACCCCTTATTATGATTACACTTAGCTTCGATTTTCAAATAACTCCGAACCTATTCGGCTCGTTACGCTGTGCTAACCATATTCTAAGAGCTTTCTAACACTTTTAACCTAAACAAAAAAACCCCGCCGTGGCGAGGTCTTATAGTTTTGTCTGAGATTGCTGACTTATAGCTTGGCTGACATTAGCAACCAACCGATTATCGAGCTTTTTGGTAGTAATCAACCATCATAGTGCCTAACGTGCCATTGTCATCGATAGTGACGATTCTGACCGTACCTGACTGTGCTGCGGTACTAGATTGCACTTGTCCCGCGCTGCCTAACACCACTTGATTGGTTTTGGCTGCCATTGTTCCGTTACCGATAGCGATGCTGTTCATGCCGCCTGCCATAGATTTATTACCTAGCGCGACCGAGTTTGCACCTTGTGCGGCTGCCGCTTCTCCGACTGCCGTAGAGCGTACGCCACTAGCATTAGCTATATGACCAAATGCTTGCGCGCGTTCGGCAGTGGCTTTTGACTGCCAACCGATAGAGGTTGAGCCTAGGCCTGCGGCATTGGCTTGACCACCGACAGCGGTAGCAGAGTTAAGTCCTGCATTGGCCATATTACCGATAGCAACCGTGTCGTTAGTGCCGCTAGACATAGCACTATTGCCTAAAGTAATGGCAGTAGAGTTAGCGTTTGCCATCATTTGAGCGTTTGCAGTAACAGGTTGAGCCTCAGCGCCTGTGGTCATAGCTGTACATGCAGAGGTCGCGGCAACGGCGAGAGTAAGCACGCTCATTTTGAGTGCTGAATGTAGTGAAAAGTCCATTTTCATTGATAAATCCTTTTTAAAAGCCCAAAAGGCTAATTGGTTTGGTTTTGCTGGAGTTGATGTATATTTTAACGCTCGCACTATCAACGTACTCTGACGTAAACAACTGAAAACCATTCAGAGTTCGCAGTTTAAATGTAGCACTAATGGTGAAGGGCAATTCAACTATTGTTAGTATTATTCCTCCAAAGGTCGTTTAAGCCGATGGATAGATAATGACGGTTGAGTAAAGCTTAGATTTCTAAGGCGTGTCCTCATTTTTAGCTCATTTAGGCGCTTTCGTCCAGATTGAAGATAGGCCCTAATCATTTAAACAGTAAAGACAACGCTATTATCTAGACTTATAATAAGTGTCCACTATCTTTTAGGAAAATGTCAGTGCCATATAATTTTGATGAAATAATCGACAGACGAGATACGGGATCGGTCAAATGGCATTACTTTGATGACACGATTCCGCTATGGGTCGCGGATATGGATTTTAAGGCTGCCGCGCCAATCTTAAACGCGGTTGAGCAAGTCGCACAGCATGGCATATTGGGCTATACCAAACCCACTGCGGCCTTGTTTGATGCGATTATTAACTGGCATGGCAGTCGTTATGGTTTACAGATGAATAAGCAGAACATTTTATTTTCGCCGGGTGTCGTGCCGAGTCTTGCGCTAATGATGCAGATATTCACCGAGACAGGGGAGGCGGTACTGGTCAATGATCCTATCTATACGCCCTTTATGACTAAGGTGAAGCAAAATAATCGTACGCTAGTGATGTCGGCATTAAAGGAAATTGACGGTAAATATCAACTGGATTTGGACGATATCGAAGCTAAAATTATTGAGCATAATGTTAAGCTTTATTTACTGTGCAATCCTCACAATCCGGGCGGGCGGGTGTGGACGAGAGAGGAGCTTAAAGCGCTGCTTACGCTATGTAAAAAGCACAATGTAGCGATTGTCAGTGATGAGATTCATCAAGATCTAACGTTAAATGGTCATAAATTTACGCCTTTATTGAAATTAGCAGAAGCCGAAAGCTACGCGCATAACGTCGTCAGCCTGACATCCATGACTAAAACTTTTAATATAGCGGGTGTCAAAGGCTCGATGATCTTTGCTAAAGATGAAGCGTTACTGAAAAAAATCAGTCAGCAGCAGAATTTAAATGATGAATACGAGCTGAATTTATTTGCTTATACGGTGATGCAAAGTGCTTATGAAGAGGGCGGAGAGTGGCTAGAGCAGGTACTGACTTATATTGAGAAAAATATCGAGATCACGCTAGACTTCTTAGCAGGGCATCTGCCTGATATCAAGGTGATGCGCCCAGAAGCGTCGTACTTGATTTGGCTCGATTGCTCGGCCTATGCGCAAGATGATCAGGCGCTTTATGACAAACTGCGAGAAGCGAAAGTTGAGCTAAACTCGGGTATTAAATACGGTCGCGAGGGGCATCTAAAAATGCGTATTAATGTGGCGTGTCCTGAGGCGCTGCTACGTGAGGGGTTAAATCGGGTTTATGAGGCGTTTAGTGGTGGGGTTTAGACTTACTGTTTTTATAAGGCTAAGTTTGTAACGCAGTGAAATTAAACCTTTCTTTGAAATTCTATAGCAAGCCCCTGAAAAAGGAAATTCAATTAGTGGAAAAAATAATACTCAATCATAGAATAAAATTAGAAAAAATCAGTAATTCTAAAGTAGAGAATGAACATCAAATTCATTCTCTATCTCCTTTAAACAACTTAGATGAAGGAGAAGGAAAAGAGAGCTATAAAAGGTATGAAAATAGATTGATATCTGCACTGAATGAAGAAAGTATCTTCAATATAGCTGTAACAGGAATATATGGTTCAGGGAAAAGTAGTGTCTTAAATACATTTAAGAAAAAATATAAAGAAAATAGCCAATGGGATTTTTTAGATATCTCTCTTTCTTCTTTTCAGATCAATAAAGATACTTTTTCAGACGACAAAGACTCGAACGCTATTGATGAAAAAAACAGTGATATAAAAATAGAAGGGGAGTTAACGCCTGAGCAGATTCAGCTTATAGAAAGAAGCATACTACAACAGTTCTTTTATGCTGTACCTCAAAATAAAATTCCCTTATCAAGATTTAAACGAATTACTGGTAATGCTTTAACGAATAAGGTTACAGCCTTTCTAGTAATAACACTAATTATAAGTGGATTAGTATTTTTTGATAAGGTTGGTTATATTGAAGCTGTATACTCTCTACCTAATTGGCTACCAAAACTAGCATTTTGGTGCTTTTTGATATGCTTTATATTATTGTTATATAAGTTATTAAGTGTATCTTTTGAGTTATCTGAGATTAAGCTTAACTTTCATAACTCAGAATTTAATATAAAGAATGAAAAAGAAAAGTCTATTCTTAACGATCACTTAGATGAAATTTTATATTTTTTTGAAGCTACTGGAAAAAATGTTGTCATTATTGAAGATTTAGATCGGTTCAATAATAACGAAATTTTTGTAAGGCTGCGCGAACTCAACTCTATGATAAACAAATATTGTGAAGATAGGGTGGTCTTCTTATATGCTATTAAAGACGATATGTTTACTGACACTGAGAGAAGTAAATTCTTTGAGTATATCATCCCTATTATTCCGATTATTAACTCAACAAATGCATATGATTTAATCCAAAAGAATTATAAAGGAGTGGTAAAAGATATAGATAAACGTTTTCTGAGGAATGCTTGTTTATATTTTGATGATATGAGACTGGTGAAAAATATTTTAAATGAATATCAAGACTATGATAATCATTTAAAATATTTACAGCTAGATAAGAACCAAGTTTTTGCTATAGTTGTATATAAAAACTACTATCCAAACGATTTTTCAAAACTGAATTCGAACAGAGGTCTGATATACAATATATTTAATGATGTAAAGCTCAGTTTGATAGATAAGAGTATAACGCAAATTACCGAGAATATTCATGAACTAGAGGAAAGTAAGTCAGAACTTTCAAATGAAATGTTATTGTCTATTGATGAGCTTAATGCTGTTTATAGCTACTATTTAAATAGTTTGATTCGCAAGAAACATGATGTTGTTAAATACATAAAGGTTGATGGTGAGGCAGTTGATATTGATGGGTATGACGAAAATGTATTTCTAAAACTTGAAAGCTTGAAAAATAATAAAATTGAATTTAACTCTCAAAATGCTAGCTATCACTGGTTTAGTTCTAGCGGTGTGTCTTTTTCGGATGTTGAGGATTCAACTAATTCGCAGCTCATCTATAGTGAGCGCTTAGCTATTATAAGAGCTAAAACTAACGAAGGGCAAAAAGATATATCTAATAGCTTAAGCAGACTCAAGGAGGAGCTTTACACTATTAAAAATAATACTATAAAGAATCTACTTCAGGATATAGATATAAAACAATTACTTCAGGATGAAGAAATACCAGATATTCCTGAACAGTTAATATTTTTTATTATAAATGGCTATATTAATGAGAACTATCCTGATTATATTTCTCTATTTTTTGAGTCGTCTATATCGAGATCAGATAAAAACTATGCGATGGTTGTTAATGGACGTCAAATGCCTAAGTTTGAGCTAGAGTTAACCCATCACAGCGAACTGTTATCAAGTTACTTATCAGAAAATGAGATGAGTACATCTAGTGTTTTAAATATTAGCATGCTGGGATATTTGTTGCAGACTACTGAGTTTGTTAAGCATAAGCAGAATTTTTTATATAAAATTTCTGATAAATCAGATATTTCAGTTGAGTTTTTAGCTGTTTTGTTCAATAAGGACATCAGTTATCTAAGCTTACTTATTCCTATACTTATAGAGCAAGATGATACTGTTTTTGATGAGATACTGGATGATATTGAAGACGAAGAGACAATTAATAATTACTCAAAAATTATCAGATATGGTATTGATTTTTTAGAAGCCTCTAGCTATCTATCTGAAAAAATCAATAGATTTTTATCTAAAAAGGAAGACTACATTGATTTTTTAATGGACTCTCTATCAGTAAGTAAAGAAAAGTTCAAACAGATCAGTCTTTCCATACAACCTAAATTCTCTCGCCTAGATGCTACAAATCTTGATCTATTTAACTGGCTTGGTGAACAAGGGTTTTTCTCTGTCGAGTTGGATGTAATCAAGGCTTCTTTGATGGCGAATTTATCACTACCATCAGATGAGCTAGAAAATAGGCTCAAAAATTCACCATTAACAACGATATGTCATTCTGAAATAGGTTATTTAGTTGAAGATGTTTGGTCTGAAAACCTATCAGAATACATAAGAATTATTTTGTTAGATGCAGATGAGCATACTTTGTATTCTGAAGATGAAGATGTCTATATAAAAGCCTTAAATGTGTTTGGTAGTCCAAATTCAATAATAGAGAGATTTATTGACATCACTTCTACTAAAATTAAAGATATAAGCAAGGTTGAGAACGAGCAGATTCGAAAGTATCTTGTTGCAAATTTGAAAGTTTATTACTCGTGGTCAAATGTCTTTAGATATTTTTCTGAGTCTTATGAAGATCAAGACGATCAAGGTGTTTATCGAGAAATAGATGCTGCACTTATCAAGTTCTTAGAAAATGGAAAGAGTGATCTGCAAGCTACTGATTATATAGAGTTGGACGTTTTAGAAAATGAGGACTGGCAGAGTATTAAAACTGAGTTTGATAGACATCTTTTTTTAAGTTATCAGTTAAGTAATGAAGCATATGAAAAATTAATAGGTATAACTGATAATGACTGGAATAATTCAGATCTAGAGGGTATAAGCCAAGAAAAAATACAGACTCTAATATCTCTTGAAAAGCTAAGTTTAACTCCTGAAAACTGGGAACAAGTCAAAGGATATGCATCAAAAGAAGTGATCTTGGATTTTTTAGTTAAATATCATCAAACAGTAATACATGATTTGGATTCTATTGAGCTTCGTCCAGAAGATATCGAAGCCTTATTTTGTTCTGATGAAATTATTAACCAGCACAAGCAAGTTTTAGCTGAGTCTAAAGCTATCAACCTTATAGTAAGTAATGACATTGTTCGTAAGAAAATTATTGAAATATATGAAAGTGAAAGAATGTCTTTGCCTGTTTATGACCAGCTTCTTAAACATGCTGACTCTGAGGAGCTAAAAAAGTTACTGTTAAAACAAATTAAGTATTTAGATAAGCAGGAAATCTTAGGAATACTCAGACAGTTGGACGAGCCTTATCAGAAACTAGCTAACGGTCAAGCAGTAGAGTTTGAAAACACTGATGAAAATAGAGCTTTAATACACGAGTTGAATCTTAAGCAAATAGTAATGAAAGTTATTAAGCCAACAAGACCAAAAGGTAATCCAGTTGGCAAGAAAATACTCTCTACAAGATTACAAACCCGTGTGCTTTCTGATGAATAATAGTTGTCTTGTGACGCGTTTTAGCCGTGACTGACGCGGTATCCTGTGCGACTAAGCGGGTTGCGGGCACTTGGCTGAGGGTAGTATCGAGAATACAGGAATGCCATCAGCCATTAGTGCCCGCCACGCTTAGGGGTACAGATACAAGCAAAAGGCGCGATTAGCTCCCACAACATACCAACCAAAAGCATCCCACCTTTTGGCCACTCCCAATACATCCACACCTCAAACTTGCACAGACTACTTGGCGGGGTAGCCTGTGATGTCTTGAATGCTTTGGTATAAGGGTTTTAGGCGCTCGTACATCTTCAGATAGACCTCGTTATACAGACGCTTGTAGAGTTGCACGTTGGCTTCAATAGGTAAGAATTCGTCGCCTAAATGGGTCATGGCGTCGCTGGCAGCAGCGTGGTCAGGATAGACGCCGAGACCCACCGCGCAGTTGATGGCAGCGCCGAGGCCAGTGGCTTCAAAAGTGTGCGGGCGGTAGGCGGGCATGGCAAAGATGTCGGCGGTGAGCTGCATAGCGGCGTCGCTTTGGGAGCCGCCGCCTGAGACGCGCAGGTGTTTGATGGGTTTGCCGGTGCGCTTTTCAATCGTATCAAATCCAAGCTTAAGCTCGTAAGCCAGCCCTTCTAAGATAGCGCGATAGACGTGGGCGCGGGTGTGCACATCGCCAAAACCGATAAGCGAGCCTTTGCCTTCAAGTCCAGGATGACGCACGCCCGGCGACCAATAGGGCTGCATAATGAGTCCCATGCTGCCTGCTGGAATGCCTTTGACGGCGGCGTCGAGGAGCTTTTCGGTGTCTATGCCTTGGGTTTTGGCAAGCGCTTGCTCATAGTGGGCGAATTGTTCTTTAAACCAGCTGACCATCCAAAAGCCGCGATAAATCATGTACTCGTGATTGTAGTAATGCGGGGCGGCGGCGGTGTAGGCGGGCATGTGTTTGAGAATCTCGACATAATCGGGGGAGATGGTGTTGATGGTGGCGGTGGTGCCAAAGCTAAGGCATGCGGTATCGGCGGACAGTCCCGCTGCGCCTAGGGCTTCGCAGGCTTTGTCACTGGCGGCGGCAATCATTGGCGTGCCCTCTGGGATACCTGTGACTTTGGCAGCTTTGGCGCTTATCTCACCGAGAGTTTGGCCTGGTGAGACGATTTTGGGCATTTGCTCTGGTCGACAGCTGAATAAGCGCCACTTTAAATCTTTGGCTTTTAACCACTTTTGCGCTTTGTAGTCATAAGGCAGGTAGCCAACCGAATGGCCTGTCGAATCAGCGAGTTCGCCTGTGAGTTGATAGGTGAGGTAGGCGGAGAGATTGACGTAGTGCGCAGTCTTTGCCCATATCTCAGGCTCGTTTTGCGCCAGCCAATTACAGCGCGCTTTTTGCTGGGCGTCTTTGACTAATTCGCCCATGCCGATGATTTTGGTCAGCGGGTTTAAAAAACCAATGTCATGAGTTTCAGCGCGGCGCAAATCCATCCAGACGATAGCGGGGCGAAGCGGCTGTTTGTCTTTATCCAAACAAATCATCGTATAACGCTGAGTGGCGAGACTGACGCCGGCGATTTGCTCAGGTTTAATATCGCAGCTTTGCCACAGCTTTTGGCAGGCCTCCCATAGCTTTTGCCAATAGTAGTCGGCGTGCTGCTCGGCATAATTGGGCTGCTCGGAGAAATACGGCTCGATAGGCACACGGGCTTTGGCGATCTCAGTGCCAAATTGATCAAAGATAAGCGCTCTGACGCTTTGGGTACCATTATCAATGGCTAAGAAATAAATAGGGTCATCAAGGGTGGTCATAGTCGTCCTTAACTATGTGGTGATAAAAAACATTAAGCCGCAGGCAGATGATAATAATGCTGCCATAAGTCTTGATAGCGAGCGACTTCTTGCTGCCACTTTTGCTCATCCCAACCAAGCTCTTGCTGGCAAATTTGCTTCAGTCTGGCACTGATTAATGGCGTCATCGCACCATGCGGCAGTATCAACCCTAAGCGCGTACGACGCAGTAGTAGGTCATCCAAATGAATGACTTGCTCATAGCGTGCAGCAAAACGAATCTCCGCCCAAATGGTATTGCTGTCGGTGACATAAGCCAAATCGTCGTCATGGGCAAGTTCAAGCAACCTATCAAGTTGTAGACCGTAAAACCCTTGTAAGCGCTGTTGTAGAGATTTTGGTAAAGTGGCGAATTTGGGGTTGGTTGGGATTTGATTGCTAAAGACTTGGTCGCTGTCTAGGTTGTTGTTTTGAACAACTGATTCATCAAGGGCGAGCACTTCTTGACACTTTTTAAGGACATCAAGCGCAATGAGGCGAAAGGTCGTGAGCTTACCACCGCTGACGGTCACTAAATTATTATCTAGCCACACGCTATGATCGCGCTTTTCTTTGCTCGGACTGACGCGCTTACCGTCGCCACCTTCTGAAATCAGTGGACGCACGCCCGCCCACGTGCTGATGACATCCTCTCGATTGAGATCGGCATCATCAAACAGCGCATTGGTCGCCGCTAGTAGGTAATCGACCTCTTCGCTAGTAATACCGACCTCTTCATCGCCTAATGGTGGATGATCCAAATCGGTGGTGCCAAGGACGGTGCGGTTTTCCCACGGAAAGACGAACACCGCTCTTTTATCGACAGGGTGTAAAAAAGTATAGGCCTGATGAATAGGCAAGCGCTCTTGACTGACTACCAAATGACTGCCGCGTGAGGGACGGATCTGCTTATTAAAGGTTTGCTCCGTTTGCTTACTGGCTTGCATCCGTAAGGTGTCCGCCCAAGCACCTGTGGCACTAACCACGACTTTGGCATGAACTTTATAAGTCTGATTGCTATTTTCAGAAGAGGTATCTCTAAGATCTACACCAACGACTAAGCCCTGCTCATTAGTGAGTAACGACTCAGCTTTTAAGTAGTTAATCGCCTGCGCACCGTCATGTATGGCTTCGTCCAGCACGCGCATCACGAGTCGCGAGTCATCGGTCACCGCATCGCTAAACTGACTGGCACCCAAAAAATTATTTTGCTTGATATGAGGATTCAGACGCAAAAAAGCGTCCTTTTTAAAGTAGGTAAAATAGCGCTTGCCTGCCAGCTTATCGTAGACGCGAAGCAAAGTATTAAATATCCATGGCGGCGGGAACTTGCCTTTATAATGCGGCATAACGAAATGCATCTCGTTGACTAAGCCGCCAGCCTCACTCAGCATGCGCTCACGTTCACGCACGCTAAGCAAAGTCGTTTTATAATCGCCCGAGGCAATATAGCGTAGTCCGCCATGTACCATTTTACTAGAGCGGCTGGACGTGCCCCAAGCAAAGTCTTTTTGCTCGATAAGTAATACCGCAAGACCACGCCTTGCCGCCTCACGAGCAATGCCTGCGCCCGTGATACCACCGCCGATAATGAGCATATCCCAAGGCTGCGTTTGAGATAAGGGCGCTAGGGCTTGCTCACGTTGTTTGGTTTGGTTCATAGGTGATTCATCTTAGTTATCCATTGATATGACATAGGCAATTTTAAACAAAAAAGCGTCATGATTACGGTGTGCGACAGCAATATTTTTTCTTGCGTGCTGCGCCAGAAGAGGCTGCTTAAAAATATCGCTATAGTACTTATCATTCCTCTTTTTAAGCAATCATTCTTCAAGTAAAACGCCCGGATTCATACGTTGTTCAGGATCTAAGCTTTTGATCATATCGCTGGTGACTTGTAGGCCAAGCGCGCCTTTTTCAGCGCCAAGATAAGGGGCGTGATCACGACCAACGCCATGCTGATGCGATATCGTGGCTGTACCATTAGCCAAACTAACACTGGCGGCATGTTTGATTTTTTGCCAGCGTTTTAAGGTAGCAGCGTGATCTTTTGCCGCTCTAAAAAAGTAAGTGGTATAAAGACTGGCACCTTGTTTATAAACGTGCGAGATATGAGTAAAGGCCATGACTTCCTCGCCTTCATCCGCGAGCGAAGTTTTCACCGCATCCTGCATCTGCGCCATTTGCTCATCGATATTAATCCAGTTGGTCGCGGTCTCAAAGGTATCGACCATGATGCCTTTTTCCCACAGAGTGCCACGAAGATAAGGAAACTTAAAACGCCCGTGTGCCCAGATATTGCCCATGATATCGGTCAGCTTACCCGTGACACTACCGTGCTGCTTTAGTAGTTTTTTGAACTGGGTCAGCGCGAGTTTATTCTGCGCTTTATCGCCTGAGACGCCGTAAGTCAGCATGACTTTATCTGAGCTAAGCCCGCGTGCTTTTAGATAAGTACTAATCGCTAAAAACTGACTCGGCGTAGTGCCCAGATGTAAGTGTGCATCGGTCTCGACCGCATTACTTAGGCGTAGCATAGACAGGCGAATGTTACTCTGCACCGCTTGTTTTAGTACGGCTTTACCTGCTGCCCAATTGGGTAAAAAGGCAACTTTAAATAGCTCTTCTTCTGGTTGTGACTGTACGCGCATTTTTACTGTCGTAAAGATGCCGGCGCGACCTTCGGTGCCCATCATCATCTCACGCAAATCAGGCCCTGCGGATGAAGCGGGAATATCAGCGATATTTAGTACGCCTTGTGGCGTGACTAAGGTACCACCCGCAAACATCTGCTCGATACGCCCGTAGCCCAACGACTGCTGACCACTAGAGCGCGCGGCAATCCAGCCGCCAAGGGTTGACAGCTCCCAAGACTGCGGATAATGTCCCAAGCGATAGCCATGCTCGTCCAATTGTGCCTCAACCGCAGGCCCTTGCGTACCCGCACCAAAGGTTGCGATTTGACTCTCATTATCTAAGTCCATCAGCTGATCCATCTTGCTCATAGCGACGGTCAATACGGGGCGCGAGCCCTTTTGTGGATTGATATGACCAACGACGGAAGTACCACCACCAAAAGGAATGACGATAAGATCATGCTCTTGGGCTAATTTAAGTAATTGCTCGACATCATCAGTCGATTCAGGGAAAGCGACACCATCAGGGAAGACTTCAAAGTCACCACCGTGCATAGCGATCCAATCGGGAAAACTTTGCCCACGGGCGTGTCTGAGTCTGACCTCTTGATCGGTCGATACCATATTGAGATCGGTAAGCTCAGCAGGGAGTCGTGATTTGGGGACGGTTTTAAGTACTTGCTGCAAGCTGACAGACTTTAGCTTATTGGTTTTGCCGATGTGTGATTTGATTAATTTCGCACCGTGTGGTGAGACTTTTTTATTGATACTGACATTGCCCCAGCCATTCCAGCGCGTTTGCTCGATGGGTGTATTTAAGGAGGTATTATCTTTTGAGACGCTATCTACACTGATGTTATCGATATTTTTATTATCAGAATTTACGGCGATAGGTGCAGACTGGTCAGATTTAGGGCTTTTACGGATAAGGGATTTGATTTTGCTCATAGAAGTTTAGCCTTTCGATTTATTATATAGTCACATTTTATATAAATCGGATGCGAGGTCAGGCGCGCTCAGTCTACTATCCTGTAGACACTTCACTCGTCTTCCCTGTATCCAAATTATCCTGAACCGACTATCACTTTTATTTAGGTTTGGATAGAGATCTGGTGTTAATCATTAGAGCCAATATAACGATCGCTTAACGGCAGATAGTGAGCGACAGCTAGCGATGCTATAACCTACCTACTATCAAATCATTACAACGTCAACCTCGCTGACCGTACTAATGTATAGCTTGTACTCGATTGCTTTGTATTAATATATATTGATATCATTTGCGAATAACTATATATCTACCGTGCTAACGTTAAACTGCTTATCATTTGAGCATATCACAATATAAACAAAACGTTTATACGTACTCGTCATTTGTATAATAAAAAATTATCATTTTTGTTAAACAGTTCTATTATTAGGACTTACTCGAATATAAATGTCATCTCCACCTAGCTATTTATTTATTAAGAATTATTTATTGAGCTTGCTGTCTCTTTTTTTCCCACGCTTGCCTTCTGACATTCAAATAATCGTCAATATTCGCTAATAACGGGTCATCGCTATTGATAACTAGCAAAAATCGTCAATAATTAACCATCTAATAGCCAATAGAGGGCGTAAACTTGTTAAAATAGGCCACCAATTTATTTATTGATGGACATCGATTTATGACCACTGCCGCTGCCACTTCTACAATACCGACTATCAAGCAAGACCGCATCTTAATCCTCGATTTTGGCTCGCAATATAGCCAGCTGATCGCCCGCCGTGTGCGCGATTCTGGGGTGTTTTGTGAGATGTTCCCTTATGATATCGACACTCAGCGCATCATCGATTTTGGCGCAAAAGGCGTCATCTTGTCAGGCGGCCCTGAGAGCGTCCATGCAGAAAACAGCCCACGTATCAATGATGCGGTGTTTGAGCTAGGCGTGCCAGTACTGGGTATCTGCTACGGTATGCAAGCGATGGCAGATCGTTTTGGTGGGCAAGTTCATGCCAGTGATATCCATGAATTTGGCGCAGCGACGATTAACGTCAATGGTCATTCGCAGCTGACCGATGGCATAGAGGACAAGACGACGGAAGAGGCGACTACTCAGCTCAATGTCTGGATGAGTCATGGTGACAAGGTTATTGAAGTACCGGAAGGTTTTGACATCGTTGCTAGTACGCCAAGCTGTCCGATTGCGATTATGGCTGATGACAGCAAGCAGTACTACGGCTTACAGTTCCACCCAGAAGTCACGCATACGCTACAAGGACAAGAATTGCTTGGTCGTTTCGTGCATCAGATTTGCGGCTGTGCAGGCGACTGGACACCAGACAATATCGCTGATATGCGTATCGCCCAGTTAAAAGAGCAAATCGGTGACAAGCAAGTTTTGCTCGGTCTATCAGGCGGTGTTGATAGCTCAGTGGTAGCAGCGTTATTGCATAAAGCAATCGGCGATCAGCTTACCTGTGTATTTGTAGACAACGGCTTGCTGCGTCTGAACGAAGGCGACCAAGTGATGCAAATCTTTGCAGAAAACATGGGCGTTAAAGTCATCCGTGTTGATGCTGAAGATTTATTCTTAAATGCACTAGCAGGCGAGTCTGATCCAGAGAAGAAACGCAAAATCATTGGTAAAACCTTCATCGACGTATTCGCTGATAGTGCGCGTCAAGTGAGCGAGCAGAGCGATGGTAAAGTTGTTGAGTTCTTAGCACAGGGTACGATTTACCCAGACGTCATCGAATCTGCCAAATCACATCAAGGCAAAGCCCACGTCATTAAGAGCCACCACAACGTCGGTGGGTTGCCAGATGACTTGGCATTTAAGCTGATTGAGCCGTTACGTGATTTGTTCAAAGATGAAGTGCGCAAACTGGGTGTTACTTTAGGCTTACCAGCAAAAATGATCTATCGTCATCCGTTCCCAGGTCCAGGTTTGGGCGTGCGTATCTTGGGTGAAGTGAAAAAAGAATACGCGGATGTCTTGCGTTTGGCTGATGCTATCTTTATGCAAGAGCTTGAGCGTTCAGGCTGGTATGACAAAACGGCGCAAGCCTTTGCCGTATTCCAACCAATCAAATCAGTCGGCGTGGTCGGTGATGGCCGCCGCTATGCGTGGGTAATCGCGCTACGTGCGGTTGAGACTGTTGACTTTATGACGGCGCGCTTTGCCCATCTGCCGTATGATTTGATCGAGACGGTATCGAACCGCATCATGAACGAAATCGCTGATGTGTCACGTGTGACTTATGATGTGTCGAGCAAGCCGCCGGCTACTATTGAGTGGGAATAATTATTCATATGCTATGATTGTAATATCAACGCAAAGGAGTGATGGACTATGAAACTGGTGCATGTGGGACAAAACGAGTGGATGTTTGAAGATGAAGCTAGCGATAATTTGGCTGACAATAGATCAAATGTGCTTGGCGCTGGTAGAGCACTTAATATTAAAGTAAAAGCATTTGTGGATGCCGAGGTAAAAAAGGGTCGTGATATCAATGACATTATGAATGAAGTCATGACTAAGTTTCAGCATGAAATCGTGCAAGACTTTGATGAGCAGCCGCCAACCTCGTTTCAAATGATCCAAATGATTTTGGAGAAAGAGGGTTATGAGGCAGCTTTAGAGCTAGCAGAATTCTTGGTATTAGAGAATCTAGATGATCCTGATGCCTACTTTAACTCAGCGTATTTATGTGAACAAGTTGGTGAAAGCTTTACGGCATTGCTGAGCAGTCGCGAATGTATGCGTCTTTATTTACAGTGCTTTCCTAATAAGTTTGATTGGAAAAAAAGCAAACTACCATGGGGTATCCTAGAAAACCGCCCTTTTCTGCGAGCATTGTTTCAATTGGTCAACTTATATGCCGATAATGGTCAATTTGACTTAGCATGCGTAGAAGGTGAAAAGCTATTACAAGTCTGCCCTAATGATAATCTAGGCATTCGCGAACGCATGATAGATTTTTATATGCTCACCGAGCAATACCAAAAAATCATTCAACTTTGTGACCGCTATCCTGAGGATATGCTTGCAAATATCGCTTTCGGTAAGGTGCTGGCTTACTGTTATCAAGATAAATTAGATAAGGCTGAAAAAGAGTGGGATATCGCAAAAGATAACTTGCCTGAAGTGGCGCATGAAATTCTTAAAAAGCGTCATCCTAGACCACGCGGTATGGGTATCAATAGTTATGGTATCGAAATTGGTGGTAAAGAGCAGGCTTATCTCTACTGGCAAGATATGGGCGATTGGTGGGAAGAAAATACTACCGCTCAAACCCTGATTGAGAAAAAACGTGCTGAGAAAAAGAAGAAGTAGTGGGTTGATGTTGGAGCGCTATGACTCGTTTTCCTCGCTACTCAAATTTTTTGAATTGATATACGGCTCATCAGTAAGTAAATTATCTCGGTATGAAAACAAAAAAGCACTCAACTTGTTGGGTGTTTTTTTTTGCTTAAAATAATTAAGACAGGAATAATTCAGTTTTTTATTGAACACTTGTTTTTATTACTTATAATAGTGCCGACTTTAATTGGTTTTTTTTAAGCTAAAGACTAATGGAACTGAGAATAGCAACTATTGATAACTCTAAGGTATAAGATGCTTTGTAATAACTGCGGTCAAGAAAACTCGAATGATGCTATCGTCTGCTCAAATTGTGAACAACGCCTGTCTGACGTTCAAGCCCAAACGCCGCCACCATTAACGCCAGTTAATATTTCTAAAGATGCGCAAAGCATACAAAACCAGTCGGCTCCCAGCTCTGAAAGTGCTGATGCTTTATTGGCAGCTTTTGTCGGTAAGAAATATGACAGTTATTATCGTGAAAGATGGTTTAAAGACAGCATACCTAATCTAGGTACTGATAAAAAAGACTCTTATTTTAGTAGCTCTAATGTGGCTGGTCTATTTTTAGGCGCCATTTGGTTATGCTATCGAAAAATGTACAAACTTGCCTTTTTTGTAATACTAGCAATAACCGTTATTGATTTAATACTTATGTATTTGTTGGGCATGGAGAAATATAACATGCTTGGCCAGTATACCTTCATGATTGTATGGATAGTGATTACAGGGTTTTTTGGTAATTATTTTTATTGGAAATATAGTGTCGAAAAGATCAGAAAGATTACTGCTGCTACAGCAGACCCAGCTATGGCTCAGCAGCAGTTGATCAAGCAAGGCGGCACTTCATGGGTTGGCGCAATCGGTGTTACTTTGCTGCTTATAATGATGTCAGGTGGTATAACCTACCTATTTGCACCTGCTTGGTATTTGATTATATAGTGAGTTTTTCTATAAAGAAGTGTCACGTGTGACTTATGATGTGTCGAGCAAGCCACCTGCGACGATTGAGTGGGAGTAGCTTTCTACTTAGTCTTTAGCTGAACTAAAAAAATACTCAACTTGATTGGGTATTTCTTTAGTTTAATCTTAACTATTTTACTGGCTAAGAAGTGCTTCGATAGCAGTAACTTTACCTATTAATTTACTATTAAACTCTAAATGATTTATTGAATAGTGAGCTCTACGATGACAGGTAGGGCAAAGCGCAATGACATTTTGAGGCAAGTCCGCACCACCATCTGCTAATCTAGTTAGGTGGTGGACTTCCAGATAAGGTCCAGATTTAGTTTCAAATGGAGCTGTCTCCTCACATCCTTCGCATATACCGTTAGCTCTTTTCTTGGCATAAAGTTTAATTGCTGTACTACGGTTTTGAATAGATTGAATTTTTTCTTGAATGCTTGCGTGGGTTGGTGTTGAGCTCAAGGCAATCTCTCGTAACTGCTGTAATGTCTTACCTTTACTAGGCTTAGTTATATAAACAGCTTTAGGCGCTTCAACTACTTTGGAAGTTAGAGTTTGAGCTGTATCGATATTTTGATTATTAACTATATCTAGATGAAAAACGATAGCGTCACGAAGTTCGCCATTTCTATCTGGCCGCTCTTCAATATGATGGAAAACGTAATTACAATAACCTAAAAATCGTACAAAGCTTTGTGATGTTGATTCGAAAAGTAGAATTTCTTTATTGTTTCTTTGGTGATCACGAATTGCCAAATTACCTTTGGTCATTTTCATATCACCTTCTTGCCCTTCACCAGTGTATTTAAAAGTACCGTTAGGATCAAAGTCATCAATATAGCCGTACTCACCACCAGCATCGCCGGTGAAAATAAATATATATGGATGCTCGGCAGGCGTTGCTATACCACCATATTGTTGGCCTTTGTATATACCGTGTATGTCAGAACGACGGTTATAAATTTTTCCTATTTCAAACACTGAGGCTTCCTTATTTTATTAAGAAAAAAGAGTTTACTATAGTTGAAAATAGTTTTTCTGCTTTTCATTCTCAATATAGTCAATCCTATATAAATCGGATACGATGTCAGACTCGCTTAGCCTACCATTGGTAGTACTTTCAATCGCCTTCCTTGTATTCAAATTATGTTGAACTGACTACAATAACCTTGTACATTGATTGATAAAGTTTTTCTCACTACTCTTAAAATAAAAAAACAGCGGCGCTCTTCAAAGTAAAGAACACCGCCGATACTAATTGTAAGTTTTAACTTCTAACCCAAAAACCTAACCCCGCACATTCACCACATAACGACCCACGGTTTTACTATCTATAAAGCGATCTAAGTACTCAGGCGTTTGCTCAAGGGTAATCTCTTCGCAATATTTCTCTAAATCAGGTAGCTTCATATCAGTGGCGACACGCTCCCAGATAGCCTTTTTATCCGCTAGTGGAATATAGACCGAATCGATACCGAGTAGAGAAACGGCTCTAGTAATAAAAGGCATGACCGACATCGAAAACTCAGCACCGCCAGCCAAACCACAACTAGTGACCGCGCCGCCAGATTTGGTTTGCTTAAGTAAATTGGCTAAGTAATCGCCGCCTATCGTATCGATAGCATTTGCCCACAGTTCACGACCAATAGGTTTGTCACCGATGTCATTGATGGTATCGCGATGACGCACTTCGCTTGCGCCAAGCTCTTTTAAGTGCTCGCTTTGCTCTGGCTTACCTGAGAATGCAATCACCTCGTAGCCGAGCTGCTTCAATATCGCGATACTGATGCTGCCCACGCCGCCCGTTGCGCCTGTGACAGCGACTGGGCCATCACTTGGTTTTGCGCCCATTTTTTCTAGCTTTTGCACACTTAATGCTGCGGTTAGACCGCCCGTACCGTAAATCATCGCTTCTTTTAATGTCAGCGACGACGGGCAGGGAAGCGCCCAATCGGCAGGGATAGAAATCATTTGCCCCAAGCCACCATCGGTATTCATGCCGAGATCATAGCCAAAGACCACGACTTCTTGCCCCTCTTTAAATGTGCCAGACTTATCACTGACCACGACGCCTGCCGCATCAATACCAGGGGTGTGCGGGTAGTTTTTGGTGATTCTTTTATTTCCCGAGGCTGACATCGCATCTTTGAAATTTAACGATGAGTAATGCACTTCGATTAATAAATCATTTTCAGGTAAATCACTGACGTTACGTGTTTGAATGCTTTTATCGAACGTACCGTCGCTGGTTTCTTCGACGACTAAGGCTTTAAAGGTTTTGTTATTAGACATTGTCTGGATCCTCTTGTATTGCTCTTTTATTTGAGTGGATTTATAACGAACTATATTAAGGTTTTAACAATACTTTGCCCTTTTTGCCAGATTGCACCTTACCAGATACTGCTTCTTTAATATTATCCAGCGTATAGATGCCGCCTGTTGGTAGCTTTAACTTACCGCTAGCGGCGCGCTCGATAAGCTCTTTTATTAAACGGCTTTTATTATCCGCATCCATCTTTTGCATCAATGCACCGCCCCAAAATCCTTTGAGTGTCGCTTGCTTAAAGATGAGATGAGTCGGATTGAGCGCGAGTGGCTGACCAGACATCGCACCCACTGCTGCTATGATGCCGCCATGACCGAGCAAGCTTAGTAAGTCACCACCAGACTGACCGCCGACAGAGTCGACCGCACCGCTTATTTTTGCATCGCCGATAAGTTGACGGACTTGATCTTTCCAGTCATCATCATCGCTCACCACGTTGTTTTCGGTGATACCAATTTCGGTCAGCTCGTTTGCTGACTCTTTACTACGCACGACGTTGATGGTATTGATACCGCGCTCAGCTGCCAACATCGCAAGCGATTCACCAACTGCGCCATTGGCGGCGTTTTGAATGACCCATTGACCTTTTTCTAGTTCTAAAAACTCAATGAGCATCAAGGCGCTCATCGGCATGGCAATAAGCTGCGCGGCCATTTCATCATCGATGGCGTCCGGTATAGGAATGACGCTACTGGCAGGCGCGGTGAAGTACTCGGCCCACGTGCCTTCGACACCGGTGACCACCACACGTTGACCCGCTTCCATACCTTTGACGCCATCGCCGATAGCATCAACAGTACCCACGGCTTCGCTACCAGCAAGTGCGGGCAGTTTTGGCTTGGTGCCATATTGGCCTTGGATAGTGATGAGGTCGTGGTTATGGATGGAGGATAAAATAGTCTTGATACGGACTTCGTTTTCTTTTGGCTCTGGCATCGGGCTGTCAGTGATGGTGAGTACGTCTGACGGTTTGCCAAATTCGTTGTAGGTTGCGCTGCGCATCTTTATATCCTTTTTTATTGTTAGATAAATATCGTTGATTGTTCATTTTGAAATGATGATTAATCACTCATCAACCTTAACAAGTAGGGCTTGATACCCGCAACCTGACTTTGGTAAATGAACGTTGCCCGCTGTTTATCAATATACTACTAGGTAAGTTATAAGCGGTAAGCTATAAAAAACTGTCATAAAAAATGGCAGCGCTCTCACTGTAAAGAACGCTGCCATTATCAATAAAAGTAAGGCTGGCTAAATGACAAGTTAACGACAGTTTAAGGTTTTAGCAGTACTTTACCTTTTTTGCCTGATTGCAATTCGCCATCGACTGCTTTGGTGATATCAGCCAAATCAAAAGTGGCCTCAACAGGTAGCTTTAATTTGCCATCGACCGCCCGTTCGATGAGTTCATTCACTAGGCGCTGCTTATGCTTCACGCTCATCTCTTGGCTGAGTTTGCTGCCCCAGAAGCCTTTCATTGTGGCTTGTTTAAAAATCATATCGGTAGGATTGATGGCCATGGGCTTACCTGACATCAGACCAAAAGAGGCCAAAGTACCATAATGACCCAGCAAGGATAATAGCTCGCCACTGTTCTCGCCGCCGACGGAATCAACCGCCGCACTGATGGCCTCATCACCGACGATATGGCGGACTTGATCCTGCCAGTCTTCATCTGAGGTATCGATATTGTTTTTAATCCCCAACGCTTCCAATTCTTTTATTGCGTCACTATTGCGCACCACGTTAATGGTTTTGATACCGCGCGCCGCTGCCAGCATCGCAAGTGACTTGCCGACCGCGCCATTAGCAGCGTTATGGATGACCCACTGACCCGGTTGTAATTCTAGGAATTCAATCATCATTAGAGCGCTGAGCGGCATCGCGATAAGTTGCGCGGCCATCTCATCGTTCAGACTGTCGGGTACAGGAAATATCATATTAGCTGAGGCGACGAAGTATTCCGCCCACGTCGCTTGTACGCTCGCCGCTGCCACACGCTGCCCGACTTTTAAGCCTTTGACTTCACTGCCAACTGCATCGATGATACCAACTGCCTCAGAGCCACCAATCGCTGGCAATTCTGGTTTGAAGCCATATTGACCACGAATGGTGAGTAAGTCATGGTTGTGAATGGAGGCAAGAATGGTTTTGACACGCACTTCATTAGCCTTGGGCTCTGGGATAGGGCGGTCACCGAGGCTTAATACCTCAGTTGGTTTGCCAAATTCGTTATAAGTTGCACTACGCATAATAAATCCTTTATTTATTGTTTATAAGTATTTTTAGATTAGTAGCAGTTTGAAGGTTTAAACCTCAACCACCACCTTACCTACGGTACGATTGGTCTCGACTTGACGGTGTGCTTGTGCTAAATCGGTAAAGGCAAAGGTTTTGAATACGTGTGGTTTTAGTGTCCCTTTTTCCAGCATCTCTTTTAGCGTCTGCATATCATCGCCGTTTGAGGTCACGTTAAAAAACGCAATATCGATATCATGCTGCTTAGCATAGCTTTTTGCTTTATCGGAGAACTGCGGCGTCGGTAAAGAGATGATCGATTTACCATCCTTGGTGACTTGTAATGACTTCTCAAGCACGTCACCGCCAATAGCATCTAATACAAAATCTAGATCCGAGACCAGCTCTTCAAAATCCTGAGTTTCGTAATCGATATGCTCATCCGCACCTAACGATAATACAAAGTCTTTATTATCAGCAGAAGAGGTTGAGATAACGTAAGCGCCAATATCCTTGGCAATCTGTATCGCAAAGTGGCCAACCCCGCCAGAACCAGCATGAATGAGGACTTTATCACCCGCCTTTATCCTTGGGCTTAATACTTGTAGTGCAGTCAAAGCGGCGAGTGTGGTAGCGGCCGCTTCTGCAAAGGAAGTGCCATTAGGTATCTTGACTAAATGCTCAGCTGGCGCGTCAACATATTCGGCATAAGCATTGCCGTGACCAGGGAAATTGACGAGTCCGAAGACCTTGTCACCCACTTTAAAATTGGTAACGTCGTCTCCTATAGCAGTGACTACGCCTGCGATATCCCAACCTAAAATCAGCGGTCTGTCAGTGCCATAGACTTGATCGAGGAGCTTGGGCATCTCGCGTATTTTTACGTCGACGGGATTGATACTAATAGCTTTGACTTCAATCAATAGCTCATTGGCTTTTGGCTTCGGCTTATCAACATCGCTCAAAATTAGGTTTTCAATACCGCCTGCTTTATGGAGAAGGTAGGCTTGCATAAGATGTTCCTTTATTATCATTATAAGTAATAAAAATAAGTAGCAATTACCTTAGCAAGTTGTCCTGAGGACTAACAAGGCAACTTTGGTTACCTGATGTTGTCACTGGTTTTTTAGAGACTAGTTTTAGAGGTTAAATTTTTGAGCATTTACCAGGCTTAATTATCAAAGGTTTTGTCATCATCAAAGACTTTTTCATTGTCAAAGCGATTAGTCTCGAAATTATTGGTCTCAAGGTCGTTAACTTCAGGCTCAATCACTTTAAACACTCCATCAACCATATCTGTGAGTAGCGGCTCGCCCTTATCATTCACGCGAAACAATCCATACTCTGCCATCTCAAACGCTTCAGCATGACCTTCTTGAAAGAAGAAAGCATTGGTCGCCAGCTTCAATTCGTTATTGCGCACGCGGTAGTAAAGCGCCATCTCATTAGCGGCTAAATCGCTCGGTATGACATTGACTAGACGGGTAAACGTACCGACGTTATTTTCATCTAAAGTGACGATGACGTAGCCTTCACTAGCATCAATATAGTATTCGTTTTCTGGAAATTTTTTGTTTAATTCGTTGAGTACCTCACCTTCTAACGCATAGCTCAGGGTTATATAATCGCCTTGCATAAAGCTGCGCGGATCAACGGGCGCAAGCTCTAATAGCACGGTGTCGCCAGTAGCTAAATGGGTCTCAAACTTTGCGACATTAACGGTCATTATGACTAATATTATGATCAAACCCAGTAGCGCAACACCGATGGTAAATGTACGCTTTTGCCACCACGGTAGCGGCTTGGCTACAGACTTTTGCCCCAGCAATGGATTATTTATCTTACTCATGACAAGCGCTCCTTCTCGTTAGCCACTGTCAGTGCTTCGCTACTCCTTTTACTAATCGCAAAATAACGTTTTATGAGTAACCAGCGCATCAATAGTAAACCGATACCGATGCTTAGCAGGGAGGCGGATTTGATCAATAAAGAGGTATCGAGCTGATAGTAATACCAAAATATATAGCCGACTAATGCTGTAATACCTAGCCCTAATAGCACGCGCTGACTGTTGGCAACCGCGATGACGATGATAAGGCTGGTCGTCAGCAATCCTGAGACATAGATCGACATAACGCCCAATATAGCAATGGCGAAAATAATGATGAACCCTGCTGCTGATAGCAGTTTGACTTGATAGCGCTTAAGGATAAGCAAAGCCGCATAAAGGCTGGCGAGCGTCAGTAACCCTTGTGCGAGGTAGTAATTATAGCTAAAGGTGTCGCCATAACTATCAAGGCTGCCAAAGCTATCAGGGCTACCCCCATATTCAGCGGCGATAAAATATACCGAAACGCTGAGCAACATCAAAGCGCTGGCATAGGAGAGCGCTTTGCTAATATCAAAGGCCGCCGACCGCCATTTAACAGAAATGCGCTGTAATATTGAATAGCGTTGTAAGTTGGCAACGGCAGTCATAAGCGCCAGTAGCCCTAAGCTTAACTCGGGCAGGTGATAGAAGTTGAGTAGATAGATGACACAGCCCAGCGCTACCATAGCGCTTAATAGACGGTAAATAAAATTGGGCGTGACGATGGTCATAAATAGCTGTATAAGTAGCAAGATGACTACATTTACGGGCTGTTCAAGCTCATTAGTCAATAAGGCAAAGGCGATATACGCTTGACCAGCGACAGTAATCGCAAAGGCTAAGCTGTTCCAGAATGGGCTATGACGTAAATGGGCATTATAAAATAAAGACCAGCCAATAGCGCTCAATATGCTGCCAGTAAGCAATACTCCAATGATACTGTCAAAAATCTCAGTCTCAAATAATATCAACGTCAAAAACCCAATGAATAATAAACTGGCAAATATCCCACTAAAACCAAAAAGGATGTTGATAAACCAAGGAGTATGCTCTCCAGATTCAGTCTGGTTTAACAAGCTATCGTTCCCATTTTGCTTGTTAATTAATCCGTGCTGTTGTAATAGCAAAAGGCGACGACGTTGCTCATCGTTCATATCATTAGTCATAATTGCTCCCCTTTAACGATGGTATGGGGCACATTGTTTTCTTTTTTAAGACGAGCAACTTTGCGTAGCCAGACGACGGCGTAGGAGCTCATACCGATCAGTACCAGCCCTAATAATAAAAAACCGCCAGCGTCAAAATCACTCAGCAGTGCTTTGCCTAAAATAAAGACAACAACCGCAATCACTGAGCCTGACAAGTAAGTCAACATCAGCAAATCAGTCGTACGCTTGCGAAAACGCCAATGCATAAACACACACCAACCTAGCCATAAAGAAATCGCGACTAAGAACAGCAGAATATTTTTATTATCAAAAAAAGTGCTTATCGTCAGATAAGTGATGGTATACGTACTGAGTAGACCGACGACATAGGTACTCCAATGTAGGCTGGATTTGGCGGCAGTGCTGGCAAGATTGAAGGTGTCTAATTTGCTATTGGTAGTGATATCAGTAGTAACGCTAGACAGGCTCAAGTCAGAAAGGCTTAAATTAGATGTCTTTAAATTAGAAAGTCCTGAACCACGTTTGTCTTCAAAGCAGATCAGCCATAAATAAAAAGCGATAACATTAATAACTGTGATTACGGTGAATTGCCAAAAATCTTGATAGTAGTAACCTATGCCAAAAAACAATGAGGTGTCGATATAAAACAAAGTTACAGAATTAATAAGCCCAAGCCACAGCAGCCAAAGCGCAGGGAAACGGGCGATGATGACCCAAGGCGTAATCAATACGGCCCAACCAAAGAACAGCTGCCACGTATCAGCGCCAGTCTGATACACCTGCCCAAACAGCGCTAATAAGCTACCAGTAATGATGCTAGCGATCAGCAATAACAACTGCCGAACAAAGGCAAAACGACGCCGAAAGGACAGCGCCACATACAGCGCGATAGTGATGACCAAAGCGCCTTCGACCAAAGCGAACTTGGCCAATTTGCCCATATATAGCCAGTTATAGGCAATAAAGAGCACAAGGGATAATACCAACGCTACCGCGCCGATAATCAATAGCGCTTTATCAAAAAACTGCAGCCATGTGCGCTTGCTGGGATAAACGTCTAAAAATAGTGCGGCGGTATCTGCCTTTTCTATGGGCAGTGTACCTTGGCTGAGCAACTGCTCGATTGTACGCCTTGATTGGGTCATAGCGCCCTCTATATAAAAATGGTATGGCTTATCTTAGCTGTTTTTATATGGTAGGGGTGGACTTAAGTTTTAAAATTCATCTTGCTCGTTTAATTCAATAAAACTCAATTCTACTCAACACATGCTCTTGCACTAGGTAGGCGCAGATATAAGCGCTGGGCCAAGCAAAAATAAAGGCCAGCCCCCATGAGTGCAAGAGCTCCGTAAAGAAACCATCTATAAAGCCTACTTTGACCAATATCAATGCCGTCGAGATAATGAGCGACATCATCAATGCCATGAGTCCAGTAAAAATTAGTCGATAGTACTTACGACGGGTACGTATCTTAAAGGTAGAGGTCTCTGCCATAATATTATGTAGTCCTACACAGTTAGCATCATGCTTAAATAGCTGAATCAGCATGATTTTTTGATGGAGTAAAGGGTTTTGTGCCACTTTATTAATTATTGGCGACTATCATATCGTGGGATGAGGCATTGGTAAAATCGTTATTACTCATCTTAAAGTTTGCCATATCTTAACGACTCTAGTTTTTTTCTTGAGAAAGCATATTTTTGATAATTAGCGTACTAAAGCCTGCTAGTTTTGCTAAGATAAAATCGATCACCACAAACCAATAAGGCAGTAAAATGGCCGTTCAAAAGCAACGACACTCTCAACAAAAAACATTAGGCATCATCGGCGGTATGAGTTGGGAAAGTACCGAGAGCTATTATCGTCTGATTAATGAAGGGATAAAGGATAAGCTGGGCGGATTACATTCAGCAGATTTGCTCATACATAGTGTAGACTTTGGCCCCATTAATGAGCTGCAAGAGCAAGGAGCGTGGGAAGAGTTGGGCGTACTCATGGCTAATAGTGCCAAACGTTTACAAGCCGCAGATGCCCAAGGATTAATGATCGCCTCTAATACTATGCACAAGCTGTTTAATGCGGTGCAAGACGTGACCGACTTACCTTTGATTCATATCGCTGATGCCACTATTCAAGCAATTAAGGCGCAAGGTCTGACGAAAATTGCCTTACTGGGCACTCAGTTTACGATGACTGAGGATTTTTATAAGCAACGTTTGCTTGACGCAGGCTTACAAGTAGCGATACCAGAGAGTGATGCGCGTACAGAAGTGCATCGCATTATTAAGAACGAGCTTTGCGTAGGGGCATTCAAAGACAGCTCAAGAGCCTATTATATAAAGGTCATTGAGCAGTTAGCGGATGAAGGATGCGAAGGTGTGATTTTGGGCTGTACCGAGATTGGACTGCTCATTAAACAAGCAGACAGCCTGATTCCAGTTTTTGATACCACTGCCATTCATGCAGCAGCGGCAGTCAGGTTTTTACTTGGGTAATATTAAAGCCAGATCATCACTACTACTGTTTATTATGATTCGTTTAATCGCTACCCTGAAATTTTTGGCGCAAGCTTGCAACACTGAGTGAAGGTAAGCGCTTCCATGAAGTGGTCGGTGCCAGATCACGGCACGACGCCGAAGTGCCTATCTGAGCACGATAGCCCTCGCACCCTTGCGCGGCTTCTTCTTTTGACAAGTTTTCGCCTTTGCGCCAGCCACCGTATAGATATAATCCTGCCCCCATGACCGCGGTGGCTACCATACCTGCAGGGAATGATAACCAAAGCGCATCGGCACCCAGTAGTGGATACATGCCAAAAGCAAAACCAAGTCGCACAGGATACATCGAAATTACCATGACTAACAGTGGCCAGATCACATAGCCGTTGGCACGCATCGTGCCAAAGAACACTTGCGCTATCCCAAAAAAGAGAAAGCCCCACGTCGCCATGGTTTGGATATGCCGACCGACCGGCACCGCCGCACTGTCACTACCCAAAAACAAGCTTAAAATAGTTTTATCAAAAATAGTCAGTATCCCAATCATAGTGCCTGTCAATATCACGTTAAAGATAAGCCCCCAGCGGGTAATCCCTGCCACTCGGCTCCATTGATTGGCACCGATATTCTGAGCGACCATCGCACTAGCGGCGGCACTTAGCGCCATGGCGGGCATCTGCACGTAAGTCCAAAGTTGCTGGGTGGCGCTATAAGCAGCGGTCGTCTGTACGCCTTCGCGGTTGATGAGCGATAGCATGGTTAGCGCTGCCGTAGAGATGACGATCATCTGCAAACCCATCGGCAAGCCCTTGGAAAACATCGACTTTAAGATGCCAAGGTCTGCCCGCAAAAAGCGCAGCTCTGGCATACTGAGTGTCAGCACCGAACCACGCCAGTACATAGTGACGACCATACCGATAAGCGCTAACGTATTAGCAACTGCCGTTGCAACGGCTGAGCCAAAGATACCCCATTCAGGAAAAGGGCCTAAACCCAAAATAAGCGTCGGCGTCAAAATCAGATCAATCACGACCGACATCGCGATAAACCAAAGCGGCGTGGTGGAATCCCCCGTACCGCGCAGTGCCATCATCATCAGCGTAAAGGTTAGGGTGACGGGCATCGCAATAAAGATCATCCGCAGATAAGTCAAAGCAAGCTCAAAAGCAGTTGGCGGCGTACCGAGCAGATCGAGTAGCGTTGGGGCAAATATCCAGCCTATTGCTGATAACAATATACTGATTGGAATAATGCTCCCTAGCGCCGTCCCCATGGTACGCTTAACCTTAACGTCATCGTTTTGACCCATGGCTTGACCAATAAAAATAGTGGCCGCCATACCGAAACCAAACACGAATGAAATCATGATAAACATTAAGATATTGCCGTTCGCCGTTGCGGCAAGTGCCTCTTCCCCCAAAAACCGGCCGACCCAAACAGCATTGATCGAGCCGTTTAATGACTGTAGTGCCGAGGAGCCAAGGGTTGGCAAGGCAAACAGCAGCATGGTTTTGGCAATCGACCCCTCGGTAAGGTCACGCGATTTGTCAGTGGAAGTAATAGTGTCGCTCAATGTGCATCCTTTTGCGCCATCCAAATGGGCTTCGGTTGATGGTAAAAAAGAGTCCTAACAGAAGATTAAGTAGCTAATCTAATAGTAGGGTCTGTTGAACATTCAAATGTGGCACTGGCAGTGGTTATTTTTTAGACAATACGCAGTGAAATTTTTGACGCCTAGTCATTCTAGGTTAGATAATTTAGCCATGTATTGGCAAAAAATAGCCCTGCCCTGAAAGGCTGATACTAAAATCACCCCAAACGTTGTTGTAAACCTAGCTAAGGTCTCGACATTATTGTCGGTTTACGCCTGATTTGATAAAAGGTTTGGGACGATTTTAGCAATCAGCAGTCCTGATATTTGAATGTTCAACAGACCCTAATGAAATAAACGTTAATGTAATAAAAACGCTCATTATAAATGACAATGTGTGTGGCATCTTGATTAGAAAGGTAATCAGGGAAGCGGTAGTCTTGTTTATCAAATGCAAAGGGATAATGTTTTGACTGCAAAGTTATCAATTAAAAAATATAAGCATAAGTTTGCCGTTAGAATCATGGTCTACAAGACACTTTCATATTACCTCTTAATAAGGATGTTTCGATGCTATTAAAACGCTTAGGCCTTGCCGCTCTATTCAGTCTATCAGTGGTGGGTTGTACGACTGCCCCCAATTCTTTAGCGGTCAATACCACGCAAAAAATTATCCAGTATGAGCGCAATAAGTCAGATTTAGAAGTCAAATCGTTGACCCTAGCTTCTGGCGACAAAATGGTTTATGCCGAAAACGCGAATGTGACGGGCGAGCCGTTACTATTGATTCATGGCTTTGGCGGTAATAAAGATAACTTTACGCGCATCGCCAGTCAGCTAGAGGGCTATCATCTGATCATTCCTGATCTGCTGGGCTTTGGTGAGTCTAGCAAGCCTATGACCGCAGATTATCGCTCGGAGGCGCAGGCCACGCGTTTGCATGAGTTGCTGCAAGCCAAAGGTGTCGCGTCAAACATTCATGTCGGTGGCAATTCGATGGGCGGGGCGATCAGTGTCGCTTATGCGGCAAAGTACCCTAAAGACGTCAAAAGTCTATGGTTAGTGGACACAGCAGGGTTTTGGTCAGCAGGTATTTCTAAATCGCTAGAAGGCGCGACTTTAGAGAACAATCCGCTACTGGTCAATAACAAAGAAGACTTCTACAAAATGTTTGATTTTGTGATGTATAAGCCGCCTTACTTGCCTAAGTCTGTCAAAGCAGTATTTGCCCAAGAACGTATCGCTAATAAAGAGCTACACGCCAAAATCCTTGAGCAAATCGTCACAGATAGTGTCGAGGAACGTGCCAAAGTCATCGCGCAATATAATATTCCGACGCTAGTGGTTTGGGGTGATAAAGATCAAGTCATTAAGCCTGAAACGGTCAAGGTGATAAAAGAAATCATCCCACAATCACAGATTATTATGATGCCAGAAGTCGGTCATGTACCGATGGTCGAAGCGCTTGACCAAACAGCGGATGATTATAAAGCGTTTCGAAAAGGACTAAAGAAGTAGTTGTTTAGGTCAAAAATACTTGTTCTAAACCAAAAAAGAAACATCAGGTAGACTGGTGTTTCTTTTTTTTGGTTAGAATATTGTTTCTACATCAAGAAAACTAACACTCTTTTACCAGCCGCTCTAATAATTCAATCGTCCGTTCTTGTCTGACCAAAGCCACGCCTTGCCCTGCCCATAGAGACTGATATTCTGCATCTAGGTTTTGTTTCGCATGTGCACGTAAAACTTTGGTCATTGCATTTAATTGAGGGTAGGGCGGTAGTTCATACGCGCTTTCAAATTGAGCGAAGTCACGCAAATAATCGTTCAATAAACCGCGAGCCTGCTTACCTGAGAATAGTTGTGTTAAGCGCGTCTCGCTACTGCGTTTATTCTCGCTAGCGTCGAGCAATGCTTGTTTATAAGTGTCATTGATACCACATGTATCGGTGGTCAAAAACGCCGTGCCGATTTGCGCCAGTTCGGCACCGGCTGTTTGAATTGCTTTGATCGCTTGTCCCGTCATAATGCCACCAGCCGCAATTAAAGGAATATCGGTGCAGGCACGCGTTTGACTTATTAGCGTCAATAATCCCAATGGATCGTTTTCACTTTGCGGCAACCAACCACCGCGATGCCCACCAGCCTCCACCCCTTGCACACATACCGCATCGACGCCAATCTCTGCCCATGCTTTCGCTTCCAATGGGTGATTGGCAGTACCGATGACACGTGTGCCTAAATCTTTTAAGCCTTGCACTTGCTCGGCGCTAATAATGCCAAAGGTAAAACTAGCGACAGGGACAGGATTGTCATAGAGCACTTTTAGCTGCTCTGCAAAGTTTGGCGCGGGGCGGTCAGGTAGCGCCATGTCTATATTGTTTTCTTGATAATAATCACTTAGCCAAGCAGGAATTGCGCTATCCAACGTAGTAGAATCATGCTCAGACAACACCATTAGATTGACCATAAAGGGGCGGTCGGTCAGCGATTTAAGGCTATTAATGTGATCATGCAAAACATCTGGTGCGGTCGTCCCACTCCCTAACGACCCCAGTCCACCAAAGTTACTGACAGTTGCTGCCAGCTCAGGGGTGGTTGCGCCTGCCATCGGTGCTTGCACGATGGGATGGATCAGATTAAGGGTATTCATTAAGGTCATGACTGGCGTCCTTTTTGTTTTGTTAGGTTTTTTATCTCACTTACTTTAACAGAGGTAAGCAATGAGTATGTTGGATAGTGTTTATTTAGTTGCTGAATAGGGTGATGGATTTTGACTACGATTTTGTAGTTAAAATATTTGACTACGATTTTGTAGTTAAGTATTATGACTATAAAATCGTAGTCATAATTGGATGAGAGATGAGCACAGGAAACATAGCGACAGGCGATAATTACTTTCCAAGACCTGCTGATGAAAAAAAACTATGGAGACACTTGTCAGATGGTGCTCATGTTTTATTGCTTGCACCTAGACGGGTGGGAAAGTCTTCACTGATTACTCATATTAAAGATCAGCCTAAATTAGGATACGCTGTTATATATGTTTTCGTACAAGCTTGTGATAACGAGCAGAGTTTTTATCAAAAAATGTTACGTGAAATATATAAGTCCAATCACATAAAAAAATCTGACAAGATAAAGGGCAAACTTGTAGAGTGGGCAAAAAGCATAAATTTTAGCCTATCAGTTAGTCCAGCAAATATTGAAGTTGGGATGAGTAAAGAACAGAGCGTTACCAAAATCATTACTCATGAGATGATTCGAGATGTATTGTATGAGAGTCTGAAATTGAGTGAAGAGACTATCATTATTGCGATTGATGAATTCCCTGATGTACTAGAAAAGATATTTAATGAACAGGGCAAAAAAGGTGTAGAGCAGTTTTTATCTGGTATTCGTGCACTATGTCAAGACCCTGAGTTCAACGAGAAAGTTCAGTTTATCTTAACAGGGTCAATAGGGTTAGACACATTAGCAGAAAAGTTGGCAGTTACTGACTTGATTAATATGCTAGTGACTATGAGTGTTCGTCCTTTTAAAGATAACCGAGCCATAGAGTTTATAGAATTTTATATTAAAAAGCATTGTCCAGAAATTGTTCTAGACAAAGAGACTAAGCAAACTATCATTGATGAAGTGAGTTGGAATATGCCCTATTATTTAGGGTTAGTATGTGAACAGCTTATTGAAATTTTTGATGAAGAAGAACGCCAAATCGAACATAGCGATGTAAAAGTAGCTATCGATAATTTGTTTAGTCCAGCAATGAAAACCGTCTTTTCTCATTGGCGTGATAGATTAAACCGACTAGAAAAAATTGAGCGTTCTTATGCCCAACAAGTTCTAGACTTGGTAAGCCAAGTAAATAACAGTGTGGTTTATGGCGAGTTATTTAACCTATCACAGCAGGCTGACTTTAAAGACCAAGTGGATAGTAGGTATGTCATTAACTGCCTGCTACACGATGGTTACCTCTATCAACCTGATGATAGTACCTATCAATTTACCTCTCCTCTCCTAAAACGCTGGTGGATTCGTTATGGAAAATAATACGAAAAGTCATTCAGTCTTACTTTATAACACGCAAAATATAGATGCCCAGCTGTTAAAAGCAGGTTTTAGCATACGTAAAAAAGAGTATCAGCGAATTTGGAAAGATATTCAAAAAGGGTCAATGGCGAAGCCCGAGACACATTATCTTATCCAAGGTGTACGTGGCGCTGGCAAGACAACACTGTTATCACGCCTAGCAAATGAAGTGGGTGAAGATGAAGAGTTAAATAGCTGGTTAATTCCTATTCTACTCAATGAAGAAGAGTATGGCATCTTGTCACTATTCACTTTTTGGTTACGTATTACTGAAAAGCTTGCAGAGCAAAGTGCTGATATATACACGGAACTATTTGAGCAAGTCTCAAGTTTAGATGACAGTGCCGAAATTGCTTGGGAATTGATACAAAGCCATTTAGTTAAAAATAAGCAAAAAATAATCGTCTTCGTTGATAATTTAGGAGAGTTATTTAAAGATTTTGATGACATTGAACATGCACAGCTTCGTGAAGTACTGAGTTTACATCCACACATTCGTCTAATTGGTGGTTCCAGTCAGTTGCTGGAAGCACATTTTGACGGTGCAGCGCCCTTTTATCAATTCTTTAAATTGGTTAATTTAAAACCAATCAGTGAAGACGAAATGCACGAGTTGTTACGCTCTCTGGCGAAACAAACTGGTGAAGAAGCAGTGAAAACGATTGAAGAAATCATTACTGAGCATCCTGAACGTATAGAAGCAGTCAGGCGCTTAACGGATGGTGTACCGCGTACCATTGTTTTGCTATTTCAAATTATTATGGAAGGGGCAAAAGAGAGTAGCTATGCTTATTTAGAAGAAACCATAGATAAAACGACACCTTTATATAAACATCGGATGGATGATTTATCACGGCAGCAAAAAGCGATTGTACATGTGATAGCGATGAATTGGGATGCGATGAGCACCAAAGAAATTGCGGAACAAACGCGCTTACCGAGTAAGACAGTATCCGCACAACTGGTCAAACTTCAAAAGCAGTGGATAATTGATAAAGTTGAAACGGATACTAAAAATCACCTGTATATAGTTAAAGAGCGTTTTTTTAATATTTGGTATTTGATGCGCTATGGCAATCAGAATGACAAGCGTCGTGTGTTATGGCTTACAAGATTTTTAGAGAGTTGGTATGGTGATAAAAACTTATCAAATATATTAGTAGAAGTATCATACAAATTATCAACTCAAGCTGATAATAGAGCTAGTCATATGCTTCTAGATGCACTATTAGCATCTGAGAAAATAGATAATAACATCAAAAAAATAATGGCTTTAAGTCAATCTAAAAATGTTAAGTCAATAGATTTTCATGATACGGATGCAGAGTATGAAGAACTTATACAGAATATAAAAAGGCTCACAGATCAGGGAGAAGATAGAAAGCTATTCGACTTGTTGGAAGAAAATTTAGATAAACTAACTATATTAGAGTATTTAGTGTATTCACATAATTTGTTCGTATTGGATTCAATATACTTTGATTCATTAAATATAATTTTAAGATTATTCACTGAAAAAAATACTGGGTTCATTGAAGGTATACACATATTTGAAACTGTTTTCCACTTCTCTCTTAATGGATATAAGAAGGAGTTATTCCAAGTTATGAAAAATAGTAACTTTGATGAAGGTGCTTCTTGGGAGAACTTACCTTTTATGAGTTTATATAGTATTTATTGCTTATGGAACAATGAGCTTGAGAAGTTTATAGAAGTTATAGATAAAGTCTTTGTAAAACAATTACTAAGCCAACCACCGATGTCAAAAGTAGAATTATCTGAGGATATGATAAGGATTACTTTTTTTGAAGATATTCTTTTATTTCTTTTAGCTAAAAATCAATATGAAACTATTCTGAACATATTAGATAAATTTGGAATAAAAGAGTATTTCAAACCTATTTACTACGCTACAGTTTCATTACTCAAAGACGAACGTCAGCAAGAGTATTTACGTATGGGACCAGAGCTAAAAGGGACTGTAGATGAGATCTTACAAAAGGTCGAAGAGTATCGCGTTAATTACGCTTAGATAAAACAAAGGTCATAACTCAGTTTTAGAGACTAAGTTATGACCTTTTTAATTATTGAGATTTAAGCATCAATTCAACTGCAACGACCCTTTCGCATGCATCAGCAGCTCAACCACATCATCACCGCTAATCACTTCGAAGCGCTTATCGATAGCGGATTCTTCGACACCATTATGTTTCATGCAAGCGCCGCAAACTAGCACGTTACCGCCTTTTTCGATAAAGGCTTCTAGCAATTCGCCCACAGGTTCAAATGGTGCGCCAATATTGACGTTATCTAAAGCGTTGGGTAATGCCAAATGTACCGCATCTACCATCAATATCACGGATGCAGAGTGACCTTTTTTAAGTGCCACGCCTGCCATGGTAAAGGCTAAGGTAATTTTACTTGGGTTTGAGTCACTATTATCAAATAGCGTACCGACATAATCCGTATTATTAACCATATTATTCTCCTTATAAGTTATTTTGACTATTGAACAGACTACTATCCTAGCATTTATTATTCTTTTTTATATAATGTATTGTTATAGAATAGTCGTTATAAGGTTTCTAGAAACTTATAAGTAAGTTACTCCGCTCTCAACTGTCTAACTTTTTCGACGTAGATACCTAACCCACTGGCGGCCACGGACGGTCACCATCACTCTCAATCCACTCTGCCACATAACCAGTCGGTGGCAATTTTAAGTCTGCTTTACCTAGTCCTTCTAACACCCGTGCAGTATCTACCACTCTACCACCTTCCGTGACGCCAGTTCTTAGCAGCATAGACGAGCATGGCTTGCCCTTTACCCACATAGAATGCTCCAGATATATCCAGCGCTCGTCTATACCGACGATATGCGTCCTAATTGTGATTTTGTCCAACAGACGAATACGTTTACGGTACTGAATCGTGCTGCCAGCCACTACCATACCCCAACGCTGTTTGAGCAATAAACGCCCAAGACCAGTACGGATAATAAAATCAGTACGTCCTATATCATAGACGGTTAATGCCCGACCATTATTCATCTCTAGCATAGGATCGAGATCCGTGAGGCTACAACGAACCATCACTTCACTAGTCTGCGCCAGATCTAAAGACCGACCTTTTTTGTTCGCGATAACCGCACTCACGATAGATTTGCTATAGCGTAGAAAAGGATACATAGAACAGTCTCAAAAGTTGAACAATAGTATTTAGCGTGCCAAAGTCTCATTTACTAGAGTATCATTTATTATTAAAAGGCACGCCAATAGAGTGAAAGTAAGCGCTGACGGTCTCAGGTATCCAATTAATATCAAATCTTGATTTTTTATAAAGATGGGTAGATTTATCTTTATCTGAACGATATCGCAAATAACCGATATGCCCGCCATGATCGGTGTCGATGAGAGTGACGCTGTCAGAGACATCATTTGGCGTCGCGGTAAAGCCAATAAAAGGGTCGTCTTTGGCACTGATTAATAATAAAGGCTTGGTCACATTGATCAAGTATGGAAGGGCAGAGGACGCTTGGTAATAGTGATTGTTGGAGCGGTAGCCATGACGCGGTGCGGTAAAGATGTCATCAAAGTCGCTGATACGATTGACCGCTTTGATGGCATCGATTTCTTCTTTGGTGATGTCGTTTGCCAGTGCTTTTTTGATGATAGGATTGAGTAGATATGGTGTATAAATACGATGGCTCAAAAAGCTGTGCATATTGAGCGCCGCCGATGACATATCGACAGGTGCAGAGATGACCGCAGCACCCTTGCAGATGGCTTTATCCCCATATTCGCCCATGTATTTTGCCAAGGCATTGCCACCTAGTGACACCCCAGCCGCATAAATATTGGCATATCGCTCGCTGAGATTTTGTAGCGCGTGATGCACTTCATCGGTGTCACCGGCATTATAAAAGACTCGACCATTCGCAGGGATACCGCCACAACTGCGAAAGTGCGCCACCACAAAGTGCCAGCCTTGCGCGTGCATTTGATACGCCAAAACCCGCGCATAATGACTGTCGCTACTGCCTTCCATACCATGAAACAAGACGATTAAAGGTGTTTGTTCACGCTCATCATTTTCGATTGCTTTTATAGGGTGCGCATCATAAAAGTCATAAGCAATATCAGTCTCACCTAGAGAGTCTTGCATCACCATCCGACGATACGTCGGTGCTGCTGGTGCAAAAAACTTGGGCAAGATACTTTGCAGATGCGGGTTAGAGAGCCAAAATGGCGGCTTAAAAGGCGTGGGGTTGAAATGGTCGGGGAGGTTGTAGGTTTGCATGGCGTGATCTTATCGTTAGTGTTGAGAGTAAGCGTATAATACCGATAGATATATTGAAAACCAAAGACTTTCAGTGAACGCATGGTTACTCAAATTTTTGATGGCTTTTTGATGGTTTGAGGTTGAATTCATGTTTCATCCAATACCCGCCCATCCATCGCAAGGCGTTCTTTTAAAGTCTCAATATCTGCCTCAGCAAGCGTCACGGTCAAGGTGACTTGCTTACTGTAAGCGACCTCATCAATACGACCGTTTAGACTCTCAACCACATAGCGGCATTGCGCTTCGGTCGCAAATTCTGCGAGTATTTGCACTCGGCTCATGGCTACATAAGGGCTTAAAATCATCTGGTCGACCGCCGCTTGCGCAGAACCTGCATAGGCACGGGTCAGACCGCCAGCGCCCAGTTTAATCCCGCCAAAATAACGCACCACAATGATGATGACGTTGCCAATAGATTTGTGTTGTAAGACATTTAATATCGGACGTCCTGCGGTACCACTCGGCTCGCCATCGTCGTCAAATCCAGCGCTGGTGGTATTATCAGGGTCACCAATGATATAGGCCCAGCAGTAGTGACGGGCATCGGCATATTTCTCACGTAGTTGTTCCACGTGAAACATTGCTTGCTCACGTGAGTGCACCGGATACGCATAAGCGATAAAATCAGATTTTTTGATTTCTAGGCGGGCAGTGACGGCACGTTTTAGCGTTTGATAGCTCATATTTCATCAGGTCTAGGTAGGATATGGTAAACTTGTCTAACTTTCACTGTTGTCCATATTTGGCGCAGTGTTCATTTAATTTTTCATTATAGTACCATTTCTCACGCTTAAAGATAACGAGCGAGTCGCGCCTAAGTGCTAATCTAGTAGCCTTGGCGCGGCGGATAGAATTAGCGATTTCGTTAAGTTCATTCCGTTAGCGGCAGAGTTGGGAGTGGTAACATAACACTGATGGTAGTCAATCGTATGCGTTTAGATAAATTTATTAGTAAGGCCACTGAGCTGTCGCGCAAAGAATCCAAAAAGATTATGCACGCGGGTGAAATCACGGTCAATGATCAGATAATCAAAGATCCTGGCGTCCATGTCGATATCGTCAACGATGATGTCATGTGGGCAGGCGAGCCACTATCGGTCGCGGCGGGCAATCGCTATATACTCCTGCATAAGCCTGAAGGTTTTGAATGTACCTTAAAAGTTAAAGAACATCCTATCGTCACCGAGCTGATTTCGGTACCAGAGCTTGGCAGCTTACGTATTGCGGGTCGCCTCGATGTCGATACGACTGGTGCGTTGCTCATCAGTGATGATGGCAAATGGTTGCACCGTGTCACCAGCCCTAAACATGCCCATGCCAAGATTTATGAGCTGACCTTGGCTGAAGCGATGGACAGCGACGCTCAAGCCAATGCTGTTAAAAAAGTGGCTGAAGGTATCTTATTAGAAGGCGAACATGAAGAAACCAAGCCTGCGGTTCTTGAGTTCATCGATGAGACTCATGCGCGTTTAACTTTAGAGCAGGGCAAGTATCACCAAGTAAAACGTATGATGGGTTATTTTGGTAATAGAGTGACTGAGCTGCATCGCGCCAGTATTGGTCATATCACTTTAGACGGTTTGGAAAAAGGCGATAGTCGCTTCTTAACCGAAGAAGAAGTCGCCAAATTCTAAATTTTCGCCTTATTGAACCCTAAAATAATTTGTGAAAATAAGATTTAACATGAGCAGCCACTATTAAAGTGCGCTGCTTTTTGCTGCCTGTTATGTCTGTCTGCTATCGTCAATACTGAATAAAATAGATAAAAGATATAACGCACGAAGCTGGTACAAATTTCTTGGGCTTGCTGTGCCTACGCCGACAGACCCTAACTTATCTATATTTGTATTGCCTGTCTCTTAAAGCTCAGTAGCAATTTTGCAAATTTGGCCTTTTAATCGCTGTCAAAGTTAGCGCATATGCTAAAGTCCCGTTATCTTTTTAATCTATTTTTTTGCATAATGAAGTGGATGCTTGTTAGAGAAACTTGCCGAACACGTCTGTTAAAACACTTCTTTTATAACAAATAGGACTGTCTCCGTGAAACAACTTGTATTAAAGTCTGCTGGTTTGATGAGCGCGATACTATTGGCGACGACAGCCTGTGCCCAGCCGAGTGCCACTGATGCCATTAATAACAAACTCAGCTCAAGCGTGCAAACCACGCCAGCCGCTGGTACGGTAGGCCAGTCGGTGGACAAGCGCTTACGCCAGTTACTAACGCAAGCAGGGATTAAGACACAGATAACCTCGATTGTGCCTTCTAAGTTGCCTAATATGTATCAAGTCAACCTAGTAGGGCAGCTACCACTGCATATCACTAAGGATGGCAATTATGTCATCCAAGGCGAGCTACAGAAAAACCCCAGCAAGCGGGTCGTGACAAAAACGCCAGTCCGTAGTAATCGTGACCAAATAGGCAAGCCGGTCAGTGCTACCGTCAAGTCATCGCTACTCGCCAATATGAGTGCGCTGAAAAATATGAGCGCTAAAACACCTTTCTTTTATACGGCAGTGCCGGGCGTTATCTGGGGAGCAACGTTAGAAGGGGTGCCTTTCTTGCTATCGGACGATGCGCAATACATCACTGACAGTGAGATATCCGTCATCGAAAACGGTCAATTTATCGGACTTGATGAAGCGTTTGAAATGCGCAAAAATCAATCAGTATTCGTGGCTTTAGATGAGTCGCAATTGATTACTTATCCCGCTATCAGCGCAGAAAAAGCCATTATTTATGTGGCTACCGATGTCAATTGCCCTTATTGCCGTAAGCTACATCAACAATTTCCTATGCTCAATACCAAAGGTGTCACAGTAAAAACCATCGCTTATCCGATATATGAACAGTCACCTGCGCAAATGCGTGCCATTTGGTGCCAAGCTGATAAGGACAGCCGCCGCAAAGCCCTTGATAAAGCCATGTTAATTGGGAAAATGACGCCAGCCGCTGCCAGCTGTAATGTTGATTACGTGACGCCCAATCGCGAAAAAGCGGCGGGACTGGCAGTGATGGCCACGCCTGCTATTTATCGTGAAGATGGCGTCCTCTATCAAGCGAGCTTTGAGAGTCCAGAGTTTTTAGAATTTCTAGGTATTAAATAACCTTTGGGCATTAAATAATTTATCGTCTGTCCACTATAAAACTGCCACAAAATCAAACTCGCCAGCCATACTCATGTATCGCGTACACTCGGCTGGCTTGTCTCGATTTTAAAATATCACTTTTAAAACGACCCTTTTCATAAATTACTTTCCTTAAAAAACGCATACCACAGGCGGCGACCTTCATTATTGAAGCGTCTGACGGTAGCAAAGAACTGTTGCCGTTCGGTCTCATTGACCAGCGGTGCGGGCAGCAGCGGATCAAAAATTACGCTGCGGATACCGGCATCACCGAGCAGATAGACGTCACGCAAGGCAGCCTCACGTGGTAGCTTATCTTTGGTGGCCAACCAGTCATTCAATCGTTGTGAGATTTCTTTATAGCTTGCTTCCAGCTGCATATCAGACCAAAGTGATAAGGCTTTTTCCTGTCGAACGCTATCAAAGACGCTGGCTTTAAAAACGGCAGCTTCCTCTCCCAAGCCGAGATCTAACAGTCGTGCGCGTACGGTATCGACGCCGCCCGATAGATTGTTGGGGCGCAGATAAAGACCGGTATCTAGCTCTCGAAAGCCTAACAAGGAGAGCGCGCGTGCACGGGCACGGAGCACTTTACGGTCGCTACGTGGTAGACCGCCCGTGGTAACGGCGATCCATGTGCTGTCCCATTCTGTCACACGTTGATCCACCGTAGACCATGCCGCTACATCAGCACCCAGTTTTTGCCCTTTAGCACCCAATCGATAAATAGCAGCATCGACTGCCTCGACCAGCCCTGCTTGCGTCAACCGCGCCATGGTCACGCGCACGCTATTTTCGGTCATATCAAATAGTGCACCTGCGCGAACGGCCTCAGCAACCGTCAAGGTTTTCCCATCCGCCACAGTTAGCAGTCGCAGCACAAGAAGGCGCGGCGTTGGCCAAGATGTATTACAGTTTTTGACAAAATATGATTCCATATGTAATATTAACATCGTACTATAGAGAGGACAAGGCAAGACGGCCTATCAAACAAGGATGTTGTCAACGATGAACCAATTCAATACACATGAGGTGTGCAATCAGCCGGTTGCGCTAGAAAATTATAATGCATGGCAGACAGACATAGCCCTGATGGAAGCGGTTGCTCGCGAGGGCGGATTATGGGCGCAGGATCATCTGAGTGCCTTTGGCGCTCGTACTGGTGGTGATTTGATTGATAGTGGTTTTGCCGCCAATGAAAATCCTCCTAAACTTCGCGCTTTTGACCGCTATGGTCGTCGTATAGACGAGGTCGAATTTCATCCTGCCTATCATGAGTTGATGGCAGCTGGGATAGAATATGGCATGAGTAGCTTTGCTTGGCGCCATGAAAATCGTGATGGGGCGCATGTGGCACGGGCAGCGGTAATGTATCTTGGCTCGCAGGCGGATGCGGGTTTTGGTTGCCCAATGTCGATGACTTATGCAGCGATTCCGGCGCTACGCCATGCACCAGCACTGGCAAAAAAATGGTTGCCCAAGCTTCTATCAGCGGAATATGATCCACGTAGCCTGCCAATGGAACAAAAAACAGGCTGTACTATCGGTATGGGCATGACCGAAAAACAAGGCGGCTCAGACCTACGGCGCAATACCACCAGAGCGCTTCGCCGAGAAGATGGAAGCTATGAGATCATCGGTCATAAATGGTTTTTTTCAGCGCCAATGTGTGATGCGCATTTGGTGCTGGCACAGACCGAAGGCGGTCTTAGCTGTTTCTTAGTACCGCGCTTTTTGCCCGATGGCGCGCGCAACGCGGTTCGAATACAACGATTAAAGGATAAGCTGGGCGATTGGTCCAATGCTTCATCCGAGGTCGAGTTCCAAGGCGCGTTTGGTGAATTGGTTGGTATAGAAGGGCGCGGCATCGTTACCATTTTAGAGATGGTGGCGTTAACCCGATTGGATTGTATGATTGGCTCTTCAGCACAAATGCGCCAAGCCGTTGTGCAGGCGATTCATCATACTAGCAAGCGCGAGGCTTTTGGCAAACTGCTGGTTGACCAGCCCCTGATGCGCAATGTGTTGGCTGATTTGGCTTTGGAGTCAGAAGCCGCCATCGCTCTGACCATGCGTGTTGCTCGTGCGGTTGAAATGAGTGGCAAAGACCCACATGAGACTGCATTGGCACGCATTGCGACTGCCATTGGCAAGTACTGGATATGCAAGCGCACACCCGTATTGGTTAACGAGGCGCAGGAGTGTTTAGGCGGTATCGGCTATGTGGAAGAAAATATCCTGCCGCGCCTTTATCGGCAAGCGCCATTGAATTCTATCTGGGAGGGCAGTGGCAATGTGCAGTGCCTCGATGTATTACGCGCCTTACGCAAAGAGCCGGAAACGCGCGACGCTCTATTTGCCGAATTGCAGAATGCTGCTGGTAAGAATGCCCATTACGATGCCGAACTCAAATGCTTGGCGCAACGCTTCGACGATATCGAGACCTTAGAATTTCGGAGTCGTTATGTGATTGAGCGCTTGGCATTGATGCTGCAGGCGTCGATTTTTCTGCTGGGTGATCATACAGACATCGCGACGGAATTCTGCCGTTCGCGCATTGCAGGCGAACACGGATTGACCTTTGGTACTTTGAGCCCCGATGCGCCAGTAGCGCAATTGATTGAACGTGCTGCTGGTGCGACAATAGCGGCACAATAAATCGTCCTGCTATTAGGCCTAAGAAGATATCACGTTTATCGTATGACTTTGGGCGGTATTCCTACCGCCTGTAATTCGATGAGCAGATCAGTAAGAGAAATCTTAGGCAACAGTAGCTTGGGAAATAATGGATCGCGTCGTGCAATTTACAATTTTGAGAACGCTGATTATAGTTGAATCATTATAAAAAACCAATACAGTGCTGCTGGGATGAATTTTGCGCAGCCTCTGTCAGCGTAGACACAGCAAGCAGGTAAAATTTATCCCAGTAGCACTGGCAATATTAGCGTGTCGATTTTATTTCAAATTGACTATATTTAGAGGTTTCAGAAGTAGAATAAGTTAAAACGCTCTATAGAAAAATTCCCCAATAGCCATTCACATTATGTTATGGCAAGACGATATCAACGATTTTCCAATCAATCAAACCGTTGCGCTGCATCTCTACAGTGAGCGGGTAGCCTTTAACTTGACCGCTGATAGTGAAGCAATTGATACCGCAATAGCTCAATGTTGGCTTATCACTGTCTGAGCCTTGGGCGACCTGCTGCTCAAGTTCCGCTGCTTGTTTTTTCATGATTTGCTGCATCTGGTTTTGAACCACCGCATTGACATCGCCGCGCTGGATAATCAAATTTTGAATCAGGTTTTTAAGATCGACTTGATTGCTGGCGATAGCCCATGCAGCGGCCAGCTCTTTGGTCGCGCTGTTGGCTTGCCCTTGAGTGTTGATAATTTTTTCGATATTTTGCGGGGTGATTGCACCAGCGACTGCCTGTGTGATGAAGCCATTTGCCGCCTCAGTCAAAGGCGCACCACCCAACTCAGCAACCAATGGATAATGGGTCATGGTATTGGCAAATTGATCGGTCAATTGCGTTTGGATACTTGGACGCAGCTGTTCGTAATCAATGGCGGCAGCGATAGCAGCACCGTCTTTGGCATCATAAGCGTTTTTGAGCTGATAAGCGCTGTAATAAGGCGAGCCGCCATAGACCGCGACTGCAATGACAATCAATAAAACAATCAGCTTTTTCATAAAAATTGCTACCTTAGCGCAAACGGAATGGCGGTAAATCTCAAAAATAGGATTTAAAACCCCATTAATATGGCGCTAAATATTAGCATGGCCAGCCTTTATAAAGGTATAAAAACCTTTGCTCAATTCTTAATAAAACCTTTTTTAGCAGGCTTAAAACTTCATAAGTCAGAATTTCAGCATCTAAGCGCTTGATAAATCATCTTGGCATCTCCATAAATAGCGCAAACTTTTAATAATTGATTTGGCTAAGCAGCATCCCGCCGTATTCGCTTATAAGATTCATAATATTATCGCCTCCTTATTCGCAGTCTGCCATGTTTCATGTGAAACCTTTAAGGACAACTGCGTATAAAAACAAGGTGATAATTGATTAGGGTTGATGAATCGACCAGCCGGCGGCACTGTAAAGACGATAGGAGAGCCCATGAGTAAGCGCGATTTTTATGAAGTATTAGGTGTCAGCAAGACCGCTGACAGCAAGGAAATTAAGCGAGCCTACCGCAAGCTGGCCATGAAATACCATCCAGACCGCAATTCTGATGATCCTGATGCTGAAGACAAGTTTAAAGAAGCCTCGATGGCTTATGAAGTGCTTAGCGATGAAGATAAGCGCTCGGCCTACGACCGTATGGGGCATTCAGCCTTTGAAAATGGCATGGGCGGTGGCGGCTTCGGCGGTGCTGGTGGCGGCAACTTCCAAGACATCTTTGGCGATATCTTTGGCAACTTTGGCGATATCTTTGGTCAATCACGTGGCGGCGGCGGTGGGCGTTCACGTCGCGGCTCGGACTTGCGTTATGTGATTGAGCTGACTTTAGAAGAAGCGGTACGCGGCTGCAAAAAAGAAATCAGCTTTACCGCACCTGCGCCGTGCGAGACTTGTGATGGTAAGGGCGCAAAAGACGCCTCTGATGTCGTGACGTGTCAGATGTGTCATGGTCAGGGCCAAGTGCGTATGCAGCAAGGCTTTTTTGCCGTGCAGCAAGCTTGCCCACAGTGTGGCGGCTCTGGTAAACAGATTAAAAACCCTTGCCCTGACTGTCATGGTAATGGCGTCAAAGACAAATCACGCACGCTAGAAGTATCTATCCCAGCGGGCGTCGATGATGGTGATCGCGTGCGTTTAGCGGGTGAAGGTGAAGCGGGCGGCGCAGGTGTACAAAACGGCGATCTATACGTCGAAGTACGCGTCAAATCGCACAACGTCTTTACCCGTCAAGGTGCCGATCTCTATATGGACGTGCCAGTTAGCATCACCGATGCAGCACTGGGTAAAGAAGTTGAAATCCCAACGCTAGATGGCAAAGTCAAAATCAAGGTCGCCGAAGGTACGCAAAGTGGTAAGTTGCTGCGTGTGCGCGGCAAGGGCGTGACGCCTGTACGCACGACGATGAAAGGGGATTTGATCTGCCGTGTGGTCATCGAGACGCCAGTGAATTTGACACGTGAGCAAAAAGAGCTACTACGCGAATTCCAAGATACACTTGATGGTGATAGCAAACATCAACAGTCGCCACATAAAAAGTCATTCTTCAAAAAGATTGGTGAGTTGTTTGACTAAAACGTCTGATTGCTGAATCGCTATATGTAAAGCAAGTAGTTGACACAGCATAAGATTAGACAGGATAAGCATTTCAAATAAGTGGTTAAGTTAGCCTAGAGGTTTCACATGAAACCTCTAGGCTTTTTTATTGAGTGTGTCAAAGACAATTGATACATTGATACATTGATATTTGCTAAACTTACGATAAATATTATGCAAAATCCCTTTATTAAAAATAAAATATTTAGGACAGAGATATGAGTCAACAAGTAAAAAACCAAGCTATTAAAGTCGGTGTCATCGGTGCCGGTGGGCGTATGGGGCGTATGCTTATTGAAGCGGTACAGGACAACTCGCAAACTGCGCTTAACGCTGCGATTGAACGTCAAGGTTCAAGCCTTGTCGGTGCAGATGCGGGCGAAGTTGCAGCGATTGGTCGTTTAGATGTACAGATTGTCGATGATTTAAAAACAGTCATTAATGACATCGATGTGCTGATTGATTTTAGCTTGCCAGATGCCACTGAGCAAAATATGCAAATCTGTGCAGCGCATAAGGTGGCGATGGTGATTGGCACTACAGGATTCAATGAGCAGCAAGAGAAAGTCTTGGCAAAAGCGAGTGAGCAAGTTGCTATCGTTTATGCGGGTAACTATTCAACAGGCGTTAATTTGTCATTAAAGTTGCTCGGCATGGCAGCCAAAGCCTTTGGCACTGATGCGGATGTAGAGGTCATCGAGGCGCATCATAAGCATAAAATCGATGCCCCATCAGGCACAGCTTATATGATGGCAGAGGCCGTCGCAGAGGCGCGTGGACAGAGCTTAAAGGACGTTGCTGTCTATGGTCGCGAAGGACAAACGGGTGAACGTAAAGCTGGTACTATTGGTATTCATGCCATTCGCGGTGGTGAAATCATTGGTGACCATACCGTGATGTTTATTGCAGATGGTGAAGTGGTTGAGATTACCCATCGTGCGCGCGCGCGTATGACCTTTGCCGCTGGTGCGGTACGTGCGGCAACTTGGGTAATTAAGCAGGAAGTCGGGCAATATAATATGCAGGATGTTTTAGGCTTAAATGACTAAGGCTTAAATACCTCATACTTAAATGACTAAGGGTTTTTGCTGATGGTTTGGTAGCTGCTAAGTATGGCTTTTGATAGCGTTTAACTATTGTTAGAGGTCAATTATGAATAAGTTGAGCGAACATTTAAGAGAGAGTTTTGGTCGGGTAGTGGCTATACTTAACATTGTTAAAAATATAAAAACTGCCAAAGCCATAAGTTATAAGCGTCCGATAGCATTTACTTTAAGTTTAACGGTACTGCCGATAGTCGTACAAGCAGCTACTTTTCAAACCTACGTCATCCATACCTATGGTGGTGATGCACTGTTGCCCGCGGTACGCCAGCAATTGAATAATAGTCGCGATGGCGGTACGGTGTCTACTTATCAGGATAAGCTGGTATTGCATACCACCGCCGCTAATTATCAAGCTGTTCAGCAATTACTGAGTCAAATTGACGGTCAACCACAGGCGTTGACCGTTGCTGTGCGTGTTGGTAATAATACTGATTCTCAAAGTAATATTCAGCAAGGTCAGGTTATTATTAGCAATCGCGGTATTGAGGGTTCAGGGATAATTAATCAGCGCAATAGTCAGCAAGGCAATAATTTATATCAAGTACAAACGCTATCTGGTAGTGCCGCGAGCATTAGTACAGGCACGCTCTATGCGCTGACTCAAACCTATCATGCCAATACGTATCCAACTTATAATCGACCATCGGGGCAGATTATTATTCAGCAGCAAGTATTACTGCCAACGACGCAAGGCATTGCTGTGACGCCACGGCTACTACCAAACGGGCAAGTCGAAGTGCAGTTATCACAAGTTGATGAGCAGCTCGTGCGTTCTCATTCGTCTTATAAGCAAAATAGTTATAATGCTATTCAAGGTCAGCGCTTAAATAGTACCATTGTCGTACCACGTGGACAGTGGGTGACGATCGGTCAGATTTCACAGAATAATCAAACCCAACGCTCAAGCTATGGCAGTAATCGCACTGTTAATAACACTAATAGTATGCCTATCTCGCTGTTAGTGCAGTAGTTAGTATTACATCGTTCCTTGTTATTCAAGGAGTTATAGTTGATCTATTTTTTAAAAGAATACAGTGCTGCTGGGACTAATTTTTTGTAGCCTCTGTCTGCGTAGGCACAGCAAGCAAGAAAAATTTGTCCCAGTAGCGCGTTATAACATCTGTGCTTCTTTTATTTAGAAATGATTATAATGATGGGCGGCATAGATGATAGATGAAAAAGCATAAAAAAGCGCGGCACTGCTAATCACAGTACCGCGCTTTTCTTATTGCTGAGCATTCACTGAGAATTAATCAATATAAACCACTTCTAACGGTGGAAAACCATTGAACTCGACCGATGAATACGAGTTGGTATACGCACCCGTGGTTAACCAAAAGATTTTATCGCCAATTTCTAGCTCTTCTGGTAATTGATAACCTGCTTCTTCATACATGATATCGGTTGAGTCACAGGTTGGACCGGCCAATACGACCGTACCTTCGCTGGTTGAGGTTTCCATCTTAGGCGTATAAACTGGATATTTAATCGCTTCACCCAAGGTTTCAATTAAGCCTTGGAACAAACCCACATCAGTATAGACCCAACGCGTCAAGTCAGTATGCGACTTACGCGAAATGAGCACCACGTCACTGACCAATACCCCTGAACCACCGACCAATGAGCGACCGGGTTCTAGGATAATCTCCGGCATATCTTCCTCATCATAATCATCCGTCAAATAACGAGTGATTTCTTCAGCGTAAACTTTTACGGGATTCACTTCACTAATATAATTGGCTGGAAAACCGCCGCCTAAGTTGATCATTTGCAGCTTAATATCTTCTTCGTTTTTCATCCAGTCAAACATATATTTGACCTTGGCTAAGGCATCATCCCAAGCGGCAACATCTTTTTGCTGGCTACCCACATGGAACGAGATGCCATAAGGCACCAGACCCAAATCACGGGCTTGAATCAACAGCTCAATTGCCATGTTTGGATGGCAACCAAACTTACGAGACAATGGCCACTCAGCGGTCTCAGAGCCTTGTACCAAGATACGCACAAATATTTTTGAACCAGGAGCGTGTTTGGCAATATTTTTTAGATCGGCTTCTGAGTCGGTCGCATACAAATCAATGCCTTTCTCAAAAGCATATTTGACGTGCTCGGCTTTTTTGATGGTGTTGCCATAAGAAATACGCGATGGCTTAACGCCGCAGTCGAGGACACGATCAAGCTCATAAATAGATGCACAATCAAAGTTTGACCCCAGTTCAGCCAATAGATTAATGACTTCGACAGCAGGGCTGGCTTTCATCGCATAATGCAACTTGGCATTGGGGAAAAAGCCAACCATTTCATGATATTTGGTTTTGATACGACTCAGGTCCACCACTAAAAATGGGGTTTCGCGACCTTCGGCAGCTTTGGTGAATTTCTGCCAGCCGGCAGGGTCAAAATATTGGTCAATTTTGATCATGGTCATGGTGGGGAACCTTAAGTTAACACAGGATAGGATGAATAATAAAAACCAATGCATGCTTGAGATAATCGGACAATAGGTCCTGAATTAACTATAAATGCATCCAATTAAGAGTTGGTGGTTTGCGGCTGCTTTTCAGAGGCTGGCTCACCTTGCTTTTCACGTATTTTGAGCACTTTACGAACTTTATCACGTGCCCGCGTTTGCTTAAGACGTGATAAATAATCGACGAATATGACCCCATTTAGATGATCCATCTCATGCTGGATACAGACGGCAAGTAGGCCTTCGACTTCTTCATCGATCTTTTCGCCGTTCTCATCTAAGGCTTCAATGCGCACTTTATTAGGGCGTTCAACTTTATCATAGACCTCAGGGACTGACAAACAACCTTCTTCGTACGGTTGCTTTTCTTCTACCAATGGCGTGACTTTTGGGTTAATAAAAACCTTTGGATCGTTTTTATCTTCTGACAAATCGATAACGATGAGCTGAATATGACGATCGACTTGACTGGCAGCCAGACCAATACCTTGGGCGTCATACATGGTCTCAATCATATCAGCGATTAAGGTTTTGATTTCAGCAGTGACTTCCTTGACAGGCTTCGCAATCGTGCGTAAGCGCGGGTCTGGATAGCTTAAGATAGGGAGTAAAGCCATAACGCTCACCTCAATGATAAGGACAAAATAGGGTTGATATTATAAGATAAATGGGGACAAAAGTAATGCTTATCAATACTTTCGCGCAACTATTACTTTTTAGCATAGTAAAAACCAAGATAGTCACTTTTATTAGGGTCATAAAAAAGCCCTGCAAATAGCAAGGCTTTTCGATTGGTCTCGGTTAAACGCTCGTTGGTTCAACTCAAGTGGTTTTGCTCACTTTGTCTGACCAAATTTTTTAATTAGAGGTTATACACCACGTTTGCTCATGATCATCTCATAGATGAAGAGCAAGATAATGGCACCGATTACTGAGAATATTAGACCAGTAAAGCCACCATCAGCATTTATGCCGATAACGCTAGCAATGACACCGCCCAATAAAGCACCAACGATACCCAAGACAATGGTCATAATCCAACCCATAGGGTCGCTACCTGGCTTAATTGCTCGTGCTAATAGACCAGCGACCAAACCTACGATAATCATCCAAATAAAGCCCATTTCATTCTCCTAATTTATTGTAATTTAAATGTATTATTAATTATTGATGGCTTTGATAAATACATTGTAAGGACTCTATAGGAATAAGAGTAAGCACAAAATGTTACCAGTGTACGGGCTATGTGAGAAAAAACCTCAAATTGCTATCGCACAGGTGCAATAGGTAAACGAAAGGTTAAAAAGGTAGCAATGTCGCTAATATTTGAATATTCAACAGACCCTAGTCTGAGTTGATTATAATTTATAAAAGATGAGCATAAAAATAGCGCCGTTTATGATTAATAAGCGACGCTATCATTCTGACAGTAGTTTTGATTGGTCGGTTGAACTATTGCTCGCGCAAGGCCGTTAATAGGCGCTGATGAATATTCTCAAAGCCGCCATTAGACATAATGACAATCGCATCACCAGCTTTTGCATGGCTAGTGATATGTTCAATAATAGCATCGACGCTAGAGAGTACCTGTTGGTTGTCGATATTAGGATTGGCAGTATTGGCATTGTCGATGACGTCTTTTAGACCCCATTCGAGACCAGTAGGCTCATACCAAAGTGTATAGTCGGCAAGGGCGGCAGACTCAGCCAAACTGTCTTGATGAATGCCCATTTTCATGGTGTTACTACGTGGCTCAATGATTGCCCAAATGCGTCTATCAGCCAGTTTCTTTTTGGCACCATCCAACGTGGTGGTGATGGCAGTCGGATGATGGGCAAAGTCATCAAACACTAAAATATTATTTACATCACCGATGAGTTCCATACGACGCTTGATACCAGCAAATGCTGATAACGCTGCGCAAGCAGTTTTGACATCGACGCCAACATTATAGGCAGCGGCGACAGCAACCAGTGCATTATTGACGTTGTGAATACCGCTCATCGACCAATCGATGAGCGCTGTGGCTTCTTTATCAGCTGCGAAACTAACCTTGAATTGACCGCCGTCTTTGCTAATAAGTTCGGCTTGCCAGTCGCTACTGTTTTTTAGAGTCGTATTATTGTCGCCGTCATTAGCATTAGCCTCTGTTGAGTCAATCACTGCCGTGCGCCAAATAGGCGTCCAAACGCCTTTTGCTAAGGTATCTTCTAGGCTAATAGTTGCTGCCGGCATGATAATTTTACCCGTGCTCGGAATCATGCGTACCATGTGATGGAACTGGGTCTGGATAGCATCGAGATCTGCAAAAATATCAGCATGATCAAATTCAAGGTTGTTTAAAATAGCAGTACGCGGGCGATAATGAACGAATTTTGAACGCTTATCAAAAAATGCCGAATCATACTCATCAGCTTCAATCACGAAATAGCCAGTTTTTTCTGCTGCATCATTGGTTTTTTCAGCACCCAAATAGCTGCTATGTGCAAAAACTTGCTGCAAATGCTCGTCAGTGGTATCGACTAGCGGCACACCACCAATCAAAAACCCCGCATCAATACCTGCATAATGCAGTATCCAGGCAAGCATGGTCGTCGTCGTGGTTTTACCATGAGTACCGGCAACGGCGATGACGTGATGCGACTGCAACACTTTTTCAGACAAAAATTGTGGCCCTGAAGTATAGCGTAGACCTGTGTCTAGCATATATTCGATGACATCCATCCCGCGCTTCATGGCGTTACCAACGACGACTAAATCTGGCGCTGGCTGCAAGTGCTCTATCAGATAGCCTTGCTCAATCGTCACGCCCGCATCTTCAAGTTGGGTAGACATCGGTGGATAGACATTGGCATCTGAGCCCGTGACCGTATGTCCAAGCTCGCGTGCCAATAAGGCCAATGAGCCCATAAAAGTACCACAAATACCAAGAATATGAATATGCATAGACGTTCCGTACGAGCTTGAATAAGAAAATGAAATTGTAGAGTTATCCGAAAAGGTAGCAACATCAAAGCGCTGCGTATTTTAGGACGTACCCAACCTATTGGTCACGAGTGCTGGCTATATCAGAGCATTGATAAATGGTTACGGCGCAAACCTCGCTTGCTATACTAAACGACCTATTTGCGCTCGGTTGTTCTATAGCCAGCAGGCACTTATTGTAAAGTAAACACTGTTGGATGACCAATAAAAAACGCCCAATAGATAGGCGTTATGCGACTGCTTATTTGGCATCATTAGATTGATTGTATTCAATCTTTTATACTGCTGCACTTTTATCTGCGTGACAAGGTATAGTCGCCGTTGGGATTTTTGTACTCATCCATCATCACCAGATGGTTGTCTTGGATATGATAGGTTTCGATATGCTTACTTTCATAAACAATCGTAATTGTATCATTGTCTTGGCGATAAATACCCGACTCGAGCAATGGCTGGCGCGGCGGCTCAGCACTATTATAGAGGCTGGTTTTTAACACTGAACCATCGGCGAATAAGTTCAGAGTAATATCGATATTGTCGCAAGATGCGCAAGGAACCATACCACCATAATCGCCCATTAACGTAGCCTGTAATGCACTATTATCATTTGGCTCTGAGATCATGGGTGAGTGACGTGTATGCGTGTCATCATCGGGTTGGGCGGCGTTAATGAGCGATTGACCTGTATCTGCATTGGCCGATATATCAGTATCCGTTTGCTGATTGTCTTGCGCAGCATCTTGCAGAGCAGCGTTTTCCGTATTATCGACGGGGGCAACTTTAGTGCTTATGCCTTTATTGGTCGTCGACGAAGAGCTGTCGCAACCAATAAGCAGTAAGCAGATAGGCACGGCTAATAAGGGTCGACGAGCGCGTCTTATGATATTAGAACTGGTAGAAAAAATAGACGTAAGATATATCATGGCATACCAAAAACAGTTTTTAAATAGATTCTAGAAACGTTACGAGTATTGTCAATTATGACCGAGCCAGCGCGATCGCCGAAGCTCAATGGCTGTTATCAGAGATAAAAGCGGACGAGCTTACTGAGTCCGTATTAGGCGTCTGACGGCATTGTTTTATCGGTTGGTATCGATTAATAATAAGGCTGAGCTATAGATATTGAACATTGTGCTTGTTCATTAATGGCTGGTAGCTAATGGTTGATAGTTAACGAATGTATAATTAAAACACATCATTATACCAGTTAAGTATACAAGCTGTCTCACGATACCAAAGCTCAAAGATATCTATGTGGACTTTTTGTTATAATCAACTCGATGGGAGAACAGATAGGGTAGCACTTATAACGACACTTATAATAAATAATAGCGATTCAATAACAGCAATAAATACAGCGCATAAAAAAGAAAGCGCATAAAAAAATGGCAAATCCCTTTATGTTAGAGATTTGCCATTGTATAAAAGTATAAAGCGTTATCTTGCTTGGTAGTTAGCCGCGCCGATTGCTGTTAAGCACGACGAATAGGGGTAGCAGGGCGTACGATGCGCCATAATATTATTACATGCACTATCAATAGAATGCTAAAAAGAATCAGTGATTGCTCAGGAATACTCAAGCCCATAAATCGCCAAGCAATCTCAGCACACTCACCAGAACCAGCAAACACTTCATTCAAGACTTGCTTCATTGGTAAGGTGTCGAGCCAATAGTCTAATCCCGGACCACAAGAAGGGACTTGGTCAGCGGGCAAGTGTTGTAACCAGACATGACGCGCAGCAACCGCAGTAGCCCAGCCGATACCTGCTAAGCTACCAAGCCATAATATAAGTCTTACCACTTTAGATTTCGGATTAAACAGTGCTGCTATTAAGGCAAAGCCACCCATAACCATCAGGCCGATACGCTGAAAAACACAAAGTGGGCAAGGTGATAGACCCAGATGGCGCTGTAAATAAAACAGCGCAAAGCTCATTCCTATCACTGCCATTAATACCAAAAAGACTTGCAAGTTACGGTAGGTGGTTAGCTTTAGCATTGGTCAAATACTCTTATAAAATAATCAATAAAACACTAGGGCGTGTTGAACATTCACAAATAGGCACTGCTGATTGCTAAAATGGTTTCATACAAGGCGCAAGTCGACGATAATGTTAATACCTTAGCTAGACTTGCAACGCAGTATGGGGCGATTTTAGCATCAGCCCGTAGGGACAGGACTGTTTTTTGCCGCTTCTGTGTTAAAAATAGACGTTTAGAAAGACTAAACTTAAGATTTTTAACGTTGAATCGCCTAAAAAATAGTCTCTGTCAGTGCCATGGTCGAATGTTCAACACGCCCTATAAACAATAAAATACCATGAACAATAGAAAACGTTAATTAGCGATACTGTTGTAAGAAGTCCATAAAGTCTTCGGTCTCGGCGGCTTCAATTTCTGCTTGCTGAAGTATTGATTTTTCAGCCAATACTTCATATTTGGCTTGGTTATTGGGGCTAAGAGTTTGTTGCAAGAGAGAATCGCGATGCTGCTGCGCTAAGGTAAAGCCCAGCTGCCATAAACTGCCTAGACGTTTGCTATCAGAGTTTACTTGCGCCGATATGGTCGATTCAGAATGTCCCGCTTTGCCTTGCATCAATGCTACCGCCGCACGGTAGTCATTACCACCATAGTGCGCATCGAGTAGGGCGGCTAGAGGTTGCATACGATCTAGGTGTATCAACATCCAGCTTTCTAGTGATTGCTCCGCACCATTATTAATGATGTGCAAATTGTCACGGCGACCTTCATTGACCACGCGCTCAAGATTGATGGCCAGCGCTTCTTCTTCCTCAGGCATCAATTCAGGCGAATCATTTAGCAAGCAATAAAGCGCCATCACTTCTAAAAAACAAGCGCTCGATAGACGGATACCGATATCGCTATAAGGATCGAGATCAATAGCGCGGAACTCAACGTAAGCGATGCCGCGACGCTCCAGCGCTTCGGTAGGCGTCTCGCCACTCATCGCAATTTGTTTGGGGCGGATAGGGCTATAGTATTCATTTTCTATTTGTAGAATATGGTTATTGATCTGGATAGGATGACCCTCAGCATCATCCAAACCAAGCTTTTCAAAGCTCTCGTGCGGCGTTTGAATCGCGCGGCGTAGGCCAGCGACATACTCTGGTAGATAGTTATAGCGAATATCCAGCTGCTCTTGCACACTATTGGTATAGCCAAGCTTGCCCATACGTAGGCTGGTCGCTGCAGGCTTGTAATAAGTTGAATCGTTGAGCAGCTCTAAATCGTGCTCGCGTCCTGCTATAAAACAAGGACAGACACTGGGACTGGCGCCTAGCAAATACAGTACCAGACTGGTCAGACGCTTAAAGTTGCGAATCAGACCTAGGTACTTCTCATTCTTAAATTCTGTCAACGTTTGGCTTTGCGCAGCTGGTACTTTTGCTTGCCACGCTTCGAATAGGTTGTCACCGAAAGATAAGTTGTAATGCAAACCAGCAATCGTCTGCATGCGGCGACCATAACGAATACCCAGACCACTACGATATAACGTTTTTAGCTTACCCGTGTTAGAGCTACCATAATCCGCCAAAGGGATGTCTTCGTCTTTGGATGACAGCATGCATGGCATCGATAGTGGCCACATGAGCTCACCTTCAGGCATACCTTGGTACACTAAAAGATGGAGCTGACGCAGCATATTTAGCGTCTCTTTGGGGCTGGTTTTTGGGTCAGTGATGAGCTCAAGCAAGCTCTCAGAATAATCGGTTGTAATAAAGGGATGCGTGAGCTTGGAGCCAAGTTTGATTGGGTGCGGCGTTTGCGCCAAATAGCCATCGGGCTTGACGCGCAGACCTTCTTTTTCGATACCGCGCAGCATACCCGCTAAGTGCTGGGTATCAAACCAATTAGGGATTTCAAAACTAACAAAGCTATGTGCAAAATTACTCATAATAGTCATCTATTGTTATTTGTTATGGCGGCTCAAAACACGACAGGTGTATGACCATAAAAGAGGTAGGTATTTAGATTAATAATGACGTCAGTTTAGCTCAAAGCCACCCTGAAAACCACGGACAATTACAAATACAATAAGCTTTGCTTAAAGTCGGTCGATGACTATTTGGCTAATAAACTTGGCGTATTTACGTCGGTATTACACGTTTTATAGTTACTCATGAATACTTTAGGTCAGTAAGTGATTGTTGTCTATATCATTGATAATAAAAAATTTATTGCCAAAAACAAGGGATTGGCTAAACTAAAAAAAGCACCTACCAAGTGGGTAGATGCTTTAGAACGCTACGAGTAATCAAGCTCAGTGCGGGTATTGTCACGAGCAAATGATTGAGTTATAACGGGCTCATTACTGACTTAAGAAAAATCTAATTCAGTTTCAAAGCTTTTTAGGTTATGACGTGCCATCGCTAGGTTTGACTTTTGACGATCAAGCACAAGATATAAGAACAAGTTGTCGTTGCGTACTAATGGACGTAGCAAGTGATACTGCTTGCTTAGGGTAATCAGGATATCTTCGATGCTCTCATTCAGACCTAGTGCTGCGGCAACCTTACGTTTAGAGCGCAATACTTCCGTGTTACCAGCAGCGGCAAGCTCAAGATCGATGCCAGAACCAAGCGTGGCCATTGCAAGACCAGATTCGCTGTCTACTAGCGCGGCTGCAATAAAGCCGTCGATGTCATTTAGTGCGTCAAGTGTTAATTTAGCCATTGGTCATGTACCTTAATTGTTTGGGATATAAAGAGAGTTTCTCAAAAATGTCATCAATTAATAGCTTCGATTAATCAGCTTAAATTCACATTGATTAATGTAGCTACTAAAAATATGGTGATATTTAAGCATATCCTTATAATAAAACAATAAAAAACCGACCAAATAGGCTTTTAGTCGGTTCATCGGTATATGATAGAGACTTTGGAGTGCAGTTGTACACTAATTTTATCGAAATATTTCCCATGCGTCCAATATCAATTAACAATAGTTATTAATCAAAAGGCTGAAGGTAATATTTGAGCTAAATAGAGAATGACGAGCCGCAACCACAAGTGGTGGTCGCATTTGGATTGGTGACGATAAAGCGCGCGCCTTCCAATCCTTCGGTATAATCAACGGTAGAGCCTTGCAAATACTGATAGCTTAATGAGTCTACGACTAAAGTGACGTCGCCATTGTCAAAGTTGGCATCGTCCTCATTTAGGTCATTGGCAAAGTTAAAGCCGTAAGAAAAACCTGAGCAGCCGCCGCCAGTCACATAGACGCGCAGCATAAGATCGCTGTCACCTTCTTCTTCGCGCAAGCGCCGCACTTTTTGTGCTGCACTGTCGGTTAGGCTTAATACGGTAGGATCTACCGGCTGGCTTGAGCTTGGATTAAATTGGTTGGCTGATTCGTTCATATCTACCTCAGTTGCTAGGATCAAATGCTGTCGTCGTCCTGTTTGGGTTTGCAACTTATATGGTTGCAAATAAAGATACGCGCGGCGTTTGATTCAATTGGGTGCTGTCGTTATAGCAATGTCGTTTGGTTATTATAAGGTTGGTAGTTGCGCCATCACAACCCTTTAGTTGTCTGCGGGCATTACGCTTTTGGCAGTATATCATAATGGGGGTCACGATTAGTTTGTCAAGAGGGATCATCGTCCATACGGGTTTTAAGACTGGCTTTTTTAGCACAATAACTGCTTGGTTTTGAAATAGTTATTTAATCGTTTGCCTATGGGGCAAGCGTTTGAAATAATAGCCGCCAGTTAACATGCCAGATGTGTGTTTTTTATTGCCTTATATTTTATATTACTGTTGAGATGAAGAAATTATATGATCGAATTTAAAGACGTTGGTGTTCGCCGTGATGGTCGTGAGTTGTTTGCAGGGGCAAGCTTCCAGCTACATCCGGGCCACAAAGTTGGCTTAACGGGCAATAACGGCACTGGTAAATCGACCTTGTTTGCCTTATTACTGACGCGAATGGGCACAGGCGATACCGAGGTTACCCTTGATAGGGGCGAAGTGAGCATTCCTGATAGCTGGCATGTGGCGCATATGGCGCAGGAAGTGGGTGCGAGTGCACAAACGGCGATTGATTATGTGTTAAGTGGTGACGAGCAGTGGTATGAGATTAACGCGGCTTTAAATGATTTGAGCAGTGTCAGTGATGAGCAGATTGGGGTGTTGCATCAGCAGTTTGATGAGATCGATGGCTATCGTACACCGACTAAAGCCGCGCAAATCATGGCGGGTCTTGGTTTTAATACCAATCAACATGAGCTGCCCGTAGAAGGGTTTTCGGGTGGTTGGCGTATGCGTTTAAACCTCGCCAAAACCTTGATGAGCCGTGCTGACTTAATGCTACTCGATGAGCCAACCAACCATTTGGACTTGGATGCCATTCTGTGGCTTGAGACTTGGATTAATGCCTTTACCGGTCTGGTCATCGTGATCTCACATGACCAAACCTTCTTAGACAATACTGTCGGTCATATCTTGCACGTTGAGCAGCAAAAAATCACCCTTTATACGGGTAACTATCAGCAGTTTATCCGTACCCGTCATGAGCGTATGGCGCAGCAGCAGCAAGCGTTTGAAAAGCAAGAAGCGACTAAGGCACATTTGGATGACTTTATTCGTCGCTTCCGTGCCAAGGCCAGTAAGGCCAAACAAGCACAGAGCCGTATCAAGCAGCTTGAGCGCATGGCAGAGCTATCACCAATGATGGCAGACAACCCGTTTTCGTTCCGCTTTTATGAGCCAGCGAATATGAGCTCGCCATTGATTGAGCTAACCGATGCCGATATTGGTTATAGCGATACGCCCCTACTTTATAATGCCAATGTGCAAGTGACCCCTGATACCCGTATCGGGCTGCTTGGGATGAATGGCGCGGGTAAATCGACGTTGGTTAAAGCCCTAGTCGGTGAGCTTAGTGTATTAAAAGGCAGTTATAAAGTTTCAGATACGCTGAAGCTTGGCTACTTTAATCAGCATCAAATGGATATCCTTGACCCTAAGGCAACCCCAATCGAGATGTTACGTCGCCTAGCAGGTAAAACGTCTGATGCGATGCTGCGCTCGTTTTTAGGTAGCTTTGATTTCCGTGGCGACCGTATCGATACCATCAGTGAGCTATTCTCTGGTGGTGAGCGTGCGCGCTTAACGTTAGCTTTGATAGTTTGGCAACGTCCGAATGTCCTTGTACTCGATGAGCCAACCAACCATTTAGACTTACAAATGCGCCAAGCGTTGACCATCGCCTTACAAGGGTTTGAAGGGGCAGTAGTACTGGTGTCGCATGATCGCGAGTTGATTGCCAACGTCTGTGATGAGCTGTACTTAGTCCATGATGGTCAAATCGATGAGTTCGATGGTGACATCAGCGACTATGGTAAGTGGCTGGCAGAAAAGCGCAAGCAAGAGAATTCAACAGACAAAAGCAGCAGTAAGAAAAAGAATAAAAAAGCGAATAAGAAGTTTGTTTCACGTGAAACAGCTGAAGGAGTATCCAACAATTCTTCCTCTACTAGCAAAGCACCGGCAAAAAACGAAGCTGCTCAACCAACGCTTAGTAAAGATGCGCTGCGCAAAATGGCCGCTGAACAACGTAAATTGACCGCGCCGATTCGTCGTGATATTGAAAATACCGAAAAGGCATTGGCCAAAATTGATGAGCAGCTAGTGGCTCTAGAAGAAAAGCTGGCCAATACAGATCTGTATGAAGACAGTCGTAAGTCGGATTTACTGATTTTGCTCAATGAGCAAACGGCGTTACAGCAGCAGCACAGCGACAATGAAGAAAAGCTCTTGATATCTATGACGACGTTAGAGGAAATGGAAGCTGGTTTTGAATAAATAGGTTTTATAATGGGTGAAGCCGTTACTCACTGATAATAACAGGCATAAAAAAAGGGAGAGCGTTAGCTCTCCCTTTTTTTTACATTATTGCAGACGGTATTTACCATCACCATAAGAGAGTATTTTCATTGTGGTCGTACAAAGCTCGCAGTTTATCTGACTAGCAGCAGCTTTAGATAAATCAAGAATGCGTCCTCGAATGAAAGGCCCTCTATCCGTAATTTTTACGATCACGCTCTGCTTGGTCTTTTTATTGGTCACTTGTACCTTTGTACCGAATGGCAAGGTTTTATGCGCAGCGGTCAAAGAGTTCATGTTAAAGATACTGCCACTGGCGGTACGCTTACCGTGAAACTTACTACCGTAATAGCTGGTATTACCAGCGAACACTGTGGTGCTTAATAGTAGTGATAAAGTGATAACTAAAGACTTGATGAAATAAGACATTTAATACCTTTAAACAATTTATAAAATAGACAGATAGGCTTGCCTATATCGTCCATACTCCCTATGAGCATGAACACTATATCCATTTTAACGTACATAGCTTGTCATATCCTTACTGCTCTGTAAAAGAACGCTAGAGGTCAAATATTTTCATAGTAAGAATCGACTAATGACCAGTAAAAATACAGAATAAAGCATTGATTTCAAAGAAAAATTAATTTGTTTTAGATGAGACTAACAGGGGTTTAAACAAGGTTTTCATAAGCCTCAGCCCTTATAATAAGACGCTTGCAGTATCGTTTTGAATCAGTATGTTAGCGCAATTCAACGCTACCATATTTGGGATAAGAAATTCAGCACAAAATAATGTAAATAAAACTTGCTATATTCTTACAACTTTGTAAAATGCGCAAGGTTAAACATTATTTTAGAGTATCGATAATACTCACTATAGGTTTGATCTAACCGTTTATTCACTTATTTTTTTAGTCCCCTTTTGAGGAAGTTTTATGTTGAAAAAAATTGCGATTGCTTCAGTTGTTGCTGCTATGATTCCATTTGCTACTGCCAATGCCGCTGTTGAAAGTGGCCGTACTATCGAGCAAGTTTATAAAGAGTGCGGTCTTGGTGGTGCTATATTTGGCAACTCAAGCGCTATTCTGGCTATTATCTCGAATGTAACTTGGGATTTAGGTACCACTGCTGCGATTTCTGACTCAATGTCTCCTGAAACTTGTCAGGGCGGTAATGTGAAAGCGGCCGTTTTGATTAAAGAAGCGTTTCCAAGTGTCGAAAAAGACTTAGCTTCAGGCCAAGGTGCTCACTTATCGGCACTAAATAGTGTTGCGAACTGTGATTCAGCGGCTAGCGTACGTGCTCAGTATGGTCAATATGCGCAAACTTCTGCTTACCGTACGGCAACTCAAGACCAAAACGCTGAAGCGTTATATAGCATCGTTAAACAAAGCTGTGCTATCTAAAGCGCCAAGTCATCAAGTCAAGCGCTTGATGGCTAAACTTTGATTGCTAAACTATAAAGACACGTAAACTTAGCGTTTGCGTGTTTTTTATTGCTCCTATACTTCTGCTGTCTAAAACCGATGCCTAAAAAAAGCATCTAAAAAATGGTGTCTAAAAAATATGCAAAAATTATTTTTGTGGGTAGCCTGTTTAGGTCTGTCCACTGCCTATGCAGCAGAACCTAATGCAATAGAACCCAATACAAAAGACTCAGCATACGTTGACGTAAAAGAGCCACTTGTCACTGTCAATAGTAAGTCTTATGAAAAAACTAACACTGCTGATGACGTTGACACTGTGCAGATAAACGTACAAAGCAGGCAAGAAGTGAATAATAAGCTTGATATTGACTCGCAAAAATTAAAAATATTGTCTGAGCATAAGCAATGGCAACACTTATTATTTTATAAAAATGGCAAAGCTGAAGTGATATCGCCAAATTTTTATCTAACAGATCCCAGTGTGCAATCGATCGCCACTTTTAGCCCTTATAAAGAGTTAATAGCCACCTTAAGACATGCGAGCGATAATGAGATTGTTTGTCGTTATCCTGCTAGATATTTGTGGCTTAATAAGCATCTACCGGAATTAAAAATTGATTGGCAAAACTGTCTAGATTTACCGAACCCAAATCAAGAAATAAGCCTTATTTTAGTGAGCAACTATTTAAAAAATCCTGCTTCCTCATTTGGTCATGTCTTGGTTAAGACCAGTAGCGCTATGGATCGAAAAGAGAATGGAGTTCGGCAACTTTCAAGTGAGGACTTACTCAATAGCTCATACAATTTTGGCGCTCGTATTCCCGCAAACGAAAATGGTGCGATGTACGCCATTAAAGGGCTTTTTGGGTTTTATGATTCAGGTTTTTCTGAGGCAGAGTTTTTTAAGCACGATGCGGTGTACTCTAAAAATGAGCAAAGAGACATGTGGGAATACGTTCTCAATCTTGGCGCGTTTGAAACCCAGCTGTTGAACTACCATTTATATGAAGCCAAATCTGCTCGATTCGACTATTATTTTATTAAGCAAAACTGTGGCTATCGTACGGGTGAGATATTGGAGCTGGTTAGCGATATTAAAACCACTGAGCGCGTAGGCCCTTGGTATGCCCCAGATTATGTGTTTGATCAGTTGTTAGAATATAGTGATGATGCCGCTGAACCTCTGATTGCTTCTGTGCGCTATTTACCTTCTGAACAAACGCAATTAAGAGCAAAGTTTGTACAACTACCAAAACCCATCCAAAATGTCATTAACTCGGTCATTCGTACGGAGACTATCGCGCCACTATTACGCTTAAATCCAGACGATAGAGCCTTAGCAATTGATTTTTTGATTTTGCATCGCACCTATAAAATCTCCCAAAATAATACCCCGCAGCATCAAGCATTAAAAAAGAAACTATTGAGCCAACGGTTTACTTTGCCTGCCAGTAATGGCTTGGGCACATTAACAGTACTGGAGAAGGCGTCACCGGCGTTAAGTAATAAAACGACGCAAACTAAAGTAGTTTTATCTGAGGATGAAGCACAAGTAGGCGTATCGTTATTTGTGAAGGACCCTCTAAACCCTCACAACGATATCAATAAACGCTTTGAAGCTGTGCAACTGTCACTTGGCTATGATTTTGATGAAAGTAAATTATCGGTCACGGATTTTGTGTTTTTGGATATGCAGCAAATTGAAGATTTAGCCCAGCCTTTAGCGGGAGAGCCTAAGCTGTCTTGGCAATTGAAAACCGGCGCTCGCACAGATTTATTTACCGGGGACAATCATAGTCCTTATGGCCAAGCTGGGGTTGGCGCTGGTGTTATGCTTGGCAGGTATGCGCTTGGCTATGGTATGGTAAATGCGACTGTCCACGACCAAGATAGGCATCTGGATGTGGGGATTGAGCTGGGATTGCGTGCGAAAAAAAAAGGCCAAGCCGCTGAGCTGACTTATACTCTTAATAAGCGTGAGGGCCGCTCGTCACTCTCGCAAACTGAGCTGACATTGCGACAACAGTTGTCAAAAAATAATGATGCTAGAATTATTATTACTCATACTGATACCGATTCTAATAATAGCGTCGTCAATGACTCAGATAGCGTAAGGGCTGGTGTCGCTTGGCATCATTACTGGTAATATCTTATTAATTACCGCAGCAAGCGAAAAATGAAATATTGACTCATTATCCCCATATTATGTATTAACTGATTATGTATTAACTGAATTTATTAGAAATAAATGCGATAAGGAAAAACAATATGGCAGAGAAAAATTACTATGATATTTTAGGGGTCAAAAAAGACGCCTCTGATGCTGATATTAAGAAAAAATATCGTAAGCTTGTTCGTCAATTTCATCCAGATGTCAGTGACGATCCGGACGCTGATAATAAGATTGCTGAAATCAATAACGCTTACGAAACCATTCGAGATAAAGACAAGCGTGCTGAATATGACGCGATGCTAAACAACCCGTTTGCTGGTCAAGCTGGCACTGGCGGTTTTGGTGGCTTCGGCGGTCAATCAGCAGGCGCTGGGCAGGGTGGCTTTCGCTGGGAAGATATCAAAGACCAGTTTGGTGATGGCGCAGCCTACGGCGATGGTGGCTTTCGCTTCGATGATATATTCTCGGCATTTGGTCGTGGCGCACGTGGCTCAACCAATGGGCAGGCAGGTAGCCGCTCTCAAAGTGCTGGCTTCGATCAATTTGGTGGTGGTTTTGGCGCACAAGATAGCAAGGGTCAAGACCAACATGCAGAGATTACCGTTGATTTGTCTTCGGTATATAGCGGTGATGACTATAGTATTAAGCTAAACGTCCCTGTGCGTCAGCCCAACGGCAGCGTCGATTATGACAATAAAACCCTAAAAATTAAAATCCCCAAAGGTATCACTGATGGCAAGCAAATTCGCTTAACAGGACAAGGTGCTGCTGGCGGTGGTAGTGGTAAAAATGGCGATTTATTCTTAAAAGTTAAGATTCGCCATGCAGCCAATATCCGTATCGAAGGCGCGAATGTTTATCAGACGGTAAATATAGCCCCGTGGGAAGCGGCATTGGGAGAGAAGATAAACGTCAGCACGCCAGCAGGTACGCTTGGTGTGACGATTCCTAAAAACAGTAAATCTGGTAGCAACTTACGCTTAAAAGGTAAGGGTATCCCTGCTAAGCAAGCGGGTGATTTATACTTAACCTTAAACATCGTCAACCCTGAGATTAGCAGCGAGGCTGCAACCCAAGCTTACGAGCAGTTAAAGCAAGCCTTTGCTGATACCGCTATTGAGCGTTAAATAGAATGTTAAATAGAGTGTTAATAACAATGGCTCATTACTGCAATAAGCAACAACGAACAGAGATGAATACGATAACGATGAAATAAAGAGCATACGAGGATAATAATTATGAAAAACTCGCCTGAATTTACCGACATTATCATGAGCTTAGATGAGCTGGTATCCGCCTGTGGTCAAGAGCGCCAATGGGTCATCGAACTGATTGAAGAAAACATCATTGAATACGATGTGCCAGAGCATCAGCAATTTACCGGTTATCAGCTGACGACTGTGCGCCGTGCTTCGCGTCTAAGTCGCGACTTTGAAGCCAGCGTACCAGCGATTGGCTTGATACTGGAGCTATTAGACGAGGTGGAACAACTACGTCAACTAAAACGTCAGATAGATCTACAGACGCCAGTCATTGAAGTGGATATTGAACACTTGAAGCAGTAGTAAACAGCAGACAATAAAAAGGGCCTCACTGATTAAATGAGGCCCTTTTCTGTTTGTGGTTCTTAATTTATCAATCTGAATATCTATCAATTAACGCGAATATTTAGGATCAGCTGCTGCGGTAAATAGTACGTCAGTCGATGAGTTCAGTGCTGTTTCTGCAGAGTCTTGAATAACACCGATGATAAAGCCAATTGCCACCACTTGCATGGCGATTTCGTTTGGAATACTAAACAAGCTCGCCGCCAATGGAATCAGTAACAATGAACCACCAGCGACACCAGACGCACCGCAAGCACTAATGGTTGCCACCAGACTGAGTAGCAGCGCTGAAGCGAACGTCACTTCGATACCCAAGGTATGAGCTGCAGCCAGCGTTAAGACGTTAATCGTAATCGCCGCGCCTGCCATATTAATGGTCGCGCCCAGTGGAATCGTTACTGAATAAGTGTCTTCATGCAGACCCAGTTTACGTGCAAGGTTCATATTGACGGGAATATTGGCCGCCGAACTACGGGTAAAGAAGGCGGTAATACCAGATTCGCGCAGGCAAGTGAATACCAGTGGGTAAGGGTTTTTGCCCGTCTTAATCAGCACGATAATGGGGTTGGCGACCAAGGCGATAAATAGCATACAACCGACCAGTACCATTAAGATACGCGCATAACCCGCTAATGCACCAAAGCCTGTCTCCGCGACGGTATTGGCAACTAGACCTAAGATACCAAAGGGCGCTAGAGCAATGACCCATTTCACGACTTGTGAGATAGCATCCGCAAAATCACCGACGACAGTACGAGCCGTATCACTGGCTTGACGCAGCGCAAAGCCAATGATGATTGCCCACGCTAATATACCGATATAGTTGGCTTCAGCGATGGCGTTGATAGGGTTGGCAACCAAATTCATCAGCAAATTGGTCAATACCTCTTTGAGGTTCGCCGGTGGTACTTGCTCGATAGTAGCATTCACTAACGTCAGCTCGGTCGGGAATAAGAAGCTTGCGCCCACCGCAGTGAGGGCGGCCAAAAAAGTGCCGAACATATACATAATGAGCACGGGCTTGACGAAGACTTCATTGCCACTACGATGCTGACTAATCGCTGCGATGACCAAAATAAATACCAGTATCGGCGCCACCGCTTTTAGTGCACCCACAAATAGCGTACCCAATAAGCCTAGTGCTATACCGGTATCTGGTGCCAACCAACCAATTAATACCCCTAATATTAAACCAATAATAATGAGCGGCACCAGCCCTATACGCTGGTACATCGCAATCAATGAACGCATCTATACAACTTCGAGTTAGTCGATATGGTCGAAGCATTTGTAAATGGTTACGGCGTTACCCTCGCTTCCTGTACCTAAGTGTACGATTTGCGCTCGGTTGCCTTGTAGCCACTTAAAACAGTTTCGACGATAAATAAGACATTTATAATGAAAACGGAAAACTAATCGAAGGATGGTAGCATTTTTTAAGATAAGCGCCTACCTTTAACCCATACCTGTCTAAGCAGATAGGAGGGCGTATAGAGCTAAGAGCATAGCGTTGTATGAGGAAGATGGAAGCATTTTTATCGTGAAAAAATAGAAGAGATATTAAAGGTTAGACTTTAAAATGAGTCAGCTTATAGCCTAATTGTTGATAGTGCTTATATTTGTCACGACCTTGTTGCACACTCGTCGCGTCAGGTTTAATCAGCTCAAGAATACGGGTCGGTTGAGCATTACTGGTCGCTTGCATAAAGGTATTCACGGGCTGTGCCGTTGTATTGATGACGATACCGTTGAAATCTGCTGGCATATATCCGCCAAGCAGAACAGGCGCTAGCTGTTCGTTGGTATTGGTAGCAACCTCAGTGTTATCGCTTTTAGCATTAGCACTTTCATCACTTTTAGCGAACAGGCGTTGATGCGGTATAAAACTCGTCGCCTCTTGTGCCCATAGTGCTTCATCAAGCGAGGATGATAATTCATCGTCTTTTTCAATAAGAATTAGCAACGACTGATTGCTTTTATTGAGCGCCGTTTGGGTCAACTGACAAATAAAGCCCAAGAAATCTTGGGCTTTACTGTCGCTTAATACATAAAAGCTAACTTTCATAAACTGATTTTCATAAAGTAGTTTTCATAAGTTGGTTTTCGTCAACGGATTAGACCATATTCGCGCTGTTTTTTAAGTATTGCATAAATAGCGGTACAGGGCGACCAGTGGCTGCTTTATCTTTACCCGAGTTCCATGCCGTGCCAGCGATGTCTAGATGTGCCCATGCTTGACCTTCTTCGACGAAGCGCGACAAGAAGCATGCAGCAGTCACTGCACCTGCACCTTTACCACCGATGTTTTGCATATCAGCGATAGGCGAGTCGATTAATGACTGATATTCATCATCCAACGGCATATGCCAAATGAGATCACCAGATAGGTTACTGGCATTTTCTAAATCAAACAAGACATCTTCATCATTACTGAATACAGCTGAGCGTACATGACCTAAAGCAACGACACAAGCACCCGTCAATGTGGCCACATCGATAATGGCTTTTGGCTGATAGCGTTGCACATAGCATAAAGTATCTGCCAGTACTAATCGACCTTCCGCATCGGTATTTAAAATTTCAACCGATTTGCCGTTCATGGCTTTTACGATATCACCTGGGCGCGTTGCATCACCTGATGGCATGTTTTCCGCACAGGCGAGCGCACCCACAACGTTAATCGGTAGACGCGCTTCACATAGCGCTTTAATCGTACCGAGTACCGACGCTGAACCACCCATATCAAATTTCATCTCATCCATCGCCGCACCGGGCTTGATTGAGATACCACCTGAGTCAAAGGTTACGCCTTTACCGACCAATACGATAGGTGCGTCATCATTGGCAGCTTGCATGTCATCGTTGTTTTTAGCGGCTTTTTTGTTAGCCGCTTTGGTTGGTAGTTTATCCGCCAAAGCTTTGAGACCGCCCGTTACTTTTGCGCTGCTAAGGGTAGATTTACCAGTGTTGGCGCTGAATTTTGACTTGCCATAGTATTCCATTATGACCAGCTTACCTTCTTTAGCAGAGCCTTGTGCCACAGCTAAGAAGCAACCCATGCCTAGCGCTGACATCTCTTCTTCACCCAATACCGTAACTTTTAATAAGTCAGGATAGGTTTTTGCCAACGCTTCTGCTTGCTCTGCCATATAGGCAGGGAAGCAGATATTGCCGGGTTCGTTAGCCACGTCGCGAGTCAAACTTTGACCGGCAAAAACTGACTGAGCAAAGTCCAATGCTGGCTGTAGTGATTCATCAGCAACTAAATAGATATCGGTTAATTCTGGGGTACTTTGCTCAGATTTATATTTATCAAAACGATAAGTCGCTGCCAACAAGTTAAGCGCGAATTGACCAAACTGGTTTTCTTCTAGCGCGTCACCTAAAGCAACAGTAATAGAGGCTACCCGTTTTTGTGTGCTGCTATAGATGGTTTTGGTGATTTTTTGCAGGATGGTATTGTTGAGTTTATCAACGTTACCGACACCGACCAACAATAGCTGGACAGGGTTTTGCTTGGTGGTTTTTTTATCACCCGCTAAGGCATAGTCGACAACCGTTTCACCAACTTTACCGTTGAAGTGAGAGACTTCAATCAATTGCTCAATACGAGCGCTATAGTCTGCCAACACTGATTCAGCAAGGATGTTCTTTTTATCATCCACTAAGACTACCAAACAGGCTTCGTCTTTGCTTTTGGCTTCTTTTTTTAGAATTTTTTGAGTATGAGTTTTTGGTAGGTGCTGAGATAATTTAATATTCATATAGTTATCCTTATTAGAGTTATAAATTTAGAAGTATAGTCAATCCTCTATAAATCAGCTACGACGTTAGGCTCGCTCAGTCTACTATTTGTAGTACTTTCACTCGCCTTCCTTGTATCTAAATTATAGTGAACCGACTATACAAATAAGTGATGAAGACAATATCGGCATTTTGCTACTTTCATAGCACATCACTATTTTTAAAATAAAATTGTCAATGATGACTTTTCGTCATTGATCTTATATTGACCTTATGCAAAAAACTGGTCAATCAAAATAACGAACGTCAGTTAGGCTGTTGTTGTCCGCGATGAAACGGATTAGCCCATTGATTATTATTGTAGTGTAGCATATCAGCTAATTGCTGCGCAGTTGGCAAGGGTTAGGTAATGTTTTCTTATTTTTTTGCTGCACTATCTTACTAGGGCATATAGAATATTCGACTACGCCGTCATCAATAATTGACACTGAATCGGATGTAGGCAATCGTCATGCTATTGCTAGTATGACGATTAGACAGGGTAAAAAAGCAATGTAAATAGTGCTCTCACTATACTGTAACTTAGCGGTTTGCTACTTATCTGATCTATTGGTCAGTCATTAATAGAATTAATGGTTAACCAAATCGTCAGTCGTTACCAAGGCTGCAAATCTATCTTGCAGCGCTGCCATAGCCGTATCATGCATCACTTCCGCGCTGATTGTCTCTCTTTTATAATCAGGCAGCGCGCGCGTGGCACAAGCATCATGACAAACAAAATTATCAAAGCCTAGATCAAATGCCGCTCTGACGCTAGAGCTGACACACATATGGCTCATAAAGCCCGCAAAAATCACCTGCTGCTTACCGCTAGCAGAGATAAGCGCCTGTAGCTGAGTATCATAAAAGGCATTAGGATGCTTTTTGGTAATAATTTTTTCACCGTCTAGCGGTTTTAGACCGTCAACGATCTCGACGTTGGTGGATAACGGGTCAAAGACCTTGCCATTGTCTTCGCCATGGTGAGCGATATGAAAGATAGGGATGTCTTGCTTACGAGCTTTATCAAGCAATCGCTGCGCATTTGCAAGCGCCTTGCTGCCCGCCTGACCTAACGGCATAGCGCCATCAACATATTCGTTCTGATAATCAATAAAGACGACTGCGCAATTTGACCAATCAAGGGTATCAAATTGACCGCCAGCCAGCTCAAGTAGGGTAGAGGGAGTAGACATTATATTTATGCTCCAATGGGTGTGATACATGTGTGAGTTTTGACAATCAATCAGTCTAGCAATTAATCTTGCTCATATTGGCGACTTGATACGAATGACAAACAAACCTTTCCAAAAATAAAAATACCGTTTAATTAAACTGACGTAAGCCCGCGTCCAGAGAAGTCTTGATCTTTTGTGTTTATTGACTGCTGGATACGGCTCATTGGCTATTGGCAACGTCTACCAATGTTTATCAATATCTATTAATGATGAACCACGTGTCGCCAGTAAGGGTTGGGTGATTTTTTAGCACACATTTCACAGCCATTTTTTATCAAAATATGCTAGCATTAGCGGTTATCTTTATCGCTTATATTGATAGGTTCTGACTTATAAGTGGTACCGTTACGTTTATATTTATTTAAGTGTTGGTTTGCTTATATATTGGGGTCGCCTTACGTTGGTAGCGCCTCCTATTACGCTTGCCTCTGTTACCCAGCACGCGATACATCGTCCGCATATTTATTATTAAAGAGTACCTATTGTGATATTACGCCGCTACATGACCCAACAAGTTGCCTCAACCACCGCTTTGGTATTGGGGTTTTTGGTGGTGATGATGCTTGGCGGTCGCCTGATACGTTACTTTGGTATTGCGGCTGAAGGTAATCTGGACGTCAGCTTATTATTTACCATTATTGGTTATAACTTACCGTACTTTTTAGAGCTGATCTTACCGTTGGCATTTTTTATCGCCTTAATGCTAGTGTTTGGGCGTTTATATGTCGATCAAGAAATGGCAGTTATCAATGCCAGTGGTGTCTCGCGTGGTAAGCTGGCTCGGCTGATGACGCCATTAATATTGGCCTTATTCGTTGGTGAGGCAGCATTGTCAGTGGTCGGTAAGCCGTGGGGTGTGCGCTCATCTGAGGCGGTGTGGCAGCAGCAGGCCTTTACCAGCGCCTTTGATTTGATTCGCCCCAATGAGTTTATCAGTAGTGGCAATTATCATCTGTATGTCGGCAGTCTTAGCGACGATAAAAAACAGCTGCAAGATGTGATACTCATTCAGTCTGAGCCAGAAGCAAAAGGCAGCAGCAAAAAAGCCGCCGCGATGGATGTTGATAATAAGATTGATCCTGCCACCGCAGAACAACTAGACATTCCAGATGTGCCGCAAGCGCTGATAAGCAAAAGCAATAAAAATATCACTAAAGACACCATTACTTTGGCCAAAAGAGCCGAACAAGTGCAGACGGGCGACAAGGGTGTGACCCAATTGGATTTATTCCAAGGTCGGCGTTACGAAGTCGGCGCGGGCAGTCTCAAGTATAACCAAGTCGGCTTTGATCGCTACCGCATTACCTTGACGGAATCGGCACAAGAAGTCATCACCGAAGACAATATCGAAACCCAAGCAATTGGCCCCTTATGGCAAGCGGCAAGCGGCAGTGCTCAACTCGGTGGTGAGAGTGCGCTGCGTGCAGCACAAAGTGAGCTTGGCTACCGTTTTGCTCTGCCGTGGCTGATGATTATCGCTCCAATGCTCGCCGTCCCACTGGCGCAAGTACGTCCGCGTCAAGGACGTTGGCTGCGTTTGTTTCCTGCCATCTTGTTATTCGTCAGCTGTGCTTTAGGTATTATCTCGCTAAAGAGTGCAGTGAGCAAAGGCACGGTTAGCGTCTGGGCTTATACTTGGCTCATCCTAGGATTTATGGCACTGGCGCTCTATATGAACTGGGGCAGTCGGGTGCAGCATCGTCTGCGCTTTCGGCTAAAAAACCATGCGCCGGTCGCGCTGATTGACACTCAAAGCAATGGCTCACAAGGAGGGCAGTCTTAATGCGCTCTTTATTTTCTAAATCTCAGGCATCTCGCTCACCAAACTTTACAGCTCAACTCGCCAAAAAGCCTGATACCTTAACCGTGCTTAGCCGTTACGTAAAATTGAATGCCTTGTTGGCAATTATCGGCGCAGTCATCGGTTTGTGGGCGCTACAAATTATTTTTTCTTATTTGTCAGAGCTAGATTCGCTAGACGAGAGCTATACAATGGGCGAGGCGATTAAGTATATCTTTTATCGCTCGCCTTACTTTTTAGAAGAGTTTATACCGACTGGCGCTCTACTCGGTGCGGTCGTTGGACTAGGGTTGCTGGCGAATAAAAGTGAGCTGGTCGTCATGCGTGCCGCTGGGGTCAGCGTCTATCGTATCGTTGGCTGGGTATTGCAGCCCGCTTTGATTTTTGTGTTACTTGCATTGCTCATCAACCAGTTTGTCTTGCCGCATTCCAACCAATTGGCGCAAGAAATTAACGATGAAGACAACAGCTCATTGATTACCTCGGTACGTGGTTATTGGACGGTGCAGCCACGCTTTGAGAGTTCGGGGACTGGTAATACAAAGCCAGATGGCAGTGATATTCTGTATATTGATTATGCTGATGTAGAAGGGAATATTGGCACCGTTAAGCGTTGGCATTTGGACAATAATGGCAACTTACAAACGGCTGTCCATGCTGAGGGCGGACAATATACGGGCCGAGAGCCGATAAGTACGAATACCGCCAGCGACAAGCCCAGCGAGCAATATCGCTATGAGTGGCAGCTCAACAACATGACCAAGCTCAGTATCAATCAAGGCTTTGAGAGTAGCCAAGCCACCTCGCCGTCGGATACCTTAAGCCTGCCTTTCGCTCCCGAATCGGTCTATTTATTGACCCGTGATGCCGAAGATTTATCGCTGACTCAGCTTTACGATCACCGCCAGTTTATGCGCCAACAAGGCCAACGTTCTTTGAATCATGAGCTGGCATTTTGGCAAAAGCTGCTGTCACCGCTGTCGATATTGTCGCTGGTGATTGTCGCTTGTTCATTCGTCTTTGGCTCGCTACGCACCCATAGCTTGGGCTTGCGTATCGTCGTGGCATTATTATTTGGTTTGCTGTTTAGTTACCTTCAGGATTTGGTTGGCTTTATCTCACTAGCCACTGGGTTTTCGCCATTAGTGATGGTGATATTACCAATTATCGCCAGTGCGGCATTAGGTGGGTATTTACTTAAGCGGCAAATGTAATCCTACAAATGTAATTTTAAAAATATAACGTCAAAAATACAGTTCTAAGAATTTAGCCATAAAAAATCCCGCTAACACATCATCATGCTAGCGGGATTTTTGTTTGTTTTACTCTGGCAGTTAATCTTTGGTCGCCATGGTAATCGTATAGGTCTTACCTTGCTTGACCTTGTCGCTATTGCCAAATACTTCGGTAAACGAACGCTTCACGAATTGGCGCAAACCATTGATTGTCACCACATAAAAACGTCCACCTTGACGCATGCGTGCATAGGCATCGAGGAAATATAGATAATGCTGCTCTTTACCTACCTTCGCTGGTAAGTTCGACATCACCAAGCTAAAGTCTTTGTCCTTTGCCACATGGTTAAAGCCGTTCGATAAATGCACATCGACATTTTTTAGACCATTCTTCTCACAATTAAGGCGGGCATATTCTACTGCCATAAAGTCTTTATCAATCAACGTATGCAGACCATTCGGACATTCACGCGCCGCCGTCATGCCAAGCACGCCATAGCCACAGCCCAAATCGATCGAATCATCATCCGCTTCAAAGTCCACATAATCAAGCAGCATCAAGCTACCATCATCGAGCTTTTGCGGTGAAAAAATACCCCACGTCGTCGCAAAATCAAACGGCTTGCCCAGCACATCTTGGCGAAAGTTAATATCTTCGCGCCAGTGTCGAGCATTTTTCAATAATTCAGCAGAGGGTTTATGACTCATAGGATTCTCGGATATTGGATAAATAAAATGGAGGTGCGCTGCTCAATCAGACAACTTGCCAATCATGACGCGCTTTATTGAGGCTATTGTAACGACAAAAGGGCAGGTTTGCAGCTATCGATTGATAGAATTATATTGTGGGAAGTCGTTATTGCAAAAGTTGTGATGGGAGCTGATCGCGCCTTCTGCTTGTATCTGTACCTCCGAGCGGGGCGGTCACTATTGGCTGATGGTATTCCTGCTCAGCGATACTACCCTCAGCCAAGTGACGCAGCCCGCTCAGATGCACAGGATACCGCGACAGTCACGGCTAAAAAACCTAGTTTGATTCAGGTTTAGATTGTTGTTGAGATAACAAGTTATTATAGGTAGGCTGTGCCATGCGCACCTTAATCAAGATAATATCAAACATCGGTGCGCGAGGCGCACCCTACGGCTCATTGAGCATCAATCCCAATGATTTGTGATAAATGTCCAGTTTTTAGATACACCGTGGCGCCATTTGCTCCTGCTGTTATTTGCGATGTCGCATCGACGGGCAGACGTATCCAACCACCGCTCTGATAGGTTTGTCCAGCGTCTATCAGCGTACCCTCTAGCACCAATATCTCAGCACCTCCTGCGATGGCATCTGCAAACAATACCTCACCTACATTGATACGTTGCAAGCTCACTTCTTCTCTTATATCTGAGTATAAATGACAAATCTCACGACCGCCTTGTGCTTGCCAGTTAGCTGCATCGTTGGTATTGATAGCGACATGCTCAGTCTCGTCGACTGTCATCTGCCAAAGTTTAACAAAAATAATAGCACCTTCATGACTATAAGGCTGGTGCCCTGAGGTCGGTGGGTTGCGTAAATACCAACCAGCAGGATAATGGTTGTTATCAGCTGAAAAAGTGCCTGATAGTACCAAAATCTCCTCGCCACCTGGGTGCAGGTGATGCGGAAAATTTGACTCAGGGGCATAGCGTACGATACTGGTCGCACGCGCTTTTTCAGCACCAACGCGGTCAAGCATCACGCGCTCGACGCCGTTTTGTGGTGACTGAACCCATTGATAGTGTTCAGCTGCTAAGGCAGCACGGCAGGAGAAATCTGCATTGATGAGCATAATGTAACTTCTCATTAATTATGATATTGCTTGGAATTATCCTCTGATTTTTCAAAATAGACAAACCAGATAAACCTATTATCAACGTAAGTATTTATCATTAAAAAGCTTATTGTGTCTAGCGCTGTTGCTCTTGCGTCGGGATACCGCTACCGAATTTGCGAAAATGCGAATTCCCTTGAGCTCGGACGAAGCAGTACTTCGTTATTTCCTCGCTCAGGTTAAACCGCACCGCAAGTCAAAGCGTTGTATGATTACGAAATTTGAAGAGGATTAGGGTGTGCCTATCGAGCCACAGATAAGATAATACTTAATTAAAACTTTTATTACTAATATGGCAAATATAGCAACGTATGCCATCTGACATCATTTCTAGACTATAATTCACAGTTCTGAACATTGGAGGTTGTAGTTCAACAGGCACGATAATAAAGGTAGAATCGTAATCAGCTATAGCCTCCATATTAACGTTGAGAGGTAGAAGGATGTTTAAAACATGTAAAGCTGCAAATGCTTCAAGTAAATTTCCTAAATTAGCTTGGTTAAATTTTTCGTATCTTTGATGCTTTACACCGTTATATTCGCGCCACCAACTGCTCAATCTTTCACGATTTTTCATAGATTGAACATCTTCATCCATTTTTACTTCCCCTGTTTTCTTACTTTTTTCTTCTATTTCTATTTCATGATTATAAAACATATTTTCAAAAGGCTTAAACAGCAGACTTTCACCAGTGATATTTAAAGTAACAGCAGTATTTCTCACCTCGGGAAAGTGGTCAAATAACATATCCATATTTCTACTAATACTAGAGCTTTTAGACTTACCTTTATTAATAAATTTATATATTTGCTCAAAGACGCTCTCTGTTTCAACACAGATAGCGAAATACAACTGCATGTTTTTAAGTGAGTAAGTATGAAAATTCGATTGAGTTATAGCAACGTAATCACTTATTTCTATGAGAGACTTTTCTAAGGATAAATAGTGTAGCCAAAATGGATTCAAATGATTGAGTTTCGTACTACCGCTTACTTTTTCCTTCATGTTTTATTCCATATAAAATTAATAACTATTAAAAATAATTTTTTATTTGAAACTTTAACCTCTCGGATGATGCTCCGCATGCAGCTTCTGCAATCTCGCCGTCGCCACATGGGTATAAATCTGCGTGGTAGATAAGTCACTATGCCCAAGCAACAACTGTACGCTACGCAAGTCCGCACCATGATTTAGCAAATGCGTGGCGAAAGCGTGGCGTAGGGTATGCGGCGATAGCTCTTTATCTATACTGGCAATTTTGGCGTACTTCTTTAATAAATACCAAAAGTTCTGCCGCGTCATATAGCCGCCTTGTGCGGTCAAAAACACCGCTTGGCAATTCCCCGATTTCAGGTGAGCAATCAAATCACCACGAGCATGCGTTAGATAATCTTCCAGCGCATCCGCTGCATATTCACCTAATGGAACCAATCGGGTTTTATTACCTTTACCGGTGATTTGTAGCCAGCCTGAATTTAGATTCACTTGTTCCAGTGACAGATTAATCAACTCACTGACCCGTAGACCGCAGGCATAGAGCACTTCTAGCATGGCTTTATCACGCAGTCCGAGCGCCGTGCTGGTATCAGGAGATGCTAGGAGATTATCAACATCGCCCTCGCTCAAATCCTTTGGTAATGGACGCCCAAGCTTTGGACTTTTAATACGCTCACAAGGGTTGTCTTCACGCAGGTTGCTAGCAATCATCCATAGATAAAACTGACGCAAGCTTGAGAGCATACGCGCTTGAGTACGTGGCGTTTTGCCGTCTTGGGTAAGCGTTGATAAGCAGTGCAGCACATCGTCGGGTTGCCAGCGTGTTAGAGCGATAGGATTGGTCAGCTCGCAAGAGCGCAGGTCGCGCACATAGGCATTACGCGTCCGCGTGGCTAGACCACGAGCCAGCATCGCTTGACGAAACTCGGTGATATAAGTAGGTTCATCATCAACGGCTAGCGCTTTAGGTTGGCGCTGTTGTACAGCACGGTCGCGGCTCATAATTTGATACTCAATGATTAATTATCAATTATTAAAGATTAGGCAGGTACTAAACACCATAATGAGGTAATTTCCGCACTACGCGCCGCATAGAGAGGATCAGTATCATCTTGGCTGCGACCATGCTTAGGTTTTGTATCGAGGCGGTATTTTACTTTTAAATCGCTATCTGCAAACCAACCTAATAATTCCTCACGAGTACGCAGCTGCAAATGCTCAGCCAAATCTGACAGAATTAACCAGACTTCTCCTTGCTCAGCTAAATGAGTTTTCGCGCTCTGCAAAAACCCACGCAGCATGGTGCTATTGGCATCATAAACAGCGTACTCTAAAGGCGAGCTAGGCTTGGCAGGTAACCAAGGCGGATTACAGACAATTAAATTAGCGAGTGGCGCATCAGTCGGATACAAATCAGCTTGCTGCAACTGTACGTTAGTGAGTTTTAATCGCGTAAAATTTTCGCTAGCGCAGGCTAAAGCCCGTGGATTTAAATCGGTGGCAATCACATGATTTACACCGCGCTGCGCTAAGATAATGGCAAGCAAGCCTGTGCCTGTGCCGATGTCATAAGCGATCTCATGAATGGTCGGCAGCGTCGCATCGAGCAGTAGCTGCACATACTCATGGCGGGTTGGTGCAAAAACGCCATAATGCGGGTAAATCGATAGACTTAAGCTTTCAACTGGCACGCCTTTTTCGCGCCACTGCGCTGCACCTAACGCCCCTTGCAAGTCACGAAATGAAAGTACACATGATTCATCAGCCGCGTTGTCTAACTGGCCAAAAGCTGCTGTACAGGCCGCGCTGACATCAGGGGCGCGACGCAGATGGCTGACATAATTGGCATCAAGCTCTAGTAGCAAGCGACTTAATATACGCGCACGCTGTGCTTGCATTTGCCGTTGTTGATAAAACAAGTTAGGTAGTTCTTTAGAGTTGACCGAATCAGACTCTGCGTTAGACTTAGCAGATTTATTAGCCGCTTTCTTTATTTTGCGCTGCTCAGAGCGCTCATTGGTACGCTCGATACGTCGGTTGAGCGCTTGTAGCAATTGCTTGGCATTATGAAAGTCACCGCGCCACAGCAGTGACGTGCCTTCGCAAGCCAAGCGGTACGCCTCATCAGCGGTTGTTTTGTCATCGACCAATACAATACGCGCAGGCGCTGCATGATTGCTCTCCGATAACCAGCGGGCACGACGTAAGGTTTCATTGCCATTTTCGTGCCACTGTACGTACTGCTGTTGGGTTGCTAACACGTTATCTACCTTTAATTTGTGAATGATATGTTTTGTACAAAGCAAAGATATCTTTGTGTTTTTGATGCTCTTAAATTATTAGTGCAAGGTCAACCGCATGCGTTCAAGCTTTCAAGCGCTCTTTTTCTTCACCAAATAACGATAAAGCGTGGCGCTGATAGGCGCGTTATTATCGTCAGCAACTGTGATTTCATCAGAATCGACATTTAAAGGTACATTTTCAGCAAGGGTTTCTTGCTGGACAAGCTCATGCCCTAAATGACGGCAAAAATTAGGAATATCGCGAGTGGTTGCAGGGTCAGTGGCGAGTATCTCAATCACCGCGCCGGCTTCGGCTTTACGAATGATTCGATGCAGCATCATCACTGGCTCAGGGCAAATAAGCCCTTGGGTATCTAGATAATGTTGAATCGTGCTATCAGATATTGAAGTAGTCATAGTCGTCGTTTTAAATTAATAAAGTATGGTTAAAAAAGTTCTTTGCTAGCTATTGCTTAGTGTTATTTTCTGTTCAGCTGTTTTACACTTCTTCGGCGATTTCGGCTTCCTCAGCGTCTAAAAAGTTAAAAAAACGCTTAAAGCTCACCTTAAACAAAAATGCCACGCCAAGCCAGCAGGACAGCCCTAACCAAGCGGTATCGGCAAATAATAGCCCGCCAAGTAATATCACCGTGGATACGCCAATACTCATGGCAATCATCGACGGTTGGTTTAAGCGATAACGATAAATAACCAACGCATCGTAAATGGTAATGGGAATGGTCAACGCCACTAAAACGTAGGGCAAGTTATAGAAGAGTTGATAAAGCAGCTGATTGTCATGAAAGGCTTTGATACTGGCAATGGTACCAAAGACCATAAAGGCGAAGATAGCGGCATAAATAAGATAAATCGCTATTTGATTCGCTCGCTGAGCGCCTTTGATACGAGCAATCGCAAGCGGCGCAAAGCCATGTTGCGATTTGTTTTGCAGAGACTGGTCTGAAACAGTGGTCATAATAATCAGGCATTTATCCGTGTAGAGTGACGATATGTCAAAAATTAGCGCTATTGTAACAGCAAGCTAGTCGCTAATTTAGTCTGCTTTGATGGCATCGATGGCGATACTGCTACTGGGATCAGCAAAATAAGTCGACATCAGGATACAAGCAGAGATGTCATCGATGGGGTCGCGCTCATGCTTAATCCAGCCATTATCCCACGCGATCTCACGCGCCGCCACTGAAGTTAGGCGTTCATCGCAGAGGCTTACTACAACTGGCAGGTGCTGTTCCATGACTCGATGCGCTAGGCGACGGGCAAATTTGTGCGCGCGCTTCGACAGCATTGAGCTGCTACCATCCATATTAAGCGGCAACCCCACCACCACTTTTGTCACGCCCCATACCTTGATAATACCCAGTAGATTATCCCAATCAGGCTGGCCATTATTCATCGCTAAGATATCAAAAGCACGCGCGGTTTCGGTGATAGTGTTACCTAGCGCCATGCCCATTTTTTTGACGCCATAATCAAGCGCCAAAATAAGATGCGGCTTAATAACTGGTTCCACCATAGTCGTATCGGCAGTTTCGATTTCAGTGCTAGTTTCAGACTCTACCATCATTATGCATACTTCCTATTTTCATACTTATTGAGCTTCTGACTCAAGCGTGACCAATATCGCTACTTAAATAGTCAAAATTAACCCCAATCTTATCGGCAGCGATTTGCCAGCGTTCTTCAAATGGCGTATTAAACAATAAATTCAGATCAGCAGGACAGACGAGCCAGTCGCCACTAGCAAGCTCTTGGTCGAGTTGTTTTTTGCCCCAGCTGGCATGACCTAAGCACAGCTGATAATGACCAACGCCTTGACCGGCGGCGATACGCTTCAAGATATCTTGACTGGTAGTGATACAGACGTTTTCTGAGATGGCAAAAGACGATGCCCATTCTGGTTGACCTGTATGCAGGACAAAGCCGACCTCGGGATACATTGGACCACCTTCTAATGCCACATCTTCCATCACTTGCGGATCGGTGACTTCAATGTCTAAATCCTCTAGTAGTTTGCCCACGCGCGACTGCTCTAATGGACGATTGACCATCAGACCGAGGGCGCCATGTTTGTCATGACGACAGATATAAATCAGCGCCTGCTCAAACCGTGGGTCTGACAGCTCGGGTGCCGCGATTAAGAAATGATGGGTCAAATTGGCTTTAGACATAGCAACAAACGCAACCTAATAATAAAGGTGAAATAATAGAGAAGACACACCACTATATGGTGATAATGAGGGGGAAATCAACCGAGGCCAACAATCGCCATACGTTAGCCAGCAGTTATCTTTTTATAAATGATGGATACTTATAATCAAAATATCCTAAAAACGCTATGGTATTGCTGATATCAATTTTTTGCAGCCTCTGTCTGCGTAGGCACAGTAAGCAAGAAAAATTGATATCAGCAGTGCGCGATGTATCGATATGACTTTTCACTGACTATATTTTACATCAGACAATAGACTACGGGCATGATCACGGGTGACGTCAGTGATGGTCACACCGCCCGACATACGAGCCAACTCATCGACTTGCGCGCTGTCAGTCAATATTAACAGCTCACTTTCAGTCTGTTCGTCATGGTGTTTTTGTACCAAGATATGCTGATGCGCTTGCGCTGCGACTTGCGCCTGATGGGTAATGGCAAGTAGTTGCTGCGTCTGCCCAAGCTCGCGTAAGAGCTCACCGACCACTTGTGCGGTGCCGCCACTGATACCAACATCGACTTCATCAAATACCAACATTGGCTTAGCGGCATTATTATCGGCATTGGTCGCTTGCAATACTTGCATGACCAGCGCCATCCGCGACAGCTCACCGCCTGAGGCAATCTTATGTAGCGGCTGCATCGGCATACCAACGTTGGCACTAAACAATAAATCAATATCATAGCAGCCTTGCGCACTATATTGGCTTGGATCGGTCTTCTTAGTAAAGACAAAATCGCAGCGGGCGTTGGGCAGGGCAAGCGGTTTTAATTGCTTAATCAGCTGCTTACTGACAGTTGGTGCCGCTTTTGTTCTTTCTTTATTTAGTTGGGTTGCTAGCGTCAGATACTCTTGCCATGCTTGTTCAATTTGCGCTGCCATGGCATCACTGCTTGGTTCGTTTTCCAGTTGCTCTAATTGCGCTTCCCAGCCTTTGGCCTCATCGATTAAGTCGCTCGCTGGCAAGCTATGCTTACGTGACAAGCGGTGTCCAAGACTGATTAAATTGTCTAATGCTTGCAAGCGCTCTGGGTCAGGCAGTTGTTGCTCTGCATAATCTGAGAGTAGGGCGGTTACCTCAGTGATTTGCTGCTGCGCCAAATGTAGCTGTTCGGAGGCTTGCTCAAAGGTTTGGCTAACGCCCAACTGATGATCACAGAGTTTGATTGCCTGTCCTAATAAGGTCATGACATCAGGCTCATCGGTATCATTATCGAGCAAATGCAAACCCTGACTGGCCTCTTGCATTAATGCTTCGATATTAGACAATTCTTCGTGCTCCGCTTCGACCTCCGCATAATCAACCGCCAGTAACGGTGCAATATCAGACAACTGATTTTGCAGCAGTTGAATACGGTCTTGACGTTGAGCTTCCCGACTTGCCATCTCATCAGCGCGTCGTTTGAGCTGCTGATAAGTTTGATAACTGCCAGCTGTTTGCATAGCAAGTGGAGTTATTTGTGCCATCTCATCGAGCCATTGCACCACAAACTGAGGCTTCAGTAAGGCTTGCTGGGCATGTTGGCTATGAATATTAACCAGTAATGTACCTAGGCTTTTTAGCTCCGCCAAACTGACTGGCGTGCCATTTAACCACGCTTTGGATCGTCCTGTATTACTCAGTTGACGACGGATTAATACTTCTGGTTCTTCTAGCGCTCGGTCATTTTTGGCAAACCATTCGGTAACGACACTATTATTCTCCACATCAAACTGCGCATAAATATCGGCATGGGCAGCGCCATGTCTGACCATCGCACTATCGGCACGCTCGCCTACACATAAGGAGAGAGCATCTAGTAATAGTGACTTGCCAGCCCCTGTCTCACCAGTAATGACATTAAAGCCTTCAGCCATACTCAGCTCATGCTGAGCAATCAATGCAAACTGATGTAAAGTTAATGATACGAGCATCAACGCCTCTCATGACAGACAATCAATCTCACATAAAATCATGAAAGGTCATATCTAAAATAGGGTAAATAAAGAAGTAAAACGGTTGGGGTAATAGTACTAAATAGACAATAGCTATTGGTAAATAGTATGCTGTCAAACGCTGTTAAATACAAATTTTAAAGTCGTCAAATACTGCGAACTGACTAGGAAAGACTATCATAAAATTTCAATAAGCCTATGATAAAAAAGCAATTAACCGTCTTAATAATCATATTAATAGCTATCATAAGCGTGATAAAGAGCGACTGTCATAATAAGTTGTTATCATAAAAGAGCATTCACAATAATAGCGCGCAACGTATATACACTATAGGCATCAGCCGATAGCTACAGAACGAATGGTTAAGAATTATTCAGCCTAAAAGCCCAACAAAATTTTCATTGGTGCTGTAACAAACTTTATAGATATAATGTGGTAGCATAATCTCACATAATGATAAACTCTTACCACTAGATTTTTAACCATTATGCACCATCGCGTATTTTTACTGTAACGCACAATGCGTAGTACGACCTAGGTAGAGTAAGCAGTTCAATACGTTACTTATTTTTTAGTTTGGCAATAATTATTTGATAAGGAAGCCACTATGACAGCGGCGCAATTTACCAGTGTGACAGTCAATGCCCAAGCCACGATATCGTATGATGGTCGTTGCTCAAGCCATACCATCATGTTCGAGGATGGTCGGCATAAAACATTAGGTGTGATCTTACCTTGCGACAATTTGGTCGAGCATTATCACTTTAGCACTAATACCTCCGAGCGTATCGAAATCATCAGTGGCGAGTGTGAAGTCAAAATAAATGGTGATGAAGAGTTCAGCTACTATCGTGCGGGACAATCATTTGTCGTTGAAGGCAACAGTGGCTTCAACTTACGCACAGAGGAAATTGTCCAATATATCTGTCATTTAGAAGGTTGATAGTATGACCAGTTAAAGGTGTTAAAAGACAGTTTATGATGCCTAAAACTAAGTACTAAAAAAGAAATAAATCTTGCGATAAGGTTTATTTCTTTTTTTTGGTGACATTATTTCGTTTAAGCCATTGATTAGTTGCTACAATTATAAGCATATTTCTTCTTTCTATCGCATACCGCGATATTCATTTTATAACCGGCAGTCCTGTTATGGCAAAACCCATTTACTTCTATGGCATTCATGCTATTGATGCGTTACTCGAACATCGTCCTCTTGATGGCCTTAGCTTGTTTGTACAGCAAGGGCGCGAGAGCGACAGTCATGTCAAAGCGATTATGGCGCAGGCAGCAGATAATGGCATCAGCATTCAACCGACGCAAAAAGACAAGCTCACGCAACTGTGTGGTAGCCCGCAGCATCAAGGTGTGGTGCTGAATGCACGACCGTTAGGTTTCGCTGATGAAGGCTTGCTTGATATTATCATCGGCCGTGAACAGTGTCTGCTATTGGTTTTGGATCAAATCACCGATGCGCATAACTTTGGTGCGTGCTTGCGTACCGCCGTTGCCATGGGTGTTGATGCGGTGGTTTGTCCAAAACATCATGCGGCGAGCCTCACGCCTACGGTTGCGAAAGTGTCGGTAGGGGCGGCAGAGATGATGCCTATTGTTAGCGTTACCAATTTGGCACGCACGCTGACGCAAATCAAAAATGCCGGCGTCTTTGTATTCGGTACAGCACTCAATGCAGAGGCGAAGCCGATACATGAGGCAGACTTGACAGGTAAAACAGCTATTATTATGGGGTCAGAAGGAGAGGGCATGCGCCGCCTGACGACGGAGAGCTGTGATGAGCTGGTTTATATTCCGATGTCAGGCAATGAGCATGGCAACTTACAAAGCTTAAATGTAAGCGTTGCCACGGGCATGGCGCTATATGAAGTTAATCGGCAGCGTACTTTAGCTGCTGGGCAAGCGTAAGATAGCTCTGATGTAGTGGCTCTAATTTTAGGTAGAGATCAGCCAAATTACCATCATTAAGTACGACATCATCAGCGTGCTGATTCCGCTCTTCGCGGCTTAGCTGATTGACCATGATGGCTTTAATCTTTTGTACGCTTTGTTCATCTCGCTGGCTGGCACGGGTCAGCTGGGTGTCCACCGCCGCATCCATGACCAAAATACGCTGGCATAAATTGGCCAGCCCTGCTTCCGCCGCTTCGATGAGTAGTGGCGCTGACAACACCACATAAGGTGAGGTGCTTTCGGCCAGCTGTAGTTTTGCCGCCTCACGTATCGCTGGATGGGTAATCGCTTCTAGCTCAATCAGTGCTTCTGGATAAGTAAAAACATGCGTTCTTACCGCTGCCCGATCCATATCTCCTTTTTCATTCACTACCCAATCACCAAACTTCTTCTGGATTTTGCGTAGCGTTGCGCTGCCTTTGGCAACGACTTGATGGGCAATGACATCGGCATCAATAATATCAATGCCTTGCTCAGCGAACCAATCACTGGCGGCAGATTTACCACTACCGATGCCCCCGGTTAGACCTACTACTAGCGTCTTGCTTTTCTTTTGCAGGCTTTGTGGTTGATGAGAATAAGGCGAAGCTGTTGTGGCATATTTTGACATAATAATGACTTATCTAACGGATAGAATGGCAGTAATAAACTGAGAAAATAGTTTGTGACCCTAAGTATACATGCCCAAGTACCAACTGACGATATCTGAGCCATATAATAAAGCAACAATACCAGCCACTGCGATATAAGGACCAAAGGCAAAAGGCTTACTCTCACCTTGTTTTTTCATCAAAATCAGGCCAACGATTGAGCCGAGTAGGGAAGACAATAAAATAATTAATGGTAACATCATGGGCCCAAGCCAAGCACCCAGTACTGCTAGGAGCTTAAAGTCACCTTGTCCCATGCCATGTTTTTTGGTGATAAGGAAGAATACTTTGACCACTATCCATAATGATAAAAACCCAAACAACAAGCCCCAAATAGACTGAGTTGGTGAGACGAACCAGCTTTGTGAATTGACGGCCAATCCTAAACCCGCTAACGGAAAGGTTAGGCGATCTGGCAGTAGCTGGGTATCAAAATCGATACCCGTTAATGCCACTAGCGTCCATACTAAAACTAAGGCGGACAACCCAGCGGCACTGACCCCAAACTGATAGATGACCAGTATGGATAACAAGGCAGTGACGAGCTCAACCAAAGGATAACGCAGACCGATAGCAGCATTACAGTTTGAGCAGCGCCCACGTAACAGCAGCCAGCTTATTAAGGGTACGTTCTCATACCACTTTATTTTGTGCGCGCAGTGAGGGCAGCGCGACGCTGGTCGACTCAACGTAATAGGGGTATCCGCTGCGACGATATCGGTCAGTGGTATGGTATGCTCTTGCGGCATGTCTGCTTGCTGCGCCATAAATTGACTACATTCTTGACGCCAGCTATAGACCATCATCAGCGGCATACGGTGAATCACCACATTTAAAAAACTGCCCACACAAAGGCCCAACAGACCAAATACGACTAACGCTACCGTCATATTACTTTGTAATAATTCTATAAATTGCATTAAATCGCTGTCCTTTCCGTCATCTTTAACCTACCACTGAGCCCATTTGGAAGATTGGCAAATACATCGCAATCACCAAGCCACCGACCAAAACCCCCAACACAGCCATAATCATAGGCTCCATCAGACTGGTCAAGCCGTCGACCGCATTGTCGACTTCGTTTTCGTAATAGACCGCTACTTTATCTAGCATTTCTTCTAAGCTACCAGACTCTTCACCGATACCAACCATTTGAATGGCCATACTTGGAAATAGATTGGTAGAGCGTATCGAAAACTGCAATTGTTGACCAGTAGATACGTCATTTTTGATTTGCTGCGTCGCATTATAAAACACGACGTTATTAGTGGCGCCAGCAGTCGAATCTAGGGCGTCGATAAGGGGTACACCAGCGGCAAAGGTGGTAGATAAGGTACGAGCGAAACGCGCGATAATGGCTTGATAAGCAATATTGCCAAATATTGGTATTTTTAATACGGCACGGTCTAAAAAGTCTCGGAATTTCTTAGAGCGTTTTTTGGCTTCTGAAAAACCAATAATCGCCCCACCAATGAGAATAATCAAAATAAACCACCACGCCTGCATCCATTCAGACATGCCAACGACCATTTGGGTAAAGGCAGGGAGCTCTGCGCCAAAAGATTCAAATAAGTCTGAGAATACAGGGACTACTTTGATAAGCAGAATCATGGTAACGATAACAGCGACGACAATAACCGCGATAGGATATTTTACCGCTTTTTTAATTTTGGCTTTTAATAATTCGCTTTTTTCTTTATAAGTGGCAACCCGCTCCAGCATGGTCTCAAGCGCACCTGATTGCTCGCCAGAGTCGACGAGCGAGCAAAACAGATCATCAAAATAGCGTGGGTGTTTACGCAAGGCTGAGGCAAAAGTCCCACCGGCTTCGATATCGGCTTTTATTTGCAAAACCAGTTCTTTCATACTGGGATTATCCAATGAGTCCGCGACAATCTCAAAGGACTGGGTCAATGGCACGCCCGCTTTCATCATGGTTGCCAATTGACGGGCAAAGATGGCAATATCAATAGGTTTGATGGGTTTTTTGAAGGTGTAGAGGGGCTTGGGCTTTTTCTTGATACCTTTGACGGTGATGCCTTGTTTGCGCAGAGTAGCTTTTGCCAGCTCTAGGCTACGACTGGTGGTTTCGCCCTTTACTTTTTGTCCGCGTCGATTTACCCCGTCATAGACAAAGTCTAACAGCATGTCGGTCTTCGCTTTTGCCATGTTACTACCCTCAAGATTTGTCTAATATAGATATTGCAAAGAAATACAACGATGCCTAACTTATTACACAAAGATGGCATACTTTATTTTAACGTAAAAAACCAGTATAACTCTGTTTTATTTTTAAGTACATCTGAGTAAGTATTATTGCTGGTTTATAAAAATAACGCCATTCGAAGTCAAGACTATTTAAAAGCAATGCTATCAATGCCTAGAGAGTAGAAATAATAAGGCGATTTAGCGTTCATCATTATTCAGAGGTAACGCGCATCATTTCTTGAATACTGGTCACGCCTTGTAAAACTTTTAACACCCCAGAGCGGCGCAAGTCTCGAAAGCCATTTTTGAGAGCCGCATCTTTGATATCAATTGCGTTGCCATCTTCCATGATAATCCGAGAAATATCAGGGCTGACTTTCATCACCTCGTAGATACCTACACGGCCTTTATAACCTTCGCGGCATTCGTTACAGCCTACGGGTTCATAGATGACATTGTCTGGGTTGTCTAAATCGGTGTCAGTAAAGCCAAGCTCAAGCAAGCTTTGCCGTGGCACGTTGATGGGTTTTTTACAGTTTTTACATAAGCGCCGTGCTAGGCGCTGGGCGATAACCAAGTTCACTGACGTGGCAATGTTAAAGGAAGCCACACCCATGTTGCGTAGGCGGGTCAAGGTCTCTGGTGCTGAGTTGGTATGCAGGGTCGAAAGCACCATATGGCCGGTTTGCGCAGCCTTAATGGCAATCTCTGCCGTTTCAAGGTCACGAATCTCACCCACCATTACGATGTCAGGATCTTGACGTAAGAATGACTTTAGCGCATTGGCGAAAGTCAGCCCCACTTTAGCATTCACGTTGACCTGATTAATGCCTTCGAGGTTAATCTCGACCGGATCTTCGGCAGTGGAGATGTTCGTTGCGCCTGTGTTCAAAATGTTAATGCCGGTATAGAGTGACACCGTTTTACCAGAACCAGTCGGACCAGTAATCAGTAGCATACCTTGCGGTTTATGCAACGCTTCCAAAAACATGTCTTGTTGGTCAGGCTCATAACCAAGAGCCTCGATACCGAGCATGGCGGATGACGGGTCCAAAATACGCAATACAAGCTTTTCACCAAACAAGGTCGGTAATGAGTTGACCCGGAAATCGATGGCTTTATTTTTAGATATTTTGAGCTTAATGCGCCCATCTTGTGGTATGCGGCGTTCTGAGATGTCCATCTGTGACATCACCTTTAGCCGCGCTGCAATTTTGCTAGCGAGCTGTACTGGCGGGTTGGCCATTTTTTGCATGACACCGTCGACACGGAAGCGAACACGAAAGCTTTTTTCATACGGTTCAAAATGCAAATCTGAGGCGCCCATACGAATGGCGTCGACCAGCATTTTATTGACAAACTTTACGACAGGCGCTTCATCGATATTATCGCTAAGCTTGGTTTCACCTTCCTCTTCTTCACCGTCTTCAAAGCCAATATTTAAGTCACTGTCAGAAAAACTATCAAAACTTTGCATGGTATCGGCATACAGACTCTCGATACGTCTTTTTAGCTTATCTTCTTCGACGACGACGGTTTCAATAGAGAGGCGAGAGTTAAAGGCAATCGCATCAATGGCGTCTATACGTGTTGGATCGCTTAAAGCAACAAATAAGCGCTGCCCACGCTTAAAGAGGGGAAGGGCGTGAAACTTGCGTACAATTTTTTCATCGACCAAATCTTTTGGAATGACATCTGCACTGATTGCGTCAAGATCAAAGAGCGGATCGCCAAAAGCCTGTGACAGCATTTGTGCCAGTTGATAAGCATTGGCTAATTTATTGTCTACCAAATAAGGTACGAGCCCGATTTGCTGTTGCTGCGATTCTGTCTGCGCAGTTTTCATATGCGCTTCGCTTACGATACCTTCGCTAATCAGCTGCTGGGCTAAACCACCGTATTTATTGGCTGTGATAGACATAATGACCTCTCTTTGATATCGAATGTTTTGCTAAAACCCGCTTGCTAAGTATTTGAGTATTTGAGTATTTAAGTATTTAAGTATTGATGGTTTTCATGAGTAGCTCTTAATCATTAATTATCGTCAATGTTGGTTAAAGTCGTTTGAGATAAGTAGTTTTAAGCGGCTGTTATTTTTTAGTATTCATAGTAGTGACTGTATTTTTTTAAGCTTTATATAGGGTATGCCACTATATATAAGCCATTTTGCTTCAGCTCGCACTATACTATAGCACTTGTGAAATATTTGTTATACTGGCGCGCATATGAGCCGAATTGGCAGGAATACATGAGACAAGGTAGATGAGTATGCAAGCTTGGGTAATTGGCAATTGGAAGCAAAATCCAGCAACGAGCCACGACGTCAATGTGCTACTAGATGACTTATTAACTGCCGTTGATACCGAAGAGCAAGTGGTCAAAAATAGCTGCAGGTTAATAGTGGCACCCAGTTGTATTCACTTGGCTGCTGTCAGCGTCCGTTTAAAAGATACCTCAGTGCTGTGTGCAGCGCAAGATATTAGTGCGCATAGTGCGAACACTGGTGCGTATACGGGGGATTGTTCCGCGCAGCAAGTGGTTGATGCTGGTGCAACTTGGACGATACTTGGTCACTCTGAACGCCGTCAATACCATCAAGAGTCTCATGAGTGCTTGCTGCAAAAGCTGACTCATGCGCTGACGCAAAATTTGGGCGTGGTATTTTGTATTGGTGAGACCCAAGCACAATATGATGATAAGCAGACGTTGACAGTCATTGATACGCAGTTGTCAGTTATCAAAGACTTGCTCGCGCAACAGCCCGAGCTTACTGCCTCATTGTCTGAGCGCTTAATTATTGCCTACGAGCCAGTATGGGCGATTGGGACGGGTAAAGTGCCAACCGTGGCAGAGGTGAGCGCCACGCATCAACATATTAAGCAGACGGTTGCAGGCTTCGCTGATTCATTGGACACGGTGACCGTACTATATGGTGGTAGTGTTAATGTCGATAACGCCGATAGTTTTGCGGCAGACCCTATGATAGATGGCGCATTAGTCGGCGGCGCGTCATTAAAAGCAGAAAGTTTTTTAGCGATTGCCGAGGCCTTTAGCCGTGCTATGGCTTAATAAAATTAAATAAAACATCCATTTAACAAATATTGAATGGCCACCTTATTCAAAAAATGTCTTTATCAGTTGGCAAAAGTGGGTTTAACAGTGCCCTTGCAATCGTGTACAATGCGCCTTATTTATATAATCGATTTGGCGTCATTACACGCTAAGCGCTATTATTAACCCCTACGATTTATTTTTCGTTATCAGTCGTCATTACGCGGCAAAAGAGGCCACCATGTTTACGTTTATATTAGCCCTGCACATTATCGTGGCAATTGCCATGATTGGCTTGATTTTGATACAGCATGGCAAAGGGGCAGACGCTGGGGCTTCTTTTGGCGCTGGTTCCTCAGGTACCGTATTTGGCGCTGCTGGGACCGCAAACTTTTTGACGCGTGCGACGGCAGTGTTAACCGTGATATTTTTTATCACCAGTATGACGCTGGCTGTACATGCGCGTAAGCAGGCAGAAGATCAGTTTCGTTTAGATGCGCCCGTGTCAGCACCACAAACGCCGCGCCCGTTAACGCAAAATCCTCAGTAGTTATTTTTTTAAAACGCTATCTCTAGAAACGGTATCTTTAATAACTGTTTTTTAGTATTCATTTTTAATCATTGTCTTTTAATGAAGGCAGCGCTTGCTATTTTAAGGCGTTAGATTTACAATGCTTTTTCTGTTTTTACAGTCTGATTCTATCGATGCCTACCTTAAGCATCTATTACGATAGATTAGACAGCAAAAGTAAAGCAGTGAAAAATGCGATTGTGGTGGAATTGGTAGACACGCCATCTTGAGGGGGTGGTGGCGCAAGCTGTGGGGGTTCAAGTCCCCCCAATCGCACCAAGTTTTATGGACGCTGCATAGCGTCAGGTTGGATTTTTTGGTAGCAAACGTTTGATTTAGACTTTATTTAAAATAAACGTTGACACTTCTACAAAACCTCCCTATAATATGCGTTCTAGATTGATGCGGGGTGGAGCAGTCTGGTAGCTCGTCGGGCTCATAACCCGAAGGTCGTTGGTTCAAATCCAGCCCCCGCTACCACTTTTTATACTGATGTTTTGTACACTAAATTTGTCAGTAACGATTAGCCCACCATTATGCTTGTGGGTTTTTTTGTATCTGCTGCTCGGTGTTATCGCGGTATCTATCCTACTTATGCTAAGCTCTAAGCCTATAGAGTACGATACTATTCGTTACTGGGCGTCACTTGCTGCTACCAGCGCGATGATTCGTAAGCACACTATCTTTTATTCCTCACTCTTTTATCGATAGTACTGCTTTATGAATAATAAAAGCATTGTTTGGCTGAGCTTGATGTTTTCTATGCTCATCCTTATATAAACGCACAACGCATCTTAATAGATGTTTGTGGTTTAACATAATGACCGTGACTTATATTCATTAATAATAAATCAATATTCGTTAATAATAAATCAAAGTTGATACAGTTACGGTTTACTCAATAAGATAGATAAGTGAATAGGAAAATATAAATAGATTATGAAGCTTTCGACCAAAGTTACAGAACTGACCAAGATTATTGCCCCCGCCGTTGCTGCTTGTGATGTGGCATTATGGGGCATTGAATTTGCACCGCAAGGCAATCGCTCTTTATTACGTATTTATATTGAAGCTTTGCCAGAAGAGCAAGCCCAAGATAAGCAAGTAACCATTGAGAACTGTGCGGCAGTGAATCACCAAGTAAGCGGTATTCTTGAAGTGCATGACCCTATTGCTGGTGAGTACATTTTAGAAGTGTCATCACCTGGCTTTGACCGTGCGTTCTTCTCAGATGAGCAGATGCATGGCTATGTGGGTCAAACAGTGAGCTTGCGTTTGATACAAGCTATTGGTGAAGGCGATCAAAAACGCCGCAAAGCAACAGGTACTTTAGACAGTATCGATGAGACGTCTCTAAAGCTGACATCTGCTGATGGTGAGCAGTTCGAAATTGCTCTGAGTAATATTGATAAAGCCCACTTGATTTATGAAGATGTCTAATTGCAATATTCAATGGTAATGTAGTATTAATCAATATTTTGACCCCTAAATAGCGTATAACTGACGGTGACAATACAACGTCAATATGCCAATTATAAAATTTAAGTCAATTATAAAATGATAGGACAGGTATAGCATGAGTCGTGAAATCTTAACGGTAGTAGAAACTGTCAGTAATGAAAAGGGCTTAAATCCTGAAGATATCTTTGAAGCAATTGAAGACGCTTTAGTGGTATCGACTAAGAAAAAAGTATATACCGAGCAGCCAGAAGTGGCTGTACGGGTAGCAATCGACCGTGCAACTGGCGATTACGATACTTATCGTTACTGGACAGTGGTTGCAGATGAAGACCATGAAATGCCAGCTTGTCAGCTTGCTATCACCGATCTTGATCAGGAAGAATGGTCAATTGGTGATATTAAAGAAGAGCAAATTGAATCAATCGAATTTGGTCGTATTGCTGCTACTCAAGCCAAACAAGTCATCATCCAAAAGATTCGTGAAGCTGAGCGTGCACTAGTTGCAGACGCTTTCGAGCCGCGTGTTGGTGAGATGATGTATGGCGAAGTCAAAAAACAGACTCGTGATGGCTATATCATCGATTTAGGTGACAATGCTGAAGGTTATTTGTCACGCGATCAAATGTTACCACGCGAACAACTCCGTGCAAAATCTCGTATCAATGCCATTTTATATCATGTCAACCGCGAAAATCGCGGTGCACAGTTGCTTTTGTCACGTACCCATCCCGAAATGCTCTCAGCTTTGATGCAAAAAGAAGTGCCTGAGATTGCCGAACAAATTATTGAAATTCGTAACGTCGCTCGTTTGCCGGGTACTCGTGCTAAAATAGCGGTCAAAACCAACGATCATCGTATTGATCCGGTTGGCGCTTGTATTGGTATGCGTGGTACGCGTATCCAAGCGGTTCAGCAAGAGCTTGATGGTGAGCGTATTGATGTGGTGGTTTGGTCAGATGATCCAGCCCAATTTATCATCAGCTCTTTAGAGCCTGCGGATGTTAGTAGTATCATCCTAGATGAAGACATGCAGACCGCTGATATCATCTTTAGCACCAACGATCAGCTAGCGCGCGCCATTGGCTCACAAGGTCAAAACGTCCGTCTGGCCTCTGAGCTAACGGGTTATAAGCTCAATATGATGCTAGAAGAAGAGTATCAGCAGCGCCAACAAAACGAATCAAAAGCGTTCATCGAGTTATTTTATGAGCGCTTAGAAGTTGATAAAGATTTGGCCCAAGCGCTCGTCGATATTGGTTTTACCAGTATTGAAGAAGTGGCTTACGTACCGGTCGAAACCTTCTATGACATCGAAGGTCTCGACGACGAAGCGATCGACATGATTCAAGAACGTGCTAAAGAAGTCGTCATCGCTGATGAGCTGGTTAAACAACAGAACATGAAAGAGCCAAGTCAAGAACTGCAAGATCTTGAAGGAATGACGGTCAGTTGGGCTTATAAAATGGCACAAAAAGACATCATTACCGTTGATGACTTGGCAGAACAAGCCGTCTTCGATTTAGAAGATATCGAAGGATTAGATACCGAAACCGCAGGAAAACTCATCATGAAAGCTCGGGAATCTTGGTTCAATGAATAAGCGGTAACTGCATATCGCTGTCTTTTAGTGATATGCTATCGATAATAAAGTGCTGGTATTTATGTCGCATCATCAAATGCAACACAACCATCAGCCTTAACCCAATCATTTGTAGCCAACAACTGAATTGAACATATAGCAAATAATAGACAGTAGGTGATAATAAATGGCAGATAAGACCGTCAAAGAACTGGCAGATATGGTAGGCAAAACCGCAAGTGCTGTACAACAGCAACTGGTGGACGCTGGGCTGCCTGCTCGCGCAGAGGGTGACCTAGTCACCGAGCTTGAGCAAGAGAAGTTGGTGACGTATTTAAAGCAAAGTCATGGTCAGCAAGAAAAGCGTCGTATTAGTCTCAAGTCTAAAACAACGAGCACTGCGCGTGTGACCGGCTCTTCAGGTAAATCGAAGAGTGTCAATGTGGAAGTGCGTAAAAAGAAAGTGTTCGAGAAGCCTGATCCAGAAAAAATGGCTGAAGAATTGGCTGCGCGTGAGCAAGCGATGATCGAATCGCAAGAGCGTGCTGCTAAAGATGCTGAAGAGCGTGCGGCGACTAAGAAAAAAGCCGAAGAACGTCAAGCGGCAACCTTAGCGGCAATGCGTGCAAGCTTAGGCTCTAGCAAAAAGTCAGACGATAAGAATGACGATATTTCTACTTCAGTGGTTGTGAAGAAGGGTGGCAAGGCGACTGTAGAAGTCAAGCCGAAAGAGCAACCGAAGAAAAAAGTCGCGGCGACGAAACCAAAAGTTGAAACCGCCGCTGAGCGTAAAGCTCGCGAAGTACGCGAAAAAGAAGAAAATCGTCTACGCGAAATCGAGACAGAAACACGCCGTGTCCAAGCGGAAGAAGCGCAGAAGCGTACACTTGAGCAAATGCGTAAAATGGCTGGTAAATATACGGACCAGCCTGCTGCGGAAGTTCGTAAAGATGAGCCACTAGCCGAAGGTTTGGTCGGTGATGCACTAGAAGAATCATTCGAAAAAGAACGTCGCGAAATCAAGCGCGGTACTAGTAGTACTAGTGCCCGTGGTCGTGGTCGTCGTAAGAATCAAGACGAGCGTGAAATGAAAAACCGCAAAAACGGTTTACGTTCAACGCAAGCGTCACAGCATAAGTTTGAAAAGCCTGTCGAAAAAATCGTTTATGATGTCGAGATCAGTGAGCAAATTACCGTCGCAGATCTTGCCCAACGTATGGCAGTTAAAGCTCGTGAAGTCACTAAATTACTCATGAAAATGGGTGAAATAGCTCGTGAGTCAGATACCATTGATCAAGCGACAGCCAGTCTAATCGTTGAAGAGATGGGTCATAACCCTGTACCAGTCAGCGACACCAAGGTTGAAGACGATTTACAAGTTGCAGTCAATGAGCGCAGCAGTAACGTACAAACGCGTCCACCAGTTGTCACTATTATGGGCCACGTCGATCATGGTAAAACGTCTCTACTAGATAAAATTCGTGAGACTAAAGTTGCCACAGGTGAAGCTGGCGGTATTACTCAGCATATCGGTGCTTACCACGTTAAAACCGATCGTGGTGTGATTACTTTCTTAGATACTCCAGGTCACGCAGCCTTTAGTGCAATGCGTTCACGTGGTGCGCAAGCGACAGATATCGTCGTAATCGTTGTCGCTGCTGATGATGGTATGATGCCTCAAACAGAAGAAGCAATTGATCATGCACGCGCCGCTGGCACACCGATTATCGTTGCTATCAACAAAATGGATAAGCCAAGCGCTGATCCTGATCGTGTCCTTAATGAATTGACTGCTAAAGAAGTCGTTTCAGAAGAGTGGGGTGGTGATACACCAATGGCGCGTATCTCAGCCAAAACCGGTGATGGTATTGATGGGCTATTAGAGCTTATTAGCTTACAAGCAGAACTAATGGAGCTAGAAGCACCGTTAGATGGTGCTGCGCAAGGTGTGGTGATTGAATCAAGACTTGAAAAAGGTCGTGGTCCTGTTGTTAGTGTCCTCGTCAAAAAAGGCACACTAAAGCAAGGCGACTTGGTCTTAGCGGGCGAGTATTATGGTAAAGTCCGTGCGATGACTGATGAACATGGTCAACGTATCCAGTCAGCTGGCCCTTCTATTCCAGTAGAGATCTTAGGCTTGCCTGAAACGCCGGCTGCTGGTAGCGAATTCTTAGTCGTCACTGATGAGAAAAAAGCCCGTGAAGTCGCTGATTTCAGAACCAATCGTGAGCGTGAGCGTCAGCTTGAACGTCAGAACGCCATGCGCTTAGAAAGCATGTTCGATCAGATGGAACAAGGCGATGTGTCATTCTTGAACATCGTACTTAAGACCGATGTCCGTGGTTCGCTTGAAGCGTTACTATCGGCATTGAATGAGCTGTCTACTGATGAAGTAAAAGTCAGAGTCATTAGCTCAGGTGTCGGTCCCATCTCTGAGTCTGATGTTACGCTTGCCGAATCTAGCGAAGCGGTACTGTTAGGCTTCAACGTTCGTGCAGATGCGACCGCACGCCGTAAAGCAGACGCCGCTAACATGGATATTCGTTATTATAGCGTTATCTATGGCTTGATTGACGATGTGAAAGCAGCCATGAGTGGCATGCTTGCGCCTGAACATCGCGAGAAAATCTTGGGTGTTGCTGATGTTCGTGAAGTATTCCGCTCTAGTAAGTTCGGTGCAGCTGCCGGTTGTATGGTGGTTGAAGGCACGATCTATCGCAACAAGCCTATCCGCGTATTGCGTGATGACCAAGTTATCTTTACCGGTCAATTGCAATCGTTACGTCGCTATAAAGAAGACGTCAACGAAGTACGCACTGGTATGGAATGTGGTCTAGCGGTTCGTGGCTATGATGTCGAAGCTGGTGATAAGATCGAAGTCTTTGAAATCCAAGAGTTCGAACGTACTATCTAAGCCTTCTTGTAGCATTGCATTATATGTGCTGAGCAAGTTAAGCTTAGACTACCGTAATAACGATATGCTTAGGCCTAACAGGTACATCCTGCTAGGCCTTTTTTGACAAATATCAGTTCTTCAGCTTATTCGTAAGCCAATATAGCAACCAATAAAAAAAGCTATTTTAAAAACAAGGTAATAACATGAACCAACGTTTACAACGCTTAGCGGATCAAATCCAGCGTGAGCTTGCCGTTCTTATTCGCGACGCAGTCAATGACCCACGTCTGACGGGTTTTGTCACCATCTCTAGTGTCAAGGTCAGCCCAGACTTAGGGTATGCGGACGTCTATGTCACTATCATGGAGCCAGAGCTTAATGATGCGATGACCAAAACCAACCACGAAGAAAGCATCAAGGTACTGAATAAAGCCGCCGGTTTTTTGCGTACCGAATTGAGCCATAGCCTCAAGACTCGTACCACGCCGCGTCTGCGCTTTCATTATGATGAAGTAACGGCTCGTGGCAACTATATGATGGACTTAATCAGTCAAGCGGTTATCAAAACTGAGCAGAATGAAGATGAAGTCGATAGTAAAGAAAATGATGACTCATGACAATGACTAGTCAAAAGACAACGGATAAACAAAAGGTCTCCGGCGTTATCTTAATTGATAAGCCGCAGGGTATGACCTCACAGCAAGTGGTCTCAAAAGTGAAGTATTTGCTTAAGTCTCCTATCCATGACAGCAAAAAAGCAGGTCATACGGGTACGCTTGATCCAATGGCTACCGGTCTCTTGCCTATTTGCATGGGTGAGGCCACAAAGTTTAGCCATTATCAGCTTGATGCTGACAAATCCTATCAAGCGACGATACTGTTTGGTAGTCAGACAGATACCGGTGATGCAGATGGTCAAATCGTTGCACAGGCGGCTATTCCAATATTTGATGAAGCGCTATTAAAAGACGTTGCCCAGCAGTTTTTAGGCGCTCAGCAACAAATTCCACCAATGTATTCGGCCTTAAAGAAAGACGGTAAAAAACTCTACGAATACGCCCGTGCGGGTATCGAAGTCGATAGACCACCAAGAGATATCGTGATCAAAGCAATCGAGTTAAAAGCTATTGATAATGAGCAGGTTCAATTGACGGTGACTTGTACCAAAGGTACTTACGTGCGTGTATTGGCAGAAGATATTGCCAAGGTAATGGGTACATTAGGACATTTAATCGCACTGCGCCGTACGCAGGTTGGCAAGTTTGGTATAGCTGAAGCGACTTCTTTATCAGCGTTAGAGGCGCTATCGTTAGATAAGCGGCAGGCACAAATCCTTCCGATCGATGCGTGTGTTGATATAAAGGCTGAGCTTACATTAAGCGCCGAACAGTATGCCCGTGTCCATATGGGGCAACGCTTGAATGTCTTTGAGCAGCTTACTGATAATTTGCGTGATTATATTTCAACCAGTATTAGCCATCAGCCTTCTGTGTCAGCAAGCAATGCTACCCAATTAGATAGTGAGGTTATTAATAGTGACGATGAACAGCAACCATTAGCCCATGAGATATCAGTTGATATACGCTTGCTAGATGAGCATGGGCAGTTTATTGGCTTGGGTGCTGTTAGTCTTAATGGTCGACTACAACCTAAAAAGTTAATTCAGCGTTAGAATCTTCTTTGCTAAGCTCATCATTGTTCGTACGTTTCGTATGACTGTAAGCCCATGAATCCTCCTAAAACTTACTAACAGTTTACACTAATCACATATCCTCACATTTTATTGCAGGTTTCACCTATGGTGAGACCTGTTTTTTTTGTACAGTAGATACACCAGCTAGGAAAGACTGGATCAAAAATAAACTGGAAAAACAATATAACAATAAAAAATAAGAATAAAAAGTATGTAGAAAGGACATTCTTTAATAAGAAAAAATATGTCAGAGGATGACTATTATTAATGCAAAAATCATTTATCAAATCATAATAAACAACAAAAATTATCGCGCAATAATAAATTCGATTATAAAAACTCAAATGTAAATAAACAGAAACAAGTATAGACAGAAAAGGAAATATTATGAAAACGATCGCTTTTTTACTACACAATAATTTTGAGCAAGCAGAATACGAAGACGTTAATAACCAGCTGAAAGACAAAGGTTACAAGACCCTTCTGATCACTACTAATGAAGATAAAGAAGTGCAAGCTATGCAGCAAGATGTAAATAAAGGTGATACCTTTACTGCTGATATCTTCGTAAAAGATGCAAATGTTTCCGATTATGATGCATTGGTATTACCAGGTGGTACGGTCAATGCGGATACCATTCGCGGTAATAAAGAAGCCCATGATATTATCAATGCTATCAATGATGCAGGTAAACCATTAGCTGTGATATGCCACGCTCCTTGGGCGCTTATCAACATGGGCATTGCTAAAGGCAAAACACTAACAGCCTATCATACGCTGCAAACCGATCTAGAAAATGCTGGTGCGACGTACGTCGACAAGACTGTACAAGTCGATGGCAATTTAATTACTTCGCGTAATCCAGACGATATCAGTAACTTTGTCGATGCTATCGATAAAGCATTGTCTTAAATTTTGCTTCATTTATTCAAAGATGAAAAATTAAAAATTCTCAACTATTTATAATTACAATTAAGGAAAATATTATGTCTAACTCTAACCCAAATGATGCTGAACTTGAGCAACAACGTGCTGAATCGGCAACCGCCGCTCTTAAGAGCCAAACTGAAAACAACCATACCGAAGAATCAGAAGCGGCCGCTGATCGCATCGCTGATAATTTAGAGAATGCAAAAAAAGATAAATAAAAAGGCTCTGCGTTATGTAGCGGTCTACGCTATTTAATGTAAGCATTATTTTATATAAACATTATTTCGTTGAGTCTTTACGCATTGATTCGAATATTCATAAGTTTGAATGCTAATAAGTATGAACGGTGCGGTAAAGAGTTCACTTAATGAAAATGCTAATCTAGGAGTCATTATGAGTAATTCATCAAAAAACATGGATTCACAAGAACAAGAGATTGAAAAGCTAGCAGAAGATATCAACCCTAGCGAAGATGCTAGCCCTGATAGCTTAGCAGAAGCCACTACAGCCCCTCTTGCTGATGACGAGCTAGGTGGAAATGCAAACGAAGATGACGTGAAAAAGTAAGTCATTAGACTTTTCTAACAATTTATCAGGATCTTGCAAAATTATAGCTGTTATATAAGATTTCTGAATCGATGAATTCTATCGGCATAAAACTATTATGAAAAACTGCTGCTAGTTCAGCAGTTTTTTGTTATAATTGCCGTCACATTTAATAATGCTTTTAGATTAAGCCGATTATTTAGCTCACTGCTCGAAGCAGATTAATGAGTTGAGTGAATTTTTGCTGATATCTGGCTTATTTTTAAATGGTTTTATCATACATTGGGCTTGTCGTACACTAGGTCAACTCTAGTAATGCAGGGTTGTCCTGAATGGCGCACAAGTTACTTTATTTACTATTCTATTGCTTGTAAGATGGCTTAATTTGAGTACATCTTGGAGCTTTTAGCATTGCCGGAGATATTTATGCTAACTAATACCGATCGTGAACAAATCATTTCTCAGTACCAGCGCGGCGAAAACGATACTGGTTCTCCAGAAGTTCAAGTAGCTTTGTTGAGCGCACGTATCAACGATTTGCAGAACCATTTTAAAGCGCACAAAGCTGACCATCATAGCCGTCGCGGTCTTATCCGTATGGTTAACACGCGCCGTAAATTGCTTGATTACCTAAAAGGTAAAGATCTTGGTCGTTATACCACCCTTATTAGCCAGTTAGGTCTACGTCGTTAATTTAACGACAATAGTACGAGTGGTCGCTAAAATAACAGATGCCATCTTATGGCGCTATTTCAGATTTTTTGCTAAACCGCTTGGAACTTGCTTGTTGCTATCGATAAAATAGATTTTCTCTAAAACGGTGTGGAATAGTTTCACGCCGTTTTTTTATGCTTGTTAGTATGGATGATCGCGCTCGAGTGTTTAGATGATATAACGCTACCATATTTTGCAAAAATAACCGTTAATTTAATATCTAATATAGGCCATCATTCAGGGCGATTTATAGACAATGGCTCTGTTTTGCAATTAATTGGTCAATGCCTATAAATCACTGTAAAATAATGTCTTGTGAGCTTTATAGCATTGCTACTATTCGTCACAGTAGAGCAGTAAAGAGATAGTGAATACCATATATGTATGGTTTCTACTGGGCACAAGCTTTAGCCGTATGGGCAAAAAACCGAATTTGAACAACTAAAAATATGTAATAGTACGATGTCTACTATAGACAAATGCGTAAGATAAGTAGGTGACACTATCAGCCTGAGCAATAATACTTGTAGAAAAAAGACTTGTTGATCAGTAGCTAGATAAAAAGAATTTTAATGACAGATATCAGCGTGTTTATAACGTTGATGTTATTTTCGTCAGTCAACATTAGGAAGATTATATGACAATGTTTAACACTATTAAGCGTGAATTCCAGTACGGCAACCAGCAGGTTGTTATCGAAACTGGTCGCGTAGCACGTCAAGCAAACTCTATTTTGGTTCACATGGGCGGCGTTACCGTACTAGTAGCAGCAGTGGTAAAGTCTGACCCTAAAGAAGGTCAAAACTTCTTTCCATTGACCGTGAACTATCAAGAAAAAATGTATGCTGCTGGTAAAATTCCAGGCGCTTATGGCAAACGCGAAGGTCGTGCAAGCGAAAATGAAACGTTAACGTCACGCTTGATTGATCGTCCGATTCGTCCGCTATTCCCTGAAGGTTATGTCAACGAAATTCAAATTACCGCAACGGTTATTTCATCAGATAAGACTCAATCTGCCGATATTGCAGCCCTCATTGGTGCTTCAGCCGCATTGGCGATCTCTGATGCGCCATTCAATGGCCCTGTCGCTGCGGCCCGTGTTGGCTTTATCAATGGTGAGTACGTACTAAACCCAACGCTTGAACAACTTAAAGAAAGTGACCTTGATCTAGTGGTTGCTGGTACTAAATCTGCAGTGCTAATGGTTGAATCTGAAGCGGCAGAGCTGTCTGAAGATCAGATGCTAGGCGCGGTATTATACGGTCATGAGCAACAACAAATCGTTATTGATAACATCGCTTCTATGGCGGAAGAAATCGGTACGGCTAAGCAGCAGTACGTCGCCCCTGTACGTGATGCAGCGTTAGAGACTAGCATGAAAGAGCAGTTCGGCGAGCAAGTGGCTGATGCTTATACCATTACTGATAAGCAAGAGCGTTATACTAAGCTTGATGACATTAAGCAATCCATTATCGATGCGCTTGCTGGTGATGCGGAATCTGAAAATTATGCTGATACCGTTTCTGAATTAAAAGAAATCTATAACGATCTTAAATATCGTACGGTTCGTGACAATATCTTGTCAGGTAAGCCGCGTATTGATGGTCGTGACCTTGAGACCGTTCGTGCGCTTGACGTGCAAGTTGGCGTACTACCATACACGCATGGTTCAGCGCTATTTACTCGCGGTGAGACCCAAGCATTGGTTACTACGACTTTAGGTAACAGCCGTGATGTCAATATGATTGACTCATTAGCGGGCACTATCCGTGATCATTTCATGCTGCATTATAACTTCCCGCATTTCTCTGTTGGTGAAACGGGTCGTGAAGGTATTCCAAAACGTCGTGAAATTGGTCATGGTCGTCTAGCACGCCGCGGTGTACAAGCGATGCTACCGGACAGCGAACGCTTCCCGTACGTCATCCGTGTGGTATCAGAGATTACTGAATCAAACGGTTCTTCTTCTATGGCCTCTGTCTGTGGTGCCAGCTTGGCATTAATGGATGCAGGCGTACCGATTAAAGCACCAGTTGCTGGTATCGCGATGGGTCTCGTAAAAGAAGGCGAGCGTTTCGCTGTATTGTCAGATATCTTAGGTGATGAAGATCATCTTGGCGATATGGACTTTAAAGTGGCTGGTTCTAAAGACGGTATCACTGCGCTTCAGATGGATATCAAAATCGAAGGGATTACTCCTGACATCATGGAGCAAGCGCTAAAGCAAGCCCATGCCGGTCGTATCCATATCCTAGACGCGATGAATAAAGTATTGCCAGAGAGCCGTACTGAAATTAACGCCCATGCCCCTAACTATGCGGTTATCGAAATCAATCCGGACAAAATCCGTGACGTCATCGGTAAAGGCGGCGCGATGATTCGTCAGCTAACTGAAGAAACTGGTGCCGTTATCGATATCGATGATGGTGGTACGATTCGTATCTTTGGTGAAAACAAAGCAGCAACCAAAGCCGCTATCGGTAAAATCGAAGCATTGACTGCTGAAGTTGAAGTCGGTAAAACTTACGAAGGTACCGTTGCTCGTATCGTTGATTTTGGCGCGTTCGTTAACGTCTTGCCAAACACTGATGGTCTAGTACATATCTCGCAAATCGCAGAAGAGCGTGTAGAGAATGTCTCTGACTATCTAAAAGAAGGTCAAACCGTTAAGGTACTCGTACAAGACGTCGATAACCGTGGTCGCATCAAGTTGACTATGAAAGGCGTTGAGCAGGGTTCAACCTCAACTGCTGAATAAGTATTTTTTTGGTTGATGTCGCTTAGTACAATTTTGAAAACCGCTCTGATTTATTCAGAGCGGTTTTTTTTGTGGCTAAATAATTATTAAATAATCATTTCCATTTGTGTCAGGTTGAATATTGCTATCTCTATCCAATCTATAGTCAAAATATCCTAAAAGCGCGACGGTATTGCTGATATCAGTTTTTTGTAGTCTCTGTCTGCGCAGCCACAGCGAGCAAGGAAAATGTCTATCAGCAGTGCGTGATATATCGATATTACTCTTTACTCGCTACATTTAATGACATTGCCTTTTAATAAAATCATACCTAAGCAACGGACAATAAAAAATCCAACGCCAAACGCTTATAGTAGACGTTCAACATTGGATTAATAAAATTCTAGACTAGGGCGTATCTTCAATTCAAGCGCTTGTATCTAAATGGCCTAAAAATAGCTAAATTTTGCCAAACATCGTCAAATAGCTGATTAATATCTCGATATTATTTGCGCTATTTTCCTCGTTTAACGGCAATTTATTTCATTTTTATGACCATTTTTGAAATGAGGACACGCCCTAACTGGCTAATTAGCCAGAGTAATCATTCCTGATCCAACTTGTCAATCATACCTTGGTATTTCTCTTTTTTTGCAGCGATTTTTTTGCGTCTCTCTTCAGCCGTCGCGACTAGATTTTTGGCGACGTCTAAGCTCTTATCAAAGGCCGCTAATTCAAGATCTACCGCATTCAACAGTTTACCAAGCATCATAGCCGTTGCTTTTTCAGAGACATCGTGAGTCATCCCACTAGCGTCAGAGGTAAAGTCATCTTTGAGTTTTGAGGCCCATTGGTAAATACCTGCCATAGTAATGCCAGATTTATCCTCTTGGTCAGCGCCGTCTTTTTTACTAGCTTTATCTTTTTTGCTGGACTTGCCGTCTTTAACCATTTCATCGTCTTCATTTGACTTAGACTCTTTATCAGCGCTGCTAGCCTTGTCTTTTTTGTCAGATTTCTGCTCTTTTTCAGAATCTTTATTCTTACTTGATTTCTCTGACTTGCCCTTTTTAGCAGCACTGTCCTCTGTACCTTCTTCGTAGTCATGCTCAGTGTTGTACTCTTCAAAGTCGCCGTCCTCAAATACCACGGTATCATCTTTGACCACTTCTACGCCAGTAACGGCTTTGTTGCCTGTAGAGTTTTTCTTATTTCCAGCATTACTATTTTTTGCATCATTGTTTGACATGATTTATTATCCCTATTTGTATTTTGAGTAAAAAGTATTTGTAGTAGACACTCATAAATACTAAGCCAAGGCTATTTTTTAATCAATATACGGATATAAATCTACTGTTTAATGTCTACAGGAAAACACATGTCATGTTATAAACGCTTAAATAGTCACACTAATGTTGTAGGCGATAACGAAGAAAATACCAAATTTTATTAATAATTGCTGAGAGGATTATCAGCAATAAACTCAACCAGCAGCTCTGCTACTTTTCCCCCTTGATCTTCTTGCAAAAAATGACCAGCGTTATTAACTGTGGTATGGTTTTGACCTTTCGTTCCCGGTATCAGCTTTTGCATGATTCGATCGCCACCAGCCGTGACAGGATCAGAATCACTAAACAGCGTAATAAATGGCTTCGTCCATTGGCTGAGCTTACCCCAAGCCGCCCGATTATTCTCTGAGGCAGGATCATCTGGCGTGGTGGGGACAAGAAGCGGAAACTGTCTAGCGCCTTCTTTGTATGACTCATCAGGGAAAGGGGCGTTGTACGCATCGATAACCGCCTGCGATAGCTCGGTAGTGGTGCCGCTCTTAATGATGCCTCCGACATGAAACTGTGGGGTGTCCTGCGAGAATTGCTGCCACTGGCGAAAGCTCTCTCCGGGATTATGATCCCCAGTGGGCAACATAGTATTGCCAGCTGCTACCCGAGAAAATTTGTCCGGATTATCGGCGACTAAGCGCAGACCGATGAGGCCGCCCCAATCTTGACAAAAAAGCGTGATGTTTGTTAAGTCTAATTGATCAAGCAGCGATTGCATCCAGTCGACATGGCGCTGGTAAGTATAGTCAGTACGTGCCGCTGGCTTGTCCGAGCGTCCAAAACCAGGTAGGTCTGGAGCAATAACGCGATATCCTACGGCGGTCAATATCGGTATCATTTTGCGATAAAGATAACACCACGAAGGCTCGCCATGTAGCAACAGTATAGGCTCAGCGTCTTTTGGACCTTCATCGAGGTAATGTACGCGCAGTTCACCGCCTTCACCATCATCAACCATGAGATAGTTCGGCGCAAAATCGTAATCGAGTAGGTTGGCAAAGTATGAATCGGGGGTTCTAAGCGTTTTCATAGGGTATCCTTATCCTGATGATAAATAATCGTGCATTTGCAAACAGCCGATGCCAATTTAGCATAGCACTGACGCCACTATCTGTTGCATATCTTTTGAGTACTATGGCGTCCTATAAACACACTCTACAAATCGCCAATTAGCTTACGATATCAATGCTCTTAGGCACATGCACGTCAATACGTAGCTTAGGTAGATCTTGTAGTTGCTGCCTCAGTAAAGGCAAGATATCGAGATACCAGTCTAATGGCAGTGAGTTTGCGACGTTGGGTTCATTGAGGGACAAGCTACCAGCTGAAAAGTTCTTAGATGAAGGTTCGTTAGATGAATTACTTATATTACTACGTAGCCGATTATCGATAAGTGGGCGAGCGAGTAGGGCAGCTCTGCGGATACCATGATAGCGAACAAGGGGGATAAGCTGGTGATGTAAGTCGATTAGAGCGTCAGTAAGCCAGCGTGTGCGTGTCGGATGATAAGGATGATCTGAGATAACAAGGTTGGCAATATAACTGGGTTGATTGCCATTACTGCTGATGCCAAGGCCAGCCTGCTCACGTGTACGCTTATGCAATAAACAGCTACCAGCACTTAAACTACCGTCACGACACGCGCGATAATAACGTTGATAGTTATCAGGGAATAACGTTTTAGCTCGAGTAAGAATAGGGTCGAGTAGTGTACCAGCAGTATTAACCGGTAAGATAAGCAGCTGGGCACTGCTATTTAAAATAGGGGCGTGCGTCAATTGTAAATTCGCCATAGTCAGCCCCTTTAAAAAAATTATGTATTCATTCTACTTTAGTCTGTCCGGCGTTTTCTGCTTCTAATTGGGCGATTTGTTGTTCAATCAGCGCAATTTGCTCTTCTTTCATCTCAGTCAGCTTTTTATTCATTGCCAGTTGCTCAGCCGCCAGTTTTTCTTGGGCAGCAAAGCGTTTACTCTCATCTGCTAAGCGATCAATCTCTTCTTTGGCCAAGCTATCGGTTTTTGGTAAAGGGGCGTTTAAGATAGCAGCGGGCTTCGGCACTTGAATGGTCGAGTCAGTGCGCGTATCAGCATCGTCAGAATTTTGATCAATGACAGCATTTTCATTCTGTATAGCGTCATCATTATTGGCCTCACTGAGGACGTTTTCTACTGGCATAGTAGCGGACGGCTCAGGTCCTGTTTGCTCAGGGATTGACGGTGAGCTGCTATCAGTTTTACTTGTTTCAGGCACAGATTGTGCCCAAACTAAATAGCCGATAATAATAAATAGCAATACTAATATAATCGCCATCCAGATTTTACGACGTGATTTAGCGGCTTTCGCTTTTGCACGTTTGCTTAATAAAGGATGCTGTTTTTTATTTTTCATACTACGGTCAATTTATGTCAAAGATATAAGTAGTCATACTATAGCAAACTCAAAATAAAAAGCCTATCTATTGCTAGATAGGCTTAAAATACTGCTTAGATTAACACACCAAGTGCAACGCTAATTAATATTATAGAAAGCCTGCATAGGCGTTTTAAACCCTAAGCGTTTTCTTGGTCTGTTATTTAGTTTGTTCTCAATGTCCTGCATCTCATCATCAGAGACTTGTCTAAAGTCACAGCCTTTAGGCAGATACTCTCTGATCAAGCCGTTGGTATTTTCGTTGGTTCCTCGCTGCCATGACGCATAAGCATCGGCAAAGAAGAAAGAGCTAAAGAGCTTTTGTTTCACCTTTTTATGCTGAGCAAACTCTTTACCATTGTCAGAGGTAATGGTCTTAACCTGCAACCTCACTGGCTTTAAGAGCTCTATCATTGCCTCTGATACTTGCTGTGCCGTTTTATTATCCACACGTTTCATCTTCAGCAGCCCTGTTTTACGTTCAACGAGCGTGACAATCGCTTGCTTGTGATGCTGACCGATAATGGTATCCGCCTCCCAGTCGCCAATCCGCGTGCGCGCATCAACGATGGAGGGGCGCTCATGGATAGAGACTCTGTCATTAATACGACCACGAGTCTCAGCAGTTAAACGCTGCCGATAAGGCTTGGCTTTACGTCTGAGACACTGCCATAACCTGCCGCCCTTACGCTTGTTTGTCCATATATAGCGATAAATGCTCATATGACTGAGTCCACCATGAACACCTGCTATTTGCTGGGGACTCCAGTTCTCTTTAAGCTTGTCTGTGACCCAGTCCCATACGTCAGCGATGATGCTGAGCGCATTGTTTGATCGTCTTGCACAAGCTTTCTTATGAGCGTTATTGACTTGGTAACCGCGCAGGCTTTTATTGCGTCTGATTTCTCTTAATATGGTACTGGGACTTCTGTTTAACGCCCGCGCTATAAAATTAATACTATGTTCTGCCCCTATAAGGGCATAAATCTGGTATCGTTCCCCTAGGCTTAGATGCGTATAGTTCATGGTTGCAATCTCACTTTGGTCGGTGGATAAAGACTTTGATGCTAGCGCATCTAGGTCTTTTTTTCACCTCACATTTGGTATTGCACTTCATGTGTTAATCTAAGCTGTTAAATGATAAAGCACTTAAAAGCTTTTAGATATGACTATTATTTGTTTGCTTAAGTTTTAAACTTTACCGTACCACTGGTACCTGTCGCCATTGCATCACGAGCGAGCTGGTCTTCCGCATGGTTTTTGGCACTAATAGCATCAGGGTCGGGGCGATGCTCTGTATGACCACACTGGGTACATTCGATATACTCATCAGGTGCAGGCGTGACGATATTGACTTGTACCACCGCATCCAGCGCCTGACATTTCGGACAGCGAACACCCGCTAAAAAACGCCGCTTTGGACGTGACGATTGATAACGCATTTAAATCACCTCGCGATTGCTTTGTGCATTGGCGGCATCGATATTTTTAACATCGCTAAAGCCACTGTGACGCAATAAGGCATCGATGCTGGCACTGCGACCACGGAAGTTTTCAAAGTTGGTCTTGGCGGGAAAACTACCACCAACCGACAAGATACTCTCGCGGAAAGCTTTACCAGTGACAGGGTTAAAAATACCCTCTTCTTCAAACTTACTAAAAGCGTCTGCAGAGAGCAGCTCCGCCCATTTATAAGAGTAATAACCTGCCGCATAGCCTCCCGCAAAGATATGGCTAAAACCATTGGCAAAGCGGTTATAGTCAGGCGTTTGCATGATAGCAATGTCGCTACGCACGGTATTTAATGTTGCTAAGATACCGTTATAATCAAGCGCTGGCGTCTGTGCATGAATTAATAAATCAAAAAGCGCGAACTCGATTTGACGCAAGGTTTGCATGCCGCTTTGGAAGTTCTTCGCTGCCAATAATGCTGCGAGCTTATCTTTAGGCAGCGGCTCACCAGTCTCGACATGGCTACTAATCAGCGCAATCCCTTCGGCATCCCACGCCCAGTTTTCCATAAATTGGCTCGGCAGCTCGACCGCATCCCACTCGACACCATTGACGCCAGCGACATCGCCCACTGTTACTTGGGTTAAGAGATGATGTAGCCCATGACCAAACTCATGGAACAAGGTCAGCACTTCATCATGAGTCAATAAGCTCGGTTTGCCATCGAGGGCAGGCGTGAAGTTACCGACCATAAAGCAAACCGGTAGCTGTTGATGGTCTTGCTCATCATAAGTATAACGCGACTGAAAACCACTCATCCAAGCACCGCCGCGCTTACCACTGCGGGCAAATAAGTCAAAATAAAAGCCACCAAGCAAGTTATCGTCAGCATCAAACAGTTGGTAGAAGCTTACATAGTCGTGCCAGCGCGATACGGATGTGCTTTCACTGTCTGTCTTATCACTATTTTGCTCTTGGACTTTGATACCGTATAAACGCTCAACGATGGCAAATAAGCCGTTAATGACTTTTAGTAATGGGAAGTATGGACGTATCTCTTCTTGCGATAAACTAAATTCGCTTTGTTTTACTTTTTCAGCGATATAGGCACTGTCCCATGGCTGCAAATCATCAATACCATAATCTCGTGCATATTTTTGTAATTGTGCTAAATCCTGCTTAGCGGTTGGGGTCGCTTGCGTGGCCAAATCGCGTAAGAAGGTTTCAACTTCCGTTACGCTATCTGCCATTTTGGTCGATAGCGAAACTTCTGCATAATTATCAAAACCTAATAGCTTGGCTTTTTGCTCACGTAATTGTAGGATTTGACCCATGATATCGGCGTTATTCAGCGATGCGCCTTTGCTATCGGTGTGCTCATCAAATTCAGAGGCGCGGGTGACATAAGCGCGATACAGCGTCTCACGCAGACTGCGATCGTCCGCATGAGTCATAATGGCAAGGTAAACAGGAATATTTAAACTTGCCACATAGTAAGGCGTCGGCAAAGTATCGATATCCGCTTGGGTGAGGGCACCGCTGGCAAGTTCGTGGGTTTTATATTGCTCACCTGCATCGGCCAATAGGCCCAGCCCACTGTCTGTCAAGCCCGCCAATTGCGCTGACTCTAATGGCAATGCATAGGCTTGCGTCGCGTCTAATATATGGTCTGAAAAGGTCGCCGACAGTGTTGACAGCTCACTTTGAATAGCTGCAAATTGTTCTTGCTCAGCTTTAGGTAGCGCCACGCCTGACATCTCAAAGCTTCTAAGCGCCAACTCAATAGCACGAGCGCGTGCAGGCTCAAGCGCGGCAAAGAACGTCTTGTCATTCACAATGGCTTGGTAGCGGTTAAATAATGGCTGATGCTGCCCTACACGAGTGCCATAAGCAGACAGCTTAGGCAACAGCTCATGATGAACATGGCGAATCTCATCATTGCTCATCACGCTATTGAGGTGTGACAAAATGCCCCAACTGCGATCCAAAGCCAGATTGATATGATCAAAGTTCATCACATCACTCAGAGCTTGCTCAGCAGTGATATCAGACGCATTAGTATCATTTTGCGTCGTTGCGGACAGCGTATCCAAAAAGGCATTGGCATCATCAATAGCGCTCATGACTTGGCTTTGTAGTGCACTTGGAGAAACGTTGTCAAAATCGACAAGGTGTAAATCTGGAGAAAGGGTAGTCATAAAAGTATCCGGTATCTGATATTAGTGAATGAATTATTATTGGCTAAATAGGGTTTGGTATAAGTGATTTGCTTGATATAACCGACTGAGTATAAAAGGCAATCAGCTACTTATTTATTTTGCGGTCTTATACCTATATTACATAAAAGATGGGTTCATTTAGTGAAAATGCAACCTACTCACTGACAATACATAAAGTAACGTGAGGAGATGAACGATATCAAATATATTTAAATGGGATAAACCTGCTTTTTATAACAACGTAGATTGTTTTACTTACAAAGCGCTATCATTTGCTTGCAAATTGACCCTACAGCAAGTGAAGTTTGACTGTTAGCATCAAGGGAATGGAATAAAAATATCAAGCCCTACTGATAACAAGTCCTACTGATAAATAATTTACAGAGAAAATGAATCACAGAAAAAATTACAATGTTGAATGTGACTAATAAGAAGCAAATGATAAAAAGTAACTAATAATAAAACAAGGAGCAATATTTATGAAAGCGACTCTCAAAAGTTTACGCGAAACCAAGGCTAATCCTGCGGTCAGTATTTTTGTTAAAACTCACCGCGAACATCCTGATAATGACAAAGATCCTATCGCCCTTAAAAACCAGTTAAAAGTTGTCGAAGAGCGTCTCACCAAAGAGTACGATAAGCGCACAGCAACGACTATTTTGGACAACATTCACGCCAAAACTAATGAGCTAAACCATAATTATAACCTTGATACTTTAGCGATATTTGCCAGCGTTGATGACGTACAAGTAATTCGTATGCCGATTGATACGACCGAACGCGTGGTCATTTCAAACAGATTTGCTACCCGTGATTTGGTTCGCGATATGGCAAGCGCGGTACATTACTATACAGTGGTACTGACCCGTGATAGTGCCCGCTTGATTGAAGCATCTAATGATCGCGTTGTTAGAGAGCTTGATAAAGGTGATGACGTGCAAAACAATATGGAAAGCATTGCCTTTCCTATCGAGAATAACGGTCTGTATACAACCAGTGACGGTGGCTCTGACCGTTCTGCAAGTAACGAAAGCAGTCATTTAAAAGAGTTCTTTAACCAAGTGGATAAGAGCGTACAAGAGCTGTGGGGCGAGCATAAAATGCCTCTTGTCATCGTCGGTGACGCAAAAAATATCGGCTATTATAAAGAAGTATGTGACCGTCCAGAAAACATCATTGCCACGGTATCAAACGCCACCAATCTAGAAGATGGTAGCGCCCAGCATATCGTCGATTGTTTACAAGAGGCGGTAGAAGAGTACCGTACTTCATTACACCAAGCGGCCATGGGTGAAATTGATAAAGCTCGCGGTGCCAATATGTTGCAGACTGACTTACAAGAAGTCTATCGCAGCGCCTTCCAAGGAGCGGGCGAGACCCTCTATGTGCGCCGTGGTTATATACAATCTGCCAAGATTGACGAAAAAGCACAGACTTTAAGCATCGCTAATGATGCTGCTGCAGAAGGTGTCACGGATGATGCGATTGGCGAAATCATTGAGCACGTGATTCACAATGGCGGTGAGGCTGTGTTTATGCCGCAAGACATCATGGGCGAAGACCAACCGATTGCTCTGGTGACCCGTTACTAATTTTAGTCATATTGACTGCTAATGACATGTACTTATGAATTAGCCATTGGTAACGTATCGGTATAAGATGAGAGCATTGGTTCGATACGAATCAATGCTTTTTTGACTGAATGGCTATCAGGTCTTATGGTTAGTAATTTCAATCATCAAGCTGTACTCGCCTGATGTTGACTACAATTCTAAATTAAACCACTATAAATTAAACGGTGAGTAAACGCCCTTTTAAAGTTACTGTCATTTTAACGTCATCCACTTTAAACATGACTCCCATTTTTTACACGACGACTGATACATTTATGACTAATACAAGCTCTTTTGTTCTAACCAGCTATAACATTCATAAAGGCATGTCGCCTATGAATCGGCAAGTAAAAATGCAAGGTATTGCCCATGCGCTTGAGGGTATAGGCTCGGACGTTTTGTGTTTGCAAGAGGTACAAGGTCAGAATCTTAAGCGCAATATGCAATACAACGAATATCCTGATCAATCACAGCATGAATGGTTTGGCGAATATCTACAGCTGCAAAACAGTTATGGTAAAAACTCAGAATATGAAAACGGTCATCATGGTAATGCCGTGCTCAGCCGCTTTCCGTTAGATCCAAAACATAACGTCAATATTACGGTAAATAAATTGGAGCAGCGTGGGGTCTTACATTGTGAGGTGCAGCCAGTAGGTTGGGAGAGACCGGTCGTAGTATTGTGCGCGCACTTAAATTTGTTTGAGCGGGATCGTCTTAAGCAGTATGAGGCCATTGCCAATTATGTGCGCAATGAGATTGCCCCTGATCAACCGCTGATCTTAGCGGGTGACTTTAACGATTGGAAAAAACTGTCTTGTGATAAGCTGGCGTCCAGTCTCGGCATGACCGAAGCTTTCAAGCATTGTCATGGCAAGCTGTCACCTACCTTTCCAGCTAAGCTACCGGTGCTCAGCTTAGATCGTATCTATGTGCGTAATTTAAGGGTTAAAGATGCATGGGTGCACACTGGCAAACCGTGGTCAACGCTGTCCGATCACTTGCCCATCAGTGCAGAGCTGGTGTTGCCATAAGCAGAGAATTCACTAAAAATAAAACAATAGCAGCATACAAGGATGATAAACCATGTCTAATACTCAAATACCAACCACTCAACATGCGGTACTCATTCGTGAGTTTGGTGAACCTGACGTTATGAACTATGAGGACGGTGTCGCCATTCCAGCTTTGGCGGATGAGCAAGTCTTGGTAAAAGTTGCCTACGCCGGCATCAATCCTGTTGACTATAAAACCCGTCAAGGTAAAGGTTGGGGCGCTGATAATATTCAAAAAGATAAGTTTGATCATGATCAGCCAGCGATTTTAGGTTTTGATGTAGCCGGCACTATCGTCAAAAGCAATAACGAGCAGTTTGCCGTTGGTGATAAAGTTGCCGCTCTGACTTTTGATGGGGGTTGCTATGCAGAATACGTAGCAGTCGATGGCAAGTTGCTCGCCAAAGTGCCAGAAGGCGTCACATTAGAGCAGGCGGGTGCGCTCCCTTGCGTCGGCCAAACGGCGCTACAGTTTGTTGAGTTCGCCGATATCAAAAAAGGCGAGCATGTGGTCATGAATGCGCCCGCTGGTGGGGTTGGTCAGCTGGTCATTCAGTTATTAATGGACAAGGTCGACGAGGACAATATTAACGTCACCGTCATCTGCTCAGCAGAAAAGTATACCAAGCTTGATACTTTGATAGATAAAAGCAAGCTGACCGGCTGGATTGACTATACCAAAGAAGAGGCATTTCCTGATTTGCAAGCCGATGTATTGCTAGACTTGGTCGGCGGGGATGCAGGGGTACGCGCACTCGATGTACTCAAATCTGGTGCACGCGTCAATGTGTTACCAACGATTTGGGTTGATAAGCTCGTCGATGCTGGCAGTCAAAAAAGCCTAAACGTGGCAGGTTATAAAGCCCAGCGTAGTGGGCAGGATATGGCGAGAGTGTTAGAAAACGTGGCGACTGGCAAGCTTAAATTACATATTCAGCAGACCTATTCGCTCTCTGAGGTCGTTGCCGCGCACACTGAGCTACAAAAAGGCGATACCTTTGGCAAGATAGTTTTAAAAGTAGACTAATCTGGCAGCATCTGTCGAAACGTGAGACTAATGCGTCCAGTGTTGACCGTTTTAGTCTTGGTAATAGTGTGCTTCCAGTAGGTTTGTGTATCGCCATGCATAACGATAAGCTGACCAGACTCAAGGTAAAGCTCGACTTTATCTTGAGTTTTTTTATGCTTAAAAACAAACTTGCGCGTGGCACCGATTGATAGGGCAGCGATAATAGGTTGATAGCCCAATTCCTTTTCGTCATCAGCATGATAACCCATACCGTCACTACCTGAGGGGTAATAATTCAACAGGCAAGAATTAAAATTCACGTCAATGCCAATATTTGCTAGCTGCTGCTCAACATGTTGTTTCACGTGAAACACGGTTTCTGACCATGGAATGCTTTGACGGGCATGTCCTGAGTAATGATAGCTGCTGCTATCCCCACCCATCCAAACGATTTGGCGCGTGGTGACGTGGGTCTTACCAAACAACGTGACAATGTCAGCCTGCCAAGGCAATTCACTCAATAATATGTCATAAAGCTCATGGCTATTATCAATGACGATACCCAAGTCATTCGCCCGACCATCATAAGGCAACAGGTTATCCATAGGACTAGGGGTAAATAAATCAGTCATAAGCTCAAAGCTTAACGATTAAAATTCTGTAAGATAACAGTGGCGCATTGTTCCGGTGCTTCTATAGGTAATAAATGTCCGTTCTCAGGCATGATGTTAAGCTGGTCAGTAGGCACAAATTTTCGCCAATTATTACGAACTTTATCATTAATAAAAATAGTCGGCTTGCCAATGATGAGTTGGTAAGGCACCGTGGTTTTTGCCAGCTTCTTTAGCGCACCGTCTATATAAGGGATACCGAAATAATTCGCTATCTCTTGCTCGGGAGTGAAGATAAATGCATAACGGCCATCGTTTTGCTTTACTAAGCTTTGCTCGGCAAAGAGGTATAAGTGCTCATCAGAGATGCGTCGATAAGCGCTTTTTTCTCGTAGGCTGTCATAAAAATCATCAATATTTGCCCAAAATTTTTGCTTAGTTAACGCGCTTTTAAAAGGTTGACGCTTAAGCTTCACGCGGCGAGGTATCAGCTTATAGAGCAGCGCCTGTGATTTGGTAAAAGTGACGGGCTCTATCAAGTACAACGCAGAGAATAGATCAGGACGTTTGGCCGCTGCCATAGCCGTCGCAGTAGCGCCCTGCGAATGACCTATGCCCACAACAGGACTATCTTGCGTTTGCTCTAAAAATTTAATAAGCAGATCAGCATCTTGCTCACGGGTTAGTACCCGAGCTTTTGGCTTGTCATACCAATAGCCACGCATCGCTAGCGCGCTGATATCAAAACCAGCAGCCAGCTCGGTCAATAAGGGCTGATAATTACCGACCGTAAAACCATTACCGCCATAGAAATGCGCTTTGGCTCGTTTATCATTATCATGGGTCGATTCAGCCAATGAGTGTAAATCGTAGTAACGGGCGCGTTTTTTATTTAGCGTGATACTTTTAGCAAATTGTTCCATAACACTCGTACTTCCCTGTATGACCATTTTTCAATTTTAAGTTTAGTTTTCAAGCTACAGTTTATTGTGAGATTTAAGGTGGTACCAATTTTAGCTCTCTTCTCCTAAGAAACCACCGCTTTGACGCTGCCAAAGCCCCGCATAGACGCCATCCAATGCCAGTAGCTCTTCGTGACTGCCTTGCTCAATGATTTGACCTTTATCCATGACTACCAGTCTGTCAAGCGCGGCAATCGTAGAGAGACGATGAGCAATGGCAATCACCGTTTTGCCCGTCATGATATCGTTCAAGCTTTCGGTAATGGCAAACTCAATCTCAGAGTCTAGCGCACTGGTCGCCTCATCCAAGAGTAGGATCGGCGCATTTTTTAGCATAACACGTGAGATGGCAATACGCTGGCGCTGACCGCCAGAGAGTTTGACGCCCCGTTCACCAACTTGCGTATCCAAACCCGTATTGCCTTTATCGTCATACAAATCTTTGATAAATTCCCATGCTTGTGCTTGCTTAGTGGCACGGATGATTTCTGCATCGCTGGCATCAGGGCGACCATAAGCGATGTTTTCACGAACGGTGCGATGGAGCAATGAGGTATCTTGCGTCACCATACCGATCTGTTGACGCAGAGACTCTTGAGTGACTTCATCAATCGCTTGTCCATCGATGTAGATTTTACCTTTATCAACGTCAAAGAAGCGCAATAATAAATTCACTAAGGTTGATTTACCCGCACCTGAGCGTCCAACCAAACCAATCTTTTCCCCAGGTTTGATATCTAGATAGAAATTATCGAGCAGTTTGATTTGTGAAGAGGCAATCGCCGTTCCCGCAGTACTCACTTCATCAATACGCTCGCCTTCGTTATCACCATTTTCACTTTCATAACTGAAATCAACATGGTCAAAGACAATGTGACCATCAGTCACTTTTAGCTCAGGTGCATTTGAAACATCCACAATCGTTTGCGGTGCTGACAAAGTACGCATACCGTCTTGGGCAGTACCGATGCTTTCAAACAGGCTAGCAGTTTGCCACATAATCCACTGCGTCAACCCATTGAGTCGTAATGCCATCGCCGTTGCTGCGGCAATAGCACCGACGCCAATATCGCCTTGCTGCCATAAATAAAGACCAATCCCAGCCGTACTACTTACTAAGATGACACTGATGAGATGGGTGGATATCTCTAAATAACTGACCCAGCGCATCTGCGCATGAACCGTACCTAAAAACTGACCCATGGCGTTTTTGGCATAGCCCAGCTCACGGCGCGAATGGCTGAACAGCTTTACCGTCATGATATTGGCGTAAGCATCAGTGATACGGCCAACCATCAATGCGCGGGCATCAGCCTGTATGATAGAGGTCCGTTTAAGCTTGGGAATAAAGAAACGTAAGGTAAAGCCAACCAGTACGAACCAGATAACAAAAGGTATGAGCAATAAGCTGTCTAAATTAAATAAGATAACCCCAGTCGTAATAAAGTAGACAATGACATACATAAACATGTCAGTGAATGTCATCACCGTATCGCGTACGGCCAGCGCCGTTTGCATTACCTTGGCTGACACACGACCAGAGAATTCATCTTGATAAAACTGCATTGACTGCCCAAGCATGTGCTGATGAAAACGCCAGCGCATTTGCATCGGGAACACACCTTGAATCGACTGAAAATGAATGAACGACGATAAGGCAATCCAAAACGGGCTCAGGAGCATGACCGCTAGCATCAAAAGGAGCGTATCGCCTTTTTCAGTCCATAGTGTTTGCGGTGTATACACCCCTAACCAGTCAACAATGTTACCAATCCATGCAAACAGCATCGCCTCATAGATACCGATACCTGCGGACAAAATCATAAAGAATAGCAGCCAGATACGTAAGCCTTTGGTACATGCCCACAAAAACTTCATCAGCCCTTCGCGAGGTGAGGGCAATGGCATAGGCGTATCAGGAAAGGCCGGTAGACGGTTTTCAAAAAATCGAAATAAAGCATTCATAGGCAAGGGTAAAGCATCAATAGCAATACGCTAAGACAAACGCTGGCAGACATTATCTTAAACGTGTATTTGGGTGAATGGGAAATGCTGCTATTTTAACAAAACTTCGTAATCACGCCTGCATGCTAATTGTAAATTGACAATCAACGGCTGTACTCGTTTATTACTGATTGGCTCAACTCTCATAAATACATTGCTGTATAAAAAATATTTTGTTACATTCTAGTGCTTATTTTCTATTTGGCTGTTATTCATCTCATTTTTATCTCCATTTTAAAAATGAGGACACGCCTTGGATAAATAATAAACACATAAAACTGCGACTTAAAAGGTAGACGTTCATGCTGTATTTAACCATCGCGGTACTATACAGTGTCGCCGTTTCAATACTCTTGAAAATATTACGTCAACGAGATATCGATATTCGCCAGACTATCGTCGCTGGTTATCCAGTGGCTTTTTTATTGACATGGTTTTTATTGAAGCCAGACATCAGCGGACTTAGTCTGTTAGGAAGCGCGTGGGGGATTATCATAGCACTTGGCGTGCTACTGCCTGCGGTGTTTATCATTCTTGGGCGCGCGATTGCTGCGGTTGGTATGGTGGCAACCGATGCCGCTCAGCGTTTATCATTGATTATTCCTATCGTTGCTGCCTTTTTATTATTCGGTGAGGTACTGACAGGTACGCGTATATTTGGTTTGGTATTAGGCTTTTTGGCACTAGGTGCTTTGGTGTATCGTCCTCAAGCGGGCGGCATAACTAAACAAGCTCGCCAAACGCCGCTTTGGTTACTTGGCGTCTGGGCAGGCTACGGCATTATCGATATTCTATTCAAGCAAGTGGCCAAGCAAGGGTCTGCCTTTCCACTGACCTTATTTGTCAGTTTTGGGCTGGCAGGGCTGTTACTGTTTATTTATTTGCTGATCACACGGGTGCGCTGGCAAGGAGGTGCTTTACGAGCAGGATTACTATTAGGTGCGCTGAATATGGGCAATATTTATGCTTATGTACGAGCGCACCAAGTATTGTCTGAGTCGCCAAGCATTGTCTTTACTGGTATGAACGTGGGCGTCATCGCGGTGGCAACCATCATAGGCGTTGGCGTATTTAAAGAGCGGCTCAATCGCATTAATATAATAGGGCTATTATTGGCGGTTGGTTGTGTGACAGTACTATTTTTAGCATAACCGTTTCGCCTAAATTCATCCATATCGTTGCGATTTATAAAATTGTTAACTTATCAGATATAGGCATGCCGGGCATCCTATGATAAGGTTATCTAAAAATAGCAAGACTGATATAAGCTGACAAAAAGCGCTTTGCTTTGAGACATTTGACCTCAACGAATAAAAATAGGATGCACGCCCAATGGAATACGAAAAGCAATTACAACGCATAAAAAATGGTTCAGGCTTCATCGCGGCGCTTGACCAAAGTGGAGGCAGTACGCCAAAAGCACTCGAAAATTATGGCGTGAGCAGCGACGATTATGACAATGATGACACCATGTTCGATCTCGTACATGAGATGCGAGCCCGTATCATCACTTGTGAAACCTTTGATAGCGAGCGCGTGCTTGGGGCAATTCTATTCGAAGATACCATGGAGCGTGAGGTTGAGGGTAAGTCGACGGCCAACTATCTGTGGGAAGATAAAAACATCGTACCGTTCCTTAAGGTTGATAAAGGTCTGGCTGAGCAAATGAATGGTGTGCAAGTCATGCGCCCGATACCTGATTTAGATGCACTATTGGACAAGGCCAAAAACTATCCGGTATTTGGTACTAAGATGCGCTCATTGATTTATGAGCCCAATGTCGATGGTATCGAGCTGGTCGTACAGCAGCAGTTTGATGTGGCCAAGCAGATTCTTTCAAAAGGCTTCATGCCTATTGTCGAGCCAGAAGTGAATATTGACAGCGCTAAAAAACATGACTGTGAGCTGATACTTAAAACCAGTCTTTTGCACAATCTTGATTTTTTAGACGATGGTCATCAAGTAATGCTGAAACTGACCTTGCCAGAGAAAGAAGGCTTTTACCAAGAGCTGGTTGATCACCCAAAAGTGCTAAAAGTTGTGGCATTGTCGGGCGGTTACAGCCGTAGTGCTGCGTGTGCTAAGCTTAAGCAAAACCCAGGTATGATTGCCAGTTTCTCCCGTGCCTTTACTGAAGGGTTGAGTAAGCAGCAAAGTGATGAAGCATTTTCTGAAACGATTAATAACTCAATCGAAGAAATCTATGAGGCGTCGAAGGTTTAAAGCCTTCAACCTTTATAATTGATTTTGAATCCCAGCTGACTTTAGGTTTGCTGGGATTTTTTTAATGGCATTCACAGTAGATATTTATTAAACTTGTGTTTGTTTTCATGGTTTTTGGAGAGGTTGTGTTTCGCTTTATTACTTTAGGATTGTTTTTATTAAGTTGGAGTGTTTCTAGTCAATCTATGGAGCCTGTAGGCTATTCAGGTACTTGGGCAAGCGCTGCTTATTTTAATAATGCCATCGATGTTATATCAGAGACAGTTAATATCGATATTACAGATGATGCTAATAATGCTGGTTATACAGTGAGCTATAAGCTGTATAACAATCGTGAAGGGCTTCAATTCCCATTGGTTTTTGAAGTATTCGATGAATTTGGACAAAGTAATGAGTTCGAAATTACTGTCGATGGTCAATCAGTGCCTGTCGTAACGGTTACTGAAGATAATAACGGGCTTGAGACATCTGATTTCTATATGCCAACCAATACTGGTTTAGAGCAATTCAGAGCAGATTCAAAGTATATCAACCTGGATTTGTCGTCAGGGTTGCATACTATTACAGCTACTTATGACGTCCAGCCGCATTATTATGGCAGTGATTGGACTGGGATAAGCACTTACTCTTATTCGTTAGTGCCGATGAATGAGAGCGTCAGTGATGATAAGCAGTTTAAAGGGTCATTTATTAAGCTAAATTTCAATGGTGGTTTAGACTATATCAGTATGGATATCGATGGCACGAAGAATACTTTACCTTCTAATAACCAATGGCATTTCAACGATAATCTTGCGAAAGAGATTGATTTTATTATTCAAGCACCTCTGAATCCTGTGGCAAAAGTTTTGACGGCTGTTTCGCCATTCATAACTATAAGTTTCGCGCTATTTGTATTGGGTGGACTGCATTTACGTATGATGAAACGTAGACAGCAAGCCCAGCCCGAAACCCTTTGGACAGTCATGCTGGTGGGTGGTTTTCTAGTGCCTCTGCTTAGCCTGATAATTTATTACCTCTATCTACTGGTGACAGATATGATCATTGGTCAAGGCGCAACAGGAGAAAGTCGCGATTTGTTCTTTATATGGGTTTTGCCGTTAGGCTATATAGTAATAACACCTATTTATTTGATAATTAGTTTTGTGGTTTTTATGATGGTTAAACAGACGGTTACTAAAACAGTAAAGTAATTATAGTTGAAGGCTGTAAATAGCTTTGTGATTCGCGAACAGCTAGCTGACGAGCCATTTGAGAGAATATTAATGCGTAGGACCATTTTAGGATTGCTTTTATTAAGCCACAGTATGTTTAGCTATGCCAATATGGCGTCTCCCATTATCGACGGTACTAATGCCAGTACGGCATATTCAAGCAAAGATATCGATATATTGTCTGAAAACATAGATATCAATATTGCTGAAGGTTTTAATCAAGCTGACTATGATGTCACTTACGAAATTTATAGCGCTAAAGAAGGCGATCGAATACCTTTGGTTTTTGAGGTGTTCGATAGCATAGGTAATGATGCAGACAAAAGCTTTATAGTCGAAGTCGATGGGCAAGCGGTACCAGTACTTATCAATTATGATTATAAAAGTCATTCAAAATCATTGCCCGCTTATCATGATCCAGAAACGGATACGGCCGTACAGTTCCATAATGACGCTAAATACTTTGAGATAAACTTAAGCGAAGGCAATCATGTCATTAATGTTAAATATTCTGCCTATCCTACAGTAAACCGTAGTGATTGGACCAATCAATATATCTATAGCTATTCATTAAAACCTGCCAAAACTTGGAAAAGCTTTGGTGACCTGACCGTTACTCTAAAGATTGCTGATGAATCGAAATACTTGAAGACTAATCTTGGCGAACCTTTAAGTGGGATGATAAAAGCAGATTCGAAGTGGGTCTTTGATCATATTCCTAACGATGTTTTAGACATATCTTACCGACAGCCACCAAGTTCTTTGGCTCAATGGCTGATTGATTTAGATGGAAGAGTAGTGTTTTTAGTATCAATAATGTTATTTGGTTTTATGCATTATAGATCGTTGCGTTCGAGTCACAAAAAGCACTCTAAACAAGCAAAAGCAATCCTTTGGTCGGGAGTGTTCATTGTGCCTCTCATAGCATTGATGATAGTTTTCTATATAATTTACTTTATAGACTGGTTACTAGGCGAGCATGCCAGCAGGTATCATGGATATACAATTTTTATTATTGTCTTTGGCTATCCACTGGTTTTGCCTTTTTATTTACTCATTATGAAACTGTGCGACTCTTACTTCAAACGAGTTTTTCCACGAGACTCAAAAATAAACGTAAAAAAAGCTTAAACCTAGCGACTAGATTTAAGCTTAAGCATTAAATATTAAACAATCAAACTTCTTTATATAATTGGCGTCCTTCACTATTATATTTGTCGGTCATCTCTGCCATACCTTGGCTCACTTCCTCGGCACTGGCTTCACCAACTTGCCCGACCAGCTCAGTATCTACCTCTTTGATCAGATGACCAGCCCCAGTTAGGTCGCCGGTTTGTGGGGTTACTTTTTTATTAGCGGCATCTTTATCCAGCCCTGCCGCATAATCCCGCACGTTCTGAGTGATCTTCATTGAGCAAAACTTAGGTCCACACATCGAGCAAAAGTGCGCCGTCTTATGCGCGTCTTTGGGTAAGGTTTCATCATGGAACTCACGGGCGGTATCTGGGTCGAGCGCCAGATTGAACTGGTCGTCCCAGCGGAATTCAAAACGGGCTTTAGATAACGCATTATCACGAGCTTGTGCGCCCGGATGACCTTTGGCAAGGTCGGCGGCATGAGCGGCAATTTTATAGGTGATGATACCGTCTTTAACATCCTTTTTATTGGGCAAGCCTAAATGCTCTTTTGGGGTCACATAGCAAAGCATCGCCGTGCCAAACCAGCCAATCATAGCAGCACCAATCGCACTGGTAATATGGTCGTAACCGGGTGCGATATCGGTGGTTAATGGCCCTAAGGTATAAAAAGGTGCGTCGGCACAGACTTCTAATTGCAAGTCCATATTTTCTTTAATACGGTTCATTGCTACGTGACCAGGACCTTCAATCATGACCTGTACGTCATGCTTCCACGCCACTTGGGTCAACTCGCCAAGGGTACGCAGCTCACCAAACTGCGCCTCGTCATTGGCATCTTGCAAACAACCGGGGCGCAAGCCATCGCCTAGACTAAACGCCACATCGTACTGCTTCATGATTTCACATATATCTTCAAAATGAGTATATAAAAAGCTCTCTTTATTATGAAACATGCACCACTGCGCCATGATAGATCCGCCACGCGAGACGATGCCCGTTAAGCGTCCAGCAGTTAGCGGCACATACCGCAGCAGTACACCGGCGTGAATTGTAAAGTAATCGACACCTTGTTCGGCTTGCTCAATCAAGGTATCACGAAAGATTTCCCACGTTAAATCTTCTGCCACGCCATCGACTTTTTCGAGTGCTTGATAAATAGGGACGGTACCAATCGGCACGGGCGAATTACGAATCAGCCATTCGCGCGTTTCATGGATATGATTACCGGTAGATAAATCCATAATATTATCTGCACCCCAACGCGTTGCCCACGTCATTTTGGAGACTTCTTCATCAATAGAAGAGCCTAACGCCGAGTTACCGATATTGGCGTTAATTTTTACCAAAAAATTGCGCCCGATAATCATTGGCTCAGATTCAGGATGATTGATGTTATTAGGGATAATGGCTCGACCTGACGCCACTTCGTCACGGACAAACTCAGGGGTGATAGTAGTCGGTGTATTGGCACCGAAGCTCTCGCCATCGTGCTGACGCATATCGGTCAGCTCATGCTGCTTTTGGGTCTCGCGAATGGCGATATATTCCATCTCAGGGGTAATGATGCCGCGACGGGCATAGTACATTTGTGTGACATTTTTTCCTGCTAATGCACGGCGAGGCTTGTCGATATGAGCGAATCTAAGATTGGCGGTACTGATATCGCGGGCACGCGCCAGTCCATATGAGCTGGACAATCCGCTTAATTGTTCGGTATCCCCGCGCTCAGCAATCCAGCCTTCGCGTAGTTTTGGCAGTCCTTTGGTCAAATCAATGTCGACATTGGGATCGGTATAAACGCCAGAAGTGTCATAAACATAAAACGGCGGGTTCTGTTCCCATTCGGTTTCAGGCACGCCTTGTATCGGAGTAGGGTTAAGGGTGATTTCGCGCATCGGTACTTGAATGTCAGGACGTGAGCCCTCGATATAGACTTTTCTAGAAGCGGGAAGGACACGGTGTAGGTCGCGCGCGTCTTCTTCAAAGCGGGCATCATTGGCGGTACGGTGAGCAGGGGTTTTGAGGGCATCGGCTTTTTTATCCGCTTTACTGTCAGTTGTTTGACTAGCATTGGCAGTAAGAGGGGCGTCAGTAGCTGGGATGTGGGTTTGGGCTGTTTGTAAATCTGAAGTAGTCATATGCTGTCCTAGCGTGTTGGTTTTTGAATAAAAGCAACACCGCCAGTAGCTGCGGGGATTGGCCTATATGATACGGACAAATTCAATCGTAAAACAAACCTGCTAGCGCTATCAAACCTAAACGTAGTCAGTGATCTTTAGCTGATTGATGGACGCGACTGATTATTAAAGCGCTATATCCGCATAACAATGCTAGTAGATAGTGGCGATAATAAAAAGGCATTTCTGCGCGCCCTTTGTACTTATATAACATAGGCTTAAGACTTCCCTGCGTCGGTACTAACCGCATCAGGTTCGGCGGGTGATCTCTCAGCGAATGTATCAAAAGGCTTATGAAATAAGCTCGTAATACACCGCACCCCGAGTCTGTCAGTGTTGTAAATCCCCTTCATACTAGCAAAATTCTGCGCGCGCGGCTAATGATATTTGGCTATACGTATCTCGTTTCAACTCTATATTTTATGGCTTTATAAACGCAGCTGGCTAATATCGCCCAACAACGTGACTCAAATTAATTGACTGTCAGGTCCTCAAATGAGACTTTTTTAACACGACTGAAATATTAAAAAGGTTGTCATCAAACTGTCATAAAGATTTGACAAGATAGCACGCATGTCACAAACAAACCTTTTTCATATCGTTGTCAAACTTTAGGAGCCTTACATGCGTTATTCGTTATTAGCAGTAGCCGTTAGTTGTACATTAATGCTCACGGCATGTAATAAATCAACCGACACGGCAGAGCCCACTGCTGATACTAGCAGTAGCGCTGTTACCACGGCTGAAACCACCTCTCAAACAGCCTCTTCTGCTACCACAGGTTTTAAATCTGCTGAAAATGTCGCCATGAATATTACGGGTGCAGGTGCGTCGTTCCCGCAGCCTATCTATGCTAAATGGTCGTCTGACTACAACACGGCTACTGGTGGCCAAGTCAACTATCAATCGATTGGCTCATCTGGTGGTATCAAACAAATTCAATCAAAAACCGTTGACTTTGGTGCTTCTGATGCACCGATGACGCCTGAAGAGCTTGAAGAGTCTGGCCTTATTCAGTTTCCAACCGTTATTGGTGGCGTCGTGCCAATCGTCAACATCGATGGTATAGAGCCGGGCGCATTGAAGCTAGACGGTACGACCTTAGCAGATATCTATTTGGGCAAGATTAGCAACTGGAATGACCCAGCTATCAAAGCCATGAACCCAGATCTGACTTTGCCAGATGCGGCAATCACGACGGTATTCCGCTCAGACGGTTCAGGTACGACTTTTAACTTTACGGACTATCTGGCCAAAGTCTCACCAGATTGGAAAGACACCGTTGGCGTTGATAAAACCGTCAAGTGGCCGACCTCTGCTACTGGTGCAGGCGGTAAAGGTAACGAAGGCGTCTCAAGCTACGTCAACCGTATGAAAAACTCTATCGGCTATGTTGAGTATGCTTACGCTAAGCAGAATAAGATGTCACATACTGCGCTGAAAAACGCAGCTGGTAACATCGTACAGCCATCTGCTGAGACGTTTGCTGCGGCAGGTGATATCGATTGGTCACAGCAAGAAGGCTTTTATAAAGTCATCACCAACTCTGAAACTGACCAAGCATGGCCTATCGCTGCTGCGACCTTTATCTTGGTACATAAGCAACCAGAAAATCCTCAGCAAGTCGCTGGTGTGTTGAACTTCTTTGACTGGGCTTATACCCAAGGTGATGACAGCGCCATGGAACTAGACTACGTACCATTCTCTGACACGGCAGTGGCCTTGTTCAAAGAGAAGTGGAACGAAGTGAAAGGTAGCGATGGACAGCCTGTCTATAAACCTGCTCAGTAATTCGATAGTCATTATTTAATAACGATCGAATTACCCTTTCAAACAACTATTCTCCGGTAGTTGTTTGAAAGGTTTTATCACAGCGAATTTAATCGCAAAGCCAATGATATTTATAGCTTCTGATACTTATATCTGCTGAGTTTGTTGTGATAAAACCTGATAAACACACTCATTTTTTAATCTTATCCTATTGAATGCTGAGACACTTATGACAGACTTAAGGTCCCAACTGGCTAAACAAAAACGTTACGATGCTTTATTCGTTAACTCCACCAAAGCATTTGCCATACTGGTATTGATGTCTCTAGGTGGTATTTTAGTGTCGTTAATTGTCGGGGCTTGGCCAAGTATTCAAGAGTTTGGTTTAGGTTTTTATACCAGCAATAACTGGGATACGGTCGCCAATGAATATGGTGCACTTGCACCCATCTATGGCACCTTAGTGACCTCATTTATCGCCATTCTGATAGCCGTGCCAGTGAGCTTTGGCATTGCCATATTTTTGACCGAAATGTGTCCTGCTTTTCTAAAAAAACCACTTGGTATCGCCATTGAGTTATTGGCTGGTATCCCCTCTATCATTTATGGTATGTGGGGCTTGTTCGTCTTCGCGCCGTTTTTTGGCGATCACATCCAACCATGGTTTATTGAACACGTCGGCCCTTTACCGATTATCGGTAAACTGTTTGAAGGCGCACCGATGGGACTGGGTATGTTCACAGCGTCCTTGGTGCTTGCCATCATGATTATTCCCTTTATCGCTGCCACCATGCGCGATGTTTTTTCCGTCGTGCCAGACTTATTAAAAGAATCAGCCTATGGGATGGGCGCGACGACTTGGGAAGTCATGTTCAAGATTATTTTGCCGTATACCAAAGCTGGTGTGGTTGGTGGTGTTATTTTAGGACTGGGTCGCGCATTGGGCGAGACCATGGCAGTGACTTTCTTGATTGGTAATGCCTTTAATATCAGTCCAAGCCTGTTTACCTCTGGGGTTACGATTACCTCAGCGCTGGCCAATGAGTTTGCCGAAGCCTCTAGTGAGCTACATCTGGCATCGTTGCTGCATCTGGGCTTAATATTATTTGTGATTACTTTTATAGTGTTGTCCATAGCGAAGCTTATGCTCATGCGCATGGATCATAAAGCAGGCAATCGCTAAGCTGGTGTCAGTTCTTAGTTCGGCTCAGAGTGACAGAGATGGATAGTATCGAAAGAGCTGTCTAAAAAGGCTGTCTAAAAAGGCTATCTAAAAAGATATGGGAAACGAATGTTATGCCTAACCCTGCTATCAATGCTACTAGCGCATTACCGGTAAAGACAAGCTTTGAGGTACGTTATAACAAAAGCCTTTATAACAAGCGTCGTCGTCTGAATAAGCTTGGTCTAGGCTTTGCGTTGTCGGCGATGGCGTTTGGCTTATTTTGGCTATTATGGATTTTACTGACCCTGTTCGTTGAAGGTTTTCAAGGATTGGTACAGTTGCCAGTATTTACGGCTGATACCCCACCACCGATGAGCGCAGGTGGTCTACGCAATGCCATTGTCGGCTCAATCATGTTGGCATTTTCAGGACTGTTTATCGGTGCGCCCATTGGCCTGATGACCGGTATTTATTTATCAGAATTTTCTCAAGGCAGTATGCTGGGCAAAGTCACCCGATTTTTAAATGATATTTTGCTATCAGCACCCTCGATTGTGATTGGTCTCTTTATTTATGCGCTGATGGTCAAAGGCAATAATTTTTCTGGTTGGGCAGGCGCGTTGGCGTTGGCATTAATCGTCATCCCTGTGGTCGTACGCACCACAGAAAACATGCTTAACTTAGTGCCTAATAGTATTCGTGAAGCGGCCTATGCATTGGGTACACCAAAGTGGCAACTGGTGACCAAAGTTACGATTAAAGCGGCCAAAGCGGGATTGACCACAGGCGTATTGTTAGCCTTTGCCAGAATTACCGGTGAGACTGCACCGTTATTATTCACTGCGTTGAATAATCAATACTTCAGTACCGATATGGGTAAACCTATTGCTAATTTGCCCAACACCATTTATCAGTTTGCGATGAGTCCCTATGACAACTGGCATACCTTGGCATGGTCGGCGGCCTTACTGATTACCTTGTCGGTATTGATATTGAATGTTTTGGCACGGTTTATTGGCAATCGGGGTCACAGTAAATAACAGCTACCAAAAAATCAGGCCTCGTCGGTTTTTACTTAAATTTATATCAAGTCAGGTTGGATACTATTATGAATGATGTCATCAATAAAGCGCCTAAAAAAACGGCGGTTAAAAAGTCTCATATCACTGAAGACAATCTATTAACCAACCCTTTATCGACCAGTGCACAAATGGCTCAGCCAAATGTGGCAAGCTTTAATAAGCAAACCCTGCATGATATTCCGCAGAATATGCCGCCAGCAAAGCTAGAAGTTCGAGATTTAAGTTTTTATTATGGGGATTTTAAAGCCCTTAAAAACATCGACATCGATATTCCGGATAAAAAGGTGACGGCGTTTATTGGGCCTTCAGGGTGTGGTAAATCAACGCTGCTGCGTACTTTTAACCGTATGTATGATTTGTATCCGGGCATGCACGCAGAAGGCAGTATCAACCTTGATGGCAAAAATATCTTAGGTAAAGACGTCGATGTTAACCTGCTACGCGCGCAGGTCGGTATGGTCTTTCAAAAGCCAACGCCATTCCCAATGTCGATATACGATAACGTCGCCTTTGGTGTGCGACTTTATGAAAAGTTAAGCAAAGCTGAGCTGGATAATCGCGTGGAATGGGCGCTAAAAAAATCGGCATTGTGGCCAGAAGTAAAAGACAAGCTAAAAGCGTCAGGCTTGTCTTTATCAGGCGGACAGCAGCAACGACTGTGTATCGCCCGTAGTGTTGCTACCAAGCCTGAAGTGCTGTTGCTTGATGAGCCAACCTCTGCATTGGATCCTATCTCAACGGGTGCAATCGAAGACCTGATTGAAGATTTAAAAAACGACTACACCATCGCTATCGTCACGCATAACATGCAGCAAGCGGCAAGGGTATCGGACTATACGGTCTATATGTATTTGGGCGATATGATTGAGATGGGCGAGACGGATCAGATATTTACCAAACCGGCGCAAAAAGCCACAGAAGATTATATTACCGGTCGTTATGGCTAAGCGCATTGATGATTAAGGTGGGCGACGCTTAGAGTCAGCAATATTGTCGCGTTTTTAGGATATTTTAACTATAGATAAGCTGCACTAATAATAAGACGCTGATAACAAGCAAACAGGATGAGTACTTATTGTGAGCAATCATTCGAAGTTTTTAGCATTGACCGAAGTATATCGGCAGCTCGGGTTTGAGCACTCAAATCATGTGCGATTTAATAGGCATACGGTGTCATCAAAACCTAGATTTCAGGGAATACGTTCTATGCAAAATGACAAGCATATCTCCAAAAGTTTTGACCAAGATCTTGATGAAGCGATTCGACTGTTTCTGCATATGGGTGACAGCGCGGCCAATCAGGTCGCCAAGGCCATCCATGCGTTGACCGATAAAAACCAGACGCTGGCACAAGAAGTGATTGATATGGATTTTGACATCAATCGCATGGAAGTCGATTTGGACGAACATATTTTATTGCTGGTTGCCAAGCGTCAGCCCGCTGCTAGTGATTTGCGTTTGGTCATGGCTATTAGCAAGGGTGTGGTCGATTTGGAGCGTATCGGTGATGAAGCAGTAAAAATTGCCCAGATGGCAATCAAAATTATCGCGCAAGGTAAGACTGAATATGGCTATGCGGAAGTGCAGCATCTGAGCAACCAAGTTCGGTTAATGGTACACAATGCGCTAGAAGCTTTTAGTCAGTCGAATGCTGAGCAAGCCTTTGAAGTCATGCGTAACGACAAAGTGGTCAATGATGAGTATCAGTCGGCCATTCGCGCCTTGATGACCTACATTATGGAAGACTCGCGCTACGTCTCAAAAGTCATGAATATCATGTGGGTACTGCGCGCGCTTGAGCGTATCGGTGATCATGCGCAAAACGTGGCAGAGCTGGTTATCAATTATATTAGCGGGCAGGATGTGCGGCATTCAGATTATGCTGAGGTCGAAAAAGCGGTGCAAGAAGCCAATGATCGCATGGCGGCTCGTCAAGCTAGTGCCACGCAAGTTGCTGATACTGATGCTGAGTCAGTAGACAAGCATAAGGATTAAACAGCTATTCAGCTTATCAGGCATTTAGTCTATCAATAAAATCTCAATAAAAAACGCGCCATATTATTTATATAGCACGTTTTTTATAGCAGAAAATCAAAAAATTAGCTTTCTGGCGTCCAACCTTGCGCGCGCTCATAATCTTCATTGTCTAAAAATTTATCACGTTGCTCGGTCAAAAACTGCTTGGCTTTAGGATCCATCATGCTTAGGTGGTTTTCGTTAATGAGCATGGTTTGATGCTCAAGCCACTCTTTCCAAGCTTTGTCAGAGACCGTTTCTTGCAGCTCTTGACCTTTTTTATTAGGAAAAGGGGGATGTGGCATCTTTGGTAATTCTTGCTGATATTTGCGGCAAAATACCGTATTGGCTTGGGGATTAAAACTCTCAGCCATAATGGACTCCTTATTAATTATCAAATGATTGAATCAAATATTGGTATCCCCCTATGATAACGGTCTTGGTAGATTTAACCAAGCCTATCAGGTGTATAGAAGGTAACCATTCATTTTTTTAACGCTAATAAAAAACCCGCCTAGAGAGCGGGTGTTTTTACTAGTAGGCTTATATTTTTATCAAATGTTTTATGCAAACACTTTTAAACGCGCGCGACCATTAACGACGGCTTGCTTGACCTGATTGGGTGCGGTACCACCTAAATGATCGCGAGCGGCCAATGAGCCTTCTAGCGTTAGATACTCAAAGACATCGTCACCGATGGCATCGCTAAATTGCTGTAGCTGTGCCAAAGATAAATCGCTCAAATCGACCCCTTCTTTGATCCCTAAAGCGACGGCATGACCAACCACTTCGTGAGCATCACGGAAAGCGACACCGTTACGCACCAAATAATCAGCCAAATCAGTCGCTGTCGCATAGCCTTTCATCGTAGCAGCGCGCATGTTTTCTTTATTTGGCGTGATATTTGGTAGCATATCAGCGAACGCTAATAGCGAACCCGTTAAGGTATCGACGCAATCAAAGAGTGGCTCTTTGTCTTCTTGGTTGTCTTTATTATAGGCAAGCGGCTGGCTTTTCATTAGACTTAATAGCGTCATTAACTGCCCGAAGACACGGGCGGCTTTACCGCGAACCAACTCAGGTACATCAGGGTTTTTCTTTTGCGGCATGATAGAGGAGCCGGTACAAAAGCGATCTGGAATTTGCACAAAGTTAAATTGCGCGGACATCCAAAGAATAATCTCTTCGCTCATGCGTGACATGTGCATCATTAGAATAGAAGCTGCTGAGGTAAACTCAATGGCAAAATCTCGGTCCGAAACCGCATCGAGTGAGTTTTGACAAATACCTTCAAAACCTAGCAGTTTGGCCGTAATCGTACGGTCAATGGGGAAGGTCGTACCCGCAAGGGCGGCGCTACCGAGCGGCATTTGATTGATACGGCGACGCGCGTCAACGAGGCGTTCGGTATCGCGGTATAACATCTCAAACCAAGCCATTACGTGATGACCAAAGCTGACGGGCTGCGCGGTTTGCAAATGGGTAAAGCCTGGCATGATAGTATCAGTATGCTGCTCAGCCAAATCTAGCAAGCCGCTTTGTAAACGTATCAATAGAGCGATGATATTGTCGGTCTCTTCACGTAGCCACAGGCGGATATCGGTGGCGACTTGATCGTTACGGCTACGACCTGTATGTAGCTTTTTGCCTACCGCACCGACGATATCTGTCAGGCGTGATTCAACGTTCATATGCACGTCTTCAAGCGCAATCGACCAGTTAAACTCACCGGCTTCAATCTCACGTAGTACTTGTTGTAGACCGTCAATAATAGTCGCAACGTCCTCGGCGCTCAAGATATCGCACTCTTTAAGCATGGTGGCATGCGCAATCGAGCCTTGAATATCATGACGGGCAAAACGTTGGTCAAAACCAACCGAAGCGGTGAAGGCGGCAACGAAGCTATCAGTCGCTTCACTAAAGCGTCCGCCCCACATCTGTTGGCCTTGGCTGTTTTGTGGCGCTGCGTTTGTTATAGGGGCATCTGTGCTAAAATCAGTGGCAGATGAATTTTTATTTGAATCGGGATTACTAGGATTTGAAGAATTGGCGTTCATATCGGTCTAAGACAAGTCAAGAGAATAAGAGCTCAAGTATAGCAAATGATGAGGTTGCCTTACTAGCTGCGCGCTTAGAGTTTTTTATTCCCAAGCTCATGGATGTCATGAGACCTTGGCAGTGGCTGCTGTATATCTTTTTTTGGTCACTGTTTGTGACGGTGATTGACCGTCATGACTTGGCAACTTGGTCAGAATTTATGATTAAGTTTATGAGCCGATTTGTGCAAAACACAGTGAGCATCATCCCTTCATTGTACTTAATTGATTATTTACGCCCTGTCTTTACACGCATGAGCATCGTTAAAGCCAGTATTTATGTACTGATGCTACTTATGGTCGCCTCTGGCATAACCATGACATTAGTCATGCTGATCATGCTCAATGTGGGCTGGATTGAATACAATCTGCAAACTTTTATTATAGAGGTCCTGTTCGATACCATCATTGGTGGTGGCTTTACCTTGGTATTCTTGCTGTATTTTTTACGCCGCTATCGTGAAGTCAACGCGCTCAAGCAATCGTTTGAATATAAATTGACAGCGCAAAACGATGTGATTAAAGCGCGCCTTGCCCCGCATTTTTTCTTTAATACCATTAATACTTTGGTGTCCCTTATCGAGTCTAACCCATCACGAGCCGCCGACTTATTACAGCACGTGTCAGCATTATTTCGTGCCAGTTTTGAAGGCGCACGCGAGATTAGCTTTGAAGAAGAAATCGCCCTTTGTGAGCATTATCTTGCCATTGAGTCTATCCGCTTAGCAGATAAGCTGATCATGAGTTGGCAGCTTCCCGATGAGGATGTGATGTATGATATGGTCATCACCGCGTTGACGCTACAGAGTGTGATTGAAAAAATGCTGCTGAATGTGGTTGAGATGACGACAGAGACTATTTATATGGATATCGAGGTAACGTGGCAACAGCACCGCGTGACCATCACAATCCATGTGCAGCTGCCCCAAAAAACCTTGATGATTAATTACGATTTGCGCCAGCATATGAATTTTTATATTCAAGCTGAGCGCTTACGGGCTTATTTTGGCGAAAGCGCGGACATTCAAAGTACGGTGACCAGTAAACAAATTGTCACTGTTATTGACTATCCTCTGCAAGACGTCAGTTTATAATACTTTTCTGGTTTTATTCCTATCGGTAACTGACCGTGGCATATTTATTGCAGAATTTATTATACTACTATCGTCGTTGGTTTTAGATGATGGCGATAAAAGTTTAGGAATAAATGCTATTATGTTATTGATACTATTAAAAAATCTACTAAGTATGCCGTAAGAGAGGAGTTTCCATGCGGATTGTAGTTTGTGATGATGAGCCATTGGCACGTGAGCGTTTGGTTAGGATTGTGCAGGAGTCGGGTCATCAAGTGGTTGCGCAAGCAAAGACAGGCGCAGAGGCCATTGTTGCGGTAAAAACTCAACAGCCAGACATCATTTTACTAGACATTCGCATGCCTGAAATGGACGGTGTACGCTGTGCGCAAGAGCTGTCCAAGCTGGAGCATCCACCAGCGATTATTTTTGTCACCGCTTACGATCATTACGCGATTGCGGCGTTGAAAGCCAATGCGATTGGTTACTTATTAAAACCGGCTAACAAAGATGAATTGTTAGAAGCGCTTAATAAGGCTAAAAATCTAAATGCGGCCCAGCTAAATGAGATTCGTAAGCTCGAAGACCCAACGGCACGTCCCATGCGAGAACATATCGCGGCGCGTACCCATCGCGGTGTCGAGTTGATTAAGCTCAAAGATATTTATTATTTTACCGCGGATCAAAAGTACGTCAAAGTTCGTCATAAAGACGGTATTGTATTGATTGACGAGACCCTAAAAGAGCTTGAGCAAGAGTTTGAAGACCGCCTCTTTCGGGTACACCGGAACGCTATCATCAACCTCAGCTTTTTGGACTTTTTAGAGACCCTAGATGCTGGACAGTATCAGATACGCTTTAAAGGGATTGATGAGACGCTAGCGGTTAGCCGCCGTCACCTACCAGCGTTACGTGACAAAATCCAAAGTATGTAACAGACCGTTGCGATAGCGAAATAATCAGCCCATATCATCAAACCCTTATTTATGCTTAAATAGGGGTATTTTTTTGCGTCAGCAGTCATGACATATGGTTTTTATCACCTATTTGATAGGGTGGATTTGCGTGAGGGTTTAGCATCCATTTGGCGTCCATTTGGCATTGACAGCGCATTATCGTACCGAACTTATTGAGGCCCTTTATGAGTAATCCGCAGCAACCTGCTTTGACTACCTTAAATATCGCCACGCGTCAGAGCCCATTGGCGTTATGGCAAGCTGAGCATATTCGTGATCGCCTGTTAGAGATGTATCCTAGCTTGACCATTAATTTGCTAAAAATTGTCACTAAAGGTGACAAAATTTTGGATACACCCTTGGCTAAAATCGGTGGTAAAGGCTTGTTTGTCAAAGAGCTTGAGCAGGCATTGTATGCTAAACAAGCGGATATCGCCGTGCATTCACTAAAAGACGTACCCATGCAGTTACCAGAAGGCTTGACGCTCGGTGTTTATTGCAAACGCGCCTCGCCCACGGATGCCTTTGTCTCCAATACTTATAATAGTATTGATGAGTTGCCACAAGGCGCGGTAGTCGGCACGTCAAGCTTGCGTCGTCAGTGTCAAATCAAAGCCTACCGCCCCGATCTGCAAATCAAAACCTTGCGCGGCAACGTTGGTACCCGTTTGGGTAAGCTGGATGCGGGCGAGTATGATGCGATTATCCTAGCGACCAGTGGGCTGCAGCGCATTGAGCTGGATGAGCGTATCCGCGGTGAGCTTGATATCGATGCTTGCTTGCCAGCAGTTGGACAAGGCGCTTTAGCGATTGAATGCCGTGAGGGTGATGCTGAAGTACTGAAACTACTCGCGCCGCTTAATGACGACAAAGCCCGTATTCGCCTTATCGCTGAGCGCGCGCTAAACCGTCATTTAGAAGGTGGTTGCCAAGTGCCAATTGCGGCTTATGCTGTTTTACAAATGGCTGATGAAACCGCCGCCAACAACGATGACAATGGTAATAATGGCAACAATGATAACGGCAATGTATTGTGGCTACGTGGTCGTGTGGGTCAGGCTGATGGTAGTGAGCTACTAAAAGCGGACAAACGATTAACATTAAGCGGCACACAAGATGAGCAAGAAGCGCAAGCCAATCAGCTCGGTATCGATGTCGCCGATCTGTTGCTCGCTGATGGTGCTGGTGCTATCTTATCAGCGATTTATCATCCTGAATAATACCTCAGTGCTAGTGCTTAAACAGTAAATAAGTACGGCGACTGGCTTGGGCATATAGTGGTAATCGCTTATACGCCCTTTGATTACGCTAACTTTAATTTCATCAGCATTTTGTCATTGTCATTGTGATTATCATGGTAGGTTTATGTCTTACTCAACATCGCAGTCTACTGATTCCAATCGGTCCACTGAGAATTTATCAGCGCCGCAACAAGTGGTCATCAATACGCGCCCGATAGAGCGTGCAGCGCCACTGACCCAGTGTCTACAAGCGGCAGGACTGTCGGTCATTGAGATGCCGATGTTGACATTACAAGCGCGTGCCACGACCGATAAAGACAGACAAATGATGCGGCAGTGGCTGGCAGGTGATTATCAAGCATTGGTTATTGTTAGTCCGACCGCTGCGGCCTCTGGGTTAGCCATGTGGCAAGCACTTGAGGTTGAGCGTCAAAAACCAAATAAGACTACTGAGCTGGTAGAGTCCGCATTGATGGCGTTAGAAACGCCAAGTCATTTGATTGCGGTTGGTGATGCGACTGCTGCTGTCCTCAATAATGCCCAGCTACCCGTGGCCAGTTATCAAGTACGACAGCCTAGCATTGCCAATAATGAAGGTATGCTAGCGATGCCTGAGATAGAAAGTCTACAAGCAGGCGATAAGCTATTGATATGGCGCGGGCTTGGCGGACGTCGTCTGCTAGTCGATACCTTACAGGCGCGCGGTGTGCATATCGATAGTATTGCTTGGTACGAGCGCATCATGCCAGAGGATGCGCAGAGCCAGTATGAGCAATGGTTGCAAGATTTTTATGCACAAAATGCTTTGCAAGCTAATGCCACTGTAGATAGAGTAAAGCCAATCGTCGTGATCAGTAGTGGCACAGCCTTTGAGCATTGGGCCAGTATTGTTGAAGCCGCGGTAGTTAAGGTTTTAGACGAGAAGAATTTAGAAGTAATTGCAAATCAAAGCAAGATCGATAACGTGGCGCTTAAATTATCAGACTTCGCTTATGTCGTATTGGGCGAACGTTTGGCAAACATGGTCGCACAACAGCAGCTGAGCTATTGGCGTGTGGAAGATTTGGCACCAGAAACTATTCTGGCAGCCATTAACTCTAAAACTTTATAAACATATAACTGTGCTAATTGATGACATGCCTTAGTGCTTGATACATTTTTTCGCTCGCTTTAAACATGGTTAACCTTACCAATAACGGTACTGTCTTATGTCAACGAATTCTGAATCATTATCTAGGGATCCTTCTGCTATCCAGCAGCGCCGCCAAGCAAACACCTTATTGTTGCGTCTGCAATGGTTGGTGATATTGCTACTTATCGCGGCGTTATTAGGCCTATATATTAGCCATCAACGTTTTCAACACAGCGTCAATGAGCGCTTACAAAGCAATGAGCAGGTGATCAGTCGTCTAAATGAGATGGATGATCGCATATTCGCCATGAGTCAGCAGACCTTACCAGAGCCGAGCGTAGCGGCCAGTAACCAAGCTCAAAACCAGCTAGATTTACTGCGTATCCAAATACAGGCAGCCAATAGATTACTGGCTGACAATAACGATAGTGCAGCGATAGACTTACTACGCGGTCTGCACTGGCAACTATCACAAAGCAGCAATGAGATTGCCCCGGCGTTGACGGTGGTCATTAAGCAAAGCTTGCTCAAAGATATCGAACGTCTGCAAGCCCAAAGTGCACAACCAAGCCCATGGCAAATCCAAAATCTAGCGATTCAGAATATTCAAGATTTTTTGCACAGTCATGAGCGGGCAGCGAACAGCAATAGTAATGGCACTAACAATAATAATGGCAATGAGAGCACTCAAAAAAATACTCAGCAAAGTAGAGCAGTAGGCAATAATAATCTTACCTTGAACCGCCGCCAATTAACCATTCATGAAGTTATCATGACATTGAATTTAGCGAGCCAAGCCAGCAATATGCGTGAACAGGATCAGCTTATCAGCTATCTGACGCAAGCTCGTAAGCAATTAAAAACCTTAGTACCACCATCTTCTATGACTGCTAGCAAACAACCTGCGCAATCAGCAGCAAAAAGTATGACGAGCGCTACTAAAAATACAAACGATTTGGCCAAGAATTTAGAAACAATGAAAGCGCCAAGCGACATTGCAGAAGTGATTAATTGGCTCGATCAACTTATTGCCAACGCACCGAAACCAACGCCACTATTGACCACGCAAATTCTAGAAAAACCGCCACGTTAATGACAACGTCAATGAGCAAATCTTGTTTAAAATAGTCGTCTATATCAAGATTGAAAGATAAGGTTAAAACATGGATAAGAAAAATAAGACAGCCAATCGTGCCGTTGATGTATCAAGCGCTAGCCGCCCTGAGGAATTGGCACATTATCCTGTTATTCATCATCAGCCGATTCACTGGGGCGAGATGGATGCGTTTAACCACTTAAACAATGTCGTCTATTATCGTTATGCTGAGTCAGCGCGTATTGCGTATTTGCAGACGTTAGGGATGTTTGATGGCAGTATGGTGACAGTCCTCGCTCAGTCTAGCTGTCAGTATTTACGACCAGTCGTATATCCTGACACTTTATTATTGGGCGTACGCTGTCAACGCTTGGGCACAACCAGTATTGTTATAGAATATAGTTATTATAGCGCTTCGCAGCAAGCGCTGGTCGCTACTGCTGAGGCAGTCGTGGTGCGCTTAGAGAGTGATGGCAAAACTAAGTTGCCTTGGACAACCGAGGAGCGCAAGCGACTGCTCGCATTAGAAACAGCAGTCGGACACACGCCTAAATTTTAAAAATTAACAGTTAATAAATAAAAAAGCACGCTAACGGTAAAGTAGCGTGCCTTTTTATGTATGACTAATATTGAATCATCCAGCCAATCAAATCCTAAACTTGCTTTGGCGCATGCACAAAATCAACCACGTTCAGATCAAAGCCTGAAAGGGCATAAAACTTCATTGGTGAGGACAATAGGCGCATATCACGCACGCCTAAATGGCGCAAAATCTGTGCGCCAACCCCGATACTACGATAAGGCTGTCGGGTAATGGTAGATAGCGACTCATTATCAGCGGCTTTATCCAAGGCGTCGCCCAAATCAATCGGTTGATGACTGCCAATCCAAACCAACACGCCGCGATCTGAGGCACTGATTTCTTCTAACGCCGACTGTACGCTCCAGCCACTACGGCCTGTGGTATCATTTTTGGCAGCAAATAAATCACGCAAAGGGTGGAAGCCGTGTACACGTACCGTACTAACGCCTTCGCTCACATCACCTTTTACCAAGGCTAAATGCGTTTCATCCGCCCCAAATTCGCGGAAGCGATGTAGGGTAAAGGTGCCGTGTTCAGTCTCAAAGGGACGCGACTCAATCTCTTCTACCGTTTGCTCATTGGCAATGCGGTAGTTGATAAGATCAGCGATGGTGCCCATTTTGATGCCGTGCTCTTTTGCAAATATCTCGAGATCATCACGGCGTGCCATTGTACCATCAGCATTGATGATCTCTACAATCACTGCTGCGGGCTCAAGACCTGCCAATCGTGCTAAGTCGCACCCTGCTTCGGTATGTCCGGCACGGTGCAATACGCCGCCGTTTTGTGCCATGATCGGGAAGATATGCCCAGGTTGTACGATGTCTTCAGGTTTTGCTGCAGATGAGACCGCTGCTTGAATAGTGCGCGCGCGATCGGCCGCAGAGATACCCGTGGTGACACCTTCAGCTGCTTCAATTGACACGGTAAAGTTGGTGCTAAATTTTGCCTCATTGCGATCTGACATCAGCGGTAGTGCCAACTGTTGGCAACGTGCTTGTGATAAAGTCAAACAAACCAAGCCACGTGCATGGGTAATCATAAAGTTAATATCTTCAGGGCGCACATGGGTCGCCGCCATAATGATATCGCCTTCGTTTTCGCGGTCTTCATCGTCCATCAAAATAACCATTTTTCCGGCACGAATGTCTTCGATAATCTCAGGAATCGTATCTAAACTCATAGGAAGTCTCAATATTTTATTATGTATAAATCAGTGTGATGTGGGATATAAATGTTTATCCGGCTATTGTAGCAGTAGATAGCACCACGCGCTGCTGTGCTAAGGTAAAACCTGCCTTAGTTGGCGCAATATGCTATAAAAATGACCTACTCAATTGGCTGGTGTATATCGTTATGAGGTCATTTTAACGCTTTTCACCCCAGCATGCTGCATCATCTTGACAATCTGTCCATTAATAGCTTAAAAATAGTGATAAGTAATATCAATGATGCAGGCAGATAATCTTTATTGGTCATTACTCGCCGCTTGGCTTTTTAGCCAATCCATAAACTGCTTGCTGTGTTGTTCACGCTGATTGTCCGCAAACTCATAAAAGCTTGTCCCGATTAAATTGTCTGGCAAATATGACTGCGGATAATAGTGGTTGGGATAATCGTGCGGGTAGATGTAATCTTGACCATAGCCTTGATTACGCATCAGCTTGGTCACGCCATTACGTAGATGTAGCGGCACAGGAGATGCATCCTTTTCTGCCAACGCCATTGCAGCATTGATGGCTTTATACGTGCTATTGCTTTTGGCACTGGTCGCCAGATAAACCACCACTTGTCCTAAGATAATACGTGCTTCTGGCATACCAATCGACTGTACACTACGTAATGCTGCATCGGCGAGGAGTAAGGCGTTCGGATTGGCATTGCCGATATCTTCACTGGCCAAAATCACTAAGCGCCGCGCAATAAAATCGGCAGGCTCGCCGCCAACGAGCATGCGCGCCATCCAATAAAGTGCCGCATCAGGATCGGAGCCGCGTACGGATTTTATCATTGCCGATATAATATCGTAATGCTGCTCACCATCCTTGTCATACCGTACTAAGGCGGTTTGCGCCACTCGGCTAACCAGTTCGTCATCAATAATCATTGGCGACTGCTTAGCGTCAGCCGTTTGAATTGCTAGCTCTAATAAGTTTAGCGCTTTTCGAGCATCACCGTGGGCCAATTGACTAATGGTATCTTTTGCTTGTAAATCGACGGTCAACCTTTTGAGTATATTGTCTTCTGAGAGGGCTCGTTGCAGCACGGTACTTATCTGCTCAGGCGTTAACGGCTCTAAACGATAAACTTGGCAACGTGATAGTAGAGCGTTGTTGACACTAAATGATGGGTTCTCCGTAGTGGCACCAATCAAAGTAATATCACCAGACTCTACCGCACCCAAAAGTGCATCTTGCTGTGCTTTATTAAAGCGATGAATCTCATCAATAAAAACCACAGGTGATTCAAATGCCAACGAATCTTTATTATCTAGGACTTCGCGTAACTGTTTGACTCCAGTATTTAACGCGGAGAGCGCGTGAAAAGGTCTATTCACGGCATCGGCTAACAACATCGCAATGGTTGTTTTGCCAATACCTGCTTCACCGTGCAGGATAATAGATGGCAGATGCCCTTGCTCTACTAAGCGTCGTAACGGTGCACCAGCTGCCAGCAAATGCTCTTGACCAATGATATCGGTAAGAGAAGTGGGGCGCATACGCTGAGCAAGTGGGGTATCGGCATGGAAGTTAGGTGACATAAGACTCTCTATCGAAAAATGAAAAAGCTATCTATTAGTTGCAAAAGTAGTAACGGCAAGGTCTCTATAGTTAAATCCAAATAACAGCATACTAGGCTAACTTCACCATTCTCATTGGATTTTAACACTCGTATACGTTTGGCATGATTTTCGCAGCAATTTTATAATAGCAATGAGTATTAGACATTAGCAGTAGAAGTAGGCTAGTTTATAAGGAGGGTACTTGTTATAAGTCATACGCGCTAGATTAACGCAAAAATATGTTAATGAAAGCTAACTAAGCGTATAGCTTGTGTCCCGAGCACTTTAGTTTTCATCATTCATCTATATTAACGGCTCTACTATTAACAGTTCTACCGTATCGATGGGAAAAGTTGGCCAATTGCGACTGTTAACTATTAAACACTAAAAATGGCTTATCAAATATAAGGTATTGCATTAACGATGTCTGAACCGACTCTTAAACGCTTATTCAATCGTTACTTGCGTAGTGATACGGGCAAGCAGCAGTCACGTTATCTGACAGCTGGCGAGATAGCATTGGCGCATTCAGTATTTGGTGACAGCATCAAACTTGATGAAGTGCAGTTAAAGACAGCATGGTGGGTATTACAACATTATGCCGTTAGCCCCAATGGCAATATTTACTTTAATTCAGTCGATTGGATTACGGATTTTAGCAAAGCTCCACTGAGCAAACAAAGCTGGCTTATACATGAGCTAACGCACGTATGGCAGCTACAGAAAGGCTTAAAGGTTGTACGCGGAGCGATTATCAACCGAAAATATGACTACGTGTTAGAAACAGGCAAATCATTTTTTAAGTATGGTATTGAGCAGCAGGCACGCATGGTACAGGATTATTTCGTACGTCAGCAGCTTGGGAAAGACTGTCACGATTTAGAAGCCTGTATTCCATTTTTGACCAGACACTCTGTGGACAATACTAAAAAATAGATAGCTCATTCAGCGGTTAAGCTCTATATTGTGATAAATAGCTATTTTTCTGAATACCCAATATTATAAATAGCGATGATGATAAAGCAGGCTAAATACTACAAACACCAGTATGGCTGCGCAAAAACCGAACGCATTAGCACTATACTGAAGCCATACACTGAAACAATGCACTGAAGCCATGAAATGTCGCGACAATCTGAGCTTTTAATAGGTTAGCTTCTAACGTTAGCTTTTAACAAAGGATATGTACTCTGATGTTTAAATTTTTGTCAGCTGAGTCTGATATCGATTCGCACAACGATAGTATCAACCAAGGTCGCCTTTGTCTGCGCCCATCGTCAATGTTGCTGGCGGCGACAATGACAGGGCTGCTATTCTTGACGGGCTGTCAGCAAAAGCCAGCAGAAGAGCCTGTGATAGATTATGACCAAACCACTGAAAAAACAAGCGTAGAAGACAGCGAGCCTATGCCGCAAAGTGATTCAGCTGCTGCCCGCATAGAGCAGTTCCAGCCCTTGTACGTCGCTCAAGCGCAAGGGTTGCAGCAGCGCTTGCAAGCAGAGTATGAGTCATTACAAGCTGCTGATGCGTCAGGTGGCGATGCTTTATTGCTTGAAGGAGCGCCTGACACTACGGCTAATGATGATGGCAATCTTGGCAATCAAGTGACTGCTAGTAATACACCCGATGATAGCGGCTTGCCAGCTACAGAGGCAAGCGACAGTAATGTGTCTGAGCAAGCATCAGTACCAGCCGCTACCGAAGGCGATGTTACAGATGCTGACATTAACACCAGTACTGAGGTTGGTGAGCGCGATTTGACCGTGCTTAAGCGTATCAGTCTTGAGCCACGTAAGCCGGTGATGTTGTCGGAAGCACAGATAATAGAAAGCTATCAGCAAGCGATGGAAGCACTATATCAACCGGTAACGACACCACTTAGTGCTGAAGATATCAATACCTTAATTAATATAGCAACCTTGACCCCGCAACTGTTCGAGCATGCAGAAATCGCTGGCAGAGTCAGTGCAAAAAGCCCAGCGCTGGCGCGTTTGATAATTCAACATCAAGTCTGGGAGCAGATAGAAGCTCAGCAAGTGTTAGATATGCAGCAGATGAAAATCAATCAGCAGCAAGAGTTTGAAACACTGATGACTAAGTTCAATGAAACCATCAAAGACTACGATGAGCAAATTGCTAAATATGAGCAGACGTTAAAAGAGTTTCAGTAAAGTGTGATTTGTCATCACGTTATTAAATTTAGACCATAAAAAATCCCGCTACGAGAGCGGGATTTTTTATGTTGCTGATAAGGGCTTACTATTTGCGATCTTCAACTTTAACAAAATCGCGTTTTGTCTCACCAGTATATAACTGACGCGGGCGACCGATTTTGAACGGTGCACTGTGCATCTCTAACCAATGGCTGATCCAACCAGAGGTACGGGCTAGAGAGAAGATAACCGTAAACATTGACGTTGGGATACCAATGGCTTTTAGAATGATGCCAGAGTAAAAATCAACGTTTGGATACAAGTTACGCTCGATGAAGAACGGGTCTTCTAAAGCGATTTTCTCAAGTGCCATAGCAAGCTCAAGCTTAGGATCGTTGATACCAAGCGCGGCTAATACTTCATCACAAGTCTCTTTCATGACTTGTGCGCGTGGGTCAAAGTTTTTGTAGACGCGATGACCAAAGCCCATCAGCTTCACTTCACGGCTCTTCACTTTTTCCATAAATTCAGGCACGTTTTCTACGCTACCGATTTCATCTAGCATCTCAAGAACGGCTTCGTTCGCACCGCCATGCGATGGGCCCCAAAGAGCCGCGATACCAGCCGCGATACAAGCGTAAGGATTGGCGCCAGTAGAGCCTGCCAAACGAACGGTAGACGTCGATGCATTTTGCTCATGGTCAGCGTGTAAAGTAAAGATTTTGTCCATAGCTTTAGCGATGACTGGGTTTACTTTATAGTCAACGTCAGCAGGGGTGGCAAACATCATGTATAAGAAGTTTTCTGCATAGCTAAAGTCATTGCGTGGATACATGAACGGTTCGCCTTGTGAGTATTTATAACTCATCGCAGCAAGCGTTGGCATTTTAGCAATCAGACGGATAGCGGTGATTTCGCGATGATCTTCATTGCTGACATCTAGGTTTTCATGATAGAACGCTGATAAGGCACCAACGACACCAACCATAATGGCCATTGGATGCGCGTCACGGCGGAAGCCTTCAAAGAATTTGCGTAATTGATCATGAACGCCTGCATGCTTACGAATTTTTTCAAAGAAGTCGGCTTTTTGCTCGGCGTTAGGTAACTCGCCATGAACGAGGGCATAGGCCACTTCTAAGTATTCTGCGTTGTTTGCTAACTGGTCGATAGGGTAGCCGCGATGTAATAATTCGCCTTTGCCACCGTCAATAAAGGTGATTTTTGATTCAACAGGGGCGGTTACTTTAAAACCAGGGTCATAAGACCAAAAGCCTGACTCTTGCAAAGCTGCAACGTCGATAACTGGACGCCCTAAAGTACCTTTAATAATTGGAAGTTCGTATTCTTTACCATCTACGGTTAGTTTGGCGGTAGTGTCAGCCATAAATTCCTCTCCATTGGTTGTAACTTGTTAGAATAAAAATATACCGACGCACAGCCGCGCGCCATTAGTAGTCAAACGGTCAAAATGTTTTAACCCATTTAATATGCAGGCTATATTAGCAGCAATTCTCTCTGATTTGAAAAAACTTTTAGCAGCAATGGCACCAACTGGTGTGGTTTCATAGTATTTATCTACTGTAATTTTTGTATCAAAATATGTCTGCTTGGTTATTTTACTTAAAACACACCCTTTTATCGTGCTAAGCCAAATCTCATTATTTGCATAAGATCTGTATCGATTTGCCAAAATAGAGCCGTTGGCATTCTGGCTATTTATGCCAAAAACAGACTGCGTATGAGTAGTAGGCGAACGGAATGGGGTAGCAAATTCATCCAGCTGAGTCGTCAGGGGGGATTTAGTATTGCACAAATCCGCTTGTTTGTTAAATAAGCCTTCTAATTTCATTACTTTAGGGATAAATTTGTAATTGTCGCCCAGTCATTTTATAATTAGCGTTACTTAACTGGCACTCGCTCTGTGCGAATTGATAAGTGGTCGTGATATAGTATCGCTTAAAGCTGATTCTATCTGTATTTGGCGATGACCAAATGGTGACTGTTTAGACCAAAACCCTAGGTGATGGTCTCATGGATCTTGTTAACTGTCCTATTCTTAAGTAATTAGTAAATAATTAGCCTGTTTTAATGAATGCACTTATGGTTCATAGTGATATAGAAACGACAGTCGTATTTTTCTGTATCAAAAGTATCAGTAAAAATAGAATAGTTAATCGATCTAATGAATGTTTATCTTTACTTGTTGGCTAGTGGATGGGCTGTCGTCAAGAGCTTATCAGTTTGATAAGTCCTGCTAAACCGTTTATCAAAACCTTTTATCATACGATCCTTTCTTCATATTTAGCACAAACTAAACGAAGTCAGCTAGCTCTTCCTTACTTTATTCGTCTCGTGTGTTGCTCAATGCCTAATTGACGCCATTAATGTCAAGCGTTGCTAGCAGATACAGGAGTATAACCGCAAAAAGGATGCCCGCTGTGAAAAGCAACCGACCTATTGATCTGCCTTTAAGCCAAGTGATTAGCGTTAATCGCTCACCGATCGCAATTGCCTCAATCTTGCATCGTATCACTGGTATTATCTTATTTTTACTGATTCCTGTCATGCTGTGGTTACTACAGAACTCATTGGCCTCGCCTGAGAGTTTTGAGACCGTGTTTGACAACGTACTCGTGCGCTTTTTGGCATGGATATTCGTGGCCGCGATTGCTTATCACTTTGTGATGGGTATCAAGCACTTATTCGCTGATATGGGCATGAACGAAGAACTAAAATCTGGCCGCACTGCCTCTATGGTCAGTTTTGTGATTGCAGCGATTCTAATTGTCGCGTCATTTGTATGGGTGATGTTCTAATGATAAAAAATAATTCAGGAGTCAAAAGCGCGACTGGTCTCACCGGATCAGGCTCACGTGATTGGATTGTTCAGCGCATTAGTGCTGTCGTCTTAGCCGTTTATAGTGTGGTACTTCTAGGCTTTTTCTTAACGCATGGCGATGTGACCTTTGTTGAATGGTCACAGTTTATGATGAGCTTGCCGATGCGCTTATTTAGCTTGGTGGCTATCCTTGCGCTAGCAGGTCATGCTTGGGTGGGAATGTGGACCGTCTTTACGGATTATATTACCACGGGCAAATTAGGCTCAAGCGCAGCAGGTCTACGTCTGGTGTTGCAGGCACTTATGATCATTGCCATTTTAGTATTCTTATTTTGGGGTATTATGATTTTTTGGGGTAATGGCTTCGCTGTCGTTGCTGTCTAAAGACTCAATATTTAAGCTTTATTTATCGGTAGGTTTTATCAATAACGCTATCAATAATTCAGGTTTTACAAACGAAGCTAGATTCTACAAAATAAGCTAGGCTTTAAAAATAAGGATGGACTGCTTGGTCAGTTTTATAGACGGTTAAAGTCTTTAAGAGCAGTCTTTCAGTAGCCATATAATAGTCACGAGTTTCAATTGTTTTTGGCTGAGACAGTCGCTTATATGAGGGTGAATATAAGTCAACTTTGCCAGACACGACGATGACTATGCACATTTTAGTAAGTGGTTTGAGGTGGTTTACCTCGTCAATTTTAAGTGGTTTGCTTGATTAGACAGAATAGACGTTCAATCAGCCAACTACCGTGACGTAATAAGTAACCCTTGTATTTACTTCGCAAGCATTAACAGGCATTAGGAAAACCGTAATGGCAACTAGACAAGATAATACCATTAGTAATATTAAGACCCTAAACTACGATGCCGTCATCGTTGGTGGTGGTGGCTCAGGTATGCGTGCGTCACTACATTTGGCCGAAGCGGGCATGAATGTGGCGGTCATTACCAAAGTATTCCCGACCCGTTCGCACACGGTTGCCGCTCAAGGTGGTATCGGTGCAAGTTTGGGTAACATGAGCAATGACAACTGGCACTTTCACTTTTATGACACCGTTAAAGGGTCAGATTGGTTGGGTGACCAAGACGCTATCGAATATATGTGCCGTGAAGCGCCAAAAGTGGTGTATGAGCTTGAGCACATGGGCATGCCGTTTGACCGTAATGAGGATGGCACGATTTATCAGCGCCCATTCGGTGGTCATACTTCTAACTATGGTGAAAAAGCTGTACAACGTGCTTGTGCTGCGGCTGACCGTACGGGTCACGCACTATTGCATACCCTTTATCAAAAAAACTTAGAGCAAGGTACTCAATTCTTTATTGAGTGGATTGCCCTTGATTTAATCAAAGATGAAGCCGGTAATATCAACGGTGTGGTCGCGCTTGAGCAAGAAACAGGGACGGTTGCGGTATTCCAGTCACCAATTACTGTTTTGGCAACTGGCGGCGCTGGTCGTATCTTTGAAGCCTCTACCAACGCTTATATCAATACTGGTGACGGTATCGGTATGGCAGTTCGTGCTGGCGTGCCACTTCAGGATATGGAATTCTGGCAGTTCCACCCAACGGGTGTGGCTGGTGCGGGCGTTCTATTGACGGAAGGTTGCCGCGGTGAAGGTGCTATCTTGCGTAATAAAGATGGTGAAGCCTTTATGGAGCGTTATGCGCCAACCGTAAAAGACTTGGCACCACGTGATTTGGTTTCGCGCTCTATGGATCAAGAAATCAAAGAAGGCCGTGGTTGTGGTCCGAATGCAGACTATATCGTTATGGATATGACGCATTTGGGTGTTGAAACCATCATGAAGCGTTTGCCATCAGTCTTTGAGATTGGTAAAAACTTTGCGAACGTCGATATCACCAAAGAGCCTATCCCTGTTATTCCAACCATTCACTATATGATGGGCGGTATTCCGACGACGATTCATGGTCAAGTTATCACGCCAGATTTAGACGCGGAGACGGATGAAGACGGCCTATATACCAAAGGCAATGTCGTTAAAGGGTTGTATGCTATTGGCGAATGTGCTTGTGTCAGTGTCCATGGTGCCAACCGTTTAGGAACCAATTCACTGCTCGATTTGTTGGTATTCGGTCGGGCAGCAGGTAAGCATATCGTTGATGAATTCCATCATGCCGATCACAACTACAAGCCGCTTGATCCACGCGTTCTTGATTTTACCGTGAAGCGTTTAGACAAGTTACAACAGTCTACTGAAGGCTATAATGCTCAAGACGTTGCAGACGAGATTCGTGCCGTGATGCAAAAGCATGCTAGCGTATTCCGTACCCAAGCCATGATGGACGAAGGTGTTGAGAAAATCTTAGCGCTGGGTGACAAAATTGACCAAATCCATTTAGCTGATAAATCACAAGTGTTCAACACCGCTCGTATTGAAGCATTTGAAGTCGCAAACCTTTACGAAGTGGCTAAAGCAACCATGATCTCAGCGGCTAACCGTCACGAAAGTCGCGGTGCCCACAGTGTGTCAGATTATGACCGCCCAGAAGATGATGACTATGCACCAAACGGTCGTAACGATCATGACTGGATGAAGCATACACTTTGGTACTCTGAAGGCAATCGCATTGTTTATAAGCCTGTTCGTAAAGTACCGCTGACTGTTGACTATATCGAGCCAAAAGTTCGCGTCTATTAAGTCTAGACTGCGCGGCTTTTATATCTGTTATATAAAAGCCGCGCAAACGTTCTATCCCTTATTAATTTATTAAAAAGGTGACCGCCAGCTACATGCTCATGCCAGCGCTGTAATAAAGAGAGACCCTCTAGCGCTGACATGCGGCAACCTTTGTATGCCCGCCATCACCTACGTGTGGAGTTTAGCATTATGAGCCGAGGTACTCGCACCATCGAAATCTATCGCTACGATCCTGACTTGGACGCAGCGCCGCGCATGCAAACTTATACGATTGAGCTACTAGACTCAGATCGTATGTTGCTTGACGTGTTATTACGCCTAAAAAAGGAAGATGAAACCATCACCTTCCGTCGCTCTTGCCGTGAAGGCATTTGTGGCTCTGACGGCATGAATATTAATGGTAAAAACGGTTTAGCCTGTTTGTTAAACATGAACACGCTACCCGAAAAAATTACTATTCGTCCGTTACCAGGTTTGCCTGTTGTGCGTGATTTGGTTGTCGATATGAACCAATTCTACGAGCAGTACGAAAAAGTACACCCGTACTTAATTAATGATCAGCCTGCACCGCCAACGGAGCGTTTACAGTCACCTGAACAACGTGAAAAGCTAAACGGTCTGTATGAATGTATCCTATGTGCGTGCTGCTCAACCAGCTGCCCATCATTCTGGTGGAATCCTGATAAGTTCTTAGGCCCATCAGCACTATTACACGCTTATCGCTTTGTTGCTGATAGCCGTGATGGTGATACGCAAGCACGTTTGGCACGTTTGGACGATCCATTCAGCCTATTCCGCTGCCGTGGTATCATGAACTGTGTTTCAGTTTGTCCAAAAGGCTTAAACCCTACCAAGGCAATCGGTCATCTACGTAACATGCTGATTGATCAAGCAGGTTAAACGGGTTCATTGTTGCATGGTTGTATGCACACATCATCACGAAACACCGTCTCATTATTAGGCGGTGTTTTTTATTGAACAAATTTGCATAGTGATAGAATGTGTCGTGATCGAATGCAAGCGAGGTTTTTCTGATTGCTATCTAACTTGCTATTTAAGAAGACAGCCATCATATATTTTAAAGGACGATACGAGGCGCGAAAAAACGTTGCTTCTTACCGTTGTAAGACCAAAAAATATTATAGATAGTAGAGTTTTTCATCAAAAAAGCAGGAAATAACTGGTCAAAAGTAAGGCAGTATTAACAATACGTTGGTGGTATGTAAGAAGATGAGTTATATGAGCAAACTCTCTATATAATTACCAATAGAAATGTACGAAGTGGGAGGTTTATAATAGATATTCATTATGTAAATACCTACTATTGAGCAAACAAACTATGTCATGCGGGGTACGCATGCTAAGCTATACAGCAATGTATGTTTGTCAAAAAAGACGGTAAATATCTCTCATACAAAAACATTTCAGCGAAAATAGCCAGTTTATAGGCTAGCTGAACGATAAGATGTTTACCAAAGATATTACCATTAATGAATTGGTTATAGCTGATAGCAGTATATATAAATTAATGTTGTGAAACGAGTCTGATAAGAAAACCGGACGTTCACAAATAATTTGATTGAATGACTATTATCTGAGATAAGTATTGTAGTAGCACTCGTTTTCGTTACTTGATATATGTTTTATCAATAGTGATAACGGCTTCTTTCTATAGCACGAATAACATTTAATACGAATAGAGCTTTTATATACTAAATATTAGCCATAGCAAGTCTTACTACTTAATGGTGAATTTTAAGAGTCAAAATACCGAACGTACAATGAACGACACAATAATAAGCACGATTCCATTCATTTATCTATCAAATAGACGATTATTATGAATAGTATAACTAAAGAAGCTGCAGACGTAGAACATACTGAACTGGCTGCTGATAATGCCAATTATATCGAAGCACTTTATGAGCAGTACTTAACTGACCCTACGAGTGTTGATACCGATTGGCAAGCGTATTTTGTCCAGTATCAGTCGCCAAATGATGCTCAGCATAACGCCATCAAAGATCAGTTTTTATTGCTTGCTCGCAATCAGACGGCCAACAAGATTACCCCCGCAACCACAACGACTAGCAATGCCGCTGACTGTGCCGACCCTAAGCAAATGGGCGTACAGCAGCTGATTTCTGCTTATCGTCGCCGTGGTCATCGCCGTGCAAAATTAGATCCGTTGGATCTACATCCGCGCGCTGAAGTCGAAGATTTGACCCTTGAGTACCACAATCTCTCAGAAGCTGATTTAGACACCATTTATCCTACCAACGATTTGAATATCGGTAAGGACGAAGCACCGTTACGAGAAATTATCGAAATTATGGAGCGTGTTTATTGCCGCTACATCGGTGTCGAATATATGCACGTCACCACCAGTACCGAAAAGCGCTGGATGGAACAATATCTAGAGACCAACTTAGGTCATATCGAGTTTGACAAAGAAAAGCGTTTGTCTATTCTTGAACGTTTGACGGCAGCCGAAGGCCTAGAAAAATATCTAGCGCGTAAGTATACAGGTGTTAAGCGTTTTGGTTTAGAAGGCGGTGAAAGCTTTATTCCTGCCGTTAACGAAATTATACAGCGTGCTGGTGGCTATGGTACCAAAGAGATGGTTATTGGTATGGCGCATCGTGGACGCCTGAACTTACTCGTAAATATCTTAGGTAAAAACCCTGCTGATTTGTTTGACGAATTCGATGGCAAAGTACAGCCAGAAAAAGGCTCAGGCGACGTTAAGTATCATAATGGTTATTCATCTAACGTGATGACGCCAGGTGGCGAAGCGCATTTAGCATTGGCCTTTAACCCATCGCATCTTGAGATTGTGGCACCCGTATTACAAGGCTCAGTCCGTGCTCGTCAAGTGCGTCGCAACGACCAAGCTCGCCATGAAGGTAAAGATGGCAATTCAGTACTGCCAATCGTTATCCACGGTGATGCAGCATTTGCCGGTCAAGGTGTGGTGCAAGAGACCTTCCAGATGTCACAAACTCGCGCTTATACCACTGGTGGTACGGTACATATTGTCATTAATAACCAAGTCGGCTTTACGACCAGTCGTCAAGAAGATTTGCGTTCGACAGAGTACTGTACTGATGTGGCGAAAATGGTACATGCGCCCATTCTACATGTGAATGGTGATGACCCTGAGTCTGTCGTATTTGCCGCTCAATTAGCATTAGATTACCGTCATGAGTTTGATAAAGACATTATCATTGATCTTTTCTGCTATCGTCGTAATGGCCACAATGAAGCGGACGAGCCGTCAGCGACTCAGCCATTGATGTATGCAGTCATCAAACAGCTACCAACGACCCGCACTCTCTATGCCCAGCAGTTAATTGAAGCGGGTATTATTAGTGAAGAAGAAGCGAAAAGTTACGAAGATTCTTACCGCGAATCGTTAGATCGTGGCGATTATGTGGTGAATTCTTTGGTCAGTGATCCTGATGAAGCGCTTTTTGTCGATTGGAAACCCTATCTAGGTCATGACCTCGTCGATGACTGGGATACCAGTGTCGATATCGAAACTCTTAAAGGCTACGGTCGCCGTATGGCTGAAATGCCTGAAGGCTACAAGTTACAGCGCCAAGTTCAAAAGATGGTCGATCAGCGTCTAGCGATGCAGACTGGCGAAGAGCCGCTGAACTGGGGCGCTGCTGAAACGTTGTCTTATGCCTCACTGGTTGATAATGATGGGGTATTAGTACGCATTACTGGCGAAGATGTCGGCCGTGGTACTTTCTCGCATCGTCATAGTGAGATTTATAACGTCAATGACGGTAGCATGTATGTGCCACTTGCGCATATGAGTGAAAAGCAAGCGCGTTTTGCCACTTATAACTCACTATTATCAGAAGAAGCAGTATTGGCCTTTGAGTATGGCTATGCCACGACTGTACCAAACGCATTGATCGTTTGGGAAGCGCAGTTTGGTGACTTCGTCAACGGTGCGCAAGTAGTGATTGACCAGTTCATCTCAAGTGGCGAGACCAAATGGCAGCGTGTTTGTGGTCTAACCATGCTGTTACCGCATGGCTATGAAGGTCAAGGCCCAGAGCATTCATCTGCCCGTCTTGAGCGCTTCTTACAGTTATGTGCCGAAGACAACATGCAAGTGATTACGCCAACGACGCCGGCACAGATTTATCATGCGCTACGTCGTCAAGCCATACGTCCAATTCGCAAACCATTGATCGTCATGTCACCGAAGAGCTTGCTACGTCATAAGCTTGCCACGTCAAATCTAGAAGAGTTGGCCGTTGGTAAGTTTGAGACGGTTATCTCAGAGATGGATGATCACAATGCAGATAAAGTAACTCGTATGGTGCTATGTGGCGGCAAGGTTTATTATGACTTGTTAGAGCAGCGCCGTGCATTGGGTCTAGAGCATGTGGCTATTGTACGTATTGAGCAGCTTTATCCGTTGCCAGAAGAGCGTTTGATTGCTGAGATTGAGAAATATAGCAACCTACAAGAGATCGTTTGGACGCAAGAAGAGCCGTTGAACCAAGGCGCTTGGTATTATTTGGCACCGCATATGTTCCGTATTGTCGTACCGCATCCAACCAAGGCAAAAGTCATGGAGCCGGTGGCACGACCTCCTAGTGCCGCACCTGCGACGGGCTCACCGAAATTACATGCTCAGCAGCAACAAGCATTGATTGCTGGTGGTCTTGGCATCAGTGTCGATGAGTTGTCAAAGTAATAGCTTATATCAGTAACAGTTTATAAAAGACACATGAATCAGGCGATGACAGTCAGTACCTAGCAATACCATATGAGTAACACGATTGAAAACGGTATTGACTGCCCATCACGACTTAATAATAAATATGAATATCCAAATCTAAGGAGTATATCGATGGCTGATATTAAAGCCCCCGTTTTTCCAGAATCGGTTGCCGATGGCACAATCGTTGAATGGCATGTCACTGAAGGTCAACAAGTTAATCGTGATGACCTATTGGCTGAAATTGAAACCGATAAAGTTGTCCTCGAAGTCGTAGCGCCTGATGATGGTGTGGTGACTAAAATCGTTAAGCAAGTTGACGACACTGTGTTATCTGATGAGTTAATTGCAGAGTTCGAAGCGGGTGCAAGCGGTAGTGCAGATGCCGGTTCTAGCTCAAATGACGCTCCAGCTGTCAACCCAGATCAGCCAGCTGCGCCAGTACAAGCCAAGCAAAGTACTGACGGCGGTGAGCCAGTACAAGCGACTGACAAAAAAGACGAAGCTGACCATAAAGATCAAAGCCCAGCAGTGCGTAAAGCAGCAAAAGAAAGCGGCGTAGATCCTAAAAACGTTGAAGGTAGTGGTCGCGGCGGTCGTGTGACCAAAACTGACATGTCAAATCCAACGCTTAAAGCAGACAGCTCTATCAAGTCTGATAGTGGTCGTCCAGTCGCTGAATCGACGGGTGAGCGTACTGAAAAACGTGTTCCGATGACGCGTCTACGTAAGCGTGTGGCTGAGCGTCTATTATCAGCGACGCAAGAGACTGCAATGCTGACGACGTTTAACGAAGTCAACATGAAGCCATTGATGGACATGCGTACCAAATATAAAGACCAATTCGAAAAACGTCATGGTGTGCGTCTAGGTTTTATGTCATTGTTTGTCAAAGCAGCGACTGAGGCTCTTAAACGCTACCCAGCAGTGAACGCGTCACTAGACGGTGATGATATTGTTTATCATGGTTTCTATGATATCGGTGTTGCGGTATCGTCTGATCGTGGTCTAGTGGTTCCAGTACTACGTGATACCGATCGCATGAGCATGGCAGATGTCGAAGCCAAAATCCGTGAGCTTGGTGGTAAAGCACAAGAAGGTAAGCTTGGTTTGGACGAGATGACTGGTGGTACATTTACCATCTCTAACGGTGGTGTCTTTGGCTCATTGATGTCAACGCCTATCTTGAACCCACCACAAACTGCTATCTTGGGTATGCATGCTATCAATGATCGCCCGATGGCGGTTAATGGTGAGGTTAAAATCCTACCAATGATGTATCTCGCGTTATCTTATGACCATCGTATGATTGATGGTAAAGAAGCGGTACAGTTCTTAGTTACCTTAAAAGATTTGGTCGAAGACCCAACCATGCTGCTATTAGACCTGTAAGCTTCTAAGCTTGTATTGGCAACCGCCGATACAAGCTTTTTAACTTTGGTGTAAGTGATTATTATTTGTCGATAAATAAATAAATAAAGGGTTTCACTCAAATAACGTATTGGTTATGGAGTGAGGTCCTCATCAGTTTATCAAAAATACAATCAATCACTTAAATCCTAAATAAAACTAGAAAGACATTAAAAATAGGAACGTACTATGAAAGATAATTATGATCTAGTCGTTATCGGCGGCGGTCCTGGTGGTTACGAAGCAGCGATTCGTGCAGGGCAGCTTGGTATGAGCGTTGCTTGTATCGAAAAACGTGTTTATAAAGGTGAGCCTGCTCTTGGCGGTACTTGCTTAAACGTTGGTTGTATCCCATCAAAAGCCCTACTTGATAGTTCGCATCGTTATGAAGCGACCAAGCATGATCTTGAAGAACATGGTATTAGCACTGGCGACGTCGCTATCGATATCGAGCAAATGATTGCTCGCAAAGAAGGTATCGTTAAGCAATTGACTGGCGGTGTGGCAGCGTTATTAAAAGGTAATGGCGTTGACTGGCTACAAGGCTGGGGCACATTGGTTGATGGCAAAGGCGCTGATAAGCAAGTTAAGTTTGTCGCTTTAGAAGACGAAGCAGAAAGCACTATTACCGCTAAAAACGTGATTCTAGCGGCCGGTTCAGTACCTATTGATATCCCAGTTGCCAAAACTGACGGTGATCGTATCGTTGACTCTACTGGTGCCCTTGATTTTACCTCAGTTCCTAAGCGTCTAGGCGTTATCGGTGCTGGCGTTATCGGTCTTGAGCTCGGTTCTGTATGGCGTCGTTTGGGTAGCGAAGTTGTTGTTTATGAAGCGCTTCCAAGTTTCTTAGCAGCCGCTGACAAAGACATCGCAAAAGAAGCAGGCAAAATGCTGAAGAAGCAGGGTCTTGATATCCGTGTTGATACCAAAGTCACCAATGCTGAAGTGAAGGGCGATCAAGTCGTCGTTACTAGCGAAAATAAAGGCGAGTCATCTGAAGAGAGCTTTGACAAGCTCATCGTTTGTGTTGGTCGCCGTGCATATTCTGAGAAGTTACTTGGTGATGACAGCGGTGTGACCTTGACTGAACGCGGTTTGATCGATGTCGATGACCAGTGCAAAACCAATCTTGATGGCGTTTATGCTATTGGTGATTTAGTCCGTGGTCCAATGCTTGCGCATAAAGCAATGGAAGAGGGCATGATGGCCGTGGAGCGTATTCACGGTGAAAAAGCTCAGGTTAATTATGACACGATTATCAATGTTATCTATACCCATCCAGAAATCGCATGGGTTGGTTTGACCGAGCAAGAAGCGACTGAAGCGGGTTATGAAGTTAAGACCGGTTCATTCAACCTAGCGGCTAATGGTCGTGCCCTTGCGCAAAGCGAAGCACAAGGCTCTATTAAAGTCGTCGCTGATGCCAAAACAGACCGTCTATTAGGTATGCATGCTATCTCAGCTGGCGCCGGCGATATCGTCCATCAGGGTATGATTGCGATGGAATTCGTCTCTAGTATCGAAGATTTACAGTTGATGACGTTTGCGCATCCAACGATTTCAGAAGCGGTACATGAAGCGGCTCTATCTGCAGATGGCCGTGCTATTCACGCGATTCAGCGTAAAAAACGTAAGTAATTTTGATAGCGTTCAATAGTGTTTACAGCGCTTTTAGAAGTTTAAGTAACAAGCTATAGCCTGAGCGCGGCACCGTTTTATTATTTGCGGTGTCAGCATTTGGGTCACAAGTGCCGCAGCAGAAAATCGCTGCTGTGTACTTGTTTTCACTTTTTATTAATTGTAAAAAATAAAGGATACAATCAATGAATTTACATGAGTATCAAGCAAAAGAGCTATTAAAAAGCTACGGACTGCCCATTCAAGAAGGCATCATCGCGTATAACGGCGAAGAAGCTGCAGCTGCTTTTGATAAAACACCAACGGACATTGCGGTTATCAAAGCGCAAGTACATGCTGGTGGTCGCGGTAAAGCGGGTGGTGTTAAGCTGGTTAAGACTCGTGAAGAAGCTAAGCAAGTGGCTGAAGCGCTTATCGGTACCAATCTAGTCACGTTCCAAACTGACGCTGATGGTCAACCAGTTAACTTCGTATTGGTTGCAGAAGATATGTACCCAGTACAGACTGAACTGTATCTTGGTGCCGTTGTAGATCGTTCTACGCGTCGCGTAACCTTCATGGCATCAACCGAAGGTGGTGTTGATATCGAAGAAGTCGCTAACGAGACGCCAGAAAAAATCTTTAAAGTAAGCGTAGACCCATTAGTAGGTCTTATGCCTTACCAAGCGCGTGATGTTGCATTCAAGCTAGGTCTTGAAGGCAAGCAGATCAACCAGTTTGTAAAAATTATGACTGGTGCTTATCATGCTTTTGTCGAAAACGACTTTGCATTACTTGAAGTCAACCCGTTAGCCGTTCGCGAAAATGGCGAAATCGTCTGCGTTGATGGCAAAATCGGTATCGACTCAAACGCATTATATCGTCTGCCTAAAATAGCAGCGCTACAAGACAAAACGCAAGAAAACGAGCGTGAGCTAAAAGCCGCTGAATTCGACCTAAACTACGTTGCTCTAGAAGGCAACATCGGTTGTATGGTCAACGGTGCTGGTCTTGCAATGGCTACCATGGACATCATCAAACTGTATGGCGGCAAGCCTGCTAACTTCTTGGACGTTGGCGGCGGTGCAACCAAAGATCGCGTTGTTGAAGCGTTCAAAATCATTCTAGAAGACAGCAGTGTTGAAGGTGTTCTAATCAACATCTTTGGCGGTATCGTACGTTGTGACATGATTGCAGAAGCGATTATCGCTGCCGTTAAAGAAGTCGACGTAAAAGTACCGGTCGTTGTACGCCTAGAAGGTAACAACGCTGAATTGGGCTTACAGATCTTAGAAGAATCTGGTCTGAAGCTAACGTCAGCCCAAGGCCTAGCCGATGCTGCACAAAAAATTGTCGATGCTGTTCAAGCATAAACCTATCAATTTAGGTGCTTAAACATAGTAGTCAAAGCGTGATAGCAGTTTTCAGTCAACGAGACGTGGTTAGCATTTAACGACACCTAAACGGCAAACTGCTATTGCAAGACAACCGAATAAGGAAAACATAATGAGTGTATTAATTGATAAAGATACCAAAGTATTGGTACAAGGCTTCACTGGTAAAAATGGTACGTTCCATTCTGAACAAGCGATCGAATACGGCACTAAAGTCGTCGGTGGCGTCACCCCAGGTAAAGGCGGTCAAACGCATTTAGGCCTACCAGTATTTAACACGATGGCGGAAGCCATGGAAGCCACTCAAGCTGACGCTTCTGTTATCTATGTACCAGCGCCATTCGTCCTAGACTCAATCGTTGAAGCGGTAGATGCAGGCGTGAAGCTAATCGTGGTCATCACCGAAGGCGTACCAACGATCGATATGCTAAAAGCCAAGCGCTACATCGAAGAAGCAGACGGCGTCCGTATGGTTGGTCCTAACTGCCCAGGCGTTATCACTCCAGGTCAGTGCAAAATCGGTATCATGCCAGGTCATATCCATCTGCCGGGTAAAGTAGGTATCATCTCACGCTCTGGTACGCTAACGTATGAAGCCGTTGCACAAACGACTAAGCTTGGCTTTGGTCAATCAACGTGTATCGGTATCGGCGGCGATCCTATCCCAGGTATGAACCAGATTGACGCACTAAAACTGTTCCAAGATGATCCACAGACTGAAGCTATCATCCTAATCGGTGAAATCGGCGGTACTGCTGAAGAAGAAGCTGCTGCTTATATCAAAGATCATGTGACTAAACCAGTCGTTGGTTATATCGCTGGTGTAACTGCTCCTGAAGGCAAGCGTATGGGTCATGCGGGCGCTATTATCTCTGGTGGTCAAGGTACTGCTGAAGAGAAATTCAAAGCCTTTGAAGATGCAGGCATCGCGTATACGCGTGATCCAGCTAAAATCGGTGATAAGCTAAAAGAAGTTACTGGTTGGTAATATAGAATTAATTCTGTAATGTAACTACTAAAACTATATTGAAAAAGCAAAAAGACACCCCTACAATGGGGTGTCTTTTTATGTCAAAAACTGCTTCGGGTTATTAAATGAATAAAAAAATACTAGTCACAGGCGGTGCTGGATATATTGGTACTCATACCTGTATCGCATTGCATGCAGCAGGCTATGACATAGTGGTATACGATAACTTATCTAATAGTAGTCGTGAAGCGATTAATCGTGTCTCTATTCTTATTGGGCAACCAATTGATTTTATCGAAGGCGATATCCGCGATGCTGAGTCACTTAGACAGGCATTTGTTGACCATCGATTTTTTGGTGTAATTCATTTTGCTGGGTTGAAAGCTGTCGGGGAATCAGTTACTAAACCGTTACTATACTATAATAATAATGTTAGCGGCACTATAACCTTATTAGAAGTAATGAGACAATATAATGTCAAAAACCTAATATTTTCCTCATCTGCTACTGTTTACGGCGATCCTAAATTCTTACCAATTGATGAGAGTTCATCGCGCTCTTGTACCAATCCTTATGGGCAAAGCAAATTGACGGTCGAGCATATTCTAGAAGACTTAGCGGTATCGGATGAAAGCTGGAATCTCATCCCTTTGAGATACTTTAATCCGGTAGGTGCACATCCTTCAGGGCAGATTGGCGAAGACCCTAATGATATCCCAAATAACTTAATGCCCTATATCTCACAAGTAGCTGTTGGCAAGCTACCTAAGCTCAGTATCTTTGGTAATGACTATCCAACTATCGATGGTACTGGTGTACGCGATTTTATTCATGTGACTGATTTAGCGCAAGGTCATGTTGCCGCACTTGATTACTTAAAGCAGCAAACTAGCATAGAAGAGCATGGCTCAGATGAAAAGAGCTCGGATAAGAAAAACTCAATAGGGTTTTTACCGATTAATTTAGGTACTGGTAAAGGGACTTCTGTTTTAGAGCTAGTAGCAGCATTTTCCAAAGTGTCGGAACAAAATATTCCTTATCATTTTGTTAGCCGCCGCGCAGGTGATATCGCGAGCTGTTATGCCAGTGCTGATAAAGCGAAAGATATGTTAAAGTGGCGAGCTAAATTATCAATTACTGATATGTGCCAAGACACTTGGCGTTGGCAGAGTATGAATCCGAATGGTTATGATGGAAGTATATAATTCGCACTTAAAGCAGATCAACATTAATGAGAGATTTTTATGAAAAAAGTATTGAGTATTTTTGGCACACGCCCTGAAGCCATTAAGATGGCACCTGTTGTCAAAGCATTAGAAGCTAACCCTAACATTAAATCATTAGTTTGTGTAACTGCTCAGCACCGTGAAATGCTTGATCAAGTATTGTCACTATTCGAGATTAATCCAGATTATGACCTAAATATTATGAAGTCTGGACAAAGTCTAACTCAGGCCAGTTCAAGAATGCTACTCGCTCTCGAGCCTATTTTGGAAGAGTGTCAACCAGACTTAGTACTTGTACATGGTGATACATCAACCACATTATGTGGGGCGCAAGCTGCTTTTTATCAACAGATTCCTATCGGTCACGTAGAGTCTGGATTACGTACTTATAACATTTATTCGCCTTGGCCAGAAGAAGCCAACAGGCAGTTGACGAGTATTATCACAAAACTACACTTTGCACCTACCAAAACGGCTGCTCAGCATTTATATGACGAACATAATAATCCTGAATTTATTTATGTTACTGGTAATACAGTGGTTGATGCATTATTGGATGTTAAGAATAAACTAGAAACTAATGACACGCTGAGAGTTGAATTACAGCAACAGTTCTCAGAATTAGACTTTACCAAACGTCGGGTATTGATTACTGGGCATCGCCGCGAAAACTTCGGTGATGGATTTGAATCAATCTGCCAAGCGATTCAAGAGCTGGCACAAAAATACCCTGATTATGAGTTTGTTTATCCTGTGCATTTAAATCCTAATGTCAAAGAACCAGTCGAACGTTTACTACGCGGTCTTGATAATGTCAAATTGATTGAACCACAGGATTACTTACCATTCGTCTATCTGATGAGTACCAGCCATATTATTCTTACTGACTCAGGTGGTATACAAGAAGAAGCACCATCGCTTGGTATTCCAGTATTAGTCATGCGTGAGACGACTGAGCGTCAAGAAGCAGTGGAAGCAGGAACCGTTAAATTAGTTGGTACTCATCACGCTACTATCGTTGCCGAAGTCAGCAATCTGATTGAGAATGAAGCTTTATACCTAAAAATGAGTGAGGCACATAACCCGTACGGCGATGGGCAAGCCTCACAACGTATAGCAGAGACTATCGTCAGTTTTTTTGAACAGAAAAAAGCTTAAAAACCATTGAATCAACTGTGAATAAATGAAGTGAGATATAAATGAAAAATATTTGTGTGTTCGGCCTAGGTTACATCGGCTTACCTACAGCAGCAATGTTTGCCCATCATGGTGCAAACGTTATCGGCGTTGATGTCAACCAGCATGCGGTCGATACCATCAACCAAGGCAAAATCCATATTGTAGAACCAGGTTTGGAAGCAATTGTCAAAAAAGCAGTAGACAATGGGAATCTTAAAGCGAGCCTAACCCCAGTACATTCTGATGCTTATCTTATTGCTGTACCCACACCTTTTAAGGGTGACAATCACGAGCCAGATCTCTCCTATATTCAAGCGGTTAGCAAGGCATTAGCTCCGTTATTAGAAAAAGGTGATGTGGTGATTCTTGAGTCGACTTCGCCAGTAGGCGCCACTGAAAAAATGGTTGAATGGCTCGCTGAAGAGCGCTCTGATTTAACGTTCCCCAAATATCATGAACCTGACGTTGAAGCAGATATCTTTGTCGCTTACTGCCCTGAGCGTGTACTGCCTGGCAAAGTGGTTGAAGAGCTGATTTCAAATGACCGTATCATCGGTGGTATGACCAAAGAATCGACCAAAAAAGCGCAAGAAGTATATCGTATCTTTGTAGAAGGTGACTTACTAGCAACCAACTCTCGTACGGCTGAAATGGCAAAGCTGACTGAGAACGCTTCTCGTGATGTGAGCATTGCCTTCGCCAATGAGCTCTCTATTATCTCTGATAAGTTAGATATCAATGTCTGGGAGTTGATCGAGCTAGCCAATCATCATCCACGTGTTAATATCTTGCAGCCTGGCGCTGGAGTTGGTGGTCATTGTATCGCTGTCGATCCTTGGTTCATCGTTAATCAAAACCCAGATGAGGCTAAAATTATCCGTGCGGCTCGTGAGATTAATGACAATAAGCCGAACTGGGTGATCGAAAAGATTAACGCCGAAGTGAATAAGCTAAAAGAACAAGGGAGTGAGAAGCCAACAGTAGCACTCTTAGGCTTAGCATTTAAACCTAATATTGACGATTTACGTGAGAGTCCAGCAGTCAACATCGCTAAGAAGATGTTAAAGGATACGTCTGCTAATATTCTATTAGTTGAGCCTAATATCAAACAGTTACCTGAAAGCTTAAACTCAGGTAAACTCTCATCTCTACAAGAAGCTATCGATACAGCTGATGTTGTTGCTATTTTAGTGGCTCATGATGAGTTTGAGGGTTTAGACCTATCTGACAAAAGTGTTGTGAATTTTGTGACTAACCGTTAGTTTGACAAACCTAATCATAAAATTAGAAAGCTTTTATGATTAGGCCTATTTCGAGTTTAAGCTTCTAATATTCTTTCCTCCATCCACTCATTCTGGTGACCTATGAAAAACAGGATCTATAAGATGCTATCTAAAAACACTACTAGTTTTAGCGAATCAGAGCTAAAGGTAGTCAGAGACCTAGTTGAGAAGCATGGAGGCTCTATAGATGATCTAAAAGAATACATTCGCGCGCTCGAAATCGAAAATGAAAGAAAGCAAATTAATAAAGCAGCAGAAAAAAATACGATCTCTTATCAATTAGGCAAATCTCTAATCGATGCTGCTAAAAGAAAAACAAACGTCAGAAGGCTTAGTAAAGAGCTATATGCAATTTATGCCGACTCATTAAGTAGAAAAAATAAAGATTTAAGCAATGCTAGTTTATTGCATAAAATAATCATATTGCTTGATGAGCAAAAACAAAAAGAACGTTATGATTTAGTGAAAATGAGCAATGTTAATAAACGCAGTATCATAGCGACACCTAAAAAATTAAGAAAGATAAAAGAATTAAATAATGATCGTGTAAATAAAATTACTTTACAGAAAGATTTCTCAGAAAAAAATATCAAAATTGCTGCTGTTATGGATGAGTTTACCTCGCTATGCTTCGACCCTGAGGCAACTATATGTCATATCACACCAAACAACTGGCAGTCAGAGATTCTTGAGTTTAAGCCAGATGTGTTATTTATTGAATCAGCTTGGCAAGGTAAAGATGGTCTATGGAAGACTAAGATTAGCCATCAATCAGTAGAGCTAATAAACCTAATAAAGTTTTGTGATGAGCAAAAGATTAGAAGTGTTTTTTGGAGTAAAGAAGATCCAGTACACTTTGGTACTTTTTTGGGAGTAGCTGAGCTAGTCGATATTGTATTTACTACAGATATCGATTGTATAAGCAAGTACAAAGAACATTTGGGTCATGAGAGAGTGTACTTACTGTGTTTTGCTGCGCAACCACTTATTCATAATCCTATTGAAATTTACGATCGACAAGATAAATTCAACTTCGCTGGCTCCTATTATTTAAAATATCCTATAAGAAAGCGCGATTTTGGCGTTTTATCTGGAGTTGCAGATAGCTATAAGGGTCTAGATATTTTTGACCGTAATTTTGATAAGCCTCATCCACATTATGAGTTTCCTGAAAGCTATCAGTCAATGATACTAGGCACTTTAGCACCATCTGAAATAGACAAAGCCTATAAGGGCTATGTATACGGTATCAATATGAATACCATCAAGCAATCACAAACCATGTTTGCTAGACGAGTGTTTGAGATGTTGGCTTCTAATACTATAGTACTAAGTAATTACTCACGTGGTGTCAGACTTTTATTTGGTGATTTAGTTATTTGTTCAGATGAAGCCACTGAACTTGATAGACAGTTAAAGAAATTCACTGGAGATCTTTTAACTCAGAAAAAGTACAAGCTTCAAGGACTTAGGAAAGTCCTAAGCCATCACACTTATCAGCACCGATTAAAGTATATTTTAGAAAAATCATTTGAGACAACCTTAAATGCTACTCGCAATCATATAGTAGTAGTAGCCTATGTTAATAGTCAAAGTGAGTTAGACAGTGTTATCAGCGGCTTTAATGAGCAAGACTATTTAGATAGAGAGTTATGTATATTTAGTAGTATAGATTTAGGTAATGTGGTTGATGACAGGATTACTATCTATAGTACAAAATCTGAATGGTCTGAGGCCATTGAGCAATGTCAAAAAGGTACTGATATAGCTGTGTTTAATCCGCATGACAGTTATGGTCGTTACTATTTATCTGATTTGGCATTAAGCAGAGTATACCTTGAGCAGAATGATGGTCACCTTATATCTGCTATAACTAAAGACAGTTATTTTGAAAATGTAAGTGGTAAAGCTGTGCTGGTACAAAATAGAGAATATCAATCAGTAGATAGATTTCAATGTACTAAAAGTCTAATAGCTGCTGATTTGTTTAAAAAAGCGGTATTAGAAGAGGATCAGCTTGAAAGTATCAATAACTTAGAAGTTCAAGCAAAGTCATTCGCTACTGATTGCTTTAACTATATATTAAATGGAGCTAGTCTCAGCGCTGAAGAAACTTTAGCTGCACACGGCAAACTGACTCTTGATGAAGGAGTTGACTTTGAAGGTAGGCTTCTAAAGGTCTCAGAAGCAATAAACGCTAGCGAAAGTGAAATTAATGATTTGGACGTTTATCAGGATCCAAGTGCTGTTGTATTTTTAGCTAGCGATATTGATGCTCAAATAATTAGACCTCAAAGCAAGCAACTACAAATCAATAGAAATATTGAGAATATCGAAATTAAATCTACACTCCCTGAAGAGAAGTTCGCCTATATCTATTTTGAGACTATTTATAATAGATCTGACGTCAATCTAAGATTCAATAGTCAGTTTATAGTCGATGCAGCTACCAACATGGATCTACGTTCGGTATTTGTATTTTTGGACGAAAACAAAAACAAAATTTCACATCATATAACGGCAGTTTCTCACAATCACACTATGCCTATACCAGTAAATTGTGAATATATAAAAATAGGGTTCAAAGTCACGGGTAGTGGCCAATCCTATATCAAATCTATAAATATTGGCGAAAAAAGAGAGGGCGTCAATGACTTCATTGCCAAAAGTAATACTTTAGTATTAGCAAAACAGTATCCTTCATACGATGATCTATATAAGTATGGCTTCTTGCATAGTAGAGTAAGGGCTTATAAAGCTCATAATCATATCGTAGACGTCTTTAGAATGGCAGAGAGTAATACTGATTTAGGTTTTAGAGAGTTTGAGTCTATAGATGTGTTTAGTGGTAATAAGGGTAACTTGAAGAGTATCCTCGAATCAGGCCAAGTGAAAAATATATTTATCCATCTTATGGATGAAAAGATGTGGAATATAATCAAGGGCTATCGAGAAACGTTAAAGATTACTATATGGTTACATGGGGCTGAAGTACAAAGCTGGCAGCGTCGTGAGTTTGATTTATCAGGTTTAAATGAAGCTGAAAGAGAGAGAAAAAAGAAGCTTGCTGATTACCGATTAAAATTCTGGAAAAAACTCATTAATGAAGAACTAAATAGTAATATTACTTTAGTTTTTGTATCTAATATCTTTCTTAAAGAAGTAGAGGAAGATTTAGAGCTTACGATACCGAGCTCAAATAAGACAGTAATTCATAATTATGTAGACGATACTATATTTGAGTATACTGAGAAAAAAGCTGAAGATAGACTGAAACTACTGTCTATAAGACCCTATTCAGGTCCTAAGTATGGTAACGACATTACAGCTGATGCCTTATTAGAGTTATCTAAATATGAGTTCTTTAAAGATTTAGAAGTAAATATCTATGGTGACGGACTGGAGTTTGATTCAATTAATGAGCCTTTGCTTCAATTCGGAAATGTTCATTTACATAAACGATTCTTAAGTCATCATGAGATAGCAGCAGCTCACAAGGAACATGGTGTTTTCTTAAATCCTACTAGATGGGACTCGCAAGGTGTGTCTAGAGATGAAGCTATGTCATCAGGCTTAGTAGTAGTAACTAATAAGGTAGCAGCAGTTCCAGAGTTTATTTCTGATGCAGAAGGTGGTTTGTTTGAAGCTGAGAATGTTCAAGAAATGGTCGAGAAAATTATAGAAATTACTCAAGATTCTTCTTTATTTTTGAATAAATCTACAGCTGCTAAAGAACGTGTCAAAGTACAGTGTAGTTTTGAAAATACCATAGAACGCGAAATTAACTTAATAGAAAAGTGATGAAGTTTGATTAAAGAGGGTGAGAGTTATTTTACTAAGCATGAACTCTGAATGAAATAAACTATAGCTATTAAAAACTATATAAACAAGGTTTACCATGACTGATAGCTCTACATACCTATTGTCTAGCTTTAAGGATAATCCTGAAAGGTTATTTCAAGGTTACTGCTTTGCTAAAGAGGATTTTATTTTTGGTCAATCAGGGGCTGATAAGTATTTTGAGCACACTGGAAAACAAATATCTTATGGAGAAGATGGATGTTATGTCTTAGCAAAGAAAGTTGAAAAAGGATTTCTAATAGGATCGGATTTTTCAGGTTTTAAGAAGATACTATATTTTTATGATAAGGCTTCTGGTGTTTGGGCAGTATCAAATTCATTAAGCTTACTAATTAATCATTTAGAAGAACATTCAATTAATGTTACCCCTCATATAGCATTATTAATGATGTCAACAGAACGCTTGTCTTTCACACAACAACCTATTACCTTTGATACTATTGCTAATGAAATAAAGATATTGCCTGTCAATACTTTGCTCACAATAGGGGATAGTTGTCTTAACATAGAAAAAATTAATGATATTGAAAGCAATGCTATAGACTATCGTCAAATTTTAATAAATTTTGTCAATATATGGATATCAAGATTTTCTACATTATTATCGAATGATGAGCTTTTTATTCGACAAGGCTTAACTGGAGGGTTGGATTCTCGCGCTGTTTTTTCTTTATCCAATCTAGCCTATCATCAGATAGATACGAAAAATACTGCTGAATATCGATTAGCGTGTCATGTAATTAAAGGCTGTGATAAAGATATAAAGGTAGCTGAAAAAATAACCAAATATTTTGGATATAAACTGAACGCCAAAACTAGGTATTCAGATACTATTTATCATCTAGATGCTGAGGAGAAATATCTGACTTGGAAGAACTTGTGTTTAGGAGTGTACCAGCCTATATATTTTCCAAGTACAAAAGTCGATTATAGAAAAATATCGATTGGTGGTGGTGGTGGTGAAAACCATAGAACATTCTATGGTAACAACCCTAAAACTACTACTTATAATGATTCTATTAGATATCTATGTAGTAAGCTCGATAACCCAGAGCAAATGGTTGATTTAGCTATTGATTTATTTGAGACTTTGTCAGTGATGCAAGATGTAGATCATTGTGGCGATGATATTGATGCTTTACTTCTACATTACAGGCATTTTAGAAATCGATTTCACACCGGTTTATTTCCTCAATATCAGATATCCTTTACACCTTTAAGTTCGCGCTACTTATAGTAGATCTTTTATAAAAGTGGTACAGTCGTTTTAAAACAAGCGAAAAGTAAAAAGATTATGACTTATTCAGCAGACTTCCGTGCTCAAGTGATTAAAAGTGTCGAACAACAAGGCATGAGTATCAGGCAAGCCAGTGTATTCTATGGTATTAGTAAGGCCACGCTACAGAATTGGCTCAAAGATCCTAGTATTAAGCTAACTCGCAATAAACCACCAAATAAAATACCTAATGAAGCGCTATTAAAAGATGTTGAACAGCATCCAGACGATTACATGTACGAAAGAGCACAGCGTTTTGGATGTAGTAAGTCGGGCATCGAGGCCGCTTTAAAACGTCTTGGCATTAGTCAAAAAAAAGACCTTAGAGCATCCAAAAGCTTGCCCATTAAAGAGAGCTAAGTATCTAAGTAAACTGGGCGACTACATCGCTCAAGGCTATGCAATTGTATACATGGATGAAAGCGGCTTTGAGTCTGAAACCATTCGTTCTCATGGTTATTCACCTATTGGTACCCCTTGCATCGATAGCTATAACTGGCAAGGTAAAAAACGCACCAATGTTATTGGTGCCTTATATGAAAAAGCGTTATTTGCACTTGATTACTTCGAAAAGAATATCAATGGCGACATATTCTACAACTGGTGCAAAAACACGCTAATACCAAGTCTTAAAATAAAATGCGTAATCGTCATGGATAACGCCAGCTTTCATAAACGCGTTCAGAGATTACTCAACAGGCATGGTCATCGCTTGTTATTTCTACCGCCTTACAGCCCTGATTTAAACCCTATTGAGAAAAAATGGGCACAGGCGAAGTTTTTGCGCCAAGGGTGGATGGAGAATAATTTACCTAAACTGTTTCATGATATGGGTTGTACCAATTTTATTTTGGATTGACTATAGCTAACATAGCAACTAAAAATAACTTTGAAAAAGTCAAAAGCTCGCAAGTTCTTTATGACATTATAAATATCACCGATAAATTAATTGATTTCCCTTATGATAAGATAGCAAAAAATCCTTCTAGTGATATTTTGAGTCAGCTAACTAAGTTGAGGAAAGAGTTATCGATCACTACAGGAACTATATATGCAGAAAATAATTCAAACGAGAAAGTTACCTCACCAAAGCCTATAGAGAAAACCCTTGAGTATTTGAAAAAAGATTTTGACAAAGCTTGCAAATCTAAATTGGTCCAAAAATTATGGAGTAATAGCTTTATTAATAAGGCTTCTCAGGATTTAGATAAAGCCATTAGTCGAGGGAAATTTAATCACGCCTCTGAAGGCAGTAGTATATCACTAATTATTGCCGCTGCTCTCTTTAAGACCAGCAACACTGAAGCTTAATATTTTTAACACTTTGATAAAAATATATTTTACTTACGTTTAAATACTTTATGATAGTTCTGTTTTCATACTTCCTAATATTAAGTAAACCATGAGAAAGCAGAGCTATTCACTGAAAAGTCATATATTTATTAGAAAAGTGAATTAAAAATGATAAATTTAGATAAGACTAAAGAGTTTAAAAGAAAAGTTATCAATAGTAATGGATTTATAAGCTTAGAAACGGAATTTGAAGAAAGTTTAGAGTATGCATTTTACTTAACTCATTCTAAAGGCACAGAAAAGAAGGGTTATACTAATCAAGCTAGTACTTGCTTTGCTATACCTTTCAAAGAAGGAAGTTTTAAGGCTATATTTTATTATAAGACTGGTAAGAATAAGATAGCGCATAAGGTATACGTAAATATTGATAGTAGTGGTGTGGTAGAGCTCTCAGAACTTGTCGTCAGTAATATAGTCGAAAAAAATGGATATAAAATAGACTTTTATGATGTAGGAGCTTCAAGAACCTTTATTGTCTTTAACGGAGCTGGAACATTAAAAACTGAAACTCCATTCGCCTTAAACTATCTTAATAAAAACGGATTCAATGTTGTAGCCTGCTTGCAAAATGATAACCAATATCAAGAGTTATCGTTCGAAGATGTTCAGCATTATGTATTACCCGTTGTTCGCGATCACGAAGTATTTCTATATGGTAGCTCATTAGGCGGTTATTGTGCGATCTACTACGCTGGAGCGGTAAACGGTACGGTTATAGCATCTGCACCTCGGAACTCAGCTCATCCTATCTTAGTAGAAACTTCCGAAACTCAGTCTAAATTTAGCAAAACAGATTTTAAACATCTAGGCTTCGATCAAAATAAAAAGACAGATAAAAATATTTATATTTTTTATGATCCTTATGTCAAAGAAGATAGCTATTTTATAGATCGTTTGATAAAAAATTCTTTTGAAAACTTGAATTTGATTAATTTTGATTATGCTGGGCATGAAGTTCTTTATCATCTAAATCATACAAAGCAGTTAAGTAAGATAATAAAATCTATATCAACAGGCTCCATACCTTATATTGATAAGATAGAAAGTAGTTACACTCATATGGGACGTGCTAGACAAGCTTATGCGTTAAAGGATTATAAAAGAGCTATATCCTTATCAGAAACAGCTCTTGCAGATAAATCATTGAAACCCGTCACGAGAGAAAAGTTTCTGAGATTCAATAAGACAGTATTGGCAGCGCTTCATAAATCATTAATTTGATTTAATATCATTATTCTTTATTTATGTTCTTTGTTTAAGAGGTATCTGATGAAAGTTAAAGTGTATGGAGGCTGTGTCTCTCGAGATATTTTGAATTTTGATGAAGCTGAGACTATGCAGTTGGTAAGCTATAACGCAAGATCCTCTCTAGCGACACTCGGTTCTAACAATGTAGCAAAGACAATTCCAAATAAATATTACGAATCACTATCTAATATAAGCTCAAAGTTTCAGCGTCGTATGGTTGAGTCTGACTTCAATAATGAAATCATAGAATCAGCAGCTGCTGAGGATTACGATGTTTTATTAATTGATTTTCTAGTTGATAGGTTTCATTTGGCTGAAATAAATGGCAAGCTAGTCACGCGCTCAGTTGAGTTTGTACGCTCTGGTATCAAGCCTGATAAACTCATAAACACCTTCTCTGATCAATATATGAAGCTTTGGTGTGAAGGAATAGATAATTTATTTAGTGTCGTTGACCATGAGGTAGGCTTGGATGCTATCAAGATCAATAAGGTTTATTGGTCAAACCAAGCTAATACTCCCGAAGATACTATCTTACTAAATGATAAGTGGGAAATAGAAAAGAATAATGGGAAATTAAAAGCTATGTACGATTATGTAGAACAGATTCTACCATCATCAAGCATTATTGAGGTTGATAAGGACATACTCGTAGCTGATTCAAACCATAAATGGGGGCTATCTCCCTTTCATTTCACTGATGATTACTATAAAAAAATGGTAGAAAAAATGAGAACTTAAGACTTAGCTTTACCTCTTTTATCTGTATCAAAATAACATCATCAAAAAATTTAAAATATCTTAATAAGTGACGTTACTATGCTTAAAACCAAACACAGAACCAGTAAAAAACTGAAAATGCCGAGCATTCAGCTCATAGAAAAGTTAGAGCTACCATTAAGAGAGCCAGTCTGGTATCCAACAGCTGTGAAGTCAGGTCAGAGAATCAGCATCAAAGCGATAGTCGAGTATCTAAACATCAGTCCTGCTAACAACCGTAAAGCCGTACTGCTAGTCAGAGCTTATAACGAAGCTGGCGAAGAAGTCGACGTGTCTTTAGAGAGTATGTTTAGGTCAGATGCTTTTGACGCGCACTTTAAATATCTTGCTTCGACACAAGGGGAAGTTGAAGAGCTATATACCTTCGTCGTACCTGAAGAAGTAGCGATTATTCACTTTGGGTTTAATAGATTTTTATGTTCAGAAAATGAGCAGGTTATAGTCAGTGACCTTACGATATATCCAGAAGCAGAGAGTGAGTTACCTAAAAAGCTTGAAACTGCGGACAACCATTTCATTGAAAAATTAGAATTACCATCAGAAGATCCAGTCTGGTATCCCACAGCTGTGAAGCCAGGTCAGAGAATCAGCATCAAAGCGATAGTCGAGTACCTAAACATCAATCCTGCTAACAAGCGTAAAGCGGTACTGCTAGTCAGAGCCTATAACGAAGCTGGCGAAGAAGTCGATGTGTCTTTAGAAAAGATGTTTAGATCAGATGCTTTTGACGCGCACTTTAAATATCTTGCTTCCACACAAGGGGAAGTTGAGGAGCTATATACCTTCGTCATACCTGAAGAAGTAGCGACTATTCATTTTGGGTTTAATAGGTTCTTGTGCTCAGAGAATGAGCAGGTAGTAGTCAGTGAGCTTTCGATATATCCTGAAGTAAAAGTTTATACTAATTCGAATATCTTAGATAAGAAATTAGTTGTTGAGGATAGTGAAGATTCTTACGTAAAGAACTCTGAACCTGATAGTGTCTATTCGATGCTAATAGAGTTTGAGAAAAATAATTCATTTTTGAGTAATACAGATAAGGCTCGTAAACTGGTATTATTGGGTAAGACTATAGACGCAAAATCAAGTTGTATAATAGCAGGTATAGCAGCTAACTTGAATCAAGATGCTTTTACTCTTACAGGGTATGCTTGGGCCTGTATTCATTGTAAAGATTACTACAAAGCTATAGAGATTTTAAGTCACTTGCAAAGAAATAAACTAGCAAATGAAAAACAAATTCAAAGCTTAAAAAAAGCTTTATCTTCAAGATTATCAGATGAAGATATCGAAAGGTATTCACAAGAGTTCAGAGACGGTAGTTCTGTTGATAGTGTAACCAAGCTCAAAGAAACCTCTGTAACTCAACTAGATAAATATCAAAAACTTTATAAAAAGAAAGATTATAACGGTATAGCGGATATAGTTTTTGATAAATTCAAGAATAGTAGCGTAGATGATGTAATCAAATTCATAAATACAGAACTAAAGATTAAGTACAAATTTTCTAATAATGCAATTATCTTAGTAATGATTAAAACAAGTAAGAAGCTTGGAGAATATGGAAGTAAAAATTCTGAGATTGAGTTAATTGAGAATGCTCTTGACATTAATAAAAGTACAACAAGTGTTAGAGCTGCTTTTTGGGCATATTATAGACAAGGATCTATTACTAAAAGTAGAGATTGTCTTAATTGGCTTGAGGATTATGCAAAAAATAACAATGATAAAAAGCAGCTAGATTTTGTTAACTCAAAAAAGAACTTATATTTATTCATTGAGAAGACTGGTTTAGTAGAGCTTATAAACGATGCTTTAGAAAACCCTATAGAAGACTTCAGCCCAATTCCGAACAATATTGCCTATGTTTTGCATAATACTCTGCCTTACGCTTCCGGTGGTTATGCAACTAGAGGCCATGGATTAGCTAGGGCTATTCAAAATGCAGGAAAATGTATCAAAGTGGTTGGAAGACCTGGTTTTCCTTTAGACATCAGAAAGGAATTAACATCAGAAGAAGTAGAAGAAAAACAAGTTATCGAAGGAGTCGAATATGAATTTATATTAACTCCAAGAAGAGACGGAACAGCTACGCTTGATTATATAATAGGATCATCAGAAGAGCTAGTAAAAAAACTCCTAGAGATAAAACCTTCTTTAGTAATAGCGGCTTCTAATCATTTAACAGCTTTGCCAGCCCTCATTGCAGCCCGTAAACTAGGTATTCCTTTTATATACGAAGTAAGAGGATTTTGGGAGGTTACTCGTATTTCACGTGAACCTGAATTTGAAGCAACTGAGTTTTATAAAGTATTATGTGATCTAGAAGCTATAGCAGCTACACATGCAGATCATGTATTTACCCTCACAACACCTATGGCTGAAGAATTGGAAAGAAGAGGTATTAATAGAGATAAAATAACCATATTGCCTAATTCATGTGATCCTGAGCGGTTTGAGCCCGCTGAAAGAGATATAAAATTAGCCAATACTTTAAATATACCAACCTCCGTACCGGTTATTGGCTACATAGGTACATTTGTACAATATGAGGGTTTAGATCACTTAGCTGAAGCATGCGGTATACTGAAAGAACGTGGGGTAGAGTTTAGATTGTTAATAGTAGGTAATGAAAATACAGCTGGAGATGACAAGGGTCCAATTACACAAACTATATTAGATATATCCAAAAAATACAATTTTGAAGACTGGTTAATCATGCCAGGACGTGTTCCTCACGAAGAAGTAGAAGCTTATTACTCATTGGTTGATGTTGCTCCATTTCCTCGTAAACCACAACCAGTGACCGAAATGGTTTCTCCTATGAAGCCATTGGAAGCCGCTGCTATGAAGAAAGCAATTATAGTATCAAGTGTTCGAGCTTTGACTGATATGATTACAGATGGTGAGAACGGATTAGTATTTGAAAAAGGAAACATTGAGAGCCTTAGTGATAAACTCTATGAATTAGTAATTAATAAAAACTTAAGAGTGGAATTAGGTGAGAAATCTAGAAAATGGGTGGAAATTGACAGGACTTGGGACAAAACAGTCAGTAAACTTTTAGAAGTTACTAGTGACATAGTATGAATCTTAATTTCTTTAATCAAGATTCATACTATGTCGATTACTGTTAATGGTATAGCCAAAAAATATTTATCAATACATTAACACTTAATCGCTTATTCTAACTGATGAGATATTGTATTTATTATATATAACTTATACTTGTAATAGTTTTCGTTTTAAATAAAAATTGTTCGATCTATTATGGATAGTGTTACTGAATCAGAAAGTGAATAATATGGAAGTACGTATGAAAAGTATACATTCGATTGTCGATTTAGCCGAAGTAACATCAAATTATGATGGTTTTAGAGTATTTGTGAAAGTAATAACTGACTTCTCAATAGTAGAGTGTGCTTGCTATTTTTATTCATCAGATAAAATTATTCATAAAAGTGGGTACAAAAAGGACGAACATATATATATTATTAATAGAGAAGAAGCCAAAAAACTCAAAGTCAAAATTTTTTTTAGATATATAAAAGAACCTTTAATAAAAAAATCAAAAATTTTCAGAGTTTTTAATAAAGGAAAATTAAATTATAGCTTTTCTAGTGAGGTTTTAAGTAATATCAATTTTAAAAATTACGAAATTATGAGTAATAAATTACAAACTGTAGAAAAGTATGAAGAGTTGGGTTTTAGGCCTAGAAAAGACGTTCCTCCGTACAAATTAAGTATTCCAATAGACTGGTTAGAAGATCCTTATAAAGATGGTAATTGGATGTTTCAGTTGAATGCTTGGCGAATGTTAGATTGTTACTTAATTAGAGGCAGAACTACAGACTTGAATCATGTTGCTGAGGTAATGAATGATTGGATAAACTTTGAAAAAGTTAATAATAACTCTAAGAATAAATGGTTATGGTATGACATGTCGACAGGTCTTAGAGCCCTGAAAATAAGCTTCTATATAAAAATATGCCTCGAGAGGAATATTGATCATAGAATTGTTGATATTGAATATCTTATTAGTACACATCTAAAATATTTGAGCGATGCTAACGAACTTAATGCTGGCAATCATGGCTTATTTCAATTAAATGGCCTTAAAAGTTTAACATACATATTACAGAGTTACGGTCATGAGAGCTTTAATTTAAACGCGCTAAATCAATATTCAATAGAAAACATGAATAATCTTATTGCTACACAACTTGGCAATTATGGAGTACACACTGAAGATTCTCCGGCCTATCATTTTTTCACTCATAATAAAATTTCAAATATAGTAAGTTCTCCATGGTGGTCAGACCTTCCTAAAAGAACACTAGATGTTTTAGAATTAGGTGAACGAGTAAAATCTTGGTTAGTTTTTCCAAATAATAAATGTGTTCCAATTGGTGATTCTGAAACGGGGAAAGAGTTCAAAAATTTAAGAAGTCTATATGAATGGCCACATATTAAACATGATAAGTATCTAGGAGCTCAAATTGGTGGGTATTCGGTTGTAAGATCTGATGATTCTGTACCGAACGAAAAATCGTCGTTTATGTTTTTCCAAGCGTCTTTTCATAGTCAAGTACACAAACATCGCGATGACTTATCGTTCATTTTGCAAGAAAACGGTATTGATCTTTTGATAGATTCTGGTAAGTATGGATATCAACCAGGTAAATATCGTCAATATTTTCTGAGTACACGTGCTCACAACACAATCGAAGTTGATAGCAAAAATACTAGTCGAGTAAATGAAAACGCATATGGTAGTGGGATAGTGCATAAACCAAAATATTTTAAAGGGTTTTGGTTGTTAAGAGGTAAAGTAAATCAGAATATAAATGAGTATATTCATGAAAGAATTGTTTTATATAAGCCTGGCGAGGAAGTATATGTCATTGACAAAGTAATTAATAATGGTGCAAAAAGAAGTATAAGTCAGTGGTGGCATTTTGATAGTTGTGCAAGACTCGTAGTCAAAGACAAAAATGCTGTATTAAAAATAAATAATATGAATATAAAAATTACATCAGAAACATCTAATGATAATTTAATTAAATTCAATTCATTTAGAGGTTATGAATCAGGAAAGACACTTATCGGTTGGGTTTCTAGGCATTATCTTCAGTATGAACCTACATCTACTTTAAAGCTTTCTACAAATCTGAATAACAGCTTAATTATTTTAACTAAGTTTCAAATTAATAATGCATCTTCTGTTGAAGATAGTATATATCTTCAAGGTGATATCATCTACACTAATGAAGAAGAGCTGAGTAAATATTTGAATAGCTGATATTTCTTACTTATAATTAAGCTTCTAAAATATATAAATTTAATAAAAATAAGATAATAAGGCTTGAATATGAAAAAAATAACTTATGTGTTAATCAGGTTTAGTGTGCTAATTGAGGGAACAGGTTCATGGAATATAGCAAATAAAAATATAGAAACTTATAGAGAGCAGTTATTTAATCCAATAAGATTAGAACAACATTTCAATTTATTTAAAAAAGTCACTATTCCTAGTTTGTTAAGACAAACTATAAGTCCTGATTCTGAGTGGTTAAAGGTTGTAATTATTACTTCTGAAAGTTTACCGACATGGAATAAGGAGCAGCTTGAAAAGTTAGTAGAACAGTATAATTGGCTTTATATAGATTATGTTCCAGAGAAAGGAAGGTCTTTGGTGCAATTTGTTTATGATGACTTAAAAAATAGTAAAGAAGATATTTTAATATCTACAATTAGATTGGATGATGATGATGCACTTTCAAGTACATTCTTTGAGGAAATGAATATATATTTTAAAAGAGAAAACGTAGGGTTTTGTTTGAGTTTTGGGAGTGGCTATGCTGGGTTTTACGATTTTAAGTCTGATAGTTATGAAAAATTAATTGAATACTATTATCCAAAAATAGCTTTAGGCTTATGTTATTTCAATATTTACTCTGCAGAAAGTAAGAAATTTACAATTAATAGTATAAAAACGGTTTATAATACATATAAACATACACAGGTAGATTTAAAATCTCCTACTATTGTTGATTCACGTAAAAAAATGTTTATAAGAACTATGTATGATACATCAGACTCTGCTAATGTCTTGAAACGTGAGAAGTTATTGAGGAATAAGCAGATATTACAAGACGAGAAATTATATGAGAATTTTCCTTTTTTAGAAAAAAAATTAAAAGAAAAATATAAATTTAACGAAGGTGTAAATACAGCTCATATTAATAAACAAAATAGTTTTAGTTACTTTGTTAATGATTTTGACTCTCAATATAAAGGGAGTTTTTTAATAACTTTTAACGCAGCTATTTCAAACCGAAGAATTAAAGAGTTTCCTTTTTTTTCAGGTAAGGGAATTTCTAAAGAAGTTGGAGTTGCAATTTTAGCATTCTCAGATCCTCTAGTAGATTATAATAAAGATTTGAATTTGGCTTGGTATTTAGGTAGTTCTAAGTATAAAGGACTAAATTTCACTATAAAAGACATAATAAAATCAGCTTTCTTAAAGACTAATAAAAGACCATTGCTATTCGGGTGTTCAGGTGGCGGTTTTGCTGCTTTGATTCAGTCAGTTTATTTAAGCTCTATAGGTATACCTCATGATATATTGATATGTAATCCGCAAACCAATATTTTCAACTATAAAAAAGATGCAGTGAATAATTACTTCAATTCATTAGAAAATGACGACTCACTCTTTTCTACGGAAAAAAGAAAAGAGTATTTAATAAATATTGGTAGTCTTCATAAAGTAAAAATATCAGATATTAAAACTAAATATGCTAAGATATATTATCTACAAAATATGAATGATAGCTTCCATATAGAAAACCATTTAAAACCTTTTCTAGAGAATACTTTCTCTAATAAAGACTGTTTTTCAGTACCAAACCATTACAATGATGATAATTTCCATCTTATAATTGATGATTTTGGTCCTAGCCATTCTGCTCCAAGTAGAAAATATTTTATAAATATTATTAATAACTATATATTTCCTAAAAAAAATATAGACGATATAATCATAGAAAAAACTATAATTTTCAAAAATAAAATTGATAAAAAGGATTACAAAATTAAATGTACATTTTATATGAAGAAAATTGTATTAAGTCTAGAAGATTTTAGCAATAATTTAGAGTTTGATATAAGCTTATTAGTTGATAAAAAAGTAACAGGCTCAGTAATCAATCTTAATAAATTAAATAAGTCTGACGTTTTCAACTGTAACTGGTATGCATGTGATATATCTGTTTCAATATTTCATATTCATGAAAATGGCAGATACTCCCGAAGATACGACATTATGGAAAACTAAATTTAATGTTTTCTGTTGTTAGTTTACTTGATTTGATATACATTCTTATAAAAAATACATATGAATAATTAAAAAATTAACGTTGCTTTAATTAGTGTTAAATTGACTTCTGTAGTCTCAGATGAAGTTTTTTAATTATTATAATATTACTAGCGTTAGTTTTTTTAAAACCAACTTTATTTTATTTGAATTAGCTTGGCGTAGTTACAAATACAAGTAGTGCTATAAAATATTTAACTATAGTCAATCCAAAATAAAATTGGTACAACCCATATCATGAAACAGTTTAGGTAAATTATTCTCCATCCACCCTTGGCGCAAAAACTTCGCCTGTGCCCATTTTTTCTCAATAGGGTTTAAATCAGGGCTGTAAGGCGGTAGAAATAACAAGCGATGACCATGCCTGTTGAGTAATCTCTGAACGCGTTTATGAAAGCTGGCGTTATCCATGACGATTACGCATTTTATTTTAAGACTTGGTATTAGCGTGTTTTTGCACCAGTTGTAGAATATGTCGCCATTGATATTCTTTTCGAAGTAATCAAGTGCAAATAACGCTTTTTCATATAAGGCACCAATAACATTGGTGCGTTTTTTACCTTGCCAGTTATAGCTATCGATGCAAGGGGTACCAATAGGTGAATAACCATGAGAACGAATGGTTTCAGACTCAAAGCCGCTTTCATCCATGTATACAATTGCATAGCCTTGAGCGATGTAGTCGCCCAGTTTACTTAGATACTTAGCTCTCTTTAATGGGCAAGCTTTTGGATGCTCTAAGGTCTTTTTTTTGACTAATGCCAAGACGTTTTAAAGCGGCCTCGATGCCCGACTTACTACATCCAAAACGCTGTGCTCTTTCGTACATGTAATCGTCTGGATGCTGTTCAACATCTTTTAATAGCGCTTCATTAGGTATTTTATTTGGTGGTTTATTGCGAGTTAGCTTAATACTAGGATCTTTGAGCCAATTCTGTAGCGTGGCCTTACTAATACCATAGAATACACTGGCTTGCCTGATACTCATGCCTTGTTGTTCGACACTTTTAATCACTTGAGCACGGAAGTCTGCTGAATAAGTCATAATCTTTTTACTTTTCGCTTGTTTTAAAACGACTGTACCACTTTTATAAAAGATCTACTATATCCTAAACGTGATAATGTTGAGCTACGTAAAATTTTAAAAATGACGGATCAATATAATATTTCTGCAGTATTCTGGAATAAAGAAGACGGTGCAAATTTCAACCATTCTATTGTCTTTACCAGTTTTTTTAAGCAAATCCTAACTGTCGATAAAAACTGCGTCAAACGCTATAACTCTGTATTAGATAATTACTAAATGAAATACATTTTATAAAGTTTCTTTATTTTATATTCATGTTAGCCTTGTAATCACACAAATATCAAAGTATTTAAATTTTAAAATTAAATTATAGGACTATACTTTGTTAAAGTTAACACTAATCAGTGACGAGTTGACCTCTCAATCCTTACATAAAGAGAATTCTGTCAAAATTATTGAACAGCAGCTTCAATACCAGCTCTGGAAAAGAAGAAAACCCAACTTTATTCTAGTAGAATCCGCATGGCGCGGTCACAAAGACGCTTGGCGCTACAAGATAGCCAACTATCCTGATTACCCCGAACGCAACAACGTCGAGTTGCGCAAACTCCTAGAGACGGCAGATAAATACAATATTCCTGCTGTATTTTGGAATAAAGAAGACGGTGCTCATTTTAACCGTTTTATCGACTCTGCCAGTTTATTTAAATATGTACTGACTGTTGATTCAAACTGTGTTGAACGTTACCAAGCTATTTTAGGTAATAGCGTGAAAGTAGGGGTGCTGCCCTTTGCGGTGCAGCCTAAGTTTCATTATCCTACCTTCTTGCCTCCACGTTATAACGAAAGCTTGTTTGTCGGTAGTTATAGTCAGCATATTCATAATGCACGCCAGAAATGGCAGGATATGGCGTTTTCTGCTGCCTCACCCTATGGACTTACTATCGTTGATCGTAACTCTGATCGTAAGTCTGATGTCTATCGCTATCCTGACCTATCGAATATGACTATCAAGTCTGCTGTGCCTTATGACCAGACGGGTGAGCTTTTTAGACAGTACTCGCATTGTCTTAATGTCAACACCGTGACGGACTCTCCAAGTATGTTTTCCCGCCGTCTGATTGAGATTATGGCATGTGGTAGATTGGCAGTGACCAATCCTAGCTTATCGGTCAGTACCCGCTTTGAAGGGATGTGTGAGGTCATCGAGAATAAAGAGCAAGCGGATGAATTGTTCGCACAGTTATCTAAAGGTTATACCAAAAAGCAGATAGAGATGATGCGCTACGCCAGTGATCATGTGTTGCAAAACTATAATTATGAAAAATGGTTACAGCACATTGTCGAATTTATTGAGTTATAGTATAACTATTGAATAATCAATCATTACTTATAATTACTTTACCCTTCTAACGTAGTCTTATTATTATGCAAAAAATTACCCATGCTGTCATCCCTGTTGCTGGCTTTGGTACACGTATGTTGCCATTGTCTAAATCCGTGCCAAAAGAGCTGTTGCCGCTTGGCAATCGCCCTGCTATTCATTATGTGGTCGAAGAGGCGATTGCTGCTGGTATTAAGCATATTGTATTGGTTGGTCATGCACAAAAAAGCGCGATTGAAAACTACTTTGATATCAATGCTGAATTGGATAATCAATTGCGTGCTAAAGATAAAGACGCGTTAGCCGATAGCTTAAACTGGTTACCAGACGATGTAACGGTGTCTATGATACGTCAAGGTAAACCGCTAGGTTTGGGGCACGCGGTACTCGCTGCGCGCCCTATTATAGGCGAGCATGATTTTGCCGTATTATTGCCCGACGTGGTACTCGATCCTTTTACGGGTGATATGACTGCTGATAACTTAGCTTTTATGATTGATGCTTTTGCTAAAGACAGTCATTCACAGATATTGGTAGATAAAGTGGCGGATGAAGACGTGCATAAGTACGGTATCGCCCAATTAAATGAAACGTATAGCAATGCGGGCGATATCAATGACAAAGCAGAGGTTAATGCTAGCTTTAAAGTCGCTGGCTTTGTAGAAAAACCTAGCTTAGCAGATGCACCTTCACGCTTAGCAGTGGTTGGTCGTTATGTGTTTAGCAATCAAATCTTTGATTATTTGGTAAATACCAAAGCCTCTGTCGGCGGTGAGATTCAGCTGACCGATGCTATTGATGCCTTGATCAGTGAATACGGCGTCAATGTGACGACCATGCGCGGCGATAGTTATGATGCAGGCGATATGCGCTCATATATGCAGGCATTTATTTATTTTGCCCAGCAGCACTTAGCAGAAGATGAATAGCTGATGGCTGAGATAAAGGACGATAAGCGTTATAGCAGTGCTCGCCGCTCTCAATATTGGCAGCAGTTGCAAATGCTAGCTGCCCAGTCATGGTCATTGGCAGCCTTGTTTGCGCAAGATGATGAGCGTGCGACGCGTTTTAGCAGGCAAGCTGGTGCGCTATATATGGACTATAGCAAGCAGTGTATTGACGAGACAGTATTAGCTAATCTGTTGAGTCTTGCTGATAGTTGTGATTTACCGGCTCGTATTAAAGCGCTATTACAAGGCGCGATGGTCAATACCAGTGAAGCGCGTGCCGCCTTGCATACAGCGCTACGTCTCCCAGAAACAGCAACGCTACAGCTTGATGGTCAAGATGTCGTCGCGGATGTGCATCAGAGTCTTTCGCAAGTAGCCAGATTATCCGAGCGTGTCCGTAGTGGCACATGGCGCGGGTTTTCGGGTAAGGCGATTACTGATGTGGTGAATATTGGCGTTGGTGGCTCTGATCTTGGGCCACTGATGGCGACTGCGGCGCTCGATGAATGGGCGGATACTGAGATTGAAGTGCATTTCGTCTCAAACATGGATGGTACTCAGCTTGATAACTTATTGAAGCATTTAAATCCTGAAACCACCTTATTTATTATCTCCTCCAAATCCTTTGGTACCATTGATACCTTATCCAATGCTAAGACGGCATTGTCATGGTTGCTTGCCACCGCCAAGCTGCGTGCAGGTACAGAAGACAGTGTGCTACGTCGCCACTTTATTGGTATATCTGCTAATAGTGAAAAAATGAGCGCTTGGGGTATTCATCCTGAGCATCAGCTGCAGCTTTGGGAATGGGTCGGTGGTCGATTTTCTTTATGGTCGGCGATTGGTCTTGCTATTGCCATTCGTATCGGTATGGCAGGGTTTAAAGCGTTATTAGCGGGTGCGCATAGTATGGATGAGCACTTTGCACAGGCTGATTTTGCAGAAAACTTGCCAGTATTATTAGGCTTGCTTGCTGTTTGGAACAGTACCTTTTTACAGGTAAATGCTCATACCGTATTGCCTTATGATGGTCGTCTTAGCTATTTGCCAAGCTACCTAACCCAGCTTGAGATGGAAAGTAACGGTAAGTCTGTCACTCAGCATGGGGATCGTATTGACTATAATACTTGTCCAATATTATGGGGTGAGATTGGCTCAAACGCTCAGCATGCTTTTTATCAGCTATTGCACCAAGGGACGCAGCAAGTCTCGTGTGACTTTATCGCTTGTGTGCGCCGCTACCATGGTCCATTAAAAAACACAGCACTACAGCAGCAGCATGAGTTATCGTTGGCTAACTGCTTGGCGCAAAGTCGGGTATTGGCATTTGGTAATGCAGCGCTCCAAGAGTCCGAGGTGCAAGTAGCGTCTGCTGCGGAAAAATATAAATACTACCGTGGCAATCAGCCGTCAACCACGCTACTGATCGACGAGCTAACGCCGCATAGCTTAGGGGCTTTGGTTGCGCTCTATGAACACAAGGTCTATGTCATGGCCAGCATTTGGGATATTAACCCGTTTGATCAGTGGGGTGTCGAGATGGGCAAGCAAATGGCAGAGTCCGTGCATCAAGCCATGCAGAAAGAAACCGAGGGTCAATTCGATACCTCTACGGACCAGCTGCTACAACACATTAGACAGCTGTCTTAATACGGCTGCCGATACGTAATACAGTTAAAAGGGTAACTCATGAGCGCTGATTCTATAAACGACAATACGGCTAAATATACGCATGCATTTACAGCACAACGTATGAGAAGCAAGCCAGTTTGTGTGCTTGTTGGCCATAGTATTGAAGCCATTACCAGTGCGGTAGTATTGGCAAGCCTAGGTCAGCGCGTGCATCTTTATGCAGATGTTGAGCTATTGACGCAGCAAATACAGCAGTATGGTTTTGAGCATCATTTGCAAGCGCTATGGCAGATGTATGAGCAGCAGCAGGTTATTAGCAGTCAAGCATTACCAGATAGCGCCGACACGTTGATTCATTACTATGAAACGACAAATTTTAGTGATAGTCGTCATGTCAATGAGAGCAATGAGAGCAATGAGGACAGTGAACGTGGCGAAGCAAGCAACGTTGCGCTTTATTGGTTGTTTTTAGACAGTATCAAGCCAGTATGGGCAGAAGACAATTGGATTACCGCATTCAATCACAGTCATCAGCAGTCGCTACCTGTGCTTATGAGCGGTATTGAAAAATTAGGCGTTGTCTCAGCACTGGCTCAGCGTTTGCAGCGTGCATGGGTCTACTATGTGCCGTTTGTATTTTTGCAGGACGGCGATGCTTATAGCTCGATGCTGAACCCTTCATTGTGGTTGCTTGGTGAAAAAACCGCCAACAGTAGCCACCATCTAAATATACTGCAGCCTTTAATGCAGCACGCACGCGCCGCCCATCACGCTGATGTCGCAACCATAGAGTTTGCCCGTAGCAGTATCATGGCGATGCTGGCGACGCGAGTGAGTTTTATGAATGAGATGTCACGCTTGGCGGACAGTCAACAGGTCGATATCAAACAAGTCAGTCGTATCATGGGGCTAGACGCGCGCGTTGGTAGCAGTTATCTGCAAGCGGGTTGGGGCTTTGGCGGTAACACCCTACCGACTGAGCTTGCTAAATTGCAGCAGTCTAGCCAAACGCACAGTTTAGATATGCCACTGTTGCAGTCAGTCATGCACATCAACGAAGACCAAAAAGAGCTGATATTCCGTAAATTTTGGCAATATTTTGATGGTTTTATCGATAATAAAACGGTGATGGTTTGGGGCGGTAGTTATAAATCAGGATCGGGACGTACCACAGGCTCAGCCATACATCCATTACTAGCATTGCTGTGGTCTTATAATATTCGTACTTTGGTCTATAGCGATAAAGCTCAAGATGAGCTTGCCGCGCTTTATCAGCAGCAACCATTACTTAAATTAATGGCTGATCCTTATGGTCAAATCGATGATGCTCAGGCTATCTTTATTGTTAGCTGGTCGCCACGAGATCAGTTAGATATGGCTAAAATTAATCAGCAAGCCATGCCAATATTTGATGCGCAAAATGCACTGACACGATTGCAGATCGATAGTCTGGTAGGCGACTATATGGGCATTGGTCGGTCTAAATAGCTTTATCCAAGTTTGTCAGTTGCTAAAAAAGCTCGTTGACAATTATCAGCGAGCTTTTTTAATTTTTAGCGCCTTAATTTTTAATCGAATTTGTACGTATTAAATCGTACTTATTTACGCTGGTACAGCACCTTGTGCCTCTAGCCACTGTTGAATCTCTCGAATTTTAATAGTTAACAATTCTTCATCGCCACGACTTTCAATGTTTAATCTGATCAGTGGCTCGGTGTTGGAGGCACGTAGATTAAAGCGCCACTCATCAAAGTTTAGGCTTAAGCCATCAAGGGTCGATTTGGTTGGATTTTCGTGGCTAAATTTTTCTTCAATAGCGTTAATAATCGTCGACGCATCATTTGTTGTGAGACGAAAATTAAGCTCGCCCGAGCTGGGATAAGCTGCAATATAGCCAGTGACCAACTCAGACAGCGTCTTACCCGTGATGGATAATAGCTCAATCGTTAGCAGCCACGGAATCATACCGCTATCGCAGTAGAAGAAGTCGCGGAAATAATGATGGGCGGACATCTCACCGCCATAGACCGCGCCAGAGTCACGCATCACTTGCTTAATAAATGAATGTCCAGACTTACTGATAACCGCCTTGCCGTTATGTTCTTTAATCACCGCTTCAGTGTTATATATCACGCGAGGATCATAGACGATTGATTCGTTTGGATATTTATTTAAAAAGGCTTGCGCGAGCATTCCAACGATGTAGCTACCATCGATAAATTCACCATGTTCATCGAATAAAAAGCAGCGGTCAAAATCGCCATCAAAGGCAATACCAAGATCGGCTTTGTTTTTCAAAACGGCTTGCTGAGTCGCCACTCTGTTGGCTTCAATCATAGGATTGGGGATGCCATTGGGGAAGCTGCCGTCTGGCGTATGATGCAGTTTAATCACTTCAATGGGTGCGCCTGCTTGTGCCAGCTTGTCAATTAATAAATCAACCACGGGGCCTGCACTACCATTGCCTGAGTTAATAACCAGTTTCAGCGGTTTTAATTTATCGGTATCTATAAAGCTGATGACGTGATTAACATAAGCACTTTTATCAGTCAATAATTGCAACGTTCCTGATTGGTTTTCAGTGGTAAATTGCCCAGATTCTGCCAATGCTTGAATCTCTGCTAAACCATCATCGGCGCTAATGGGTTTTGAATGTTCCTTAACCAGTTTTAAGCCATTATAATTGATAGGATTATGACTGGCAGTGACTTCGATGCCGCCTAACGCCTGATAGTGACTGGTAGCAAAATATACTTCTTCAGTACCACTCATACCCAAGTCAATCACATCAACGCCTGCATCAACGATGCCTTTGATAGCGGCTTGTTTTAATTGCTCACTAGAGTGGCGAATATCACTACCGATAACGATAGCAGGTTTTAGAGTTGCTACATCATTGGCTTGGGTTTGAGCTGCTGCCTGATAACGCTGATATAAAATCTGTGCAAAGGCGCGACCAATACGGTAAGCAATGACTTCATCGAGATTTACCCCAAGCTCACCGCGAATGTCATAGGCTTTAAATGAATCGATAATAATAGGATTGAATTCAGTCGCTGGCTGATAGTTAGTGGTCGCAGACGTAGACATAATGATAAAGTTCCTTGCACGTGAGAAATGATAAAATAAGAAGGTAGATAGCACAATTATAGGCTATTAAGCGTTCAATGCTACACTAATGACTAAATCGTTATTAAGTTAACGTGACTCTATTCAATAACAACGAAAAGTATAAGAGCACCTTTTATGAGTACTGTAGAAAACAAAATCGCAGCACCTGAACCTGTGCAAGGCACGCCAAAAGCAAGCGGGCAACTTGATGACCTGTTGACACTGATGGCAAGATTGCGCGCCGACTGTCCGTGGGATAAAAAACAAAGCAGTCATAGCCTCATTCCGTATGCCATCGAAGAAGCTTATGAGCTCGGCGAAGCGGTACAAAGCGATGATGATGAAGATATCAAAGGCGAGCTTGGTGATGTGCTGCTGCAAGTTGTTTTTCATTGCCAGATGTATGCGGAGCAAGGGCGTTTTGATATGAGCGATGTCATGACTACTTTACAAGAAAAGTTGATTCGGCGTCATCCGCATGTGTTTGAGGCTGAAAGTCTTGAAGATGACGTGGCGGTAAAAGCTCGTTGGGATGAGATTAAGGCAGAGGAGCAGCAAGCGCGCGAGGCACGTGGTAAACCCAAACGTCGTCTAGACAATACCAAATCTGGCAGTGCGCTCATGCAGGCGCAGGATGTACAAAAGCAGGCATCAAAACTTGGATTTGATTGGGAAGGCGTAGCAGGCGCATTTGATAAGTTGGATGAAGAGATTGCCGAGCTAAAGAGTGAGCTGACAAATACGTCTAAAACAGATATGTCTAAAGAAGCTGACAAATATGACGTAAACAAAGCCAATATCAGAGAGATTGAAAAAGAGCTGGGCGATTGCCTGTTTGCGCTGGTCAATGTTGCGCGTAAATTGAACCTTGATGCTGAGACAGCTGCCCTTACTTGTGTGCATAAATTCAAATCACGTTTTGGCTATATTGAGGAGCATTTGGCTGCGGCTGGCAAGCGTTTAGAAGACAGCGATATAACAGAAATGGATGCATTATGGGAAGCGGCGAAACGATATGAACGATCGTCATGAACGCTCATTATAACGCCCTGTTTGCTAGGTTTACCAGTTTGAACAGCTTAATATCTAGCGCGGCTTGTTGTCTAGCCTTGATTATCCTGACTTTTAGCAATGCACATGCCGCGCCCTGTTTTGATAATCCACAAAGTGCTTATGCGTACCTGTTGGCACAAGAGAGTGCTAAAACAGAGGCGCGCGATCAATCTACCGTCAATATCAATCGTGCTAGTGAAGGTGAGCTCGTTTCATTAAACGGTATCGGTAGTAGTAAAGCCCAAGCGATTATTTTATATCGCGACATGTTTGGCGATTTTAAGAGCGTTGATGGGTTAGCAAAGGTTAAAGGTATTGGCGTAAAAACGATTGAGAAAAATCGAGCCCGTTTACGCGTGCAAGATTAATAGCATTATTTTGCATTAATTAACCCCAATATTGACAAAATAGCACGTAACTAAATGTCATAACGCACCTACCACGCGCAAAATTTGTTAAACTAGCAGTTACATCCGCCTGATAAACGCTGTGTTGATCAGGGGTGGTTAAAGAATACCGGCGAGGAGTAGATGCATGGCCGAGCGTGCCGCCAAGCAGTTAGAACTGAATAAATCTGAATTACCCAATTCCATTACTGAAGTAATTGCCACCTTAACCCGAGCAGGGTTTGACGCCTATATCGTCGGCGGCGGTGTGCGTGACACTTTATTGGGTTTGCGCCCAAAAGACTTTGACGCTGTCACTGATGCCAAGCCGCATGAGATCAAAGACGTCTTTGGTAAGCGCTGCCGCATTATCGGTCGCCGCTTTCAGTTGGCGCATGTGTATTCAGGTCGTGAGCTGATCGAAGTCGCTACCTTTCGTGGTCCGCCCACCAGCAGTGGTACCACCAATCAAGACGGTATGATTCTGCGTGATAACGTTTGGGGCGATATCCAACAAGACTTCTCTCGTCGTGATTTTTCGATCAATGCGCTTTATTATCAGCCACTAAAAGGTGTGGTGCATGATTTTTGCGGTGCGCTTGAAGACATTGATAATAGAATCATTCGCCTATTAGGCCATGCACCCGTTCGTATCGAAGAAGATCCGGTAAGACTATTGCGGGCGTTACGTTTTAAAGCCAAGCTCGGTTTTGAGTTTGATGACGAGTTAGCCGATCAGTTTCATGATGGTAACTGGGCGCTGCTTGAGCAAATATCACCGCATCGCCTCTATGATGAAACGCAAAAGATGTTTACCGGTGGTTATTTGGTGCCATTATTACCGCTATTATTTGAGTCGGGCGCGATTGATAGTTTAATTATTTATCCGCCTTCTGAGCCTAGCGCTTTAGTGAAACAAGTGGCCATTAATACTGACAAACGCATTGCAGCGGGCAAAAGTATCAATCCAGCATTTTTCTATGCAGCCATATTATGGGAAAACTATCTGCATCAGTTAGAAAAAGCTAAAAAGCGCAATATGCCATTTGCTGAAGCGCAGATGCATGCGGCTGGCAAGGTCATTGACCGTCAACGTATTAAAACCGCTATTCCTAAATTTGCTGAGCAATTTATCCGTGATATTTGGATATTGCAGCCAAAACTTGCAGCCCCGCGTAGCAAGCAAATCGTCCAGCTCTCTGAGCATCCTCGCTTCCGTGCAGGCTTTGACTTTTTATTATTGCGTGAGCAGTGCGGTGATGCTGAGCATCCATTATCAGAATCGACCAACGACATGGGCGACTGGTGGCAAACTTATCAAACCTTGTCTGTATCAGAGCAGGAACAAGCGATTGATGAGTTTGATGAAAATATTCGTCGCGGCGCCTATAAAAAAGGGCAGCGTGGTGGACGCGGACGTAATCGTCAAAAGCCAGAATCAAATACAGCCGATGAGTCGGTATCTAATCAACAAAACACTAAGCGTAGCAAAGCCAATGGCAGCACTGAAAAGCATGGCCTTGAAAAGCATGGCCTTGAAAAAAATGGCAATGAGCAGAACATGGTGAACGATGCGTCAAATATCCCATCACGTCGTCGCCGGGCCGCCAGCCAGTCTACAGCTGCTAAGCAATCTGACAGCAGTAAAGACACAGGTTATAACGCGCAGCAGGTCAAACAAGACAGTAATGAGCTTGCTCAGCTACAGCAGTTGTCTCTTGCTAGTAGCGGTAACCGAGCGGCAAATAAGCGCCATCATTCCAAGCCTGCGCCATTGTTTGTGATCGAGCATGAAAAAGTCGTGCCGCCATTACAAAAGCAGCTAGCAAGTGCTGATAAGCCTAAGCCTCGTCAAGAGTCCGTGCAGAAAAAAGCAGTGATGTCGAGTCCAACAGCTGAGAAAGATCTACCTAGTCAGAATGCTAATTTTGATAGTAAAGCTGATGGTAAAGCTGATGGTAAAGCTGATGGTAAAGCTGATGGTAAAGCTGATCGCTCAAATAAGGCTCAGCAACCTAAGGATAAACAACCAGAGGTTACGTCACCTGCAGCCAATAGTTATCCGACCCGTTCGGTGGCAAGGTCACCGGCGCTAGTCAGTATGAATAACGAGCCGATACCGCATAAGCGTCGTCGCCGTGAGCCTACGGTAGACGTTGATAATAGTGCAAGCACGGCAGAAAAGTCGCCAACTAGCGATAACGGACAAACTGCTAAGAAATACGCGAAGAAAGCGCCTAAGCCAGCTGCTCAACCTGCTAGTAATGCTAATACTAAAGCTGAGAAAACGGTAGAGCATGTAGAAGCTTCGCCAGAAAACAAGACAGGAACTAATAAAGCGACTAATAAAGCGACTACGCCTGCGAAAGCTAAGAGATCAGCTAAAACGACAGGGTCAAAGTCTGTCAATAGCAAGACAGTTACTAGTAAAGCAAGTGACAAGGTTAATGGCAATAAGGCAACTGACACTAAAGTAACTGATAATAAAGTAACTGATAATAAAGGCCCTGTACCATCGAAACGCCGTCGTCGTCAGCCCAGTACCGATAATGTCTAGTATTGATAAACGACCTTAACCGATATTGATGATGGTGATGGACCGCAGGTTTTAGAGTAAAGTGCTCATGATAAAAAATCACTTTAATAAAAGTGCTAAGTGTCATAATAAAACACCTGACGAGACGGACAAGGCGACTTGGGTTAGCTGTTATGTGGGCTTAGGTAGCAATCTAACCAATGAGTTAGGCTCGCCGGTAGAGCACTTACAGCAGGCATTGCAAGGGTTGCGAGAGCATGAGCAAATACGTGAGGTTCGAGTATCCTCATTTTATGCCTCAGCGCCTATGGGGCCACAAGACCAGCCCGACTTTGTTAATGCTGTCGCTGGTTTTAAGACAATATTGCCGCCTTTTGAGTTGCTTGCATTTTGCCAGCAGCTAGAAGAGCACGCTAAGCGGGCACGCTTACGTCATTGGGGTGAGCGTAGTTTGGACGTTGATATCTTATTGTATGGCGACATACAACTTGCGGAGCCGCAGCTGACCATACCGCACGCTGGACTGCTTGAGCGTAATTTTGTCCTGATACCGCTGCGAGAGCTCGCGCCAAAGCTGACGATTGCGGGAAAACCGATAGACAGCTATCCGCAAAGTCATGATCGGACAGGCTTACAATTATTATCGAGCGACTGATAATGCTTCTAATCACAGGCACGATGATGATTAGAAGTGTTGATAATTAAAGATATTGATAATTAGAAACATTGATAATTAGAGACATTGATAATTAAAGATATTGATAATTAAAGATATTGATAATTAAAGATATTGATAATTAGAAACATTGATAATTAAAGATATTGATAATTAGAAATATTGATAATTAGAAACATTGATAAATAAAGGCATTGCAGATTAATTGAGAATCATATGACGACGTTATCTACTTTAAAAAAATTCAAAAGAGAAGGCACCAAGTTTACTTGCTTAACGTGCTATGACTCGATGTTTGCACGCATGATGGACAAGGCACAGATCGATACTATTTTGATTGGTGATAGCTTGGGTATGGTCGTACAAGGCCACGACTCAACGTTGCCCGTGACCGTTGATGATATGGCTTATCATACAGCCAATATTGCCCGTAGTAATCAGCATGCTCTGATTTTAGCTGACCTACCATTTATGAGTTATGTGACGTTGCCAGAAGCGATCGCTAATAGTCGCAAGTTGATGCAAGCAGGCGCGCATGTCATAAAGATTGAAGGTGGTAGTGAGCTTTGTGATTTGGTCACGACCTTAGCGCAAGCAGGCACGCCTACTTGTGTCCATCTTGGCTTGACTCCGCAATCGGTCAACGTTTTTGGCGGCTATAAAATCCAAGGTCGCGGTGATGAAGCGGCTGATAAGTTGCTGGCGGACGCCAAAGCGGTCGTTGCTGCAGGCGCTGCCTTGCTCGTATTAGAATGTGTGCCTGCTGAGCTCGCCAAAGCCGTAACAGAAGCGGTTACAGCACCGGTGATTGGCATTGGCGCTGGTGCAGATACGGATGGTCAAGTGTTGGTCATGCATGACATGCTGGGTATGGTGCATGGACGCGTGCCGCGCTTTGTCCATGACTTTTTAACTGATGAGCGTAACAGTGCGCGCAGTATTGAAGGCGCCTTTGCCCTTTATCAGCAGTCGGTACGCGAAGGCAGTTTCCCAACAGAGCAGCACCAATTTAGCTAGTCTGTAGCGCTAGTATTAATAAGTCTTTTGGTTTTTACGATTATCAGTAGAAGAATATTTAACGATGCCAATCATTTATCAGCAGATTTCAGAGTTGCGCGCCGCGCTACAGCCTTATCGTGGTCAAAGAAATGATAAGCCAGATAGCGCTCAGCGTATTGCCTTAGTACCAACGATGGGCAACCTGCATGAAGGTCATCTTGAGCTGGTCAGCATTGCTAAACAGCATGCCGATATCGTGGTGGTAAGTATTTTTGTCAATCCTACCCAGTTTGGGGAAGGAGAGGACTTTGAGAGTTATCCACGCACATTAGATGAAGATGTCGCCAAGCTAGCAACAGTTGGTACGGACTATGTCTTTGCCCCAAGTATCGCTGAGATGTACCCAGTAATGCCGCCACCGACCTCTGTTCTTGCTGGCGGCATTACCACGCAATTATGTGGTCAATCGCGCCCTGGGCACTTTGATGGTGTGGGCATTGTTGTCTCCAAGTTATTTAATATCGTGCAACCTGGTGTGACAGTATTTGGACAAAAAGATTACCAGCAATTAGCCATCATTAAGCAACTGGTGCGTGATTTAAGCTATCCCATTGAGATTGTTGGTGCGCCTATTGTGCGTGCTGCTGACGGCTTGGCGCTATCTTCGCGCAATCAATACTTGAGCGCAGCTGAGCGAGAAACAGCCCCCGTGCTTCATGCAGAGCTGCAACGTCTAGCACAGCAGTTAATGAGTAATAAACTGAGTATGCCAGAATTTGAAGCGTTACTTGCAGAGACGTCTCAGCGTATTAGTAACGCTGGCTTCAACATTGACTATCTAGAAGTAAAAACAGATGCGCTGAAATCGGTCATTAATGATGCCGAAGTTTTTAATGTGGAAAACGAGAATTTGATTATCCTCGTCGCGGCTTGGCTAGGGCGGGCACGCTTGTTGGACAACCAAGTAGTAACGGTACATTAACCGTTATGACACAGTAATTTGACGGATGCAATGGACAGGGTAACGGATCATGGATGCCAGTAACGATAAAAGCGACAGTAAAAAAAACAGTAAAAGCAACGAGAAAGCAGAGCAGAAAATGCTTGCTGCCCCGAACGATGAGCGGCTAAGTATTTTAGTCGTATCGGGTCGTTCCGGCTCGGGTAAAACGTCTGTATTAAATATCTTAGAAGATTTGGGTTATTATTCTATTGATAATCTACCCTTGTCGTTAGTGCCTGATGCTGCTAAGAAACTGGTCAGCGATAGTGGTATTAAGCGTATCGCCCTTGGTGTGGATATTCGGACGCCGCGCGCTGATTTGTCTAACTTTGCAGCGACCCATGCTATCCTAAAACAGACTTATGGTAAGCAAGCTGTTGAAGTGCTATATGTGACCGCGCAAGAGAGCACTTTGGTCGCACGCTTTAATGCGACGCGCCGTGTCCATCCGTTAATGTCACAAGATATTGACAGTGATAATGCTCGGCATATTGCTTTTAATCTACCGGCCGCGATCAAAAAAGAGGTCGAGCTGTTAGAACCTATTGCCAGCCATGCCGATATCAAAATTGATACTAGTATGCTGAATATCCATCAGCTCAAAGACACACTGCGTGCTTATGTCGGTATGGACAATCAAATTGTCATTAATTTGCTGTCTTTTGGCTTTAAGTACGGTAACCCAGTGGATGCTGACTTTATATTTGATGTTAGGATTTTGCCAAATCCACACTGGAATCCTGAGCTACGCGCCTTGACTGGTCTTGACTCTGAAGTCGACGCATTCTTTGCAGATTATCCAGAAGTGGCTGAGATGACCGATGATCTCGATAAATTTTTAAGTCGTTGGCTGCCCGACTTTTTACACAATAACCGCCATACGGTGACAGTAGCGATTGGCTGCACGGGCGGTAAGCACCGCTCCGTATTTATTACCGATATCTTACAGCGACGTCTGGCTGCTGCAATGCCGCAAGGCGTGAAAGTTGTAGCGAAACATCGCGAAAAAAGTCGTTGGTAGTGATTATCAATGGCTAAAGAATCTATTCATTTTATTATTTTGGAACGCTTTTATGATTGACTGGTCAGAACATGATATGCGCGTCTCGCGCACAGAACTCAAAAAATCCCATGAGCGCTTGCAACAATTATCGATACCCCTCGCCAGCTTATCGAAAAAACAGCTCAAAAACTTGCCAGCCAGTGATTATTTTATGGCGGAGTTGATGGCATTAGCAGACATTACCAGTGCCAATGCGCGTATTAGACAGACCAAGCGCGTCGGTAAATTGATCAGCGAAGAAAACCGCCATGAATTGGTAAAAGCCTTATTCGATGCTTACTTTCCAAAAGAACAAGTCTCTAAAATAGAAAGCTGGTCTGAACGTCTAAATATCAATGACGAAGGCACGCTAAAGCAGTTTGTCAAACAATATAAAGTCTCTGAGCGTAATAGCCTGTATCAATTATTGCTTTGGATTGAATACGCCAAGCACACGCAGGATGATGAGCTGATGCTGGAGTCTAAAGCAGATTTGGCCAGCTATATCCGCGAAGTGACCATCTTATCGGATTTAAAAGGCTAGTTATTCTATAGTTGATTCAATTTAAAAGTAGTACAAGACAACCGAGTGTAGATGTTTCTATATTACTTTTCACTCACTATACCAATAACAGCATAGCGATTATCTGCACAACTACTAATAACTGTACTGAAAAATAAGCTTATCAAAATGCAAATACAAAAAAGCCAATCGTTAATGATTGGCTTTTTTAGTGCAGCGTTAATACGGTTTAATTAAATATAATTAACGCTTATTTTTTCTCGGCACGTGCTTTATCAACTAAGTAATCAACCACTTTAGGTACTTTGGCATCTTCACCAGTGACGACATATTTGCCTTGTACCACAACGGCTGGTACACCAGACAGCTGATAGCGCTTAGCGCCTGCTTGTGAGCGACCGATTTTGGTACCTACAGCAAATGAGTTATAAAGGCTGTTGAATTTCTTTTGGTCAACGCCTTGGGCTGCGTACCATTTGCTTAATGAGGCTTGATCAAACAGCTTTTTGCCATCTTTATGAATCGCATCAAAGAGCGCATCATGGGTTTTGTTTTCATAGCCTAACAGCTGAGCGGCATAAAAACCACGGGCACTGGCTTCCCAAACAGGGTTGAGCGCTGCTGGAGTTTTGAAGAAAGCCACATCTTTGTCTTTATTTTTTGCCCATTTTTCCATATGAGGATTAAGCGCGTTACAGTGCGGGCAACCATACCAAAAAAACTCACGGACAATAATAGCATCACCAGTGATTTTTTCTGGATTGTCTAGCACGCGATAGTCTTTTCCGGCGACATAATCGGCTGCTTGGGCGCCCATGCTGGCTATTCCAATAGCAAAAGTCAGACCAGTCAATGCAATGACACGTTTCATACTTTTTCCTTGAGGGGTAGAGGCTGAGAGTTTTTAGGAGTTTCTATAGGTTTGATAATATAAATGACAAAGCGTCTAGTATAATCAACTTATATCAGAGTACCGACTATAATAACGTAAAACAGGTATGGTTGTGAACCCGATTCTTAACTAACGGTTGTAAAGCTGTGAGCTATTATTTAAGGTATCTTACTTAACAGTACCTATGACTCTTATGACTAAAAATTTTATCATATAACGTTTGCAAAGAGGCTTTTTAGATATCGGTTACCATCAAGTTAGCACTGCGCTATAGACATGATATGTAAGTATTTTCTGCTTTTACTCACAATCGGTGACGATGTACTCACGACAAAATTGGCGCTCGCATGCTAATATTAAGGGTATAATTCTGTACTGTATCCGATAATAACTCTAAAGGAAAACGCTATGAGCTCAGCTTTATCTTCTTCGCCTGCTTTGAATGATCAAGCGAACAGCCGTTTCGATACTGCTAATATTGTTGCTAATGATACTATTTCTAATGATACTATTTCTAACGATACGGCTGCCACGATAAATGTAGATCCTAGCGAAGTCGACAAGTTCAATAAACTGGCGAGCGAATGGTGGAGTAATACGGGCGCGTTTGCGACCTTGCATGAAATCAACCCACTGCGCCTGAACTGGATAGAAGAAAATGTTAAGCGCGGCTATCAAAATAGCGATGATAGTACAAACGCTAATAAGACTGCAGAGATGGGATTGACGGGCAAAAAAGTGCTCGATGTCGGTTGCGGCGGTGGCATATTATCTGAATCGATGGCACGTCGCGGTGCTGATGTGACCGGTATCGACCTAGGGACTGAAAACCTAAAGGCGGCGACGATTCATGCAGAGCAAAGTGGTTTAGACAAGACGCTTCGCTATCAGCATATCCCAGTAGAAGATTTGGCCAAAACCCATGCGGGTCAATTTGATGTGGTGACCTGTATGGAAATGCTTGAGCATGTGCCTGATCCAAGCTCGATTGTGCAAGCTTGTTTTGCCCTATTAGCGCCTGGTGGTGTTTGTGTGCTATCGACGATTAACCGCAATCCTAAGTCATATCTGTTTGCTATCGTGGGCGCCGAATACGTATTGCGTTTACTGGATCGTGGCACCCATGACTATGCCAAATTTATCACGCCTGCTGAGCTTGATAAGATGGCGGTTACTGCTGGATTTACGCGCCAAGATATTACCGGACTACATTATAATCCACTGACTAAGCGCTATTGGCTGGCACAAAATGTCGATGTCAACTATATGATAGCGGTACAAAAACCAATGGCTTAATAGCTTAACTAATTGCCTACTGTCCCATCATTAATGCGCCAAACACCTCACCAATTAAAAGAGTATGCCTTATGAGCCAATTCGTCAAAGCCGTTTTATTTGACCTTGATGGGACGCTAATCGATACCGCTGCCGACTTCGTACGGATTATTGTTAAAATGAGCCGCGAAAATGATTGGCAAGCCCCACCTGAAGCACTTATTCGAGAGCAAGTCTCTGCTGGTGCGTCAGCCATGGTCAAGCTTATGCTGCATCAAAACGGTCAAGACAGTGTCAGCGAAGAAGCTTTACTTGGCTTTCGCCAGCAGTTTTTAGATGATTATGAAGCAGAGATTTGTGTAGACAGCTGTGTGTTTAGCGAGCTAGAAGAGGTCCTGACCATGCTTGAGCAAAAAGGTGTGCCTTGGGGTATTGTTACTAATAAGCCACGTTATCTAGCAGAGCGGCTGTTACAGAAAATGCAGTTGGATGAGCGCTGTGCTGCCTTGGTCTGTCCTGAAGATGTATCGCGCCCTAAGCCTGATCCAGAGCCGATGTATATGGCATTAGAAAAACTTGGTATCCCACGCGGCGCTGCTGGTTGCGTGCTCTATGTAGGCGATCATATACGCGATATCGATGCTGGCAATGCCGCTGGTATGTCAACGATTTTGGCCGCTTATGGCTATATTCCGCCAGAAGATAAAAAAAACCTTAAGAAGTGGGGCGCTGATTATATTACGGATACCCCTGAGCAGTTGAATAAGCTATTACTGTCTTCTGGTAAGTTTGAGTATTTATAACTAAAACACTTATCAATAAATCAGTCATAAAAAAGCATTTACAAGCAAATATCTTATAAATATGTAATCTTAAATATTTGCTCGTAAACGCGCATCTCTGAAAATAAACGCTTTTGAACGCAAATACCTCTAATAATAAATAATACGCAGTGAGTCATACTATGAGTGACAATGTTAAACAGTCAGCGACCGAGCAGAATCATCAAGCAGCCGCGCAAAATCCTAGACAGCCTTTAACGCACGACGATATTCGTCAGTTTGTGCCACCTGTTGACTGTTTAGACGGCAAGACTATCTTGGTCACAGGGGCAGGTGATGGTATTGGGCGCGTCGCCGCTTTAACCTACGCCCGTTATGGTGCTACGGTACTATTATTGGGTCGCACAAGTAGCAAACTTGAATACGTCTATGATGAGATTGAGAGCTTGGGTGGCAAGCAGCCAGCCATGCTACCGATGAATTTAGAAGGCGCAACTTACGCAGATATGCAGCAGTTAGAAGGCCTGATTAATAAAGAAGTGGGTCAGCTCGATGGTATCTTACATAATGCTGGCATGCTTGGGCAATTGACGCCGCTTGAGATGTATGACGTCGATATCTTTGCCCAAGTGATGAAGGTCAATTTTACGGCGACTTTTATGCTCACGCAAGCGTTGTTACCGCTATTAAAAGATGCTGATCATGGCTCTATTGTCTTTACGTCTAGCACGGTTGGTACCCATCCTCGTGCATTTTGGGGCGCTTATGCACTCTCCAAGCAAGCCGTCGAAGGGATGAGTGATATCTTTACTCAAGAGACGCAAAATACCACGAATTTGCGGTTTAACTGTATCAATCCTGGTGGAACGCGTACCAATATGCGCGCTCATGCTTATCCAGGAGAAAATCCCATGAGTTTAAAAACGCCGGAAGACATCATGTCAGCCTACGTCTGCTTGATGAGTAACGAAAGTATTGGTGTACGCGGGCAAGTGGTTGAGCTACAGCCAAAAGATTAAGAGGTGTTACTTAAACTTGCATGAATACAAAGCGTAAAAGTAATTTGGGTAGCTATAGTTGATACTAAATGAAATAGATGCGTCGTACTAGGATGCGAAACTGGTATAAATTTTCTTTAGTTGCTTGATGTGCTAATAGAAGCTACAAAAAATATATACCAACAGCAAGATATCTGTTTTATAGTAAATACGACTCTGTTTTTTGTCAAAACTACCAATGATTTTTACTTAGGATAATACTTATGAATAAGTCCATTGCTGCTGCATGTGTGCTGCTAAGTTGTACTTCAGCTTTTGCGCAAACCACGCTTTTTGATCCTTCCATCGAGCACAATCCTCAGGATGGTGTCATAAAGCTGTATGGAGCAGGTGGCCCACATACCGCTTTAAGAAAAGTGGCAGATGTCTGGGAAAAGCAAGGTGGTACCAAGGTAGAATTAATAGCAGGACCTGAAGACAAATGGTCGGCTGACGCTCAAGCTGATGCCGATGCTCTGTGGGGAACTTCTGAGCAATCAATGACTGCATTTCTTGAGACATACGAAACTTTTGATCATGAAAAAGTTGAACCCATTTATATCCGACCAGCAATCATAGCTGTACAAAAAGGAAATCCTAAAAATATACGTAGCTTTGATGATTTATTAGCTAAGGGGATTAAAATAGTTGTGACCGAAGGTAAAGGAACATATAACACTTCGGGTACTGGAGTTTGGGAGGATCTCGCAGGACGCAAAGGAAGCTTAAACGATATTGCTCGTTTTCGAGATAATATAGTAGCGTATTCTTTAGGATCTGGAGCCAGTTTTAAAGCATTTAAAGATGAAAAAGCAGATGCTTGGATAACTTGGCCGAATTGGCCGCTTAATAATTCCAAAGATATGGACATGGTTAGTATAGATAAGGATCGAGCTATCTGGCGTGATTTAAACATCGTTGTATCACCAAAAGCTGATCCTCAAACAAAAGATTTTCTTAACTTTTTAATCACTAAAAAAGGACAAAAAATCATGAAAACAGAAGGGTGGCAACGCTGAGTAGAAGGTTTTAGGCATACACTCTTAAAAAGTAAATACCCTAAATATAATTCTCACTAATCGTTCAAACACATTTGTTATTTGCATATTGTAATTAGCAATAACCACCCCATCTATTTGTTATTAAAGAATTTATCTATAAAGCAATGATCATTAAAAAATAAATAGGATGGGATTATGGCAGGTGGCTGGTCAAGAGATGGTGCTGAGCACGAACAGATGGATGCAACGGTCAATGATGCTCTAGACAGAGTACGCAGTGCGCTACCGAAAGGGGAGAGTGCAGAGTTCTGTGATGAATGTGGCAATCCTATTCCAGAAGCGCGGCGCCTAGCTTTACCGGGTGTACAGCATTGTGTCAGTTGCCAAAGCGAGCTTGAACAAGAGGCGAGAGCAGCTGAGCTGTTTAATCGTCGCGGCAGTAAAGACAGCCAATTGCGCTAATTTGTAAAAGCGAATCAATAAAAAAAGACCACCGTTGCTATTTTACTTAGCAACGGTGGTCTTTTTTGTGAGTGTGGCATTTTTTGAAAGGTAGTCTTTTTATAGGTAACTAGAGTCTGTCTTCAAGCACCAGCGCCATCAGCTGCTGGTCATAAGCCTGCCAATCATCTTTACTAAGACTGATGGTTGACCTAACGTTGTCTATCGGCAAATCATTATCGGTCTGCAAAATGACTTCTAATCGGCTATCGATGTGGGCGCTCGTCGTGGTGATAGTCAAGCTGTCAGGTGTAAAGTTAATCTTTAACCAGCCGTCAGAGGTATGAACCATGCCTTTAATACGTTGCCAGTTGGGCAATTTTAACAACCATTCTTGTAAACCATCAGCGTTAAATACGTAATGTGCAGGCAAGCGCCAGCCCCCTAACAGCATGTCTTGTTGTTGTTCGTGATAGCGGTAGGGGAGCTCAGTATCTGCCGCTATGCCGTCATGACTTTCATTGTTTTGTATAGCTTGATTAGACATCAAGCCAGTAAGTGGCTGTCTAGTAAGTGGCTGTAAGGAAATGCGAATCTGATTAGGCTGGCTTTTATTGGTAGCGCGTTGCCGAGAGATGGTATGGCTTGGTTTGGTCAGCTGTGCTATCAGCATTGATAAGGCGGTATTCAAAGCAGTTATCTTATTTGAGCGATCATCCACGGTGTGAGGCTCAGATTCTGTCCAGATAGTGGTCACGTCAGGATTGAGCCGTGTTATCCATTCTTGTAACGCTTGCCTCTCATTTTCACTCAGCTGCATATAGCGATTGATCACCAAGACATCAGCGTCACGGACATGCGCTTGAAAACCATCGTGCGAGCGATACTTTTGTTGTTGCCATTGCCCGCCACTTAGCACCGTTATTACAGCCTGCATATTGAGTGCTGTTTGCCAATGTGGCGCGCTCAGTTGTTGTATCAACTCGCGTGGGTGTGCCAATCCGGTGGGTTCTATAATAAGGCGCTGCGGACGATGATCGCTAAGCAGGCGGGTAATCGCAATCTGTAGGGGCAGCTGACTGGTGCAACAAATACAGCCACCACTGACCTCGCGAATGGCAATGCTGCCTGTATCAACGTTGTTCTCTTGTGCGCTTGCTAGCAGCGCGCCATCAATGCCAATACGTCCAAACTCGTTAATCAATAGAGCCCAGCGCTCATCGGCGGGCTTGCTAGAGAGTAGCTGGTTGATGACGGTAGTTTTACCCGCACCCAAAAACCCTGTCACCAAGGTGCAGGGTATGTTTTGAATCATGGTAGATGTGGTCAAAGCCATTGTCGTCTAAACTATCGTCATAAGTGGGTGTAAAGCAGCAACTATAAAGTAAATACTATTCACTTTTTGCTGTTTCAACTTCAGCTTCGTCAGGAACGAACACATAGCCTACACCCCAAACGGTTTGGATGTAACGCGCTTGTGACGGGTTGTCTTCAATGAGGCGGCGTAGGCGTGAGACTTGTACATCGATAGAACGCTCCATCGCACCCCATTCACGACCACGGGCAAGATTCATCAATTTATCGCGAGTTAATGGCTCACGTGGATGCTGAACCAATGCTTTTAATACTGAAAATTCACCGGTCGTTAAGGTAACTACATTGCCATCACGTTTAAGCGTACGAGTCGATAAATCAAGCGTCCATGGACCAAATTCAACCACTTCTAGCTGATGACTTGGTGCACCCGGTAGCTCGCGATTTTGACGACGTAATACGGCTTTGATACGAGCAAGCAGCTCTTTTGGATTAAAGGGTTTAGGCAGATAATCATCCGCACCCGCTTCAAGACCAGCGATACGATCGGCGTCGCCACCTTTGGCCGTCAGCATGATGATTGGAATATCGCCATTGTCTTCACGCAGCCGCTTACAGATACTAATGCCATCTTCGCCCGGTAGCATCAAATCCAGTACGACTAAAGAGAAAAGCTCGCGTTGCATCAACTTATCCATCTGACTGCCATCATGGGCAGTACGAACGACGAAGCCATCATCTTCTAGAAAGCGTTGTAATAAAGAACGCAGACGAGCATCATCATCGACCACTAAGATACGCTGAGTTAAAGTATCGGGGCTGTTATTATCAGGCATACAGGCATCCTCTTATAAAAATTATTATTAGTAGAAAGTTTCAGCAAAAACGTTGTCGTTATTTAATCATTAATCTATTAGGTATTAATGAAACCTCGTAAAATTAAAGACTTTTGTTCAATATTCCAGCGCGTAGTAATATTTGCGCTATTGATACTTTAGTGTATAAGATTGCACCGCCAATTGCATCACCCATCGGCATAAATGCTGTATGCGTTTGTTTAACAAGGCTACAGAACTTAGCATAGCAGCCAATTTAGGGTAGAAAACAGCAGATAAATAAGGAAAAGATAAAAAGGATTTTTATTCATGCAGCTTTTGCTATAATGCCAAACACCATTTATCAACGATTGATACGTCTATGAGTAGCACTGATACCTTAACGCCATCTCAAACCTCGACAAATGCACAGGTTTTGGATGCAACCACACACGCGAATATTCACGACAAGCTTGCTCGCGCGCTTGGCATTAAGACTGCTCAAGTCAATGCGTTTGTCAAACTTTACGATGAAGGCGCGACCGTTCCTTTCATTGCGCGTTACCGCAAAGAAAAAACCCAAAACCTTGACGATGCGCAGCTGCGTGCTTTAGAGAAGTCTCTCAATTATGAGCGCGACATGGCAACGCGTCGCCTCAAAATTACTGAGCTGCTCAGCACGCAGGGCAATTTGACTGACGAGCTACAGACGCGTATCGATAACGCGACGTCCAAGCTTGAGCTTGAAGACATCTACTTGCCTTATCGTCCACGTCGCCGTTCACCAGCTGCCAAAGCACGTGCTGCTGGTCTCGACGTTGCTGCTCAGGCGGTACTGACGCAAGAGATTACCCCAACAGAGGCACTGGCTGACTATCAAGCGCCATCTAGCATCTCTGACGACAGCGGTAACGAGATTGAAGTCGACTTTAGCGATATCGATAAGCAATTGGCGGGCGTGCAAGCCATCATCGTTGATGAGTGGACACAAGCACTAGACTTGCTAGATAATTTACGTAGTGGTTTTGCCAAAACGGCGAGTATCGTATCTGCGGTTGCTAGCGAAGAAAAACGCGAAGTCGGTGAGAAATTCAAAGATTATTTTGAACATAGTGAAAGCCTTGCGCGTCTGCCAAACCATCGTTTATTAGCAATGCTACGTGGTCGCCAAGAGAATGTTTTGGGTCTCAAAATCGAAGGCGAAGATGCCCCCTTTATCGAAAAAACTATCAAGCATTTCGATGTTAATGCCAAAGCACCTGACGCGCGCCGTGAGTTTTTAACAGAAGCCGCTAGTAGCTTATGGAAAGAAAAATGGCGTCCGCATATCGAGCATCGCTTATTGACGGAAAAACGCCTAACTGCTGAAGCTGACGCGATTGATGTGTTTGCCAATAATTTACAGCATTTACTCATGTCAGCACCTGCTGGTCGTAAAGTGATTTTAGGTGTGGATCCCGGCATCCGCCATGGCGTTAAAATGGCGATTGTCGATGCCCAAGGCCATGTCATGCTAGACAGCGAAGACAAGCCTGTCGTCGCAACCGTTTATCCATTCGCCCCTGATAATAAGATGGATGAAGCCAAAAAAGTCATTGATGAATTATTAAGTACTTACAACGTCGATCTAGTCGCTATCGGTAACGGTACGGCGAGCCGTGAAACAGATGCGATGATTAAAGAGATTTTGGCCGCCAATTCTGAATTAAAAGCCAAAGCGGTTATCGTTAATGAATCAGGCGCTTCTGTCTATTCAGCCAGTGAGCTGGCCACTGATGAGCTTGGTAATTTAGACGTATCTGTACGCGGTGCGGTTTCTATCGCTCGTCGCTTGCAAGATCCGTTATCAGAGCTGGTCAAAGTAGATCCAAAAGCCATTGGTGTTGGTCAATATCAACATGATGTCAACCAAAACCAGTTGGCTGATAGCTTGGATAAAGTGACCCAAGATAGCGTGAACGCGGTTGGGGTTGATGTGAATACGGCAAGTCCTGCTATCTTGGCGCATATTGCGGGTTTGAATAAAAATGTCGCCCAGCAAATCGTCACTTATCGTAAAGAGCACGGCGCATTTGATAGCCGTGAGGCGCTCAAAAACGTTCCGCGTTTAGGTGCTAAGACCTTTGAGCAGGCAGCAGGCTTCTTACGCATACATGGTGGTAGTAATCCACTTGACGCGACTGGTGTGCATCCAGAAAGCTATGCGCTGGTCGATAGCTTACTGGCGCAAACCGGTAAAGCATTGCCAGAAGTCATCGGTAACGACGGTGTACTAAACACGCTCGACACCACTGCACTAGCGGCAAATGATGATAATATCAGTGTCAAAGCTATCATCGAAGAGCTTGCCAAGCCTGCACGTGACCCACGTCCTGAGTTTAAAACGGCTAACTTCCGTGAAGACGTTAATAGCATTAAAGATTTAAGCGAAGGCATGCAGCTAGAAGGTGTGGTTACTAACGTGACAGCCTTTGGTTGCTTCGTTGATGTCGGTGTCCATCAAGATGGTCTCGTGCATATCTCACAGATGGCCAATGACTTCGTTGCCGATCCGATGAATCGCGTCAAGCCGGGCGATATTGTCTCAGTGCGTGTCATCTCTATCGACGAAAAGCGTGGTCGCATTGGTTTTAGTATGAAGCCTGAATCTGAAAAGCCCGCGCGTCCAGCAGCGAAGTCGACTGCAGAAGGTACAGATAATGATGAGAAAGCCAGTCGTCCACGTAGTAATCAGGCAAATAGCAATCGCCCAAATAACAGCCGTCCATCAGCGGATAAGCGTCCGTCAAAACCGCGCGGTAATCGTCAAGATAAAGACAGCGCCAATAACCGCAGCAAAGCGCCTAAAGCTGAAAAAGTAGAAGCACCTAGCAAAATGGGTACATTGGGTGCATTGTTGCAAGAAGCAGGCGTCACTAAAACTAAGAAGTAATGGGTTTGGTCAGTTTCTTAAGTTAGTTCTAAATAATTAACAGAAATAACCAATAAAAAAGGCAGCCATTAGGCTGCCTTTTTATTGGAAATATATTTGACAAATACTTTAGCTATAGTCAAAATTTTTTAAAAACACGACGGTATTGCTGATATCAATTTTTTGTCGCCTCTGTCTGCGCAGGCACAGCAAGCAAGAAAAATTGATATCAGCAGTCTAATATTTAAAGATTCGTTCAACAGACTCTAAGGTGCTGTAGTAAATAAATATTACTGCTTTTATCAGTTAGCAGAAGCGCTTATACCGTATTATAGATTTTCTGTTGCTTCTTGGGGAGTTTGTTATAGCTCTTCTTGTGATTCTGACGAAGCTTCTTCTTCCAGCATTGATTCTTCATCTAGCATATATTCCTGTGACATATCTTCTTGTAGGTCTTTTTGTGGCATTGCTTCTTCTGAATCTTGCATGGCTTGTTGTTGCGCTTGCTGCATAGCCTGTTGTTGTGCCTGTTGCTCAGGAGCCATCTGTTGTTGAGTGGCGTTGCTATTTACGCTTGCTCTTGAGATGCGCTGGGTTTCGTTAATCTGAACCGAGTTAGATGGATTTGGTACTGATACATTGGCTGAATTTTCAGCTTCAGTCTCAAGTGTGGTAGTAGCAGCATTTTGCATATCTGCTTGTGCAGTATCAGCAGGTGCAGCCATAGCCAAGCTTGGAATAGTGAGCATAGCGCCAATCAGTAATGATAAAGGTAGAGTACGGTTTTTCATCAGTTTATTCCTCAGTTTGCATTCTCATAGCGTCAGCTCAAAGTATTTCAAACTTGACGCTTATTTGCATGATTTCGTATAGCACAAATTAATGGTGTATTTTGAATCTATATATTTAATATATTTAACATTCAATGTGTAGATAAAACAAAATCATGATAACCATTTGTTGATTATCATGATTGGTGTGGATAAAGAGTTTTATAAAATAATCTAATAAAACTCTAAGCAAGAGAATAGCAACTAAGCGATTATTATTTCAGTAGTACATAGATTAAAAATCTAACAGACGTGCGCTCGCAGGTGACTTTGTGCAACTATTGTATTCTTATTGTCAGGCAAATATATAAAGTTTCTTTACCTTAGCTTTAAACACAGTGACTATTAAATATAGTCATTCCACTATAAAAGTATTACTGCGTTAACCTCGTTTGAAGTACTAAATATACATCTACACTCGGTGGCCTTGTACTACTTTTAAATTAAATCAACTATAAGAATATAATTTACTTGCATCCAAGATTTTTTTTGTAAAAAAATTATTCAACGATGACATATCTACCAGTATTGGGATCGATAACGCGCTGCTGTAAATCGCTATCAGGAACGCGGATGACAGGGAAGGTCTGACTGATTTCAGTATTATCAATCACTTCAGCATCTGCTACCTCGCCAACGATTACAGTACGCCCAGCATCTTCTACCGCAATGGCCGTACCATTTGCTGTATTAACGCGTTTAATTTGATCTTGTGGTGCGATGATGACTTCTTTTACTTTATATTTAGCAGGACGAATAACACGAGTCGTTTCGATAATAACGGGTTCTATACTACGCTCTTCAGTAATGGCAACTTCCGCTTCTAACGCTTCACTTTCCACAGCTTCAGACATAATTGGTGTAGGGAACTTGGCGCCAAAATGATTGTCGCACTGTTGCATACTTAAACGCACAGGATTGCCGTTTTTATCCATGTAGACGTTGACTGGCATATCAGCGGCGATAGCAACATATTTGCCGACCAAAGCGCCGGATACGCCATAGCGACCATTCGATTGTCCCACGCCTAAATCACAAGCACCTGCTGAATAATTGTTAGCATTTAAGTTATTGCTGTCGACGACACTCTGTGGAATCATGACTTCAGATAAGCGCATCTTTTTGACAGAGGCTTCACCAGCTTGGCGTTTGGGGTTTTGATAGGTATAAGGGCTATAAAACTTGGCTGAGCCATCTTGGACAGCAGTGACGCATTCGTCGTAACTGTCATAGCCTACGTTACCGTGATTATCGGTTGTCATTGCAGCATTTGCATGGCTCGCAAGCATGGTTAGACCTGATGTAATAACAGCAACGGTCAATATATTCAATTTCATGGTTACATCCTTTTAATGATTAATAAATGTGTTTGAATTAGTATTATTTCTTATATGGCTTATTTTTATATCAAGTTATTAGGGCGTGTCCTCAATTCAAGCGCTTGTATCTGAATGGGCTAAAAATGGCTAAATTTTGCCAAACATCGTCAAATAGCTGATTAATGTCCCGATATTATTTGCACTATTTTCCTCGTTTGACGGCAGTTTATCTCACTTTTATGACCATTTTTAAAATGAAGACACACCCTAGTAAAACGAATTAGTTTTTAATAAATAACGTCATAATTTTTGATTCGACGTTTCTGCTTTAGTTTTTTATTTTAACGTTTTTAATACTACGTCAGTTGCTAAGACATGGCTGTGACATCAGGCTAAGGATGTGTAGCGTAATGTATAAAAAAAGAGAAAACTGGCAACATTGTTCACCAAAAATGTACGTTATTATTATTCATTAACATCTGCTTGAAAATTTTAAAGAGTTTGTCCATAAAAAAACCGTACCTTGTTACCAAGATACGGTTATTAAAAATACGATCATTAAAAATACGGCTATTCAGATTTTAGTCTTCGTTTATTGACAGTTTGTTAAGTGTCATCTGTAAAGGCTAACCATCGACTACCTCAAAGCTAAGACCTGCATGCGCTTCTAAACGTGTTAGCAGCTTATCACCCATCGCGGCTGCTGGCGTCCAAAACCCGCCACCGACATCATCTTTGCTAATATCTTGCGCTAAGCATAAGGCTGCTTGTGCCAGCATGCGTGACGTACTGCCATAACCAGGATCTTTATCGCCCGTTACTTTGGTGTTGATGGTGTCTTTATTGGCAGTTTTTCCAAAGAGACGAATATCGTAGTAACCGTTATCTTGGTCAGACTTCGACGGCCCAGAGCCAGCTTTTGGTAAGACATGCTTGGACAGCAATTCGCGGCTTGGCTTAATCATCATCGCGGTGGCAAATCCTAACAGTCCAGCGCTCAGTGCATAACTTGACAGTTTGCCTTTTACCCCATCTTTCATCCACATCGCTTCGTCATACTTAAAGTCGCGACCATATTTGTAGCCAAGCAGTTGGTTGCTGCGATGTACAATACGAGTGTTGATGCTTGCCATTACAAACGGGGCCAACCAGCGTTTGTGCTCATTATCGTATTCTGGCTTACTGACATTGGCTTGGCGCACGCTAGGCGCATCTTTATCATCATTGAGCAGATAAGGGTTTGCCACTTGCTTACGACGTGATTTATCTTTTCCTACTTCTTCAAAAATAGTCGCCATTGAGGCAACCGTACCACCAGATAAGCCACCTTTCGCCGCTTTTACGCGCATATGAATGACATCACAAGTGCTATCGAACTGAGCTTCTGCCTGCTGCTGGGTAAAATAAACGCCTAAATCTGACGGAATAGAGTCGAAGCCACAGGAATTGACGATACGAGCACCGCTTTGCTCAGCGGTCTCTTGGTATTTGTCCATCATATCTTTAATAAAGATGGCTTCACCGGTAAGGTCGACATAATCAGTGCCATTTTCGGCGCAAGATTTGACCAACGCCTCGCCATATCTTAAGTAAGGGCCAACGGTTGAGATGATGACTTGCGCCTGCTTGGTCATCTCATCTAGGCTAGCAGCGTCTTTACTATTAGCGATAATAATATCTACTTTGCTCTCAAGCTTGGACTGTAATTCGTTAAGCTTGTCTTCGTCACGACCCGCTATCGCCCACGTGACGTTAGAGCCATCCTTATTTTTGGCATTAGACAAAAAGCTTGTTAAATAATGAGCAGTAATCTGTCCAACAAAACTGGTCGCTCCGTATAAAATAATGGCGTAAGGGCGCTGGTTACTGTTGGTTTGTTTATTATCATCTGCTGCATTCGTATTCTTTGACGTATCCATATTATTAGCCATATTTATTATCCTTAATAAGTGTTTTTCTGCATAATTTAATGCTAGAGCCGATCCGTTATAAAAGTGTTATAGCATTAACCTTGCTTGAAGTAGGGTCTATACATCTGCATTCGATGGCTTCGTACCATTTTTAGATTGAAGCGACTATAAATGAGTGATGGGAATAAAAAAAGATCCATATTTACATATCGTTAAATGGATTCTAAGTCGTCAATCTATTCTAAGGCATAGTAATGGTAAGTAGGAACCAGTTAGTGTGAACTGTCATGGTTTATAGTAAATTATAGGGTGAAAATGCTCGGAGTTGAGTGATACCTCACCATCTCTACACATAAGTGCTGCAAAGCCAAGCAAAAATGTCTAAATATTAAGATTTGCTACAAAGATTACATAACCTACCGACATTATTACTAAAATGAACGTTTTTTGGCGAAAAATATTGCTAATCTATCCCCATACACAGTTGTAAATAGTATTAAAAAAACAACAACTTAAATGGACATTAGATGAAGTAAGACGAATATTAGCAAGGATCATTTTTTAGGTCTGATATTTGTCCTTTTATCTGATTTTTGATAATTATTGAGGAGAAGGTTATGTTTCGTTGGGCTATTATATTTGCAGTAATCGCAGTATTAGCAAGTTTCCTAGGTTTCGGTAATATTGCCGGTTTAACTAAGGAAATAGCTTATGTATTCTTAATAGTAGCTGTAATATTAGTTATTGTGGCGTTTGTCAGTCGTAGAACTTAATGACAATCTTACCTAAATAATTTCCATGAAAAAGTCCTCAATTGAGGACTTTTTTTATGGAAATTATTTACTAATTTTTTTGCTTCACATATTGAGTCAATGAACATGACTTAATAAAGAATACGTCCAAATGTATTACAAGCGTTTGGGTTGAATAATATGTTCCATTCGTTTGGCCAAACGAATATCAAGACTGGTGATACCGCCCGTATCATGCGTGGTTAGGCGTACGTCTACAACATTATAAACATTGTGCCATTCAGGGTGATGTTCGAGCGCTTCGGCATGAAATGCGGCTTGGTTCATAAAACTGATGGCCTCAATAAAGTCATTAAATTCATAGCTTTTAATAATGCTGTTGCCGTCACGCTGCCAGCCAGCTAAGTCTTCTAGCTGTAAGTCAATTTGTTTGTCAGATAAACTACTCATGGTGGTCTCCCTTATTATTATGTTGGATGATTTGGTCGAGTTTTTATTAACTTTCATTATTTAATGGATTGATAAAAATTCTAATAAGTGCGCTAGCAACTTTATACTCTAAATAGGACAAAAAACCCACCTATATTCGATATCTTGTCATATATTTAAAAATAAATACATGATTGCAGACAGCAAATAAATAGGAGGGTAGTGTGGTAGCAATTGTTAGATCTTAATATAGTTAACCCTATATAGTAGGCTCTAAATAAAATAGGTACAAAGTGTCATAACGCGGAACTGAGACAAATTTTCCTTGCTTGCTGTGTCTACGCTGACAGAGGCTGCAAAAAATGTATCTCAGTTCCGCTGTCTTATTTTTGAATTGAACGGACTATAAGAGAGCCAGTTATACCAAATCTTGATACTCGGGATGCTTGCTTATATAAGAGGCAACAAATGAGCATTGTGGTACGACTTTTTTACCCTGTTCGCGTGCATAGTTCAAGGCATGTTTGACCAGACCAGAACCAACACCGCGCCCGCCCAATTCTTGCGGTACGATAGTATGGTCGTAGATTAGTTTATCATCGTGTTCCTGATAGCTGAGATAGCCAGTATGACCATCAATTGAGGTCTCAAAACGTTTAGCTTGGTCATCATGGACAATATCTAATGGTTTTTTTTCAGTATTATCGTTCATATATCACTCCATTATTATGATTTTTCTAAAAGGCTAATGTGTCGTTTTTATATTATGGGACATTATCCGTTGTTACACCAGTCATGTACGACTGCTTATGGTAAACACAGATAGGTAAAATGTTACCGTTAATATTATATGAGCGCTACAGACAAAGTTTTTACCATAATTTTTATAACATTTACTTGGAATAAAATAAGGCTTGTTGCACGACAGGTGGCAGATATTTGCTTAAGCCGCGCATAAGTGGTTCATCTTTTGGCGTTGTAACATTACTTGTATGCGCTGGCACGTTAGATTGCGCTTGCAAATGTGCCTGCCACTCTTCTGCACTTGGTTTGCTAAAATGCTTGATACGACCCAGTACTTGTTTGAATTGGCGACCAAAGCGACCCGTGTTATAAGACAAGCCATACTTTTGGCATATTGCCTGTACTTGGGGCGCGATACGCGCGTAATGGCGAGCAGGCATATCAGGGAAGATATGATGCTCGATCTGATGTGACAAGTTACCCGTTAAAAGATGAAACCATTTGCTGCCTTGAATGTTACTAGAGCCAAGGATTTGGCGCACATACCAGTCGCCTTTGCTTTCATTATCAGCCAGATGGGTATAGATATGCGCCTGTTCGGTAAAGTGACCACAAAATATTACTGCCCACGTCCAAATATTGCGAGCGACATTGGCTGTAAGGTTACCACTCAGCGTCGTCATCGCACTACGGCGACCGAAAGCTAAGCCAGCCAGCGTCGGAAAAACAAGATGATCTTTGCCCACTTGCCGGGCGATTTTACTCAGTAACGCATGAGACTTTGGCTGCATGATCTCTGTTAGCTGTGGCGACTCTGCATATTCGTCAACGCTGATTTGGATGTCATGAAAAGCCACCGCCCACTCAAATCCCAATGCCAATATCATGGTCTTCAGTAAATTATAACGGTCGCTTGGCGTCCAAGGCTGTTCATCAGTTACCCGAATCAAATGATAACCAACGTCGTGATCGCGCCCAACAATATTCGTATAAGTATGATGCAGGTAGTTATGCGAATGCTGCCAGAGCGGCGCTGGACAAACGATGTCCCAATCAAACTGCTTACTATTCAGATGCGGATGCTGCATCCAGTCATATTGACCATGCATGACATTATGACCAAGCTCCATATTATTTAAAATTTTGCTAAAACTTAATAGGGAAGTGCCCAGTAACCAAGTGACTACTCTACTTTGTCGTGATGACAGTCGACCTGACACAGCGAGTAGACCACGGGCCAGTATTTCACTATAGACGACGGTGCTATAAACGCGCTGAATATAGCGAGCGTCATCAGCGCCCAGTGAGTCCATCACGCTCTGATACAGCGTGTTTAGCTCAGCAGCCAAGGCTTCTGTACGCGCTGTTGGTAATTGTGCGCCGCTCAGGGTTGGATATAAACCTTGTTTTGGCGATAGATTCGTTAAACCAGCAAATGTAGGCACGGCAGACTGGGCGGTGAACATAGGCGGTAATAAGCGCATAAATAGTCCTTAACCGAGACTGCTTAGGGTGTCAGACGACAGCGCCGGTTTTATGATTCAAGTGGGCTTTAGCATATAATATGCTAAAGCGTTAAGCTATCTAAATCTGGTACAAGTTGCTGTATTTTATTTAGTTTACTTAGGGCATGTCCTCAATCTGAACGAACCTGCCTAAATGGTCTAAAAATGGCTAAATCTTGCCAAACTGCGTCAAATAGCTAGTCAATATTTCGATATTATCTGCGCTATTTTCCTTATTTACCTGCACTTTATCTCATTTTTATCGCCATTTTCAAAATGAGAACACGCCCTAATTAATCAGTAATAATAACAAGAAAATCGTATTTAATTTTGAGTTTGCAAGGTTTTTTCTACACTATAAACCGTGAGTGGAGGCGTACCAACACCTAATAGCTATCTAATAAAAGAAGCCTGCTTTATACATCCAAAATGACGTCTGTCATCGGGATATTGATACAGGTCTGAATAGATTCAACACCATGACTGCTTAGCTTGCCCGTTTGGATATTTTTGACGACACCGCTGATTTTTTGGCAGCGACACAGTTGACAGATTCCTTGTCTACAACCATAGCTCAGTCTGATACCTGCTTGCTCCGCGCCCAAGAGTAAAGTGGTGCCACTACTAAACTGCTGCTGTCGTCCACGTAAATAGACCGTTTGCACTGCTATATCAGCCGTTTCCTCATTTGTACCAAGGCTCATATCAGAATCAGGCAATGCAGTGCCAAACCGTTCGACAATCACGTTATCTCGCAGCGAGCGCTTAGGTGCTAGAGTTTGGTTATCTGAAGGCAGGTTTAACGTCTCTAGAGCACGGTAGAGCCCTGCCAATAACGAGGATGAGCCGCAGGCGAATATCGTTGACTCTGCTAGTGACAACGGCAGCAGTGATAAGGTGTCTACGTCTAAGTGTCGCGAGCCTGCTAGCTGGCTACTGTAGTTATTTGGGTCAGCGGTATTCACCATATAGTAAGCAAAATAGGGATAGGCAGTTGCTAAGTGTTGCCAGTAAGCTTGGAAAGGTGATTTTGCCAATGACGTACGGTGATAATATAACAAAGTGACAGTGCGGCTTTGTGCTAATGCTTGGGTAATCAATCCTAACATCGGGGTAATACCGCTACCACCAGCGATAAATAATAACGGCGATTGCTTAGAGCGTGACAGCTCACTTTTCTGTTTGGTTAATTTTGCTGATGTATCCGCCAAGGTAAAATCACCGCTTGGCAAGCTACTATCGAATACCGTACCAAGTGGCGCTTGTTGAGTCAGATAGTCTGAAACCAACCCTTGCGGTTTGATGGCAATAGTAACGGTGGCACATAAATTATTGCTGGCACTGTCATTAACGGCATTTTTAGCGTTGTTATCAAAGATAGCGTCGTGCAAATCTGCTGGCTGCGGAAACATCCCAACCAGTGAGTAGCTGCGCTGATGGTTGATACCTTCGATAGGCACAGTCAGATGAATATGTTGCCCGCCGTGCCAGCTATCATCGATAGTAAATGCTAGACGTTTAAAGGCCTGATTGGCTTCAAACTTTAGCGCGACCAATTCCTCGTTGATCGTCTGTCGCGCAATAAGGCGTAGTTTGGGCGTGGTCAACGACCAAAACGGATGCAAGCGCGACCCAACAAAATCAACGAACGCGCGTTGGATAATCTCAGGGCGGTAGCCGGTCGTCATAGAATACCTTTTATCATATGCTTTTCAATCATTGTAAAGTCGTGCGTTTGACTGCTCACTTAACTGCTTTTGCCGTCGCTTTTATCAGCGCTTATACATATTAGAACAGATAAAAAAACTCTACAATTATTAAAATATTTTATTAAGAATATCTAATATCTTAACGGCTATTCATTAATTTTGCGAAAAATTTGCTGCAACTTTTTGTGAGGTTTATAAAACAGAAGCGTATCAGGATAATAGAATTGTTTTTCAATCTAGAGCTTATACTGACTATTACAGGATGCATTTAAGCAAATAATCTTGTGCTTATAGGCGTAAAAATATGAAATCGATGCCAAAGCGTGCTAAAAGCTGCTAAAGCCATCTACCAGCTTGCAGGGTATGCGCCACAATGCGATAATGGCCTATAATTTGTAACCCTGATTTTGAGGCGCAGCATGCTTGGCATCATTGCTAAGTCTGATTTGTTGGCCTCTTCTATGCAGTCTATCGGAGTGTTAATGGCTCAATATATTTACACGATGAACAACGTGTCAAAACTTGTTCCACCTAAGCGTGAAATCCTAAAGAACATCAACCTATCGTTTTTCCCTGGCGCCAAAATCGGTGTACTCGGTATCAATGGGTCTGGTAAATCAACCTTGCTACGCATCATGGCGGGCGTAGATACAGAGTTTAGCGGCGAAGCACGCGCGCAAACGGGCACCAAGATTGGCTATCTGCCGCAGGAACCACAGCTTGATGACAGTAAAGATGTCCGTGGTAATGTCGAAGATGGTATGCGTGAAGCCTTAGATGCGCTGGCACGCCTTGATGCGATTTATGCAGAATACGCTGAACCAGATGCAGACTTTGATAAGCTTGCTGAAGAGCAAGGCAAGATGGAAGACATCATCCAAGCATGGGATGCGCATAACTTAAATACCCAGCTTGAAAAAGCGGCTGATGCATTGCGTCTACCGCCTTGGGATGCTGACGTTAGCAAACTGTCTGGTGGTGAAAAACGCCGTGTGGCGCTGTGTCGTTTACTATTGTCACGCCCAGATATGCTGTTACTTGACGAACCGACTAACCATTTGGACGCCGAATCTGTCGCGTGGCTAGAGCAGTTCCTACAGAACTACAGCGGTACTATCGTGGCTATTACCCATGACCGTTATTTCTTGGATAACGTTGCTCAGTGGATCTTGGAGCTGGATCGTGGCCATGGCTATCCGTACGAAGGCAACTATACCGAGTGGCTCGAGCAAAAGAACACCCGTCTAGAGCAGCAGAACAAGCAAGAAGAATCCTTTGCTAAAGCGCTGAAAAAAGAGCTTGAGTGGATTCGTAAAAACCAAAAAGGCCAACAAGCCAAGTCGAAATCTCGTGTACAGCGCTTTGAAGAGCTGAACTCAACAGAGTTCCAGCAGCGCAATGAGACGGCTGAGATTTATATTCCACCTGGTCCACGTTTGGGTAACAAGGTTATTGAGATTAATGACATCTCTAAATCATTTGGCGATCGCTTGCTCTATGAAAACCTAAGTTTTAACGTCCCAGCAGGTGCTATCGTTGGTATCATTGGTCCAAATGGGGCGGGTAAAACCACACTATTTAACATGATTACTGAACGTGATACGCCAGATACTGGAACCGTTGATTTGGGTGAAAGTGTCAAAGTCGCTTATGTTGGTCAGGTACGTGACAACTTAGACGACAGTAAAACCGTTTGGGAAGAAGTGTCTGACGGTCTTGATATTATTACGGTTGGCGATTACACCACGCCAAGTCGTGCTTATATCGGTCGCTTTAACTTCAAAGGCTCAGACCAGCAAAAACACGTTGGTCAATTATCAGGTGGTGAGCGTAACCGCTTGCAGCTTGCTAAGACACTAAAACAGGGTGCAAACGTCTTGCTCCTTGATGAACCATCAAACGATTTGGATATCGAAACCTTACGTGCGCTAGAGGATGCAATTCAAGTATTCCCAGGCACGGTCATGGTCGTCTCGCATGATCGCTGGTTCCTTGACCGTATCGCCACCCATATTTTGGCATTCGAAGAAGAAGGTCCAATTTGGTTCGATGGTAACTACTCTGAGTTTGAGACTTATCGTAAAAAGACCATGGGTGATGCTGCCACTCCTAAGCGTATGAAGTATAAAAAGATTTCTACCTAGAACCTTTGTTTATCATAAGAGTTTTTAGACAATAATTTTAGACATAAAAAAAGACCTCTAATTAATTAGAGGTCTTTTTTTATTGTAATGAAGAATTTTATAAAGCTATACTATGATCATTTGCCTTATAAGGTTTCACAAATGAATTCTACTCAACAAATTGTCTTAAGTGAATTAATTAGACGAGAGAATTTTGATCCTTTTTATACTCCTATGACTACTGCTACCGCTACCATGCTAGAAGTTCTTGAAGAGCTATTTAAAGTAGACTCAGACTTATCTAGCATTGCTTATCGGTCACAATTGATTAAGTGTCGACTAGACTATAGCTTACTAAGTCTCAAACGACTTGATAAGTTCGTTATAGCGTTACGTCAGCATCGTAATATTGAGTATTTAGAACTTGCAGACGTACCTCCTATTAGAAGGTTGTTCTTGTGTTTAACTGCTTATGTAGGCGAAGTGTTTTCTAGGGCTAGAGGACAAGCAGCATTATGGTTTGCTCTAGATGAAATTAATAATTTTTCTAGTTTAAATAAATTAGCAGAAAACAATTTCCCAGATATTTGGAAAGCAATAGGACTTTATTCAGAAAATGTGGAAATACCAGAAATCGAAAGATCTTTCTTAGTTTTGTTCAGTTCCGATAAGAAGTTTATCAACAAGGAAAATATTGGATACTTTTTGCCCGCAAAAACTATTTACGAAAACCTATTTGGTAACCCGATAACACAGATATATGATTATGTTCTTAATTACCTTGACGCAGTTAATGCAATTATTCCAGAAGAAAGTATTATTCCAGAAATATCAAAAGTGTTCGTGGAAGCAGGCTTGCAAGAGAATATAAATAACCTATTACCACAACAGCGCTATTATTTACAAATTAAAAAGCCTAATTGGCTAAATGAGGATGATGCACTCTATCCTCAAATATCAAACCTTCAAAACTTATATAAAAGTGGAAAGGTAATATGGGCGGTATTAATACAAGCAAATAAACAGTTGTTTAACACTATAAAAAATAATGAACCTAATGGATATCCAGCCGAAATAATATATGATCCAACTGGGAGAACACATTTAACAGAGCTATTAAACTATAAGGCTAAAGTTAATGAGTCAGATAACACGTTTTTAGATAATTATTTATTACCCATAAAAAAAACATCCATTCTGGTTTGGCGACTTCATTTACCAAATGGTCTTTTATCAATGGATATATTTCCAATTATAATTAGTGAAAAGAATGAAGATATTATTACGCTACTTCCTGCTAGATTTTGGAATGATGAGTTTGTTCAAGCTTGGTTATCTACAGCAGCTAAAACCCATAGTAAGAAAGACTTTAACTTATCAGCTAGACTGCATAAAAAGGAAAGTGACAGATTACCTGCTTGGACTTTATCGAACACAATTTCGATAGAAGAATTAACCTCAAATAAACTTTACCCCGATTTGCTCACTTTATTTCCTGAGCATCAATTTACTCCAAAACAATCTGACAAAAATGATGATTCTAATATATTAATTACCTTACCTAGAAAAGAAGATTTTTTCACTTTTAATAGTGGGGTGAGCGCCAAGATACAAACAGATGAAAACTCTAGGAGTCATGATAAACCACTGGAACTATCATTAGAACAAGATTTAATCCATCCTACAACGTTGAACTTAGAAAATAGAGAAAGCCTCAGAACACAGGAAAGCCAATTAGACTACGAGGTAAAAAGTTTAATTCAGGAAATCGAAAGATATGAGCGAAATAATACAAGTATTATGGATATCATTAGTAAATATCCGTTACTGCTAGTATTCATCTCAATGTTAGTTATTTTTGTAGTTAGAAAAATATTCAATATATAAAATATTCTCTCCAAAAAAAAGAGCCTCCTAGCGAAGCTCTTCTCCTATTAAACCAATAAACCTCTAACGCTTGCGCCCAAATTTACGCTGCTTCTTATTACTAATCTCAGTAATCGCATGAGTGATTTCCTCTTCATCTAAGCTGGCCACTTGCTGTAATATTTGCATCATATCAGGGCTGAGCACGTATTTGGCATGATGGGCAATGTCGTTGATACGCTGATCAAAAGTCAACACACCCGTCTCATCATCTTTTTGCAAATAATCTAGACGGGTCAAGGCACTAATAAAGCTGGTGAATAAGGCGCGGTCAAAGAAATCAGGAATATCATCAGCATATAAGACGGACAAGCGCTGCCCAAGTAGATGACACAAATCAACCACTTCGTTTTCGGTCAAATTGCCCGAGCCTTGCTGAGCCAAAAGCGCAAGCGTCATAAAGTAACGCTCAAGGCTTTGTTCGACAGGCGTCGCGAGTACCTGTAGCTGCTGATAGCATTTACTATTAGACTCAGGAACGCTAAGCACACCATCGCCCAACTCGACGATCAGTCCATGACTGAGCAGGTTGTCCACTTTTTTATTGAGCGTTTCGGCTAGGCCATGCGCTGGGTAGTATAAAAACAGCTCACTTTGTAAAAACGGATATAACTGCTCGGCAATGCTATTGAGACGACTGCGTTCGATACGACCGTTACGGGCAACCAAAGCGGCTAGGAATGACAGCAGAATAAAGACATGCAAAATGTTATTACGGAAGTAGCTGAGCAGGGCGGCTTGTTTGCCAGCGACTTGAATGATATCCCCTAAAATATGCGGGATACGCTCGATAAGCTTGAGCTTAACCCCATAATCGATGATTTGCTGTGGTGACATATCAGTGACCACCGTATCATCAGAGTAGGGCAGCTGCTGAGCCAGACCTTGATATAGGGCGATTTGCTCACGGCAGATATCTTCATCGAGCGCCGCTTTTGGTGCTGATAGCAGGACTAATGACAATAGTGACACCGGAGTGACGACGGCGGCTTTATTGATATGCTGCATCACTTTGACGCCGATGTTATCGACCATCGCGCCGGTTTTTTCATCGAGTGGGGTATCCGTGCGATCACTAGGTAAGCTGTTGGCGGGTACATCAAATTTTTGCATAAAGTCGCTAAGGTGTAGCGGTGTGCCAAAGCTCAAATGCACGTTACCAAAAATACGCTCAATCTTACGCCCAACTTTGAGTAAGCCTATTAACGACTCAGATTCTTTTGGCTTGCCTTTTAGCTCACCAACATAGGTGCCGCCTTCCATGATGCGCTCATAACCGATATAAGTCGGGATGAAGACTACTGGCTTATTGGTTTGGCGTAACTGACTGTGTACCGTCATGGCCAGCATACCCATCTTCGGTGGTAATAGACGCCCTGAGCGTGAGCGCCCGCCTTCGATGAAGTATTCAATTGGGGTATTACGGGTAATAAGCGTATGCATATACTCACGGAGTACGGCGGTATAAAGCGCATTACCACGGAAGCTTCGACGAATATAAAACGCCACCGCGCCGCGCAACAGTGGGCCTAAGATGGGCACATCTAAGTTATCACCTGCTGCAACATAAGGAATGCTCAGGCCACGTTTATAAATGACATAAGACAGTAGAAGGTAATCGACATGACTACGATGACAAGGGACATATACCAGCTCGTAGTCGGTGGCAAGCTCGCGTACACGCTCGAAGTGATGGACTTCTACACCGTCATAGAGCTGCGTCCATAGCCATGTCAAAAATTTATAAAAACCGCGTATGATAGAGTGCGAGTAGTCATTGACCATCTCGTTTGCATAGCCCTTGGCAAGGATACGGGCATCACGAACATTGGTGCCTGACGCTTTGGCCTCAGCTTCTATCGCATGCTTAATCGCTGGTGAATATATCAGCTTATCCACCAAGTTGCGCCTGTCTGATAAATCAGGACCAAGCATGCTGGCCCGCTGTTTATCTAGGTAAATATTAAGCTGTTGTTGCAGCATGCGCACCAATTCACGATTGCCATCGGCAGCCGCGACTAACGCATAATTCGCTACGGTAGTGGTCTCATTTGTGCTATCAGCAGTTGAATGGCTCGAATCAGTTGAATCAGTGGCAGTAGAATCAAAGACAGCGGGGCCTTCTCCATGACCTTGGAGATTGTCATTGATAAGGGTGCGCAAGTCTTGCGGTGGGTGGAACTGGACAAAGGTATCGCGTCCCATCACTCCGATATTAAATAACTGCTTGGTGATGCTAGGGTCTTCCCAGTTATCAGCGGTCAATAGCTTAAAGAGGGAGTCTTCTTTTTCGGGTGCGCGTCCCCACAGGATAGAGACGGGCACTAAACGAACCTTTAACTCTGGATGTTGTAAAACGGCAGACACCAAGCGTGATAGTCGTGGCGACAGCTGACTGTCTTTAGAATGTGGATGGTGCAAAAATATAATGGCCGCGTTTTCTTTAATGTTATGGGCGACATCATTCACCCCGACCAATGCTGGTGGTAGGTTGTGCTCTTGCGTCTGCAAGTCGATCAAAATACTGTTGGAGCGCGAATAATCTTGCAGCACATAAAATCTGAGCGTCTGATCATCCGTATCAAACTCCGGCAATTCGCCCAACAGCTTCGGCTTAACGGCGACATCGAGTAGCTGACCCGATACCTTACGATAGAGCTGATTGATGGGCGCATTCGAGTAAGGCTTGGTAACGACTGGCTCGCCGTCAGTTATTGCATCGTTGTCTGTCGCTGACTGGCTATCGGCCGTGACTGGCGCTTTAAAAATCCGTTTTTTTAGGAACTTATTCTTTAAGAAACTGGGTATCATAATGGGTATCAAAATTAGTGAAATGTATTACTCTTATGATGCCATAAAAGCCATCAAAGCGATATATTATGTCTGTATATACTGCTAATATTAATACGAATCGGTAATTATTTTGTGAGTGAAATGCCGCTTAAAAGGCTCAATTATTTGAAGTCTAAAGGCTTTAGCGTAATAATATAATAGCGTCAGCGAGCATGAATGAATATTCAGACCAGTCTGTACACGCACTCACTGCTGTTAAACAAATCTCCTTCAAACAACCAAAAGTTCAACGCCTATGACTCCTGCTATCCAACTTGCCAAACAGCGCGGCCTTGATTATCAGCTGCACGAATATACTCACGACAGCAGTGCCGCATCTTATGGCTTAGAAGCTGCCGAAAAGCTGGGCGTGGAGGTAAAACAAGTATTCAAAACCTTGGTGGTGTCGACTGACCATGGCTCGCTAGCTGTGGCTATTTTGCCCGTTGATAGAACTTTAAATTTCAAAAAAATGGCCAAAGCGTTGTCTGCTAATAAAATGCTGATATGCAAAAAAGTACAGATGGCAGACCCTAAGCAAGTCGAACGTAGCACAGGTTACGTACTGGGCGGGGTCAGTCCATTGGGACAAAAGAAGCGCTTAGCGACTATTATAGACAGTTCAGCTGAGCAGCAGCCAACCATTTATGTGAGTGCGGGGCGTCGCGGCTTAGAGATTGAACTGTCACCGATACAATTGGCTGCCACCCTTGACGCACGTTTTGCCGCCATCACTGATGAATAAGGGTTAGGTTCGTGCTGACCAAGCACACTCATTTTTTATCCGTTTTCCATGCTTTTTAATGTACTTATTTTTTTAAGATATTTATATTTTTAAGGTGCTTATATTTTTAAGGTAATTATATTCTAAGGATAGTCTCATGCCACATTTAACCATTCAAGTCACGCCCAATGTCAGTATCCCTCATGCAGAATCCTTACTTAAATCTTTGAACAAAGCGCTTTGGGATAGTGGACATTTTGGCAAGCCGACGGATATCAAAGCACGCATCATACCTATTGAGACATTTTTGGTGGGTGTTGAAGACGACGAACAGGCATATGGCTTTGTTTATGCGCATCTAAAAATCATGACCGGTCGTGATGAGGTCATACGCCATCAGCTTGCTGAGCTATTAACGGCTACCATAGAAGAGGTGTTAGATACCGAGCAATCAGAGCGCGTAGGCATACAAATCTGTGTTGAGGTGGAAGAAATCAGCGCGATTTATCATAAGAAAATGCTAGGTGACTAGGGCGTATTGAATACTTACAAATACTCGCACAGTGACTCGCTAGCATACTTAGGTAAGACAATCACTTCAACGCTATAACCTGCGGTGCGACCTTGAGTGGCCATCAGATTACGAGCAATGCGCAATCGATACTTGCCAGTGGCAGGCAAGCAGCCTTGATAAATGATACCGCCTTTGGTGCCATCTTGTGTGCCATTCGGCATATGCAGTACGCCGACATTGGCAGTCTCTGGGGTGCCGGTAAGGGGCGCAATATTAATAATGGCATATTGCCTGCTGCTGGCATCAAAGCGATACCAGCGCTCGTTTTCATTAGGCTTAAGCTGTCCCGTCACTGTACTACTAAGCGCGCCTTTGGCAAAACGAATCGGGGTGTCACTATTTTTAGACAACGCACTGTGTGCGCTAACGCCTATTAATGTGGCACTAAGCAACAGCGTTTTTAGCACTTGCGCGGTTGTTAAAGTAGTTTTATTTTTAACCAAAAACATCGTACCTCCTAACTGACTTTGTTATTTATCTACTATAGTCAGTGAAAAGTAATATCGGCACCTCACGCACTGCTGATATCCATTTTTCTTGCTTGCTGTGCCTGCGCAGACAGAGGCGACAAAAAATTAATATCAGCAATACCATAGCCATTTTTAGCCCATTTAGATACAAGCGTTTGAAGTGAGGACACCCCCTAGTTAAACATAAAAAAGCGCCTAATAAATAGGCGCTTTTTTTATTAATAATCAAGTAACTCGTACAGTCTTAGTCATGATTTTAGTCTAAGAAAGCAAAGTTTTCGATTTTCATGGCAGTCATGCTTTCGCTTGGTGCCACCATACCCTCGGCGTGGCCTGAGGTACGTGGTAGAATCTTATCAAAATAGAACTCAGCCGTTTGGATTTTAGCTTTGTAGAATTCTGGTGACTCAGTGCCGCCATTTTTTAGCTTGTCATAAGCGACAGCCGCCATACGCGCCCAGTGGTAACCCATCATGACATAGCCTGAGTACATCAAGAAATCTTCTGATGCGGCTGAGATGATTTCACGGTCTTTACGTGCCATTAGCATCAAGCGTACGGTTAGGGTGTTCCACTCAGCACAAAGCTTGGTCAATGCCCAAACGAATTTACGCATGTCTTTATCAAGTGCGTACTCGCCACACCATTTCATGATGCTTGAGGTGTAATCACGGATGATTTTACCTTTAGACTGCAAGATAACCTTACGACCTAACAAATCAAGTGCCTGTACGCCAGTGGTACCTTCGTACATAGTGGCAATACGTGCATCACGAGCGATCAGCTCCATGCCCCATTCTTTGATATAGCCGTGACCGCCATATATCTGCTGACCATGCTTGGCCGCTTCGATACCTAGCTCGGTTAAAAAGCCTTTTAGGATAGGCGTATAGAAGCCTAATTTGTCATCCCACTTTTCAAACTCAGCATCATCACCGTTGGCAACGCCTTGCGACATTTTGTCGGCATAACGCGCTGAGTGATAAATCATTGAGCGACCGCCTTCAGCAAAGGCTTTTTGCGTCAATAGCATACGACGAACGTCAGCGTGATGAATGATAGCATCGGCTACTTTTTCAGGATCTTTGGTCCCTGACAACGTACGCATTGAACGACGATCTTTCGCATACGGTAGGGCGTTTTGGAAAGACAGCTCAGTGTGTGCCAAACCTTGGATACCAGTACCGATACGGGCGGTGTTCATAAAGGTGAACATGGCTTTTAGGCCTTTGTTCGGCTCACCGATGAGATAACCTAACGCGCCGTCGAAGTTCAGTACACAAGTCGCTGATGAGCTGATACCCATTTTGTGCTCGATAGAGCCACAAGTAACGCCATTGCGCTCGCCTGCTTCGCCATCGGCATTTGGCAAGAATTTTGGTACGATAAATAATGAGATACCACGGGTGCCTTCTGGCGCATCCGGTAGGCGTGCTAAGACGATATGGACGATGTTGTCAGTTAAGTCATGCTCACCACTTGAGATGAAAATCTTAGTGCCGCTAAGCTTGTAGCTACCGTCTTCTTGCGGAATCGCTTTTGACTTTACTTGTCCTAAATCGGTACCACACTGTGGCTCAGTCAAGCACATCGTACCTGCCCACGTGCCTTCAACCAATTTATGCAAGTAAGTTTCTTTTTGCTCATCAGTACCGTACTGCATGATGGTGTTAATACAACCTGTCGATAGGCCAGGATACATTGCCCACGGCCAGTTCGCCGTACCCATCATTTCAGACTTAATGAGGTTGATTGACATAGGCAAGTTCATACCGCCGTACTCTTCAGGGTACGAAATACCTTGCCAGCCGCCGTCTACAAACTGATCGTAAGCTTCTTTAAAGCCTTTAGGGGTAGTGACAACACCCTCTTCAAAATGACAGCCTTCTGCATCTGCTGGCTGGTACAAAGGGGCTAAGACATTTTCAGAGAAGTCAGCAAAGCTTTGCAAAATCATATCGACCGTTTCAGGATCAGCATTTGCGCCGTTGTCTAAATCTTTGTAATGCGTCTGAAAGTCGAAAACATCATTTATTAAAAACTTGATATCACGTAAAGGTGCTTTGTAAGTTAACATAGTTGGTCTCTTTGGTTGGTTCACTGTCATAGCACTAGGATTCAAACCTAAGTGTATTCAAGTGAATGTTTGCTTATTTTTTGTGGCAAATGAATGATCTTATGGAGGATCGATGGGACTTATGAATAAATTCTTGTCCGCTATAGGTATGGTCAAGCGTTACTTAATAAAAGTCAACTACTATGACGGTGATACGAGTATAAGACTTCTACAGCCACAAATATATAACGTATAACTAATATTCATAATTCGTAAAATTATACATTAAATTAAGTTATAAGTTAATAAAGTAATTTGTGAAGTAGTAGCACCCCGAATGATTTCTGTATAAACAGCCTGCAAAGTCATATAAAACAAGTAATGTCCCATGAATCGAAAAAATCTCGATGCAATGTCAGTAGAATAAGGAAAGCGATTTATGAGCGCATCAAAGCACAAGGCAGGTCTAGCATCTTGGTTAACAGCACTGTTTGCCTCTATTAAGGCTTTAATTGCAGGTGAGCTGGCGCATTTGTTAACGATTAACCGCAGTAAAAGACCTTGGCATATGCCGATTATTGCGGCCATTGCGATTAGCTTTCCAGTCTTTGTCGGTGCTTATTTTGATGCTTTATCCTCAGGTATCAAGGCCTCGTTGGGTGCGATGATTATCCTCAACTTACCATTGTCAGGCACGCTACCGTATCGTCTGGTGACGGTCATGGCGTGGGGCTTTGCCATGGTATTGAGCTTTGCGCTCGGACTTATCGCTCAGCAGATACCTGTGCTCAGACTGCCTATATTTGCGCTGCTTGCTTTTGCTATTATCATATTAGGTCGTTACTATCGGCAGCCGCCACCGGCAGGATTGTTTGTGATGATGGCGGGGGCGATTGCGTTATTTATTCCTGTGCCATTAGCGCAAGTACTGTCAGCAACAGGGCTGGTGATGTTGGGTAGTGGCATTTCGATGTTGTTGGCGCTGCTTTATAGTCTGTTTTTATTGGCCACGCGTCCTATAGTACCTGCGCCGATTTATATCTATGAGCCGGACATGATTAGCGACAGTCTCATTGTGGCTGGCTTTGTGAGCTTGGCGTTGGCAATCGCAATATTGCTAGAGATGCCCTATCCGTATTGGGCGGCTATAAGCTGCTTTATCATTATTCAGGGTATGCAGCTACGCACGATGTGGATCAAACAAGTGCATCGCTTACTCGGTACTTTGGTCGGAATGGCAGTCGCAGGTTGGATGCTGTCGTGGGGGCTATCGATATGGGGCGTTGCGATAGCCGTTCTGATGATGATGCTCTGTATCGAGTCGTTGGTCGATCGTCATTATGGCTTAGCAGTGATATTTATTACGCCATTAACGATATTTATCGCTGAATATGGCAGTGTGTCGCTGGTACAGCCCGTGGCCGAGGAAGTCATTCGTGTGCGCATGCTTGATACCACGATTGGCTGCGTCGTCGGTCTTAGCGGTGGTCTGGCGATTCATTCAAACCGTTTGCGCGTACCGTTACGCCAGATAGAAAACTGGATGCTGGCGCGTTTTGGTCAAACAACGAAACACTAAATCAACACCATAAATTCAAAGCATATGAGAGCGCTTTGTAATTCTGCTTTTCTTACAACAAGTCACTAAATGGTCGTGTAAGTCATTTGACGTTGAGGGCTTTAGTGGCTTGCACTACATCGATACTGTGACCCGTCCAACGCTCAAAACTTAAGGCGGCTTGACCGATAAGCATGCCGTAGCCGTCTGATATTTGCGCACCACGTGCCGCGAAATGCTCCAAGAACGGTAGCGTGCGACCGTACATCATGTCGTAAGCATAGTGACCGTGTAGGGTGTCGCTCAGTGGCAAAGTCTCACCTGATAGACCAATCGATGTGGCATTAATAATAATATCGAACTGTCCGCGCAGCTCGCTAGTGGTACAAGCGGTAATCTGCTGCTGACTAATAGAGGTACTGGCGGCGCTAAGCTCGCTGACTAAGTCACAGGCTTTGCTCACTGTGCGATTGGCAATTGTCAGGGTTCCGATACCTGCTTGAATCAGGGGTAGTATCACCCCGCGTGCCGCACCGCCCGCGCCAATGAGGGCAACGCGTGCACCCTCTAGCGGCCAACCCAAGCTACTGATATGATTGACCAATCCTTGCCCATCAGTATTGTCGCCGTATAGTGCCTCTGCTATTGGCGCGCCGCTTTTTAATAGCGCTTTATTGAGCAGAATCGTATTGACCGCACCAGCGACTTTGGCGTGCTCTGATAAGCCACCACGTGCCTGACAGCACGCATAAGCGACTTGTTTAAAAGGAACCGTCACGTTAGCACCCACACCGCCACCATGAAAAAACGCCTCAATAACCGCCATAAAACTGGCTGCCTCATCGGGACAATACTGGCGCTGATAGCTAATTTCAATCCCTGCCTGCGCGGCGAACTGGGTATGGATTGCAGGGGATTTGCTGTGGGCAATCGGATTGCCAATAACAATAAAGTGCTGGGTCATAAATAGTCCGCTGGCAGTAAGGGCATGGAGTGGTCAGATTGGTAAGCATTCAAACCCACTCATCATAAGGGATAACGTTATGTTTGACAAATGGAGCGGTTAAGGAATAAATACACGATTAAACACAGCGTTTTAAGACGTGAGGTCTTTAACAAATCTGTACTGTCTGGGAGCGGTATCCGTAACCTAAAGGGTAGTCAAGCGTTCAGCAGTTGGGTAAACTAGTGAGCATAAAAATCGATATCAATAGACGCCAGGAACTGCTAGGTTACAACCAAGCTTTTTAATAACAACATTCTTCATTATCAGTGGCACATCTGCCAGCTCGTTAATACTATTTTGAGACCAATCTAAAAGTGTGAGTAAATTGTCCATGTTGAATAATAACCTACAGACCTTGATGGTCAGTATGATAATGGCAGTTGGCGTGACGTTGAGTGGCTGTGATAGCACCAAAGAAGACGCCCAAAATCCAGAGGCCAGTGCGGCAAGCACTAGCGAACAGAGCGCTGCGGATACCTCTACGCAAACCACTCCGACCAAAACCGCCGACTTAGATGGTGCCACTGCTCAGCAAGGCATACCAGTAAAATATGAGGTTGCGTCGTGGAGCGCTGCCCCAGTAGACCCGCTTACGGTTGATGCGTTGGATGATATCAAGTCGACCTTTGGTAAAGTGGTCAGCACGGACGAAAACAGCCTAGACTACGCCAGTAATTCGGCCTCTAAGTATCGCTTTATGGATACCGATGCGCCTTATTTAGACCTTATCGACTCCGAAAAATATCTGGAGCTTGGTTGGTATTACGCCAATCCAACCGACTCAAAAAAAGAAAAAGAGCTGAGTCAAAACCATGCCAAAAAATCCTATATGCTAGCGCGTCAGCTGATGGGTGATGAGGGCGGAAAATTAATCGCTGATATGCTGGGCGGTCAAATTATTAAGAATAAAACCGTCGGTGGACAAAAAATAGAGCTGGCGAAATGTGAGTTTTACAGCTGTATGCTGGTGCTGAATAAAGCCGATGCGCAAACAGACAATAGCTAAACGGTGGCCGCCATTATGCCGCCGCCCAACAGCTGGCTACGTCTGCAACCTCTAAGCGCGGCGAGCGATGACGCAGCAGTAACAGCGCTAACCATGCCATTAGACAATCGCGGACTGGCATATGGTGATGGCTTTTTTACCACTATGGGCGTCATCGACGGGCGGATACTGTGGTCGGACTATCATCAGCAGCGTCTTGACTCTCATGCCAGTGCCTTGCATCTCGATATCGATAGCCGAACACTGTTAGCTACCTTGCATAGACAGGCCAAGCACTTGCAGCAAGGCATGCTTAAGCTTATCGTCACCCGCGCGGTGCAAGATGTCCGTGGTTATGGTTATACGCCAAGCACGTCCGGCAGTGCGTGTGAGATCTGGCTCAAGTCTTCCGCCATGCCTCTCGCCACTGCTGAGCAGATGTCTTTACCTGATGGGTGCTTAGTGCCTGTGCAACCAGTGGCTTCTGCCATTTGTTTGTCTTCTCAAATTGCTTGCTTACCGCCACCGCTGGCCGGACTCAAAAGCTTAAATCGCCTCGATACTGTGCTGGCAAGCGCCGAGCTGCAACGCATCAAAGCCCAAGAATTGACGTCCCATTCATTACAAACCAAGCATTTACCAGCCAATACAGAGCCAAATATTGGCGAAGGTCTGCTGCGTGATATGAGCGGGCAGTGGGTTGAAGGAACGATGAGTAATGTGTTCTATCAATTATCAGAATCGCCATTCGCAAAATCGTCCAATCCTTCACATCCTCAAAACAACGGCAACTATCTGAGCACTGGTCAATGGTACACGCCGTCGATGGCACAATCGGGCGTCGCTGGCGTGATGCGGCAAGCGCTCATCGATGGGCTATCCAGTACAGAGCAGCCAGCCATCATAAGACCATTACAAGATGAGGATTTGCCGCAGTTAAGCCAACTGTTCTTTTGCAATGCGTTACGCGGTATTATGCCGATGAGCAGTTTGAGGTTATTGTCGGGTGAAGTGGTGGGGTTATAAAGTGAGTGAGTTACTATCTTATTTATTCAATAAACGATAAAAATGCTGTCTAAAAAAATCTTTCCTGCCTTCGTTTTGAAGATCTTCATATCGAGCTTGGCTCAATTTCAGATATTCAGTTTCTTGCTCGATACCAATAAAGCGCCTTCCTAGTACACTGCTTGCAATACCTGTTGTGGAAGAACCTGCAAAAGGATCGAGAACTAACGCATCTTTTTGGGTGGAAGCTAAAATAATTTGCGCTAGTAATGCCATAGGCTTTTGTGTTGGATGTTTACCACAAGATTTCTCCCATTTGGCAATAGCTGGCAAACGCCAAACATCTTTCATTTGCTTGTCATTATTTAATCGTTTCATCAAATCATAGTCGAAGTAATGCGGTATTTTAGGGTATTTTCTTGCCCAAATGATAAACTCTGTCGAATGAGTAAAAAAGCGGCAAGAAAAATTGGGTGGTGGATTGGTTTTCTCCCACGTAATGACATTGAGTATTTTGAAGCCTAACTCAGGTAGTATACGACCTAGAGTGAAAATATTATGATGTGTGCCACTGACCCATAAAGTTGCATTATCTGCCATTTTTTCACGGACAGTAGATAACCATTGATAGGTAAAATTATAAGCATCATTGTCACTGATGAGCTTGTCCCACTGACCTTTATTGACTGACTGGACTTTACCGTTTTTCACTGTTAGACCATTATTGAATGTACTGGTTAAGAGCCAGCGCTCTACTATTATCTATACGCTTATCCATTAAGGTTCACAAGTACTGAGAGCTACTTTAGGTTTGAGCTAGCTACTCATTCTATTCTACGCCAAAGATAATAAATTCAGTATCAAGCATATCATCAGGTTCTAAAGTAATATTCTCGCTTCTATATTCTTCTCGCGCTTTTAGCAGAGCAGTTTCACCATCTTCTGCAACCACTTCTATAAGTGCACTCATCGTTTCGATTACTTCTATTTGATAAATATTCAAACCGTCTGTCCTTATCATAACTATTCTCAACAATTACAAGTTGTCATATTCAAAATCTATTTTTGTTATCTATACCAACTAGATTAGCAAAAGCGCTCAAAAGAAGTGATCGTCTTTTGTTACGCAGACTTGTGTCATAAAGCAAATCGATCAATGATCCTTTTTCAATAGAAATGATTAAAAGGACAATACTGCATGCATTCCATATATGAAAAAGTAAGGGTTCCAATACAAATCAGACGTTTAATGGTTTTTGATGAAATTTGTAGATTGGCCAAAGCTAAGCCTAATGAAATTGTGCATTTGTCGCCTTACACCCAACTGGCTTTTGGAGGTATGTTTGAGTATGCGCATACGCGAGAAGAAGTCATTGAGCAGGGTATCGACGTTATTGCTAATGATGAATTGGTGATGTGTGCATTGACGGTTAATCTAATTCCTTTTACCAAACCTGCACGCAACTCGGTACAGCTGTTATGGCAGTGGAATCGCTATGTGCGTAATCGATTGCATGCTTATATCGACTATCGTGGAGTGCATTTTTTCAAAATCAATGATGAAATTGATTGGGAGTATCCAGCGCATAAGTTTCATCAGCGTCTTGTGGCTACTGCGCGATTACCATTATGGGATGATAGAGATGAGCTGATTGCCGATGTATACCGTGACAAAAAAGGACAGCCAAAACCTAAGCACTACAACGAGAAGCGACTAGTATAACTTTCGATAGTGACCACGGCTCACAAATTCAATGATGCCTTTATCTCGTAATACTTGTAACTGTTGGCGGATTTTATCTTTTACGTGGTTGTTTTCAGGATGTTTGAGCCGCAGCTCATCAGCAAAAGCATAAACTTGATTGAGAGAAAAACTGTCATCGAGTCGGTCGATACATTGCCAGACATCGAGTGTCCAACCACGTGAAGCCATAGATTGCTTGCGTAGAAATAAAGTCTTTTGGAACTGTTGAGTGACATTTTCACGCGGTATAGCTTGTTGGTCTTTGACCAAAAATACTTTGCCCGATTCGGGTACTTGGCGTAAGTCAATATTGCAACCAACCCAACCTGCTCGTTTTGCCGTCACTGATAAGGGTTTACGCTTAACAATAATATCGGGTGTAAAGAAATGCTTGGGAATAATCAGAAAGTTATTGACGGTGTATTCTTTTGAGTAGGTTAAAAAGAAGAAGCTGGGATTGTTCTTACTATTGATACGCTCAATCATCGTCTTATAAGCACCATCATTGACAACATTGCTTAACTTGGCTTTTTTACTTTTTAGCTCATATTGCTCATTACAATTTTCGCAATAAAAATCAGCAACAGGTTTGTTATTAGCAAACTCAGCTAGCGACTGGGCGCTACAATTGGTGCAGTAACTATTTTCTTTTACCCATGCTTCACTGAGTACACGAACTTTTTGAGGTTCAGAGTGATAGTTTTTAGCAAGACTTTGGTTAAAATGTAGGTTCATAAGATATTTTCATTATTAATAGATAAGCTGAGAATACTGAAAAAAACGCCTAAGTATTAAGCCATATAAACTGCTATCAATAGCAAGATAATTCATAAGCTAAGCAAATACCATTGAAAAGCGCACGGTTCAGTGCTAAATTCTAGCAAACTTCTGCCTCGCGAGTTGCCATGAGCACGCCCACACCTGAAACGCCTCCTGAACGTCCTAATGATACCCCATCCAATAAGCAAGCGGGAACTGTTGACGAGCGTGTTGCTAGCACGCCATCAGATGCTAGACCAGTCGTCGACGAGGCGGCAGTAGAGGACGTACCGGCAACAGATGTCTCGCTCATCAGCGGCAAAAGTAAGCCACGTAAATATAAAGCAGACAATCAGTCGTTCTTTATGCAGCGCGGTTATCAAGTCTTGCTCGTGCTTGGGCTGATTGCCGCGTTTTTCTTAGTGATGGTCTATCAGACGTTGTTTGGACGGATTGAGCAGCCGCAGCAAATGGTGACGATTGAGTCAGGTCAGACCTATTACGGCTTATTGCCGCAGTGGCAACAGCAGATTCCACTTTTTTCTGCCAGCATTGCCAAGCTCTATATCAAGTCGCAAGTGGACGCGCCATTACATGCCGGTATTTATCAATTACCAGAGAACCCAACCATCGCTGAGGCGCTGCAAGTGCTCGCGCAAGGGGCTAAAGCAGCGATGGTAAAAGTGCAAATTATCGAAGGCAAAACGTCTAAAGATCTATATCAAACGCTACGTGATAATAACACTATCAAAAAAGAAGTGCTGACAGTGAATGGCGCTAATGCTAGCAATGCTAGTATCGCGCAGGCTTTAGATTTGGCAGGTATATTGCCAGACAGCGTGACCAATAGTAACGACCCTATCGTCAATCATAATCTTGAGGGTTGGTTTGCGCCTGATACTTATTATTACGGCGAGGGCACCAGCGACAAGCAGGTATTGACAGATTTGTACAAGCGTCAGCAGCAGGCATTGACCAAAGCATGGGAAAATCGTGCGCCTGACCTGCCTTATAAGAGTCCTTATGAAGCGCTGGTTATGGCCTCTATTATCGAAAAAGAAACCAGCGTGGCAGAAGAGCGTCCTTTAGTCTCTGCGGTGTTTAAAAACCGCTTGGATAAAGGCATGCGCATGCAGACCGATCCGACCATTATCTATGGTATGGGCAGCCGCTATGATGGCAATATTCGCCGTAAAGACATCGACGAAAAGACCTCGTATAACACCTATCAAATTGATGGTTTGCCGCCCACACCGATAGCCTTGCCTTCTGCGGCTTCTATCGAAGCAACCTTACATCCGGCGGATAGCGATGCGTTGTATTTTGTGGCGACAGGCAACGGTGGGCACAAATTCACCAATAGCTTGGCTGAGCACAATCAGGCGGTAAAAGAGTACCTGAGCGTGATGCGTGAAAAGCGCTCGCAAACGCCGCCGTCATAAGCCAGTATGTACCGAAGAGCCACGCCCATTCTCATCAATGACATAAGGTCATAGTATGTCAGCATCTATAGCAGCCAACTTAGCATACAGCAGCCCAGCTCAAGCCACGCCTGAGATTACAGATACCGCGCCCATGCAAGGGCGCTTTATTAGCTTTGAAGGTACCGAAGGCGTTGGCAAGACCACCGCTATCGAGCAGTTATGTGCGCGACTAGAGGCGCATGGTATCGACTATCTGCGTACCCGTGAGCCGGGTGGTAGCCCGTTTGCAGAGCAGTTGCGCGCTATTTTGCTAGACCCTGATACCAGAATTAATGATGATACTGAGCTGCTACTGATGTTTGCGGCGCGCTGTGACCATCTGCAACAAGTAATTTTGCCCGCATTACAGCGTGGTAAATGGGTGATATGCGATCGATTTACCGACTCTACCATTGCCTATCAGGGCTTTGGACGTGCGCATGGTGATGAGGCGGTACGAGCCAAAATTGACAGCCTTATCGGTCAGTTTGTTACCCAGTTGCCCGAGCTGACTCTATGGTTGGATTTGCCAGTATTGGAAGGCATGGCGCGGGCGGGTAAACGTAGCGCTGCCGATCGTTTTGAGCAGCAGGCGACGGCGTTTTTTACTCGGGTGCATAAAGGTTTCAGTGTCCTTGCTGGCGAGCAGCCTGAGCGTATCCAGCGTATCGACGCCTCAGGCAGTGCTGACGAAGTAAGTGTGCGAGTATGGCAAACGGTTGCGACACGATTTCATCTTAGCTAGAGCGCGTCTTCAATTTATTCGATAGTCATCTAAATGGGCTAAAAATGGCTAAATCTTGCCAAACATCGTCAAATAGCACCCTATAAAAAAGCCCTCATAATCATTATGAGGGCTTTTTATTTGCTCGTTAGCTTTTCAGACAATAGCGTTATGGTTTATCCGCAGCCTTTTTTGCCGCATCCTTTATCTTCGCATCACTATTGGTATTGTCATGATCTGAGTCAGGTAGGCGATTAGGGTCGAGCGCACCACTTTTCATCTTCGGCGCATTACCATTACCGTTTGTACCACTATTGCTAGTAGTCGGCTTAGCAGTCTTGGATGTTGCCGTTGAATTATCAGACATCACGCCTTTATTAGAGGGGCTGTTAAAAGACTCTTTAGCTTCTATGTCCTGATTTTCATTGGTTTCAGCCTTTGTGGTTTCCTTTACAGCATCACTCTTTGCTGCCGCCGCTTTGATACTGGCATTATTAGTGCTGTTAGAGGCACTCTTGTCACTGTCTTTATCAGTCGCGACGGCTAGCTCTTGTTCTGGCGTATCAGCGATCTCTTCCACCATCTCTTTTTCTTTACGCTTTTCAGGCGCTTTAGAGTTGGCTTCAAAGCTGGCATCTGCAGCAGCGCGTGCTTGCTCTTGCTTTGGCGTGACGTCTACTGGCTTTGGCTGTACCTCATCATCAACGACCAAAGAAATCAGCTTGCGATCGCGCGGTACTGATCCTTCGAATTTGTCCGTGATGACGTGCAGCTTGCCTTCTTTGTCTAGCGTATAGAGCGGCACGAATTGCTTATTGTCAGCTTTATACTGCTCAAAGCTATAGCTGTCCGTAATATTGGTGATTTTAATACGGGCTTTTCTGGACAGCATACTGGCAAGCTTGGTGTAGGTGACATCTTTGCCAAACAGCCACTGTGAATGGAAGTTACCTTGCTTATCGTCGCGCTCACTTTTAACTTTTTCGTCGCTGAACTTGAGGCGATAAAGCTTACGTTCACCGAACTCATGACGGTAATGAATCTCAGACAAGGTATTCATCTCTTTATCCATACTCATGGCAAATAAATGACCAATACCAATGAGGTCAAGATGATGGTCGGCGTGATCAGAGATGGGGTTGCCAAAATAGGTGCGCAGACCACTCATACGCGCGCGCGCGATGTTGGTATAGTTGTTATGAGCGACGATGACATCGAAGCCTTGCTCTTTTAATGAGGTGGCGACGAGCAGGGCAATTGGGTTGGAGCCGACGATCAGGATACCGTTGGTCTCAGGCTCACGGACACCAAGCAGGTTACCTACCATTTTTGCGCCCAAGCCCTGAATCATGACCGTACCAATAATGACCAAAAATACCAATGGCACTAGCAGTTCAACGCCTTGGATATCATATTCTTGCAAGCGAATCGCAAACAGAGATGAGATAGCGGCAGCGACGATACCGCGTGGTCCAATCCAGCTAATCATTAACTTTTCATTGGTCTTTAAGTTAGAGCCAATGGAAGAGGCCCATACTGATAATGGACGCGCGATGAACATCACGATAGCCAGTAATACTAGACCCGCAAAACCAACCTGCAGTAGACTTTCAAGCTCAACACGAGCCGCAAGAATGATAAATAATACTGAAACTAATAAAATGGTTAACGATTCATTAAACTCTAAAATCGTATCGCGCGGGAATTTTGGCCAGTTGGCGAGGGCAACGCCTAATACGGTGACGGTCAGTAGACCCGACTCATGCTCTAAATGGTTTGAGACTGAAAATAATACCAAAACAAAGGCAAGGGTAAAGACATTGCGCAAAAACTCAGGAATCATATGCCGACGCATGAGGAACGCCAGTACCCAAGCACCCGCCATACCTAGCGCGGTTGCAAGTACCACGATTTTGGCAAACAGTAAGATACTACTGGCTTCGCCGCCTGAGATAATATACTCGTAGACCAATACCACGGCGATAGCGCCGATGGGGTCGATGATAATGCCTTCCCATTTCAGGATATTGGAGATGGTCTTGTTGGGTCGCACACTACGCAGTAGCGGCATAATTACCGTTGGCCCCGTCACACAGACCAGTGCACCGAACAGCAACGCAATCAGTGGATCGACATCGAACAATAGATAAGTCGACAGCGCCACGATAGCAATGGTGATCAGTACCCCGACTGATACCAGCATCTGCACGACCGAGCCGTGTTGTTTGATTTCATCGAACTCTAGCGTTAGCGAGCCTTCGAATAAAATAATCGCCACCCCCAAAGAGATAAACGGGAACATCAGCTCGCCCAACACCAAGTCAGGGTCGAATACGCCGAGCACTGGGCCAACGATAATACCAATAAGTAATAAAAATAAAATGGATGGTTGCTTTAAATACCAAGCCAACCATTGGGCGGCAATGCCAATCCCAACCACGCCGGATAATAATAGGGCGGTATCCATAAATTAATCCTTTTATAATCTTGTGATGCTGTATAGCTATTAAAATAGGTCATCGTTAGCCGTCAAAAACCTTTTGTAACGGCAAATTAATAATAACCATAGCCATCATGAATCATGGATGATATATATACTATATAGTAACAAAGACAAAAGTGTCTCAAGCTAAATACACCAATGCTAGAAACACAAAAGATGGAAAATAAAGGCGATAAAAGCCAAATTGCTTGGCGTTCCGTAAATAACACCTTATTATAGCTGACTATTGTTTGCTAAATAATTTATTAGGTTTGTTATCATATCATGATTTTATTTTATATATGTCAAGGGTCTGTCTGCCGTGATAGCCACGCGCCATCGTTCTGCGCTGACACACGAGTAGGTAACGGCACTATTAATATCAATATCAATATCAATATCAAAGATTACAAAAAATGAGAAGACAGTATGACGTCATATTAAAACGGCTTATATTTGCCATCATGGTCAGGCGCTACTACATAAACTCGCAGACAAGTAGTAAACTGACCAGCAGTCAGGACTATTCCTATAAATTTAGACAAGCTTGCTATCGTTGAATTTAAATAACCTTGATATAAGGGAGCTGAATGCAGGCTATACCTTAGTATGGTTAACGAGGATGACGATGTAGCGGGTTTATATGGATTTGGCTATATCTATTATGGCGATAATAGCGATAATATTGTTGCTAACAATAATAATCACTCATATGGAGACAATATGCCTATCAATATGTTTCAAGCACAATCTACTATTCGTATGCAGCGTTGGTTACAACGCAGTACTTTGGCACTGGCTATCGGCACGGTAATGGCGACAGGTATTAATGTAGCCACTATGTCTCAGGTACAAGCAGCGGTCACCACTGCTGACTTCTCTGACTTAGTACAGCAAGTGACGCCAGCGGTGGCACGAGTCAATGTCACCAAAACGGTCAGTGAAGATGAGCTTGCCAAAGCACAAACCGCCGAGCTGTTACGTCAGTTCTTCGGAGATCGCTTACGTATTCCGGATCAAGCAGCGACGCCTGCGATTGAACACGCTTATGGCACCGCCTTTTTTGTCACCACCGATGGTTATATGTTGACCAATCACCATGTGGTTGCTGGTGCAGACAAAATCACCGTGACCCTTAATGACAGAACAGAGCTGGATGTGACCTTGGTGGGTAGCGATGAGCGCTCAGATGTGGCGGTGCTCAAAGTCACAGGCAACCAGTTCCCAGCCTTACCGATTGGTGATTCAGACAGTCTAAAGGTAGGTGAGCCGGTATTGGCGATAGGGTCGCCCTTTGGTTTTGATTATTCGGCATCCGCAGGTATCGTCAGTGCCAAGTCTCGCAGCTTTTCACGTGAGACCAGCGTGCCCTTTATCCAAACTGATGTGGCATTAAATCCGGGTAACTCAGGCGGGCCATTATTTAATCAGCGCGGCGAAGTCATCGGTATTAACTCACGTATCTTTAGTGGTACGGGCGGTTATATGGGCTTGTCGTTCTCAATTCCTATTGATGCGGCGATGGATATTTACGAGCAGCTCAAAACCAATGGCGAAGTCGCACGTGCCTATATGGGTATTTATCCTCAAGACATCGATCGTAATTTAGCGGAAGCGTATAATTTAGCGCGTCCACAGGGCGCACTACTTACCCGCGTCTCACCAGACTCGCCCGCCCAAAAATCAGGTCTACAAGCAGGCGACATCATTTTGCAATACAATAATGTGCAGATTATGCGTGCTGCAGATTTATTGAACCTGATCAATCGAGCGCGACCCAATGATCCGTTCAGCGCCCAGATTCAGCGTGATGGCAAGCAAATGCTCGTAAAAGGCAAGCTCACTTATGCGCCAAATGATGTCAGGGCACAAAGCGGCTCGCAGCAAGATGATGAGGTGCAATTAGGCTTACGTCTGCGCAATTTGACCCCAGATGAGCAAGCAGAGCTGGCGGTGGACAATAAAACAGGGATATTGGTCACGACCGTTGACCCGACAGGCTTAGCCGCGCGCTCGGGCATTTTGGCGGGAGATATTATTACTAATTTTCACCAAAAGCCTATTGCCAAGGTCACTGATTTTTCTAGTGCTATCTCCTCACTTCCCAAAAAGGGTGTGGTAACGATTGAAGTCATGCGCCAAGGCATCCCTGGTATTATTGGCCTGCGTATTGAATAGTTATCATATAGTCAATCGACTATGCTTAAATGACGTATCTCGATAAGCATTGATAATTATACTTGTCTATCATAGAGCTCGACCTCTATAATGGCTGATTTTTTTACCGATTGGTTTTGATGAGTTGCTGTTGCTCAATTTAACGGTGAGCAAGTCACATTGATTTGGACGTTAATTTGGACATTGGTTTGATTGACCAACATTGATTTGATTGCGCGCCCAACGGCACAAACGACTATTCATACCTTTATATATAGCTAGGTAATTATGACTGACCACGCTTTTTATACGCTTAGCATCACTATAGCAGCAGCCTTGCTAGCGTATATCATATTGTGGTCAGGATTACAGACATTCAATGCCAATCCCACAAAACGCTTTTGGCGTATTTGGTCAAAGTTGTTGCTATATTACGCTGCCTATACCATGCCTTTTTGGGCACTGTTATTGATTATTGGGCGAGTACAACAAGTGACACCCATGCTGGCACAATTGTCACCGAATGCCGTATTGATGGCTGTCATTGCCATGGGTCTGTATTTTTATACGGTGGTTGTGCAGCCCAATCGTTTGCGTTTGCAGCATCATGCTGTTGATTTGGGCTTAACAACTCCGCTTACGGTGGCGGTATTAGCCGATTTGCGCATTGGTTTATATAGTGGCAAGCCGCGTCATATCAGCAAGCTGGTCGCTACCATCAATGCCTTGTCAGCAGATGCGGTATTGATCACAGGTGATTGGCTCTATTATCCAAGCGCCGATTTGGTCGGGCAGTTGATGCTATTTAAAGGGGTAAATAAGCCCGTTTATACGGTCATGAGTACCTCGGATTTGCGTTATCAGTCGATCAATACTACCAAGCAAGGTCAGCCATTGTTAGAAGACACCTTGGCCAATGCTTTTGACGTACTGGATATCAATTATATCGGGCAGCAATGTACGTCGTTGCCGCTTAAATGTGCTCGAACTGGCAACGGTCGATTGATAGCAAATCAAGCAAGTTATATAAAAGGCCATCCAGATACCAGCACGCAAAAATATCTACAGGACAATCCAGTCGTGGCCATACTTTGCGGCTGGCAAGATATCCCGAAACAATTGAACGATGACGACACTTTGAATGTGCCTAATAAAGCTGTGCTGAGTGCTGAAATTGAGCAGGCAACTAAACCTGTCATTATTCTTGCGTCACGATTTGATAGTATTAGCGACTTACCAAAATCGTTGCAGCCCCGACCTTTATTGATTACCGGTGCGGCCAAAGCAATACAGAAAAACATATTAACGGCGCAAAAAAAGCAAGACATTCGCCGTATAGGCAAGCAGTCGTCATTGTTGGATAACAGTCGCATGGGTAAGCAGCGCGGCCTATACCAGCATGGTAGCGCGCAGATATTTGTCAGTAGTGGAGTGGGCACCCGAGGGTTACCTTTTCGCTGGTATCGTCCGACCATCGATGTGTTGACGATTCGTTAAAATAATTCAAAAGCATTTATCCCGCTTGCATAATTACGCTAAACTAACTGTTTATCAATGTTCAATAAGCCCTAAACAGTAAGCCTTAAATAATAAGGTCTATAAGCAGCCGCCCTTGTGTCTATGTTGCATAACATTAGCGCTAAACAGCGCTTGGAATAGCGCGCAAATAGATAGGGTATATCTGGACTGAGCATTAATTGACTGATAGCGGTTAAATCAAAATATGCTACACTAGTAGGCGTTTTTATTATGATTGATAGACAGCATCGGCAATGGACAAAAATAATGTCCATGCGGATAGATATACACATGATTCTATAATGAGAATGTCACTATCATCTGTATATAAACGCCCAGTATGAACATCATGCAATAGCTACCATTGATCTGGTTATTAATGTAAAAATAGACATTGGCGATTGCAAACGATGGATCATGTGACAGCTTGAATAAAGCTAGGATAATACAACAGTAAGGCACAGTTATGAGCACAGCATACGACGAGATTAAAACCCGACTACAAGGCTCTATGGTGGCCTTGGTAACGCCCATGCATCCTGACGGCACGGTCGATTATAAACGTCTGGCCGACCTCATAGACTGGCAGATCGAGCAGGGCACCCATTGCCTCGTTGCCGTGGGCACCACTGGCGAATCAGCGACTTTGTCGATGCAAGAGCATAGCGATGTGATTCGCTACTTTGTGCAGCACGTCAAAGGCCGTGTACCAGTGATAGCGGGTACAGGCGCGAATAATACGACTGAAGCCATCAAGCTCACCCAAGATGCGGCAGATGCTGGTGCAGACTGTGCATTATTGGTCGCTCCTTACTACAATAAGCCGCCACAAGAAGGCTTGTATCAGCATTATAAAGCGATTGCCCAAGCCGTAAAGATCCCGCAGATGCTCTATAACGTACCAGGGCGTACTGTAGTTGATATCGCGCAGAATACGGTTGAGCGTTTGGCTGATATCGATAATATCGTGGCGATTAAAGACGCGACCGGTTCAGTTGCTCGTGGTGAGCAGTTGATTAAAGCGGTTGGCGACCGTATCGTTGTGCTATCTGGCGATGATGGTACGGCGCTTGATTTGATGCAGATGGGTGCCAAAGGTAATATTTCGGTAACGGCTAACGTCGCGCCAAAAGCGATGAGCGAAACGTTTTCGGCAGCGCTACGCGGCGACCTTGATACCGCCAATAAAGCGCATGATGTGATTAAACACTTACATCGTGATTTGTTTATTGAATCTAGTCCCATTCCAGCAAAATATGCGTTACATAAGATGGGTATGATAGATACTGGTATTCGTCTGCCGTTGGTATGGTTGGCAGAACAACATCATGCCACCATTGATGAAGCGTTGGTTCGTGCGAATTTACGATAAGTATTGACGATTGAATGGTTAAACACTAAGCCCTACATTATTATTAATGATTTAGGGCTTAGTGAGGCGCTTAACGGTAACGATAAGTCAGTCGCCCAAATAAGCAAAAATTGCTAACTCAGAGAGATAATATGATGAAAGTATCATCAAGCCCTACCAAAACATTTCCTGCTATGATGGTTTTGATATTGGGTAGCACCTTAGTATTAAGTGGCTGTCAAATGACCAAAGGTTTTCTTGGTAAGCGCGATAATGGCAGCTTAGAATATCAAGAAAGCAAAAAGCTTGCGCCTCTAGAGCTACCGGTTGCTCAGGAGCCAGCACCTTTTGTACCGTTATACGCCACCCCAAATGCAGGTGCCAATACACTCACCTTACAGAACGAAGCGGGTAAGCAGTATCAATTACCTAAGCCGCAACGCGCTGTTGCCGTGAGCGAGTCATCAAACTAAAAACTGTGTTTCCCTATTTATACCGCTGACTTTTTACTATGGTTATTCATGATCTAATAGATTAATGAATGACGTCGTACAGAGTCCAGCGGTCGCTGCGCGTTTTTACCACATAAGCTTGAACGAACAGGAACTCCATAATGCAAAAGCAACAACTGCTATATAAAGGCAAAGCCAAATCTGTCTATGAAACAGAAGACAACGATCTTTTGATTTTACACTTCCGTGATGACACCTCGGCGCTCGATGGTAAGCGTATCGAACAGTTAGCACGTAAGGGCGTAGTTAATAACCGCTTTAATGCTTTTATTATGCAAAAATTGGCTGACGCTGGTATTGAAACGCATTTTGAAAAGCAGCTATCTGAAGACGAAGTATTGGTCAAGCGCCTAGATATGATTCCCGTTGAGTGCGTCGTACGTAACTTTGCAGCGGGCAGTTTGGTGCGCCGTTTAGGCCTAGAAGAAGGGCAAGCATTGACGCCGCCTACTTATGAGCTGTTTTATAAAGATGATGCGCTTGGCGATCCGATGGTTAATGAGTCACTATCGATTTCTCTTGGGTGGGCAACTCAAGCACAGCTTGCGAGCATGGAAGCGCTGACGCATCAAGTCAATGAGGTGCTAACAGCACTGTTTGCAGTTGGCGATTTAATACTGGTCGATTTCAAATTAGAGTTTGGTGTATTCCACGACCGTATCGTTTTGGGTGATGAGTTCTCACCAGATGGCTGCCGTATTTGGGACAAAAACACCAAGAAGAAATTGGATAAAGACCGTTTCCGTCAATCATTAGGCGATGTTATCGAAGCTTACGAAGAAGTGGCCAACCGTATTGGTGTGCCACTTAGCTAAGTCGTAAATGTCTAGCGCAACACAAAAAAACTGAGCCATGTGCTCAGTTTTTTATGGCATCATATTAATGATGGTTCCCTAGTGAGGACTTAAACCTTCGGCTGTAGGCTAATGGTATCAACGTTTCAAATCGCTGAAATAGTCACAGTGTACCTCATGGTGTGTACTTACCATACATATTCTATCGTGATTGATGCGCTATATAGGTATCGAACTGTTTGGCTTTGCTTACTCAAAATTTTTCACTAATCTTATTTATAGCGTTTTTTCTGATGAACGATTCATCATCATTGGTTAACTTCAATAGCAAGTCTTTTGGTATGTTTTTATTATAGACGAGTCTATTTCTGACAGAGGCGTCTTTATCATCTGCCAATACCTCAAATATTTCTCTAGTTATTTTGTTTTTCATAGCAATATTCCCTCTAACGGTAGGACTGTCATCGTACGTCAACGTTTCAAGAACTTCTATTGGAACTGTTTTATTTAGAGCTACCCACTCGCGCATAGTTGGGTAGTGACGTATTATTTCAAACCACGTTTCCAATGCTGCACACTCGTTAATCGCTCTTCCATAATCTTGGGTGTGGTCACTTGTTCTGAGTAAGAGAAACTCTTCAGCTGATGTAATCATTAAAACTTACCTTCTGTAGCTCTTTCCAAATTATAAATTTATCACAAATCCTTCGTTACTGTGTTTAGTTAAGAACTCATAAAAACTGTTAAAGGTATACCCCAACGGAACCAGTTATTTTGCCCCTCAAACCTATTAACAAACCACTTAAAATAGACTAGATTTGTGGAACTACTCAAAACAGACTGCGATTTTTATCTGTTTATCAATAATACTTAATGACGAAATCCTCTTTATCCATAAGTATTGATACTTACCACGCACTATTAATATTAGCCTTCCGACCACAGATTTATAGTCTAACTCGTATAAAAAATCAAACATAGCGCCAACATTGTCTTCAATATCTTATCTTACTTTTATGCTAATTTATTAATACTTGTTTATTAATATTTGGTCATGTCAATTAGATGATAAAAATAAGAAAAGGTTTTGCTAATGTCTACTGCTTCATCAACTGTTTTAGACCCTAGTTGGTTTACTCGACCAACCTGTGTGGTCGCCGCTGATTTGATTGGCAAAGTACTGTGTAGAAAGTTAACGGATACCGATGGCACAGTGAAAATCTTGCGCATGCGTATCTCAGAAACCGAAGCCTATATCGGTAAGGACGACCCTGCTTGTCATTCGCATGCGGGTAGCCGAACGGCTCGTACTGAAATTATGTATGCGCAAGGCGGCATGTTTTATGTCTATCTGACTTACGGTGTGCATCATATGCTCAATCTGGTCAGCGGTGGAGAAGAGTCTCCTGAGTCGGTATTAATACGGGCTGGATTTTTGACCGACGATAGTGATCGTTTGATGGAAGAACAGCTTCTGAGCACGAATAAGCAACTTACTCATCCAACCCAGATGGCAGGTCCTGGCAAATTAACGAAGCGCTTACAAATTGATCGCGCGTTAAATGGCAAATCTATCAGTGTGGAGTCAGCAGTTTGGCTCGAAGATGATGGCTGTCAGCCACCGGTATCGCTGCGTCCTCGTATCGGCATTGACTACGCTGGCGATGCCAAAAACTGGCTATTGCGCTATATCTGGAGCGACCATCCTTCACTGTCAAAAAAATAAAACGATGGCTACTCTCTGATGGTAATAGAGCTGCTCTTTCATACTAATAGATAAAACAAAGGGTAACACTATGTACAAATTGACAGTTTTTGTTCCCGAAGCAGCATTAGAGCCAGTTAAGTCTGCTTTGTTTGCAGCAGGCGCTGGTACGATTGGCAATTACGAGTGCTGCTGCTGGCAAGTACAAGGGGTGGGGCAGTTTATGCCGCTGGCAGGCAGTGATCCGCATATTGGCGCGCAAGATAAGCTCGAAAAAGTTGATGAGTGGCGAGTTGAGATGGTGGTTGCTACTGCTAATATTGCTCAAGTCATTGAAGCACTAAAGCAGGCGCACCCTTATGAGACGCCTGCCTATGATGTCATCGAAGTGCTAGACTTTTGAGCTTTAAAGGTAGGTTATTAGCAGTGGTTTAGGCTTATTTTATCTTAATTACTTGATAGCCTGGATAGCCAAGTTCTATTTTATAATCTTTACTACCACGTGTGGCCTTTACCTTTATTTTGCTATCGCCTCTTTTATATTTGACGTCTTTGACACGGTAGCCCATATTACTGACTTTATTGGCGGCTCGTTGTTCGATAGCTGGTTGATAAAGCTCTTTATCAACGTTTTTGATAGCTTTTTTATGCTTCTTATAGACTTTACTGTCTTTATAAACGTCCTCGTAAAGGTCGCCGTACGCATTGTAGCCGGGGGCAGTGACGCAACCTGTCGTTATCATTAACGCTGTGACCATAGCGGTGGCAATGGTTGGCTTTAGTAGGGTTGTGATATTCATAATATCCTCTTATCAAGTTCAAGTTTTTTGACAGTGTTATAAAAAATGGCCAAACAAACCAAGGGCTGGCTTATTTGACCGTAGGCATCAATCGGTTGACGATGCCACAATGTTACTTTTAGACGCACTAAAGCAGACTTGGCATTACTTTTCCATAAACTGCGATACATTGTCTGAAATCTATCAATTGAACCTATGCAAATTTAACTGGATTACTGTTTTCACTGACATTGGCTTTATCAGTATCACCAGTTGTTTTTATATTTGTCTTTGTTTTTATACTTATTGTTCTTTTTGTATTTACCTTTATTTTTATACTTACCTTTTTTATCATAGTCGTGCTTATCGTAATCACGGTCGTTATCATACCTGTCATCGTCGCGTTTTTTCGACCAGTCTTGCCTGTTTGAGCTGATAAGCCTTAAATCAGGGTAGGTATACTTGAGCTCGTAGGCTTGATTGTTCTTTTTGGCATAGGCTGTGAGCAATCGATTACCGCGATAACGGTCAGATCTGATGTCCGTGACCTGATACCCTTTACGACGTAAATCGTTGCGCAGCTGTTGGCTAACGCGGTTATAGTTAGCATTGCTGTAACCCTTATCACCGCGATAGACGGACTGATTGTCATAGCCTGGACCAACGACGGTACAACCGACCATCGTGCCTAGTAAGGTAAGTGAAAGGCCAGCTGATATCGCTGTCTTCAATGAGAATAGCTGCAAAATTTTCATGATAAAATCCCCTACGATATTTTTTGGATTGATAATTACCGGATCACTTGTCACATCTAACAGCGTCATGTGGTTGATGTCTATGTCACTTGGTAGCCTTTATAAATGCAGAAGTAATAATTGCATGACTAACTGACTTTCTTATTTATCTGATGGCTAGAAATATTTTCTTACATTATCTATGATAAGACACAAAACTTGATGTTAAGTGTCATTTGCGTTAATAAGTTGTAATTGCCCGTTTAATGATATATCGCTTAATTGATCACTTAGCTAACAAAGCAGCATATCTCTGAATGGTAGCGATGAAAAGGAACCATAAATGCTATTCAAGCTTATTTTGTTTTCAGCTTTTGCAGGTATAACCGTGTTTATAGGCGGTTTATTGGCCAATGTTTTTGACCACCATGTCACAGACAGCCCAGTCAAATATGAATTTATTCATACCTCGATGTCGTTCGGTGCGGGTATTATTTTATCGGCATTGGCATTCGTTTTATTGCCAAAGGGTATGGAGGTATTGAGTGTTTGGGGTGTCACAGGCTCATTTTTATCAGGAGCCATCCTGTTTATGCTGCTAGATCGTAAGTTGGCTGAATCGAATAGTCAGCAGGCAACCTTACTCGCTATGATGATGGACTTTGTACCGGAGTCCATCGCGCTAGGAGCGGTATTCGCGATTGAACCGCAGCTGTCGCTATTATTAGCATTGTTTATTGGTCTGCAAAACCTTCCAGAGTCATTCAATGCCTTTCGTGATATGGTGCAGAGCGGTTTTAGTGTTAAAAGGACGTTGACCATCTTTTTTGGACTCAGTTTTTTTGGCGTTATATCTGCGCTGATCGGGCATTTTTTATTGAGCGAGCATCCTAATCTTACCGCCCATCTTATGATTTTTGCGAGTGGGGGTATTTTATATCTACTTATCCAAGATATCATTCCTGCCAGTAAGCTGGATAAGAGTTATCTGACCTCGCTTGGGGCAACGCTCGGCTTTTTGGTCGGTATTTTTGGGGAAATGCTGATTTGAAAATAGCAATAAAATCGTTATCAGGTTCTCGTGTAAGCATATGCTTACACACAATGACGTTTACGCGACTTAACATCGGAGTGAGAATTAGGCATTATACATACACGGCATAAGGGAATGTAACTCAAGGATTGAGTTGACCGCATTAAGGATAATGATTCGTTTACTAGCGTCAGGATGATAATAGTGAACGAAGAAAGGATACATAACCTTTGCTAGTAGCATTATTAATGCTAATAACGGTAGTAAACAGGGCAGGATGCCCGATATCGCAACACACTGAACGTTATGCAAGGATGCATAGATTACAGTCGTGATAGGTAACATGGATGGTTAACAATAAAACCGCATAACAATCAATTGCTATGCGGTTTTATCGTGTCTAGAGCTTAAGAGTTTTTTATTCAACCTTTTTTAGATACGTTATTGAGTAGTGTATAAAGCGTTAAATGGCTGCTAACAAAAAAACCGCATAAGATTTATGCGGTTTTTTGACTTATTAGATCATCGAATTAAATCATCAATAGCATTGTTCGCTATTTGACTGATAACTTAGTATTTGTTTTCGCGACGCCAGTCATCTACTTCACGTTCAGCATCTTCTTTTGCATGGCCATAACGCTCTTGTACACGACCGACCAGCTTATCGCGGCTACCTTCGATATGGGTTAAATCATCATCAGTCAGATCAGCCCATTTTTGTTTTACTGAGCCTTTCACTTGGTTCCATTCGCCTTTTAGAGTATGTTCGTTCATTGTTATATTCCTTTTTTGATTATTTGTTTATCAAGACATTTATCCCATCTGGCCTTTCTTAACATTTTATTCAGTAGCTTTTTTCTAATGACCGTTTTACTTGATAAGCTCTTGTTTAATAAGAACTCGTCGAGTCGTTATAAAAAATTTATAAAAACAAGCTAGCTGATGTATCTAATATAGGCGTCAAGAATTCGGCTGTCTGTATGCGCAATGTTTAGAGTGTTACTTCATGATAGCAATCTGCATGGCTATGTTATGGAGACCATCTTTGTGTAATAAAGCAGGGGTTTTATCAGTGCAATAGGTAAATGAATTAAGAAAGGGTTTATTGAAAAATAAAAATGAGCGTGCTTTCTCAATAACGCGAACCCTATATTCGTATAGGCAAATAAAAAACAGGCGCTATTAATAAAATGGCGTCTGCTTTTTACTGTGGTTATTAATCGATTTAGGCTACTTAGCCAAATAATCTTGATAACGTTTTGTTAATTTCTTTAAGCGTATGCGGTCGCTAATTAACGAAAATAGTGGCGAGGCATTGGTCTTAGGTGTTTTTCCTTGCCCCATGCGTTGTAGCTGACGCTTAATGACCGCCATGGTGGCGATAGCGCTCAAGGTTTTGTCTTTCCAGCGTACGGCTGGGTCGTGCGCACTTAGTTGCTCATTGTGTTGCCAATCATTGGGCAAAGATGGGTTCATGGCGAGCGCAGTGCCCATGCCGACGATATCGATACCTTGAGCCAATACGGATTCTGCTACCGCTAAACGCCTGACCCCACCAGTAGTCATCATCGGCATGCTGGCCACTTGTGCAATCTCGGCGGCGAACGCTAAAAAGTAGGCTTCTCGCTGTAAGGTTCTACCATCTGCCGTTGTACCTTGCATCGCCGGACTCTCATAGCTGCCACCCGACAGTTCAACCAAATCAACACCAAGCCCGCGCATCGCTAAAACAACAGCTTTGGCATCATCAGCATCAAAGCCACCACGTTGAAAATCAGCCGAATTTAATTTGACTGATACCGCAAAGCTAGGGGCGACTTGGGCACGGACGGCTTTAATCACCGAAATTAATAAGCGCATACGATTCTCGATTGAACCGCCAAATTCATCAGTGCGCTTATTGGTCAACGGCGATAAAAACTGTGATATCAAGTAACCATGAGCCCCGTGAATTTGCACACCATCGAAGCCCGCTTGTTCAGCTTTGGCAGCGGTATCGACGAAGCGTTGAACCAGCTGCTCAATATCCTCGTGGGTCATGGCACAAGGCTTGCCAAACAGATGAGAGTGCTTTCCTAAATCAAGGGAAACGTCAGAAGGTGACAACACATCGCCTCCCATAGCTGCATAGACTTGGCGACCCGGATGATTGATTTGCATCCAAATGTGGCTATGGTTCTTTTTAACCGTTTGCGCCCATGCTTGAAAGGGTGCTAAATCACTGTCTTTCTCTAATACGATGCCACCAGGTCCCGTCATTGCTCGGCCATCAACCATAACATTACCAGTAATCAGTAACCCAGTACCGCCTTCCGCCCAGCGTTGGTATAGGCGCAAAATAGTAGGACCGGGGATTTGCCCTTTATCTGCCATGTTTTCTTCCATAGCGGCTTTGGCTAAGCGGTTTGGCAGCACAGCGCCACATGGCAAGGTAAAAGGAGAGAAAACGGCTGATGTCATAATAAATCCTAAGTATCGTCAATTCTATATAAGTCGATTCTATATAAATGGCGTGCAGTGTCAGGCTTGCTCAGTCTGTTATTGCTAAGACTTAGCGAGCCTTTCTTGTATCCAACTTATCTTGAAACGACTGCATGTGGTTTTGGGGAGGTTTTTATAACCCTCTTTTTCTAAAAACTTTGTACTAAAAATTTAAGCTATAGACTTATAGTTTAAATGACTATAGTCTTATAGTCGATGTAGTAATTATTCCCGTAAGTCATTTTAAAATATAAATCGAGGTCAACATTGAAGGCAAATGCTAAAACAGACTTCATCAGTGCAGATGACAGTGCAACAACTGAAACAAAGCGTGAGCTGGCAAAAGCCAAGACACGACGCGCGCTCCTAAAAAGTGCCTTGCAGCTCTATCGTGTGGAAGGTGCTTGTGGCATGAGTATGAATAAAGTGGCCAAGGGCGCAGGCATCGCGCAGCCGAGTTTTTACAATCATTTTGCGAGCTTAGAGGCGCTGCAACAAGAGCTGGGTGCTCAGCTTAAGGAGAACTATTTATCGCCCATGCGTATGGCGTGGATTGATATGCTAAAGGATTATCCTAGATTAACTAAAGCGCAGTTCAATGAGCGTTGTCAGCACTGCTTAAATATGATTTTTGATGCAGCATTTCAGAATATTGCTTTATTTCAGCGTTTGCTCGAAGACCGTCTGCGCTTTGCCCCAAGTATAAAAGAGCAAGATTTATTGAATGAATGTTTATTAACTAGCGATTCAAAAAATCCAGCCCAAGAAAATAACAGCCTATTGGATAAGGGTTTAGGCAATTTAATGACCGAAATACAAGAAGAGTGGACGGCAATATTTATAAAAGGATTGTCCTTATCTGGATGTTCTTTTGAACGCTCGGAAGTCAATCTTTGTGTCGATATCGCCGCCGCTCAAGTCCATGAATTAATAGTTGGCTGTCATCAGCAGCGTTATAGCAGACAGCAAGCTATCTCGATGTTAAGCACAAATTTCGATGCGCTTTTTAGTCAATTCTTTACCACAGAATGGCAAGAAATGAGCGGCTAATCATCAAGGCAGTCCAATTTATAAAAAGATTTAAACGGAATTTACATAGCAAAAACGCGGATAAAAAATAATAGGGAGCACGACGATGAGTAATGAGCCAACCAAAAACAATGAGCAAACCCATTTTAGAACTTGTAACCTATGCGAGGCGATGTGCGGTATCGTCATCAAACACGATGGCGATAAGGTGCTATCGATTAAAGGCGATAAAGATGACCCTTTTTCGCAAGGTTATATTTGCCCGAAAGCGACGGCTTTGCAAGATTTGCATGAAGATCCTGATCGCTTGCGTCAACCCGTTGAGAGAACGGCGAATGGCTGGAAGGAAATCAGCTGGCCTGAAGCGCTAGATAAAGTAGCAGCGGGCGTCCAAACGGTACAAAAAAAATATGGTAAAAATGCGCTCGGTATCTATCTGGGCAACCCCAACGTGCATAACCTAGGCGGGATGTTGACCGTTAAGCACTTATTAACCAGTATAAAGACGCGCAGTCGTTTTTCTGCCACCTCAATCGACCAATTACCGCATCATATCGTCTGCATGCATCTCTTTGGTCATATGCTGCGCATCCCAGTACCCGATGTCAATCGTACCCAGTATATGCTGATTATTGGCGGCAATCCGCTGGCATCTAACGGCAGTATTATGACTGCCCCCAATATGCGCCAGAAGCTAAAAGATATCAAAGCCCGTGATGGCAAGGTGGTGGTGATTGATCCAAGGCGCACAGAAACGGCAGATATTGCTAGCGAGCACCATTTTATTCGTCCAGCGACCGATGTCTTATTACTGCTAGCAATGCTCAACGAAATCTATCTACAAGGCTATGCGGATAAGGCACAGATTGATAATAGGGCGGCGGCTCTAACGCCAGAAATTTCACGACTCGCAGACTTTGCTAAAACCTATACCGCAGAGTCAGTTGCTGATATTACTGGTATTACGGCACCTGAAATCAAACGCCTCGTCAAAGAGTTTTGTGAAGCGGAAAGCTCAGTCTGCTATGGCCGTATGGGCATATCGGTGCAAGAGTTCGGCTTATTAAGTCAGTATCTGTCTATGATAATCAATATCGTCAGCGGTCGCTTAGATGAAGTGGGTGGTTTGATGTTCCCTAATCCGGCGGTCGATCTGGTGAATAACTCTGGCCCCGGCTATTTAGGTAAGCGCCACAGTCGCGTCAGCAATTTGCCTGATTTTAATGGCGATTACCCCGTGGTTGCGATGGCAGATGAGATGCTCGTGGAAGGCGAAGGACAGCTAAAAGGCTTTATCACTGTCGCAGGCAACCCGGTGCTCAGCACTCCGAACGGTGAAAAACTAGATGAAGCTTTAGCAAAGTTGGACTTTATGGTTTCATTTGATTATTTCGTGACAGAAACCAGTCGCCACGCCAATATTATTTTGCCACCCGTATCACCGCTAGAGCGTGATCATTATGACGTCACCTTTAATGGTTTTGCGGTGCACAACGTCGCTAAATACTCTCCAGCGTTATTTGCTAAGCAAAAAAATGCCAAACACGATTGGCAAATCTACCTAGAATTAGCAGAGCGACTGGATAAAAAAGCCCCTCTGGCGACCAAAGTTGAGCGTCGATTGGTAAAGACGTTAGGACCAAAAATAATACTCGATCAAGGCTTAAAGCGTGGGCCTTATTACCATATGAGTTTGAGGAAACTAAAGAAACATCCCCATGGTATGGATCTTGGGCCACTAAAAACGATGCTGCCGCAAGCGTTAAAACATAAAGACCAGCAGATTCATCTTAACGTTGATTTTTATCAGGCGGATCTAGAGCGTGTACAAGATATGATGGAGCAATATAATGATAAACAGATTCTATTGATTGGTCGTCGCCATGTGCGTAGCAACAACTCGTGGCTACACAATAGCCATCGTTTGGTCAAAGGCAAACCACGCTGTACCCTGATGCTGCATCCTGAAACAGCGGAAAACTATGGTATTAAAGATGGTCAAGAGGTGAAAGTTACCTCACGCGTTGGTCACGTGACGATCGTCGCAGAAGTGACGGATGAGCTGATGCCGGGCGTGGTTAGTATTCCTCATGGTTGGGGTCATGGGCGCAAAGGCGTGAAGCAGAAAATCGCGCAAGCGCATGCTGGCGTTAGTGTTAACGACTTGACGGACGATACGTTAATCGATCAGCTAAGTGGTAATGCAGCGGTCAATGGTGTACCAGTACAGCTAGAAGCAATCGAGCTAGAAGGGGTTGATTTGAACACGACTGATGCTAAGGTTGAATCTACTAGTGCGGCATAAAATAACTTTAAAAATTTTAGTTTAAATGAAGAAGGTACTTATATTAGTGCCTTTTTTTATACTTTTAGACCAATAAAATCAAAATCTACCTGCGGCGTCTCGCCTTGCATCAATAAGCTAATAGCCTTTGCAGAACCGCAAGCATGAGTCCAACCAAGCGTGCCATGCCCCGTATTTAGCCATAGATTATCAAAAGTCGCGTGCGTATTATGACTGCCATGCCGCACTTGACCGCTATGCGCGCGCCCAATTAATGGCACATTAGAAGGGGTCATCGGTCGTAGCCCCGTCCAATATTGCACAGAATTGGCAATGATACCTTTCGGGAATAGTTGCTGCACACGGCGAGTAATCGCTTCACAGCGGGTACTATTTAAGTCCAAATTATAGCCGTTAAATTCAGCCGTTCCTGCGACGCGTAATTTATCGCCAAGGCGTGAGGTTACTAACTTAAACTCGTCATCAATGAGGCTGACAAAGGGAGCGAGATGCGGGGCGCGAGGATTGATTTGATAAGTGGCTGAGTAGCCTTTGGCTGGAAATATGGGTGCGTGTATTCCCAAAGGTTTTAGTAATGACACGCTATAGCTACCGAGGGCTAGCACATGGCTATCAGCACTAAAAGTTTGCGCGTTTTCACCCTTGGGACGAATGATAATACTATGGATATGTGGACTGTTAGAGTTGGCGTCTGCGTTTAACGCCAACACTTCCGTATCATATAAGAATTGCACGCCAGCATCGGCGCAACGCTCAGCTAGACGCTGAGTAAATAAGTGCGCGTTACCCGATTCATCATGGCTGGTATAGGTTGCGCCCGTGAGCTTATGGGCAATAGGGTAAAGTGCTGGCTCCAAACTGACCGCGTTATTAATGTCGATGACATGGCGCTCACAGCCCAGCGCTTGCATACGCTCTGTTGGCGCAATAGCAGCGTCAAACTCTGCTTGGTTGGTATAAAAATGCATGATGCCGCGCGTTTGCTGCTCATAATTGATACCGATGTCAGCACGTAGTTGCTGCAAAGCATCGCGTGAATACAGACCCAAACGCACCATTTGTACCAGATTGGCATCGGCTCGTTCAGCACGACATTCTTGCAAAAATTGCATGGCCCATTTGAGCTGTGCCTTATCAGCACGCAAGCGATAGAGCAATGGTGCGTCCTCGCGAAACAGCCATTTAAGCGCCTTCATTGGTGTGGCAGGATTCGCCCAAGGGGTCGCATGCGAAACCGATATCTGCCCACCATTGGCAAAGGAGGTTTGCATACCGGCGGCTGGCTCACGCTCAATGACGGTCACATCGTAGCCTGCTTGGCAAAGATACCAGGCGCTGGTTACGCCCACCACACCCGCTCCGAGTACCGCAATATGGGTCATAGATTGCTCTGCTGCGTTTTTAGTAAAAGTGCTTTAAATAGTGCTTACTGTTTTGGGTTTTGGGTTACTTTTGGCGCGCCACATCCGCTTGTAGTGCTGGCGGTAAGTCTAATATCGTAAGCTCGCTATCGGCCAAATGCTCAGGACGGGCAACCACTAATGCCTCAAAGCCTTCGGCAGTGGCAATCGCATTGACTATCTGAATTTTCTCTAGCTTGTCACCTGCTGCTGGGACATCACCTGAGCCTTTTACATAATGTAAAAATGCTTTGGGTGCCGCTTTAAAATAGATGCGAGCGATGACTTCCTGACCTAGATAGCAGCCTTTATCGTAGTCCATACCACCGCGCTGATGCAGACGCAGCTCTTGCGGCTGAAACTCGCCTTGTGTTGCTGCCACGATCCAATAGTTACCGTTTTCGATACTGTGCTGCATCCAAGCTTGAGTATCTTCAGCAGTATTATGCTCATCCTTATGACTAAAGGTCGGCTCATCGCCAATCACGCAAGGATAAATTGGCGTTGGCGCGCTGGTCTCAAACTTGAAAAAAGCACCGTATTTTTTTAAATGTGCTTGGAAGGATTCAACACAATCGGCACTAACGACCACATCAAATTGATTTTCGTCTTGTTTTTTTATCCAAAGACCAAAATCAATACGCCCTTTAATATTACTAAGCGCTGTGGGCTGGTAGCTGAGGCCGATTTTGGTTACATCAGTGGTGATTTGACCCTGTAAGAATTTTTCGGCATCCTCGCCCTGTAAGGTTAATTGTGCAAACTGCGGCAAAGCCGATACATTTGAAGACTGAGTCATTGTTACTATCCTTATAATGGAATTTTATTCTAAATATTTAGGTGTTAAAACTATATGAGGCTAAGAAGAGTACCACAAAAAACACTGCTATAAAAAACGCTACGGTTAAGGTCTAGATTGGGTGCAGTCCCCAATTTTCAACCGTGCCAATTGGTTAAAGGGCGCGAGTTGCGGTACAATGATATAACTAGGCTAGGGTCTAGGCTGGGTCTAGAATAAACCTAAATGATGATGGCTGCTGAGGAAATTATGAGCTTACCAAATTGCCCAAAATGTGATGCTGAATATACGTACGAAGATGGTGCGTTACTGATATGTCCGATGTGTGCTCATGAATGGACGGCGGCTGAAACAGATGCGGCTGAAGCTGCAGACCAAGACGCCGTCATTCGTGATGCAGTTGGTAACGAGTTGCAAGACGGTGATGCAGTTACTGTCATTAAAGACTTAAAGGTCAAAGGCTCTTCAGTCATTATTAAAGTAGGCACTAAGGCGAAAAGCATTCGTCTATTGCCAGATGCTACTGACGGCCATGATATTGACTGTAAACTTGATGGCTACGGTCCAATGAAGCTTAAGTCTTCGGTCGTTAAAAAGGCTTAAACAACTTTAATAAAAAAATGAATTTACTGTTAATAAAATAATAGAGAATAACTATGAGCACTAAAAACGAACAGCTATTTGCGCAAGCACGCAAACACATTCCAGGTGGCGTCAACTCGCCAGTCCGTGCCTTTGCAGGAGTAGGTGGTACACCTATCTTTATGCACCGTGCTAACGGCAGCAAAATCTATGATACCGAAGACAATGCTTACATCGATTATGTTGGCTCTTGGGGTCCAATGATTTTGGGTCATGCGCATCCAAAAGTAATTGATGCAGTCAAAAAAGCGGCTGATGATGGTTTAAGCTTCGGTACCCCAACACCGTTTGAGACCACCGTTGCAGATAAAATTTGTGAAATCGTCCCGAGCGTTGAGATGATTCGTATGACCAGCTCAGGCACAGAAGCGACCATGAGTGCCATTCGTCTAGCACGTGGTTATACCCAGCGCGACAAAATCGTCAAATTTGAAGGTTGTTACCATGGACATTCAGACAGCTTATTGGTAAAAGCAGGCTCAGGTATGCTTGATATCGGTGAGCCAACGTCAAAAGGCGTGCCAGCAGACTTCGCTAAGCACACGATTACGATTCCTTATAATGACCCACAAGCGATTAAAGACTGCTTTGAAAAATGGGGTGATGAAATTGCCTGCGTTATCTTGGAGCCGATCGCTGGCAATATGAATATGGTCATTCCGAGCCAAGAGTTTCATGATACCTTGCGTGCAGAGTGTACTGCCAACGGTTCAGTGCTTATCTTTGATGAAGTTATGACGGGCTTTCGTGTTGGACTTGGCGGTGCACAAGCGCATTTCGGTATCGACCCTGACCTAACTTGCTTTGGTAAAATTATCGGTGCAGGCTTGCCCGTTGGCGCTTTCGGTGGTAAAAAAGACATTATGTCGTGTATTGCGCCACTCGGCGGTGTCTATCAAGCCGGCACATTATCAGGCAACCCACTGGCGATGCGTGCCGGTATTGCTATGTTTGAAGACTTAACGACAGACGGGTTTTATGATGAATTAGCAGCGAAAGTAGACCATCTAGTTGATGGTTTCCAAGCAGCTGCGGACAAACATGGCATTAATATGCGTACCAATAAATTGGGCGGCATGTTTGGCATGTTCTTTGTCAAAGACAGTGCAACCGAAACGCCAAAGAATTTTGATGATGTGACAGAGTGCGATATGACCGTGTTTAATACTTTCTTTCACGGTATGCTCGATCGCGGTATTTATCTGGCACCCTCTGCTTATGAGGCGGGCTTTATGTCTATCAAGCATAGCGATGCAGACATCGAGGCATCAATCAAAGCTGCCGATGAGATATTTGCAGAAATGGCCAACGCATAATCTAAATATTCATCATCGTAAAAACTAAGTTTTAAACTTTTAAAATAAAAACCAGCCAATGTGCTGGTTTTTTTATGGCTAGGGTATGTCCTGACTCTGGATGGAAGTGACTAAATAGGCTAAAAATGGCGGGCATGCAGAAGAAGCCATGATTGCCCATCTATAAAACAGACAATAAGTTGTGCTATTCTGAGGCTAATGATAATGACTGAGCAAGGACGCGACCTAATGAGTAATAGCTTTGAAAATAACTCGCCTAGCGCCACGGTTCCTCCATTGTGGCAAGCCGCCTATGAGCAATATGGACTAAAAAATAACTTGGATGTGTTAGAAGGTAAGCACAATCTGCTGGATTTACTACAACCAAAAATTGAGCAGCATAGTGAGTCGGTGGCTTTTAGTATGGGAACAGCCACAGTAACCTTTGCCCAACTAGATATTGCTAGCCGCCGTTTTGCTGCCTTTCTACAAGCAGAAAATATCGAAAAAGGGGCACGAATTGCCGTACAGCTGCCAAATATATTGCAGTACGCGGTGGCATTGCTCGGTTGTCTACGGGCAGGCGCGGTATTGGTCAATGTCAATCCGATGTATACCCATTATGAATTGGCGCATCAGCTGACTGACTCTCAAGCCTGCGGATTGATCGTCCTTGATGGGATGACAGCCGCTTACGATCAGCTCGATGAAGAGGTAAAAGCGCAATTATCCTTGGTCGTACATTGTTCCGTAGACCCCAATGCCGAACCTGCCGATAACGATATCGCCTTACTGACGCGCATCGACCAGACAGCAAACATAACTAATAGCCAAGCAAACAGTGTTCGCACAACCACAGACGATAGCGCTACAAACAATACTTCAGTACATAGTGTCAGCTTTGCCCACATTATGAGTGCATGCCACGCTGAGCAATATAAGCCCGTTACTATCACGCGCGAAGATTTAGCCTTGTTACAGTATACGGGTGGCACGACTGGCAAGCCAAAAGGCGCGATGCTCACACACTATAATGTGATGGCTAATGTCTGTCAGTGTTATGCGATGTTTGGCAGTGCGATTGAAACAGGTCGCAGTGAGCAGATTAAAATACTCAATCCGCTACCGCTGTACCATATTTTCTCATTCACCGTTTGTGGTCTGCTCGGCATCTATGGTGGTTGGGAAGACATACTGGTCACCAACCCGCGTGATATTGATGGGCTGGTCAAGACCATCGAGCAGCATCGTCCGCATGTCATTCCGTCGGTCAATACCTTATTCATTGGGATGCTGCATCATCCAAAATTTGCTAGCCTTGATTTTAGTCGCTTGGCCTTATCTATCGGGGGCGGCACCGCGATTATCAAAGCAGTGTCTGATCAATGGCAACAAGGCACTGGCATGATTATCAACGAAGGTTATGGCATGTCGGAGACCGCGCCAGTTATCTCTTTTAACCCACCAGGTATAGATGGTTTTAATGGTAGCGTCGGTCTACCGCTCGCTATGATGGATATCAAAATCATAGACGACAATGGCTCAGCATGTGCTATCGGAACGCCGGGAGAAGTCGGTATCAAAGGGCCACAAGTAATGCAGGGTTATTGGCGCCAAGACAATAGCGATACCTTTACTAATGATGGCTACTTTAAATCAGGTGATATTGGGCTACTGAATAAACAAGGCTTTTTGACCCTCGTTGATCGTAAGAAAGACATGATATTGGTGTCAGGCTTTAACGTGTATCCTAACGAAGTAGAAGCAGCGTTGACTGAGCATCCAAAAGTGCTCGAGGTGGCGGTCATCGGAATTGAAGATGCGCATAGCGGTGAAGTACCCAAAGCTTTTGTAGTAAAAAAAGATTCGAGCTTAACGGCTGAGGAGCTGGCAGCCTTTGCCAGTGAACGTCTGACTGGCTATAAACGCCCGCAGTCATACGAGTTTATCGATGAGTTGCCTAAGACCGCAGTCGGTAAAATATTGCGTAAATCCTTACGCTAAATCAGCATTTTATTAAAGCTAAAAAACTGGATTGCTATTTTGGCAGTCCAGTTTTTTATGTTTTATCTATATTAATCATAAACTTAGCTTTATCGTGCTTTATCAAATTTGCGATCTTTTAAACTTACATTACCACGTAGCACGTCGCTATACATACGAAAATCGCTGGCAAAGCTTTTTAGCGGAAATTTAAAAGAGGCGGGCTTGTTTTTCTCAAAAAAGAAATGCCCGACCCAAGCACAAGCGTAGCCTGCAGCGATGCCTTTGAGTAATGGTTTTGGCGAACGGGTTTTGACCGACTTTGCCAAGCCTAATAAGCCAAAACTACTGCCTGCAAAATGCAGTCGTCGGCATGCCATATTTTGATGTTCATCCAAATAAAAATCATAAAAGTTTGGCTTCGTTGGACTGACCGTCTTCATGATGTCCTTTTTGGCCGTGCCGATAGTAGCAGCGTCGGTATATTTCGTAGTGTTTTGTGTGGCAACTTGATTCATTTTTAGCTTCCTTGCTAATCGTCTATCGAAAACAGGCATTAGGGCAAATCATTGAGAGATTTTTTAATTCATTAAAACTTATGCTTGATAAGTAAGTGTTTGTTCTTTATTACAATATTCATGATTTTTAATGTAGCAAATCGCCATTAGTAACACAAGCGTCAAGTGTGGGCTACTTGTCTGTGTTGTCATCGGGTACTAGCCAAGGTTGCGTCTTACTTGCCACTATTTGGCATAAATGCTTTAATGGCAAAACTCGCTGTGTTTCGCTCAGTGAGCTGTGTTTTTTATCTATCCGTTTTCTTATTTTTCAGCAAATATCCTATCCTTTTTATCTAACACGGTAACGATATATCCTATGCCTAATGACTACCTAGCAAACCCACCGATCGCCGATGATGAAATGATGGCAGCCATTGATATTGGTTCCAACAGCTTTCATTTAGCCATTGCCCGTCTTGACCACGGTGAGGTGCGAAAAGTGGTTTCGATGTCCGAAAAGGTGCAGTTGGCAGCAGGATTGGATGAGAATAATATATTGGGCGCGGCGGCTGAACAGCGAGGACTTGAATGTCTAAGTCGGTTTGTTGCGCGTCTTGATTCAGTACCACCTGAGCGTATTCGTGTGGTGGCGACCAATGCCTTGCGCCAAGCTAAGAATGCCAATGACTTTATCACTCGGGCCAATAAAATCTTACCCAAGCCGATCGAAATCATCGCTGGACGAGAAGAGGCGCGTCTAATTTATTTGGGCGTCTCGCACACCAACGCCAGTAGCGATAAGCGTTTGGTCATCGATATCGGCGGTGGCTCGACCGAGTTCATCATTGGTCAAGAGTTCGATCCGCTATTGACCGAAAGTTTACAGATGGGCTGTGTTGCCTTTACCAAAAAATATTTTGATGATGGGCAAATTACCAAAGAAGCGTTTAACAATGCGATATCAGGCGCGCGCAAAGAAGTATTAGCGATTAATGGTCGCTACCAAAAAACCGGTTGGAGTAGTGTGGTTGGCTCTAGTGGCACGATTAAGGCGGTGCGTAACGTCCTCGTCTCTAAAGGCTGGGCGGATGAGCAAGAACGCATTACTTATAAAGGCGTCAAAAAACTAGAAAAATTATTGATTAAGATTGGCAATGTCAATGACATCGAATTAGAAGGCGTCAAGGAGCATCGTAAAGCCGTCTTCCCCGCAGGCGTGGCGGTGCTACGGGCGGTGATGAAGGTGCTGGGCATTGAGACCATTGTTTACTCAGATGGCGCGCTACGCGAAGGCGTTATGTATGACATGTTGGGGCGCTTTGCCAGTGAAGACGTGCGTGACCGTAGTGTGCTGGCACTTATTAAACGCTACTCAGGCGATAAAAAACAAGCCAAACAAGTAGTAAGAACCAGTCGCAATTTGTTTGAACAGGTGAAGGCGAAGCTATCACTCAGTAGCGACGATGGCGATTTGCTCAGGCGGGCAGCGTTTTTGCATGAAATAGGCCTAGCCATTAGCCATAGTAGCTACCACAAGCACAGCGCGTATTTACTTGAACATTCTGATATTCCTGGGTTTTCACAAGTAGATCAAAAGCGTATGGCGCAGCTGATGCTCAATCATCGCCGCAAGCTCAAATCGGATATGTTAGAGCAGACTGGTACTATTGGCGGTGATTCGCTGGTGTATTTATGCTTATTGTTACGGTTAGCCGTACTCGCGCATCACAGCCGTAGCGATAACGAACTACCAACGTTGCAGCTTCAAGTCGTTGATACCAAATGTTGGCAAATCACAGTGACGGATAACAATGAGCATTATGCGTTCTTATTATCAGATTTACATAATGAGGTCGAGCAGTTTGCCAAGTGGGGCGTGACACTAAGCGTGGTCGAGGCATAAGTGCTGAGCGCTAGCATTGAGTCGTTACTATTGTGATGAGTAAGCTACAGATTAACGTAACAAAAGCGGCTTTGTCAGTAATGTCATGGCATTTAAGATGTGCTACTATAGCTTCTATTGAGTTTACAACTGTACTTTTATTATCTATAAACCGATAACGATGCTATTGTTAAATATAATTATTAAAGGGAAAGGTCTATGAGCACTGTCTGGGATAGTGTGCAGCTTGCACGGCACGCCAAGCGTCCATTATTTATGGACTATGTTAATCAGCTGTTTACCGAATTTGATGAATTGCATGGCGATCGTGCGTTTGCCGATGACAAAGCGATTCTGGGTGGCCTTGCGCGCTTTGACGGTATGCCAGTGATGGTTATCGGTCAGCATCGAGGTCGCAGCACGCGCGAGCGTATCGCCCATAACTTTGGTATGGCCAATCCTGAAGGCTATCGCAAAGTCATTCGCTTGGTAAAGATGGCGGAACGTTTTAATATTCCGGTGATGACCTTTGTTGATACCCAAGGCGCCTATCCGGGTATTGGTGCCGAAGAGCGCGGGCAGGCGCAAGCCATTGCTGAGAGTATTGCGGTTTTTTCTAGCCTAAAAGTGCCGATTATCGTGACCATTATCGGTGAAGGTGGCTCAGGTGGCGCGTTAGCGATTGGCGTTGGGGATAAGGTCAATATGCTACAGAATAGCATTTACTCAGTTATTTCTCCGGAAGGCTGTGCCTCTATCCTGTGGAAAACAGCCGAAAAAGCGCAAGATGCCAGTGAAGCCTTAAAATTAAATGCCATTAATCTCTATCAAATGGGCTTAATTGATGCAGTGATTGATGAAGGCGAGGGCGCTCATATTCAGCCACAACCAGTCATGACGGCTTTGAAAGCACTCATTGCTGAGCAGTTAGATGAGATCAAGGATTTGGATGCGCAGGAGCGTTGCGAGCTGCGTTATGAGAAGCTAAAAACCTTTAACTCAGAAGTAATGTTGCCTGCTTAATAGGTTGGCATTGTGCTTTTTTAGATTGGGCTTGTTTAGAGTAAGGTCAATTTATTATTGAGCACCTATTCAGTATTTAACGCTCAGCTTTTGATATTATACCAATCCCAATCATTAAAGTTGCGCCCAAGTACGAGTAGTTAAAGACTGAATCCTCTGTGGCTGTTTAAGCAGATTATTCCAAGCCAAGCAAGCGGCTTCGACAATAGCCTCATAACTTTCATAACAACGATTAGATAGCTCATTTTGCTTAAGGTACTGCCATACTCTCTCAGAGGGATTAAGCTCAGGTGAATAAGGCGGTAATTTAAGCATAGTGACATTACCCTGATTCAAGCTTGGTTGATGCCACAATGCACCGTCCATCACTACGACCGCATGGCGTCCTTTTGGTACGGCTTTACTAATCTCAAGCATATGCAATAACATTGTATGTTTATTGACTGAAGGCAATACTAAACCTACCGCCTCTGCTGTCGCTGGACAAAAGGCACCAAACAGATAAGCGGAATTAAACTGCTGCTGCTTGATCAGTCGAGGACGCTCACCGCGGTAATGCCAAACTCTAGTCAATGACCCCTGTTGTCCTATTCGAGTTTCATCTTGGAACCATATATCTACGTGATCTAGGCTTACCTCAGTAGGTAGGGACGCCTCAACCTGTGCTATAAAGTTTTTTTAAAAGCGTCTTGAGCTTGTATGTCGGCTTTTGGATGCTGACTACGAGCACTTATCCAACTCATATCAATACGTTTAAGCAGCTCGTAGATACCATTGACGGTATAGTGGGCGTTGTAGTGTTCTTTAGCCAATTGCTGAATATCTTTACCGGTCAAACGACCGCCAGCTCGCTTGTCTTGTTCAGAGACTATCATGGCTTTAAAAGCGTCTGTGTCTGCTTCTACCAGTTTACTATGCCGACCTTTGCGATGACGATCATAGAGACTCTCAAGTCCTCGTTCATGATATCGTTTCAAGGTACGCCTGGCAGTTTGAGGGTGAATACAAAGATCTTTGGCAATATCGTTAGTGGCTTTGCCTATACTATATTGGTATAAGATAAGCAGGCGTAGGCGGGCTCTGGGGTTACTCTCGGTCTTTGAGTGTTTGCCAAAGTCATGCTCTTCTAGGTTATGGATTGGTATAGTCATAAGTGGATTATACTATATATTTTGGGTTTGGTATTAGATAGTTATCCTTAATGTTAAAACAAAAAATGCTAAAATAAAAACGTGTCATTTTATGGCGCGTTTTTTTGTGCCAACAAACTTCTGCATTAATAATGTATATATAGTCAGTGAAAAGTAATATCGAACCATGATGCACTGCTGATATTAATTTTTCTTGCTTGCCGTGCCTGCGCAGACAGAGGCTACAAAAATTGATATCAGCAATACCGTCGCGTTTTTAGGATATCTTGACTATAGTAACTCAATAAATAAGATGAATTATGACCAGCAGCGCAATCCTCCAATATACTATTGAGCCAATAGCTGAGCAGCCAATTGATACTTATTTGGCTGAGGCGTTATTAACCAGTTTGGCTGAATATAGCGAACGGCTACACGGTCGCCGACTTTGGCTGGCTTGTAGTGGTGGTCGCGATTCCTTGGCACTTGCGGCGTTATGTGTGCAGCTCTATCGACACGGTAAATTGCCATTTTTGCCGCAATTACTGCATGTTAATCATGGTCTACAAGTGGACAGTGGCATCTGGGCGAAGCATGTGGCGAAATGGGCGGAGGCTCAAGAGATACCTTGTCGGATTTTATCAGCGCAAGTAGACGGTCATGATGAGCAAGCCGCTAGGCAAGCGCGCTATGACGTTATGCGAGCGCAACTCAATCAAGACGATGTGTTGCTCTTAGCGCATCATGCCGATGACCAAGCAGAAACGGTACTGATGCGGTTGATTCAAGGCGCTGGGGTGAATGGCTTGTCGGGTATGCAGCCATGGCATCTACAGACGCAAGGTAGGCGGCGAAATATATTGTGGCGACCTTGGCTGACCGTCCAGCGTACCAGTATTAGTGCCTATGCTCAGCGTCTGAAATTGCCCTATATCGACGACCCGACCAATGACGCTGGCGACAATGTACGTAGCGGATTACGTCAAGACGTTATGCCAGTATTAGCAAAATATAACCCCAACGTCATTGATAACATTGCTCGTAGTGCGCAGCTACTAAGTGACGCGCAAGCGACGGTCAGCGCTCAAGCAGAACAAGACATGCAGCAAACGGCTATTACCTCGTTACAACTGCCACCTGCACAATATGTATTAAATATTGACGAGCTACAGAAACTACCGCTTTATCGCCAACGCCAATTACTGCACTGTTGGCTAGCTCAAGATGAGCCATTACCGCCGGCTAAGCAGTTAGTTGATGAGGTACTAAACCTAGCTGAGCGCAATGATAACGATCACCAAACCATTCTTTTTTGGCAAGGTCGCCAGCAGTCTTATAGCATTCGGCGCTACCGCCAGCAGCTTTATCGGCTGAGCAATGAGTGGCTGACATGGCTGAATATGCCGCTTGATGAACAAACTCAACCGTTAGCGCCAGCCAATTTATCTAGCAATATTAGCACTGGCGTATTTGATGATAATTTGGTATCGATTTGTTTACGAACGAGTGCTGATTTTACATGGCAGTTGCAGATATTACCTCAGGTATTGGCACAGTTATTAGACAATACAAAAGGTGAGCATGCGTTACAGACAGTAGTGAAGCCAGTATTTAATATAAGAGCATTAGATCGCAAGCAGCGTGTGCAAACGGCATTGGCGTCGCGTCCGCAATCCGGTAAAAAGCTGTATCAAACCTTGGGTATCCCTTCATGGATGCGTGAGAGTTTAATGGTTATTAGTGCAGTGTGCACTTATGATGAAGAATTGCCATTATTGCTAGTATCACCGTTTGAAAGTTGGGTGTTAGGGACTGATAAGTCATCAACAGCCATTAGAAATGATAGTAGTATTTTAGACAGTGCTATCGGAAGTGTTCTAAGTGTAAATAATTTTTTGTGATAAATTTTACTCATTCTGAGTTAAGAAGTTAGATTATTTTTTTCTTACCATTTTGATATCTGTGATTTTAGTACCTTCGTAGCATTCTTCACTATTATCTCCAGTATAGACAAAACCGAATTTTTTATAAAAATCGATAGCTGCTGTATTAGATTCTAGTACCCATAAATAAAAGTGGGTATTGATATTAGACTCTAAGATGTCTTGCAACGACGTCTTCATTAACTCAGTTCCTATACCTAGCCTCTGATATTCTGGTAAAACATACAAAGTCGTAATTTCATAGCTATTATTTTTATTAAAATATCCAATAAATCCTAAGCTTTTATGGTTAGTATCATGTGCTACCCACACAACGACATCGTGATGAACGATTAACGCTTGCCACATTTCTGTTTTTTCGAATAGGTTGTTTTTGTTGCTAATATAAGACTCTGGTAGCAAACCTAAGTAGGCGGCACCCCAACTCTCAAAGTGCATGTTAGCAATATCTGTAAAGTCGTCTAGATTGCCTCTACGCACAAAATACATCGTTTACTCCAAAAAACTTAAAAATAGTTTGAAAATGACATTTCTCAATTTACTAACTAAGCTATGAAAGAGTCTGTGATAATTTAGTAGTTGAATAGGATTTTAGGCTAATAATGAGCTCGGGAATTTATCAAACGGTCGTAGTAGCAGTATGGTAAACTGAGTGTCATTTTAAATACCATTATGTTACTTTGATTGCCTTTGAAATTTTTGAGTAGGAGACACACATGTCAGTATTAGATAATAAGAAAATCAGTTTTGTCGGTGGCGGAAATATGGCGCAGGCCTTGATTAGCGGTCTTGTAAGCTGCGGCATCAAGCCCAGTCTGATTACCGTGGCTGATCCTAGCGGCGACGCGCGCGAGCAACTAGCCGCTAAGGGATTAAACACTGTAGATCCAACCGCTAATCCAACCGCCGCTATTACCGATGCTGATATTGTCGTACTGGCAGTAAAACCGCAAGTGATGAAACCAGTCGTCAGCGCTTTTGCAGATGTATTGGACAAGCAGCTAGTGATTTCGGTGGCAGCTGGCTTGTCGACGGATATTTTGTCTGGCATGCTAGGCGGCTATCGCAATATCGTGCGCGCAATGCCAAATACACCTGCCATGATTCAGATGGGGGCGACGGGCCTTTATGGTACGGATGATATCTCTACTGAACAAAAGCAATTAGCCACTGCAGTAATGGAAGCCTCTGGTCTGGTCATGTGGGTTGATGACGAAGAGCATATGCACGCGGTAACGGCAGTTTCAGGCTCAGCTCCGGCGTATGTGTTTTACTTCATAGAGTCGATGATCGATGGTGCAGTCGCCTTAGGGTTGGATAAAGAGCAAGCCTCAGCATTGGCCATGCAAACCATGTTGGGCGCAGCAAAAATGGCAATGGATAGCGATGATGTACCTGCCGAGTTACGCCGCAAAGTTACTTCACCGAACGGTACTACTCAAGCCGCTATTGAGTCGATGCAAGCCAATGAGATTGGTCGTCAAATCGGCGAAGCCATGCAAGCCTGTTATGATCGTAGTCAAGCGCTTAGCGAAGAGATGAAGTAATACCAATAGCCAGCAGATACAACCAGCCACTTTGTGAGTGGCTGTCATCATAAATGGTTAATACTGGTCTCGATTATTCGTCTTTTATTACTTTTATTGTTATTAGCGTACAAGCCCATTGAGTAGCACTTCATGAACAACCTGTTATTTCAAATTTTTGATTTGGTCACCACTTTCGCTATGATGTTGGTGTTTATCCGTTTTATGCTGCAGTTTGCAGGGATGGATGCCAGCAATCCGATGATTGCTCCGGCTTACAAGGCGACTCATATCGTCGATGTGTTTGGGCGTATTTTTCCTACTGTTGCGCACGGTCGCATCAGTATTGCCGCGATTGTGTTGATGTTTTTGATTCGTCTGATTGATATCTCTGGAAAAGCCGCGTTGACCCACAAAGGCATCGCGCCTGTGCCGCTATTTTTTACAGGTACGATCAGTTTGGTATTAGACTTTTTACGCATGTGTCGCTATTTAGTGATCGGTTCTATTATTGTGAGCTGGATTGTCGTGTTTACTAAATCTGAGCATCCTATTATTGGTATCATCATTAATTTGGCTGAGCCGATTTTAGCACCTTTTCGCCGCATCACGCCAAACTTAGGCATGATTGATTTATCACCGATGGTTGCATTTTTTGCCTTTTATTTGCTTGAGATATTTATCGGTGGTTTGGCATCGAGCTTTATGCCAATGTTGGGCTAATAAAGTAAAGACAGAAAAGTAAGAACAGAGTCAAAAAAAGACGCTCTATTAATACAGAGCGTCTTTTTTTATTTATCGTTTATAGATTATTCTGAAAGTCTATAAAACGGTTGGGTATCAGTTGGGCTTCTGCATTCTCAGGGTGCGGTGCATCGGCGGCGCGCAAGGTTTGAGTAATCCAGTTATCGGCTGCCTTGACGGCATCAATGAGCGCGTCGCCTATTGCTAGACGTCCAGCGATAAAGCTAGCCAGCGAGCAGCCAGAGCCATGGAATTCGCCTTCTAAGCGCGGTAAGGTGCTTTGATGCACCATCTCACCTTCTATATACAGATACTGCTCGATATCACCGCTATTAAAGTCGTGTGAGGTTTTGACCAATATCGCATGAGACCCTTGTGCGCATAGTTTTTGCGCCCCAATATGCAAGTCTTGCTCACCGCTCAGAGCGCGTAACTCATGAGTATTAGGCGTAATTAAAGTGGCATAGGGCAGTAGCTGTTTGAAAGCTGCTACTAAAGTTGCCTCATCGCCCAAACTACCGCCACTATTAGCAACCAATACTGGATCAAGTACAAAAGGGGTGTTTTTTTTAATAACTTTATTAGTGAATAATCTAGTCATCATTTTTATATTATCAGTAGTGCCGAGCATGCCCGATTTGATAACCTTTACTGGCAAGTCTTCGAGTACTGCCATCGCTTGATTTCTGACTAGTTCAGCGCTACAAGCCTCAAAGCCGAAGACCTGCTGCGAGTTTTGGATGGTGACCGCCGTGCAAGCAATCGCCGCATGAGCGCCTGCTTGACCAATGGCTTCGATATCTGCTTGTAGTCCAGCACCGCCGGAGGGATCTAATCCTGAAAAACACAATACCACTGGTCGCATAACCCTTCCTTTTATTGCTAAGATGAATAACAAATACTATAGCCATCCACCACCAAAAAAGCCATAGCAGCTTCAGATGTCGCGCTATGCTATGTCTGTTAAAACTATTTATTAGATACACCGTTTTTTTACGAATAGTAAGGCTGGCCGCCTAGAAAAGCGTAGAAAACCTGTTTAATAGCTCTAAAATTCATAATTATGGCAAAAGCGTGATTAAAACTGTAGACAGTGCTTGCAATTCGTTTTGGCTTTGCTATAATACTCGCCCACGACATAAGACGTATTGTTAGCATCGATACTGTGTTTAAAGAAGTGTTTTTTCAAAAATACTTTGATAAGTGTCTTAAATCGTTAGGTGAAGTGGGTGAGTGGCTGAAACCAGTTCCCTGCTAAGGAACCATACGTGTAAGCGTATCGAGGGTTCGAATCCCTCCTTCACCGCCATTTATTCAGTTGTTAGTAGAGTAATAACGCAGAGATTGGCGTTGATTGTTTTTTTAGTATTTGGTTCAAAAATAATTTGAATTTAACTAATAAAGATATTGACACAAGCGATATTATCTATATAATAACCAACCTAATTTGCTGTAATTGTTGTTAACAATGCAGTAGATGATGTGCAAAGTACGCGCTTGTAGCTCAGTTGGATAGAGCACTTGGCTACGAACTAAGGGGTCGGGAGTTCGAATCTCTCCAAGCGCACCATTTGCATACTAGTTTATTTTTTCATGTAATAAGTAAGCTAACAGAAAATCTAAATCAATCGCCTGTCTTATGACAATTTGGCGATTTTTTTATGTATGTAGCTTTTATCTCTATAGTTTTTATCTCTATAGCTTCTATAAGTCTTCTATTTATAAAACGACTGTCTTACTTGCCATCTTCCTTCTACATTTGAATAGACAGTCTTTTGCATCTGACGTCTTCTCGCATCATAATGTACGATAGGCGCTTGAATTACGGTACAATGAGCGCTCTATTTTTCGCTTGTTATGGGCTTGTATCATGTCTAAATCGTCGTCAAAAGCGGCTACTAAAGCCAAATTATCACCAAAAACCCCAAAGCCTCATATCTCTGAAGCCGAAGAACCGACGATTGCCAAACCTGGTACGCGTATGGCGGCTATTCTTTATGACGGTATGTTGGTTCTAGCGTTGTTATTTTTGGTAGGCACCATACTGACGGTGATTGGCACATTATTGACTATGGACACCGGCACGCAATCACAAGAGGCCAAATCACTGCCGACATGGTATCAAAACTTTATTATGACGCCGTCTTTTATACTGACGTTAGTGGGCTTCTATGGTCTGTTTTGGCGTCGTAGTGGTCAAACACTAGGGATGCAAACGTGGCGCCTAAAGACGGTCAACAATGGCGGTCATTTGCTAACGTGGGGTCAGTCTTTTAAGCGTATTTTAGCGGCTAGTCTTATGCCGCTTATATTTGGCATTATTGGTAGTGTCATCGGTGGCACTCGCGCTATTTTATTAACCAGTGCTTTATTGGGCTTCGTCTTTAATTATGCCTTTTGCCTGTTCAATCGTCGCGGACTCGCGGTACAAGATATGCTATCGAATACCATTACCTTAAAAATGCCAAAAACCGAGAATGAAAGTTTATGGCGGGTCATTAGAAACCGTAAGCAAGGAAAATAAACCGCACTATCATCGCCATAGTCTGTCAACACACGTTAAGCGTTACAAGTTGGCTGTCTGCATCAGCCATAAAGTATAGCCGACGAAAAACATGACTAAGGTCGCGCCAGATATACGACCAAATGGACGCTTGCTCATAAAGGCAAAGACGCACAGTACGACGAGTAATAGAGTGATCAAGCCCATCGCTAAAATATCACGCGACAAGATAATCGGATTGGCAGTGATAGGGGCGATGAGGGCGGCCAGACCAACGACGCCTAAGGTATTAAAGATATTAGAGCCAATAATATTGCCTAGCGCCATGTCATGCTCACCTTTACGCGCTGCTGATAAGCTGGCAACCAGTTCGGGCAATGAGGTACCAACTGCCACGATGGTTAAGCCAATAATCAGCTCGCTCAAGCCCCAAAATGTTGCCAACTCTACTGCACCCCAGACGATGGCTTGCGAGCTTGCTACCAGCATTGACAGACCAATGAATAAACTACCCAAACCCCGCATTAAACTCGGTGCACTATGATCAGCATCGATGACCTCTTTAGTCTCATCTGCGTTATCTGAATTGCCGTCGCGTAAGCTCAGTACAATTTGAACCCCTAAGACAATGACCAGCATTGCCAATAGCACTAGCCCGTCATTTAAGCTCAGCAGCCCGTCACGTAGCTGCCATGCTGCCAATGCGGTAATCGCTACCAGTATCGGCAAATCGCGCCTGATGATGCCTTTATGAATGATGATGGGGCTAATCAGTACCGTTGCCCCCAATACCAAGGCTATATTGATAATATTTGAACCATAAGCGTTACCTAGCGCCAGCTCGGGACTGCCTTCCAAGGCAGCAAGTAACGACACTACCATCTCAGGTGCCGACGTGCCCAATCCTAAAATAATCACCCCAATCAAAAAACTTGGCACGCGTAACTTTATAGCCAGAGCAGTTGCCCCATCAATAAAAATATCGGCACTCCATACCAAAATGGCTAAACCGATTAATACTGCAATAACTGCCAACCACATTAGTAGGTTTCCTTGTGACTCGTAAATGGATAAAAAAACATAAAAAAAGCTGAATCCTATATAGATTCAGCTTCCTTATCGAACACAATTTTTTATAAACTTAACAGCAGCGTCTCGCCGTTAACAACTAAGCTACCACAGGTAAGTTACAAAACGAAAGTTACTACAACTAAGCCACTTGTACTGGAATGATATTCGCTGTGTCTTTGACCGTATTGTCTTCGTTGCAATAGACCAGTTTTGGCTGATAAGTTTCGGCTTCCACTTCATCAAAATGCGCATAGGCACAGATAATGACGATGTCACCTAAGTCGGCCATATGAGCGGCGGCACCATTTAACGAAATAATACCAGAGCCTGCTTCAGCACGGATAGCATAGGTGCGAAAGCGCTTGCCATTGGTCACATTATAGATATCGATAGATTCGTTTTCACGTAGACCAGCCAGATCTAGTAAATCACCATCGATACCACACGAGCCTTCATAATGAAGCTCGGCATGGGTAACACGGGCACGGTGTAACTTGCATTTAAGCATATTAAGTAGCATAGGTTGCTTCCTTAGCGTAACTGATATTAATGAGCGTGACTGCTATTAAAAACTATCATTAGAAAAATGAGATATCAACTGACTTATTAATTAACCAAATCAAGAGGTTAATGGGGACAATATCGCCAAAATAAAAGGCGCTGTTATTCATTCGACCTATTATTCTGGACCTTTGAAACTATTAATCTGAGAGCGAGCTTTTTCAATATCACCACTTAACAGCAGGGGCAAAGCTTCAAACGCGGCGCTCAAGGCGCTATCAATGGCAATTTGCTCATCGGAGGAAGCTTTTGATAGGACGTGTCCGCTGACTTTAGACTTGTGTCCCGGATGCCCAATACCCACGCGCAGGCGATGAAAGTCGTTGCCAATATGCGGCGTAATATCGCGCAAACCGTTATGACCACCATGTCCGCCATCGGTTTTGAGCTTGATGCTGCCCGCTGGAATATCGAGCTCATCATGGGCAATCAGCAACTCATCATTTTGGATGCCATAAAAGTTGACCATAGGCACCACTGACTGACCGGATTTATTCATAAAGGTCAGTGGCATCAATAGCCGCACGTCATGCCCATGAATTTGTCCGCGTCCTGTTACCCCGTGGAATTTTTTGTCAGGGGCGAGCGTGATGTTGAACTGCTGCGCCAAATGATGGACGAACCAAAACCCTGCATTATGACGCGTAAACATATACTGCTGACCGGGATTACCAAGACCGACAATAAGTTTTATGGCCATAAAAACCCCTTTCTTAGCTGTAATAAATGAGTGATAAGGTTTGAAAAGTAAGACGACTCTATAATATTTAGGCTACACAATAGTTGTCCTACTTTTCAAACCTTACTTACAAAAACAGCAGGAGATATTTATCACCTGCTGCTTTCTAACTAAACAAACCTTTATCTACGTAGCATACGATAAGTCACTACATAGCGATTGTTTATTATTCGTCGTCTTTCTTGTCTTCAGTTTCGCCTTCAGCATCTTGCTCAGTGGCTGGAACGTCAGCTGCATCCACTTCTTCAGCGTCTTCGTCAACTTCTTCAACCGTTGGTGGCTGCATGTTAACGATCGTGCGATCATGACCGTCTTCTAGTTCAAGTTCATGAATAACAACACCTTCAGGAAGTTTGATGTCTGATAAACGGAACAAATCACCGATTTCCATACCAGATACGTCTACTTCTAGGTATTCAGGTAGCTGTGATGGTAGGCAGATGATTTCGATATCAGATACTAGCGTTGATAGTACACCAGCAGCAGCAGTACCCGGCGCATCTTCACGACCAGTGAAATGCACAGGAACATTCATGTGGATTTTTTGACCTTTCACAATACGCTGGAAGTCAGCATGCATTGGGAAGCCTTTAGCTGGATGGCGCTGCAAGTCTTTGATAACGGCTTGATGCTCTTCGCCGTCAACATTGATGGTCAAAATGTGCGAGAAGAAGGCTTCGAATTCAAGTGATTTTACCAACTCGTTAAGCTTGATAGAGATCGCTGTTGGCTCTTCGTTACCACCATAGATGATAGCAGGCACAAGATTCTGCTTACGTAGGCGGCGGCTCGCACCTTTACCTTGTAGTTCAGCAGCACGATCAATGGCGTTTAGTTCAAAATGATTAATGCTCATGGATATAATCCTATAGAGAGTATGTGAAGTATCTACCAGTAATAACAGACTTGCGACCAGTCTATCACTGGATAATAAATACTTTAGAAAGTATCAATCATGTCGCTAAGTATAAAAATACCTAAAAATAATAAAGATTAGCTAATGATGAATACAGGCGCGCATTATACGTGATTCTTTAACAATAATAAAGACCTACGTGAAATGGCTATTTAAAGTGAATATACAATAAACAACGAAAAGTGATTAAAAAAAACGCCAAGTCATAAAACTTGGCGTTTTTTTAACAGATTTTTTAGTAACGGACAATCTTAAGCGTTACCTAAGCGTCAAACATCGCACTGATAGATTCTTCGTTATTGATACGGCGCAAGCTCTCAGCCAGCATCGGGGCGATACTTACTTGACGAATTTTGCTACAAGCTTTGGCGGCATCAGATAAAGGAATCGTATCAGTGACCACAATCTCATCCAATGCAGATTCATTGATGTTTTTTAGCGCATTACCCGATAAGACTGGGTGGGTAATGTAAGCCAATACGCGGCGTGCACCATTTGCTTTCAATGCTTCAGCAGCTTTGCATAATGTGCCTGCAGTATCGACCATATCATCAACGATGACGCAATCACGGTCGCGAACATCACCGATAATGTGCATCACTTGTGATTCGTTGGCACGCGCACGGCGCTTATCGATGATGGCTAAGTCAGTATCACCTAGTTGTTTGGCCATAGCACGGGCACGAACGACACCACCGACGTCAGGAGAGACGACCATGATATTGTCATAATCTTGCTTTTTGAGGTCGTTTAGCAGCACAGGCGTGCCGTAAATGTTATCGACTGGGATATCAAAGAAACCTTGAATTTGATCTGAGTGCAAATCAACGGTCATGACGCGATCGATACTGACGATGTTTAGCATGTCAGCGACGACTTTGGCCGAGATAGGAACACGCGCTGAACGCGGACGACGGTCTTGACGGGCATAACCAAAGTAGGGCATGACAGCGGTGATACGGCCAGCACTAGAGCGACGCAAGGCATCGGCCATCATCATGATTTCCATCAAGTTGTCGTTGGTCGGTGCACAAGTAGGCTGCATGATAAACACGTCTTTACCGCGCACGTGCTCTTTGATTTCCACCGCAATTTCGCCATCAGAAAAACGCGTGATGTCAGCTTTACCAAGAGGGATGTGTAGGTGGTCGGCGACGGTTTTCGCTAATTCAGGATGGGCGTTGCCCGTAAAAATTGCCAAATAAGGCATGACTGAAGTCCTATTGATTAAATCAAGCAGCGACCGCTAAGCAGTGTCTAACTGCCCAAATATAGAAAAGAGTGATGAAAAATATTGAAGACTACTATTACAGTAAAAAATGGCAGGGGTAGCTGGACTCGAACCAACGGATGTCAGGATCAAAACCTGATGCCTTACCAACTTGGCTATACCCCTGTAATGTACTAGGCAGTACGAGCGCTGAATACTAATAAAAAATTAGACTAGCGTCGTTACCTATTAACCGTCTAAGACGGCGTTCCCTAACGGTGTTCATTGCGAACTATACCGAAATAGGAAAGGTGTTGTCAATTGCTATAAAACAGCAATCCGAACTAAAAATGGCAGGGGTAGCTGGACTCGAACCAACGGATGTCAGGATCAAAACCTGATGCCTTACCAACTTGGCTATACCCCTATTGAGGCGACCTATTATAAGTAGATTTTCAGATTTTGCAAGTCATTTGCGGCTTTTTATGGCTTTTATTCGTAATGGGATGGTTTTGATAGGTGAATGGCAGAAATCGACCATAAGAATTGACGAGTTAATGACATTTTATTGTAGGATTGCATAGGTGAGCTTAGATAGGGTTTGTCTAGAGCAACATTTTTTAAAATATAAAAAAATTCTTTATACTTAATGTCTACAGTTCTTTAAATTACATACAATAGAAGTCAAATAATTATATTTATATAAATAGCCAATAAGGGATAGTTTCTTGGGTATAAAACAGTGGTTCGTTAAACCAACGCCTAAGCAGTTTTTTTATACAAGTTTAGTTTACGCGATAGTATTTCCAGTGATAGGTGTTTTTATCGCTGACTCTATGGTTTCAGCCTATATGCTTTTCTTTTTAATTTTATCTGCTCTAGTAACGCGAACCTACCTTAAGCCTGTTATTTCGAGTAATGGGTATAATGTTATTACCGGTATCATACCATTTATTATAATTATTACATTTCTCTTTAACTCAAGTATATCTTTTACAAAAATTGCTGAAGATAAAACTAAGCTAGAACAAGTGAGTGGGGTTATTCCAGATGAGCCATTTAACCGTCGAGTAGGTAAGAACACGTCATCATCATTACTAATTAGGGATACAAGGCTACATTGTAAATATTATGACCGTGATAGTTGTAGTCAAGCCTATGGTTATTCTGGACAAACCGCGAATATTCTCTATCAGCCAGGTACCTGGATTGGTAATGTCGTATATGAAATCAGTGTTGATGGCAAGAAGCTATACAGATACGAAGATCAGCTTGCTTATTTTAGGGCAGAGCAGCGTACAGATCGTCGTCAATGGTTTTTAACGTTCCTACTATTTGGTTTTCCTAGTTACTGGTTCTACAAACATGATAAGCGGCTTAGAAAAGCCACGCCTAAAAGGTCTATTGAAGAAGAGCAAACGCTAAAGAAATCTCAAGAATTAGCCGCTAATGAAGCGGGTTGCGCTGGTGCAATTGGAATTATTCTATTTTTGACGGTAGCCATTTGTGCTGCTTTGGCTGGCATAATTCACTTTGCCATTCATAAATTTGGTCTATCAGTGCTATATCTTGGTTTAGCTGGAATATGTTGGTATGTACTGGTTATATTATCGAAACCAAGCTCTGAATTGTAAAAAATGACTAGCTACAAACTCCTAACTACATACCCTTCACAAGGCGCACATTTAATCCACTTTGCCAAGAGTGCCTTATCACTAGCAACATTCACATCTAACGGCAAAAATACCGCACTACCAGAGCCAGTCATTCGTGATGTTCCTAGTGCTTGCTCTTCTAAACGTTGCAAATACTGAAGCGCTTCATCGACAGCAGGGGCAAGGCTGATAACCACGGGCGTAAAGACATTTTGGTAAGGCGCATTTAAATGTTGATCATAGTCATTAGACTGATTTTTAATCGTCTCAATTGACAGTGGCGTAATATCGCGCTGTAATTCAGGATGGGCGAACAGTTTGGCGGTATTCACATGCGCGTTTGGTGTTAGCACTAAATACTGCTGCTCAGGCAAATCAATCGCTGTCAGCTCCTCGCCAATACCCATCGCAATCGCATCTTGCCCAAAGATAAATATGGGTACGTCCGCACCCACTTTTGCACCGATTTCTATAAGCTCCTCACATGTTAAATTCAGCTGCCAAATCTCATTTAATGTTAGTAGAGTTGTCGCGGCATTGGACGAACCACCACCCAAGCCTGCACCCATCGGCAAATGCTTGTCTAGAGTAATTTGCACTGACGCTAGTTGCTTAGGTAGTTTGGTTGATTCTATGGCAAACGCTAGCAATGCGCGTGCGGCTTTAAAAATGAGATTGTCTTCAATGCTGACCGTTATTGCGTCTGCGCCAGTCAATATCAGTAGATGATGACAAAGTTTATTGGCATCTAACCGATTATCAGCCGTAGAAATGACGGCATCCTCTGTGACCGAAAAGTGCAAATAATCGCCCCAATCGAGCAGGCGAAAAACGGTTTGCAAATCATGATAGCCATCAGTACGCTTACCAGTAATGTGCAAAAACAGATTGATTTTTGCTGGGGATAAGCGAGTGATGGTCGTTTTAGCGCTCATATTATTTTGCATCGCCATTTGATTTATGAATGTCTCAATATCTCAATGCTTTAACGATTCTGATGGTCAATCGTCATGACGACTTTATTGCCTTGTGATTGTACGGCACTGATTTTGTTAGGCAGTTTATCATTGCCTTTATACGTAAAGCTGGCATTCCACTCACCATTAACTGAACTGATTAAACGGTTCTGAGCATCAAGCTGTGGTGCGCTATCGGAAGGCGCTGGGCGACCAGATATCCAATACGGCATTTGGGATATCGGCGCTTGCCAGCCAGTCGCTTTTTTGAGCAAGGTTTCAGGATCAGCAGCAGTTAAGGTTCCGGTCTTTTCACTGACTAAGGTCGCTGATTGACCATTATATTCGATGTTGGTTTTGCCAATGCCTAGCGCGCCAATCAACTCAATCGCAAAGCGGTCGCTTTGTTGTCCCCACGCGTAAAAAGCACTGCCGCCTTGAGCACCGTTAGCATCATTAGCAGGTGTCGTAACGCCAATTTTACCGGTAATATTGAAGCTCTCAAGCTTTTGTGGTTGCTGGACGCTTTGTCCCTGTACGGTACTACTAGGCTGGTTTGTGCCACTGTTAGCTTTTAACGATTGACAGCCAGTCGTCACCAAAATGGCTGCTGTCAAAGCCGTCAATAGACCCAGTTTATTGGCTTGAAAAGGGATTGTTTGTAATACTGACATGATACTTCCTCAAAATTAACAAAGATAATAGCTTAAGCTGAATTTGTTACCCATTTATACGCCGCTGTTAGCTTCTTATAAGTGCCTTGTAGCTTTGATAACTTGTGCTTGAATGGCTGGCGTAATGGTATAACTGATTATTTATAAAAAATATTGATTGAAGATAATCCAAACCGCTGTTAATACAGCTGTATGCGGTCATTAACATTGTGTTGCCCAAACGAGAAGCGCTGCTGTAGGTCGGCGAGTAAGGCGTCGACTTTGTCATTATCGCCCAGACCTTGATAAGCACGCAGCAACAGCGTTCCTGAGCGTAGAGTCGGTAAGACGTCGTAAGGGGTTTGTAGATAGTCAATCACTTGGCGATAGTCTTCATTGGCCAAGGCATTACTTGCTAGTACGTTGAGCGCTTGCAGATGCAGCTCGTTATCGTAACGCGGATCATCGTAGCGGATTTGGATAATCGCTGTCGCTAGCGCCAAGCCTTGCGCAGAGCTACGCTCGTTGGCCAGCAATAGCTGAGCGTAACTGAGCTGATAAGAGAGGTTGTTAGGATCGAGCGCTTGCAAGTGATTGAGCAAAGTGCGTTTGACCACGTAGTCGTCTTTATCATCTAACAGCTGGGCACGGGCGAACAGTAGCATCTCACTATTAGGATACTTTCGCACTGCCCGCGTCAATAAACGTAACGCTTCATCTGGCTCATTCTGTTGCCACAAAATATCAGCTTGTAACACATAAGTATCAGGGGCAAAGACGCTAAATTCTTTGCGTAGTTTCTCTAGGGTGGCGATGGCTGCTTCTACGTCATCGTTAAGCAATTCAAAACCAACGACTTTTTTACGTGCTTCTAGCACCAAGTCTTCTTGCATGACGCCATTGAGATAGTATTTGGCTTGCTCAAAGCGTTGTTGGCGCTCGGCACTGATACCAAGGTAATAATAAGCTTGGTCAAGGTAAGCGGGGCTTTTTGCTAACATATTGAGTAGCCGATCAGCACTAGGATATTCTTCGATGTCTAAGCTGACCAATGCGGCCAATAAGGTAATCTCAGCATCATCACTAAAGCGATTGTGCGCCGCTAGTAATAGCTGCCACGCTTGCTCGCTTTGTTTCAGATCCAATAAGTAGCGAATCTCATATAGGTATAAGTTTTTGCTGTCGGGGTTACGCAGGCGCGCTTGGCTGACATAGTTAATCACCGTCTCTGGCGCTTCTATTTTGCGCAATATATCGGCTTTTAGGGTAATAAAAGGCACATAGTCAGGCTGACGCTCCAGCGCGCGATTGATATGGACGATGGCGATCTCAGGTTCGTTGAATTGGTAAAGCAAGCCTGCTTTTAACACCGACAACGAGGCATTTTGTTCACTATCCAGTGGCTGTAGGGCGGCGAGTAATTCACGCTTGTCATCATCAGTGTTGGGATAAATGCCGATAAGAATTTCACTTAAGTCTGCCCTAGGGTCATAACGCAAGATACGATTTAAGGTCTCACCCGCCAACAGATAGTCGTGCGCACGCAAGGCCAAATGCGCCACGTAAAACCATGCTGGTACATGATCGGGGTTTTGGTCTTGCCACGTTTTGGCAAACTGCAAGGAGTCCTCGATACCTTCATTACGCAAAGATAAGCTAAGCGCGCGCTCAAACACTGCGGTCGCATCTTCTTTAAAGGATTGCTGCTTATAAATCGTCACGGCCCGGCGTGTATCGTTGCGATCAGCAGCAAATTCTGCGTCCAAAAGCGCATATAAGCTTGGTTCTGTCAGCGTCGGTTGTGCGGCAATCGTCGGTGCTAAGCTATTTACATTTGCTACGCTGGTTACGGTCGTTGTTGACTCATTCTGTGTTGGCTCATTGGCAAATGTATTATCGACATCATAATCCTTGATAGACCATTCGCGATTAGCCGCATCTGTATTCATCATTGCGGCTGAAGGCTGGTTTACTGAGGATTGACTGTTATGAATATCAGATGGGTCGAGCGGATTGGCCTGAGTGGGTGAGGCTAGGCACAAGCAAATGGCCAACGATAATGTTAGCTTATAACGTTGGCATAGACGTTCAATAATGACGTGTAATAAAGCGCGAAGGCTAGATTGATCGTTATGCACAAGTTGTGATCGAAATGATGACTCAAAAAAAATCATAAATAGCCGTATACACCTATTGTTTACCCATTCATAAGGCAATTTTATCGTGTTGATTTTAAAACAGACATCGGTAGCCAGTACCCATGACCAACATTATAAGATTAGATTGAGGGGATAAACAATAGCGCCCGTGTTACTCAAATAATCGTCTTAAAAGTTTATGAGGTAGTTGATTTGTTACTCATGCGCCCAGATACAGTCAACCAGATACAAGCAAATAGTCATCACAGGTGGGCGAGTATTAAATAAAGCTGGCAATAATGATATAATAAGCGATTTTAGGTTTTCCTTTAAGCGCTGTCTGCTAAAAACTGCCTTTTAACTTACAAAAACTGCTTCTGGCAAACGATACGCATGCTTGACTGGCAGGTGAGCGTTATATTTATGGTCTATCAATAATGAGATTAGTGGTCATTGGGGTCAATCACAAAACCGCACCAGTCGCTCTACGAGAGCGCTTGGCGCTCGTGGGTGAAGACGTGACTATTGCCCTTGAGCAATTAGAGGCCTTTACTGATGGCAGCGTGATCGTCTCCACCTGCAACCGCACTGAGATTTATGCCATCGTGCCGCAGACCTTGTTTGTGCCAGCACAGCCAAATGTCGATGATGCCAAGTTATCCTCTTCTGGCAGTGACTCTAGTGGTAAGCCTAACAATATGGCGCTCAACAATACTGTCTCCTCAGCGGCCGTCAGCGCCCATATCATGAAGATTAAAACTTGGCTGGCTAACTTTAAGCAATTGTCGCTTGCAGAGATTGACCCTTATCTTTATGTGCACCGTGATACTCATGCGCTGACTCATTGGCTGCGCGTCGCTGCTGGGCTGGACTCTATGATATTGGGCGAACCGCAGATACTCGGTCAAATTAAGCGCTCTGTACATCTGGCGCAAGATCAAAAAGCCTTGAGCAATCAGCTAGGCTGGATCGTCGATCAGGTGTTTGCTGCTGCCAAACGGGTACGTAATGAGACCAAGGTTGGCGCTCAAGCAGTATCGCTTAGCTTCGCTGCTGCCAAGCTGGTCACGCAGATTTTTGATGACTTGCCCAATCGTACTCTGTTGGTGGTCGCCGCTGGTGAAATGAATCGTCTAGTCGCCACTCATATTGCCGGACTTGGGGTAGGGCGGGTGATTATTTGTAACCGCAATCCTGAGCGTGCTGAGGCTCTAGCGGCTGAACTGCGCAAGCCTGGACGACGTGTGGAAGTCAGAGCTTTGCAAGAGTTGCCGCAAGTGTTGGCGGAAGCCGATATTGTGAGTAGTTGTAGTGGTAGTATGGATTTATTGATTGATAAAACCATGACGTTGCAAGCGCTGAAACGTCGCCGTTATCAGCCAATGCTGATGATAGACTTGGCGGTGCCACGTGATATCGATTCGACCGTGAGCCGTATCGATGATGTGTATCTGTATTCTGTCGATGACTTGCAACATGTCATCGCGGGCAATATTGAACAGCGTCGGCAAGCAGCAGTAGATGCGGAGCTGCTCGTTAGTCAATTGGTCGTTGAAATGGATCGACGCTTTCAAGTGCGCCAAGTCGGCAAAGACATTCAGCAGTATCGCGAGCGTACCCACGACCAAGTGGATAAATTGCTCAATGAATCCATTGCTAAGCTGAACGCTGAAGGTGCTAGCCCTGAAGATATCATCACCGAGCTGTCGAGACGCTTAACTCAAACCTTGACCCATGCGCCATCCAAGCTGATGCGCAAAGCGGCGCGCGAAGGGGATAGTGAATTGTTAGATTTCGTTGTCTCAGGGCTAAAAGATACCAATCGTCGACGTTGATGAGCGCCGCATTTACCAATAAACGGTCAACAGTGCAAGTCATATCATTGCCTAGACGTATCGTTGTCAACCCTCGGTATCAGTGCTAATATCAAGCTCTCATTAATTAAATGGTTTGGATTAAGATACCGTACTGGTGTTCACTAAGCGTGTGGCTATGAATATATTGGCTTAGTGTTTATAGGCTTTATCAATATTCATTTTTAGCCTATTTAGTCGCTTTCTGGTTTCTTATCCGGTATTAATACCTAGGCTTTATCCATATTTGGATATGGCTGTACTGAGACTTAAGCGCCATCAAATTATCTAACCATAAACTAGGAGCGTTCCATGACTGCATTACGTCAAGATATTGATCCAAATGGCCTATTAGAATATTCAGTGGTTTACACTGACCGCGCCCTTAACCATATGTCCAAGGTCTTTCAACAAGTAATGAACGACTTATCTAGTGAGCTAAAGTCAGTCTATAACGCCGATGCCGTTGCTATCGTGCCGGGTTCTGGCACTTATGGGATGGAAGCTGTCGCGCGTCAATTGGCAAAGGATGAAGATTGTCTGATTATCCGTAATGGCTGGTTTAGCTATCGTTGGACGCAAATCTTAGAAAAAGGCAATATTGCTAAGTCATCGACGGTATTAACCGCTGATCGTACGGAAGATACGGAAGCGCCAAAGCCATTTACACCAGTCGATATCGACGTCGCTGTAGCAAAAATAAAAGAACAAAAACCCGCCATTGTCTTTGCTCCGCACGTCGAAACCTCAGCCGGTATCATTTTACCAGATGACTATATCAAAGCATTGGGCGAAGCCGTCCATAGCGTTGGTGGCTTATTGGTCATCGATTGCATCGCATCAGGTTGTGTATGGCTCGATATGAAAGCCTTGGGCATTGACGTACTCATCAGCGCGCCACAAAAAGGCTGGAGCAGCACCCCTTGTGCCGGTCTTGTCATGCTTAGCGATGCTGCAGTCAAAAAAGTCGAGAGCACAGAATCTGATAGCTTTAGTCTCGATCTTAAGCAATGGTTAAACATCATGCGCGCCTATGAAAATGGTGGTCATGCTTACCATGCAACGATGCCAACCGATGGCCTGCGTCAGTTCCGCGATACTATTAATGAGGCCAAAGAAGTTGGCTTCGACAAACTGTCTGAGGCGCAGTGGGAGCTTGGCAACCGTATTCGTAAAGTACTAGAAGACAAAGGCGCCGAAAGCGTTGCAGCTGAAGGCTTTAAAGCGCCGGGCGTTGTGGTGGCTTATACTGAGCGTGATGACATGCATAAAGGTAGCGCTTTTGCTGAAGCGGGCTTGCAAATCGCCGCTGGTGTACCATTAAAAGTTGGCGAACCAGAAAACTTTAAAACCTTCCGTTTGGGCTTGTTTGGCCTAGATAAATTGACTGATATTGATGGGGCGGTAACGCGTTTTGAAACCGCGCTTGATAAAGTATTGGCGAAATAGTACCTATCCAAAAAATATGATTAGCTGCGTAAAACTTACTTAGCCTACTTGGTGTAGTGCTTACGCTTGTTTTACTTACTACTCAAATTTTTGCAAAAGGTATGTTCAACTTAAAAATACTGAGCCTTTATAACAATAGGTTCAGTATTTTTTTACCTTTTTATTATATTTTATAATATAATGTTTTTTAATAAATCGAAAGCTGTCATATGAGTTAGTTACTTATCAATGAATTAAGCAACTAAGCAATTAAGCAACTGAGAAAACAAGCAAGCTAGGTAAATATTATGAATATACAAATAGACTGGCAAGCATTTACGCCTATCTCCTTAGTGGGTGGTCTGATACTGGGTGTAGCGACAGTTATTCTACTATTAGGTATTGGGCGTATCGCTGGTGTCAGTGGTATTTTCTCAAATCTGCTGAAACCCAAGCAGGTAGAGATGTGGCAGGTATTGTTCATAGTTGGCATGGTTGTCTCACCGATACTATATAGTCTAGGAAGACCGTTACCTGATGTAGAGATGAGTACCTCTTTGCCATTATTAATTGGGGCAGGATTGCTGGTCGGCTTCGGTACGCGTTTGGGCTCAGGCTGTACCAGCGGTCATGGAATCTGCGGTAATGCACGCCTGTCACCACGCTCGATGGTAGCAACAGTAACCTTTATGCTCTTTGGTGTTATGACGGTTTATCTTGGTCGGCATGTCTTAGGCATGATTTAAATAGCTCATAGGCGGCACGTTGCTCAGGCGGCGTTAATACTATTTATAAAAGCTGCTTATAACAGCTTGGATTAACATGTTAAGTGCGAGACACAATAATGCTAAAAAATATAATTGGATTACTGGCTGGGCTATTATTTGGCTTGGGGCTGCTGATATCAGGCATGACTGATCCTGTGAAAGTCCAAGGATTCTTGGACGTTTTTGGTGCATGGGATATTTCTCTAGCACTGGTGATGGGTGGCGGATTGATAGTGGCAATGGTCGGCGTGCAATTCGCTAAGCGCCAAAAGAATAGCTGGATTGGCACCTTAATCGAGATGCCAACTAAAACTGATATTAATAAGAAGTTGCTAGTCGGGGCGATGCTCTTTGGTATCGGCTGGGGCTTGGTGGGTGTTTGCCCAGGACCGGGTATCGTGCTACTTGGGACAGGACAATGGCAGGCCTATGTCTTTATCCCAGCGATGATCGTCGGCATGCTAGTTTATCAATGGCTTGAACCTAAGCTTGATTAGTCGTTTGGTTATAGTCAGTCCTAAATAAAATCAGTACCAGTATTATAACGCGCTACTGATATTAATTTTCCTTGCTTGCTGTGCCCATGCAGACAGAGGCTGCGCAAAATTAATACCAGTATCTCTGTGTTCATGTTATGGCGGACCGCCTATAATAATAAGTTTTATGTTTTTAATTAAAGAAAAGAGGGTCAGCCTAATGATTAGACTGACCCTTTTTTATGCATGTTTCTCAAAGCGCAAGTTTCTCAAAAGCTATTATTTAGTACTGGCCGTGACTTTAGGCGTTTCATGTGCCAATGATTTGGCGGCTTGACGCAGCTCAAACTTCTGTACTTTACCCGTGCTGGTCTTAGGTATTTCGGCAAAAACAACATATTTAGGGACTTTAAAACCAGCGAGATGCTGCTTACAATGCTCTATAACGGTATCACGCTGTAAGGTGCTGCCTTCATGAATTTCGATAAAGGCAACGGGTACTTCGCCCCATTTATCATGCGGTGCGGCGACAACGGCACAGCTTTGAATTTCTGGCATTTTATATAGGATGTTTTCGACTTCAATACTAGAGATGTTTTCACCGCCGGAGATAATAACGTCTTTAAGCCTGTCCATGATTTTGATATAGCCATCGGGGTATTTTACGCCCAAATCACCGGTGCGAAACCAGCCGTCAGCAAAGGCGACTTCGGTTGCTTTGCGGCTTTTTAGATAACCTTTCATCACCATATTGCCACGCAGGGCCAGCTCGCCCATTTCTTCGCCATCGGCTTTGACTGGCTCTATCGTACCTTGCTTAAACACATCAAAGCCGCTCATCAAGTGAGAAGCTACGCCTTGGCGCGATTTCTTTTGTGCACGGGCCGCGACATCAAGCGTATCCCATTCTTCTTGTTCTGCACAGACGGTGACCGGCCCATAAACCTCAGTAAGACCATAAACATGGGAGATATGAAAGCCCATTGCTTCCATAGCGGCAAGCATAGTTTCAGACGGCGGCGCACCAGCGACCCAGCCATGCACTTCATGGTTAATCGCTTCTTTATATTCAGGTTTGCCGCCAGCAATCATATTATGTACCACAGGCGCTGAACAATAATGGCTGACTTTATGCTTAGCAATTAGCTGCAAAATTAAATCAGCGTCAATCTTACGCAAGCAGACATTGACCCCAGCACGCTCAGCGATCGTCCATGGGAAACACCAACCATTACAATGAAACAATGGCAGCGTCCACAGATACATGGGGTGCTTAGGCATATCCCAATCTAAAATATTAGAGAGCGCATTGAGCGTCGCACCGCGATGATGATAGACCACCCCTTTGGGTTTACCCGTGGTACCAGAGGTATAATTGAGGGCAATGGCATCCCATTCGTCTAATGGTTTTTCCCAATTGTCTAAACTGTCGGAGCTGGCAAGTAGCTCGTCATAAGTCATTTGCCCAAAATGCTCGGTATCGACAGCAGCATCGGTTGCATGAATGATGATTAAGTTAGGAAAAGTTTCGTCAATTATCTCAGCATGCTCAGCAAATTCGCTGTCCAAAATCAGCACTTTGGCTTCTGAGTGTTGCAGACAAAAGGTAAGCGCATTGATATCGAGACGGGTGTTTAAGGTACAAAGTACGCCGCCTGACATGGGTACACCAAATGCACATTCGACCATCGCTGGGGTGTTCGGCATCATGACTGCGACGGTATCATTTTTATCAATACCGAGTTTACGCAGGCCGTCAGCCAGTTGCCGACAACGATCGTAAGTCTGTTGCCATGTCTGCGTGAGGTCATTGTGCTCTAGGTCATCATAGATAATCGCAGTTTTGTCAGGATAAACCTGCGCGCTGCGAATGATAAAATCGATGGGAGTTAGCGGTTGATAGTTGGCAGGGGTTTTGCCGAGACCTGTATGAAAGTCGGTCATGGAGATAGTCCTTTATCGCATTTTGAATGTGGCTATTTTATAGCTCAGGGTTTTTCTATTGGTATCTAAGGCATGTCCTCAATCTGAACGAAAGTGTCTGAATGGGCTAAAAATGGTTAAATCTTGCCAAACTGCGTCAAATAGCTAGTCAGTATCTCGATATTATCTGCGCTATTTTCCTTATTTGGCTGCAATTTATCTCATTTTAAACACCATTTTCAAAATGAGGACACGCCCTAGTCTTCATTATAGCCAAAGACAGGGCGATATTGGGCTGATTTTGTGGCTTTTACTTAACTTAATGCTATAGAAGTGCGCAATTAAATAGGGTTGTCGATATAGTGTTCACTCATCAGTCGCTCGTCTGCGTAGCTGATAATAATAGCGGTGTGTTACGATACCAGTCATGTAAAACTTTAGACTGTTTTTAGATCAACAAACCATTCATAAGGAAAATGATATGACCGCCAGCCGCACTGCCAATTCTATTGAGACCGCTAGCACCAACGAACACTATCCGCATTTATTTGAGCCGTTAGATTTGGGCTTTACCACGCTTAAAAACCGCATGGTTATGGGCTCGATGCACACAGGGCTTGAAGACCGTTTTTATAATTACGGTAAGCTGGCAGCATACTTCGCAGAGCGTGCCAAAGGCGGCGTGGCGATGATGATTACCGGTGGTATTTCACCCAATCGCGAAGGCTGGTTGTTGCCTGCTGGCGGCACCATGAATACCAGAGCGGACGTCATCAATCATCAGCGTGTGACCCGTGCGGCACATAAATATGACAGCAAAATCATCATGCAAATCCTGCATAGTGGTCGTTATGGCTACCATCCATTTTCGGTGTCATCCAGTCCGATTAAGTCACCAATCACGCCGTTTAAACCACGCAAAATGAGTATCAAGAACATTGAGCAAACGGTCGAAGATTACGCACGCTGCGCCAAATTAGCCAAACAAGCGGGTTATGACGGTGTCGAAATCATGGGCTCTGAAGGCTATTTGCTCAATCAGTTTTTATCGCGTCATGTCAATAAACGTACTGACGAATACGGCGGTGATATTCAAAATCGCATGAAGTTTGCGGTTGATGTGGTAAAAGCGGTTCGCGAAGCGACGGGTGAAGATTTTATTATCCTATTCCGCTTGTCAGTCATTGATTTGGTCAAAGACGGCAACGTCATGGATGAAGTTATCATCGTTGCCAAGGCGCTAGAAGAAGCGGGTGTAACCATCATGAATACGGGTATCGGCTGGCATGAAGCGCGTGTTCCAACCATTGTCACTAGCGTACCGCGCGCGGCTTTTGTAGATTTCACTGCTGAGATTAAAAAACATATCAGCATCCCAATGATGGCAGCCAACCGTATCAATATGCCTGAAACCGCTGAAGATATCGTCGCCAGTGGGCAAGCCGACATGATTCAAATGGCGCGTCCGTTTTTAGCGGATCCGCATTGGGTCAACAAAGCTAAAGAAGGCCAAGCCGATCGCATCAATACCTGTATCGCCTGTAACCAAGCCTGTCTTGATCATACTTTTGAAAATAAACGCTCAACGTGTTTGGTCAATCCACAAGCTTGTTACGAGACAGAATTGGTTTATAAGAAAACCAAAAAGCCGAAAAAAGTCGCCGTCATCGGTGGTGGTGTTGCTGGTATGTCAGCGGCTCACGTTGCCGCGCTACGTGGGCATGACGTTACCTTATTTGAAGCAAAAGACATCTTAGGCGGGCAGTTTAATTACGCCAAAGTCATCCCTGGTAAAGAAGAATTCTTTGAGACCATTCGCTACTATATCAATGAGCTTGAGCACTTAGGCGTTGAGATTAAACTCAATAGCAAAGTCGATAAAGCCATGCTTGAGAAAGCCAAGTTCCATCATGTCATCGTTGCGACAGGCGTAGTACCAAGAAGCTTAGAAGGCAAGCTAGAAGGTGCTGAGCTGCCACAAGTGATGAGCTATGCCGAATTGCTCTCTGGTGAAAAATCAGTCGGCGATACGGTGGCAGTCATCGGCGCTGGCGGTATTGGCTTCGATGTCAGCGAATATCTAACCGCGCGTCATGGTCAGCCTTTAGATGAGCTCGGCCCTGAGACCTTAAAAGACCCAAGCTACCGCCCTGAGCCGCAGTCTATCAGCGAGTGGCGCGCAGAGTGGGGCGTCACTGACGATACTAACTATCAAAGCGATGGCGGTTTAATCCGTCCTGAAGGCATCAAGCCAATTCGCCAAGTGTATCTGATGCAGCGCACCAAAGGCCGCTTAGGCGCAGGTCTCAATAAAACCTCAGGCTGGGTACATCGCGCACACGTTAAATCACACGGCGTCATCCAAGTATCGGGTGCGCAGTACAATAAAATCACCAACGAGGGCATTTGGGTCACCAATCCGCAAGGCCAAAGCCAGCTGCTGCGTGTCGATAGCGTGGTCGTCTGTGCCGGTCAAGAGTCGGTAGTTGAGCTGATGCCAAATGTTGGCGATGCGCCAGACGCGCAATATCATTTGATTGGTGGGGCGAAACTGGCTGCTGAACTGGATGCTAAACGTGCCATTCGTGATGGGGCAGAGGTTGCGGCGAGTATTTGAGGGTTTGATTTTTTGTAGTGAATACAGAAACGGCGAGATTAATTATCTTGCCGTTTTTTTTGTTTAAATAGTTTGCAATTATTCGCTCTTTAGAAGAGCGTAAAAAGTTATATTTGTCTTTAAATCACTATTTGGGTAAAGGCTAAGAGATATGAGAAAAGAAAATTTTCAATTTGGTGACGTAAATTTTAAATGGGGTGACAAGTTAGCTGACGTTAAGTCTCAACTCCCTGAGAAAGACACGATGACTCTTTCTAATGAGGCAAGCTATATGCCTGAAATAGTCACCATAAAACTACCTAAGTTTTGGACTCTTAATGTTGCTCACTGTCATTTTAGTGCAGTAGATGATGACCGACTGATTGATTCAATATGGATTAATATTCCAGCACAACTACTCAATAGGCAACAAGTTATTAAAAAGCTTACAGCCTATTTAGGACAAGGATCAGATTATTCCTCCGATAGCCATTACTATAGTGATAATGTAGTAGAACACTGTGAATGGGTATTTGATAATTATAGAATTAGCGTCAGTATGTATGGTGGCGTAAGAGAGGAAGACGATGAAAGAATTATCGGTCGTTTGTCCATATGGTTGACTGACGTAGGGCTTTTAGATGCCTTATATTCAAAGCCCATAAGAGATATGGAAGCTAAAATGGTGGATCAAATGGTTCTTAGCTCTATTCAAGCCTTCCAGACGCAGCAGGCACAAGACATGCGCCGATCGAGAGAAAGAAACATGTTCCCAAATTATCCTGCTGACTTTGTTGTCCGAGCATTTGATGGACTGCATAAAGAAGCTCTTTTTCAGACCCCATTAGCGATACGATCAAGCATAACTGAATCTCAAATTTGTACGTGGCAATCTTTAGCAGGAGATTATTATCTGTCGGAATATTGGCAAACGGTAAAACTAGAAAAAGATCTTAACTGTAGTTGGAATAACCTGCTACCCACCAAGTTTGGTGGTGTCTGCTATGTCTCGATAGGAGGTTTAGTGATTACTGACGAGCATAGTAGACCTGAGACTAAAGTATTTATTAAGCATCTCGAAAAGATACTGGAGACTAAAATTAAATATAGAGAAAGTTATAGCGATTAGCAAGCGTAGGCTGGGTTTTTAACCCCGCGTTTTGACTTAATATTTTTAATTTCAATATAGATAAAGTTTAGCTTATCGTTGCTCCGAAAGTTCGAACAGACAAACTCTTTTTACTCACGTTCTAATACAATACCGTCAAAATAACCTCGCATACCACAATGCCGCTCTCTAAATTGATTATCAGGATCTGTTAACACTAACTGCGTTTTGCCTTTATGAGATGCTGGGTATAAATGCAATTCAGTAGCTTCGTTTTGCTGCTCATCACTGATAACCCAGTGATTCTGTGACCATGTTGCCTTACTAACTTCAATCTCACAGGTATGCGCATTGGTAAAAATTAAAACGCCTTCAATTATGGCAAGGTAAGGCTTGTTAGCGACTTTATGAATGGATATAGAGTTTTCAGCTTCTTCGGCATCATCCCAACGCTCAGTATCTGGATTATACATTGAGATTTGAGTAGACTCTGAAAATTTACCAAACGCATTTTTGCTAGGTAAATCGGAACGATTCGGCTTGCTTGAATCACTTTTAGACAAAGCATCATGACTTTTTTCTTCAATATACTCTTTATACTCACGGATAAGACACGATGTATCTTTACAGGTATTACGTTGGAACTTTAGCCATGTTCGTTGCTCATAAATCACCCAATCTTTACTGTCTTTATCATTTGACTCGTTAATGAGATCATTTTTATATTTCTTTGCCATCGCTTCATCAAGCTTGGATAGCTCAGTGCTTTCGCAAATGGTTTTTTCTACCCAAGTAGTCGCTTTTTTACAATCAAAACTTGCTGAATTTGCATAAGTAGATAGTAGACAAACACCTAAAGTGGTAATGATAGCTACGGCTGATTTTTTCATGTTATTCTCATCGTTTAATGCTTAATTTCGAAAATTGATACTATTGTTCTAAAGCTGAATATGAATATAGCATTGTCACTATTAAATAACCTATAAATGCTACGCTAAACCTATCAGCAACACTCAATCGTACTCATCACTCACGCCATAAAAAAGGATTTTATAATGGTAGTGTTAAAGACCCTGTTTAAATGGATCGTTTTGCCTATTGTAGCGCTACTCATTATTATCAGCTTAGGCTTAGTGGTGACAGGCAACGCTTATATTTTTCGTGGCTTACAGCTCACTTATCTGAAAGGTGAAAATACCGCCAATATCGATGATTATGTCGATTTTGATAACCGTACTATCCGCGCAAAAGATACTATTGAATGGGACAAAGATGCTAACTTTGGGCAAGTCAAACTTACGCCTACCTTGAAAAATGCTTTGGATACTGACGAAACCGTTGCCTTTGCCATTATCAAAGATGGCAAGCTGCTGTACGAAAATTATTGGCAAGGTTACAGTGCCGACTCGCATACCAACAGCTTCTCGATGGCAAAAACCGTCACCACCATGCTGTATCTCAAAGCCGTGGAAGATGGCTATATATCAAGCGTTGATGAGCCAATTACCAAGTGGCTACCTGAATATGCGGATAACAAGTATGCGCAAAATTGTACCCTCGCAGATTTCTCAGCGATGACTTCGGGCTATGATTGGACGGAAGATTATTACTTTCCTATCAATCCTACAGCCGAATCGTATTATGGTCATGATTTAGTTAAGCAAATGGTCAATCGTGACTTTGTTGAGCCTTGTGTTGACCAGTTTGAATACTCGTCCGGCGATACGCAAATGCTTGGCATAGCTTTGTCGCGTGCTTTAGAGCCGCATGGCTATACCATCTCTAGTTATCTAGAAGAGAAGTTTTGGCAACCACTCGGTATGCAAGGTGACGCTTATTGGTCGCTTGATGGCTCAGAGAGCATCGAAAAAGTATATTGCTGTCTCAATGCCAGCGCTTTAGATTTTGCCAAATTTGGGCAGCTATTATTAAACGGTGGCGAGTGGCAAGGCGAGCAGCTACTCAGTAAAGAACATGTTAAGTTTATGATTACGCCCAATGCCGCAGCATTTGCAGACGGGCAAGCGCAAGTTTACGGTCATTCGGTGTGGACGGATATGGACAGTCCGATTCCGTTTTATGCCATGCTGGGTCATTTAGGTCAGAGAGTATTAGTGCTGCCCGAAGAGAACGTAATTATCGTCAGACTTGGCAAGCAGAAAGGTTTGCCCACACCAATAGAGGGATTTCATTTAGAGCCAGATTTGGGTCAGTATGTCACTGAGGTGAAGAAGATGTTGGATAGTTTGGCGGAGTGATGGGATTGTTAGACATTTCATAAATTAGTGGTTGTATGGGCTAAAAAATACTGACTCATACAACCGTCATTATCATTGGCTCATTTTTTCAATATCACCCAATGTGAACTCAGTTTCTTGGGTGCTGAAGATAGTGATGCCTGTATCGTCAATTTTATCGTTCATCACCAATCTACCAATGCGATTACTGGCTTCTTGATTGCCTTGATCTGCCGCTTTTTTATACCATTCAAAAGCTGTGTCATAGTCTTGCGGCACGCCGTAACCATTCTCGTAGAGACCACCAATATTAAGCTTTGCCATATCTGAATCTTGAGCGGCAGCTTTTCTGTACCAACCCAATGCTTTGGTGTAGCTTTGCGGCACGCCTCTACCAAAATAGTACATCGTACCAATATTTCCTTGAGCATCGACAGAAGCACTACTAGGATCTATATTATTAGCTGATAACAAATACCACTTCATGGCCTTTTTATAGTTTTGATCAATACCTTTTCCACTTTCGTACATAATAGCTAGGTCGGTTTGAGCGTGAGAATATCCTTGTATAGCAGCTCACTGAACCCACTCAAATGCTTTGTGATAATCTTGATCTACACCAATACCTTCGTGATACATAATGCCTATATGATGTTGAGCAGGCGCATAGCCTTTAGTAGCAGCTTCTTGAAACAGTTTAAAAGCTTTGTCATCATCTTCAGGAACTGAGTCGCCCTCGTAGTAGGCTAGCCCAAGTTTGTATATCTCGGTAGGGGTGCTTTGATTTGATAATATAGGTGTGTTTGATGATTCCGCTGAGCAAGCAGAAGCTAACAAACCACTGAATAGTATTGTAGCCAGTAATAAAGGCTGAATTAAAGGCTGAATTAAAGGCGTGATGTTTTTTTGATACATTGAAATCTTATTCGAAATTATATATTTAATAGGGTGATTTGTACTCATTTGCTTATAGGTTTTACCTTTTAGTACTAGTGTGTAACCTAGTTACTCTGTTCGAGTGAAGGCTTATGATAATACATAGGGTTGATGCATCCCCATTTACGAGTTGGCGTTACGAGAGTCTTTTCGTTTGAATAAACTTCGATTTTAAAACTGCAATAAGGTTGATGATTTACGTATTGAGGTTCGCTAGAAAAAGTCGTACCTTTTAGACTGTAATACTTATCTTCTTCAGGACCTGCAAGTTTATAAAAAAAATCAATACTTATATATAAGCTTTTATTTAGTAGGTTGTTCCTGTGAACTTTAAGAACTCTAGATTGGTCGTTTTCCACAGTATATCTATACGTATAACTTTCCATTTCCGATATAGTAGGCTCAGTATCTAACCTAGCATACTGAAAGTTTGTAGCTCTTATCGGTTCGCTTGTCTTATTAATAACGGTAAATTTTTTATTGGAAATTAAGTAGAGAAATGAGAAAGTTAATAAAACAATACGGTGTAATGGACATTATTCATGCTGGCGTAGGGTCTAACGCTATATACTGTCTATATTTGCAAGGAATCAAAGCCATGAATCAAAAAACTGCCCTTTTTGTCGTGATAAACACACTAAAAAGAACGGACGCAAGCTAGGCAAACAACAGTATCAATGTCTAGCTTGCAAACGGCAGTTTTTAGGTGGCAAAAGACTCAATAACCAAACCCTTTGGACGGAATACACTCAGGGCAAACAGACCTACAAACAACTGGCTGACAAGTATAGCTGTAGTCTTAAAACCATTCAAAGACGCTTAGACACAGTCAGTATTGACTATCAAGTTAAGCGACCGAATACTGCTAACATCATCATGGACACCACTTACTTCGGTCGTAAGTTCGGTTTAATGGTTTTTATGGACAATACCACTAAAGCCGTTCTTTACTACGCGATAGTCAGTCATGAAACCAACAGTGCCTACAAACAAGGAATTGATCATCTAGCATCGTTAGGCGTTGATATACAAAGCATCACCTGTGATGGTAGACGAGGACTGCGTACGTTATTCACCCGCACCCCTTGCCAGATGTGCCAGTTTCATCAGGTGCAAATAGTGACCCGCTACCTCACTCGTCGACCTAAGAACAGTGCCAGTATCGAGCTTAGACGACTTACTTTAGAAATAAAACTGCTTGATAAAGAGGCGTTCATACAGCGCTTAGATCACTGGTATGTGACTCATGAAGCCTATCTCAATGAACGTAGTACCAATGACGATAACAGTAGAACGTGGTACACGCATAAGCGCCTTAGAAGTGCTTATCGTAGCCTCAGAACCAATAGTGATTGGTTATTCATTTATCAAGAATATAAGCATTTAGATATACCAAATACCACCAATTCTCTTGAAGGATTATTCAGCGAGCTCAAGCGACAATTACACAGTCATCATGGTCTAAATGAGCAGCGTAAGTTGCGGTTTATTAAAGACTTTTTAGGGTCAAAGTCTCTCAAATAGCATGAATTATGTCCATTAGCGACTACCTTCTACTTTTTAGCATGAATTTTGTCCATTACACCAACAATACTATTAAGGAAGATTTTTATTATCATTGTTATCTGATGCCATTACCTTATTGGTTTAAGTAAAGCAGGTTACTTTGTTTGAATAGGATACTCAAATCTTTCAATAAATCTTAATCTATATCTTTCCTTATCATCCATTCCACCTATTACTACTGTGTATTTGTCGTTAGTCAAATTTGCATATTCGCTTTTTTTCAATCCTAGTAAATCATCATTCATACAGATACTTTCGCCCTCTTCTAATTTATAGTATTTTTGAGAGTTTGGCGATGCTTGCCAAATTTTTTTATTAGATAATGGGTCGTTTCCAAGTACTACATCCACATAAGATAAGTTTATAAACTTTAAATCATCATATTTCTTGGTTGATGTTAAGTATGCGGTTTCAAATTTTGGTAAAAAACACAGGCCTTTTTCATCGGTATTTACTAAACCAATAGCTCCACCAATCGGTGGTCTATGAGAAGGGTTACTTTCGCAGGCAACTAAAGAAAATAGCGCCGCTATAAGGGTTAATGACTGAATTTTACGGTAGTAAATTTGCATTTGAAGAGTCCTTTATGAAATTTGAGAGTATGCTTTTATAAATATCTTGATTTGTTCTATAAAGCATACCTGATTGACTCACAATTCTATCGATATCAGTATCATGAAAGTAAGAATAATAATCCGCAATAATATCGCCTTGCTGTTCCATATTATAATCGCTCAATGTCTTAGAATTTTCTAACACGTAGTTATAAGGATCACACCCATTCAATTTACACCACGGGTGTAATAGAGCGCCTTTTATCATCACAGAATAGCCCAACTGATGCTGCCAGACATGTACCATCTCATGTATGAATAGATGTCTTAAGCCTGCATCTTGAGGTACTAAATTTGAAAAATCATCTCTATACAAGCCTTTAGGAAAATAAATCTCGCCATTTGGCGTCATTACCGTATCGTCGTTCTGTAATCCAAAAGGTAAGAATTCATCGTTATGAATATAGACATCAGTATAATCAATTGAATTAGCAAAAACTAAACTTGCCATACTGATTTCGCCTGATGTTAAAGCTCGCTTAGTTTGTATTCCAAACTGCTTAGCCGTGTTATCAGGTATAGGCGTTAGAGTATGTGCAAAAATTTTAAAGTCCGACGTACTATTACCTATACTGGGTATTTTTATTTTTATTTGTTCAGCTTGTGACAACTCAATTTTTTCAGTATTTCCATTTTCATCTGTTTTGCCACTTATTGATCCTTGAGCATGCTCAATAATATATTCTAGTGATTTTAGTGGCTGTTTCGTTAATTCATCAATAAGCTGAATAACATCATTATATGTGTCATTACCCATTATCTTATCGAAATACTCTTTAGCCTCTCGCCTTATTACCTCAGCCTGCTCAACTCCCATCACATCAAATCCTGACTCTGCAAATGACTGCTGACTAGCAATCAGTTTAGCGCCGCAGCTGGTGACATCGCCGCCGCGTGCGATGGGTGCGCCATCGACGATAAAAGAAGCATCGCCACTAAGAATAGTGGTCACCTTTTTGCATTTCTTGCAGATGACTTTATCGCCTTTACGCGAGACTGGGATACCGTTATGAGTAGTATGCGGTGAGCCGGAGATGACCGTACCGCCATGAGTGGTCTTTGCGCCGACTGTGATATAGGCTGCCATAGTGCTACCTTGCTTAAACGTTTAAAGTTTGGACTTTTATAGCGGATCTATTATTTGCATCACATTATAGATGGTAAAAGCGTAAAATATCAAACTTAAGTTTGTCTAAATTTATGATTTATACGGCAAGCTCAGTCGGCGTAAACTATGAAAGATTTTGAAAAATTGAACACAAAAGAAAATTGAGTCCTTTTATTTATTATTAATAACAAGCAAAAATCTAACCTTCCATCTCTCCAATTAGCCACACAGACACGTCATCAATCTGCGCTGCCAACTCAGGATGTGCTGTGCATAACTCTTCAAACTTAGCTTTAATCTCATGTTTATCGTATTTAATGTCCGTCAATGTGTCTTTTAATAGGTCAATTAATTCAACGTTTAGCGCATCAGAGAAGATAACCACATCGCGTATCACTGCTTGCTTCACATCAAGGTGACAATCAATGATGCCCCAATCAAATCGCGTCTCAATGTGATGGGTAAATTCAGGGGTTTTACCAAAACGCCAATCCCAATCTGCCATTTGCTGATAGTATTTATTCAGGTTAGGTTGCTTGGCGAGACTGGCTTCATCCAATTCTTCTACTGGCGCAGTGTCGCCATAATCAGTGTCACGATAGTATTCGCAAAACGCCTCGATAATCGCCTCGGATAAAGTCTCGTGATTGATGTCTTCATTAAACTCAACCAAGTTGGCGACACGCGCACGGACAGATTTTATGCCTTTGGCTTTGAGCTTAAGCGGATGCGGATTGAGATAATCGCCCAGCTTTTGCATATTGGCATTGACCAATAATGTGCCGTGATGAAAGCTGCGATCAGCAGCGTGTTTAAAGGCGCTGCCTGATATCTTTTTATCACCGACTTGCATGTCGTTACGCCCAGATAAATCCGCGTCTATGCCCAGTTTCTTTAACGCATTAATAATGATGGTAAAGTTCGCTTCTTGGTCGTAGTCGGCTTTGGGCGATAAAAAGGTAAAGTTGGTATTGCCCAAATCATGAAATACCGCGCCGCCGCCACTTTGACGCCGCGCCAGAAACACATCGTCGGCTTCCATCTTATCGATTTTGCATTCTACCCATGGGTTTTGCGAGCGCCCAATGACCACGGTCTCGCTATTGCGCCATAAAAATAGCGTGTGTGAGTCGGGATTGAGGGTATTAAATATCCAATCCTCGGTGGCAAGGTTAAACCAAGGGTTGGTGACGGCAGACTTTAAGATGCGCAGTTTCATTTATCTGTCCTTTTTTAAGGTATGAGTTTAAGAGTTTTAAAATTAACAACTATTTTATACGGGTTAAAATAAAAAAAAGTTGGCAAAAAAATCTATAACTTTTACTGACTTTATGGAGTGACTAGGTATAATGCTACCTAACATAAGTTTGAGCGATTTTATATTGGATTAATGCCTACTAAAATGGTTTTTTATAACGTAGTAGAATCGCCCATAAAACACTCATTATTAAAATAGTGACACTCAAAAATGAATAGTACACCAAGGAAAGTCAAGTTCTCTACTATCATGAGCCTTCTAAAAAAGAAGCCAATTGCACTGTTTTTTGGATTACTATTTTCTTTTTTTGCCTTGCTGATGTTCGTTATTTTTACCCTGATATTCTCTTTTACGGGTAATGACAGTCCAAAAATAGACTATGAGTTAATCGACTCTCAAGGTATAGAAACGAGCGCTGAAGTCACTGATATTCAGGTCGAAAGCAACGTAACCATAAACGATGTTCATCCGACAATCATCTCATACCAGTACCTCAAAAATAATGAGGCAGTTAGGTCTAAATACAAAGTTCTGGAAGGTGAAAGAATCGAAGCGCTCCAAGTTGGCGATAATCTCGCTATTAAAGAACTAAATGGTCAATCAATCATACAGAATTTAAAGCCTTACCGCTTTCCAGTGGCGTTACTTTTTCTGATACCTATACCGTTCCTGCTATTTGGCCTGCCATTTTTAATTTATTTATTTATTAGCACCAGAAAAGAGCTAAAGCTCTACAAGTACGGGCAAGTTGCTACGGCACGTATCGTTTCTATGATGCCAAAATACGCCATTCCTATTATCAATTTAGGACAAGGCGTCATCGTGCATTATGAATATGAAACGAGAAGTGGCAATAAAGTGATAGGGGAATCGTTAACCACAGATTTCTCAATTATAAGTGATAAAAGAACAGGGGACGATATTCCGATCTTTGTAGCGGCGAACAATGAATATCAATCATGCGTCATTCCCAAGCTAGAATCGCTTCGCAATAACTGGGGTATTCATTTTGAATAAGAGTGTTCTTCATAAACCTCTCCTTTATTATGCAAAATATTCCTGAAGAATAGCCGCCATATTACGCTCAGCAAGTCCCGTGATAAAAACATACGGATTGACGGATTGACGCCAGCGCTACTAGGGATTAATGTGCCATCTCACTCAACCTTATAATCGACACAAATCACGCCAGTTAAACAGTCTCTATTATCATCCATTTTCCATGGCGAAGGTTTTTGCAATACTTCTGTTAATTGATAGCGGGGAATTTCCCAATCGTCTATCTTATTGCCATTATCATCCTTGTTTGGCACGGGATACTTTTTCTTACGCTTACTATCGGACAACGCCATAAAATCAAGAAAAGTGTGCGCGTCTTGAGCCAAGATACTACTCGGACGCTTGGCTAACTGCTGTATGGCTTGCTTGTACTTGGGATTAATAAACTCATGTATAGAGTCATCTGTCCATTGGGTATTGTTGGATCCGTAAAACAGTATATAACGGTACGTCGCAAATAAATTTTTGGCATCTTCAATAAAGTAGCTGTCTGGGTATGTTTTAACATAGTTCTCCCAAAACACAGCGCGGGCCATCACCTCGTCAAAAGACACCGCCACCGCACCATCATTCCAAAAAATATCCTGATTGTCTTTTGCCATACGCTGAATAAACATGGCTTGATCTGCAGGTAGATAAGGAGCAAATAGGTCTGCTATCGCCTTTAGATTATGATGAAATTTGAAGATGCCTTCGCCTACATACAGCACGCTAACGTCAGCGTTACTCTGCACCAATTCACTAAGATATCGTTTACGTGGGCTCAGTGCTTTTAGTTGTTCAACGGATAATTGTTTGCCTTGATTTATAGTCTCTGCTACATCGTGAAAGCTTGCATAGTCCATAGAATCATTAGAACCCAAAAAACGTCCGTACAGTGCTTGATATTCTGTTAGCCATTGCAGGATTTCGACGTTCGCAGTCATTGGCAAGCAAGCATTTAATTGTCGTTGGATACCACGAATATCTTCAATTTTACTTTTGTCATCAATGTCCTTCATAGAAGCACTGAGCTTAGTGCACACCAGCTTATTTGTTAACTGTTTTTCAGACAATGCGACCAATGCATTAGTGAGTGCTCTTGGCGTTTTTGCTTCTATTAATGGCTGCGTGCTTGGCTGTTTTGCCGTTTGCGTGGACATTGATGACTTATTTAATGTATCTGAGTTATCTGAGTTGTCTGAGTTTTTTTCATATCAGATGGAGGTTGGCAAGCGCTCATAGCAAATAATAGGCTTACTCCCATCATGAGTGACAATGTGGTCTTTTGCATATGCGGTATCCTTTGAGTACGTCCTAAAAATGGTAGCCATCATAACCATTGTCGACTAAATAGTGTCAGTATACAGCGGCTATGTCAGCTGATGACATAATCAGCCAATATTATTAAAGTCATTTGCTTAATATCATCATAAGAGGACTTGAATAATGAGTATTATCAATACCGATATCATGCCATATCGGTGTTTTTGTTTGTAAAGTTGCCTTGGAATAGCCGAATGTGCCCCCTATAAAGAACACGGATTATCAATACACTGCTTAGTCATTAAGTGAGTAATCTGAATTAGGTTAGCGCTAAGAACTGAGCACTATTGCTCCATTATAAATCAAACTACTATTCTATTTTTATAACGAAAAACGAGGCATACCATGGCACACGATATTTTATTTGAGCCTGTAAAAATGGGCACACAAACGCTAAAAAACCGCATTATGATGGCCCCACTGACACGTCTGCGTGCCGTTGAGCCAGGCGATGTCCCTATCACATGGGCAGCAGAGTACTACTCGCAGCGTGCAGGGGCGGGCCTTGTCATCACTGAAGCGACGCAAGTATCGTTTCAAGCAAAAGGCTATGCAGGCGCACCAGGGCTACATACTCAAGATCAAGTCACTGCATGGAAAGCCATCGTTGACAATGTCCACGCTAAAGGTGGCAAGATCGTCGTCCAGCTATGGCACACAGGACTTGTCTCACATGAAAGCGTACAACCTGAACGCCGTGCACCAATTTCAGCCTCAGATGTCGATGTAGGTATCCGTACCTCATTGCGTGATAGTGACAACCAAGCCATTCGCGCGGATGCCACGCCGCCGCGCCCAGCCAGTCTTGATGAGATTCAGCAAGTGGTTACTGACTTTGCACATGCAACCAAGTGCGCGCAGGAAGCGGGGTTTGATGGTATTGAGATTCATGGCGCGCATGGTTATTTGCTGCATCAGTTTTGGGCCGAGCATACCAATCAGCGTGACGATGAGTACGGTGGCAGCCGCGAAAACCGCGCGCGTCTAACCTTGGACGTGATTGATGCTTGCGTAGAGGCATGGGATGCTGATCACGTGGGTATTCGTATTTCACCACTTGGCACGTTCAACAATGTTGAGGGAGGCTACGAAGAAGACGATAACATTTGGCTGATTGAGCAAATCAACAAGCGTGGTCTAATGTATTTGCATCTGTCAGAGCCAGACTGGGCAGGGGGTACGCCTTATAACGATGAGTTCCGCCAAAACGTACGTAATGCTTTTGGTCAACTGATTATTGCCGCTGGTGGCTATGATGCGGACAAAGCTGAGAAGAACATCAAAGCAGGCTATATCGATGCGGTAGCATTCGGTCGTGATTATATTGCCAACCCTGATCTCGCTGAACGTATTCAAGAGGGCGCACCGCTCAACGAGCAGCATCCAGAGAGCTTCTATGGTGGCAGCACGGTTGGCTACACTGATTATCCGTTCCTGAACCAAGCGTAAAGTCGCATCGATCAGCCTTAATGCTGAAAAGATGAGTAATAGCGTTATAGACAATAAAAAGCCACCTTACTATCATTAGTAGGGTGGCTTTTTTATGCTTATTTTTTGAGTATTTAGTGTTTTAACTATTTACCAAAATTACCGGTTTGATAATCGCGAAACGTTTGTTTTAATTCTGCTTGAGTATTCATGACAAAGGGGCCATAACCGGCGATAGGTTCGCCGATAGGTTCCCCGCTCAGCAGCAATAATTTAACGGGTGCTACTGCTTTTTCCGCATCAGCCGTTGCTGGATAAGCCAATTCAATAGTGTCCGTAGTATCCGTATTGACTGCCGCATCGGTCGTGATTATAGAGGTATTTTCATTTTGTAAGTCTGTGCGGGTTTTGCTAGGCGCTACAAACTGAATCAGTTGACCAGCTACGACGTGCGTACCATTGACCAACAGCTCGCCTTCTTGCACCAATAACAAAACATTATGAAGGTTCGGTATCTGTAGCGTCGTCGATCCTGCTGCCTGTAACTCGATATCCCATAAGTTAATAGGGCTAAAGGTGCTGGCAGCGCCGGTTGTCCCTTGCCAATCACCTGCGATAATAGCCGCTTTGCCAATCACGCTTTGGTTGATAGAATCTCTTTGATTGGTAGCATCTTTTTGACTGGTCACTTCTTTTTGGACGCCAGCATTGCTATCAGCCAGCAACTCGACAACCGGCATATCTGCACGCCTGATGGTTTGATACTTCGGGTTAGTCAGTTTGTGAGCACTGGGGAGGTTCACCCACATTTGCACCATACTAAAGACGCCACCGCGCTGACCAAAATCCTGCGAATGAAACTCTTCATGCAAGATGCCGCGCCCTGCGGTCATCCATTGCACATCACCTTCGAAGATAACACCATTGCCACCCGTTGAGTCCACATGACTGATTTCACCAGAGTAAGCAATGGTGACAGTCTCAAAGCCTTTGTGCGGATGCTGTCCGATACCATGAGGCTGTACGTGATAATCGGGGTTGGGCGCAAATTTCGTCGGCTCGCCATAATCAAACAATAAAAAAGGGTCGGTATGGCTATAATTAAAATTGGGATCATTCTCAAGATGGTTGATCAAGGTTTTTACATAAAAACCATCACCTACCCAATGCGGCGCTTTATCTCCATGAATATGTTTAATTGCACGCATTGTTCACCTCGCAAGCCCAAGCTTATTTTTAAAGTTGTTTAAATGGCTAATATATTTTTTATTATGAACATATAGTTTATTATGAATATATAGTGATTGTTCTTTTATTTTCAAAGTTATCAAGCTTCTTATGCTAAAAAAGGTCACTTAACGACAGTATTAAGTATCCTGTTTTATCAAACCATTTCACCGCACACAAAGCCACTGGCCCACGCCCATTGGAAGTTGTAGCCACCGAGCCAACCTGTGACATCCAATACTTCACCGATGAAATATAGCCCGTCCTGAAAGTTGCTTTGCATGGTTTTTGACGAGACTTCATCTGTATTGACGCCGCCACGGGTGACTTCAGCCGTCCGATAGCCTTCAGTGCCGGATGGTTTTAACTGCCAGCCGTTGAGCGTCACCCCCAGTTCGGTCAGACGTTCGTCTTTAATATTGGCAAGCTCGGTATCTTTTATATCGTCCCACAGGTGCGTCTGTAGGGCCGCCAGTAGCTTTTTGGGTAAGGCACTATCGGTATAGTCGGCCAAAACGGTACGGATGAGCTGCCTTGGATGCGACTTTTTATGAGCGAGGAAAAGCGCCGTCACATCGATATCTGGCAGCAAATTAATACGGATGCTTTCGCCAGTCTGCCAATAATTTGACAACTGCAACATGGCAGGGCCAGAGAGCCCGCGATGGGTAAACAGTATTGGCAACTTAAAGGAGATACGCTCATTACTGGCAATCACCGGCAGACTGATACCCGCCAAAGCACGGATAAGATCGCCGGTTTTATCCGTAAAAGTAAAGGGTACGAGGCTGGCATCAGTGGAGATGAGCTGATGGCCAAACTGCTGCGCCAATTCATAGCCCAAGCCGCTAGCACCCATGGTTGGGATAGACAGTCCGCCTGTCGCCACTACTAACGATTCGCAGCGGTAGCCTGTTTGCGGCAGCTTAGCTTGATTGCCTGATTCTTTTCTCTCTTGCTTGTCTTTTTTGCTGAGTTGCTTGGTTGTCAGTAATTCAAATCGGGCATTTTTATCATTTTTAACCGCTTGAACGCTTTCAACCTGCGCATTTAGCTTTACTTGCACGCCTACCGCGCTACATTCGTCAAGTAGCATGGTCAAAATATCTTGTGCAGAGTCATCACAGAACAGCTGCCCGTGCTCGCGCTCGTGATAGCGAATTTTGTGCGCTTCCACCATACCGATGAACTCCCAGCTGGGATAACGACTCAGTGCTGACTTACAAAAATGCTGATTGGCACCGATAAAGTGCTCAGGCTCGACGAAGTAATTGGTAAAGTTACAGCGTCCACCACCTGACATCAGGATTTTTTTACCCGCTTTATTGGCATGATCTAGGACCAATACGCGGCGACCACGGCGACCGGCCGTGAGCGCGCAATACAACCCTGACGCACCAGCGCCAATGATGATGACATCATAATAGGTATGAGAGTGTCCTGTACGCTGATTGTCCATTGCGATTGGTTCCATAAAGCGATAAGTTTAAAAAGGTAAAAATAATATGCCCAGCTTACTTTTATAGCTTAGGGTTTTGCCTATATTAGCCAAACATAATCTTTAGAGTGGCTATTGTCCATATTTAACCAGAGGTTACAAGGATTAAATCTCAAGGTCGTTAAAAGTCGCGATAAACACGTTGTTAGAAACAGCAAGAAAAATTGATATCAGCCGTGCGTGATCTATCGATATGACTTTTTACTGACTATAGATTTTATAGCGAGTCACTAATGATAAGTTGTGCAGCGGAATTGTTATGATTGAGCGTTGATGCCTTGCAACCGTTGCGCTAATTTGTCAAACTATCATTGAGTGTCACACATTATGGAAGATGACCCTTATTGCCTCTATAGCTACTCGTTATTGACGATCCGTTATACAGGTCATAATAATTAGAAGAGGACGATGACTATGACTCAAAAATCATTTCCCGTTGCAGCTGAGTTTGCCGCTGCTGCCAATACGACAGCTGAGCAATACGCTGCAGACTATAAAAGGTCTATCGAGTCGCATGAAGCGAACGACGCTTTTTGGGCTGAGCGCGCTGAGCTGATTGATTGGATCAAAAAACCCACCAAGATCAGCGACGTTAATTATGATTTAGATGATTTTCGTATCAAGTGGTTTGAAGATGGCGAGCTGAATATCTCAGTCAATTGCCTCGATCGACATCTAAAAAACAACCCTTACAAACCCGCTATTATTTGGGAAGGTGATCATCCCTCCCTACACAAAATTATCTCCTTCAAAGAATTGCATGCGGCGGTATGTCGCCTAGGCAACGCGATGCGTAAGCTTGGCGTCAAAAAAGGCGATCGTGTGACCTTGTATATGCCCATGATACCAGAGGCGATGATCGCTATGCTGGCATGTGCACGTATCGGTGCCATCCATTCTGTAGTATTTGGCGGCTTCTCTGCTGAGAGCTTGGGCAATCGCTTGATTGATAGCCAGTCCAAAATTGTCATTACAGCTGATGAGGGGCTGCGCGGTAATAAGCATACGCCGCTCAAAGCCAATGTCGATCGCGCCTTGGATATGGATGGCACAGACAGTGTAGAAAAAGTCGTTGTTGTGCATCGTACGGGTAACTCTGTACCGATGAGTGGTCGCCGTGATATTTGGTATCATAATTTGGTCGACGGTGAGTCAGAGCAGTGCGAACCTGAAGTGATGAATGCCGAGGATCCGTTGTTTTTATTATACACTTCTGGCTCGACAGGTAAGCCCAAAGGCGTGCTGCATACCACTGGGGGCTATATTACTTATGTGCTATCGACCTTTCGAGACGTCTTCGATGTCAAAGAAGACGATGTCTTTTGGTGTACAGCCGATGTCGGTTGGGTGACTGGTCATACTTATGCGACCTATGCACCGCTTGCCAATGGCACGACGACGCTGATGTTCGAAGGAGTGCCAGAGTATCCAACTTGGGCGCGTATTGGTCATATTATCGACAAGCATGATGTGACTATTTTATACACCGCACCGACAGCTATTAGAGCAATGATGAAAGAGGGGGATACCTTCGTTCGGGAGTCGGATCGCTCAAGCTTGCGCTTGCTTGGGTCAGTTGGGGAGCCGATCAACCCCGAAGCGTGGGATTGGTACTATCACGTCGTTGGTGATGGCAAATGTCCGATTGTCGATACGTGGTGGCAGACCGAGACGGGCGGTATTCTCATGGCACCAATACCGGGCACGGTCAATATGAAGCCGGGCGCTGCGATGAATCCGTTGTATGGCATCAGACCAGAAATCGTCGATAGTGACGGCGTGGCACTCGAAGGCTCTGCTGAAGGCAACTTGGCTATTAATAGTAGCTGGCCGGGACAGATGCGTACCATCTATAATGATCATAAGCGCTTTTTGCAGACTTACTTTACAGAGTATCCGGGTTATTATTTTACCGGTGATGGCGCGCAGCGTGACGAAGATGGACACTATTGGATTACCGGCCGTGTCGATGACGTGCTCAATGTCTCTGGACATCGATTGGGTACGGCAGAAATCGAAAGCGCCGTAGTGGCTCATCCTGCGACTGCGGAGGCCGCTATTGTCGGTATGCCGCATGATATCCGCGGTATGGGGATATGTGCCTTTGTCATTCTCAAGTCGGGTGAAGCCTCAAGCGAGTCGCTAAAGGCGGAGCTAAACCGTCATGTGCGTGCAGAGATTGGGCCGATTGCCAACTTGGATGCTATCTATATCGTCGATGCGCTGCCAAAGACCCGCTCGGGCAAAATTATGCGCCGCATCTTACGCAATCTTGCCGCTGGGCAATATGTTGGACTGGGGGATTTGTCTACCCTTGCAGACAGCTCAGTCATTAATCAACTGGTCGAGGTGGTCAAAGCCGAACGTGCGGCATAGTGGTCATGAGCACTTGATAAATAAAATAACATCTACTTTATAAATGTTCACATAAGCCATGCTATTAAAGGTAGCATGGCTTTTTTACGCAGAGGTTATTGATATTAGGGCCTATTAAAGGTTCAATATTATCTAAAAACCAGCCAATCAAAAGTAATATGCTATGCTTATAAATGCTATTTTCTGACGACTTATATTGAATCAACGATATTGTAAAAGGCCTACTGTCATTATGACTGATCATTCTGCACCCTCTGCACATACCTCAGTACCAAAAATCGCCATTATAGGTGGCGGTTTGACGGGATTGTTTACGGCCACTTTGCTTGAGCGGGAATTGGCTAAGCGTCAAGAGTCAAAGGTACAAATAACCATCTTTGAAAAATCCCGTAGCGTGGGGCGTCTGGCGACTCGCTACCGTACCGATGAAAAGACGGGCAACAACTGGCAATGGGGCTTTGGCGCGCAGTTCTTTACAGTCAAAACAGACCGTTTTAAACAATTTATCCGTCCTTGGCTGGATAATCGCCTATTGCAGCCGTGGCTTGCGCAAGTGGTTCACTTGACTGCTGCTAATGAAGATGGGCATATGCCTCAAATCGAGCCAAAAGAGCAGTGGGATACAAAGCATGCACGTTATATCAGCATCCCAAAAATGACCAGCTGGGGGCGTGCATTGGCCGATGAGTTGCAGCATACCTGCATAGCATTTAAAACCCGTGTCGCGCCATTACATAAAGCGCATTTTGTAGAGAAAAATAGTGCTGATAGCAAAACGGAACTGTTCGATGAAGAGGGCAACAGTCTTGGCGGCTTTGATTGGGTGATTTGTACCGCGCCAAATGCTCAGGCGCTAGAGTTGATGGCAGATAGCGGCTTTACGAGACAAGCTGATATTACTAAGCCAAAAATGCAGGCGTGTTATACATTGATGCTAGGCTGGGATGAGGTGCCACAGTTACCTGCGATCTTTACGAGTCAGGCATCAGTAAGATGGGATGTAGCCTACGTCAATAATTCGCCATTAGATAGAATATTCATTGAGCATCAAAAGCCTGCTCATAGTGCACTACTGCCAAGCGTGACTATCCATGCGCGTAATGACTGGTCAGAAACCCATGTCGATGAGGATATAGAGACCATAAAAGCGCAATTACTAACAGCGGCCAAACAAGCGCTGAATTGGAGTGCTCAAACCGCACCTACCCAAATCGATTGTCATCGCTGGCGTTATGCAGCAACGATTGTCGATGATAACAAAAGACTGGGTATTTTGGTCGATCAGCGGCATCAATGGATCGTGAGTGGCGACTGGTGTGGACACGGCAATATCGAAAGTTGTTATCAAATGGCAGCAGAGACGATCAGAGCAGTCACTAAAGGGATGTAATGATGAGTAAGGTTTGGTTAGTCTAATCAATTAATGAGCAATGCATCATGTCAAAAAAACTATGTTCGTTAATAAAAGCACACAAAGCAAAAGCTGCGTGCTGATTAAAAATACTCGCATTCATTAACTTATCGAATAGTGCTTTTGGCTGGTTCATAGTAGTTTGATTCAAGGATTTTTACATCGATGTGGTCATGATAGACATCTACGTAAAGAAGAGGATTGTCATCTACTACTATTTTCTTAGCATACTGCGGTATGCTACCTGAGGTGAGAGATTTTTGCATCTTTGCTCGCGCCTCTTTAGTGCTAAACAAGCAGTCTGCCTCATCTTCTCTGTCTTCCTTATTGTAGACATAGAAGTTTGCTCTATCTTGCCTTAGAATACTGGCAACTGCGGTATTGCTATAGTTTTTCGCTAGTAATGCACCGCTTGAATTGTACTTATCACTATCGGAAATTCTGGTGGTGTAACTACACAGGTAATCGCTAGCATAAGAAGGGGTGATAAATACGAACAATGAAGCTAATAAAAGGGCTTTAGTTGTCAGTGATTTCATTGTCTCTACCTCTAATTGATAAGATATACTATTTTTAGCATATAAAAATTAAATTTCCAAACTATATTTGGTAGATGAAGCATTAATCAATAAATTACAGACAAAAAAGAGCCCACAGAGGAGGTGCTGTGGGCTGAGGAAAACTGATCGTGTAGATGGACTACAGGGCAGTGATAGTAACTTGTTATTATTGGTTTTCTTGTTATTGGTCTTCTTTGCTATTGTTCAACTGAGATTAGGGTAATCATTGATAATTCAATGCGTATATATATCTGCTTACAATTCTAAGTGTACAACTGTTTTATTAGCCTCGCTATCATAGCGTAAATAATTCTTATTTGACTCTTTTGGTTACATGACATTACGTTTTTAGGTGATCTCATACATTGTCATGTTTTGAAAAACTTTTATTCAATAAATAATCTCACTTACTCAATGACAAGTATTTATGGCGTACCAAGGTTAGGTGCAGTACATGGCGCTATAAGCCTTTCAGCTTTTGTGGGTCAACAATTAGTGTTCTAAAAAAAAGGTAATTGACGTTTTTGAGTATGAAAAAAAACAATACATAAAGAGATGGCATGACGACCTGCTGGAAAAATGCTAAGCTATCCGCCATTATTATGTCTCTACTAAACTGGGTTTGCCATGACTGACCATACGCAAGTGCATACGCAGGAACCGTCAAGTGCACAAAATACCAAAAGTATTTTTAACTTGCCCAATAATCTGACGATTGCGCGTATCTTAATGATTCCGCTATTTGTGGCGATTGCCTACTGGCCACCAGCCATGGGTATCGGGATGCCAGCCATATCGGATAACGTCATCGCCCGGGTTGGTATGAGTGAGTTCAGCGACAGCTTATTACGTCACTTACTATTGACTGGCGTGTTTATCTTAGCAGCGATTACTGATTGGCTAGATGGTTACTTTGCACGTAAGCTGAATGTGGTCTCCGCGTTTGGCCGCTTTTTGGATCCCGTCGCTGATAAACTCATGGTCGCAGCCGCCCTGATTATATTGGTACAGTGGCATCCCAATATCATTATGGCGATTGCTGCGATTGTGATTATCTCACGTGAGATTGCGGTGTCGGCATTACGCGAATGGATGGCGGAGCTGGGTAAAAGTACCAGTGTGGCAGTGTCTTATGTGGGTAAGCTAAAAACCACTTTTCAGATGATTGCTATCACGGTATTGCTACTCAACTGGGAATCGCTCGAAATGATCGGCTATGTATTGATGGTCGCGGCAGTGATTTTAACCTTGTGGTCGATGTTTATTTATCTAAAAGCGGCGTGGCCTTATTTAAAGCAAAGCGGTTAGCTTTTTTTGATTTAACAGTCATTTGAGTCTGCACAAAAAACGCCAGTCGCATCGAGCCACTGGCGTTTTTTATTGTTTAAGTTTTAATATAGTGAGCGAAAAGTCATATCGATATATCAGCAATACCGTGGCGTTTTTAGGATATTTTGACCCTATGTGTAATATCGCCAATTTATTTTAAACTTTGCTTGAATGTATTGTTAAGCTATACTCAAAATAGTAAACAAAATACAAGAGAACTGGATAAAGGTACGATGAAACGTCATCAGAATAAGGAAATAGACATGGCAATATACAAAAAACAGTCGGTCGCTGCCCTTTTATTGCTTGGGTTATTAAGCGGTTGTTCTTCATCGCCAAGCATGCAACAAGAAACAGCCGATGCAGCACAAAGTACACAAGCAGAAGCCTCGCAAGACATGGCTGCAAATCGACAGGCAGAAGCATCGGTACAAGACGCTACGGAGTCAGAGCGCTTGGGCACTCAGTGGGGTGATGATGTGGACTCGGCTGTGACCACTGTTGACCTACGTCGTACCAGTGACGAACCTATCGAGCAGATGCAAGTTGCTTATGCTGACAAAAATTATCAAGGTCGTGCCCTAAATAGTCGATCGTTAGTAGCGGGTAAAGTTGATTTTTCAGTGGCGACGGATATGGGTACTTTGCCTTTATATCGTGACGCTGGTAACTATTATCTGCAAGGAAAAGCAGGCGAAGCCTACCGTCTGGTGTATCGCAATAATAGTGCCAATACTTATGAAATCGTCGCTAGTGTCGATGGCTTAAATGTCCTCGATGGTAGCACTGCCAGCCGTTATGACAGCGGTTATGTGTTAGAGCCTAACGACGATTTAGTCATTGAAGGCTTCCGTAAGAGTCAAAGCGCTGTCGCTTCTTTTATTTTCAGCAAGCCAGATAACGCCTATGCCGCCAATACGGATAGTGGTTCTATAGAAAATACTGGGGTGATTGGCACGGTCATTTATGAGCTTTATGATCCTAAGCAATCGAGACCAAAATCAAAACAGCCACAAGCTTTCCCAGCAGACGATGGCTACGCGAAACCACCGCAATAGTGACGAATACAAGTAATAAAAACGCCAGTCGCATCAAGCCACTGGCGTTTTTATTACTTGTATCTCCAATTATTTTGCTTCTACTTAATCATGAAAATACTACAGCTCGATCGAAAAATTCTCACCTAAGCTTTTTTCGATCGCGGTATCAGTAACTGCCGCCGCCGTCATTTTGACCGCGCTGGTGATCGCATTGCCATTTGCCCAGTATTCCGCTCCATGTGGCGTGACTTTTATGAGCTGAACTCTTGGGTCTTCTTTGCCTTGTTCAAAATAAGCGTTATACATAACCGACCATAGCTCATCGAGTTTTTCTTTATCTTCGACCAATTCAGCGGTACCAGAAATAGACAAATACTTATCATCGCCTTTCGTGGTATATGATAAATTTACTTCTGCATTTTGCTTAATGTTATCGACAGTTTCAGACGGCTTATGGCCGATAAACCAAATCTCTTTGGCACCAATACTGGTTTCAGTGGTATTCATCGGGCAAGAATGCAGATGGTTCTCGCCATTGCGTGTGGTCATCATGGTGTATTTAATGTCTTTTACCATCGCTTGAATGGTGTCCATTTGCGCTTGTTTATTCATAATAGTTATCCTTTACTATTTAAGATTTTAGGGTTCGAAAGTTATTAAAAAGTAACTAAAAAAGCGATGCCGATATAAATCGAAACGTTATAAAAATTACTTGTCTTTAACGACATTTCTTATAAATCTATAACCAGTTATCAATATAGCTAAATCAGCTAATAGAACTATACAGGTGGTCTGTAATGGGCTGTGAAGGTTTGTAAGTTTATAACGATAGACTTTTTAAGCACACATGATAATCAAAATTGACCCATAAAAAACGCCAGCAGGCAAAACCCTACTGACGATCAAAGTGCTCATGTTTTTTTATATTAATAAAAGTCGTGCTAAGTAAGTTTCACGCTAAATAAAAATATCACAAGGCTATAAAATATTATAAAAGGTTATAGAGAGACGGAAAATTGCTCACCGATACCTTCAGCGGTTTTGCCATCTTGTAAAGCAGCCGCAGCCATTTTGAACATATTGACAGTAGTGCTACCGCTTAACCAGCACTCAGCACCATGAGGAACGACCTTGATCAGTTGTACCTCTGGATCTTCTTTACCATGCTCAAAGAATGCATTGTAGACTGGTGACCATAGCTCATCCAATTTGGCTTTGTCGGTCGATAATTCAGCGTTACCACTGATAGAAACGTAATTTTTATCATCTTGGGTGGCATAAGATAGACCGACTTTTGGATTATCTTGAATGTCTTTTACCACGTCTGATGACTTATCACCGATGAACCAAATCTCTTTGCCACCAAGACTGGTCTCGCTGGTGGTCATTGGCCAAGCGTGCAAGTCGCCTTTGCTATTGATGGTGCTCATCATGGCAAATTTTACGTCTTTAATGACCGCTTGGATTTTGTCGATACTCTCTTGCTTACTCATGGTACATCCTTATATTTTTAAAATTATGATGGTTTTAAATTGAGGGTCTGCTTTTTATTTTGAATGACCAGTTATTCCGAATGATCGGCTGTTTCGAATCACCCGTTATTTTGAATACCAATCGCTATTAATTATTATCATTATTAGCTCGTTGTAGAATACCGATAGCACGCCACGCATTTATATAGGTTGCCCGTAATGCGATGTGAGTGTTTGTAAAATATACAATGATTGAGTAAAAAGCTGTCTGAGCCGTTAGCGCATTTTGTTGGCAATTTATCCTGCTTTTACCTGCTTATTACAGGGCTTCTTGTTATAATACGCAGACCATTTACTTTGCATGGCAGAGATGCCTTGATCTTACGGATTATGCCTTTATGATGACCATCGCCGGACAACCGTTTCTTACCGATTTTCAGACGCAGCAACTCATCAGTCAGTTCCAGCAAAAAACCGAGCTAAATGTCAGCCACATCCATACTCAGCAAGTTTATGTGCTATCACGGACGCTTGAAGGTGATGAGCAGAAAAAAGCGCTGGACCTGTTTGGCATTAAGCAAGATATCCAACTTGCCGCGCCGCAAGACAACCAATTACAAGTTATCGTTGCACCGCGTTTTGGCACCATATCGCCGTGGGCCAGTAAAGCGACCGATATCTTTAATAACTGTGATATTGAGATTAACCGTGTCGAGCGCGTCATCGTTTATACCCTAACGATTGATGCAAAAACAGACGGTGAGGTAGGTGCAACCAATAACACGTTACCTAAAGCCGCTGAGCAATTATTGTTTGACCGTATGACGCAGAGCTTGGTTTATGATTTAAATGAGGTGAATAAGCTGTTTGATGATGAGCAGCCAGCATCGCTTAATCATATCGATGTGATTGGACAAGGTCGTACGGCACTAGAAGCAGCCAATACAGAATTTGGCTTTGCGCTATCGAGCGAAGATATTGATTACTTGATGAATGCGTACGTCAATGAGCTAAAGCGCAATCCAACCGACGTTGAGCTGATGATGTTTGCACAGGCGAACTCAGAGCATTGCCGTCATAAAATCTTTAACGCTGAATGGACAGTCGATGGTGCAGTACAGCCGAAATCACTGTTCCAAATGATTAAGAATACTTATCAGTCGAATCCACAAGGTATTTTGTCAGCTTATAAAGATAACGCGGCGGTGATGGCTGGGGCAGAAGGGATGCGTTTTTACCCGATTCCTACCGATCCTCAAGATCCTAATTCAGCGCATCCGTATGGCTTCCATCAAGAAGCTATCGATATTTTAATGAAGGTCGAAACCCATAACCATCCAACAGCGATTGCCCCTTATGCTGGTGCAGCGACAGGTGCAGGCGGTGAGATTCGTGACGAGGGCGCAACCGGTCGTGGCGGTAAACCAAAAGCGGGTCTGACAGGTTTTCACGTGTCACATCTGCATATTCCAGAGCTTGCAGAAAAATGGGAGCAGTCAGGTCAGGTCAGCACCAAGGATTATGGCACGCCGGATCGTATGGCAACCAGCCTTGAGATTATGACCGAAGCGCCATTAGGCTCAGCCAATTTCTCTAACGAGTTTGGGCGTCCAAACTTATGCGGTTATTTCCGTAGTTTCCAATTGGACACTTCAGCGGCAAAAGACGGCAGCGAGATGCGCGGCTATCATAAGCCCATCATGCTGGCAGGGGGTTACGGCAATATCAAACGCAACCTGATTGAGAAAAATCCCATTCGCCAGGGTGATTTATTGATCGTCCTTGGTGGCCCTGCGATGCAAATCGGTCTTGGCGGCGGTGCGGCTTCTTCTGTCGATAGTGGTTCACTTGATGAAGGCTTAGACTTTGCCTCCGTGCAGCGTGATAACGCTGAGATGGAGCGTCGTTGCCAAGAAGTACTTGACCGCTGCTGGGCACTAACGGGCGATGATGTCGATGTAAGTAATAACAGTAAAGACGGCAACCCAATTGTCTCACTACATGATGTAGGGGCAGGTGGTCTGTCTAATGCGATGCCAGAATTGGTTAATGACCATGAAATGGGCGCGCATCTGAACTTGCGTAAGATTCCATCGTTAGAAGCTGGCATGTCGCCAATGGCCATTTGGTCAAACGAAGCACAAGAGCGTTATGTCCTCGCGATTCGCCCAGAGAGCAAAGATCAGTTCGATGCGATCTGTGCGCGTGAGCGCTGCCCATATGCCATCTTGGGCGAGGCGACGGATATCCGTCAGCTAATCGTTGATGATGAGCTGTTGGACGAGCAACCAGTCGATATGCCGATGCAAGTACTGCTTGGTGGTACACCGAAAATGCAACGCAGCTTTGAGCGTACTGAGAGCACGTTACCAGCATTAGAGCTTGGTGATGTGAATCTAGCTGAATCAATCACTGATGTATTGCGTCACCCAACCGTGGCGAGCAAGTCATTCTTGATTAGCATTGGTGACCGTTCTATCACAGGTATGGTCGTGCGTGATCAGTATGTGGGTCGCTATCAAGTGCCTGTATCAGATTGTGCAGTGACGGCTTCTGGCTTAGTGGCATTAGATGGTCAGCCAATGACTGGCGAAGCAATGAGTGTCGGCGAGCGTACGCCTGTTGCACTTATCAGTCCAAAAGCCTCGGCACAACTCGCAGTCGGTGAAGCGATTACTAACATCGCTGGTGCGCGTATCGCTCAATTGTCTGATATCACGATGTCAGCGAACTGGATGGCCGCGTGTGGTGATGACATAGAAGATGCTGCATTGTTCGACGCCGTACATGCCGTCGGTGAAGAGCTTTGCCCAGCACTCGGTATCGCTATCCCAGTCGGTAAAGACTCACTATCTATGCGTGCTAACTGGACGGATGAAGACGAGAGTGGCAGCACGGATAAATCAGTCGTTTCGCCAATGAGCTTGGTCATTACCGCTTTTGCGCCTGTTATTGACGTGGCAAAAACCCTAACGCCTGAACTTATTAACGGTGATAGCGCCTTCTACCGTATTGACTTATCTAGAGGTAAATTACGTCTAGGTGGCTCAATCCTTGCGCAAACGGCAAGTCAATTGGGCAATGAATGTCCTGACCTCGATAAACCAAGCGATTTAATCGATTTCTTCAACTTTATCCAAGCGGGCAACGCGCAAGGCGTCATCAGCGCCTATCACGATATCGGTGATGGTGGCTTGCTTGCAACGATTGCTGAGATGCAGTTTACCAGTCGTCAAGGTATCAAGCTGTCATTAACTGATGATAACTTACTCGGTCAGCTGTTCAGTGAAGAGCTGGGTGCGGTCATCCAAGTCTTGCCTGAAAACGTCGCCGCATTAATGCAATTGGCAGAAGAATTTAACGTTAGCGATATGCTCAGCCTAGTTGGTCAAAGCTCGGAAGAAGACAGCTTAATTATCCAAACGCCTTTGCACATGGGTAATGAAACTCTAAGCTTTAGCCGTAGCGAATTACAACAAGAATGGAGTCAGGTCAGCTATCAAATCGCGCGTCGTCGTGACAATCCAGCTTGCGTACAGCAAGAATATGACTTGATTAGCGATGCTAGCCACCAAGGTCTTATCGCAGCGCCAAACTTTGACCTCAATCAAAAAGTCGAAGCACCCTACTTAAACAGCCGTGCTGATTCTGATAACAGCAAACCAAGAGTTGCTATCCTACGTGAGCAAGGCGTCAACGGTCAGACAGAAATGGCAGCAGGCTTTACTCAAGCAGGCTTTGAAGCGGTAGACGTACATATGAGCGACCTGCTAGAAGGTCGTATTAATCTACGTGACTTCGACGGTCTGGTCGCTTGTGGTGGCTTTAGTTATGGTGATGTCCTCGGCGCAGGCTCTGGTTGGGCAAACTCAATCTTGTTCCATGACGAGTTACGCATGCAGTTTGTGCGCTTCTTTGCCCGTCCTGATACCTTCTCACTTGGTGTCTGTAACGGTTGTCAGATGATGGCGCAGTTAAAAGATCTTATCCCAGGTGCGGACAACTTCCCACGCTTCATCGCTAATAAATCGGCGCGTTTTGAAGGGCGTACGGTCAATGTCAAAATTGAGCGTACCAAGTCGATCTTCTTTAAAGGTATGCAAGACAGCATCTTGCCCATCGCTGTTGCGCACGGTGAAGGTTATGCCACATTGAATACCACTGAAATTGATGGTATGGCAAAACACGGTCAGCTCGCCATGCGTTATGTCGATAGCCAAGGTCATCCAACCGAGACCTATCCGCTCAATCCAAACGGTTCGCTCGGCGGTGTCACGGGTCTGTGTAGCACTGACGGTCGCGTCACGCTTATGATGCCGCATCCTGAGCGTAACTTAAAATCCTATAACCATAGCTGGAAACCAGAAGCGTGGGATGAGGACGGCGCGTGGATGCGTATGTTCCGTAATGCGCGGGCTTGGTTGCGCTAGGCTAGGTTTATTTAAATCATTATTTTGGACATAAAAAAAGGTGGGCTTCGGCTCACCTTTTTATTTGGATTTTGAGATACTATTTCATTGTTATCGATGTTAAATAAGGATTAGACTAGGTTATCCGTTAGGTCAAAAAAGGTTTATAACTATGAGTAATGACAATGAATTTTATGATGATTTATCTACCTCACTAAAACAGGCACTAGCCATTGCTAAAGAACAAAATAAACCTTCTTTAAAAGAATTGTTACTGTCGGATATGGCTCGCAGCGATGAATTCGTAGTGCGTTGTAGACAAGAAAATAAGCGTGCGCCACGATTTAAATATTAAAAATATTAGCCTAATTTCGTCATCAAGAAGTTTTGGGTAGGTTGGCGTGGAGCTTGCGACACCCAACGATTTTAGGGGAGCTATTCCTGCTTTTCGCTACTATCTTGGCTAGCACAGGGGCAGTCGCTAAGGCTAGGGTCGTTCCTGACTCAGCGATAACGTCCCTAACCAAGCGCCTGCAACCCTGTGCTGCACCAAGTATATCCGCTGCAATCAGGGCTAAACCGCGCCTTCGAATAACTATCGTTTATTGATTCAGAATAACTTCTTCCTCGGTAAACCATTCTTCAGAAACAACATAATCTTTAACAGCTTGTGGATTTTCCGAATAGACAACAATAGCTAGGCTTTCTTGAGCACGACTACAAATAACGTAGAATAGACGGCGTGTTCTATCTAATACTGTTTCTTTACCTTCTAATATATTTTTTTCATCAGTAGTAGATAAAGATGTTGCTTCAAGCATTTTGTCATATTTAAAAAAGGAACCACCAGACTCTGAATCATTTAAAATAGCTAAAACTCTGGGATATTCCAACCCTTTTACACTTTGATGAGTAGAAAACCCTAACCCATTCTCGATATACTTAAAGTAATTTATTAATTGCACATAAGGTGCTTTAAGAGCCTCTTTCCATACAATCAACGATTTAGAAATATTTTGTTCAGTGTCGTCAAAGTCAATACATACTAATAACTTTTCAGAGATTTCTAACAATTCGTTATGTTTTATTGACAATAATATTTCACTAGTTGAATGTTGATTAATATCTAGACTCAAACTAAAACTATTAAGACTTTCACTAACTTCCCTAATTACTCCTGATGTAAGTAATTCATTATTTTGCATGCGAGGGCAATTAGCTTCTAAGATACGCATTATGGTAAAATCATCTCTTTCAGAAACGGCATCAATTAATGGTTTAAGTTGTTCTCTTAAGAAACTAATAATGGAACCAGTTCCCTGTAATAGGCTATCTTTAGTATTAGTGTGTTTACTAAGAGGTTCATAGAAATCTAAAAAATCGCCTCTTTTTGCGGACATCTTGTGTTCTAGAACCAGAGTTTGAATATCATTTTGCCATTTTTCATCATCACAAATCTCGTTCATTTGATTTTTAACTGACTGTTCAAACTGTGTTATATCAGTGATTGCACTGTCCGTCACGAATAACCTTACAGTTCCATCAATTATATTTGTATCAACAGGTTGAGCTTGTTGCAATTCATCGGTGAGCATTCTTATTTTATTAATGAGACTTCGTACACGGTTGGGACAACGGTAGTTTTCTGTTTTTATAGGTGTTTCCCAGTCAGCTGGTAAATTTTCAAGAATATCAGTATAGCCATCAGAATATATGCGTTGCATTAAGTCACCAAACAAGCCTATTGTAATTTGTTCAGGTAGTTGTTCTTGAGTTTGGATTAATGCTTGGAGTAAGTCTTTTTGCGTATCTTGGCACTCATCAACGAATATGATAGGAAATTGATTTGCTATGACTTTACGCATCAGCTCATGTTGATTTAAAAAATAGGCGCATATTTGGATAACATCACTATGATTCAATGTACCCTTACCAAAAAGTTGTTGCGTTGCGCTATAGATAAAATCATTGACTGAATTTAATTCGTCTAATTCTGTTTGTTTCTTCAGTTTATCAATTCTATATTTAGCTTTAGTAGCATCTTTTCGTGCATTTGTTACTTTATCTTCAAGTTTAAGCACTTGTGCTTCTAACTTAGTTCTCTTCCAAATTCTTATATCTTCAGTAAAAGGCTTAATTAGTTCCCAAGCAAAGCTATGAATCGTTGAAACAGTGAATAAGGAGTCATGTTTAAGTCTATGCTGTATTTCATCACATGCTGCATTAGTATAAGTAATAACTGCTACTTTTTGACCTCTTATTAACATTTCGTCTTTTTTAGTCTTTTTAATTTGTTGTAATAAGTTCACCAGCGTTCTAGTCTTACCAGAACCTGCGCCAGCAAATAATAAAAAGCTGCTATTAGACTCAATATATTCGTATATTTGGCTGTCAACTCCTATTAGCTCAAAGTTCACTGATTTCTCCAGTAGAAGTGTTTGCTAATTCATTAGCTAACCAATTTAATCCTTCATCAATGTAGTTCGGTACAATTAGCTTTTCTATATCAACCTCATATAATATGTTTAATGCCATAACAGCCTTTGTACCTGATAGAGCGTTAAACATATCTTCACACACTTCATCGATATTATCTTTACGCGTAGCAGCGCACATATTCTTTAACATACCGATAAAATCTGAACTTTTAGACTTAAATAAATTAAAGTTAGATAGAATCAGTGCATCTTCAAATGTATAAGGAATAGCCTTATGTATCGAACCTTCATCAAATTCAACATCAACTTCTATTTGGTAAGCAATTCTTGTATTGTCTATAATCTTACTACTTTCATCTAGGTCTAATACTGCTTCCAAATTACGGTCAGTCAATTTTAACCAATGTGTTAATTCGTCACAGTTTGAAGTTTGTCCCTCTCCTCTTATAGGTCTCGCTTTCTTACCATCTAAACCTTTTGAATCTAAATCAGTAATCACCAATGTGGGCAAATCTAGTGCATCGATTAAAGGTTTAAATTTGTGAGCATATGCACCTCCAACTTCTAAAATCGAGAGGTATTTTGAAGTTAATTCAGGATATTTTTCAATAATGAAATGTGGTATGAGCATCCTTTCCGCTGAACCTTCGACCATTATTATTGCATCAGCAAAGAATAAATCACAGTGCATAACTCTAAGATAACGAGAAACGAATTTTTTAGTCTTTTTAGCGTCTTGATCTCTCCCTGAAAATACTTTTGATAAACCAATAGTTTCAGAGCAAGGGTAGTTATCACTAGTCTTTTTTCTTTTGAAGTACGTTAAGGTGTCAAAACCTGATTCGTGAGCAATATAGCTAGAATGAGTACTAATTATTAAATGCGTAGTAAAGCCGTCTGGTGCACCACTATTTAAAATTGTGTACGAATTCCTAATAAATATTTGCTGAGCCTGAGAGTGTAGATGTGCTTCTGGTTCTTCTATCAAAACTAAATGTATAGGTTCAACAATATTATTTTCATCTATTGAGTCTTTAGCTTTGTTCTTTCTTAACCATTCGTCTCTAAACTTTAGCAATTGAAAGAATATAAAAATGAGATTTCTATAACCCAGTCCATTGTGTCTTTCTGGTAACTCATGACCTGTCTGCAAAGCATTCTGAGTACTAAATAATAGAGTCGTATTCTGTTTGAGAATTGATGCTGTATCTATTTCACTTTTTAGAGTAATACTAGGGTCGCCATGGCTACCTGGATAGCCTAACTTGCTCAGTTCTATCATTAAGTCTGCAAAGTCGTCATTAAGTTGAGTACTAAATTTGCTTTGGAGCTCTTCAACTTGCCTTAGAGTCTTTATGTCATCAGAAGTTGGAGAAGTTTTGGGGTTTATATGCTTATCGTAGTAAGAGCCTAAGTGTTGCGATAAACTTGTTGCAGTTGAACTTGGATCATCAGAATCATCAAAACCTCTTTGAGCAGGTACAATACTGACCTTAAATATTCCATTAAAAGGGTATTTAGATAGTTTTTTGAAGTTACTAGTCTCTGTATTTGAATCCAAAAGGTATGCTTGAATACCGAAAAAAGTATTTAAATTATTACCAATGTTAAGGAAACCCCACAGATTCCTAGGAAATAATAAGTCATCAGCATCATCTAATAAAGAATCGATAGAGCCAACGTATTCACTAAACTTCTCTTTTAATATATTAATATCTTTAGGTTCAAATAACAATCTTATTGAAATCTCTTCATTATTCCAGCTCAATGACGGTATTATATGTTTGATTTTGGGTAGGTCTCTGTCTTGAATATCATCCAATGATATCTCTAATGTTGGACAGAAATGTTGAATTTCATCTATAGACCAAGCAGCAGAAAATTTATCTATGAGTTCGATTTTATTCAAAGGAAAATCAGTAACTTTAAACCTTTTTTCATTACTACCTAAAAAAGCCATAAGACAGTACATGGCTGATGTTTTACCACTATTGTTTGCTCCAACAAATAGTGTGGTTTTATCAAAGATTGATATAGTACAGTCATCCAATTTTCGAAAATTCTTAATTTTTATTTTACTTATTTTCATTTTCTAAGCTTCCTATCCATGAATGAGTATTCTAATGATACTAACGTTAGTTATTACGTTACTCTGCAAGAATCATGCAAAAAGTCCTACCTCAAACAGCTACATTGTCATTGTGAATGAAGCACGTTTCTACATAATTAATCATCGTCTGAACTATTTTTAGCCTCCCCCCGAGCCTCAGCAATCAACTCCTTCACCCTAGCACTCTCTCTCAACACACAAGCCTCATATTCAGAAAGCGACTCAGTCTCCTGTTGCTGCTGACTTTCCTGCTCCTCTTTAGCCTTTGCTTCTAAATACTTCTCAAGCGCTTGTTGCTCATCATTTTGTGAATGGCTCATGACTGACCCCTTATATTATTCATGTTCTGATGCTGCTATCCGATTAAGCATAGCGGCAAGTCTTGCATTATTTTCTTCGATATATTTATCGCCCAGCGTGATTATTTCAGCGGGTGATTGTACGGTTTCAGGGTAGTTGCGAAGCCCACTCTGTATGTAATCAGCTCCATTCGTTACCATCTTGACGAGACTCTCTTTGGTCACTTCAAAATGACACTGCCAGCCTACAACCCAAGTGCCAAGCGCTTTATGCTGTGGTGTTTGATAAATAAACCCTTGATTCACCCATGCTTCCGAAGTGGCAATAGCAGTTGCGCCTTGTGGACAGTCAAAACCATCGCCATGCCAATGAAATACCGTAAAAGCTTGCTTAGGTAAATTCTGTAATAGAGGATGTGATTGTCCTTCTGCCGTCAAGCGAATCGGCAACCAACCGACCTCTTTTACGTTAGCTGGCTGGACGGTAGCGCCCAAACAATGCGCGATAAGCTGCGCGCCTAAGCAAACGCCGATCACCGTTTTTCCAGCATCAATAGCTTGTCTGATCAAACGTTTTTCATTGGTTAACCAAGGATATTGTTCCTCATCGTGGATACTCATTGGCCCACCCATCACGATGAGCCAATCAAAACTGTCGTGTGTTGGCAATACATCATTATTGTGAGGCAGGGCGTAGCTCATGCTATGATTTTGACTAATTGCCCACTGCTTGATGTAGCTCAGGTATTCGTAATCGGTATGGAATAGCGCGTGGATGCGTAGCGTCATAATAGATACCTTGTGCATAAAAACAGTCAAGCAAATTGCTTAGCCACAAATCTTCAAATACTGACGCACCACCTTATCCATCCCTTGCTCAAGCGACTCGATAGTGAAAGCGTGACCAATCGATACTTCCGCGACGTCACCAAGACTGAGCAAATCGGCTAAATTGTCTAAGTTCAGATCATGACCCGCATTGACGCGTATACCGTTTTCACTGGCGAGGTTGATGCAATCGCTAAAGCGTTGTTTTACCTCATCGAAATTATTATTCCCATCATTCTTAGCATTATCATAAGTGCGTGCCCATTCTTCGGTATAGACTTCAATTGTTTGCACGTCGCTATCGATAACGGCTTTGATCTGCTCGATATCAGGATCGATAAATACCGCACAGCGCGTACCAAAGGCTTGTAGCTCATGGCTGAGTTCTGACAGCATGTCTTTATGCTTGATGATATCGAAACCATGGTCAGAGGTCAGTTGATCTTCGCTATCAGGTACGAGGGTACATTGATGCGGTTTGACTTCACGAATAAGCTTTAGAAACTGCTGATTCGGATTGCCTTCGATATTGAATTCGATACCTTTATAATCGGTTAAAAACGCACTGATATCATAGACGTCTTGGTAGCGGATGTGACGTTCATCAGGTCTAGGATGCACGGTAAAGCCTTTGACGCCAAGATCAATTAGCTTTTTCACGAAATACAGTAGATTGGGATAATCTGTACCGCGAGAGTTACGGATTAACGCCAGCTTATTCAAATTTACGCTAAATAGGGTGCTCATAGTATTTCCTTTTTCATTATGTTTATCTAGTCAGTTCAATATAAGAACCATACAGTGTGACTGGAATAAATGTTTCGCAGCCTCTGTCGGCGTAGGCACAGCAAGCCAGAAAAATTATTTCAGTCACGCGTTCTAGGGCGTGTCCTCAATTCAATCGATAAACCTCTAAATGGGCTAAAAATGGCTAAATTTTGTTAAACATCGTCAAAGAGCTAGGTAATATCCCGATATTATCTGCGCTATTTTCCTTGTTTGACTGCAATTTATTTCATTTTTATCTCCATTTTTCAAATGAGGACACGCCCTAATACGAACTATCTATTTTATTTAGTATCTACTATCAATTAATTATTAAGGCCTAATACCTAATTTTAGTAGAAGTCATCCCGACCAGCATACTTCTTATTCAGGGCTTTTAGGATAGCATAGGTCTCCACATCCATCTTGCCCGTTGGCTGCTGTGGTCGAAAGTGCAACTGAAACGCATAAATCACATCACGGCTTGCTTTATCCCATTCATTAGTATCATTGATTTGATAACCATAACGGCTAAAGGCTTGCTTGATCTCAGGTATCGTTGCCGCTGCAAACGCGTCTTGATTCATAAAGAACTGCTTATCAAAGGCATCGTACCAAGCGCCGATACCATATTGCTCATATAGCAGTTGCCAAGGGAACTTCGCACCCGGATCAATCTTGCGCGAGGGTGCCATATCGGCATGACCGATGATGTTCTTCGGTGAGATGTCATAGCGCGTGGCAATATCCTGTACCAATTGCGCGACCTTTTTAATCTGCAATTCATCAAACGCCACATAATGCTCGTAAGGATGATAGTCGAGGTCGTCGCTCTTTAGCGCATTTCTATACTGGGGCTGAATGCCAGCGTTGACGATTTCGATACCGATAGAGGTGTCATTGAGAATGGTTCTACCCGAAAAGCCGCCATCGCCCGCGTGCCAAGCGCGCTCGCTCTCAGGTACTAAATTGTAAATCTTGTCATCGTCATTGGCCAAAACCAGATAGTGAGCGCTGACGTCACCCGTGGTCAATGTTTTGATCGAGCGATCATTGTCTGAGACCGTATAATGTAGGACGATGGTTTTGATGCGCTGGCTTTTACCGGTAGCTTGATAGGTATCGCTGTCGATCGTATAACGCGGCGCTGTCGTTGCCACGCAGCCGATGAGTGGCAGGGTCATAAACAGTGTTAATACTGATGCTAACGCAATCGAGGTAATATTTTTTGCCATGAAATGCTCTGTGTTAAAGGTAAAAGGGTGCTTTGTTTCAGCTTATTTAGCGCATTATTGAAGGCTATTTCCCTCATTCACTGGAATGATTCTCTTATAACCAATTGCGCCCAAAATAATAAAGAAGCCTAACAGTATATAAGCATTCAGCGATAACGCCGCGGGTGAAAAGGGCAGCAGTAATAATGAGATAAAGATGATGCTAATCAATACCGAAAGATAATTTAGCAGACCTGCTTGCTTCTTTTTGCGCTCATTGATGAGGTCGGCAGTCGTAACATAAGCAAAACCAACGGTAATGCCTAAGGAAGCCATACTAACGATATCGAGCAAATAGTTTCTGCCAAGCCAAGGTGAGAACAGACATACCAAAGCGATCAGCATCACCGTTTTCGTCTTACTAAATCGATGATTTTTATCAGTAAAAATACTGGGTAATAAAGACGAGTCTCCCATCGATTCTAGCAGCTTGACTGACGATAGTATAAAGCCATTGATACCGCTCAGTATCGAGCCAATCATGGCAATGGATAGCAGCCAAATACCGATGCTACCGATACGATTGTCTATGCCTTCACCTGTCGCCCAATTGCTGTCTTTAATCGCTTGATAATCAAAGTTCATATTGAGGGCGGTAAAGTAATTGATCAAAAAATAGAACAAAACACCAGCGACTAGCGAGATTAAGATGATACTTTTGGTCTTGGTTTTTGAGTCGCTAATCGCTTTGGATATCTGCGGTGTGGTCTCAAAGCCGACGTACGCCCACGGCATCACCGCCAGAATAGGCAACCATGCCAAACTGGTGATCGAGCTACTTTGCATATCCGTGGGCAAAAATGCTTGTGTCGTTGGCGTCGCCCAAAGCGAGGCGAAAAATAGCGCGCTGACCGACAGAATCATAAATAGGGCGATATATAATTGGATTTTCGCCCCGACGCGCACACCCTTTAAGTTGATATAGCTGAATAAAATGATAGCGGCACTACATAGGAACACCTCGCTGGCGTAGACCTCCCAACCAGCAATCGTGTACAAATAGCCTATTTGTAAGCTGCTCGGTAGCAGATATCTTAACAGCAAGGCAACGGCTGATATATTGAGCGCGACGATGGAGATATAGCCTATTGCCACGCCCCAGCCATAAACATAGGCGTGTTTTCTATTAAGATACTTCTCAATCCAATAGATACCGCCCGATTCGTTCTCTGGCGTTTGGGTCAGTAAATTAATATAAGCGCGCGCCACCATATAAATGGCCAACGTACCAATGATAATGGCAACAGAAGAGCCTAACAGCTGCGACTGCGGCAAAAATAAATCGCCCGGCATGACATAAGCACCCCAGCCGATAATCGCGCCGACGCTAATCGCAATCGCTTGCAGGTAGCTGATACTTTCAGTCTTGTCGCTCATATAATCCTCCTTGATTATTAGAAAATGAGAGCGAAATACCGCTGATTATAAAATGAGTTTGGGACATGAAAAACCTTGCTGTCATTATGAGGGCGTAAGAATTATCGATTCTAAATAAGAAAGTCATCATAACGGTTTTTTCTGAGCAATGCTTTCTCAATCCTTTTGAATTTTTTTAGCCAAAACGGTTTTCCAGCTATCTTCCAAGTACTCAATCGCAAGCCATGGCTCAATGACATCTGCGTCAAATTTTTCTTTTGAGTTCGACAGTTGCCACAGTGCTTCAAGGGTGGCAAACGGATAAGGACGTTCGATGAGATAGACAGGCAAGTCAGCGTCAATCAGCCCATCACGTACCACTTGAAAGTACCAGCCAGCGATACCTTGCTTAGTCACCCATGCAGCGATATTGGGTACTTTGGTGAACTGTCCGATTTGGTCATTGATTTTGTAGCAAGGTCGTCGTGGTTGGACGATGCGTAACTGCACGCTTTCTTCACTGTCTTTTTTGTCTTGATCATATTGCCCATACTGATAGACGTCTCCAATACAAACAGTCGATTCATCCATCTCTGGCAAACCATTCACCGCTTCGGTCGTCAGATTTTCCCCTAAAGTACCGATACGCACCTTTAAGCCAAACTCAGCGTTAATCTTGTCATAAGTAGCGATGGGTAATTGATGCACGGCTTTTAGCGGACCACCATGATGGCGTCGGTCAGCTTGTTCATCGGTGCTTAAGCCCATAAAGTTGACGGTAACGGGCGCTTTGATTGGCGCTTTGTCGATAGCGCTCATCTGTTCACGGGCGAATGGCATGGCTTTGCCAGCACGGACGCAGGTGAGGTTGGCAATATGCAGTGGTAGAGGCTGGTTAAAATCAGAGGTATTTTTTTGGCTAAAGGATTGTATGCTCATGAATTTTCCTAATCTATAGGGGTTTACTAGAGGTATGGCGATGTCATTGTTGGGAGTCATGACGAGTATTATCTTAGCCTAATCATTTATCTGATTATACGGTTTTAGTATTTTAAAATTTATCAGTGCTTTAGAGTTTATCAACAATCTAAAATTTAAATAAAAAAAGACCAGAATAAGTATCTGGTCTTTTTGGTTTTGCATTTTCTATTGATTAGGTAATAAACACTATCATTTGTTTTTATTGCGGCGACCGGCTGTTTTCTTTTCACGCGGCGTGGCGACCAGCTCAGCCAATTGCTCAGGCGATGACCATAGACCTTCTAAGTCATAGAATTCACGCGCTTGCGGGGTCATCATATGCACGACCACAGCGCCCAAATCAATCAATGTCCAGTCAGAGTCGATGCCGCCTTCGCGACCAAGTGGCATAAAGCCTGCTTGCTTGGCTTCAGCGCCGACACTATCAGCCATCGCGCGCACATGGCGCTTAGACGTACCGTCAGCGATGACGATGCGCTCCATTACGTCAGTTAAGCTCTCGACATCCATTACGGTAATGTTTTTCGCTTTCATATCATCTAGAGCGCTTTGGACAAGGGTTAAACACTCTTGCAAGCGTTCGTCATTCATGGTGTTGATCATAAAATGTAATCTCTTAAATCGTAAATATTAAAAATAAAGGGGTCAATCGTCAATTTGCCATCTCGCACTGAACCGATATAGGCAGTGATGTATGGAGATAGGATAGACAAAAAAACAAAGATAAGGCGATTTTAACGGAATTGAGCAGCAGAATATAGCTGATGGGCAATAATATATTGATAAACAGCAGGATTTAGCCATTTAGCGAATGGATTGAATTCAGTATTGCTAATGATATCATTTATTGGCGGTATAGATGTGATTTGCGTTTCGGCAGCGGGCAATATATTTACTTGATGGGCAGCCTGCTGTAGCTGCTGGCGTAACTGTGTACTCGATATGGCTAAGACAGGACGCATGTCTAGATAGATGCGACCTTGATGACTGCTTTTCAAGATAGGACTGTCTGTTAAATGTCGAGTAGGCGGTATCACAAGCTCTGTAACTGAATCAACAATTAAGGATGGCAGCGGCATAGGAAGTTGCGATTTTAATGGGGTTGGTAACGTGGTCTCAGGGAGATTTTTATAAAACTCAGCATTTTCCTCGCGATTAAAAATCCAGAGATTGACATCCTCTGTCAGCCTAAGTCCATCTTTCCATTTATCTAAGCTGCGCGCGCTGTCCATGCCCATGATAAATATCAAGCTGTCGTTTGGGTAGCGTCGTCTTAACGTGCGCACACTATCGATTGTATAGACGGGCGGCTTCTGCCACAGCTCAAGCTCACTAATCTGTAGTGGCGACTCTTGCGTCGCTAGCTTTAGCATCGCTAGGCGGTGCTCCGGATTGGTGCTTTTATCCTTAAAGGGCGAGCGGGCATTGGGCAATAATGACACCTGCAGCGCGCGCTGTTGTTGCTTGGCTATCGGGAATAAGTGCTGATAGACGTACATCGCCATTTGCAAATGACCGTTATGTACAGGATCAAATGAGCCACCCAAATAGGCACGAATGGCGGGTGCAGTCGTGTTTTGATTTTCTTTTTTCTGCTGAAGGACTATATCTGACATAGGATTATTAAAATTAAATGGATTGTTAAAAATAATAGAGTTGTTAAAAATAAATGGTTAAGAAGAAAATAAGCGACGCAAATGAGCCAGTCTTGCATTGTAGAGGGCAGGCGCGCCGTTGTCATTAGCTGATAATAACTTGCTAAGAAACCAATGATTAAGAATAATTGTGACTAGGGTTTATTCCTATTAAAAAAGCCGACTATCATAGTGATAATCGGCTCAATTGCCTCATGATTTTAAGCCAAAGCATGCAATGATTAAATAAGATCGCTATGCGCTTGGATGGCGGTTAGGGCGATGGTATAGACGATATCATCGACTAAGGCACCACGTGACAGATCGTTCACGGGTTTATTCAAACCTTGTAGCATCGGCCCAACACTGACGACATTGGCGCTACGTTGTACCGCTTTATAAGTGGTGTTACCCGTATTGAGGTCTGGGAAGATAAAGACATTGGCCTGTCCAGCAACAGGCGAATCTGGCGCTTTTTGCTTGCCCACACTCATGACCGATGCCGCATCATACTGTAACGGCCCATCGACTTTTAGATTCGGTGCGCGCTCGCGGACGATTTGGGTGGCGCGGGTGACTTTTTCGACATCAGCACCGGTTCCAGATGAGCCAGTTGAGTAGCTAATCATCGCGACTTTTGGATCGATGCCAAAGGCTGCTGCAGACTGTGCCGATTGGATGGCAATCTCTGCCAGCTCTTCCGCATTGGGATCTGGGTTGATGGCGCAGTCACCATAGACGACCACTTGCTCAGGCAATAGCATAAAGAACACAGACGATACCAAAGAGTACTGCGGCGCGGTCTTAATCAACTGGAATGCTGGGCGGACGGTGTTGGCAGTGGTATGAATCGCACCCGAAACCAAGCCATCGACTTCGTCCATCTGTAGCATGATGGTACCCAAGTACACGGTATCTTTCAGGTATTCAGCAGCGACGTCTGCGCCAGTTTTGCCTTTACGACGTTCAACGACCGCAGCGATATATTTGCTCATATCGAGGGTGTCAGGGTCGAGAATCTCTAGACCTTCTGGCAGGGTTAAGTCACGGTTTTTAGCCACTTGCTCAACGTCTGCGCGCTTGGCAAGCAGCACGCAATTGGCGATACCACGGCTTTGACAAATACAGGCCGCTTCTACAGTACGAGGCTCAGAGCCTTCTGGTAGCACGATGCGTTTTTTGGCATTTTGGGCTTTTTTAACCACTTGATGGCGGAATGCCGAAGGAGACAAGCGCGGCTCATGATTTTGGCTAAAGTATGCTTTAATCCAGCTCAGATCCAAGTGTGCTGCCACATAACGAGCCACTTCTTCCGCGCGTGCCACATCATCGCTTGGAATCTCAGAGCTCATGTGCATGAGGCTCTGTACCGTCTCAAAGCTGTCGCTTTCGACACTCATGACAGGAATGCCAGTTTTGAGCGCTGATTGCCAAAGCTCAGCCACTGTCGGGCTTGGCACGACGCCACCGGTCAATACCAACCCTGCCAATGGGATACCGTTGATACAGGCTAGCCCTGCAGCCAATAACAAATCATCACGATCACCGGGGACGACGATCAGGGTGCCACGTTTGAAGACTTCGTCGATGCGTGCCACTGAGCGTGCGGTTAAGCTGATACGATTGATACGACGTGTTTTTGCCTCACCGACATTGAGCCAAGTAGCGTCAAGCTCGGTGGCGATATCCCAAGTACGTGGCACGGATAGTGAGTCGCTAAATGGCACCACACCGATTAAGTGAAATTGTTCGGTATTAAAAAACGGTGACAGCCGCTGCACTTCTTGTATGAACGTGCTGTCCAAGCTGATTATCGCTTCACCCGGAGCAACCGGCTGGGTCTCAAAAGTATTGGGTACATCGTGGACGCGCATTAAGATGCAGCCCAAGGTACGACTGCTTGCCATACCGCCAAATTCGCGGGCGTGTACATCTAACTTATCGGCTAAGTAGGCAGGCTTGCCAGTATCAGCGGTGCTGACAAATATAATTTTGGCATCTAACGCATGAGCAATCGCGCGGTTGATTTGTGAGGCATAAGAGGTCTCGGTGGTTGATACCAAGCCTTCGCAGATGACCACATCATAATCATCCCCAAGCGTATGATAATTGCCGACGACCTCTTCCATCAAGTCATCAAGGTTGTCATCCCCAATCATGCGTTCGACGTGCTGACGGCTGATAGACTGAGGTGGGTTGAGGCCAAAAGCATGCATGGTCAACGCACTTGAGCTGTCCAAGCTGTGTTGTTTATCCAGCGTGTCATCTTGCAAAAACGGCTTCATAAATCCGGCTTTGATACCGTTATAGTCAAAGGCGCGAATCAGACCAAGCGCGGCTGACGTCACCCCGATACCGCGACTGATAGGAACAAGTAAAATGGTTTGCATAGTGTATCCTACTGTTTATTATATTTTTAAAGCTCAATCCATCCTTGATGGCATGAGAAAAACGTCTAAATGTTCATAAAGCCATCAGACTTATTTTAAACCCAAAGCATGACAGGTTTCTTGGGCGATACGGAGCTCTTCATCGGTCGGTACAACCCACAGCTCAATGGTGCTACCATCACCGTGGAAACTGCCTTCGCTACCACCAACCAAATGAGCATTCTTATCGGCATCTACTTTGATACCAAAATGCGGCATCATCTCCAAAATGCGCGTGCGCGTGGTGAGAGAGTTTTCACCGATACCGCCAGTAAAGACAATGCCCGTAAAATTAGGTAGGGCACAGCTTAAGCTGGCAAGATATTTAGCGACACGATAGCAGAACATCTCGATAGCGAGCTTGGCATCTGTATGACCTTCGTTAGCCGCTTGCTCAATGGTACGCAAATCATTTGATAAGCCTGAAATACCGAGCAGACCACTGTCGCTATTGAGCATTTTATCAATTTCTTCTAGGCTCATGCCCAGTTGACGCTTCAGGTGGATATGTAAGCTTGGGTCTACATCACCGCTGCGCGTGCCCATCATTAGACCTTCAAGCGGCGTCAGCCCCATGCTGGTATCAAGACTTTTGCCATCATAGACAGCAGTCGCTGAGCAACCATTACCCAAATGCGCGGTGAGCCAACCATGTGGACCTTTCGCGCTCGTAATTTCGCTGGCGCGTTCTGACACATACGCATGAGACGTGCCATGGAATCCATAACGGCGAATTTTATGCTCTTCGTAAAGGGCTTTTGGCAGCGGATAACGAAAGGCCACCGGTGGCATGGTTTGATGGAAGGCGGTATCAAACACGACCACTTGTGGAATATCAGGATAAATAGCTTGTACCGCTTCGATACCCAAGGCGTTGGCAGGGTTGTGTAGCGGTGCCAATACTTTTAGACGCTTTACCTCTTCCAGAACGTGATCGTCCACGCGTACGGCTTCAGAGTATTCACGGCCACCATGTACCACGCGATGACCAACCGCAATGAAGTGATACTGCTCAAGGAGTTCAAGGATTTTTTGTAGTGCTAGCTTATGACGACCACCGGGAATAGAGATTTCGAGTTTTTCGCCGTTTAAGGTGGTGTGTTTGATGCGGGCAGTATCGAGGCCTAAGTTTTCAGCCAGACCAGTGATACGAGTCGTTTCGTCATCGCTAATAAGCGCGTATTTGATAGAAGAAGAACCGCAGTTAAGTACTAGGGTAGGATTGGTTAGGGTTGATGTGTCAGAATTTTTATCGTCAAAAGTGGTGGTTACGCCGGCGCTCATACTCTATCCTTAGATTATATTTTATAAGTGGTGAATCATTATAGATTAACACGGGTTAAATAAACAAAAACCAGCCGTATTCACGCTGACATAGGTCAAACAAGAATAGTGCTGATTTTGGTCATTCTCGCACTGCCATACTTGATAAGTGTCGATGAGTCGCTGGCGAGCGCCTCGTCACAGCTGCAAGGTTTGACTATAATGTAACATATTTTTGTGCGTATACCACGACCACGATAAGGTTTAAATTCAGTACTGAGGGTGTAATTGATACAACTGTACACCGAGTATCACTGGTGTTTAATAGCGGCTAAAGCACTAAACCCATTCGCAATATAAATTGTAAGAAAGTTTGTCGAAGAACTTTCATCTCGCTATTTGCTGAAAAAATCGGTTATCTGACATTACTTTTAGAGACACGGTTGCAGTTATAGTCAAAATACCCTAAAAATGCGACGGTATTGCTGATATCAATTTTTTGCAGCCTCTGTCTGCGCAGGCACAGCAAGTAAGAAAAATGGATATCAGCAGACCTAATATTTGAATGTTCAACAGCCTCTAATATGACTATCAATTCTTGATGGATTTTCGGGTGATACTAATCGATAGATTTCTGAGCGCTAGTGTCAATGCTAGTATGATTGCTACTACATGGTTTATAGTCACTATGCGCACAGCTTTATGGAATAATGCTATGATTAAACCTTGTTGTGTCGTCCCTGTTTTGGTGATCCAATTTTCATTTGGTTTTTTACTTATACGGCTTATTTTAGCGCCTCCACAGCATTGCAACGTTAAAGGTTCTCTACGCTATGTTTATTAAACACCATTTTTTGAAGCCTAAATCTGCTGACGTATTGGTTAGCGGTAGTCGCCGAGCCTTCTATACTTTTCTTATTGGCAGTACCATGATGCTTGGCGTGTCAGGCTGCGGGCAAAAAGGCGATTTATATTTAGTAGATTCCAGTAGCCAAACCGTGCAAGAAAGTACCGATAGACTCAATAGTACCAGCAATCCGCAAGACGCTGCCTTCGCTGGTGTCGATGACGATAACTATCAAAAAGAGCGCTACCTAGAGCAGCAGCAAATACTGCCCGAGCCGAGTACCGATCCTAACGACTATTAGGACACGTCCTCTATTCAATCGATAACCTTTACCCTTGATAACCTGATGAAATTAGAGAAGTTTATATGAGTCATTCTGAGCAACAAACCGGCATCACCGATTCCACCCTTGGTGAGTCAGTCACGACCCAAACTGAGCAAGGATTGTATGTCGATCCTCAAGCCTTGACCGCCCATTTACCAGCACTGCACTATCGCGACGACGCTTTATATATGGAGCAGGTGAGTGTTGCAGCATTGGCCAAGCATTATGGTACGCCCTGTTATGTGTATTCAAAGCAGGCGATATTAGATGTCTATCAAGCCTATACTGATAGCTTCGCCAGTCTAACGCATCAGGTTTGTTATGCGGTAAAGGCCAACTCTAACCTAGCTGTGCTCGGTATATTAGCGCAGGCGGGTGCAGGGTTTGATATTGTATCGCGTGGTGAGCTCATGCGAGTACTGGCGGCAGGTGGACACGCTAGCAAGGTCGTTTTTTCAGGCGTGGGTAAAACCAAAAGTGATATCGAATATGCTCTGACCCAAGGTATTGGCTGCTTTAATGTCGAGTCCATTAGTGAGCTGACCTTAATCAATGAGGTCGCTCAGCAGTTAGATAAAGCTGCACCAATCTCACTACGGGTCAATCCAGACGTCGACGCCAACACCCATCCTTATATCTCAACTGGCTTAAAAGACAACAAATTCGGCATCGCCCATGAAGATGCGGTCGCGGTCTATCAACAAGCAGCAGAATTATCGCATATCGATATCGTCGGGATTGATTGTCATATTGGCTCGCAATTGACTGAGGTTGCACCATTTGTTGCCGCACTCGATAAGGTTATTGAACTGGTGCATAGCCTGCGTGACAAAGGTATCGAGCTACGTCATATCGATTTGGGCGGCGGCTTAGGGGTACGTTATATTGATGAAACGCCTGTCTCTATCGATGAGTTTGCCGAGGCGTTATTGCCTAAATTAAGCGCACTTGGCCTGACGGTATTCTTTGAGCCCGGTCGTAGTATTGTGGCCAATGCTGGTATCTTATTGACCACAGTTGACGTATTAAAGCCAACTGAGCACAAGAATTTTGCCATTGTTGATGCGGCGATGAACGATTTAATTCGTCCGGCTTTGTACCAAGCTGAAATGGCGGTGATTCCTGAAACGTTACCGAATAAAGGCTTGGATACTGATGGTACGCAGCCGTGGGATATCGTTGGTGCGATTTGCGAGACAGGGGACTTTTTAGCAAAAGACCGTTTATTGTCGCTCGCTACAGATGATGTTTTAGCGATAACGGGTGCCGGTGCTTATGGCTTTGCCATGAGTAGCAATTATAATTCGCGTCCGCGTGCCAGTGAAGTAATGGTGTCCGGAAATCTTCATCAATTGATTCGCAAACGTGAAACCATTGAAGCGCTATATGCAGATGAGACATTGTGGCAAGCTGATTAATATTATTTCCGCGATATTTGAATATTAAAAAACCCACTATCGTGCTGATAGTGGGTTTTTTTATGGTAGAAATTTATCAAGGTGTTGGTTTTAAGGGAGAAATATAACTTAGTATTTGATAGCGCTGATAATTATCATTGTATCTGACAGCGTGCTAATATAACGCATACATAAAAATAGGATAGGACTCAAGGATATGCTCATAGAATTTACAAAAATGCATGGTCTGGGCAATGATTTCATGGTCATCGATTTGGTGACTCAGCGCTTAGACTTGACCAAGGACTTGGTGCAATTATTGGGTGATCGTCATCTGGGCATTGGCTTTGACCAATTGCTCGTGGTTGAGCCACCCATGCGCCCTGACGTTGATTTTAGTTATCGTATTTTTAATACCGATGGCACCGAGGTTGAGCAGTGCGGCAATGGCGCCCGCTGTTTTGCCCGTTTTGTCCAAGCGCGTAAGCTGTCATTTAAGCAGCGTCTGCGTGTTGAGACGGCGAGTGGTATTATTTCGTTGACGACTGATCGCTACGGTTGGGTAGAGGTCGATATGGGCAAGCCGAAATTTGAGCCAAGCGAGATTCCATTTACCCCGCGAGCCACCACCAAAATCCAAAACGCTTTTCATTTAGACGTTAATGGGACGCCTGTGCAGCTTTATGTTGCCAATATGGGCAACCCACATGCGGTGATCAAGGTTGACGATGTACTTGATGCTGACGTTGAAACCTTGGGCAAAGCGATTGAATCGCATCCGGCCTTTCCCGACCGTGTCAATGTCGGCTTTATGCAAGTGATGAACCAGCGCCATATTCGCCTACGTGTCTATGAACGCGGCGTCGGTGAGACCCAAGCCTGTGGGACGGGTGCCTGTGCAGCAGTGGCTATCGGTGTCCGTGAAGGCTGGCTTGATGAAGGCGAAGATGTGCGCGCGCAACTTTATGGCGGTAGCATGATTATTAAATGGCAGCCGGGCTATTCGGTCATGATGACGGGGCCGACCGCCTTTGTTTATGAGGGCGTATTTAGCCCAGATGGCTTAATGGCGCAAGCGGGCATCAAGCCCAATCCAGAAGGCTAATAGACAATGACGACAGCGCCTACAGTAGACTCTAAGTCAAAATCATGGCTATCCGCTGAGCTGGCAGCCACGATAGAGCCAGACGCTGTGCTACGAGAATTATTGGCACCAGTACATCGTTGGCTAAACACTTTGTCAGTGCGCAATCATTCAGCACATACATTGACCGCTTATTTTGCTGGACTAAACCAGTTGGCGCTGTTTTTACGCGGCAAGCGCCTGACGTGGACACGCTGCGATAAACGCCAACTGGCGCAGCATATTAGCCAACGACTCGATGAGGACAAACTTGCGCTTGCTAGCGTCCAGCAAGAGCTGTCCGCCATCCGCCACTTTTACGGCTGGCTAATCGAGGAGGATTTGGCGCGTATCAATCCAACGACCGGCTATCAGCTTAAACGCAGTCCTAGGCCGCTACCGTCGATCGCCGACGTGGATTTACTGACGCAATTGCTAGATCAAGAAATCCCTGATACGCCAGAACAAGCACGCTTATGGTTGCGTGATAAAGCGATGTTTGAACTGCTTTATAGCAGCGGTCTACGGGTCGGCGAATTGGTCGCCCTAGATATGGCAGATATGGATTTGTCCGAATTGCGAGTACGAGTAACTGGTAAAGGCAATAAGACGCGCATAGTACCGTTAGGTGTAAAAGCCGCAGAAGCAATTAGCCGTTATCTACCGCATCGTAACCTGTGGGTGGAGCAGATGGACACGGCGCTATTTATCAGTGAAAAATTGGGCACACGCTTGTCAACGCGGGCAGTGCAGCAACGTCTAAAAGTCGCGGCAACGCGGGCAGGCATTGCGCAAAATATGTATCCGCATCTATTACGCCATTGCTTTGCCTCGCACATGCTATCTGGCAGCGGTGATCTGCGGGCGGTACAAGAGATGCTTGGGCATAGCGATATTAGCACGACGCAAATCTATACCCATGTAGATTTTGCTAAATTGACACAAGTCTATGATCGCGCACATCCGCGTGCCACGCATGCGCAGAATGACAAAGATTCAACGTAGAATATGAATTTTCTAAAGGCTAACGTTCTAAAATTTAAAGCTCTAAAAGCTTTCTTCTAAAAGCTTTATTTTAAAATAGACCAGATCGACCCTTAAGCCAAACGATGACAGTCAAAGATAGGCATCTTTTGCCGCCCTTGGGCTTGAGCTTCTTTATCAAAAGTTGCCAATATGACTTCATAATTTTTCTGTTTTTCAGTCACCGCTTGACTATTTAGTTCACTATTATCATAGCTATTTATAATGGTGCCATCATAAGTGGTAATGGTAGTATGTCCCCACGTCTGTCGCGTACTCCCATTTTTATAGACATGATCGCCACCTTGTGCCGCGCCAATCACCATACATTGACTGTCTAGCGCACGTGCACGCAGCAACAGCGACCAGTGTGCTTGTCCCGTCAAATAAGTAAAGGCGGATGGCGCGCTCAATACGTCAGCACCTGCTTGGCGCAAACGCTGCGCCAAAGCAGGGAAACGTAAGTCAAAGCAGACCATCATGCCCAATTGATAAACAGCATCATTTACCTCAATCGGTACAACCACTGTCTGCGTGCCCGGCTCAAACGTGGCGGCTTCATTATAGCTGCCTTGCTTATCTGCTACCGTCGCTGTAAATAAATGAATTTTGTCATAGCGTGCAACCCTTTTGCCATCAGGGGCAAATAACTGGCTGACTTGGCGCAATCTACCATCAGGTACGACCAACCCATCTGGGCGATAAGCGCAGGGTAGGGAGCCGACCAGCACATAAATGCCATAGGTGCGGGCGTAGTCTGCCAACGACGCTGACAGGGCATCAAATTGCTCAGCAGTAGCAAATTGCTCACCCATGCTACAGCAGTTTTCTGGTAACACAACCAGCTGAGCACCTTGGGCGCGAGCATCAATGATGGCGGCTTTTATGTCCGCTAAGTTATTGTCAATGTTTTGCTGGCTGTTCATTTGGATAGCGGCAATGGTAAATTGCGCATTATTTATAGGTTTATTCATCGTTTGTTTCTCAGTTATCTTTAAGCTGACAAGGCGCTTATCTCACCTTTGTTATCATAAGAGGCTTGTCATTATTAATAGATTATATACACGTAGGACTCTATTTATTCAGCCCATCATGCTGGTGACTAAGCGGCTTTGTGAGATAGAAGTCAAAAACTCATGCGCATAGGGTATAAATTATCATAGCAAAATTGTGGCAAAAAATGCTATCGTCATGACCTGATATCATAAAGTCACCGCCTGAATCAGCATAACACATAGTCGATTTGATATAATTGAGACACCAGAAAGGCAAAGGCATGTGCGTGACACTACGGCCACTAGTAGACTAAGCAAGCCTGATAACGTATCTGATTTATATCGGGTCGACTATACCACCACGATTGGAGTGTAATAAGCTACCCATGAGTATGTCGTTCGGATTGGCGACCACGCTAAGCACGTCACAGAAGCTCACCCCGCAAATGCAGCAAGCCATCAAATTGCTGCAGCTCTCTAGTCTTGAGCTTGCGCAAGAGGTTCAGGCCAAGCTGGATAGTAATCCGCTGCTCGAACGTATCGAGGAGGAGGAAGACGAGTACGAGAGCATTAATGATGCGATGAGGGAGGAGTTTAGTGAGCCATTAACCCTCGATACTTGGAACCAAGGTGCTAGCGCTGATTCATTCGCCGCGTCATCGAGCACTGCCACTTATGATGATGACAGTACGAACGACTATAGTGATGGCTCCATGGATAGCTTCGATAAGCTGCAACAGTCTGGTGTCGATGATGGCGCGATAGATTATCAAGCGCTGGATAACGATGACTATGGGCGCTTTGATACGGACAGTTTTGATGCCAGTCATTTCAGTGCGGGCAGTGCCTCCAGTGCACTAGCACGACCAGATTATGATGAGTTTGATAGCTATCAAGGTGGCACCTGCGCGACGATTCAAGACCATGTACGTTGGCAGCTTAACTTTAAGCGTCTCTCCGAAACGGACACGCTGATTGCAGAATATCTGATGGACTCGATGGATGATATGGGCTTTGTGCGCCTCGATATTGACGAGTTACTACAAAGCTTTGAGACCATGGCAAGCTTCTATCAATGGGAAGAGCGCGTTGAGCACGATGAAGTCATGGCGGTACTGCGTGTTATTCAATCGTGTGATCCATTGGGCGTTGGTGCGCGCAATCTGAGTGAATGCTTAGCGATTCAGCTGGCCAAGCTCGATGCTGATACTCGCTATCTAAAAGAAGCGCAAGCGCTATTGTCCGCCAGTGAGCATCTGGTCAGTAATAATATCAAGGCGCTGACTGAGCGCACAGGGTTGGCGCCTGCGCAGATTACCCCGGCGCTTACTCTATTGCGCAGCTTAAATCCTTCGCCAGGTCTACTGTTTCAAAGCTATCAGCCAGACTACGCGCAACCACCTGCCAGCTATGATATCCCTGATGTGCTGGTTACGCCTATCCGTCGCCACCATACTCAGAACATCAGTAATGGCAACAGAGCCGATGCGACTGCGCAAGTCGATGGCTGGCAGGTACGCCTGAATCCTGACACCTTACCAAAACTACGGGTCAATCAAGAATATGCCAATTTGGTCAAGCGCGGCGATGACAGCCCAGACAATCAATACTTGCGTGAAAACCTCACCGATGCGCGGCTATTTATTCGTAGTATTGAAGAGCGCAATCAAAACTTATTAAAGGTAGCGACCAGTATCGTGCGCTATCAGCAAGATTTTTTGCAGTATGGGGCGACTGCCATGCAACCATTAATTCTAAAGGTCATCGCTGAGGAAGTTGATTTGCACGAATCGACCGTCTCGCGGTTGACCACCAGCAAAAGCATCTTGACACCGCAAGGCTTGTTTTCGCTTAAGCATTTCTTCTCCTCGCATGTCAGTAGTAGCGACGGCGACATCTCATCAACAGCCATTAGCGCGATGATTAAGCAGTTAATAGGGGATGAAGACCCTAAGAAACCGCTGTCTGACAGTCGCATAAAAGACCATTTGCTTTCAGAAGGCATCGATATTGCTCGCCGAACGGTGGCCAAATATCGTGAAGCGATGAATATTGGCTCATCTACCCAGCGCAAGCAAAAATATTAACTGTCGTAACTCAATGACTTATCATTAAAGTCAGGCAACCTTCAATATACCTGATTATAAATATAAAAAATAAAATTTTTTGATTATATAGAAACCTGAAAGAAACAACAGTTTTTATTACATTTAATTACAATTTACTGTCTTGCTACTAACCTGCTTTCATGACAAATTAGAGTCATACCAAGGATCAAAACGAAGCAGATTTTTATTTTGGTAAAAAATTGGCGATACTAAATTGGCAATACAATAATACGTCAGTTTTTACCGAAAATTTTGTAGCGGTCGTTGGTAAGGCAAGATGATAAAGGCAGGAATGCTATCTCATCTGTTGATTGTAAGTCATAAATAAAAGGACAATAATATGAATGTTTCTATCAGTGGTCACCATATCAGTGTTACCGATGCGATGGACAAAGCAGTTCGCGAAAAACTTGAAAAAGTAGAGCGTCACTTCGATCAGATACAAAGTATTAAAGTGATCTTATCGCTAGACAATAGCGGCGCAAGTGATGGTGGTAAAAAAAGCCATAAAGCCGAAGCGATTATGCGAGTCTCAGGTCAAGAAATGTTTGTCCAAGCACTTGAGGATGATATGTATAAAGCCATTAATGAGATGGCAGACAAGCTTGATAGACAAGTGCGTAAATACAAAACCCGTCAAGAGCGTAAAAAAACTCAGGGTGCAGGGCGTGATGGACGCTATGAAGACCTTACTACCGCTGATGTAGCGCCAGCCGTTTAGTTTTATTATGATTGACGCTCAATATATAGTGGCTAATAAACCCATAAATAGTATAGTCATTCCACTATAAAAGTATTACAGCGTTAACCTCGCTTGAAGTATCACATATACATCTACACTCGGTTGCCTTGTACTACTTTTAAATTGAATCGACTATATGAATAAATAATATAAATAGCCCATCGATTGAGTAATGACGTAATAAGCAATAAAAAAGACCTCAAACGTATGTAACGTTGAGGTCTTTTTATTGGCTATCATATCGTCATTCTTTAACGCAAAAGATGGTGTAATTAATAAGGTTCAGTTTGTCTTAACTACTAGTTTTTTCGAGGTGACTATCTTCAAGTGGCTATCTTCAAGTGACTATCTTCAAGTGACTATATTAAAACGACTAATGAATCAACCGCTAGCCGCCACCAACTGCTTGTACCACCTCAATATTCATCCCTTCTACGATACGTAGTTGACCAAGTTCGCTCTTTGGGATCAGATCTCCATCAACCTCGACTGCATAGCGACCTTCGCTAAGTCCTAGCTCATTGATGACCAATTGCACGGTTTGATGGGTGGTCTGTAGGTGTTTACCATTAACACTAATGGTACTCATAAAATGTACTCCTTAATTGGTTGAAATTCCTTTTTTCGCCATATCGTTCAGTGACATCATTGTTATCTATCTTTTTCGCGGCTGTTAATAACTGTGTACGTCAAACAACTACCTTGCTCAAGCGAAACGCCGAAACAGCCAGCCATAGCCAACCTGCAATCATTAAGACGCCTCCAATAGGCGTGATTGCGCCAAACCAACGCGGCGCGCCCAAGGTCATTGCATACAAGCTACCAGCAAATATAATCACGCCAACCTGTAGCAACCATGCGCTCGTCTGAGTCGTATAGTTCAGGCGAATAAGGATGCCAACGAGCAACAAACCAAGGGCATGGACAAACCAATAGAGCGTTGCCGTGTGCCACCATTCAAGCTGCTGAGTATTAACCATGCTTTTGAGACCATGAGCCCCAAACGCGCCTAAAGCAACGGCGACGGCCATATTAATCGCTGCAATAGCTATCCAATTTACCATGCCCAAACTCTTATCATTAGCCAAGCCTATCAATAGTGCAGAATAGAATGTTTGCGCCCGCCTTATTGAATGTCATCGGGCAAAATGACACTATCGATGGTCATAGCATCACGAATTTTATCCATAGCATTTTTTTCGATTTGGCGTACACGCTCAGCTGAGATAGAGTAAACCGCTGCCAATTCGTGCAAGGTAGATTTTTGCTCAGACAGCCAGCGCTGCTCAACGATATCGCGTGAACGATCATCGAGGGTATCCATCGCCGCAATCAGTGCTGATGAGTTGTTCTCTTCCCAATCCGATTCTTCTACCATCTCAGCAGGATCGATACCATCTTCTAAAAACAGCTGCGGCGCATAACGACCGTCATCATCATCGCTAGATTGCGCTTCAAACGAAGCATCATAAGAGGTGAGACGCGATTCCATCTCAAGCACTTGCTTACGAGTGACATTTAAGTCATTGGCAATGGCATCTGCTTCTTCTAATGTTAGCTGATTATTGGTCTTTTTGAGACTGCGTAAGTTAAAGAACAACTTACGATGCGCCTTGGTGGTCGCGACTTTGACAATGCGCCAGTTACGAATCACAAATTCGTGAATTTCCGCTTTAATCCAATGCACTGCAAAAGAGACCAAACGCACGCCTTTATTCGGATCAAAACGCTTGACGGCTTTCATTAACCCCAAGTTACCTTCTTGGATGAGATCCGCTTGTGGTAAACCGTAGCCTGAGTAACTGCGTGCGATGTGAATCACAAAGCGCAAATGCGACATAACGAGTAAGCGTGCGGCTTCCACGTCGCCTTCATCATAATAGCGATGGGCAAGCTCTTGCTCTTGCGTTGGGGTTAAAATAGGGATTTGGTGCACTGTATTGATATACGCGCCCAGATTGACCCCAGGCGCTGATAGATGCGTCGGCATCGCTGGCACTAAGTCACGCGTACTCGTATCTTCAAATGCACTCGCATCATAAGGTGGACGCGCAGCAGCAGCTTTTAGAGCTGCATCGCGCGCTTCGTTTTTTTCAGGCGCTGCGCCATCTTTTTTACGTGTTTTCGCAGCATCATTAGCAGTAGTAGCCATATTCTTGACCTTGGTTAAATAGATAAACAAACAGTCAGATAAAAATCTTTATTGTTGTAATTGTAAAGGATAGCGACGCTTAGTTGCTATCAGTTTTGGTAATGATGAAGTGATATATTGTATCGCAATGCTGGGATGATATGCCATCAGCCAGCGCTTCGTTGATAACTGGCTTAATGTCTTTATTGGTGACTTCGTTAACCATCAATTTTAAGCTGGGAGTCGTTCCAGCCTGTTGGCTTTGTTGACAAAAAGCGGTGATATCCGCTTGCGAGTTAGGGTCAGTGGCCACCACATATAACGACTCGCCCGCTGCCACCTCACGTAATGCCACTTTGGTTTTTAACAATGGCATCGGGCAGGCAAGTCCACGTCCGTCTACCAAGTTCTTTATAATAAGGGGTAGCTGCTTTGAGTCGATCGTAGCACTCAACTCAGTATCACCCTCATAAGAGGCAGACAATAAATCTAATAATTGGCGAATAACATGCTGCTGCGTATCAGACAAACTGGCTGGCAAACAGACAGAATAAGAGCCTGTTACGGTGATTAACTGACTGTCAGCGGACATAAAACCTACCCTTAAAACATTAAAACTGGCGTTTACAACTATAGAGAATTCAATAGCCTATTATTATTAATATTAACTTATCAATAGATTTGAGCCATTAATTAAAAAACAATAATGGCAAAGTCTCTCTACCGTGCATCATTATAGCAAATTGCCGCTATGTAGTTGCAGTTGAATATAGTCATCGTAATGTTTGGCTCACTAGAATAACTAAGCAAGGTGTCTTTTCATGGTGATCTGTGCAGATTGCTAGCAATAAACAGGCTGAAATTCAGCTCTAATAATTACATGGTTATGTTGCACAATAGTGACGCGCAGCCAAGTTATTGGTAGTTAAATGCAGACTAGAATTGACCTTATATAAACAAGCTCGTATAGTCAAAATTACGTTGTTATCAATCGGATAGGATGCGCATTTGTATCACTCTAATAGACAGTCGCTATGTGGTAAACCAGACGTCAATGTCTCGAATGCGTGTTTCATCGTTAAGGATGCACAAGACATGATATCGTCTACACCCAAGCAAAAAACGGCTCGTTTGCTCATGCCCCATGCCATAAAAATTGTCGTATCAGCTGCCTTATTGACAATGGCAACTGGCGCCAATAGTAGCGAAAGTACCGCTGCGCCATTTGCCTATGACTCGTGGCAAGGCCCAGCTTCAGAAGCGCTCGATTTACCTAACTTACGCGGGCAAGGGCTGAGCTTTGCGGAGCAATATCAAAATAAGCTACTTGGCGAATGGTCGCTACAAAATATCAATGGTCGTGTCAAAATGGAGCACGATCCTTGGGTGCAAGAAACGGTCAAGGAGATGACGTGGCGGCTCAATGCGCAAGCGCGTCAGCAAGCACCCTTGGGCGTGGTCATTATCGACAATCCCAGTATCAATGCGTTTGCCGCGCCAGGCGGCGTCATCGGCATCAATACAGGGACGATACTGGCTGCGAGTAGTATGGATGAGCTGGCCAGCGTCGTCGCTCATGAAGTCGCGCATATTAGCCAACGCCATTACGAAAGCGGCGTTGATGAACGTAAAAAAGCCATGCTGATGCAAATAGGTGGCATGCTGGCCGCGATTGCCGCATCAGCGGTCGATGGTGATGCGGCAGCGGCAGTGATGATGGGCAGCCAAACGGCGACGATGAATAGCAGCATGGCGTTTAGTCGCAACAATGAGCGTGAGGCTGATCGGGTAGGGATGCAAATCATGACCCAAGCTGGATATGACCCACGGGCGATGCCCAGCTTTTTTGCGACGATGAATCAACAAAGCCAGCTGAATCAGACAGCCAATCGGTTTTTACCCAGTTTTGTACGTTCACATCCCTTGAGCAATGAGCGCTTGAGTGAATCGCAAAGTCGTGCGCAGCAGTATCCAACCATGTCATTAAGCCAGCAACAGCGTCATCAAGCGCTGTTCGATTTGCTTTATTGGCGTGTACAAAGTACCGGTAAGCATGCGTCTGAGACCACCTTGACGGCAGCCGCCAAAAACAGCTTAGGGGCCAAACTGTCACTGATGACTTGGTATAGCGAGCAACAACGCTTTACTGACGCCAATGAGATATTGGCGGAACTTGTTGCGTTACCAGTGGCGCGGCGGCAGGTGTTAGAGCCCTTGTTGTCGATTACCCACAGCCAAATTCTGAGCGAGCAAGGCAAGTGGCAGCAAGCCGCCGAGGTATTAGAGCGTCAGCAGCGTCTGTATCCTGAGCGCCGTGATTTGCGGTTGTATTTGGCTGAGGCGTTGACCAATAGTAATGAGCCGACCAAGGCACAAGCTTTGTTAAAACCTCTGACCCAGCAGCAGCCAGCCGATCGCTATGCTTGGCAAAGCCTACAACTGGCCAATGAAAAAATCGCTAAAACCACTGATTCTGCGCAACTTAAAAATATTGCTACCATTAATGCGCTACGTTATCGCAGCCATGACCAGCTCTGGAATGGACGTTACGAGCGTGCACTTACTTCCTTAACACAGGCCAAACAGTTGGCTGAACGTATGCAAACGACGGGGCAAGCAAGTAGTGCACGTCCGCTATTAGCGAGCATAAATGCAGAAATTAAAGACGTAAAAACCGCCAAAGACTTTAAGCCTTAGGCGGTTATGTGTATCTTTGAATCACCATTTTTAAAATTAGCACACGCCCTAGGCATTGATATTAAACAATGGTGTTTATTACAAAGCTATCAACCTTGCAAGGCTTCTTTTACCAGTTTAGAGATGAGCGCCGGATCAGCACGACCTGCGGTTTTATTTTTTAACACGCCCATCACACTGCCCATATCGCGCATAGAAGTGGCGCCTTGCGTTGCAATCTCGGCATTTACCATAGCAGCCAGCTCATCATCATCCATTTGCTTGGGCATGAACTCATTGATGATATCAATTTCGAACTGCTCTTTGGTTGCCAAGTCGTCACGGCCATTTTCGGTAAAAATACCAAGTGATTCTTGACGTTGTTTCAGCTGTTTTTGTAGGATTTCTAACACCCCTGCATCATCAAGCTCTATTTGACGATCAATTTCAATTTGCTTGATAACGGAATGCACGTTACGCAATACCTTTACGCGTTCAAGCTCACGGGCTTTCATAGAGGTTTTGATATTGTCTGACAGGGTTTGTTTAAGGTCGCTCACTATTATTATCCTTATAAGGTAAGTTTGTTGATGCGCCGTCTGCGAAAGCGGTCTTTTTAATGAAAGACGCTATTACTGGCAGTATCGACCGCAATAATAAAAATTGTAGCATAAAAAACGCCACTGATATCGATTGATAACAGTGGCGTTAATGTAGCGCTTGTACTTAACTAATCGTATTATCGATTAGTACATACGAGTGGTACGAATAGTTTCGCGTTGTAATTTTTTCTTATAACGCTTTACCGCAGCTGCTTTTTTGCGCTTGCGCTCTTGCGTTGGTTTTTCATAAAATTCACGTTTACGCACGTCAGATAATACACCGGCTTTTTCACAAGCGCGCTTAAAGCGGCGGATTGCGATATCAACTGGTTCGTTTTCTTTAACCTTAACTGCAGGCATGAAGACTCCTTATGAGGATGAGATATAAAGGCATTAGTTTGGTTGTGTATTAGTATTTAGCCGTAATATCTCAAGATTACAGGCATCAACTCAAACTAGGATAATCTTGTACTATAGCACAAGGGCGAGTATTTTAATAATAAATGCGAATAAAGTCAATGGTTTTCATGCATTTATCTCTCAGTATGAGTAATTGGAAAATATTTGGGCTAGCGCATTTTTTACAACCTATTAGGAAGTTTTTGGGTTTACTTATCTTGTTTATATCTGGTTAAATCCGTCACAGATAATCCAACAAAAAATCCCTACTGTCTATAACGGTTTGTCTTGTCTTTATGCTATGATAATTTCTATATAGTCAGTGACACACTAATGATTTTTGGGCATTTTATTGAGGATGTTGGAATGAAGAAAACAGTACTAAATACGGCTTTAAGCACCGCATTGTTGGTCGCTCTTGGATTTAGCGTGAGTGCTTGTAGCAGTGATAAAGAAGGTGGGTCGCATGAAGTAAAAGCCGTTGATCGGGTAGATGAGGCCGCCAAGCTTGCTCTTGCCAATGGACCTGAAGCTGAAGAGATGGATTTTCCAGAAACCGCACCGATGCCAGCGACAGATATGGCAGCGGACGGTACGGCAGTTGACGGCGCTACCACTACTGAAGCAGGTGCTGATACGGATATGGCTGACAGTGCCGATGCGACTAGTACTAGTACTAGTACGGATACAGCAGCTACTGATACTAATGCCGCCACGCCCGTAGCGGATACCGCAACGACTGACGCTGAAGCAACTGCCAATTAATAGCGCTCAATGTGCAAGGCCGTGACGGATTTTATGCGCTGTAATGACAGCCGCTAAGATGAACCCTTATATAGAGGTATGATCATGAGTAATAAGCAACCGCGTATGAGTTTTGGTAAATGGACATTGTCGGTGTTCAGTATTAGCGCGTTACTGGCGCTTAGTGCGTGTAGTGGTGACAATACAACGGCTGAAGAACCAGCTGCGGTCAGCGAATCAGCTGACGCCGTCGCTGTCGAGCCAGCACCGCCGGTCGCTGAGCCTGAAGTGGTGACGCCCGAGCCTGCCGTAGAGAGCGAGGTCAGTGAAGCGATAGAAGAGCCAGTAGCCGAAGCCGAACCTGAAGTACTGGCTGCGGACGCTGGGGCCAAGCTTTATGAGGCGCAGTGCAAGATGTGTCATGCACAAGGGCTGTTAGAAGCGCCAAAATATGGCGATACCGCTGCGTGGAGTGCGCGCATTACTAAAGACAAAGAGACGCTGTATAGCCATTCTGCTAAAGGTTTTAATAAGATGCCCGCGCAAGCGATCAATGGCGTCACTGAGGCACAAGTGCATGCTGCGGTTGATTATATGTTGGCGTCTGTGAGCTGATGGGGCGTATTGCCATATATTCGCTATTGAAATTTGTTAAACTGACCGTCATTGTGACTGACAATGGCGGTTTTTTTATGCACGTTGTTAATGGCATAAGACGAAAACGCTGCAAAAGACGATATGAAGGCAAGAGTATGAAAGTATTGGGTTTAGAGACGTCTTGTGATGAGACGGGACTGGCGATTTTTGATAGTGAGCTGATAGACACTGACAATCAAGGTTTGCTTGGGCAAGTGCTGTATTCACAAATAGAGCTGCACGCACTCTATGGCGGCGTCGTGCCTGAGCTTGCCAGCCGCGATCATATTCGTAAGCTGGTACCTTTACTCAACGAGCTACTAGAGCAGTGCGATATCAAGAAAAGCGAGATTGATGCCATTGCCTATACCAAAGGGCCTGGATTGATTGGCGCGCTGATGACCGGTGCATTATTTGGGCGCAGCTTGGCGTATGGCTTAGATATTCCGGCGATCGGTATCCATCATATGGAAGGACACCTGCTAGCACCGCTGATGGGCGCAAATCCTCCCGCCTTTCCGTTTGTGTCGTTACTAGTGTCTGGTGGGCATACCTTGCTTATTGCTGCTCATGGCGTTGGTCAATACGAGATATTGGGTGAATCAATCGATGATGCCGCTGGCGAGTGCTTTGATAAAGCCGCCAAGATGCTAGGCTTGCCTTATCCTGGTGGTCCTAATATTGCTAAATTGGCTGAAACAGGCGATCAAAACGCTTACAGTCTACCAAGACCGATGTTACATCGCGGTTTAGATTTTTCTTTTAGCGGTATGAAAACAGCGGTGCATAACCTTATCAAAGATACCCCTCATTCGGAAAGTGGCCCTGACGGTGATCCACAAGTTCGTGCCGATATTGCTGCCAGTTTTCAACATGCCATGGTTGATACGCTGGTGAAAAAATGCGTCAAAGCACTTAAGCAAGTAGAGATGAGCCGCTTAGTCATCGCTGGCGGTGTGAGTGCTAATAGTCATCTGCGTGAAACGTTAGAAGCTGAGCTGGCAAAAATAAACGCCACCGTCCATTATGCACCGCCAGCGTTATGTACGGACAATGGTGCGATGATTGCTTATGCCGGTTACGAGCGCTTGCAAGCAGGGCAGTCGGATGATTTGGCCGTTAGCTGTGTGCCACGTTGGCCGATGACAGAGTTGCCTGCAGTATAAAGGTGATGTTGATTGGGCGTCATGCCCATGTTGATGCTCATGAAAATTATCTAAAGTAAGGATGAGCTATGCAGTGGATTGCGATTGGTTTGGGCGCCGCATTTGGAGCGTGTTTGCGAGGGTGGCTGGCGCGCTTTAATCCATTGCACCATTGGATACCGCTAGGTACATTGGGTGCGAATGTCTTGGGTGGACTGCTGATAGGGCTAGCTCTAGTATGGTTCGGGCGGATGGGTACTGGCTTATCTGATAACGTGAGACTATTCGTCATCACTGGATTTTTGGGCGGACTGACGACGTTTAGCACTTTTAGCGCGGAGGTCTTTACCTTCGTCAATGATGGCCGTTTGCTGGCAGGATTGGCGCTTATCGGTTTACATGTGGGACTCACATTGCTAGCAACCGCGCTGGGATTCTATTTCTTTAAGTTGGTTTTGTAGCCGTTGATAGATATTAATCGTTTAGTGGTCTGTTATAAGTAGTTCCATGATAGCAGTCTATTTTAAGTGGTTTATTAATAGGTTTAAAGGGCAAAATAACTGATTCCCTTGGGGTATACTCAAATCAGGATTTAACGAGACTTAACTGTACGAAATAAGATGATTATGACGACATTGAAATTCATAGGTACTTTCATTCTAAGTGCTATAGGAATCTTAGTAACCGGATGTACAGAGCCAAAAAACCCAAATGAGCTAGTTACCGCTTATATACCAGCAGAAATATCAGATAAGGTATTTGTCGCCACTTTTCCACGTTGTAATAATAATGATGCTGGTGACTTTAATGAGTTTTCGACAAAACATTTGAGACTAAAATTTCAAGCGAAAACATTCTCAGGTAACCCCTCGAATAGTTATCACTGCCCTTCAGAAAAACTAGGTATGGTTTTTTATACAGACTTGAGACCACTTTACAGATTGATTGATTCAAATAAAACTGATGGTGAAATCGTTGAAAAAGTAGTTAGGGGTAAAGACTATTTTTATAATACTTTCCCCCCAGAGTCGCTAATAGAAAAAACGTTAAACATTGAGCGATTTTATGCCGACTCTAGTCAAGAAATGCTAGTAATAGATGATATGCCCAATCAGACCAGTCCATTAAAACTCATGTTTATGAAGTACCCTAATGAAAAACTTAGCTCTTTTCATAATTATTATGACTTGTACACCATACTGGATGATGATTTTTTATTAAAGTATCGAATTAGAATAATGAATGATGACTACAACCAAAGATTTAATCTGAGCGGTTACGATACGCAATTTGCGCAAGCGTTTAAAGATGTCATAGCAGCTGATGGTCGAGTGCTAGATCACCCCAAGATTATTCAAGGTTTTGTCGATAATAATGAGCGAGTCATAGAGTTTTTTAAAGCGCATAGACAGATTGTTACTAAAACCGAATTTAATAAGATCAACGATGCTGATCACACAATAGAATAGTTTTCGAGTAATGGCTTTGAGCCATATTAAACTCATTTACCATAACATTCGTTATGATATGAAAAAGTGACTAATATTTTATAACTATAAGAAAGTAATCAGTAATGAACCTACAACGGCTTCACTATCCCTTCTAGTAAATTTGCGAACCCTTGCATATACGCTGTATCTTGGCTAGATGTGCGCGTTGCTGCATACAACTGACAATGCACACCTGCACCTAACTTCCGCGAGACGACCCAGCCTTTTTTCTCATATTCCGCCACAACCCAATCAGGCAATGCAGCAACTCCGCGCTCACTAGCGACCAGCTGAATAAGCATCGCTGTCAGCTCTGTAGTACGAACATTCTCAAAGCTCACCTGTGCAGGCGTCATAAAGTTGGCGATAATATCGAGACGCTTGGCCTCTACTGGATAAGCAATTAAGGTTTCTTCAGTCAAATCACTGGGTTCAATAAATTCTTGTGCTGCCAAATCATGCGTGGGCGACAGTACCAAGCGACTCTCATACTCAAACAATGGCTGATAGCTGATACCGTCTATCGGTAAATCACTGGTGGTAATCAATAAGTCAATATCACCTTCCATGAGTAGATGATGCGGCTCAGGCTCAAACCCTGTGGCAAAGTCTAGCTCGACATCTGACCACTCACGGCGATAATGATTGAGTATCGGCATCAGCCAATCAAAGCAGCTATGACATTCAGAAGCCAGACGCAATCTGCCTGCCTGACCATGCGCTAAGCGCTTTAGATTGGATTTGGTACGGGTAACTTGCGGCATGATGCTATCTGCCAATGCCAGCACAGTCTTGCCCGCTGGTGTAAAAGTCAGCGGACGCGTGCGACGGTTGACCAAGCTAATATCGTAATAATTCTCTAGCTCTTTTAGCTGATGTGAGACCGCAGAAGCTGTCACATGCAGCTCATCGGCAGCCGCAGCAAGTGAACCATGCGCTCGTAGCGCGGTTAAGGTATTCAGATGACGAAGCTCGAGCATAAAGTAACCTAACCACTGATTTTAAGAAAAAGTAAAAGAAAGTCGAATGTGAATAAAATTCATTATAACCGTTTTATAGTGATTTTTATTCAAAAATTAGTATAAATCATGCAAAGCTTAATAGCAGCCACTCTTAACATCAGTCGTTAATGACTCATTAGCGCCGACGTAGTAGCAACTGCGAAATGATGACCAATATCAAAGAGGCGGCCAGTAGTAGCGTACCAATGGCATTGACTTCTGGCTTCAATCCTACGCGTACCATTGAATAAATACGTAGCGGTAAAATCTCATAGCTTGGGCCAGTGACAAAGGTTGAGACCACCACGTCATCTAAAGATAGGGTAAATGCGAGCAACCAACCTGCCATTACCGCTGGCAGAATGACGGGAATCAGTACCGTACGCACCATCGTTGATTCGTTAGCACCCAAGTCGCGGGCGGCTTCCATCAAGCGCTCATCCAAGCTGCTTAAACGTGCAAACACAGTAATAACCACAAACGGCAGGCAAAAGGTAATATGAGCTAATAGCAGCGATACAAAGCCCAACTGTAGACCAATCAATAAAAATAATGCGAGTAATGAGATAGCCAATACAATCTCAGGCGACATCATCAGTACAAACAACAGCCCATTTAGTAAGCCTTTGCCACGAAAGTTGTAGCGATGTAAGGCAAGAGCAGTCAATGTACCGATCAAGGTTGAGACGGTGGCAGCGACCAAACCCAAAACGATAGAATGCCAAAAAGCATCGAGCATCGCTTGGTTATTAAATAGCGATTCATACCACTTTAAGCTAAACCCGCCCCAGTTATAGCCAATTTTTGACTTGTTAAATGACATCACCACTAGGACAATAATGGGCAGATATAGCAAAGCATAAATCAGTCCGAGATAGCCTTTAGCCGCTATGCTGCCGATGCTAGGTTTCTTGATGTGACGCTTGTTCTTCACGGGTGAGTTCTTTAATGAGTTATTAGACATTAAGCCACCTCATTAAAGTCGGTCTTGCCAATACGGCGGCTACTGGCACGATAGGCGAGTAATAGTACGGCCATCGCAAGGGTCAATAATACGCTGGCTGCTGCACCGAATGGCCAATCACGCGCATCCAAAAATTGATTTTTGATGATATTACCAACCAATAAATTGCGCGAGCCACCCAAAATATCTGCCACATAGAACATACCCATCGCTGGCAATAACACTAATAGCACCCCTGAGATAATCCCAGGCGTGGTCAATGGTAGCACCACGTGCCAAAAGGTCTGCGTTTTTGAAGCGCCCAAATCCTGCGAAGCGAGTAGCATATCATTACGCAAATCGGTAAATACCGCATATAACGGTAATACCATAAACGGGAATAACAAATACGTTAAGCCGGCTATCACCGCGCCTTGGGTGTATAAAATATCAATAGGGGCATCGATGACGCCTATCGCTAGTAGGGTTTTATTAATCAAACCATTATTGGCAAATAGTAATTTCAGCGCATAAGTCCGTACTAAAGAGTTGGTCCAAAACGGTAATATTAATAGCATCATCAGCAGCGGCTGCCAACGCACTTTTGCTTTGGATATCAGCCATGCAAAAGGGTAACCAAGTAACAAGCAGATGACCGTGGTAATGCCTGCCATCCATAACGAATGGACAAATACCTCAAAATACAGCGGATCAATCATGCGTACATAGCTGTCGATACTGACAGGCAAGCTAATAAAAGCGCTGCTATCGCGAGTCAGAAAGCTGACAGCGATGACCAATATATTTGGCAATAACGCAAAAATAAGCAACCAGCCCCAGATCAGCCATAGCGTTGCGGTCCGAAAAGGACTTTTGTTGCCCAAATTGAAACGGCTATTAGCTGCCATTAGCTGACATCCTTTTGCACAGACATGCCTTGATGTTCGCTCGAATTGGCGGTTGACTGGTCGATTGAATCGTCATCTGGTAGCACCCATTCCCAGCCATCCACCCATGAGACCTTGACCGCTTCATTTAACTTGTAATCAAAACTTGGGTCATCTTCATCAAAGAATTCAGAGGCTTTAATAATATGACCGTTTGCGAGTTCAATAATCGAGTCTAAGGTGCTACCTTTATAATTACTCTCGATGACGCGGCCCAGTAATCCAGCGTGGGCGTTATCATTGGGATCATAAATCCGTAAATCTTCAGGGCGCAGCAGTAAGTTTACGATATCGCCCACTTGCACATCATTAGCAAAGTCCGGACGACGCAAATTACGTAATGTCGTCGGTCCGTCTTGCGCTTGCGATTCACATACTTCGACTTCGATACGCCCATTGCTGACTTGTCCATCACGATCTGGCTGGTCAGCGTAGACGCCTTTGACTTCTGCTCTGAATAAATTGGTCTCACCGATGAATTTGGCGGTAAATAAATTGGCGGGGGTTTCATAAATCTCAATAGGCGTGCCAATCTGCTGGAATCTGCCATCTTTCATCACCGCGATACGGTCTGACATTGACAGCGCTTCTTCTTGGTCATGAGTGACGAAGACAAAGGTGATGCCCAGTTCGCGCTGCAAGCGTTTGAGCTCAGACTGCATTTGCAAACGCAGCTTGTGGTCGAGCGCCGACAGCGGTTCATCAAGTAATAATAGTTTAGGACGATTAATCACCGCCCGTGCGATCGCCACACGCTGCTGCTGACCACCGGATAAATCTTGCGGTTTGCGATTGGCCAAATGCTCTAACTGCACCATGGCCAGCATCTCACGCACCCGCGTTTGAATCTCGTCTTTAGGAATTTTTTTAAGTTTAAGACCATAAGCAACATTTTGCGCAACGGTCATATGCGGAAATAAGGCGTACTGTTGAAACACGGTATTGACCGGACGCTTATCGGCTGACAAGCCTGCCATCTGTACACCATCTAGATAAATCGCCCCAGCGTTTGGTTGCTCAAAACCTGCAATCAAGCGCAGCAACGTCGTTTTGCCACAGCCTGATGGCCCAAGCAGTGTCAAAAACTCACCATGCTTGATATCGAGATTGATGTCCTTTAGCACTTCGGTTTGATCGTAGGTTTTTTTTAGACCAGTCAGTTGTAGCAGCACCTTATCGGCGTTCGGCGGCATAGAAGTTCTATGTGTGTTCATAGATGAGTCATTCATAATATAGTTTCCTAAGCGCTCGATAGACTGGGGCCGCGACCAAATAAAATCGCTGCAATTTCGATGACTGGCCTGAGCGTAAGCGTGGTCTGGTTGCTGCGTATTATAACAAACCCTTGATATAAATCAGTGCAAGTTCGTTATAAGTTCGCCATACCATTTTATTATGGGCCAAAAATTCGTTCTGATAACCTTTGCTTTCTTCTTAGCATTCTTAGGGTCTGTTGAACATTCAAATATTAGGACTGCTGATTGCTAAAATCGCCCCAAACCTTTTATCAAATCAGGCGTAAGCCGACGATAATGTCGAGACCTTAGCTAGGTTTACAACAACGTTTGGGGTGATTTTAGTATTAGCCTTTCAGGGCAGGACTATTTTTTGCCAATACATGGCGAAATTATCTAACCTAGAATGACTAGGCGTCAAAAATTTCACTGCGTATTGTCTAAAAAATAGACGCTGCCAGTGCCACATTTGAATGTTCAACAGACCCTAGTGTCACAGGCTTATTATTGGTTATTTTAATGTGACTGACTGCCGCTTTACCAGCCATGACCATCTTTAAATAACGAGATTAAAAGCAATTTTTTTATGATTTTTCTCCCTTTATTCCTATACAATAATTTTGTGGTTAAGAAATACAGGAAGCCTGATATGTCGGGCAAAACGCTTAGCCAAGCCATGGTCAAAAAAAGAGATTTATTATTCTAATCATTTTATAATCAAGGAACCCTTATGCCTACTGATATCCGCCCAAAAACAGGTCAAGAAGCGCTCGAACTGCTAAAAGAAGGCAATACGCGCTACATGGATAGCCTCACCAACACTGATCCAATGATGCAAAGACGACCAGAACTGGTGAGTAATCAAGACCCGTTAGCCATCATTTTGGGTTGCTCCGATGCCCGAGTACCGGTCGAAATTGTATTTGATCAAGGCTTGGGTGATTTGTTTGTGATTCGGGTAGCAGGTAACGTGGTTGCGCCTTCGCAAATCGGTTCAGTAGAATTTGCCGCCGAAAAGTTCGGTACAAAGTTGGTCGTGGTCTTGGGACATTCGCATTGCGGCGCCGTCACTGCTTGTGTCGATGCACTGATCAACCCTGAGCAAAATTACTCGCCCAATTTACAGTCAATCGTCGATCGTATCCGCCCAAGCGTTTATAACTTACATGAGCTTGCTACTGCCAATGGGCAAGATGTCGATGCTGATGAATTGGTCAATCGCTCAATAAGTGCCAACGTGCGCATGTCGGTCAGCCAGCTTAAGCATGGTTCGCGGGCGCTAGAAGACTTGACCAACAGTGGTCAGTTATTGGTCGTTGGCGCAGAGTATGATTTAGAAACAGGGAAGGTACGGTTTTTAGATAGTTAGTCGTTATAAAGTTAATGGCTATTCTATTGTCAATATTATCAATAAAATAGCGCTAGCCTTACCTTTATTTTGGGTGAGGCTAGCGCGCTTGTGTTTAATAATTGAATATAACTATCCATATAGATTGACTGTATAGATTATAAGTTCTTACAAAATCCTATCATTAGTCCTGCCATTTTTTATTATGATGAGAGAGTTAAGCAAATCACAAATAGCGTGATTTGCTGATTTTTAACTTCCATAACTTGTCAACTATTAGGATAACTATGTCTACGTCAGCGTCCAATTCAACCAATAATAATGAAGCAACGATAGCGCAGCCTGCAAGCAGTATAAAGGCCGATGGTGTGCAGTCGATTGCTGCACAGACTTCAGGCTTTACCTTTAACCACACCATGCTACGGGTAAAAGACCCTGTTAAATCATTGGAGTTTTATACTGGCGTGCTCGGTATGACGCTACTGGCAGTAAAAAAGTTCCCTGAGATGGAATTTGATTTATATTTCTTAGCCAAGCTGACCGATAGCGAGCGTGAGAATTTACCCGCCGGTGAAGATTTAGAAATCTTTGCCTTCCGTCAGCGCGGTATTTTAGAGTTGACCCATAATTATGGTACCGAGACTAAATCTGACTTTAGCTATCATGATGGTAATAGTGAGCCACAAGGTTTTGGACATATCTGCTTTAGCGTCCCGAACCTAGATGAAGCGGTGGCTTGGTTTGATAAAAATGATGTCGAATTTAAGAAACGTCCCGAAGATGGCAGTATGAAAAATATCGCTTTTATTAAAGACGTTGACGGCTATTGGATTGAAATCGTACAAGCCGATTTGATGGGCTAGTTTTTAGGACCTGACAATCAACAACGATGGCGTATCATTGACTTAAAAAGTTCACATATCAAAGGAGTGACCCCTGAATGCCTACCTCTGAGGCAGAAACCGCAGTAAGTAGTGAGACAGTTGCTGAATCGACAACGACAGATGCGTTGACATATCAAAGCATCATCGATTCGGCGAATGGCATCCTGATTGGCTTTGTCGAGCGTATACCGCATTTTGTGGCTTCGCTCATCGTTATCCTGATTTTTTGGTTTTTATCGATTGTCTTCAAAAAAATCGTTTATAAATTATTAGGTAGCCGCAGTCGTCATCAAAACTTAGTTAAAGTGTTTCAGCGGGTAGGCGGTGCACTGATTATTTTCATTGGTTTTATGATTGCCATGGTCATTGCCGTACCAGGATTTACACCTGCCAAGCTTATTGGTGCGCTCGGTATTGGTTCGGTCGCCATTGGTTTTGCTTTTAAGGATATTTTTCAAAACTTGCTATCTGGTATTTTGCTACTTATCTCAGAGCCATTTCGTATTGGCGATCAGATTGTCTCAGGGGAGTATGAAGGGACGGTTGAAGATATCAAAATCCGTGCGACGACCATCAAGACCTATGATGGTCGACAAGTGGTCATTCCAAACTCGGATTTGTATACTTCAGCATTGACTGTTAATACCGCCTATAAGCAGCGCCGTCTACAAGTCGCCGTTGGTATTGGTTACGAAGATGATATCGAAGCAGCAAAGGCTGAGATTTTACGGGCGCTGGATAAAGTGGATAGTGTCTCTACTAAAGCCAATCCAAGCGTGATTGCGACAGGTTTTGGTGGCTCCTCAATCGATTTAATGGTGCGTTGGTTCATCGAAGATGGCACCCAAGCTAATAAAGTTGCCTCAATCCATCAAGTTATCGTAGAGATTAAGAATGCATTGGATGCGGCAGGGGTGAATATTCCTTTCCCCATACGTACGATCGATTTGAGTGATCCTTCTGTAAAAGCGATTGTAAATAAACTCAATGAGCAGGAACGTGTCAATCAATAAGAGGTACGGTCTGTAATACTGAGCCAACTTAATAAAAAGCCGCCCTATCATAGGGCGGCTTTTTAGCAGTCTGCTTATAACGTCATAACCAGTGGTTTAGTCTTTTTTGGCTCTAAAATCAGTGTGGCATGACTTACAGCTGGCGCCAACTTCTTTAAAGGCTGGTTGTACATCTTCCACTGTCGTGGCTGTCTGCGCGACTGTATTTAGATCAGCAGTGACTTTTTGGAAGTTATCTGCTTCAGCGCGGAACTCCTCAACATTGCTCCAGACAGCGTCAGTGGCATTACCAACGGCTTCTTGGTTTTCAAAATGACTCCAAGGCTTACTCGCATCTTCTGCTAAGAAAGCAGCTTGTTCTTTGAAGACCTCAGCATCAAAAGTATCTGGGGCTTTAACCATATCACCCATGATACCTGTCGCATCGCCCCAGCTTTTCATGCTGTCTTGACGCGCTTTAACATCAGGGTCAGCTGGCGTGCTACAAGCGGTTATACCTAAAGCTGCTGCCATTAATGTGATGCCAAAAATTGATTTTAATGATTTGTTATTATGAACCTGTGCCATGAAAGTTACTCCTTTAATCTGGCTAATAGTAGGCGCGCTTGCAAATGCTAGCCCTAAATAAAAATATTATTATAAAACTGACTCTCGCCCTTTAGAAACGCAGTCGCTTCTAAAGGGTTTTTGCGAAAAATACATTCTATTGTAACGGTTATCTAAGTAATGACCGTTACAATAGTTGTTATCACATCGTAAAATTTGACTGCACAACATAGATTGTATAGTCAGCGAAAAGTAATATCGATACATCACGTGCTGATATTAATTTTTTGTAGCCTCTGTCTGCGCAGGCACAGCAAGCAAGAAAAATTGATATCAGCAATACCGTAGCGTTTTTAGAATATTTTGACTATATATTGTACAACGAGCTACCACAGTGGTTTTATAACTGAGGTTTATTATGACTAAGAGTTGTTATCATTGAGCTTCAGTGCAAACGACGCTCGTAGCACAACTATAGTCGGAGCACTTTTAAACCGCTACGGTGTTACCCGCCCTAGATGTACTTAGTGTACTATCTGCGGTCGGTCGCCTTGTAGCGATTTTAAAATTCCTTGACTATATAGTTATAGCGACAGCCAATCACGTGGCTTGAGATAAAAATCTGTCAGCTCAAACTCAGGCGTTCCTGCGGCAGGTTCAAAGCGGTAGTGCCAGCTGGCAAGCGGCGGCATACTGACTAGGATGGACTCGATACGCCCATTGCTCTGAAGCCCAAATAGCGTGCCGCGATCATAAACAAGGTTGTATTCAACGTAGCGACCACGGCGATAGAGCTGAAATTCACGCTGTGCTTCGGTATAGGGCGTCTCTTTACGTGCCTCAAAAATGGGCAGTATGCCATCAAGATAACCGTTGCCGACCGCCTTCATAAAGTTAAAGCAGGTGTCAAAGTCCCAGCCGCGACTCTCAGTATTAACATCATCATAAAATAGTCCGCCGATACCGCGTTGCTCATCACGATGACGCAAATGAAAATACTCGTCACACCATTGCTTAAAGTCAGGATAGACGCTGTCGCCAAAAGGTGCACAGAGATCATGACAGACTTGATGCCAATGGACGCAATCAGCAAGCACTGGGTAGAACGGTGTCAAATCAAAACCGCCACCAAACCACCAAATAGGGTCTTCGCCTTCAGCCTCGGCGACGAATAAACGCACATTGGCATGGCTAGTTGGGACGTTAGGGTTTCTAGGATGGACGACCAGTGACACACCCATTGCTTGCGCTTTACGACCTGCAATATCAGGGTGACGCGCGGTAGCTGAGGCAGGCAAATTATGGACATGGATATGGCTAAACATAACCCCTGCTTTTTCAATCACTTTACCATCTGCCAGCACGCATGAACGCCCACCGCCGCCTTCAGGGCGTTCCCAGTTATCAGGGACAAACGTCGCATTGCCGCCGCCATCGCGTTCTTGCGCTTCTAAGGCTTGACAGATACGCGCTTGTAAATCGACCAAAAATTCACGCACACGCATGATGTCATTTTTGGTTGGCGTCGTTGAATCTGCTGCTGACAGATTTGGAGAATTATCACTATTTGGAGTACTCATAAAAATATCTATTTATTCAGGTGTATGGCGGTATTGAACTCTTTATCGAGTAGATGACCCATGCGATCACGCTTGGTGGCTAGATAGTCTGCATTCATGTCGTTGACGCCAACGACTAATGGTACGCGCTCCACGACGTTGATACCATGGCCAGTCAAGTAAGCGACCTTGTCTGGGTTGTTGGTAATGAGTCTCACCGCATCAACGCCCACATGGGCGAGCATCGGGCTGCACATATCATAAACGCGCGCGTCAGCAGGCAAGCCTAACATCAGATTGGCATCTAGGGTATCATGCCCTTGATCTTGCAGGGCATAGGCACGAATCTTGTTGGTCAGCCCAATGCCGCGACCCTCTTGGCGCAGGTATAAAATAGCGCCGCACCCAGTCTCTTGTATCGCTTGCATCGCGGTATTGAGCTGAGGGCCACAGTCGCATTTTAGTGAGCTAAAAGCATCGCCTGTCAAGCATTCAGAGTGGATGCGCACTAAGGGAATAGGTCGTTCTGCTAGCGCGTCATCCTTTTGCTGCAAGCCCGCGGCCTCTGTCTGTTGATTGACCACAGAAAGACCGACGGTCAGCATCACATGCTCTTGTCCATCATCATTTTCAAAGATATGAATATCAAACTCGCCGTGACGAGTCGGTAATGTGGCACTGGTGATAAATTGATATGACATTAATGTCCTACATGAGCCGATCATCGAGGCGGTAGCGGATTCTGACATAGCCATATTATTATGGTTAAGGTGTTATCAGTATAACCGGTTCGTGAAGGCAGTGTGTTTATTGTGCTTATTATAAAAACACACAAAGTTCACAGACGACGCACGATGATTAAAGCGACAATTAAAAAAAAATGCTATTATGCCATACTATTTTAACGGATACAGTGACAAGTCTTTGCCCTTACATTACTATGTCGTCACTAACGGCTGATATTGATGCCAGGCAATAAGGCATAATAGCAACGGTTGATGTCACAGCGTTAAGACTATCGTCGTCTATTATGGCGGCGTATTTATTGCTATGCGTGATTATATAGTTGCTAGCAGTAATTTTATAGTTAACGATATCAATATAGTCAATGACATCCATAATGGTGTCGTGATTATTACTATTATTAACGTCACTCAGTTATTTATAGTCATAGTAATATTTTAAATAGACCCTTGTCAGCAGATTGGTAGGTATCGTACGGTTTATGCAGCAGTCACCTCATTCCCCACAGTCTCAGTCAGTATCCGCGTCAGCCATTGAGTCTGCTGCTAAGCTATCCAGTCTGCAACAGACGTATGCAGTGATTCCGCGTGCGCGTCCCCAAACGCCGCTACTTGATGCGATCAATACGCCTACTGACCTAAAAGCACTCACTACCGCGCAGCTGATAACCTTGGCTGATGAACTGCGGCTTTTTTTGCTGTATTCAGCCGGTCAGAGTGGTGGACATTTTGGTGCCAATTTAGGGGTGGTTGAGCTGACGATTGCGCTGCATTATCTCTTAGATGCGCCGCAAGATCAGATTGTTTGGGACGTCGGTCACCAAGCCTATGCGCACAAAGTTCTGACAGGTCGCCGCGATAAGCTCGGAACGATTCGCTCCAAAGACGGTTTGACGGCTTTCCCTGAGCGTGCTGAGTCGACTTACGATACCTTTGGTGTTGGGCATTCATCGACCTCTATCTCAGCTGGTCTTGGCATGAGTCTAGCGCTGCGTTACCAAGGTCGCGCGCAAACCGTGGCTTGTATTATTGGTGATGGTGCTATGACCGGCGGCATGGCGTTTGAAGCCATGAATGACGCCGTACAACAAGATGCCGATCTGCTCGTTATTTTAAATGACAACGACATGTCGATATCCTGCTCTATCGGTGGCTTTTCCCGGCATTTAGCGATGTTGTGGGAGTCAGGCTATCAAGTTGATATCTCTGATACTGGCGAGCCTGTGCTGTGTCATCGCCCTGATATGCAGGCCTTTGACCGCCGCAAACGCCATAAAGAGATGCGCGATGTACCGCAGTTAGAAGACAACTTATTCAAAGCGATTGGCTTTACCTATTTTGGCCCCTTTGATGGTCATAATATCCCTGAGCTGTTACGAGTATTGTCGCTTGCCAAGCAAGTAACAGGTCCGGTCTTAGTCCATATTTATACCACTAAAGGTAAGGGCTTTGCGCCAGCAGAATTAGATCCAGTCGGCTACCATGCTATCAGTAAATTGCCTGATGAAGTGAAACCTACAGAACATAAAACTGCAGCAATCCATACTCAAAAAGCTGATATTCCAGAAACTAACCGTCCAAAAACTAGGCCTGCCTTAAAGTACTCACAAGTATTTGGTCAGTTTCTATGTGACAAAGCAGCGGCAGACGATAAGTTGCTGGCAATTACTCCAGCAATGGAAGAAGGCTCGGGGATGATCGACTTTGCTCGTCATTTCCCCGAGCGCTTTTTCGATGTCGCTATCGCTGAGCAACACGCGGTGACGCTTGCTGCTGGTATGGCGACTCAGGGCGTTAAACCTATTGTCGCGATTTATTCGACGTTCTTGCAGCGTGGTTACGATCAGCTCATTCATGATGTCGCTTTGCAAGACCTCGACGTGACGTTTGCTATCGATCGCGCTGGTCTGGTTGGTGAAGATGGGGCTACTCATGCTGGCGTGTTTGATTTTGCCTTTTTACGCTGCGTGCCCAATATGTTGATTGCGGCGCCAAAAGATGAGAATGAATGCTACCATTTGCTCAATACCTGTTATGAGTACCAAGGCTGTACAGCCGTACGCTATCCACGCGGCGTCGGTACTGGAGCTGTTATTACTCAGCCAGCGCAAACTTATAACATCGGCAAGGCAGTGGTAGAGTCAGTATTAGGTAACAACAGTGCCCCTAAAAAACTGGCGTTATTGGCATTTGGCACGATGGTTGCGACGGCTCAGCAAGCGGCAGAACGTCTGATTAATGATAATATAGAATCAGACTGTCAGATACAGCTCGTCAATATGCGCTGGGTAAAACCGTTAGATACTAAATTGCTCGAAACCTTAATTGAGCAAGGTATTACCCATATTGCCACCCTAGAAGAGCATATGATAATGGGCGGCGCGGGTAGTGCGGTCAATGAGTATTTGCTGAACGAATCTGCTGCTTTTAAAGCCAATCGTCCAGCTGTCTCTAATATTGGCATCTCTGATCGCTTTATCGCCCACGGCTCCCAAGTCGAGCAATGGACTGACTGTGGTTTGGACGTTGATGGTGTGGTCAGTCAACTACAAACGTTATTGTCGTAACTTTATACCGTGGAAATGCATTTATAAAAAGCTTTAATAGTTATGGTTTTAATTATAAAGATCGAAAAAAGATAATCATATAACCAACAGATATAACGCCTGCTTAGCCGTGGGTGCTGACTTTTTTACAACTTGCGCAGTTTGTGACGACCATTAAAATAGTGGTTGGCTTAGTGAGCGTGAAGGTTTTTTCGTCTCTATCGAACAATTTTAGTATAATGCGGTTATTGTTTTTAAAGGCTGGATTTTTAAAAACGACGTCTTTTTGATCGCATAGCAGTCGTGTGATGCGGCGGCTGATTGGCATGTTGTGAGCACAGATTTAGTATTATTTTTGACAGTTATTCATCAAGTAAATGTTTTATTCATTCATCAAGCAAATAGGTTATTTATGGAACCCATGGTCGTCATCGCAGCGCGTACTGCTGAAAAAGTTGGTAAAGAGATTTTATATGCGCATCAAAACCGCCACAAAATTGAATTAGATATCGAGTCGAAAGGGCTTGATGGATTGGTCACGCGTATTGATCGCTTTAGCGAAGAGCTGACCATTGAAACCCTAAAAGCCAGCTATCCAAATCACTCGTACCTGGGTGAAGAGTTTGGTATGCAAGAAGGTCGCGGCGAAGATGCTGACTGGTGCTGGATTATCGATCCGCTAGATGGCACCAAAAACTTCGTTCATGGCGTGCCGCAGTTTTGTGTGTCTATCGCGGTACAGCATAAAGGCGTGACTCAACATGGCGTTGTCTATGATCCTGTCCGTGATGAGATGTTCTCTGCTAGCCGTGGTAAAGGCGCACGCTTGAACAATCGCCGTATGCAAGTGAGCGAGCGCAAAACGATTGATGGTGGTTTATTTACTACTGGTCATCCGCTTGAGCGCAAACGCAATGGTGAAGTTGTTTCTTATGCCAAAGAGCATTTTGAAAGCCTGCTAAAAATCTCTGAGTCTGGTGGCCAGATTCGCCGTTTAGGCTCTGCTGCGCTTGATTTGTGTTATGTAGCGGCTGGTCGTTTTGATGGCTACTTTGAAATGTCTATCAAGCCTTGGGATATTGCGGCCGGTGAGCTTATCGTGACCGAAGCACGTGGTGTGGTCGTCGATCATACAGGCGCGCACAACTCAATGACCTCAGGCTCTATCTTTGCTTGTAACATCAAATTATTAAAGCCGTTGATGCAGGTGGTTGTCCCAACATGGGGCGACGCAGTCTAGTCAGTTAACGACAAGCTAGTGATGGCATGAGATTGGTCAAATGATGAGTAATTAATACTGTTTTGCTAGTGCATGTTCTAGGGCTAGTCTTCGAGTTTTTAGCAATAAAAAAGCTGGTATTATAATGGTGCCAGCTTTTTTATTGCGTCATGTTTTACTGCTTAAACGTTTTACTACTTAAACGCTTTATTAACTGGCCGCTACAGTCTTGGCGTCACTAATACCTTCTAATAAACTCAGCTCATCTTCGAGCAACCCTAGCATATCTTGCAGATGCGGTAGCAGTTTGCTACAAGCAGTGATACAAAATTCAATTTTATCTTGATAGCTAGAAAGCGTGATATTCAGCGCTTGACCATCGACGATGATTGAGGCTGGGTATAGCGCTTTTAGCGGTGCACCATTCCAATATAGCGGCTTTTTGGAGCCCGGCACATTAGAGATAATAAGGTTAAATGCCTGCTTCCTTGGGAATAAACCTGTCAGCACATTGATGCCTTCCCATGCATAGGCAATGGCGCTGTAGTTGATAACTTGCGCTTTATTCATCCGTCTAAAACGACGCTTACCACTATTCACACTCTTATAAATCAATTGTAAACGCTTGGCTGGGTCGTCTAAGTGCGTGCCCAAATTGGCCATCAAAAATGAGATTTGATTGCCTGAGGCGCTCTCATCACAGCGTAATGACATGGGCACGAAGGCAATTAACGGCTTGGTCGGCAGGGCATTCATAGAGAGCAAGTAGCGACGTAATGCCCCCGAACAAACAGCGAGCACCACATCATTGACGTTAACCTCAAACGCATCAGCGATAGTACGAAAGCGCTGAATGTCATAAGATTGAGCGGCAATGCGCCGCGAGGCTGAGATACGCTGATTAAGAATACTCATTGGCGCATCAAAGGTGCCGACGTAATCTTCATCACCGTTATGCTTAAAGTTATCGATCAGCTCGGTAAAGACCGGCTTGATGGTAGACAGTTGCTCTTTTACGATACTGCGCACTGAGCGTCCAGCGGGTAATAACTTATCCACTGACTTACGGTGACGCGCTATCAGCGACCATATGGGCAAACTGACAGGTTCAGTCGGCGATTGCGACAAGGACTTTTCGACCAGACGCATGGCAGCAACACCATCGACCAACGAATGATGGATTTTGAAATACAACGCAAAACGTTCAGGGCTACCCTCGGACTCAGGCAAGATACCCTCTATCACGTGACATTCCCACAATGGCATGGCGCGGTCTAGCAATCGGCTATGCTCTTTGGAGATGTACATCAACAGCTCACGGACACGTCCGGGGTTGGGCAGCGCTACATGGCGAAAGTGATGTTCGACATCGAATTGGTCGTCTTCCTTCCAAAACAGCAGTCTTTCGAGTACCTGATTGAAGGGAAAGCTTGGTGGTACCGTGGCATTTTGCATTTGCTGCACCAGATGATAGACAAAGTCACCATTTGCATTCTGCCCATCCTGTGGTAATTCAAATAAGAACAAGCCCCCCACGTGCATTGGCTGTTTACGCGACTCAAGAAGTAAGAATAACTGGTCAACAGCGGTGAGAAGTCGCATGATAAATCCTTTTATGGCGATAAGTTATCAGTAAAAATTATGGAGTCTACCCACTATAAAGCTGCTACAGCGTTTATCAAGTGCAAACCATACGAGGGTATCGCTTGCACTTGGTTTTTTTGTATCGACCTTTACTGTGGGCTGACCGTCATTAATAAGTGGCTATTTGGCTGACGACTAAAACAATGCTTTTAAAGTATCATAGCTCCAGTGTCATCGCACCGAGTAGCATTACATTACATTGCCTCTATCTTATTATTTTATAACTGGCTTTTCATCAAAAATATATATTAAAAAATGATGGCAGCCAGTCAATAGCTACTGGAAAAAATAGCCCGTTTGTGGCGAGCTGGCAGTCGCCATTTTGCGCATCGGCATACGACCAGCTAAGAAAGCCTGACGTCCTGCCCAGACAGCATGTTTCATCGCATGAGCCATGATCACGGGGTCTTTGGCATTGGCAATCGCTGAGTTCATCAATACGCCATCGCAGCCCAGCTCCATGGCAATCGCGGCATCAGAAGCCGTACCGACACCAGCATCAACTAGCACTGGCACTTTGGCATTTTCAACAATGAGGCTAAGGGTGTGGCGATTGAGCAAACCAAGACCTGAGCCAATCAAGCTACCAAGCGGCATGATTGCCACGCAGCCCATGCTTTCAAGCTCTTGCGCGACAATTGGGTCGTCTGAAGTATACACCATGACTTCAAAACCATCATCAATCAGCACTTTTGCTGCTTTTAAGGTTTCCATAATATTGGGATAAAGGGTTTTTTCATCACCCAAGACTTCCAGCTTAACCAGATTATGTCCACCCAGTAACTCGCGAGCCAGCTTGCAAGTCCGTACCGCAGTTTCGGCATCAAAACAGCCAGCGGTATTGGGTAAGATAGTGTATTTGTCAGGGGAAATGACATCAAGCAAGTTGGGCTCGTCGCTATTCTGACCGATATTGGTGCGACGAATGGCGACCGTGACAATTTCTGCTTCTGAGGCACCAATGGCAGCCCCTGTCTCGGTCATGTCTTTATATTTGCCGGTACCGACCAACAGCCGCGACGAAAACGTTCGACTACCGACAGTAAAGGTATCTTGGGAGAGTAGCGTAGGGTTGGTAGTAGTGGGAGCCTGTGACATAACTGAAAATCCTAATAGCGAGCGTGCAAGGTTGACAGAAAAATTAACGGTAACGATGTGAGCGGTAAAGCAGCGAGCGTTAATCACTAGTTATTGATTAGCCGTTAACTCATCGCTGGTAATTACTGACTACTGGTAATTACTAACTGACTGACTAATAGTAACGCATTGTCAGCAAAATAAGAAATCACATGATAGTCTTATTGAGTCTAAAGCGGTTAGCAAATACGCCAGCCACATAAAATGCTACTCGCCCAAAACAAAATGCTATTATAACAAACTCATGCGCGCTTACTTGCAGTCTTTTTGGGTTTAGTCAATGAAGTGCGCCATGCCTTTTTGAGGCATGAAAAGGCTTTTATTTCTGCCGTTATATCTATTTATCAGGTCGTCTATATGATGCAACTGCCGTACAGTTTTGCCAAACGCCATCAACTCTTGGCCATTCTTGCTATTGATCCTGAGCTGCCAGCGACTTTAGTGCTGACCAAAGCCACGCCGTTATCAGCGATTAATGAGGCGGTGCGCTTTTTACAGCAGCAAGGCATACGCGGTGTGCCGACTTACGAGAGCATCAGTGCCGATGACTTTGAAAGACGTATGAACGCCGCTTATGCAGGCAATACGGGCGAATCACAGCACATCGCCGCTGGGCTTGAAGATCATCCCGATCTCGATAGTTTAGCAGATAGCGTGCCTGAGACTGAAGACTTGATGGATCAGCAAGACGATGCGCCAATTATTCGGCTGATTAATGCGCTGTTGTCCGAAGCGATTCGCCTTAGCGCTTCAGATATCCATATTGAAACCTTTGAAAAACGTCTGGTCGTGCGCTTTCGCGTCGATGGCGAGTTAAAAGAAATTATTACCCCAAAACGCCAGTTGGCACCATTATTGGTCTCACGTATTAAAGTCATGGCCAAGCTTGATATCGCGGAGAAGCGCGTACCGCAAGATGGGCGTATCAGCTTGCGCTTAGCAGGGCGAGAAGTAGATGTGCGGGTATCGACCTTACCATCGAGCTTTGGTGAGCGCGTGGTCATGCGTTTATTAGACAAGCAAGCGGGTCGCCTCAACATGACCTATTTGGGGCTTTCTGATAACGACTACACCGAGCTAAAGCGTTTGATTCATCGTCCGCATGGCATTATTTTGGTGACAGGACCGACAGGTTCGGGTAAAACCACCACGCTATACTCAGCATTGACGGATCTCAATGACCAAACTCGTAATATCTTGACCGCCGAAGATCCGATTGAGTTTCAGCTCGATGGTATTGGGCAGACGCAAGTCAATAATAAGGTCGATATGACCTTTGCCAAGAGTTTGCGCGCGATGTTGCGTCAGGATCCAGACGTGGTGATGGTCGGTGAGATTCGCGATTTAGAGACCGCTGAGATTGCGGTACAAGCGTCGTTAACAGGACATTTGGTATTATCAACCTTGCACACCAATACTGCCATCGGTGCGGTGACGCGCTTGCAAGATATGGGTGTAGAGCCATTTTTATTATCCTCATCGCTCATCGGTGTGGTCGCCCAGCGTTTGGTACGTACGCTATGCACGCATTGCCATACGTGGCAGCCTGCTGATAGCGAACAAGCCAAATTATTTACTGAAATTGGTATAGGGTTACATGCTGAAAGTTTAATAGCGCAGACGATTAACTTACCCAAACCCGTTGGCTGTGATAAATGTAATAATTCAGGCTTTAAAGGGCGTACCGCGATATATGAAGTCGTTCCCGTTGATGATACTTTGCGGCGGATGATTCATAGCAATACAGCGGAGTACGAGCTAGAAGAATATGCGCGCCAACAGACACCATCGATACGTGCTGATGGGTTGCGTAAAGTCATCGCAGGAAGGACAACATTGGAAGAAGTATTGCGAGTGACCAAAGAGAGCGCACTCACTGATGATATGATTGTATAAAGCGTGATTGTATAAAGCGTGATTGTATAAAGCAGAACGGTTATTGAGTCAACGTCAGGTCAATTGACTCAATAACCGTGTAACGAAAAAAGCCAGTTTGGCTTACTTTTAATAGCGCTACTATTTTGCAGCAGTGCATTCAACTTCAACGCTAGCACCCGCCGCTAACTCTGCAACACCAAAGGCGGAGCGTACAGGGTAGGGCTTAGCCAATTCAGCTTTATAGACTTTATTAAAATCATCAAAATCGTCCATGTCGGTCAGCATCGCCATACATTTGACGATGTCTGACTTTTGATAGCCGTATTTTAACAAGGTTTCATTGATATTATCTAAGGCTTGTTTGGTTTCGGCTTTGATACCGCCTTTGACCAATTTGCCATCTTTAAAACCGATTTGCCCTGACATGTATAAAGTGTCGTCGACGCGTACCGCTTCTGAAAATGGATAGTTGCCGCCATCACCCAAAAAGACAGGGCTAGATTTAGTCATGCTTGAGTTATTGGTTGCGGGTACTGCATTGGCGCTAACGGCAAATCCTAATGAGCAGGCAGCCACTAAGAGCGCCTTGGATAAATTGGCAGTAAGTTTATGAGTATATGTGGACATCGCTGTCTCCTTATTATAATGCCAAACCTAAAAATTATGATTAGCCTTGTCAAACGCGTTTAGTCTACGGTAAGTAGTACTTTCAGCCGTTTTATTCGCTACCTCATTTTTGTGAATGGTATAAGTTTATGGATTAAAAGTGCGCTATAAAAAGAGTCGTTAATAGCGCAGTCGTTGTTATGTCTGTTATTACGTTATCATTTGCTTTCGATTTTATCATCGCTTGCAACTTTGTCATCGCTTTCGATTTTAGCGCTGTCTATTGTAGTGTTAGCAGCAGAGTCAATAGCTTGTTCAGACTCAGACTTATGATTGGGCTGATTTTCTGATGTGGACTTATTATTTTGTCCTTGACGGCGTGCTTCTAACTCTGATTTTGGCACCCAAGCCCAGAGCATTTCAACGACGATAGGGTCACGCTCACTATCAGACTCGCGGTCATGAATCACGCAAGGAATAACCATTTCACCTTTTGGCGTGTTCAAAATGTCCAAGCGTTGCTCATCAGACAAGGTCGCCACTGCAGCCACTTGACCTTTTTTGATTGGGCGATAGAAATTCACCGAATACGATTTAATCAATAATACGCGGTCAGAAGGTAGGTTTAGACCTAAAATAAAGCCAGTCGCGGTTTCAGCCAGTAGGGTAATGGCAACGGCGTGGATAGAGCCGATATGGTTTTGCACCGCTTTGCTATTATTTAAGCTGACCACGACTTGGTTGGGGTCAACTGTTTCATAATAGACGCCCGTCGTGCCGACATAAGGTACAACCTTGCCAAACGCTTTGGATAAAATAGTAGAGCGTGCACCAGCGGGTAAATATTTTGTTACTGATAAGAGTTTGGTAAATTGATTGTTCACAGGCTTTAGGGTGCTCTTGGGCTTTTCGACTGGCGATTTTGTGCTGTCAGATACGGTGGCTGGCAATTTATTGCTCAGCTTGCTAGGGAGTTTTTTTAATAATCCTGACATACAAAAATCCTTCTTTAGATGGGTTAAGTAAAATTTCTAGCATGATACATTGTTCATTATAGTGGCAAATGTAGTGCATGTTATCGTAGCCGCTATGGCGACTATGGTACCTCAACCTAGATGTGGCTACTATTATTAGCATGAACTGCTGCGCTTATTAAATGGCAGTAACGTAACCATAGCATTAGCATTGATTGGGCGTTATGAGAGATCATAAGATATTTTTAGACGAAGTTATTTGCTAGATTAAGTGGCTAGCGATGTTGAGTGCAAAATAACCATGACTTGATAGTGGTATTTTAGCACGCGTTATTTATCATTTTTTATTTCCATTGTGATTGCCGGAAGAAGTTATGCCTGAGATGTCTATTCATGAGCCAACCAATATCATTTATACCGGCGTCGCTGGTACTGGTAAAACCTACCAATTGCTCCAAATTGCTCAGCAATATACCGACTACTTGCCGAGAGCGAACGATGCTGATTTGCTGGCACAGCTATTACAAACGTTAAGCTGGCGTGATGTGGTATGTTTGATATTTTTAGATTTTCACTCTGAAAAACAAGACCTTATAAAAGTACCCGAAATTGTCAGTCATGAATTCTTTGTTGCCAAAGCTGCCCAAAATGCGCGTGAGAAGAACTTAAGTAATACGGCATGGTCGGTGCTGCAAATGCACAGTCCTAGCAGCTCAAAAACCGTGACGTATAAAAACCGTGCTAGCCAAGCTTACTTTGATAAAGACCATAGCGGCGCTTGGTACTTGCTACCCGAAAGTATGGATTTATTAAGCAACTTAGCGCAGCAATTGGCAGAGTTTCAGCAAGCGCAGCGTGACAATACCGCAAGCCAGCATCAAGCTTTTAGCGAGCAGCGTTTTAGTATGGTCAGTTTTCACCAAGCCTACGGTTATGAAGAGTTTGTCGAAGGTATTCGACCTGTCATGGCAGCCTCTGGTCATAACGGTCACCATTTAAGTAAGAACCATGAGACGGGCAATAGCCAAGCACAGATGAGTTACGCCATTCAAGATGGGGCGTTCCTTAAACTTTGTCAGCGTGCTGCGCGTGACCCTAAGCGGCGCTATGCCATGCTGATTGATGAGATTAACCGAGCCAACGTCTCACGGGTATTTGGTGAGCTGCTTAGCCTGATTGAAGCTGATAAGCGCGCTGGTATGGCAAACGCTATGAGCGTGAATTTGGCCTATTCTGGACGTGCCCTTAGCGTACCAGCCAATGTCGATATCTACGCGACGATGAATACCCAAGACCATTCTTTAGCGCCACTAGACATGGCCTTGCGTCGGCGCTTTCGCTTCATTGCTTGTCCGCCAAAGCCCGAATTGTTACCCATTATCACCGCTGTTGGCAACGCTAAGCAAAGCCTAGAAGATAGGCAAACATCAGAAACCATAGATTTGGCTAAGTTGCTAACGGGTTTAAACAAGCGAATTACTCAGGCGTTGGGAGCAGAGGCGCAATTGGGTCATGCGTTTTTGTTCAACGTACAGCATTTGGCGCAGCTACAAACTGTATTGGCGGAGCAAATTATTCCGCAATTGGCACAAGCGGCTGGCGGGCAAGTCGCTATCTTGCAGTATGTGTTTAGAGATGAGCCGCAGCCGATGAAGGCGCAGTTTATTCAAGATAGCCAAGCGCAGATTAGTGATCATGTGGATGACGAGATAAATCATCAAACGAATGACGTGCGACCCAATCCATTATTTAACGGTCATAATGCCTTTTTAGGACAATCGATTAACACTGGTAGCTATCGGATTAATGCTGATCTTATCGAAAGAACAGGCGAGTTCGCCACTCTATCCGTCTACCAGCGTTTATATTGATAAGGTTGCTAGCGAGTGACGAGTAGAGTAATACAGTCTGAGAGTAAAGCGATAGGTAGCAACGCTAACAGTATCGATATTGCTAATAGCGCCAGAATAAAAGCGCTCGATGCTAATATTATGACGGTATTTGAGCATCAACGCTTAATGGCGCACGATTTCTTGCAAGCGTCTGACTTTCATTGGTTGATGGCGCAAGAGTTTGCTGTATTTACTATTAAACGCAAACAGGGGCAATGGCAACTCAAGGTCGGGCATTATATCGGTATCGTATTGTTACCGAGCGGTATGACGCTTGAGATATTACCCAAATTAATTGCCTCAGCATCTACCAGTCGCCCGCAGCAGCAGTCCTTTGAGCCCCATCAAAACAGCGATAGCGATATTGGACAAATCCGTCAATGGGTACAAAACATGCTGTCTGATTTGATCAATAGCAGTAATCAACGTAACGGTAAATCAGCCAATACAAAAAGCTTGGGTCAATTTAACTCGCAGGTAACACCGCTGCCGTTAGCTGCACCATCGCTATCAGATTGGCTCGCTCGCCAGTTTTTACAGCGCTTGGCGCATTATCAACCGACCCAGCATTACCAAGCTCAGATTGACAATCAAGCAACGCTACAAGGTCGGCTACTTATCAAAGAGCAACTGCGCCGCAATAGTGTACAACCGCATAAGTTTGTCTGTGAGCGCAGCGTGCTCAGTCAAGACATGCTGAGCAATCGTTTGATTAAAAGCGCGCTGGTATGGCTGGCACCGCTCCTGCAAACAGCCATGCCACCCAAGTCCATACAGCTCTGGCAACAAGTGCGGGCGCTTAATTACCATGAGCGGCAGCGCCTAGAGTCGGTATATCAGCAAGCAAAGCGCCAGCTAGCACTACAACCGTTGAGTCAGCTACAAGCACAGGCCGCGCAGCAATTGTTAGAGTTGGCTTACTGGCTATTGCAGCGCTCAGATATACAAACCGGCAACGGTATCGCTGCCAGCCTATCCTCTCAACCTCTATCGCGACCACGCTTGTGTCTCTTGATTGATATGAATCAAGCTTTTGAGCAATGGGCAAGCCTACGTATCGCCTCGATGTTTGAGCAACTAAATAAAAATTATCAGGCACTGCATCAAGCACAAAGCGTGTGGCTAAATGATGCAGAAGGACAGGCGTGCCTGTCTATCCGTCCGGATTTACTTATTTATCAGACCCCAAATGATGATATTCGTGAGGAGAAAAATGCTAGAAAACATCCCTACGACAATAATCAAAGCACGGCTAGCGCAAAAGAGACACGTAACTACAGCCATGTAATCGATATAAAGTGGAAGTATCTGAGCCATTCAGGTGCGCTCAGTGCCAGTGATGCCTATCAGTTGACCAGTTATGCGCAAGCGTACCAAGCAGGGCAGGTGTGGTTGGTCTATCCTGTGCAAGGCAACGTCAGACAACCTGTCGCGCTCAGACAACAGATTCATGGAAGTGGTGACGCCGATAGTCATAACTCAGCTTCTGCAAAGCTGTGGCTTATGCCTTTTGATGTGCTGAGTGGCACGCTGAATGGTGAACTACCACAAGAGTTATAGACGCTGTAATTACTTCGGTTCATAAGCAAACATTCCCACCGAAAAATGGCTCTCCAAGATAATTTTAATATAATTTGGCTAATTTATAAAATATTCGAAAATAGGTGTTGACACACTCGTCTTTTCCCCTTAATATGTGCACCTCGATAGCGAGGAACATTAAGCAGTTAGCGGCATTGCCAATAACCAATTAATCAACTTAACTATCGTGATAATAGAAAATTTCGGAGTGTGGCGCAGTTTGGTAGCGCATCTGGTTTGGGACCAGAGGGTCGTAGGTTCGAATCCTATCACTCCGACCATCTATTTTAAGAGCCTTACAGGCTTTTTTTTATGTATAATGATATTGTTTTGATGCTATAAGTTTTTGCTATTATAAACAGATCAAGATGTATAAAAGTCCTCTAAGAGCGCCTGTAGCTCAGCTGGATAGAGCATCTCCCTTCTAAGGAGGTGGCCGCAGGTTCGAATCCTGCCAGGCGCACCATTTAGCCTGCAAATCTTGCCTTCCTTGGCAATAGTTATGGCGGTTGTAGCTCAGTTGGTAGAGCCCCGGGTTGTGATCTCGGTTGTCGTGGGTTCGAGTCCCATCAGTCGCCCCATTTTATTTAGTATAATTTTCTACATAACTTTTATACCCACTAATTGCCCTCGTTGGCATTTTTTTTTCGTCTGCGTTTTTTATATTTGTGCTTTTTATATCTGAACTTCCTATCTCTGTACTTTCTACCTTTGCATTTTATTCCTTCTATCTCTTCAATTTTTTCCACTGCTCTGACTGTTTTTTGCCGGTTAGACAATCTTATTTTGTTCCTTGTTTTTTACGCACGCACTGTTGGCTTCTTTAGTTGCCAACGGACTTGTTAGGCGCTAAATTTCTTACCAGTGTTTTATGAGCGCTACAGTGAGTGAAAAATAATATCAAACCATTACGCACTGCTGATATCTATTTTGCTTGCTTGCTTGCTTGCTGTGCCTGCGCAGACAAAGATTACAAAAAGTTGATATCAGCAATAGCGTCGCGTTTTTAGGATATTTTATGAGTACAGTTAGTTTTGATTAGAGCTTAACTTTTATTTAGTTATAACTCCCTACTGCTTTTAGGGTAAAGTACCAATTATTAAGTAAATATAAATCGTTAATTAAGAGTTTCGCATGATAATGTGGGGGTCATTACGAGGATTTGGCTCATTTAGAGTTATTTATAGTCATTAAGCGCTGTCAATATTGCCAATATTAGCGTTCTTTACAGAGGCTATAAAAAATCGTATTGTTAAAAATTAGCGTTCGATATGTGTTTAGCGTACGTATAACTTTAATCGCAGTCCACAATAAGTGATTTTTCTTGTGTAATATCTCTTAGGTGGTTTATTTTGCAGGGTTAGGTTCAACTGCCATAGATTATTGAGGAAGTTATTGATGGACGCACTGAGTGTATTGCTACAAAATGTGCATTTGTTTGAGACAAAATACTATCGTTTAAATGGTGCTGGTAACTGGTCGTATTCGCTTACCAGAAAAGACACTATTCTGTTTTATTTGGTGATGTCAGGCAGCTTTTGTATCGATGTGGGCAACGGCTTACGAGAGGCACATGCTGGCGACATCATCATGGTTCCCAATGCCTATCAACACGTCAGTTATGCGCTGAATCATCATGGTGATGATGCCAAGCCATTGGATGAGCTGCTCACTAACTGCAAAGATAATACGCTTGATCTCACCAGCAATGGCGATGCGAAGTCGTCTTTGATACTGATTGAGTGCAAATACGACAAAGAGATGGTTCGTCCTTTATTATCGGTATTGCCACCGATATTGCCTGAGATTAATAATGACACCGATGGGCGATTTGAGGTTATTGATGTAGAGATTAAGCTGTTAACCTTAGAGTCTAAGCATGAGCGTATGGGCAAAACGGCGGTGATCAACCATTGGGCGAGTATTATGATGATTGAGTGTTTGCGCGTTTATATCGAAAGCATCCCCGAGGTCACAGACAATTGGCTAAAGGCAATGAAAGATCCGTTTTTGACCAAAGCGCTAGCAGCGATGCACGATGAACCGAGCAAAAACTGGACGATTTTGACGCTTGCGGAAGTCGCTGGAATGTCGCGTTCCAGCTTTGCGCAGCGTTTTAAAGACACCATTGGTATGCCACCATTGACCTATCTAATCGATTATCGCTTGCGCCTAGCAGCCCGTTATTTGCGCTTGCAGCAAAACAGTATCAGCCGTATTAGTGAGCTGGTCGGTTATGCGTCGGACTCGACCTTTAGCCAAGCTTTTAAGCGCGTCTATGGGGTATCTCCAAAAGCCTATCGTCAGCAGTACCAAAGACAGCTATTGGCTTAGTATCTTGCAATGTGTTGATTGTTAAGACAAAGCGTTAAGGTTAACGATTCGACCTTAACGTTTTTTTTGTCTTATGCCTACTTGGTTATTCAGTATTGTTGTTCAACAAGCAAACTTAAATGGCGTTATTTGATTGAGGCTATTTTGCTGCGGTACAGCTGACAATGTGTTTAGGTTCAGGTACTATGGAGTCATGAGTTGCCTAAGTGCGACCACTTGTTTTTAGCGCGTTATATTTTACTGTTTGGCATTGATATGTGGCGCGCCAAGCGATGTTTATTTTTGAAGCTGATGGTGTGTTATGACTGAACCGACCGCAAAACCAACGACAAAATCCAATAGCCAACAAGGCATCTCTACGTCTATCGAAAATAATAGCAGTATTAATAAAGACGATGTCGAAAACAATCAGCCTCTGTCAGAAGATAAGCCAAAAAATAGTGAAGAGACTTTGCCTGATAAAGCGGCGCTGCTCGCGTTATTTACCTTACCCGCTTCAGAAGAGGTTAGGAACGACAATATAGCAATTGAAAATCCAGAGACTGAAAGCACAAGGACAGAAAGCGCAGAGACCGAAAAAAAGGCTGCTAGCGAAACCAATACTGCTGCGCAGCGTGTGGCACTCTATCGCGCCCAGCACGAGCGCACACGACTACTATATATGGCTTCTACCGCCACGCGTCCCACTTATCTAGTACAAACGCTAAAAGCACAATTCGCCGAATATCAACAATATCTGCTTGCCCAGCAGCTTGATAAGCGCGGTCTAATGGATACTGATGCCATTGAGCGCCTTTGGCAGCAGCTGCATGTGGTCGACGATATTATCGCGGATATCGTGCGTCATATGCCGGCTCAGCAGCCAGCGGGTTGGCAACTGACCACTCAGGATGGTCATAATCCGCTACGTCTCGCGACGGTTGGTAAGCTTAAACATGACAAGCCTATCTTAGATCAAGCCAGTCTCAATAGTTACGTTCTTGGTCACTTTGGGGTCAGTAGTTTTACCTATGATCGCAGTTACTATATTGGCCATGTGGTCGGCTATTTATTCAGTTGTTATTTTTGCGCGCATCTGTCTATTAGCTATAGCGTGACAGCGCTCGGGCAAGAGGTCGTTGCCGATTATGATTATGCCAGTCTTGAGACCCCGCATATGGTGCGTCTGCTACAAGGCTTAGACGGTTATTGTAAAAAGCGCATTTATCAATTGGCAGTTATTTGCGCGCGGCTCAGTGTTTTTGCCAGTGACAAACGTATCGAGAGAATGTTGATCGCTGAAGTGAATGATTTTGATAAAAAATTGCAGCAACAGCATCTCGATGTTTTATTATTGCAAGGGCTGATGCCTGATAGTAATGACTCGACGCCACTCTTTTAAGTTACTTTTCATCTAAGTAGTCCGTTATCTAAGTAATCCGTTATCGAAGCAAGCCATTATCTAAGAAATTTATTGTTTAAGCACTGATTCAACCCTTTTTTTGACTACCTTAGGATATCCGCTGCTATGCCCGCTTATCATTATAAAGCGCTCGACGACCACGGCGGTGTCCAAAAAGGCTTACTCGAAGGCGATTCTGCACGGCAAGTACGTCAGCAGCTGCGTGATAAGCAGTGGACACCCGTTGAGGTCAGTGCGGTCAATGACAGACAAAGCCAACATAAAAGCCGTTATAAAAAACCGTCGGCTTATGAGTTGGCATTGCTGACCCGTCAACTATCAGTATTACTCGCGGCTGGTATTCCTTTAGAGGAAACGCTGGCTGCTGTTGCTAAACAATCCCCAAAAACCCATATCAAATCCTTGATGCTCGCCGTGCGCTCACACGTGTTAGAGGGTCTAAGCCTCGCGCGTGCCTTGCAACAAGCGGCCAGTTTTCCACCGCTATATATTGCTACCATTGCAGCGGGGGAGAAGTCAGGTCACTTAGATTTGATCCTGAATCAGTTGGCTGATTACACCGAAAACCGCTTTGCGCTACAAAAGAAAATCCAAGGGGCGATGGTCTATCCGATTGTACTGATGGTCATGGCGGTCGGGGTCATCATGGGCTTGATGAGCTTCGTCGTGCCTAAAATTGTCAAAGTATTTGAGCAGTCAGAGCAGGCGCTACCGCTGATTACCCAAATTGTACTTAGCCTATCGAACCTCATTACCCAGTGGTGGTGGCTCATGCTGCTAGTATTATCAGGAACGGCTTTCTTATTTTATCGCTTTGCCCAGACGCAAGCAGGTAAGCTGACGATAGATAGTATTGTACTTAAATTGCCGATATTGGCGCGGCTATCGAAGGGGCTTAATGCCGCGCGCTTTGCCAGTACCCTTGCGATATTGGTGCGCTCAGGCGTACCACTGATTGAGGCGCTACATATTGGCGCAGCTGTTGCCACCAACTTACATATTCAAAAAACCATTATCACTGCTGCCGATAGGGTGACGGAAGGCTCAAGCTTATCCAGTCAATTAGAAAAATCCTCATACTTTCCGCCGATGATGGTACAGATGATCAAAAGTGGCGAGAACTCAGGCGAGCTTGAAAATATGCTCAGCCGTGCAGCCAACATGCAAGAAGCGGAAGCCACCAACTTTATCAGTACCTTGCTATCATTACTTGAGCCTTTGATGTTAGTTTTCATGGGCGTGATAGTGATGATTATTGTGATGGCAGTCATGCTACCGATTGTGAATATGAATGATTTGGCGGGCTAGCTAGGGTCTATTGAACATTCAAATATTAGGACTGCTGATTGCTAAAATCGTCCCAAACCTTTTATCAAATCAGGCGTAAACCGACGATAATGTCGAGACCTTAGCTAGGTTTACAACAACGTTTGAGGTGATTTTAGTATCAGCCCCAAGTATATACAAGCAGGGGCAGGGCTATTTTTTGCCAATACATGGCGAAATTGTCTAACCTAGAACGACTAGGCGTCAAAAATTTCACTGCATATTGTCTAAAAAATAGCCACTGCCAGTACCACATTTGAATGTTCAACAGACCCTAGGGCGTGTCCTCAATTCAACCGATAGTAATCTAAATGGGCTAAAAATTGTTAAATCTTGCCAAACATCGTCAAATAGCTAGGTAATATCTCGATATTGTCTGCACTATTTTCCTTGTTTGACTGCAATTTACCTCATTTTTATCACCATTTTTAAAATGAGGACACGCCCTAATATCTTTCTAAAACTTACGCCAGCTTTCTTAAGATTTACTTACTGTTGCCTATTGTTGAAGCGCTGCCGTCTCTGCTTTTGTAACATTAGACATTAGACATTAGACATTAGACTATAGTAAGTGACATTTAACAATCATATTTAATAAGTCACATCTAAGCAGATATCATGTCTTTTAATGCTGACTAAACTTTGTCTTAAATTTGTCGCTGTTTTTTAATACTGCTTAAAACTTGTCACTGTCTCTTACGGTAAATTAGCAACGTCTATATTGATAATCTACTTGCAGAGCTGGATAAAAATAAAATCATGGTCTATAGTGATAATCGTCTTAAAATTAATCAATACGACTTGACCACCATTTTACGGTTTATACTATCTTGATACTAAAAGCGATGATAAAAGCGATGACTATGATTGACAATATTCAAGTAAAGACAATGCCACAACCTGCGAAAAGCCAAGCCAATAATTATTCAGATACAATTAATGATAAGACGCCATTGTCGGAGCAGCGCCGTCCGTCAAAGGCGTATCAGCAGTCAGGGTTCACCCTTATTGAAATCATGGTCGTCATTGTAATCTTGGCGATTTTGGCTGGTTTGGTGGTGCCAAAAGTGGTCGGGCAAAGTGATAAAGCCCGCGTTAAAACCACTGAGACCGCATTAGCGACCGTCTCAAATGCTTTGGATATGTATAAGGTGGATAACTCGCGCTATCCGACCACCGCGCAAGGTCTAGATGCCCTTACCACCCCGCCTGCAGATGCCAAAAACTATCCTGACGGTGGCTATATTAAAGGTGGCTATCCGACTGATGGTTGGGAAAACGAGATGCAATATGTCGCACCCGGTAACGAAGGTCGCCCTTATGACTTGTTTTCGTTAGGGGCAGACGGTCAGCAGGGCGGCGAAGGTCAAGATGCGGATATTTATGCCAAGCTATAGAATCATTTGACGCTATTAATGAGTGCTGCATATCAATCAATAAGGTGTTATTGGTTGATATTTTTTATTCATAGAGCAGATGCTTTGTTCTACAGTCAAAATATCCTAAAAACGCGACGGTATTGCTGATATCAATTTTTTTGTAGGCTTTGTCTGCGCAGGCACAGCAAGCAATATTGACGTCAGTAGTGGGTGATGTATTGATATTACTTTTCACTCGATATAGGTGCGTCTCTACATTTAGCTTTAAGAGCATTAATCGTAGCGTTAGGTGTTTGGCATATAATGAGCACACTATTAGGGTTTGTTGAACATTCAAATGTGGCACTGGCAGTCCTAATATTTGAATGTTCAACAGACCCCAAACATCGACAGTTGTAATCAAAGGTAGCCACTCATGATCATTTTTAAGCCAGCCACTACAGTAGTAGCAAGCAAAGCCAGTGCAAAAAAGTCTTACTTATTGTCTTTTGTTTTAGCGGCTAGTACGCTATTCACGGGCCTAATGGCGACTTCAGTGACGGCGCAAGCGGCTAGTTTGAGTGATTTATTTGGCAATCAAAACAGTGCTGCGAAGTCGAAGTTTCTGCCAGTCGATCAGGCCTTTCAAGTCGTCAGTAGCGGCAAAGCAACCAGCAACGGTACGCGCCTATCGATCGCTTTTGAGATTACGCCCGGTCATTATGTCTATAAAGACAAGCTTACCTTGAATTTTCCTAAGGGCGTGAGCGCGACACCATTTACCTTTAGTCAATCGCCCGTCTCAATTGATGATCCTACTTTTGGTAAGGTACCTGTATTTACCCAAAAAAACGTAGTGGCGACTACTACGTTGACCACTAATAACGGTAAAGGTGCCAAGAATGTACCAGTGATTATTGGTTGGCAAGGCTGCGCTAAAGCTGGCTTGTGCTATCCACCAGAAAAAATTAAAACCACGGTTAATATCGCTACGCCACGTAAATAGCATTTAACGCTAGGGCGTGTCGTCAATTAGTCTATGTGTTCATTGATGATGCGCCTTAGTTGAGTAGTTAAGCCGCTTACTCAAAAAGCCAGTCTGCCCCAACATTCGCTATAAAAAGGTAGTTCTTAATGTCTAAAAAGACGTCAATAACAGAATCATCATCAACGTCTGCCGCCAAAACGTCTGCTGCCAAAAACCATCTATTGGCATTTGCTATCGCTAGTGGCTCGCTGCTTGCTAGTATGACAGCGACCTCGATGACGGTACAAGCGGCTGGGCTTAGCGACCTTTTTAGTAGCGATAAAAGTGCTGCCCAGTCGAAGTTTTTGCCGGTTGATCAAGCCTTTCAAGTCACTAGCAGCAGTAAAGGCACAACATCAGGCACGCGCTTAGCGATTAACTTTGATATTACGCCTGAGCATTATGTTTATAAAGATCAAATCAAGCTAACTTTACCAGCTGGCGTGAGTGCCGCACCATTTCAATTTAGCCAATCACCGGTTGCAATTGACGATCCTACCTATGGCAAAGTAGCTGTCTTTGACCAAGCCAATATGGTCGCGACGACGATATTAACCAGCAGTAATGGTCAGAGTATCAGTGACGCCGCTGTGACGATTGGCTGGCAGGGCTGTGCTAAAGCCGGTCTATGTTATCCGCCTGAAAAGATTAAAACGACCGTTAATATTGTGGCCTTACAACAGTCCGCTGCCGGTACTGCTAAGAACGCTAACAATCAAGCCAGCCAAAATAATAGCAAGGATGCCATTGCAAGCACATTGCCCGTAACAACTCAGGCAAATAAGGCGAATGCTGTACCCTCTGAAGTCGAGCGGTCGCTGGTAGATGACGAGGTTATTGACTATGCCTTGATGGATGAAGGTACTTTAGACAGCGAAATCACAGCTAGTAACACCCTCTCTGGCGCGGATACCAGTGCCGTAGGAGGTGCAGCCAGCAATAATGGAGCGCTCGATAATAACAATAACAATGTCACTAATATTGACAGCAAAAACGTGGTTGCCAATGGCTTAGAAGAAAGCGATCCCTTTGGTTTGTCGACCCATCCTTGGTTGGCATTAGGCTTGTTATTTTTAGCAGGGTTGGGCTTGGCATTGACGCCTTGCGTATTACCGATGCTGCCCATTGTTGCTAACATCGTCGCTCGTCAGAAAAACCCAACGGTCAAAAAAGGTGTAATCTTAACCACCAGTTATGCGATAGGCGTGTCTATTGCTTACGGTATTTTGGGCGCAGTGATTGCCGTCTTTGGCGAGTCACTAGGTATCATCGGCTGGCTACAAAACCCTATTATCTTAATCAGCTTCGCGATTGTATTTGTCCTGCTGGCGCTATATATGCTCGGCGTTTTTACGATTCGTTTACCGCGCACCATTACCAGTAAGATGCAAGGCTTGAGCCAAGCCGGTGATAGTAAGTTGGGCAGTACGGGCGGCAGCTTGGTGGCTGGTTTCTTATCAGCCTTGGTGGTATCGCCTTGCGTGTCTGCACCGTTATTTGGGGCGTTACTAGCGGTCTCGACCATCGGTAGCCCACTGTTAGGGTTCGCTGCGTTATTTATGCTGGGCTTTGGTCTGTCGGCACCGCTTATCTTAATTGGCGCGACGCAGGGCAAAATCATGCCAAAAGCTGGTGAGTGGATGAATTGGGTTAAGCTAGGTTTTGCCTTATTATTATTCGCTGTGGCGCTATTATTGATTGAGCGCGTCTTCATCTCACCAGTGATGCTACTGGTTTGGGCGTTATGGTTTATGGTCGTGGCGACATGGGCGTGGAGCTGGATGGGTAAGGGTCGTATGCTGACCCAAGCATTGGCTTTGATTGCGGGTATTTGGGCGACGACGCTGGTTATCGGGGCAGCATTGGGAAATGATGACAGCCTACACCCTTTGGCTTCATTAAGCTCACCTATGATGGGGCAAACGACAAGTCAGACGACAGGAGTGAATAACGCCAGTCGTAATGCTAATGATGTACGCATTACTACCCTTGCAGAGCTAGATGTAATTACTGCGGCTAATCCCAAAGTCATTGTCGATGTGACCGCTGAATGGTGTATTGAGTGCCGCATTATGGATAAAAACCTATTCCACAATCGTCCTATGCAAATGCAAGATTGGCAATTGGTGCGCTTAGATATCACAGAAACTACGGATGATTCAAAAGCTATCTTGGCGCGTTATCAATTGTTTGGTCCGCCGACGCTGTTGTATTATCAAAACGGTCAATTGGTAAATAAGCAAGTCGGTGAAATCGGTCGCCAAGAGTTTGAGCAAACATTAACGGAGTTGAATAATACCAACTCACTCTAACGCCCTAGTCAAAATATCCTAAAAACGCGACGCGGCTGCTGATATCCATTTTTTGTCGCCTCTGTCTGCGCAGGCACAGCAAGCAAAAAAATGGATATCAGTTGTGCGTGATGGTTCGATATTATTTTTCACTGACTATATAACTAAAAACAAGCGAAAAGCCAGCATCTCTCTCGGCCTAACCGGTTGAGAAGGAGGCTGGCTTTTTTATCGCTTATAATCCGGTTTCTTATGACTAATAATTGGTGTTTCTCTTGAATAAATAACGGATAGCAAAGCACACTTGCACGAACAAAGAGCGCGTTGCTGTATTCCTGAGCCGATAGGGACAAGGTGAATAATAATCTGAGCAATGATGGTGTGAATTATTTGGTAGCAGCAAAAATATAATTATAGTTATTAAGGTGTTATTAATTGAACATGTACTAGATTAAGTTCTGATAACGCTAGTATAATGAAGATAATTTTATTACAATAACGCAACAATATTGAAGCAATAACGCTGTGACCAATTTTTACTAAGAAGGGTTGTGAGCCACACGTCCTAATTATTTCCAATAATATATCAATATCTTTTTCTACCAACTTTAGCTTACCTGTTATTGATGCCATCTGCATTAGATAATCTGCTGGCATCAATGCCAACCATGACAAAGGACATATATGTTTGCCTATCTTACACCCCAGCATCATACTCGGCGCACCATGGTTATAGGGTCAAAGACTCAGCTCAGCATCGCTATGGGCATTGCTTTAAGTTGTACGGCTCTGCAAGTACAAGCGGCGAATAACGGTCAAGTTTATAATGAGATACCTGTAGCAGACGCCGCGGTTGAGTATGAAAGTGACAATTATGAAAACGACAATGCTCAGCAAGTGGTTTCTGAGCGTCTAAAAACGCCTAATAAATCGCTCGATCGCAGTAAGTTGTCAAATAGTGAATTCGTCGCCAAGCAGGCGGAATTGTTTTTTGAATGTACCCAAGTACAGACCAGTGCTGCCCGTCTAGCCTGCTTCGATAAGGTCGCTGAAGATGGTGAAACGCCAAGCTACACCAGCACCAAACAATCCCTGGATTTGGCGAAAACCTTTAAATCAACCCTTTCAGGCAATCCACAAGTTGTCTTTGCTGAAGAGAATACCACCAGCATTGTACAGACCAACAAGACAGATACTGGTCTACTGACCAATCAATCCGATTCTACTGAGAGTTTAGATACGGTTGGCTTGACGCAAAAAGAAGCAAAAGTCTTAGAAAACATTGGTGTCACGCAAAGCGATATTGAAAAATATACGCCGCTAAGCTTAGCCTATGACCTTGATAAAAACAGCGAACGTGGTACTTGGACGGTCAGACCGTACCGACCAACCTACGTGTTGCCGCTATTTTATACCTTTGATCCCAACTTAAACCCAGGTACGCCGTCTCAAGAAACAGAGTCTTTCTCTTCGAATGACATACGCGAGACCGAGCTGAAGTTTCAGTTGTCTTTGAAGACGAAAGTGGCTCAAGATTTATTTGATACCAGTGCAGATTTATGGTTTGGTTATACCCAAGAGTCGCACTGGCAGGTCTATAATGAGGATAACTCACGAGAATTCCGCGCCACTGATTATCAGCCTGAAATATTTTTGACCCAACCTGTGACAGCAGACTTGCCTTTTGGTGGTCGTTTACGCATGTTAGGGGTAGGCGCTATTCACCATTCTAATGGACAGGGAGATCCGTTATCACGCTCATGGAACCGTGCTTATCTGATGGCAGGCGCAGAGTGGGGTAAATTGTCGGTCATACCGCGTCTATGGGCTCGCGTGAATAACGAAGATGACAGTAGTGAAGACAACCCAGATATCGAAGATTATATGGGTTATGGCGATATCAAGTTCTTATATGACTTGCCTAAGCAGCAAAGCCTGAGTGGTACTTTGCGCTACAATCCAGGCACCAATAAAGGCGCCGCGCAAATCGACTATACTTATCCATTAACAGAAAACGTCAATGGCTTTGTGCAGCTATTCCAAGGTTATGGCGAGTCTATCATCGATTATAATCATGAAAATACCTCGATTGGTTTTGGTATCGTACTTAACGATTGGAAGGGTTTTTAGTATTAATATTCATCCTAACCATAAAGCATGCAGCACCAAAGCATGCAGCACCAAAGTATGCAGCACCTAGCCCCTTATCAAACCGGACTATGGCTGGCAGAGTATCTCAGTATACGCTGCCAGTTATGCCGCGTTCATCGTAGCACCTCACAGCACTCATCAAACATACTCAATCCTGTATCTGACTCCTTACCGAACAATCCTTCGAACCTTACCAATCTGCGTCGTTTTTTTGATAAACGACTAAATCATGGTCTGCTCTGTTCGCATTGTCATCATAGTATAGGCTGGTTGCCCAAGCCTTTTCAGGTCGACATCGCGGCTGCTAGTACGCTCTCTATCCAAGCAGCGACTTATTATGATTACCCGATGCGCCAAGCGATTCGTGCGTTTAAGCATTCTGAGGACATGACCAAGCTGCCCTTATTGCTACACGCTCTGCGTCAATTGCCACGCCCGCACGGTTGTCATCATGATAACAGTGTGATTGTCGCCATGCCGACCACCGCTCAACGACTGATCAAACGTGGCTTTGATCCCGTTAGTATTCTATCAGCACATTTGTCTAAGCATTGGCAGATTCCATTGTGGCATGGGGTGCAGCGTGTTGATAACACTGTCAGTCAGCAAGGGCTGAGCCGTGCCGAACGCTTGAGTAATTTGGACAATGCCTTTGCCTTAATCGAAAAGCCAGCCGTCAAGCGTATTATCTTATTCGATGATGTTGCCACCACTGGTGCTAGCCTGCAAGCATTAGGACGTACACTGCACAGCTCATTCGGCGCTGCACCGCTTGATCAGCATCAACCCTCCCATGGATATCATCTTTTTGCCTATGCATTAGCGCACGGTAACCAGTGATAGATTATCACTAATCTATTGGTGTCTACTATTATGTTGCTAATGTGTTACCTTACCGCTATATTATGAATATACCTTAGCTAAATTTGTTATTTCTCTGTACTTTTCGATATAACCGTTACTACAACACCATTTATCAAGTTAAATGGAATAAAAATTGCAGTGCAGTATTGTATAGAAGTCTTATAGATAATTAAAAAATGAGGCGAGCTATACCGGCTTCATTACTATAAAAATTAGGTATTTATTGCCTTTAAGAAATTAGAGCTGCACACAGCCATAAATAGGATTTGATGTGAACGCATCTGCGAAAAATGTACCTTACCAATTGCGAATGAACAGCTCAGGATTCACCCTGATTGAGCTGATGGTAACGATTGCTGTGCTTGCCATTATTGTCGGTATAGCAGCGCCTAGTATCAGTACTCAGCTGGCCAATCAGCGCGTAAAGTCGACTGCGGCTACGCTGGCTAATGCGTTAAAGGAAGCAAAGGTTGAGAGTATACTCCGTCGTCAAAATATAACTGTTATATATACGAGTACTAGCACACCTAAAACAATAAAGTTGCAAGCTGGTAGTGAAGATATATCTACCTATAATCTTAGCGCTAAAAGTACTGTTACTCAAACAATTACTCCATCTACAGTAACCAGTATTGTTTTTCAACCTAATAAGAAAATAGCCAATAATGCCACAGTAGTATATACCGTCTGTGATAGTGGCTCTTATAGTGAGACGCCCAGACAAGTAAGTCTTACTAATATTGCTAATGTTAATGTTATAAATGCTGGGAGCTGTTAATGAATATCAGAGACACACAGGCAGGTGTAGGGTTAATAGAAGTGATGGTCGCATTACTATTGCTAGCTGTGGCTGTGTTAGGGTTTAGTGCCATGCAAATGTCAGCGATTAAGGCGACAGATGAAAGTCTAATGCGTACTCGTTCTTTAGCTATTATGCGAGGCGGCGCAGAGACGATGCGTACGAATCCTAGCGGTATTGCTGCTTTTAAGGCAGCGATAAACGGTACTTCAGACAGTATCAGTGTCGATAGCAAAACCATAACCAAAAATAGTTGTATAACAAGCGCTAATACTGCACCTACGGCTGGAGCCAGTTGTAATATCAAACAATTAGCGACGCGTGATGCGTTATTACTAAAGTCATATGCAAGTGCTAATGACATTAATATTGGTATGGTACCAAACGGTTGTCCTGGTACATCTGGCAATCAAGAACTTCAATGCTTTGTGGCAAGTTGGGGAGACACTACAGTTGAATTAAGTGATACTGAAGCTAAGGCCTGTGCCAAGGCAAATGGCAGTTATAAGAATGGTGCTGAGTGCTTTATTATGGAGGCTTACTGATGTCATATAATTATCAAAGCAGGTATATGAATGATCATCAAGTAGGCTTTACGTTAATAGAGCTAATGATTTCTTTAGTACTTGGTTTAATCGTATCTGCAGCCGTTATCCAAGTATACCTGATCAATGTGAAGACAAGCAGTATTCAGGCCAGCGGTAGTGAGTTACAGGACGCTAGTGTGTTCGGCTTACAACAATTAGAAAAAAGTATTCGCTTAGCAAATCTTGGTAATCCAACTACTAGAATTGATGGCACCACTCCTAATGGCGGTATTGTTTTAACGGGTCTGAATATTGGCGTTCCGAATGCACCGACTCCTTATCCCAATACAGGGTATTTGACCAGACGAGCAGGCGATACAGCTGTCGGTACGAACGGGTGGACAGGTATATCAAATACCAATACCAATAGTGATCAGCTGACAATTCAATATACCAATATAACAGGCGCTCCAATGATAGATTGTGAAGGGGCAACTGCTGCTGTCAATGATATCGTTATTGAGCGCTATTTTGTACGTCTGGCAACAAGTAACACCAGCACTACCGCTATTAAGGACCTAGTCTTAGCCTGTGATGCCGGACGCGCAAATAAAACTGGTGATATAGCTACTTTCACACCTTCATCTGATTCCAAAAATTTTGGTCAAGCAGGTCAAGAGTTTATCGTAAACGTTGATCAGTTTAAAGTACTATTAGGTTCCCAGTACACCACTGGAACTAATGCAGGACAACTTATTTATCTCCCGAGCAGTGCCTACTTAGCGATAACGACTGATAAGCCAGTCATTACCTCTGTCAAGATTGGCTTAATTGTGCATGGTAGTACACCCATTATAGGGAGTGCTGAGCAGTCGGAATTTGCCTTGTTAGGTCAGTCGCCTACAGATAATAAATTGAAAACAGATGCTAGTAATAAAAAGAAAGTCCGTAGCACGTATGAGACCACAACATTGTTACGTAACGCTCGTGTCGTAAATGTAAGTACTACCCTATAACATATTGGTAAGGAGACTCAAAGTGATTCGATACCGCGATTTATCAAGTTCGACACAACAAGATATCAATATGACATATCGAAGCACCGAGCAGGGCGCGACATTGATAGTGGTCTTATTATTCTTAGTACTTATTATGCTAGCCGGCGCTATCGCAGTCAGGCAAAGTACGACAGATCTTAAAGTTGCGACTAGCGATCAGATCAATACGGTATTATTGCAATCAGCAGATAGCGCCAACCAAAAACTAGAAACGATGGTAAATGGTGGTGCAAATTCTGAAGGTTACAGAGATGTTACAAGCGCAACGGGCGCACTTGGTCATTTTTTGTTATTTGAAGATAATAAAACAAATGAGTTTATTTATTGCTTTAATCCTCGGACACAACGCTATCTCACAAAAAGTGCGACAGTTAGAGCGCCTGCCGGTGGTTATGTAGATGGACTGAACGAAGGTGTCTGTGATTATACAGATGCAGCTGATTATACAAGTGCTCGTCAAGCAGTGATGACACAGATGAGTATTACCATTACTCCGCCTGAACCCAATGCTGAAAGGTTTGGGCATATGGTTCTTGGTAAAGAAAGCGAAGATCGTACCAGTAAAAAATACCAGTTCGATATTAGACCAACTTCTTCATTGCCAGCTTATAATGAGCCCAAGGCAGGTACTGATAAGTGTTATGAGCAAACCAGTATTAAATATAACGTAGCAACTGGCAAAAAATCATTAAATGAATGTCTGTTAGCGGCTAGCACACCAAGTAAAATGTTATATGAGCAAGCAGATGTTGCAAATCTATCTTCTTCTACAGAATGTATCCCATTCGGTAGAGGGGGACAAGCAGGATGTGTATTAGCATCCTCACCTTAGTTTCGCTACTCATTTGATTATTTACATAAAAGGATAGATGTCATGAAACGACTAAATAATGTATCGCCAGCTCGCGATAGTAAGGTATTACCACTCAAGTATCTGGTCGTGGTCATGGCATCAACTATTGTGTTGCCTGTTGCGCATGCAGATGTCGCGGGCAAAAAAATCGGCGATTTAGAGATCTATAAAGCGGCTGAAGGCGGTAAGACCACGATCACCATGATGCTCGATACTTCGGGTAGTATGACCTTGAATCAGGTAAATAGTGCAGTTACCTGTGATCTGCCGTCTGGTACCAGCTACACTAAAGGGTCTGAGGACTCAAATACTACACCTGTTTATACCAAAGACTTCTGCGCAGTTGGTGCAAGATATTATTATCGACTATCTCCTGAGGGTCAATGGTATCGATGCGGCCCTAGAGATGGTTCCGGTAATAGTAGTTACAACTTTTCAATCTGTGATACTAAGATTAGTAATCCTTCATTAGGTAGTGAGTATAACTATGTAACCTCTGGTAGTGACAACAGGTACTTTTACACCTCTACTAAGTACTATGACCGCCTTACTCGTCTAAAAGATGCTATTTTTACTTTGTTGGACAGTAGTCTGCTAGATAAAAATAAGGTGTCTATTGGCATTGGACAGTACTCGTCACAGAGCGGTAGCGATAATGTAGTGAGAACCTCATCAGATGGTACTGCCAGAGACGCTGACGGAAGTACCGGCAAGATAGTGGTGTCTGCAGCTTTGGTAGACGCTACCCAAATTGCGAAGATTAAAAAAGCTGTAGCCGATGCTAGAGGCGGTAATGGTACGCCAACCGCCAATGCCTATGCAGAAGTAGGTGCTTATATGTTAGGTACTAATCCCTCTGCCTCTTCTTATAGTGGTTACGACAAATCAGTTGCCGACTCAAAAAGCGGTGGTCGTTATAATAGTCCTCTGTCATCACCCTCATCTTGTGATGGACGCGGTATCTACTTCTTAACTGATGGTAACCCTAACAGTTCTCCTAATCCTAACTATGTAATGCAATTAGCGTTAGGTGCCAATTCATTTAGCATACCATCAGTTACGCTTCCTAGTGGTAGTGAAAATAATAATGCCATGCCACAAGTCGGCGCATTTGCCAAAGCCTTACGTAATCCGGCGATCAATCCGCTAGGCACAGATAGAGAGATATATACCGCAGTCGTGGGCTTTGGTTCAGTGTTTAATGTCAATGCATCAGATATCGTCAACTTACCTTATACCAACCCCAAGACCGGTATCACTGCCAACCGTGACTTTTATAATTGTGCAAGCATCACAGACCTAGATGCGAGAAATGCCTGTAACTGGGGTGAAAAAGCACATCCTGATCTGCCAGGAGTTGGCGGCTATGGAGAGGGCGGCTTCTACTCAGCGCAGTCCACAGATGATATCGTCAAGAGTATTACGAGCTTTATCAGTGGCTTAAATCAGAACCTTCCTTCTACGCCCTCAGGCACTATCATTATCCCTGACGATCCGTATCGTGCGGACAGCCAACTCGCGGTTGCCTACTATCCAACCTTGCAATCCGATGTGGCAGGTAACTCAGTCATTTGGGGTGGTAATATGAAAAAATACCTCCTAAATGAAGGCACGCTCTATGGCAAGAGCAACTCAAAGCTATTTACTAATGTAGCCGGCGACCTAAACCCAAGTACTCAGGATTTATGGTCAGACAAGGACTATGGCGGTGCCAATAATGAAGTGAAATCGGGTGGCTTCTATGCGCTACTGAACACCCCAAACACTGGTGTAACATCGACCAGAACCCTATATGTCGAAGATTTAAACGGTACGACGCCAGTACTACGAAGGTTTGGGGTGAATGCCTTGGGCAAAGTCGTAGTAGATAATGCAGCATTGACCACTACCTCATTTAGCGATACGGCTACCTTTGACGAAATCACTTTAAAACGACTGTTGAACTTATTAGGATTCAATAATTTGCCGAATACAGCGGTCAAAGATATGACTCTCACAACTGCTAATGCAACTGAAGAAATTAGGGTGGTTGGGGCAACCATTCACTCAACGCCAGCTGCGGTATCGTATTCCGCCACGTTAGATGATGATGGTAAGGTCACGGCGACGCGTGATGATTACGTGTTATTTGGCTCGAGCGAAGGTGGTCTGCATCTCGTAGATGCTGATAATTATAGTGCTGGCGGAGATGGCGGAAAAGAAGATTTCGTCGTGATCCCAAGAGAGATGCTCATAGATAAGAGCAAATCTCTCGCCTTAGTTAATGATTCAAACAAAGCGGAGATAGGCTCACCGAACTTCGGTATCGATGCGCCTTGGCTGGTCAGTGCGGACTATAGATACGATCTAACCAATAACGTCGTGAATATCGCAACGGATGGTAATAAAGGTCTCTATGCTTATGGTGGTCTGCGTATGGGTGGCGAGGCTTTATATGGTCTTGACCTGACGACTAGAACCAGCCCAAGCATGATGTTCACGATCACGCCAGCCAAGGCAGGCTTTGGCCGTATGGGTCAGATATGGTCTAAGCCTACCAAGGCAAAGATAAGAACTAGCAACAGTACTAATGATAAAGGCACTAATGTCTTAGTGTTCGGCGGTGGCTATGACATGTGTTATGAGTATGAAAAATTCCAAGTTGGCGTAACCGATACCAGTTTAGGCACTTGCTCAGGTAAAACAGCGGTCAAGGGCAATGCAGTCTATATCGTCAACGCTATCACAGGTGACCTGATATGGTCAGCAGCTGGTACTGGCTCTGCATCAACGACAGTCAGTACTATGACAAACAGTGTCGTCGCAGGTATTACTACCCTCGATCGTGATAATGATGGCTTTATGGATCATATTTACTTTGCCGATTTAGGTGGTCAGCTGTTCCGTGCTGACTTTACCAATGCTGGGTTCAAAACGCCAAGCGCCATTGGCTCGCCAGTGGGTACATCAACGCCGACGACCGCATTTGCCAATACGCGAGTGACGCGCATCCTCAAAGGGGCTTATAGCGGTACCGATACCAAATTCAATCATCGGTTCTATGAGCGTCCGGTGGTCAGCTTCCATCGTAACGCTCAAAGTAACAGTTTATTTGCGCTCGTAAACGTCATCTCAGGTGATCGTAGCTCACCACTCTCAAAGATACGTGATCTGAGTAAGTCAGATAGACTATATGGGATTATGGATACCGATGTGACCAAACCAGATAGCTTCTTTTATGCGAGTAACTTTACCACGACAGCAGCGGCTGATGGCGGTCAGATGATATCAGACTTAACTGCTGATAATACCACTACCAGTAATCTAGTCGAGCTACCGAGTAGCATAGGCACTCTCGGTGCAGCAGGATATACACTAGCGCAAAAAAACGTAGTCAGTGATCTGATGCGTCAGGGTACCAAGCAGGGTTGGTATTATCCACTGACTCGGTTCGATGGCTATGGCAATGTACGCTATACCAAAGGTATTGGTAAATCAGAAGTCATCGATAGCTTCTTATATACGACAGCATATAATCCAGACATGAGCTATGGCTCAACAAACACTTGCTCAGCCAAAATCGTCGGTGGCTCAGAGCGTCAGCTATACTGCCTACCATACGGTATCTGTACCGATCCCAAGTCCAAAAACGGTACCGGCGGCTTTGTCAGAGCAGGTAAAGGGCTACAAGAGCTGACCCTAGGCCCTCGTAGCTCGACATTGTCGAACCAGCGTTTGCTCATCGGTACTCGTACACTGGCAGAGCGTGCGACAGATCGGGTGGACTTCGGAACGGATACTGGAAAAGACGCCTATAGTCCGCTCAATGAAGTACAGGGCTTAGCAGAGGAGATTCTCGGCAGTGGTAGCGCTCCTGAGTTGATATTTAACGAACGTTATACGCTACAGCCTAAAACTTGGTATGAAGTAGACTAATAGGATAGTCGCATGAATATGAAGGCGTTAAAACAACAAGTAGGCTTTACGCTCATAGAGCTGATGGTAGTCATTATGATAGTGGCTATCCTAGCGGCAATTGCGATTCCCTCTTATCGGCAGTTCGTGGTACGTAATGCTGAGTCACAGGCACAAGCACGGATGCAGGAGCTCGATATAGAGCTCAACCGTTGGCGCGCTAGTGCTCTGACTTATAAAGGTTTTATACCAAAAAAACAAGCAAGTGACGGCACTTTTAGCTATGCATACGATGAGACTGATAACCAGACTATCTATGTCCCTAGAGGTAGTGATAGTACCAATTTCTACTATATGATTACCTTAGTCGATGGTAGTACGGGTAACACCTTGGCTCCGGCAGGTACGGGTTATTCTACTGCGGGTAGCTCATGGCGCATATTAGCCGAGCCAAGCACCTCCCTTGAGAATTCAAGTGCGCAAATTTTTCTGCTCAGTAGTAATGGCGTACGGTGCAAAAGCAAAGATAGAACAATCACCGCTGCTTCGACTAATTGCGGCACAGGTCAGGGGGATTGGTGATGATAGCAGTGAAGTATAGTCATAAAGAGATTATAAAAAATCAGCGTGGCTTTACATTGATAGAAATGATGATAGTCGTCGCTATTATTGGTGTTTTAGCGGCGATTGCTTATCCCAGTTATCAGCAGTACGTTATTAAGACTAAACGTACTGACATGATGAGCGAGATGCAAAACATTGGCTTGCAAATTGAAAGTCGTAAACTGGCTGAGGGCAGTTATAGTGCGATTAGTGTAGGTATAAAAGATGAGTTTGCCATCGAATACCCGAGGCAGGGCGATAAGCTATATGACGTTACTATTAACCCCATTCCTTTAACGCCACCGGACAATACTTTGACGGATAAATGGAATGTTACTGCTACTCCTAAGTCTACTAGTCAAATGACTAATGATGGTATTTTAACGCTAAATTATCAGGGTATTAAGTGTCGAGGTACGGGGGTAAATAAGAAATGTGGTACTGGCGATGAGTGGACCAAATAGCATTAACTGAATATATATATATGAATAATCTGACAAAAATTGTCAGTCATCTTTATCTTACATTACTTATTATAGGTGAACTGACAATTTTCAGTATCTTAAGCGTAACATTTAGCGTCAAACTTACGATTGTTTGTAAACTAAACATAGTAAATCACGCTGTTAAAGGTGTTTTTGAGGGTAGAATTATTGTAATTAGGATATTGGCATAATAAATGCAATCTTTATAGTAAGAAAGAAATAGACAATATCCCTAAAGATAAAAAATGCGACTGTATTAACAACAGCCAATTATCTTTATATACCCCAAAGGAGTTCATATGAACACTGCACAAAAAGGTTTTACCTTAATCGAGCTAATGATCGTTATTGCCATTATCGGTATTTTGGCTGCGATCGCGCTACCTGCTTATCAAGACTTCACCGTTCGTTCACGCGTAACTGAAGGCTTTAACCTAGCAGAGCCTGCTAAAACCATGTTAAGCACAGAGGTTTCTACACCGCAAGATCTTATCACCCAAGCCGCTAACTGGAATGCAAAAGCTGGTGGTGTAGGTGCAACCTCTAAATATGTCGACAGCGTATTAGTAGATGCTGCTACAGGTGTTATTACTATCGACTATGATGGTGCTACAGTAGGTGTTGCAGAGGGTGCAGCAGATCAGCTTACTTTAACGCCTTGGGTACGTAGCAACGCAGCTGGTCAAACTCTTCAAGCTGCTTTAGCTGCTGGTGCGTCTGGCTCTTTAGATTTTGGTTGTGCCTCTCTGACAAGTACAACTGCAAATGGAACAGGTGTTACTAACCCAATTGCTACTGTTGCTCCTGCTAATCCAATGCAAGCTAACTACGCTCCTGCACAGTGCCGTTAATTCTTAACTAGTATTCATAGTTATACTAAAAAAGCAGCCGATTGGCTGCTTTTTTGTGGGCGGAAGATTGGCAAAGGTTATTTATCAGACGCATAGAACAAGCTACAATAGCTTGAATAACGATTTATCTATTTTAGAGTGTTGACTATATGTTTATATATAAACTAAAAGCGTTTGGCTGGCATTTGGTAGCCAGTTTATTGATTGCGGCGGTTAGCTTAGGTATTGTGTTTTTTGTCTGGTATCCACAACCTTTATATCAGGCGACAGGGGTCATTAAGATATTTTTGATTATGCTTGGGATAGATATTATCTTGGGACCGCTACTGACATTTATTGTGTATAAACCTAAGAAGAGGACGCTTAAGTTTGACCTAGCTGTCATTGTCTTAATACAACTGGCCGCATTTGCTTATGGGTTCTATCATGTCTATGATGGTCGCCCGGCATGGATTGTTTATAACGTAGATCGATTTGATTTGGTCAAAAATAATGAGATTGATAAACGCAAGCTGACAGAAGCGCTACCAACGTATCAAAAGGTGAGTCAGTCAGGAGCAAGATATGTTGCTGCTGTGATTCCTAAAGATGATAAAGAGGTTAGCCAGCAGATACTGTTCGATGAAATAGGCTATGGTATAGCACCATCGCAGCGCCCAGAGCTTTATCAGCCGCTTGATACAGTAGCTGCGTTGTTAGTTACTAAGTCAAAACCTATTGAGGAGCTATATAATTATAACGATAAATCAGACGTTGATAACATACTCTCTAAATATCCGACAGTGAGTAGTTATCTACCGCTAAAGGCTAGTGCCATCAATATGGTAGTACTAATCGATAAAGCGGAGGCTGACAAGGTTGTGAATATTGTAAATCTAAGACCTTGGTAAGCGACATTTATTCTCCAAATATTTTTTATAGATAGATTTAGGAATCGCCATGAAATATATCATCGGTGCCTTACTGATTAGCTCTCTTATCTTTTTTATAGTTGCTTTACTTATCAGTGCAACTGGATTTAAACCTGCCCAAAACATATTACCGTTTGGTTGGCTAGTATGGGGCATATTAACTGCCTTATGCTACCCTTTAGCTAAAAAGATTATGGTTTAAGCTGTGCCATACACTCTATAAACCGAGAAAAAATTTTTATAATTACTTATGCGACTTTTAAAAAATGTATGCAGTAAATAAAAGTGGCATGTCGCATGCAACAGCATAGATTCAATATTAATATGGTTTGCTGTGATGCTGTGATGCTGTTATCTCCCCTAAATCAAACTTATAGACCACAGTCAGGCTTTGCCTTGATAGAGCTAATGATCGTCATTGCTATTGTGGGGATTCTCTCCGCAGTCGCATTCCCAGCTTATCAAAACTACACTATGCAAGCCAAGCTCTCAGAGGTAATTTTAGCTGCTACGGCATGTCGTATCTCAGTAATAGAGGTTGTAGATTCTCCGTCATCAAATTTGGGTACAGCCTTACCAAATGCTTGTGACTCGATTCATACTAAATATGTGAAAAACATTGTGGTCAGTACCAATGGTATTATTAACGTGCAAGTTAACGAAATTCAATTATCTTCGTTAACTACTAGTACGAATGCTCTAACGCTTGCACCGATTCAGATGGGGAGTAATGCTAATCCGATAGTTGGTATTACGAGTAATAGTAAGAATATTGGGAGTTGGCGTTGTGGTTCATCTATAGATGGCACTACTATTCCTGATAGGTATTTACCTAACTCTTGCAGAGGGGCTTATTGATAGCTACTAAATAAAAGTATGTGATTGACGAATCATTTTGATAGATGACAGAAAGCAACAAAAAAGGCTGATACATTTGCATCAGCCTTTTTTATTATAAATAATTTTTGTAGCTATTGAGCTACTTCTCTAAATACTGAATCTTACCTTCCACGCCATCCCACTTCTCAGCTTCTGGCAACTGACCTTTCATCTCAGTGATATTCGGCCATTTTTGGGCCAGATCAGCATTTAGCTCCGTAAACATCTCTTGCCCTTTGGGCACTTCATCTTCTGAGAAGATGGCATTGGCGGGACATTCAGGCTCGCATAGCGCGCAGTCGATGCACTCATCAGGATCGATGACAAGGAAGTTTGGTCCTTCATAAAAGCAGTCCACAGGACAGACTTCTACACAGTCGGTGTATTTGCAAAGAATGCAGTTATCTGTAACGACAAAGGTCATAGTGATGTCTACCTGTTATTGATTTGGCTTTTGGCTAAATAGAATAGTCGAAAATAAAGCGTATTTTAGCGCCTTTACTACGATTTGACAATTCCCTTTAATGACTAATGATTTTCTTCAAATGATAGATTAAATCATGCGCTTGCTTGGGTGTTAGGTTGTCAGGGTTAATAGCGTTAAGCTCATCTTGCAAGCTAAATAGCTGATTTTGCTGTGGATTATTATTCGTAGTTCTAGTTTGGCTATTACTGCTGCCATTTTCTTTTTCTGCCTCGTCATTATAAGCCTGCTGGCGTTTATCCTTTACTGACTTAGCTAAGTCATTTTTGTCATCAACTTTATCGATTGCAACTTTTTCGTTTTCTGTTTTTACGCTATTTATTTTCAAGTTGTCTACTTTCAAGTTGTCTACTAGGTAGCGCTTGGCATCATTTAATACCTGAGTAGGAATCCCCGCCATTTTAGCCACATGCAGCCCAAAGCTTGAGCTTGCCGCACCGTCCTTGATTTGATGCAGTAGCAGCAGTTGACCATCGACTTCACTAGCAGCGACATGGACGTTGCGAATATTAGCATGGCTTTTGTCTTTATTATTTGCCAATTGCGTTAGCTCAAAGTAATGGGTGGCAAATAATGTCAGGCAGCCAATCTCGACCAAGCGATTGACACAGGCATGAGCGATTGCCAATCCATCGGTGGTTGCCGTACCCCGTCCAACTTCATCCATCAGCACGAGCGACTTATTCGTTGCTTGATTGAGGATATTAGCGGTCTCAATCATCTCAACCATAAAGGTTGATTTACCACCCGCCAAGTCATCGGCTGAGCCAATACGGGTAAAGATACGGTCGATGTCGCCAATATAAGCACTAGCCGCTGGGACAAAGCTACCGCAATGCGCCAGTAGGACAATTAGCGCAGTCTGTCGCATATAGGTTGATTTACCACCCATATTAGGGCCTGTAATCATTAGTAGGCGCTCAGGATTTGCATGACTGCCTAAAGCGCAATCATTGGCGACAAAATGGCTCGCAGGTTGAGAATTGTTGATTTTATTAACAGTATTTCCAGTATTTCCAGTATTGGCTGGATTTAACGCCGCTTCGACTACTACGTGGCGACCTGCTTTGATATCGATACTGGTTTGGTTGTTATGATTCAAGCCACTTTTTGAATGATTGTTTTCTAACCCGCTAGCCTCTTTTAAGTCCTTACTCATGACTGGGCGCTGCCAGTGATAAGTGATCGCAAGTTGCGCCCAATTACTAAGCACATCTATTTGCGCAATAGCCGCGCTTAGCTGTTGTAGTTCCGCTAAATGACTGCTTAATAGTGTCAACAGTTGGTGATACAGCTGTTTTTCACGAGTTAACGCTAATGTCTGTGCGCTTAGATACTCGGTCTCGACTTCTTTTAGCTCATCAGTGATAAAGCGCTCGCTGCTCTTCAGGGTTTGCCGCCGGATAAAATGCGCCGGTGCATTCTTTGCCTGCATTTTGGGCAATTCAAAATAAAAGCCGCTGACTTTATTAAAGCCTACTTTTAGGCTGGGTAATTGGCTCTCTTGACGCGCGCGCTCTACCATCTTATCCAAGGTCACTTGGATATTATCATGCAGATGGGTTAAGCGATCAAACTCTGCATCAAAACCTGCGGCTAGCATGCCGCCATCACGAATATGCGCGGGCGGTTCTGCGATAATAGCGCGCTCAATCAGCTCAGCGACTGATTGCACCGCAGGTAACTGCGCAGGCAATTGCTGCATCAGCATGGGCAACAGTCCTGCCTGCTCATGGCTGATACCTGCATTTATCAGTAGAGTAGTGAGCTGGGCGCTGCTAGCAATACCATCAGCAAGCTTACGCAGGTCACGCGGCTTAGCGCTCATCAGCCCGATACGGCTACTGATACGCTCAATATCACCGATAGCATTTAAGGTTTCGCGTAAATTGCTGACCAATGAATGTTTTTCTAAATTTTGCTTAAGCTGTTTGTTTTCATCCGATTGACTGTCTGTCTGTAAAAGGTTGGCTATCGCCTCTAAGCGCAAATTGATACGTGCATGCTGACGTAGTGGACGCTTCATTTGCTGCACCAATAAACGACGTCCCATCGGCGTCTGACAGTGATTGAGCACGGATATCAGCGACGTTCCATTGCTGCTGACGGGGGTAAACAGTTCAAGATTTTGCTGACTATTGGCATCAATGATTAGATAGTCATCGCTGTACTCGACGATAAGCTGGTTAACTTGTGGCACATGGCGCTGTTGGGTTTGCCGTGCATAATGAATAAGGGCGGCACAGCTAGACTGGCTAAGCGTGGCATCGCTAATTCCTAGACCATCGAGGCGTTGTACCTCAAACTGCTGACAAAGGGTTGCGCTGGCATGCTCACGATGAAAGTCATTGGCAGCGACTTCGATGATAGGGCAATCAAGATTTTGCCGTAGCCATGTCAACCAATCTTCGCCATTACCACTACTATTTACATCGCTGTGACTGAGTGCCTCGCTAATGATACATTCACTCGGGGCAAAGCGTGCCAGCACCGTCAGCATTTGAGTTTGTAAGCCTTCGATATCGTCATTATTAGCGTTTACTGTTTGCGTCGTTAACGTCCCAGCGGCCAAGTCCATTTGGCTAATGGCGGCTTGCAAAGCTTGGTTGCTGTTACCTTTTGGCATTGCAATATCAATCGCGACCACGGTCGGTGTATGATTGGGCGCGATTAACGCATCATCGGTAATCGTCCCAGCGGTCAGAGTTTTAACCACTTCACGGCGCATGATGCTACTAGCAGCAGATTTACTTTTGTCTTTCTTTTGCTTGTCACCCATCGTAGGCGCTTTGGACGCGCTATTTGCATTGTCAGTGCCAGTGGCAGTGTCAGAGGCTGACTCATCAATTTGCTCACATACGACCACGGTTTGCCCAGCCGCAATCAGCCGCGCCATATAGCTGTCAGCGGCATGAAAGGGCACGCCTGCCATCGCAATAGTATTACCGGCTTTATCAGTACCGCGGCGGGTCAAGGTGATGTCTAAGATTTGCGCGGCACGTTTGGCATCATCAAAAAATAATTCATAAAAGTCACCCATCCGGTACAGCAGCAGTGCTTGCGGATAATTGGCTTTCATGGTTAGATATTGCACCATCATCGGCGTATGGTCTGCCAAATGATAGATGGCATCACCTATGACTAACGGTTCAGCTGAATGAGGATTTTGAGCGGACGGCTTAGCGGTCATGCAGAGTCTCTTTTGGTTCTTATGAGTTTACTGTGGGCGAAATAAGTGTTTTTATAATAATAAATAGCTAAGGATAGTGAGCAAATCATGCCGTTAAATGAGGTGATTAAAAAGCTAAATAATTTAAAGCCATAAGCGCTATTTTAACACGTCCTGCAACGTTTTTACGTCGGCAAATATCTACTCATTGCCCTTGTATCCATCGCCGTCATAACCATATATAATGACGGCACACTTAATTGGGCGATACTTCATTAGGCAAGATTTTATTATAAAGTTATTAGGCAATCGTTTATTGGACTGCCTTAAATGAAACCGTAATCAGCCAAATAATGAATAAGCAGCGAGTAAAGCGCTGTCATGCGTACTAATTATCGAATATTTCCATAGGTCAAAAAATTATGTTATCAAAGATTATAGGCAGTGTGGTTGGCACCAAAAATGACCGCGAATTAAAACGCATGCGCAAAGTGGTCAGCAAGATCAACGCACATGAGGCGACGATACAAGCCCTGTCTGATGAGCAATTACAACAAAAAACCGAAGAGTTTAAAGCAAGACACCAAAATGGTGAAAGCTTAGATGCATTATTACCGGAAGCGTTTGCGGTTTGCCGCGAGGCATCGCTACGTGTCAATGGCATGCGCCACTACGATGTGCAGCTGATCGGTGGTCTCACCTTGCACGAAGGCAAAATTGCTGAGATGAAAACCGGTGAAGGTAAAACCTTGATGGGTACCTTGGCGATGTATCTCAACGCTATCAGTGGCAAAGGCGTCCATCTGGTCACGGTCAACGATTATTTGGCCGCCCGTGATGCGGAATTGAACCGTCCGTTGTTTGGCTTTTTGGGAATGACGGTTGGCGTGATTTATTCACAACAACCACCTCAAGAAAAAATCGACGCCTATCAAGCGGATATCACCTACGGTACCAATAACGAATATGGCTTTGATTATCTACGCGATAACATGGTGTTTAGTTTAGGCGAAAAAAAGCAGCGCTCATTAAACTTTTGTATTATCGATGAAATTGACTCTATCTTAATCGATGAGGCGCGTACGCCGCTGATTATTTCGGGTCAAGCCGAAGATTCTTCACGTATGTATGCATTGATTAATACTATTATTCCGGTGCTAATTCGTTCAAAAGATGAAGAAGCTAATAAGAATAACGAAGAAGAAGATTTTTGGATTGATGAAAAGAACCGTCAGATCGAGATTAGCGAAAAGGGCTATGAAAAAATTGAGCGTTTCCTAATCGAAGTGGGCGAGCTGGGCGAAAACGAAAGTTTATATAGCCCAAGCCGTTTGCCGTTATTGGCACACGTCCAAGCAGCCATCCGCGCCCATCATGTATTTGTCAAAAACGTCCATTATATCGTCGATGATGGCGAAGTGGTCATCGTTGATGAAAACACCGGTCGTACCATGCCCGGTCGTCGTTGGTCAGAAGGGCTGCATCAAGCGGTCGAAGCCAAAGAAAACGTCGAGATTCAAGCGGAGAACCAAACGCTGGCAACCACCACGTTCCAGAACTATTTCCGTCTCTATGACAAATTGTCTGGTATGACCGGTACGGCTGATACCGAAGCGGCAGAGTTCAAATCAACGTATGACCTAGACGTCATCGTGATCCCAACCCATGAGCCCATTGCGCGTATCGATATGGATGACCAGATTTTCTTGACCAAGTTAGGAAAATATAAAGGCATCATTCGCGAGATTAAAGAGATTCAAGCCAAAGGTGCGCCAGTATTGGTTGGTACGGCGACGATTGAAGCCAGCGAAGAATTGTCGTACTTACTGGATCAAGAAGGCGTCAAGCATAACGTGCTAAATGCCAAGCAGCATGAGCGTGAAGCCGAAATTATCGCGCAGGCTGGTAGCCCAAAATCGGTCACCATCGCCACCAACATGGCCGGTCGTGGTACTGATATTATCCTTGGTGGTAACTGGCAGTCGTTTATCGAAGACATTGATTCGGTCAGCCCAGAAGAGATGAAGCGCCTGAAGGCAGAATGGCAAGTCAAACATGACCAAGTCGTTGCGGCTGGTGGTTTGCATATCATTGGTTCTGAGCGCCATGAATCACGCCGTATTGATAATCAGCTACGTGGTCGTGCCGGTCGTCAAGGTGACCCTGGCATGTCGCGCTTCTTCTTATCGCTCGAAGATGACTTGATGCGTATCTTCGCCGGTGACCGCGTTGTCAATATGATGCGCGCCATGGGACTCAAAGAAGACGAAGCCATTGAGCACAAAATGGTCTCCAAATCGATCGAAAACGCGCAAGGTAAAGTTGAGAGCCGCGATTTTGATGCGCGTAAAAATCTCCTCAAGTATGATGATGTTGCCAATGAGCAGCGTAAAGTGATCTATGGTCAGCGCGATGATTTGCTCGCAGATATGGATCTGCTAGAGGCCATCGAAGTCATGCATCATGAAGTCTATAACGCCATGATTAGCCAATTTATCCCACCAGGTTCTATCGATGACCAATGGAATGTTGATGGATTGGAAGATGAGCTTGAGGATGAGTTTAAGATATCAATGCCGATTAATGATTGGCTAGATGAAGATCGCCGCTTAGATGAAGAAGGGCTACGCGCCAAAATCATTCAGACAGCACTGGATCATTATCATGGTCGCCGTGAGCAAATGGGTGAAAAAGATGCCGCCCAGCTTGAGCGTCATTTTATGCTGCAAAGCCTAGACAAGCACTGGAAAGAACATTTGACGCAAATGGATCAGCTGCGCAAAGGTATCCATCTGCGCGGTTATGCGCAAAAAAACCCTGAGCAAGAATATAAGCGGGAGTCGTTTGAGTTATTCCAAATGATGCTAGGGGCGATTAAGTCAGAGACAGTACAAGATTTATCACGTGTCCATATCCCGACCAAAGAAGAGCTGGCGGCATTAGAAACGCAGCAACGTGAGAATGCCGCGCATATGCGCATGCAATTCGAGCATGATGATATCGACAACTTAGATAGCAATGCGGACAATAATGCAGCAGAGCAGGGGCAACCACAAAATCGTAACCCTAATAGCGGCGCGGCAGGGATAGGCGCTGCGATTGGTGCTGGTAATAATGCGGATCGCAACTTTAGAATCGGTGATGAGCCGAATCCATACGCTGGTATGAATATCAGCCGTAACGCACCTTGCCCTTGTGGTTCGGGACTTAAATATAAGCAATGCCACGGTAAAATCTAAAGCGTTACCATTAGGGATAAGTAAGCCGTCCTAAAAGCGTTTTCAATGGTCGTAACAAGCCCTCATCTAACATAGATGGGGGCTTTTTTTAACGCTTATGAAAAGTATAGTCACAATCTCCTAAAAACGCGACAATAGCAGCAGTGCATGATGGTTCGATATTATTTTTCATTGACTATACTTGCTAAGTGGATAAGACTATTCAGTTAATTATTCAAACAATAAGCAATGGCTTTGTAGCGATTGTTTACAAATTCAGTATAGGCGTGAATTTATGGACACGCTATAGTGTTTAACATATTTATTTGGGAGCGTATTATGAATGTAGAATTATTAAAACAGTTGCGTACCTCTGTTGTGATGACAGGTTTATTGGCCGGTGCTCTAACGGTTGGAGCCTGTCAACAAAAGCAAGAGCCTGAGCAGAGCCTAGAAGACAACATAAGCGAAGAGCAATCTGTTCCTATGTCTGCCGAACCTGCCGAGCCCAATAATATGATAGTCGCTCCACAAGATGCGTCAGCCAGTGAGGTAGAGGATGATACTGTTGCTTCGGTGAACGGTGGTGTGACGCAGATAAACTACCTGTGTGCTCCTAAGTTGCAAGTTGCAGCAACTTATAAAGATACCGATAACCAAGTGGTCATTGCTACTGCTCAAGGAACAACAACCTTGATGAAAACCAATGACGCTAGCAATCCTGAAGTTTTTGAAGCAAAGACTGCTATGGATGGTGGAGAAGGTTTTGTCCAATGGCGTGTGGCACACGAAGCGCGTGAAACGGGCGTGATGCGCACAGCAGGTGCAGATGCCGCTAATGTGAACACTTATGAATGTAAGAAAACATCATAATCAATAAGCAAGCAATCAAGAAAAAAGCAACGTTGTCGTTGCTTTTTTTATATCTGATTTTTGAGTTATAGTCAAAATATCCTAAAAACGCGACGGTATTGCTGATATCAATTTCTTATTAACGGTCTATTTCTTTTGAATAGGGCTGCGCTCATGTTCCAAAAACCCTTCCTCTGTCACGTCTAGCTCTTCATGCTTAAGTGTGACTTCGATATTGTCAGTATGGGTGTGGGTACTCTTGTTGACATCGACTTCTTGAATGACATAGGTGTCTTTAGTGATGGTCGCTACTTGACGCGATAAGATAATCTCAATGGGCGCATCACCGATTTCAACTTGCTTGCCATTGATAGTCACGACCGCCTTGCTGTCGAGCGATGGTTCAACATGGCGCAGTATGTCCTTATCATCGTAATTGCCTGACAGTAAATCCTGACTTTCGGCATCATTATATTCGGTGCGGACGGTAATATATTCTTCTACCAACTCAATTGGCACTTGTATCGTCTTGGTTCGAGAGTGCTTAGTGACCGTGACCTTACCCACATCCAAGCGTTCTTTGTTAACGACAGGACGTTCTTCCAGTAACTCTAAACGCCCGCCATTGGCTTTTTGATTCAAGGTAGCCAATGGCTCTCTATCATGTTCAGGAGCAGGAAGTTTGTTTTCAGCACTATGATCAGCAATAGGCGGATTGGTGTCAGTCGCTAGCGATTGGTTATTATTTACTGGTTGATTTCGGCTGTCGTTATTATTATCGGCTGTCATTTTATTTTTCCTTATTATTAAATAAATTGCAAAAATATATCGTTGAAGATTTCTTAATTATTATAGAACATCAGGGTTATCGATTACTGTTAACTTCATTATAAAGCTTGTCATGAAGTATGCGAGTTTATAGTTAATTTACTATAAAAGAGTGGCAGCGTTAATCTCGCTTGAATTGAGGACATGCTCTGACACAAAAAAAGACCAGAGACGAACTCTGGTCTTTTTTAACTGAGTAGCATACTCAGCTATTTCTAATATTTGCATTTATCAACAGTCACTTTCCACTTATTTATCTAATTAAATGCATTAAGCAACTATTTTTGGCGTACTACATACCACGAGCACGGCGTACATCTTCAGCAGTAATACCGTCGCGGTCGACAATATTGCCTTCACGATCAACCACATTACCATCACGGTCAATATCTAGCTCTTCACGCTGAATGGTCTCAACGATAGTCTCAGTATGACGCTCAGTTGTTTTACCAACGTTCACTTCTTCAGAAACGTAGGTTTCTTTACCAACGCGGGCACGTTCTGCTGAGAGCTCTACTTCGATGCTTTCATTGCCATTCACATCACCGATATGACGATCAGTAGGGCGGTCAACATTGGTACGCTCGATGTTGGCATGCTCTTCTTCTAGTTCAACATCTACATTACGTTCTTCGGTCACGACATGCTTACCGACTTTTACTAGCCCTGCGACGATACGATCTTTGTTAACAGTCAAACGCTCTTCTAATAGCTCTAACTTGTTTGGCGCGTCGTAGTTATGCTCCGCAATTTCCATACGTTCTGCAGTTGGCACACTGTCAGCAACGAATGATTGGCGATCTTTTTCGTACTGCTCTTTATAGCTGTACTGATAATCATGGTCATAGACGTCCATCGCTTCTACTTGTGCTTGCGTTAAACTATCAAAGAATACATCATCACCAACGATACGTGCTAAACCTGCTGGTACTAATACTTCTTTTGAGCTAAACCAGCCTCCAGCGTCAACAATTAAGTAGCGAATACGACCAGTCGTATCTTCTACTAATGCGCCCTCGATTTTACCGATTTTTTCTTCATTAACACCGTAGGCTGTTTTGCCTGTTGGGTCATAATAGTCATCACCAATAAGATCACGGTGGGTAGCTTGGATGTCTTTTAAACGAATTAGTTGGCTCATTATTATCTTCCTTTTGTATGAGTAAATTATTAATAGTTTTTTTAGGTAGTTAAATTTTTGGTCTGGTAAAAAACTTTCAAAATTAATAAGTGATAAGTCATATAGATCTAAGTAGCTTCTACCTCAACTTGTAATTATCGTAACATCAGGATTTTGAATGAGATATATGAGGAAGGTAGCAAAGTGTGCACTTGAAGTAATTGCGTGTAAGATGCTGTAAAAGGAATGATAGATATATATATTTGAGTTAAGGCTTTCTTACGGTAAAGAACAAAACTTGTTTATTGAGAAATTTTTGCGCACAAAAAAACCGCAAAGCGTTTGGCAATGCGGTCTTTTAAAGAACAAAATACTATATTTTTAAGTCATACTTTAGCGCTTCAATGACACAGTGATTTTTAGTAATTACACTTTAAATCACAATGTTAACTTTAATACTCGTTACCTATGGTAGTTCAATGGCTACTGCTACTGCTTCACCGCCACCGATACATAAAGTAGCTACGCCTTTCTTACCACCAGTACGCTGTAAAGAGTTGATCAGGGTAATTAGGATACGTGCGCCAGAGCAGCCAACTGGATGACCAAGGGCACAAGCACCGCCTTCAATGTTTACTTTGGCATGCTCAATGTTTAGCTCATCCATTGCAGCCATGGTCACCATCGCAAAGGCTTCATTGATTTCCCATAGATCAACATCGGCAACTGACCAGCCTGCACCGGCTAATACTTTTTCGATTGCGCCAATGGGTGCAATGGTAAATTCGCTTGGATGACGCGAGTTCGAAGCCGTTGCCACGATACGTGCTTGATAATCAAGGCCTTCAGATTTTGCTTGCGACTCTTTCATAACTACGACAGCAGCAGCGCCATCTGAGATTGAGCTAGCATTGGCGGCGGTAATCGTACCATCTTTAGCAAAGGCTGGGCGCAACGTAGGAATGCGCTCTGCATTGGCAAGACCGGGCTGTTCATCGGTGTCGACGGTTTGCTCGCCTTTACGCGTCTCAAAAGTAACGGGTTCAATCTCATTTTTGAAATGATCGTCTTTAATAGCAGTGAGGGCGCGATTCAGCGACTCAATGGCAAAGTTATCCATTTGCTCACGGGTATAGCCTTTTTCAATGGCCATTTCTTGGGCGAATTGACCCATTAGTTTACCCGTTTCGGCATCTTCTAAGCCGTCTAGGAACATATGATCCTTGACTTCTTTATGGCCCATACGATAGCCACCACGTGCGCCTGGCATAATATAAGGAGCATTGGTCATGGATTCCATGCCGCCCGCAACTGCGACATCGAAGCTGCCCGCTTTGATACCGTCATGTGCTTGCATCACAGCTTTTAGACCTGAACCACAAAGTTTATTGATAGTGACAGCACCGGTGGCATCAGATAGACCAGCTTTACGCATGGCTTGACGCGCAGGGCCTTGACCCAAACCCGCTGTTAAGATACAGCCCATAATTACTTCGTCAATCTTGTCCGCGCTAACACCAGAGCGAGCAACAGCGGCTTTAATGGCTGTTGCGCCTAGGTCGGTTGCACTGACGTCTTTTAAAGCGCCTTGGAAGCCGCCCATTGGGGTACGTGCGCCGTTTAAAATTACAATTGCATCATTTGACATTATTGTTGTTCCTTTTCATTTGTTTTAATAAAAGTCTGTGTGTTTAAACAAAAAACGCGACTAAAATCATTTCTGTTAACGATAATATAAGTACGGCTGGATTTTATTCAAGGTTAAAACAATGGCTCATGAATGTGACTACAGTATTATCTATAGCAAAGTCTTAAAAGACTAAAATCAGCCATTATTAAAAACCAGTGATAAGCTTCTAACTTAAGCAAGCTCATCCAAACGAATGCGAACCACTTTATCGGTAATGGTGTTTAGCTTTTCAATTTTTTCAATGGCCAGATTCATCTGACTCTCGACCACTGGTAGCGTCAAGATAATGACGGGTACTTGACCCAGCTTATGGGCAGGCTTTTGTAAAATAGCATCGATGTTGATACCGGCATCGCTAAGTATACGAGTGATATCAGCCAATACGCCAGGATTGTCAAAAGCATGAACGCGTAAATAATAGCCCGTGATCATCTGCTCAGCACGCAAGATAGGCGTATCTGATAGTTGTTCAGGAATAAAAGCTAAGTGCGGCACATGGTGGCCGTGGTTGTTTTGATTACTGTTGCTTTGATCGTCGTTGTCCTTGCTGCCCAATACCCGAACCAAGTCCATCACATCTGCCATTACTGCAGACGCCGTAGCACCAGCGCCAGCGCCATCACCACAATATAGCGTCTGCCCAAGCGGGTGCGAATTGACCAACACCGCATTTTTTACGCCATTCACATTTGCTAGTAGCGCATCTTGAGGAATCAGTGTGGGGTGAACGCGTAGCTCAATACCTGCATCGTCGCCATTGCTGCCTCCGCTATCACGGCGCACCGCAAAGCCTAAGTGTTTGATACGATAACCAAGCTCTTCGGCATAGTTGACGTCTTGTAAGGTGATACCAGTAATGCCTTCACAGTAGACTTTATCAAACTGTAGCGGAATACCAAAAGCAATCGAGGCGAGGAGGGCCAGTTTGTGCGCTGCATCAATGCCTTCGACATCAAAAGTAGGATCTGCTTCGGCATAACCCAGCTCTTGCGCCTCACTCAGCACGTCTGCAAACGGACGACCTTTATCGCGCATTTCGGTCATGATAAAGTTGCCAGTACCATTAATGATACCCGCCAACCAATTGATTTTATTAGCAGCCAATGCTTCACGCATCACTTTGATGATTGGAATACCACCTGCGACCGCCGCTTCATAAGCGACGTGGACATTATTGGCTTCAGCGAAAGCAAAAATCTCATTGCCGTGCTCAGCCAACAAGGCTTTATTTGCCGTCACCACATGTTTGCCGTTTTTGATAGCGTGCATGATGACGTCTTTTGCGAGGGTAGTACCGCCGATCACTTCGATGACGATATCGACATTGTCACTGGCAGCAATGGCCATCAAATCACTGTTTTGCATAATATCGGGATCGATATCATCACGCTGACGGCGCGTACCGACTTCGGTAATAATAATATCGCGTCCGCTACGGCGTTTTAGCTCATCTAAATTATCATTGATTAAGTTGATCACGCCCGTTCCGACGGTGCCCAGACCAAGTATAGCTAGTTTGATGGAGTTGCTCACAGTATCCTCAAAAGGTTAAATATAGTGCAGCAATGACCAGCTGTTACGGTATCAGATGCGCTTACGGTACTAAACGTACGGTCTGCGCTCATCTTCCTAATGTCAGTCTTGCCATTGCTTCACTATAGTGGGATAAAAAATGCTTAGATAAAAAAGTATGTGGCTGATGTTGCCTTGCGCTTTATCGTATCATACCGACAAGCGCTTGTGACGTCTACTCAATGTCGCTGTGGTCAACAATATCAAAAATATATAACAGCTACTGAATCAATCGCTCGCGTTTAATTCAGTAGCTTACGTTCAATAGCCTGCGTTCGCTTAGATAGCACCAACTGCTTGAGCCAACTCGGCGGCTGGGAGATAACCACCTACTTGTTCGCCTGCTTCAGTAAATATCGCTGGCGTACCACGCACACCAAGTCTTGCGCCCAATGCCATATGCTCTTGCACCGGATTGCTACAGCTAGGCCCTTGGATATCTGCGCCTATTTTGGCCTGATTCATGGCAGCATTGCGATCCTCACTGCACCAAATCGCCTCCATTTTAGGCACTGATTCCTGACTACGTGGCCATGCGAGATAACGTACCTCGATACCGCGTGCATTGATGTCATCCATCTCTGAATGCAGCTTACGACAATAGCCACAGTCAGCATCGGTAAAGGCGTAGACCACAGCCTTGGTTTCACCTTTTGCAGGATAAATAATCATCTCGCTTTTATCGACGGCTTTTAGCGCTTCTTGCGCAGTACCAGCGACTAAGGCGGCGCTAATATCGACGGGGGCAGCGTCACCAACCGCAATGATTTGCCCTTGAATAATATGCTTGCCGGATTTGTCGGTAAAAAAAGCAGGCAGCCCTTCAGCGGTGACCCAATAGATATCATCCATATCAGTCGGCACGGCGGAGATGATTTTTTCTTCAATGCCAGAGGCGTTTAAGTTGGCTTGTAGTGCTTTAACCACAGCAGCGTCGCTTTCAGTCGTGATTGGGGCAGTGCTGGTTTTGGCTTGAGAGCTATTAACCACGCTAGCATTAGTACTGGTGGCATCGGCGGCATTGTTTGAGCAGCCAGCCGCGACGATGACCAATAAGGCACTCATCATGACCCGAGATAAATGGTTGCGTGAAAAATTAGCAGCAGTCAGCACGGCTTTCGAAAAAGGAGAGAAGGACATAGGGTGTTTCCTTTAGGCAGTCACGCCTAATAAAGGGTTCATAATAAAAGGGCTTTGTATGGTCTCTGACCCATCATGACGAGTAGGTCGTGTGGTAAGAAGGGCGACATTGGCTGGTTTTATCGCATTTATCAATCATAAAGGATAAGTAATCATATACGCTATATTAACATAATTTTTTTAATAACCTCTAAAGGCTATTTTTATACCCATCATAAACATAATGCATCGATGGCGGTTAAATTTGAAAAAATAAAATACATTTGTACTATTTCATATCGTCGCACCTATAGGTAGTCTACTGCTTATAATCACTTTTTATGATGACATCACTATTATGTTGCAACATTTATTTTGAAGTACTGTCATTTTGAAACATTTACTAATCTAAGCGAATTTATACTAAGGAGTGCGTATGGCAGGTGCCAGTTTGTTAACCCTACTTGATGATATCAGTGTAATACTCGATGACGTTTCGGTCATGACCAAGGTGGCCGCCAAAAAAACCGCAGGGGTGCTAGGTGATGACTTAGCCCTGAATGCGGAGCAGGTAACAGGGGTCAAAGCCAATCGCGAGTTACCAGTGGTTTGGGCCGTCGCTAAAGGTTCATTCATCAATAAGCTCATTTTAGTACCGGCCGCGTTATTAATCAGTACCATTTATCCACCCTTGGTGACGTTTTTGCTGATGTGTGGCGGGCTATTCTTAGCCTATGAAGGCGCTGAAAAGGTCATTCATAAGTTTTGGCCTCACGTCTTACCACACGACGAGGAGCAAAATGCCCGTCGGCAAGCCAATGCGGATGAAACCATCGATCTTGTTGCTTTTGAAAAAGAAAAAATCAAAGGCGCTATTCGGACAGATTTTATTTTGTCTGCTGAGATTATCGTCATTGCCTTAGGCTCAGCTGCAGGGGCAAGCTTGCTAGAAAAAAGCTTGGTACTCTCCATTATTGCGATAGCGATCACGGTTGGGGTATATGGCTTGGTTGCTGGTATCGTCAGAATGGATGATGCGGGTCTTTATCTGATGAAAAAATCAGGCAGTGTCACGCAAAAAATCGGTAAATTTTTGGTATCGGCGGCACCCAAGCTGATGAAGTTTTTAACTATCGCTGGGACATTGGCGATGTTCTTAGTCGGTGGTGGTATTCTGGTACACGGTATCGACTTTTTGCATCATGAAGTCGAAGACTTGGCGCATCTGACTGGCATATTTGAAAGTGCGACGACAATGCTGCTAAATGGTTTGGTCGGCTTGGTAGTAGGTGTGATCATGGTTGGCATTATGACGATGATTGGCAAAATACGCGGTAAGGATAAAGACGCTTCTTCTGCGCATTAAAGCGCTATAGTCAGAGCACTTTTAAATCGCTACAGTGTTACACGCCTTAGATGTACTCAGTGTACTATCTGCGGTCGGTCGCCTTGTAGCGATTCTAAAATTCCTTGCCTATACATTAAATATAATGCATATAAGCGATCAATGTTAAGACTTAAAGCAACCTATAGAATAAAAAAGCCCCAAAGTTGCTGACAACTTTGGGGCTTTTGCTTTTGGGCTCTACAATTAGCTTTCGCTGTCTGACTCACCAGACTCTAGCTTTTCAGCTTGCGTTGGCTTTTTATGGTCAGTCTTTGGCTTACGGCTGCGCGCCTTTGGTACTTTTGGCGTGGTTAAATTAAACATACCTGTTTGTGGCAATAGTTGCTCCGCCACATTCTCAATCATGTTTTTATAACTGGCAATCGTGGTTTTTGACTTAGCTGCCTGACTTTCTTCTTTAGTCAGTTGCTCCACTATAGGCTGCTCAGTTTCTGCTTGCTCAGCCTCAACATCTTTGACATCAGCAGTTTTATTGTCAATGCTATTATCATTGCCATTGCCACTGGCATTTGCCTCTTCTAGCGCTTGCTCTGCTTTTAGCAGTTGTTCGCTCTCAGCAGTGATATCGTATGTCTGCGTTTGATTGGCTAAGGCTGTCGCTTCTACCTTGTGCGCATCCACGTCGTTACCAGCTTGCTTAGACTCAGTGACTGGCTCGCTAGCGGTCATGGTTGGCTGCGCTGCTTGCTCATCAGCAATAGTGAGTACCGCTGGTTCCTGATAATCAGGATGTTGACCGCGTGGATCGTTGCTGGCACGTTTGCCAATAGCACGTGGCTCAACGGCTGTTTTGCCTTGCGCTGCCGCAAACTGACTGACCGCTTGCGTCATCGCTTCAAAGCGGGCAAGGTAATCCGCGGCTAAAGGTTGATAGCCGTAGTTGCTAAAGTCAAAGCGACGAGTGGCAAAGTCATTGTCGTCGCCTTTGTTCTCGCTTGAATCGCGTTCAACCTTAGCGCCATTAACAGCCGGTTGGGCTTGCTGCGTATGTGCTTCGATAGCAGCAATAAAGCAGCTGATGACACCATCATTTTTTAAACGACTTTCTGCATCGGTTAATGCCTTACGAACAAAGTCACCAACTGTACCACGAATGCTTGGTGCGCTTGTTACTACTTGCTCAGTTGCTTGCGGCTGCTCAGCAGATTGCGCTTGCTGACTACGAACGACACGTGGGTCATTGCTCGCTTGCCCGAACTTCTTAGCTGTCACGTAGCGTTTGGCAAACAATGCGTCATGCGTCAGCTCAAGCGCTGAGTTACTAGGGTTGCTAGTATCCGTCGCGGGCGTAGTTGCATTGCCGTCGTCAGTTTTTTGTGCGCTTGGTGCTGCTGCTACGCTAGCTGCCTCAGTAGTGACTGGCTTCTGACTATCCGCTTGACTGTCAACACTGTTTTTAGACGCTGTTTGCTCATCTACCGATGCTGTTTTGTCATTGACTTTACGGTCGTCTGTAGGTGCAGCCTGTTGCACCTGATCTGCCGTAGTGCTCACTTCTGCATCATTGCTTTTGCCAGTATTGGCTTGGGTATTGCCTTTTTGCGTCTCACTAACAGACTCATTATCCTGTTTAGCGTTACTTTTTATATCAGCGCTTTTTTCTTCAGTGATTTTTTCTTCAGCGCTTTTCACCTGAGCACTTTTCACCTGAGTACTTTTCTGACTGGTAACGTGCTGACTGGTACCGTGCTCATTCGTACCATGCTTGTCAGTATTTTTCACCGCGCTATTTTGCTGGTGGACACTTTCTTTAGCAGCGTTCTGCTGAGTATGACTATTGTCTGTAGGCTCTTTCGCTGCTTCGTCTTTCGTCGTATCGCGCGCGGAGCTTTGTTCTTCAGCTGACTGACGAGTTGTCTGTGTAGACTTGCTGTCATCTAAGGATAAGTGCACCACTTCTGGTGTCTTAAGCTCATTGGTTGCTTCATTGACCTGTAGCACTACTTCGTTAGGGTCTTGGTTTCGGCGTGTGCTTGATTGGTTCTTGCTAGCGCTGGTAGCCGTTTGCTGAGCGTTTTGCTTAACATTGTCAGCTGTTAGTGTATCGCCGCGCTCAAGCTTGCCGCGTGAGGCACGCTGAGCGTTCGACTTACGTTTAGTGCGAGTCTGCTCGTCTGCTGCCGCTGCCTCGTTACTGTCTTTTTGCTCAGTATCATCGCGATTTCCGTCGTTACGCCCGTTGTTATTACTATTACGGTTGCTATCTTGACGATTATTGCGGTTACGATCGTTAGGGCGTCTATTGCTATTGTCCTGCTGACGTTTGTCTTGGCTACTATCAGCTGACTTGTCATCAGTATTGGTTGCAGCGCTGCTATCGGCATTATTGTTGGCTACATCATCATTGCTCGTCTCGTCACGCTGCTCTTTTCTTTGATGCGGCTTAGAAGATCTTGATTTGCGCGGCTTACGTCTTCTTCTATCCTCAGCATTGTTGTCGTCACTGTCATTATCACTGTCCGTGTTGCGACGTGCTTGCTGACGGTTAGCGTTGGTATTCGACGCTTGGTTATCGCTTTTTTGGCTGCTCTCTGGTTGAGTCGTTTGCGATGTGCTCTGGGCATTGCCAGTCAACGCGCTATTATCAACTTGTCCGAAAGAGCCTAAACTTTGCCCACCATTGTTTACGAGGGCTTCGATGGCTTCTGCGGCATCACGACTACTGACACTATTGGTTGTTTGCGCCTGCGGGGCTTGTGCAAATAGATTCGACAACCATGCCACAGCTTGCGGCTGCACAGTCGTTGCAACACTAGCAGCTTGAGTGGTTACAGGCGCGGCAACGCTCGCTTTATTGTCTTGTGGTGCACGTGCTGACACAGCGTTATTGGCGTTCGTATTCGTATTATTACGACGCTCATTGCTATGACTGACGGTGCTAGTCTGCTGTTGCTCAGTTGCGCTTGGGGCAGTAGTAGGTGCGCGGTTAGCTGCTTGGCTTGTGGCGCTATTGTCTGCTACTTGACGTGGCTGGCGGGTCGGCTGCTGCTCGGGACGCTCTTTCTCAGCAGTTTGCCAGTCAACCTCGTAGCCAAGATCACTATGTTCTTGGGCTGTATCCGTAATACGCTCGTAGCTTGAAGGCGCAAAGCCATCACGGTTAAAGTGTAGCTTAAAGTTTGGTGACTCTAAATGTGCGTGCGGCAAGATGGTGATACGCGTACCACTGTCTTGCTCAAGATAAACTAAGGCATCGCGCTTTTCATTTAATAAGAAAGCGGCGATATCAGTCGGTACTTCGGCTTGCACTTCACCTTGACGCTCTTTTAGCGCAATTTGTTCAATCTGACGCATAATCGATAGTGACAGCGAGCGCAAGTCACGAATCATACCGTTGCCATGACAGCGCGGGCAGATATAACCCGTCGACTCTTCTAATGACGGACGCAGACGCTGACGGCTCATCTCCATCAGACCAAACTTAGAGATATCTCCAAATTGCACGCGCGCGCGGTCATATTTGGTGGCATCAATCAGACGTTTTTCCACTTCTTTTTGGTGCTTATTGTCATTCATGTCAATGAAATCAATGACAATTAAGCCGCCCATATCACGCAGACGCAATTGACGAGCAATCTCGTCTGCGGCTTCTAAGTTGGTATGATAAGCCGTCTCAGCGACATCTGAGCCTTTGGTCGACTTGGCTGAGTTGATATCGATAGAGACCAAGGCTTCAGTTTGATCGATAACGATTGAGCCGCCTGATGGCAGGCGCACTTCACGCTGATAGGCAGTTTCGATTTGTTTTTCGATATTAAAGCGCGAAAACATCGGCTCATAATCGGTATATTTACGCAGTTTTTCAGCTTGTTTTGGCATGACCGCATCGATGAAGCCTGCCGCTTCTATATAAGCGTTTTCGTTATCGATCCAAATCTCAGCAATGTCATCGCGTAGATAATCACGCACGGCACGAGTAACAACGCCCGCTTCTTGATGTACCAAGCGCGGTGATGGATATTTTTGGTTTTGCTCTTGGATGGCTTGCCAGATATTGAGCAGATGGTTTAAATCGTGTTGCAAATCTTCTTGAGTTTTACCAATACCAGCAGTACGAATAATGACGCTCATGCCTTTTGGCAAGTCAAGCCCGCCTAGCATGCGTTTCATATCTTCGCGCAATTTGCCCGAGATTTGACGCGAGATACCGCCGCCACGAGGGTTATTTGGCATCAATACCAGATAACGTCCGGCTAATGACACATAAGTCGATAGGGCAGCGCCTTTATTACCGCGCTCTTCTTTTTCGACTTGGACGATGAGCTCATCGCCTTCTTTAATCAATTTTTTGATATTTTCATCACGTGGATTGCCGCTAAGGTATTCGGCAGAAATCTCACGAATAGGCAAAAACCCTTGACGCTGTGAGCCATATTCGACAAACACGGCTTCAAGCGACGGCTCGACACGGGTGACGTGGCCTTTATAGATGTTAGATTTTTTTTGTTCGCGGGTACGGTTTTCTAAATCGAAATCGTAAAGATGGTTGCCTTTACATAAGGCGACACGAATTTCTTCGTTTTGAGTGGCGTTAATCAGAATGCGTTTCATACTATTATCCTATGAATACACAGGACAACGACTAATATATTGAAAAACTCTGAATGAAAAAACTTTTATGGTAAGTGGCTTTTATAACAAGCCACATTAACGATTTATTCAGACTGCCAATTGGACAGTGATCAATATAATAATAACCAAAGTAAGGAAGCGGTGGTAGCAAGGGACGCTAATATTAAGATTAGCTAAAAATACCAGATGATAGAGCAGCATTGTGCTCAGATAAAATTGAATAAATAAAAGAGCGTATTAAGTGGCACATATAAAAAAATTGCCTATTAATTCACAATGAATTGACTGCGTTTGAGCGTAGCAAACAGAGAGCTTTAAGTAGTTACTGATACAGGGTGTAAGGCTGTAATATTATCTACTGTCACACTTTAAGGGCTTGAAAACTACCGCTAAAATATCGACACCGACTGTCAACCGTTTTTATCGGCCTAGAGGCTTGGCGATTAACACCTTGCCATCGTAAGTTTTACCAAGATGATGAACATCTAAAGTGGTGAAGGGCATGTAATATACTTTGTAAGAGTCTATCGAAGCGCTTGCCACATGGTCACAATTCATTCGCTGTTCGGTTTATTCGCTAAACCGTTAAATTCAACGAACCTCTCAATATTAGCTCAAATCAAATCAATTGTTTTATCTATTATTTTAACTTATAACATCTATGTATTTTGGTGTCTGACCTTAAGAGTGCCACTGCGCTGCTGCTCAGCGGGGCGTACTTGGCAAACAGAATAGTAATCGGCGAATCGCTCGATTGGGTATATATCTTTTATATGACATCTATTATATCTGTTTGACCGCCAATATTCAGGCAGCTCTAAACTCTTAATATCGGACTACCATCACTTGCTCAATTGCGCGCGCTTGCATGATTAAAAATCAAGTCGTGGTCGTGCGTTAAATGAGTAGTTGTGTACTGCTATCGCTTGATACATGGGCGCGTTTGCTACCATGGTCAAGGCGATTATATTTGGTATAAATACCGTTTACTGGACGCTATGCCATGTGTTAATTGGCATTTTATCCTAAAAATTAGATGATGCGTGCAAAATTAGCTTGAAGTACAATGTAGGCCTCGTTACTAGCAAGTAGTAAAGATGGCGATAAGTTGTTTGAGACAATAACGATTATTGCCGCAACCTCTGCTTAATTGGCGCTCAACATGCTAAACTATAACAAATCTTTGTGTAAATACCTAACTAAAAATGACAAACTCCAAAATGACTGACGACGCAACTACCCATGAAGCTCCTGCTATCTTCAATAGCAAAACTCGCCCGCAAAGCGCCGACGATGAGATTAGTAACTTTGAAAAGGTCAATTACCTTGAAGTCACTCGCCATCAGCACGACCAGCGCTTAGATAACTTTTTATTGAACCGTCTAAAAGGTCTGCCCAAGTCGCACATCTATAAAATGATTCGCTCAGATGAGATTCGAGTTAATAATAAGCGCTGCAAAGCACACGATAGAGTGCAGCGTGAGGATGTGGTGCGTATCGCTCCTGTACAGCTGGCGACCCGTGAAAAACCCATTATCAGCACTGAATTTGCCAATAGCTTATTGGCGCGAGTGGTCTATGAAGACGATGGTCTGCTAGTGCTCAATAAGCCTTCTGGTATTGCCGTACATGGTGGCAGCGGCCTTGATTTTGGCGTTATCGAAGCCATGCGTGAAGTGACTGGTAAAAAATACCTAGAGCTGATTCATCGCATCGATAAAGATACCTCAGGTCTGCTGATGATTTCCAAGAAGCGCTCAGCGCTGAAAACCTTGCAGCAGCATCTCGTCGACAAAACCATCCAAAAGCATTATCTATGCATTGCTAAGGGTCAGCCTGCCCTGAATGAGCAACGTATCGATGCACCATTGCTACGCTATACACTGGCTAGTGGTGAGCGCCGCGTGAAAGTAGATGCGCAGGATCCTCAATCTAAAGAAAGCCAGACAGATATTATCGTGCATGGCCGTTTTATGATTGCCGGTCAGCCGGTCAGCTTAATCGAAGCGAAGCCACTAACGGGTCGTACCCATCAAATCCGGGTGCATTTGGCTCATCTGGGTCACGCTCTCCTAGGTGACGATAAGTATAACGTCCATGACAAATCTGGCGTGCATCGTCTGTGCTTGCATGCATGGCGCTTAGATATTCCGGGTTATAAGACTATTACCGCACCATTACCAGATGAGATGGCTGATTGGCTACCAGAGCAAACCAAGTTGCCTGAATAAACTTGACCGCTTTGCGCTCCATGTTAAAGTGTAGCCAGTATTAAGTGTTAACCCTAAACGTCATGCTCACTTATTGATTTGTATTAATAAGTCGGCGTGACGTTTTAGTATCTGTAATAAATGCACACCATTTACCAAGGCAAATTTATGAGTGAACAGTCTGATCATGGCTTAGCTGATAAGACGCTAGTTATTTTTGATTGGGACGGTACGTTGATGGATTCAATTGGTCTAATCGTTGAGTCTATGCATGTGGCTGGAGAGGCGCATGGCTTTCACACGACTGATCAAGCAGTCAAAGACATCATTGGTCTTAGCCTGATGAACGGTATTGAGATTTTGTATCCACAGGCAAGTAACACGCAAAAGCTGGCCATTCAGCAAAGCTACGCTGACTACTATATTCCAAATAGCCATCGCACACCGTTCTTTGCCCCTACGGAGGCCATGCTAAAGACTTTGCAACAGCAGGGTCGTAAGCTTGCCGTGGCTACTGGCAAAAAGCGGCGCGGACTGGATCGCGTATTGGATGCTTCGGCAAGTCATGATTATTTTGACATTACCCGCTGTGCTGATGAGTCAGGCTCAAAACCTGATCCACAAATGCTGACCGACATCTTGAATCATACGCAGCAGCCAATATCAGGCGCGGTATTCATCGGTGACAGTATCTATGATATTCAAATGGCAAATAAGCTGGGTATGACTAGCATTGCTGTCAACTATGGTACCGCATCCAGCGCCGAACTGGCTGCTCAGTTACCCACTTATCAGGTAGAGACACCGCAAGAATTAGCGAAACTGTTGTGCGGCTAGAATCAATGTGAACAAATACATGACAGCAAAAAAGGGTGTATCGCTATTAACGATACACCCTTTTTTTTATCAACTTTTATGAAGTACTACTAATACTCTGCTATTTACTTATCAGTTGGCAACTCATGGTTAGGCTGCTCATTATCTTCGAACATATCTTCTTCTGTAAGTGGCTCATCATCAAGCAGATTAAAAGAAGATTCAATGATTTTGTCATCACTAAGCTGGTACTCATACCAATTGCCCATTACCCCAGCCAATTCATCAAGCCCTTCTTTTCTTAAGGCAGAAAACAGTTGAATGGTGCATTTAAGACCTAACTTTTTTAGTCTTTTACGGGTATTGAGTAAGGCGTTTTTAGAAGCGCCATATTTCAATTTATCCGCTTTAGTCAGCAAAATATGGACAGGTAGATCACCTTCTTTGGCCCAAAATAGCATTTGCTCATCAAAGAATTTGAGCGGATGACGAATATCTGTCATCAACACCAAACCTGCTAGGCTTGAGCGCGATACCAGGTATTCTTCCAATTCGACCTGCCATTCTTTTTTCATCTCCAGCGGCACGGCAGCATAACCATAGCCTGGTAAATCAACCAGACGTCTGTGCTTGTCACCAATACTAAAAAAGTTAATCATCTGCGTACGCCCAGGCGTCTTGGACGAGCGCGCCAACTGCCGCTGGTTGGTCAATGCATTGATAGCCGAGGACTTACCCGCGTTTGAGCGTCCTGCAAAAGCAACCTCTAACCCGACATCAGGCGGACAAAGGCGAAACGTAGGTGCTGACGTCATAAACTCAGTTTGCTGAATTCGTTGGCGCGATTTGGTATTAAACACCGCATGTTCGGCGGCGACATCTGTAAACGGGGTACTCATAAATGGCTCATTAATCTGCAAAAAATTGGATACGGTAGTGAGAGTTGGGGGTTGGCTAATCGTTCAAGCGGCGCATCGAATAAATAAAACGCGAGTGGCTAAGGCTGATAGCAATGATCGTCTCAAATTAGTGACTATTCTATACTATTAACCGTCTTACTTATTGAAATGATGGCGATTAGTCTCATATAAACGACAGCATACCATTAAAGCGTAGTAGCGCTTAGCGAAAGTTCTTTACAGCACAATAAAGGCGTTACGAAAGCCAAACTCGATTCATGTATATTAAGTCGACATATATTGTTACAATGTTTAATGAAAAACGTTTAAGATCGTATTTAACTAAGCAAATATTAAATTAAACGTCTGAAAAACACATAAGGGGGTGTCCCATGTCTTCAATCACCACACTTTTTACCAAAACCTGCCGTCTGTTAGCAGGTAGCGGCGCAGCGCTCATCCTGACAACGGCAATGACAACCAGTGCCGGTGCTGCTGATATTGCTACGACCTATAATAACTCATGTGCGGCTTGTCACGATAGTGGCGCGTTGAATGCTATCAAAAAAGGCGACAGTGCTAAGTGGCAGCAGCTCATCCAACAAAAAGGCATGCCAGCTCTGATCAACTCAGTCAAAAGTGGTATGACACAGATGCCAGCTGGCGGACTCTGTGATAACTGTAGTAATGATGACTATCGCAAGCTGATTGACTATATGAGTAAATAGCAAAACGCATAAATAGCAGGTGCCTGACCAAAATTTTAGACGGATATAATAAAGCGCTAGGGGCATACCCCTCATGCGCTTTTTATTTTTCAGGCAGTTTTCTGTGGTAGCACCAATAGAAAAACCATTGGCTACTGTGACTGAGTAGGTATTAATTAGGGATTAAGTAGGCAAATACTATAAAGTCTTGCTATAATAATCCAAAATAAACCCTGATGTTAGTAAGTACTTTCAGACTGCTTGTAACAAGTCCATAAGATATATGCTGAACTCGCTAAATAGTAGCGCGACGTATATCAATGGGCTCGTCGATGCAACCACTCTAAATAATGCTTACGCCGAGCTAGTAGGATTTGTATCAATGAAAAAGTTAATCGCTGCTGCCAGTTTATGCGTTGCAAGTTTCAGCGTACAAGCTGCTATTGTTGTTCCCGAATATGACGTTAACGCCGGCAAGCAAATTGCAGAAACAGTCTGTGCAGCTTGTCATGGTGTTGACGGTGTCAGTGTTGTTCCTGCTCAGCCTAATTTAGGCGGCCAAAATGTTAAGTATCTCTATAAGCAGTTGGTCAATTTTAAAGCAGGCTACCGCAAAAACGGTATTATGCAGTCGCAAGTGGCGAATTTGTCGCAACAAGACTTGGCCAATGTGGCAGGCTATTATGCAAGCCAAGCACCTTGGGGTGTTGGCTTCGGTAATCCAGCGACTAACCAAGAAGCGACCAAGCTGTTTTTAGGTGGTGACAAATCTCGTGGCATTATTGGTTGTGCAGGTTGTCATGGTCCAGATGCGGCCGGTAATACTTGGGCGGCGTTTCCACGTTTAGGTGGACAACACTCGCAATATATTGCGACTCAGCTAAAACTGTTCCGTGCCGCTGGCCGCGAAGATGATATCGCAAGCGATGATCAAAAGCGTGCTAACGATGCAGCGAAAGAAGGCGAAAAGGGTATGATGCAGACAGTAGCTTCTAAGCTGTCAGATCGCGATATCCGTATTTTGGCCGACTATGTGAGCGCCGTTCACTAAGTGATATTGCTTAGCGTCGGCTATATTATAAATTGGCTGTATCATAGATAGCACCTTGCTATGGAACCGTCGCTTAGGTGTCAGCCATTATTTAGTTATTAAACCCCGATTTCGGGGTTTTTTTATAACTGCTAGTCCCTTATATTAGATAGTCCCTTATATTAAACAGACCTGTGTATTGTACAGAGGGTTATAAATTATCGTTATTCACTTTAGATCGTTTGGATTTAGATTATGATGATCCGCTATGCTTCTTATTTTATCGCCGCGTTGCTACCACTATTGTTGTTTCGCTGGTTTGCGCCTGCGTCCATTGGTGAGATTGACTTTTGGTTACTTTGGCTGTTGGCAATGCTATTGGTCTCACTGCCAGTGGTATATGCTGAGATTGCGCTCGCTTATCGTAGTGTCGATGCCCCGTTGGCAGGTATGCAGAAACTCACTCGTGAGGCTGATGCCAGTCCGTTATGGCGAAGCTTTGGTTGGTTGGCAGCCCTAGTTTCGATTATTATTGCCGCGTTAGTCATATCGGGCGCTAGCACGGGTATTGTATCAGCGCTTAGCGATATTAATAGTGCACCTGACATTCCAAGCTTTGCTATCGCTGCGGGATTGATGGTCATCGCCGTCTTATTAAGCTTACTCGGTGTTACGCCTTTACCGATTGGCTTAGGATTAATGCTCGTCGGCTTGCTGCTAGGGGTGGCGAATGGTTTGCCGAATATTGACTTTGCGATGACGGGTATCAGCTTAAGTGAATGGGCGCGCGCGGTTGCTTTAGCGCTAGTCAGTGTGGGGGCGGGTACAGGACTGTATTGGTTCGGTCAACATTTATCAACCAAGCAAGTCGTCACAGCGGTAGAGGTAGACAATATCAATGCGCAAAAGCCAGCACGCACTCGTGCCAATCAAGAATATCGGGCGACCAAGCTGGTATTGCCTATATGGATATTACAGTTATTGGTTGGCGTTGTAGCATTATTCATCAGTGGCATGGCACTACCGCCGATCGGACAACTGATTTATTGGCTAGGGGTGGTGTTTGTGGCGAGCTACTTGCTACATTATAGTGCACAGCAGTTGGCGCATAAGTTTGGACTGTTGGTTAGCTTGATGATAACTTTTGTGGTAGCGCTGGTACTAGTCCTCGTTATACCGACTACATGGCTAGTAGGTATACTGGTTATTATCAGTAGTATCACGGTATTGTTGTTGTCGATTTTCGCCGGCTGGCAGATGAAGATAAGCCATTTACGCAAGTCTCTAAACTTTGGCAATGAAGCGTTCTATAACCTATGGCGGGTAGCGATACGTCTCATTGTACCAGTGGCATTGCTATTGGCATTAATAGGCTGGGTGATGCAGTGGTTGAGCTAACGGCTGATGCGGTTGAATTTAACCATACTCGTAACAGTAATACTGTGGCCCAGTCTAAGCGGAGCGCGTTCATGACAGTATATCTGGCATATGCTGAAGAGGCGCAGCGTCAACATTATCTGACGTTGTCAGTCGCTGAGGGCACTACTTTGTATGAGGCACTCGCGCAAGCAGGCTGGTTGATGCAATTTCCAGCATTGGCAACGTGGTGTGAGGAAGTGGTACATGTGACAGCACCAGCGGCTAAGCGTTGGCATGTAGGTATCTACGCCCAAAAGCAGCCGCTAAACTATCAATTGCAGCCGTTTGACCGGATAGAAGTCTATCGCAGCTTAAGCGCTGATCCTATGTCTCAGCGCAAAAGTAAGTCTCGAGGTTAATCATTTAGCCGAACCGTTAAGCTTAAGCGTTATCAAGTCTGCCATTTTGAGACTAACAACCAATAAGCCTAAATTTACATCAGAATTATTGGGCAGGCAGGGTTTCGATACCTTCGATGCGACTGACCAAGCCGTTATCATCAAAATACACCACTAAATGTTGGCTAGCGTTTTTGACATTAGCGATGCCTTTACGTTTACCTTCTGTGCCCGCTTTATAATCGTAAATATAGTCCCAACGTTTAGGCTCTAGCGTATCTTTAATCGCTGGGCTGCCCAAAATATAAAGGACTTGGTTTTGGTTCATGCCCACTTGCAGTTTTTGTGCTTGCACTTGGGTAATCGCAGTCCCTTGTGGCAAATCAATCTTATACACACTCATTAATGAGCAGCCAGACATCACAACCGAGGCACTAAGCATACCGGTCAGGACAATCTTGCGTAATGCGCTTGCGCGGCTTAACGGACGAAAATTTAATGTCTTTATCATGGTAAGATGACTCATAAAAAATGGATTAGGTGCGGTCAAGAAGCGTTGCTGCTGGTCTTGCCGACAATCTTGGACAAATGATACGTCATTTACTTGCAATTGCCTACCACTTACGACATTATTTACCAAACACTACCTCACGTATTGGATGTTTTATATTTCAAATTCATAGACTTGCGGTGAGGTTTAACCACGCTAACCATGCTAAAAATTTTCGCAAGATAAGCCAGTTTAGGGCTATTTGAATTTTTAGTATTTAATTAATAATAATCATTGGCGATTATTTACCTCATGTTCTTTAGTTTTTATTTGCTAAGACTTAACAGTCAGAAGGGATATTATGGCTTCTTTTACCAATCAAGATTTACGTAAAGCAGGATTAAAAATAACGTTACCGCGTATCAAAATTTTAGAGTTGCTTGAGCGCGCAGAGCTGCATCATATGAGTGCAGAAGAGGTCTACAAAGCACTGATTGAGCAAGGTGAAGATGTAGGGCTAGCGACCGTCTATCGCGTACTGACCCAGTTTGAACAAGCAGGGATTGTTGAGCGCCATAACTTTGAAAACAATTTATCTGTGTTTGAGATTACCCAAGCAGAGCATCATGATCATCTGGTTTGTGACGTTTGCGGCAAGATTATTGAGTTTCATAATGAAACTATTGAAGAAGAACAAATCAAAGTCGCCGCTGAGCATGGCTTTAAGCTATCGGGTCATTCATTGGTACTATATGGCATTTGTAACAATCAAGAATGTCGCGACAGCGCAAAATAATGGCTATATGACCACTTAATAGATGCTGATATTAATGCATGCAAAAAACAGCCCTCATGATTGAGGGCTGTTTTTTTATTGACTGACTTATTTGCTACAGATTAGCTGACGTCTAAGGACAAGCTATCAGCACCTTCGTCTAAATTGGCGTTACTATTTTTGCTGCTGAGTTTGATTTTTAAGCGCAGATCATTGGGGGAGTCGGCGTGCAATATCGCTTCTTTATAAGTGATTTCGCCATGCTCATACAAGTCAAAGAGTGCTTGGTCAAAGGTTTGCATGCCGCTGTCACGCGAGCGCGTCATGACATCTTTGATTTCGTGCACTTCGCCTTTACGGATATAGTCGCTGATCAGTTGTGAGTTTAATAAAATCTCAATAGCTGCCCGTCGACCTTTACCGTCTGGGGTTGGAATCAATTGCTGGGCGATAATGGCTTGCAAGTTCAGCGACAAATCCATAAACAACTGATTGTGGCGACTGGTTTCAAAAAAGTGAATGATACGGTCAATTGCTTGGTTGGCATTGTTGGCGTGCAAAGTAGCAAATACCAAATGGCCTGTTTCTGCATATTGGATCGCATAACTCATGACCTCGCGGTTACGAATCTCACCAATCAAAATAACGTCTGGCGCTTGGCGCAAGGTGTTCTTTAGACCGGCCTCAAAGGAGTGAGTATCGATACCGACCTCCCGCTGAGTAATGATACAACCACGATGTTTGTGGACAAATTCAATCGGGTCTTCGATGGTAATAATATGACCATGAGAGTTTTGGTTACGGTGACCGATCATGGCAGCCAAGGTGGTCGATTTACCCGTACCAGTTGCGCCGACCAATAAGATAATACCGCGTTTTTTCATGGCCAGCTCTTTTAACGCTGGCGGCAGACGTAGCTCTTCGACGGTTGGGATCTTATTTTCGATTTTCCGTAAAATCATGCCTGCCATATCGCGCTGTATAAAGGCACTGACTCGAAAGCGTGCTTGCTGCGCTTCATCAGTAATGGCAAATTGACACTCATTGGTCTCTTCGAACTCTTGGCGTTGGCCTGCTGTCATCACACCTTTAACCAATTTCATGGTTTGTTCAGCGCTCAGAGGCGTCTTACCAACCGGTAGAATCTTGCCATTTATTTTCATGGAAGGCGCTACATCAGCGGTAATAAAAAGGTCGGAGCCGTTTTTATTGATCATCAACTGTAATAATTTATCAATATCCATATCGTACCTGCATTCGATGTAAATCGATTAAAAATTGTCTAATATCAATTTTTAAAGATCAGTCATCATGATCATTAAAAACAAATAAGGTGTAAAAAAATCACTGACTATTAGGGATTTTCATCAAATAGGAAGTGTCAACCAATCAGCAATACTATAACTATAAAAATGCTTCAGGCTGTTTGGCATAAGGACGAGCAACGTCTTTGCTAATCGTGCCTTTGGTCACAAGGTTCTTAAGCGTTTGATCTAGGGTAATCATGCCATCGCCAGCCCCTGTCTGGATAGCCGAGTACATCTGGGCAATTTTATTCTCACGAATCAAGTTACGAATCGCTGGCGTACCCAGCATAATTTCATGCGCGGCAATCCGTCCCCCAGTTTGGCGACGCAATAGAGTCTGTGAGATTACCGCTTGTAGCGACTCTGACAGCATGGCGCGAATCATGTCTTTTTCGGCCGCAGGGAATACGTCAATCACGCGGTCAATGGTCTTAGCCGCTGAGCTGGTATGCAGGGTACCAAAGACTAAGTGCCCCGTCTCAGCAGCTGTGAGCGCAAGTCGAATGGTCTCAAGGTCACGTAGCTCGCCGACGAGGATAACATCGGGATCTTCACGCAATGCTGAACGTAGCGCTGGCTCAAAACCCAAGGTATCACGGTGTACTTCGCGTTGGTTAATCAGACTTTTTTTAGATTCATGGACAAATTCAATCGGGTCTTCGATGGTCAAAATATGCTCTTTACGGCTCTCATTGATATAATCAATCATAGCCGCTAGGGTCGTTGACTTGCCTGAGCCTGTCGGACCTGTTACTAGCACGACGCCACGCTTGAAGTCGGAGACGCGTTTAAACACTTCACCCATACCCAAGTCTTCCATGGTCAGAACTTTGGAAGGAATGGTACGAAAGACAGCACCGGCACCGCGATTTTGGTTAAAAGCGTTAACCCGAAAACGTGCTAAGTTAGGAATTTCAAAAGAAAAATCCGTCTCATAAAACTCTTCAAAGTCAGCGCGCTGCTTATCATTCATGATGTCATAAATAAGTTGATGCACCACTTGATGTGTCATCGTTGGCATATTGATGCGCGTCATCTCACCGTCGACCCGAATCATCGCTGGCATGCCGGCTGAAATATGTAAATCCGACGCTTTATGTTTGACCGTAAAACGCAGCAGATCTTCGATGCTTAGATTGTTTTTTTCAGCCATAATCAGGCATTCCTATCAATGAATAAAGGTAAGGCAAAAAGAGCTTAGCAGCAGGTTTTAAACAATAACCTTTTCACTCATCCTATGCTAGCTCAGTTATTTGGCGATGGAGTAGGTCATGGTTGTTACTGTTACTACTATTTTTAGTAGCATATGTTAAACCATGTAACAATATCATAACAAGACTCTTGGCATTTAACCATCTACTAGGCTAAGAAAATGTAAAATTAGGCAGTCATTTATTTATTGTTTAAATTTTGCTCATGGCAAAATTTTTATAAAAGTCTTAATAACAGCCAAAACAAATAATTGAGTAATTTATCCTTGTGAGCCATATATGAAAGATGCTGAAAATAATATTGATAAGGTAAGCCTCGTTGACAATTGGCAACAGGTAAAAGAGCAGGTCGCGCAGGCAGAGCAACAAGCCAAAGACAGTGCAGTAGATGAGGTCATTTTACTTGCGGTTTCTAAAACCAAACCTGCTGACATGATTGCGGCGTTAGCCAAGCAAGGTCAGTATCACTTTGGGGAAAATTATCTACAAGAAGCTATCGAAAAAATCAGTACTTTAAAATCTCAGACGGTTGGTGACGCTATCGTTTGGCATTATATTGGCAGTATCCAGCGTAATAAGACGCGCGATATCGCTGAGCATTTTGACTGGGTACAAACGGTTGAGCGTGACATTATTGCGAAGCGTCTAAACGACCAACGTCCAAGTGAGTTGTCGCCACTAAACGTTTTGATTCAAGTCAATATTGATAATGAAGACAGCAAGTCAGGGTGTTTACCAGCCCAGTTACCAGCATTGATCAACATAATGAAAGGCTATGAGCGTTTGCAGTTGCGTGGTCTGATGATTATTCCCGCAAAAGCCAACACCGATGCTTTTGCTCGCACCAAGCAATTATTTGAAGACATTAAGCGCGATCATCCAGAATTAACTGGTTGGGATACGCTTAGCATGGGTATGAGTGATGATATGGCAGAGGCGATTGCCAATGGCTCGACCATGGTGCGCGTCGGTACCGCCATATTTGGTGCTCGAGATTAGGGCGTGTCCTCAATTCAACAGACCTTAACTACGCTAAACAACCACTTCAAGTTTGGTCACCAGCAGCTGATTGATTTTCAGCTTATCCGTGTCCAGAATCTCAAAACGATAATTGGCATATTCGATGCTATCGGTTTTCTTAGGGATTTTGCGGAGCATATACATCATAAAACCGCTGATCGTTTCATAGTTTTGGCTGTTGGGTAAATTGACGATACCCAATGAGCGAATGACATCCTCGATTGGCGTCATACCGTCGATTAACCAGGAGTTATCGGTACGTTGGACGATAGGCTGCTCCTCTAGCGTGACCAGCTCGCCCATGACAATACTCATCACATCTTTTAGGGTAATGACGCCTACCGCCAGCGCATATTCATTGACGATCACCGCAAAGTCAGCGCCCGTCGATTTAAACATCTCAAGCACTTCAAATAAAGATAAGGTATCAGGGATAAAAAGCGCCGGTTTTAATAATGCCTTATCGGTTAAGCTTACCTCTTGCTGATTCAACACTAAAGCTAAAAAACTGCGTGACTCCACATAGCCCATAATATGTTCTAAATCATCGTCAAGACAAACCAAAAATTTATTATGCGGCTGCTTAATCATCACCTCGACAATTTTTTCGGTACTGACTTTGCTGTCAAAATATACAATATTCTCGCGTGGATTCATCACTGAGGTGACGGTACGCTCTTGCATCTCAAAGATATTTTCAATCAGGTGATGCTCTTGGTGTTTGATGACACCCGCTTCCGCACCGGCATCCATCACCGCGACAATATCCTCGGATGTCATCTCATCTTTACGTACCGTAGAGATGCCTAGCAGCTTAAAGAGAAAATTCGCCGCACCATCAAACACCCATATGATAGGTTTTAAGATAAAAATCAAAAATATCATTGGTCGTACGACTTTGATGGCGATAGGTTCAGAGTTGGACATGGCGAGACGTTTTGGCATGAGGTCGGCAAACAGGACAAAAACGCTGGTGACAATGATAAATGACACCACAGAGGCGAGCGCTTCATGACCGAACAAGCGCACTAAATAGGGGCTGATGGCTGACTCGCCGATGACACCGGCCAAAATGGCCACCGCATTGAGCGCGATTTGTACCACGGTAATAAAACTGCCAGGGTGTTCTTGCATATTGAGGACATCAAGCGCGCGTACTTCGCCTTCTTTGGCCATCACTTGTAGTTTGATTTTTCGGGCGGAGGCTAGGGCCAGCTCGGAGCTAGAGACAAGGGCGCTGAGGGCAATTAGCAAAAAGATAAACACACTAGCAGTTAGCAAGCTCATGACATACTCGGATAGAAATAGGTAGGGGTAGATAAATTAAAAGTAATGGATTGAATCGTCGGAATAACAAGAAAATTTTGTGGTCAGAAACTAAAAAAAGCTGGGCAAGCACCCAGCTAATAATAAGCAATCGATTTATAAGTAAGGTCTGTCGTCATCTGACTTTCTATGTAGCAGCCAGATGACGATTACACTCTAGCCTTTTATTGACCATTTATTCACTAATGGATAACGGCGCTCACGACCAAAGGCTTTATGGCTGATTTTGGTGCCAATCGGTGCTTGGCAGCGCTTATATTCGCTATTGTCGACCATTTGGATGACTTTGGCGACCAAGTCCGCATCAAAGCCTTTATCCACGATATCTTGATAGCCCATATCTTCATCGATATAAGACATTAGGATGCCGTCTAATACGTCGTAGTCAGGCAAGCTGTCTTGATCTTTTTGGTCAGGACGTAGCTCGGCTGATGGCGGACGGGTAATCACGCGCTCAGGAATAACGGGGGTGTCCTCTAAACGGTTACGATAGCTGGCTAATTTATAAACCTGCGATTTATAGACGTCTTTTAGGACATCAAAGCCGCCTGCCATATCGCCATACAGTGTCGAGTAACCAACCGCCAGCTCTGATTTGTTGCCGGTGGTGATGACCAAATGCCCAAACTTATTAGACAGTGCCATCAATACAACGCCGCGCGCACGTGCTTGGATGTTTTCTTCGGTGGTGTCCGCAGGTGATTTATTAAAGAGTGGGGCAAGGGTATGACGAATGCCTTCGACGGCATCAAAAATTGGACAAACGGTATAAGAAACGTTGAGTCGACGGGCTTGTGCTTGTGCATCTTCGAGGCTGATTTGTGAGGTATATTCGTACGGCATCATAACCGCATAAACCTTATCCGCACCCAACGCATCGACGGCGATACAGAGGGTCAAGGCCGAATCAATACCACCTGATAGCCCAACGAGAATGCCAGAGAATCCTGAAAGATTGACATAATCACGCAAACCAACCACCAGCGCTTGATACATCTCTGATTCGCGGCTAAGGGTTAAAGGCGCTTTAGACTGGGTGTTAAACTTGCTGGTTTTGACATCTAACGTCGCCAGTAGCAACTGATTCATAAAACGCGGCGCTTCGTGGGCAACGCTACCATCAGCTTGCACGGCCATAGAGCCACCGTCAAAGACTAAATCATCTTGACCGCCAACCGCATTGACATAGATAATCGGCAGGCCATTTTCACGGCTGCGCTTGGTCAGCATGGTTTTACGATTGTCTTGTTTTTCAATTTCAAAAGGTGACGCATTTAAGCTGATGACCAGATCCGCGCCTTGCTTTTTGAGATCAGCAATAGGGCCTTTTTCCCACAAGTCTTCACAGATGAGCAGGCCAATGGTAATGCCTTTATAATCAAACAGAACTTGATTACGACCTTTGTCAAAGTAACGGCGTTCATCAAACACGCCATAGTTTGGCAATATTTGCTTATGATAAAAGCCTTTTTGATGACCGTTATGCAGGATGGCGGCTGAGTTGAAGGTACCATGGTGATCAACGTGTGGATAGCCGACGATCATGACGATGTCATCGATATCACTTAGAGTAGACAAGGCGCTTTTGATGCGACCTGACAAGCTAGGGCGTAGCAATAAATCTTGGGGTGGATAGCCTAATAGTGCGAGTTCTGGAAAGACAATCACATCAGCGCCTTGCTCACGCGCTTCTAATGCCAGCGTGCGCATTTTTGCTGCATTGGCAGTGATATCACCGACCAAAAAGTGTGATTGGGCTAAAGCAAAAGTAACGCTATCTTGGGTTTTAGTGCTCTTACTCGCCTCATTTGAGACAGTAAGGTTAGGGTTATCATTGTCTTTTGACATTGTTATTGTTCCTATGAATATAGTATTTAAAATTTGGTGAGGCAGTGTTGCTTTAAAATAAAATCAATCCGAAATTCACTCAAAACATCGCGCGTCAATCATAGTTTCTTTTACATTTTTTTTGACCCTGAGTCCTGATATCGAACTCGCATGATGCGTGCAACGCTTGTATAAGCATCAATGTAATGCTTATGTAGTAGACCCAATTTATGCCGCACTACTCTAACGATTAGATATTAATGTCGTTTAGAGAGGAAGGATAAAGAAGGGTTGTGAAAAGTGATGCGCTTTAATAATGACAAAAATAAATAAGGTCAAATTAATGTAGCGGCATTTAAAAGTTCAAAATAATTATTCTAGTATAACATCAATTGTTGTTACTAATAGAACGCGCCAGTGATTTACCTTGCTAGATAATGACTGACAAAGTGACGGCGTAGGGTACTTAGTGGTCATTATTTTTCGGTATTCATTCTGCGTACGATGATTTGGTTATTCAGGTAAGGCTTTAGTGAATCTCGTCTAAGAAAGTTGTAAGTAAAGATTACAACATAGCGTTATTTATTTGAGCCATTTTGTTGCATAATAATCGTCGGTCAGCCATCTGTTTTCTATGACATTACTGGCGTTAACTGTGTTACGGTTGTCTCGGCACAGAGCGTAATGGCCGCCAATAATTGAGCTGTAGATTTATAGCCAACCACCTTCGCTAATGGATACGATTTATGGATGTTGTCCATAAATTGCTGTTCACCCATTTATAAACTTCTCAGCAATACCGTATGAGGTTTGCTGTCCGCTTTTGGTTTATACACTATGATAGAAAACTGGACAAAAGAATTTATTATTCAGCGCTTATTGGCCATTACTTTGTTGGTCGTGTTGTTTATATTATGTTTTCAAGTGGTACAGTTTTTTATTGTACCGGCATTGTGGGCAGCGATTTTAGCGTATGTTACCTTTCCTATTTATAACTTTTTTCACCAACGAGTAAAGTTCAGTTCAAATTTTAGTGCCGCTATCATGACTGTGAGTATTACTCTCATCATCGGTGTGCCGCTGGTGGTTGGTATTTTTATCTTGCAGCAGGAAGCTTTGAGTCTTATCAGCAATTTAATCTATCGTATTAAAGTAGGGTATTTGGATGTGCCTGACTCTGTTAAGGATTTGCCGATTATCGGGCAACAAGTCAAAGATGTGCTGTGGCGCATTAATAAAAATCCTGAGGGGACGCTAGAAGCCTTTCGTATCTGGGTACAGTCTCATTTATATTACGGCAAAGTCGCCTTTGATGTGGTGTTCAGCAGTCTTGCCAAGCTTGGTATGGCACTGATGACTTTATTCTTCTTTTATCGTGATGGCACAAGCTTGGTGCGCCAAATTCGCCAAGCCTTACGCAATATCATTGGCAATCGTATCGATGGTTATATTGACTCTGTGGGTACGACCACCCGCGCTGTGGTATATGGTATTGGTCTGACCGCATTGGCGCAGGCAATCTTGGCGGGTATTGGTTATTATTTCTCTGGCGCACCAAGTCCGATTTTACTGACGATTGTCACTTTTATCATTGCCTTAATCCCATTTGGTACGCCATTTGTGTGGGGTGGGGTGTCGATTTGGTTATTAAGTCAAGGTCATACGGTAGAAGGTATTGGTTTGGCTTTATGGGGCATATTGGTCATCAGTTGGGTGGACAATCTTATCCGTCCTATCGTCATTAGTGGTGCCACCAAGATTCCTTTTATCATTATTTTTATCGGGGTGTTGGGCGGTTTAACAGCCTTTGGTTTCGTTGGTTTGTTCATCGGTCCTGTCGTATTAGCTATCGGCCTTGCGGTATGGCGTGAATGGATTTCAAATCATAAAAATGAGCTATTTGCGCCACAAGAAGAGGTGTTGATCGATAAAAATACACCATTAGCGGTTGATGAGCAAAATGAAAATAGCGGATATAGTTGATACCAAATAAAACAGAGACGGCGCATTTTAGCGCGAGACTGAAATAATTTTTTCTTGCGTGTTGTGCCTACGCCGACAGCGGTAGTAAAAAATATTTAGCGAAATAATGTCATAGATAACAAGTCACTGATAAATTATGTACTGATTGATAGAAATTTTTAATAAGGTTTAATGCGATGATAGATACGATAAACAGCATAACTATTGTGGCTGACAGTAATATCGCTAGCCTTGATGAGTTTTTTAATGCCACTGCGCTTGGACAGGCGACTGAGCAAACAGTAAATATTGTCAAAGTTGCGGGGCGCGATATCGATGCGGCATTGCTTGCTGAATTACAGCCCACTATATTGTTGATACGCTCGGTGACGCCAGTGAACGAGCAGTTATTGGCTGATAATGAAAGCGTAGAATTTGTAGGCTCGGCAACGATCGGCACCGATCATGTTGATCAAGATTATCTAGCGACGCGCAACATCACTTTTGCCAATGCTGCGGGTTGTAGCAAGCATTCGGTCGCCCAATATGTACTGACGGCTATTTTGACATTGCGTCCGCAGTATTGGCAGCTATCAACGACGTCACCAACGAGGCCATTAACCTTAGGCATCATTGGCCTTGGCAATATTGGTAGCACGCTCGCTCAGTATGCCAATGATTTGGGCTGGCAAGTATTGGGCTATGATCCGTTATTGCCCCCTTCAGAGACGAATAACGCCAGCTTGGCGCAAGTACTTAGCCAAAGCGACGTTGTCAGTTTACATGTGCCACTGACTGATAAGAGAGACTATACTCACCCGAGTGGTAGCGATTACCCAACGCGGCATCTAATCAACGCAGATGCCCTGAGTATGATGCCTGCGCATACTATGCTCATTAATAGCGCGCGCGGACCCGTCATTCATGCGCGTGATTTAGCAGCAGGTATTGAGCGTACGGGACGCCAAGCAGTGCTTGATGTGTTTGAGCATGAGCCAGAGATTGCCGAGAGTTTGTTAAGCAAGTTGGCTATCGCAACGCCACATATCGCTGGTTATACTGTAGAGGGGAAGCTGCGCGGTACCCAAATTATCTATGATGCGCTATGTGAAAAACTGGCGGTCACACCTGCACAGTCTATGCAAAAGCTGCTGCCACTGAATATGTTTTTGTGGTCTGAATTAAAAGCGCATCCAGATAAGTTGATTAAGTTTTATGACATTATGCAAGATGATGCTTCCTTGCGACGTCAGATAATTGACGGACAAGTTAATGGCGCTGATTTTGATCAACTGCGCCGTGATTATCATTTGCGCCGTGAATGGCAGTTCTAAAGTCAAAAACCTACTTATCACCCTATTTTTATTATTCATCAGTCACAGTAAATACTAATGAGCCAATCAACCCGTTCTTCTGTTAAGCCAAATACTAAGCCCAGTTACGCGCCCACCATGACCCTAGCGATGGCGCGGCAGCGTGCGCAGTTTATGTGCGATATTCGTCAGTTTTTTAATAAGCGGCAGGTGCTTGAGGTACAGACTCCGCTGTTGTCGCAAGCTGGCAATACGGATACCTTTTTGCAGTCCGTCGCTGCGCAAGTTACCTATCAAGATCGACCACGCACTTATTACCTGCATACGTCACCTGAATTTGCCATGAAGCGATTATTGGCCAGCTGGCAAATGCCTATTTATCAAATTTGCCCGGTATTTCGAGATAATGAAATAGGCGTACGCCATAATATTGAATTCACCATGTTGGAATGGTATCAGCCAAACTATAGCTTAGCCGATATGGCGACTGAGCTTGGCGAACTACTAGAAGCCCTATATGGTTATTCGATTGTGATGAATCATTACCGCTACGTTGATGCGTTTATGGACTTCGTTGGTATACATCCACTGACGGCCAGTTTGGCGACATTACAAGCAGTGGCAGAAGATAAAGGTTTAACCGGTTTTGATTTTAATAATGTAGAAAGCGGTGCAACCAATAGCGAAGAAGAAAGCCGGCAAAGCTGGTTAGATCTATTATTTAGCCACGCGGTCGAGCCAAATTTAGGGCATGATTTGCCGACTTTGATTATAGAGTATCCACCAGCAACGGCAGCATTAGCAAAAACGGCTTTAGATAAAGACGGTAATAAGGTTGCGAAGCGCTTTGAGCTATATATCAATGGTATTGAGATTGCCAACGCCTATGACGAGCTGGCAGATGGGCAGGCGTTAAGAATGCGTTTTGAGCAAGACAATCAATTACGCCAGCGCCATAATTTGCCAGTCATGCCAATCGATGAGCATCTATTGGCGGCATCTAATGACTTGATACCTTGTAGTGGCATTGCTGTGGGGTTGGATAGATTGCTTATGGTCATCACAGGAGCCGACAGAGTAGAGGACGTCATTCCGTTTCCAAGTGGTCTGGCCTGATAATTTATTAGATGGTCCATCATAAAAAAAGCGAGTAGACCGGAAGGCTTACTCGCTTTTTTCTTTAATTATAAACATGGTAGCGCTGAGCTTGATTATAATGTTGCGATAGCTTTATCGATGGCTGTCTCACCATTTTGCATGCTAAAGACTTTCTTACTTGCGCTATCAGCATTCAAAACCGCTGCTAAAGTCGATGCTACATCCGCAATCGCATTCTCGCCAGCATCAGTACCATTGATCGTAATTTTGCCAGTTCCAGCGCGTTCTTTTAGGGCAGCAGCTTGGACGATGGTGTAATCAAGAGTACTGTCGTTGACTAACCATTGGTCAGCGTAATGTTTGGCGATGTAATATTCTTTTAGATTTTCAATCGCAGGGCTTGTCCATTTGCTGGTGTCTAATGAGAACACTGTGCTAAGCATGATATAGCGATTGATACCTTTATCTTGCGCCGCTTGCATTGTTTTCACCGCACCGTGTAAATCTACTTCTAACAAGTTCTTGTTCCCGGAACCTGCTACAAAGTATATCGCCTCAACGTCATCATCAATCTGATTTTGAATATCGTCTTTATTTGCTAATAAGTCTAAATCCAATTGCGAATAATTATCTGCATCGAACAATTTCTTTTTATCACGCGTGGTACCGATCACTTGATGATCATCTGCTAATAACTGCTTAACTAAATCAGTTCCCACTCGTCCACTGGCGCCAATTACTAAAATTTTCATAGTCATTCCTATTCTTATATACGTTACTGTTGTTGTAAAAACTGTTTGTCTTAAAAGTTGACTACAGCGTAACAACAATGATGGGCACACTTCGTTATGAAGCGTGCCGATTGCATAGTGTTTGGTTATGAATGTATACGGTTTGCAAAGAGCACAGGCTAGGAGGGGGTTAAGATAGATAGCAAAGATTATGGCTATAAAAATCAGCGAACCAAACGATTAAGACCGTCGGCAAAGGCTTTTTTGTCACGGTCACCATAAGGTTTTTGTCCGCTCATTTCTTGCAGCTCTAACACGCCAGTACCGCGCATGGTATCCATAAAGTCGCGCATATTGAGCTTTTGCTTAATATTATTTTTGTCGTAGACTATGCCGCGTGTGGTCAGTACCAAGCCGCCTTTGTCCAAAATATCGTTGGCCAAAGGGATGTCACTGGTGATTGCTAAATCACCTGGCTGTATCTGTTCTACGATATAATCGTCGGCTTTATCAAATCCTGATGGCACCACGGTCATGACGAGCAGCGGTGACTTACGCAATTTAATTGGCTGATTGGCGACGAAAATAGCCATTGTTTGCGTCCGCTCAGCCGTTTTGATAATCAAGTCTTTGGCAATCAATGGCACCGAATCAGCATCCACCCAAATTTGCATTATTTCTTAACCTTCGCTGTTTTTGTCTTAACGTCTACCGCATTATCTGTTTGATCGTCATCAGTATCTACTTGAGGGTTTTCTATAGCTTTAACAGTGTCATTGCCAATAGTTGATTGGTCATTGGTCGCTTTTGGCTGATTATTCACAGGAGCAGACTTTTTGTCGAGGCCGACTTTATTGGGCAATACCGCGACGAGCTTGGCTAAGGCAGGCTCCAAATTAGCGACATCATTGGGCATCAATGTGATGTGTGCAATTTTTCGATCTTCGCGCTCAGCCTTATGATAACTATGATAATGCGCGCCATCGATAGCCAGCACTGCGCTGATATCGGGGTACTGTCCTAAAACGTTGAGCATAATCGCTGGATGAACATTGTCGGTATCACCCAATGGCAAATTAACCACGGCACGGATATGGTTTTCAAACTGACTGGTGACAGCGCCTTCAATACTCCAGTGTCCAGAATTGTGCACACGCGGCGCAATTTCATTGACGAGTACAACATCATTGCCACGCACGTCCTTGGTGACGAACAGCTCAAGTGCCATCACGCCCACATAACCCAAATGATTCATGACCGTGGTAATTGCATCGGTCGCTTGCTTGAGTAGATGGCTAGTACCAACGGCGGGCGCTTGAGTTTTGGCCAAAATACCGTGATGGTGATGGTTTTCGACCAAATCATAACAGCGCATCTGGCCGTTCTGTCCCCGTGCCGCGATAATAGAAACCTCACGGCTAAAGTGAATAAAACCTTCCGCAATGAGTGGCGCTGGCGTTGGCGTCAACTCACCTTGGCCACTGACGGCGTCTTTGAGGTCTTGCCACGCCGCTTTGATATCACTGTCTTGCTTGATGACAAATTGACCTTTACCATCATAACCACCGCGGCTGGTTTTGAGGACGATTGGCAGTCCTAGCTCGCTGCAAGCTTGCTGCAATTCAGCTTCAGAGTTAACTTCTTTAAAGGGTACGGTAGCGATCTCAAGCGCATTAAACATCTGCTTTTCTTTTAAGCGGTCTTGCGCGATATCAAGTGCAATCGGTGGCGGAAACATGCCTTGTTTGCTACCAGATTTTGATAAATTGGCCAGTTGTTCAACGGTCGCCGTCGGCGTGTTTTCAAACTCTAAGGTAAATACATCGGCGGCGGCAATAAAGGCTTCTAGTTGCTCACTATGAAAGACGCGCCCGTAAAGACTGGCAGGACAGTCAGCATTGTCTTCTAAAAAAACACACTGATAACCTAATGGCATGGCCGCTTCGGCAAGCATCATGCCAAGCTGACCACCGCCTAAAATACCGATAGTACGAATGTTTTGGGTCACAGGATAAGCGTTCGCTGTAGTCATGGCAGGCTCTTTGAATTGGAAATGGATAAAGGTTATTCGGTTTATTAAGTCTAAAATCTAATCTATTAAAATAGGAAAAGGTGCACTGTATGCACCTTGTATTTAGTAGAGCTCATCTAAGCATAAATATCAAGTTTACAACATTGATCGTTGGATTTGACGGTTAGATTTTATAGTCCAAATAATTGGTCTTGATATTTTCTAACCATTATCGCCAATCTAGTTGTTGATAATGCCCGGTGTGGGGCTGGCAAGAATGGTGTCAGTTTGTGTTTGGCGTAGCGTATCTAGCTTGCTAGCGATTACGTCGTCATGCAAGGCCAAGACCTGAATCGCCAGTAATGCTGCATTATAAGCACCTGCCGCCCCAATCGCTAAAGTACCGACAGCAACGCCTTTTGGCATCTGTACGATAGACAATAGGCTATCCCAACCGCTGAGCATCGAGGATTTTACAGGGACACCAAAGACCGGTAGCGGCGTTTGACTGGCACACATACCCGGCAGATGTGCTGCACCGCCAGCCCCAGCGATAATGACTTGTAAGCCATTGCTTTTGGCGTTTTTGGCATAGTCAAATAATCTGTCAGGTGTACGGTGTGCTGATACGACTTCACAAGCAAAAGCGATATCAAAGTCGGCGAGCAATTGCGCAGCGGCGCTCATGGTCGCCCAATCAGACTGCGAGCCCATGATGATGCCAACTTTTGGTTGACCAGCAGGAGAGGTGATTGGACTGTTTTGCTCAACAGAGTTAACACTAGCTGATAGAGTGCTCATGCTTTGATATCCTCAAAACGACCATCATACAAAAATTTTGCCGCCTTCGTAAAGCCAAGTTTACTGATTAATGCGAAAGCGAGTTGAATAGCGCTTTTATTATGACGATATCACTGGGTCTTTGTCGTGGCGATATTGCACAAAATTACCGGCTTTGAGTGGCAAAGGCTGCTCGGTATCGAGCTGATAGCATGTTAGATAACCGCTATCGACCGCTGCCGAATAATCAGTACAGACTACTTGCGGGCTCAATGGTTCAGGCGTCCCAGTTAGCCAATAATGACCGACAAATACGGGTTTATCGGTTTTAAGCGCAAAGTCGATATTTTCTGCCAATATATCCGCTGGAATTTGTGCCAATGCTGATGAAGGGGCACGCGCAACCTCATATAGTGTACGTTCGTTGAGGCCTTCAAGCCACCAACGTACCCGTACTCGTGTGCGCTCAGTTCCTTCTTTATCAACCATTACCATGCCCGCAGGTAGGGGGGTTTCCACACCTTTTAATACCCTCTCCAACGCTTCAAAAGGTTCGCTATGCTCTTGGGCAGTGGCGACAAGTGCTTCAGGCGTTAAGCAATTATCAGCAGTCAATAACGGCGTCAGTACCGCCATACTGTCTACATCCCAACAAGCATGCACAAAGCAAGCATAGTCGGTCTCAAGCCATAGGGGTATCTCATACAAGCGCTGTAGCCAATAGTGATGACGCTCTGAGCCAAACGGTACTTCTGCCAAAAAGGCCTCGTGTTGGCGCATATGTATCTCATTGTGCGAGCGTAGGTATTCCTGAGGATTATTAGGATCAAGCGTCGCGAAAGCCAAAGCATTGTATTCGTGATTGCCCATCACTGCATCGGCCACATCAGCATCTAGCATGGCAAACACGATTTCTAACGTGGCCATTTGCTGCGACCCACGGTCGATCAAATCACCGATAAACAACGCCCGATGACCTGCTGGCGGCACGAAACATTGTCCGTTATGGCGATAGCCTAGCTGGGTGAGTAGACCGACTAGCTTGTCTGCATAACCATGAATGTCACCGATAATATCTATAATCATAATTCGTTATCTAATCTTAAAATGTAAACGTATTTAACCGCTTAAGTAGAGCGATAAAGTTAATAAGGGTTTAATTATTTTCAAAAAAAATTTTTAAAAAATTGCTCTAAAAGCTAGCCTTTACTAAAAGCCTGGCGATAATAGTGCATTTAAAAAGTGTGGTAGCACTTGTGGCTCTAAAATAATAGTGGCGATTATCCCAAACGCGCCGCCCCACATATGTGCCAGATGATTGATGTTTGAGCCACCGCGTTTGTCCGCATAGATGCTATAAGCCACATAAGCGACCGCAAATAATATCGCTGGGATAGGAATGACCGCGAATAAATAGATTTTTTCCCATGGTGCCAGCAAAATAAAAGCAAACAATACGGCTGATACACCACCTGAGGCGCCAAGGCTGAGATAGCTGGCGTTATTTTTATTCTTAAGATAACTTGGAATCATCGCAACAATGATAGCCAATACGTAAAACACCACGAAACCATAACCGAACAAAAACGATTGATATAACCCTTCGATAGCACGACCGAAAAAATACAAAGTAAACATATTAAACAGCAGATGCATACTATCAGCATGGATAAAACCATGCGTCACAAAACGATCCCATTGCCCATTATTTACCGCAGGCGGATAAAAAATAAGCCGATTAAATAGCGCTTTGTTTTGCCAAGCAAGCAAGCTGACAATAACAGTAATAATAATGATAAGGGTCGTGTGGTTAAACAAAGGGTAATCCTTAGGCCGAGCCTAGTGTGTGATTGTGTAATATGGCAAGGTTAAAAGCCTAAATACTATGTATACATACTACGCCTAAATACTATGTGTAAATAATATTATGCCCAAATTGCTAATGGATAAGACGGTCAATAATAATAAGTAGTGACATGGCAATTCCCATGCCAACTCCTAATCATTACGTCAACAGCGACAAGAATAAAGCAAAAACCCATTATGTAGAGAATTGTGCTTTAATAATCATTTGTTATTAGGGTGCGTCTTCATTTCAAAAATGGTGATAAAAATAAGATAAATTGCCGTCAGACAAGAAAAATAGCGTAGATAATATCGGGATATTGACCAGCTATTTGACGATGTTTGGCAAGATTTAGCCATTTTTAGCCCATTTAGATGACTATAGAGTGAATTGAAGACATACCCTAACAATATAGCAGTGTATAAAGATGAGTAAGTAATGCTTCGTATACGGACAGTAACGGTAGCGCTAAATACGTTGATAGCAGCAGTCTATAGTGCTGCTGATATAAGTGTAAGTACAAATTATAAGCTGGGTCATACAAGCGATGTACCATAAGCACTGTCACGGATATAGCTGTTTTATAGAGTGCCATTTATAAGGCATAAGTTTGTAGAAAAAACATCAAATAAAGTGATAAGGAATGATTTATTGCTTTTATAAATATAAACTATAGTCGGTTGAAAGGAATTTAGATACAAGAAAAGCGAGTGACAGGACTGCAAATAGTAGACTGAACGAGCCTGACACTGTATCTGATTTCACTAGGATTAACTATATTAAGCCGATAGAGGCCGTCAGTCATGAGTATCATTGAACAACTAGAACAAAGCGTCACGCCCGCTGTGCTAGGCAATAATAGCAGCGTTGCCCATGTCAGTCTCCTTGAGCAGTTTTATGCGATTTTGGCCGCACGCTTGGCTTTGCCAGAGGTATATTCGCAGTTGTTGCGATCTGATCAAGTGATCGTTGCTGATAGCGTGACAGAAAGCCCTTTATTTGAGCAGCTCTGGCTCGCCCCAAATATGCGGCAGACACTCATACAAGAACTTGCCGCCACTCATCATATCGATGAGCTTGCGACCACCCAATTGCTTATAAATGCTGCGCCACTGGCTTACCGTGAACTAAAGGCACTGGCGAGTGGACAGTTTTTGCCTGCGTTTTTGCAAAAAGAGCAGCCCACCTTGCGCCAGTATTTACCCATATGGTCAGCACCAGTTATCAGCGCTGCTCAAGATATTCAGACATCTAGCAATACGCCAAATGTCATAGCATCTGCTAATACAGCAGCAATGCCAGCACCGCCAATAGAAGCGGCTACAGAGAATAGCAATAGCTCTCCAAATGCTAGTGTGCATTTAGATAAGCATAGCAATACAGATATAAATAATGCTTCTGATGCTATCCATGCTATCCATGCCAGCCCTGCTGCCCATCATTTAGCAGAAAATGGCAGCATGAAACGGGAAAAAGTTCGCACCCGTAATCAACGCAACGATCTATTGGTACGGGTATTTTTATTAATAGCCGCCATTGCTGCGTTGGGCTTTGCTGCATGGGCGCTATTGATCAAGCCCAACATGACAGCGCCAGTAGAACCTGTAGCGCCTGCGCCTGTCGTTGCCCCGCCCCCTACTGAGCCAGCACCACAGGTTTTGACGCCAGTTGAGCTAATCGTCGGGGTAGACGATAGTGGCAGTCTCTATACTTGTAGCGCAACGGTTGGCGATGAGGCGCTACAAAGCACGTTGCAACAAGCGCTTAATACAAGTTTTGGTGAGCAGGCCGGTATCTGTGAGCTGACGATACAAGCGGGCGTGGCTAAGAGTATGGCTAATATGCCAACAGAGGTATTGCCGAATATCTTGACCATGCTGAGATCAACGCCATTTGCTCGGCTACATCTGCAAAATGAGCGGGTGAGCTTGGAAGCACCAGACAGTATGCTATTACAGCGTTTGGTCACTGATATGCGTACGTTAGCGCCAGCGCTGATGATTGATAGCGCGGCACCACTGCCATTACCTAACAATGGCAGTGGCGTAGAGGATATGGCGGCTATGAATGGTCAGAACCCTCAGTTTGACTCCAGTGGCAGCGCTACAAACAATGTTAATAGTGACGCCTATAACAACAATGCAAGCAATAATGGTGCTGGAGAGTATCAAGCAAGCGATGACGATACGGACGATAGTATGATGCCTGCGCCAGCACGCAACAATCCGGTGCGCAGTAATAATGGCAGTCTCACTAATGTACCTAGTAATTTAAATAGTAACTCAAATAGCAATTCCTCTACAAACAATAGGCCGTCAGGCCCAATCTCTTTGTCTGAAGTAGAGGATATGGCGAGTAATGTTATCGTCGCTGAACCTGCACAAGTAAGAAATAAGTAGGTCAGTCGCTAAGCTTTAGTATGAGTCATACCGTAATCACAACTTTTTTTTAAATAAATAATATGAAAGATAAAATCAAATCGTTTTATTGCTATTGAAAATGACTGTTTAATAAATAATACACATACGACCTTATTTACTATTGTTATGTTAGCGATTTGTACTTCAGCGGCTTTCTAGTTACGTGTAACAACTGAAACATTACTTAATGTAGCATTTGCACAACAGCGTATTGATTGTGAAAAATACCTTAATACTTTTATAATGACGAAAGTTGAATGTAATCATCATCAATTGCGCTTGTTGCTTTTTTATAGTGACTAAACAGTGAACTAATAGTGACGAACCTTTTTTACAGCTATTTATTTTATAGTGACTTGCATGATGATTTTGCTTTTTAGATGTTTTAACGGATAGGTAAATAGTTGCTACCATCATAATTATCGACTTTGCTTTTAGTGAATTAAAAAATAAAAAAGTAAATTCTAATAATTCTGAGAAAAAATCTTAGCCCTATTCAAAAGACAAATTATATTAATAAGAATTAATGGAGGACTTATACTATGGATATTATCAGTCATTTAACGCGAACAGTCAGCCCCGCAGTATTGGGAGATGACCGTAGCCCTGCTAAACAAAATCTACTTGAGCAGTTTTATGCTATTTTTGCGGCGCGTTTGGCAGACAAAGATACGCATGAGCGTTTTGCTAACGAAAATATCGCCCGTGACGATCAAGGATTTTATGATCGGGTATGGACGGATAGCGCTCACCGTGACCAGATAGCTCGCGAGCTGGCTGGCAAACACAATGTCGATGTCACTGCATCTCGTGGTTTGATTGCGATGGCAGCACCGCTTGCTTACCATGAAATAAAAAGCTTGGCAGGAACCACACCGGTGCCACAGTTTTTGAACGACAACCTTGCTAGCTATCAACATCATATCCCTGCATGGGCAAGTGCGGTTCTGCCTGCCGGTATGATTGCCGCTGCTCCTGCAGGTGCGCGAATGTCTGATACGGTCAGTACCGCACCGCTACAACGTGAAGAAGAGAAAGAAGGCAGCTTTATGAAAGCGCTGCTGCCTATTATTGGTCTGATTATTTTAGGTGCTTTGGCGTGGGCTTTGCTGAGAGGCTGCCAAGACAACCCTGAGCCTGTCGCTACGCCTGCTGTCACCCAAGAGCAAGCGGCGGAAGGCGATGGTGCAGCGGTTGCTGCTGCTGTTGAGCCTGCCTCATTGAGCATTGCTACTGGTGAAAATAGTGAATTGTACGCTTGCCGCATGAATGTGGGTAATGAGACGCTACAGACCAATGTCATGAATGCGCTTACCAGTGCGTTTGGGGATGAAGCCAATAAGTGCCGCGCCGATGTTGATGATAATTTTGCAATAGACATGCCAGCTGCTGCGCAACTTGCCACTATCTTACCTATTGTCAAAAATGTACCAAACGCCAGTATGATTATTAAAGGTGATAACATTACTGTCAATGCACCAGATGCAGCAGCGTTGGATAAACTGGTCGCTGATTTACAAGCGGCTGCACCAGCGATGACGGTGCAAGCTGAGGGGCCACTAGATTTGCAGGGTGAAATTGATAATAGTTTAGCGGCAGCCGATGTTGCTATGTCAAACCTTGGAGACAATCCAGATCCACGTGATGTTGCCCGTGCTTTAAGTCTACAAGTAATTAACTTTGAAGTAGATAAAGCTTTTATTCCTGATGTTAATAAAGCGTTTCTTGACCGCGCTGCCAAGATTATGACAGACGTCCCAGATATGAATCTGATGATTATTGGTTATACCGATAGCCAAGCATCGGATGCTTATAATCTGAAGCTGTCTCGCGACCGTGCCGAATCTGTAAAAGAATACTTAGTCTCTCAAGGTATCGATGCGAGCAAGCTGAGCACCAAAGGCATGGGTGAAACAGATCCTATCGCTGATAACTCAACGGAACAAGGTCGCTTCCGCAACCGCCGTATTGAGTTTTTGGTCAATGATGAGACTGTCAGTGCAAATGATGGTATGACGATCACCAACAATGCCCTTGATCCGGACTTAAACCCATTAGACAGCAACAATGATGATCTCTTGCCAGATGGTGATGATGCAAGTCGTGGGACGGTAGTAGATCCACAAGTTAATACTCAGTAGTCTTTAGACAGTGATTGATAGTAAGAAAACGATTGATATTTAAAAGTCATTAATACCAAAAAACCGCATCTAAAAAAAGATGCGGTTTTTTATTTGCTATAGATTTGGCATATATAGTCAGTGAAAAGTAATATCGAACCATCACGCACTGCTAATATCCATTTTTGTTGCTTGCTGTGCCTGCGCAGACAGAGGCGACAAAAAATTGATATCAGCAATACCGTCGCGATTTTAGGATATTTTGACTATATTTATGGATTTACTAAAAAAATGACGGGCTATTATTTATAGACAGTAGGATCTTTTGATGCCGCATTATCTGTAAATGGCTGCTCTGCCAAGGTATTAAAAAAGGTCTGAGTCACGTTTTGCTTTGCTTGCTGCCAATAGTCAAACTGCTGACAAGTCGCCTCAAGATTACCTTGCCAAACGGGTATCTGCCCGCACATGGTTTTGATACGTTTTTGATTGGGGTAGGGCAAGTTTTGCGCCGCTTCGGCCGCTTCATGAGCCGCAACTCTATCATTGCATACCAAAGCAATGTCGCAACCAGCTTCAATCGCAGCTTTGACGCGCGCGCTAACATCCCCAGCTGCTTGCGCGCCTGCCATAGATAAATCATCAGAGAATAGAACGCCATCAAATTTTAGCTCATCACGGATGATGTCTTGCAGCCAAATTTTAGAGAATCCCGCTGGCTTGTTATCTACCTGTGAAAAAATCACGTGCGCTGGCATCAACGCATCAAGCCAAGGCAGCGTTTGGGCGAACGGCTGCATGTCACTGTGCATAATCTCATCCAAACTGCGGCTGTCGATCGCTTCTGATACATGAGAATCAGGAGCGATGGCGCCGTGACCGGGGAAATGCTTACCAGTGGTTGCCATGCCAGCCGCTTTCATACCGCGCATAAACTGGGTCGCCAAAGCCGTAATGGCTTGCGGCTGCTGATGAAAGCTACGGTCACCAATCACTTGGCTAATACCGTCTGTGTCGAGTACCGGTGCGAAGCTCAGATCTATGCCCACGGCCAGCACTTCTGCTGCCATTAGATAGCCACAGTCATAAGCGCAGCTAAGCGCACGGCTAGGATCTTGATTAAATAACTCACCCAGTCGCCCCATCGCGGGCAATGGGGTAAAACCTTCACGTAATCTTGCGACGCGCCCACCTTCTTGATCAACACCGATCAAGATATCGGCGTTGTGATAGCGTATATCGTCACACATTGCGCGCACTTGCGCGGCATCCTTGACATTTCGGCCAAACAAGATGATCCCACCAACTTGGGCTTGTTTGATTAAACTCACATCTTCAGCAGTCAGTGCGGTACTATCAATATCAATCATTAAGACGCCATACATCGCGTGATCCTTATTATGTTATATCAGTCATCTACTCTAAAACCATTATTGTATCAATCAGCGTACAGTACGGTCTGCCTAACTGCACGCAATTTCCTTTGTAACAAAGGCAAATAGAATCGACTATTCAGTGTTATATTATGAGCTCAGCGCACCATCAATCAGGGTAAATAAGCGCAATAATCACTCACTATTATCGATATATTATGACAGCTATTGTGAGCTGCGCATAATCTACTGGTTAAATTGACCGAAATGAATGACCGATATCTGTCAAGCAGCGAGCAGCAGCCATCGCTAATAAATATGCTAGAAAGTTTGGTATGTACCGAGGTAAAGTGTAATATTGCTTATACAGATTGAGACAGTTGCACATTTATGCTCATGCTAGTATTGATTGATTTTTTGCAAGACGTTGGCAGTATTTTGTTCAACGATCAATATGATAAAGCAGTCATTTTATTAAGTAGCAATATCATTAGGTAATACCAATGCTGAAGTAGGTAATGCCAATGCTGAAGTCTTATAAAGTATCTTGCTTAGAAATCGTCAAATTCATAACAAGGTTAATGCAATATAAAGTGAATGCCATAAAGATGGTTTGTGAAAAGCAGCGCTGTAAGAGAATAACTAAATTTGATGCATAGGGAATGACCAAGCAAATTCTTTCGATGAAAATTAATAATACTTTTAACTTAAAATAACTAGGTAGATATGATGAAAAAACAACCAGCACAGTGGTTACTCAGTGCAGCGTCAGTGGGCATCGCCGGTCTTATTCTTACTCAGAGCTACGGTACCGCAGTGGCAGATACCAACACTGAAGGTTTCGTCCAGACACCTGAACAAAAAGTCACTACTCGTCAGGTCGCCGCCTTGCTGGATCGCAGCCATTATCTCAATCAGTCTCTCGATAGCAAAACAGGCAGCGAAATTCTGTCTATGTATATTGATAGCCTTGATCCAAACCATACCTTGTTTTTGCAATCTGATGTTGATGAGCTAAAGAAAAAATATGCCGCCGAGTTCGGTGATCGCCTCAAACGTGGTGATTTGTCTGCAGGGGTAGAGGTATTCGAGCGCTATCGTAAACGCTCAAACGAATATTTTGCCATGGCAAGCAAAATGCTAAAGACGGATCTGGATTTGACCAGCGATGAGACCATCGTCCTTGACCGCGAAAAGCTTAGCCATTTTAAGACCAAAAAAGAACAGCGTGATTATTGGGCGCGTCAGCTGAAGTTTCAGCTGATGAGTATCACTTTGGGTCAAGAAGATGAAAAAGCCAAAGAGCAAGTTTTCTTAAATAATCCAGACATCACTCGTGGTCAGGATTTGATCCGTAATGATGAGCGCACGCCCAGTGAGATTTTGCTCAATCGTTTGTCACGTCAACAAGAGCAGTTTAAGCGTCTCAAAGATGACGAAATCATGGAGACTATCTTAAACACAGCGATGCTCACTTATGATCCGCACAGCAATTATTATGCACCTATTCAAGCGACAGAGTTGCAGATTCAATCCAGTCTACAGTTAGAAGGCATTGGTGTTTCTATCCGGCCAGATCGTAAAAACCCAGACTATACACGCATCGTGACCTTGGTAGATGGTGGGCCAGCGGCAAAAACGGGACAGATTAAGCCCAATGACTTGATTATTGGTATCGCCAAAGACGGCAAAAACATGACCGATGTAGTCGGTTGGTCGACGCGTGAAATCGTCAGTCTCATTCGTGGTAAGCGCGGTACTTCAGTCACGCTCAAGCTACGTCAGGCCAGCGCACCAGAAGCCAGCGCCCGTACCGTCACTGTGGTGCGCGATATTATTCAGCAAGAAGAATCAGGCGTTACCCAGCGCGTCGTAGAAGTACAGCGTCCGAATATCGATAAAACACCCAAGCGTATTGGTGTCCTTGAGATACCAAGCTTTTATTTGAACTATCAGGCGCGCCGTAACGGTGAAGATTATCGTAGTGTCAGTATCGATACCGAAAAAGCGCTCAAAGAATTAAATAAAGAAAACATCGATGGCCTCGTGGTTGATTTACGCAACAACCCTGGTGGCTCGTTAGATGAAGTGGCCAAAATGCTCGGCTTCTTTATTAAGAGTGGTCCACTGGTCCAAATCCGTGACAATCGCGGCAACATCCAAGTATACCGTGACGACGATGGTGGCGAACAACTCTATGACGGCAAGATGGTGGTCATTACTAACTTAGCGTCTGCCTCTGCAAGTGAGATTTTTGCTGCCGCCATTCAAGATTATGGCCGTGGTTTGGTGGTTGGCAGTACCACAACTGGCAAAGGCTCTGCCCAGATTCAGCTGGACAATTTAGCCTTGGGTTCAGCGACCTTAACCCAACGTAAATTCTATCGTATCACCGGCGGCAGTACGCAGAATAAAGGCGTAGTCCCCGATGTCGAATTGGTTAATATCTATGACGATGCTACCTTTGGCGAGCGGGCACAGAAAAAAGCGCTGCCTTGGGATACCATCAAAACCGCGCCTTATAAGCCTGAAGGTAAATTCACTAGCGATACGTTAGCGACGCTGAACCAGCAGTCTACAATTCGTCAGCAAAAGGATCCACAGTTTATTTACTTATCTGCGTTGAATGACATTCGCGATATGGATGATGAGAAAAAGCCTGTCAATCTCGATATCAATAGCCGCCGTGCCAAAATGCAGCTAATCGAAAAGCGTTCATTAGAAGCGGAGAATAAGCGCCTTATCGCTACAGGTGAGCGTCCGTATGCCAACTGGAACACTTATCAGGCGGCGATGGATGCGAAGTTTGAAGAGCGTAGTCAAATGAAAGCCAATGAGCGTCCAGAGCTACCTGAAGACGAAGCTTTTATCAATGAAGCGGCTTATATTATGCTCAGCGCTGATTGAAAAGCAACGGTTAGCCCTGAAGAGAGTCTATAGCAGCCGTATATGAGCGAACCATAAAAGCGGTCATATAAACAACCATGTAAGCATATGCTTACATGGATTGACGCTTCGACCTCTTACTAACCTTGGGTCAATCTGCGATTATAACTGTACGGCACGATTGAACGAAACAGTTCATTGATACTAGGGATTGGTATCTTAAAGATCGCATCAGGGATAGATGGTTTGCTAATTAGGGATAATAAGGCTGGATGCCTGCTAGTTATAGGATGCCTCGGGATTAGGTATCATGTAGCGTTAACATGGATGGTTGGTGATAAAAGCCGCATAGCGCTCGTCGTTATGCGGCTTTGTTACGTTTGGGATAAAGTATTTTTATAGATAAGCCGTAAAACATAAAAAAAGGCCAGTAGACGTATCTACTGACCTTTTACAATAAACGACAAGCTTCATCGTACTCGCTTATCGTTTAAATGTTTTCTAATACTCAAATAGAGATTAGTGCTCAACGCCGCCTGCGCCATGGACATGGCCGTGGTTTAGTTCGTCTTCAGTCGCTGCACGTACTTCTTGAATTTCAACATCAAAAGTCAAACGCTTACCAGCTAGTGGATGGTTGGCATCAACGACCACTTCGTCATCATTTACTTCAGTAACCGTCACCAACATTACTTGGCCACCGGCTTCTGACTGGAATTGCATACCAGGCTGGATGTCATCAACGCCTTGGAAGTTATCGCGTGGCACATGCTGTACCGCTTGTTCTTGGTATTCGCCGTAGCCATCAGCAGGCTCAACGACAGCGTTTACTGTTTCGCCAGCAGATTTGCCTTCTAGTTGTTTTTCTAGGCCTGGGATGATGTTGCTGTGACCATGTAGATAAGCAAGTGGCTGACCTTCTGGTGATTGGTCAAGCACGTTGCCTTCGTCGTCTTTTAGTGTGTAATTGAATTTGACGGCAGTGTCTTTTGCGATAGTAGTCATAAATTATCCTAAATATATCTGTGTAAAAAATTAAATACGGTTGCAATAAACCTAAAAAAGCCAATCGGCAAGCCAGATAGCCACGTCATTAGTCAATTATCATCAGTTTATTAAAGTAACTTTAGCAGTTAGCATCTTTAATTGCGATGGCTCACATAACTTTCAAGGGAAAAGTGATAAAAAATGCAAATTAATATCATAATTTATGAAAATAAACGTTGTTTTCTATCATTTACAGAGTAGCGTGCTTGTTCTTTCTGGTTTGCCCGTTGCGTTTTCGGTTAAGGACTTCTACCATAACGATAAAAATAAAGATGAGAAAGACGATGAATTCATTTACCAATAAAGCTGATATCAATAGTTCTAACACCGACACTCCCAATAATAAGTCAATAAGTACGACTTCAATCAGTGAGAATGCTGAAATCGTAGCCGATAGCAGTTATCGATTCGATTTTGAGCGTTTTTATGAGCACTTAGTAGATGTGTCGCTTACCTTTACAGCAAACGTAGACTCACCAAAGCTGTGGTTGCCAGCATGGATACCAGGGAGCTATCTGATGCGCGAGTTTGCTCGCAACATTACCGCGGTATATTACCAAATCACTGATGATAGTAATGAAAACGTTGAGATAGAGCGCGCGATAAAGACAGACAAAAATACCTGGCAATTACCAAAAGTTAAAGCAGGGCAGACCGTAGACGTCTATTATGAAGTCTATTGTTATGACTTATCTGTTCGCACCGCTTATGTCGATCAGCAGCGCTTATACGGAAACTTTACCTCTTTAGCGCTAGCGGTAGATGGTCAAGAACAAACGCCCATACAAGTGAGATTAATGGTGCCAGCCGCATTTTTTGCGGATAAACAAGAAAGCCGTGTGCTCTTAGCTTGTGGTCTTGAATCTACCCATTTACGACTTGATGGGCAGCAGTGCTTTGCACTACAGGCAAACAGCTATCACGAGCTGATTGATTATCCTTTTGAAATCGCTGAACAGGACAAATTTGACTTTATTGTCCAAGATAATGCGCATCAGACCCTACCTCACCGTTTTTATCTGTCGGGTAAGCATAGTGCCAATATGGGCAGGTTACAGCAAGACGTCACCCACATTTGTCAGACGTATCTCGATTGGCTGGGTGATGCACCATTCAATGACTATACGTTTATGACGTTTGCCAGTGGGCAAGACTACGGAGGTCTTGAGCACATCAATTCGACCAGCCTGATTACCCCGCGTCGCGACTTACCAAGTATTGACGAACCAAAAGTACCTAGCAGCGATTATCAGCGATTTTTAGGCTTATGTAGCCACGAGTACTTTCACGCGTGGTGGGTAAAAACCGTACGCCCAGATGTCATGTTGGATGTCGATTTGCGCCGTGAAGCTTTTACACCGCTGCTTTGGGTATTTGAAGGTTTTACTTCTTATATTGATGATTTTATGTTGCAAGCATCAGGCGTGATTGATAAACCAAGCTATCTTAAATTACTGGCTGAACAAATCAATCGCTACTATCAAACGCCTGGACGCGCCTATCAAAGTGTCGCTGAGTCGAGTTTTGATGCGTGGATTAAGCTGTATCGTAATGATGAAAACACAGGTAATGCTGGGATCAGTTACTACAATAAAGGCGCATTGGTGGCGCTTTGTTTAGATTTAACTTTACTCGAAAAGAGCAACGGTCGTTATCGGTTATTTGATGTGGTCAAGGCTTTTTATAACCAAGCAACGCAGAATGACAACCGACGGATTGGTATCAGCAGTGCCGATATGGGCAAAGTTGTCGGGCAATTTATGGCGCTTACTGACTGGCAAGAGTTTGAGCGCCGCTATGTCAATGGGGTGGAAGAATTACCCATTGAAGCATTATTAACGGCAAACGGCATAAAAATACATGTTAATAGCAAAGAAACTGCCGATAAGCATGTGCCTTGGGGTATGCGCTGTAGTGAGACGCCAGCTGGACTGAAGGTTAATCGCGTGACGCGTGACAGTGTGGCTGCCAACGCTGGTATATCGGCGCATGATGTCATCATCGCTATTGACGGTATCAAGGCAGACACCAAGCAATTAGCGTCGCTTATTAAAGCAGAGCGTGAGGTTGAATGTTACCTGTTTCGTCGCGATGAGTTGATGTGCGTCAGCGTACTACCTAAAGCGGTGCTTAATAGTGCAAAACAGCAGAGCATAGACGACAAAACCTTTCCGCACAAAGTAAGCTTGTACTTAGCAAAGACAGAGTCAGTATCAGACGATAGTAGTGACCATTCAACCGTACAGCCAAGCTGGCAGGTATGGCTTGATGTCATGGCACGTCAACAAGCGTAAATAGAGCAGTTTTAACATACTTAGAACCGTAGCTATGATTCAATATGTCCGAGTAAAAACAAAAACCCCTGCTAAGCATTTATGATTAGCAGGGGTTTGATGTGATAGCTTGTACATTTATCGGTACCGATTGAACCATAGTCAATTTAGATAGCAGGTTGCTCAGCAGGCGCTTTAGTGGATGCCTCATTTTTAACAGTAGCGTCATTGCCAACAGTATCGTTACTAACAGCGTTGTTATTAACCTCGGCGGTTTTGTTAGCGGCAATCCAGTTTTGCATGCGTTCAATTTCAGACTGCTGGGCATCGATGATATCTTGCGCCAATTTGCGCATCTCGGCATCAGTACCGTACTTAAGCTGTATTTTTGCCATGTCTACAGCGCCCATGTGATGGGGCAACATACCTCGTGCAAACGCCATATCAGGGACAGGGTCAGCGATACCTAGCATCATGTCATCATGCATTGCATCCATGCTCTTGGCATAAGCTTGCTGCATCGCTTGAGTATTAGGCTTGGGTTTAGCTGCATCGGGATGGCCAGCGAGCCATTTATTCATAATGTCTATTTCAGCTTGCTGCGCCGTTATGATTTCTTGCGCCAGCTCTCGCATGGCGGCGTCAGTACCATACTTTAGCTCGATTTTTGCCATGTCTAGGGCGCCGCGATGATGTCCCAGCATACCTTTCGCAAAGGCAGTATCAGCATCGTTATAGACCATGCCGATCATCATCTCATCATGCATTCTCGTCATTGACTTGGTGTAGTCTTGGAGGATATCCGTCATTTGCATCTCATCCGCCATTGCATCGCCACCTGTCATATCGTGACCTGCGTGAGCATCCATGTCCATGCCTTCATGATTCGCAGGCATCTCAGTCGATGGTGTCGCCACTTTTTCTGTAGGCATCCCCTCATCGTTCTCGGTTGCTGGCTGACAAGCGCTCAGTATAAGTGCCGCAGCAATGCTGGTGGCGAACAAGGCGAAACGACGCGAAGGAATCATGACATATCCTTAAAAGAGATAAGAGGAACAATAAATAGAGGCAAAGTCAAAGTACGCCACTAATATGGCACTAAGGCAGTGAAGTGCTGAATCTTAGCAGATAAACCTTACCAGTTCGAGACGCTATGTTTAACAGGTCGTAATATATTTGCTCGATTTCATGACTGAGCTCTCTCAAGCAGATACGTGTGTCGATTTATCCATTATCTTATTTATATTATCTGTTGTTGCTATCTATACTCGAACACGTGATAGTTGGTAGATATTATTCATAAAAGTGATAATTAATGTTAGGGTCTGTTGAACATTCAAATATTAGGACTGCTGATCGCTAAAATCGCATCAAACTAGGCCTAAACCGACGATAATGTCGAGACCTTAGCTAGGTTTACAACAATGTTTGGGGTGATTTTAGTATCAGCCTTTCAGGGCAGGGCTATTTTTTACCAATACATGGCGAAATTGTCTAACCTAGAACGACTAGTCGTCAAAAATTTCACTGCGTATTGTCTAAAAAATAGACGCTGCCAGTACCACATTTGAATGTTCAACAGACCCTCATAATACCGACATCAACATGATGTTAGGTTCGATTAATTATGAACACCCAATTCTCGCAGTTTTGCACTGTCTAAATGGATACGCACAAACTCACCAACTGCCAGTTCTCCCAATTCAAAGCCTGCCACTGACCAACGAATAAGACGCAGACAAGGCAAGCCAACATGCGCCGTCATGCGTCTGACTTGACGATTCTTACCCTCATAAATCGTCAGCATCAACCATGATGTGGGTATGCTTTTACGCTCACGAATAGGCGGGTCACGTTGCCAAAGTGGCATCGGTAAATCCTCTTCACTAAGCTGTTTGATGTCGGCAGGCAGAGTTTTACCATCTTTAAGAATCACGCCTTGTCGAAGCTTATCACGTTGCTCGGCAGTAGGAGTACCTTCAACTTGTACTAAATAAGTCTTACCTTGTTTACGTCCAGCATTGGCTTTTGGTGGATGAGTAATGGCTTTATTAACCCTGCCATCACTCGTCAAAATCAGTAACCCTTCAGATATCGCATCTAATCTGCCAGCAACGCGCAAAGACTTATCCGTGAAATATTCCGATAGGGTGGTGTGGTCGTTGTTGCTGTCATCACGGAACTGACTTTGCACACCGTAAGGCTTATTAAACAAAATGAGACTGGTGGTCGACATAAAATAGCATTTCCTAAATAAAGATATTGATAAAGCATGAAAGGTAAGAATTAGACCGATTATGAAGCGGCTGATAACTCAATTAACGCTATTGTAATCAAAAAAGAACACACAACAAATAATGTATTAACTTATCAGCCATAGCCTATGAGGGTGCGATTTTATATCTACAGTAAAACCATGTTATAATAGTGGTATTTATAATATTGATACTTGCATATGGGTTATGCGCCAGAAAAATTGTTGCGTAGCCCTTTATCTTAGTACAATGATTAGGATAGCACATCAGATTTGTACAGTTACCTAGGCTTGTAAATTATCAATAATTATTAAGTTTATATAAAGTATTTTTGTTATTTTACTTATTTTCATAATTTTTTTGCTGATGTTATTGTTAGCTGGCTTTTCTTTTCATTGCTCAGTCTATGGCTATTATTAAAATTTTTTCCGATTTTTTATGTTAAAGCATTGAGTGCCATAATGTGAGTTCAGAATGGATTTGCAAAATGCCCACATTTAAGAGCCGTAAATATAAGATCGTAAGTACTTGATTTTTTCTCGCTTAGCTAAAGACGTGAATTACGTATAACTATAACCACGCATAGCCATAATAAAGTAGCGCAAGCATAATGGAGCGCCTAGAGTACCAATGAAACTTGCGACATCCAACATACAACCAAGGAGTTTTATCCATGTCATATGATAAGGTTATCGTACCTAGAGACGGCGAAAAAGTAACCGTCAACGCTGATTTATCGTTGAATGTCCCCAATCATCCCATTATTCCCTTCATTGAAGGCGATGGAATTGGGGTAGATATCACTCCGGTCATGGTCAAGGTGGTTGATGCTGCAGTTGATAAAGCTTACCATGGCAAAAAGTCCATCATTTGGATGGAAGCGTATTTGGGCGAAAAAGCGGCCAAAATCTATGATGGTGACTACCTGCCAAGCGAAACGCTAGAGATCTTAAAAGATTACGTGATCAGTATTAAAGGGCCATTAACCACGCCAGTAGGCGGCGGCTTCCGCTCATTAAACGTCGCTGTGCGTCAAGAGCTTGACCTCTATGTATGCCAACGTCCCGTTCGCTGGTTTGAAGGCGTGCCAAGCCCCGTGCAGCATCCTGAGCTGACGGATATGGTGATATTCCGCGAAAACTCAGAAGATATCTATGCCGGTATCGAATGGAAGGCGGGCAGTGATGACGCGAAGAAAATCATCAAGTTCTTAAAAGAAGAGATGGGCGTGACGAAGATTCGTTTCGACGATGACTGCGGCATTGGTATCAAACCTGTATCCAAAGAAGGCTCGCAGCGTCTAGTGCGTAAAGCCATTCAACACGCTATCGATAACGATTTGCCGAGTGTGACTTTAGTGCACAAAGGCAATATCATGAAGTTCACCGAAGGCGCGTTTAAAGACTGGGGCTATGAATTAGCCGCAGAGCGCTTCGATGCAGAGTTGTTAGATGGTGGCCCTTGGATGACGATGAAAAACCCAAAAACGGGTAATGACATCATTATCAAAGACGTCATCGCTGATGCCTTTTTGCAGCAAATTCTGATGCGTCCTGCCGATTATTCTGTCGTCGCCACGCTTAACCTAAACGGTGATTACATCTCTGATGCCCTAGCGGCTGAAGTGGGCGGTATCGGTATTGCACCGGGTGCCAACAAAGGCGGCGCAATCGCTGTCTATGAAGCGACTCATGGTACTGCGCCTAAATATGCTGGTCAGAACAAAGTAAACCCCGGCTCATTGATTCTATCGGCTGAGATGATGTTACGTGACATGGGCTGGACAGAAGCCGCTGACCTCATTATCAATGGTATTCAAGGCGCTATCGCTAATAAAACGGTCACTTATGACTTTGAGCGTTTGATGCCTGATGCTATTTTGCTCAGCACTTCTGAGTTTGGTAAAGCAATCATTAAGCACATGGATGCCTAGTCATCGCTTTATGATGAGCTAAAAGCAATTTAATATAAGCTGTTGAAAAAGCCATTTACAATCATGTAGGTGGCTTTTTTATGGTGATTTTTTTATGCTGATGTTATAACTATGGTCAAGGAATTTTAGAATCGCTACGATACTGCTGATATCAATTTTTTGTCGCCTCTGTCTGCACAGACCCTATATAAGCACTATTACCTTTTTATCTACAGACAATAAAAAACACCCCACAACTCTATCGAGCTGCGGGGTGTTTTATTGTTTTTAACTGACGCTAGCTGCAAAAGTATAAAGAAGTAACGTTACTTAAGGCTAGCCAGTTAAATCTATTACAACGATGCCAACGCTTCATTGAATAAGGTGCTTGGACGCATGACTTTTTCAGCCAATGCTTCATCTGCGAAGTAGTAGCCTTTGATGTCTACCGCTTTGCCTTGAGCATCATTAAACTGTTTAATAATGGCGTCTTCATTGCTCTCAAGCTTTTGCGCTAGCGGGGCGAATTGCGCTTTAAGATCTGCATCTTGGTCTTGTGTGGCCAGCTCCTGAGCCCAGTACATCGCCAGATAGAAATGGCTACCACGGTTATCTAACTCACCGGTTTTACGTGACGGTGATTTGTCATTTAGCAGCAACGTTTCAGTGGCTCTATCGAGCATATCTGCTAAGATTTGCGCTTTAGCATTGTCATCGTTTTTGGCCAAATGCTCCAATGACTCCGTCAAGGCTAAAAATTCACCCAATGAATCCCAACGTAAATGGTTTTCTTCTACCAGCTGCTCAACGTGCTTGGGTGCAGAACCACCAGCGCCAGTTTCGAACAAACCGCCGCCTTTCATTAATGGTACGACTGATAGCATCTTAGCACTGGTTCCTAACTCGAGAATTGGGAATAAGTCAGTGAGATAATCTCGTAGAATATTACCTGTGGCAGAGATAGTATCCAGACCGCGAGCGACGCGCTCTAAGGTATAACGCATGGCGCGCACCTGTGACATGATTTCAATGTGCAGACCGTCAGTATCATGGTCTTTCAAATACATGTTAACTTTTTTGATTAGCTCGTTCTCGTGCGGACGGTACGGGTCTAACCAAAAGATGACGGGAGTATCTGACTCACGCGCACGGCGAACGGCAAGTTTCACCCAATCTTGGATAGGCTCATCTTTGACTTGACACATGCGCCAGATATCGCCTTTTTCTACATCTTTTTCAAGCAATACTTCATCGGTATCAATATCTACAATACGGGCGATACCGGTAGCGCTAGACTCAAAGGTTTTGTCATGTGAGCCATATTCTTCTGCTTTTTGTGCCATGAGGCCTACGTTAGGAACCGTACCCATGGTGGTTGGATCAAAGTTGCCATGCCATTTGCAGAAGTTGATCATTTCTTGATAAATACGGGCAAAGGTAGACTCTGGCATGACGGCTTTGCAATCATATAGTTTGCCATCAGCGCCCCACATTTTACCACCATTACGAATCATCGCAGGCATTGACGCATCGACAATAATGTCACTTGGCGAATGGAAGTTGGTGATACCTTTTGAAGAGTCAACCATCGCTAGACGTGGGCGATGCTCTTGGCAGGCATGCAAGTCTTGCTCGATCTCTTCACGTTTAGAGGATGGCAGAGTAGAGATTTTGTCGTATAGATCAGCCATACCATTGTTGACGTTAATGCCTAATTCATCAAAAAAAGCACCGTGCTTGTCAAATGCATCTTTATAATAAATTCTAACCGCATGTCCAAACACGATAGGGTGCGAAACCTTCATCATAGTGGCTTTTACGTGCAGTGAAAACAAGATACCAGCTTCGCGGCAGTCTTCCATTTCTTGCTCATAAAACTCTAGTAGCGATTTTTTGCTCATGACCATCAGGTCAATGACTTCTTTATCAAGCAACGCAATTTTTGGCTTCAATACTTTCGTTGTACCATCCTCAAGTAACAGCTCCATACGCACGTTACGGGCTTTATCTAAAGTTATCGACTGTTCGCCATCATAAAAATCACCGCTGTGCATGTGTGATACGTGGGTACTTGACCATTGCTTCCACTCGCCCATAGAATGCGGATGCTTGCGCGCAAAGTTCTTAACGGCTTTCGGCGCACGGCGATCTGAGTTGCCTTCGCGCAGTACAGGGTTGACCGAACTGCCTAGACTTTTACCATAGCGCTGACGAATTTCTTGTTCTTCGTCGGTTTTTGGATCTTCTGGAAAGTCAGGGATAGCAAAGCCTTTGCTTTGTAGTTCTTTGATACAGGCTTTTAGCTGCTGAACAGAAGCACTGATATTTGGCAGTTTGATAATGTTGGTGTCAGGATCTTGCGTCAATCGACCAAGCTCAGCTAGATTATTAGGAACGCGCTGCTCTTCACTTAAATACTCTGGAAATTCAGCCAACACACGCGCGGCAACAGAGATATCAGTGGTTTCCACCTCAACCCCTGCGGTTTGGGTAAAGGCTTTGACAATAGGTAAGAAGGACAAGGTTGCTAGCGCTGGGGCTTCATCAGTTTTTGTATAAATAATTTTTGACATTATAGTAGTGTATCCCTTTAGGCTGTAGTTAATATTAATGCTTAAATCAATGGGTGCTTCTAAGTGGGTGTTTCTATAGAGACTCTCTGCGATAGTGGGCCATGCTTGGAGCAAATGTAACATGAGTAATCTTTTGGAGAGCCTCAAGGCAACTTAAAAATTTCTGTCGCTAATTGTGGTGAATCAAAACTAAAAATAGTACGTTGAGACAGTATTGTGATTCTCTACACAAAACTGGCTGACTAACAGCAGATTATAGTTGACCCACTATAGATCCAAGGCGATGTCAATCTCGCATAATGAACCAATTGTACTATTTTTATTCATATCTCATGTATACAAATTATATTAAGCTAATAATAGCCTTATTCTACCAGTCATGAGCGTTGATATCATCTTTTCTATACAATTACCGTTCTTTAAACCCTGTTTTTTGAGTCATCAGGTAACAGCAATTAATAGATATATCGTTCACCCTATCATTCATAAAAATAGTGTGCTCATTAGCTGAAAGCGCTCAATTAAAAATAGTACGGCTAGTGTCGTAAAGTCATCTACATTCGTGTGGCTGGCTTTTTTTATGCTATTTTGATATTAAGGCGTGCTAAGTAATTTTCAAGAAATATGGCTATTTTTGCAAATTGTGACAGCAAAAGCGCTGATATTTGGTAGGCTAAACCCTTAAGAAAAAACAGTGTGGGTACTATGACTTTACAATATGCGCTACTCAGTGATACCAGTTGGCAGAGCCAAGCACAGTGGCAAGCGCCAGATACTCCTTTTATGTCATTTGATTTTTGGCAAGCGCTTAGTGATACTGGCGCAATTGGTGAGCGAGCAGGCTGGCTACCTATTTATATCTTGGTACATCGGGTAGAGGGTACTCAGAATGATGCCGTAGCAGAATCGGCTAAGTTGAGAGAGGCAGCACTGGCAGACATAACGCATCCGGTAGCCGTCATGCCCGTGTTCATAAAAGGTCATCATCAAGGTGAGTTTGTATTTGACCATTCTTGGGCACAAGCTTATGCTCAATACGGTCTCGATTATTACCCACGTCTGGTGACAAGTGTCCCTTACACCCCGATTACCGGACAGCGCTTGTGGTTAGCAGAAGGCGAGAGCTTAACTGCAGACATTATAAAGACGGCGATTGCTGGCGTTGATGATGTCGCCCAGCAAGTAGGCGCGTCGGGCTGGCATGGATTGTTTGTCACAGATGAGCTGTCCTCGCTTGCTATCAACTCTATGCCGACTAAGATTGATATAGAAAAAGCGCTCGCCGCCCAAAAGAATGACTTAGCGAGCAAGCCTATTGGCTCGCCTATCGCTACTCCTACTACGACTATCATTGAAATGCCGATACTTGAGCGTCAAGGTTGTCAGTTTTTATGGCAAAATAAAAACCTTAGCCAAGACAGCCAGCTATTTATGGATTTTGAAGGATTCTTGGCGACATTAAAAGCCAAAAAACGCAAGACTATTCGGGCTGAGCGTCGCAAGGTCGGCGAGCAAGGCATTAGCTGTCAGCGTAAGTGTGGTAACGACATCACGGATGAAGACTGGCAAGCGTTCTATCATTGTTATGTGATGACTTATGCGGTACGTGGGCAAAAGCCATATTTGACCCTTGATTTTTTTATGGCGCTAGCCGACAGCATGCCTGAGCACATCATGTTGGCGCAAGCCATGGATGCCGATGGTGAAATCATCGCAAGTAGCTTATTCTTATACGATAAAGCGGACAGCGATAATGTTGATGATAATGCTACCTTGTACGGCCGCTATTGGGGCGCGCTCGGTGAGTATGATAGCTTGCACTTTGAGCTTTGTTATTATCAAGGGCTTGAGTTTGCTATCGAGCAAGGCTTAAGGTATTTTGATCCGGGCACGCAAGGGGAGCATAAGCTGGTTCGCGGTTTTATTCCAACGACCACTCACTCTATCCACCGTATTTATGATGCGCGCTTTGTGCCAGCGATTAGCGATTTTTGTGCAAAAGATCGCTTGCATATGGCGCAATATCGTCAGCAGGCATTTGAGGCATTACCGTTTAACGCCGATAATATGCCAGACTTTGATATCAATCGTTAATGCTCGTTATTATTACTGCTGCTTTTATTAATCTCACTTTTATTAACATTGCTTTATTCACAGACACTCGCAGCCGTTTACTTTTTAAATTCTCACTATTAGGCCGTTAACTATGCCCAGTAATCTTTTTGCTAGTCCTGCCACTTTTACCCCGCCCTCTGAGCTGGTATCTTGGCTTAATGCCGAAGGCTCTCTGACTGCGATGTTGGAACAAAGAGCAGGGCAGCCATTACGAGTAGAACGCAGTTTTGAGGGCTTTCGAGCGCTAACCTTGCAACAAAAACGACAATTAGGACTGCAAGGTTCAGCGCTGAATCGTCCCTTACTAGCGTGGATACGTGACGTGCAGTTATATGGTAATGATGAGCAGCCGTGGGTGGCAGCGCAAAGTATCTTTCCTTTATCGAGTCTCAAAGGCAACGCGCGACGTCTGCAACAGTTAAAAGGCACGCCTATCGGATATGTGTTGTTTAAGCGCAGTCGTACTTTACCCAGTCAGCGTTTTATCAGCCATACCGATGCTGGCTGGCAACGACAAACGCGTTATGATTGGTATGGGCGCACGCTACTGATTAGCGAAACGTTTTTAGCTTCATTTTTAAAATGAGCACGCGTTACTATATAAGTTAGGATATTAATAAAAATATTGTTTTAACCGTATGGGTGAGCCGCCAGTAAATACTTTATTTTATTGGCTATTTATCTGCGTGATATCGTCATTTAAATTGCTCAGCTTGCTGTGAGTTTTTTTTGCGCTCGCAGTACAAATTTTCATGTTACACTTAATCTTTAGCGATGATATCGATGCATTTATATGTCGAATTTATTGCCTATAATGGACAAGTTAATAACAAGGCCAATTGCCTTTGCTTGCCTATTTTACCTCCTTTTACTACTCGCTTCTTTTTCATAAACACTACCATTAACGATAGCCACTACCTAGGACATCACTATGTTTAAAGATATTTCTATCAAAGAGTTTGATCCAGTACTTGCTGAAGCCATGGCCGCTGAAAGCGTTCGTCAAGAAAACCACATCGAGCTTATCGCTTCAGAAAACTATTGCTCGCAAGCAGTGATGGAAGCACAAGGCACTGACCTGACCAATAAATACGCTGAAGGTTATCCAGGTAAGCGTTATTACGGTGGTTGCGAGCACGTCGATGTGGTTGAGCAATTGGCCATTGACCGCGCAAAAGAGTTGTTCGGTGCTGAGTACGTCAACGTCCAGCCGCATTCTGGTAGCCAAGCAAACTCGGCTGTTTTCTTAGCATTATTAGACGCCAATGACACCGTACTAGGCATGAGCTTAGACGCTGGTGGTCACTTGACTCATGGCGCCCATATCAACTTTTCAGGCCTGAACTACAACGCCGTACAGTACGGTTTGGTCGAAGGCACTGGCCTTATCGATTATGACGAAGTTGAGCGTTTGGCAAAAGAGCATAAGCCAAAGATGATTATTGCTGGTTTTTCAGCGTATTCACAAGTGGTCGATTGGGCGCGTTTCCGTGAAATCGCGGACGAAGTCGGCGCTTATTTACTCGTAGACATGGCACACGTGGCTGGTCTTATCGCTGGTGGCGTTTATCCGAGTCCAGTACCGTTCGCTGATGTCGTGACAACTACGACGCACAAAACCCTACGTGGCCCGCGTTCAGGTATGATCTTGGCTCGTGATGAAGTACTTGCCAAAAAGCTTAACTCTGCGGTATTCCCAGGCAACCAAGGCGGTCCGTTGATGCACGTCATCGCGGCAAAAGCGGTTTGCTTTAAAGAAGCGCTAGAGGACAACTTCAAAACCTATCAGCAGCAAGTGGTCAAAAACGCCCAAGCGATGGCAAAGGTCATCCAAGAGCGCGGTTATGAAATCATCTCTGGTGGTACTGAAAACCATCTCATGCTCATCAGCCTAGTCAAGCAAGAAATGACCGGTAAAGAAGCGGACAAATGGCTTGGCGATGCGCATATCACTGTGAATAAAAACGCTGTACCAAACGATCCAAAATCGCCGTTCGTGACGTCTGGTATCCGTATCGGTACGCCAGCGATTACCACTCGTGGCTTCAACGAAGCGCAAGCAAGTGATTTGGCAGGTTGGATTTGTGATGTGTTAGATAGCCGCGGTGATGAAGCCGTCGCTACTGAAGTACGCGGTAAAGTAGAAGCGATCTGTAAAGAATTGCCAGTTTACGAAAAAAATCAGTAATTTTTGTTTGAGCAGTGTTAAACGTTGGTTAAAATAGAAACCGCTTAGCTTTTGCTAGGCGGTTTTTTATATGGTTGGTGTGCTTACAGATATATATAGTAAAAAGGGTTCTACGTATAAATATATCAATGTTAGCTTCGATGCTAATCGGGTTTAATTTGATTAATCGAAAATCATAGAGTCGATAGTACTGTCTGAAGAAATTCTTCTAGTCAAAATTAGATCTTTAATATGATTAATTAATTCAAAGCATATTTTTCCATATCGCTCACTTTTCATACGGCATACAAGTTCTTTCTCAGTTCGGTTCAGATCTTCTATATCTACCGACTGACCATTAGCGTTGCTTAAAACTAATTCAAAAAAATCAATTTCTTCATAACTATAATCAATTGAATGATATTGATTGTTCAACTCTTCATGAAAATCACCAACATCATACTTTTTTATTAGAAAATATATGTAACTAGTGCTTTGAGTAAAGGTATATACAATATTCAAATTATCATTTTCTTCGCTATTTGATGTGATAACATCGCCAACAGCTATAGTTTTAAAAAAAACAGAGAGTAACTTGATTTTTTCATCAGTGGTCTCGAATTTTGATGGAATCAGATTAATAATCTCATTTATTTTTGGTAGTATCCAAATATCTTCTAGTACTTCTCTATTCATATTAAACATCATATCAATAACATTGTCAGTCTGATATCGTTCTCCAATTTTCGTGATTATTTGTTCTTTTACTCTGTTATTAGTGAGATAGTATGCTGTAAAATATTCTTGAAAGGATCTATGAGTGAAGCAGTAATCTAAACCATCTCGCATCAATAAGGGCACATTGTTCAACAGTTCTAACTTTAAACTTTTAGAACTAACATTTTGTCCAAAACCACCCAAACTCTTAGTTAGTAATGAATTGCAAACCTCTTCAGAAATTTTAAAAGTCTGCCTATAGTATGTAGCAAGACAAAATAGTGAAAAGATATTTCTCAACTCATACATATCCAAGTTGGTTAAACTCTTTCTATGAAAGCTTTCTTTAGTTACATCATGCTTATTAAATAAAGCTTGATAAGCTAAATCATAAAATATATGTACTTTGTCAGGTATATCGCCAAACTGCTCATAAGTAATTAACATAATAGTTAGTAACAATGGATTACTTGAAAACCCTTCATGCTTTGCAAATAAGCCAAAATTAAGAGCTTCTATAAATGTTTCTTTAATTTTCTCATCATATTTTAAATTTTCTATGACTGCTATAGCTTGAGATATGTTTAGAGGGTCTATCTTTACGACACTATATAAAGACCAGTCTGTAAACTCATTATACTCAGGACGTGAAGAAGTAAGAATTATCAGGTTAGGATATCTATCTGCTAGGTTGTTGATTTCTTTTAAGTAGTTTTCTTTCAAGTCGTAATTAACTTCATCGAATCCGTCTAAGAAGATTATAGTTCCATCTCTATTTAACAAATAATCTAAGTTGTCCTTATTAAATTTATTGTTATAAGTAGCTATATCAGCTCTAAGAGTCTCAATTATACTTCCACTTGTCTCATTGACTTTTCTTAGTTCAAGAAATAGAGGGAGTAGTTTTCTCTCATTTCTAATAATATTGATAAATATACTTTTTAAAAAACAAGACTTACCAGAACCTGCTGTTGCACTAACAACCATTTTCTTTGAATGCAACAGAACGTCGAAGAAATCTGATTGTGTAAATACTTCGTTTCTCCATCTGATGTTTTGCGGTACATAAATTTCATCAAGCTCGACGACTTGGGATGAAAAGAAAGCCATCTTGACCTTAGAAAGATTAACCGATTTTGCGTACAGATAATCTTTTAAAGCAAAATTGTACTTAGTAGCAAACTTTTGATAATCCTTGCCAATAAGATTGCTTAAGTAATGCCCAGTGTCTTTTAAAATTTCGTGTAAGTCTTTAACATTTGAGCTTGGTGCTTGAAGTTCCATAATCATCCTAATTTTTATTGAAATACCTAGACCGCAAACTAATCCTTCTTCAATGCCTGACTGTCTTCTAATATGCCCATAAACCTATCATATAACCAAGGCTCCATATCATCAACGGCTTGGTTATAAATTGTAGCGCCTATCAAATCTACCATAAAATCGAATAAGAACTTGGCAGGCAAATTACCGATATCCAAATCAAACTCTTCGCTCATATAATCTCTCAAATTATCTAACAGCGCTTCTTCCTCTTCTTTCGATAACTTGATAAGTTTGTCTTTACTCATATCATTCTCTCAATACTAGGTAATGATCTAGGTTAGTTCAATCATACCTTTATAGGAAGGTTGAATAACCAATAAAAAGGCTGGGCTACGATAGCGTAGCCCAGCCTTATTCAGGTTAATTCGACTTTATTGCTTATAAAATTACATAAACGGCAACTTGGTAAATATCTGCAAGATCGTCGCGTTGACGATATCAACGAAGAAAGCACCAACCATCGGCACAATTAAGAACGCTTTAGGCGAGGCCAAGTAGCGATCCGTTACCGCCTGCATATTGGCAATCGCCGTCGGGGTTGCGCCCATACCAAAACCACAATGACCCGCTGACAGCACGGCCGCATCGTAGTCCTTACCCATGACTCTAAAGGTAATAAAGTAAACATAGATAATCATAATCAAGGTTTGCACCAGCAAAATAATCAGCACAGGGCCCGCTAAGTCAGTCAACTGCCAGAGCTTCAATGATAACAGCGCCATCGCCAAGAATAGACTCAAGGACGCATTACCAATGACATCGATAGCACGGTCAAACATATCAAAGTTGAAGACGATAGTTAACGAGTTACGAATAATTACCCCAGCCGCTAGCGCCCATACGAACGTTGGCAGTTGGAACCAAGTGCCTTCTGCGACGATGGTCATTATGTCGGCGAAAGCTAAGGCCGCCGCAAACAGTGCTAATGATTCAATCGTAGATGAGGCGGTAATAAGGCGGATGTTATCAGGTTTTTCAAACATCTCTTCCTGTCTATGATCCCCATCTTCGGTATGTTTGGTGCTGTATAACGACTGTTCGCCAGCCAGTTTTTCGACATCGCTTGGGTTTGGATTAGCCGGAGTCGGTTTTAGACCAAGACGTTGAATCAAGCGACGAGCGACAGGTCCACCAATGAGACCACCGGCCACCAAGCCATAAGTGGCAACAGCGATACCAAGTGTCGTCGCACCGACCACGCCATACTCTTCTTCTAATACCACGCCCCAAGCCCCTGCCGTACCGTGCCCACCAGTGAGCGCGATAGAACCAGTCACCAGTCCAAGCAAAGGATCGAGTCCCAGTGCGCTCGCCATCGCGACGCCAACGACGTCCTGCAAAATGATAAACACCGAGACCACAACCGTGAAAATAAATAATGGCGAACCACCGGCTTTTAGTCGTCCAAAATCGGCACTGAGACCAATAGAGGCAAAAAACATCAGCATAGTCGCTGTTTGCAGACCTTGATGAAAGTTGAAACTGTAGCCCCAAATTAAGTTAAGCGCGTAAACAATCATCGCGGCGACCAAGCCACCCACGACAGGCTCTGGAATATTAAAATCCTCTAATACCTTGATTTTTTTAATCAAAAAACGTCCGAGTAATAGCACGAACGTTGCCAAGATCAGCGTGTAATATCCATTTAAAGTAATTTCCATGAGTTGATCCTTTTTACAAATATAAATTAACCTGAATGTAGGACAGAATCAGTGCTGTCTTACATTTAGGTTTTTTCAATAAGGCACTAAAGCATGTCATCGATGACACACCCCAAATTATTTATCTTTACTCGATACCACAATCCATAACTGCGGCTTACCAAAATCTCTATACGCATCTTCGATGATACTTTTAAATATAGTAAAGTCTTCAGTATTTATGTTTTTTACCCTTGTTAAATCAAGCTTTAACTGCGTGACCTCGCTATCGGTTAAGCAGTCCCATGCACTGTCCCAGTTATGCGAAAAGTAGCTAGGAAAATCACAGGCTTTAGCCAAACTGACTAAAAGTGCGCGCTTATCAAGCACCTCATCGAGTGGAATGTCGATAGCGTGTGCAGGAACAAAAGCGATGTCGTTAAGCTCGCTGTTGGCTGAGTCAATATAATAAATGGCGTCACTCATCTTAATTCACCTCCAGTTTGCTAAAGCTATCATAATGGTCCACCGTCAAATAATAAATGGTCGGCGGGTTGCCACCGGTGACAATGCGCCGCGCCCCGCGATGAGAAACGCCAGGGGTAGGGACGGTATATTCGTGATAGTAGCCTTGCGACTGAGCAGGTAGTAGGCCTTCGCGATTATAGAACGTCGTGCCATCTTTATTTGGATAGGGAAACGGCCCGCCTTGCTTTATCAGCGCAATGGTAGTGTCAATCTGTGCATCACCAGTAATGGCTGACGTCTGTGCTTGACCCGCTGCTATAGAGGAAGTCTGTGATATGGGCGTCGACTGAGCATTGTCAGCAAGAAGGGTGGATTTTAGATCGGCAAAGAAATAAACCGCTACCGCTATGATCGCAATCAAACTAAATAAAGTCGAGAGCGGGCTTTTTTTCTTTTGATGACCACGACTCTTTTTAACATTATTATTTTGAGTCGTGTGGCGTTTATGCTGCTGGCGGTCTCGTTCAGTATTATTGGAGGAGCGGGCAGCAGGTGTGATGTCTGAGGTTTCTAAAATACTCAAGTCGTTGGAAGTGACTTCAGTGGCGCGCAATTGGTTTTTGTCATTACGCTGACTATGAAAATAGACACGTTGGCCTTCGCTGATGGGCTGTGACAAGCGCACTGTACTCACATGAAAAAACACGTCTTCGTTTTGATTGTCCACATCGATAAATCCATAGCCTTTATCTTGGTTCCAGTGCTTGATTTTGCCACTTTGCATCAGTATGTCGTCCTCTAAGCTTCCTGTTTTTATAACTCATAAAAAACGCCAGCAATTAAGCTGACGTTTTTTTTGGATTATACGTTAATTTAGACGGTAGATGATAGGGCGGAGCGCAATAAATTAGGTGCGTGTCTCACCATGACCATAAACGATCCATTTTTGTGAGGTCAAACCTTCTAGTCCAACAGGACCACGCGCATGAATTTTGTCGGTTGAGATGCCAATCTCTGCACCCAGACCATATTCAAAACCATCAGCAAAGCGGCTAGAGGCGTTAATCATCACGCTGGCTGAGTCTACTTCGCGGATAAAACGCTGCGACTTGGTGTAATTATCCGTAATGATGACGTCGGTATGATGACTGCCGTGAGTATTGATGTGTTCGATGGCCTCATTAATGCCTGATAATACTTTGATCGCTAAGATAGGCGCAAGGTATTCGGTATCCCAATCCTCAGCAGTTGCGGCAGATAAATGACCAGCAAGCTTAGCGTTGTCATTTAAGATGGCTTGCGACTTATCATCGAGGCGTAGTTGCATGGCATCATCGGCTTGAATAATAGCTTCAGCGATTTTTGGTAATAGCTCACCCGCGACTGATTCATCGACCAAGAGGGTCTCCATGGTATTGCAAGTACCATAGCGATGGGTTTTGGCATTGACGCTGACTTTGATAGCAATCTCAGGATCGGCATCACTGTCAATAAAGGTATGGCAGTTACCATCTAGATGCTTAATCACAGGAACTTTGGCATCGCGGCTAATACGCTCAATCAAACCCTTACCGCCGCGTGGCACGATTACATCGACATATTCTGTCATCGTAATCAGCTCGCCGACAGCAGCGCGATCGGTCGTTTGTAGTACTTGCACACTGTGCTCAGACAGTCCGACTTTTTTTAGACCTTCTAAGATACATTTGGCGATTGCTTGGTTGGATTCGAATGCTTCAGAACCACCGCGCAATATAATCGCATTGCCCGACTTTAGAGCAAGAGAGGCGGCTTCCAATGTGACGTTAGGACGCGACTCATAAATCATACCGACCACGCCGAGTGGTACACGCATTTTGCCCAAATGAATCCCTGATGGCTGGTAAGTCATGTCAGTGACTTCGCCGATAGGATCAGGTAGCGCCGATACGTCTTTTAAACCTTGTAGCATACCGTCGAAGCGCGCATCGTTTAGCTCTAGACGGTCAAGCAAGGCGGCGTCTAAGTTGTTTTTTTGACCATTGTCCATATCGATTTTATTGGCAGACAAAATATCCTGTTTGGCATTCATCAGGACGTCATAAATCGACATCAAAGCAGCATTTTTGTCACCCGTATTGGCCGCAGCTAAAGCACGTGATGCGGCGCGCGCTTGTTTGCCAACAGATTGCATATAGGCGGTAACGTCTGTGGTGTTCGATTGACTCATAAATCTTTTTCCTTATATTTCTAATTTAACGATTCGTAGACTAAGTAATGATAGACACTCAATTTTTATCAAAGAGTTACTTCTATCAAATCATTGCTTTGATCAAATGATCAGTTTTATTAAATCATTATTTCTATTAACTGATTAAAAGTAACAAAAATAACTAAAGTAGCTGCAAAAATACCTAAAAAGGCAGAAAAACTGCCAAATATCATCAATAGTCTACAAAAAATGGTTCTGAGCGCGATTATGGCGCTATGTCATTTAACATAGAGCAGATTAGGTCGATAGTAAAGTTGAATTTGTGAACAGAACCCGCTTTACAAAGCGCTTATAGAGGTTTTTCATAGTGAAATGGTTGTAATTGCTAACCTAAAATAAAACGATATGAGTGTCATTACAAAATGAATTGATAATTACGTGTTTTTAACAGAACTGCGCTGCAATTACTAAGGACGCCAGTGTCGATGGTCAGTATAGTCATTACTAAGTCTACAAATTGTTGACTATCAATTTATCGATTAACGAGCATGGAGAAGGACAATGGCTATCATTAATGACAAGAATGACAAGGGTAAAAAATGGTTGTATGCCACGCTAGCCGCTGCAACCTTAATGCTAGGCGCTTGTGCTGATAAAGAAGCAACAACGGCTGAGGCCAGTACCGCGACTGACGCCCAAGTCGAAGTCGAGCAAGGCGCCACTGGTGTCTCAACGGCTGACAAAGCGACAGAAAATGATATAGCCATTGCTAGTGCCGACGATGAGGCTATGGCAGTGGGCAATAAAGATGATGTGGCTGTTTCGACTGCTGATGACGACGTATTAGACGGCTCTGAACAACAAGAGCACGTCTCAACCTATTAAATGAGTACGTCAAAAATCGTCTCAAGACGTCAGGTTAAAGTATGATGACTCGATGCTCAGATAAAACAACGTCTTGTACGCTAAAGTGATAAAATAAAGCCCAGCGCTTAAATGCAGTCTGGGCTTTTTTGTGCCAGTCATTTATTGGCTGATTCATGAGCCAATGCTGTGCAAAGTTTGCGTTTTCTCTGCATTATAGGAGACAATACCTCTCTTATGGCACATCAGTCATCGCGCTATCATATAAAGCGGTCTATAGAGCATTGATTTATACTATATATAGTGCTGTTTTTTATTCTCGTATTCACTCATATTTATTGGAAGTCTGCTGAACCATGCTTGATATTGCAAAAAATCCGACTCGGCCTATCGCCTTAGATTTACAAGACGTCCATAAAAGCTATGGCTCATTGGCAGTACTAAAAGGGGTGTCGCTCACCGCCTATGATGGTGATGTGATCTCTATTTTAGGCTCGTCTGGCTCTGGTAAATCTACCTTATTGCGCTGTATTAATCTGCTTGAAAAGCCCAATCAGGGTCGTATCATCATTGGTAACGACGAGCTGATGTTAAAGCCCAGTAAATCAGGTGAGCTTCAAGCCGCAGATATCAAGCAATTAGAGAGTTTGCGTGCGCGGGTGGGCTTCGTCTTTCAGAACTTCAACTTGTGGCCACACAAAACGATTTTGCAAAACATCATCGAGGGGCCAACGCAAGTTTTAAAGATTAAAAAAGATCAAGCCATTAGCGATGCTGAAAAACTGCTCGATAAAGTGGGCCTGCTGGATAAAAAAGACGCTTATCCTGCCAATTTATCCGGTGGTCAGCGCCAGCGCGTCGCTATTGCCCGTGCCCTTGCTATGCAGCCACGAGTATTATTGTTTGATGAGCCAACGTCAGCGTTAGATCCAGAGCTGGTGAATGAAGTACTGGCGGTCATGCGTGAATTGGCAGAAGAGGGGCGCACCATGCTAATCGTCACTCATGAGATGCGTTTTGCCCGTGAAGTCTCCAGCCAAGTCGTATTCTTACATCAAGGAATCGTTGAAGAGATGGGTACGCCCGAACAAGTCTTTGACAATCCTACCTCTGAGCGTGTCAAAGACTTTATGGCATCGCATCGTCAACACCTATAACCACTGACGCTTGACCAATAATATTTAGCCAATGACATTTAGAATGATGATGCATTCCGATAAAATGCATCGTCGCTCATAGTGATTAAGCTTTTATTGCACATGGGCTTATGCTGCGCAAACTGCTGATTGGTAAGTACCGTTGACCATTTATTACCCAATAATAACAGTCGGTATGCAAAACGTTTGTTTTTGATATTTTACTCAGGTATTATCAAAAGGTTGACAGGCGGTCGTTAATAACGGTTGCTTGCATTTTCTGCTATCTATATTGCTTGTCTGGCAGGGAAGTCAGAGAACAAAATATCAGAACCCTAAAAAACCCATTAGAACTTAAGGAATGTATGATGTCGAATTCTCGCCTATTATGGTCATCGATGACCGTCACTGCAGCGTTAATGCTGAGTGCTTGTAGTCAACCTGCTGATGAAACGGCTGCTACCAACGCCGATGCGCCAGCAGCAGAAACGGCTGGCAAAACCATTCGTATCGCAACCGAAGGCGCTTACCCTCCTTTTAACTACACCAATGCCGATGGTACGCTGGCCGGTTTTGATATTGACGTTGCCAATGCCCTGTGTGATCAGATGCAAGCCAAATGTGAAATCGTTGCCCAAGATTGGGACGGTATCATTCCGGGTTTGTTGGCACAAAAGTATGATGCTGTGGTCGCTGGTATGTCTATCACCGCTGAACGCCAAGAAAAAGTCGATTTCAGCGAGCCCTATTTTGCCAATACTATGGTATGGCTGACCGATACCAAAGGCAGCTTTGATCCGATGGCAATCAAAAACCTAACCCTTGGCGGTCAACGTTCAACGACGCCAGGCGCGTACCTACAAGACAACCATGAAGGCAAAGACGGCAACACCGTCAAGCTTTATGACAATTATGACAATGCTTATTTGGATCTAAAATCTGGACGTAGCGATGCGGTATTGGCTGAAAAAGTCTCAGCCAAGTCATGGTTAGCAGACAATACTGAAGGCTTCGGCGTCGTTGGTGATGAGATTGATAACGACGATAATATTGCTATTGCTGTCCGTAAAGGCGACCCACTCAGAGACGAATTTAACAAAGCGCTTAGCGAAATCCGTAGTAATGGTGAGCTGGCACGTCTTGAGCAAATTAACTTTGATCAGTAAGCGTTGATGAATATGCTTTAACGAATAAGCGTCGATCAACGAATAGTGGGTTAATACACGGCTGGTAAATATATTAAGGAATAGCAAACATGACCATTTCAATGACATCATTAATGACCAAAAAAGCCTTTTGGCTTGCGCCGCTCAGCGCTGCCATGCTAATGCTAGCAGGGTGTAATAATAGCTCAGCACCAACAGACAGTGCCGAAGCTGATGCGGCAACTGATACACCGTTGAACATCAAAATCGCCACCGAATCAAGCTATAAGCCTTTTAGCTACACAGATGCCGATGGCAAACTGATCGGCTATGAGATTGAGCTGGTCGATGCACTATGTGCGCAAATGAAAGCAGAGTGTGAAGTCATCTCCCAAGATTGGGATGGTCTGATTCCGGGACTGAATGCACAGAAATTTGATGCGGCCATCGCAGGGATGTCAATCACCCCTGAGCGTAAAGAAGTCGTGGAATTTAGCGACCCTTACTTCCACAGTGGCATCATCTTAATCGGTAAAAAAGGTGATGATATCAGCGTAGAAGCTCTCAAAGGCCAGCCCGTCGCCTCACAGCGCTCAACGGTTGCGTCACAGTACTTGCAGGACGAACATGCCGATGCCGATGTCAAGCTTTATGATACTCAGGACAACGCTTATCTAGATCTCACCTCAGGTCGTGTACGTGCGATGATGTCTGATAAAGTAACGGGTATTGACTGGCTAAAAACGGAAGCGGGCAAAGACTACGAAGTCAAAGGTCAAGAGATCAGCACCAATGATGACGCCATGGGTATTGCCTTCCGTAAAGGTGATCCACTAGTTGCCAAATTTAACGCAGCATTGGCAGAGCTAAAAGCCAATGGCACCTATGATCAAATCACTGGCAGCTATTTTGGTACTAGCACAACGGCTGCTGCACAAAAAACAGCCGCTAATGGTAGTGTTGAGCAAGTGGTTGTCGTTGATGAAGGTAATGTCGATGCCAATGCAGTGATTGCTGAAGAAGAACAAACAGAAACGGCAACCAACTAGGACGAGTTTGGCCTAGGGCATGTCCTAATATGAGACACGCCCTAATAAAAGGCAGGCGTTGTTTTACTAAGCTGTTTTCTACTGTATAAATATCAAGGATGATCATGAGCCACTATCTTATCCCAGCCCTCAATATGACTCGTACCTCAATCAGAACGCTGGTAACGACCAGCCGCTGGTCTATGCCGCTGTTGGGCATGGCTGCTGTTTTTACTTTAGCGGGTTGTAACAACAGTCAAAACAGTGCTGACGACAGCAACTCTGCAGCTAATGAGACCACTGAGACCGCAACTGCGGCGACAGAGGAGGTGCTACGTATCGGTACTGAAGGCGCTTATGCTCCTTTCAACTATACCAATGCAGATGGCACACTCGGCGGCTTCGATGTGGATATGGCCAATGCCCTTTGCGATGATATGCAAGTCACCTGCGAGATTACTGCCCAAGACTGGGATGGTATTATCCCTGGTCTCAAGGCTGGTAAATATGATGCCATCGTCGCGGCGATGTCAGTGACCCCTGAGCGTGAGCAACAAGTTGCCTTTACGAATCCTTACTTTAGTAATACGTTGGTTTTTTTGGCCAAAAAAGACAGCAGCTTTGAGCCAAGCAACAGCGATGATATCAATGCGCACTCGATTGCCGCGCAGCGCTCGACCATCTCTTCGCAGTGGTTAGAGAATACGTATCCAAAAGCCAATATGAAGCTCTATGATACCTTGAGTAATGCCTTTTTAGATTTGGGTTCCGGTCGCGTTGATGCAATGATATCTGACAAACTACCGGCGTTAGAGTGGCTTAGCTCACCCACAGGCAGTAATTATGTGCTAAAAGGTGATGAGATTGATATTAATGATAACTTTGCCATAGCGGTGCGTCCTAATGATGAGGCACTACAAGCAAAGATCAATCAGTCATTAGCCAATCTAAAGGCCAATGGTACTTATGACAAAATCAATCAAAAGTACTTTGCCGTGCCAGCCGCTAGTAACAGCATAGTTACGGACGCTACGTTAGAAAATACTGAGCAGCCAGTGGTAGATAGCACCGCGCAATAACCGTTTAATATAAATATTATCGTAAGGTTTGAAACTTTAGTATTAATAACGAGGACATTACTATAATGGTGATGTCCTTTTTTATTGTTTTATAGAATGCCTTATAACCTTTTGTGTAATAATTTGAACGCTTCGATGACATCTTGCTGATTGAATCAATATTGAGGGTCAACTTTGGTCAAATCTTGCTTATTTATTTTCTTTTTGTAGAGATAAGTGGCGATTTAGGGCGCGCTTTTACGTGTCAGTATTAACATAGCGGCGAGCGAATATGATAAAATCGGCGCTCATTTCTACTGTGTCAATTACCGCTTCTATGATGGTATTAATCTGTTGTCGTGCTATTAAACAGATTGTCCGTATCAATTTGATATAAAATACGGTTATAGGCAGCGCTCAGCTATTGATGCTGATTCTTTTAACTCATATTTTGCTAATATTGCTAATATAAAGAGACTGAGTGGATAATTGTGTTTGATTTACAAGGATTTGGCGCGCTTCTATTAAGCGGCGCTACCGTCACCATACAACTTGCCATGACCAGTTTAGTCATCGGCATGTTTTTAGGTCTGCTCGGTGCCACAGCTAAGCTGTCAAATATCTGGCTGCTACGTAAGCTTGCGACTGTTTATACCGCCACGATGCGCGGGATTCCTGAGCTGCTCTTGGTGCTGTTTATCTATTATGGCGGCTCTATACTGCTGATGAGCATTCTCAAAAAGTTCGGCTATAACGACTATGTCGAAATTAGTGCTTTTTGGGGCGGCGTCATGGCGTTGTCGATTGCTTTTGGTGCCTATGCGACTGAAATTTTTCGCATGTCGATTCAAGAGATTCCGATAGGCCAACGTGAGGCGGCGCAAGCGATAGGCATGCGTCCTTTTCAGACCTTTTATCGTATTACCCTACCGCAAGTATGGCAGATTGCGCTGCCCGGATTGGGCAATCTATTTTTGGTGTTGCTTAAGGACACGGCATTGGTATCGGTGGTTGGTCTCAAAGATATCATGTATCAGTCTTCGCGCGCGGCGCAGTCAACACAGCAGCCGTTTACTTTTTATATGGCGGCGGCGATTATCTATCTGGGTTTAACCGTGCTGATTACGGGTTTTATGATGTGGCTTGAATGGCGTGCCAACCCAGCGGCGCGCTATGCTAAAAAGCTGAGTCGTCAATCCGTTCAACGTCAATCGACCATAGGATAGAGGAGAGATACTATGGATTGGAATTGGCAGGTTATTTTTGAGCATATCCCTGACTTACTAGGCGGCGCGGTTTTGACCGTTCAGCTTGTGGTCATCTCAGGTATTATAGGACTGTTCTTTGGTCTGATTTTAGCGCTGTTACGACTGTCTAAAAATTGGGTGGTACAGATACTGCCCTTTTTATATATCTTCTTTTTCCGTGGCACGCCACTACTGGTGCAGATATTTTTGATTTATTATGGTCTTGGTCAGTTCGAAGCGGTACGTGATTCATTCTTATGGGAGCCAGTGCTGAGCCAAGCCTATTGGTGTGCCATCATTGCCTTCACGCTCAATACCAGCGCTTATTTGGCAGAAATCATTCGCGGCGCGATTCAAAACATTCCCGTGGGCGAGCTCGAAGCTGCTGATGCGATTGGGATGTCAAAATGGCAGAAGCTGACTCGTATTACCTTACCGCGTGCTTTTGGCATTGTGATTCCCGCTTACAGTAACGAAGTTATCTTTATGCTAAAGGGCAGCGCTCTGGCGTCAACCATTGCTTTGATGGATATTACGGGCGTTGCTCGTACGATTAGTGCCCGTACTTATACCTTGATGGAATTGTTCTTTGCAGCCGGTATCGTCTATTTGTTGTTATCGTGGGTGATCTTATTTAGCTTTAGACTGTTTGAAAAAAGAATGAACCGTCATGCCAGCTATGTGCCACCAGATGTGATGACCAATACGATTCCTTAATGATTTATTATTAAAGTGATTTATCGCTAAAATCATGTTGGATAATGCTAAATTTGCCAATAAAAATTTCCATAATTTTGCTGTGAGAGTCTAGTATGAGCCAATCACCACATATGTCATTAGTCGATGCCATTGCCGCAAATGTCAATGATGATGACGGCGCTGCGAGTGTCAATCAGAGCTTACGCGCACCCATCGGAAAGGTCGTCTGCGTCGGTCGTAACTATGCCGCTCATGCTCACGAATTGGGTAATGAGGTGCCAGCCGCGCCCATGCTATTTATGAAACCTGCCTCTGCGGTGGTCTCTATTCGTCAAGGCGTTATCCGCCCAAATCCAGAAGTATTTGGTGAGACCCATTACGAAGCAGAGCTATGCGTTCAGCTGTCAGCTGACCTGTCGGCTGCGACCATTGGGCAAGCTCAGCAGGCGATTGGTGGCGTGACCTTAGGACTAGATTTGACCTTGCGTGACTTGCAAACTGAGTTAAAAGAAAAAGGTCATCCATGGGAGCGTGCCAAGTGTTTCGACGGTGCTTGTGTACTCGCTGACTGGCTCGATCCGCAAGCGTTCGGTGACTTTACCGATGTGCACTACCAACTGACCATCAATGACACGCTTAAGCAAGATGGCGAGAGCGCTTTGATGTTGTTTCCGGTTTATGAATTATTGGCCAATATCAGTCATGCGTTTAGCTTACAAGCAGGCGATGTCATCATGACTGGTACGCCAAGCGGCGTTGGGATATTGCATGCAGGTGATAAGCTCATGCTAAAGTTGGGCGCACATGAATGGCAGGCGCAAGTACACTAAACTTGCTAAAATTAGTCTCAAGTATGAAGTATCAAAAATCCCAAGTTAACGCTTGGGGTTTTTGTTTTATCAGTGTCTATAAAAGCTGTCCATCAGCCATTCTTTATCAGAAATATTGTCATCAAACTGTCATCTGGCTTTCAACGTACTGTCATAAATGCTCGGTAGACTTAAGCGTAATTCGTATTGTTGTGGCGGACAAAATACCGCCGCAACGAGCCTTTTTATGCCAATCCAGCCAACAGCAAGGTGACTGATAATGACCGTATTGAATAATAAGCAACTGCTTGCCCATGAAGTCGTTGAAGACTCTAATCCTACGAATAATATTGACTTTCAAACCATTATTAGCCGCCGCTTGAACCGCCGCAGTATCTTAAAAGGTGGCACGGGATTGACGGCTGCTGCTTTTTTTGGTGCGCTGCCGTTGGTCGGCTGTAGTGACGACGATGACAGCAATACCATCAATAATAGCGCAGGCAACAATGCTGCTATTCCTGCACAGGGCGATCTTAAGCGTCCGGAAGCCTTGAAGTTTACCGCAGTAGCACATTCCACTGCCGAAACGATGAGCGTGGCTGAAGGCTACAAAGCGGAGATAATATTACCACTGGGTACGCCGCTCATGTCTGGTATCGATGATTGGAAAGACAATCGTGAGCAGTCTGCCGAGTCGTTCGAATGGCGCATGGGTGACAACCATGATGGTATGTGGTTCTTTGGCAAAAAAGGCGGCGCATATGATACCAAAGCGTCAGACAATGGTCTGCTGGTCATGAACCATGAGTACGTGAATAGTAGCGAGCTTAGCCCGTTTGGCTACTATGTGACTCAAGATAATGATGCTGCGCCGATATTCCAGAACCGTCGCCTCGCGAGCGATGTACGCCGAGAGGTTAATTGCCATGGCGTTGCGGTGGTTGAGATGAGTCGACGCACCAATGGGATAGGCTATGAGATGGTGACTGATTCAAAATACAATCGCCGTATTACCAGTAGTACCACGACGCAATTGGCGGGGCCTGTTGCTGGTTCTGATTTGGTTAAGACCAAATTTGACCCGACCGGTTTTCAGACTCGCGGCATCAATAATAATTGTGGTGCAGGGCTGTCACCTTGGGGCACGTATCTGACCACCGAAGAGAACTTCCTAGGGGTATTCGCGCGTGGACAAGATGCCAGTCAATTGAGTGCTGAACATAATTATGGTCGCAAGCGCTATGGGGCAACAGAGAACTTTGCTGGCTTTGAATATTTATGGCACACACCTGAGGCCAAAGACGCCAAAATCCCTGACGAATTCTCACGTTGGGACATGACTGCCGTTGGAGCAAGCGCTGCCGATGATTACCGTAATGGCTTTAATACCTTTGGTTATATCACCGAAATTGACCCGTTTGAGCCGCAATCCGTACCACAAAAGCGTACCGCACTAGGGCGTTTCGCGCATGAAAACTGTGCCTACGCGCCTGTTGAGCAAGGCAAGCCCGTGGTCTTTTATATGGGCGATGATGCACGCGGTGAGTATATCTATAAATTCGTCTCCAAAGCCACATGGTCAAATTCGGATATCGGTGGCGGCCTAAAAGCTGGTGACAAGTATATGAATGAGGGCACGCTCTACGTCGCGACCTTTAATGAAAATGGTCGAGGCGAATGGAAGGCACTGATTCATGGTCAAAATGGACTGGACGCTTCTAATCGCGACTTGCCTTTTAATGGACAGGATGAGGTTTTAATCTTTGCCCGTGCTGCTGCTGACGCGCTAGGTGCAACCAAGATGGATCGACCTGAATGGGTGTCAGTCAGCCCCATGACTGGCGAGGTGTACGTGACCTTGACCAATAATAAATATCGCGGCGAGCGTGACGACCAGCCCGTTTCAGCATCCAATCCGCGCAGCTATGAAGCAGGTGGCAAAGCGCGTGGCAATGACAATGGGCATATCATCCGCTGGGCAGAAGCGGGCGGCGATCATGCGGCAACGACCTTTGAATGGGATATTTATCTGTTTGCTGCGCCTAGTGGTTTGTCCGCAGAGAATTTATCGCAGTTAAATGCCAGCAATGATTTGTCCTCGCCAGACGGCTTATACTTTGACCCACGTGGTGTGTTGTGGATTCAGACCGATGATGGTGCGTATACCGATACCACGAACTGCATGTTACTGGCGGCGCTACCGGGCAAGGTGAATGATGGTGCGCTGACCACCACTTCGGCTGGGCAACAAACGCCAGTCGGCATGCTTGCTAGTGATAACAATATCAAACGTTTTTTCGTTGGTCCTGAGGGCTGCGAAGTGACAGGTATTACCATGACGCCAGATTTTAAAACGCTGTTTATCAATATTCAGCATCCTGGTAATACTTGGGGCGCCATCGCTGGTGGCAGTACGCCACGTTCAGCCACGGTCATGATTACGCGCGAGGATGGCGATGTTATACTGGCCGAGTCCTTTATATAAGCGATTAACTATATATAACAAATTTATAAAAAATTAATCAGTCAAAAAAATCCCAAGTAATGGCTTGGGATTCTTTTGTTTTTATGAGATCAATGACATCGTCTAAGGCTTATCTCTATAAAATTATTAAGTTATTTGTCAAGAAACATACGCGAAGGTCAAATCATTCCCTTCTATTTAGCTCATTTAAAGGATAGTATGTAAAACTAACCTTTTTGCTGAATGTTTCACTATTATGAATCGTCCAAATTTATCTTACGCTGATGGTGTTATCCCTGATAGCGCTAACAGCGATGCCCGCAACCGCCATGAACTTGAGGCGCATTTCGTCTCAGACGATAGCATGCCGCTGCATGGTGATTTGTACGAGCAAATAGACCAGCTTGAAGCCATCGATGTCGATGAGTTGGTCAAACTATTGGCAGATGATAATAATGCGACAACGTCGCGTGAGCCTATCTCGTTGGCTGATTTTTTTGAGGGCTTAGCACAGCTGGCGACGATGGGGGTGGTTGAGGTCACTGAGATTGTAGAAGCCATCCACCGCGAAGTTATCTTGCGTCCTTTGGGGCGTTTTAACGAAGGCAATGTTAACAATTGGCAACGTGGTATCACCGGACGCATCTATGGCACGATACGCCATATCATGCTGATGGTGGGCAATAATCTCGCATCGGTGCTGCGTATCTACAAAAACATCATTAGTCAAAAAAGTGCGCGACCACTACCAGATTCGTTAAAAAAGCTGGTCAATGTCCTCAATGGTGTCATGGGCGATCACCTCGTGAATAATGGTAATGCGCTTGCGGTGCCGATGGTGCTATACGACAGAGACGGCAATCTACAACGTGACGCGCTATCAGGGCGTGTCACCATTTTGTGTCATGGTTTGTGTATGAGCCACTTGAGCTGGCAATCGCGAGAAGGTAATGGTATCGATGATGCCATCAAGAACACCCAGCCAGACACTACTGTGCTGTTGCTGGACTACAATACTGGCCGACGCATCTCACGCAGTGGTCGTAAATTCTCGCAATTGCTAAAAGACTTAGTGGATAACAATCCAAACATCAGTCAGATAGATCTGGTCGGGCACAGTATGGGCGGCTTGGTCGCTCGTAGTGCACTGTTTTATGGTCAGCAAGAACGCTTGGATTGGGTCAAACGGGTGGGCAATCTTATCACGTTAGGCTCGCCGCATCATGGGGCTGTCCTTGAGCGCATCGGCAACCACGTCCAAGATATTATCGCCAAGCTACCCTTTGCAGGCTCACTTGCCAAGTTAGGCGATATGCGAAGTGCCGGTATTATTGATCTGCGTCATGGTAGCATTCGGGATGCTGATTGGAAGTCTCTAGAAGGTCGTAGCGTGCTACCACAAGATTTCCGCCATCCTGCACGGCTGCCAAGTGGTATCAAAACATATTTTGTCGCTAGTGCCTTGGTCGAGACTCATTATGATTCAAAGATGACAGATTTACTTGGCGATAGCTTGGTATCGGTCGCATCAGCGCTAGGCGAGGATGATGCCGAGCATGCGTTATTTGTCCCAGATGGTCATAAAGCGGTGTTTTATGGCGTCAATCATATGAACTTAATTCATAGTAGAAGGGTGCGTGAGCAAGTCGTTGAATGGTTGCTTGATAATGGAAAAAGCGATTATGCTGGTAGAACGCGCATATATTCTTATCCTAGAAGTTTGGCTGTGGCGGTGTAGGGAATTTTATTTTTCAATTCATTGTGAGCTCTGATAGTATCTTAAGTGTTAATGAGAACTTAAGTTTCTGTAATAAGATGTTTATTCAGAGCTATAGTAATACCTCAAGTCGCTTAACTAATATGATATTATGTGTTTTAGTTAAAGTCGATTTTCTAAAACACTGGCTAACATTATTAATAACCTAACCAGATAAGTAAAAGAGAGTGTTTGATAGTTATATGAAAGTTATTGATGCTGATTGTTTGATTGAAGACTCTTGTTTAGAAAGTGCCGACATTCCAACGTATATTGACTATATTCTTGATAAGTTGATAGAAGCATATTCTGAAGATAAAACCCCAATTCAAGTTGATTTCAGGAAGTTAGTATATTGGGTACCATATGCTGATTCCTACACACATTATATACATCCATATCCAGCTAAATTGATTAAGCACATTCCTATATTTTTCTTAAACTCTAAACGAATGCTTAATGGTACAAACAGAATAGTTTTAGATCCATTCTGTGGGTCGGGTACAGTTTTATTAGAGGCCATACTACATAATTACAATGCTTACGGTTGTGATGCTAACCCCTTAGCTACCCTGATTAGTAAGGTGAAAACTACATCTTTAAATCCAGAATTACTTTTAAGTGTAACTGAAAAAATTATAACTAATGCAAGGCGATATAGAAAATACGACTTACGTAATGTTGTAAACGTTGATCTATGGTTTTCCAAAGGAACACAACATGATCTATCACGTTTATTAAAAGCAATCGAAAAAATAGAGTCGCAAGAGGTAAGAGATTTCTTTTTGGTAACTTTCTCATCGATTATAAAAAAATGTAGTTATTCTGACCAAAACATGAATGTTCCAGTAAGAATAAATCCAGATAAATATAAATCAGTAGAGATGCAAGAAAAACTCAGGGAAAAACTGAAACTGTTAGAAAGCATTGATGTGTTTTCAGTATTTAGGAGGCAAGTAAGAAATAATATTCTAAGAATGGAAAAGCTTTATGAGAAATCTATTTTGCATAAAGCTAAAATTATTAGTAGTGACGCGAAGAACCTATCAAAATCCGAAGTTTTTGATAAAGAAAAAGTAGATTTTATTATAACATCACCGCCTTATGCTGGTGCACAGAAATATATTCGCTCCTCTTCTCTAAGCCTAGGTTGGCTTGGTTTTTGTGAAGATAAAAATTTACGTGATTTTGAAAAGTTAAATATTGGTAGAGAGCACTATAGTAAGGGTGAATATAAATCCTTAGCGAATACTGGAATCCGAATAATAGATGAAATGCTCCAGTCGATATGGACTATAAACCCTTTAAGAGCACATATAAATGGTAACTATATTATCGAGATGGAGCTATCGATAAGAGAGATGTATAATGTTCTTAATAAAAATTGTTATTGTGTAATAGTAATGGGAAATAATAAGGTTTGTGGTCTCGATTTTGAAACACAAAAGTATATTCAACTAATAGCAGAGAAAGTTGGTTTCTCAACCGAGTTAGTCTTAGTTGATGATATTCACTCTAGAGGATTAATGACTAAAAGAAATAAAACCTCTAGTGTTATGAACTCAGAATGGATTTTGGTTTTTAAAAAATGAATGAATTAAATTTTGAGGATAGTCTCACAGTTAAGATAAAGAAACTTTCAGAAAATATATGGGAGAACAAAGTTGATAATGTGGATATTGATAAATGGTTAGATAATTTTACAATCACTAACTTTGATACTGATATAGACAAACAAAAACTACATGCACTGTATTTGCTAAGTTGTTTCATGTATTTCGGTAATCGTGAGATAAGAGAAATGCTTAAATCAGTATTTAGAGATAAAGTTAAGCATCCCTTAATTAAATCTATAAGAAAGAGTAATAGTAATTCAAATAATTTCCAATTAATCAACAGTCAATATTTGAATAGTTTGAGGAAGGTTAGATTTATTGGCGTAGGTAATCCTGCTGAAAGTGGAACACATTTATTATATTATTTTCGACAAGAGAATAATTTATCGAGTAAATTATTTATAAATCAAAGCGAAATATTTAATTTTACTAACAATGAGAATGGTGTCGTTGGCGTAACTATACAGGATATGTCAATTAATAGGTATGTTTTTCTAGACGATCTGAGTGGTACAGGTACACAGGTTATCAAGCGTACTGCTGAAACTATTAAGACGATTAAAGCTCAGAATAGTGAAGCAGTGATTCAGTATGTAGCATTATTTGCTACAAAAGAAGCAATTAATAAAATTAAGGAAAAAGTAGACTTTAATGATGTTGCATGTATTTTTGAGTTGAATGATACATTTAAATGTTTTTCTACAGATTCTCGGTGCTTTCCTACTACAGTAAACCCTTCCATTGATAAGTCATATCTTGAAAAAATGAGTAGAACTTACGGAAAAAAAATATCAAGAAATCATGTTGATGCTTTGGGATATAATGATAGCCAATTATTACTTGGATTCACTCATAATACTCCAAACAATACATTGCCTATTTTTTGGTCAGTACGTAAACAGTGGCAACCAATATTCAAAAGATATAGTAAATTAAGCTAAATGGGGTAAAATATGGAAATGAATAAAAATCCTTTTACTACAATTAAAGCAAACGATTTGAATGATGATGAAGTAAATAAAAATTGGGTAGATTTAAGTGAGGCGAAGGGGTTGTTAGAGTATTTTTCGGCAAAATCCTTGGTAGCTAAGTACATTATTGGTGGTAAAGGTAGCGGAAAAACGCATCTAATGAGGTATTTTTCTTCTAGTGCACAGTTACTTAGAAATAAAGAAAATGAATTAAATGGTATTAAAAGTGATGGGTATTATGGTGTTTATTTTCAATCTAGTAGTTTACACGGTTCCCGATTTGATAATTTAAACATACCACAAGATCAGATTGATAGATTGTTTTCATATTCATTTGATTTATGGTTGGCAGGATTGTTTCTTGACTCATTGGTCAGATTAAAAGAAGAAAATAATTTTTTCGATAATGAAATGCAGTTTTGTAAAGATATAATAGATATATTCCAAAAAAATGATGATATGCAAGGTATTAAGAATATAGTAGAGTTAAAATATTGTATTGACGAAATTTCTCGGAAAATAGACTATGAAATAAACAATTCATTATTCAAGACAAGTATAAATGTTGAAATTTTGACTAATTATGGTGATCTTATTTTTGGAATACCAATAGCTCTAAGAAAATATTCTTCTTATTTTAAAAATGTCAATTTTCTTTATCTAGCAGATGAGTTAGAGAATATAAGTTTTAACCAGCAGAAATATATTAATACTTTAATCCGAGAGAAAAAAGATCCGGTAACTTTTCGTATTGGTGTTAGAAAACATGGTATGAAAACTTATGAAATAATGGGGTCTAACGAGAGTAATAAAGAGGGCCATGAGTTCGATGTTTTGCGACTTGATAGCATATTATCAGAAGAAAACTCCAATTATGAAAATTTTGCGATAAAATTAATAGTAAACAGACTGGTTTCTTCTGGTCTCGCAGAGGATGTTTTGTTGGTCAATAGCAAATTAAGCGAAGAAGAATTAGCTAGCAAGAGGAAAGAATATTTATTCAATCTATTTGAAAATCCTAATATAGAATATCTTGTACAACAAGACAAAAATTATTCTGAAAAAACTTTAGTTAAATTTGTCAATAAGTGTAATAGAAAGTTAGGAAAAGAGAGTAGTGAATACATCAAAAAAAATCTATATGTTGAGAAAAATCCAGTCGTGGAAAAGGCTGCAATTCATCTATTCAGTCAAAGATGGTCTAAGTGCAAGCCCACTGAAGAAGAGCTCTTAAAAGTTTCTGATAAAATAAAAGTAAACTTAGATGAGTTTGAAGCGACAGGAAAAGGTGATATAAAGGTTAAGCTTGATAAATACAGAACTAACTATATAGGCGCTATTTTGAGGGAAAAGCATGGAAATAATTCATATCAATACGTAGGTTTGCCTAATTTACTATTAATCACTAAAGGGTTTCCTAGGCATATTATTACCTTGCTTAGGCATATATATCAGTACGAAGTATTTGCTGGAAGAAAACCGTTTGATCCTAATTTTAAAATTAGTGCCAAATCCCAAATATTATCTCTGAAAGAAGCTGCAGACTGGTTTTACAATGATAGCGTGAGTGAAGGTGAGTTAGGTAAAGAGGTAGCATTATTTATTAATAAACTATGTGAGATATTTAGAATTGAGATGTATGCAGATAAACCAGTTGAATGTTCTGCAATTAGTTTCTCAATTAATATGTCTCAGTTAAGTCCTGATTTTGTCAATATAATTAGGTGGGCAGAGAGAATACGAGTTATTATTTCTCACGATGATAAACGACAGGATAAAAATTCACAGAATATCTCGGATAAGTATCATTTAAATGGGCTGCTCTGCCCTAGATGGGGGCTTCCAATTAGTAGAAGAGGATCTTTATCACTAACAACTAACAATGCTGAACTGCTCATAGACTCTACTAAGGATGAGCTATTCAATAAGTTTAAAAATGAATTTGAAAACTCTAGGAATGCTCCATTCTCGACCACTAGTATTTCTGAAGTATTAACACAACAGCTATTGGATTTTTAGAATGGATTTTTCTTTTTTTTATCGAGATGAATTAGAATTAAATAACGATATTAATTGGGACTTATTTCTATCTTCATTTAATAATAGTGACCGAGTTAAAGACGTTTTCAGAGATATTACTGCTACGTCTAAATTTTGGCTAATACAGCCAGAGTACGACTTTTCGACAGCTGAAATACCAAATTCAAATGTAATAGTGGTAAAAGGAAAAAATGAACTAGAACAGTTGCAATCTCTAGATAGCTCTTTAAATCTGAGTCAGTATATTGATCAACGCGTATGTATTGATATAACAGGATTTATGAGACCACAACTAATTCTCCTACTGAGGTATTTAAAAAACGAGAATTTTAAGTCAGTAGATTTTATTTACAGCGAACCAAGTATATACAAGAGTAAGGAGAAAACAGAATTCTCTTCGGGATCTGTATATGAAACTAGACAAATAACAGGTTTCCAAGGTAGTAATAATGCTAATGATAAAAGAGATTTGATCATTATTTTAGCAGGATACGATAAAAATTTGATAGGGAGAGCTGTTCAATATAGTGAAAATGCTGATGTTGTGATGCTTTTTGGTTTTCCTTCCTTACAACCTGATATGTACCAAGAGAATATTTTATGCACTGTTGAGGCTTATGACTCCATGGGTGAGAAACCTAAAGATCCATTGTTTGCTCCGGCATGGGATCCATTTGAGACAGCCTCTGCTTTAATTAATTATATAGACGACAATAAGTGCTTACGCAAGTATAGGCACGTGTATATTTGTCCACTCTCTACTAAGCCACAAGCATTAGGAGCAGGATTAGCTTGGATGTCACGTTATGAAAATGAAGCTGTAAGTTTAATATATCCTTTTACAAAGAATTATCAAAAAGAGACTTCAACTGGTGTTGCTAAAACTTGGCTATACACAGTTGAATTTGATAACTTGTAAATATAACCTTGATTTAGACTAAACAAAAACCCTCAAGCAGCATACTTGAGGGATTTTTATAATAATTGGTTTGCATTAATACAAATTAGTCAGCAAATACTGCTGCGACATCGTCTTTATTAAATTTATAAACTTCACCGCAAAAGCCGCAATCCATCTCAAACGTACCGCCTTGCTCTTCGACGATCTCTAAGGCTTCTGCTTCACCGATTTGCTCAATCGCCATTTCACACTTCTCGCGTGAGCAGGTACAACCAAATGCCAAAGCAACAGGATCGGGCGCTACGACGTTTTCTTCGTTATATAAGCGATAAATAATCTCGTTGGCATCCAGCGTGGTCAATTCTTCTGCTTTTACTGTACGAGTTAGCACACTTAAACGTGTCCACAAATCATCATCGATGCCCGCGTCTTCGTTTTGCTCGACTTCATAGGTTTCCTCAGCCGTACGCGGTAGCATCTGTACTAAAATACCACCTGCCTGTAGGCCATCAGACGCCAAGTTAATCAGCGTTGGAATCTGCGCAGATTGCTTTTGATAATGCGCTAAGCAGTCAGCCAAGTTGTCATGACTGCGCTCGACGATACCTTGGTACGGCTCGCCACCATCAGGCTGGATATTGATAAACAATACGCCTTGTCCCGTCGCGCCCAACTCAGCAAAGGCTTCTTTGGCATGGGTCATATTATTCCAAGCTTGCACTTGTTCATCGGTGTCGCCTTTCCAGCTGGCAAGGGCGCGGATGATACCGTCTTGATCACATTCTGCCATTGCCCAATTGAGCAGGCTATCGCTGTCTGATGATTGCAGTTGAATCGATAGACGACCATTGATTTTAACGGTGCTGATCAGCAAACTTGCCGCTGTCAGCATTTCACCCAATAAGCGTTTTAGCGCTTCAGGATAAGGCTTTTGGGCAATGGTGCTCGCATAGCTGCGTGATAGGCGCACCACGTCACCGCGTACGGGCGAGTCTTCGATAAAAAAGCGTTGGCGGATATCGTTATCAGTAGGGTTGCCAGCAGTTTGGTTGTCCACATTTGGGACTTGAGTATCTTGGGTCATAAGTCATTTGTAGTATTAAGAAGTTGTTAGCTTTATGGGGATTGCTCAGGATTTATCAATCGTATTTACTCGATTGCTTTAAAGTCTGAAGACATTTATTTAGCATAAATGTCATTATTAATTAACCTGATGTTTATCAATATATCTGTCATTGTGTACTTCAATGTATCTGTCGATATTTCTTGCAATGGCTGGCTTTCATTCAATCGTTGCGTCTTGGTATAGCACTTAAAAATGAAAGTCGTCGTTTCATTAAAAAAAGTTTACCACCACCCGCAAATTTGTTGTACAGTAACATTAAGTTGCATTATGATAAATAACAGCAACAACTGCACGGATGCAGGGCGATACTGTCAAATCAATAAGCTTCATGTCGCTCAAGTATCCTTTCAATATTGTGATAAAAGGATGTATCTCATGACCTACTTATTCTCCAAACCGTTGACTCTGGTTGCGTTTATGGCATTAGCCCTAACGGGCTGTAATAATAGCAGCCAAACCACTGACGAGTCAGCAGCAGGCGATGCGACCACCACAGAAGCGGCAGCAAATCCTAACGGTACGCTACAAAAAATCAAAGATTCAGGCACTATCGTCGTCGGTCACCGTGACTCCTCTATTCCATTCTCTTATATCGCTGATGATCCTAATCAGCCTATCGGCTATGCCCATGATTTAGAAATGAAAGTGGTGGAAGCGGTCAAGCAAAAGTTAAACATGCCCGATCTAAAAATTCGTTATAACCTGATCACCTCACAAACCCGTATCCCATTGGTACAAAACGGTACGGTAGATTTCGAATGTGGCTCAACGACCAACAACGAAGAGCGCCAAAAACAAGTAGCGTTCTCCAATGGTTTCTTCGAAATCGGCACTCGTCTATTGACCAAAAAAGATTCAGGTATCAATGATTTTGCTGACTTAAAGGATAAAACCCTAGTCACCACATCGGGTACGACCTCAGAGCGTTACATCCGTCAGTACAACGATGATAATAAAATGAATACCAATATTATCTCAGCAAAAGATCATGGCGAAGGCTTCTTAATGCTAGAAAACGGCCGTGCGGATGCCTTTATGATGGATGATGTATTGCTGGCTGGCGAAAAAGCCAAAGCAAAAAATCCTGATGAATGGGTCATCGTCGGTGAGCCACAATCGTTTGAGATCTATGGTTGTATGATGCGTAAAGATGATCCTGAGTTCAAAGCTGTGGTCGATGAAGCGCTTGCTAATGTTTATAGTTCTGGTGAGATTAATAGCATCTATGACAAATGGTTCTTGAACCCAATTCCACCGAAAAACGTCAATCTAAACTTTGAGATGTCAGACAACTTAAAAGCTTTGATTGCCAATCCGCATGATAGCGCTCAGCCTAAAGCTGCGACTGCGCAATAACGTTACTTGTCCCACCACATAGCTTGCTGACGTGCTCAGAGTCATAGGTAAAACCCATCTGGCGCGTCGGCTTATCAATCGCTGCTCGGAGAGCCAACCATGAATTATAGCTGGAACTGGGGTGTGCTCTTTGAGCATACCGGTATCGGTAGCGAGCTTTATATCCATTGGATGATGACGGGTCTTGGCTGGCTGCTATTGATTGGTAGTATTGCTTGGACAATCGCCATAGTCGTCGGTACCGTCTTTGGTATCATGCGCACCTTACCCAATAAGACCGCGCGGACGATCGGTACGGCGTATGTGACGTTTTTTCGTAATATTCCTTTGCTTGTCCAGCTATTTTTTTGGTTCTATATCGCCCCCGGCTGGTTGACACCAGCGATACAGGACTGGTGGTATCGGGACCTATCGCCCAACACTTCAGCCATGCTTTCAGCCAGTATTGGTCTTGGTTTGTTTACCGCCGCTCGTATCGTCGAACAGGTACGGACAGGTATCGAGTCATTACCCCAAGGGCAGATCAATGCCGCTTACGCGCTGGGTTTTAGTATTCCACAAGTCTATAAAGAAGTGCTGTTACCGCAAGCCTTCCGCATCATTTTGCCACCGCTGAGCTCAGAGCTGACCAACTGTTTTAAGAACGCGTCTGTCGCTTCCTTAGTGGGGGTGATGGAGCTGATTAGCCAAACCAAAACCATCAGCGAGTATACGCAAAATAGTATTGAGATTTATACGTATGCGACGATTATCTATTTAGTATTTAACCTGTCATTGATTGCCATTATGGGCTTTATTGAACGCAAACTGCGTGTGCCGGGGCTTATTGCAGGGAGTCAGAAATGAGTATGATGACCGAACTTGCTACTGCTTATCCTGGTCTCATGGACGGTATGCTCATGACTTTAAAAGTACTGTTTTTGGCGATTGTTGGTGGCATCAGTTTAGGCACGGTATTGGCATTGATGCGCTTGTCAGGTATCAAAGCGCTTGAAATACCAGCAAAGTTATACGTTAATTACTTCCGCTCTGTACCATTGTTATTGGTGCTGCTGTGGTTTTATTTTGCCGTACCGATGATTTATTTTTGGGTAGCAGGTAAGTACCTACAGCTTGATGCCGCTTTTGCTTCTTGTGTCGTCGCCTTTATGATGTTTGAGGCCGCTTACTTTTCAGAAGTGGTGCGTGCTGGTATCCAGTCGATTGGTAGTGGACAGGTTAATGCCGCTAAAGCCTTGGGCATGACTTATGGGCAGACCATGCGCCTTGTGATTTTGCCACAAGCATTTCGCAAGATGCTGCCACTGATTTTGCAGCAGTGTATTATCTTATTCCAAGATACGACGCTAGTTTTTGCCATTGGTTTGACGGATTTTTTCCGCGCCGCTTACGTTCGTGGTGAGTTGATGGGTCTATTGACACCTTATATCTTAGGTGCTGGAGCAATTTACTTTATCATCAGCTTGAGCGCCTCTATCGGCGTGCAGCAATTACAAAAGCGCTTAAGGTTTTAAGCGTTTTAATCAAAGCTTTTTAGTTGAATAGGTTGAGTCTGATACTTTTACTAAAGTACTTTTATTTAATAATGATTACCGAACATAATGTGGTTAGGAGCCAGTGATGAATGAGCCAGTGATAAATAGTGCTGACACTTATACAAATGACTTTGGCGGACTGGTCACAAATAATGGTCATGCGACTGATGAGATGGTCATTGAAATAGACAGTGTCAGTAAGTGGTATGGCGACTTTCAAGTGCTGACTGACTGTACCGCTCATGTCCATAAAGGCGATGTCGTCGTGGTCTGTGGTCCATCAGGTAGTGGGAAATCCACCTTGATTAAAACGGTTAATGGACTTGAGCCTTTCCAAAAAGGACAAATTATCGTTAATGGTATCTCTGTTGGCGCACCTAAGACTAATTTACCTAAGCTGCGTAGCAGTGTGGGAATGGTATTCCAGCATTTTGAGCTGTTTCCGCATTTGACCATTATCGATAATCTGACGGTCGCGCAGATTAAGGTATTGGGTCGTAAAGAGAGCGAGGCCAAACAAAAAGCCATGGCCTATCTTGACCGCGTCGGACTGACGGTACAAGCCGCGAAATATCCTGCGGAGCTATCTGGCGGTCAGCAGCAGCGGGTGGCGATTGCGCGGGCCTTGGCGATGGATCCGGTAGCCATGCTATTCGATGAGCCAACCTCTGCGCTTGATCCAGAGATGATTCAAGAGGTGCTCGATGTGATGGTAGAGCTGACCCGTGATGGTATGACCATGATGTGTGTGACCCATGAAATGGGCTTTGCCAGTCAGGTTGCCAACCGGATTATCTTTATGGATGAAGGTCATATCGTCGAAAACTGTAGTAAAGATGAGTTTTTTGAAGGCGCAAAAAGTGAGCGCGCGCAGATGTTCTTGTCAAAGATTCTCAATCATTAGAGATGGCTACTAAAAACAGCTACTTTGTTATTTGAAGCTTTTATAAGTAATATTTATCAATAGCGTCTATTAATAGGCGCTTTTTTTGTGCCCACAGCATATCAGTAGATTTATATAGGACTGACTATATATGAGTGAATGGCTGTTTACTGATACAATAGCAGCCAATATGTCAAAAATTAAAATAATTTATAAACGATATTGGAGCTAATATGAGTGTAGAAAATTCATCAGTAGTGGCGAGCAATCCATCGGCAGGTATTGTCATTGTTGGCGCAGGATTGGCTGGCTGGCACGTGATTGATGCGATCCGGACTAAAGATAAAGACATTCCGATTACTTTAATTACTGCTGATAATGGTGATCGTTATCATAAACCAATGCTAACGATGGCGATTAGCCAGAAGAAAAGCGCCGCCGATTTGGTGCGGGCTACAGGTAGTGATGCCGCAGAGGCTGCGCAAGTGACGTTGCTGGCTAATACGCATGTGATAAATATTGATCCTGTGAGTCAAACATTGCAGATTGCATCTAGCACGCAGTCGGAGACATCGACAGCGATAAGCTATGACAAGATGGTACTGGCAATGGGCGCACATCCTATTTTCCCAAAAAGCTTGCCTGAGGATTTGGTCTGGCACGTCAATCATATTGAGCGTTTTGGTCAGCTGCAAGAAAAGCTAGCAAGCGGCAGTCAGCACGTTGCCATTGTAGGGGCGGGCATGGTTGGGACAGAAATCGCCGAGGATTTACTCAAGGCTGGTCATCAAGTAACGCTGATTGATTTAAATGATGCACCGCTTTCACAAATGCTACCGTCAAAAGCGACGGCACGTATTGCTCAAGCGGTCAAATCACAAGGGATTAACTTTTTGGGCGGCTATCAGATAACTGAAGTTATTCGAATAAGTGATGGCAACAATATTGGAAAGTTACAAGTCAGCTATGAGCCATTAGATGCACAAAACACAGTGTCTTCGCAGTCCGAACCATTAATCGTCGATCACGTGATTGCCAGTACCGGTTTGACGGTTGATGATAAATTGCCTGCTGCTGCTGGCGTTGAATTCAATCGACGTACCGGTATCGTGGTTGATGCGACAACGTTGCGTACTAATACTTCTAGTATTTACGCCATTGGTGATTGCATGTCTATCAATGGCGTCGCTTGTCGTTATGTTGCACCGCTGCGTGCGCAAGCTGCGACCATTGCCGATGATATTTTAGGTCATGACCACGACGGCTATGAGCATAAGCCTCCGATGATTCGTCTAAAAAATAAAGCCATCTCTGTCATGGTTACTGGCGTACCGCAAGCGGTAGGTAATTGGCAGATAACTACTGAAACGGATGAAGAGTTAATCATGAATTTGTTAGATGATAACAATGAAGTCAGTGCGACAGTAACGATTAAAGCGCCCGTTATACTTAAATCGTAATGGTTAAAAGAAAAGCTTCTAACGTTAAGTCAGTGTTGCCATCCTAAGGCAGCGCTGGCTTTTTTTATTCACATGTACCACATCTCTTGTATCGATATTAGACTTAAGAACGCTTCAGTCTAATATCGATACATATCGTATTATTATTGATATTCTTTAATTTAAAGCACTGTATTATTGGTTAGAACTTAGTTTAGTTTAATCACAATCTGTGGTGATAAATCTATAGCGATAAAGAGGATGCGTTAAAAACTGTTCAAGGAAAAATATCACATTTACTTTGGTAGCCTATTTTTATAGCACTGCTAAAAAAACCTCAACCGTAAAACGAAAGGACTCGTTATGACTCAGCTTGCCGATTTCGACAATATTCTCAATGACAAGATTCTTAATGACAGTATTCTCAATAATGTTCCCAAAGTTAATATAGGTGCGCGCTCAGCGAATGCGCCACTCACCCAAAGCCATGACAAAGGACTTGATGTACCGCTAATTGAGGCGACCATCGGAGATTTTTTTGATGCCATTGTCAATAAATATCCTGAGCGTGAAGCCTTGGTTTCTCGCCATCAAAATATCCGTTGGACTTACCGTGAGCTACAGGAAAAAGTCAATCAGTTAGCCAGTGCCATGATTGAGATGGGACTTGAGATAGGTGATCGTATCGCTATTTGGTCGCATGACAATGCTGAATGGTTGCTGATGCAATTAGCAACAGCAAAAATTGGCGTCATCTTAGTCAATATCAATCCTGCTTATCGAACGTTTGAGCTGCAATATGCGCTGAATAAACTGGGCTGCTCGGCCTTGGTATTGATGCGTCATTTTAAAACCAGTGACTATACGCAAATGATTCGTGAGCTATGTCCTGAAATTTATCATAAAGACTATACTCAGCTTGATTTGGTCGAGATTCCTACCATCGAGCGCATTATTTGGATTGATGAACCAGAAAGCGATGAGGACTTTAATTTTATGCAGAAGTTCTCTACGTGGATGGCAGAGGGAGATGCAAACGACCCTCGCGTAGCGGAACGCCAAGCTCAGCTTAAGAATACTGACGCTATTAGTGTGCAGTTTACCAGTGGCACGACCGGCACACCCAAAGGCGTCACCTTAACGCATCGCAATATCCTAAATAACGGCTATTTTATGGGCGAAGGAATGAGGCTGACAGAGGAGGATAGGTTGTGTATCCCATTGCCACTCTATCACTGCTTTGGCATGGTGGGCAGCAACTTAGCTATTTTAACTCACGGTGGTTGCGCGGTTTATCCTAACGATGGTTTTGATCCGCTAACGGTATTGCAGACGGTCGAAGAGGAGAAATGTACCGCTTTGCTTGGTGTACCGACGATGTTTATCGCGGAGCTCGATCATCCAGAATTTGATAGCTTTGATTTGTCCAGTTTGCGCACGGGTATTATGGGCGGCTTGAGCTGTCCTATCGAGGTCATGCGCCGTGTCATGGATAAGATGCACATGAGCGAGGTCACGATTGCTTATGGAATGACTGAGACCAGTCCAGCCTCTTGTCAGACCAGCTCGCAAACGCCCCTTGAAAAGAGAGTATCGACAGTAGGGATGGTGCTGCCAGCGCTTGAGGTCAAAATCGTCGATACCGAAACGGGTGATGTCGTCCCGATTGGAGAAACAGGCGAATTACTGACATACGGCTACGCGGTCATGAAAGGCTATTGGGGTAGCCGCTTTAAAACCCGAAAAGCCATTCAGGATGGTTGGATGTACACGGGTGATTTGGCAATGATGGACGAAGATGGTTATATCACTGTGGTTGGGCGTAGTAAAGATATGATCATTCGTGGCGGCGAAAATATTTATCCAGTAGAAGTTGAGAACTATCTCTATCGCCATCCAAAAATTCGTGATGTGCAAATCGTTGGTGTTCCTGATAAAAAGTATGGTGAAGTATTGGCGGCGTGGATTATTCCAAAAGAGCCGGGTAGCTTAAACGAAGAAGAAGTGCGTCAATTTTGTCGTGACCATATCGCTCATTATAAAGTGCCGACCTATTTTCGCTTTGTGACTGACTATCCAATGACCGTGACTGGTAAAATTCAAAAATATAAAATTGTTGAGCAAATGATAGAAGAACTGCTCCTAGAATAAGCGTGTACTATTAATAATAACTGGAAAAGCCAGCTTTATACTATTATGGTATAAGGCTGGCTTTTCTAATGTAATTCATATAAAAGAATGGTCATTTGGTAATCAATGATACGTTAATTTTATATATTCTTTTTAAATGATACGTAGTGTATTACTATTATTGACAGCCTTTCATTGATAACGGTATAGTAGCGACATGCTAGGTAAGAGCTGTACAACGGAAAAAGCTCTAATCACACGCAACTCATTAGCACCGTATAAAGTAAAACGAAAGGACTCGTTATGACTAAAAATCCTGATTTTGATACCATTCTAAATAATATCCCCAGCATCAATATGGGCGCGCGCTCAGCAAATGCGCCACTTACCCAAAGTTATGATAAAGGTCCTGATGTGCCGCTGATTGAAGCGACCATTGGTGATTTCTTTGATGCGATTGTATCAAAATATCCAGAGCGCGAAGCACTGGTCGTGCGCCATCAAAATATCCGCTGGACGTATCGTGAGTTACAACAGCATGTCAATCAGCTGGCTAGTAGTATGATTGAGATGGGACTTGAGATTGGTGATCGCATCGGTATCTGGTCGCACAACAATGCTGAATGGCTTTTGATGCAATTAGCGACCGCGAAAGTCGGCGTTATCCTCGTCAATATCAATCCTGCCTATCGTACCTTTGAGCTGCAATATGCGTTAAATAAACTCGGCTGCTCAGCACTCGTGCTCATGCGCCATTTCAAAAGCAGCGACTATGCAGGTCTCATCCGTGAGCTGTGTCCCGAGATTTATCATAAAGATTATACTCAGCTTGATTTGGTCGAGATTCCAACCATTGAGCGTATCATTTGGATTGATGAACCAAACTCTGATGAAGCGTTTGGTTTTATGCAGAAGTTCTCTGCTTGGATGGCGGAAGGCGATGCCAACGATCCACGGGTTGCCGAGCGTCAAGCCCAGCTTAAAAACACCGATGCTATTAACGTCCAATTTACCAGTGGCACGACAGGGACGCCAAAAGGCGCGACGTTAAGCCATCGCAATATCTTAAATAACGGCTACTTTATCGGTGAGGCCATGAATCTCACTGAAGAAGACAGGCTGTGTATTCCAGTACCTTTATATCATTGCTTCGGTATGGTGCTCGGTAATTTAGCGATTCTGACGCATGGCGGCTGTATCGTTTATCCGAACGATGGCTTTGAGCCGTTATCAGTCCTGCAAGCAGTCGAAGAAGAGAAATGTACTGGTCTGCATGGCGTACCGACGATGTTTATCGCCGAGCTTGACCATCCTGAGTTTGAAAATTTTGATTTATCGACTTTGCGTACTGGCATTATGGCCGGCTCTAGCTGTCCGATTGAAGTCATGCGCCGTGTCATTGATAAGATGCATATGAGTGAGGTCACCATTGCTTATGGCATGACTGAGACCAGTCCCGTTTCCTGCCAGACCAATGAGCATACGCCGCTTGAGAAGCAAGTATCGACCGTTGGTTTGGTGCAACCTGCGCTTGAAGTAAAAGTCGTTGATACTGAAACGGGTGAGATTGTACCCTTAGGCGAAACTGGCGAGCTCCTGACCCGTGGTTACTCAGTGATGAAAGGCTATTGGGGCAGCCGCTTTAAAACCCGCGAAGCCATTCAAGATGGCTGGATGCATACCGGTGATTTGGCCACCATGGACGAAGATGGCTATGTCAAAATCGTTGGTCGTAGTAAAGACATGGTTATTCGCGGCGGTGAAAATATTTATCCTGTCGAGATTGAAAACTATTTATATCGCCATCCAAAAATTCGTGATGTGCAAATCGTTGGCATCCCAGATGAGCGTTATGGTGAGGTGCTTGCGGCATGGATTATTCCTAAAGAGCCAGATTGCCTGACTGAAGAAGAAGTGCGCCAGTTCTGTAGCGAGCATATCGCTCATTATAAAGTGCCGACCTACTATCGCTTCGTGACCGAATACCCGATGACCATCACTGGCAAAATTCAAAAATATAAAATTATCGAACAGATGAAAGAAGAGCTAGGCTTATAGTAAGCTTGCTTATTAGGTCTGAAACATTTAGGTTTTAAACATCACGGATTAATCATGTGAGTAACGCTTAAAATAAACACCAGTTAAAATAACTCGCATAATATAAAAAGCTACTCGCATTTACGTATCAAAGAAAAGGGATATCATGAGCGCTATCATAACCAGTAAACTGAGTCCAAACGCTGCTGAATTTCAGCAAAACAGTGCCGCCATGCAAGCGGTAGTCGATGACCTATATGTGCACTTGCGTAAAGTCGTTCAAGGCGGTTCAGAGCGTGCGCGAGCTAAGCATCTAGCACGTGGTAAGCTACTACCTCGTGAGCGTGTCGAGCGTTTGCTTGATGTCGGTACGCCATTTTTAGAAGTCGCTCCGATGGCGGCGCACGATATGTATGGCGAAGAGATTCCCGCTGCTGGCGTGATTGCGGGTATCGGCCGTATTAACGGCACTGAGTGTATGATTGTCTGTAATGATGCCACGGTAAAAGGCGGCACTTACTACCCAATGACGGTCAAAAAACACCTACGTGCACAAGAAATTGCCCAAGAAAACAACCTACCTTGCGTATATTTGGTGGATTCAGGCGGTGCTAACTTACCCAACCAAGATGACGTATTCCCTGACAAAGAGCACTTCGGCCGTATCTTTTTTAATCAAGCCAACATGAGTGCTGCAGGCATTCCACAGATTGCCGTGGTCATGGGCAGCTGTACGGCGGGCGGTGCATACGTACCAGCGATGAGTGATGAGTCTATTATTGTTAAAGACCAAGGCACCATCTTTTTGGGTGGCCCGCCACTCGTAAAGGCAGCAACCGGCGAAGAGGTCACTGCCGAGGACTTAGGCGGCGGCGATGTACATACGCGTCTGTCAGGAGTCGTCGATCATTTGGCGCAAAACGATACTCATGCACTATCGATTGCGCGTAATATCGTCAGTCATCTCAATCGTCCTGCCAAGAAAATTCCGAATCAAATCAAACCACGTCCACCACGCTATGATGCCAAAGAGCTATACGGCGTTATTCCAACAGATAAGCGTAAGCCATTTGATATCAAAGAAATCATCGCTCGTATCGTCGATGACAGCGCCTTTGATGAATTCAAAGCACGCTTTGGTACCACGCTGGTTTGTGGTTTTGCTCATATCGAAGGTATGCCAGTTGGCATCATCGCTAACAATGGCATCTTGTTTAGTGAGTCGGCGCAAAAAGGCACACATTTCATTGAGCTGTGCTGTAAGCGTAAAATCCCGTTGATATTCCTGCAAAACATAACTGGTTTTATGGTTGGTCGAAAATACGAAAACGAAGGGATTGCTCGTCATGGCGCCAAAATGGTGATGGCGGTTGCTAACGCGAAAGTGCCGAAATTTACCGTCATCGTTGGCGGCTCATTCGGTGCCGGTAACTACGGCATGTGCGGCCGTGCTTATAGCCCACGTTTCTTATGGATGTGGCCAAATGCGCGTATCTCTGTAATGGGCGGTGAGCAAGCAGCCTCAGTACTGGCGACCGTCAAGCGTGATAATTTCGACCGTAAAGGCGAGGAATGGAGTAGCGAGGACGAAGCAGCATTTAAAGCCCCAATTCTCGATATGTATGAAAAGCAAGGTCATCCATATTATGCAACGGCACGTCTCTGGGATGATGGGGTTATTGATCCTGCCGATACCCGTAATGTACTAGCATTAGCGCTTAGTGCGGCTCACAATGCACCGATTGAAGAGACAGCTTTTGGTGTCTTTAGAATGTAGATTAGTATTATATTTTCGTTGAGAGAATGCTTTAGTTTAAAATGAAAGCTGTGTTACTAAGGTCAGTACGTGACTGGTAAAAAAAATTTTCTTGCGTGCTGTACCTATGCCGACAGAGGCTGCGAAAATTTCTACCAGTCACCCATTTCTTTTCGAAGATAGAATGACGGTGTTAGAAGTAAAAAAGAACATTACGCAAAACTATCTGTAAAAAAAGACATGCAAAAGTTATCACAAAACATTGAGAAAAACCTATATGAATAATTATAAAAGCCTATTGGTCGATATTGAGCAGCACGTGGCTACGGTAACATTAAATCGTCCTGAGATACGTAATGCCTTTAACGATGAAATGATTGCTGAGTTGACCCATGCTTTTAAGACGCTTGGTAATGATGAGCAAGTACGCGTCATCGTCTTAGCGGCTGCTGGTAAAGCCTTCTGTGCTGGCGCGGATCTGAACTGGATGCGCGCGATGGCAGATTATAGCTATGAAGAGAATCTAGCCGATGCGGATAAGCTCGCGCAAATGCTTAAGACCATTTATGAATGTCCTAAGCCAACGATAGCTGCTATACAAGGTGATGTCTATGCAGGTGGTATGGGTTTAGTCGCCGTTTGTGATGTAGCAATCGCGGTGAGAATCGCCAATTTCTGCTTGAGTGAAGTGCGTTTAGGGTTAGCGCCTGCAACGATTAGCCCTTATGTGATAAAGGCATTGGGCGCACGAGCTTCGCAGCGCTATTTTTTAAGTGCAGAAGTATTCGATGCTAAAAAGGCGCGTCAGTTGGGCTTTGTCCATGAACGCGTCAGCGAAGAGTCGCTTGACGATGCCGTTGCGGCGTTTTGCGATAAAGTGGTCAAAAACAGCCCCGACGCGGTCAAAACCTGCAAACGTTTGTTGCATGAAGTCACGGGCGCACCCATTACCGATGAATTGATTGCCGCTACGGTAAAAGGCATCGCTGATATCCGTTCATCAGAGCAAGGTAAGGAAGGGGTGCAAGCATTTTTACAGAAGCGCAAGCCTGACTGGCTGACCGCAGATTAATAATAGAAGAGACTTTTGTTAAATTGACGTTAAGTTAACAGCAGATGTCATTTTTTTTAAAACAGTCACACGTGAACATCAACCTATATTTTATTATTTATCATTATTTATTAATGTCACAAACGAATGTTAAAAACGATAAAAACGACAAGACACAGGGATAGTTATGTTTTCTAAAATTCTAATCGCCAACCGTGGTGAAATTGCCTGCCGTGTTGCAGCAACTGCCAAGCGTCTGGGTGTAAACACCGTCGCTGTTTATTCTGATGCTGACCGTGAAGCTAAGCATGTCGCTGTCTGTGACGAAGCGGTTTATTTGGGCGGATCGTCTCCCAAAGACAGCTATCTTAAAGGCGATGCTATCATTGCGATTGCTAAACAGACTGGTGCAGAAGCAATTCACCCAGGTTATGGGTTTTTAAGTGAAAATGCGGATTTTGCGCAAGCCTGTCAGGATGCAGGACTGGTCTTTATTGGTCCATCCGCTGATGCGATTCGCGCGATGGGCGGCAAGTCTGAGTCCAAGCGTTTGATGGAAGCGGCTGGCGTGCCACTGATACCAGGTTATCATGGTGACAATCAAGATGCCGAGTTTTTAAAACAGCAAGCGGACAGCATTGGCTATCCAGTACTGATTAAAGCCAGTGCGGGTGGTGGCGGTAAAGGCATGCGTATCGTGGAAAAAAGTAGCGATTTTATTGGTCTATTAGACTCCTGTCGCCGCGAAGCCATTACCAGTTTTGGCAATGACCAAGTATTGATTGAAAAGTACGCGCTAAAGCCACGCCATATCGAAATTCAAGTATTTGGTGATACGCATGGCAACTATGTGCATCTGTTTGAGCGTGATTGCTCGGTACAACGCCGCCATCAAAAGGTATTAGAGGAAGCGCCAGCTCCAGGTGTTGACGCTACAATGCGTGAGGCGATGGGCACAGCAGCTATTGAAGCGGCGCGTGCGGTCAATTATTTCGGTGCAGGCACGGTTGAATTTATCGTTGAGCAGCGCGAAGGCTCTATGAATTTTTATTTCATGGAAATGAATACCCGTCTGCAAGTTGAGCATCCGGTTAGTGAAGCCATTACGGGTGTCGATTTGGTCGAGTGGCAACTCTTGGTCGCCGCCGGTCAGCCATTACCTAAGCAGCAAGATGAGCTGGCGATTAATGGTCATGCGATTGAAGCGCGTATCTGTGCTGAAAACCCTGACAATGGTTTTTTACCTGCGACAGGTACTTTATTTACCTATCGAAAGCCTGAGCACAGCACCTTTGTTATTAATAACGACAGCGCAGGCGTGCGTATCGATGATGGGGTACGCGAGGGTGATGTCATTAGCCCGTTCTACGACTCTATGATTGCCAAGCTTATCGTTCATGCGCCCACTCGCGAGCAAGCATTGGCGAAACTTGATCGCGCATTGGGACAAACGCGCATCGTTGGCTTGCCAACTAACGTGGCATTTTTGCGCTACATTCTCAATACTGAGTCGTTTAGTAAAGCCAACCTCGATACCGCATTGATAGAGCGTGAGGCAGACGAGCTGTTTAACCAGCATCCGCTTGAGTTATCGACGCTTGCTGTGACTGCCATTACTCAGCAGCTTGCGAGTGAAGGGATTGTACAAGACGCAGATGCAGATCCATTTAGTAAACCTACTGGTTTCCGTGCTTATAGCGATTACACAAGATCGTTTAGCTTGGTTTATGATGAACAAGCTTATAGCGCCCGTATTAGTAATTGGCACAATGCGAATGATGCTGACAGCAAAAAGGGTAGCGATACTCTCAGCAGCTTTACGTTGGCCATTGAAAAAGAGATCGCGAGTAACGACACTCAAGATAATGTCAATGTGGCCGCTCAGACAGAGAGTGTTTATGAAGGTGAAGTCAGCTACGCCAGCAGTGACGCACACAATCATACTTTATGGCTAGAAGGCGCACGTATTAGTGCTCAAAGTTGGGTACATAATGAGACCGTTTATGTGTTCACAGATAGCGGTCGGGACGAGATTACGCTGATTGATATTATGGCACATGTGGGCGAAGAGTCTGCAGCGGTCGGTAGTTTGAAGTCACCAATGCCAGGGCAGGTCGTTGCCTTCAAAGTGGCTGTCGGCGATAGCGTGAAAAAAGGCGAGCCACTTGCCGTTATTGAAGCGATGAAAATTGAACATACCATTACCGCACCAACTGACGGCGTGGTGGCAGAATTGTTATTTGCGGCGGGTGACTCGGTTGCTGATGGTGATGAGTTACTGCGCATCGACACAGAAGCTAGCGAAGCTTAAGAACTGAAGTATAAGAACAATAAAAGGATAATAACCATGAGCCATTCGTATCCAGACCATGTCACCATCGTGGATGTCAGCCCACGTGATGGCCTACAAAACGAAGCCATGACGGTACCGACGGCGGTTAAGCAAACGCTTATCAACGATTTAATCGCAGCAGGCGTCAAGAAGCTTGAGGCGACCAGCTTTGTCTCGCCAAAATGGGTGCCGCAAATGGGCGACAACAGTGAGCTAATGACCGCGCTTGCAGATAATAGGCATGATGACGTTATGTATTCGGTACTCGTGCCAAATATGCGCGGTTTTGAAAATGCCATTGTACATCGTCCTGATGAAATAGTAATTTTTGGCTCAGCCAGTGAAACCTTTAGTCAAAAAAACATCAATTGCAGTATTGATGAAAGTATTGAACGTTTTGCACCCGTTGCCGCTGCCGCAAAAGAGCAGGGCATCAAAGTGCGCGGTGTTATCTCTTGCACGGTCGGTTGCCCTTATGAAGGCGAGATTGACCCTAGCCAAGTGGCTTATGTGACTAAGCGTTTGGTTGAGATTGGTTCAGAACAGATTGGTATTGCCGATACGATTGGGGTAGGTACGCCGCTGAAAGTACAGCGCGCGCTACAAGCCGCTTTAGAATATGCCGACATCGCTATGCTATCAGGCCATTTCCATGATACTTATGGTCAAGCAGTCAGTAATACCTTAGCCGCACTACAGATGGGCGTCAGCGAATTCGATACCTCAGTGGCTGGGCTTGGCGGTTGTCCATATGCCAAAGGCGCAACGGGTAATGTCGCTACCGAAGACGTTGTCTATATGCTGCATGGCATGGGTATCAGTACTGGTATTGACTTGGATAGACTGGTCGTAGCTGGCGAGCGTATCAGTGAGTTTCTAGGTCGCCGCAATGGGTCAAGCGTGGCCCGTGCGTTGACCAATAAGCGTCAGTCCTAATTAAATGCGCTAAAAATATAATGGCTTTAAAGACGAATTAATATTTAATATTTAAAACATCAAAATACAAGGAATAGTTATGAGTTTACCTGGATTGAATTTTCAGCTTGGCGAAGATATCGACGCGTTACGTGATGTGGTACAGCAGTTTGCAGCGAAAGAAATTGCCCCGCGTGCGGCTGAGATTGACAGCAGCGATGAATTCCCAATGGATTTGTGGCAAAAGATGGGTGACTTAGGTTTGCATGGTATCACTGTTCCTGAAGAGTACGGCGGTTCTGATATGGGCTACGTCGCTCATATGGTCGCAATGGAAGAGATTAGCCGCGCTTCTGCGTCCGTGGCGCTGAGCTACGGTGCGCACTCTAATCTGTGTATCAACCAAATTAAACGCAATGGTTCAGAGGAACAAAAGCAAAAATATCTGCCGAAACTCATTAGCGGTGAATTCATTGGTGCGCTAGCGATGAGTGAAACGGGCGCTGGCTCAGATGTGGTCAGCATGAAGCTAAAAGCCGAAGAAAAAGACGGTGGCTACATTTTAAACGGTAGCAAAATGTGGATTACCAATGGTCCTGATGCTGACGTGATGGTAGTTTATGCTAAGACCAATCCAGAAATGGGTGCGAAAGGCATGACGGCATTTATCGTTGAAAAAGGTATGGAAGGCTTTGGTACGGCACAAAAGCTGGATAAACTAGGCATGCGCGGTAGTCATACTGGTGAAATGACCTTTAACAATGTTAAAGTCCCTAAAGAGAATATTTTAGGCGGCTTAAACGAAGGTGTTAAGGTACTGATGAGTGGTCTAGATTACGAGCGCGCGGTATTAGCCGCAGGTCCTATCGGTATCATGCAAGCAGTGATGGATAATGTCGTTCCTTATATCCATGATCGCAAGCAATTTGGTCAAGCGATTGGTGAGTTTCAGCTTATCCAAGGTAAAGTCGCGGACATGTATACCATCTTGCAGGCGGGGCGTAGCTTCTTATACACCGTTGGTAAAAATCTCGACATGTTAGATCAACGCGGTGCTGGTCATAGTCGAGAAGTGCGTAAAGATTGCGCCAGTGTGATTTTATGGTGTGCCGAAAAAGCCACTTGGATGGCAGGTGAAGGCATTCAAATCTTTGGCGGTAATGGCTATACCAATGAGTATCCGCTAGGTCGTTTCTGGCGTGATGCCAAACTCTATGAAATCGGTGCAGGTACCAGCGAGATTCGCCGTATGCTGGTTGGTCGTGAGTTGTTTAACGAGACTAAGTAAAGTTTAATGGCGAATTAAAAGTTAACTTTTATCGAATTTTTCTGCTCTAAGATCTAAAAATGTGCTACGTTATATGTCTCATAGCGTGGCACTTTTTAATGATTTGGATAAAAGACTTTTATAATGACTCGTAAATTAAATATTAAGTTAGCTGTTAATCACATAGCTTCTAACGATACAGTTTTTCACTTTCTAACCAGTATAAAATCTATCAGTGCTTATGGCCTGTTAGTCACCTTATTTACATTATTTACGCTGTCAGTAAGTACGATGCCTGCACAGGCAGAGTTGGTTGATTTGTCTAATTTTGAACCCGTTACTCAAATTTCTATTAGCAATGCAAATTGGGTAGTAAGACCTATTTTGAGAATCGAATCTCATTGTATAAACACTGTGAGTACCGGCGATAAGCTCACTCTCTTGTTAGATGGATCGGTTGATAAACAAGGCAAAATTACTAGAGTACAAGTCAAAAAAAGCAGCGGTAATCAATGCTTGGATGAGAATGCTATTCGACAGGTAAGAAGCGGCAGAATGAAACCAGTCATGGTTAAAGGAAAAGCCGTAAGGGCAAGTTTTAGCTTACCTATCATTTTTACAGTGCCATAGGTAGTAATAGAGAAGTTAGACGTATTTAAACCAAAAAAAGCAGTACGCTTAAAACGTACTGCTTTTTTTATTTATACAAACGCTCAAAACACTATATCTGTTTACTATGATCAAAATAACGTGCCAGACCATTTAACAATAAATCATCGCGCAGGCGCACTGGGCGATTGACATGTTGCGCGATGATATGAGCATCACCACCAGTCATGATGAGCTCAAAGTTGGGATGACGATGGCTAATCTCATTGATCGCCCCAACGATGGACAATAATATCCCACGATGGACCGCATCTTGCGTGGTGGTGCCCTGACTGACACTATCAAAAGTACCGTTAGAGATAGTAATTTGCTTGGTACCAGAGAATAGTGATTCACGTTGCAGATAGATGCTTGGGAAAATATAACCGCCTAAATGTTCAGCGTGATCAATCAAATCAATCGTCACCGCCGTACCGCAGCCAATCACACATTGACGCTTTTTCTTATCAACTGCGCCCAGCATCTGTAGCCAACGATCACAGCCGAGCTGCTCGTCATTGTAGGCGCTACGCATCAATGGGTGTTCAGCATCAACATGGACAAACTCAAACGGAATATCTAAACGACTCAAAGTCTCTGATACTTTTACATTGAGCTCGTCACCCAGTACCGACGAGATACCGATAAAGTCGGGCGCATAACGCTCAAAACGATCGGTCAGACCCATGAGTAATTCGGCGGGCGCTTGCAAATGCTGCTTGGCATCGTGCGCGACTATTTGCCCGATATCATCGGTGAGCCAGTATTTAAGACGGGTATTACCAAGATCTAACCAGAGCATAAAAATCCCTTTATATGGTGCTCGTTAAGTATGTGATTTAAGCCTCACAAATCACATCAATACGACCGGTAAAAAGCGCAGAAATCTTACCGTTATCTTCACGCAATTGCAAACAGCCGTTTGTATCAATACTGCAGGCGTCACCAGTGATGACATGCGCTTTATCATCATGGTCTTGGGTGACCCGTAATCGCAGACCCGCCAATGCATCCATCGTCGCAAACTCTTGCAAAAAGCTATCCAGATAATAGGTATGCCCAGTGGGCCTTTCGATATCAAAATGCTCAAAGCGTGTCATAGCCGCCAGTAACGCTTCACTAATTTGCTGATAAAGCGTCTGTAAGGTTGGTAAATTGTACGCGTAATCTGATTCAAGCATGCCGTAAATATCTTGTAAGCTAATGGCTTGATAGCTCATGCCTTCGCAAGTCTGCGCGGTTAGCTTTGGCGCAGCCTGTACATTAAGTCCAACGCCCATGACCACACCAACCAATTTTCCTGCCTTCCAAACTGGTTCAATTAAAATACCAGCAAGCTTATTAAATTGGATAATTTGCGTGTCTGGTTCAGCTTTATCTGCTTCAGATGAATTTTGATAAAAGCCCAAGTCATTGGCCCATTTTACGCCGATAGGGGTTAAACCTTGCGCGCGTAATTTCTCATTCAATGTTTGGATAACAGGCGTTTTTGCCAGCTCGACGCCGATGATTAACGATAACAAACCGCTAATGGGCATGTGTACTGGGTGGTATAACGACAGATAGACATTACCGCGCGGTGATTGCCATGAGCGACCTCGCTGTCCGCGTCCTGCACTCTGGGTTTCAGCTGTTAGTAGCTGCAACTTAGTAGCATCCAGCGTGCCATCTTGCACAGCGTCTATCAGCTCACTATTGGTAGAGGCGCTGCTGAGCACATGACGATGCGTAAGCTCAGCTAAATGAACGGAATAATTGGCTGGTGACGGCATAGATATAGATAACGGCATAAATTTAGTCGCTGTAGTTCATATACTGTTTGATAGAGTCTTTAAGATAGCATTTGATATACTAAGGCCATTGTTAAGAATGACAGCCATCGGCAGAATTGTCACGACTTAGATGCTAATGACGCGCAGGCGCTGGTTATTATCATCTAAAAATAACCATTATAAAAGGTAGTACTATGATGTTGTATGTGTGGTTTGTCATTGCAGGGGCGTTTGCTGGGGTCAGCGCAGGTTTATTTGGCGTCGGTGGCGGCATGATTATCGTGCCAGCATTGGTATGGATTTTTACTGCGTATCATTTTCCTCCTGAAGTGGTGACCCATTTGGCAGTTGGTACCTCACTTGCGACCATCGTAGTGACTTCTATTAGCTCACTCACGGCGCATAATAAGCGCGGCGGTGTACGCTGGGAAGTGTGGCGAAAAATGGCATTAGGTTTGGTCATAGGCAGCCTCGTTGGTGCAGGGGTTGCTGACATGATTGACGGTAAGGTATTGCAAGCTATCATCGGTGTCGGCGCGTTATTGGTCGCTTTAAAGATGTTGTTCTTCTCTAACAAAGAGCAGTTAGGTAAGCCGTTACCGCCTGCTAGTGTACAGTTTGGCGCAGGAGCAGGTATTGGTATGGCATCGTCTATTTTTGGGATTGGTGGTGGCAGTTTGACCGTACCGTTTTTAAATTGGGCGGGACTACCGATGAAGCAAGCGGTGGGCACTTCAGCGGCTTGTGGCCTGCCAATTGCATTGGCTGGCGCAGCAGGATTTGCATGGTTCGGTCAAGATGTGGTCAACCTACCTGAAGGTACGATAGGCTTTGTCCATATCACAGGGTTTTTATGTATTTCAGTCGTTAGCTTCGCTATGGCAAAAGTCGGTGCCAAGCTTGCCCATGTATTACCTGCGCTGACGCTTAAGCGTGCCTTTGGCATATTGTTATTATTTGCTGGTGGTCAGTTATTGTTAAGTGGGATTGGGGTGATTTAAGTTACTTCTTATCAATCGCATCTAGCCCCAAACGCATCCACTTTCTTGCTAACTCATCATGGTCGCTGAGCATACTCCATAGCGCATCTTCACTAAAGATAGAGTGCTCTTTACCTGAATGTTCAATTGGCAGATCCGCTTCACGATCTGTCATCCATTGCGGATTTAGATAGTAATCTTTTAATTCGTTTTGCAATGTTTCAGCTTTTAAGAACTGCTGTTGCGCCTCAAGCTGTTTACGATGTAGCTCACACCATTCTTCATATTTTTGTTGTAATTCTTGCGGATTATAATCAGTCATATTAATGCTCTTAATTTTTAGTGTTTAGATGAATTATATAGATTTTCAGCCATATTATAGCATTCCTCACAAACTCTAAAAACTCGTCACAATTTCAGGTAGAATAGCCGCCTGTTTTCGCTAAGTTTATTGATTATTCATGCGTTTAAAATCTTTAAAATTGGCAGGCTTTAAATCCTTTGCCAATCCAACAACTTTTACCTTCCGTCATGGCATCACCGCCATTGTCGGGCCAAACGGCTGTGGCAAATCCAACGTCATCGATGCCATTCGCTGGGTGCTAGGCGAAACTTCCGCCAAGCAGTTACGTGGCGGGGCAATGAGTGATGTTATCTTTGCAGGAACGCAAGATAAATCCGCCAAAAGTGTTGCCAGTGTCGAGCTGACTTTTGAGCATACGCAAGACGAGCAGACGGGTATTCGCCATGAGTTTAATTTATATCAAGAGCTGTCAGTCCGCCGACAGGTAAATAAAGAGGGACGCTCAGACTACTTTATTAATGGCACGCGCTGCCGTCGCCGTGATGTAGTTGATGTGTTCTTGGGAACTGGGCTTGGCGCGCGCAGTTATGCGGTTATCGAACAAGGTATGATTGGGCGAATTGTTGAATCTAGCCCCATGCAGCTGCGAGAGTTTATCGAAGAGGCGGCAGGGGTTTCGCGTTATCAAGCGCGCCGCGAAGAAACGCAAAAAAAGCTAGAGAAAACTAAAGATAATTTAGCACGTCTGCATGATATGCAAAGCGAGCTGATTAGCCAACAAAAACGGTTATCTAAGCAAGCAGAAAGCGCTCAGCGTTACGAAGAGCTAGCGTTAACACTTGCTGATATCAAGCAGAAACTTGCCATTCAGCAACTGTATCAGGCCAAGCATAATCAGCAGCAGCAAAAAATATCTCATGAGCGTAGCGCTAGTGAGGTCGCCACATTACAAGCCAGCTATGAGACTTTAAAAGCCAAACAAGATAAGCTTGCTGCCCATATCAATCAAGAACAGTGGCTAAAAGACGATGCCCAAAGCAGCCATTATCAGCAGCAGCTAAGCTATCAACAAGCTGAGCACCAGCTAAGTGATGCAAAGTCGCAGCTAACCGTTATTGAACAGCAACTAGTCAGTTTAGAGCAGCAGCGTGAGCAAGCAGTCGATGAGATTGAGCGTTTAAAAGCTGAGCAAGCTACGCAGCAAAACGTGCTAGAAGAATTGCGTCCGCAGCTAATTGAACTGACAAATAAACGTGACACGTATAAACGCAATGAGCAACCATTACAGCGCGCATGGCATGACGCGCAAAACAAGCTGTCACGCCGGCAAGATAATGCGCGTACGCTTGAGCAGCAGCAAGCGATTAATAGCCAAGCGCAAAAACGTCATCAGCAAAATCATGAGAAATGGCAGCGTCGCCAGCAAAACTGGCAGAAACTATGGCAGCAACTACAACAGTCACTAGCACCAGCTGCCAATGCTGACAGGGCTGATGGTGATGGGCAAGAGCAGGCTGATGCGAACAATTTGCAGCGCCCATTAGAGATGCAAGTGACTGAGCTGAATAAGCAGTTGCAGCAGATTGAGCGTCAACAAGATAGCGTTGATGAACGACTGTCTGAACTACAACCGCAAGCCCATGATTTACAACAACGCTTGAACATGCAGCAACGCGAGTTGAGCGAGGATGAAAAACGTCACGCAGTTTTGGCAGGTGAGTACGATACTCTACATCAGATATTGCATCCTAAACCACTACCAAAATCGCAACCGCTCGTTAATACAAAGACTGCTAATGCTAAAAGTGATTTAGAGGGCGAAATAGCCAGCGAGTATAATGAATTGGCAATTACTACCTTACGTGAGCAGATTGAACTCAGCGCAAAAGGGCAACAGCACGCAGAGTTACTCGATAGCGTAATGGCTTTATGGCTCGATAGTCATGTGCTGATTTCTAACCAAATTAGCAGTGAAAAGATTAATGATGACTCTCAAACAGCCGATAGCTTATGGCAAGCGCTTGAGCATGATTTAACCGATTTGTTTACTTATCAGACTGCGCAAAATGAGCATGGTAGTACGAAAGAGAAGTTGGTAGCAGAAAAGGGTCATAGCCTGTGGCTATCTGCTAAGCAAAGTGATGTAAACGCAAAGCCAATTGTTAGCGAATTGCCTGACGGTTTGACTGATACAATACTGCCTTTATCACAGCTGATTACTGCACCTAACTTAGCGCTTTGGCAGCAATGTTATTTATATGTCGCACAATCTGAGGTCACTAATAATCAGACTCTTGACGCGCTCGCTGATATTCTGAAAATATTACCATCATCAGCAATTCTGCTAACCTCTGACGGTTGGCTTATCAGTCGTCAGGGTACGATGAATCTAAGCAAGTTTGCTGGCGCGCAAAATGGTCAAAATGAGAGCAATAGTCAATTTTTAAGCCAGCGCTTACAGCAGCGTAGTCGTTTGCAAGCGTTAGAAGATCTGCTTGATGAATTTGAAGGCAAAATACAAGATCAACAAAAGACCATCGCTAATAACCAGCGCAACTACGATGCGTTAACGGTCAGTTTAGAAGAAACTCGTGCGCAAGCGGAGCAATTGACCCGTGATAAGCATCAATATCAGCAGCAGCTTACCACTCAGCGTGCCAATGCGGAGCGTCTACAAGCGGACAGCCAGCGTCTAAATGCTGATAAAGTTGCCCTTGAGCAAGAGCAACAAGAGCTTGAGCAAGAACAGCAAGCGCTTAACGATGAGCAGCAACATATTGAAAGCGATATAGCGGCATTGACGCCACAAATCTCCGATGCGCGTGCATTAAGTCAGCAATTGCAGTCCGAGCGTAGTGAGCTCGCCCGCACACGTCAGGTGGATGATGACGCTTGGCAAGCCTTGCAGCTTCGTATGCAACAAAGCGAGATGCGTTTAGAGCATAGCGTTAGTAGTATTACCCGTGCAACTGCGCAACATGTTAAGTCAATACAAAACGAGCAAAGTTTAAAGGCGCGTCATGAGCAGCAGCAAAACAAACTGCCAGCACTGCAAGCAGCATTACAAACAGCGCAGACCGCGCGCGATGAACAACAGGCAGTATTAGCAGAGCGTGAAACGGCATTAACGGCGCTTAAAGAGGAGTATAGTCAGCAGCAGGCAGTGCTAGATACGCTACAACAGTCATTGCAGACTCAGCAAAGTGAGCTTGCCCTTCACGCCACCGAGCTGGCATTAAGCGCGGCACGTCTAGAAGATGCCAGTACTCATACGCAAGAGGCTTTAGAAGCTTACTATGGCATTAGGCATAGATATAAAACTGATGAAGAGTTACCACAGCAACCGATTAGTGTCTCAAATTTATTAGCGGATTTTATAGCCCATGATCGCCGTATACGTCCCGATAAAATCGCAGAATTAGAATCTGAGCGTAATAAGCTTGAACAGCAACTAAGCAAAATAGGCGCAGTCAATCTTGCCGCAGTGGCAGAGCTTGCGGAAGTTAATGAGCGTTTAGAGCCACTTGCGCAGCAAACAGCCGATATTGCTGCCAGTATGCAGACGTTGACCGAGGCGATTGCTTCTATTGATGAGACCACCAAAACGCTATTTATGCAGACGCTTGATGCGGTCAATAACGAGCTTGCCAATTTGTTTGCCAAAGTCTTTGGCGGTGGACAAGCCAGCCTAACGCTAAACACTGACGACATGCCTAGTAGTACATCAAAATCAGAACAGTGGCGAGCAGGGCTAACCTTAATGGCGCAGCCGAAAGGCAAGCGTAATAGTCGCCTTGCCGTACTGTCAGGCGGTGAAAAAACGCTCACAGCGCTAAGTTTAATTTTTGCGATATTTAAGCAGCATCCAGCGCCGTTTTGTGTACTTGATGAAGTCGATGCGCCGCTTGATGATGCCAACGTTGCTCGCTTTACCAGTCTCATTCATGAGTTGGCAGACGATTTGCAGTTTATTTTTATCAGTCATAATAAGCTGACGATGCAGATTGCTGATGAGCTAAAAGGTATTACCATGCCAAACGCAGGTATTTCGACTTTAGTCAGTGTTTCACTTGATGAAGCGGTGCGTTATGTAGAAAGTTAAGACTAAACAAGTTAACATTGAACAAAATGATGTTTCACAGAATGATGTTGACGCTACTATTAGCATGGTCACTGATAGCAGTGTTACTGATTGGCTATAATAAAGTTGCACGCCACAATCGTTGCAAACGACTCAAATAAAGCGTGCTGACTATAAAATACACAATGTGGTGACGACATGGGTCAGCCATGCTAGAATATTGCCATTTATGCCTTCTTATGTATTCCCTTTTATCATAGTTATTAGGATATATTTCTCATGACCGCTATTCAGTTTATATTGATTGCCATTGCCGCGTTTATCGTGCTCGCAGGGCTGTTTATGGTCATTCGCAGCTTTAAGCGCCGCAAAACGGCTGAGGCTGCCGCGGTCAATTATGATAAAAACGGTATTCCTATCATACCGCGCCACGAGCGTAATATCGTCGATGAGCCAGACTTAGAAGATACCGTCGCTGGCGAGACTAGCATCGGTCCTGATCGCAGTTATTTGGATGCCGTCGTCGAAGAAGAACCTTTGACCCAGACGCATACCACTGTCGATACGCAGTTGACCGCTGGGCGTGGTGAGACTAATGACGTTAATCATGACGTGATGGCTGATACCGATTATGCGCGCTGGCAGGACGAACAACAGCGTAGCGATAATAGCGAGTTTGCAGAAACGGCGCAGCAGATGCAAATCGAGCAAGAGCCTGATGCCTTTTCTAGCCTGATGTCGGCGACTGACAATTTGATGCCGTCGATTGATACGGCAGAAGAGCCAAGCTTTGATAATAATAGTCCGATATTGGATCAGCATCTGTCAGAGCCTGTTGATGAAGCCCAAAACGGTCCATTGATTAATGCCAAAGACAATATCAATATCACTATTTTGCCGCATCAATACCGTGACCGTCCAACAGCAGTGATACGTGGTCGCGATTTATTGGCGTTAATCGATAAATATGGCTTACGCTATGGGGCGATGAATATGTTCCATCGCTACGAGCAAAAAGACGGCACCGGTATGCTGTGGTTTAGCATGATGGGCATCACCGATAGTGGCATCGCACCTTTTGACCCGCATAGCGTGGCGACCAATACCTATAATGGCGTGGTAGTGTTTTTATCGTTGCCGCATCCGCAAGCGCTGCGTAGCTTTGATAGTATGATGAGCATTGCCTATATGATGGCAAGTGATTTGGACGCGATTATGCTCGATGAAGAGAACGAACCAATCACGCCTGAATACAAGCAGCAGCTACGTAATCAAGTTCGTGATTATGAGGGTTAGCAGCTTAAAAGCTACGAAAGTTAAAATCTGCTTAATAGCAGAAATCATAAAAAGGGCAAATAGCGATTAACGTTATTTGCCTTTTTTAATGGACTTTAGTTTCTGCAAAATTCTAACCATAGATAGTAGACTGAGCGAGCCTGACACAGTATTTGATTTATATAGGATTGACTATACCGAGCTTCCTACAAACTTGTTATCATATCGACATCTTGAATTGCGAAAAAGACGCCGACTATGACTGACTCTACCTCATCAAATAATTCTAAAAATTCATCTGCTCAAGTAGAAAGCCAAGCACTTGCGACATCTAGTCCGACCGACAGTAGTACCAATAATAGTGCAGAGGTTGTCTCAAAAATGCGTGCGCTTATTGAAGCGATTAAGACGCATAACTATGCTTATTATGTGCTCGACAATCCGATATTAGAAGACAGCGAGTATGACCAATTGCGTCGCTCGTTGCTTGAGGCTGAAGAAGAATATCCAGATTTGGTGCAGCCAGATAGCCCAATCAATCAAGTCGGCGATATGCCGCTATCGGCCTTTACCCAAGTCACGCATGATATTCCGATGTTGTCACTGGGCAACGTCTTTGATTATGACGAATTACACACCTTTATGCGCCGCGTCAATGATCGCCTCAATGATGCGCAGAAAAACCCTGAATACGAGATGGAGCTAAAGCTTGATGGCTTGGCAGTGTCGCTCAAATATGCTTATGGTAAATTCGTGCAAGCGGTGACGCGCGGTGATGGTCAAACGGGCGAAGATATCACCCAAAATGCCAAAACCATTCGTAACTTGCCACTTTGGCTTACTGATGCCGCTGAGATTGAGCTATTAGAAGTACGCGGTGAAGTGCTCATGCCAAAAGCAGGCTTTGAGCGTCTCAATCGTTTAGCGGCAGAAAAAGAAGAAAAGACTTTTGCCAATCCACGTAATGCTGCTGCTGGCAGTCTGCGTCAGCTTGATCCAGCGATAGCAGCAAGTCGTCCACTGGCGTTCTATGGCTATTCGGTCAATCAAGGATTGCCAGATACTATCGACACTCAGTCAGGGGCACTGGCATGGCTTACCGAGCTTGGATTTACGGTCAGCGCGGTAGAAGTAGTGGCAAATCCACGCGCCGCGCAGAACTATTATGAGTCAGTGATAGAAGGGCGTAGCGATCTGCCATTTGAGATTGATGGAACCGTTATCAAAGTAAATAGCTTAGCATTGCAACAGCAGCTTGGTTTTTTATCCCGTGAGCCACGCTGGGCAACTGCTTATAAATTCCCTGCCGAAACCGTCATGACACGTTTGCACGCTATCGAGTGGCAAGTCGGACGGACAGGACAAATCACACCAGTCGGTAAGCTTGAGCCTGTTAAAGTCGGCGGCGTCACCGTTAGCAATGTTACCTTGCATAACTTTGGTGAGATTCAGCGATTGGATGTGCGCGCAGGCGATACAGTCAGCGTCCATCGGGCAGGCGATGTTATCCCAAAAGTCACTCGTGTCTGGCACGATCAGCGCCCAGCCGATAGCGAGCCAGTCACGCTACCCTCTACTTGCCCTGTCTGCGACTCTCCCGTCGTGCTGCCTGAAGATGAAGCATTGGCGCGCTGTACGGGCGGATTGTTTTGCCCAGCGCAGCAGCAAGAAGCACTTATTCATTTTGTCTCACGCCGTGCCATGGATATCGATGGGCTTGGCGCAAGTTGGCTCATTAGCTTCTTTGAGCATGGTCTGGTCAAGACTGTCGCTGATATCTATCAGTTGCACAACCATGCAGATGAGATGGTCACATTTGAGAAACTGGGTGAAAAATCGGTACAAAATATCATCAACGCTATCGAAGCCAGCAAACATACGACATTGGCTCGCTTTATTTACGCACTAGGTATTCGCGGTGTCGGCGAAGGCACAGCACAGAACTTTGCACAGCAATTTGGTGATTTAGACAGTCTCATGGCGGCCAGTATTGAGACCTTGATAAAAACCCCAGATGTCGGAGAAATCACTGCCGAGCTGACCTATAAATTCTTCCGTGCACCGCACAATATCGAAGTGATTAATTCATTGCTTGAAGCTGGCGTCTATTGGGATAAGGTTGAGCAAGTGGCGTCAGAGGGATTGCCGCTCGATGGGCAAACGTGGGTCATTACGGGCGCGCTCGATAGCATGGCGCGTGATGAAGCCAAAGCCAAGCTACAAGCACTTGGTGCCAAAGTCTCAGGCAGTATTTCGGCAAAAACCACCGCGCTATTGGCAGGTGATAAAGCTGGTTCGAAGCTCACCAAAGCGGAAAAATTGGGTGTGAAAGTGGTGAGTGAGGATGAGTTTTTGGTGTTACTACAACAGTTATAGTAGCTAGAGTGAGAACTTAGTGATGCTATTGCTATATTCTCACTCTAATTTTAAAAATTTACATATATAATAATCGCTAATTTTACATCAAATCTCTAACTAGCCTATTAAATTTAATGGACGGAGTATCTTGGTCTAATAAATATATTACGTCTCGATATTCATCACTTATTTTATATTGTTTCATAGTTGGCTTTTTTGGATCTCTATAGTTTTTTACTACACCTTTTTCTATGAGAGTAGAAAGTAAATTAACGGCGGATAGTTTTTTTCTAACCTGTGCTTGTTTTCTAGGGTAGAAATTACCACGTTCATAAAAAAGCTTAAATACTTTTATTAAATCCGTTGAAATATCTTGTTTTTGATCTTTTTTATGTTCACGTGTTTGGCTGATTAAATGTTGAATTTCTACTAAGTCACAACTAGTGCTAAAAAGTTTTTCTGGAATATTCGTAGATATACCGTCTCGTGGGTCAATATCTTTAAAATATGAATCATAAAACCTAGTTGAGCTATCAAAAGTACATTCCCAGAAATATTCATAATTAATGAAAATACAGTCTTTAAAGATTTTACCGCGGAAATCGAATGTTGGCTTGCTAGAAGAGTTCCCAAAAATATCAATTAGACATAAGCCCTGTATATATCCATTACTTTCGAATATCTTTTCGATGAGATCAGTTCTAGTATTAATGTTGGACTGATTATTGCTCTTCTCTAAAAGAGTTAACAGAAGAGTTACTATTGCGGAAATAAATAAATTCTTATCATTTAAGCTTTCATTATTTATATTATCTATTAGATATAAGCAAAAAATTACTAAGTCGTCATCAAGAACTACTTTTTCTGAAATAGATTTAGCAAAGCTAGTGTCAAATTTTAAATAACCACTAATGATTCTAAAGATATTTTCTTCTATTTCAGGTAAGTCTTTAGTATTAAAAAATTCTGAAACTAAAAGTGATTTAAAGTATATATCAAAAACATCATATCGAAAGTAAAAATTCTCATCTTTATACAAGATTAAGGGATGGCCTTTGATTTTATCTATATATGAATTGTCAATTTCAACATCCATATTTTTATTCTTGAGTACTTGTTTAATATCGGTGATACTTATGCTGTTTTTCTTACTAGAAGCCATACTTATAAATAATTTAATCTGATGGTCTAGGCTCAAACTATCTAGTTTTACAATTTCTCTAGTACATATTTGAGCAACTAATACATCTAAGTGATTCTTTTTATCTAAATACTGACTATTTATCTTATTGTTTATATCTATATCATCATTATCTGACTCAATAAGATAACTAATCATATCTAAAAGGAAGGGGATGTAAGTTTTTTGTTCAGAAATATATCCATCTTCTTTTGTTTCAATCGCTAACTTATTAGCTAACAGCATAGCCTTATTTATTTTCTTTTCTTGAACTAATTTTTTTGAAAAGAATTCTGTTGCTAAATCACTATTAAAAGCTTTTAGAGTTATTTCTGGAAGTAGTATTTTCTTACCAACCTCATTCCAAAAATGATCTCTACAGGTAATTAAAATTTTAGTTCTGTGAAGACCTGATGAATATTCTTCGAATATTGAATTTATAAAAGTTTCTATATCAAATTTATCACCAAGCTTGGCGATAACCTCATCTATCCCATCTAATACGATGACTAGACTACCATTATCGATTGATAGCTTCAGGAGATCTTTACTAAACTTTGAACACTCTAAACTTTCAACTTCCATTAATGCATTGTAAAAATCGAAAACATCACTAATTTTGTTGTCTTGACTATAGTTTCTTGAAAGTTCACTAATTATCTTTTTGGAATCAATAAATAATATTCCTAAACTATTAACTTCATCGTAAACATAGTCTAGAAACTGCTTCGCAAGCGTAGTTTTCCCAATGCCGCCATGACCACTTACAACAAATAGAGGTTCGCTTTCAGTATTAAACCACTCTTTAAGTCTATCGATAGCGGATAGGTCTAAGTTACTGTTGTTATCATTGTCATATAGCCCATTAACATAAACAGGGAGGTTGAATTTTTCGTATGGAAGAATACAATCCTTATATAAATGTTCATATCCAAACTCGTCGATAAAGAAAACATGATTAGTGCCAAAGAGCTTTCTTATATTTTCTTTTCTTCTATCTACGTCTTTAATATTTGGTTTATCTATTAGTATTATAGTTCTGCTAAAATCTAAGATTAAATTATTTTTCTTTATTTCTCCTAATGTTTTCCCTTGATTTGTATTCTCATGTAGATAGATAAATTCTTTTGAGTCTGAGAATCTATCAACTAATTTATATACTTCATATATAATATTTTCTTTCCATTTTTTCACTTTAATTGGAAAATTTTCTGCTAAAGAAAAGCTTGAGTTTTTATCTATATATAGTTGAATAGTTTTTTCTATAGACCTTTCAGATGTTATTACATTTTCATATTCATCTTTTCTATTTTTCAAAAAATCTTTTCTATATTCTTCAAACTCATATTTTAACCCTTCTATTTCAGAAATATCAGCAGTTCTTATTTCATCTGATTTTTGACCTTTTCTGACTAAAACTGCTCCTTCATCTAATGATCTGGTTTTAGTCTGTAATTCTTTTTTTGTTTCAGTTATAAACATTGGGGAGGGTATGTCAAAAACTAAGAGTTCAACACCGTTGTGGTTTACTTTATTTATACTAAAATTTATAAATGCTGGTCGTGTATGTTTTTCTAGCCTTTGAACTAAGTCTTTCTTAAAGCTATCGATATTCCGAAGTTGTTTTATCTTAGAGAAATCTATGTTATATGGTTTTTTTTTCGCTTTCACAAAATCCAAATATTAGATATCTATTTTGACCGACATAACTATGATAGGCATTAGCGAGTGAAATTATATCTTTTAGAAACTCTCCCCATTTAATAGTCATATCTTCACTAGGCGTACTATCATCCCAATACCACTGCCTTTTAAACTCTAATATGGGCGACTCTTCTTTCGCTAGAATCAGTTCAATAACGTCTTGCATTTTGCTTTCCATGAAGTTTAGTAAATATGTCGCATCTTATCATTAATATAACATTTGTTTATAAAAATATTTAATCTCAATATTATTATTAGACTTCAAATATTTGCATCATCAGCTGCTAGCATGCGCTTTAACCTCACCCTTCTTACCATCCGGCTGAATCACGATAGGCAATACCAGTCCTTTCGCAAAGTCATCTGACAGTACATAATCATAGCTACTGGCAGCGACATCAGGCGTGGTATGAATGACAAGCTTCATGTCTTTACTATCAATAATTTCATGTGAGGTATAGCTATCGCTAAGCTGATCGAGCAGCTTTGACAGCGCTTCATTGCTTGCCATACTTATCGTCAGATTGTGCTGCGCGGTGGCATTATCCACATCGAAATATTCCGCATAATCGCGCACATTTTGGCTATCGAGCGCAAACGGATATTTATAATTGGCGGGGTCAGCAGGCTTTTCACCACTGTCTACTAATGACCAGTCTATCGTACCGACTGCTGATTCGCCTTTTGGCGTCGATGAATCTGCTGCTGTCGCCGCTGCCTCAGGGGTTTGGTCAGTAGCATCAACAGAATCGGCAGCGTTATTGCAGCCTGTCAGCGCCCATATACTTGCAATTGCCATCATACTTATTAGACGCTTAGCCATCGAGTTATCCTTTTTATTATTGGTCATGATTAATATGCCCTAGTTTGACAGCTTTCTTTACGGTTCTCTAGCGAAATGGAGGAAACAAGCGCCTGTTGTAAAAATATTGAATATGAAAATATCGAAGCAACTGGCATATTCTTAAAAAATGCGCACAAAAAAACAGCCACCATATGATGACTGTTTATAGTATTGCTCAGTTTAATAATTGTAGGTTTATCATTATTAATGAACGATTAAACCAAAATTATTATCGGCCTATCTGACAGTTTACTTGATATTCTTTACCGTCAGCCCACTTCATGGCAAAGATACCTTTATCGCCTTTCATGTGCCATGCATAGACGACTTCTGAGTTTGATTCGTTGACATAGCTCGCGGTGTCACCTTGGACGCCACCATTTAAGATGATTGGTTGGTCGGCCCAGTTTACTTTAGGTAAGGTCGCGTTTAGCATGACTTGCTTTTTATTAATGGACTGTTTTGCCATGATTTTACTGTCGTCAGTACAGGTATAAGGGGCTGGTGCCATACGATCATAAGCGGCGTTAGTGACACTTTCTGAAGCAGGCGTATTTGATGACTCTGGCGTAGTAGGGACGGTGGTGGCACAAGCGCTCAATAAGGCAAGGGCAGGTAGGGCAGTCGCGAATTTAGTTAAAGTATGCATTGTTTTCTCCAAAAGTAGCTTTTATATAAAGTAACTTTTATATATCGTTATTCGTTTATGGTCATTTATTTGTTCTTAATAATGCGTTAAGCATATGACGTCATAGTAGCGAAAACGTGGTCAAAGCAATGTTAGAAATTGTTTGTTGCCTGTTAGCTTTCTTACTTAACCGATGACTAATGTAATTTCTAATTTTAGTAGGTCGTGAACTAAGCATTAACTGATTTGCAGAACAATTTAATCTTAATAACTTAGATTAGCTCATTGATTAATTTGGTCAATAAAAATCGCCCATCAACGATTAAGCTGATGGGCGATTTTTATTAATAACGAGCGTTGAGCTGTTGCCAACCAAGCTTAGTTTATAACCTTGGTTTGCTAATATAATTATTTTGTTTTGCGCGGTGGCAGACCCGTATGCTGCGTTTGGAAGTTGCCTTTGCTCACTTGCTTCTTGGTGTTTTTTACAGCGCTCGAGCTATTATTGGTGCGCTTCACCGAATCATTACCTAGGCGGCTGTTCTTTTTACGCGCTGATTGATAGCTGTCTTGTGCCGCATCACGACCTTCTAAGCTGGCGTTAAAGGGCGGAATCAAGCAGCCACGGTTTTTGCCAATCAAGTCACTACGTCCCATGTCTTGCAGTGCTTTACGCAATAATACCCAGTTCTTTGGATCATGAAAGCGCAAGAACGCTTTGTGCAATTTTCGCTGCTTGCCCGACTTGACGATATCCATGTCACCTTCACTGCGGCTAATCTTATGCAGCGGATCTTTATGCGTATGATACATGGTGGTCGCCGTTGCCATCGGACTCGGATAGAACGCCTGCACTTGGTCGGCGCGATAGCCATGACTTTTTAGCCAAAGCGCAAGATTCATCATATCTTCGTCTTTTGTGCCCGGATGGGCGGCGATGAAGTAAGGAATCAGATATTGCTCCTTGCCTGCCTCTTGGCTGTACTGCTCAAACATGGCTTTGAATTTATCATAGCTGCCCATGCCCGGCTTCATCATCTTTGATAGCACGCCTTCTTCTGAGTGCTCAGGCGCGATTTTTAGATAACCACCGACATGATGACTGACCAATTCTTTGACATATTCAGGGTCTTTTACTGCCAAGTCATAACGCAAGCCAGAAGCGATAAGGATTTTTTTCACGCCTTTGATATCACGCGCTTTACGGTATAGCTTGGTCAAATTACTGTGATCGGTGATCAGGTTTTCGCAGACGTCAGGATAGACACAAGACGGCTTGCGGCAGTTCTTTTCAATGGTCTCGTCTTTACAGTTTAGACGATACATATTAGCCGTGGGTCCACCAAGATCTGATATCACCCCAGTGAAGTTCGGTGCGGTATCACGAATCGCTTCCACTTCACGCAAGATAGACTCTTCTGAGCGGTTTTGGATAATGCGGCCTTCGTGCTCAGTGATCGAGCAGAAGGTACAACCACCAAAGCAGCCACGCATGATATTGACCGAAAACTTAATCATGTCATAAGCAGGAATGCGCGCGTCGCCATAGCTCGGATGTGGTAGGCGTGCATATGGCAAGTCAAATACGTAATCCATCTCTTCGGTTGAGAGCGGAATCGGTGGTGGATTGAGCCAAACGTCAATAGAGGTGTGTGAGTTGCCAGCGCCGCTACTATGACGCTGCACCAGTGCGCGCGCGTTGCCCGGATTGGTCTCCAAATGTAAGATACGACTCGCATGAGCATAGAGCACAGGGTCAGATTTGACGTGCTCATAATCAGGCAGACGAATCACGGTTTGCTCACGCGGCGGCATTTTAAGTTTATGCTTGCGTGCTGTCATCGGCTTATTAAAGCCACGCATTTGCACGACTTGCGTTTCTTCATCGACTTGATGCGCATTGATAATTTTATTGGTAACTGGTTCAGACACAAAGCCCTGATATTGTGATGACATTGATGACGGCATAGCCTGACCAACAGGAGAGTCCGATGGTTTGTTCTGCTCAATTGAGCAGCTATCAACGTCTTCGGTCATGACGTATGGGTTGATAATCGGATCAACACGGCCGACAGTATCGACATCGTTACTAGCGACTTCGGTCATATCCGCTTGCCAATGGCGGCGCGTCGGGGTCAACAGATAGGACGTACCACGCAATTTGCTCATTTGCTCAAAGCTATAGCCTTTCGACAGACCATGTACCACATCGACGATGGCACGCTCAGCATTACCATACAATAAGACATCGGCACGGGCATCGAGCAATATGCTGCGGCGAACTTTATCTGACCAATAGTCATAGTGGGCGATACGGCGTAAGCTACCTTCGATACCGCCTAAGATAATCGGCACATCAGGATACGCTTCGCGGCAGCGCTGGCTATAGACGATAGCAGCGCGGTCAGGACGCTTATTGGCGACATTGCCTGGAGAGTACGCATCATCGCTACGAATCTTGCGATCAGCGGTATAACGGTTAATCATGCTGTCCATATTGCCCGCCGTCACACCATAAGCATAGACAGGTTTGCCCAGTTCCATAAAGGCATCTTTGCTCTTCCAGTCTGGCTGGGCAATGATACCGACGCGGAAGCCTTGTGCTTCTAATAAGCGGCCGATAATCGCCATGCCAAAGCTTGGATGGTCGACATAGGCATCGCCTGAGATGATGATGACGTCACAAGCGTCCCAGCCCAAATCATCCATTTCTTTACGGCTCATCGGCAGATAAGGCGCAGGCTCGTAGCAGCTCGCCCAGTGTTTGTCGTAGTCGTAAAGTGGCTTGGTGCCTTGTTTAAAGGCGGTGCGGGCGATGGTATCGGCAGACATGGGCAGACCTGTTAATTAAAAAGTGGCACTAAAAATAAGCCGTTATTGTTATTCATTAACAACGGCTCATTTAAAAGCGCTCATTTTAACATGAATCGCACTCATGATGCGACCTATTCTATGATGGGCGATTAATGATAAGTTATTGATAGTGTAAGACAATCTATGAATAAAAAGGCTTTTAGAAACCAACCATCTTTTCGTTCTAAATCATCGTTTATAGTAAGGAATTACTACTCTAATAGCTGGAATGGGAAAGTCACCACATCAAATGCTAGGGCGAAAGGCAATAAAACCAACTTTTGAGCCGTATTCGTACCACTACGAGTGACTTGGTCTTGCTGCGTTTGTGTATGGAAGCTGACCATATAAGGCTTGCTTAAAGCGCGATAATTCGACTGAATTAGGCTTAAATTACTGACTTGTGGATAGATAGCGCCTTTGACAGGGATACTAAAACAAAAGCGCTGAGCGTTCATGCGCAGATCGCTGGCGGAGGTGCATTCGCGGCCACTATTTTGTAAAAAGAACTGATAGTCAGAACGCTTAAATTCATCCTTTAATTTGGCGTAAGACAGCTTCATTTCTCCCTGAAAATACCCATCATTATTGGGCACAGCAAAGCTCATGTCATTATCGACTTGGATGTTCTTTGGCGTCAGATTGGTGAGCAAATTGACCATTTCTGTCCCGCCTTGGGTCAGCACGTAGCTGTTCTTTTCACCGACGATCACCATGGTCGCATTTGGCGTTTTTGGCAATGCTTGCGCAGGACGACCAAAAGCCACGATTTGGTCTTCAGACAACACACTCTTAGTCGTGGTAGTGCTGACACGGTTATTGTCTTCTAACAATGAACTGGTGGCACAGCCTGAGCTGGCGAGCAATGCCGCGAGCGACGCCCCTGTTATCACTGTTTTAAAACTTAATGCTTTTAGTGCTGGATCAGCACTTTCTTCTTTTTTAAGGGCACGGGTATTTTTAGTCATACTACGACTTCCTTGTCTACTGTCAATGGACTATTGAGGTGGCAATTATTGTTTACTGCCAGACTTTCGTTGATATCGTACCTTTTTTAGTAGTAACTTATCTACTTTTAATTAACCCAATAAACCAATGCTTGTTGAGATTGCTAATCAAGCAAAATCTTTGTCCCACTTTTAGTAAAATTCATCACAAATTGGCTTTTAAAGTTGCGTACATTGTTCTCATAGGTGAGCAGACCAGTCGTGAATCGATGATAATCGCTCATATTTCTGGCATTGACCATCAACATAAAATCCGCATCACCGGACACTTCATAGCAGCTCATCACTTGTGGCTGTGCATTCATCAAGCGCTCAAATCGATGTTGCATCGAGGTATTTGAGCGCGCCATCTCTATCATTACCACGGCAGTCAGGCCGTAGCCAACCTTATTTGGATCCACGATAGCGACTTGCTTGGTAATGACGCCATTGCTTACTAATGCTTGGATGCGGCGCTGGGCAGTAGCGATAGACACATGCACGTGTTCTGCCACCGTCTTTAATGGCAAGGTCGCATCATCTTGTAGCAAATTTAAAATCGCTTTATCGATATCATCTAAAATTTGGCTCATTGTATGCTCTCTTCTAAAAAGTATTTTTGTTAAAGATTTTTATAATTATTATCACTATAAGTCAAAATTTAAGAAAATATTTGGTTTTGAGAGTCATAAAAGATAAATTTATTCATAAATAGCTTTATTTGGAGATAATTTATCAATATCGTTCAGTAAAATAGACACCACTAATCAAAGCTTGGCAAACAAAGCCTAGTAATCAAAGCTTAGCCATAATAAATACAGGCTAATAGTGGGTTTTCTAAAATCTATTTACATGTACGGTGTCTTTATGTCTATCTTAATGCTATCTAACGTATTCGCTAATATACTCGCAACGACTGTCTCGCGCTTGCCACTGGCTACAATCTGGACAGCAGGCAGCACACAGCAACGTACGTTAATCATGGGCGTGGCCTTAGCAGTATTGTCGAATTTGTTGTTTGGCGTACTTTATGCTTACAGCAGCTTTTTAGCGCCATTGTCAGGTACGCAAGTCTTTATCTGGCGTATGCTAGCGATGTGGGCGGCACTGATAGGCTATTTGCTAATTAGTGGGCGCTTGGGTTTGCATATTGATAAGTTAAAAGCGCTAGGTACTGTGAAGCAGTGGGCGTGGTTGTTATTGCCAACACCGATATTCCTCAGTCAGTTTTGGTTATTTATGTGGGCACCGGTCAATGGGCAGGGCGTTCAAACCGCAATGGGTTATTTCTTATTCCCACTAATGATGGTTATATTTGGTTGCGTCTTTTTTGGCGAAAAGTTAAGCCGTTTGCAATGGTTGGCGGTTAGCTTTGCCGCATTAGGGGTCGGTAGTGAAATTATTCGTACCCAAAGTGTCTCTTGGGCCACGCTTTGGGTCTGTGGCACGTATCCTATTTATTATATTTTGCGTCGTCTGCAAGGGATTGGCGCGGTGACTGGACTATTGGTTGATTTAACGATATTCGCGCCATTTGCCTTGGTTTATTTATTTTTATTCGCGCCGAGCAGTTTGAGCGTGGTAAGTGGTTCTGGTTTCTTTATGATAATGCTGGCGGGATTGGGTGTACTTAGTGTGCTGGCTATGAAAACCAACGTCGATGCCAGTCAAATGCTCCCCGTGAATGTCTATGGCATGATGAGTTACTTAGAACCAGCATTATTGTTTATACTGGCCATCACCGTCTTGGGCAATCCATTTGAATCAGCAATGATTTATAGCTATGGGCTCATTTGGTTGGGTATTGCTTGTTTGATTAGCCATGGTATTCGTCAACTGCGCCGTGCTCAAAAAGAGTCGAAGATCAATAAAATAGCTCAAGCAATCTGATTTTTAACAATGCAGCTCAGTCTTATCAAAACGCTATTTTTTCAAATAAAAAAGGACGATTCAACAGTACGCTGAATCGTCCTTTTTTTATTAGAGTAAAACTTATTTTTACAGAGTCTTAATCTAAATGCTGTTTAAAGCCGCGCTGCTTATCACGTTCCCAATCACGGTCTTTTAGCGTTTTGCGTTTATCATGTTGCTTTTTACCCAGTGCCAAGCCAATTTGACATTTAACCAGCGAGTTTTTCCAATAACAAGACAACGGTACGCAAGCATAGCCCTTTTGATTGACAGCGCCAAACAGCTTTTCAATCTCGCGGCGATTGAGGAGTAGCTTACGGGTACGAATGCTATCAGGACTCACATGCGTTGAGCTAGATAACAATGGCTGGATATGCGCGCCAAATAAGAAGGCTTCATTATTGCGGAAGATGACATAGGCTTCAGTAATCGTCATTTTACCTGCACGAATGGCTTTGACTTCCCAGCCTTGTAGCGCCAGACCTGCTTCAAAGGTTTCTTCGATGAAGTACTCGTGGCGCGCCTTTTTGTTGGCACAAATTTGATTGTCCGGTTTTCTTGATTTTTTTGACATAATTTCTCCATAAGGGCTGCAAAATATATTGCCCTTGTCTAACAGTCCTCATCCGAACCCTTTAATATGGATTGTCTTTTATTATAAATAATAAGAGGGATGAGTCGAACCGCCTATTGTAGCAAAGCAGTTCACAAAAATGTAATACCAAACCCAAAATATATAGTATAATCCACTTATGACTATACCAATCCATAACCTAGAAGAGCATGACTTTGGCAAACACTCAAAGACCGAGAGTAACCCCAGAGCCCGCCTACGCCTGCTTATCTTATACCAATATAGTATAGGCAAAGCCACTAACGATATTGCCAAAGATCTTTGTATTCACCCTCAAACTGCCAGGCGTACCTTGAAACGATATCATGAACGAGGACTTGAGAGTCTCTATGATCGTCATCGCAAAGGTCGGCATAGTAAACTGGTAGAAGCAGACACAGACGCTTTTAAAGCCATGATAGTCTCTGAACAAGACAAGCGAGCTGGCGGTCGTTTGACCGGTAAAGATATTCAGCAATTGGCTAAAGAACACTACAACGCCCACTATACCGTCAATGGTATCTACGAGCTGCTTAAACGTATTGATATGAGTTGGATAAGTGCTCGTAGTCAGCATCCAAAAGCCGACATACAAGCTCAAGACGCTTTTAAAAAAACTTTATAGCACAGGTTGAGGCGTCCCTACCTACTGAGGTAAGCCTAGATCACGTAGATATATGGTTCCAAGATGAAACTCGAATAGGACAACAGGGGTCATTGACTAGAGTTTGGCATTACCGCGGTGAGCGTCCTCGACTGATCAAGCAGCAGCAGTTTAATTCCGCTTATCTGTTTGGTGCCTTTTGTCCAGCGACAGCAGAGGCGGTAGGTTTAGTATTGCCTTCAGTCAATAAACATACAATGTTATTGCATATGCTTGAGATTAGTAAAGCCGTACCAAAAGGACGCCATGCGGTCGTAGTGATGGACGGTGCATTGTGGCATCAACCAAGCTTGAATCAGGGTAATGTCACTATGCTTAAATTACCGCCTTATTCACCTGAGCTTAATCCCTCTGAGAGAGTATGGCAGTACCTTAAGCAAAATGAGCTATCTAATCGTTGTTATGAAAGTTATGAGGCTATTGTCGAAGCCGCTTGCTTGGCTTGGAATAATCTGCTTAAACAGCCACAGAGGATTCAGTCTTTAACTACTCGTACTTGGGCGCAACTTTAATGATTGGGATTGGTATAAGTCGGCTGTTAGGACAAATGTAGCAGATGAGTATTAAGTTTGGGCAAAATTTGCTAGCATATAGCGTAATATTACCGACTACATTAGCCACGTTATGAGCCATCCTACTGCTGCCAATTCCTCAAAGCTACATACCAAAATTTTATATCCTGGTACCTTTGACCCCATTACTAATGGTCATGTCGATTTAGTCAAGCGAGCAACCAAGCTGTTCGACGAGGTCGTCATTGCCGTTGCTTCAGGCCATCATAAAAAACCGCTATTTAGTTTTGAAGAGCGCGTTACCTTGGTCGAAACCGTATTTGCTGATTTACCGCAAGTATCGGTGATTGGTTTTGAAGGTCTGCTGGTCGATTTTATGCGTGAAAAAAATGCCACTGCCGTCTTGCGTGGTCTACGGGCGATGTCGGATTTTGAATATGAGTTTCAGCTGGCCAATATGAACCGTGAACTTGATGAGAACTTTGAAGCAGTATTTTTGACCCCATCTCAGAACTATTCGTTTATCTCGTCTACCATGATTCGCGAAATTGCCAAGCTTGGCGGCGATGTGACTAAATTTGTTCCTCAGTGTGTGTCGCAAGGCTTTGCTGAGAAACTCAATCTTAAATAGACATAGTATTTATTGACGACTATTCGCTGGAACCGTCAAAACGGCCAGTCTTGATTGTTATCCGTAAAATATAAGGAGCAGTTTATGGCGCTATTAATCACTGATGAATGCATCAACTGTGACGTCTGCGAGCCTGCCTGCCCGAATGAGGCCATCTCAGAAGGCGATGACATCTATGTTATCAACCCCGACCTATGTACCGAATGCGTTGGCCATTTCGATGAGCCGCAATGCGTGGTCATTTGTCCTGTCGACTGTATTCCTCATGATCCTGATCATGTCGAAACCGAAAGCGATTTGATGTCAAAATACAAACGTATCACTGGTCAGTAATGCGTTGCCAATCGTGCCTTTGAGTTAATAGTTATTTTAAAATAAAATCGATACGTTAAAAATCGATACATTAATAGATAGGTGCGATTGGTATAAACTTCCTTTGCTTGCTGTTATCACAGAGGCTACGAAAAACTCATCCCAGTCGCACTGTATTTTTTTTAAAGTAAATCCACTATATAAAAATGCTAAAAACTAGGAATAATATGACGAATACGGATATTCAAATGGTAGTACGCTTTTTTAAAAATAAATGCTTGTCGTTTGAGCGCGTACTATGAGTGTCGATGCTGCTACCAGTGATTTTGATCAACAGCACCTTTGGCATCCCTACGCCAGCCTGCCGCCCACCTATCCAAATATCGTTATTGATCATGCAGAAGGCATTTATATTGTCACGCAAGATGGTACGCGTCTGATTGACGGCATGTCATCTTGGTGGGCGAGTGTCCATGGTTATAATCATCCAACGCTCAATGCCGCGATGATTGAACAATTGGGCAAAATGGCGCATGTCATGTTTGGCGGCTTGACCCATCAGCCAGCGATAGATTTAGGCAAAAAGCTGCTAGCTATTGTACCTGCTGGACTCGATGCGATATTTTATGCCGATAGCGGCAGTATCGCGGTAGAAGTGGCGCTAAAAATGGCATTGCAATATCAAATTGCCACTGCGCGTCCGCAAAAGTGCCAGTTTGCCTCAACGCACTCTGGCTATTATGGCGACACGTGGCATGCGATGAGTGTTTGCGATCCTGTTAATGGCATGCACAGCCTGTATGGTAAACAATTACCGATGCAGCACTTTGTGTCTGCGCCGCCTTTAGGATTTGAGCGCGGGCTAAATCAAACTACACGTGATGAATTAATAGTGTTTTTTGCTAAAAATAGCGATCAACTTGCCGGATTTATCATTGAGCCTATTATTCAAGGCGCAGGCGGTATGCGCTTTTATAGCCCTGAGTATTTACAACTACTGCGTCAGCTATGTGATGAGCATAACGTGCTGCTCATTGCTGATGAAATCGCCACAGGCTTTGGGCGTAGTGGCAAGCTGTTTGCTTGCGAGCATGCCGATATTAGTCCTGATATTATGACCATTGGCAAAGCACTGACGGGCGGTTATATGACCTTTGCCGCGACTTTATGTACGCGCCATATTGCTGACACCATCAGCCAAAGTGATTATCCAGCCCTGATGCATGGCCCGACCTTTATGGGAAATCCGCTGGCTTGTGCGGTCGCTTGTGCATCGATTGATTTAATTTTGTCCTATGATATCGAAGCTCGTACGGCAAATATGCAAACCGTAATGGAACAACAACTCGCGCCTGCAGCGACGTTAGCTGGCGTTGAAGAAGTACGTTGTTTGGGGGCGGTAGCCGTCATTGAGCTTAATGACGCGGTTAATATGCCAGTATTTCAATCTTTACTTATTGAACACGGCATTTGGGTCAGACCCTTTGGCAAGTTGGTTTATATCATGCCGCCTTATATGATTACTGACACTGAGTTAGCAACGTTATGTCAGTCATTGTTAACGGTGGTTCGTGTTTATTTAACAAAGCAAGGTCAACTATGAGCGTGCTATTTATCTCTGGTATCGATACCGATATTGGCAAGACTTACGCTACCGGCATGATAGCAAAAGCGTTGATACAGCAAGGTATTAACGTCATCACTCAAAAGTTGGTACAAACAGGCGTTAGCGTCAATTGTGATACTGGTGAGATGAATATTGCCGATGATATTGTCACTCATCGTCAATTGATGAATATGCCGTTGCAGCCGTGTGATGTTGACTTTACCACGTGTCCGTTTCGCTATGAGAAGCCGGCGTCACCGCATTTATCTGCTGCGCTTGCTAATGCCGTTCTAGACCCTGAAATCATCACCAAGTTTACGCAGCAATTGCAACAAAGCTACGATATAGTGCTATTAGAGGGCGCAGGTGGCTTGCTTGTGCCCATAACCGAGCAGCTATTAACCTTAGATTATATTGCTACTCAAGGTTATCCGGTGATTTTAGTCACATCAGGTCGGCTTGGTAGTATTAATCATACCTTGCTGAGTTTAGAGGCGATTAAAGCGCGTGGTTTGACGGTACATAGCGTCATTTATAACCATATTCATGATAGTGCTGCTCAGACAGATAAGCAAATAGCTAATAGCACGATTGATTATTTAAAAAACTACTTAGCGCAAAATTATCCAAACACACATTGGCTACAGCTGTCATGCCAAGATAAAGACCAGAAAAATGACAATGATTTAATGTTGCCGCTGAACTTTATTTAGATCATGATTCAAATCACTTGGTAAAAAAGGTGAAATAAGCACAAAAGATATTCCTAGACCGCCATTAGTTTTGCTATACTAGCGCGCTTGGTAGACTAGACAATCGCCGCTGCACACTGGCAACAGATGCGCAGGGGAGGAAAGTCCGGGCTACATAGGGCAGCGTGCCAGCTAACGGCTGGGCAGGGTAACTTGACGACCAGTGCAGCAGAGAGTAGACCGCCCCGCGCAAGCGAGGTAAGGGTGAAAGGGTGCGGTAAGAGCGCACCGCGTGAATGGCAACATCTCACGGCATGGTAAACTCCACGCGTAGCAAGACCAAATAGGCATCGGCATGGCGCGGCCCGCGTTCGATGCGGGTAGGTTGCTTGAGCGTATTAGCGATGATACGCCTAGAGGAATGATTGTCCACGACAGAACCCGGCTTATCGGTTTACCAATTTTTTATTGTTCGTTTTTATCGTTAGTGCTATACATATTTGCTATTAATTTGAATTAAATTCCTATTTTTTGCAGATAAACGATAATTAGGGGTTGACGACAGTCGTCTCTATCGGTATTATACCGAGCCTTAAATGGCGATGTAGCTCAGCTGGTTAGAGCGCATGACTCATAATCGTGAGGTCAAGAGTTCAAGTCTCTTCATCGCCACCATTTATAGTAAGAATAGCAGTACGAAAGAAGCCAATCCTTTGTGATTGGTTTTTTTTTGGCTAAAAAACCCAATGAAGACAATATTCTAAAGTCAGTTAGATAAATAACCGCTTATATTTACTTGCTGTTTTCTTGCTAAATCATAGGTTTATCTGTTTAGGTACAGATTAATTCTTGTAACTTATGTCCCGCTTACTTATCATAGGGGCTGTTTTCGGTAAAGTCCTGTAACGCTATGTCTGTACAATTACCTCCTTATCGTCCTATTAAGCACCGTAGTGGACTGAAAGTCATGGGTGCGGCATTCCATGCATTGCTCATGCGTGAGCTGCAAACGCGTTTTGGTGGTTATCGCTTGGGTTATTTATGGGCGCCGCTAGAAGTTATTTTTCAAATTCTTATATTTTTGGTTATTTTTGGTGCTATTCGTGAGCGTTTGGTACCAGGAATGGATTTTTCTTTGTTCTTAGTAGCAGGGATGGTTCCATTTCGTATGTTTCAAAAAATAGCAACAAGGGCATTAGGGGCTGTTGAAGCGAATAAAGGCTTGTTGATGTATCGCTCAATCAAACACATCGATGTAATTATTGCCCGCTCATTTTTAGAGTTAATCATTTATTTTTTTACTTCGATACTACTATTAGTTGGTTTGGCCTTTTTTAATATCTATGCCAACTTAGAAAACCTGCATATTGTATTGTTTTGCTGGATTACTTTGTTCATGTTTAGCTTTGGCATCGCTTTGATTATGATGGTAATAGGGTATTATGGTGGCGAAATTAGTAAAGTAGTGACAATATTTTTTACGATACTTTACTTTACCTCAGGTATTATTTTCCCTATTCACATAGTTCCAGAGCCTTATTTTAGTTACTTATTATATAATCCTTTGATCCATAATATTGAGCTCATAAGACATGCTTTCGCTCCCAATTATCCAGCCTATCATATTGATATAGGGTATTTTTTGAAGTGGATGATCGGTGTTAATTTTTTTGGCCTTTTACTTTATAAATTTACAGAAAGAGATATGCTGCGTTCTCGTTAAGTAGCTAACTTTCTCCTTAGTATTATTGATAGTCATTCAAAAATATAGGTAGATAAATGATCGAGATCAAAAATATTTCCAAATCATTTATGACTAAGCAAGGTCGGCATTATTTATTTAAAGATTTAAACCTGACCATCGGTGATAAAAAAAATGTAGGTTTACTTGGTCGAAATGGTGCGGGTAAATCAACGTTGCTGCGGATTATTTGTGGTCTTGATGAGCCGGATAGTGGTGAAATTATTACCGATTCCACTATTTCTTGGCCAGTTGGTGTAGCAGGTGGATTCCAAGGTAGCTTGACGGGCCGTCAAAACGTGCGTTTTGTTTGTCGTCTTTACTCAAGCGGACCCTATATCGATGAAAAAATTCGTTTTGTCGAAGAATTTGCTGACATTGGTAATTATTTTGATATGCCAGTAAAAAGCTATTCTTCAGGTATGAAAGCACGCTTAACCTTTGGTTTAAGCTTAGCCTTTGATTTTGATTATTATATGCTTGATGAAGCTGGTGCGGTTGGTGACGCCGCTTTTCGTAAGCGTAGTGAAGAGATTTTAGCAGCGCGCCGTCAGCAAGCCGGGTTTTTAATTGTATCGCATAACATCGGTGATATTAAGCGTAATTGCGATATTGGTATTGTGCTAATGGATCAAACAGCACACGTCTTTGATGACACAACAGAAGCGATTGAGGTTTATGAAAAGCATGTCCACAAAGCGAAAAAATAAGATAATTGACTTCTCGCTGTTCATTGGCTTGGTGATCCTCCCTTGGGTGTTGGTGATCTTTTATGTCATGACCCTTGCACATCCGCGCTTTATTTCGACAGCTGATGTGGTCGTGAAACAAGTGAGCGAATCTAGCGTACCTTCTGGTGGCGGTCTATCGGCCTTGTTAGGTGTGAATAGCACCAGTAAAGAAGATGCAACCTATCTGACTGAATATATATTGTCCAATGATATGGTGAAGCGCCTTGATAATAAGTTTAAGTTCCGCGAGGCTTATTATGTAGATGGCTCGGATCCTATTTACGAGATTGATCCTGATGCGTCGCAAGAAGATTTACTCGAATATTTTAAAAGTCGGGTTCATATCAATCTTGACGAACAAAGCTATGTATTGTCAGTATCGACAGAAGCCTTTGATTCAGACTACGCTTTTGAGCTTAACAAAGCGATTTTGAGTGAGTCTGAACAGTTTGTAAACCGCATTTCACAAGAGGTCGCGCGTGATCAACTGGTGTTTGCCGAGACGCAACTCGATGAATCACAGGATCGCTTGAATGATGCCAAAGAACAGTTGCTCAATTATCAAAATGAAAACGAAATTTATGACCCGCAGGCCAATGCCCAAATTGTTAATCAACTGATTGGTAGCCTACAAGCGCAGCTTAGCTCATTACGCACTGAAGAGCGACAATTGCTAAGCTATTTGAACCCAGATGCGCCGCAAGTGGTGTCGTTAAGAAGTCAAATCAAGGCAGTTGAAGAGCAGATTGCTCAAGAACAAACCAAACTAACCTCACCAAATACGACCAAATTGAACCGTCAAGCTGTACAGTTTGAGACGATTAAAGCGGATGTTGAGTTCGCCACTGAGTTATATAAGTTGTCACTATCATCGCTTGAAAAGGCCCGCTTAGAAGCCTTTAAAAAAATGAAAAACTTGATTGTAATCTCAACCCCTTATGAGGCTGAAGAAGCATCCTATCCGCGTCATATTTATATTATTTGGACATCGCTGGCATTGCTTTTGATGCTTTATGGCTTTGTACGTCTAGTAATGGCAGTGGTTCGTGACCATCGTAGCTAGCTTTGAATTTTCTTACAGGGTAAGTTTTAAAATTTTTACCCTGTAAAAAGCTAAAGATTTGATGCGCTTGGCAATCGCGAACGATTTGCCAAACCAAATACCAGTAATGATCGATAGATCTGCAAAGGAATACAACGCATGAACATGAAACCACGTCCTATCGTGACCATGATTAAGGTAATCAGCTTGACGATGGCTGCGACCAGCATCTCGGCAATAGCAGCGACCAGTTATGCGGATCAAATAGCAGGGTCTAGCTTTGGTACTAGTAGCAATAGCATGAGTCAAGACCAAAACCGCAGTAACATTAATGTCTCAACGCAAGCTTTCGCTGGTGGGGTTCCGGGTCAAGCAACGACTCAAGAAGCTGTCAATGCCGCAAGCTTACCCAGTCAGTCAGTGATTAATACCACGCGTCCTTATCAAGATATCGATACTCAAGATATGATGTTTGGTGAGCAGCTATTTCGCGGTGCGTTTTCGACGACTTCTGGTTCTACCTTTAACGACAGCTATGTGATTAATCCTGGTGATAATGTACAAGTACGAATGTGGGGCGCCTATCAATATGCCGCGACCACGACTGTAGATCCGCAAGGTAATATTTTCTTACCGAATGTTGGTCCAGTCCGTATCTCTGGTGTGCAAAATGGCAGTCTACAAAACGTGGTCAAAAGTGCGGTCAGTCGTATTTATCGCTCGAACGTCGGCGTTTATGCGTCATTAGAGCAAGCACAGCCAGTGAAAGTTTTCGTGACTGGCTTTGTCAAACAACCCGGTTATTATGGTGGGCTTGCAGCAGATTCAGTATTGTCCTATTTAGACCGTGCGGGCGGCGTTGATCCAACCCGCGGCAGTTATATTGATATCCAAATCAAACGTAATGGTCAGATGTTGCAGCAAGTCAATTTATATGATTTTTTATTGGCGGGTAAATTACAGTCATTTGCATTCCGTGATGGTGACGTCATTACTGTTGCCCCACAGAAAAAAACCTTTCAAGTGGGCGGGGAAGTTCAGAACGAATACACCTTTGAGTTTGATGTAAACGACCTAACCATCGGTGATGTACTGCAAGTGGCTAGTCCCGCAGCTAAAGCTACCAACGTTAGCATCACTCGCAGTGCAGGACGCGCGCAAACCGCAGAATATTACTCCCTTGCAGAAGCGCAGAATGTTCCTGTCTATAATGGCGATCAGATGGTGGTTACCTCAGATCGTTATGCCGGCACCATCGCCGTACAAGTTAAAGGCGCACATACGGGTAATGGTGCCATGGTTGTGCCTTATGGTGCTCGTCTAAAAGACATCGTCCCCCAGCTGCAACCAAGCCCATTGGCGAAGCTGACGCATTTAACGATTTATCGTGAGTCTGTTGCTGAACAGCAAAAACGCATGATTAACGAATCGCTGGATCGTTTGGAAGAATTGACGCTTGCCAGTCAATCGACGACGCGTGAAGAGGCGGCATTGCGTCAAGACGATGCCAATTTGGTTAAGCAGTTTGTCGCCAAAGCCCGTAATGTTAAAACCACTGGTCAAATCGTCGTCGTACCGAATTCGTGGCAGGATATTATTCTGCAGCAAGGTGATATTATTGAGATACCGGCGCAAACTTCCGTTATTACGGTTAACGGTCAAGTACGAGCACAAGGCGCGCTAACCTTTAACCCAGATTATACGGTTGGTGATTATGTTGCCAATTCAGGCGGTTTCTCTGACAATGCTGATGTTAAAGAGATCTTAGTTGTTCATCAAAATGGGGCCAGTGAAGTGGTTAATACCGCTTACCGTATTCAACAGGGTGATGAGATCATGGTATTACCGAAAGTCAAAACCAAACGTGTAGAAATCGCCCGTGGTTTATCGCAAATACTTTATCAGTTAGCCATTGCAGCCAAAGTTGTACTAGATTTATAGTCACTCCTATATAACTTGAATAAGGTATCGAAAATGGCAAAAAGTGTGATAAATAAGGATAAGATGCCAGTGGCGTCACCCTTTATTGACGCACTATTTTTGCCATCAATGAAATCTAATTTATTGCCATCTAATTTATTAAAACCTGAATGGTTGGAATCTAACGCACCCAAACGTCTGGCGGTAGTCGGCAAAGGGATGCGCCGTAACAACCTTTTACTTTCAGACGTCTTACGAGCAGACCTACAGCGTTGGTATCCTTGGTCAGCTTTACAACAGCGCTTTAACGTAGGGTCTGAAACCCCGGATGCTTTTATCGGTTGGGGTCATAAAAAAAGCTATCAACGAGCAAAGCGCGCCGCCAACCGGCAAGGGCTGCCGACATTAAGTATTGAAGATGGCTTCTTACGTTCGCTAGATTCTGGGCTTAGTAGCCGCTATGGATTAAGTGTGGTTATTGATGATATCGGTATCTACTTTGATTCGACGCAGCGCTCACGCCTTGAACAGCTAATTATTCAACGTGCTCATGATTATTCAAGTGCGCATGACTTATTGTCAGACAACAAGCGCGCGCAAGCCTTAATGGCGCGTATTTGCAACGCTAAATTAAGCAAATACAATGCAGTGATTGCAAGTCCCTCATTAGATGACTTGGTGACCGAGAAAAATTCTAATATAGCGCCCACTGCTCCAAAAACGCATGTGTTGTTAATTGATCAAGTCGTTGGTGATGCCTCTATCAAAGGCGCGGGTGCTGATGGTAAGCAGTTCAAGCGCATGTTAAAAGCTGCTTGCCGTAATCACCCTCATGCCCATATTTGGATCAAAGCCCATCCTGCAGCAAAATCAGGATACCTGACCCGTTTAAAACGACCTAAAAACGTTCGACTGTTAACCCAAGCGCTTAATCCTATCGAGTTGTTGGCGCAAGTTAGCGATGTTTATACCGTCAGCTCGCACATGGGTTTTGAGGCACTAATGCTCGGCAAGACAGTGCATTGTTTTGGCGTTAATTGGTATAGTGGTTGGGGCCTGACCGATGACAGCGGTGCACCAAAGCGCTTGCTTAAAGTAGTAAAGAAGCGCCGTCAAGCGTTTGCTGCTGCCATGCTGCCGCCTGAAAAATTAACAGAATCAGGGCGACTTTCTAAGTTATTGGCAAAACCATGGAAAATACCTGAACGCCTGCCTAACCAGCGAAACAAACAATCCTCTAATAGCCTTACGGTTACGTTAGAAAGCTTATTTTATAGTGCTTATATCGATTATAGTGCCTATGTAGATCCAGCCACCAAGCAAGCCTGCGAGATTGATACCGCCATTGAGTGGTTAATCACCAATCGTTATTGGCAAGGACGTCTTGAGGGTAATTTAACGGTATATGAGTTTAGCCGTTGGAAACTGCCCTTTGTGAAAGCTTTTGTCCATCTACCTCGTACCACTTTGTTTGTAAAACCCAAGCCACGCCTCAAAAATTTACTGCATCCTGATCACTTGCGTGTTAATTATCAGCAGCCGCTACTGGTATGGGGCCTAGCCAAGCGCCAGCAAGTACAAAAGAAACGACAAAGTAAATTGGCTGAGCAACGTTCAGATATTCCAGCTATTTACTGTATGGAAGATGGGTTTATTCGCTCAAATGGTTTGGGGGCTACCTTATTAGCACCGTTGTCTGTCGTTATAGACAAGCAAGGCATTTATTATGATGCAACGCGGCCGTCAGATTTGGAAGCGCTATTACGTCACTGTGAGGCCTTGACGCCAAAGCAGTGTGCACGAGTAGAGTCACTGCGAGGCAAGCTGCTGACTCAGCGGGTCAGCAAGTACAATGTTGGCATGAATGTAGATGGCGCTGATGATCAACAGATCTCTTGGATGCAAGACGCTAAGCTATCTGGGAAATCCCGTGTTCTTATTGTCGGGCAAGTAGAAGACGACTTATCGGTACAGTATTGTGGTTCAACGATTAAAACCAACAGTGGTTTGATTGAGCGTGTACGCCAAGACAATCCTGATGCTTATCTGATTTATAAGCCGCATCCAGATGTTGAGGCGGGATTACGTGCAGGGAAGGTAACCGCCGCGCATCTAAAACAGGTACAAGCGGTCGCTTATGATACCGCAGTGCCGGACTGTTTAGAGAGTGTTGATGAGGTGCATACTATTAGCTCATTGACAGGTTTTGAAGCCTTGCTTCGTGGTTTAGACGTTACTTGTTACGGCTTACCGTTTTATGCCGGCTGGGGTTTAACGACAGATATGGATGCCCAATTATCACCGAAAGCTGACTATTTAGAGAGACGAAAACGACAGACGTCGTTGACGCTTGAACAACTGCTACACTGTACGTTAATAGACTACCCTTTGTATCGCCTTCCCAATGGTTATGGACTGGCGCAAGTCGAGCAAGTGATTGACTATTTGTATCCACCGAAAAATAACGATCTTGCCGCAAAGCAAAACCAGATAAATAATGCTTCGGTGAAGACAAGTGCCACGTCAAAAAAACCTTTAGCCATAATCAGCCAGATACCTAGCCAATTTAAGCGTCGTGCTGCCACGCATTTTATGCAACAGCGTCATCAATGGCAGCAGCGCTTACGTAAATTATCTCGTTAATAAACGCCAAGTACCTCTTATAAATCCATTGCGACAAGCAAGGGTTTTTTCGGTATAATTGTTTGTCATTTAGGGTTATTTACTCAATCCCTTTGCCTCTCTTTTGTCTGTCTATTCTTCAATCAATGGTAATCTAATACTATGGCAGCTTCGATGTCTCATTTGCTTACTCATCGACACGTCTTGCTGTTACAGGGAAAGATGGGCGGCTTTTTCAATCGCTTTTCTACATTTTTGCAGACTCAAAATATTCAAGTAAGTAAAATCAACTTTAATGCCGGTGATGCGTTTTTTTATAGCCATCCTAATACACATGAGTACACAGGTACTTTGGCGCAGTTTTCGTCTTGGCTGCAGGCCTTTATTAGCGAGCATAATATTGATGCGATTGTGTGTTTTGGTGACTGCCGCCCGCATCATACACAAGCGTCGTGCATCAGTGAAAAGTTAGGCACTTCATTTTTTGTGTTCGAAGAAGGCTATTTGCGACCCGATTATATTACCTTGCAGGAGTACGGTATTAATGGTAATTCGCGGTTAAAAATTGCCGATATTAAAGCGTTGAATAAGGCCAATGATAAGCCGTTATATACGCACAATCGATTTTATCGCTTGAGTATCGCCGCCATCGTTTACTACATTATTGCTTGGCTATACAAGAGTCGCTATCCCCATTATTCGCATTACCGAGGTATGACAGCGTGGCAAGAGGCAATAGCATGGTTAAAAGCGCCATGGCGTAAGCTGCGCGGCTATGTACCTGACAAACAACTACAAAAGAGACTGACCAAACAAGAAAGTGATAATTACTTCTTGATTAGCCTACAAGTACACAATGACTCGCAGATTACTCATCACAGTGATTATCGTGATGTGGTACAGTTCATTGACGAAGCCATCGCAAGCTTTGCAGGTCATGCTCATGAGGCGCAGTTATTGGTATTTAAGCACCATCCGTTAGATCGCGGTCATCGAGATTATCGAGAATTGGTCTGCAGTTTGGCTGCGCGCTATCAGGTCAGTCATCGCGTTTTTTATGGCTGCGATATGCATCTGCCAACCTTGATGAAGCATAGTATCGGTATGGTGACGATTAATAGTACGACAGGGCTACAGTCGGTATATCATAAAAAACCTACCAAGGTTATGGGTCGCGCGATTTACGACACCCCAAAACTGACAGACCCAAAGCCGCTTGATGATTTTTGGCGGCATCCCAAAAGCCCAGATAATGAGTTTTATTTAAGGTTTCGTGAATATCTGATTGAACAGACGCAAATCAATGGCGCTTTTTATGGCAAATCACCCTGGATGTATAAGTATTTAAAGCCAACGGATGCCACTAGCATAAGTTCTGATACCGCTAAATAACTTATCAGACAGAGCCAGCCAATGATGTCTTGGTTAAATTAAAGCCATTAATATTGCGTTGTAAAATGTTAATCTAAGCACTTATTTAATCGTTAACACTACTCAGTCGTTAATGTCAGTAGCCATTCCAATCCCTGCTAATAAAATCGCCTTACTTTACAGTGGAAAACTGCTAGAATACCTGCATACATCGGTACGCTTTAGCAATGGCTATTATTACCATTGTGCGAACCGATCATTACTCCAACATCCATTATTTAGTAGGCGCTTTGTGACTGCATTAGCCAATATTCGTAACTTTTCTATTATTGCCCACATTGATCATGGCAAATCGACCCTTGCCGATCGTTTTATTCAGATGTGTGGCGCGCTGCAAGATCGCGAGATGCAGGCGCAAGTCCTTGATTCCATGGATATTGAGCGTGAGCGCGGTATCACGATTAAAGCACAGTCGGTGACGCTGTATTATGATCATCCAAACGGTGAGCGCTATCAGCTAAACTTTATTGATACCCCGGGTCACGTCGATTTCTCTTATGAAGTCTCACGCTCACTAGCGGCTTGTGAAGGCGCACTATTGGTTGTAGATGCGGCTCAGGGCGTGGAGGCACAATCGGTCGCCAACTGTTATACCGCAGTGGATCAAGGTTTAGAGGTGATGGCAGTCTTAAATAAGATTGATCTACCACAAGTTGAGCCTGAGCGCGTCATTCAAGAGATTGAAGATATCATTGGCATCGATGCCGTTGATGCGCCGCGCGTGTCGGCGAAATCAGGTCTTGGCGTTGATAAGTTACTTGAGGCATTGGTTGAATTTATTCCTGCGCCAACGGGTGACCGTGACGCACCGCTACAAGCGTTAATTATCGATTCATGGTTTGATAATTATTTGGGCGTCGTATCACTAGTACGTGTCCGCCAAGGCACCATAAAAAAAGGTGACAAACTTTATATTAAATCGACCAAAGATGCGCATTTGGTCGGATCCATTGGTGTATTTACCCCAAAACCATTAGATACAGGTATCTTACAAGCGGGTGAAGTTGGCTTTATTATTGCGGGTATCAAGGATATTGCTGGCGCGCCAGTGGGTGATACCATTACGCATGCCAGTACGCCAGATGTTGATCGTATTCCTGGATTTAAACAGATTACCCCGCAAGTATATGCCGGTATGTTCCCTGTTGAATCTACGGATTTTGAAAAGTTCCGTGAAGCGCTGCAAAAATTGCAAATTAATGATGCGTCATTGTTTTTTGAGCCAGACACTTCTGATGCACTAGGTTTTGGTTTCCGTTGTGGCTTCCTCGGCATGCTGCATATGGAGATTATCCAAGAGCGTTTAGAGCGCGAATATGACTTGGATTTGATTACCACTGCGCCGTCAGTTATCTACGAGATTGTAAAAAAAGATGGCAGTATTATTTACGTTGATAACCCATCAAGATTGCCCGAACCGAATAATATCGAAGAGTTCCGTGAGCCGATTGCCCGCTGTCAGATTTTAGTACCGCAGGATTACCTCGGTAACGTGATGACCTTATGTATTGAGCGCCGCGGCGTACAGGTAGATATGCGCTTTATGGGTCGTCAAGTACAGCTGATCTTTGATATTCCGATGGGTGAGGTGGTCATGGACTTCTTTGACCGTCTAAAATCAGTATCGCGTGGTTTTGCGTCACTTGATTATAATTTTGAGCGTTATCAAGTGGATAAATTGGTTAAGGTAGATGTATTAATCAATGGTGAGAAAGTCGATGCGCTTGCCATGATTGTGCACGAAACCCAATCGCGTTACCGTGGTAATGCGCTCGTTGGTAAGATGAAAGAGCTGATCCCACGTCAGATGTTTGATGTCGCCATTCAAGCGGCAATTGGTAGCCAGATTATCGGACGTAGTACCGTAAAAGCCATGCGTAAAGACGTCTTGGCTAAATGTTATGGCGGTGATGTGTCGCGTAAGAAAAAGCTGCTCTCAAAACAGAAAGCCGGTAAAAAGCGCATGAAGCAAGTGGGTAATGTCGAGATTCCACAAGAAGCCTTCTTAGCGGTACTGCAGGTAGATTAGATTATTAATAGACGAATATCATGGCTGGTTTTACCGATATCATCGTTGGATAAGTAGCTCGCTAATAGGCAATTAAGTATGGATTTTGATTTTAATTTGATTTTAGTGCCATTAACTATTGGCTTGGGTATTATTTGGCTATTGGATAAGCTGGCGCTAAAACAGCGTAAAACACGTGGCCGCGGCCAAGAGAGCTTACTGGTACGTTGGGCCTATGATTTTTTCCCCGTATTGGCAGTAGTATTAATAGTTCGCTCATTTTTAATTGAGCCTTTTAATATTCCGTCCTCATCCATGGTACCAACTTTATATACTGGCGATTTTATTGCCGTCAATAAATATGCTTATGGAGTGCGCCTGCCGCTGACTTACAATAAGGTATTGGATACTGGCGAGCCGGAACATGGCGACGTGGCGGTCTTTCGCTACCCTGAAAACCCTAGTATTTATTATATCAAACGTGTCATTGGCTTGCCGGGTGACACAGTCAGCTATGATCAAGGTACGCTTGCTATCAATGATGTGCCTGTAACAACCAAATCTATTGATTTTGATGCCAATGCTGAGCTAACTGCACAGCTGTACCCTGCCGGACAAGTTGCCCCAGGACAAGTGCTGACGGAAGAAAATGCGGCAGCAATGGGTCAGCAAGAAGAGGGTGAAGCGCAGTATTTTCAAGAAACGCAGGGTGAGCATGAGCATCTCGTTCGTTACTTGAAAGGCATGAATAGCTCACAGTATGCGCCCTTTTTGCAGCAACAAGCACCAGAAGTGGTTAGCTCAGAGGGTAACGAGTGGCGTATTAAAGTTCCTGAAGGTAATTATTTTGTGATGGGTGATAACCGTGATCGCAGTGCCGACGGCCGTTTTTGGGGCTTTGTCCCTGATGAAAACCTAGCAGGCAAGGCTGTTTATATTTGGATGCATAAGCCACCAGGTCTCAATTTGCCCACCTTTGCACGTAACGGCGCTATTGATTAAAGTTCTGAAGCGATTAAATTTATAAAGTGATTAAATTTATAAAGTGATTAAATTTATAAAGCAATAGCGGCTTGATGCGTCGGTCGTAGGCTGACTTATCAATAATAGTTTCGTGCTAATATTATGATTATCGATTGAATTGAGGGCATGCTGTAGTTAAGTGCTCAATAATAATATAATAATTTACCCGTTGAGAGGTGTTATGGTGCAGCAGTTATCTGGTTTGTCGACCCAGCGCGGAGCTAGTGTGACTAGCATTGTTTTATTCATCATTGTTCTCGGTATTGCCGTCAAATTGATAATTGCTATTGTACCGGCACAGATTGGTGATTATCAGCTGACCAAGCTTTTAGGAATGGAGCTTAAAGAAGCCAATGACAAAGGTGAGACGGCCAAGCAATTCGTCGAGCGTGTGAATCGGCAGCTATCTATCAATGCTGATTATGATACCAATGCAGAAGAGGTGTTTACTTTCACCAACAAAAAAACCGGTCAGTTGGCTATTTATAAGAAATATGAAGAAACCAACAACCTTTTCGGTAACGTCGATATTGTCAATCGCTTTGAAGGTGACATTGACGCAACCGTGACAGAGTAACCTGAATAGGCAGAGTGCTTATCTGTTATTTATTTAGCAAAAATTATTTACTTTTATATTTTTTAATAGCGATTAGTTATTAACTAATCACTATTAACCAGTCATTATTGACCAATTACTTCAGTAAAACAAAAGGGATAACCACAAGCCTCGCATGAAACCAACTTCGCAGCACTCTCAGGCGCTTCCTACCTCCCAAACAAATGACCCGTCTGTTGACACGCTTATTGTTAGCTCAGAATTCATCCAACGCCTAGCGATATTAACGCGCAAACTGGGTTATGTGTTTAATAACCTTACGCTTCCCAAGCTGGCACTGACTCATCGCTCGTTCGATAGCAAAAAAAACTACGAACGTTTAGAGTTTTTGGGCGATGCGCTATTGGGTATGATTGTGGGTGAGGCTTTATACCATCGTTATCCCAGTCAAAACGAAGGGCGATTGACGCGTATGCGTGCCACCTTAGTACGTCAAGAGTCACTGGTCATCATTGCTCAAAACTTAGAGCTTTCCAACCACCTCATATTAGGGGTAGGTGAGCGCAAGGGTGGCGGTCGTAATCGCGCCTCTATACTAGCCGATGCTGTAGAGTCGCTGATTGGCGCTATCTATCTAGACAGTCAGGATATGACTATTACTCGTGATTGCGTGCTCTCATGGTATGGCGATCTGATCGATAATGTCAACGACCAAAAAGCCCTAAAAGATGCTAAGAGCCGCTTGCAAGAATGGCTGCAATCTAAACAATTCGATTTGCCACATTATGAGCTGATGGAAACGCGTGGCAATGCACCACACCAAATTTTTGTGGTGCGCTGTCAGGTAAATATTAGTAATTGTCCTGATATTACTGAATCGGGTGAGAGTCGCCGTATTGCTGAGCAAAAAGCAGCAGAGCTAATGATTAACCAGCTACATAAACTGCCAAGCTTGCCAAAAACTCGCTCATAATCTAAATCTTAAAGCCATATTTTATAAAACAATAAATTTACATTTTTTTAAGTAAGGGTTATTTTTAAATAATACTTATTTTAAAACCGCAAATATCTCAAGCCAAGCATGGTGCTGCTATCTTATTTACTACTACTTTATTGTAGATAGCAGTAGAACTGCTGAGCTAATGATAAACCCCACAGGATAAATCTATGAGCAATCGTACTGACTTGCCATCAAATAATGAAGATAATACCGACGCTATGGCCCAAAAAACAGACGTAAAACCAACGCCAGAAATCGCTGAATCAAAAAGTGCTGAATTAAATTCCGAGCACTCAGAAAACAACGATGCAGAAAACAACGATGCAGAAAATGATATGGCCATCGAAGAGTTTTTTTCGCCAAATAATAATGCGCGTATGGCTGAGGATTTTAAAGCAGGTTATGTGGCAATCGTTGGACGTCCAAACGTGGGTAAGTCAACCTTGATGAACCATTTATTGGGTCAGAAGTTATCTATTACGTCACGTAAACCGCAAACGACCCGTCATCGTATCCACGGTATTTTGTCCAATCATGAAATGCAAGCGGTGTTCGTTGATACGCCAGGTATTCATCGTAATGAAGTGCGAGCTATCAATGAGCGTATGAATAAGGCTGCCGTATCGGCACTGGTTGATGTCGATTTAGTTCTGTTTGTCGTCGACTCAGATCAGTGGCGTGACGATGATTTACTGGTTTTACAAAAGCTTGGCGATACTAATCTAACAGTAGTTTTAGTGATTAATAAAGCGGATACCTTAAAAGACAAAGGCAGCGTTTTACCATTAATCGAAACCTTTAGTGATAGCTTTGATTTCGCTGATATCGTTCCAGTTTCTGCATTAAAAAATCAAAACTTAGATCGTCTGCAAGAAGTTATTGCTTCGCATCTGCCTATTGCTGCGCCTATCTATGACACTGAGCAAATTACCGATCGTTCAGAGCGTTTCTTAGCCAGTGAAATTATCCGTGAAAAAATCATGCGCAGCGCGGGTGATGAAGTACCCTATGACTTAACGGTACAGATTGATGGCTTCAAAGACGAACCTGCGCATACCGATCCAAAGACGGGCCGCCCACGTAAAGCTTGTACCTTTATCGATGCGACGATCTACGTCGAGCGTAGTGGTCAAAAGGCAATTGTCATCGGTGATAAAGGTCAACGTATTAAACAAGTGGGTATGGATGCACGTAAGGATATGGAGCAGCTGTTTGATAAAAAAATCATGCTAACGCTTTGGGTAAAAGTGAAACGTGGTTGGTCTGATGACGAACGTGCATTGACCAGCTTGGGCTATTAACAGTGATTTAAGAATAACATCTTTGAGTGCATTTTATGATCAGCGCTGAGGTAATGATAAATGCGTAATGAAGCATTGATTGGTTATTTGTTACATCAGCGCCCTTACCAAGAAAAACGCGCTTTATATTACCTATTCTCTCAGCAGCATGGGGTCATACATGGTATTGGTAAAAAAGGCGCGCCCTTATTTATGCCCTTGCAATTGTTTGCTACGGGTAAGCGGGATTTAAAGACATTCAGCCAGATTAATATCGCACCTCAGTACGTCGTACAAACAGATGTGCTTCTAGAAGACGCTACCGCGAAAACACTCACAGCCATTCCTTACGAAAACATCACTGGTCAACAGCAATACGCTGCCTTGTATCTAAATGAGATACTCTGGCGCTTATTGCCCACTGAAGATCCGATGCCAATCTTATGGCAGCATTATCAAGACAGTTTAGATAGGCTTAAACAGCCCTTGTCTGCTAATGAGCTGCGCTTGTGTTTGCGGCAATTTGAACAGTATCTATTTAACGAGTTGGGTTTTGCCCTGACGTTAACGCATGACAATGTTCAAGATAGCATTGAGCCTCACAGTGTCTATCGGTTCTTACCTGATGTCGGTTTGGTCCCCATTGTACAAGCTGAGTTTTTAGACAGTGCTAGCCTAGGGCGAACGGTTTTTGAGGGCAACGAGATAGTGCTGATGGTAGAGCAGGGAATAAGTGATGTCACACTTAATGCTTGGTCGCGTTTACATCGGCAACTGATTGACCATCTCTTAGATTATCAGCCGCTTCAAAGTCGCTTGCTTTGGCAACAGCAACAGCGTTATCAGTTATAGCTAAGGCATGAAAAAATTTAAAAGCTTTAACCTCAAAGCATGTTAGTCACCACAATCAGTAGGATGACTGTCATTAGGTTTAAAACTAATATTAGCGCCTTGACTGAATGATATTTGATACATCGCCTGACTGTATACTGAGCTTGGACAATACTTAAAGTGGCCAAAATGTCCGCGTGGCTTGCCGCTATCGCCATAGAATCTGACGTAACGACGTCTTCCTGCACGCAGATGTAGGGTGCCATATTTAGGGTTTAGGGTTTGTTCTTGTAATAAGTCATCTGTGCCGCTATCGAAATGCTGATTATCGTTGTTATCTACGAATAGCAACAAGGTTTTATTGCTGTTCTTATCGCAGCGACCATTGCTATCTGACAAACATACCAATATATTTTGACGGCGAATAAGACTCTCTACTTTCGCGAGCTTTAGCGTATCTGTTAAGCCATGCCTGATACGTTTGGCTTCCATGCTTGCTAATTGCGTCAAAATAGCTGGCGCAGCAATCGTTGTGATAATCGCGAGTATTGCAACGGTGACAATCAGCTCTACCAGCGTAAAACCATTTTGACTTGAAAGTTTATAAGCGTGTTTATCGTCGGTGACATTCTGATTTAGAATCGTTTGTTTATGATTTATAGAAGAGATTTGAGACGTATAAATAAATATGATTGTACGGGCAAGCTTATTCTTAGCTAAGAGCAACTTAAGTAAAATAAATACAGATAGTTGTTGGCAATTTGACGATATTATATGTAATATAGCCATACGAGTATTACCTGTAACAAATTATGTATTTGATGCTATATTGATATGCCTATGATCACTATCACTCATTCTTGTCCGTAAACATGCAAGTTAATAACATTTAAGTTTTTGAGATAATCATCACTCTATACACGTATCATTATCGATCAGATATTCATAATGGATTAATGTTGGTTATTACAATATAAACAGAATATATGTCTACTGTCAAAAAATGTTTCAATTAGTGAATAGATAGTTTTAACAATAGAGAAAAAATACTAGTTGTATTAAAATACCCTCAACCAACAGATACGCTTCGGTTTAGAATCTATTGCGGACTCATACACAAAAGGTAAAAATCGTAAGGTGTGTTAGTCCTCAGTAACTTAAGCTGGTCATTGTGTTTTAGTTACGACATTATCGTGTAATAATGTGTAGCTCGTTAACGAAAAAAGTTGTAAACTGAATTGATAATCGCTAAGCTACTTCTAAATTAGTTTTGCTTTGTAATTTAAAATTCGTAAAAGATGTCTATTTCGTAGCGTCTTGAGAAGTAGTTTTGCTTAACGCATCACTAAAATTATCCTTTGGAGGAAGTCCATGAAATTGAATAAAATTGCTCTAGCTCTGGTTGCTGTAGCGGCTGTGCCTTTTACAGCTAATGCTGGCGTTACTATTAGCCCACTATTACTAGGTTATCATGTAACTGACGATATCAGTGACACAGCTGACAAACAGCGTGAAGTACTTACTACTGGTAAAAACCTTTATGAAAACGCTAACGGCGCTCAAATTGGTGATGGCTCACGTGGTAACAACAACGGCGGCGTCGCTAAAGAAAGTGGTCTATATACTGGTGCTGCGTTAGGTATCGAGCTAACTCCTTCTACTCAGTTCCAAGTAGAGTATGGTGTGTCAAACACAAACGGCGAAGCTTCTGAAGATTCTGCAGATGCTGGCGTTAACCGTTTTGACGTTGAACAAACTATGATTTCTGGTAACTTCTTAATCGGTACTGAAGAATTTACTGGTTACACTGATAGCCCGTTCAAACCATATGTTCTAATTGGTGCTGGTCAATCTAAGATTGAAGTTGAGAACCAAGAAGCTTATACAGCTACTTCAGACGTAGCTGGCTACACAGCGGGCCAAGAAGTAGAAGCTGGTACTGAAGTATCAAACTCTAAAGACACTATCGGTAACCTAGGTCTAGGTGCTATGTACCGCATCAATGACGCGCTAAGCCTACGTGGTGAAGCTCGTGCGATTCATAACTTCGATAACAACTGGTGGGAAGGCATGGCCTTGGCCGGTCTAGAAGTTGTACTTGGTGGCCATTTAGCACCTACAGTAGCTGTTCCTCCAATGGAAGAGCCAATGGTTGATACTCCACCAATCGTTGTTGTTGAATCTGATCTTGATTCTGACGGTGATGGCGTACCTGATAGCATTGATGCGTGCCCAGGCACTCCAATGAATGTTGTTGTTGATGAGCGCGGTTGCCCAGTACCAGTAGATATTACTGACGAGCTGAAAATGGAACTTCGTGTATTCTTTGATAACGACAAATCAGCTATCAAAAACCAATACAAGCCTGAAATCGCTAAAGTAGCAGAGAAGATGCGCGAGTATCCTAACTCAACTGCACGCGTAGAAGGTCATGCTTCTAAAACTGGTCCTTCAGCACGTTACAACCAACGTCTATCTGAAGCCCGTGCTGTTGCTGTGAAATCTATGTTGACCAACGAATTTGGTATTGCTCCAAACCGTCTATCAACTGTTGGTTATGGTTATGACCAACCAATCGCGCCAAACGATACTGAAGAAGGTCGCGCTATGAACCGTCGTGTTTATGCCATCATCACTGGTGACAAAACTATGACTGTTGAACAAACTAAAGATATGGTTGTTCAGTAAATAATAGTTAGATAGCTAACTTCTAAGTTATATCGTTACAAAAAAAGCCGCCCAATGGGTGGCTTTTTTTTATTTATGTACTGAGAAAAGTAAGTTATTACATAAATTTATCGTGCAATAATGTTATACTAGCGACCCAAACACTTTGTAGATTAACAAAGTGTACATTAGCATAGCTATCTGTACGATGGATTTTCCAGCATAGGTATTTGATTTTATTACTATTAATTAAATGAGTCTACCAATTGTGTAATCATTTAAGAGTCAAATAATCATATCTTTCTGGTTGATGGTAAAAGTTTATCCAGCGGTGCTTACTGCTACTGCATTTTTTTAAGACGAAAAGAGCATTCTATATGGCGAACGATATCAAACACCTGCGTAACATCGCAATTATTGCCCACGTTGATCACGGTAAGACAACTTTGGTTGATAAACTATTACATCAATCTGGCACTTTTGGCGACCGTGCAAACATTGCTGAACGTGCAATGGATTCAGGTGATATTGAGCAAGAGCGTGGCATTACTATTTTGGCTAAAAATACAGCCATCCGATGGACAGACAGCACTGACGATACCGAATATCGTATCAACATCGTTGATACCCCAGGTCACGCCGACTTTGGTGGAGAAGTTGAGCGTGTTATGTCGATGGTAGACTGCGTGCTTTTGGTCGTTGATGCTGTTGATGGACCAATGCCACAGACTCGTTTTGTGACACAAAAAGCCTTTGAACAAGGTTTGAAACCAATTGTTGTTATCAATAAAATTGACCGTCCTGGTTCGCGCCCTGATTGGGTTATGGATCAAATCTTTGATTTGTTTGATAACCTTGGTGCCACAGATGAGCAGTTAGATTTTCCAGTGGTTTATGCTTCGGCATTGAACGGTGTTGCTGGTCTAGAAGCCGATAGCTTGGCTGATGACATGACACCACTTTTCAAAACTATCGTTGACGTTGTGCAGCCACCACAAGTGGATGCAGATGCGCCTTTCCGTATGCAAATCTCAAGCCTTGATTTTAATAGCTTTGTTGGTGTTATTGGTATTGGTCGTATTCAACGCGGTAAGATTAAAACAAATACTCAAGTAACGATCATTGATAAGCACGGTAACACGCGTAATGGTCGTATCTTAAAAATCATGGGCTATCATGGCCTTGATCGTATCGAAGTAGAAGATGCACAAGCAGGTGATATCGTTTGTATCACTGGTATTGACGCGCTTAATATCTCAGATACTATTTGTGATCCAAACAACGTTGAAGCCTTACCAGCATTGACGGTTGATGAACCAACGGTATCAATGAACTTCCAAGTAAACAACTCACCATTCGCAGGTCGTGAAGGTAAGTTTGTGACCTCACGTAATATTCGTGAGCGTCTTGAGCGTGAGTTGATTCATAACGTGGCTTTGCGTGTAGAAGACACTGAGTCCCCTGATAAATTCAAAGTATCAGGTCGTGGTGAGCTACATTTATCGGTGTTGATCGAAAACATGCGCCGTGAAGGTTTTGAGATGGGTGTATCTGGCCCAGAAGTTATCGTTAAAGAAGTTGATGGTAAGCTACAAGAGCCGTATGAAAATGTTGTCTTTGATATTGAAGAAGAGCATCAGGGTCCAATCATGGAGCAAATCGGCTTACGTAAAGGCGAGATGACTAACATGGAGCTTGATGGTAAAGGTCGTATGCGTATTGAAGCGACTATGCCAGCGCGTGGCTTGATTGGTTTTCGTTCTGAGTTTTTAACATTGACTTCAGGTACTGGTATCATGACGTCAAGCTTCTCACATTATGGACCACAAAAAATTGGTGATGTGGGTGGTCGCTCTAATGGTGTATTGGTCTCTATGACCAAAGGTGTTTGTCTAGGCTTTGCTCTGTTTAATCTACAAAAGCGTGGCAAACTATTTGCTGAGCCACAGCTTGAAGTTTATGAAGGTATGATCGTTGGACTTAATTCACGTAACGATGATATGGCGGTGAACCCAACAACTGGCAAGCAGTTGACTAACGTTCGTGCTAGTGGTACGGATGAAGCGTTGACGTTAACACCAGCTGTCAAGTTTACTCTTGAGCAAGCGCTTGAATTTATTCAAGATGATGAATTGGTTGAAGTAACACCAAAAGCGATACGTATCCGTAAGCGCTACTTAACTGAAAGTGAACGTAAGCGTCATGGTCGTAGCAAGAAAGGTGCTTAATAGCTTATATTAATACCAATAAATATTTAAAAAAAGGCTAACACTATGTTAGCCTTTTTTGCATTTTGCTATTATACCCATAGTAAATGCATGAAATTTTCCTTATAATACCCAAATAATGCCTATTGTCCGATATTTCGTCGTACACTGAATGAGCTATAGTATAATCCACAGATATTTTTTTAGGAGAATACAATGAGTATGGTTTCAGAATTTAAAGAATTTGCTCTAAAAGGCAATGTGATGGACCTAGCGGTCGGTGTCATCATCGGTGGTGCTTTTGCGACCATCACCACCTCGTTGGTTGAAGACATTATTATGCCAATTGTCGCCTTTATTTTTGGCGGTGAGATTAACTTTAAGAATATGTTCCTCGTCTTGGGGGATGCCCCTGAAGGTATCGCCATGACATATGATGCACTTAAGGGAGCTGGCGTCCCTGTATTAGCGTACGGTAGCTTTATCACAGTGCTTATCAACTTCTTAATTTTAGCCTTTATCATTTTTATGATGGTTAAAATGGTCAATAAAATGCGTCGTGCTGACGAAGTAGAAGAAGTAGCGGTAGAGGAGCCTTCAGAAGAAGTGCAATTGCTTCGTGAAATTAGTGCAAAGCTTAGCAATACTAATATTACTAAATAAACCCATATTATTGGACTAGTAGAATATAAAAAAAGGCTAACGCGATGTTAGCCTTTTTTATTGTCAGTTCATAAAGTTGTTAGTATGAAGGTATGACTTAATAGTTAGAGAGTATTTAAAAAGATTTGAATATCTTACGGTCTTACTATCACATAGTCATTGGTATTGATTAAAATCTCTGATGGCTGATCGACGATGATACGCACGACATTGTTATCAGTGACTTGTGACTTATAATAGTTATCCTCGGCGACGGTACAGCCCAAACAGCGGCTCATGGCCTCCCAAGGCTCCACAAATAGTTTTTGCTGCGACTGATCCGCATTACCACCGACGACGGCGAAAGGCAGGCTAACTAAATAGGCGGCTGTACCAGTAACGGCGGCGACTAGTTGCAACGGCTTACCTACTACCGTATCGACTACCATAGTGTCATATGAAGGACCAAAATCTGTCTCGTCAATCTCGATTGCCGCTGAGGCTGAATTCATAGTGATAACTACAAGGCTGATACTAGTAAGAGCGGTTAAAAGCTTGGACTTAACAGCATGTTGAAAGCGAGTTTTGACAGTCATGATGTCATCCTAAAATAAGGGTTGAAGATAGAGGCTAAGGCTATTGCTAAACGTTAGTATTATTGAGCGCAACTACTATTAAACATAGCTACTATTAAACCAAGATGTTGGGCGATTAGCAATATAAATCCATGCGCTGCACCCTTGGCTTTATCATTAACGGCTCAATGAATCACTTTTGTCTTGACTACTTTCTATAAAGCTTTAGTGAGTCATGTAGCTAACGATTTGGCTTTGGTAGCGGTTGACACTCAGGGCAAAAGACACTCGCGCGCCCATTGAGCTTGATATTATCAAGAATAGCGGCGCAGTTCGGACAATCTTCGCCTTGTCGCCCATAAACATTTAAGGTTTGTTGAAAGTAGCCTGTTTGGCCACTAGCTACCGTGAAATCGCGTAGAGTAGAGCCGCCAAGCGTAATGGCTTTATCTAAAATTGCTTTAATATGTTCAACCAGTAGCGCTATCTGCTCATAAGATAGGCTGTTAGCAGGAGTAGCGGGATGAATCGCCGATAAAAAAAGGCTTTCGGCAGCATAAATATTACCGACGCCCACTACGACTTGCTGCTCCATAATGACTGATTTAATCGGTCGCGTGATAGGTTTTTTGTTCGTTATCTTTTTCTTGTCTATGTCATTTTTACTGGCACTGTTATCACTATTGCTACGTTGAATGACCTGATATAGATAGTCGGTATTAAAATCATTAGATAGAGGCTCAAGCCCGAGGTGATCGAGTAGTTTGGTTTTATAATCGGTATACCAAAGTACCGCGCCAAAACGTCTTGGGTCGTGATAATGTAATTGACTAAGGGTATTATCTTCATCGCTAAAGGTGAGTATCAAATGGTCGTGCTTACGTTTTTCAGTACCATAAGCGTGCTGCTGCAAACTCCCTGACATGCCTAAATGAATAATCAGCTTACGGCTATCGCTATTTGACTCCGTGCTTTGTGATAACTGCGCTGATGGTACAAAGCTTAAAATCAAGTATTTTGCACGGCGCTCAACATTCTGTAAGCGGTAACCGGCCAAGGTTTGCAAGTCATCAGGCATCTGCCAGCGCAGTTTAGGCTGGAACACTTGTACTGTCTTTACAGTCTTATTAAGTAAAGGCGCAAGACTAGTCTTGGTCGTTTCGACTTCGGGTAATTCAGGCATAAGCGTTTATATCATGACCTTTAAAGGAATGGTTTTGAGTAATTATCAGTGCTAAAGCAGTGCTGTATTAAGGCGCAACCGCTCGGCGTGCGTGCAATATGCCAGGCTGTTGTTCAAGTTTGGCTAACAGTTTAGATAAATGCGCCAATCCTGCTACCTCAACATGGAACTTCAAAAAAGCAATATTATCATCGTTACTTGTGGTGTCCACTTGACGGATATTGACGCTTTCTTTATCGATGACTTGAGTCAAGTCGCGTAGTAAGCCACGGCGATCATACGCCTCGATGTGAATGTCTACAGGCTGATAACGCCCGGATTTTGCTCTCCAAGCTGCACTAACAGCGCGCTCAGGATCGCGCTCTATTAGACGTTCATATTCAGGACAGCCACGATTATGAATGCTGACGCCGCGTGATAAGGTGATATATCCTGAGATAGGTTCCCCTTGTATCGGATGACAGCAGCCTGCCAAATTGATCTCGATATTATCCAAACCTTCGATATAAATCTTATAGGCATCCGCTTTGCCCGTGGTTTTTGGGTCGATAGTAGGAGTGAACTCAGCTTTTAGCTTTTCAGGCTCTAAATGTAGCTGCCTGGAGATATGTCCTGTCAGCTGATTCAGACCAATCTCACCGGTGACTAAGCCGACGATAATATCGTCAGGAGTATTGACATGAAAAAACTGAGTGTAGTCATTCAGATCGATACTGTTTGGATGCACCGATAAGCGCTCAAGCTCACGGCTGAGCATATGTCGACCAATCTCAAGGTTTTTATCGCGGTCTTGCTTATTAAACCATTGACGCAGTTTTGAGCGCGCCCGATTGGTATGAATATAACCGAGTGAGGCAACCAGCCAATCACGATTAGGCTCGCGGGACGCTTTGGTAATAATCTCCACTTGTTCGCCAGTTTTTAGCTGATAAGTGAGTGGTACATAGCGTTGATTGACACGTGCAGCTTGGGCACGGTTACCGACTTGCGTATGCACGTAATAAGCAAAATCAAGGACGGTGGCGCCTTTTGGGAGTTCGGTAATATCACCATCACGACTAAAGATATAGATGCGCTCGAGCTCATCAAAATCAACCAGTTGTTCTTCTTCGTCAAACTCAATTTCGTCTAACTCATCGCCCTCCAACATGGACGAGCGTGGTTGATTACGTGTTTCGTTATTAATAGAAAGCAGCTGACGCAGCGAGCTGATTTTTTGATTGAGATAATTGTCTTTTTTGTTTTTCAGCCCTTCTTTGTAATTGACATGAGCACACATGCCAAGCTCGGCCTCAAAGTGCATTTCATGGGTACGAATCTGTACTTCAAGCGATTTGTTTTCGGCAATGACCGCTGTATGTAGCGAGCGATAGCCATTAGATTTGGGATTGGTAATATAGTCATCAAACTGCTCAGGGATATAGCGCCACAGACCGTGTACCAATCCAAGAACATGGTAACAGTCGGAAGGATTGGTCACCAAAACGCGCAACGCACGAATATCATAGAGCTGATCGAAGGATAAACCTTTGAGCTTCATTTTTCGATAGATAGAATAGATGTGCTTGACGCGCCCCGACACTTCACCAGCGATATCTGCTTCCGCCAAGGCTTCATTGAGCTTATCTTGTACTCGCTCGATATAAGACTCACGCTCGCTGCGTTTTTCAGACAATAGCTTGGCGATTTCTTTATAACGCTCAGGAGCGAGATAACGAAAGGCGAGGTCTTCAAGCTCCCATTTAAGTTGGGCAATCCCTAATCTATGGGCCAGTGGGGCATAAATCGTCATGACCTCACGCGCCACCCGGTTTTGCCGCTCTAGATGAGAAAAGGTCAATTCGCGCATGGCAAAGGTACGTTCAGCCAGCTTAATCAGCACCACACGCACGTCATTGGTGACGGAGATGAGCATGCTATAAATATTCGATAGCTGATCACGCTGATTGTTGACGAAGTGGTCTTCTAAGCGTTTGTTACTTTCGATGATTTCCGACAGTTTCCCCATCGCCAAGGTATCTTTGACCAAGGTGGAGATATCCTTGCCAAATTTTTGCTCAATTTCACCCAGACTGATGATTGATTTTCGGGCACTGCGATAGAGCATCGCAGCCACGAGTGCATCTTCGTCTTGATAAAGATAGGTTAAAATATCGGTCATGCCAATACCAGTAACATAGGCACCGGAGCGTTCAGATTCGCTAGTATTCATATGACTACGGATAAAATTACAGGCAGCGCTAAGGTTGGGGACAGACTCTTGCCCGATACGCTTGGCCACATTATCTAACCATGCCGGCACATCAATATTGGCATTATTTAGATCAATCTCTTCAAGCTCCTCTTCTGAGAGAATATGAGCATCGTCTAAAAGCTGATTGTCCAAATATTCGTTTTTGAGATTTGGGTCATGACTGTGGTAAGCGTGTTGTGCAGAGCGATCAAAAGTCGTGTGCAGCTTATGGGTGGCCAGTTGGTATTTGATATCGAGTGGAATTTGAGCATAGCTGTTGGCAGACTGGTGAGAGCGTTGGCTCGCTACCAGTTGTGCCGCTAATGTCGCACTATCGGCTTGTGTGGTCTGTCCATCTACCAACGGTAATCCTTCACGAATTTTTACCATAGCCGACTCCTCTTAGCTATTTCGAATTGATTATAACCTCGTCTACTTTATACAAAACCTCAACTTATAAAACGCATAAGTGGACAGCTATAAATCAATATAGCCGCTAAAAATCCATTTTTAGCAGCCATAGAGTTGTACGTAGCATCTATAAGATTATGAGTGCTAATATCCACTACATGCTGATTAGACAGGCATAAGAAGATCACCTATTATTATCCCACTTTAACAGGACAAATCAAGAGAGGCTCTGTAATGCTCATGTCACTCAGATTGGCATAGCCGTTACTTTAGTAGCGCAATTTGACCTTGTTAATAAATATCTCTAAGACGGTTAATCTCGCGACTACTCGTCACTAGTGCCAACATAAAAGAAAGCATGTAAGCAAAATCATTGCTAAGCAGGTATCTTTTCAAAGCGTGCAATGGACTCGACATGTCCAGTGTGGCAAAACATATCCATCACGCCAGCATGAGTCAGGCGGTAGCCTTGCTCTAACAGTGCTTTGGTATCGCGTGCGAGCGTTGCAGGGTTGCAAGAGACATAGACAATACGCTCGGCATTAAATTTTGGCAGATACTGCATAATCTCCCACGCACCAGAGCGAGGTGGGTCGATAAGTAATGCATCAAAGCCCTGATTGGCCCAAGGCTTGTCAGTACAGTCTTGCGTTAAGTCTTGGCTATAGAATTCGGTGTTATTGATACCGTTACGACGTGCATTGTCAGCGGCGCGTGCGGTCATCGCCTCGCTACCTTCAACACCAACGACAGAACCAGTCTCACCAACCAAGCGTGCCAATGGTAAGCTAAAGTTACCTAGACCACTGAACAAGTCGAGTACGCGTTCGCCGGCTTTTAGGTCTAATAAGTCACAAGCAAGCTTGGTCATCTGACGGTTCACCGATAGATTGACTTGGGTAAAATCTGTTGGAATAAATTCAAAAGTAAGGTCATATTCTGGCAGTTGGTAATATAAACGTCCAAACTGCTCACTCAGGTCATCAGCAGCTGTCAAGGCGATACGCTGAATACTGTCAACGCCTTTCGACTGTAAATACAACTGCCAATTGCGCGCGGCAAAAAACACCTTTAGCTTCTCTATATCAGCGTCTGATAACGGCGCTAAGTTGCGTACAATGAGAGCAACGGGCTGGTTGCCATCTGGCAGCTCTGGCATCTCTTCACCCATCGCCAATTCAAGCTGGGCAATCTTGTCACGGCTCTCTAGAGTGCTGATAAGGGTTTTTAAGTTTTCAAGTTCAAAGCCAATACGGGGATCTAGGATATGACACTCATTTAGCTCAGCCAAAAAGTTACTTGAGCGCTCACGAAAGCCCACCAAGGCAGTTTCTTTTTTGGTCACATAACGCACACCCATTCGTGCTTTGGTACGATAACCGAGGCGATCGCCTATCACAGGAGCGAGCCAATGTTCAGGCTCAGCATTGGCTTGGTGCATCAGCATTTCAGCAAGGACAGATTGTTTAAAGTTAATCTGAGCATCTGGCTGCCAATGCTGCAAGTTACAGCCACCACAGACACCGAAGTGCGGGCAGGGCGGTACTACGCGCTCAGGATTTGGGTTGGCAGTGATGCTGATCGCGTCACCTTCTTCAAAGCTGGTTCGACTATTAGTGAGTTTGACCACAGCGCTTTCACCCGGTAAAGCAAAGCTAACAAAGACTTTTTTGCCATGTTTGTCTACGGCATGACCGTCTTCTTCACTGAAGCCATTGCCATATACAGCCACGCCGCGACCATCGTGCGACAGCCCGTCAATAGTAAACGGTAAGGGTTCAGCCTCTTTCAGACGGCGACGAGTCTTTGACGACGGTTTGGATTTTTTCTTGTTTGGTGGAATAGTAATGGTCTTGGTGTCGTTCACTTGCGGCGTCGCATCAGCTGCGGTAGATGTTTTTGAATCGGTGGGTTGCATAAACCTGCCTTAAATAAATAATAAATAACTAAAAGGTGAGTACAGATATTAGTACAAAGAATAATTTTTATACGGGCGGCGTAAATGACCAATCAGCGATGAATTCTTGATGACGGGCACTACCATCGGCTTGCGTGTAATTGGTTAGATAATCATGGCTTTGCTGCTGCCAAGCATCAAAATCTGGTGAAGACAGTTGACCGGTCAAACGCAGCCAGCGCAGATATATTAACCAAGTATTCATCACGTCAGATTCGCAATAAATAGACAGCGTCTGCCAGTCATCATTGCTCACGAGATCACCAACCATGCTGCCATCGACGCTGGTTTTGCCCGGCAGTCCGTAGAGGCTGGCGACGATATCCATCGCTTCACGGCGACTGGCACCGTATTGGCTAAATCTGTCCATCAAATCAAGATGACGAGTATGGAAACGATTGACATAATTATCGAAGCGCATGTTTTTGATGCGTGCGCCTTCTTCAAACAGCCAAGGCGCTGACAGATCATATTGCATGGCGCGGTAAATCAATACCGGAATATCGAAACCTGAGCCATTCCAGCTGATGAGCTGTGGTAATTTTTCAATGTTACTAAAGGCTCGAAAGAATTTAACGAGAATGTCTTTTTCGCTAAACTTATCTGCGGTCAACGAAAACAACGATAACTTACCATCTTTAATATATAACGCCGAAATACAAACAATACGTTGCAACGGCAAGCGCATAAAGTCATGCCCAGCTTCTTGTATACGTAACGCTGTCAATGCGCTCAGGGCATCCGCATCATTGAGATCTGCCAATTGTGGATAAATACGGCGAGCCGCCGCTGTATCCGCAACGGTTTCAATATCAAAGACCAATATAGGGTCAGAGGGTAGGGCATGTGACATAGATAAACCTAATTAATTTTGAAATTATGGTGCTGCATGGTCTATGCTGTCATCAACGTTATATAAGCCTGTCGATAGATAGCGATCACCACGATCGCAGACAATAAAGGCGATAACGGCATCAGGGTTTTCTTTAGCCACTTGTACGGCAGCCCATGCAGCGGCACCTGAAGATACGCCCGCGAAAATACCTTCGGTTTTGGCCAGTTTGCGCATATATACTTCAGCGATATGTTGGTCAATATCCATCACTTCATCGACCAAATTTGCATCAAAAATACCCGGCATATAAGCGGCAGGCCAACGGCGGATACCCGCAATAGAAGCTTCCTCGTCAGGCTGCAATCCGATAATTTTAATCGCTGGGTTTTGCTCTTTTAAGTATTGTGAGACACCGGTAATAGTACCAGTCGTACCCATCGAGCTAATAAAGTGGGTAATTTTACCGTCAGTTTGCGCCCATAGCTCAGGCCCAGTCGTTAGATAATGCGCTTGTCTGTTATCAGGATTATTAAACTGATCTAAGACGATACCTTTGCCATCGGCTTGCATCTGCAATGCCAAATCACGTGCCGCTTCCATACCTTCGTCCACTTCGATCAACGTCGCGCCATAAGCCATCATGGCGTCTTTGCGCTCTTGGGTCGAGTTGGTTGGCATCAATAGCGTCATTGGATAACCACGCATCGCTGCGACCATAGCCAAGGCAATGCCAGTATTGCCGCTGGTTGCTTCAATCAGCATATCACCAGGCTTGATATCACCGCGCTGTTCTGCCTGATAAATCATATTAAAGGCCGGACGGTCTTTGACAGAACCAGCAGGGTTATTGCCCTCGAGTTTGGCGAGCAGTACGGCACCGTTAGTAATATGTTCTTGCTCAGGCAGACGATGCAATTTGACTAAAGGCGTCTGACCTACGCAGTCGGCAAGATCCGTTACTTGAGTGATAAAGTTGGCGTTTGCCATGGCCGTAGTGGACATAAGGTATCCTTATTGGTTTTTTAGAGGACAATTTATTTAATAATGTGTGCTTTTTAGCCCATTTAGATGACTATCGAGTTAATTGAAGACAGGCCCTAATTAATACACTATTTTTATCGTTTAATAAAAGCTTGAGACCATCAGCGTAAATTCTGAAACCGTCATGATAAATCTTGTCCTATGACAAGGTATTGATGGTGACAGATAAAAAGTTGCGTCATTATATCATTTTGTTTTCAGCCGCGCTGATGACATCAGATATTATTGGTAAATGTCTTGCTAACAAAATGAATCGTTTAAACCTTGCAGACGTCAGTGTTATCAATGAGCGATGTTTCTCTTATAAGCGTTATGAAGGTTAAGATAAGCGCTATGAATGTTTAACAGCCATTCATAAAATCCTGTTAAGATAATCTCGAGCGTCAGTGATAGGCTGCGGCGTAATAAGTGAAAACAGCATACGTATTTATTGTAAAAATATCAGTGGAGAGTCAACCCAGCATGGCATACAAAAAACGTTTTGATACCAGTAGCGCCTATGGCCAGCTGATTATATTGGTGTTTTTACCGATCTGTTTATTAGCAGCGGTTGGCGGTACTCTGGTATTTTATGAGACGATGCGTGCCAGCAACTCAGAGCAAGAAGCATTGGCAGAGGCGGTGCTCATCCGCTATACACCCACGATTGCTGAGCGTATTCCTGAATTATTGGAGCAGCGCCAACAAGCAGCCAGTAAGGTCAATGCTGGCAATGCAGATCAAGCATCGCAAAGAGCTGCCACTACGCTCGGTGGTATCCAAGAGAGGCTTGGGCGTATACAGTCTGAGCAGCATGTCCAGCGTATTGCTATTATTAATCAGGACAATCAAGTACTCGCAACGGTAGGTTATGGCGTTGAAGAAGCGTGGCCTATGATCGAAACGACCGGCAAGTTTTTATCGCAAAAGCCAACACCTATCGGTAACGCCTATGGCAGTATGCTTGGGGATTTTGACGGTCAGCAACTCTGGCTAATGATTGATATGGACAATGAGCCGCTTTATATTGCTCGGTATCGTATTGCCATGGCGCTAGTCATCACGGGCTTGTTCACTATTTTGATATTACTGCTGAGTTTGAATATTTACTCAAAACGTTGGATTGCACCGATTTATGAGTTGCGCTTGCAGTTACAACGTACCCATGTTGACAATCTCTACCAACCTATTCCGGTTGAGTCAAATGGCGAGCTGAATTTGTTGCAACAGGATTTAGTCAGGACGTTGCGCCGCTTACATGGTAGCTTTCAAGAGCTTAAAGACCACGCCGAGCAGACCGAAGATGACTTGCGTTTGGCGTTTGATGAGATGGAAATGCAAAACATCTCTATAAGAAACGCACGTGATGCCGCTATTTCAACCAGCCAAGCCAAATCTGCGTTTTTGGCCAATATCAGCCATGAGTTACGCACGCCGCTCAACAGTATTGACGGCTTTATTAATTTGCTGGCGCGTCATGGTGAGCTCAATCCTGAACAAGACTTATATGTGCAAACCATACGCAAATCGTCGGCACACTTGCTCGCTTTAGTGAACGATGTGTTAGATTTTTCTAAAATCGAAGCGGGCAAATTGGTGCTCGATCGCCATGAGTTTGACTTGTATGACACCATCTATGATGTGGTCGACATGCTGTCACCGGTATCCTCAGAAAAGGGGCTACGCATGGCGGTGCTGTTTTATAATGATGTGCCGATGCGCGTCAATGGCGATGCTTTGCGTCTCAAACAAGTACTGACTAACATCGTGGGCAATGCCATTAAGTTTACGGACAGTGGTGATGTGGTGGTGCGCGTCAGCTTGGATGACCATCGCGACAATTACTTGATGATTAGCGTGCAAGATAGCGGCAAAGGTATTTCTTTAGCTGATCAAAAAATGCTGTTCCAAAGCTTTAGTCAAGGCGATCCGTCAATCACTCGCCAGTATGGTGGTACAGGGCTGGGTTTGGTTATCTCCAAGCAATTAACCCGTTTGATGGGCGGCGATATTGGTTTTTATGATAATGCACAAGAAAACATCGCCAATCAAGGCGCGACGTTCTGGTTTCGGATGCCAGCTCATGTCGATGTGCTAGAAGCTGCTACTGGTCAGACGATTGCGCTACCCGTGTTAGCGCCGCTGGCAAGTGCCACAGATGAGTTTAATGTGTTGGTATGGATCAATCATACGGCGTCCATCCAAGTGCTCAAAGCCAGCTTGCAATACCTACCAATTAAGCTGACCCAAGCCAACTCATTACCCGGTGTACTTGAGTCGTTAAAAGAGCGCGGTAACTATTGGGATTGGGTCATCGTCGATGATGATACACAAGACGATATGATGGCGTTACTCAAACAAATTCGTCTTCATTATCAAGGCAAACTGGCGGTATTTGGCTATCAAGTTGCTGCCGATCAAGCGCTACTCAATCGCTATCATGCCAATATATTGTATGAGCCATTAGACAAACGCCAGCTCTACGCCATGCTCGATACGCAAAAACGCAGCGCACCTAAGAACATGCAAGAGCCTCGCTGGAAAGGCGTGACCGTGCTGGCAGTCGATGATCATTTGCCCAACCTGTTGGTGCTTGATGCCTTGCTCAGCGAGCTTGGTATTCAAGTGATTACGGCGAATAGTGGTTTTGAAGCCATAGAGCTTATCAGCAAGCAACAAACCAAAAATATCAAAACCGCCAAAGCTGATAAACAAAGTCTATCGAAAAAGACTCAAATTTCGAAAGCTGAAACCCGTGATGAGGTAAGTAAATCCGCCAGCAGTTCTGGGTATTCTGAAGAGGCTAATGAAGACAAAGCCAATAATCAGGATAAAACTAGTAATCAGGATAATAATAGTATCGACTTAATATTTATGGATATACAAATGCCGCGGATGTCAGGGCATGAAGCGGCTCGCCAAATCCGTAATATTGAAAATGCTGATAATCGTATTCCTATTATTGCCTTGACGGCTCATGGCTTGGCTGACGAACGTGACAAGCTGCTGGCAAGTGGTATTAATGATTATGTGGGTAAGCCTATTAGCCAACCACAGTTGCTACAAGTGCTGCAAAAGTGGCTAGGACGCACGACGACCGTGGCGCAATTAACCGCTATGCCAGAAGCCCATGCACAACAAGGTACTGATGCTCAAGATTTTAATTCGCAAGATTTTGATGCGCGAAATCATCCTTTAGGCTTGCTGCCAGATGATATATCGCCTGCTTATCCGCTAGTTAAGGGTAATGACGATAATCGTGATCAGGCGTCCGAGGGTATCAATCAGCAAAAAATTACTCGCCCTTTATCATTGAAAAAAATCCGTGATGACTACTTACGAGACAGCCAGCCTCGTGATGACTATAGACGAGAAACGCTGCGCGAAACTCAGCCACGTTATGCAAGTTTGCGCTATCAACAACAACGCCAAGCGTCGTTATTGTATCCTCCTTACCAAGTGTCAAGCGACACAGATGAAGAGATGTCTGCAAGCACGCAGGCCAAATTGGACGACGACATAAACCTCGACCTAAGCGTTAATGATACGAGCAGCTCCCATATCTTAGACTGGCAAGATGCGCTGACTCGTTCAGCCAATAAACCAGATCTCGCAGCCAAGCTTATTATTATGATGATTGATACGATCAATGAGGAAAAACGCGCCCTCACTCAAGCGTGGGATGCCCGTGACCGTAGTGCCCTTGCGCAAATTGCCCATCGTATCTTAGGTGGTAGCCGCTATACTGGTGTGCCGCAGTTGCGTCAGGCCAGCCAAGATTTGGAAGACAAGTGCTTATTGAATGTCCAACATACCACGCCCGCCCAGTTTGCAATGCTTGAACCCTATTATGACGCATTGCTAAGCGCGTTAAGTAATTTACAAGCGCTAGATTTATCGGCTTATCCGCAGCTGAATTATCATCGTTTGAGTGAAAATGATATGACATGGAAAATGATTTAAGACAGCCACCGACAGTGCTACATTTGAATGTTTAAAAGACCCTAATATATCAGCTAGATTTATCTGCCAAATTGACCATCATTTATTGATTAATAGGAGGGATGATATCCTGACAGTCAGTTATTCATAGGGTATGGTAGATATAACCCTGTTAATATTGGCCTCATTAGCAGGATATTTATTTTATTTATTAATAAGGATTGTTATGAACGCGATTGCCACTTATCAGTATAAGACCTTACAAGTGAGCGTGACTGACCACATTCTCACCGTTACCTTAAACCGCCCTGAGAGAAAAAACGCCATGAGCTTTCAGGTGGTCGATGAGTTGATCAAAGTAGCGGGTCGCATCAGTAAAGATAAGACGATACGTGCGGTGATTTTAAATGGTGCCGAAGGGACGTTTTGTGCCGGTATCGATTTGGGTGATTTAAACCATCCAAAAAACCAAGCATTTGCCCTTTGGGAGTTGGTAAAACCTTGGCAGAGCCTTTTTCAGCGCGTCTGTTTGGTTTGGCGTGATGTGCCTGTCCCTGTTATTGCGGTACTAGAAGGCTACTGTATCGGTGCAGGACTACAACTGGCGCTGGCTTGCGATGTTCGTATCAGTCATCCTGATTGCAAGTTGTCTATTATGGAAGCCAAGTGGGGACTCGTGCCAGATATGGGATTGACTCAATCGGCGTTGGGTGTGGTTCGCGCTGATGTCCTAAAAGAGCTGGCGATGAGTGCGCGTACGATTGATGCAACCGAAGGTAAAGAGTTAGGTCTCGTCAGTCATTGTAGCGAGACACCTTTAGAGCAAGCACAACAGCTCGCTGCTGAATTTGCAGAGCGTTCACCAGATGCGGTATTGGCCAGTAAGCGGGTCATTAATGCGATGTATGAACAATCAGCGTTGACGTTATATCAAGAAAAAGTCTGGCAGTTAAAGATGATGTTCGGTCGTAACCGTAAGCTTGCGCTCAGAAAAGCCAAGCAAGCCAGTACCGTATTCGCTAAGCGCCAATTCCGTTAAAAAGTATTAGTCCTCTCTTGATAGAGTGTTTTTGTTGTTAGCGTTTGTTTTATTAACGTCACATGGCTATTGAAATACATGCAGATAGTAAGATATAACACTGTCTGCTTGTGTAGCTGCGCATAACTTGTTTACCTGTGCATAAATAGGCATTATTATTTTTGCTACCAGTTGTTTTTATTCTTAGTGTTGTTGTCTCAAATAAAAGCTGGTACCAAGCAAAGCGTGAATAATAAAATAATAACCATCATACAAAACGGTCTAACTATGTCTGCTCCAAAGTCTTCCTTGCCCAATAAACCGCTTGTCTCTGAACGCGTGCGCTCTGCTGATTTGCCTGTTGCTTGGATTATGATGCTCGGGCTCATTGTGGCGATAGGGCCGCTGTCCATTGATATGTATCTGCCAGCATTACCCGAGATGGGTAAGAGCTTCGGCGTATCGACCGCGTTTATGGCCAACTCGGTGCCAGCGTATTTCTTAGGTTTGGTCTTTGGGCAACTGGTCTATGGCCCTCTAAGTGATCGTATTGGTCGCGTCAAACCGCTATATTTTGGTATGACCCTCTATGTTATCGCCTCGATTGTCTGTGCGACGACGGATAATGAATATGTGCTGTTTGCAGGACGTACCTTTCAAGCCCTCGGAGGTTGTGTGGGGGCAGTGGTTACTCGTGCGGCGATTCGTGATCGCCTGACTGCCAAGCAAACGGCCAAAGCTTTTTCTATCATGATATTGGTGATGGGCTTAGCGCCGATATTAGCACCATCACTGGGTGCGCTATTTTTGCGCTTCTTTAGCTGGCACTCTATTTTTTGGTTTTTAGCGGCTTTTGGTACGCTTAACTTATTGCTTACCAAATTTTTCTTTTTTGAAACGCTGACTGAAGAAAACCGCAATGTACGCCCTGCCAAAGAAGTCTTGAGTCAGTATTGGGATTTATTAAAAGACCCTACCTTTAATTATCCCGCGATTGGCGGCGGTCTCTTGATGGGAGCGATGTTTGTTTATATTAGCTCGGCCTCTGAGCTAATCATGGATACTTATGGAGTGTCAGCAACCCATTTCGGCTGGTTATTTGGTATGAATGCAGCCGGTTTTGTCGCTTTAACCCAGCTAAACCAATGGCTGACCAATCGCTTTCGTATCCTAAGTATTTTGCGTTTTGGGGCGATGATGCAGGTTATCTCTGCAGGTATTTTGTTTGTGGTAGGGATTATCTTTGGGGTAGAGGCGTGGCTGCCTTTGGTATTGGCCTGTATTTTCTTTTGTATTGCTGGTCTTGGTTTGACTCAGCCAAATGCCTCCGCAATTGCATTAGCCTTTCAAAAACGCCGCGCAGGTATGGCAAGTGCGCTACAAGGCTCGCTCATGTTTTCAGTAGGTATTTTTGGCGGTTTGTTATTAAATCTATTTCCAGTCAATCCGGTACTTAAGATTGGTATCGCCCTGTTTTCTCTAATGAGTCTTGGTTGCTTTTTAATCTGGCAGATAGACCGCAATCTAAATCTTGATGATGCCGAATGATCGATTGACTGAGTAACTAAATCGTCAGTTGAATCAGTTCTTACTTACTTGTTAAGGAGCACTCAAACGTTTTAGGCGTTATGGGTGCTTTTTTATGCGCCTTATATTACCGAATCCTATATACATTTTTGACTGCGGTTTTATAAACAAGAATCTTTTATTAGGCTGGATTTTTCTATATTTATAGGAAAATATTCTAAATGCATCCCTTATGGCAAACAAATGTAATTCAAAATTATATGCGCTATTTGCTATATATAACCATTTGTATATAAGCCTTAAACATAATTATTGCAATCATAGAGTTGCTCGATTATTATCCTACGTAACTTTATGTAAGCAAATATTATCTAACTATTATGCGACCTTGCTAGATTGTTATTCACTAGAATTTAGAAAAACCTTAAACTTTAAGGATAGGATATGAAGCAAATATATCGGATGTTACCGATTGTGTTAAGTGTTGGCTTATTCGGATGTGGTAATTCTTCTACTCAAGAGAGCGTAAGCTCGACTGGCAAGGCGATAGCGACAGAAAGTAAAGATGATTTTGTCAGTAAACTACCTGATACTGCGCCAACATTAAAGGTTGCTACTACGGGGACGATGCCACCATTCTCGTTCCAAGATGATTACGGCAATATGCAAGGCATCGACATTGATTCTATCCGTGCAATTGGTGAAGAGCAGGGTTTTAAGGTCGAGTTTTATAAAGAGACTTGGCAGAATATGTTCGACAGTGTGGCGTCAGGTGGTCGTGATTTAGCGATATCTGGTATCTCTTATAAGGACGACCGTGCAGAAAAATACGGCTTATCTGATCCTTACTTTTTTAATCCCTCTTCAATCATGTATGCTAAAAGCGAGGTAAAAATCGGTGGTATACAGGATTTAGCTGGCATGCATGTAGCGGCGATGGAAGGCTCCAAGCAAGAAGATCAGCTCAAGGCAATGGGCCAATATAGCGAGATGACTACCAGAAGCACCGCTTTTTTGCTCTTTGAAGACTTAATGCAAGGCAAGGTTGATGTGATTTTGCATGATTTGCCTATCTTGCAATATACGGCAAAAAACCATCCAGAGTATGACGTCACTATCGTCCCTTATGAAGGCGCGGATAATCCATCAGCGCAGCAAGTCATATTGATGGCGAAGGGTAACAGCAAGCTTATCAATACCGTCAATGAAGGGATTGCCAAGCTTGAGAAGAAAGGCACATTTAAGCAAATCGATGAGCAGTGGTTGGGTGGGTCTGAGCCGGCTACTAAAAGCACTACTACCAATCAGCAATCGAACTAAGGGGCTATAAAAGATGGCAACCACACATAATGTTGACAACAAACGCTATCGCAGTCTGATTGTTTCAATTGCACTGTTTTTATCATTGATTGGCGCTTTGCTGGCCTTTACTTTTTATACCTCTAGCTTGCTCGAAAGAAACACAGTCTTAATCGACCAAACCAACCAAGTCGCCAATAGTGCGCAAGCGGTAATCAAAGATCTATTCGACTTAGATAGTAGTTATGGCGAGGACACCAGCTCTCCGCATATTCAGCGAGTGTTGGAGCGTTTGGAACAAAACACCGCGCTTATCACCAACTCGATTACGGCGATTGGGCAGGGCGGAGAGATTACCGATATTGAGGGTAACAATTATAAATTACCAAAGATTAATGAGAATTCTCAAACCAAAATTGGCGCTGCTAATGAGCAGTGGCAACTTTTGGAGCCAAAGATTCAAAGCTACCTAAAAGATGCTGATAACATCATGGTTGACTCCTCTGATGAATTGATTCAAGCAGTTGAGCAGGCCAAAACCTCCAGTTTGTTTATCAACGAATCGTTAGATCAGCTTACTGATGAAGTGTTTATTAACGCTGAGCGCCAAGCGGATACCATTCGTTTGATTCAGGTGCTGGGTGTTGCGGCTATCTTTGCCTATTTCTTGATTTTCGTTTTCTTCTTCGTTCGTCGTCTGCGCGATACCGATGCAGAAGCTTTGGCTGCTCGTCGTGAAACCCAAGAAATCATGGAGACGGTGAATACAGGGCTTTTCTTGCTAGACAAAGACTTGAATATCGGTCAGCAGCATTCTCGCGCATTGACCAACATTATAGGTGCTGACAGCTTAGCTGGAGAGAACTTTACCAATGTCTTACGAGGCCGTATTTCTGATAAAGATCTGAATACCACCCGTCAATTCATTGAGCAGCTATACAATCCACGTGTCAAAGAAAAACTGGTCGATTCTTTAAACCCATTAAACAAAGTCATGCTGCACAATGCTCACGGAGCAGAGGGTGCTGACAGTCGTTATTTAGACTTTAAGTTTTCGCGAGTTTATGAAAATAAAGACATCGCTCGTATTTTGGTCAACGTCAATGACGTGTCCGACGCGGTATATTTAGAACAGCGTCTAGAAAAAGAACGCTCACAAAATGACATGCAAATCGAGATGCTAACAACTATCTTGAATGTGAATCCAAAAATTATTAACGAATTTATTAGCAATACCAAAGCGCACATCGACAAAATGAATAACATTTTGAAAAACCCAGGTAGCTCGCAATTTGAGCTAGAAGGCAAGCTCAATGCTATCTATCGTGAAATGCACAGCCTAAAAGGCGAAGCTTCTGCGTTAAAACTGCACAGCTTTACCAAAATTGCCTCCGATGCAGAAGACAAGCTGGATGCGTTGCAAAATCAGGGCAAGCTATCGGGTAATAACTTCTTGCCGTTAGCTGTACATTTAGATGACTTGCTCAGCCTATCGAATACCATTGAAACACTGGGCGAACGTATCAATCAAGCGACACCAAAAAGCGCGGCTGCGACCAAGTCAGTAGCACCATTAGCCACGCCTGCCTCTAATATTGAGAAGTCAGAAGTTGCCTCTAGCGACAGCGCATCAACGCATCATTCAGCCATCAGCATGCCTATTGCCGGCGGTAATGATATTGATTTGAGTGACGAGTCGGATGACGATCAGCTGTCTTATTATCAAAGCTTTGCGCAAGACATCGCGGCAAGACAAGGCAAGCAAGTGCAACTAAAGAGTCAGACGTTAGCGCAGGCGGCGATACCAGCCCATCTTAAAAATGTCGTCAAAGAAATCAGTATTCAGCTATTACGTAATGCTGTTGTACATGGTATCGAAACGCCTGCAGCGCGTCAGTCAGCTAACAAGCCGGCCGTGGGTACTATTGATTTAGAAGTACAGAGCGACAGCCGTGATCTCATTATTACTTTGCAGGATGACGGACAAGGTATCGATTACGACAGCATTCGCCAAAAACTTATCACCAAAGGTCGCTTTAGTGCAGACGCTGCCGCACAGCTGAATCAGGGTGAGCTATTAAAGCAACTGTTTACCTCAGGGTTTTCGACCAAAGAGCAAGCGGATGAAGATGGTGGTCGCGGTGTGGGCTTGGATATTATCAAAGCGCAAGTAAAAGAGTATGACGGTAAGCTCAACGTCAATAGTGAGCTTGGTCAAATGACTCGCTTTACCATTACCTTGCCTAAAGCTTAATTGAGGATAAGAAAGACGTTATGTATAAATTAATGATTGTTGATGATTCTAATATCATCCGAAACCGTATCCAGCGCGCGTACGATTCAGGAAAATTTATGTTGGTGGCCACGGCGACCAGCGGTGTGCAAGCCATTGAAAAATTCAATGTGCATCGTCCTGACGTCGTCACCATGGATTTAACCATGCCACAAATGGATGGTCTGGAATGTATCGAAAAAATAATTGCCATTGATCCAGAAGTTCGAATTTTAGTGGTGTCAGCCTTATCTGATAAATCGACTGGCATTGAGGCATTATCGTTGGGTGCGAGTGGGTTTTTATGTAAGCCTTTTTCAGAAGAAGAGCTTGTCGAGTCTTTACATGAGCTGATGCAAGACTAATTCTAGCCAACGATTTAAGCAGATGTCATTATGAAAGAACAACATTTACATATTTTTTTGAATATCATCACCAACTATTTTAATCAGTTCGGTAGTGAAGCACTGATCGTTGATACGCCTTATTTACTAGAAAATAAACAGCCAAAAGTCTACGACTATACTGGTGTAATCGGCATATCGGGCGTGCAAAAAGGCGTGGTATATTTTTCTGCTACTCATGAGCTATTGGCAGGTATTTTGGACAGTATGGGTGAAACGGATAAAAGTGAAGACAATTTTGTCGATCTTGCTGGCGAAGTGGCCAACACCATTGCTGGCAACGCTCGCCAAGAGTTCGGTGCAAAATTTCATATCTCTGTACCCTTGGTGTTTAAGGGCGCACCGCAAAGTATTATTTTGCCCAAAGATGAGCGTTCTTTTATCATTCCCGTTACTTGGCGCGGTCAAGTCGGTGAAATTGTGGTTTGTTTGCAAGATTAAGCGCAGCACTCACACCTCATCGATGTTAGCTATGGACAATACACTATTATGGTTAAAGTAGAAAAATTAGGCGTCTTTTTAAGCTCAATCAGCGCATTCTTTGCGCAGATTGATGAAGCGCCAGTGGCGATTGATACACCGTATTTGAACAGCAATAAAAGTGCCGTTGGTTATGATTATAGCGGCATTATTAAGATATCTGGGCCTATTGAAGGCTGCGTTTATGTGAGCGCGCCAAGCGTGATGTTGCGAGAAGTCATAAAAGTGATGGGCGAGCCCGATTCGTCGATTACGATGATGAAAGACTTGCTGGGTGAGATGACCAATACCATCTCAGGCAATGCGCGTACGGAGTTTGGCTCAGATTTTATTATCTCGCCGCCCAAGATTATTGAGGGCGCGCCAAGCATCTCTTATTTACCAAAAGATCGCCAAAGCTATGTCACGCCATTTACTTGGCGTGGTTATGAAGCGGTGATTGGTATTTGTATCGCTTAGGGCGTGTTTGATCGTCTGAGCATGGCACTGAACGTAGCTGTTCGTGGATCTAATGATAGTAATCAGCGAAAAAACGACGTTAAAGCGTCGTTTTTTTATGGTTTTTATCCAAAAAATTGTTTCATACCTTGTTCATTTATTTGATATTTAACTTGCGCGTCTCATAATAATAGCGCTAGCAGTGAGCTATGCTTTTATGATAAAATACAGCCCAGTTATTTTTAATCATATAGTATTCTATACGTTCAAATTATAGCTCATTTTTTAAACCAACCCATCAACCAATGACACACACATCATGGCAAAAAATTGCTGGGTGTTTGGCGACTTGATTAATTTGCAAAAAGTTAGTGCGATATTTATCAGCACTAATCATTAGCAAATGCGTGTCGCTAGATAGGCAGTTTTTGTGATGTGGAGGCATAACCCAACCAATAGGAATTTCACATGGCTACAAAGAATCCAACCAAAATCGAAATGCGCGACCTACTACAAGCCGGCGCTCACTTTGGTCACCAAACACGTTTTTGGAATCCAAAAATGGGACCATATATCTTTGGTGCCCGTAACAAGATTCACATCATCAACTTAGAGCACACGGTAAAAGCGTTTAACGAAGCATTGACTTACGTAAACGGCTTAGCTGCTAAGAAAAATAAAGTATTGTTCGTTGGTACTAAACGCGCTGCTAGCGGTATCATCCGTGAACAAGCTGCCCGCGCTGGTATGCCATACGTTGACCATCGCTGGTTAGGTGGTATGCTTACCAACTGGAAAACCCTTCGCCAGTCAATCAACCGTCTAAAAGAGCTAGAAAAACAAGCAGAAGACGGTACTTTCGCTAAGCTTACTAAGCGTGAAGCATTAGAGCGTACTCGCGATATGGAGAAACTTGAGCGTTCATTAGGCGGTATCAAAGACATGGGCGGCCTACCTGACGCAATCTTCGTTGTAGACGTGGATCATGAAGCGATCGCTATCAAAGAAGCCAAGAATCTAGGTATCCCAGTTATCGGTATCGTTGATACCAACTCTAACCCTGATAACGTTGATTACATCATTCCAGCAAACGATGATGCTATCCGTGCCGTGACTTTGTATGTAACTTCTATGGCTGATGCGATTATTGCTGGTAAAGAATACGCACAGACTCAAGCAGGCGGCAAAGCTGATCAAGAGCAACCTGTAGAGCAAGCAGCTACTGAAGCAGCACCAGCTGAAGCGGCTACCGAAGAAGCAGCCACTCCAGCAGAATAAATAGCTGACCCAAAAGGTTTACCTTTGTAAGGATATCTTGATAGTGACTCTGTCAGCATCCATATAAAGATATTAACAGCGTATAAGCTCACAATAGGCATGATGTAGTTCTACTCGTCATGCCTTGTTGTTGATGAATTGCTCGTTATTAGGTGAGTATTATCGCTTATAGTTGGACTCGTGATACTCAGTGTCTGCTATCACAATGACTTCAGTTGTCACGATCAACGATGTGCACTTTCATCACCACAAGAGCAATATAGTATTGATAAACAGTACTTATAAAATACAGTATCTGTAAACAATATTTATAAACAGTATAAAAATATTGAATAGAAGTTAAGCACTCACATACATAACAATACTCACATACATAATAAAAGGTAACTCTTATGTCAGAAGTAAAAGTATCTGCCAAAATGGTAAAAGAATTGCGCGACCGTACTGGTCTTGGCATGATGGAATGTAAAAAAGCGTTGGAAGAATCAAACGGTGATGTCGAAACTGCCATTGATAACCTACGTAAGTCTGGTCAAGCCAAAGCCGCTAAAAAAGCGGGTAACATTGCAGCTGACGGCGCTATCATCATCGCTCAAGGCGAAAACAAAGCATTCTTGTTAGAAGTTAACTGCCAGACTGATTTCGTTGCAAAAGATGACAGCTTCAATGCATTTGCAGAAAAAGTGGCTAGCATTGCTCTAGAGAACAACGTGACTGACGTTGCTGCTATCGCTGAATTACCATATGGCGATGGTCAAACCGTTGAAGAAGCACGTGTATCATTGGTACAAAAAATCGGTGAAAATATCCAGATTCGCCGTGTTGAAGTACTTGAAGGCGCTAACATCGCTGCATACCGTCATGGCCTGCGTATCGGTGTAGTGGTATCTTATGAAGGCGGCAGCGCAGACACTGGCAAAAACCTTGCCATGCATATCGCTGCGTTTAACCCAGTTGCCGTCGATGACGAAAACGTCGCTGCTGATGTACTAGCGCGCGAAAAAGACATCATCGAAGCCAAAGCCAAAGAATCTGGCAAACCTGACAACATCGTTGAAAAAATGATTGAAGGTGGCCTACGTAAGTACCTAGACGAAGTAACGTTATTGCGTCAGCCATACGTCATGGACAACGAGAAAAAAGTTGGTGACGTATTGAAAGCTGAAGGCGTAAAAGTACTTGGCTTTAAACGTCTAGAAGTTGGTGAAGGCATTGAGAAGAAGCAAGAAGATTTCGCTGCTGAAGTTGCTGCAACTCAAGCACTAGCTAATAAGTAAGTTTTAAAATGCAGTAAGTGCTGAGTTTGTTTTTGCTCAGTACTTATAGATTGTTTGACATAAGAAGCAATCAAGCACAAAAAAGCCCGTTATTTAATAACGGGCTTTTTTGTGTCTGCTGATTTAGTTATATCATTAACAGTTATAGTCAAAACATCCTAAAAACGCGACAGTATTGCTGATATCAATTTTTTGCAGCCTCTGTCTGCGCAGGCACAGCAAGCAAGAAAAATTGATATCAGCAGTGCGTGATGTATTGATATTACTTTTCGCTGATCATTATGTCACTATATTAACGTAAGGCCGCATACGCTGAATTGGCATAACTGGCGCTATTGGTATTGCTGCTAGTGCCATAACTGACTTTTTGCATGCCATTACTAGCAGTGGTATTGCTGTTGCTGGCGCTCATGCTACTACCAGACAAACCTGAGTCATTTTTATATAAGCTGTGATAGCGGCTCATGACGCTTTTGACATAGTTGCGAGTTTCTTTAAACGGCGGGATGCCACCATATTTATCGACGTTACCTTCACCCGCATTATAACCGGCCACCGCATGTTCGACGTTATTATTAAAGCGGCGCATCAACCAAGCGATATATTTAGCAGACCCTTCGATATTGTCGGCAGGATTCCAAGGATTGCTCACTTTGAAGCGGCGGGCAGTGGCTGGCATTAGCTGCATTAGGCCTTGAGCACCCACAGGCGAGCGCGCGTTGGGATTGAATGCGGATTCGGTATGCATCATGGCTTTCATGAGGGCAGGATCTACACCATTACGCTCGGCAGAGGCGCGAATATAACTGTCATAAGCGTTGCGGCTACCGCTACTACTTGCTGTGCTGTTACCATAATCACTACCGCTGCTATTACTGCCATCATACATCTTAGAGTCTTTGTAGTAAGTCACTTTCACTTTTTTGGTAAATTTATCAAAGTTGCCACTAGGATTGACATTGGTGAGCAGTACTTGTCCGCCTTTGTCTTTATAGATATACATATTGCCTGCGTGAGCAGTCATCGAAAGCGTGGAGAAGGTAAGTGTACTAGCAATGGTGCTGAGTAAAAGCGGAGACAAACAGCGGGTAATCAAAGGGGAGATATTTATCATAGAGATATCACTTTTTATCGAATAATAGCAAATTGTTTTGCCTATAGGCGCGTCATGTTGCGCGTTAAAGCGGTTACCGTGTTTGCAGGATTTTATAGCTATAAAGAAGATAGCCACCTAGCAATAACCACGCTTAACAAGAAACCACTTGCGATAGATACAAAAAATAATAGTTGCTTACTATAACATATAATAACTTTTTAGCGCATAGGATTAGCAGAACAAAGCACAAAAGCCGCCTTTAATTTGTAAAAAAATCAACACACTAAGGGTTTTAAGCGCATCGATTGCATACTTGCTTCAGTGTTTTTAAGTTGATACAAACGCCTCAATAGACGGACTGCGACGGTAAATGATCAGTAAAGACGAAAAATTGGCCACAATAGTGATGGGTTTTCTAAACGCTCTTAAACGGAAAAGGCACTGATAAAAATAGGTACCCACACGGCAGTGACCAAACCATTAACTGCCAAACCAAAGGCTGCATAACGACCGGCAGTGTGGCTAATTTGCCAAGCTTCTACCGTGCCGAAAGCATGAGCAGCCAAGCCAAGTGCCAAACCTTTAGCACGATCATCATCGATACTGCGAAACAAAAAGCGCGCTAGAGTACCACCGATTAGACCTGAGACAATAATAATCAAGTTAGCCATGGCCAGTGGCGCTTTAATCAAATCGGCGACGCTCAAACCAATGGGTGTAGTGACTGAACGGGTGGCAAACGCCAATATAGTGTCATGACTTAAGGAAAACAGGTACGCCAATGACATGGGTAGTAACGCACCAATAACGCTGGCCATGGCTACGATTAAGGTCAGCTTCTTGACTGGTAAGCCTTTAAAATTCATCGCCGCTAATGGCACGGCTAACAGTACCGTTACATACCCTAATAGATGGTCAAATACGGGCTTGGCAACGCTATAATAATTATTGTAATCCCATTGCAGGATGAATAAGAATAAAAGGACAAGCCCCAAAGCGGTAATCACCATCGGTAGCCACGATAGCTTACGTGCCAGTACGCGGGCAATGACGTGCGCTGCCAAGGTTAATAATATTGCTGCAAGGGTTGCCATCAATACACTATCAAAAGTCATTACATCTCCTTGGTCACACAGCTCAAGGCTGCTGTTCTTGCTTATGAGTAGTATTGGTATTTGCGCTATTGCTTAGCCAGTGATTGGCAAGGATAGCAAGTCCCCATAGCGGAATGAGCGTACTGATCAACATAGTCAGCATCACACCCCAAAACTCATCCCCTAAGGCAAATAGCAGCAAGCCTGCTCCAGCTGACACGGGCAAAAAAGCAAAGCCACTATCGACCAATAAAGTGTTGCTGGCTTGGGTGAGCCAACTGGGCAGACCTTTGAGTAATCGCCATACCATCAAAATAAGGAACATGGCGACTAGGCCAACGATATTGGCCGCTTTTTCGATACCTGCCCACTGACAGATAATAACGGCAGATTCGCGGACAAAGATGACCATGATCAATGTTAGGATGACGGACATCCATAGGGGCATACGCGAGGAATGAGTGGACTTCATAAGCAGTTTTGGCCAATTCAGAGAGAGTGTATTTATAAGCGCGAGTCGGCATAGAGCCACGAGCATGGCAGAAAAGAATATTTTTGCTAACATTGATAGTAGTCTTGAGCACTCAGCATTTTGTGTCGCGAGTTTTAGGCTGCAAGATTGGTTGATTATACAAAGCTCGATTATATAGAGAGTGGTCCAACTAATAAAGCCTATGGGCTGCTAGGGCGTGTTATTGATCTGCTAGATTTTATTAAAAAACCACTGACATAAAAAAGTCAAAAAAATGGACGATATCGTTGATAGCGTCCATTTATCATTTATCATTTAATAATTTATGATGGGCAATCGATTATACTAAACCATCCATCATAATATACCATCCATCATAATATACCAATCAACTAATTGTATTAATAAGCCCATCATTGTATTAGGCAGCTATTTAAGTCTGTGAATCTGGAATTTTCGTTTCTAGCGCTTTAGACTGCTCTGAATCTAATGTCTCAGCGTTGAGGGCATTAAATTCGTCAAACGCTTGTTCTTCGGCTGCTGTCATAGACGGTTCATCCTCTTCATCAGGCTGCTCGAACTCTTCCAGTATGGGCATCAGTAGCGTGGCTTGCGCTAATGGCAATACCTCTAAAGGATTCAAGTCGGCCTGACCCAGCAGCTGTTTTAGGCGTTCGCTAGGCAGACGAATCGTTAGGCACTCATGACCATTATCATCGTAGCTTTCTTCTAAGATAACGCCCAGCTCATACAAGGTGTTTTTAAATTGACCAGCCGTATAAGGCAGCGTCAAATCAAAGGTCGTCAAGGTACCGGTAAGCAGCTGCTGAACCGCAAGTGACAGCTCCTCCATTCCTAGATTTTGTCTAGATGACACATAGACGCGATTGGGCTGACCTTCGCTAGCGTAACCGATATGGGCAGGCTCATCTGTCAGGTCAATCTTGTTGTAGACGTTGAGCACGGGCACATCATTATCAATCTCTGCCAATACGTCTTTCACCGCTTGGATTTGCTCATGCATATCTTCACTTGATGAGTCGATGACATGTAGCAGTAAATCGGCTTCTAGCGTCTCTTCCAATGTGGCATGAAAAGATTCAACCAACTCATGCGGTAGGTGACGGACAAAACCTACGGTATCCACCAAAACCACACGACCAACACCCTGCCAGTCTAAGCGGCGTAGAGTAGGATCAAGCGTGGCAAACAGTTTATCCGCCGCATAGATGTTTTCATCGACCAAGCGGTTAAATAAGGTAGATTTTCCCGCGTTGGTATAACCGACGAGTGAGATAGTCGGTACGTCAGATTTCTGCCGACGGGCTCGACCTTGGGCACGGGTTTGGCGAACTTTTTCCAGTTTGGTTTTGAGCTGGTTTACCCGTGTTTGCAATAAGCGACGATCCGTTTCAAGCTGAGTTTCACCCGGTCCACGCAAGCCGATACCCCCTTTTTGGCGTTCCAAATGCGTCCAACCACGGACCAAACGTGTCGACAAATGGTTCAACTGCGCCAGCTCTACTTGTAGCTTACCTTCATAAGTACGCGCACGCTGGGCAAAGATATCTAAAATCAAACCGGTACGATCGAGTACACGGCATTGCACCACCGATTCAAGGTTACGCTCTTGTGACGGCGATAAACTGTGATTGAACAAAACGATATCAGCGTCATGCTCACGAACCAGTTCAGCGATTTCTTCCGCTTTACCACTACCAACGAAGAATTTGGCATCGGGTCTTTGGCGTGAGCCAGTAACCAACGCCAAGCGATCAGCCCCTGCTGAATCTGCCAGTAGCTCAAACTCGTTAAGATCGTCAGGATCTTGAATTTGGCGGATGTCTAAATGTACGATAATGGCGCGTTCGCCACCTTTATGTTTGTCAAAATAATCCAAAGAGTATCACCTATTAATAAAGTAAATAAATCGCTATTATCCATTCAGCTAGCTTTGATATAACGTTCATATGACCCTCTATATGTGGTCTTATCACTTGATATTAAAGGGTATTCGCATAATTTGCGATGACTTTATGTTACAGCCATTATCGTTGCAAATTTTCAAAGTTCTTAATACCCAGTATATAAACGAACATATGGAGTAGCAGCTCACAACACTGAGTGAACAAACTATCACTGAGCATCAGAATTTTGTTATACTTAGCTCGTTTTTTCACTATCCAAAAACTAGACATTCAATTATGAGGGACGAAGATGAGCCAAGCTAAGTCAGGCTTTTCACTCAGAAAACAATTGGGTCGCGGCAAACAGATTGCCGGTATGACCACGACGATCGCTGGAGGGCTACGCGCCGCTCAGCGGATTGGTGCCTTTAAACAGCCACCACGCGAAAAGCTGCCACGCTATATTCAAGCGTTTTGTCGCAAGATGGCCGGCTCATTTGGGGTAAAGGTCGTCGAAGTCGAGCCAGTACAACAGCATCATGGTCTATGGGTATCCAATCATGTGTCATGGATGGATATTCCGGTTGTGGGCACGGTGAGTCCGGCTTTTTTCTTATCTAAAGCAGAAATCGGTGAGTGGCCAGTATTTGGCAAGTTGGCTCATGCGGCAGGCACGGTGTTTATTCAGCGCGGTTCCGGCGATGCAGGCTCGGTGGCAGCGCAGATAGCCAGCTTTTTGGCGAAAGGGTTTTCGGTGGTATTCTTCCCAGAAGCGACCACCACAGATGGCAAGAAAATCAAGCGCATTCATGGTACCTTGTTACAAGCAGCGATAGATGCAGATGTACCGGTCCGCCCCATTGTTATCGCTTATGTCAATAAAGACGGTACGCTAAGCGAAGCATTGCCGTATTATGGCAAGCTGACAATGACAGAGAGCCTAAAAAAAGTGCTTGATACTAAGGATGTGACCGCTTATGTATTGCCGCTAGAACCAATAGATCCGAAGGGTCTAAATAAGAGCTCAGTAACTGACTTGCTACAAAAACGTATGCAAGAAGGCTTGGCTGAGCTACACACACGGGTGTTAACCACCGACCCTAAGGCATAATTTTCTAAAGTATAATCATCTGAAGCATCGCTTGTTAAATTAGAAAATCAGCCAAAAAAAGGCGCAAATCGCAGTGATAATGCTAGCGATTTGCGCCTTTTGCTTTTGATGTAAATACGCTAACTTATAAGTACCTTAGTCGCAATTTATGACAGTATGATTTGTATCAGACCAACGTTCGCATTGAATTAACTTAACTATCAAATTAATAGGTCAAGATAATAAACTATGGTGACGGATTGGGTTGTTGGGTATGTACCGCTTCAATCGCGTCTAATACGTCTGAGCTCAAGGTCAAATCGATACTGTCGATATTGGACTTGAGTTGCTCGGTACTGGTCGCTCCAATAATATTACTGGTCACAAATGGGCGTGAATTGACAAAGGCTAGCGACATTTGCGCCATATCCAAACCAGCATCAGCCGCTATCTTGGCATACTGTACGGTGGCTGATTTTGCTTGCTCGTTCACATAGCGGGCAAATCGATCATACATAGTGAGACGTGCACCTTCAGGGCGTTTACCATCGAGATATTTGCCAGATAGTACACCAAAGCCAAGCGGTGAATAAGCAAGCAGACCAACATTCTCACGATGCGCAATCTCTGCCATATTGACTTCATATAAGCGGTTCAGCAGGCTATAAGGGTTTTGCACGGTGATAGGCGCTATCAAATTATTTTTCTCAGCTTCCCACAGATAACGCATCAGACCCCAAGCCGTATCATTCGATAGCCCATAAGCACGAATACGACCTTTTTTGATCTCGTCATTTAATGCTTGAATGGTCTCTAAAAATGGCGTCAAACCCTCCAATGATTGCGCTGCCATCTCTTCAGTATAACCGCGCTGACCAAAGAAGTTCGCTTGGCGTTCAGGCCAATGTAGCTGATAAATATCGATATAATCGGTTTGGAGGCGTTCAAGGTTGCCATCGATGGCGCTACTGATGTGTTCAGCCGTGAAACGTGTTTGCCCGTCGCGTAAAAAATCCATCGGTGATATTTTACTGGCCAAGACAACTTTATTGCGCTGCTTGGTTCTGTTAAACCATGTGCCCATAAAGCGCTCAGTATCGCCTTGCTTGTCTTTATCTGGCGGTGACGGATACATTTCAGCCGTATCCCAAAAGTTCACCCCTTCGCTGAGCGCCATGTCCATTTGCTCATGCGCTTGGGTCTCGTCATTCTGTTGCCCCCACGTCATGGTACCCAGACAAATTTTGGAAACGCCTTCATTAATTTGTGGCAGTTTTTGATATTGCATCTTTTTATCCTTGTTTTTATTCTAAATAAGGTTTTTACTCTAAAGCAATTTTTATACTACATTAGCTTGATACCAGTGACGCCCGGCGGTGTTACTTTAAATACTTTCACTTTGAACAAGACGGATTGACCGGCTAAAGGATGATTGAAATCTACTTCTATCTCATCGTCACTGATGGCACTAATAGTGCCGGGTAAGGTGTTTTTGCCTTTGTCCTCAAACTCTATCATCATGCCGATTTCAGGGTTGTCAGCGACCAGCGCAAACTGGGTGCGGCTAAAATGCTGAATATTGTCAGGGTTCCAATCGCCAAACGCTTGCTCTGGATCGAGGTGGGCAGAGCGTGTATCACCCGCGCGCAGGTTCATTAACACTTGCTCAAAACCGGGCAATAAGCTCTCGTCGCCAATGGTCAGCGTCACTGGCGCATCGCGGCTAAACGTTGAGTCAATCACTGTACCATTCTCTAGGGAGACTTCAAAATGCAGCTTTACAAGGCTGCCAAAAGTGATGCGTGTGTCTTCATTGGGATTGATAAATTGCGAGTCATTCATAGTCAAAAGCCATCTGTTGCGGGATTGGGAAGTCAGGTCAAAAAATTCATATAAGAAATGATAAGTATAAGAAATGATAAGCCATCTGAGAAAGGTTGTAAGCGTAAATAGTGTAACGCAAATAGTGTACTATATTTGGCAAGTCTAAATGAGGGTGGAAGCAACCATGGCAAATAAGCAACAAGGTCACATTAAGAAGTGGCAAGATGATAAAGGCTTTGGCTTTATCGACACTGAGCATGGCGACTCAGTATTCTTTCATATCAATGAGTTCAAAGCGCGCCGTCGCCCTGAAGTGGGTGAGCAAGTCGTCTTTACGCTTGGCCAAGATAATCAAGGGCGGATGCAGGCAAAAGATGTGCAAGAGCTGAGCTTTGTACAACAGAAAATGGCACAAAAGAACAGCCAAATTCGTCAGCGTAACACAAAGCGTAGTCATCAAGCGGAGTTTGAAGCTGGCCAAAAGAAACGGCTGTTCCTCGGCATTGGGTTTTATGGCGTTTTAATCTTACTGGCCGTCACTGATAAGTTAAGCTGGCTGGTCGTTGGTTGGTACGCGGCATTAGGGATTATTACTTATGCGATGTACGCCAAAGACAAAGCAGCTGCGCAAAGTGGCGCTTGGCGCACCCCTGAGTCAACTTTGCATCTGCTAAGTGCGCTAGGTGGTTGGGTTGGGGCGATGGTCGCACAGACGTATCTGCGCCATAAGTCACAAAAGCCTGAGTTTCGAGTGGCGTATTATTTAACCGTCGTGATTAACATGGCGGGATTGTTGTTTATATTGGCTGGTGGAGGTTTAGAGACTCTGACCAATTTATTATCAGGGCTGCTATAAATAAAAACTAAGATGCGAATATGGATAAAATAATCATGAATAAATCAGGTTTCACTGCTGGCACGTTAGTACATACTAATAAAGGACTAGTGCCGATAGAGCAATTAAAAATTGGAGATAAAGTATTATCCAAACCTGCTGATGGCTTAGGTGATCTGGTTTATAACCCCGTACTTCGTACTATAGTCACCGAAAATACACCTGTGTTTTTTGCTACTTTTACACCTGAATCTGTAGACGATTTACCATTTGAGCAACTAACTAATCATGACCTTTATTTGGATTTAATATGCAGCGCAAACCATCCGTTTTGGGTGAGAGGTATAGGATGGAAAACTGCTGCAGAGTTGGGTAGGGGTAACACTACAGTTTTAGAAAATAATGAATCTGCATTCTTTGAAGGAGGTAGTGAAGAAGGGGGAATTGAAGTTGTATTTAAAACTGATAGAAATGCGGTTGGTTTTATTCCTAATTTTTATGATCAATCAAACAATGGACGATTTATTGACTTAGAAACAGGGCGTACTTTATATTTTGGAAGTTATGCCCCAGTATTTGAAAAGCTTTTCGTGAAAGATTCGGACTGGAAACAACGCTTATTAGAGCAAACCCCAGTAGAGTTGAGAGATAGTGCTGAGTTTTATAATTTCCGTACTGGCTTTTGGCAAGACGATGCAGGTATCGACTGGGCAGAAGGTGAAGGACCGGTGACTACTACTGTATATAATATTGAGGTAGCAGATACTCATACTTACTTTGTTTGCGACCAAGGTCTATGGGTATATGACAGCATGCCTAATATCAAATCATCTTAGCGAGTTAATATTATGGATAAATCAGGTTTCACCACTGGCACACTGGTACATACAGAAACAGGACTAGTGACCATAGAACAACTAAAGGTCGGTGATAAAGTATTATCTAAACCTGCCGATGGATTGGGTGATCTGGTTTACAAGAGGATAGCTCGGACGACAAATAACGATGCATCAATCTTCATAATGTATTTTAATACTTATGTAAATCCACAATTAAATTTGGCAGATAGAGTTAATCTAAGACGTAAGTTAAAGAAACAACAGATATTGCCTGAGCCTCTATTAATGACAGCAGATCATCCCTTTTGGACACAAAATAGAGGTTGGGTGAGAGCAGATAAATTGAACACTCAAGATATCTTGGTGACTAAGGATAATACTTATTTTACAACTGATAGTGGAGGTGGGTATGACTATAGATCTGAAGGCATAACACCTATGTATCATGCAAATAAAGAAGGATATGCTTATCAGGTAAGCTTTGGTGATGAAACAGGCGAACTCAAAGGATCATACGTTAATTTATTAACAGGAAGGTATGAACTTTACACAGATCCAGCACCATCATGGATAAATAAATTGTGGCAAGCTGACTCAGAATGGGAGCAACGCCTATTAGAACAAACGCCTGAAGGCGAACGTGAGCATGCTGAGTTCTTTGGCTTTCGTCAAGGTGAGTGGAGAGATCCAGATACTATTGATTGGAATGAGGGCGAAGGTCCATTGACCATGACTGTTTACAACATTGAAGTCGAAGACACGCATACTTACTTTGTGGGTGAGGCTGGTATTTGGGTGCATCATTAAATTTTTATATATAATAAAACTTAATCACGACGTCTATCCGCAAGCACATAATCTTACCGCTAGCCCTGATAGTAGTGGTTATCCTTATCTAAGAGAGGCTGATGAGACTCAGCTGCTGGAAGTGTCGCCGGTCAGAAATTCCAGCAGCGCTTTAGTCGAATAGCCTTTCTTAGGTAAGATAATAGCGTATAGCAGGATCAGCTCCGACACCTTAACTTATCAAAAATAACAGGCAAAAGAAAAGGTAGGTTACGTATTCGTAAACCCACCTTTTAAATCTAAAAACTAGCCACGATTATAAGCGCTAAACCGCACGCTTTTTTTCCAAAAACAGCATATCAATGACAATCAGCACCACGCCGATGCAAATACCCATATCGGCAACATTAAAAATTGGATAGTGCCAAACGTCGGCATAATGCACATGGATAAAGTCGATGACGTGACCATGTAGCAAGCGATCGATTAAATTGCCCAGCGCACCGCCCAATACTAAGGCCAGTCCGACAGAGAGCAGCTTGGCTTTTCGCGGCGCTTTAACCAAATAACCAATCAAGAATAACGACATTAATAATGCCAATCCGGAAAAAAACCACTTTTGCCAACCGCCAGCATCGGCCAAAAAGCTAAAAGCCGCACCGTAATTATAAGCCAACGTCCAATTGAGGAAGGGTTCAATTACTGGCACTGGCTCATGGAAAGTCAGGTTGGTTTCAGCCAGCCACTTCGTGCCTTGATCGATGATAAGCACGACCAGCGACAGCAAATACCACACAAAGGCACGACTGCCATTAGCCATCATTTTTGGCGTTTTGTTCAAACGATTTCTGGGCGTCGTTGAGTTCCCTGTTGTTGCATGCGCAGGTTTAGGCGAATTATCGACGTCAGTAGGCGGTTGCTTATCTTCTGGTAAGTCCGTGGGATTAGGCGTTAAGTTAGGCATAGTGGCGCACCTCTCCGTCACCGCTGACGTTGGTTGCACAACGCGCGCATAGTTCAGGGTGCGCGCTATCGGTACCAATATCATTACGGATATGCCAGCAGCGTACACATTTAGTGCCAGTCGCAGCATTAATATTGACTATTAAGTCTGCCGCTTCTTTGGTGCTATTTTCGGCTTGCTCTGTGGCGTCATTCTTAGTAGCAGCAGGAGCATCACTCATCGGCTTTAAGGTTGCGTTGCTGGTAATCAATACAAAACGCAGCTCTTCGCCAAGCTTGGCTAAGCTTTCATGCATCGCCCCATCGGCATATAAATCAACGTCAGCAGATAAGTTGGCATTGATGATTTTTTCACCGCGCGCCGTTTCGATATGTTTATTAACGATATCTTTTGCCTGCATGATACGTTGCCAATCATCGGTACTGATGGCACTTAGCTCAAACTCTGGGAAGGTATACCATTCTTCGGTAAACACATAACCTGCTTCATTGCCATTTTTACCTTGCAATACCTCCCACGCTTCTTGGGCGGTAAATGACAAAATCGGCGTAATCCAGCGAATCAATGCTTGGGCAATATGATAAATAGCCGTTTGCGCAGAACGACGTGGCTGTCCATCAGTTTGGGTCGTGTACTGACGGTCTTTGATGATATCTAAGTAGAAGCTGCCCAAGTCTTGTGAACAAAACGCGGCAATATGTTGCGTAACTTGGTGGAAGTCCATCGCATCATAGGCGTCGATGATTTGTGCTTGCACGATTTGCGTACGCTCAATGATGAATTTATCAAGGCTGACCAGCTCATTGATATCAATGCTGTTGGTCATCGGATCGAAATCATCGGTATTGGCAAGTAAAAAGCGCAAGGTGTTACGAATACGGCGATACATATCGATTGCGCCTTTAAAGACCGTTTTGCCCGCGCTCATCTCATAACGATAATCGCTCGACGCAATCCACAAACGCAGCATGTCTGCGCCTGTTTTATTGATCTCTTCTTGCGGCGTGATGATATTGCCCAGTGATTTACTCATCTTGCGGCCGTTTTCATCGACCACAAAACCATGGGTCAATACTTGCTTGAACGGTGGGCGCTCGTACATCGCTTCAGAGGTAAGCAGTGACGTCTGGAACCAACCACGATGCTGGTCAGAGCCTTCTAAGTATAGATCAGCGGGATTGGTCAATTCATCGCGTTGCTCAAGGACGGCAAAATGCGTCGTACCCGAGTCAAACCAAACGTCTAAGGTGTCGGTAGATTTATCATAATCAGCCGCTTCTGTACCTAAGTAATCTTCACAGCTGGCATCAAACCAAGCTTCAACGCCGCCAGCATCGATATTTTTTGCGGCGACTTCCATCAGCTCAAGCGTATTTGGATGCAGCTCGCCCGTTTCTTTATGAGTGAAAAAGGCAATCGGTACGCCCCAAGTACGCTGGCGTGAAATACACCAATCTGGGCGACCCGTCATCATCGATTCAATACGGTTTTGACCCCATGCTGGCGTCCAGTTGACGGCTGGGATATCTGCAAGTGCACGCTCACGTAAGCCTTCTTTCTCCATATTGATAAACCACTGCGGCGTGGCACGGAAGATAATCGGGGACTTATGACGCCAGCAATGCGGATAGCTGTGCTCAATCTTGGTATGGCTAACGAGATGGCCGTTGTCATGTAGGGCGGCGATGATTTTTGGATTGGCTTTGTAGATATGCTCGCCCGCAAATACCGCCGCGCTGTCTAAATAGACGCCCGTACCGCTCACTGGGTTTTCAACTGGCAAGTCATATTTGAGACCAACGATATAATCGTCAAGACCGTGACCCGGTGCGGTATGGACAAGGCCCGTACCGCTATCTGTAGTCACGTGATCGCCTAAAATTAATGGCACTTGACGATCTTCAATCAATGGATGCTGGGCGCGTAGACCTTCCAGCTCGCGTCCGGATACAGTCGCTAATACGCCTTCATTGCTGAGCTTAAACGCAGTCAGTGCGCTTTCAACCAAATCAGTCGCTAGTAGGAAGTTGCCTTTTTCGGTCGCCACCACACTATAGTCATGCTCGGGATGTACGGCGATGGCTTGGTTGGCAGGTAGCGTCCAAGGCGTCGTCGTCCAAATAACGGCTGCGATATTACCATCGATTTCGCTCAATGCGGCAACTTTTTCGGTATCGAGCACATCAAAGCTAACGTAGATAGCATCTGAGACTTTGTCCTGATATTCAACTTCGGCTTCAGCTAGGGCGGAGCTACAGTCTAAGCACCAATTGACCGGCTTCATACCGCGAGTCACATGACCGTTGTCATAAATTTTGGCAAGAGCGCGTACGATGTTGGCTTCTTGATGGAAGTTCATCGTCAGATAAGGATTGTCCCAATCACCAAACACACCCAGACGCTTGAAGTCTGCCTTCTGTAGCTCAATCTGCGTGCTTGCATATTCGCGGCACAGACCACGGAATTCAGTCGCAGAGACTTTTTGACCGACTTTGCCGACCTTGGCTTCGACCTTTTGCTCGATAGGCAGACCATGACAATCCCAACCGGGCACATAAGGTGCATCAAAGCCTGATAAGGTTTTTGACTTTACGATAATGTCTTTGAGCACTTTATTGACCGCATGACCTAAGTGAATCTGACCGTTGGCGTATGGAGGGCCATCATGCAAAATGTATTTGGTCGCACCTGTACGCGCCTGACGAATTTTGCCGTACACATCATCCGCTTCCCATGCAGCCAGCCAATCTGGCTCGCGTTTGGCAAGGTTTGCACGCATCGCAAAAGGCGTGTCGGCAAGGTTTAGCGTGTCTTTATAATCTTGGCTTGGTGTATCAGTGCTTTTATCAGTCATAGAAGGCGTCTTTTAAAATGAGGGTTAGAGGTTGCGTTTGAAATTCAGGCTTAAGGTTAAATATAATATGGGGTCAAATATTTGATAATCGATGCTAGCCTTTTGCTTAGAAAACGTTGCTTATAACGTGTTGCTTAAAAGATATAGCTTATAACGTGTTGCTTATAAATAGTTACGTCCATCATAAATGCTAATGAGACGATTGCAACAAAAAATATTTTTAACAGAATAATTAGAAAAGTGAATATGATAACGGCAGCTATTATATGACAAAATGGGTAGGGTAAAAAGAGCTGACCAGTATCGTCCTGTTTTTAACTAAAACCAATCATTGATGTCAGCATAAATACTTTGTCCATTAAAGCATAGGTCTGGCAAGTTTGATTGTCTATTTATTAGATTATACCTAACTGGCTAAGCGCTAAAAAACTTCTGACAACCACAAGCGCAATCTAAGCGACCAGAGTGGTTGAATACCGGTCAGCCCTTGCGTCATCTCGCCATCTTTTAGAACCACATAAGAAGGCGTGACTTGTCCTTGCCAATCGGCAAATATCTCACCTGCTTGATCGTTGACCGTGGTAAAGCGGTAACTATTTTCATTAAGGTAGCGGTGCAGCTCTTGATCTGAGCCAGACTTAATCGCAATGGTAACCACTGGATAATTATTTGCCGCTGCAAGCTTGTCTATCGTCGGTGAGGTCACACGACAAATCGGGCACCAAGTCCCCCAAAAGTATATCAGGGCCGGTTTATCCTCACTCAGCGCTGCTAAGTCAATGCTTTGACCTTGATAGTCGGTCAATTGCAGTTGCGGATTGGCTGGCATGACCGGTTGTCGCCACCAATTGACTGCGCTATAAATCACCGCAAATATCAAGCCATATAACAGTATGGTCTTAACTATCGACAACGTTCTTTGCTTCGACGTCTTTTTAGGTGTCTCAATTATCTTTTGGCTATCAGTCGTCATAGTGTCTGCTTTTTTTGCTTTGGCATAGTCAATCCCCTATAAATTAGATACGCTGTCAGGCTCGCTCAGTCTACTATATATAGTCAGAGCACTTTTAAACCGCTACGGTGTTACCCGCCCTAGAGGTACTCAATGTACTATCTGCGGTCGGTCGCCTTGTAGCGATTCTAAAATTCCTTGACTATATAGTACTTTCATTCGCCTTCCTTACATCTAAATTATCTTGAACCAGCGATAGATAAAAATAAACGGCTGAATAGTCAGCCGTTTATTAAAGTATTTTGTTAGAGGGTTTTTTTATACGAATCGCCTAAGGCTTTTGCGCGCGATTTTGTAATGGATCACCGATGAGGACGCTACCTGAATTTTCACGACGCTCTTCGTCGGTTAATTTACTCGCTGGAATTTTGGCTTTTTTCTTCCATTTTAAGCTAAATAAGTCATCACGGCGATCAAGCAAGTTATGCACCGAGCCTTCGTTACGGACATGAGTGAGCTTATCCAAATTCACATCTGAGAAGAAGACCATTTCGGTATTGGCTGTCGTTTCTGCCATAATCGCATCATGCGGAAAAGCAAAATCAGAGGGTGAAAAAATAGAGGACTGTGCGTATTGAATGTCTAAGCTTTCAACTTGCGGTAAATTACCCACTGAGCCGCATATCATCACATAACACTCGTTTTCAATGGCTCGTGCTTGGGCGCAGTGACGCACCCGCAAATAGCCGTTTTTGGTATCTGTCCAAAAAGGCACGAACAAAATATCCATATCGTCAAGCGCCAACAAGCGTGCAAGCTCAGGGAACTCAATGTCATAGCAGACTAAAATCCCAATACGACCCGCATCGGTATCGAATACTTTGACCTCGTCGCCACCTTCGATGACCCATGCGCTACGTTCATGCGGGGTAATATGAATCTTGCGCTGCTCTTCAACCGTCCCATCGCGGCGGCAGAGATAACTGACATTGTATAGTGTATCGTCTTCGTCCAATAATGGCATAGAGCCGGTGATTACATTGACGTTATAGCTGACTGCCAGATGCGAGACTTCGTTTTTGAACCATTCGGTATAACCGGCTAAAAAGCGAATGGCCACGTTTTGATCCGTGGATTCACACAGACCCATCAATGGCGCGTTAAAAAACTCTGGTAAGCAAGCAAAGTCTGAGTTGTAATCCGCCATAATATCAACGAAGAACTCCACTTGTTGTAGCAGCTCCTCAGGCGATTCAACCTCACGCATTTGCCACTGAATACCACCGATACGCACCTCTGATTTACGGGTGTTTGGCTTATAGTCTTGCGGCTCATAATAAATGTTGGCCCATTCAAGTAGCGTCGCAAAACCTTTAGACTGAGCATCATCTGGCAAATAGGCCGTCAAAATACGTTTAACAATAAAACCGTTGGATAATTGGAAAGATAGGGCAGAGTCGTGGATTTCACGTGACTCGACCGCATCGATATATTCGCCAGGGGTCAGGTCTTTGTGGTTATGATAATTAGGAATGCGACCACCGGCCAAGATGGCTCGGAAGTTTAACTGGCGGCACAGCTCTTTACGCGCATCATAAAGACGACGACCCAAACGGTAGCCACGATATTCAGGGTCAATTAGAGCATCCAAGCCATAAATAGCATCGCCTTTTGGATTGTCTCTAATGATTTCTTTGTGCCCAATCAGGTCATCATAGGTATGCGGGTTAGAGAACTTGGCATAATCAACGCGCATCGATAGCACGATACCAATCAATTGATCGTGGTCAAATAGGGCAATCTGTCCCTCTGGAAACGCATCAATCAAAGTATGAATAGTAGTCTTCGACCATGCACCGCCCAAGTTCACATACACGCGATCCATCAAGGCTTTTAACTGCGGATAATCTTTTTTCTTAATCTCAGCAATCGTGAGGTGAAAGTCGTCTATTTTTTCGATTTTACTCATAAGGTTCCTGTCTTCGCTGTCAATAAATGTCGTAAAGTTAACGCTGTATGCGCGGTAATAGCCATAGTTATCAGTAGAACTAAAAACTTTTGTGTAACAAAGGCGATAAAAATATTCCAATCGACTTATATAATCGTTACAATAATTTATCTTTTTATTTACAATGAGTTATAAAGACCACATCTCATATCAAAGATTTTGATAAGGGTTTTTCGTAGGTTTGCAAGCGTCTCTATTCAAGAATACTGACCTCATTAGTAGCTGTATCAATCGTACTTGAATAAACTACCTCTGTTCTACTAGTGCCCAAGTTCTGTCACATCTCTTATTATTTCTGGCTAGTCCCAGTTTGGCTTATTACTGCTGATTTCGATAATCATCATACCAAGGTAGCGGATCAATGACAGTCCCACGTAGTAAATATTTGCTACGTTTTTGTGAGTCGCTATCTCTGCTTAGCTTAGAATGAGTTTGGAATGAGCTTGGACGTAGTCTTTGTTTTTCTTGTTTTGTTTTGCGGCCTATGGGCGGCTTTTTAGGATTATTTTATGACGCCCTTAACGCGCACGGTCGACACATTAGAAACCGTAGAAGATTCCGCACTGATACAATTGGTGTATGTCAGCAGTATTACCCTCAGTGCACGGCTAAAAGCCTCAATATTCGATGAAGTAGAAGGTCATGCTCGCGATCATAATGAGCAGCATGGTATCACTGGTACTTTATGTTATGGCAATGGTCATTTTTTACAATGTATCGAAGGCAAGAAATCTGAGGTATTCGACCTGCAAAAACGCATTTTTGCGGATAGCCGTCACAAGAATATTGAAGTATTGCTATTGCGAGTCATCAATCAGCGCAGCTTTGTTGATTGGCGCATGCGCTTGTTGTTTTTGGAGCGTTGGTTATGGTCACCAGCGACCAAGAAACAAGCCGCGCAGTTGTCTCCTTTTTTACCGTTTACCCCGCATGGCTGGACTTCTGAGCGCACCGAGCAGTTTTTACAAATTATCAAAACCTTTGATACGCCGCCACATATAAAAGCCGCCGGTATTACTTACAATGCCTTGGGCAATATGTTTCGCCATATCGCGGCGCCGCACCAAGCGTTTTTAATCGTCCAAGGTTGTTTGAGTCTATTGTTGATGGTCGCATTGGTACTGCTTTATTTATCATAAACATCTTATAGATTAACTACTTTTACGCTTTTAATCTTTTATACAAGTGATGCATTGCCAGCTTAAGAGCAAAAAAGACGCTAAACTTTTCAGTCTAGCGTCTTTTTTATACCATAAAAATGGTTTACTTCCTGCTAAACCATCAATCAACAGACCCTAATCACATATCAAAAATCTTCCCACGGTTCATGATGTTGTTTGGATCAAATACTTTTTTGACTTCGCGTAAGTAATTAATCTCAGTTTCGCTGCGGCTATAGTGCAGATAAGGCTTTTTGGTCATGCCAACGCCATGTTCAGCAGAGACTGAACCGCCGTATTTTCGTACCGTCTCAAATACGTGTTTATTAACGATTTGACATTCTGCAAAGAAGTCATCTTTGCTCATATTTTCTGGCTTTAAGATATTCAGATGCAAGTTACCGTCACCGATATGACCGAACCAACACACTTCAAAGTCAGGGTAGTTGCTGCTGACGATGTGATCAATATCAGCGATAAACTCAGGTACGTAGCTTATCAGTACCGAGACATCGTTTTTATAAGGGGTAAATACTGAGATGGTCTCCGAGATATATTCGCGCAGCTTCCACAGCTCTTCCGCCTGCGCCAGACTCTGACTCATCACCCCATCGACGACCCAACCTTGTTCCATACAATGCTCAAATATTGCCATGGCTTTATCCATGATAGGCTCATACGGCGCTTCAAACTCGAGTAGCGTATAAAACTTGGTACGTGACTCAAACGGCTCTTGTACTTGGCCGTGCGCCATCAGCTTATCAATGGCCACATCATCAAAGAACTCAAACGCGGTCAAATCGATCTTTGCTTGAAAGGCTGATAGCACATTCATGACGTCGTTAAAGCTGTCCATGCCAAGTACCATGACGTTTAAGTCTTGCGGCTGACGCTCAAGCTTGATTTGCGCATGAGTCACTAAACCAAGCGTGCCTTCGCTACCGATAAACAACTGGCGCAAGTCATAACCGGTGGCATTTTTCACCATGCCGCGATTGAGCTGCAAGATATCACCTTTACCAGTGACGACAGTCAGGCCCATAATCCATTGACGAGTCATGCCATAACGAATTACCTTGATACCGCCCGCATTGGTGCCGATATTACCGCCCATTTGGCTAGAGCCAGCCGAAGCAAAGTCGACAGGGTAGTAGAGGTCGTTAGATTCGGCGAATTGTTGCAATTGCTCAGTCACCACGCCCGCTTCAATCTCGACTAAGCGATCAGCAGGATAGAATTTGCCGATTTGGTTCATCTTATCCATACTGACCACAATCTCACCATTGGCCGCGACCGCGCCAGCAGACAGACCGGTGCGACCGCCACTTGGCGTCAAGACAACATTGTGCTCATTGGCAAGCAAGACGATGGCTTGCACTTGCTCAGTGGTTTTTGGAAAGACAATGGCCGAGGCGGCAGGCGCGAAATGCTTGGTCCAGTCTTTGCCCCAATGTTCTAGGCTTTCGCTATCGGTCTTGATTTGGCTGGCGTCAAATTGATGGCTATCAAGCAGTGTGCGTAAAATAGTCTGCACGGCGTTGGTATTGTCATTGGTGTCAGGTGTAGGCTGGCTAGATAAAGAGGTCATGGTCAAATCTCGGTATGAACGTAGGCGCTATGCATAAAGGGGATTATTATATCGCTAAATGGATATAACGAAGCGGCTATAACTGTGTTTATATAATAAGAAGGTCGCGAATGTGGTTTTTAGTATTCATGAATATGCTTATTATATAATGAAATATTTGCGCGCGCATACATGGCATAAATAGTTAAAAAGACAGTTTAATAAACATTGAACATAATAGTTCACTATAGCATAAAAAGTTTTCAGGCTTGATATCCAATAATTCATCTAATCTGCTAACATCGACGTCGAATTTTGTGTAAGATATCCGGACTGTTTTCGTTTCATCCATCGTATAGTCAAAGCACTTGTAAATGGTTACGGCGTTAACCTCTCTAAATGTACTAAGTTGTACTATTTGCGCTCGGTTGCCTTGTACCCACTTTAAACTGCTTCGACTATAGATTATCCTTCAGATAATTTTATAAGACAATTATAGGACAGTTCTCATATGGCGTTATCACTACAAAAAGACAAAATCCGCTTTTTATTGCTTGAAGGTCTACACGACAATGCCTTAAAAATATTGACAGATGCTGGTTATCAAAACATCGAGAATATCAGTCATGCGTTAGATAAAGAAGAGCTGATCGAAAAGATCAAAGACGCTCACTTCATCGGTATTCGCTCACGCACCCAACTGACGCGTGAAGTACTGGAGCATGCGCACAAGCTGATTGGTATTGGTTGCTTCTGTATCGGTACCAACCAAGTAGACTTGGAAGCGGCTCGTGAACTGGGTATTCCCGTCTTTAACGCGCCGTATTCGAATACTCGTTCGGTGGCTGAGTTGGTATTGGCCGAAACCATCATGCTGTATCGCGGCATTCCTGAAAAAAATGCCACCGTACATCGCGGCGGCTGGGGCAAGTCTGCGACCAACTCGCATGAAGTACGCGGCAAGACCATGGGTATCGTCGGCTATGGCTCTATCGGCTCACAGTTGTCTGTGTTAGCAGAAAGTTTCGGTATGAAGGTCATTTATCATGACGTGGTGACCAAATTGCCATTGGGTAACGCCGTACAAGTCGGCAGCTTAGAAGAATTACTGTCGACCGCTGATATCGTGACCTTGCATGTTCCTGATGTGCCAAGCACCCGCTATATGATGAAAGCTGAGCAATTTGCGCATATGAAAGACGGTAGCTACTTTATCAATGCCGCACGGGGTACTTGTGTCGAGATTGATGATCTAGCAGCGGTATTAGAATCTGGCAAAATCTTGGGCGCGGCGATTGACGTATTCCCAAAGGAGCCAAAATCTGCTGACCAAGAGTTTGAATCACCGCTACGTAAATTCGATAACGTGATTTTGACGCCACATATCGGCGGCTCAACGCAAGAAGCACAAGCCAACATCGGTCTAGAAGTCGCAGAAAAATTCGTTCGATATTCAGATCAAGGTGATACCCTCACGGCAGTGAACTTCCCAGAAGTCTCTATTCCGTTTAAAGAAGGCTCACATCGTCTGTTACATATCCACAAAAACGTACCTGGCGTCCTCTCACAGATTAACCGTCTGTTCGCTGAGGCGCACATCAATATCTTGGCACAGAGCTTAATGACCGAAGGCGATGTTGGTTATTTGGTCATGGACGTAGATTACAACGACTCAAGCGCGGCGCTGGATCAGCTAAAAGACGTTGAAGAAACCATTCGCGTCCGTATTTTGTTCTAATAGATTACTCATAACGTTTCAGACTGACGGTATACTGATGGTATAAAAACACGTCTTAAAGTAAGTTAAGCGAAATAGCAGATGACCTTGGTGGTTGTCTGCTATTTTTTTATGTTGGGTATCGTTATAAGTATAGGGTCTAGATTGCTTTGTTTGATTTTACTGCGTTAGCGACCTTCGACCACGATTGTCCTACAAAAGTCCTAATGAGTGAGCAGGTTGAGACTGGTTAATATTGAATGAGCAAAACCATTGAACCATTTAAGACAAAACCATTTAAGACAAGAGCATGCAAAATAAAACCATACAAAATAAAGCCATGCAAAATAAGACGACAACCATAAAACTTAAAACCACAATGTGACAATACGATAACGGCTTAACTTATGACCACCACATTTTATACGATTGGACATTCGACCCGTAGTCTTGATGAGCTGATTGAGATGCTTCAAGCGGCTGATATCGAATTGCTCATCGATGTGCGCAGCTTTCCTCGTTCTCGTACCAATCCTGTTTTTAATATCGATACTTTTCCACAAGCGCTCAGTCAAGTTGGTATCAGTTATCAGCACTGCACCGACCTTGGCGGGCGACGTCCAAAACAAAGGCAGGTCGATGAGCAGATAAATGATTTATGGCGCGTGCAAGCTTTTCATAACTATGCAGATTATGCGTTGAGTGATACTTTTCAAGCCGCTCTCGACCAACTCATGCAACTGGGAAAAAAACAGCGTCTGACCCTGATGTGTTCTGAAGCAGTATGGTGGCGTTGCCATCGGCGTATCATTACCGATTATTTACTTCTGAGAGGCCATAGGGTGGATCATATCATGGGCGTTGGTCGCTTAGATCTTGCCAAACCGACACCAGGAGCTGAGCTAAATAGTCAAGACCAAGTGGTTTATCCAGCGGTATAAAAAAAGGGTTAAAAGAAGATACGCTGTTGGTCCCTTCTTTTAACCCTCATTTTCAATAAATCCGCATTTCTAATAGACGCTAGTGTCGTTAAGTGTTTGCTGATTTCTATTGTTTAGATTTAGCGTTTTCTTGCTGCTTTCGCGCTTCAATCTTTGCCGCCTTACGCTTTTCTATAACGTCCATCACATCGCTACCAATATGAGCTTCGCCGCGCTTTTTCGCCAGCTGCATTTGATGCTCGCGCTCACGGAATCGTGCTTTTTGCTCGTCAGTGGCTTTATCGATACAATGCGGGCAAGATTCGCCTTTGATATAAGCCGCACTTTGCATGTCATCTTGAGTAATGGGCATACGACAAGCGAAGCATTGCTCATAGCTGCCTTTTTCTAAGTTATGATTGACCGAAACCCGATTGTCAAAGACGAAGCAGTCGCCTTGCCACATAGAGTCGCTGGCAGGCACTTCTTCGAGATATTTTAGGATGCCGCCTTCTAGATGATATACCTCTTCAAAGCCTTGCTCGCGCAAATAGGCTGTAGACTTCTCACAGCGGATACCACCGGTACAGAACATCGCAACTTTTTTATGCTTAGCGGGGTCAAGCTCTTTTGCGACGTACTCTGGGAACTCGCGGAAGGTTTCGGTATTTGGGTTGACGGCATTTTGAAAGGTACCGATTTGCACTTCGTAATCGTTACGCGTATCAATCAAAATAACCTCAGGGTCTGAGATAAGCGCATTCCATTCGCTTGGTTTTACATAACGACCGACCGACTGCAATGGATCGATATTCTCCACGCCCATCGTCACGATTTCTTTTTTTAGCTTTACCTTAGTGCGATAAAAAGGCTGGGTATCGGTGTAAGATTCTTTAAAAGTAAAGCTGCCAATCGCTTCGATGCCACGCAAATAATCTAGGACATTATCGATACCTTGGCGGCTACCAGAAATCGTGCCATTAATGCCTTCAGCAGCGATTAACAAAGTACCTTTGACCTCATTCTCAATCATGGTATTTAAAATCGGCTCACGATATTGCTCAAAGTCAGCGAAGCGCGTGAACTTATAAAGAGCGGCAACGACGATATTATTGGTGACGCTATCGTAGGCTGGGGCTGACTTACTATCGGTCAGATTGGTATCAGCATTGCTATTTTGAATGGTACTCATATTTTTCTCCTGCTGGCTAGGTCGCAAACCTAGTGCATTGGGTTAGCAGTCTGGTTCAAATAAACACGCTATTGTGTCATCCTCGCTTGATGTACTTTGGGTACAATCTGTGCTCGGCTTCCTTATATCGCATTCATTTGAAATAGACTTGGTTGGTTTAGAATGAGATATAACACTAGCGCAATTGTGGAATTGGCTAATGCGGGCGTAGTGTAGCAAATTTAGCGTAGATTTTGAATAATTTAATAGCTGATAGCATCGTTAAATACAGGCATCACTCATTAAAGACTCTTATTGAAGCGATAATAGTCTTTAGGCATTTATCCGATGAGTAGAGCTTGCTATAGTAGATGTTTGCTTATCATTTTGTTCTATTTATTTCATTGTAAAGGCGCTCATATGTCTCTGTTCCAATCTATCGTCATCGAAAAGTATGTCAGCGAACTTGATAACACTCAGTTAGAGACAGCATGGCAGACTTTTAGCCATTGTTTTTTAAACTTATCAAAGCAAGACAACATCCGCCTAAGTAAAGAAGAGCAGTATCAAGAAGGCTTTTTGCGTGACTTATTCGTCGATGTCTTTGGTTACACGCTAAATCCCAATCCTGACTATGATATAACGACAGAATTCAAAAACCAAACGGGCAGTAAAAAGGCTGATGGCGCGATACTCAAAGACGGTCATGCTATTGGCGTGATTGAGCTAAAAGGTATGAATACCACTGACCTTAGCAAAATTGAGCAGCAAGCTTTTGGCTATAAAAACAATCAACCTAAGTGCCGCTATGTCATCACCTCTAACTTTCAAAAGCTACGTTTGTATATCGATAATGCGGTTGAGTTTATAGAGTTCAATCTATTCACTTTGGCTCAAGAGGACTTTGCATTACTGTATTTATTGCTCAATCGCGACAGCATCATGAACGATTTGCCTGCCAAGCTCAAGTCGGCATCATTGTCTCAAGAAGAAGCGATAACTAAGCAGCTTTATAAAGATTACTCGGTGTTTAAACGTGAATTATTCAATGATTTGACCACCAATAACCCAAGCGTAGACAATTTAGTATTATTTCAAAAGTCACAAAAATTACTCGATCGGCTACTGTTTATTTTCTTCGCTGAGGACAGTCATCTGTTGCCTGCCAACTTTGCAAAGGGAATCATCAGCGAATGGGAGAAGTGGAAATCGCTAAAAATGACTGTGCCTTTGTACGATAGGGTCAAAGCGTACTTTGGTTATTTGGATAAAGGTCATAAAGATGAGTATAGCGAGATATTCGCCTATAACGGTGGACTGTTCAGCACTGACGAGCTGCTGGACAGCGTCATCATCAGCGATGATATTCTACAGACCCATATCAAGATACTCTCCGAATACGACTTTGACAGTGAGGTAGACGTCAATATCTTAGGTCATATCTTTGAAAACTCATTATCAGAGCTTGATGAGGTAAAGGCGCAGCTGACAGGTGAGGTGGTAGATAAATCGCAAACCAAGCGCAAAAAAGATGGCGTGTTTTACACGCCAAAGTACATCACCAAATATATCGTCGAAAACACAGTCGGCAAGCTTTGTGAAGACAAAAAGTTAGCGTTAGCATTGAATGACGAAGATTATGAGCAAGATATTACTATTAATAAAAGCGGTAAAAAACGAAAAAAAACAGATAAGAGAATCGAAGAAGAAAAGGTAGCTCTAGATAGATTAAATGCGTATCGAGACTGGCTATTACAAATCACGATTTGTGACCCTGCGGTAGGCAGTGGGGCGTTCTTAAATGAGGCGCTAAACTTCTTAATCGCTGAGCATGAGTATATCGTTGAGCTAGAGACGAAATTGTTTGGTAGTGGTCTGGCTTACCCTGATATCGAAAACAGTATTTTAGAAAACAACTTGTTCGGGGTCGATATCAATGAAGAAAGCGTCGATATTGCCAAGCTGTCACTATGGTTACGCACAGCGCAGCCGCGACGTAAGTTGAATAACCTCAATAATAATATCAAATGTGGTAATTCACTGATTGATGATCCCGCAGTCGCAGGTGATAAAGCCTTTAATTGGCAAGCAGCGTTTCCACAAGTCTTTGCAAAGGGTGGTTTCGATGTGGTGATTGGTAACCCACCTTATGTAAGGGTGCAGAATATTGAAAATAATTTAGTAGATTATTATTTCCAAAAATATCAAAGTCCAAAGGGTAAGTTAGATTTGTCGATATTATTTTTTGAAAAGGTTTTTAAATTAATTAACAATAAGGGAGTTGCAGGTTATATATCATCATCTCAATGGATGCAAACAGACTATGGTGAAAATATTCGAAAAATTTTATCTGAAAATAAGTTTTCCGAAATAATAGATTTTGGCTCTCTTCCTGTTTTTGAAGATGTAGAAACGTATCCAGCTATATTCTTTCTTAATAACAAAGAAAATGATTTTTTTCAATATAAGAAGGTGATACATAAAAAAGATTTGAACTTCTTTGGAGTTAAAAATAGTCCGTCCACAGACTATACATTTGATAAGCTATCATCAAAAGCATGGCAGTTTTCTGCATTTGATTTAATAGAAAGTCTAGAAGACAAAAACATACATTATGAACTTCTTGAAAGATTTGCTCCTGCCTATATCGGCTGTCTAACAGGAATGGATGCAGCTTTTGTGGTAAATCAGGAAATTATCGAGAGATATAAGTTGGAAACTGAGATTATCTATCCATATGCTTATCGTGGTCAGGAAGTCTCTAAATATTCTAATACAGAACCTACAGCATCAATTATATATCCCTATTATAATGAAAATGGAGATTCTAAATTAATTGAAATGAATGATTTTATCCAGCTTTTCCCTAATTGCTACAATTATTTGCTTGAGTTCAAAGATGATCTGATGGAAAGAAAGGATAGTCGTAAGAAATATGCTTTTGAAGAAAATTTTTACAGACATCTTCGTGCTGGAAATTTCAATTATATTACACCCGAGAAACTCATACTAAAAGGTGTAGATACTAATTTTACAGTTGGCTTGTTGGGTGCAAATACAGCATTTAATGGTGCTAACACGCCTGCTTTAATTCCAACTGATTCCTCTAATATTTCAATAATGACTCTATTATCAATACTAAATTCAAAGTTAATTTCATTTTACCTCAACCAAATTTGCCCAAAAAAACTGGGTGGTTATTATAGATATAATGCGAAAAATATATCAGCTATTCCAATTATTAGTCCAAAAGATGATGAAGTAATGAATAAAGGGTTATTGGTATCTAAGTTAACACTACAAATGGAAGACTTAACAGGTAAATTTATTCGCACCTTGCAACGAAAATTTGATATCGACAAGCTGAGTAAAAAGCTAGAAAACTGGCATGAACTAACGTATTCAGAGTTCGTCAAAGAGCTGGCAAAAAAGAAAATTAAAATGAGCTTGGGTGATGAAGCGGAATGGGAAGAGTATTTTTTAGCCGAACAGACTAAAGCAAAGCAATTGATAGCAGAAATTGAACGTACCGACCGTGAGATAGATCAAATGGTCTATAAGCTATATGACTTAACCGATGCTGAGATTGCCATTATCGAAGCCAGTTAATGTCAGCATTTATCATTCTCTAAACACAAAAAATCCAGCTCAAAGGCTGGATTTTTATTTTCAAACTAAAGCTGTATGTTGCTAGATTTACTTGCTCTGAAACCAAGTATCGGCTTTACTACGAGCGCTAGCGATGTCTGAGCTTGATAAGTTCAATGCCAACTGACCGATTTTACCGCGTGCTTTGTTACGTACTTTTTCATCAAGCATGCCGTCACGGGCAGCCAAATCGTACCATTTATAAGCATCAACTAGGTTCTTTTGCTTTTCATCTAGCAAGGCAAGCGTATAGCTGGCACGGTTATCGCCGCGCATTGCCGCTTTTTCTAGCCAAACACGAGCTTGTTGTAGGTTTGGTTGGACACCTTCACCGCGCAAGTACATGATGGCAAGATTCAACTGAGCAGGGGCAACACCTTGTTGAGCCGCTTTGGTATACCACTGGATCGCTTGCTGAGTGTTTTGGGCAATCCCTTCACCTTTTTGCAAACGTTTGGCTAAGTAAAACTGAGCGTGATCGTTGCCTTGTGCAGCACGATTAGACAATTCACTGACAGGCATTAGCTCAAAACGTGAGGTATCAAGTGGCACGTTTGATATTAACTCAGCGTTGGCAAGGCCGGCACAAGAAAACAAGGCAGTAAATAACGCAGCTTTTAATAATTTCATAGCAGCTCCAAAATTAGGCAGTTAATAAGCAAAAAGAGTTGTACCGCTAAACATTGTCTCGCTAAAGACAGTTAGACGGTGATAACAATTAGGTGAAATCTTGCGATATGAACTTACCTAATTATTAGCAATTTAAATAGTTGTTGAGTATAGCCGTTACCTTTAGTCGGACCGATAAACGGTTAAAATAGAGGTGTGACTGACACTATTTCGCTAGCTTAACACCCAAACTTACGAAACTCAAATACTAATTACACGATTTAATCCTCATCACTACCTTAGTGTCCTTAATAAAATCATAGAGTTACTAAGAGATAATAAAGAGTTAACAATGTATTAAGGTCTAAAAACGTGCGTAATGGCTATTTTTAGATAATTTCAAAGGGGCGTAAACCCTTATTGTTGTAGGTATTATTGTGCTGGTTTTTGTTTGGTCACACGGTAAATAGCGACGTCTGCCAGCAGATTTGGCGCTTGGCGTATCAAGGCTTTCATGAGCGGTGTGTGACCTTTTTCCGAATCACTAACGGCAAAGCGGTTGATGATATGGATGTCATACTTGGCACAAAGCTGCTCAAAGTCTTTAAAGGTACATAGATGAATATTTGGCGTGTTATACCATTCATAAGGCAGCGCTTCTGAAACGGGCATCATGCCTTTAAGCCCTAGATGAAGTCGGTTTTGCCAATGGGCAAAGTTAGGGAAGGTGATGACTGCTTCGCGGGCAACTCGCAGCATATCGAGCAAGAGCACATCAGGCGCTTTCACCGCTTGCAGGGCACGTGCCATGACCACGGTATCGAAGCTATTATCAGCGAAGCGCGCAAGGCCGTCATTCAGGTCTTGTTCAATGATAGACAAACCTTTGGCGATACCATCATTGATTTTTTCTTCGTCAATCTCAAGCCCATAGCCAGTGACGCCGCGATGTTGCTGCAAGTGTGCAAGCAGCTCACCATTGCCACAGCCTAAGTCCAGCACATGTGACTGCGGGGCAATCCAGCGCTCGGCCAGTTGATGATCCATTCTCATGAGCGCACTCCTGTTTGCTGACGACTGTTTTTCGTCTGGCGGTTTTTAGCATGGTTGTCCGTGATAAATGGCGCGGTCAAAAATCCTCTAACGGCGCCCATATAACGGGGAATATCAAATAAGAAAGAGTCATGACCATGTGGCGCATCGACATTGATATAGTTGACAGGTTTGCCAGTCGCCATCAACGCATCGACAATCTCTTGTGAGCGCTCAGGAGCAAAGCGCCAGTCGGTGGTAAACGACACCACTAAGTACTGACACTGAGTGTGGGCAAAGGCCGCTTTGAGCGCCGCTAATTCTTGCTGACGATCGTTTTCAGTGTCAGTTTGAGTTTCGCTGTCAGTTTCATCGCCAGTTGCTAAATTATCAGTTGCTAAGGTAGCTTCAAGCGCATGCTGTGCCGCTTGTTTGGTCGCATTTTTAGTCGTTTCGACAGACGCCGCGATTGAGTCGTCAAGTAGCGATCCAGACTCCGACGGATTTGTAGAGTCTACTGATGGTGCTGTTGACTGGGTTGATGACTGCCCTGACAGATAGCCACGCGTTGGATCAAAATAATCCAAGGCTTTGGTCATCAGCAAATAAGTATTGGCATCGAAATTTTCGCTAAAGCGTTCGCCTTGATAGCGAAGATAGCTTTCAACCTGAAACTCGACATCATAGCCATACATAAATTTGCCAGATTTTAAATCACGACCAAATTTAGCCTTCATCGCATCATCGGTCAAATAGGTGATATGACCAACCATACGTGCGAGGATCAGTCCGCGACGAGGGTAGGTGCCAGCTTGTAAATAGCGTCCATCCTTAAAGTCGGGGTCAGACAATATGGACTGACGTGCGACTTCATTAAAGGCAATATTCTGGGCAGAGAGTTTGGGCGTACTGGCAATGACCACGCAGCGTTTTAAACGATTTGGATAGTCGACCGACCATTGTAGTGCTTGCATACCGCCCATTGAGCCACCGATGATGGCATGCCAGACGTCAATGCCCAAGCGATCTGAGAGCATGGCTTGGGTTTTTACCCAGTCTTTGATGGTAACCAACGGAAAGTCAGGGCCATAGACCTCTGCTTCGCTAGTGTTATCTGCTTGTTTTGCATTGACACTGTCAGGATTAATCGTCGTTGGACCAGTAGAGCCAAAACAGCTGCCAATATTATTGAGGCATACCACATAAAAGCGGTTGGTATCGATGGCTTTATTGGGGCCAATCATATTGTCCCACCAGCCGGCCTTTTTATCATCGGCACTGTGCAAACCTGCTGCGTGATGGCTGCCGGACAAGGCATGACAGATTAATATGGCATTTGATTTGTCGCTATTAAGAGTGCCATAAGTCTCTACCATTAAGTCAAATGAGGGCAGGGTGCGGTTGCACTCCAAGGTCAAGGGTTCGGCAAAATGGAAGTTCTGTGGTGTGACGATTCCAACTGAGCCAACGGTATCGACTGAGCTATCCACATGAGCGTGATCTTTTGGGGGGTGGTCACTGGTACTATCAGGACGTGCGTTCAAAGCTACCTCGCAAGACGACAATTATCAATTATCAATAAAAAAATAGGATGGCAATATGCTTGCCTATTGTATGGCGATGCGCGGATGAGCACAACCTTCGAGTTGAGTCTTTCGAGCGCAGTGACCATCCAGTGCGTATCAAATTGTATTAGTGTGCTTTTACCACGCGCTATCGATCTATAAAATGCTACACTCATAACGCAGTCATTCAATAATGACTTAATAATCTTTTACCTCATATTCTTCTTTAATTAACCTAATAATAAATAATACTCTATGAAACCTAAATTGCCCCCACGTATTGCCGTTTTATTGGTCAACCTTGGTACGCCTGATGAGCCGACAGCGCCTGCGGTACGTCGCTACCTCAAACAATTCTTATCAGACCCACGGGTGATTGAAATCCCAAAATTCCTGTGGGCGATTATCCTAAATCTGTTTGTGTTGCCAAGCCGTCCTAAACGGGTGGCAGAAGCTTATGCCAGTATTTGGGATGGTGACTCGCCAATGCGCAATATCCTGAACCAACAAGTGGCGATGTTAGATACGCGTTTGGCTGAGCAGGCTGCACCATTTCGTGTTTCTGTCCATTCTGCAATGAGCTATGGCAATCCAGGTTTGCCCGATGTGATGGACAAACTGCGTAGCGAAGGCGTTGACCACTTTGTGATGTTACCCGTATTTCCACAGTATTCAGCGACTTCAACGGGTGCAGTGTACGATGCCATTACTAAATGGTCGTTAAAGCAGCGTAACTTGCCTAATATTACGATCGTTAAAGACTACTTTGCGCATCCTTTATATATAAAAGCATTAGCGGATAGTATTCGCCGCTTTCAAGCGGTACATGGCAAACCTGACAAGCTGATGTTTAGCTTCCACGGTATTCCGCAGCCGTATATGGATAAAGGCGACCCTTATCCTAGACGTTGTAAATGTACCGCAGCGCAAGTCGCGCACGAGCTTGGTCTAAAAGATGACGAATGGATTATTAGTTTTCAGTCACGCTTTGGTAAGCAAGAGTGGGTTAAGCCTTATACCGACGTCATACTCGATGAATGGGCTAAATCAGGTGTAAAGTCAGTACAAATTCTCAGTCCAGCGTTCTCAGCGGATTGTCTAGAAACGTTGGAAGAATTGGCGATTGAGAACCGTGAGAACTTTCTTCATGCTGGCGGGCAAGAGTATCACTATATTCCAGCGCTGAATGCCGATGAGGCGCACATAGATTTGTTAGAAGCTATTAGTGCGCCATTGGTCAAAGGTTGGGCAGGCACTTTGGATGGTTGGGCTTAAACGATTGTATTTATTAAACCATAAAAAAATACCGAACATCGTGTTCGGTATTTTTTTGTCTAAACAGTTATCCTAAAAATCATCATCGTTACTACGTTCAGCGGCTTCTCTATCAGCGATATCCATCGCATCTGGATAATCACTGTCATCTAAATTGTCTTGAACCAATACTTCATCGACGCGCGATTCATCGATATTTTGACGATGCATGGGCGTCAATCCTTGCGTTGCATCTGTGCCGACTTCCGAATTGTCAAAGCCCGCGCTATTATCAATGACATCATCATTATCGATGGTATGTAGCATGGGATTGTCTAAATCAACTTCTTGGCTGTTATCATTGATGTCGGTATCACCTTGGATATGATCCATCTCTTCTGGTAACGGCGTTTTTGAATGGTCCATAAGGGTTTCCTTGTTATTAATGGTTATTATTGATGGTTATAAATGGTTATGGTTGATTTTGTTTATAACAATGAGTGTGACGCGTTATGATGACGACTGATAGTAGTAAGGTGTGACAGGATGTTCAAAAAATGTAAGATGAATCATAAATAAGAGGTGCTTAATGGTCGCCAGTAAGAAGGGTTTAATCACATTCTCGTTAATAACAGCCTCGTTGCTCAGTACCACGGTAGGTCTGACGGCTTGCGAACGACTGCCTTTCGTTAATGCTGATAGCACTAGAGAAAAGGTTAAGGTACAACAGCCGCTGGTGATTGATAGCAAACTCCCGACCGCTACGACGGTGATTGATTGCACACAATTAACACCCAAGCAGACGGTGGTGATAAAAGGTCATAGCGCACTCAGTAACAGCTGTGATTTGACAGGCAAGTCGCTACGCTTTGAGCTCAATGAGTCAAACAGTTCACTCGACTGTCGGGGCGCACGGCTTAGTACTATGGCTGATGATTCATCAAAGGCCAGCGCCATTACTATTAAGCCGAAAACAGATAGAGCTATCGATAATATAGCTGTGGCCAATTGTCATGTGGATGGCTATGGTCATGCGCTGCACATTCGCCAATATAGCAACCCCAATCAGCGTTACGCGCGCGGCTTTACCAACCCTGCTGACAACCGCACCCTTGCGCCAAGCAATATCCGCGTCATTAATGTCAGTAGTCGCAATAGTATTAATAGCGGCATGTTCGTCGGAGATCATGCGCATGACATTACTTTTGATACAGTGCATATCCACAACGCAGGCACCGTTGGGCTCTATTTAGAGTTTGGTAGTCGTGATAACGTGATTAAAAACTCTGTCTTCGTCGGTAATGGCTTTCGTACCTTTAAACCCAATCGTGAGGCGATTGCCATTGATTCGTCGAGCAACAATCGTATCGAAAACAATCAATTTATTCATAATGGCGCAGGCAGTATATTGCTCTATCGCAATTGTTTTGAGCATGCCGACGATCCGGCGCGGAGCAATCACTTTAAGCGTACTGAGTCGAGCCGTGACAATATTATCGTTAACAATACCTTTGAAGATGAGCCAGTCGGTGTTTGGGTAGCGTCAAGGCAGTCGCGCAATCTAAAAGGTTTTGAATGCGGCGCTTATTTAGTGAAGCAAACGCCATTTGCCAGCTATCATTTGGACAGTGCTAAAGACAATCAGATTATCAATAACCGTTTTGAGCAGGTAGAGCAAGGCATTATCGTAGAGGATGACGGCACGCTGATTAAGGGCAATAAGTTTGCAGCAAACGTCCGCTTACCTATTATTGTTGGTTCTGAGATTCGGGAAGACAGCGCAGCAGGCGCAGTCAAAGATACGCGGATTGACAATAATACCTTTATCGATAAATCTATCGAGCAGGCTATTGATATTAGACCAGCAAGCAAAACGGCTACTCATATTGAGTAGCCGTCATTGTGATTCACATTAGATAAGCATCATCGCTCATAGATACGATAGCGGATAGGCGCTGCTGTTATTGGGCGCCCACTTTTGTATTGATCCAGCGAATAAGTGGATCAGGAGTGACCTGCGAGAGAGTCTGAAAAACTTTGGCCGGTATACCAACAGAGTAGTGCGTACTTTTTAGCTTACGGTTGGGGCTGGTGCTCAATTTGCATAAAGTCTTGGCCACATCATGGACGGTCAAGTTAATACCTAAACGGTCAATACTGGTGACTTCGATGTCTTTGGTCATGTCGGACTTGACCCAGAGTGGCATCACATCAATGACTTTGATGCCGAGTTTCTCATATTCAATATTGAGACCTTCGGTGAGACCACGTACAAAAAACTTACTGGCCGCATAAGTGGCAACCTCAGGCTGACCATAGATAGCCGATGCCGAGGACACATTGACGATTTTGCCATCTTTGCTCTCCGCCAAATAAGGCGCTAGCTTATGACAACCAATCAGCACGCCCTTACAGTTGACGTCGATGAGCGACAATTGCTCCTCTAATGCTGTCTTTGGCAATGCTCCGCTAACCAGCACACCCGCATTATTAATCAGCGTATCGATGCCGCCAAAGTTATTAATCATTTGCTCGATAGCGCCATCCCATGAATCAGGCTGAGTGACATCTAACTGACCAATAATGATGCGTTTCTTTTTTACGGCCTTTTTAAAGGCTTTGTCTTCGATAGCCTGCTCAAGCGTCGTTGTATTGGTTGCAAATAATCCAACGTTGTGACCTTTGGTGGCCAATCTTTTGGCAGCGGCCAGACCGATACCGCGTGATGCACCTGTAATTAATATATTCATAATGGCTCGCTTTATAGTTATCAATGAGTTAAATCGAGGTGCATTACCAGCTGACTATATGTAGATAAACAGTTACACACAGCTACGGTTTTAATGTAAGGATCAAGACCATCCATTACAATCGTTATCGTCCCTCGTGCTTAGACTCAGTATAACAAACTAATAGACAAGGATTGTGCTTAAGATAATTACTAGTGGCAACCTAACGCTACGTCTATATTTACTTAACAGTTATTGAGTCACCACTATGGGGCTATTGGTTAATATGACTCAATTCAAAGTTTAATTTACGCAATAGGCATGATTCAAAATCGCTTAATTTAAATCGCCATAAATAAACCAACGCGATCACATAAATAATCGTTTCCGCGAACTCTTCGACTATGCCACCCAAAGTGTGGGGGAACATAATAGCGTTCTCTCCCATATATTGTAGTATGGCCAAAGTGGCGACACCAAGATAGAGCGATACGTCTACATCTTTTAGTATTGCCCAAAGGTAGCGCCATGAGTAAATCAATAAGCCAACGCTCATCAGGTAGATTACTAAAAGCACAGCGTCCTCCCACCAGTCATAAGAATGGCTGAGAAGCGAAAAATTACTTGGGATAAATAATTCTGGTAAATAGTTTAACTCACGACGAATGACCGCGACGAATACGAGAACTGAGGCCAACCAAAAGGCTTTAATTTGTTTGACATGACTCTGTGCTACGTACTGCGCGCAGCGTAGCAAGCAAGCTATTAATAGGATAATACTGGGAATTTCAATGAAGCCATCTGTCGCCAAAATAAGGCACTCCTGCTTTTTTTTGAAATAAAAAAGTGAGCCCTTGGGCCCACTTCAAACCGTAAATTGTCTCATAAGACCAGATAATTTAATGTACTGCTATTATACAGCGAAATGCCTTATCATGCCATTATGTAATTTAACTAATCAGTCATATCTCATTGTTAATACTACACAATCAATGCGCCTCATCCCAGTTTTGACCACTATCGGTCTCCACCAATAACGGTACCGCGAAGTCTACATGCCAACCTTTTTCCACGGCTGTCGTCCTTAAGACGTCTTGCATGGCATCGGTAATCAACTGGCTAATTTCATCAACCTTGTCGCTATCCACTTCGAACACCAGCTCATCGTGGACTTGTAGCAGCATTTTGGCTTGCTCTTTTGGCAGTACTTTATCGACGGCAATCATGGCAAGCTTAATTAGGTCGGCGGCAGAGCCTTGTAGCGGCGCGTTAATCGCTGCGCGTTCTGCCCCTTGCTTAACCATACGGTTGCTATGATTGATATCTGGCGTATAAAGCTTACGACCTAATATCGTCTCGACATAGCCTTTTTCATAAGCGCTGGCACGCGTATTGATCATGTAGTCTTTGACGCTTGGATAGCGCTCAAAATACATATCGATATAATCTTGCGCCTCATTGCGGCTCATTTGCAACTGCTTGGCAAGTCCAAAGGCACTCATGCCGTACAACAGACCGAAGTTAATGGCTTTAGCATTGCGGCGCTCAGTGGCGCTGACCTCTTCAACAGCTTTACCTAATACTTCAGCAGCCGTTGCAGTATGAATATCCAATCCTTCATTAAAGGCACGGGTCAAGTTTTCATCGCCTGAGAAATGCGCCATCAGACGCAGCTCAATTTGTGAATAATCCGCAGCCAAAATAACGCGACCTTCTGGTGCGATAAATGCTTGGCGAATCAGGCGACCAGTGGCGGTACGAATCGGAATATTCTGCAAGTTAGGATCAGTGGATGATAAACGACCGGTGCTGGTCAATGCTTGATGGTAGCTGGTATGCACGCGATCCGTCTCCGCATCTGCGACATTATCGAGCGCATCGGTATAGGTGCTTTTGAGCTTGGACAGTCCGCGATATTCCAATGTGATATCGACCAATGGGTGGTCAATCTTTGATAATACCGCTTCGCCAGTCGAGTATTGACCAGATTTGGTTTTCTTGCCACCCGGCACGCCCAGTTTTTCAAACAGCATCTCACCCAGTTGCTTTGGTGAGCCTAAGTTAAATTCTTCACCGGCGACTTCATACGCGCGTTTTTCTAGCGTGATGATTTCTTCATCGAAGCGTTTTGATAGCTCGTTTAAAAATGAGCGCTTGATTAAAATGCCATTTGCTTCCATTTGGCAGAGTATCTCGGCAGTTGGAATCTCTAGCTCATGTAAGAGCTTGGCATTATTTTTATCATCAGCAAGCTTTTCACTAAACAAATCAAACAACTGATAAGTGATGTCGGCATCTTCGCAAGCATAGTCACTGGCGATATCGATGGCGACTTGATCAAAGGTGACTTGCTTGGCGCCTTTGCCTGCGACGTCCTCAAAGCTGATGGTCTGGGTGTGCAAATAATGGCGCGCCAAATCATCCATGCCGTGACGAGTAGCTGCCGCATTGATGACATAGCTGGCAAGCATGGTATCCATTGCCCAGTTATTAGGGCTGGCATGGATAGCGCCTACTAAATCAATACCATAATGACTGAGAATATGCGCGTCATATTTTAGATGTTGACCGATTTTGCCTATTTTTGAATTTTCCAAAACAGGTTTAAGTTTCGCTAATACCGTATCACGATCAAGTTGCTTTGCAGTCAGCTCATCACCTTCCAGACGATGAGTCAGCGGAATATAATAGGCTTCATGCGCTCGCAGGGCAAAAGACAGCCCGACGATTTCGGCTTGACGCCAATAGACGCTGGTCGTTTCGGTATCAATAACGAAGTGCGGTGCAGCCTCTAACAATTTAACCAAGCTGTCAAAGGCAGGCTCGTCTAAAATCGTATGCCATGCTCTATCAGGATTTTTGCTGTCAGTGATATTCTCAATAGTGCTTGATTGTAGCGACTTAGCTATTTGCGCTTGTGACTCGGCATCGGCTTGACTGTTAGCGACACTTTGCGAGCCGTTGGCTGGATGGTTTGGGTGGTCAAGAGACGCTAGCTCGTTTCTAAACTCAAGCTCATTATACAATTCGCGTAATTCATCTATATGGGCACATGGATCGGTATTGATTTTTAGATCGTTCCAGTCTTGACCGATAGCTAAGTCTGTCACGATGGTGGCAAGCTTCCTATTAAACGGAATATCATCAGCATGTTCAATCAAACCTTTGGCACCTCGACCTTTGATAAAACCAATATGCTTTAACATATTGTCGATGTCGCCATACTCAACGAGTAGGTCTTTTGCCGTTTTTTTACCGATACCAGGCACGCCTTTTATACCGTCTGAGGCATCGCCCATCAAGGTCAAAAAATCAATCATTTGATTTGGCATAATACCAAGCTTGTCTACGACCGCTTGAGTGTCCGTGACTTTGCCAGTAAAGCTGTCTTCCAATATTACGCAGTCATTAACCAGCTGCATCATGTCTTTATCGCCGGTGGATATGACGACGTGATGGCCTTGTTCAACCGCACGATGCGCCAGTGTCCCGATGATATCATCGGCTTCTGCACCCTCGATGCGTAACAGTGGAATACCTAACGCGGTCACCAAGCGATGAATATAAGGAATCTGCTCTACCAGCTCTATGTCGATGGGCGGACGAGCGGCCTTGTAATCAGCAGACATATGGTGGCGAAAAGTCGGTGACTTGGTATCAAAGCAAACCGCCATATGAGTAGGGTGATAACGACGCATCAGCTTGAGTAACGCATTGAGCGTGCCACGGATGGCATTGGTGATCAGGCCTTGCGAGTTTTGCATGGTCTTCGGTAAGGCATGATAAGTGCGAAACAGATAGTAAGAGCCATCAACCAAAATAAAAGGCGGCTGATTGCTGTCCACATGACTGGTGTCCATGGTCGCCACATTGGGCATAGTCTCAAAGTTTGGCAAGACGGCAGGATCAATCGCTTGATGGGAGTTGTGGTCACTGTCGGTCATGGAGTCGGTCATAGGATCAGTCATAAAGGTCACTTATCAGCTATTAGATAGAAATATGTGCTTATTATAACGATAAAAATGACGTGTGCCGAACTGCTTAAAAGTTATGATATGTTCTATAGTCAAAATATTCTAAAAACGCGATGGTATCGCTGATATCTATTTTTCGTCACCTCTGTCTGCGCAGGTACGGCAAGCAAGAAAAATTGATATCAGCAATGGGTGATGGTTCGATACTACTTTTCACTCACTATAGCGTCATTATTTTTTGGCCAAAATTTAAGGAAAAAAAGAACCCAGCGTTAACTGAGCTCTTTTATATCTATTACTGATACTGTCATTGTTCAGGCATTATTTTACTTCTGAGGTCACTTCGCTATCGATATTACCGCGTGTGGCTTTCGAGTATGGGCAAACTTTATTGGCTTTCTCGACCAGCTTTTGAAATTCATCGGCTGAAAGTTCTGTATTTTCGCCAGTAACATGAATTTTCACCGCCAGTTGAAAGTCTAGACCTTCACCTTTACGTAAATCTACCGATACTTGAGTGGTCGAGTCAAATTTTGCTTTTTCTTCGCCTTTGACTGCCGCAAGTGCGCCATCGAAGCAAGCCGCATAACCCATAGCAAATAATTGCTCTGGATTATTACCATCTTTACTTGAACCCGGTGCGACCATGTTAATCGTCAAATCACTATCTTGTAGACTAGCTTTACCAGAACGACCGCCAGTGACGGTTGCTTGAGTAGAATATAACGTGTTCATAACATATCCTTTGTTGTTGGTTTATTTATATAATTATTTAATCCAATTAGCCATCAAGCATAACAAACTGGACGCTACGCTCTATAGCTCAGTAGTAACCATATACAATGACTTTGTAAGTGAGCATTTATGTGAATAACGATAATGTGCTTCACATTCACCAATAAGCATTGCTAAACAATTAATGGCTTTAAATATATAAGTCATGGCGACATTGATGTAAACTAGTCACATGGTTTTTCACACACTATCAGCATAGCCCTATAAAAAATCCTAACCGTAAGGACGCCTTTTATGAAAGCAACAGTATTTTTGCCTATGACCCTATCCTTACTCGCGATGGCACTCGTAGGATGTGGCGGAGAAGATGATGGTGTCTACGGTTCAGGCGACAATAAAATCACGCTGACGAGCTTTGGCAATAGCTATGACAACCGAGCCAACGCGAGTGCTATTGCGCGAATTGATCAGACATACCGCACTGGCGGGCGCGAAATTAAGATAAAAAATCTGGTGAACAGTTATAATAACCAAAGTCTTAATAGCTTAGACAGAACCGTGCTGGCAGCTGATTTTGAAGGAAGGCTGGAAAATAAGGATATTGAAGTAAATGGCCGCACCGTCAAACGTCCTATTTATGAGACAAACAGCAACAAGCAATTGAACTATGAGATTACCTATAAAACCCTGAATCTCGCAGGTTTGAACGCTGGTAGTTATAGTCCGGGCACTACCATAGGCAATAGCCGTGGTATCATTACCGATTTAAATAACTATCCTGATATCCCAACCAATGTGACGTTCCCAGCGGGCTCGGTTTGTTATATTCCAGTGGTCACTAGCGAGCGCTCGTTTTTAGCCTTTAATGAAAAAAATAAAACCGGCTATAGTACGCTGGACAGATGGATTGAGGCGGCCGAAGAACGTTTTAACGACGATAGAGATTTTAGCACCTCACGCTTTGGTGTGGGTTTGGGCAATGACCAAAAAGCTGCGCAAGTGACGTTTTTTGAGTTTAGAAACCAGCCTGCTTATCAATACAATGGCGTTGAATATGATAATGATATTTATGAAGCCGACTCTGTGGTGCAAGGCAGCACTGACCCGAATACCAACAGTGTGCGCGGTGTCGTTGACTGCACGATAGTCAATGAGGTGGCAGGGGACTTCTTAGCAGCGCAAATCACACGCTATTATTAAATTCAAAAAATATTAAGCACTTTCTAGTTAAGTGTTTTCTAATTAAACACGCTCTATTTGACCAGTAGAGCGTGTTTTTTTATGCGCTAATTCTGCAACCTGACGCTAAATCCGCTACAATACGCCCATTATTTATACTATTTATTGAAATTAATGCCCAAAAGAAAGTTACTGTCTAAAAGACAGCCTTTTGGAAGTCAAGGTTGAAGCCAAAAATTATGAGCGTAGATCCAAAGAAATTAAACAAAGAAGTGGCCAAGCGCCGTACCTTTGCTATTATCTCGCATCCCGATGCGGGTAAGACCACCATGACTGAAAAGCTGCTGCTATGGGGGCAAGCGATTCAGGTGGTTGGTGAAGTTAAAGGCCGCAAAACCGACCGTCATGCGACATCGGATTGGATGAGCATGGAGCAGGAGCGTGGTATCTCTATCACTACTTCGGTTATGCAATTTCCTTATCAAGACCATATGGTCAATCTACTAGACACCCCGGGTCACGCCGACTTTAGTGAAGATACTTATCGTACGTTGACCGCTGTCGACAGCGCGCTGATGATGGTTGATGGCGCAAAAGGCGTCGAGGAACGTACCATCAAATTGATGGAAGTGTGTCGCATGCGTGATACTCCAATTATCTCGTTTGTGAACAAGTTGGATCGTCAGATTCGCGAGCCGCTTGAGCTGCTGAGTGAGATTGAGACGGTGCTTAAGATTAAATGTATTCCGTTGACGTGGCCCATTGGTATGGGGCAGGATTTCGTTGGCGTCTATCATTTGACCGAAAATAAGACTTACCTTTATGAAAAAGGTAATGGCGGCAAGATGACCGTCTCTGAGACCCGCGACGGCTATGATTATCCGGACATACGCGAGCGCCTTGGGAAGCTGATGTTTGATGCTTTTGAAGAGTCGCTTGAGCTGGTACAAATGGCGTTAGAAGACTTTAGCGAAGAGGCATTCTTGGCGGGTGAGATGACGCCAGTATTGTTCGGTACAGCGTTGGGTAACTTCGGTGTCAACATGGTGCTCGATACCCTTGTGAAATATGCACCGCCACCAAAAGCCCATCCGACTACTGAGCGTCAAGTCTCTGCAACTGAGACGGACTTTACGGGTTTTGTTTTTAAGATTCAGGCCAATATGGATCCGCGTCACCGTGACCGCATTGCTTTCTTGCGCGTGTGCTCGGGTAAGTACGAAAAAGGCATGAAGATGAAGCACGTGCGTTTGGGTAAAGACGTGCGCATTGCCGATGCGCTGACCTTTCTCGCCGGAGACCGTGAAGCCTTAGAAGAAGCGTATCCGGGTGATATTATCGGTCTGCATAATCATGGGACCATTTCTATCGGTGATAGCTTTACTGAAGGCGAAGAGCTGAACTTTACCGGTATTCCACATTTTGCCCCTGAATTGTTTCGCCGCGTGGTGCTCAGAGACCCACTCAAGTCTAAAGCGCTACAAAAAGGCTTGCAGCAGCTCAGTGAAGAGGGCGCAACGCAGGTATTTATGCCGCAGATTAATAATGATTTAATCTTGGGCGCGGTGGGTGTACTACAGTTCGAAGTGGTCGCGCATCGCCTAAAAGAAGAGTACAAAGTACAGTGTACCTTTGAGCCAGTTTCAATTGCGACCGTGCGCTGGATTCACTGCGATGATGAAGTGGCCTTGGCTAAGTTTAAGAAAAAAGCCCATGACCAGTTGTCACTTGATGGTGGTGGCTATCTGACCTATCTTGCGCCATCACGAGTTAACTTGCAGCTGATGCAAGATCGTTATCCAGAAGTGACTTTCAGCAACACTCGCGAGCATTAATATCTGTTATTTAAGTATGAGTAAATGGTTGAAACCTATTTTCTGTTTTTTAAAAGACACGCTAGCCGTGTCTTTTTTATTGCCCGTCGTTTAGACCGTTATTAAACCGATTTTTCATAAACACTGACATCTCAAAAATACTGATGACTCAAAAGCACTGATACTTCAAAAATAGTAACCCCTCAAAAACACAAACAGTGTTTCAACAATACATCACAGTGGTTACGGTAGAATAATATTAACCATTATGTATTTATGGAAAAATTATGATAATAATGTCTCGATTTACGAGCGCCACACCACCTATTAATCCGCCGTTAATGCCGAGCAGTGGTAACTTGCGCCGAGTTGGTACGTTAGTGACAGGCCTGCTGTTTGGAACAATAGCAATGTCCGCTAATGCGGACAATCTCATTAGCAGTACCGATTATCTTGATTATGAGCTGCCCAAAAGTGTGCAAGAGATATGTGCCGAACGACAGCATTGTCCAGAGATTGAGGTTAGGTATCTCAAAACCAATCAGGATTGGATAAACGATATCACCAACGCCCGTATCAATCATCTTGTCGTCAATAGTAAACAGACTGAATCCGCACCTATCAATACTAAGGCGACGCCGACTATGGTTAAGGCGGCTATTGATGACTTCGCAAGCTCACAATTTATAGATATGCCAGACGACAGTTCATGGTCGTATAATCTGACAGTGAAGCCTGAATATTTGGGTCATGTGAATGATTTTGAATTGTTTGAAATAAGCTCCTATGTGTTTACGGGCGGCGCGCATGGCATGCCTTATAGTGAATATTTAATATTCGATACAAGCAGTAAAAAACAACTGCAACTGACAGACATATTACAGACGGGCAAAAAACCCCGTTTTGAGGCGTTGGCTTATGAGGCATATAAACAGTGGGTAAAAACGGTCGATAACGACTTAAGCAGCTATGAAAAAAATTGGCCATTTACCCTCAGCGATAACGTCACATTGACCGATAAAGGCGTTGATATTCGCTACCAGCACTATTCTATTGGCCCTTATGCTTATGGTATGCCTGTCCTAAGTATGCCTTATAACAAGCTTGACGGTGTGATCAAACCACGTTTTATTCCCAAATAATCGTTTTATCCTAAGAGAATAGTTGTAATAAGTTTCAGAGAATGATTGAACATTTAATAATAAATTAAGGAGTAATGTTATGACGAGTAATATAGACAACACAGCAGCGCCAACCCAACCAACAGTCGCAGATACTTGGCGTCTCAATGCCTTAACCGCGGCGCTGGGTGATCTGACTTTGACTGTCAGCGACAGCCTGTCTGTGGGACGTGGCAGTGATAATGATGTGGTACTTGGTAGCAAAGAAGTATCACGCAATCACGCGGTACTGAGCGTACTGAATGGCAAGCTGTACGTGAAAGATTTGGACTCCTCTAACGGTACGTTTATTAATGAGCAACGTATTGACGGTAATAAGTCTAAGCATCTTGAAGCCAATGATACGATTGGCTTTGCCAGTTTTGCCTTCACTGTAACGCCGGTGACTGTTGCAGTGGATGAAGCTGTAGAGCAGCCAGTCTTCGCTGAAGAGCTGATGGTTGAGCGCGAATCTACGGTTGATACGGATGCTGACAAACCCGAAATGGTGATTGATGCACCAGACGTAAATTCTGAGCCAACTGCAGAGGTTAAGCCAGTTGTCAAAGAAACGATGGTTACAGACGTGTTGCCGTCAGCTAATGACTCAGATACCACTCCTGTTCAACAAGCTGATATTACTGAAAGCAAGATTGATAAGACTAATGAGGCTGATGCTCCAGTTGTTAAAGAAACGATCATCGAAGAGGTATTGGCGGCCAAAGATACTGTGGATACCACATCTGTGCAAGCGGCTCCAGTTGCCGCAGCTGCCTTAGACGAGCAGACACCGACTACTGAACAGGAAAATGTCGTGCCTAAAGAGGTCGTGCCTAAAGAAACAATAACTGAGACGCCTGTTACTGAAGAGCCAGTAGCTACTGAAAATGAAAAAGCATTAGTTGAACAGCCCGCTGTCGAGCAACAGTCCTTAGACAATGCAGACCACGACAAAACCACCAAAACCGAACTACAGGAAGAAGCTGATCCAGATGTGTTGCGTGCCAAACAAGCAGCAACTGCTCAGTTTTCGGGTACGGCCAATTTAGGGCAGGCTCACGACCTTGGTACCGAAGGCAACAATGCCATGGACCAAGCTGTCGATAACCCCGCAAATGCTGGATACGTAGAGAAAAAGCCTAGTGGTGGTTGGTTCATATGGGTATTTGCCGTCATCCTTATCATTGGCCTTGCGCTATGGCTGTTCAATATGGGCGGTATATAAAAGGTGTACGACCCTAGCTTTGTTATATCGATAAGATAAATTAATGAGTTAAGGTTAGTTCCATTATTCTTAAAAATAGCGTCAGCGTTCGTTGGAGTGTTGACGCTATCTTTGTATTGTATTTTTATCATTGTTTTGAGATTGCTTCTAAGTTTAAGGCGCTTTGCCAACCCTGTGTTAAGAGAAAGCTACTATGATGACCTTTGATGAGTATGACGCCTTTAAAAATCGTGGCTTTAGTCATGCGCCACTGGTAAAAAAACGCTTGATGGATGCGCAGACTCCAGTCTCGGTATTCTCTAAAGTACGTGACTTAAATGGCTCAGCGTATTTGTTTGAGTCCGTCGTAGGCGGCGAGCGTTGGGCGCGCTATTCGATGATTGGTCTAGGTAGTGATCTGATTTTGCAATATGTAGACGGTAATATGACGGTCAAAAAAAATGATCAGACCACCGTGGATGCAGTTGATGATCCCTTTGACTATATTCGTCAGTTGATGGCGCAGTATAAGATGCCAACTGCCGAAGATATTATTACCTTGCCGAGCTTTAGCGGTGGTCTCGTCGGTTATTTTGGTTATGATATGGTGCGAGTTATTGAACCCAGTGTGGGACTGTCTGACGCCCCCGATCCGATGTCACTGCCGGATATGTGGCTGATGCTGTCGATGAGTGTCATTGTTTTTGATAATTTAGAGAATACGTTGTCCATTATTGTTTATGCGGACTGCACCGCTGAAGATGGTTATGGTCATGCCATTCGTGAGCTAGAGCAAATTGAGGGTAAGTTGGCAGAAATGGCAGATTTAAGCGCACCGATTATGCCAACCCCAAAGTTTGAATCACAAACAGGGATGGAGAAATACTGTCGCGACGTTAAGAACATTAAAGACTATATCTCAGCAGGAGAGGTGATGCAGGTGGTGCCTGCCCAGCGTTTGACCGCTGACTATACTGGCGACTCGCTTGCTGTCTATCGCGCCTTACGGTTTTTAAACCCATCGCCTTATTTATTCTTGGTTCATGGTTACACGCTTGATGATCATAAGCGTTTCGACATTATCGGTGCTTCTCCAGAAACCTTATCACGTATCGAAAATGGCAGAGTCACCGTGCGTCCACTGGCGGGCACCCGTAAACGTGGTCAAAACGCAGCGGAAGATTTGGTGCTTGAGCAGGAGCTGCTGAGTGACGAAAAAGAGATTGCTAAGCATTTAATGCTGATTGAGTCGGGTCGCAACGACATTGGCCGTGTTTGTGAATGTGATAGTGTCAATGTCACCGAAAAGATGTTTATCGAGCGCTATTCGCAAGTCATGCATATTGCCTCTAACGTTGAGGGCGATATATTGCCTGATAAAGATGCGCTTGATGTCTTTTGTGCGACTTTCCCCGCAGGCACGTTAACAGGCGCGCCTAAGATTCGTGCGATGCAAATTATTGATGAGCTGGAGCCGTTACGCCGCACTGTATTTGGTGGCGCCATTGGGTATCTGGGTTGGCACGGTAATATGGATATAGTGTATTAAATATAAAAATGTTATAAGATAAAACATCTCAACAGATATACTCAATTATCATGACTTACTCACTAGATTATCGCAAACAAGTTCTTAAAAGCTTAGCAGGTGGCATGACTTTTGCCGAGGCAGCCTCTTTTTATGATATTAGTCCAACCACCATTCAAAAGTGGAAGAAACGGCTGCATAGTAAGAGCACTCGCAATGTTACGCCATCAAAAATACCAGATGATGCACTACGTAAAGACGTTGAGCGTTACCCTGATGACTATCACTATGAGAGAGCAAGACGGTTCAACTGTACTGCCCCAGCCATTTGTGAGGCTTTAAAACGCCTAGGCATCAGTCAAAAAAAAGACCTTAGAGCATCCAAAAGCATGTCCAATAAAAAGAGCGGCGTATCAGAGTAAGCTTGATAACTTTAAACAGCAAGGTTATCCCATTGTGTATATGGACGAAAGCGGTTTTGAAAGCCAGACCATTCGTCCTCATGGTTATGCACTGATAGGCAAACCCTGTATCGACAGCTACAACTGGCAAGGTAAAAAGCGAACCAACGTCATTGGGGCTCTATATGAAAAGATGCTATTTGCACTGGATTACTTTGAACACAACATTAACAGCGGCATATTCTACGATTGGTGCAAACACACCCTAATCCCAAGCCTTAAAACCAAATGCGTGATTGTCATGGATAACGCTCGGTTTCATAAAAGTAGACGTATCCAAAAATTACTGAACAGGCATGGTCATCGTATCCTATGGCTGCCGCCGTACAGCCCAGACTTGAACCCTATTGAGAAAAAATGGGCTCAAGTGAAGTTTCTACGCCAAGGGTGGATGGAAAACGACTTATCCAAATTATTTTATGATGTTTGTCCTAGCCATAACACTTTTGTTTTGAACTGACTATAGCGCCATTGCTATTCGTACCGCTGTGATGCGGCGCGGCAAAATCCATATCCAAGCCGGTGCTGGGGTAATCGCTGATTCTATTCCAGAAGCAGAGTGGGACGAGACCAATAAAAAAGCGTTGGCGCTCATTAAAGCGGTCAAAATGGCCTGTAATGGCTTGCGTATTCGCTAGATGTTTGATGGAAGTGCTTGGCAAAAGTGTCATTAAAGTTGCTAGTCCTCACCATGCAAGTTGTCGTTTTCATAAGCATGTTAATAACTATTCGAACAATCCGGATAAAAAGCGCTATTTTGTCTGATAAAAAATATCAATATAATCAGTTGCTTGACGTTTATTATTAAAATAAGTGTAAAAAAACTCAAAAAGAGCTTGCGTCTGTCTAAATATTTGATAGAATAGCCACCACTTTGAGAGAACAAGCCGACTTAGCTCAGTTGGTAGAGCAACTGACTTGTAATCAGTAGGTCGCCAGTTCGATCCCGGCAGTCGGCACCATCTCTTTCAAAGTCGCTTTTTATGAATTTGTCTTAGATTAAGTCATCTTTGTTCAAAGCAAGCTAAGGTGGGATTGGGGAGCGGTCAAACCCAACAGACTGTAAATCTGTCGCGAAAGCTTCGAAGGTTCGAATCCTTCTCCCACCACCATATTTTCTAAGTTTGTTATAGCGCCAAGCATACTCAATATATAACCACTCTTTATAAGAGTGAGCTTACAGAAGAGTAAATGCGGGTGTGGTATAATGGTAACACCTTAGCCTTCCAAGCTAATGACGCGGGTTCGATTCCCGCCACCCGCTCCATATAGTCACAATCGCAAAGACTACCAATAATTCATCACGACAGTCAGTATATTATTGCTGTATCGTGATATTTTTTTTAGTGCAACCCACTGGTTGGCTACTGTAGTTGTTAAAAGCATGCTCATATAGCTCAGCGGTAGAGCACTCCCTTGGTAAGGGAGAGGTCTCGAGTTCAATTCTCGATATGAGCTCCATTTATTATTCCAGCTTTTTGCGTTTGCTTTGCTATTTTAATACACAGCTTTATATCGATATCGAAACTATAGAATATTGAAAACGATAAAAAATCAGTATAGCAAATAAAAATTTAAGGGTGACACTGAGGTGTTGCCTTTTAGTGCTGTCAATTTCTCAATCAATTATATTGATGAAGCAATGCAGTACGAACACGCTCACATAATACAGTTTAATATTCGAGAGCTAAAAAAGTTAAAGATTGAAAAGCAAGTATAATGCCTACATATAAAAGTATGGCGTTTATATTGCACTAAAGCAGTTAAGAGTAAGACAATAAAGCAGTTTTTAGTAGATAAACCATAGCGTCAACGGTTTGATGGTTTTGTATGTATCATGAGCCGTCAAACAGCTATTTACCGATCTTTGATTATAAAGATTCACCAAAAAAAGAGGAAATACCCATGGCAAAGGCCAAGTTTGAACGCAGCAAGCCACACGTCAACGTCGGTACCATCGGACACGTTGACCACGGTAAAACCACACTAACCGCCGCTATCGCAACCGTAGCAGCAATCACCTCAGGTGGCGAAGCCAAAGACTACGCGTCTATTGACTCAGCCCCAGAAGAAAAAGCACGTGGCATCACCATCAACACCTCACACGTAGAATATGACACCCCATCACGTCACTACGCCCACGTCGATTGCCCAGGTCACGCCGATTATGTTAAAAACATGATCACCGGTGCAGCCCAAATGGACGGCGCAATCCTAGTCGTATCAGCCACTGACGGCCCTATGCCACAAACCCGTGAGCACATCCTGCTATCACGTCAGGTTGGCGTACCATACATTGTCGTATTCATGAACAAGTGCGACGTTGTTGACGACGAAGAACTGCTTGAACTCGTAGAAATGGAAGTTCGTGAATTACTAAGCGACTATGACTTCCCAGGTGATGACACCCCAATCATCCATGGTTCTGCTACTGAAGCCCTAAAAGGCTCACAAGAAAAATACGGCCAACCAGCCGTCGTAGAACTACTAAACGTACTAGACACCTACATCCCAGAGCCAGAGCGTGACATCGACAAAGCATTCCTAATGCCAATCGAAGACGTATTCTCAATCTCAGGTCGTGGTACCGTTGTGACCGGCCGTGTTGAATCTGGTATCGTTAAAGTTGGTGACGAAATTGAAATCGTTGGTATCCGTGACACTCAAAAAACCACCTGTACTGGTGTAGAGATGTTCCGTAAACTGCTTGACGAAGGTCGTGCAGGCGAAAACTGTGGCGTACTACTACGTGGTACTAAGCGTGAAGACGTCCAACGTGGCCAAGTACTAGCGAAGCCAGGTTCAATCACCCCGCATACCAAATTTGACGCAGAAGTATACGTACTGTCAAAAGAAGAGGGTGGTCGTCACACACCATTCCTAAACGGCTATCGTCCACAGTTCTACTTCCGTACCACTGACGTAACTGGCGCAATCCAATTACAAGACGGTACTGAAATGGTTATGCCTGGTGATAACGTTGAGATGGGCGTAGAGCTTATCCACCCAATCGCTATGGACAAAGGTCTTCGCTTCGCTATTCGTGAAGGCGGCCGTACTGTAGGCGCTGGTGTTGTTGCTAACGTATTGAACTAATTTATCAGTCTCAGTAATGAGCTTGTAAGTTAGTCATGAAAAAGCCATCCTTGTGAAAGGGTGGCTTTTTTTTTGGGTGGTGATAAATGCAAGTTGGCTGTAGGGTGCGCCCCGCGCACCGATTATTTGTTATATTCTAATGCTATCTACGGGCTGGCTATCTGTCGTAGATACGCTGTGGTAAATCAATCTAAGTGCATTAATTATTAATATTTTACGACATCAATAGAAATTAAGGTCATACCTCTTAGCAAAATCGATAATAAGGTAAAGAAATGAAACTTAATACTCCTGAGAAAGTATCACTGCTAAGCGGTTTTGATATTGACTTTGAATATGATGAAGTTAGAAATCTCGATAATTTCGATTATATTTTGGTGTTTAGTAAAGAGAGACTATCTACTAAGACAAGTTTTGTAGCAAAAGTATACGACAAGAAGAGTAGCTTCATGTTCGTCATACTTTTTTCTGATGTGGAAATTGAGAATAAAAAAATAACTCTAATATATGCTTGGTCTTGGGAAATTGATAACGAATTGAGAATAGTGTTTAATACGAATGACACTCATATGCGCGACTTTTGGTATGGATTCGATTTAGTACAACGTAAGTATACAGGTCATGGTAGAGCTTATTAAAATCAGATGGTGAGTTACGTTTTATCTTTACTCTTTGAAAGATTTTGAAAAACTAACGCGACCTACGCGACTGAGATAAATTGGTTTTGCGGTTATAGTTATTGTTGCGTGGAACGCACCCTACAAAAGCTCCACAAATTTGCAGATATGTGTAATAAAACTAGAATCAGGAATAATAATGCTAACCCTAGATTTACTCAATAAACAATCATCCGAAGCTCAAAGCATTATTCAAGCCGTTGCCAACATTGAAACTATTATCCAATCGCAAGATGCTTGGGGTTATCAGACAATAATAGAATTGCTTGCACAGGATAGTATTGATTTATTGGTCGTTTATCAAAGCGATAAAGTCGTTGGTTACTGTCTCTATCAAGTTATCTTTGAGCAAGCAGAGATCCTGCGCATCGGCACGCATCCTGATTACCAACGCCAAGGTATCGCCTCGCAACTTTTTGCAAAATTGAATACTGAGTTGATGAACAATAAGGTGGAACATTTACTGTTAGAGGTACGCGCAGATAATGTAGCGGCTATTACTTTATATGAGCAGCAAGGGTTGGCAGTGATTCATCGGCGGAAAGGCTATTACCAGATTCCTCATCACCCAGCCATTGACGCCTTGATTATGCAGCGTGTGTATCTTTAATAGTCATTAGCAGCACACATACTATTGGATTAATAAGTATTATAAATGAGAACACGCCCTAGATTACTCGGGTATTGTCTTTTTGCACACTTCAATATCGAGCTCATAGTCACTATCTGCTTTCATTCGCTCAAGCACTTCAATACGTTCGCTTAACAGCTCTATCATGACATTGATATTGGCTTGTTGTTTTTTGACTTGTGCCAGTTTTTGCTGTGTGAGCGTCAGTTGTAAATCGATATCTAGCTGCCCATCATAATAGTCATTAAGACTGTCTCTGATTTCAGTAAGGGTAAAGCCAATGGCTTGTGCGCTTTTAATCAACTCAATACGCTCAATGCATTCGGGATGAAACTCAGTATATAAGCGTGAGCCGGCCTGACGTTTGCGAGACTTGAGTAGCCCTAGCTCATCATAATGACGTACGGTGTCTTTGGTTGTATTGGCTTTGATGGCCAGTTTTCCAATTAACAAAAATGATGTATCAGGAGCCATAATAACCTCGTAAGTAAGATGTTCGATTCGATTATTATCTACAATCCAGTTTGAGTCTGCACTTATAACTGTGGCTGCCAAGGCTCTGCGGTATCTAGTAACGATACGGCTAAAGGTTTATGAGAGTCTTTGTGCCATTTGACTGAACGGCTGGCTATCAGTGTGTCTAATTGGTTAAGAAATTCAGCACGTGGTAGGGTCGTTGCCCCCAAGCTCATCAAATGCTCATTGGGTAGTTGGCAGTCCACAAGCGCGACATTGCTTTGCGCGCATAAGCGCATCAAGCCCCAAAACGCCAATTTAGACGCATTAGAAGCACGGTGAAACATCGATTCACCAAAATAGATGTTGCCTATTTTTAGCCCATATAAGCCGCCGATTAGTTGGCTGTTATTGTCCCAAACTTCAATACTATGCGCAAAGCCTTGCGCATGTAGCTTAGTATAAGCTGCAATCATCTCATCATGAATCCACGTGTGCTCGCCCTCAGGCAAGCCATCGCTGCGCGGCATACTACAAGAGTGAATCACTGCATCAAAGTCTTGGTTGAGAGTGAGTTGCCAACGTTCGCGGTGGGCTTGTTTGCGTAGGGATTTACTCGGTTGATAGTCAGTTGGCAGCATCACACAGCGCGGCTCAGGACACCACCAAGCGATAGGTTCGTCTTCATTAAACCAAGGAAATAAGCCCTGCGCATAAGCAGAAATCAGCGTTTCAGATGCTAGATCTCCGCCCACAGCGACCAAGCCAACCCCTTCAGGATCGACGGAAATAGGATTGGGGAAATCATAAAGCCCAAGACTTTTTAGAGTCTCAGGCTTTATATGAGCGTCAGTATCGATATGATTATCGACACTGACGCTTGGGTTAGCAGTTTTAGCAGAGTGGCTCATTTAGACTTCTTTATCAGCAGTGAGCGTTGATGCATAAGTATGATCGGTCGCCACGGTTTCGCCTAGCGAGTCTAGATATTTTTCTGCATCGAGGGCTGCCATACAGCCAGTGCCCGCAGAAGTAATCGCTTGACGGTAGACATGATCTGCCACATCACCAGCGGCAAAAACCCCTTCAACACTGGTCTGTGTCGCATTACCATTGAGGCCACTGTTGACCACAATATAGCCGTCTTTCATATCCATCTGGCCTTTGAATAGCTCGGTATTTGGCTTGTGTCCAATAGCAATGAATACCCCAAACACGTCTAGTTGCTTGGTGCTGCCATCGATAGTAGACTCCAAAACCACGCCATTGACGCCCATATCGTCGCCTACCACTTCTTTGACGCTATGGTTCCACTCGATTTTGATATTACCGTTTTTGGCTTTTTCAAACAATTTGTCTTGTAATATTTTCTCAGAACGTAGACCATCACGGCGATGCACCAGCGTGACTTCAGCTGCGATATTTGATAAGTATAAGGCTTCTTCAACGGCGGTATTACCACCACCAATAACCGCTACTTTTTGGTCTTTATAAAAGAAACCATCGCAAGTTGCGCAAGCTGATACGCCCAAACCTTTGAATTTTTCTTCTGATGCCAAGCCCAAGTATTGCGCTGAGGCACCGGTTGAGATAATCAAGGCATCACAAGTGTAGTTGCCGTTATTGCCCGTTAATTTAAAGGGACGCTCTGTTAAATCGACATCATTGATATGGTCATAGACCAATTCTGTACCGAAGCGCTCAGCGTGCGCTTTCATACGATCCATCAATGCAGGACCTGTTAAGTCATGCGCATCGCCCGGCCAGTTGTCGACTTCGGTGGTGGTGGTGAGCTGTCCGCCCACTTCTAAACCAGTGACCATAACAGGTTTTAGGTTGGCACGCGCTGCATAAACAGCAGCAGAGTAACCAGCAGGGCCTGAGCCTAGAATAATGAGTTTTTCGTGGCGTGGAGTAGGGTTGTCAGTTGCCATGTTTTTTCCTTGCTAAATATAAGAATGAAAAGAGCTAATAATCAATATGATAAGAAATAATCACCAAAAATATGCGTTAGTATAGTTTTTTTAATTGCTGTGTGATAATAACATAAGGGCAGACGGCAAAAAGTGCAAGTTTGCTAAAACAAACATGGGTATCATTAGAATTAAAGCATCTATAGGAATGCTTAACATGCGCAAACACAGCCTAAGAACGGCTGGGTATTTTAAAGCGTTTAGGTAAGAAGTTTAAGCGTTTTCTGTGAGTCATATCGGTTAAATGTGGCAGATTTTTGCCCAAATTGTCTATTAAGAGGTTTTCTTGCACGCTTTCTTTATAACACTGTCGCCACCGTCCCTATCTATTTGTTATTATAGGAGGTTATGCCCAGTGTCATGACGCTTGTCCGCGTCAATTATTCGATGGACAAACGATAGCAAATGACAAATAAGGGCAAGTGATAAAGCACATGTTTTATCTTATCAATGAGGCTAAACTCCTTTTTACACAAGGTTTAGCCTGATGCGCTTCATCATAAACACTGCACTAGGTAAATGCATATCAGCACTTTATATTGGTGCGTTATATCAGAATTTTATGTCAGCATGGTTAGGCTTAGTCATGCATTGGCGACCAATTAGTATTAATAACAAGGCAGATCTTACGTGATATCAGCACCGCTTATTGAGTATTTGAAAAAAGGAATATTTACCCTCCTTGGGTTGATACTGGCAGTTTATCTGTTTGTTATTTTACTGACCTATACCGGTAATGATCCAAGCTGGTCGCATATCAGTAGTGATATGACGACCATCAATAATATGGGTGGTGAGACAGGTGCTTGGTTATCTGACCTGCTTTATAGCTTTTTTGGCTTTGGCGCATGGTGGTTGCTGGCGTTTGTGGTCTATGAATCTATTCTTATTTGGTGGGACAATAAGCCGACGTTTTGGTTGCTGCGCTTGGTTGCTTATGTGTTTTTAATCCTAAGTGCGAGTGCTTTATTCGCGCAACTGGTCGCTTTAGTGCAGCAAGTAGCCGATCCGGTCGCCACAGGCCTCAAAGGGGTAGCGGGTGGTATTATCGGGCTTGAGCTGCAAGCACGTTTGGCTCAATTATTATCGCAGTGGGGGAGTGTGATTTTTTTAACGGTGTTCGTGATTATCACCGCGACCTTTGCCTTTAATATTCATTGGCTGGTGATATATCAAAAAATCATGACCCTATCATGGCTTGGTTCTGGTGTAAGAAAGCAAGATAACGAGCGTGATAGTGTGCAGGCAACTAAAGAACGTCATCAACAGCGTGATGATGACAGTCGAACTGACGAAGAAGCCGCGCAAGCGGTAGCAGAATATGAGCAGCTGCCCCTTGAGCTGCAAGCTACTGAGGACACTGCGCATAAGCAACAAGCAGATAATAGTGGTCGTTTCAGTCATGTACTGACTGATTTTTTAGCGACTTCTGGGTTAGGTGCTAGCGTCAAGGCTTCTATGGCAGCAGCGACGCCAGTATCCGCGAGGAATGATAGTCAGAGCGAGCATTTATCAAGCGCCGCCGTCACGCCTAGCAGCACCAGCGTAAATGCCTCTAGCACCTTTAGCGAGAACAAGGTATCTACTACCTCAAACCCTGTCACGACGCCTACCCGTAAAGTGGAGCCGAGCTTTGCTTGGAATGATGCCAATACCGTTGATGACCTATTGGCCAGCGACTTTGCTATTCACGATCAAAGTATTCAAGACAGTAATCAGTATTCTGACGCTGCTGCACCTACTTATATGAATCATACTGAGTCACCAACTGAGACCTCAGTAGCCACAGACGCGGTAACAGAAACGGCAATGCTAGAGACACCAACAGCAAGCTCTACTGTTAATTACCAACCAAACAACAGCGTCGAGCAGGCAGTTGTAGGGGCAGCAAGCAAGCAAATCGCGCCTCATCTTATGGATGAGCCTCAAGCTGCAACGTCAGATGACAGTCATACAACGCATGAAACGCATGAAACAGTTGATACATTGGCAGAGTCTTGGTTAGCAGAGCATGCGCCTGTTTCACCACCTTCTCAAGAAACAGAAGAAGATACTAATAAACCTGAACAGCCAGCACTAAAGCCAGCAGTAGAGAGTACTTATGACGCCTCTGCTGGGTCATCAGACAAGTTAGCAGACAAGTTATCAAATGAAGAGCAATGGAAAAGCCCATTGTCAATACAAAGTCCTGCTCCAGAAGAGGATGATGTAAGTATCGTCGCACCAGTCGCTGATATGACCCCGACCAATACGCCACCGGCTAATCCTAAACTGCCGCCTACAGTAGAAACTACCGTCACAGCGCCAGCTATTGAACCGATAGTTGCGTCTAAACCAACGGTAAGCTTTGCCGTGCCAGAGGGTGATAGCGGTAACCATATTGCTGATATGATGCCAGAAGATGACAGTCGAGCTGACGACACTGACCTGCCTGTGATGCCTCATATTAGTGATGATGCCGCCTTTAGCCAAAAATCTCGTTCGATGCAAACGGCTGCCTATCGCAGTAGTCTGACGCCTATCCCTGAGATCTCTATTTTAGATAAACCAGATCCTGATCGTAAGCCCAGTTATACTATTGCTGAGCTTGAGCAATTGTCTGAGTTATTAGAGATCAAATTGCAAGAGTTCAACGTCAAGGCTGCTGTGGTCAATGCTATTCCGGGTCCCGTTGTCACGCGCTTTGAAGTGGAGCTTGCCGCTGGCGTAAAGGCCAGTAAGGTCACCGGTATTTCACGCGATTTGGCGCGTTCGCTATCAATGGCATCTTTGCGTGTGGTCGAAGTCATACCGGGCAAGCCCTATATCGGTATCGAAGTGCCCAATAAAAAGCGCGAGATGGTGCGTTTGATTGAGCTATTAAATACCGAAAAGTTCAACGACCCGAAAGCCCAAATCAGTATGGCGATGGGTAAGGATATCGGTGGTAATGCCATCATTACTGACCTTGCCCGCGCGCCGCATATGTTGGTTGCGGGCACCACAGGCTCTGGTAAATCGGTATTGGTCAACTCAATGCTACTGTCGATGCTACTCAAATATACGCCAAATGAGCTGCGTCTGATTTTGATTGATCCAAAGCAATTAGAGCTTGCCAACTATAACGACATTCCGCATCTGCTAACGCCAGTCGTCACCGATATGACTGAAGCCGCTAGTGCCTTGTCATGGTGTGTGGCAGAGATGGAGCGCCGTTATCAGCTAATGAGCTTATTAAAGGTGCGTAAGCTTAACGAGTTCAATAAAAAGGTCATTGCTGCTGAGAAATCAGGCAATCCTATGCTTGACCCTTTATGGCGACCCAATGATAGTGTCAGCATCAGCCAAGCACCGAAGCTAAAAACTTTGCCGATGATTGTCATTGTCGCGGATGAGTTTGCCGATATGATTATGCAAGTCGGCAAACAAGCTGAAGAACTGATCACGCGCTTGGCGCAAAAATCACGCGCGGCAGGGATTCATTTGATGCTTGCCACCCAGCGTCCATCGGTCGATGTTATCACGGGTTTGATTAAAGCCAATATCCCAGTGCGTGCAGCGTTACGAGTGAACTCAAAAGTGGATTCGCGAACGATTCTAGACAGTGGCGGTGCCGAAGACATGCTTGGTAATGGCGATATGCTGTTTTTAGGACCTGGGCAAATTGAGCCAGACCGTGTGCATGGTGCATATGTCAGCGATGAAGAGGTCAACCGCGTCTGTGATGCATGGCGTGAACGCGGTGCGCCTGATTATATCGATAATATGGCAGGCAACTTTGAACTGTCTAGTCCTAGTGGCGGTGGTAGTACGGCGAATGCTTCTGGTGAGGACGATGACCTTTATAACGATGCTGTGGCGTTTATTATGGAGACGCGAAAAGTCTCTGCCTCTAGTATTCAGCGCAAGTTTAGCATCGGTTATAACCGTGCTGCTCGTATCGTTGACTCAATGGAAGAGGCTGGCTTGGTCAGTTCGATGGGTAAAAGTGGTAAGCGTGAGTTATTGATGTAGCATTTAGATTATATTAAACAATAAAAAAGACGAGTCACGAGAGTGGTTCGTCTTTTTTAATTATCAGGTCTGACATTGAAAATCACATAGTGAACGTTAAAATATTTCATTGAAACTTAAAGGTTACTCCTGTATAAAATAGTGAACATTAGTTTTTTATAGCCAAATTGAGTGTGTCGTCATGGAGGACGCTGATAGTGCATATGCGAAGTATAAAAGGTATTAAGAATATAACGAGATTCTATGAAAAGTATAGACTTACTTTATACAGTATAATTTCACTAGTCATATTAGTGTTCAATATAGGATTTCTACCTTATTGGCTTTATAGTTTAGGACACAAATATATCGTTAGTCTGACTCCAATAAATACTTTATTCGGTGTCGTTATATTAGGTTTGATTCCTACGCTTATCGCTAGCGTAATTTTCGGCATCTATTTCGCTAAAAGGTATGATGAAAAATTAATGGCTAAATATTTATATTTTTTAGAAGATGTTGCTTCAGGTATTTATAGTATTATTCTATTTTTATTAGCTGCGATCATATTAATTGATATGTTGAGCGTACCATTTTCAGATGCTTTTTATATTAGTATTTTTATTATGGGTTTAGGTCTTACGTTTTTTGAATCTTATTATAAATACTATTATAAATAACCAAGTATGTCATTTATGGATCTATATGTATCGGAGTAGAACAATGGAAAATAAAATACGTCTCGATAGTATTGCCAATAAGAAAACTAGCTTTACTAGTTACCGACTGATTATCCTTAGTTTGATCGTCATATTAGCTGTTTTTTTTAATGTTCGATCTTCTTGTCTTTCCTGTTTTTAGTATATTAACTCTACTGTGGAGTATCATTGACTACTTTGCACTTTCATTAGAAAAGATAAAGATTCTTTTATTAATACTGTCAGTTGTATTCTTCTATGGCTGCTGGTTTCATTTTAAAAATAAGCATAAGCAAATAATTGAAAAAACGAAAAGTACCGAAGCCGTGCTATTTTTTGGTCTGCTGATGACTACTTTTTTGGTAGTCACCTTTGCTTATCTAAATATGTACATTATTGATTATAAGCTTAATGATGTGACTTCTTACTGTATATTCTATGCTAATTTACATATCTATTTTAAGTTTAAGTCAAAATGATTTTATGCCTGATACCTAAATGAGAAATCATGAGAGATATAATTTTTAGAGGGTTGGCTATTTTGGTTGGCTTGCCAATGATGTTGCTAGGAGCTGTCTCACTGTTTGATCCAGAGGGTTTTGAGCTGATATATTCTATAGGCTCTTTGGCTATTGGTGTTATTTTAAGTTGGTATGGTGTCGTTGGAAAAGTATTGCTGGTAGGAGACCGTTTCAGTGGCCATGGCGACTCTCATAAAATACCGACTCACAATCAATTATTTTTTGAAAAATTGTTGATATTTTTACTAATAACTATATTTACCATAAGAGTGATCATAGATATTATCGATGGCAGAGCGAGTTGGTTAGAACTCATCTACTTATCTACGGCTGTATTTATAGTCATTGCTATAGGCATGGCCAAAATAATAAAAGTAGATTCACTTGCAGAGGCTACCCTAGGGTATTGGTTAGTGCTTATTTTGAGTTTTATTTTTACTATTATTGTTTTGATTACGGCGTTTTATAATATAGGTATCAATATATTCGGTAGTTAAGCCAGATAATAAACTTGAAGCATATGTTTAGATGAAAACTTTATGGAATTCTTTAATTACCAAGAAGTAGTAGGTTTGCACTGGCTACCTGTATTGTTTACGCGATACAATCAAGTAATCCATCCAGCAAGGACGCTACTATGTTTAAAGAATATACCCAATATGATGCCCTAGGTTTAGGCGCGCTCGTCAACTCGGGTGAGGTCAGTGCCAAAGAGTTGCTAGATGCTGCGACTCAGCAAGCCAACACAATCAATCCAAAATTAAATGCGATTATCCATCGCTTTGATGAGCGTGCCTATAATGCCGCGCAGGCAGGATTGCCAGCAGGCGCATTTAATGGAGTGCCTTATCTACTCAAAGACCTCTCGTTTTATTTTGCTGATGAGCCGATTACCATGGGCAGTCGTAGCGTGAATGTCGTGCCAGAAAACGACAGTGAAATCGTTAAACGTATGAAAGCGACGGGTGTCAATACCTTTGGTAAGACCAATACGCCAGAGTTTGGTTTAATCATCACCACTGAACCCAAAGCGCACGGTGCCACCCACAATCCATTCAAAAAGGGCTATAGCTCTGGTGGCTCATCGGGTGGTAGCGCGGCGGCGGTGGCGAGCGGTATCGTACCGATGGCAGGTGCTGGCGATGGTGGCGGCTCAATACGTTTTCCGGCAGCATGGTGCGGAGCGTTTGGATTCAAACCCAGTCGTGGACGTAACCCCATAGGCCCCTCATTCGGGGAAGGTTGGGAAGGGGCAGTTGCCGATCATGTGATTACTCGTAGCGTACGTGACAGTGCCGCTATGCTCGACGCTACCAGTGGCGCTGAGATTGGCGCGCCTTATGTGATTGCGCCACCTGATGGGACATTTTTACAAGCAGCGATGCGCGCCCCTCGGCAATTAACGATAGCTTTGCACCAGCAGCCACTAGTCGCCAATACCGTAGTAGACAAAGAAGTTTTGAACGTTCTGGAGCAGACGGCAAAGCAATTAGAAGCTATGGGACATCGAGTGGTACCTGCCGAGCCAAATATTAATATCGAGCAATTTTGGCATGATTTTTTAGTGGTGGTTTGCACCCATACCGCCTTTACCATTGATAATATTGAACGCACATTTGGCTCGGAACATATAAAGAATCTAGAGCCGCAAACCTATAACATGGCGATGTTGGGACGCTCGCTCTCTGCCGTTGACTTGGCGCATGCTAAGCAGGGCTGGCATGACAGTCAATATCAAACGGGTCTATTACTCGACATCTACGATATGATTCTGTGTCCGACCGTACCGACGCCTGCGGTTAAGCATGGCGTGCTACCACCAAGTCGTATGGATGAGATGCTCATGCGCAGCGCAGGCTTACTCAACAAAGGCATCGATATGGGTAAATATGCCTTTAGCTCAGGGATGATTGAAAAACTTAGTCAGCCTGTACTGGGCAAAATGGCCTTTACTTTGCTGGGCAACGTCACTGGACTGCCTGCCATGTCGTTGCCAGTAGGTATGAGCAAAAAGGGTTTACCGATTGGGGTGCAGTTGATTGGGCGTATGAATGATGAGACGACGCTATTTAGTGTTGCGGGCGAAATGGAGCGCGCTGGGTTGTTTACCAAAGCTGCTTTTGAAAAGTAATTGTATTTTTGCTATCGCTATGGCTTGAAAGTTGCTTAATCAAAGCGAAAGATATCCATTCCTAAGCTGTGGTGCGCAATACTTTGATGCACCACCGAGACGCGTTGACCAGCTCCTAGGGCAAAAAATAGTGGTAATAGATGCTCATCGCTCGGATGTATGCTTCGATAATTAGGATATTGCTGCCAGTCTAATGCTGCTGGGATGTCTGTTTTGAGCTGCTGGAGTAACCATAGCTTAAAGTCTTGTGCCGTCTCATCTATGCTATCAGCTTGCCAGCGTAGGGCTTGCAGATTATGAGTGATATTGCCTGAACCAATGACGAGGATTTGCTCACGACGTAGCTGCGCCAGTTGCGCGCCTAGCTGATAACAGGCAACACTGTCATAGTGCCGTGGCAATGATATCTGGACGACAGGCACATCGGCCAGCGGATAGAGGTGTATAAGCGGTGCCCAAACGCCATGATCGCAGACGCGCATCGGATTGACGCTACAGGCGATACCACGTGCCGTTAATTGCTGCGCTAACGATTCAGCGAGCGCTGGGTGACCAGCAGCAGGGTATTGTAGCTCGTATAGCTCAGGCGCAAAGCCCGAAAAGTCATGCCATGTCTTTGGTCTTGGGTTACTACTGATTTCCAACTTTGCCGACTGCCAATGCGCCGACATAATGACGACGGCACGTGGCTTAGGTAAGTTTTGCCCGATACGAGCCAAGGCGCTGGTTGTGGCCGATTGTTCAATCGCCAGCGTTGGGGCACCATGCGAGATAAATACTGCTGGTAGCTTGGCTAAATTGGGCGCAGTTAACTGCCCAGCCTGGACCTCTGCCAAAGCTGCTGTGGTGGTAATAGGCTTATGCAGCTCTTGGTGATGTGACTCACGTTGCTGATGCGCATAAGGGGCGTTCGATGTCGCTCGTTTTGGGTATTTCATGTTCCGTTTATTAGGGCGCGCGCCCATTTTTCAATCGCTTTGATGAGGTATCTTTTTTAAGCAAACCGTTATCCATTAATATAGCATTCATGCTATTTTTAATGGCTATAATTTTCAGTAGCTAAGATTTTTGATATTAAAGCTTTCAATTGCTTAAGTTTTCAATTGTTAAGGTTTTTAGTTGCCACGATGATAAGGGTGGTTGTGATTGATGCTCATCGCCCGATATAGTTGCTCCATCAACACCACCCGTACTAATGGGTGCGGCAAGGTCAGCGCGGATAACGACCATTTCACATCAGCTTTTGCCAATACGTCCGGCGATACGCCATCAGCGCCACCTATGACTAGGGCGATATCATCGCCTTGCTGCATGGCACCGGCCAATTTATCGGCCAATCCTTCTGTCGAGAGCATCTTTCCTTTGACATCCAATACCCATAACTGCTCACGTCCCGCTGCATTATGAGCGGCTAATATCGCCTGACCTTCTTGCTCGCGGTACTGGGCGAGATTGGCATTCGAAGGGTTTTTGGCACGTTTGGCGGCGGCAAGCTCAACAATTTCTGTGCTGAGCATTGGCTGGATACGTTTAAAATATTCATCAAAACCCGTCTGCACCCAGCTCGGCATCTTGTTACCAACCGTCAAAATTCTTACTTTCATAATACATACCATGTCAATAATTGAGAAAATGTAACAAAAAATTTTTAAGGTTAAGTTGCCGTAACAAACAACCCTTTTACAAAGCTTTTTTTATGCTTTACTAGCATTCGACAAACAGTTGTTCTTTACTTCATTGTTATCTTGAGAAGTAAGGAGTTATTGTATAATGTCTTTATGCTATTTTTTTAATGCATCATAAGTTCAATTGAAAATTTTTTTAACGAAAGGAGTCGTTTATGAATCGTACTATATCGAGTTTACTTACCTTTACCGCTGGTGCTCTGCTATCTACCTCTGTTTTTGCTGCCTCTTTAAATGGCTCGCAATGGCAAACCATTGATGACAAAACGGGTGAAAAAAAGGCCATCATTCAGCTGAGTGAGAGCAATGGCAAGGTGTCAGGAAAAATAATCAAAGTACTCAACAAAGAAAATGCTAAAGCCGTTTGTACTAAGTGCCCTGGCAGCCTTAAAAATCAACCTGTTGAAGGTTTGCAAATTTTATCAGGCCTAAAAGCCGATGGTAATAATAAATGGAGCGATGGCAAGTTAGTAGATCCTGAATCTGGCAAAACGTATTCTGGCAAACTTACGTTAAGTGACAACGGTCAAAGTCTAGACCTGCGAGGCTATGTTGGCTCGCCACTCTTTGGTCGTTCGCAGACATGGAAACGCATCAAGTAAAGGTTAGGCTATCGATCAGCTAAACCATTTAGCAAGACTATAATTCAGAAAGCTGTAATTTCAGAAAGCTGTAATTTCAGAAATAGTCTCGTTGAGTATAAATTTAACAACAAAGGATGGCCGATCAAATTGGCTATCCTTTTTTATGTCTGTATCTTTAACAAGTTGCTATTACTATTCACGACATTTACTACTGCACGACATTTACGGCTAACGACATCACATAAGTGGCGCGATGGTTTGCGAGACTTTGTCTTCTGTATGTTGGCTATTATCACTATCGCTTGGTCTAGGAATAATCGTCAGCTTAGCGTCAGATTCAAAAACGATGGCCTCTACATCATCGAAATTATTAATGCCTTCAGAACGCATAGCACACTCGATTTCTTGACGCGTCAGGCGCTCAGCATTCATAGCATCTGGCAAAAACTGCCCTTGATAAAAAACGATGCGCGGCTCTGACAAAATAAAACTGCTAAATTGCGGTGAAATAGAGGCATATTTGGTGACCAAAAACTGTAATAGGTATAGAACCAAAATAGAAGCCATGCCTTCGATAAGGGGGATTTCTTTGAGCAATATGGTACTGGCACCCAATGAGCCAATCATCACGGTGACGACCCAATCAAAGTTATTGAGCTGAGAAGTGGAGCGCTTACCAGAGATTTTGGTGGTCAGCACGATTAGGATGTACACCATCACAGTGGTCAAAACGATGCGTCCAAGCTTGTCTATGTTGTCAAAAAATAGCATGTCCATAGTGTCAACTCCTATCAATAATACAAAGTAGTTCAATGTTAAAGGCTAGGGCGTGTCTTCAATCTGAAGGTTACGCTAGCTAAAACTAGCGTAACGGAATTCACACCCTAATAGTGAAAAAACTTTGTAGTACGTTGTAGAGAGTCAGGCGTGTTCAAATTCAAAGGGTTTTGCGTTTGGGATCAAGCAGACGATTCAGCGCCCAAATACTGATACGCGCACTGATAAAAGTCAGTACCAGTATCATGACTAAAGCAGAAACTAGCGGTAGAGGTTGCTGCATAGCCATCTCGACCAAGACTTCACGGTTCACCGCGTCGAATAAAAAGAACCAGATGCCTAAGAAATAAATAGCAGTCAATAACCAGACCACCGCAACCCCGCTTAACGTCAAGCGATTGATTTCACTTTTATTCAGGGCGCGCTGTTGATGCTTAATAAATTTACTGACCGCAATATAAGCGCCAATAATGATAGAAAGTACGGTGACCAATTGCGAGTTTAGGGCAAGTTTGGTCTGAATCATCATAAATATCGCGCTGGCAAGAATATAACCTACCGTAAAAAAACCAACATATTGTGTCAGTTTAGGCGACGTTAATTTGCTGCTTTGTGGCGACCCAGTGTGTGCAGATTGAGTAGTAGACTTGCTGAGTGCCGTGGTCTTACGTGACATAAGCTGACCTTTATAAAGGTAAAACACTGACTATCGATAACAGTGCAAAATAAGGCAATAAAAATGTGCGATAAATCAATAGAGAAGGTTGAGCGCTATTTGTTAGAGCTATTTATTTATATTACTTGATAAAGACCAATCATTGCTGAGCGGTCCAGTCGAGCATTGCATCCAATACCGGTCTGGCGGTAGTAGCATTTAACGCCTGTTCGGTATTGATAAGGCCAACGACGACATAATCCTGCCCAGACAAGCCTTTGACATATCCTGCCATCGATGTGACGTTATTTAAAGTGCCCGTTTTTATCCACGCGCGACCGATAGCGTCCGACTCAGGCAAGCGCTCGCCATGAGCGGCAATGGTGCCACTGACCCCAGCGACGCCTAACGAATTGACATAAGCATCGAAACTAGGATGGCTATAAGCATAGGTTAACAACTCGCTTAAATTAGCGGCCGTGATGGCACAGTCGCGGCAGAGTCCTGAGCCATTGGTCAGATAGGGTGGCGGGGTGTTCAGATGACTCTCCCACCACTGATTTATCGTTTGTAATGCCGCAGGATAGTCTGTAGCAGCAGGTTTGCCAAACTGATATAAGCTGCTTGTCTGCTTGCTCATGGTTTTATTATCTACGGCGTTAGCATTGCTCGATGTATTATTATTTCCGCTAGTTATATTGGATTCTATATTACTTTTATTATCTACGGCTTCAACGCTACTTGCTTTGGTTGTACTGTTAACCATTGCAGATTGGCTATAAGCACCAATAGATAGTGCAACTTGCTCGGTCATAACATTGTTAGAAAAATGATTAATATCATAAATCTGCTGGGTTAAGGTTAAAGAGGGGTAACTGACCAGCGGCAAGGGTGCCATCGATAACGCTGCCAAACCCTGCGTCGATTTGCTATTTTTTGCGGTCTGATAAGGCGTTTCTTGTGAGATGATCTTGCCACTTAGGGTGTTGCCCAGTGCTTGCCATTTGGCCGCGATGACGCGCGCCGCAAAGTCTTTGGGGTCAGGATAGGCGACATAAAAAACATGCTCGCCGCAGCTGTCTGGTAGGTTGTTATTTAACGTTAGCTGCGTCGATTGCCACTGCGGTGCTAGGCTATAACGGGCTTGACCACAGGAAGCCTTGCGCATGTTGATCGTAGTCGGCAGCTGATAATCGGCCAATTTTGGTGTGTAGTTTAGGCTTGCTTGCCCATTATCTAACGGGTAGCTCTTGATACCTATTGTACTAAAATTCACCAAAAAACCATCAGGGCTAGCGTTATAAGGCCGTAGGGGCGCGTTATCAAAGGCTGCCGGATCTTTACTCACATGACTAAAGACCGCACTATCAATAATAATATCACCGTCGATATGGCGAATACCCGCTGCTTGTACGCGATAGAGTAGCTGCTGTAAGCGCTCATGGGTCATCTTTGGGTCGCCACTTCCTTGAATGATTAAGTCCCCATGCAAACGGTCGCCGATGATAATGCCGCTATGATACACGCGTGTATGCCAGACAAAGTCAGCACCAAGTGTGTCCAAGGCAATAAAACTGGGAACGAGCTTCATCGTACTGGCAGGTGTGCGAGGGATGTCGGCTTGATGATTGATCAACGGTGAAAATGAAATCTTGATAGAGGTATTTTTTGTAGGCGTAGCATTTGTAGGCGCAGAGTTTGTCGCAACGTCGCTACCTTCATTGCTACTGCCATTATTGGCAGATGTTGAAGTATCATCTGGCAGTATCGATGGCGTATTCTTTAAACTTTGATAAGTATAAGGATCATCGGTATAAGCGTGTAGCTGTTGCTCATGCTTTTGGATCGTCTGCTTCTCGATCGTTAGCAATGGACTCTGATAGACGGTTGTGTTTTGCTTGTTAATATGATCATCACTATGCTTGTCACTATTAGTGATTTTGCTGCTATTAATAACCTGAATGGGCACGGGTAAGCGACTGGCATTTTTATCACCCACTGGGGTGATGACCATACTGATATCTGCTGCGGTTAAATCGGCTCGCCCTAGCGCGGCTTGAATGGCTGCTGGTAGAGCCGCTTGTGCATAGAGCGGCGATGCCATAATAGCTGCCAACAAGGCCAGCGTGGAGAAGCTTTTGCCAGACGGCATAAACAGTCTCAGATATTTCGCAAGCGATTGATGTTTGGTGGTAATAGCAGGGTCATTAGAGGGTTTAGAAGTGAGTAGCATGAGCAGTCTGTCATCAGGTAAAAAATCAGACTATGGTAACATGAGTTGCTGTTTTCGCGTAGCTGTAGCGAGCCCCTCTCAACATCAACACGCTCTAACGTACATGTAAAAATGCCATTGCTGTCATGATAGCATCGTTATACGCATCGTGGCTTCCCAATTTGGGAATCTGATAATGCGCTAAGATATTGCCCAGCTGTTGTGACTGAGTGGGGATACCCTGCGTGCGATCGCCCATACGCCGACTGTATAAATGCCGCACATCAATGACTTCGTTCGGTAATGTCGTGCCCATATAGCGTTTCACCAAGGGATTCAAAAACCCCGTATCTATTTGTGGGCAGAACCCCACTATCGGTCGATTATTAATAAAGGGTAGCAGTAATGCCAACATCTCATCATAGCTCATGCCATGCTCGACATCAGCGGTACGCAGACCATGAATCACGATAGTATCGCGGTCAGGCATCACTGGCGGTCTGCAAACCAGATGCATGCCATTACCAGTATCGATAGTATTGCCATTGATATGAATCGCAGCTATAGACAGTAAGTGGTGCTTTTTTGGATTGAGTCCAGTCATCTCACAATCAATCGCTACCCACTGCTCAGGTGCTGATGGAGCAAACATCGTTGCTAGCTCTGGACGCTGTAGATGCTTCTTTTGCCACGCGCATGATAACTGTCGAAACCAACCCATATTCGTCGATCGTCCATTCAAGAAATTTCTAGTTGATAGTGCTGTCTGAGCTGCGCCTTAAAGCTTTTGACCACCGCCAGACACTCTTTTAATAGGTCGCGCTCGAGCGCTGATAACGTCGTCGGATTGACCTGCCGCGCATGCTTGTCATCGGTAGAGAGCGCCACGGATAAACGCTGCGCCATAAAAAACTCTAACGCCTCTAATAAAGTGTCGGCACGTTCTTGGGTTAAGGCATGACTGCTTACCAATGCCTTTAGACGACCTTTGGTGCTAGGCACGTGTAAGACATCATTCTCTAATGCCAAAGTGCGAATACCATGAACCAGCGGAAAGATACCGGCTTTTTTTAAGTCAATATCTTGTGCGCTGGGCTTACCGCCTAGCAGGGGCACGAACTTTTGCCACCACTGATTGACATCACCAAACTGTAAGGCGGCACGGGCGAACTGACGGACGAACATTGGATCAGATTGCCTATGCGCTGTTTTTAGATGGTCGCGCACTTCAGTGAGTAGCGACTCATCGCCGCAGACATATTCGCCGTCCAGTATGGCGGACAAATAAATACTGTGCATCGGATCGCTGTTTTTAAACCACAAACTGAGGTTTGCTTTGAACTGTTTTAACGGCTGGCGCCACATCGGATTGGTCATCATGATATTGCCATCACATAACGGATAACCAAGGTTTGCCAAGTGGTTGTTAAAGGTATCAGCGAACTGCGCCAAGTCAGGATGGGTAAAGCCATCACGGATAATTAAGGCATTATCTTGGTCAGTACGCATGATTTGCTCGCCGCGACCCTCTGACCCCATGACGATTAGGCAAGTATTTTCCACAATGTCTTCAGGAACGATAAGTCGCCAGAGTTTGGTGAAAACTTGGGCATTGAGCGTCTGTACCATGCGGCTAATATTGCCAATTTTGACACCGTTTTGATGTTGCGCACGGATATAGCGACCGATGAGCTCGACTGCCGTATCTAGGCTCGGCAAGTCTTTTGCTTGCCCGATTTGAATACTAATGAGCTGCGAATGATGCCCGATATGGGCGAGCATATCGCTTTGTCCCAGTACGCCTGCGACGTCTCCATTGCTGTCAATCACCGGAAGCCTATGAATGCGGTAGCGGGTCATGGTCAATAGCGCATCACCAATCTCGTCATCAGCCTTGATGGTACGCAGATTGAAGTTGGCATAACGCTGGCAAAGGGTAGTGGCAGGGTCTTGCTGTTCGCTCACGGCACGGCAAATATCGCTATCGGTCAAGATGCCGAGCAGATGACCGGTGCCATGTGATGTTTCTTTTATATTTTCTAAATGATTTAAGGGTCTTATCAGTACATGTTTTAGCCCCGCTTTGGTCATAGTATGAGCGGCTTCGTATAAGCTATTATTGGCATCGACAATGTGTACCGGCAATAGATTGACATCAATCACTGGCTGCAGCATGATTTGCTGTACTTCTTGCTGATCATTATAGCCATCAATATCTAAGCCTTGACTACTACGACGCTGTTGTAAGGCTTTTAACCGTTCAGGCAATTTGTCTGACAATAACTGGCGTACCAAATGGTTTTGCGCACTGATTTTGTCCACGGCCGTACCATCAACTTGTAGCAGTAGAGTGTCTTCAGCCGCACGGAACTGGTAGGGTGAGGGGTTGGTAGTATTTATGTCTGAGTCTGCTACCGATGTTTTCTCTGTTAGCGATTTGGGCAGACGCCGACTATCGAACCAGTCGTTGCTATTCAAGTGGTCAGAGTGATTGCTACCCAAGTAGGAAGCGACAAATTCACCATCAAGCAGTTGCTCAATTTGCCCTTTGATGACCACATAAAGATACTGCATGTCTTCAGTAGCCAAGCTTTCATTTTTGGCAAGATAGCGAATTTGGGTGTGCTTTCTGATACTTTGCCGTTCAGATAAACGAAAAACATCAAACGGTGGCTGGGTAAAATCAAGATGGGGCATGGCATCATCCTTGATGGCATATTCAATAGTAGACGCTTTACTATAGCACTATTAAAGCAAAAAACCTCCAATAACCACAATAACCATATTATTATTGTGGTTATTGGAGGTTGTTATGTAGAGGTGGATATATTTTTTAGAACTTACTGCTTTAAGGACTACTGCCGTTAAAGGTGAATGCTGTTAAAGCGACTGTTATGCGCCAAGCAACTGACGAATACGACTGATGGCCTCACGGCTCTCTTCGACACTGGCAACCAGTGCAATACGCACATAACCTTGACCGGGGTTGTTGCCATTGACCTCACGTGACAAATAGCGCCCAGCTAAGGCGTGGATATTGGTCTGCTCGTACAAGGCTTTCACAAATGCCTCGTCATCGCCCGCGAACTGCTCGGGGACTTTGACCCAAAAGTAAAATCCCGCTTCTGGCATCCGCAGTGCTAACGGTTCACCAAGCTCAGCCATCCACAGCGCGAATTTTTCTTGGTACAGCGCGCGATTGTGCTCGACATGTTTCTCATCTTGCCACGCTGCGATAGACGCCAGCTGATGAGGGATGGGCATCGCGCAGCCCTGATAGGTGCGATATTGCAAATAAGCATGCAAAATCTCTGCATCACCAGCGACGAAGCCCGAACGCAGACCGGGTAAGTTGGAGCGTTTTGATAATGAATGAAACACCACACAGTTTTTAAAGTTATGACGACCCAAGGCTGCACAAGCTTGCAGGAGTCCAATCGGCGCGGTATCAAAATATAGCTCGCTATAACATTCGTCACTGGCAATGATAAAGTCATATTGGTCTGACAGGCGAATGAGATACTCCCAATCATCCATCGTCATGACCGAACCTGTTGGATTGTTCGGACTACACACGAATAACAGCTGTGTTTGCATCCATACTTCTTTCGGTACAGCGCGATAATTGCCTTTAAAATCATTGTCTAGCGTGCAAGGCACAAAGTAAGGCGTTGCTTGCGCCAGTATCGCAGCACCTTCGTATATCTGATAAAACGGATTGGGCATGACCACAGTAGGCGATGAGCCAGTCGATGAGCTAGGCAACTGGTGGTTTTCTATATTATCTGTTGTCTTAGCCTTATGATCAACAACCGCTTGCACAAAACTAAAAATCGCCTCACGCGTGCCCATGACGGGCAATACTTGCGTTTTGGCATCGACGTGATTTAAAAAAAAGCGCCTCTCAAGCCAGTGAGCAATGGTTTGGCGTAGCTCAAAGAGGCCATTAGTGTTTGGATAACGGCTTATTTTGTCCAAGTTTTCACGTAGGACGTCCAGCACAAATTCAGGTGGCTCATGTTTCGGCTCACCAATACCGAGCTTGATTTCACTGTGGTTATGGGCTGGCGTACTATTAGCAAGTAAAGTTGCCATCTTAGCGAAGGGATAAGGATGCAGAGCGTTCAAGTTGTGATTCATAAGTAGGGTAACTATAATAGACAATTAATAATAAAGTTATAAAGAAAATTTACATTCGAGCAGTGTAGCACTTCCCTTATTTTTTGTCTTTTTCTTATCGCTGCTAATTTATCGTCTCTTAAATAAATGCTAATTAGAAATTATTCATTGATTGAAGCGACAGGCAAACCTAAGAAGATTGCAGGCATTATCGTAAGTTTGGTGCTTTATAGCTGCTTGGTGCTTTACAGCTGATAGCATCTGTAAAAACTTGACTAGCAAGGAAGGCGAATGCCAGTACTACATTTAGTACACTAAGTGAGCTTGATACCGCTAATCACATTTTTGGGATTGGCATGATAATAATATAAAAGTAACTGTCAGTGTTAACGACAGATTATGCTGAGGATAATTTGATATGGCTAGTGTCTCAAAGACTGATGATCTCAATGCCAAAGATATCAATAACAAAAACTTTGATAATAGTACGCCGCGCGCAGAGTTGTATAGGCAATTAAAGCAGCGTGAGCATCATTGGTGGCAGGCGCGTCAGCATCTGATTCGCCTAAAAGAGCGCCAAATGTTTTGGTTCGGTGAGAACAGCTTTATGATGTGGCTGCTATGGCAACTGGTCAGCTATGTGGTCGTAGCGATGGTACTGATGTCGCTCAGCAAGCTATTAAATATCTCGCTGCCGCTATGGCAGTATGTGGCTTTATTTGTGCTACAAACGCTGATTTTTATCGTTATGTTGGCTTTTAAAGGTCGATTGGCCAATAATCTACAACGCCGAATCAATAAACAAGAGCTACTGCGCGAAGAGGCGCTGAATGAGATGACTATCTTAGCCGCTGACAGTCTGTATCTCGATGTGCATGCAAAAGCACCTATCTCTTTAAAAGCACTCTATGAGCATTACGATGCCCAGTTTCATCTCTCAAGCTTGCAATGCTTGCTCAAAAAGGAGGTTGATGCGGGACGATTACTCTTGGGGGAGCAGCAGCTAGAGGCAAATATATTGCCACCAGATTTGGCTGATGATGAGCTCAACGAGCATGCTAGCGAAATGATATATAAAAGCATCATATAATCAATTCTATAGTTGAATCACTATCAAACCAATACCGTACTGCTGGGATAAATTTTGCGCAGCCTCTGTCAGCGTAGACACAGCACGCAAGTAAAATTTGCACCAGTAACACTGATAACATTAGCATATCGATTTTATGTCGAATTGACTATATATAAATTCGCTACATCGTTATACTCGCTAAGCATGCTAATGCATCGCTTGCACTCGGTTTCCTTGTATCAAAGTTACTTGAATTCAATTATACAAAACCAAAAATGGATTAATGACTTGGTGCTAAAAAGTCTAAACTTATCCAGCACCAATCCACTTTTCACCTTAAAAAATTTTTCACCTCAGAACTTCAATCCCAATCAATCAACGACACTTGTCCAATTCATGGATCGTTCATATTTTTAACTCTCTATACCATCTTAATCTTCAGTACCGTTTAACTTTCAACATTGTCGCTACGTAAGCTAAGACTCGTTATCAGTGCCGTTTTTAAGGTTTCGAGCTTATCGGCTGATAAGGGTTCGTCATTTCGGTCACTTATATAAAACATATCCTCTGCACGTTCGCCCAAAGTGGTAATACGGGCTGCATGCACCTCAATTTGTTGCTGCAAAAATATCTGACCGACTCGTGCTAATAGTCCTGGCTGATCGAGGGTTTCTAAGCTCATAATGTGCTGATCTGAAGCTTCATTAAACTCAAAATTAATCGTCGTCGCCACTTCAAAGTGCTTGAGCTGGCGCGGGATACGTTTGTGCGTCAATTTTGGCACTGTCGGGTTTTTGAAGGCATCGATCAGTCGCTGTTTAAGCTCTTGCTGGCTGTCTTCATCAACCAGTAGCGTGCCACTACGATCCAGCAGCACATAGGAATCCAAGGCAAAGTCACGGGTGGCAGTAATGATTCTTGCATCCAATACGTCTAGATTCATCTGATCAAAGACTGCCATGGTAACTGCAAACAAGTTGACCTGATCTTGGGTATAAACGAAGACTTGCACTGCATCTAGCGCCAGCTCACGATGTTCACGTAACACGACTAATGGCGGGCTATTGGCATCAGAGGCACGACCAATGGGTGGATGGTCCAAGATGGCTTCGGTATGCCATAAAATATCTTCAGCAATCTCGCGCAAAAAGTATTCATCGCCCAAATCATCCCACAATCTAAGTACCTCATCGCGGTTCATATGTTGATTATCGACATTGTCTAACATGACCAATGCTTGCTTACGCGTGGCACTAATCATGTCTTGGCGATTGGTCGGTGCATCGATATCAGCACGCAAAATACGGCGCGTTTGCGAGTATAACTGTTTCATAAGGGTCGCCCGCCAGCTGTTCCATAACTGTGGATTGGTGGCATTCATATCGGCGACGGTCAGCACGTACAGATGATTGAGATGAGTGACGTTGCCTACTAAATCTGCAAAGAGTGTCACGACTTCTGGGTCTGAGATGTCTTTTTTCTGCGCAGTCATCGACATTAATAAGTGATAGCGGGTCAGCCAACCAACCAAATTGGCATCAGCGACACTCATGCCGTGTGCCAAGCAAAATTCAATCGATTCAGTCTCACCAAGCAAGCTATGATTGCCGCCGCGGCCTTTGGCAATGTCATGGAACATCGCTGCCAATACCAAAATCTCTTTGCGCTCAATACGCTGAAAGATAGCGCTGACCAGCGGGAAGTCTTCATAAAAACGTGAATCGGTGAAGCGGTGCAAGATACGAATTAAAAATAAGGTATGCGCATCAACGGTATAACGATGAAATAAATCGTATTGCATCAGGCCGGTGACTTGAGAAAAAGCAGGAATATAATTGCCCAAAACCCCATAACGATTCATGGTGCGCAGGCGATGAAACAAGTAATTCTGTTCTTTTAGATTGGCTAAAAACAGCGCTTGGTGGTTAGGGTTGTCACGGTAAGTCTGATCGATGCCACGCGCGGCGATTTTTAGCGCTCGCAAGGTATGGGTACGGACGTTTTTGATGCCATATTGACCCATGAGTAAAAACATCTCTAAAATCGACTCAGGATGTTGGGCAAAAACGCGATGATGCGCCATGGCAATTTGTTCGCCGACTTGGTTAAAGCGCGCGTTTATGGGTTGCTTTTTTGGGCGCTCATCATCAGGCAGTTGCGGCTCGATGATGGTCTCATAATAGTGATTGGTCAGCATCTCAGACAGCGTCGATATCTGCATGGCACAGCGATAGTAATCGCGCATAAAACGCTCAACGGCGGCGTTAGGCTGATCGTCTGGCTGCGCTTCATAACCCATCAGTTGGGCGATATCACGCTGATAATCAAAAAGCAGCTTGTTTTCATTGCGCCCAGTCAATTCATGCAAATGATGACGTATTTGCCATAGATAGCCTTCGGCAAAGCTCAGCTCGTCAAACTCTTTTTCGGTCAAGAAGTTCTGCTGCACCAAGTCATAGAGCTTGCTCACTCGAAAGTAGCGCTTGGTCACCCAGCCGATGATATGAATATCACGTAGACCACCGGGGGCCGTTTTAATATTAGGCTCAAGGTTATATTCTGTGGCATTGTGCTGCAAATACCGCGCTTTGGCCTCTGCAATCTTTACCTCAAAAAATGCACGCGGCGACCACTGTTTGTTGACGATCTGAATAGGCACGTCTTGCAAAGCCTCATTACCAATGAGCAACCTTGCTTCGAGTAGTGCACTGGCAATGGTATGGTCAAGCGCTGCTTCCACGCCATCACTGACACTACGCACGGATAAGGCAGGCTCAAGTCCGATATCCCACAGTAACGCCACCAAGTTATCAATCCTGCTACTGGCATCAGGACCAATCTCATGGGGAGCCAATAATAGAATATCGATATCGGAATATAGGGACAGCTCGCCGCGCCCATAACCACCAGTGGCGAATAACGCCAAATCGGTCTTATCCAGCTCAAACCATTTAAACAGGGCGATAAGTAGACTGTCTATAGCACAGGCGCGTGCCGCCACCAGTTGACGAATATTGATACCACGCTCAAGCGCGCGGCTGATATCTTCATTTATTTGGGTTAACCATTCAGGAATGCCGAGTAGGCTTTTTTCCGCCGGCAACAGTGACGCCGTAGGTGAGGAAAAGGAAGGCAGCGGCGTCAGATCGATCGAGGCGGCATCACAAGTAAACATGAGTGTTATCCCGTTAACAATTTAAAAAGGTGGATCATTGAAGCCAATAACTTCTTGGAGTTATAAAACTGAAAAATCGATAAGCACAATACGACGGTATCGTTGTCGATTGAGTTAAGAACATGCTCTAATAATAGCGCAAAAAAAAGACCGCCTAGGCGATCTTTTTTTGTACTACTGAGTTAAAAAGCTTAAGTCTTCTTCGGGGCGCGTTGTAAACACCTCACAGCCGTTATCAGTCACGACCATGGTATGCTCCCATTGCGCCGACAGCTTGCGATCTTTGGTAATCGCTGTCCATTCGTCTGGCAAGATTTTGGTCTGCCACGTACCTTGGTTAATCATCGGCTCAATGGTAAAGGTCATGCCCGTTTTTAACTCAAAACCTGTGCCTTTTTTGCCGTAGTGCATGACTTGTGGCTCATGGTGGAATTCATCACTGATGCCATGACCGCAAAACTCACGGACGATACTAAAGCGCTCAGGCTCGACCACTGCTTGAATCGCTGCACCAACGTCGCCGAGACGCGCGCCGTTTTTGACCACACTCATGCCAGCATATAGCGCGTCTTGTGCGACTTTGCAGATACGCTGCGCCATGATAGAGCCGTTACCGACGATCCACATTTTTGAGGTGTCGCCGTAGTAGCCGTCTTTGATCACGGTCACATCAATATTGATGATATCACCATCTTTGAGTAGCTTGCTTTCGGTTGGGATGCCGTGACAGACCACGTGGTTTACTGAGGTACAAATCGATTTTGGAAAACCGTTGTAATTCAGCGGAGCAGGGATGGCTTTTTGCACATTAACGATATAGTCATGAGCGATTTGGTTGAGGGCTTCGGTACTGACGCCAACTTTGACATGCTCATCGAGCATGACAAGGACGTCGCTGGCAAGTTTGCCGGCCACACGCATTTTTTCTATGGCTTCTGGGGACTGGATAAGGGATTTTTTAGTCATCATTGTGGTACTTATAGTTATGGGTTTTATGTGGTCAATTATAGCATAAATCGACAACATGCTGTTTGAATGCAAGTCATTGACTATTTCAATCATAGTGATATTAAACGACTTTATATGCACATATATGACTATATAGTCATCAATATAGGACTATTAGCATAAAAATTCCATTGAATATTGCAAAACCGACTCTAGGTGCTCTGAGCACAGGTCTTCTGTTAATGACGATGCAAACTACTTCGGCGCAAGCGGCTGGACAGTATTATAACTGTGCCAATGCTACTGGATGTGAGCTAGTCAGTAGCAAACACTGGACGTCAAATCACACGGATACCAAGTACCCCGTTGTATTGGTGCATGGCGCTAATGGATTTAATAGGCTGTTTGGGGTACTCGACTACTTCTATGGTATTCCACAAGCTTTGATAAATGGTGGGTCGAATGTATTTGCAACTAAAACCTCTGCTATCCACAACAGTGAGTTTCGCGGTGAACAATTATTGCAACAAGTCAAAATTATCAGTGCCATCTCAGGCAGCCCTAAAGTCAATTTACTTGGTCACAGCCAAGGTGGTATCGACATTCGCTACGTTGCTGCAATGCCGACCAGCTATTGTGGTCAACCCGCTGATACTGAGGTTAATGGCATTAAGTATTACTCATTTAGTGGTGTTGGCCAGATAACCAATGGTCTTGATCCAAGTGATTATCTGTTAGCTACTACAGGACTTGCGTTTGCTGGCGAGCCAAATGATGGTTTAGTGTCTTCTTGTTCAAGTCGTCTTGGCTATGTCATCAGAGACAATTATAAAATGAATCATTTGGACTCTGTCAATCAAGTAGTAGGATTGACCGCTTGGGGGCAGCCTAATCCAAAGTCTCTTTATACTACTCAGGTTAATCGTCTCAAAAATGAAAGTCTGTAACACTATCAAAAGCTTGTTGGAATATAAAGCATTAACATGAATGACTATTAAAGCTATAAAAGCAATTATTTATTAATTAATGACTGAAAAGTCACTAAAAATCGCCCCGTATATTCTAAAAAACGATTGAATGTTACAGAAGATAGCAGTATAGTAATTTTGGTTGCTAAATGATTTAGCAATAGTTTCTTTATAACTTTTGCAGTAAGTGCAATATAAGTTTATATAAAGGAACTGCCAAACTTTAACGATAACAAGGATGTTGTTATGACTAAAAAACCCTCTCTTGCCTCGGCTCTCACGCCTAGCGCATTTTTACCCTCACTTGGTGCTATCAGTGCCGGTTTGCTCCTAATGGCGTTACAAACCACATCAGCCCAAGCGGCTGGTCAGTACTATAATTGTGCCAATGCCACAGGTTGCAATCTGGTTAGTAACAAATACTGGACGTCCAATCATACGGATACCAAATATCCAGTTGTCATGGCACATGGTTTAGGTGGCTTTACTAAAGCGTTTGGGTTGGTCGACTATTTTTATGGTATCCCTGAAACATTAATGCAAGGCGGAAGTCAGGTTTATACAACCAAAACGTCTTCCGTCCATAACAGTGAGCTCCGCGGTGAGCAATTGTTGCAACAGATTAAAACCATCAGTGCTATTTCTGGCAGTCCAAAAGTTAACTTGCTGGGACACAGTCAGGGTGGTATTGATATCCGCTATGTGGCTGGTGTTGCTCCACAATACGTCGCTTCAGTAACGGCAATCTCAAGCCCAGAGCAAGGCTCAAAGATGGGTGATTGGGTTATGAAACAAGTTATTGAAGGTAGTGCTAAGGATGGTTATGCTGACGGTGAGTTTAATGTCGCCTCACAGATTACCCTTGGTGTCTTTAAGTTAGTTGGTAACTTGACGGACATTAGCGCCGGTATAAGTTTTAAAGAGTTACAAGAGCAGGACGGTTGGGAGGCACTTCAAGCCTTATCTACTGATTCTGCTACTAAGTTTAATGCTAAATTTCCGGCAGCGATGCCAACCAGTTATTGTGGTCAGCCAACAGCTACCGAAGTCAACGGCATCAAATATTACTCATTTAGTGGTATCGGTCAGGTAACCAATGGACTGGATCCTAGTGATTATCTACTGGCTTTAACGGGAACGACATTCGAGGGTGAGCCAAATGATGGCTTAGTATCTGCCTGCTCAAGCCGACTCGGCTATGTGGTTCGTGATGACTATCGAATGAATCATCTGGATTCTGCCAATCAATTATTAGGTCTAGTCGCGTGGGGTCAACCTGATCCAAAAACGGTATACCGTGATCAAGTGAATCGTCTTAAAAAAGCCAATTTATAATTGGTTAATGAGTGGACTATAGCCTTGAGTCTGCAAGCGTTGTGTAAGAAAAGGGTCAACTGAGTTGACCCTTTTCTTATATGGGTAGCAGAGGTTATATATTCACACAAACAAATTTTTTATTCATGCTATCGCTTGGTGCCTCTTTCATATATTAGTATGCTACACACATATCAACTGACTTATTAAATAAGATATTTTCGTTATGCCAAACAATCGCCGTTTACCTTATCTTCCTATCATTATTATCGCTGTCATCATCGCTATCACTGTGGCGATTATCATGTGGTTTAAGCCTGACCAAGGCACTGCTGGATCTTCTGAGACTACCTCTACAGCAGTGGAGAATAACGCCAATAGCACAATGATCAATAGTTCTGATGCTAATAGTGGGGTGGCGACATTGTCTGGTCAAAATAACACTCAATTCATCACAGGGCTTGAGAACTTGCCGCGGTCTTTACAAGGCACGGATGTAGACGGTGAGATCATCATTGATGAAAATAAACAATTAGTCGTTACCGAAGGCTTACGCCGCTTGTTCGATTATTTCTTATCGGCGCTTGGCGAAGAAAATGACGCTGTCATCTATGCTCGCGTTGAGAGCTATATCCGTAATCACACGCCAGAGCCTGCCGCCAGTCAAGCGGTTGCCATATTTGACCAATATATTGCCTATCTAAAAGCCATCCCTGAGATAGAAAAGCGTTATGGTAATCTGCAATTGCAGGCGACCAAAAGTGGCGAGTTGGATTTGAATGCGGTGACACAGCAAAAGCAAGACGTCAGTAAGCTACGTCAGCAGTATTTTTCCAAAGAAACCATCACCGCCTTCTTTGGTACAGAGGATGACTATGACGATTATAGTATGGAGATGGTCAGAATCAACCAAAATACCCAGTTGTCTGATGCGCAAAAAGAGGCGGCAAAACAAGACTATATTAGCCGCATGCCGGACAACACTACCAAGGCCAATATTGCACAACAAGCTAATCTAAATGAGCTAATGACTCGTACTGAGCAGATGAAAGCCAAAGGCGCAAGCCCCGAAGCACTATACAATATGCGTCGAGAGCTGGTCGGTGCGCCTGCAGCAGCGAGACTGGCACAAGTAGATCAAGAAGACGCCAATTTCGATCAGCGTTTTGATCAATACCAAACACAAAAGCAGCGCCTATTGAGCCAAAATGCGGACAAAGCGCAGGCACAAACCCAAATCAATCAGCTCGAGCAGCAGCTATTTAACGATACCGAGCGCAAGCGCTTGGCGGGTTATGCGGCGATGCAACAACAAAATGCTGCGGCTGCCCAATAGTCCTAGGGCGTGTCCTCATTTTAAAAATAGTGATAAAAATGAGGTAAATTGCAGTCAAACAAGGAAAATAGTGCAGATAATATCGATATATTACCTAGCTATTTGACGATGTTTGGCAAGATTTAACTATTTTTAGCCCATTTAGATTGCTATCGGTTGAATTGAGGACACGCCCTAGTAAGACCAAATAATTAGATACGTGGCGAATGATTATTTGGCAGTGAGATGTTCGATAAATAACAGCTTGATCGATCATCGGTTGATAAGTTGATAAGTTGATAAGCCAAAAGTAACAAGCAGACTCGCCATCACACAAAAGTGTTAGCAGCTTATGGCGCTGCTAACAAGACCTATTAGCAAATCACCTGTATAGTTGGCACAAACCACGTCTCAATCTATACCTAATCTATCATGACAGTCATATGGCAGTCATGCATAATAGCGCCCATGTGCTGCTCAATGAATAAAGTGCTGGTCAATGAATAAAATAATCAAACAGGCGCTATAAAGCTCCGCACATGTCTATAAAAATTTGCTTAAACCTTTTAGGAGATACTATGAAAAACATGACTAAAATAATGATGGCTGCGACACTTGCGGTAGGTACATTGGCTGCAGGTTGCCAAACTACCCCTAGTGTGACCGCGCCTGTGACTCAACCAATTACTGTTGATGCACTACAAGCATATAACTGGCAGCTTGTCGATGCCAAACGCAGCAATGGTGACAAAGTCAGCCAATTGTTTTTTGACCCAAGCAAACCATTAACGCTAAAATTCTTCAAAGACGGTACGAGCAACCGTGTCACCTTTGCTAATACTTGTAATAACATGGGCGCTAGTTATAGCGTCGTAAATGACAATGTGGTGTTAGGTAATGTAATGTCGACTATGATGGCATGCCCTGAGCCACAAGCAAGCTTCGATACAGCAACTATGGCGACGGTACAAGGCAAATACAGCATCAATAACAATGCGAATAACGTGCCTATCTTGACTATCCGTAATGCCAATCAAGTGGCGTACTTTAAAGCTGTCGCAAAATAATTTGCCAATTCAATGACGCAATTTAATCAGTAATTCCTGTCTTTGATATGCCTCACTATGTAGTGGGGCATTTTTTTATCCAAAATATGCTGCCGTTTGCGCTACACTAAGGTCATCAACTTTTGTAGTGATGGATTGTTGGGGTCGATTAATCCTCTTTGCTGTTATATAACCTTAGCTTTTACTCAAGCATATTTACCGCACCATTAAAACCCTATTGGACTTTATTTCATGTTAAAACCGATTGTTTTGAAACCGAATAGTAATGTACATTACCTAAATAAAATAATCGTCATAACGGCTATCACTTTTTTAACGGGGATGGTCCTAACAGGTTGTCAGACATTGCCGAACATGACCGCACCCAATGCTGCTGTTAATATAATGACGAACAATCCGCTGACAGCCCGCATGCCAGCAATAGATCGGCAAGGGTATATTGCTTATGTTGAGGAGCAAGGCTTTGGCGCTGCAAAGATATCGACACTCTATAGTATTCGCCCTGATGGTAGCGACCGCCAATTGATTGATCAGCTCAAGGGTTATATCTATGCGCCAGCGTGGTCAGCAGATGGTCAAATGCTGGCCTATAGTAAACAAGCGCTGCGTCAGCATCCAAAGATTTATATCTATGATCGCAAAAGCAATACCCAAAATCTGGTGGTAAATGCTGAGGGCAGTAATTTGTCAGCATCATTTTCGCCTGATGGTCAAAAACTCCTCTACAGCTCAACCGTCGGCGGCAATGCCGATATCTATGAGATGCGCCTAAGCGACGGTAGTACCAAACAGCTAACCACCTTACCGAGTACGGAAGTGCAGCCAAGCTACGCCAGCGACGGGCAAAGCTTTGTTTATACCAGTGATAAGGTCCGCGCTGGTCGCCCCAGTATCTATCGCTATCGTTTTGCCACAGCCAATGCAAGCGTGATACCGACAGCGGGCTATGCGGCCAGTCCGCAACTGAGCTTAGATGGTCAACGTTTGGCCTACCTTAATGGTCGCAAGGCGGCGGTGATGACGCTGGCTACTGGGCAAGTTATCAATCTAGCCGAAACGGGTCTTGATGAACCCGCTCGTCTGTCACCTTCCGCGCAGTATGCCGTCTATCCCACCAAGCTTGCACAAGTGGGCAGTCAAAATGGCGGCAGCTTGGTCATTCATTCATTAACAGGTAATACAAGCTATGCCATTGGCAGTAAGACGGGAGGCGTCGTACGCTCACCCATTTGGGGACGGTAAGAGTAAAACCTATGTATTATGTAATGGAATGTATATATAATCACTGACAAAGAAACATAAGTTGATTGTATAGCCTGCATTTTAGAGGTGGCTTAGCCATCGCTTAAATTCGTTAAAGCCAATGCGCTTATAGCCATATCGCCTGCCATTCAAAAGAGAATAATCAAGCTATGGGTAAAAAATCTGGTATAAGCAAGCTGACAGAACGAATCTGAGTGGAGCAAAGTTGAGTAAATTGTAACCACATACTGCCAAATTGTATAACCGAGCCATTAATATGTTGGATTAAGCGAGTAATAGGAGAGAGCGGTTCATGCAAGAGTCTTTTTTAGTCTTTATCACTAAAATCAGTTTGTACCCCACGATTGTTTTTACGGGGCTTGTGATGTTCGTGACTCTATATTGGCTGGTGTCTTTACTTGGCATGGCGGATATGGATAGCGTGGATTTTGGTGAGGCAGATGGTGATGTCTCCCCCTTGTCATCGCCTGGCTTTTTTACCGGTCTCATGCTCAAATTTGGTCTTTATGGCGTGCCTTTAATTATCATACTAAGCTTGATTAGCTTAATCGGTTGGCTGCTAAGCTACCTATATACCAGCTTTTTACATCAATATTTTGACTCTGGTCTTTTGTATTACCTATTCGGTACAGGGGCGCTCATTTTTGTACTGGTCGTCTCCATGTGGTTGACGGGCATTATCATTTCACCCATTCGCAAAAATATCGCTAAAATTCCCAAACGGAATGCGTCTAGCAATATTGGCAAAATCGCCGTTGTGCGCACCCTGAGTGTGACCGACAAACATGGCGAAGCAGAATTAAACGATGGCGGCGCAGGATTGATACTTAAAATTCGCTCAGACACTAATGATGATTTGCTAAGACAAGGCGATAGAGTGGTATTGATAGAGTATTTAGACGAAGCCAATACCTATCGAGTCGCTTCTGTCAAAGATGAGTAACTGTCACCAATAATGTAATCGTGATGGCTATTAATAGTCGCTGTTAGCGTAGATTAGACGTGCAGAGTAAATAGACGGCAACGGTTAATGAATAATGATTCAGTAAGATAAAAATAAACTATTTTTAAGAATGGTCGTAACGGTTTTAAATTCGCTTGTGGTTGATTCAATATAATTGAGATACAAGAAAAGTGAGTGCAAGTCCTACGAATAGTAGGCTGAGCGCGTTTAATGCCGTATCTGATTTATGTAGGATTGACTATAGAATGTTTTAATTAAAGGAATGGATATGGACATACTCATTATCGTCGGCGTGGTTGTGGTGCTGGCGTTTGTTTTTATGATGGTAGCACTTTTGATGCTCAAAGCCTTTTACTTCAAGGTTGAGCAAGGCAAAGCACTGATTATCAATGGTGTGAGTAAAATCGCCGTACGTTTTGATGGTGGCTTTGTTTGGCCTATCATCAATAAAAAAGAATTGATGAGAATCTCACTCATCACCTTAGAGGTTGATAGACGAGGTAAAGAAGGACTGATTTGCGCGGATAATATGCGTGCGGACATTACTGTTGCATTTTATTTGCGAGTCAATGAAACCGAAGAAGACGTGTTAAAGGTTGCCAAATCGGTTGGGGTTGAGCGCGCCTCTGATAAAGTCGCTGTCAATGAGCTGTTTAACGCTAAGTTCTCAGAAGCACTAAAAACTGTGGGCAAGCAGATTGATTTCGTTAAGTTGTTTGAAAATCGCAGCGAGTTCCGTGACAGTATCGTCCAAGAAATCGGTAACGATCTGAATGGCTATGTCTTAGAAGATGTGGCGATTGATTATTTAGAGCAAACGCCGAAAGCCTCACTAGATTCAAGCAATATCTTGGATGCTGAAGGTATCAAAAAGATTACTCAGCTAACAGCCTTCCAAAACGTCATCACTAACGAGCTTGAGCGTGACGAAGAGTTGGCCGTTAAAAAGAAAAACGTTGAGACCAAAGAGGCAATGCTGGAGCTTGAGCGTCAACAAGCCGATGCCGAAGCCAAACAGCAACGTGAAATCTCTTCTGTCATTGCGCGTGAGACAGCTGAGACGCGCAAAATTGAAGAAGAAGAGCGCAAAAAGTCTGAAACCGCGATTATTTCAGTTGAGCAGGACTTAGCGATTCAGCGCGAAAACCAACAACGTGAAATTGAAGTGGCTGGTCAGAACCGCTTGCGTGCGGTTGTGATTGAAGAAGAGAAAGTCACGCGTGCTCGTGATTTAGAAATCGTCTCACGTGAGCGTGAAGTTGACTTACAACGTATCGAAGCTGAACGCGCAATTGAGCTTGAGAAAAAAGAAATCGCCAATGTCATTCGTGAGCGTATCGCGGTAGACAAAACGGTCGCGCAAGAAGAAGAGCGTATCAAAGAAGTCCGCGAAGTGAGCGAAGCCGAGCGTTCTAAACAGACGCGCGTATTGGCAGCCGAAGCAGACGCCGAAGAAATCAAAGTACGTCAGGTCAAAAAAGCCGAAGCCGAAGAGCTGTCAGCCAAGCACAAAGCCGTCGAGATTACCACGCTGGCTGCCGCTAATCTTGAAGCCTCAGCCAAAGACTCGGAAGCCAAAATTAAAATGGCGGAAGGTATCAAGGCTGAAGAGTCGGCACACGGCTTTGCCGAAGCGGCTATTCAAGAAGCCAAAGCGTCCTCGCTTGAAAAAGAAGGCATTGCCAAAGCCAACGTTATCAGAGCAACTGGTCAAGCCGAAGCGCAATCAGAGCGTGAAAAAGGCATGGCTGATGCTGAAGTTATCGCGGCGCGCGGCGAATCCAACGCCAAAGCTGAGCGTGATATCGGGCTGGCAAATGCTCAAGTTATCGCCGCTCAAGGCGAATCAAATGCCAAAGCGGAGCGTGAAGTGGGACTGGCAAAAGCGGAAGTCACCCGTGCGCATTTCCAAGCCGAAGCCGATGGTCTGGTCGAAAAATTCAATGCGATGGGCAGCATGAGCAAAGAAGCGCGCGAGCACGAAGAGTTCCGTATGGGTCTCGAGACTGCGCTGCAAGAAGCCATGGCGTCTATCGAAGCTGGTAAAGAGATTGCCAAAGAAAACGCTGAAGTCTTGGCAGTCGCGCTACAGAAAGCCAAAATTGATATTGTTGGCGGCGAAGCGCATTTCTTTGACAACTTTGCTAAGTCATTGTCTATCGGTAAAGCCATTGACGGTCTCGCTGGCAAGTCAGATACGCTAAGCGGCATCATCAATACCATGATGGCAAGCCAGCTAGCGAACAAGACCAATCAGTCTAACGATGAGTCTACTCAACATAACGATTAGTCGGTTTTAATATCAATAAAAAATCTGCTACTTAGGTGGCAGGTTTTTCTTTAATTTCAAGTTGTCGTTATAGGCTGGCGCTTTTAGCCCAGCTTTCAAACTAAATTTTAAATGATAATTAAGATTTATAATGAAGTAGATAATACTGTTGATGTACTTAGTCAATTAAATTAATAGGTATGTAATGACGATTTCTTATTCTGAACACATGAAAGGAATTACTAAAGAAAAACTGCTTGAAGGATTAGTTGGCTACGGACTTTTCTCAGAGAAGCTCCCACCATTCTTAACTTCTGAAGACTTTTATAATTTTTGTATGAATGAAGACAACCATCCCAAGTCCTCTAATAATAGTTCTGGACTATTTAAAGCTAAGCATGTTTCGGAATATATTAAGTATTCAAACATGAGAAATATCAATGTACCTAGACTATTAGCTGTTCCAGAACCAATAGCATATTTTAATTTATGTCACTGCTTGTCACAGTATTGGACAGAGTTAACAGACTATTTCGAATCTAAAACTAAAAATGATGAGTTTAAGATTAGTAGAATCCATATACGTAAAATTAAAGAATCAAAAACGATTTTTTCGCTTGGTAGTAGTTATGATTCATCAGGCATTACTTGGAATTGGGTCAAGAGAGTTATTAGGCAACCTGTTTCAAAAGTTTTCTCAATGAATTACAAAGACTGGTCTGAAGATGATAATCCGACCCCAAAGATTAGGATAAAAAGTAGGTTTTTAGTGCATGCTGATGTTTCAAATTGCTTTGGTAGTATTTATACGCACGCACTTTCTTGGGCATTAGCGGGAAAAAACCAAGGAAAAACCCAGAGAAATGGTTACTGGCACAATGAAATAGATACCTACACTATGAACGTTAATAAAGGTGAGACTCACGGTATTTTAATTGGTAGCCATGCTTTCAATATTATTTCAGAAATTATTTTGATAGCGGTGGATGAAAAGCTTAAAGATAAATATAAGTATATTAGAAATATTGATGATTATGAGTGTTTTGTTGAAGATTATCAAACTGCAGAAAAATTTCTGATTGATTTAGAAGCAGAGTTAAGAGTTTATGGATTGACGCTTAATCATAAGAAAACAGAAATTACTGAACTACCCATAACATATGAAGCTGACTGGATAAGAGAACTTAGATATTTCGAAGAAGGTGACTACTTCGATTATAAAGAAACTGTTCATTTTCTAGACTTTGCTATAGCTTTGATGAAAAAGAACGATGGTAACTCCGCAGTGTTAAACTATGCTATTCAGGTTTTAAGTGATAAAAAGAAATCAGTATCCGCAACAGATTACTTTTTAGACACAGTCCATCATTTAGCTTTGCTCTATCCATATTTGATTAGTCTAATGGACGAAAACGTATTCTTAAGTATAACTGATGAAAAATTGAAATTTAAATATATAGAGTCTTTTTCAAGTGACATTTATGAAATTGGACTAAGAAAGAACTACTATGAAGCATTAAGTTATGCATTGCTTTTTAGCATAAAATACGATTTTAAAGTTTCCGATAAGGTTTTTGAGGATATAGAAAATTCGAGAGATGCTATTTTGTATTTACTAGGTTATATTCACGATAAAAAATTTAATAGTCACTCAACAATTATAAAAAAATATAAAAAACTAGCTGAAGATTTAAACCAGAATAGTTTCGATGAATACTGGTTGTTTATTTATGAGGTATTTACCAAAGGGAAGTTTAAAAATGGTGATTGGAAAAATATGAAGGAGCAAGATGTTAGCTTTCTAAGAGATGCTTTTAAAGTAGTTTAGTCTTTGAATGATTTAAGATGTAATTTTGAATCTATGCAATATCGATATAGTCAATCAGTGTACCCTAACTATAATTTATAAAACGTTTTTTTAGACTAGCCACACCTTTTTCATCTTTTCTTATTGACCAAAACTCTCTTATTATATAAAAACAGAAATGGACGAGCAACGATGGTGGATACGCAGAATTCAACCGATTCAGGTAGCAAAGACCAACATAATAAAGCTGAGCAAACAGATCAAGCCGTTGCTTCAGGTAATGCTTATGAGCTTATTAAAAAGCGTCTTACTGAGCAGGGCAGTCGTCTAGAGCAGCAAACGGCCAAGCTGAACAATGCGCGCTTGCAAGAGTTTGGCAGTACCCAAATGCAAGTCATCGCTCGCACCCGCATTCGCACCGAATATAACTGTGTGGCGCAAGACATGGTGCAAGTCGGTGATTATATGCTATTCGGCTACAACGTCTTTATGGGTCTCAAACGCGCGAGCAATATCAAAGATGTGTTGTCGCTATATCGATTGATAGATCCTCCTAACAAGAATGTTGGTGATAATAATAGTGAAAGTGCTGCCGATATTGATAATGGTGAAAGCACGGCAAATACTGAAAGCGCTACAGATAACAATGGGAGCCGCGAACACACTGAGCAAGAGTATCAGCTAGAAGAAGTGGATCTAAAAAACACCTTCTTAGATCAAGAGGCCTTTGTTCAAGACTTTAATGAGCTGTATCGATATTATAAGCAAACACGGCTGATTCAGCTGACTGTCAAAGACAGCAAGCTGCTATTGGCGTTTCAAATTGGCGAGCGTATCACTGATATTCGCGTCTTTCGTTTTGCGTTAGATTTTAGTCAAGGCACACCTGAATCGGCTCAAATTGCCTACGTAGACAATCGAGGCGAGCGTGATATCGAGTTGCCGCCTGCTTACGATTTTGATTGGATTGAGACCACTCGCGAGCAGATGATCAATGGCAAGTATCCGCATATGAATATCTTAGATACGGTGTTTGTAGAAACCGTCGGCGGCGATTTGACCATTAAAATTGAGGACAATACCCAGTCAGGGCAGGGTATCTATAGTGAGCCTGTAAATGATCGCACCCAGTCGCTGACCGATGCCGAGATTGCTTATGCCAAAGTTGGCAGTTTAATACTGCTCAAGATACTGCCGTATCGCGAAGACAGCTATCGCTATTTTGTTTATAACACCTTGACCGAAACGGTACTGCGTTTAGATGCAATTGGGCAGTCGTGTGTGCAGCTGCCTGAGGATCACGGCATTATATTTCCGGGTGGTTATTATTTACAAACGGGCGAGTATAAGCTGTTTGATGCCAATAATGTCGGTGCCAAAGACTTAAAGTTTAAACGTAAAATCGTATCGCCCAATGGCGAAGATGTGTTGTTTTTATTCTATGATGTCGCTTTAGGTGTCACAGGTCTGTTTCCCTACAACCTTATCAAAAAGCAATTGGCAAACCCCATTTATTGTAATGGTATGGCGCTGGCAGAAAATGGGCGCTTGGTGCTGTTTAGTGACCAAAGTGAGCCGTCACGCATTCACCCGATGCAGATATGGCATACGCCTTATGCCTCGCCTGAGTATGTCAGTGAGTTGCCTGAGAGCACCAGCTTTTATGGCAAAATCGGCAACAAAGAATTGGTGCGCGGTATCTCTGACCTTTATAGCATTACCCGCCTAATCGATAACCAAAGCGTCTCACAAAAGCTCTATGAAGAGCTGGCGGATAATACCAGTCGTCTCTTTGATAGCTATTACTGGCTGTCTGAGCCTGAGCTGAGTGAAGTCGCCAGTAGTATTAAGGAAGTGACGGCGACGGCTGAATTGGTCATTGATGAGTTCGCCAAAGTACAAAGCATCCAGAAGCAAACCCAAACGGCATTGGCCGATGCCGACATGCAGCAAAATGAGATTTTGCGGCAGATACGCGTCACCACCTTTGAGTCTGCCAGTGATTATGTCGATCAGCTGTCAGCATTAAGACGGCAAAAGGGCCGTTTGGTTAGCCTAGAGGATTTACGCTATTTAGATAGTGATAAATTAGAAGCGTTGCAGACTCAGCTAGCAACAGCAGAGAGCGAGCTTGCCGAAAAAACCGTGCTGTTTTTAAGCGGGGAAGAGGCACTCTCAAGTTACGAAGATATATTGATCGATGTCAGTGAGCGTTTAAACACAGCAGAAACCAATGCTGAATTAAAACCTGTACTAGAAAAAATTGATGAGACAGCGCAAGGCTTAGATTTGTTGACTGAGCTATTAGGCACATTAGATGTTGCTGATGCTACGGTACGTACCCAAATTATCGATGATATATCGACCATTTATGCGAGTCTCAATCAGAGCAAAGCCAAGCTTAATCATAAGCGCAAAAATTTAGGATCGGCTGAAGCAGTCGCGCAGTTTGGCGCGCAGTTCAAGCTATTTGGTCAGTCGATTGCTAATGCCTTATCCATTGCCAATACGCCTGAGAAATCAGACCAGCAAATGGCAAAATTGCTGGTGCAGTTGGAAGAGTTAGAAAGCCAGTTCGCGGACCCAGAGAGCGGTAGTGGCGATCAATTTTTAGCCGACATCATCAGCAAACGCGAAGAGATTTACGAGACTTTTGAGAATCATAAGCAGCAATTGCTCGATGCCCGCAACCGCAAAGCGCAGAACTTAGGCGATGGCGCGCTGCGGATGCTTGAGAGTATCAAAAAACGCACGCAAAGCACAGGCGTCACCGGCTTTAAGGAAGAGGAAGCGCTCAATACGTATTTTGCTGCCGACGGACTGGTACAAAAAGTACGTAATATCGCCAAAGAGCTGCAAGCGATGGGCTTTAGTGTCAAAGCTGATGACATCGATGCCCGCTTAAAAGCCATTCAAATCGAAAGCTATAAGAGTCTAAAAGATAAGTCAGACTTGTTTGAAGATGGTGGTCAAATCATCAAACTGGGCAAGCACCGCTTTTCAGTTAATACTCAGCCGCTTGATTTGACCTTATTGAGTCGTCAACAGTCAGATGGCAAGCGTGTGCTGAACTTACATCTAACGGGTACAGATTATTATGAAGTGCTTAATAATGCTGAGCTAAACGCCTTGCGGCCGTACTGGGATATGAATATCGCATCCGAATCTGACAAGGTATACCGCGCGGAGTACTTGGCTTATAGCATTATCGAAAGTGCCAAAAATAGCCAAGACGGCCTGACTGAAACGCGCCTATATCAAGCATACGATGCGACCATCATTACCCTTGATATTAATGGTGATATTGATAATGACAGCCCATTGTCTAAATTGGTCAAAGCTTACGCCACCCCTCGCTATCAGCTCGGTTATGACAAGGGCATTCATGACCATGATGCCACGCTATTATTGATGCAAATACTACCGACATTGCGTGAAGCAGGGCTACTGATTTATACCCCGCAAGTACGTGCCTTGGCACAGTTGTTTTATTGGCAATTGAACCTCGTGCAAGCGCTTGGCTTAGACGCCTTACGTCAGTTTGGTTATGATAATTGGCTGAATGAATCAGTGCTGACGCGTGCAAGCAACTGGACAGATAGAGCCGCTACCGCTGAGCAACTGCGCCGTGCACTGGGTAGCGACACAGCCAAATCTCTGCTCGTTGAGGACATGAGTCAAATCATGCATCAGTTTGTCACCGCTCATAATGATGACAGTATTGGTGTTAATAAAGGCAGTAGCGTTGATAACGGCGCTAGTAAGCAGTCAAAATCAGGCTTAGATTCAAAGCTAGGTTCTGAAAATAGCGATATTCATAACGCTAACATCTTTAAACCAAGCTATGTCCAGCTTGCCAGTGAGTATCTGGTGAGCGTCATAGGGCAGGCGAGTATCTCTGATAGTGGCGTAGATGCCAAGATAGACTGGCAAACGAGTCAACAAGCGCAGCAGTTGTGTGAGCAGTTAAGCCAAACGTTGAATAGCGCTGCCGGCAGCACGCAAAATACGACCAGTTTTGAGCAGCTACAGTCTTCTATCAGTAAGCTGGGTTTTCAACCCAAGTCAGCCTATGAGCTACTAGCCACATGGTTTCATGCGTTACTTGATAAGGCCTATGGTGATACTGAGTCGGCTAACGTATCAGCTGATGGCACGGATGAGGCAGGCGCGGCCCTCACTGAAGAGCAGCTTGCTGAGAGTCAAGAAAAAGAAGCACTACGCAAACAACAGCTAGAAAGTGGCCGTCATTATGTGCCCGAAGCGATTGCGGTCTTACTTACCCAGTTAAATGATACCCAGCGTGAAGCCTTGGTACAGCGCCTCATTGATTCAGGTATTAGTTTCGATAAGAGCGCCACTGGCACGCCATCTACACTGTCATTCTCAGCCACAACCTCGCTGACCAGCCTCAACAATCCGCTCAATCAAGTGCAGAGCTTTGAGCGCAGCACAGGTAAAGTATCGCTTGAGATTCAAATTAATAACTTACTAGGTGAGCATACACGTATTCATCAGCAGACCTTGACCTTTGCGGTCGATGACTTCTTAAATCGTCTGCATCACCATGATACCCAAGTCATCCCTGCTTACAGACGCTATCTAGCCATGCGCTCAGAGATTTTGCATGATTCAAAAGAGACGTTGCGACTGGACGAGTTTATGCCGCGACCACTGTCCTCCTTTGTGCGTAACCGTCTGATTAATGAGAGCTATTTGCCGTTAATTGGTGACAACCTCGCCAAACAGATGGGCACGATCGGCGAGGATAAGCGTACCGATCTGATGGGTATCCTAATGATGATATCGCCACCAGGTTACGGTAAAACCACCTTGATGGAGTATGTGGCAAATCGTCTCGGCCTTATCTTTATGAAGATTAACTGTCCATCACTCGGTCATGATGTCACCTCATTAGATCCCGAAAAAGCACCTAATGCCACCGCCCGAGAAGAGCTGAATAAAATCAACTTAGCCTTTGAGATGGGCAATAACGTCATGCTCTATCTCGATGATATTCAGCATACGCATGCGGAATTTTTGCAGAAGTTTATCTCATTAGGTGATGGCACGCGCCGTATCGATGGCGTCTGGCAAGGCAAAACCAAAACCTATGACATGCGTGGCAAAAAGTTCTGTGTGGTCATGGCGGGTAACCCGTACACCGAAAGCGGTGAGGCCTTTAAAGTCCCTGATATGCTTGCCAACCGCGCCGATATCTATAACTTGGGCGATATTATGAGCGGCATGGAAGAGGTATTTGCGCTCAGTTATATTGAAAACTCACTCACCTCTAATACCGTTCTCGCACCACTGGCCAACCGTGACTTAGCGGATGTTCATCGTTTGATTAAAATGGCAAAAACGGACAATGCCAACCTCGCCCAAGCACAGAGCAGCGAGCTGACGTATCCGTATAGCACTTCAGAGGTTAACGAGATTATCGCCATCTTGCGCCATATGTTTAGGGTGCAAGAAGTCATTCTTGACGTTAATCAAGCCTATATTGCCTCAGCATCACAAGATGATAAATACCGTGTCGAGCCGATATTTAAGCTGCAAGGCAGTTATCGCAATATGAATAAGATGACCGAAAAGCTATCGGCGGTCATGAATGAGAACGAGCTTAATCAGCTAATCGATGATCATTATCTAGGTGAGTCGCAGCTATTGACCCAAGGCGCAGAAAGCAATCTACTGAAGCTCGCTGAGATACGCGGTGAATTGACTGAGGTAGAGGCTGCGCGTTGGGCGCAAATCAAGGCTGACTTCTTACGCAATAAAGCCATGGGCGGTGAAGACGGTGATACTGGCGCGCGCATTGTCGCTCAATTGGTCGACTTAGCGAGTGGTTTTAATGCTATTAGCAGCCAGTTTGAAACGTACCTCACGCAAAATAATCCAGAGCAAAGCGCTCGCTTACGGGAAGCAGGACAGCAAGCCCAACTTGATTACCAGTTGGAAGCACAGAAAATCCTTGCCGATAGCGTGATCAGCAATGCCAAAGTCGTCAGCGACAGCATCGATAATGGCTTTGAAAAAAGTATGAATCAGCTGATACAAATCTATAAGCATGATCATAATATTGGAAAGGCGGAAAGCGAGTATCTCAAGCAAAACCAAGAGATGCAAAAACAGCTGATGGTACAGCTGGTTAATGCCGTTGAACAACTGGCGCAAAAAATGGCTGATAGACTATCTGAAACCCTATCTAAGAGTGATGAGAATCAAATAGCAGGTACCGATATTCCTGATATTCATCAACAGACTGTACTGATGGCAAACGCACTTAAAGAGGCGCTTACGCCACTGACGATGCGGATGGACGAGAAGTTGGCAATTGATAGCAGCACCGATCAATCTGGCAAGCTAATTGTTAATAGCCTCAATCGACTGAACAAAATATTTGATGATTATGAATAGTCGTATTGATAATAGAGGTAAACTATTGATGCATCAAACAAACCAATGAGAAAAATATGGCGCACAAAAAGAAAAACGTCCGCAAAAAGGAATGTCCTGTCTGCGAGCGTGAATTTAGCTGGACTAAAAAGCTGGATAAAAACTGGGAGAGCATGGTTTATTGCTCCGACCAATGCCGCCGCGTGAAAAAATATGAAGGATTGGATCATCAAAAAGAAGATAAGTAGACGTTAATAGTTAAATAAAGATATGTGGGAAAAGGGAGCAGATGATGGCGCATAAAAAAGTAAACCTACCGCAAAAAACCTGCCTCGTCTGTCAGCGACCGTTTACGTGGCGTAAGAAGTGGGAAAAAGACTGGGAGCAGGTTGTTTACTGTTCTGAGCGGTGTCGGCGGGATAAAAAGCATGATTGACTTTAGGAAATGCTAATCGTAGCCTACAAAAACTCACTTACTCAGCCAAAGAAAACAGCCTTCTTAATCTACTTGCCCAAGCCATGTATCTGCTGTATTTTTGGCTAAATCACCTATTTGATACAATGGTAATAGGCCACTCAAATGTTAAAGTTCTAGTATAGATTTTTCGAAATAAAGGTAGTGGTTTAGAGTAAAAATATTGATGTAAGTTGAAGGTTTTCAGTTAGTTAAGTACAGGAGTGATTTAAGTTTATTTAGATCAATCTTATATATATACAACTTAATTCTGATAGAATAGTAAAGGCACTTAAGTTATAAGCGAAGAAATTCACTGAACCGTAAGTTTTTTGAGTAACATTATCTTGGTCTATATCAAACTTACATTCTACTAGCAATATAGCTAGAGAACTTATATTTAGATGGAAAACTATATGAGCTTTAAAGATCTCAATCTAAGAATATCTGACTTAGATGGGTGCATAAAAAAATACTGTGAAGGACAAAATCTGAGTTATAAACTTAAAGATCAAAGCGAATTAAGAAAAGATTACGAGATCCTTAGACCGGGCCAAAATCCTGCTAAGTTAATAGTTTACTTAACAAAAAAAGGTACAACTACACTTCAATATTCTCAGGGTAGGAATACTGAACTTAGTTTGCAAGTTGCTAAATACATACGTAGTCAACTTTGTGAGATAGAAATATCCTCTTTAAATATGAGTATAGCTGGAATCGATGAAACCCTAATCGAACTTATAAAAGAGCGAATAGAAGAAGTTAAAGAGTCAAATTACATAGTAATTAAAGAAGCTGAAACCAATATAAGTGTACAACTAGCTCTAGAATCACAAGTTTACAAAGATAAACTGACGCTTACTTATTACAAAAACACTAAGAGACTACAAATTCAGGGAAGACCTCTATCTTGCTATAATGAAGTTGCTTACGCATTAACTGCACAGCTTGACCCAGAAACTCTAGGTAAAATACTTTACAAGAAAGATGAAGATGATCATAGTATTATTAGACCTGAAATGGCTATAGAATTGGTTAGAGTTAAATTGCCTTATGCATATGACCAATTACCGAAATTTATTCAAAATTTACTGGTATCTAGCAATTGTATCAAGTCTGCTTCTCCAGATTTAACTGAATATTCATTATTGACGTATTCTGAATTAAGGTCTTTAGAAGGTGTGATTAAAACATATTTTTCAGAAAATGGAATCGTACAACAGCCTAGACATTTAGGTGAAATGTTTGTGTTGAATAAGAGAAAAAAGGCAATTGGACTAAGTGAAGGTTACAAGAGCTTACATTCAGGTAAGAAGTTGGATGAGGCTCTCAATGCTTACTCATATTATTACGAGAGAAGACACTCACTTTTCCATGTTGAGCAGTTTGCAGACTCAACATCAACTGTATCTACACTTGAAGGAGCAATAAATATTTGCAATAAAGTCTATGAGCTTATTGAAGATATTTATAGTTAAAAAATGTTTAAATTAGATTTTTACAAAACAAGAGAAAACAACGATATAGTCATCTGTTCAGGAGATGACTATGTTAATCTTTTTTCATTGTTGAATGATATTAAAGTAGAGTGGGATTCTATGTCTAAAGAAACACCCAAAAGATTTCTTTTCGACTTATTTTTGACTAATGGTAACAATTCAAATCGATTTGCATATTTGGACTATGATGGCCAGAAATTCATGCATAAGAGTTACAGAGTTGTGAGTCCCCAAGATTTAGATTCTGAATTATTAGAAATGCAGAACAATAAATATTTTGATTATGCTTAAAACTTAGATTCTATAGAAAGATTATTTTAACTGTATATTATTTTTTCAATAGCTATAGGCTAGATCCTATCGATTATTAGGATTAACTAGATTAATAACTACTAAAGCTATTTTGTAATTTTGGATCTAACTATCTTTCAAGCATTTTTCTATTCCGATTTTTATAGTCAATACAATCCGCTAGTTAAAATCAACTATTTTTACCAGCTCCAAAACAATCATAACCAAGCCCCAAATAACGAAACTCCTACCTCACATCTCTTTTAGCAAAAATATTCGCCACGAGCGCACCACTAAAGTTATGCCACACACTAAATATCGCGCTAGGCAGAGCAGCGACAGGATTAAAATAAGTCGCGGCAAGGGCAGCGCCCAGACCCGAGTTTTGCATGCCCACTTCTATCATAATCGCGCGGCGTTGTCTCTCCGTAAAGCCAGACAAGCGAGCGATTACATATCCCAAGGTGTAACCCAGCATATTATGTAATGCTACCACGATAAAGACGATTGCACCACTATCTAAGATAGTCGCTTTAGACACGGCAACCACTGCCGCTATAATGATGGAAATACCCAATACCGACACCATCGGTAATACCTCGGTGACGAACTCGATCTTTTTACCCAAAAATTTGTGGAAAATAACACCCAGTAATATGGGCAAGATTACGATTTTTGTAATGGTTATCATCATACTGGCCAAATCGATATCAATCAGCTGCCCCGCAAAAATACTGAGCAGAATAGGGGTTAGAAAAGGTGCAAGTAGGGTAGAGATAGACGTAATCGCGACACTCAACGCCACATCTCCTTTCGCTAAGAACGTAATCACGTTACTAGAAGTACCACCAGGACAACAGCCAACCAAAATAACCCCAACAGCGATCAAAGGATCAAGATTAAAGATGACGGTTAGCAAGTAAGCAATCAAAGGCATTAAGGTAAATTGTGCCAACAGCCCAACCAATACGGGCTTTGGTCGCTTAATGATTTCTACGAAGTCTTCCGTCTTCAAAGTCATGCCCATGCCAAACATGATAATACCTAAGATAGGCACAATCAAAAACGCCAACGAGGCAAAGAATGCAGGAAAAATAAATCCTAAGACAGCACTGACCAATGCCCAAATTGCAAAAGTTTTGCCAATCCAACTGGACAGTAGAGCAATTTGATTCATAACCTTTCTTCCTGAAAATCATAGTAGGCAATAACTTAGCACGTATGTAGTCAGGAAATGATAAAAGTATTTTGCTATCAAGGTAGCGATAAGTTTGCTGACGTGGAGCAGGCTATTATTTTATAAAAAAATGGCTTACTCATATTAAATAAGTAAGCCAAAAATAACTATCAGATGTTTAGGGATTGACTAAATTTCATCCCTACAAATTCGGATTCAACCACTTCTCAGCCGTTTTCACATCCCAGCCTTTACGCTCAGCATAACTCTCTAACTGATCACGGCCGATTTTTCCGACGTTGAAGTATTCACTATCAGGATGCGAGTAATAAAAGCCGCTGACCGATGAGCCCGGCCACATTGCATAGCTTTCCGTTAATGTCGTACCGATCGCATCGGTAGTACCTAACCATTCGAATAGCTTACCTTTTTCCGTGTGTTCCGGACAGGCAGGGTAGCCAGGTGCTGGACGGATACCGACGTATTTTTCTTTGATCATCTCATCATTGGTTAGGTTTTCATCAGCCTGATAGCCCCAATAGTCTTTACGGATCAGCTCGTGCAAATGCTCAGCAAAAGCTTCTGCCAAACGGTCTGACAAAGCCTGCACCATGATGGCGTTATAGTCATCACCAGCCGCTTTATACTTTTCAGCGAGTGCTTCTGTACCTACCATCGATACCGTAAAGCCGCCCAAGTAATCGGTGTGCGTCTCTGATGGCGAGATAAAGTCTGCCAAGCTAAAGTTTGGCTTGCCACTGGCTTTGTCGCTTTGTTGACGTAAGTGTTCAAACTGATATTCTGCTGTGCCGCCCTCAGTCGGCGCTTGATCATAGACGGTGATAGTGTCGGCAGCCGTGCGACGGGCTGGCATCAATTTAAACACGCCCTTTGCCACGACTAACTTTTCATCAATTAGCTTTTGTAGGATGTCCTCGGCATTACCAAACAGATCACGAGCCGCTTCACCAACCACATCATCTTGCAAAATTTGGGGATATTTACCTGTGAGTCCCCAAGAGATAAAGAACGGTGTCCAGTCAATATAAGACAACAGGTTAGTGATGGGGTAGTCGTCAAATATTACTTGCCCTAACTTATTAGGGACAGGCGGCGTATAGTTTTCCCAATCGTATTGAAAGCCAATCTTAACCGACTCAGCGTACGATATCTTAGCGGCTTTGGGCTGGCGCTTGGCCAGACGCTCACGCACTTTAATGTATTCGGCGCGAGTATCATCAATTAACTGTACACGGTTCTCTTTAGAGAGCAGCTTGGTGACCACGCCGACTGCACGTGAGGCGTCGGATACATAGATGACGGCATCGTTTTGATATTGCGGCTCGACTTTGACCGCAGTATGCGCTTTAGACGTCGTTGCCCCGCCAATCATCAGCGGTAGGGTCATGCCGCGTTCTTGCATTTGCTTGGCGACATAGACCATCTCATCGAGGCTTGGGGTAATCAGACCCGATAGCCCGATGATATCGACTTTTTCGGCAATAGCGGTATCGAGGATCTTATCACACGGCACCATCACGCCTAGATCGACGATGTCATAGCCATTACAGCCGAGTACCACGCCGACGATGTTTTTGCCGATATCATGGACGTCGCCTTTGACGGTCGCCATAAGGATTTTACCTTTGACCTCGCCTTCGACTTTTTCCGCTTCGATGTACGGGTTCAGCCACGCTACCGATTGTTTCATCACCCGTGCCGACTTGACCACTTGCGGTAAGAACATTTTACCCGAGCCAAATAAATCACCGACGATATTCATGCCGTCCATGAGTGGCCCTTCGATGACATCGAGGGGTTTGGGGTACTTCTCCCACGCTTCTTTGGTATCGGCTTCGATAAAGGTAGTAATGCCTTTGACCAATGCGTGCGCGATACGGGCTTCTACCGTGCCTTCGCGCCAGCTCATGTCGACAGTGCTGTCTTTTTTCTTACCACCGTCTTGGTAGTTTTCAGCGACCGTCATCAGGCGCTCAGTGGCATCTTGACCGGTTTCGCCTTGATTGCGGTTGAGCATCACGTCTTCGATGGCATCGCGTGCTTCTTTAGGGATGTCATCATACAGCTGAAGCATGGCAGGGTTAACGATACCCATGGTTAAGCCATTTTGAATTGCATGATAAAGGAATACGGAGTTGATGGCTTCACGAATCGGATTACCACGGAAGCTAAACGAGACGTTAGAGACGCCGCCCGATACCATGGCATTGGGCAGGTTATCGGTAATCCATTTGGTCGCATTGATAAAGTCTGCGCCATAATTGTTGTGCTCAGTGATACCGGTGGCGACCGCAAAAATATTCGGGTCAAAGATGATATCTTCTGATGGAAAGCCGACTTCATTGACCAAGACATCATAGCTGCGCTGACAAATCTCAGTTTTACGCTCATAAGTATCGGCTTGTCCGTCTTCATCAAAGGCCATGACGATAATAGCGGCGCCGTAGCGCATACACAGTTTGGCGCGTTCAACGAACTCAGCATGACCTTCTTTTAAGGAGATAGAGTTGACGACAGATTTGCCCTGTGTGCGCTTGAGACCTTCTTCGATGATGTCCCATTTAGACGAGTCAATCATTAAGGGTACACGGCTGATATCCGGCTCGCCTGAGACCAAGTTGACGAAGTGAATCATCGCCTGCTTGGAGTCGAGCATGCCTTCATCCATGTTGATATCGACGATTTGCGCGCCGCCTTCGACTTGATCGCGGGCAACATCAAGTGCTTCCGTGTAGGCTTCGGTTTTAATCAAACGTAAGAACTTCTTCGAACCGGTGACGTTGGTACGCTCACCGACGTTGACGAATAAGCTCTCAGGCGTGATGGTAAAGGGCTCAAGTCCAGATAAGCGGCAGGCAGGCGCAATCTCAGGAATTTCGCGCGGTGGATATTTTGCCACCATATTAGCGATTTGGCGGATATGCTCAGGCGTCGTACCACAGCAGCCACCGACGATGTTTAAGATACCTGCTTTGGCAAAGCCCTCTAGCAGGGCCGTGGTTTCCTCGGCTGTTTCATCATACTCACCAAACTCATTCGGCAGACCGGCGTTCGGATGCGCGGAGACATAGGTATTGGCGATATTAGACAGCGTTTGAATATGCGGACGCAGGGCATCAGCACCAAGTGCACAGTTAAAACCGACGGTTAAGGGCTTAGCATGGCGAATCGAGTTATAAAAGGCTTCTGCCGTTTGACCAGATAGTGTACGACCTGACGCATCAGTAATCGTCCCCGAAATCATAATCGGTAATTCAAAACCGATATCATCAAACACCCCTGTCACTGCAAAGATGGCAGCTTTGGCATTGAGCGTATCAAAAATAGTCTCGATTAGGATGAGGTCGACACCGCCTTCCATGAGCGCCAGTGTGGCTTCACGATAATTAAGCACCAACTCATCAAAGGTAATGTTACGAAAAGCAGGGTCGTTGACATCAGGAGATAGCGAGCAAGTTCGTGACGTTGGCCCTATGACTCCAGCGACGAAGCGTGGCTTGTCAGGCGTCTTGGCAGTGTATTCGTCAGCCGCTTCACGGGCAATCTTGGCAGCCGTCTTGTTCAATTCTGGCACCAGATACTGCATATCGTAGTCGGCCATCGACAGCCGCGTACCATTAAAGGTATTGGTCTCGATAATGTCTGCGCCAGCGGTCAGGTGGTCGCTATGAATCTCTTTGATCATCTGCGGCTGCGTGAGTACCAACAGATCGTTATTACCGCGTACGTCCTGCTCAATATTAGCGAAGCGCGCCCCGCGATAATCAGCTTCTTCCAGCTTATAATTCTGGATATGCGTGCCCATCGCGCCATCGAGCATCAAAATCCGTAAAGCCATTTGCTTGGTAATACGCTCGCGAGCGGTGAGCTGCTGTGCCTTGTAAGGAAATACCTCAGGCGGCGTTAGGACAAAATCGTTCGGAGTGGTGTTATCGTCAGCTGAGGTATTATCTGCTTGAGTAGCGGTTTGTAGTGTCATAGAAGGACTGCTTATATCGTCAATATTATGATAGGGAAGAAGAAAAGCGTTGGGAGCCATTCAAAGTAATAAATAAAAATTACACGCTTAAAAAGAGAGAAATATACGTTATTTTAGCATGAAAATTCGTCGTCTCGAGGGATTGTAGCGATTGCTGTTTTGGCGATACCACAGCGTGATGTTGTCTCCTCAGCATTCGCTTGCTCATGCTACTACGACATGGACTAAAGTGTATGACATAAAATACTAGGGGACAAATGAATATCATTTCGCTTAAAGATTACATAAAGCTTTGTTTTTAAAATTAAAGTCTATTAAGCCACCTAAAAGACTGACATAAATTACATACTCATGACAAAAATAGCGTAAAAGTGAACTAATAAGGATGCTCTATATGTTAATTTGATTTCAGAAGTATTGACTTTTAGTAAGAACTGCTTACAAGCAAATGTTAATTATTTTTATTTAGTAATCATTATTAATACTTACCTATGCCAGTGCCAGCGAATTTTAAGAGTTAATTATCTACTCGTAAATTAGTAATACAATAATCAAGAATGATTCAATCATTAAGGACAATGTTATGAAAATTACCAAAATTGCTACTATCGGTACATTAGCGCTTTCGATCGCGGGTTTAACGGCTTGTAATAATATGATGCCTACTAAAAGCGCAGAGATTAAAGCACCCATGCATAGTCAATCTATGGCAAAAATGAATGTGGTACAAATTGCCCAAAGCAACCCAGACTTCTCGCTATTAGTTGAAGCAGTACAAGCGGCAGGCCTCGCGAGTGCCTTGTCTGATCCTAATGCCAACTATACGGTATTTGCTCCAACCAATGCCGCGTTTATGCAAGCATTGGCCGAAACCAAAATGACCAAGGCTCAGTTATTTGCTAATAAGCCACTGTTAACCAAAATCTTAGGCTATCACGTGATCAACGGCAATATGGCGATGTATGCCAAAGATGTGAAGCCTGGCAATGTCATGACCTTGAGCAATGATACCTTGATGGTGACCCCGAAAGGCCAACTAATGGATGAGATGGGTCGTACAACTAATATCGTCAAAACAGATATCGCCGCTACCAACGGTGTGGTGCACGTGGTTGATAGAGTATTGATGCCAAAATAACTTTTGATGTCATGATTGTTGACAGCAATGTTTATTAAAAGCAGTGCTTATTGAAATCAGTACTTATTAAAAGCAGTGCTCACTTTTTGTCTTTTTATATGATGACGCTGGTACTCGTACCAGCCATCGTTTGTGCAAGCTGATTATTAAAGATATTTTTAACGCTAATCTTTACTTCAATTTTTGTTTAAACGTTACTTTATAAACGTTATTTTATCAATAATGGGGTAGTACACGTGATCAATACAGTGTTGCTACCTAAATAAGCATGAATTGCAGATTAATAGTTAAAATCGTATTTATTGATATAGCAGAACTAATTTTAATACATGTTTAGAGTTGGCCAGTTGATTACTGAGACTTATTAATCGCTGACTGTTATCTTCATTAATGCACAAGTCACTTTAATAAGCCGCTTTATTAACTAAGCCCATAAACTAATTAACATCTACAAGGATATACCCATGTTAAAGAAGAATTTACTATCTATCGCCGTCGTTACCGCAGCAATGTCACTAGCCGCTTGTAATGACAAAGAAGCTGTTACTGAACCGGTAGAGCCTGAAGCCACGACTGAAACAATGGCTGAGCCTGAAGTCATGGTTGATCCAGCTGTAGAAGCAGAGCCTATGGCTGACCCAATGGCAGATACCATGGCGACTCAAACGATTGCTGAAATAGCAGCGGGCAATGAGAACCTAACTATCTTGACCGCAGCGCTTCAAGCCGCTGGCCTTGATACTATGTTGATGGAAGACACCAAATACACCGTATTTGCTCCAACTGACGACGCTTTTGCTCCAGTACTAGAGAAGTTAGGCGTGACTAAAGAAGAGTTACTCGCTAACACCGATCTACTCAAAAAAGTACTTCCTTACCACGTAGTAGCTATGGAAGTTAAAGCTGCTGATATCCCTTATGGTACTGATATCAAAACCGCTAACGGCGCAACGATTTCTATCAGCGATGCTAATGTCATTACTGATGCGACCGGCGGAACGGCCAACATCACTGGTACTGATATAATGGCGACTAACGGTGTGGTACATACCATCGATGCCGTATTAATGCCTGAGTAAGTTGTACTATCTGGCTTATGTTTAGGTAAGTATAAGTACTTTTATACGCCGACTAACATAAGCTACTAGCAATACCTAAAAAGCCTAGCCGCTGCGCTGGGCTTTTTTTGTGCATGCATTTTTTTGTCCATGCATAATGCCATGATGCTTCTGTCATTTAACCATATAGTCAAAATACCCTAAAAGCGCGACGCTATCAGCAGTGTCTCATGGTTCGATATTACTTTTCACTAACTATAGATGCTTACACTCATAAGAAAATACGCTCAAAGCCGTTATTAAAGCTATGTTTGCCTTTGCTGTTTTTTACTTTAATCACTCCAAACTTATAAACTAAAAAGCCCGAGACAATGGTCTCGGGCTTTTTTATTTTTGCTTAATAAGAATGAACAGTAGGCACATCAAAGAACGTTATTTATGCTCTTTACGTAGTGGATCTGCTGCCATTCTTTGTTGCTCTTTAAGATGACGCTCTTCCCAATAAGGGGCGTTTTTGATACCGAATTTAGCAGGATCAAAACTATAGCGTTTCACGCCAGCTTTACGCTGTGCTTCGTAGTCTTTAAGCATCGTTAGGGTTGGACGAGCCACAATGAAAATCATAAGAATACCCACGATATTCAACCAAGCCATAAGACCTACACCGATATCACCCAATACCCAAACATAACCGGCAGAATTAAGACCACCGTAGGCGACCATAACCATGATTAAAATTTTGACCAATAATAGGCCCGTTTTATGAGCACCACGACCGATAAAGCGTGTCAAATAAGTGACGTTGACTTCAGCGATATAGTAGTACGCTAGGATAGTCGTAAAGGCGAAGAAGAATACCGCAAGAGCGATAAACGAGTTACCATAAACCCCATATACTGATTCCATAGCCATTTGCGTAAATGCTGGAGAGCTAATTTCTGTAGCTGTATCTATATTGCTGACAATAAATTCTCCATCAGCTGCAGTTGTACACTTATTTGCCACAGTACACTGAATGTTATACATGCCAGTAGATAAAATCATAAAGGCCGTAGCAGAACAAACCAGCAACGTATCAACGTAGACTGAGAACGCTTGTACTAGACCTTGCTGTGAGGGATGCTCAACTTCAGCAGCAGCAGCAGCGTGAGGGCCCGTACCTTGACCGGCTTCGTTAGAGTAAATACCGCGTTTAACACCTAAATAAATAGCAGCACCTAAGCCTGCTTGAGCCGTAAAGGCATCACTAATAATTAAACCAAATACTTCTGGAATCAAACTGAAATTGCTAAACATGATAATCAAAGCTAGAATAATATAGCCTAAAGCCATGAATGGAACGGCATACTCAGTAAAGGTTGCAATACGTTTAATACCACCAAAGATGATGACACCTAAAACCACTAGAATAATAGCCAATGCAATCAAACGCATAGAGCCTACTTCTAAGGCTCCGATGTTCATCACGGTACCTTCGCCCATTACTTGAGCAAATGCATTAACAACGCCATTAGCTTGAACACCCGGCAAAAAGATACCGCAAGAAATGATAGCGGAAATAGCAAATAAAATGCCGTACCATTTTTGACCTAAGGCGCGCTCAAAGTAATAAGCGGGACCACCACGGTATTCGCCAGTGATTACATCTTTTTCTTTATAAATCTGTGCCAGTGTCGATTCGACATAAGCAGTAGATGCGCCTAAAAACGCCACAATCCACATCCAAAATACCGCACCTGGACCACCGAAACCGATAGCAGCGGCTACCCCAGCGATGTTACCCAATCCTACTCGACCAGCAAGTGATACTGCCAGTGCCTGAAATGACGAAATACCATCGGCACTTGATTTACCAGTAAATAGTAGTTTGATCATTTCACCAAATAGACGTACTTGCACAAAGCGCGTCATGATGGAGTAAAATAAGCCTGCACCTAAGCACAAAACTACTAAAGGGATACTCCAAATATAATTATTGATACTTCCAAAAATATCTTCCATATCTATATTCCTCAAACGTTCTCTACATGGTAATAGTCAGTAAAAGTGGCGTATGTTAAATAAAGCAATTGCAACTTTTACTAAATTAACCAACGAGTATGGATATCAGTTGTCTATATTTATCCGCTTGGCCTATTCGCAACACTGACCATGTGTATACCGCTCATTGGAGTCAATTTTAAAATGAGCTGCAGTTGCAATCCTTTGCTGTATTTATTATGCGGTACATCTTGTCATTACATCATCGACGTAAGAGCTGTTATCAATGGACCAGCGGATAAAACAGTCGGTTGTGTAATTAAATACTTATCGTTAAAGTGATAGCATTCAACTTGCTATGAGTCGTATCGATTGGCTACACTGGTAAAGATCTATCAACTTGTCATCTAAGATTGTGGCAGGCCGTTAACAGAGTTAATGAGACGTTCATAATCCTTTAATACTAAACGAACGATAAGTCCACTACCAAATGTATTCAAACCGTACGGCTACGTAACTGCAATTTGCCATATTTTTGGCGCAATTACTAGAAATTTCTTCATATTATTAAGGATATATTCATATTTTATTTGCTATAGCAAAGTTTAAGGAATAATAAGATATTAGCAGTAGACAAATGCTGTGTGGGCTTATTGAGTAATAATGGCTATCAACTGAGTAATAATGACTATCATTATGAATCGAGGGTATTATCAATGTGAAGCATTGGGCAAACATGCTTTGCGGTTGTGTTTTGGTAACGATGAATTGTAAAAGGTGGCTTATATCGCCATTATTGGCAGGATATCTTGTAGGCTATTAGTATTAACCGTCACTCATTGCTAGCATTATCTATATTTTAAAGGTGGCCAGCAGTTGATAGACTGGATAAGTAGCGGCACAAGATGGTTAAATAAACGGTTATATCCGTTATAAAAAAACGTGTTACTAGGTATTTGTTATTTATCACTATTAGGAGAGACAACGATGACGCGTAAATCCATTGTAAAACCCATGTTGCTATCAGTAGTATTAGCGACTTCTACCGTTGGTTTGACGGGTTGTGGTTATAACAATCTGCAAGCTCAAGATGAGCAGGTAACGGCTTCGTGGTCAGAAGTGGTCAACCAATACCAACGCCGCTCAGACTTAGTGCCAAACTTGGTCAAGGTCGTACAGCAATACGCAGAGCAAGAGCAAGAGGTGTTTACCCAAGTTGCTGAAGCGCGCTCACGTGCGGGTGGTATTACCGTGACCCCTGAGGTGCTCAATGATCCTGAAGCGATGGAGCGTTATGCGGCTGCACAAGAGCAGATGACCGGTGCCTTGTCACGTCTAATGGCGGTCTCTGAGCGTTATCCTGAGCTAAAGTCAGATGCCTTGTTCCAAGATTTGCAAGCACAGCTAGAAGGCACGGAAAACCGTATCGCTGTGGCTCGTAACCGCTATATTCAAGAAGTGCAAAGCTATAATACAACAGTGCGTCAGTTCCCAACCAACATCACCGCCAAAGTATTTGGTCTAGATGCTAAGCCAAACTTTACGGTAGCCAACGAAGACGCCATTTCAACAGCACCCAGTGTTGATTTTGGCGACGACGATGCAGCAACTGCTCAGTAAAGTAAGACGCATAATATTGGTAGCATAAAAGACATTTGCAGCATAAAGATAAGTGATGATTGAGGTAAAGCGGTGTTTGCCGCTTTGCTTTTGGCGTTAATGCTTAAAACATAGCAGATGAGTCAGCAGAGAAGTTTAGTAGTCATTAACGTAGCAACCATTAATGTAGTATTAATTAACGTAGCAACTATGCATTCAGCAAAAACGGCACTTGAGGTGGTATAGATTAGATGAATCATTCAAAAGCACTCTTATCAGTATTACTATTTACGCTGAGCATCAGTAGTGCGCCAGTGCTGTATGCGGCACCCAATGATACGGCAGTGGCTAGTGATAGTGGCTCAAATAGCACCTCGAGTATCCAACAAAATCGCAGCGTCGAGGATTTGGTGGCGATAGCCAAAGCAGGCGAGTCTAACGAAGCGATTAACGAGGCGGTTTTAGGTAACGAAGCGATTAATGGCGCCCTACTTGGCAATGATGCAATCAATCCTAATGCGGCTAACAGTGACACGGCTAATAGTGAAAATCCAGCAACACGAGCGCCTGCTAAGCCAGCTGTCCAATCAAGCGCTGAAAACGTCGATGCGGATAAGCTGATATTAAATAGTCCTGTCGTTGACCAAGCCAATATCTTGAACCCGCAAGAAAAACAACGATTAGAGGCGCAGCTACGGTCGATTTATCAGCAAGGCTTGGCGCAAGCAGCTGTGGTCATTGTGCCAACAACCAATGGCGTGCCAATATTTGACTATGCCTTACAAGTTGCAGAGAAGTGGGAACTTGGCAATAAAGACATCGATGATGGTTTGCTAATGGTTGTGGCGGTCAATGATCGTGACATGTATATCTTAACCGGCTATGGATTAGAAGGAGTGCTACCAGATGCCGCCGTCAATCGTATTATTCGTGAAGACATCACGCCCCTGTTTAAGCAAAACGACTATGGTGCTGGGATATTAGCAGGCGTTGGGGCGCTTGAAGCGCGTCTTGGTGCTGATCCTGAAGTGTTGGCGCGCGCTGATGCACAAGCGGCTGAACGCAGTCAAAGTCAAAACGATGTTGGTGACAGCCCATCGCCTGTTTTTTTATTCGTCATGGCGATGATATTTGGTAGCTTTATCACCAGTATTTTTGGTCGCATCTTTGGCTCTATCTTGACTGCTGGTGGTTTCTTTGCTGGCTCGCTGGCACTGGGCGGCGGCTTCTTTATGACCTTAATCATGGCGATATTTATATGGCTATTCTTAATCTCGCGTGGCTCCGGCGGTGGTCGTGGCGGACGCGGTGGTGGCGGTCGTAGAGGGGGCGGCATGATTTTCTTGCCCGGCATGGGCGGCGGTAGCGGTGGTGGATTCGGTGGCGGCGGCTTTGGCGGCGGCGGTGGTGGATTCGGTGGCGGCGGCGCAGGCGGTTCGTGGTAAATCGCTAGTAGGTGCTAAATAGAAAAACACACTAAATGACCGTCAGTAATGATTTACTTGAGGAAATAATATAATGGCACAAAACAACTCGTCACAGACAAGCTTTGCGCGCTGGTGGCGTCAAGTACTGTTTGTCCCTTTGCTACATAGCAAATGGCTGACAGCCGCAGCCAAAGCTCGTCTGACAGATAAGGTGACTAGCGCTGAGCGTGGACATCGCGGTGAGGTGTTTTTAATTATAGAAAATCATTTACCGATTCAGGAGGCTTTCCATATCGACTGTCGCGAGCGGGCGGTGGATTTATTTAGCGAGTATCGAGTGTGGGACACCGAAGAGAACACCGGCGTCTTGGTTTATGTCAATATCTGCGAGCACCAATTAGAGATAGTCGCGGATCGTGGTATCAGCACTCACGTGAGCCCCACAGTCTGGCGGGCAATGTGTGAAAAAGCCGTGTCTGGCATCGCTAATAAAAACACTGAAGAGAGCTTGGCTGAATTGTTAGACGAAGTTGGACAAGTCCTGCGTCAGTACTATCATCTTGAGCATGACCCCGCAGGTAATGAGCTGTCTGATACGGTAGTATTTTTGAAATAGTTTTTATGAACTGGCATTTATAAATCAGTCTTTATAAAATAGTTCTTATTAGTGGCAAAAACAGCTTAGCGTTTGTCCATAGGGTTTTACGGTAAATTGAAATATAATACTGACTCTAAAACAGCGGGTGCTGACCAAGAGGCATCTCGATAAAAAACCACTACTGGAACACTATGATTGAGTTAATAAAGAAACTGCCAAAAGCGGAGCTGCACTTACATATCGAAGGCTCACTTGAGCCGGAGCTGATGTTTAGATTGGCGAAAAAGAATCAAATAGAGATTTCTTACACAGACATAGAAGACGTACGCCGCGCCTACAACTTCACCAATCTACAAACCTTTTTAGATATCTACTATGCGGGTGCCAATGTTCTCATCACTCAAGATGATTTTTATGATTTAACGTGGGAATATATTCTTAAGTGTGTTGAAGACAACGTCATTCATACGGAGATATTTTTTGATCCACAAACGCATACGGCAAGGGGCGTACCTTTTGCAACCGTTATTACTGGCATCAAAGAAGCGCTTGCCGATGCCAAAGCACAATATGGCATCACTTCTTGCATCATCATGTGTTTTTTACGACATTTATCGCAAGCAGAGGCGTTTGAGACCTTAGAGGAGGCGCTGGCGTTTAAAGATGACATCATTGGGGTTGGTCTTGATTCTGCAGAATTGGGCAATCCGCCTGCCAAGTTTAAGGACGTTTTCCAAAAAGCCAAAGAAGCGGGCTTTAAATTGGTTGCCCACGCTGGTGAAGAGGCAGACTTTACTTATATCTATGAAGCCTTGGATTTATTAGAGATAAATAGAATTGATCATGGCGTGCAATCGATCAAAAGCCCAGAGCTGATGCAACGCTTAAAAGACGAGCAAATACCGCTGACGGTTTGTCCGAACTCTAATATCGAACTCAAGGTGTTTGAAACCTATCAAGAGCACAATATCAAAGAACTGCTAGATTACGGTCTAAATGTCAGCATAAATTCTGACGATCCAGCGTATTTCAAAGGCTACATGAATCAGAACTTTATAAATATATGCGAAAACTTACCGCTGACAGAAGACGATGTGGTTACTTTGGTAAAGAACGCCTTTCATTCTTCGTTTATCAGTGATGAGTTAAAAAAGGAATATTTAGCAAAGGTGGATCTTGCTTTGCAATAAGCAATGATTGAAGAAGTTTTTATTCGCTCAGGCTTAACGGTTGATATCAATCGTTAAGCCTTTTCTTTTTATACGAGATGCTTCTAGGGTCAAGCGATTACAGCGCTGTGATTTTTTTGATTAACAACGGCATAATCACACCGGCTTTTTCTACCAAGGTAATATCAACGATGGCGTTCGGCGTTGGGTCAAGATTTATTTCGATAACGTTAGCACCATTTTGCTTGGCCAATTGTGCAAGCCCTGCCGCAGGGTAGACCAAGCTCGATGTGCCAATACTGATAAATACCTCACAATTCGCCGCCACCTCTTCAGCGGTTTGCCATGCTTGGACTGGCAGTGCTTCGCCAAACCAAACGATATCTGGTCTGATATAGCCCTCGCAATGTGGGCAGTTAATTAGCGTCTCACTATAATCCATAGTGTCAGCGCTGCTATATGAGCCTCTAGACTGCTTTTTATAGGGTGCATCGCATTGACTACAACGATTGGCCCACAGATTACCATGCAAATGAGTCACGCTACTACCAGCCTGCTCATGTAAGTCATCGACATTTTGGGTGATGAGTGTTACCTGCTGGTCGGTTGATTGGCTATGGTATTGCCACTGCGCTAAAGCCTCATGAGCAGGATTCGGTTTTTTGTCCGCGACCAATTGTCTGCGCCACTGATACCACGACCATACCAGCTTTGGGTTGCGAGTGAACGCCTCGGGTGTCGCCAAATCCTCAACGCCGTAGTTCTCCCACAATCCTGTTTGTTTATCTCGAAAAGTGGGAATACCGCTTTCTGCTGAAATCCCTGCGCCAGTTAAAATGCAGATGCGTTGTTTTGAGTCCAATAGTTTGGCGGCAAGCGCTACTTCAGCTATTAACGCTGGTGGTAATTCTGCTAACATGGCATAACCCCTGCTTACAATGGATGCATATTTATATGATAGATGGAATTTGGTGGCTTGTCATGTTGCTAGCCGTGGTCGCAGCCCTTTGGCTGGTCGCAAAGACGCGAGGCGCAAAAGCGGATGAGACCTTTGATAATAAATCACCCAAAGGCGCGAAAAAACCTAGTAATGATGACCTACAAAAAACAGCGGTATTAATTAATAACTATTTTCCTGACTATCGCGTTAATCGTAAGGCCAATCATTTAGTTATCAGCGAGCAAAACAAAAAGATTGCGATGATTACTATTGATAAAAAAGTGGCTGCTGGTCAACGGCGTCTAGGCGACGTACCCGTGATTAATTACCACCGAGTCCCCAACCGTGCCCAATTAACTGCAAACTTACAGGATGCAGAGTAGTGTCAGTCATACAGTTTTATAAATAGGCAATCAGGCAGGCAAGTAGGAAGGCAAATTGCGGCTCAATTAGAAGATGACATATATTGAATAGAGGTTGACAACGATATGTACAACATTTTATAGGTGTTAATACATCATAGTTAATAACAGCTAAAGACGCAGAGCGTTGCTGTTAAAGGTTTTTGGAAGTGTTAGTAGGTAGGGTGCTAGAAGTATTAGGAGGTAATGCTAGGGAGAGATGAAATATCATTCATAAGAAGTGGTGCGCTCGGCGGGAATCGAACCCACGACCCTCGGCTTCGGAGACCGATACTCTATCCAACTGAGCTACGAGCGCATAATACGAGTTGACTGCTAGGTTGCTCAATACTGCATACTACGTTTAATTGAGTATTATTGACAGGGCAGTCTGTCGAAAAATAAAGACCGCCTAGTCTAACAAATAAAAGCCAGAAAGCCAATGAGCGAAGGCTGCTATTGACGCTTTTTAAGAAAAAACAAGATAGTCATTAAACAGGCATGGCAATTTACCTGCCTTTTCCCTTATAATGTCAGGGACAATTCATATTTATAATCACCGATTACAAGTGCGCTTGCAGGCGGGATGGCTGTTTGCTATTGATGACGAGGTGTCGTCAAAAGAGGATAAACAGAATGTCCAAGTCATGCGAGTCCTTGTATCTGTAATAAGAGAACGTGACGAATGAGAAAAGTAGTGATGTTATCGGCAGCTGCCATTCTAGGAATTGCTAGTATCGCGGTGAGCCAAGCGGAAGATGTTGCAGATACCCCTGTAACTGTCTCTGATGTAGCAGAAGCGCAAGAGGTGGTCGAAAATGCGCCACAACAGCTCGGTGATGATACCCAAGCTGCTGCCGATACTACAGATGACACTGCTGCAGCTGATGCGAGCGTGACAGCAGACGGCACCACAGATGACGCTGCGGCAACGGAAGAGATGGCCGCTGCAGCGCCTGCGGCTGATGAAGAGCCTATTCCGCAAGATACGCCGCAAGTACAAAAGCTCATTGCCCTATATCCTAATTTGATTGCGCGTATTCAGCCTGTTGCTACAGTATGTTTCGAAGACGATGAAGTTTGTGATGTAACCGCACGCTCATCAGGTCCTTCGGCAGGGGATGGCCCTCGTGATGGTGCTGCTGTTTATAACGCTGTTTGTCAGACTTGTCATGCTTCAGGTTTGCTTGGTTCACCTATGTTAGGGGACGCAGGGGCTTGGGGACCACGTATAGCAAAAGGTAAAGATACTCTATATACCCATGCGATCAACGGCTTCAACGCGATGCCTGCTAAAGGTGGTGCGGATATTCCTGATGAAGAAGTTCAAAATGCAGTAGACTATATGGTTGGTGAAGCCAGCTAATCATTACCAAGCCATTATGGGCGGTGATACATAGCCTATTGAATTTTTAAGATACTCATTGATTAAACGCCTATTTCATTTAATGAGGTAGGCGTTTTTTTTGATGATGAGTATTATTAATATGGTACTTCTCACATAATGCAGTTGAAATGTGGTGTTGATAGCCTCACTTTAAGACATTAAATCGTACCTGCTAAAATATTCTACAAAGCAGTTTTGATGTAAATTTTATAACAAATAAAGAGGTATTCATGTCTGAAGTACCAGCGCTATCTATTCAGAACTTATCCAAAACTTATGATAACGGGTTTTCGGCATTAAAAGATGTCAGTTTAACGGTGCCACAAGGTGGTTTTTTTGCGCTACTAGGACCGAACGGTGCTGGTAAATCGACGATGATTGGCATTATTAGTTCATTATTTAAGCCAACCAGCGGCAGTGTAAATATTTTTGGTGTCGACTTATTAGCCAATCCTTCGGTGGCTAAACAGTATCTTGGCGTCGTCCCACAAGAATTTAACTTTAACATGTTTGAAAAAGTAGAAGATATTCTGATAACCCAAGCAGGTTATTTTGGTATTTCTGCCAAAGAGGCAAAGCCACGCGCTGAGCGCTTGCTAAAAGCATTGGGTCTCTGGGATAAACGTGATAGTAAGTCGCGGGAGCTGTCAGGCGGTATGAAACGTCGTTTAATGATTGCCCGAGCGCTGATTCATAAGCCTAAGCTATTGATTCTCGATGAGCCAACCGCAGGGGTCGATATTGAGCTGCGCCGTTCTATGTGGGAGTTTATGCAGCAGATTAATGTCGAAGAGAACACCACGATTATTCTGACGACCCATTATCTTGAAGAGGCTGAGCAGCTGTGTAAGCGCATCGCTATCTTGGATCATGGTGAGATTCGAATCAATACAGATATGAAGGATTTGCTGGCGCAGTTGTCGGTCGAGACCTTTGTCTTTGACGTCTCGGCGCCGCTTGAGCATCCCTTGCAACTGACGGGCGTGACTGAAGTGGTGCAACCAGATGATCTCACGCTTGAGGTAACCTTAACAGAAGGTGAGTCATTGAATGGCGTGTTTACGCAATTGTCCGAGCAAGGTATTACTATTGCCAGTATGCGTAATAAGTCTAACCGTTTAGAAGAGCTGTTTATGCGCCTTGTCGACCAAAATATTCAGAATCAAGACAGTATGAAGGAGTCAGGACTATGAATCAGAAAATAGTAGTAGACCCTAATGACAGTATGTCATGGTCCAAAAAATGGATTGCTTTTCGGACGATATTGCTAAAAGAAGTACGCCGAATTTTGCGTATTTGGCCACAGACTTTGTTGCCACCCGTCATTACTATGACGCTCTACTTCGTTATCTTTGGTAAAATGATAGGCGATAGAGTAGGCGAGATGGGCGGTGTACCTTATATGCAGTTCATCGTCCCTGGTCTTATTATGATGGCCGTGATTACCAACAGTTACTCTAATGTGGTCTCTAGTTTTTTTAGTGCCAAGTTTACCGCGAGTATTGAAGAGCTGTTAGTCTCTCCTGTCTCCAAGCATGCTATCTTAATGGGTTACGTCAGCGGTGGTATCTTCCGTGGTTTGGCCATTGCTATTATTGTCTCTATCGTCGCGCTGTTCTTTACCGATCTTGGTATTGAACATTTATTTGTGACGATATTTACCGTGCTTGGTACTTCGATACTGTTTTCGCTGGGCGGCTTTATTAATGCCGTTTTTGCCCGCTCATTTGATGATATCTCTATTATTCCGAGCTTTGTATTAACGCCTCTTACCTTTTTGGGCGGCGTCTTTTACTCAATGGAAGGGTTATCAACATTTTGGCAAAACGTCTCGTTACTCAATCCCATTGTCTATATGGTGAATTCGTTCCGCTACGGAATTTTGGGCTATTCTGATGTCAACGTCTGGTATTCAATGGCAGCGATTTTTGTATTTTGCGTGGTGTTTTATGTCATCTCTTATCGTTTACTAAGCGATGGCTCGCGTGTGCGCTTGTAGTTAATTTATCACCTCGGTAACTTGTCATCAGTATACCGATAGTCTTATTATAAAAGCCTAACATTGTTGGGCTTTTTTTTATGTTTAAAACTTCACTAATACACAAGTTTTTTATACTAGCTGCATTAAGTAGCTTTTCCATTACTGCTATCGCGGCATCGTTCGCGACTACCGATGATTATGATTGGGTGGTTATGGAGAAGCCTCTAGATCCTGCATCTTATAAATATGACTGTAATCATGATTACAAATATGAGACTCATGCGGCTCTACAAAATTGCCTTTATAACTTGCGAGAAGATGTTGATAATGCGTTTAGTAAGCAGTGGGGGATTGACGACAGAGTTATTCGAGAAAGAAATGCGATTTATATTGACGTGCCTAATCGTAAACACCCACTAGTATTGGTTGATTATTCCAGTCCTTTTGAGACCGATTTCAATGCTTATTATTCATTAAAATATTATGATAAATCGCGGCAATTACTGACCATACATCAAAGCTTTTATGAATCAGAAACTCTGACAGTGGTCAATTTGAAGACTGGGTTTTGGCAAGATTTTGATTTTAGGAAGCTAAGTGTTTCGCCTGATATGAGATATATCGTAGGGTTTGAAAGCGAGATGGGCGCTACTGAAAACATTAATATTTGGGCACTGCAAGATAGTGGTTACTATGAAGGCTACTATAAACAAGTCTATAGCAGTAGTGACGATTCAAAAAACTACGACAGTCATAAAAATTTTTATCAAGCGGACAAAGCCAAGCTGGTTTATGATGCCGAAACCCTTACTTGGTTGAATGATAGTAAATTTTATGCAGATTATTTTTATAAGCTAAATGAAAAGGATTCCGCAGCTTTTCGAGTGCGTTATACCTTTATTAAGAATGCCTCAACGGATAAGTGGCAGCTACATGCAGGTGATATATAAATGATCGCTATTTCTCGTTATATAAAAACAGCATTGACTGTCGCAGGACTATTTATATTGACCACAATAGCAGCCTTAGATGCACAGGCAGCGCCTTTAGCTTTAGAGCCATCGACAAGTGAGGAGGTATGGCTAAAGATATAATGTTATGGGATCGTCAAAAAGCTAACAATGACGGACGCTATACAATGGTATTTGGTAGTAATGAATTATATGAGCAAAATGATAATGAGGACAAAAAACATGAGGTGTACGAAGCGCGAGATATCAGTTGGACAAGCGATAATAAAATCAACGTTGATTTTTATTACAGAGTCAATCCCACTGACACGGTAGCATTTCGCGTGCGCTATATTTATGCGGCTGACAATAAAGAAGGTAAATGGCAGAGAGTTTCAGCTGATGCTAATACCAACGATTAAAAAATAATAAAAAGGTTTAACTCTCATATGCAAGTAACTCTACCAGTAGCCCATTCAATTCGCATCTGTATGATGAGTGCAATACTGCTAATGCTATCAATGCTATCAATGCCAGCGCAAGCAGAACTGCCCAAAGCGACAATGGATGACTATGTTTGGAAAGCACTAGACAAGCCCATTTATCCTAACTGGGGTAAGGATTGCAATAGTAAGGATGAGCGGATTTATCAAGATTGCTTAGATAAAAGCTTGATGATTTATAATCAGAAACTCATTAAGAAATGGCACTTATCAAAATATGTTTCTCGTCAGTTAAATAAAACTATTATCACACTGCCCAATCATACAAGTCCTATAGTATTGACGGACGATTTTGCAGAAGGAGAAAAAGAGCTTAGATATGTTTATCTTTTAGACCATTATGATGCAGATAAGAACTGGCTTTATCTATCTGGGCAAATCTATGAGATTAACAATACAGTATTGATTGATTTAAATTCAGGCTTCAAGCAAGAGTTTGAAGGATCTCATTTGACGTTTTCACCAGGTATGACTTATGCAGCTACAGTTAAAGTTGAGTTTCCAGGAGAAGAAAATGTCATGATCTGGAAAAAAGATAAGAGCGGTGCTTACCAGTATGACGAAAAAAATAACAGGGATTACGATAAATTCCGACAACATTTAAAATTTTATAATGGTAGCAAAGATAATCCAATGGTTCACAAGGTAGAGGTTGAATGGATTACCAATGAGAGCTTATTGGTAGATTTCTATTTCAAAATGAACGATAGCGATACTGCTGCTTACCGAGTACGCTTTAACTATGTAAAGACAGATTCTGCATCAGACTGGCAAATGATTCCCATAAAATAGCCCATTGCTGTAAAATGACTGGTTGTTATTTCATTATATTTAAGCATGAAAGGTAAGTAACTTATGAGTATTCACGGTATCTTGGGTGAGCAAACTACTGACTATCCAACTGAGTATAGTCCAGAAACCTTATATCCTATTGCCCGCAGTATGGGGCGTGATGCCATTGGCTGGCAAGATGATAAGTTGATGGTTGGCATCGATTGGTGGCAGGCATTTGAGATGTCTTGGTTGAATCCGCAAGGACTCTCGCAAGTGGCTATCGCACGTTTTGGTATTCCTGCTAGCTCGCCATTTATCGTCGAGTCAAAATCACTTAAGCTGTATTTGAACAGTATCAACTTTACCGAATTCCCTAGTTGGGAAGCTGTGCAAACGCTGATTGCTAAAGACTTATCGGCATGCGTACAAGCAGAAGTGCAAGTTGAGCTGTTTGGCTTAGATGATAATCTTTATGATAAGACATCAGAGTTATTGATTGCTCAGCCTGAGGGTGCGTGTATTGATGACGCGCTTGCCAATACTAGCGAAAAGATTGCATTATGCGAGCATCCTGATGCATCTTTATTGAGCGATGCTAGAACGAATGCTCATTCAGAAATTGCCAGTGCTCAGCCTTATACTTTTTATTCTAATTTACTGCGTAGTAATTGTCCGGTGACCAATCAGCCAGATTGGGGTACATTGGCGGTTTCGATGACCAGTGATAAGACAGTCGACGACGCTGGCATGCTGCGTTATATCTTAAGTTTCCGCCAGCATAATGGTTTTCATGAGCAGTGTGTCGAGCAGATATTTGCTGATTTAAGCAAACAGTATGAGCCAAGCGAGTTGATGGTTCGTGCGTGGTATACGCGCCGCGGCGGTATCGATATCAATCCTTGCCGTGTGAGTGATATCCGCTTATTACCACAGCCAAGCCGCTTGATTCGTCAGTAGACTAAGAGTACTTGCTAATACTCATCAAATGCGTTTATATACTTATTTAGGCAGATATTATTTTGCTTTGCTTGGGAGGTCAAGATGAAATGGGCAACTGGTTTTTTGACGGCGCTAGCGGCAGCTGCTTTGTCTATCTCTCTCATGCAATCGGCACAAGCGGAGTTTATTGAAAATCAATATAACTGTGAAGATGCTTATATGGAAGTGGCTTATGATTGTGGTAATGATGCGATTATAGTCGAAAAAAATCGCCTTAATAAAATTTATATGAGTGCTTATCGTACTTTGAATACGACACAACAACAGCAGTTGGACAAAGAACAACGTATATGGTTAAAGAGTCGCAGCGATAAGTGTGACTTTGAATACGACGGTCCAATGAATAATTCTGTGGTGTACGCCCAGATTGGCGCTAATGTTTGCACCGCTAATGAGAGTCAGAAACGTAGTAAGGTGATTGCTAAAAAATATAATATCAAATAACAATTTTCATTTTTTAGAAGTAAAAAAGCGCCTATCTCATTAAATGAGATAGGCGCTTTTTATGGCACAGTTTTTACGAGTAAAACTATTTGCCGCTTACTTTTGCTATTACTTCTTCACGGCTTAGCATCTGCTTTTCTGTCTCACGGCGATTGACGTACTCGTATTTGTCCTCTGCAAGATTGCGATCAGAGACGACGATACGGTGCGGAATACCAATCAATTCAAGATCAGCAAACTTAACGCCAGGACGCTCGTTACGGTCATCGAGTAGCACGTTGATACCTTGAGCCTTTAACTCGTCATACAGGGCAGTAGCGGTCTGCATGACGGTCTCTTCTTTTGACTTCATCGGTATGATAGCGACTTCAAAAGGTGCAATCGAATCGTCAACGGTCGGCGTTTTTGGCCACATGATACCGTTTTCATCGTTATTCTGTTCGATAGCAGCAGCGATAATACGGCTGACACCAATACCGTAGCAACCCATCATTAGAGTGACTGGCTTGCCATCTTCACCAGATACGGTCGCATTCATCGCTTGCGAGTACTTATCACCGAGCTGGAAGATATGACCCACTTCGATACCGCGTTTGATTTTTAGACTGCCTTTACCATCAGGAGAAGGGTCGCCTTCTTGCACGTTACGCACATCAACAATACGTGTGATGCGAGTATCACGTGCCCAGTTCATACCGATGGTATGTTTATTGACTTCATTCGCACCGCAGACAAAATCTGATAGTGCTGCTGCTGAACGATCGACAAACACCGGCATATCTAAGTCAACACCGATATAGCCTTTATGCAAACCTGCGGCTTTTAGCTCTTCATCAGAGGCCATAGTCAAAGGGACGTTGGCTTCTTCGATTTTCTCCGCTTTAATCGTATTTAATTGATGATCACCGCGCAGTACGATCGCTATAAGCTGTGGCTCATCATTCTCATTATGACCATGGACGATTAAGGTTTTAACCGTAGTGGCTAATGGAACATCCAAATGTTCAGCAACCATTTTACAACTGGTCATCTCTTCAGTTAACACGTCTTCGCGTTCCATTTTGGGTGGCTGCCGCTCAGCAGTGCTCACCGATTCTGCCAGCTCAACGTTCGCTGCATAATCAGAAGAATCTGAAAAGGCGATATCATCTTCACCGCTATCTGCTAAGACATGAAACTCGTGCGACGCAAAACCACCGATAGAGCCAGTGTCTGCTTGTACCGCGCGAAAATCTAAACCCAAACGGGTAAAGATGCGCGTGTAAGCGTCATACATATCATGATAGGTCTTGGCCAATGAGGCCTGATCAACATGAAATGAATAGGCATCTTTCATAGTAAATTCGCGTGCGCGCATCACACCAAAGCGTGGACGAATCTCATCACGGAATTTGTTTTGAATTTGAAAGAAAGTAATCGGTAGCTGTTTATAACTACGTAGCTCGCCTTGCGCAAGATTAGTGATGACTTCTTCATGGGTCGGACCAAGCACAAAGTCGCGATCATGGCGGTCTTTAAAGCGCAATAGCTCAGGGCCGTAATCATTAAAACGACCGGTCGTTTGCCAGAGTTCTGCTGGCTGAGTCATTGGCATGAGCACTTCTTGCCCGCCAATATTCTGCATCTCTTCACGAACAATACGTTCGACTTTTTGCAAGACGCGTAGCCCCATGGGCAACCAAATATATAACCCAGAAGCGATTTTACGAATAAGACCGGCGCGCACCATTAATTGGCTTGAAGCGATATCGGCATCACTTGGGGTTTCTTTTAGAGTAGCAAACAAAAATTGACTGGCTTTCATAAATAAAGCGTAACCTTATCAACGATAAAAAATAAGAAGTAGTAGGATGTTGAGCATGTTGCTGAAAGTCTCAGAACCGCCGCAAGCTTACCTTTATTACTTGGTAATAGGCTAGGACATTGCCTAGCGAAAGAAGGCTTTTACAAAAAGCACTTTAGTAACCACATCCTGCACACAGCAGGGCGTAGTTGTAGTTGATGCATCAATATATCGGGCTATGCAAACACAAATATTCAGACTAAAAGCCTGAAGAATAAATATATGCTGGCATTTTGTTCATGCAATCTGACTATGTTAGGTAAAGTTTGCCTAAGACGCAATGACTTTTTGTTTTTTCAGAGCGAACATCGTAGAAACAGCTCAGTCTCACCTCAATCATCTGATGATTTACTGATTTTAAAGACATTTGTATAAAGATCTCTACTCTTTTTATGTAGGGATATTTGTCAACAATTATGTAGAGGATTGGTAGTTATTACTTGAAGTAATGGTTCAAAAACATCATCTAAATCACACCATATTTACGGACTCTATTCATAAAAAGCTGATTAAGCGAATGATCAAACACAGTTTCTAGAAGAGGCTTTTATATAAGACGTGTCCATAAATAAAGCTTTTGATAAACACATGATAAAACTCTAACAATAAACGATGAAACCTTAAGGTGGCTTAAATGATCAATCCTGATAAACGTTCTTCTGCCAGCAATAACACCACTGCTCAGCCAGTAAAAAAGCCCATTGCTCTGATGTCGTGGCTGGTATTACTTATTGGTCTGGCCGCCATCGTTTTTGCGATTTATACTGTGCAAAATCTGAATAAAGAGGCGCCAATAGAGACCATTACTCGTGAGGGTGTGGTCACGCAAATCCAGCAGCTCAATCGGCTACAAACGGTCGCCTTTAGTGTAGATACCGTTATCACAAGCGAGCGCCCAGGGAGTTGGATGAAACTTTGGCAAGATGAACAAAAAGGGTTGTTTATCGCCCGCGGCCGCGTAGAAGCAGGGATTGATTTGAGTGCCTTGACGCCTGAGATGGTGCAAGTGGTACAACCTGATATTCAGTCTAATGCTAATGTAGGTGAGACAGAGGAAGGCGACGCGAACACGCCAGTCTCAATGATGCCGAAGATTAATATTACTTTGCCACCGTCAGAGATATTTTCTGTCTATCTAGACGACATCGAGATTTATGATTGGCAAACAGGCGCCTTTGGCATGATGCAAGTGGATCCTAAAATCTGGGAGCAAGCGCAAAGTATGGCAAAAAAAGAAGTGCTTGAGCGTGCTTGTCGCGGCGATGTCATGAACATGGCACTAAAAAACGCCCAGACCCAACTACAACAGCTGTTTGCGTTGACAGGAGCTGTGGTCACGGTCACCACGCAGGGCGCAGGGGCGTGCCAATTGCCAACGGCTTAATGCTTAGGTTTTATTAATAAAAGGTTTTGGAGAGAGAATGTTTTAGTACGGGTAGTTAAATGAAAACGCTTTAATGAATTGCTACGCCGATTAGCAGATGTTGCTTGAAATTATTGGTAATAAGGTTACTATATTATATAGCAGGACTTATTTATTATTAACGATAGCTTTATAAATGCTGTCGTTAATACTAAGCTTATATAATGTAAGAGGTGGCATATATGACAACTCCTAATAATCAGCCGTCTGCTCATGAGAAGCGCAAATTAACCAAACACCGCAAAGAAACGGAGTCGCTATCTTTTGCGACTTGGGTGCTGCTCATTATAAGCTTTACTTGTCTAGCGTATGCCATTTATACGATTCAGACGCGAATAGTAAAGCCAGCTATCGATACTGGTAACGCTAAGGCGGCACAAAGTAGTTTGGTACAAACTGGCAGTGCGCCGCAAAATAAAGCCAAAGTAAACAGCTAACGCTTTCTTCTCAAACATATCAGCTTTACGACTTTTTTAAACTCATGACTGTTTTTTAATTCAATACTTATTTTTTAAATTCAGTAATCGCCAGTTGCCGTGCCGCTTTGTGTTCGACCATTGGGGCGGGGTAATCTAACCGCCTAAACCTATCGTCTGTGTTGATAGCTTTACGTATCTTGTCTTCGCTATGCAAAATGCTGGCAGGCATATCCTTTAATTCAGGTAACCATTCCTTTATGAATTCCCCATCAGGGTCATGAGTTTTGGCTTGGCTAAAGGGATTCATAATACGGAAGTAGGGCGCAGAGTCCGTACCGGTCGAGGCGCTCCATTGCCAGCCACCATTATTTGAGGCAAAGTCACCGTCTATTAGCTGCTGCATAAAATAAAGCTCGCCTAAGCGCCAATCAATCAGTAAGTCCTTGGTCAAAAACATCGCGGTGACCATGCGTAAGCGATTGTGCATAAAGCCCGTCGCATTTAAGCAACGCATCGCGGCATCGACTAAAGGCACGCCAGTCCTACCTGTACACCACGCATCAAAATCATCCTCATTGTATGACCAATTAATCTTAATATCGGTCTCGTGTTTATAAGCCTGATGCTGAATAAGCTTTGGTTTATCCGCTAATACATGGCGATAAAAGTCTCGCCACGCCAGCTCACTGATCCAGCGATTAATGTCTTCATTGTCGCCATCATTACCATGCAATTGTTCTTGTGCTTTAGCCGCTTGTAGGTAGCAAAGTCTGGGACTGATGACCCCAATTGTCAGATACGCTGATAATTGACTAGTGGCGTGCAAGCTTGGCACATCGCGGCTCACATCATAGTTATGAATGTCATCCGCAACGAATTGATCCAAGCGGTGACAAGCGGCGACTTCTCCAGCAGGATAAGCGTCACGTGCGTGAGTAAGCTGTGCCTCGCTATCAATATGACTGAGCTGGGTATTATTTGCTAATGACTGTTGATAATCCTTAACCACTTTTTGGCTTAATGCTTCTATGGCTTCAACGGTGTTTGCTGCCTTTTTTGAGATTTTTAAAGCAGCTTTGTTGCTATCGATGTTGCTATCGATTGCTGAAGCTTTATGCAGTTGTAGGCTGCTAACTTCCAGAGTATGTCGCCATTTTTTATAAAAAGGGGTAAATACCTGATACATGCTATCGTCATTGGTAGTGATGCTTTTCGGTGGTAAAATGCATTGGTCGTGCCAGCGTATAAACTCGATATCGTTTTTTGCTAGCAGTTGGTTCACTTGTGCATCGCGCTCAATCTCATTGCCTTCATATTCATGGTTCGCCATCACGCAGCTAATATTATTTGCGACACATAAGGCGTTTAATGACTCCACACAATCAAGGAAACTATCGCAAATCTGCACATTCAACGTGATGTTTAATTGTTTGTGCAAGTCATTTGCCAATATTGGCAAGGTACGAGCGATATGATCGAGTTGAACCAATGACATATCGTGCGTTTGCCATTGCTCAGGCGTGAGGAAAAATACAGCGCTTACTGATGCGTCATTATCACAAGCACGCTCACAAAGCGCTGCTAAAGCGGTGTTGTCATGTAGGCGTAGATCACGGCGAAACCATATCAAATAATGGGCGGGGCTAAGGTTGGTATTATTCTTGTTGCTATCATCTTCGCTATCAGTGGTATTAGTTGTTGCTGGCGCAGTGTTAGACATTAAGTATCCTCATATTAATCAATCGCAATCATAAACAAAACTATGAATAAAAGTATGCTAGGATAAGTTTTTGGATGCAATTGATTTACTCACTGAGTAACAAATCCTCATCATTATTAATGCTTAATCGCTATGACAGCCAATCTATTGCGGCTGTATTTTAAGGTCATATCATGCACGTTAAGTTTTGCGGGTTTACCCAGCTTAGTGATATTAAAACTGCCGCCCAATTGGGTGTAGATGCAGTCGGCTTGGTATTTTATCCACCCAGTCCACGTGCTGTGACCATTGAACAGGCAAAAACATTGAGCGCCGCTGTTCCTGCCTTTGTCAGCGTAGTCGCCTTGGTCGTCAATATGCAACGCGAAGCGCTGATTGAACTGGCGGATAATGTCGCATTTGATATTATTCAATTTCACGGTGATGAAAGTCCTGAGCAGTGTCAGCAATTGGCCGCTGCGGTCAATAAACGCTGGATTAAAGCCTTACGTATCAATACTGAGCACGATACGCCTGACAGCGTTAGCGCACAAATTGAGAGCTTTGCGAGAGCAGGTGCGAGTAGTATTTTGCTTGATGCTTATCATCAGCATAAATATGGCGGTACTGGCGCGCGCTTTGATTGGAGCCTTATTCCTCAGCATAGTTCGCTACCGATTATCTTAGCGGGCGGGCTTGATGCCGACAATGTCGCTACGACTTTAGAGCTGCCTATTTACGCCGTCGATGTCAGCGGTGGTATCGAGGCGGCTAAGGGTAAAAAAGATGCTGCTAAGATGCGCGCCTTTATGAAAGCGGTAAAGCGGGATCGATGGCAAAGCGTGACGGTCACTGACGACACCTAAGCGATTTATAAAGCACATCTATCCTTGTTTGGTCGTTATTCCGATTTTCTGATTAAATCTTATTTTTTCGTTATCCACTATTTATATTAAAAAATACCACTTATTACAGTAGGAATTATCATGAGTCATGTCGCTAACAAAGATTTATCAGCCACGGCACAAGCCGTCAATACTTTTACCAATCCAGCTGATGTGCAAGACTTCAATCAGTATCCCGATGCTCGTGGGCACTTTGGTGTGCATGGCGGTCGTTTTGTTTCTGAAACATTGATGGCAGCACTAGAAGAGCTAGAAGCGTTATATACCAAAGTCAAAGCCGATCCTGCATTCTGGGAAGAGTACCATAACGATTTGGTCAATTACGTCGGTCGCCCAACACCGCTTTATCATGCCAAACGTCTCAGTGATGAGATTGGTGGTGCGCAAATTTACTTTAAGCGTGAAGACCTTAACCATACTGGTGCGCATAAGGTAAATAACACTATTGGTCAGGCACTGCTTGCCAAGATGAGCGGCAAACAACGTATCATCGCTGAGACGGGCGCAGGGCAACATGGCGTAGCGACGGCGACGATTGCCGCACGTTTAGGGTTAGAATGTATCGTCTATATGGGTGCTGATGATGTCGAACGCCAAAAGATGAACGTCTACCGTATGCGTTTATTGGGTGCGACGGTGGTGCCAGTCACTTCTGGCTCACGTACCCTTAAAGATGCGATGAATGAAGCGATGCGTGATTGGGTTACCAATGTCGATAGCACTTATTACATTATCGGTACGGTCGCTGGTCCGCATCCTTATCCGCTGTTAGTACGTGATTTTCAAGCGATTATCGGTAAAGAAGCACGTATTCAGCATTTGCAAATGACTGGTAAATTACCAGATGCCCTAGTCGCTTGTGTCGGCGGTGGCTCAAATGCGATTGGTTTGTTCTTTGATTTCTTAAATGATACTGATGTCAAAATGTATGGTGTCGAAGCGACAGGTGATGGTATCGAAACGGGTCGTCATTCAGCGCCACTAGCAGCTGGTCGTATTGGTGTATTGCACGGCAATCGTACTTACCTAATGGCAGATGATGACGGACAGATTCAAGAGACGCATTCTATCTCTGCTGGTCTTGACTATCCGGGCGTTGGTCCTGAACACAGTTTCTTAAAAGACATGAAGCGTGTTGAATATGTGGGCTGTACCGATAAAGAGTCGCTAGAAGGCTTCCATGAAGTCACCCGCAAAGAAGGTATTATCCCTGCGCTTGAAACTGCTCATGCGGTCGCCTATGCATTGAAACTGGCTAAAACCATGACGCCTGATCAGACGATTATCGTTAATATGTCAGGTCGCGGTGACAAAGATTTGCATTCGGTGATGAAGGCAGAAGGGATTGAGATGTAGGAAGAATAGAGTGGTTTAGATGGTTGTATAAGAAAGTTTAGCAGCGTATTGATTCGATTAGGTATCATAAATCTCAATACGCTAATTGATAACTATTTTTTAATTATCGATAGTATGCCTTCATGAATTTGAACCGCTTAATACCTAGTAAGCCTAGCCAGTTGGGCAAGTATCCAGACCAAGCAGTACTAACAGCGCCAGTCACAATAAGTGTGGGTGTGCCTACTGAAAGTGTCAGTTTTTGGCAGAGCTATATTCTCTACTTAATGATGTTTGTAATAATACAAGTTACTATTATTTTATTTTTTATGAGTTGGTGGGCTAGTTTTGAGACAATGAGTCTATATGAATCAATACAAGACATTAAGGTTGTATGGATAATGTGTTGTTTAGGTTTGTTTTTACTATCTTACTGGATATATAGGATCACTAAGAATTCCGCTGTGCCAAATCCATGGATTGCTAAAAAATGGACTTGGAAGCATATCCCCATACTTATAATCGATAAAGACAATATCCAATTGACGTCTCAGTTTTATATAGCTAATAAAAATTTTCAGCACGATAAAGTCATAAATTATGATGACGTTAAAGCATTTTATCTTAACCGAATTCAAGGAAGCACTATTGGTTTTTGGATAGATTACACAGAAATATATAGTAGAAAGATGAAAAACCGAGGGAACAGGGTGCAAGGTCTAATATTTAATAAAAATATTCCACTGTGCGAGAGGTACAATGTTTTAAACGGTCTATACTACATAGAGCAGCGTGAAATTCTAAATATTATGAATACTTTTCATAAGCAAAGAACTGATGATATTAAATATTTGTCGCAGGACAATCCTGATAATTTAATGGATATTGGCTGGTAAGAATACACTTATATAAGCTAAAAATTTATTTAACAAAATTATAAGAGATCACTATGACCCGAATTGAAAGTACCTTTGAAACCTTAAAATCACAAAATAAAAAAGCCCTGATTCCTTATGTTATGGCAGGCGATCCTAATCCGACCACTACGGTAGGTCTGTTGCACGACTTAGTGAAACACGGCGCCGATATGATCGAAGTCGGTTTACCATTCTCTGATCCGATGGCAGATGGCCCAACAGTTGCCTTGGCTGGCGAGCGCGCTTTAGCCGCAGGCACTAGTACTCGTGATGCGCTAAAAATGGTCGAAGAATTTCGTCAGCAAGACACGCAAACACCAATTATTTTAATGGGCTATCTCAATCCAGTTGAAATCATTGGTTATGATAACTTCGTTGCGCTGTGTGAGCAGTCAGGCGTCGATGGCATATTGATGGTTGATTTGCCGCCAGCAGAGGCGGGCAGCTTTACCCAGCATTTGACTGACAACTCGATAAATGAGATTTTCTTATTATCACCGACCACTTTGCCTGAGCGCCGTAAGCAAGTATTAACCCATTGTGGCGGCTATATTTATTACGTTTCGCTAAAAGGCGTCACCGGTTCAGCAACGCTCGATACAAATGATGTAGCGACTCAAGTGCAAGCGATTAAAGCCGAGACCGATTTGCCAGTATGCGTGGGTTTTGGTATTCGTGATGCGGCATCTGCCAAAGCGATTGGTGAGCATGCCGATGGTATTATTGTCGGTAGTGCGTTGGTGCAAAACTTTGCTGATATAGATGCAAGTGATGCGACTGCTGTTGCTGCTGCTCAGCAAAAAATCATGAGTAAAATGGATGAACTACGCGGCGCGTTGGATAGCTTGAGCGCTTAGATTTATATAGTGATTGCCTGATATACCGATCGCTTATAAAAATTATCAGTAGAGTGAGTCGTGGACTTGATTCGCGGAATGAACGTATTTAGCGTCGCTATCCATCCAATATCTATCATTTAACATCTGCCATCAATACTGTATGGGTTTTATGGTCTTAACTTGAGAAATGGTCAATAGCGTAGCCACCTTAATTTACGGTTTATAAAGACTTAGTATTTATGAGCGCTTAGTATTTATGAGCGCTTAGTATTTATAAGCACTTAGTATTTATAAGCACTTAGTATTTATAAACACAAAGTTAAATGACTTTGCTAAATTTAGTTTACGAGTGTAAACTAATATAATTATAATAGTGGTTGTTAAAATAGCATTTATTGATCGTTCTATAGATTGCTTGATATCGATAAGCATAATAGGTATCAATAAGTACAATAGACTGTCATATATGTACCTAAAGATAGATACGTAAAGATAGATACGTAAAGATAGGTACGTAAACGTGTCGCATAACGGCTCATGTTATGCTGGTATTTGACGTTTGGTCTAGACAACCATTAAACTCTCAAGGACAAGGAAATGAGCCAACTTGTCGATAAGCCTTTGATGATGGCAAATAATATGACTGATACAATAACAAAACCTGACATGACTACGCCGAACAATACTGAAAAAACCAATGCCGAGCCGAACGGGAACACCGCTGGGCAATCGTGGTTTAATCGCCCGATACCGGGTATCAAGCAGCAATTGACAGCGCCTTTGACAGCAGTAGAGACTGAGCCGTCAACCAAGTGCAGTAATTGTCATTCGATGATTACTAACACGGCGCTTATTTTTAACTGTTATGTGTGCCCGCACTGCGATCATCATTTACCGATGAGTGCTCGTGAGCGTCTGCATTGGATATTGGATCAAGTAGATGGTGAGCTTGGGCAAGAGTTTACGGCAAAAGATCCGCTAAGATTCGTCGATAGTAAGCCATATCCAAAGCGCATGAGTGAAGCGCAAGAAAAAACAGGCGAATCTGAAGCGCTGATTGCTATGTATGGTAAGCTGCGCAATCTTGACGTCGTGGCTTGTGCTTTTGATTTCCGCTTTATGGGTGGCTCGATGGGCTCAGTCGTTGGCGATCGATTTGTTCAAGCGGCGGAAAAAGCGCTTGAAGAGAAAAAGCCGTTACTTTGCTTTGCAGCTTCCGGTGGTGCGCGTATGCAGGAAGGGCTATTGTCTTTGATGCAAATGGCTCGTACCGCAGCGGCGATTGAACGCTTAAGAATTGCTGGCGTGCCGTATATCGTGGTACTGACCAATCCCGTTTATGGCGGTGTGACGGCATCGCTCGCGATGCTCGGTGATATTCATCTGGCAGAACCAAAAGCCATGATTGGCTTTGCTGGCAAGCGCGTGATTGAGCAAACGGTTCGTGAGACGCTAGAAGAGCCATTCCAGCGTGCCGAATTCTTGTTAGAGCATGGCGTGGTCGATGAAGTGGTACATCGTCATCAGCTTATCGATACTATTTATCGCTTGCTAGCGAAATTATGTGGTGTTCCTAATGTTGATGCTTAGCACAGAATAATAAACATGAGCAGCTGATTCAGTTTATAACTGGCTAGCAGCGTGCTAATATCTCTAAAATATGCAAAACTCCTTAATAGCATTTATCGTCATATAACGGTAAATGCTATTTTTGGTTTTAGTTAGCAAATATACGGTCTTTATTTTCATAAAATTATATATAGGTTTGCGCCATGTCTGATTCTCTAGCCCCTAATCCTGATAGCCCTAATGACAAAGCCAGCCTAACGGAATGGCTAGATTACATGCATCAGATACACGTCTCGGCGATAGATATGGGTTTATCACGAGTATTGCCAGTCGCTGAAGCATTGGGTGTGGTAAAGTCCGCGCAGGATGATGCTTATGTATTTACTGTGGCAGGTACCAACGGTAAAGGCTCAACGACGGCAGTGATTGCACAGATGTGCCAAGCAGCGGGTTACAAGACAGCTCTCTATCAATCACCGCATCTGAGTGCTTTTAACGAGCGGGTACGTATCAATGGCGAAATGGTCAGCGATGAGATATTAATCAACGCTTTTTGCAAAGTAGAAGCGGCGCGATTACAGTGCGCTTTGACGTTGTCGTTTTTTGAGATGACCACATTGGCTGCATTATTGATATTTGCCGAAGCCGACTGTGATGTATGGGTGCTAGAAGTGGGACTCGGTGGTCGCTTAGATGTCGTCAATATTATTGACCCTGATATGGCAGTCATTACCAATATTGGCATCGATCATGTCGATTGGCTTGGTGACAATGTCGAAGATATTGGCCGCGAAAAAGCAGGTATCTTACGCAATGATATGCCTCTGATTTACGGCGCTACCGACATGCCAACCAGTGTGCAGCAGGCTATCGATAAGAATCAGGCGACTTGTTATCAAGTTGGCAAAGACTTCCATTATCGCGAGATCGATGCAATTACTTGGCAATATAGTAATGCTGCTGTTACTCTACAGTTGCCACGACCAGCACTGTCATTAACCAATACTGCCAATGCCTTATCAGCAGTGTTGGCCAGTTCATTGGCTGTCGATATCGCTGCTATTGAGCAGGCGCTACAGACCGTTAAGCTTGCAGGTCGCTTTGACTATCGAGAGTTAGAGAATCGTCACTGGTTGTTTGATGTGGCACATAATGAGCAAGGCGTTGAGTTTTTATTAGCGCAATTACTACCGCTCTGGCAGCAGCATGTGGCGAAGCAAAATAGTGATGAACAAACCAATAGCGCACCTGCAACTATCAAAATGCTCTTTTCTATGCTGGCGGATAAAGATATCGACAAGGTCGTTCAACGTTTGACCGAATCAAGCTTGCCGATTAGCGACTGGTTCATCGCTGAGATTGACTATCCGCGTGCCGCGAGCACCGAGCAGCTGCAACGTATCTTGAGCAACTATGTGGATAGTGCACAAATACATGAATTTAAACGTTTATCAGAAGCGACCGATGCCGTTATAAATGGCAGTCAGGCGCAAGACCTCATTGTCGTTTGTGGTTCGTTCCATACCATTGGTGAGGTATTGGCAGCGTTTGAAGAATGAGAAATCAAGTGAAGATATGACCAGTTTAATGTTAGGGTTTATTGAACATTCAAGTATTAGGACTGCCAGTGCCACATTTGAATGTTCAATAGACCCTTATCTTAACAGCAGCGTGAGAGCAGACAGCATGAAAAATATACTTTATAATCAAAGAGCTTTTGCAAACAAATAGATTTATTATAAGGTGCTTTATAAAAGGTATTTTCATAAAAAAGCGCTTTCATAAAAACGTACTGTTATAAATATGACATAATCTTTGAGAGATGATGGCAGTAACGGGCGGCAGCGGCTAATTATCAAAACCACTTATCAAAACCACTTATCAAAACCACTGGTAGGATATTAGCTGATAGGGTTTTAAAAAATAACCGTGCCGACCAATCAACCTTATTACCAACTAAGAGACGTAAACGGATGAACTTTTCGAGACAAGCCTTATTGGGCATTGGGATGATTATCGGCGGTAGCGTAATGCTATATGCCATGGTGCAACAAATTGGTGACGGTAATAAACCTGAGCCCGTGACCGCGATGGTCGATAAGCCCAGTACCGAACAAGCGGCACCGCAGCCACTCACCACTGACATCGACACTGAAAAACGTATCCTAGCGCAAAAGCAAAAAGAACGGGCGGCGCGGGTAGCTGAGCAAGAAAAGCGGGCGCAGCAGTTTTTGACGGAGCAAGAGACTGCGGAGGCGCAAGCCTTGGCAAAATCGCGGGCGGAAAATCAGCAGTATATAGCCAATAGCGCGCCTGCTGCCGAAGATGACAACAGTTCAGCAGCTGCTCAAAATGTGGTTCAACCCTCAAGCGCACAGCCTAGTATCAATAATGAAGCAACTGTCGCTACGAGCGACAATGACAAGCAACAGGCCGCTCAAGCCCAGCAACAAGAAGCCAAAAGACAGGCCGCGCTAAAAGAACAAGCCGCTGCCAAAAAAGAAGCGGAAGCAAAGCGACAGGCTGAAGCCAAACGCCAAGCGGAAGCAAAAAAGCAAGCTGAGGCTCAGACTATGGCTGAGAAAAAGAAACAAGCGGTTGAACAAGCAGCAGAAGCTGCCAAGAATGAACCACCAAAATCGCCTTCTGAATATCAAGTAAAAAGAGGTGATGGGCTGATAAAACTGGCGCGGCAATACAACATGCCTGTAGAAGTCTTAGCACAAGCGAATAATCTTTCGCCATCGACATCGTTACAACTGGGTCAGAGTATTACTATTCCATCGCGTAAGCAGGTAGATCGTTTAGCACGTGAAGCAGCAGCAGCCGAACAGGCTCGTGAAGAGAAGCGTCAAAAAGAAGAGGCGCTCGCCAAGAAGTCGGCTGATGCCAAACGTGAAGCGCAGCAGAAACTCAGTGAAGCCCGTAAAGAAGTCAAAGAGACAGACGCTAAAGGTAGCTTTGGGGTACAAGTTGCCCTGGCGAATGACCAAGCCAAAGCCGATGAATTGGCCAAAAAATTCAAGTCAGCAGGCTATCAAGTGAAGACTAGCGCTACCAGTCGTGGCGTCCGAGTCGTCGTCGGTCCTGAACGTGGTAAAGTCGCTGCCTTGGCACTAAAAGACAAAATCAATAGTGATCCCAAGGTAAATACGACGAGCGCTTGGGTACTTTACTGGCGTTAAAATACTAGCGTCCATCTTGCTGTAACTGATCATTATTGCTCAATAATCAACACTCTCTTAATTAGGTTCTTTTTCGTTCTAGCTAATTTTATTCAAACACGACATCTATTGTCGTGTTTTTTGTTTTAGTGTTTGCCCATTGAGGTAGGCTTAGCTACCATGCATACCGTTTATTATTTCTTTCTGTATAACCTGTCAACCTATAAGGGTTGCCCTGTTGTGATAGGCAAATACTGACTTCCTAAAGCTCATAATAGTCACGCTATACCGCCTCTCACGCTCCTACTGTATAAGGTAAAACCATGTCATTTGGCGTTATATTTTTAATGTTGGCCGTTGGATTCTTAGGGCTGATTACGTTACCAAAGCTGTTAGCAAGACGTGAAAGCGCCGAGCCTGATCCAAAGCCAGTACGCGGCGATGAGCTGGCTATTTGGCCATTTGCCCCAATGCCCATTATGACCGATACCGAGGTAATATTTTTTAATAAGTTAAAAAATGCGCTACCAGAATATCATATCTTTGTGCAAGTTCAGCTGTCACGCATCATTGAAGCCAATAGTGATGAGACCTCTGAGCGTAGCTTTTGGTTCAATCGTATTTGCCGTCAAAGTGTGGATTATGTGATCGTTGATGTTGATGCCCAGACCACATTGCTGGCAATCGAGCTGGATGATTGGACGCATAGTAGTAAGGCACGGCAAAAGGCGGACGATAAAAAGGACAAAGCTTTAGCCAGTGCTGGCATTGCTATCGTGCGCTTTCACGCTGAGCGTATGCCCAGTGCCGATATGCTCAGATATGAGCTGATGCAGGTGCTTGAGACTTATTGAGCGTTAATATAGTCAGTGAAAAGTAATATCGAACCATCACGTACAGCTGATATTCATTTTTCTTGCTTGGTTGCTGTGCTTACCTAGACAGAGACGACAAAGAATGGATATCAGCAATACCATCAGGTCTTTAGGATATTTTGACTATAGATAAAACCTTTACGAGAAATGCTTAATCAGTCGCTTTTCTCATCGTGCTGCTTCGGATAAATGACGATGGGTCTATCACCTTCAAAGTATAATCCTGTTTTTAAGATACCGTTTTCAGAATGAATAAGTGCCGACGGACGTCCATCATAAAAGTCGCGTTTGCTAAACCATTCAATATAATGAGCAGCGCGCAACTCTCTGATATCAAGCGTCGCGAGAGTGCTCGTGTCGTACTTATCGCACCATTCGTGCATGGGAAAGCTTGGTGCTAGCCAAGATGGATAGACGAAATTAGTGATGTTCTTTGGTAAAAAGAACCGTCCTTTTATAATACCATAACGCTTATCAATTTTGACTTGCCCATGATTTTCGGTATCTACCCATACGGTGCGAAACTGCTTGGTTTGCATATGGGTCATCTTACGCTGCAAATTGTCATTTGAATTGATACCAACCCAGTTCATCGGCTCAAAAGGCGCTGATCCCATAAAAAACTTAATGGTCAACTCCCAATGCTCAACCAGATTGTCTGCATGATTGTACAGAATCAAATCTAGCTCGCCAGTCGTCTGCTTACCGTTATACAGCTGCACATTACTGGCTAGCGTCTCGTAGGAATGTAAGCCGCGCTGAAAACCATCCTCTAACCAAAAAGACAATAATCCCTCAAAGTGAAAACCTAAGCGACTGGGACTCGGTCGCGTCACTAAGTAGCGCGTCAGCGCTTGATAAGCATTGGTGGTATCAAGCTCGTCTAAACGCGGTCGATAGGCCGCAAACTGCGCTTGCCAAAAACGTGTGCTATGTACCGATATGGTATGTGTATTCTGATGTGGTGCAAAGTCCAGCCATTCGGTTAAGACGTTAGGGCAGGCAAGCACATACGCTAAATCACGTACATAAGGCCGCTGGTACATTTCCCAAGGTGCGTTATTTGTGACATGAGTAGATAAGGGCTGGGCTATAATTTTGGACATATGATAAGTCATCATAACGGTGTAGCATTTACCCTAGCTGCTCGCTTGCCAAAAGTCTATAGATGACAAGTATCGGTTAGGGTAGTGCTTGATTGTCCGATTACTAAATCATGATATTAATAATATAAAAATTAAGCTGAATATTTGGTGTATTTGATAATAAAGGTATCAGAATAACGATTAAAAACCTTAATACACCAAACGACCATTTTGGTAGTTTGTTGAATATTTTTTGGACTGATGATTTTGTGATGGTTGGAACTTCAGATTTCTCTTAGTGTTCATCTTGCTAGACCAAGTGACTTGGTTGATACGATTTAAATCGTAATTATCCATTATAGTAAACCCAAAAAAGAGCCAACCATTGAAAACAATGATTGGCTTTTCTCTATTACTACTATGTTTGGTCGGAACGGCAGGAAGTAAAGTAAAGGCTGTATGCACTGTAATACATAGGTTTGGTTATTTAATATATTAACGATACCAACAATAATACCAACAATCGTTTTTAATAATGACCTTTTTTGGCTGTTTACTGCTTCACTTACTATTATTTTGTAATTATTTTCACTGTTTGCCGTTTCAACATTTCTCAACACGGTAGGGCGGTGTAATTGTTCACAGCTTCACCAGTAGTGACCGCTGCCTAAGTGATTTTTGTGCGTCCGCAATTCGCACTTACTCCTTCTTAATGGCTATTATTTCCTCCATTCTTTCAGCTCAATCCTCTTTTCTGATTTTGCCCTATCTGCTTTTTCTTCTGCATTGGATTTTGCCCAAGCTGCACGTGCTTTTGCGTACGCTTCTGCTCTAGCTGCTTTTTCTTTTGTCATATCTTTTGTTATATCTTTTATCATATCTTCTACAGTTGCTTCTGCTTCTGCTTTAATTGCTTCTGCACTAGGTTTTGCGCTGGCTTCTTGTGCAATAGCATATCTATTATTGGCATTTGCTACTCCAAAAGTAAAAGCCGTTAAAATTATTACACCTGATAGGAATGTTAATAATTGGTTTAATACTCTCATAATACCTATTACCTTAAAGTTGGTTCAAACACGATCACTATATAATCTATCTAAATCATTAGGCAAGTTTAAAAGTTAAGCATTTTACGATGTGCCCCTAATAATCTATCCATCAGGTTCATATATTCACAAATTATCTTATTGTACGTGGTTCGGTGCATTCTTTTGGGTCGTTCACGCATGCCATGAGCAATCCCTGCTTACCATCACTGCCTATTGCTCTGTCAGGTAATATGTATTGTTTCTCATGCCAGCCTAGTTTATCCACGCATAACGCCCGTATAACGCACCCATAATTGCAGCCCGTTACCGTCACTGTGCTTATCAGGTCGTTTTGTGTCAATAGCAGTGGGGCTAGGCTGTAGCTTATTAATACCTGTGTGGGTTAGGGGCATGGGGTCATCCTTTGTTGGTATTGTCGCTGTTGGTACTGCTCGATACCAACAATAATACCAACATTCTATATGGAACGCCATACACCTATAAGACAGTGAAAACCTGAAAAACGCCCAAAATAAAGGGCAGACGGTCAATGACGGTCTGCCCTAATATTGTGTTTGGTCGGAACGGCAGGATTTGAACCTGCGACCACTACACCCCCAGTGTAGTGCGCTACCAGACTGCGCTACGCCCCGAATGACTGACTATTTTACGCAAAATTATGCATATTGCAAGAGCTATTTATTTTAGTCAAACTCTATAACCTTAATTTACGTATCACAGTCAGCATAACCAATCAGCAATTATCCTTAACCGAGTAGCTCTTTTAAGATTTGGTTGACTTGCTGTGGGTTGGCACTACCGCGACTGGCTTTCATGACTTGTCCGACCAGACCGTTAAAGGCCTTTTCTTTACCGCCACGATACTCATCCACCATGGCTTGATTTTTTGCAATGACTTCTTCAACGATGGCTTTAATAGCGCCTGTATCGGTTTCTTGCTTAAGCCCTTTTTCTTCGATGATTTTGTCAGCTGCATCATCAGCATCGCCGGCTTCACGCTCATAGAGCGCGCTAAAGACTTTCTTAGCCAATTTGCCAGATAGTGTATCGTCTTTGATACGCGCTAGCATACCTGCCAATTGCTTGGCGCTGATAGGGGAGTCGATGATGTCTTTGTCGTCTTTATTTAGCGCACCGAGTAGGTCGCCCATGACCCAGTTACCAGCCATTTTGGCATCTTTCTCACCAATCTCAGCGACAACATCTTCGAAGTAATCGGCAAGCTGACGACTACCCGTCAAAATACGGGCATCATATTCTGATAGACCAAGCGCTTCCTCAAAGCGTGCACGACGGGCAACTGGTAGCTCCGGCATTGCCGCACGAATGCTATCGACAGTATGTTGCTCGATACGCACTGGTAGCAGGTCAGGATCAGGGAAGTAGCGATAGTCGTTGGCATCTTCTTTGGTACGCATGGTACGGGTTTCGTCGCGCTCTGGGTCATAGAGCATCGTTGCTTGCACAACTTTACCACCGTCCTCAATGATGTCGATTTGACGCTCGATTTCACGATTGATGGCGCGTTCGATAAAGCGGAACGAGTTTAAGTTTTTGAGCTCAGTACGCGTGCCCAATTCTGCACCCGGCTTACGAATAGAGACGTTACAGTCACAGCGGAATGAACCTTCTGCCATGACCGCGTCTGAGATACCGAGCCACGTGACCAGCTGGTGAATGGCTTTAATATAGGCCAGTGCTTCATGAGCCGAGCGCATATCAGGCTCAGAGACGATTTCGATTAATGGTGTACCAGCACGGTTCAAATCCACGCCCGTCATGCCATCGACGGCATCGTGTACTGACTTACCAGCGTCTTCTTCTAAATGCGCACGGGTGATGCCCATACGTTTCGGATATTCGTTTTTCTCACCTTCATTGACCACGACATCGATATAGCCTTCGCCAACGATAGGATTGGCCATTTGGGTGATTTGATAGCCTTTCGGTAAGTCAGGATAAAAGTAGTTTTTGCGGTCAAAGGTATTAAATAAACCCAGCTCAGCGTTGACGCCGATACCGAATTTTAGCGCACGATCGACCACGCCAGCATTTAGAACTGGTAGGACACCGGGCAAGCCTAAATCTACGATACTGGCTTGGCTGTTTGGCTCATGACCAAAGTCAGTCGGTGCGCTAGAAAATATCTTACTTTCCGTATTCAACTGGCAGTGAATTTCAATACCGATGACCACTTCATAACCATCGACGAACAGCTCTTTACGAACCTCATGTTCGCGGGCGGCATTATTATCAGTAGTAGTTGCTGTGTTCATTATACCGTCTCCTTCGCGATGGTAGAGTGTTGCAAATGATGGTCGGTGTGCTGCTGGAATAGATGCGCAGTGGCCAACAGCTTGCTTTCTTGCCAATACTGACCGATCAATTGTAAGCCAACAGGCAAGCCTTCAGACGTCAGACCAACAGGCTGACTGAGCGCTGGTAGACCGGCTAAGTTAACACCGATGGTATAGACATCGCCCAAATACATCGTTGCAGGGTCAAGATCTTCAGCGAGCTTATAAGCAGCGGTTGGTGCCGTTGGGCTGGCGATGACATCACAGTTGGCAAAGGCGTCTTCGAAGTCTTTGACGATTAAGCGACGTATTTTTTGTGCTTTAGTATAATAAGCATCAAAATAACCAGCAGATAGCGCGTAAGTACCGGTCAAGATACGGCGCTGTACTTCAGGGCCAAAGCCTTCAGAGCGTGAGCGCGTATACAGATCGATGAGATCGGTTGGGTTTTCACAGCGATAGCCAAAACGTACACCATCGAAGCGTGACAGGTTCGAAGAGGCTTCAGCAGGGGCGAGCATATAATAAGTCGCCAGCGTGATATCAGGGTCAGTGATATTCACTTCCACAATCGTCGCGCCCAACTCTTCATATTTCTTTAGCGCAGCACGTACGGTGGTTTCTACTTCAGCGTCAAGCCCTTTGCTAAAGTATTCTTTAGCGATACCAATGCGTAGACCAGCAAATGGCTTATCACCAGCAGCAGCTTCTGCGTCATTAAGGTCTTGCACGTAGTTCGGCATATCATGCTTGATAGAAGTTGCATCGCGTGGATCGTGACCAATCATTGGTTGTAATAGATAGGCACAATCTTTAGCGCTACGACCCATGCTACCAGCTTGGTCAAGGCTTGAAGCGTAGGCAATCATACCAAAGCGCGAGACGCGACCATAAGTGGGCTTGATACCGGTTAAGCCGCAAAATGAGGCAGGTTGACGAATAGAGCCACCCGTATCACTACCGGTTGCGACAGGGACGAAGCCAGCGGCAACAGCGGCAGCACTACCACCCGATGAGCCACCAGGGACATGGTTAAGGTTCCAAGGGTTGTGCACCGCGCCATAATATGAGCTCTCATTATCCGAGCCCATCGCAAACTCATCCATATTGAGCTTGCCCAAGCTAATCATCCCCGCTTTATCGATGTTTGACACGATAGTGGCGTCATAAGGTGAGACAAAGTTATGTAGCATCTTTGAACCACAAGTGGTCAGCACCCCTTGGGTACAAAAGATATCTTTGTGCGCCATCGGTACACCAAGCAGAGGACGCTTGTCGCCTTGAGCACGCATCTCGTCAGCTGCTTGCGCCTGTGCGCGGGCAGTTTCAGAAGTATTAGTGATAAAGCTGTTGATCTTGCTATCTAAGGCGTTGATGCGCTTGATATAGTGTTCGGTTAATTCCGCGCTGCTAAATTGTTTGTCTTGCAAGCCCGTAATAAGCTGCTGGGTACTCAATAGATGAAGTTCAGACATAAGGTGTCGTCCGTCAAAATGTTAATAGCATTAAATAGAATAAAATAAAGGCAGAAGTAAATAGAATAAATTATTCAATCACTTGTGGTACCAGATACAAGCCGTCTTCAACAGCGGGGGCGACCGATTGGTTGCGCGCGCGGTTGATATCGTGTTTGGCGATATCGGCACGTAAGTCTTGGCAAACTTCATGAATATTTGATAGTGGTTTGACATCAGTCGTATCAACGTTGCTAAGAGTATGCATCAGCTTTAAGACTTTACTGATTTCATCGGCATAGCTATTGGCTGTCGTCTCATCGACACCTAAGCGCGCAAGGCTGGCAACTTCTAGGATTTCTTCACGGCTGACGTTGCTGTCAGACGTTGCTGGTTGCTGTGACATAGTTTCTCCAGTGCAGGACAGTTTTTGTTATAGTCAGAGCACTTTTAAACCGCTAGGGTGTTACACGCCCTAGATGTACTCAATGTACTATCTGCGGTCGGTCGCCTTGTAGCGATTCTAAAATTCCTTGACTATAGAGTAAATAGGTTCAAAAGTAGCGGTTAAAACGAACAATTAATAAAGCCGCTAGTAATACCAATTATTAAAATAAAATAGCTATGAAAAGTAACGGTTATAACTAGCTACTAACATTGGTTACTGAAATTGGTTACTAAAACAAGAGTGTGATTATGAGCTTATTATAAAGCATCTGACCCAAGTTTACAGAGCTTGACGCTTGATTGCTGCACAATCTCAACCAAGTCGCGGGCATTTGTACAGACAGCATGATGATAGCCCAGACAATCATGGTAAAATTGACCGTATAGTTATGCAATCATTGGCAATCGCTCACCCGTTACAGTCAGAAATACGTTACAGTAGGCACTCGCTGCTGAGCAAAATTACTATATGCCTGTCGAGCCTTGTTATTGAATTAGACGGTGTTTCATTAAATGGATAGCTATCTGCCACTATTTCAAACTTTGTAACAACTTTTAGCGCTTAAGACTAAAATCCTGACTCACTGATGCAAATATCTGTGTTTTTTTTGAGCTAAATCGGTATAATTTAGCTCAGTTTTGTCATTGCATCATTATTGCTTAGGTTTGACTTGTCGCGGTGCCTCACTTTCGCCGTAAGTAATGTCTAACGACGACCTGCTCAACACTGACGAGTAACCCCTCAGTCAATCTCATTCGCCTCATTTGCCTTATTTGTAAAGCGCTGGATATATTAGTCATGAACCTGTTTGGATTTTTATCAAATAATATCGCAATCGACCTTGGTACTGCGAACACTCTTATTTTCATTCCTGGTAAAGGCGTGGTGCTCGATGAGCCTACGGTGGTCGCGCTACGAAGCAATCGTACCCATAACCCTACCGTCGCTGCAGTTGGCCTCGATGCCAAGCAGATGCTGGGTCGTACCCCTGCCAATATCACGGCGATTCGCCCGCTAAAAGACGGCGTGATTGCTGACTTTGAAGTGACCCAAAAAATGCTTAAGCACTTTATCGGCAAGGTAAAGGCGAAGCGTTTTATGGCACAGCCTAACGTCGTGGTTTGTGTGCCTTGCAAATCAACCCTCGTTGAGCGCAAAGCCATCCGTGAAGCGGTATCATCAGCGGGCGCGAGCAAAGTGCTCTTGCTAGAAGAGCCGATGGCAGCTGCGATTGGTGCCGGCATGCCAGTGCACGAAGCGAGTGGCTCAATGGTGGTTGATATCGGTGGTGGTACGACTGAGATCGCCGTTATTGCGCTATCAGGCTGCGTTTACGCCGAGTCGATTCGTATCGGTGGCGACATATTTGATGAAGCCATTATCACTCACGTACGCCGTACGCATGGTTGTGTGATTGGTGAAACGACGGCTGAGCGTATCAAGCAAGAAGTAGGCTCAGCGCTGAACGAAGACAGCCAGCTAGAAGTTGAAGTACGCGGACGTAGCATGGCAGAAGGCGTACCAAAAACCTTTACTGTCAATTCAGAAGAAGTGCAAAAAGCCCTGAGCGATCCACTAAGCGGTATCGTTAGCGCGGTAAAAGCAGCACTTGAGCAAACACCACCTGAGCTATCATCAGATATTGCTGAGCGTGGTATTGTTTTGACTGGTGGCGGTGCGCTATTGCGTGATTTAGACAAACTTATTTCAAGAGAAACTGGTTTGCCAGTGACGGTCGCTGAAGACCCATTGACTTGTGTCAGTCGTGGTGGTGGTATCGCTCTCGACTTTATCAATAATAAAAGCTTAAACATGATTTTTGTTTAAACAGTTTTTATTGTTGATGTTCGTTGTTGATTGTGTCGATATTACTTTTCACTGACTATATTGATGTTCCAATGACCATTAAAACTAGCAGTGAACAGTCGCTGCAACGATAAAAGTAAAAAACGATAAATTAAAGGTAGCCAGTTGTGCTGCCTTTAATCGCATTAATGAATGCCAGCTACAAGCATTGTCCGTAAATGCTGATAACAATGTGATTGTTATCACTAGCGCTGGCTACTGCTCACATTAGAAACCCTTAATTAGATGACTTATGACGCCAAGTATTTTTGCACGCCAGCCACTTGCACTTCGTAAGGCTGCTATTGTATTGATAGTAGCGTTAATACTGATGTGGTTCGATAGCAAAAATCCAGAATGGTTCAATCCAGTGCGCAACACCAGCCACGCCGCTATGCAGCCTATCTATGAGTTGTCCTTATTGCCCAGCTATGCCAAACATTGGGCAAGTGGCAGCTTACAATCAAAAGAAGCGCTACGCCGCGAAAACATGCAGTTAAAGTCACAATTGATCCACGCGCAAGCCAAGCTTCAGCAGCAAGACTATATCTTGGCACAAAATGCGCGCTTACAGGGTATCTTGTCGACCACCAAGCCTGAACAGTTTGAGCTAAATTTGGCACAGGTTATCGGTACCGACACCAACTTACTCCGCCAAATCGTCGTGCTTAATAAAGGTGCGCAAGATGGCGTGCAAGTCGGACAGACAGTCATCGACGAAGACGGTATATTGGGACAGATTATCAATGTCTATCCCAATACCAGTCGCTTACTGCTCATTACTGATGAGCAGCAATCGGTAGCGGTCACGGTCAAGCGTACGGGTCAGCGGGCGATTGTGACCGGTCAAGGCATACCCACCTCGTTAAGTCTTAATTATGTATTCAAAACCTCAGACGTGCGCGTGGGTGACGAGCTGGTTTCTTCAGGTCTAGGCGGGCGTATTCCAGCAGGCTATCGAGTTGGTCGTATCGCTCATATCAAAGATACCCAAGCTGATAATTTTAGAAGTATTGAAGTCACGCCAGCAGCCAACTTTATCGATAATGCGTACGTATTAGTGCTACAAGACAAACTAATAGGCAAAAACAACCTCGGTACTAATGGCAATGGCAGCTGACACTCACATCATACCTAGTGAGCCATTTATGCACTTAGCCACTTGGCCTTGCTGTACCAATAGCATCATGTATACCCATACCTTTTTAGCCCTATTCTCTGCTAAATAGCCGCCGCCAAACATTCCTAAAGGTAAGTATCCATGGCGTATTCTGACTCTAAGCACCCAATTGGGCTCTTGCTCTTTGCCATTGTTGCAAGCTTCATCGTTGCCTCATCGCTCAATGTCTATCCATTAAGTCCTAGTATGGCTACCTTGCGTCCCATGGTAATGATCATGGTGCTGATTTTTTGGTTGCTGTTTCAACCGCGTTACGTTGGTATCTTTACCGCGTTTACTATTGGTTTAGTCGCAGATCTCTTGATGGACACCCATTTAGGTCAGCAAGCCTTTGCGGCGGTCATGGTGGCACTGGTCATCAAAATCAGTAGTATCTATGTCAGACAATTAAATACTGTCAATGCATGGCTTATCGCCTCATTAAGCTTGCTACTGTTTCAGCTGAGCTTGTGGATGCTACAGATGTTTATTCAAGATATCTTTGTGGCGCAGTCCGCCTTGTCTTTATTGATGAGCATAGTCAGCTGGCCGCTAGTGCTATTAGCGTTACGCAAATTTGTGCGTTAACCAATTAAGCCTCCATTCGATAATTAGTGTGGAGTGCCTTTCCGTTATGTCTTTATCAGCAAGATGATACAGTCAGTTGAATATAAAAAAGATACAGCATGACTGATATAGATTTTTTGCCGCCTCTGTCTGCGTAGATACAGCAAGCAAGAAAAATTTGTACCAGTCACGCATCATAAGGTTGTGTATCTATTTTATTTAGTATCGACTATAGCAATCATAAAATAAGAGAATAGCGATGGATATTATTTTAGCATCTGGTTCGCCGCGTCGTCGTGAGCTGCTAGCCAAAGCGCAGCTAGATTTTACGATTATGAGCGTCGATATCGATGAAACGCCACAAAGTAATGAGTCGCCTACAGAGTATATCGAGCGCATGGTCGCTACCAAAGCTGCCGCCGCAGTACAACAGCTAAACGACACACTTAAAACGAGCAAGGCCAATCTCGCTGAGCAGCTTATCATTTTGACCTCAGACACCATTGGTGTACTGCCAGATGGTCAGACGGTACTGGTAAAACCAACTGACCGTGAGCACGCCTATCGCATGTGGCAGCAAATGTCAGATAATACCCATGAAGTATGGACAGCGGTACAAGCTACTCACGTATCTCGTGTGCCTTTAGCTTCCAAGGGTGCCAATACAGCAGACCATGAGACAGTATTCCAAATCATCAAACAACAGCAAATCACCGAGCGCACAGCAGTCACCTTTATCCCGCTGACGATGGAGATGATGAGCCGTTATTGGGAAAGTGGCGAACCTGCTGATAAAGCAGGTGGCTATGGTATTCAAGGGTTGGGCGCGGCTTGGGTGAGCCGTATTAACGGCAGCTATACCAATGTCGTGGGCTTGCCACTGCCGCAAACGCTGGCATTGATTAAAAATATCACCGAGAGTGGCATTCATTAGATAGTCAGAAGGGCAGGGACAATTTTATTAATACGCTACAAGCCCTTAACTGCTTGTCTGCACATAACGACACGCTAGGGTAATGGGCAAGAGCAAGTCGCATTTGTTACACTATGAAGCCAGTAGGCGATGAACGCCCAATAAGAAAGCTGAAAGATAAGAGAAAAAATTATGTCCGAAGAGCTGCTGATTAATATTAGTCCAATGGAGTCACGTGTCGCCGTGTTAGACAACGGTGTCCTAGGCGAAATCTATATTGAGCGCCATCATAAATTGGGTCTGGTCGGCAATATCTATTTGGGTACCGTCGTGCGTGTCCTGCCGGGTATGCAAGCGGCCTTTGTCGATATCGGTCAGTCACGGACAGCGTTTTTACACGTCAATGATATGCAGCGTGAACCGCGTCCAGTCGCCGAAAATAAGAATAAGACAGATGAAGAGCGCAATAAGAACCCTGATACCGGTACAGACAACACTGTGGTAGAAAATGGCATTGATGGCCTAGAAGTCAGCCCACCAGTGGTCAGTGTGCAAAGTGCTGATGTCTCTCCTGTCTCTAAAACCCTTATCCAACACCGCTTGCACGAAAGCCAACGTATCTTGGTACAAGTGACCAAAGACCAGCTGGGTAGTAAGGGCGCACGCTTAACCACCAATGTTTCTCTGCCATCACGCTATCTTGTGTATCTGCCATCGAGCGATCATATCGGTATCTCGCAGCGTATCGATGGCGAAGAAGAGCGCAACCGTCTCAAGACTGAGCTGAATAGTTTGATGCAAACCGTCAACCTAAAAGGTGGGCTGATTGCCCGTACGGCTGCCGAGCGCGTGCCTGTCGATAAGCTGGAAGAAGACATTTATTATTTATTACAGCTTTGGCGGACTATCTGCGCGCGGCGTCAAGAGATCAACCATCATCAAAGCTCAGAGCTTATTTACCAAGAGCTGGCTCTGCCACTACGCTCGATTCGTGACTTGGTACATACCGATACTGAAAAGGTCATTATCGATAATGCACAAATCTATGAGCAGGTCAGGCATTTCGCCAAAGAGTTCGTGCCTTTCGTTTACGATAGGATCGTGCATTATACCGCTGAGCAATCCTTATTTGACGTCCATCGTGTTGAAGACGATTTACGAGATGCCTTAAAACGTCGCGTTGATTTAAAGTCAGGTGGTTATCTGATTATTGATCAGACCGAAGCGATGACCACGATTGATGTTAATACGGGCTCTTTTGTTGGGGGACGTTCATTAGAAGATACCGTGTATAAGACCAACTTAGAAGCCACGCATGCCATCGCTCGGCAGCTGCGTTTGCGCAATCTGGGCGGCATTATTATCTTAGACTTTATTGATATGCTGGAGCAGCAGCATAAAGATGACGTGCTGGAGAGTTTACAGTCACAACTGGCACAAGACTATGCCAAGACTAAGATTACTCAGGTTAGTGAGCTTGGCTTGGTAGAGATGACCCGTAAGCGTACCCGTGAATCATTAGGGCAGCAACTGTGTGAGCCGTGTTCAACCTGTCAAGGGCGTGGCTTTGTCAAAACTGCTGAGACCGTTTGCTTTGAGATATTCCGCGAAATCATGCGCTGCGCGCGCACCTATAATTCACCGAAGAAGTTTACAGTAGTTGCTCATGCCGCAGTCATTGATTTACTACTCACTTCAGAGTCGGACACGGTGGCGGATTTAGAGTATCTGTTAGGTAGAGTTATTACTTTTGATGTAGAAAACCTCTATACACAAGAGCAGTACGATATTGTTTTAGACTGATAATTTGTACATCAGTAGGGGATTTAACACCTATTATTGAGTATGAATGGTGTTGTTTATAAAGCGTAATATCTTTAAATGCCGTGGATATTGCTCTTGCAATGAACGAAATACTATGTATAATATACACCACTGAATTATATATGCGCAGCCAATAATAAAGCTGGCGCTATGACAGCTAGAGCATCGTTTCTAGCACTATTTCATTATGCCTTTGCTGACATCCTATTATGGAAGGGTCGGCGGGGCTTTAAACTATTTTACTTTTGGCATGCTATAAGTTCGGATAAAGAACTCATTCTGGTTAAGAACAGAAGGCCGCTTTAAGTGAATATTTAACCAAACGGCTTTTGGTCATATCTTTGCAAAGCAAGAATGACGAAAGCACATATTAGGAGCTTGCTGGCATGGCTAACCAGAGAATCCGTATCCGTCTTAAGTCTTTTGATCATCGTCTGATTGATCAATCTGCACAAGAGATTGTTGATACTGCAAAGCGCACCGGTGCGCAAGTTTGTGGTCCTGTACCGTTGCCGACTCGCATTGAGCGCTTCAACGTTCTAACCTCACCACACGTTAACAAAGACGCTCGTGATCAGTACGAAATCCGTACTCATAAGCGTATGGTTGATATCGTTCAACCTACTGACAAAACTGTGGATGCGCTAATGAAGTTAGATTTAGCGGCGGGTGTTGACGTTCAAATTGCTTTGGGTTAATGCACACTACACACCCAACCCATTAATATAAGATATAAAGAGGTCTAAAATGGCGATCGGTTTAGTCGGTAAAAAATGCGGCATGACCCGTGTCTTCACTGAAACAGGCGCATCTATCCCTGTAACAGTGGTTGAGGTCAATGCAAACCGCATTACTCAAGTAAAAAATACTGATGTAGATGGCTATCAAGCCATCCAAATCACCACAGGTACCCGTCGTGACAGCCGCGTAACCGCTGCACAAAAAGGTCACTTCGCTAAAGCTGGTGTTGCAGCTGGTCGTGGTGTTTGGGAATTTCGTGCCAATGACAGCGATCTTGAAGGTCGTGAGATTGGCGGTGAGATCCTAGCTGACTTGTTCGAACAAGGTCAGATGGTTGATGTCACAGGACAGAGTAAAGGTAAAGGCTTTCAAGGCGGCGTAAAGCGTCACAACTTTAGCATGCAAGATGCCACTCACGGTAACTCAGTATCACATCGTGCTATCGGTTCAACTGGTCAAAACCAGTCACCAGGTAAAGTCTTCAAAGGCAAAAAAATGCCAGGTCAGATGGGTAACAAACGCGTTACCGTTCAAGGCCTAGAAGTGATATCGGTTGATGTTGAAAATGGGTTAATTGTCATCAAGGGTGCTATCCCTGGTGCCACCGGTGGCGATGTCATCGTACGTCCGTCAGTCAAAGCCTAAGCAAGGGGATTAACGTGGATTTAAAAACAGTTACAGGTGCGGCGGTTGAGCTTTCTGATACGGCTTTTGGTCGTGAATTCAACGAAGCATTAGTGCATCAAGTCGTCACCGCATATCTTGCTGGTGCTCGCCAGGGTACACGTGCACAAAAAACCCGTGCCGAAGTTTCTGGCGGTGGCATCAAGCCATGGCGCCAAAAAGGTACTGGTCGCGCTCGTGCAGGCTCTATTCGTAGCCCTATCTGGCGTGGGGGCGGTCGTGCATTTGCGGCCAAACCACAAGATTGGTCACAGAAAGTTAACCGTAAGATGTATCGCGGTGCTATGCAGTGTATCCTAGCCGAATTGATTCGCCAAGAGCGTCTGATTTTGGTTGAAGAGTTGAGCGTTTCTGGGCCTAAGACCAAAGAGCTTATCGCCAAGTTAAATGATTTGGGCGCACCTCGTGCACTAATCGTTACCAAAGACGTTGACGAAAACTTATACTTAGCCGCTCGCAACATTCCACACGTCAATGTACTTGGTACAAACGAAGTGGACCCAGTGAGTTTGATCGCTTTTGATAAAGTGATCATGTCAGTTGAAGCTGCGAAACAATTTGAGGAAGCACTAGCATGAATAACGCAAGACTTTATCAGATCCTAAGAGGACCTGTATTCTCAGAGAAATCTCAAATGCTTGGCGACTCATTTGGTGTGCAAGTATTTAAAATTGACTCTAACGCTACTAAGCTTGAAGTTAAAAAAGCAGTTGAGATGATGTTTGAAGGTGTTGAAGTTTTAAAAGTAAACACTTTGAACGTTAAAGGTAAGACAAAGCGTTTTGGTAAAAGCATCGGCCGTCGTAATGACTACAAAAAAGCCTATGTTACCTTAAAAGCTGGTCAAGATGTACAAATGGCTGATGCTGGTGAAGAGGTCGCGAATACGACTGCTTCTACTAGTGAAACAGCGAATAACGAATAAGGATTACACTCATGCCTATCGTAAGAGCAAAGCCAACATCACCAGGCCGTCGTTTTGTTGAAAAAGTGGTGCATCCACACCTTTATAAAGGTCGTCCTTATGCAGCGCTTCTCGAATCAAAAAGTAAGTCAGGTGGTCGTAACAATAATGGTCGCATAACGACTCGTCACATCGGTGGTGGTCATAAGCAACATTATCGTATTATCGATTTTAAACGCACCAAAGACAATATCCCAGCTACTGTAGAGCGTATTGAATACGATCCTAACCGTACTGCACATATTGCCTTACTTAAGTATGCTGATGGTGAGCGTCGCTATATCATTGCTGCTAAAAAACAAGCAGTTGGTGATACCGTGATGTCAGGTGAAACTTCACCTATCCGTCCAGGTAACTGTTTACCGTTGAAAAACATCCCATTGGGTACTGTGATTCACAATATCGAGCTTAAAATCGGTAAAGGTGCACAGATGGCTCGTTCTGCGGGTGCTAGTGTTCAATTACTAGGTCGTGACGGTATTTATGCTATTCTACGTATGCGTTCTGGCGAAACTCGCCGCGTTCATGTGAATTGCCGTGCTGTTATTGGTGAAGTATCGAACACTGAAAACAACTTGAAATCACTTGGTAAAGCCGGTGCTTCACGTTGGCGCGGTATTCGTCCTTCTGTTCGTGGTGTCGCTATGAACCCGGTTGATCACCCACACGGTGGTGGTGAAGGTCGTAACAAAGGTCGCCATCCAACCAGCCCTTGGGGTCAGAAGTCTAAAGGACTTAAAACGCGTCATAATAAGCGTACTGACAACATGATCATCCGCCGTCGCGCCAAGAAGAAATAAAGGAAGAATTTCATGCCTCGTTCATTGAAAAAAGGTCCATTCATAGACGCGCACTTGTTTGCTAAAGTTGAGAATGCATTAGACACCAACTCACGCAAGCCAATTAAGACTTGGTCGCGCCGCTCGATGATTCTGCCACAAATGGTTGGCCTAACTTTATCTGTTCACAACGGCCGTACTCATGTACCGGTTATCGTGAGCGAACAGATGGTTGGTCATAAACTAGGTGAATTTGCCCCGACTCGTACGTATCGTGGTCATGGCATTGACAGAAAAGCTAAGAAATAAGGTGCTTACCATGGAAGTAACTGCAAAATTACGCGGTGCCGCCATATCGGCACAAAAAGTTAGACTCGTTGCTGATGAAGTTCGTGGCAAATCTATCGAGCGTGCTTTGGATATCCTAACGTATAGTAATAAAAAAGGTGCTGTGTTTGTTAAGAAATGTCTTAACTCAGCCATCGCCAATGCCGAAAACAACAACGGTTTAGACATTGATACGCTTAAAGTATCAACTATATACGTTGATGAAGGCATTACGCTAAAACGTATCCTACCACGTGCTAAAGGTCGCGCTGATCGTATCAGTAAGCGTACCTGTCACATCACTATAAAGGTAGGAGAATAAGTTATGGGTCAAAAAGTACATCCAATCGGAATTCGTCTTGGTGTTGTCAAAAAGCATAACGCAAACTGGTATGCTAACCCTAAACAATACTCAGAATACCTCATCAACGACATTCAAGTTCGTGAGTATCTACGCAAAAAGCTAGACAACGCTATGATCAGCAACATCATGATCGAGCGTCCTACTGGCGCCGCTAAGATTACCATCGCCACTGCGCGTCCTGGTATTGTTATCGGCAAAAAAGGCGAAGATATCGAAAGACTTCAAAAAGAATTGACCAAAATTATGGGCGTACCTGCTCAGGTCAACATTGAAGAAATCACGTCACCTGATCTTGATGCACGTTTGGTAGCAGATGGTATCGGAAGTCAGCTTGAGCGTCGTGTTATGTTCCGCCGTGCGATGAAACGCGCCGTACAGAACAGCATGCGTTCTGGTGCTAAAGGCATTAAAGTTGAGCTGTCTGGCCGTCTTGGTGGTGCTGAGATTGCTCGTAGTGAATGGTATCGTGAAGGCCGTGTGCCATTACATACACTTCGCGCTGATATTGACTATGCGTCAGTACGTGCAGAAACAACTTACGGCACCATCGGTGTAAAAGTTTGGATCTTCCGCGGAGAAATCCTTGACGGTATGAACAGTGTTTATAATCCGGTCAAAGAAGAGCAGACTCGTGCGCCAAAACGCCGTGGTCGTGGAAACGGAAACCGTCGAAACTCAGACAGAGGTTAAACTATGTTACAGCCAAAACGTACCAAGTTTCGTAAAATGCACAAAGGTCGTAACACTGGGCTAGCTCATCGTGGAAGCACCGTTGCATTCGGACAAATTGGTCTAAAATCATTGACGCGCGGTCGTATGACAGCCCGTCAAATTGAAGCGGCACGTCGTACCATTACTCGTAAGATTAAGCGTGGTGGTAAGATTTGGATTCGTGTATTCCCAGACAAACCAATTACTAATAAACCATTAGAAGTACGTATGGGTAAAGGTAAAGGTCCTGTAGAGTATTGGGTATGCGAAATCAAACCTGGTAAAGTGCTATATGAAATTGAAGGGGTACCAGAAGAGCTTGCACGTGAAGCTTTCACGCTTGCTGCAGCAAAACTGCCCTTTAAAACTACCATTGTTAAGCGGACGATAATGTAATGAAGATCAGTGAATTACGTGATAAATCATTAGAAGAACTGACCCAGTTACTTGATGAAAAGCAACTTGATGCTTTCCGTATTCGTATGGCTAAAGCAACTGGTCAGTTGGGTAATACCCATGAAGTCAGAGGCAATCGTCGCACGATTGCTCAGATTCAGACTTTGATTAACGAGAAACAACGAGGCGACTCATGAGCGATAACAATCAAACAGCTAATGCTAGCGTATTGACAGGAAGAGTTGTCAGCGACAAGATGGACAAGTCCATCACAGTTTTGATTGAACGTCTGGTTCGTCATCCTTTGTATGGCAAGCAGCTTCGTCGTTCTACAAAAATCAAAGCTCATGATGAGAATAACGTTTGCCAACAAGGCGACCTTGTCCGCATCAAAGAAACGCGTCCAATCTCAAAAACTAAGTCTTGGACTTTAGTTGATGTGGTTGAAAAAGTAGAAAAAATCTAAGTAAATTGCATTAAAAGCCAGAAGCTGTTAAAATAGCCGCCTTTTTAAGGATGCTGATTGCGCCGAGCGTATATCACTCACATTAAGAGTAGCAGCGGTTATTTATATTAAAATGCCGACTACTCATACTGTGCTAGCGGCAGCAACTGGTTTTTATTGCTCATACGTGTGGAGTAACGCTATGATTCAGGTTGAGTCAATGCTGGAAGTTGCAGACAATAGCGGTGCAAGGCGAGTTCAGTGCATTAAAGTACTGGGTGGCTCTCATCGTCGTTATGCATCAGTTGGCGACATTATTAAAGTAACGGTTAAAGAAGCCATTCCTCGCGGTCGTGTTAAAAAAGGCGACGTGATGAATGCGGTAGTTGTACGTACCAAAAAAGGCGTTCGTCGTCCTGATGGTTCTGTTCTGCGTTTTGATGACAATGCTGCGGTATTGTTGAACCAAAACAAAGCACCGATTGCAACTCGTATTTTTGGACCGGTAACTCGTGAACTACGTGGTGATCAGTTTATGAAAATTGTATCCCTAGCACCAGAAGTATTGTGAGGTAATCCATGTCAAAATTACGTAAAGGCGATACAGTTATCGTGATTGCTGGTAAAGATAAAGGCAAACAAGGTACTGTACAAGCTGTAAAAAATGATCGTATTAAAGTAGAAGGCATTAATATTGTTACTAAACATCAGAAGCCAAATCAGGCGACTGGCGTTGAAGGTGGCATTCTTAAGCAAGAAGCTTTTCTGCATATTTCAAATGTCGCAATATTAAATGCGCAAACCCAAAAAGCTGATCGTATTACTTATCAGTTCGGCGAAGACGGCAATAAACAACGCGTCTATCGTTCGAACGGTGAAGTAGTGGCGACTGCGTAAGACACTAAGGGTGTAATGGTAATGGCAAGATTAAAATCTTTATATAACGATGAACTAAAGCAGCAAATCAAAGAAGACCTTGGTTTAGCGAACGTGATGCAAGTGCCTAAAATCACTAAAATCACACTTAACATGGGTGTAGGCGGCGCGTCTCAAGACAAGAAATTGCTTGAAGGTGCAGTAGCCGACATGACCGCTATTGCTGGTCAAAAACCTGTGGTCACTAAAGCGCGTAAATCAGTTGCTGGCTTTAAGATTCGTGAAGAATGGCCAATTGGCTGTAAAGTAACGCTACGCGGTGAGCAAATGTACGAATTTTTAGATCGTCTCATTGCCATTGCAATTCCTCGTATTCGTGATTTCCGTGGTTTTTCACCTAAAGCCTTTGACGGACGTGGTAACTACTCATTGGGTATCAAAGAACAAATCGTATTCCCAGAAGTAGACTTTGACAAGATTGATCGTATCCGCGGTATGGATGTAACAATCACCACGTCAGCTCAATCTGATGAAGAAGGTCGCGCGTTGCTTAAAGCATTCGGCTTCCCATTTAAATAAGGTAAAGACGTTATGGCAAAGAAGAGCATGATTAACCGCGAATTGAAGCGCGAAAAAATGGTTGCTAAATATGCTGAAAAGCGTATCAAGCTAAAAGAAACTATCAGTGATATGACTGCAAGTGACGAAACTCGTATGGAAGCGATGCTAGAGCTACAAGCTCTTCCACGTAACTCATCACCAGTACGTCTGCGCAATCGTTGTGCTATCACCGGTCGTCCTCACGGTTACTTCCGCAAGTTTGGCTTATCACGCAATATGCTGCGTGAGCGTGTCATGCAAGGCGATGTGCCTGGTGTTCGTAAAGCAAGCTGGTAAGGAGTAACTATATGAGTATGCAAGATACCGTTGGGGATATGCTAACCCGTATTCGTAACGCACAAATGGCTAACAAAGTATCGGTAGCAATGCCGAGCTCTAAACTACGTAAATCAATTGCTGATTTACTGGTTAGCGAAGGTTATGTAGCGAACGCTGTTGTCACTGAACAAGACAACAATAAAGCCACACTAACTATCGAACTAAAATACTTCGAAGGTAAAGCTGTTATCGAAACGATTCAACGTTTCAGCCGTCCTGGTTTACGCCAGCATCGCGGTAAAGACGCTATCCCTACTGTTAAACAAGGTATGGGTGTTGCTATCGTATCAACCAGTCAAGGTATCATGAGCGATCGTGCTGCACGCGCTGCTGGTATCGGTGGTGAAATCGTTGCATTTGTAGCGTAAGCTACACGACGATAAAGTCTATTTGATGCTTGTTAGACTTCTATCAATTGAGTAATTATAAATTATTTCAAATTGATAGGTGTCTAACGCCATCAATTATGCTAAACTAACACGCTTTTTAGCCTGTTAGTTTTTTCGCTAATAGAAGTAAGTTAATTTTTTAAGGAATATTCCTATGTCTCGTGTGGCTAAAGCCCCAGTAGCACTGCCTAACGGCGTAAGTGTTACTTTGAACGATCGGCAGGTCGAAGTTAAAGGCAAGAACGGCAATTTGTCTTTACGCCTGCATGAATTGGTCGAGCTGAAACAGGAAGATGATGCAATCATTTTCTCACCTACAGTCGATTCAAAAGAAGCCATGATGCACACTGGCACCATGCGCGCTTTGCTTAACAACTATGTTACAGGCGTGAATGAAGGCTTTGAAAGACGTCTTCAACTAATTGGTGTTGGTTATCGTGCTCAAGCTACTGGTAATAAAGTAACGCTAAACGTTGGTTACTCACATCCAGTAGAATATACGCTACCTGAAGGTGTGTCGGCTGAAACCCCAACGCAAACTGAAATTGTTTTGAAATCAAACAATAAACAGCAGCTTGGTCAAGCAGCGGCTAATATCCGCGCTTTCCGTCCACCAGAGCCTTATAAAGGTAAAGGTATTCGTTATAGTGACGAGCATGTGATTCGCAAAGAAGCCAAGAAAAAATAAGGTGAGTTGAAATGTTTGATAAAAAAGCAGCTCGTCTACGTCGAGCAAAGAAAACCCGCGCACATATCCGTCATTTAGGCGCACATCGTCTAACGGTTAACCGTACGCCGAAACATATTTATGCCCAGATTATCTCTCCGAACGGTGGTGAAGTGATTGCTCAGGCATCTACCTTAGACAGCAGCTTGCGTTCAGGCGCGACTGGTAATGCTGATGCAGCGACGTCTGTAGGCCAATTAATCGCAGAACGCGCAAAAGCAGCTGGTATTACTAAAGTTGCCTTTGACCGTAGTGGTTTTAAATATCATGGTCGAGTAAAAGCTTTAGCTGAAGCGGCTCGCGAAAACGGATTGGAGTTTTAATCATGGCTAGAAATGATAAAAATGATAAAAATGAACAGACTGACGGTCTAGTAGAACGCTTAGTTACCGTTGATCGCGTTGCAAAAGTAGTTAAAGGTGGTCGTATTTTCTCTTTCACTGCGTTAACCGTAGTGGGCGATGGCAATGGCCGCGTTGGCTTTGGTCGTGGTAAAGCACGTGAAGTGCCAGCTGCTATTCAAAAAGCACTAGAAGCTGCTAAACGCAATATGATTACTGTTGAGCTCAACGATGCAACTTTGTATCATCCGATCAAAGCACGTCATGGTGCTAGTAAAGTCTACATGCAGCCTGCATCTGAAGGTACTGGCGTAATCGCTGGTGGCGCAATGCGTGCTGTGTTAGAAGTTGCTGGTGTCAAAGATGTTTTGACTAAATGTTATGGTTCTACCAATACTGCTAACGTGGTTCGCGCTACGTTTAACGGTTTACGTGATATGTCAACTCCAGAGAAGATGGCAGCGAAACGTGGTAAATCTGTAGACGAAATCTTGGGTTAACTTAGACTAGGTGAGTTACGATGAAAAAAATGAAAGTCACTCAATTGAAATCGGGTGCCCATCGCCTAAAGAGCCACAAAGCATGCTTGAAAGGATTGGGTTTACGCCGTATTAATCATTCTGTTGTAGTAGAAGATACTCCTTCAACTCGTGGTATGGTCAATCGCGTTAACTACTTGGTAAAAGTGGAGGAAGCGTAATGGGTCTTAGATTAAATGAATTATCACCAGGTGTTGGCGCAAAGAAAACTGCCCAACGTCGTGGTCGTGGTATCGGTTCAGGTCTTGGTAAGACTGGTGGTCGTGGTGTAAAAGGTCAGAAATCTCGTTCAGGTTCTAGCATACGCTCAGGATTTGAAGGTGGTCAAATGCCTTTATATCGCCGTCTACCAAAATTTGGTTTTACCAGTAGAATGGCAATGACGACTGCTGAAGTTCGTCTGTCTGAATTGAACAAAATTGAAGGCGATGTTGTCAGCATTGAAACACTTAAAGCTGCCAACCTTATCCGTCATGATATGAAGCGTGCTCGTGTAATGTTATCAGGCGAAGTGACCAAAGCTTATACCTTTAAAGGTATCAAAGTGACTAAAGGCGCTAAGCAAGCAATCGAAGCTGCTGGTGGTAGCATCGAGGAGTAGTAACGTGTCAAAACAATCAATGTCATCGGCTGGTATACCGCTCAATCCATTTGCTTTTATACGTAAGTATGATGAGCTATGGACGCGTTTATTATTCTTAATCGGCGCATTGATTGTTTATCGTTTAGGGTCACACATTCCGGTACCGGGTATTAACCCCGTTAATTTGGCTGATCTGTTTTCGCGCAACGAAAATACCATTCTGAGCATGTTTAACATGTTCTCAGGTGGTGCGCTAGAGCGTATGTCCATCATGGCACTTGGCATCATGCCATATATCTCTGCATCTATTATCGTACAGATGATGTCTGCAGTGTTGCCATCGCTTGAAGCCCTCAAAAAAGAAGGTGAAGCAGGACGACGCAAGCTAAATAAGTATACCCGTCAAGGGACACTTGCTTTAGCCCTAGTACAGTCATTAGGAATGTGTGCTGGCTTAATCAGCCAAAATCTTACCCTATCTTCTGGTTTGACTTTTTATATTCCAGCCGTGACTTCATTGGTCGCAGGCGCTATGTTCTTGATGTGGCTTGGTGAGCAGATTACAGAGCGTGGTGTAGGTAATGGTATTTCAATGCTGATTTTTGCCAGTATTGTGGCTGGTACGCCAGGTATGATTTCGCAATCTATTGAACAGGTCAATCAAGGTCAAATGAACTTGATTGTGCTCTTTATTTTTGTACTGCTAGGTATCGCGGTTACCGCGGGTATCGTCTATATTGAACGTGCCCAGCGTCGTGTACCAGTAAACTATGCACAGAAGCAACAGCAAGGTCGTAAGATCTATGCGCAGCAGCAATCACATTTGCCGTTGAAGCTTAACATGGCAGGGGTTATCCCAGCCATTTTTGCCAGTTCGCTATTGTTATTTCCAGCAAGTTTAGGGCAGTGGGTTGGTCAATCAACTGATCCTACCTTTGTACAAAAAATATTGCAAAATATGGCATTGGTATTGTCCCCAGGGCAACCGCTATATTTAGTACTGTTCGGTGCAATGATTATTTTCTTCTGTTATTTCTACACGGCTTTGGTATTTAGTCCGCGTGAAGTGGCAGAAAACCTTAAACGTAGTGGTGCGTATATCCCAGGTATTCGCCCAGGACAACAAACTCAGCGTTATCTCGATCATGTATTAAACCGACTGACCTTTATTGGCGCGATGTATATTACGGTTATTTGTTTAATGCCAATGGTCGTCCAGTCATCGTTTGGTGTACCGTTTCAACTTGGTGGTACGTCGCTACTGATTATGGTGGTTGTGGTAATGGACTTCATCTCGCAAATTCAAGCGCATTTGATGACCCATCAATATCATGATCAGACGTTAATTCAATCGCCCACTCAACCTTAAATGAGCGGTACGATATCTCAAAGGAGTATGCTATGAAAGTTCAAGCATCAGTTAAAAAGATTTGTGGTAGCTGTAAAGTTGTACGCCGTAAAGGCCGTGTACATATTATTTGTACAGCAGAACCGCGCCACAAGCAACGTCAAGGTTAATATTTGAGTAGGGTAAAGCAACACGCTCAACCTACTAGTTAAATTAATACTTGAAAAACAACGGCGGATGCGATATCATCCGCCACTTGCCGTAGTTTATGCAAAAACTTTTATAATAGCGTCAATGAACGGACTTGTTCACAAGTCAAAACAGCGATAATAATTATAGAAGCTTTAGTATTGACAGCAAAAAATCTGAAAATTAAAGCCTTATTGATAAATAAAGCTTATTTTTCTTTAATGGAGAGAAATCAATGGCTCGTATTGCCGGCGTAAACATTCCGGATAATAAGCATGCTGTTATTTCATTAACTTACATCTTTGGTGTAGGCCGTACCACTGCTCAGAAAATCTTAGAAGCAGTTGGCATTGCCCCTACTACTAAAGTCAGTCAGTTAGATGATACACAGTTAGATGCTATCCGTGCACAAGTTGCAAATTACATGACGGAAGGTGATCTTCGTCGTGAAGTGTCAATGAATATCAAGCGTTTAGTTGATCTCGGTTGTTACCGTGGCATCCGCCATCGTCGTAACCTACCAGTTAGAGGTCAGAACACCAAAAACAACGCTCGTACTCGTAAGGGTCCGACACGCCCTCTCAAAAGATAATTAACTTAGGAAGCTAAAAGATGGCAAAAGACACTCGCAGTCGCAAAAAGGTGGCTCGTCGTTCAGTATCGGAGGGCATAGCCCATATCCATGCGTCTTTTAATAACACCATTGTTACGATTACCGATCGTCAGGGTAATGCATTGGCTTGGGCCACTTCAGGTGGACAAGGCTTCCGTGGTTCACGTAAATCTACACCATTTGCAGCGCAGGTTGCAGCTGAAGTCGCTGGTAAAGCGGCTCAAGAATATGGTGTTAAGAATATCGACGTTTTGGTCAAAGGACCAGGACCGGGTCGTGAGTCTGCGGTAAGAGCACTAGGTGCATTGGGTTATAAAGTCAACAGCATCTCTGATGTAACCCCAATCCCACACAATGGTTGCCGTGCGCCGAAAAAGCGCCGCGTCTAATATTAAAGACGAAGCTTTTTATCCCAAAAGCTTATAGGAGACATAACAATGGCCCGCTATATTGGACCAAAACTAAAATTATCACGTCGTGAAGGTACGGACTTAGGTCTTAAGTCTGGCGTTAAACCATACGACGTTAAAACTAAGAAAGCTGGTCGTCCACCAGGTCAACATGGTGTAAGCCGTAACAAGACCTCAGAATATGCTCTACAGCTGCGTGAAAAGCAGAAAGTTAAGCGTATCTATGGTGTACTTGAGCGTCAGTTCGCTAACTACTATAAAGAAGCTGCTCGTAAGCGTGGCGCTACAGGTGAAAACCTACTAGCAATGCTTGAGAGTCGTCTAGATAACGTGGTATATCGCATGGGCTTTGGCTCAACGCGCGCTGAAGCACGTCAGCTAGTCAGTCATCGTACTGTTATGGTAAAAAAAGCTGGCCGTGATGAGTTTGTTCGTGTGAACATTCCATCAATTCAGCTACAAGATGGTGATGTCATCGCTATCCAAGAGAAGTCTCGCGAACAACTACGTATCAAAAACGCTATTGAACTGGCGACACAACGTGGTATTCCAGAATGGCTAGATGTTGATCACAGCAAACTACAAGGTACTTTTAAACAAGCACCTGATCGTATTGATCTACCTGCTGAAATCAACGAAAGCTTGATCGTTGAGCTATACTCTAAATAACTGACGTATTAATCAATGTTATAATAATAACATTGATTAAATAGCGTTAATTAAACCAGTTAAATAAATCGAGGTGACATCATGATGCTAAATGCAACTGAGTTTCTAACGCCGAATGCCATTAACGTGGACACGGTTAACGAAACGATTGCGAAAGTCACGCTCGAACCGTTAGAACGCGGCTTTGGGCATACCCTAGGTAATGCCTTACGTCGCATCTTGTTATCTTCATTACCTGGTGCTGCAGTCATTGAAGCTGAGATTGATGGTGTTGACCATGAATACTCAACGCTTGAAGGATTGCAAGAAGACGTGCTTGACCTGCTTTTGAACTTAAAAGGCTTGGCCATCACGCTTCATGACCAAAATGAAGTATCTTTGACCTTGGATAAACAAGGTCCAGGCACTATTACTGCCGCAGACATCGCGTTACCGCATAATGTAGATATTATCAATCCAGAATTGGTATTAGGTACATTAAGCGACCGTGGTCATCTTAAGATGCGTTTGCGTGTAGTAATGGGTCGTGGATATGAGCCAGCAAACCAGCGCCGTGAAGATGGTGATACGAAAGCAATTGGCCGCTTGAAACTTGATGCAAGTTTTAGTCCTGTGCTTCGTGTTGCTTATCAGGTTGAGAACGCACGTGTAGAACAACGTACTGATCTTGATCGTCTTATCATTGAGCTTGAAACTAATGGCACTATAGATCCAGAAGAAGCAATTCGTAAAGCAGCCACTATTTTACAACAACAGATTTCTATCTTTGTTGACCTAGAAGCTGAAGAAGCGCCTGAGCCTGTGAAAGAAAAAGAAGAGGTTGATCCGGTGCTATTACGCCCTGTGGACGATCTTGAACTAACGGTTCGCTCAGCCAACTGCTTGAAAGCTGAAAACATTTACTATATCGGTGATTTGGTACAGCGTTCAGAGACTGAACTACTTAAAACCCCAAATCTTGGTAAGAAATCATTAACGGAAATCAAGGACGTGTTAGCGTCTAAAGATTTGGAGCTTGGTATGCGCCTAGATAACTGGCCACCAGCTGATTTACGTGTTGATGATCGCTTTTCTTATCGTAGCCGTTAAACTTTAAGGATTTTTGACTATGCGCCATCGTAAGAGTGGAGTCAAGCTGGGTCGTACCGGCAGTCATCGTAAGGCAATGTTTCAGAACATGACCAACTCATTATTTGAGCATGAACTGATCAAAACAACTTTACCAAAAGCAAAAGAGTTACGTCGCGTTGCCGAGCCATTAATCACTATGGCTAAAGAAGACAGCGTTGCTAATCGTCGTTTAGCGTTTAGCCGTATGCGTAGCAAAGCTATGGTAGGCAAATTATTTGGCACGTTAGGTCCTCGTTACCAAGCGCGTCCAGGTGGTTATTTGCGTATCGTAAAATGCGGTCACCGTGATGGTGATAATGCGCCAATGGCTTATGTAGAATTGGTTGATCGCGACTAATTTTATACGCTACTCGTAAGATAAAAAAAGCTCCAATTAATTGGAGCTTTTTTTTATGTCTTAAATTTGGTTAATCACATTATTCATTTATTAGAGCAGTAATGAATCGACGTTGGCAGCGCCTTGTCTGATAACTTCAGGTTTGCCGCTAGTCATATCAACGATAGTGGTAAGTTTGGTCGTTTTGATACCAGCATTAATGAGACCATCTATTTGGTTGCCTAACAAATCTTCTATCTCGAATGGATCATCAAGTATGTCATCACGATTCGGTAATATTAATGAGCTGGTTAAAATAGGCTCATCCATGGCTTCTAAAAGCGCTTGAGCGATAGGGTTGCTCGGTACGCGGATACCAATGGTTTTTTTCTTCGCGTGTGCTAACTTCTTCGGCACATCTTTGGTGGCATTTAAAATGAATGTGATAGGGGCAGGGGTGTGTGCCTTGAGCTGTTTGAATTGTACATTGTCTACAGCAGCGTAATTGGCAATCTCACTTAGGTCACGACATAGCAAGGTAAATTGATGCTTTTCATCAAGCGCGCGTATTTGCTTGAGCTTTTCTAGCGCATCTTTGGCACCTAGACGACACCCAAAAGCATAGCTGGTATCGGTTGGATAGATAATCAACTGATCCTTACGCAATAAGTCAGCGGCTTGCTCAATAAGACGTGGCTGCGGATTTTCTGGATGGATATAGAGTACTTGCATAACAATTCCTTATTTTATAATTATGAGTTATAGGCTTTTAGAATGGTCGATCAATTATTTTTATTAAAATATCTTTAGTAATAAATTAAAATTTTATCAACTTAACATACTGTTGAGACTGAAATAGAAACTCTTTATCTAACAGTATAGCCTAAAGCCCATATAAGTTTATTGGCAAGGCGTTACGATGGGTAGGAAATCGTTAACGGATTAGAATTATGCCCGTAAGGGAAGGTATAGAAATTTATAGTGGCTAGGTACTGGTTGATTTATCGTTACAAACTTGCAGTAATATGCACAGTAAAGTTTTAGCATCCCGCGGTAGTGTATGAGGGTCAGTAATATAAGCTTCAACTTGTAGATAAACGTCCCGAGCAAAAGTGCTACCGCTGGTATCGAAGTCGGCAAACAAATTATCTTGAGAGACTTGAAAGCGGCGGCCACAGACAAGAGTGAATAAGCATTCAAGGGCTTGTGGTTTAATCTCTACACGCTCAAACGCTTGCTGCTGAGCGGCCGTACGTCCATCAGGTGCATACCAGTAGCCAAAGTCGCTTAAGCCTCTACGTTCTTTACCAGCGACACACCAATGGCTGCACTCATGCAGCGCACTGGCAAAAAATCCATGCGCGAATTCAATTCGTGCTGGCTGCTGGTCTTGAGCAGGGAAGTATTCTGGTTCACCATCACCGCGAGCTAATATCACTTGCTGTTCGGCAAATAAGGTATTAAATAGATCAATAAGCCAGCTAGTCGCTGCTTGTTCGCTATCTTCTGTAGAGTCAACTCTCTTAGAGATATTTTGCCATTGCACTGCCAACTCTTTTAGGTTTTCGTTTGTCTTATCATTGGGTATGCTAGGTTTTGACGTACTACAACAGGATTTTAACGCTTCATCTTCTAAATTCATCAGACACTGGAGCAGAAGATCTTTGTCAATAGACGACCATAATTCAGAAAAATTAGGATTAGTAGCAGGCGATATCATAAATAAAAGGGTGACCAAATAAGACAAAAGAGAGTACTAGGGCTCTATAGATATAAGCGAGTAATAGGCAATATAAAGATAGATGTAAACTGAGAACTAAAGCGTGTCTTCAATTCACTCGATAGTCATTTAAATGGGTTAAAAATGGTTAAATCTTGCCAAACATCATCAAATAGCTGGTTAATATCCTGATATTATCTGCGCTATTTTTCTTGTTTGACTGCAATTTATCTCATTTTTACCACCATTTCTGAAATGAAGATATGCCCTAGCACTAAAATTAGTACCAAAAATCTTAACATACTAGCGCTAGCGCTATTCGGTGCTTTCCGTTAGTATGGCAGGCAATATTATACACCGTTTTTGATGAATGAGGCCGCGTATGTCAAGCACCCCAGATAGTAAGCCGTCAGTGGTTAACGCTGACAATATACAAACGCCGATATCGACCAGCATGCCCGAACACATCTCCCTCAATAAATGGGAAGACACTGGCTTTGAATGGGAAGGGGAGATAGCCCCTGCTACTTTTGAGCGTCTTTCCGCTATATTGACGACCGAGCATGAACAGGCAAACATTCAGCTTAGTATTAATCTATATCGTCGTAGCAATGTCTTACACCTATCGTTCAAATTAGTAGGTGATGTATGGCTGACTTGTCAGCGTTGCTTGCAGCCGGTAGATATTAATTTGACCGATGATTATGATATCGCTCTACTCGATGATGAGAGCCAAGTGCGTCTAATTAACGAAGAGCAAGATTATCTATTGCTTGATGAAGTGGTCACTGAGCAATCGCCTGAGCGTTTATTGCCTTTGAAGAAACTGATTGAAGATGAGATTTTGCTTAAAACACCCATGGCGCCGAAGCATGATGACTGTGAAATGACTGTTGAGCAGTTTGGTGAAATACCAGAAGAGGAAGAAAATGAGAATCCTTTTGCTGCTTTAGCGTCGTTAAAAGGCAAACTATAAGTGTAAAGTTCTGCATTTAGCGGATTTAGGACACCTTTTATCGGCTTTGTGCAGAAGAGTGGCAAGCAGGGCTTTATTAATCGATGAAACATGCGTATAATGTCCCGTTTATTGCATTCTAGCAACACGTTACTTGCAGATAAAAACTGACTAGGCAAATTGACTATAGATTTTAGACGTAGTTAGCATTTTAATGCACGTGGCAATCTATTTAACTAATGATGCGTAAGACTTAGGTTGTTGTGATTATATAGCCTCTGTCAGTATCGACTAAAGCTGAATTTTAAGCTTATCCCTTTTAAGTATAGGAGCTATATCATGGCTGTTCAAAAAAGTCGTAAAAGCCGTTCTCGTCGTGACATGCGCCGTTCACACCATCGTATGGAAGTGGCTGAGCTGAGCGTAGATGCTACCACCGGTGAAAAACATCGTCGTCATCACATGACTAAAGATGGTTTTTACCGTGGCCGTCAGCTGTTCAAGGTCAGTCAAGACGCTTAATTGATTGACTATTTAATCAGTGATGCAACGATACGATAGTGCTGATGGCACTCTACGATTTTTTGCACTGCTATTATTAGGCAATACATTTTGAGCTAACGAAAGCCAAGTTATTCCGCTACCCTTTATTAGGTGTTGGGATAACTTGGCTTTTTGCTATTAAATTTTTATCCTGTCGTTTTTATAAGTGGTTTTTATAAATTGGTATGCCTAAAAACTATCGAAAGTTAAACGCCAAAAGATATCTTACTTCAACGCCTCATTTTTCCATCAGCTATGATAATAGTAGTGGTCAGTGTATAGTTTACTTATATTGAGCTGTCTGAGTGCTCCAATCAAAAATATAACTCTAGACTGCCTCTAATTCTACAATACTCCCCATTTTCTTTAGGGATGTTTCCAATTACATAAGGAATATTGGTTATGGCCTCTGTACCCGATATGATAAAAAAACAGCCAGCCCGCATTGCGATACTTTTCCCCGGACAAGGCTCACAAGCCCTCGGGATGACCAGCGAGCTTGCTGAAATTTATCCAGAGATTCGTGATACTTTCGCTGAAGCTAGTGCTGCGCTTGGTGAAGACTTATGGGCAATTTGTCAGGATGAAGAAAAGCTCAACCAAACGCAATATACTCAGCCAGCCTTATTGACAGCTAGTATTGCTATTTGGCGCATTCTACAACCAAAATTCAAAAAAGCGCCTTGCTACCTGGCGGGTCATTCTTTAGGTGAGTACAGCGCCCTTTGTGCCGCTGGAGTGATATCGCTTGCTGATGCGGTGAAATTGGTACATACGCGTGGTCAACTAATGCAAGAGGCCGTAGTAGGTATCGATACAGCGATGGCAGCAGTGTTGGGACTAGAAGATCATCGCGTGGAAAACTTGTGTGAGCAGGCAACCGAGCATGTTGATGGGGCGGTTGTTGGCGCGGCAAATTTCAATAGCCCAGGACAGGTTGTGGTTTCAGGAAATGCGGCAGGCGTTACGGCTGTTATTGATAAAGTACAAAATACTGGCAAAAAAGCCATTCCGCTAAAAGTAAGCGTGCCATCGCATTGTGCATTGATGGAACCAGCGAGTAGTGCCTTAGCGGAAGCTTTAGCTGCCATTAAGTTTGATCAAGCGACGATTCCGGTCATTCAAAACCGTCATGCGCGCGTTGAAAGCAGTGCCGTGGGTATCAAGCAGGCATTAACCGAGCAGCTAAGTGAGCCAGTACTGTGGTCGAAAACCATGCAAGAGCTGGCTGATAAACAAATTAATATTTTAATCGAGTGTGGCAGCGGTAATGTACTGAGTAATTTGGCCAAGCGTCAAGCGCAACCGATTACCAGCTATCCTACTGACAAACCCGCCCGTCTTGATAAATTAATGGAGGTATTATCATGAGCCGTACGATCACTCTAGTGACTGGCGCCAGTCGTGGTATTGGCAAGGCCGTCGCCAAACGTTTTGCAAAAGAAGGACATTTTGTTATTGGCACAGCGACCACTGAAAAAGGCGCTGAACTCATTGACGGTTATCTACATGATAGTGGTGGTATTGGCCGTGTGTTAGATGTGCGTGATACCGCACAGGTTGATAAGCTATTTGAAGAGATCGAAAGCGTCTATGGTGCAGTGCAAGTATTGGTCAATAATGCTGGTATTACCCAAGATGGTTTGTTAATGCGTATGAAAGATGAAGATTGGGAAAATGTGATTGATACCAATTTGACATCAGTTTATCGCATGAGTAAACGTGCGGTACGCGGTATGATGAAAGCGCGCCGTGGTCGTATTATTAATATCACCTCTGTGGTCGCACAGATGGGTAATGCGGGTCAATCTAACTATGCTGCTACTAAAGCGGGCGTCGAAGGTTTTAGCCGTACGCTGGCACGTGAGATTGGCTCACGCCAAGTCACGATCAACTGTGTGGCGCCCGGTTTGATTGAGACCGATATGACTGATGAGTTGGATGAGCGCCTACTAAACTCGATGTTAGACGCAGTGCCAATTAGCCGTCTCGGTCAGCCAGAAGACATCGCAGCTGCTGTACATTTCTTAGCCAGTGACGAAGCCAGCTATATCACTGGTGCGGTTATTCCTGTCAACGGCGGCATGTATATGTAGTTTGCTAAACTGCGTTACATACTTATAATAAAAAACTGTGTGAACGAGTGTAAACTATAATAAAGGGTGTTATAATGACGAATACTTTTACGTCAAAGCCCTGTATGATAGCAGGGCTTTACTAGACATTAGACAGAACGTATAACGTGTCATAGAGTACTCAGACGGCAATGCTGATCTGGCAAATTCCATTTTATATACTAGGCGCTAGCGTTTAATTATCACGCTAGCGCAGTTTATTAAAAATAATAGATGATAAAGGAGTAATCTATATGAGTAATGATACCGAGCTAAGAGTAAAAGCGGCAGTAGCTGAGCAACTGGGTATGAACGTTGAAGACATCAGTAACGATGCTTCGTTTATGGAAGATTTAGGCGCTGATTCATTGGATCTCGTTGAGTTGGTTATGTCATTCGAAAGCGATTTTGGCATTACTATTCCTGATGAAGATTCAGCTGAATTGACGACGGTTCAAAAAGCAATCGACTACGTACAAGCTCAGCTATAATTCGCTATTCACTTAGCAAGTTTTACAATACCGTTTATCTTGATAGATAGGCGGTTTTTTTATGGCTGTCATTTAGTATAACAAAGCCAATATACCATTAACATAAGCTTGGCTCATTTAACATTACTCAACATACTCTTACTATTCAAATGGAACATCTTTGCTATACTCAGAACGCTAGCAATAGCAAATGATGGTAATAATTAAAAAATTATCGTTAAAATAATAATGACGAATAATGAATAACAATACTTCAAGGAGCAATTATATGGGTATGTTTAGTTTTGCAAAAGACATCGGTGATAAGATTTTTAACCGTGATGATGACAAGCATGATGCTAAATCAGAAACCAAAGCAGATGCTAGTACACCAGTCGCCAGTGGCGAGCCTTCAGCACAATCGGTTGCCAACATTTTGCTGCGTCGCATTCAGCAGCAGAATCTCAATATCAGTAACCTAAAAATTAAATATAATGGTTCGACGGATACTGCCGAAATCAGTGGTAATGCTAAAACTCAGGCTGACCGTGAAAAAGCCATTATCGCTATTGGTAACGTTCAGAACGTCGCTAAAGTGATTGATAATATCGATATCGAAGAGGATGCCCCTGAATCTACGATGTATACCGTAAAATCTGGTGACAGCCTCTCTAAAATTGCTAAAGAAGTTTATGGTTCAGCGGGTGATTATACAAAAATCTTTGAAGCCAATAAGCCTATGCTTTCTGACCCAGACAAAATCTATCCTGGTCAAGTATTGCGTATTCCTAAGCCGTAATGATGCAGTTAAAGCTCCTAATCCATAATGCTTAAGTTTAATTAGCATTAGCATATTTAATAGACATAAAAATGCCTCTTATTAAAGAGGCATTTTTGTGTCTAGCATGAGCAAATTTAGCCCATTTAGAGGTTTATCTATTGAATTAAGGACACGCTCTAGTATTCAATTTCTCAGTTTGTTCGCTAAGTGCCCAATCAATATGTTCATCCAGCATGTCGTTATGCAAGCCTAACTTCGATCGTAGGTGAGTGACGATTTCTATACTGGGGTTAGCATTGCCAAGTCCAATGGCGATATTGCGCATAAAGTTCACATAGCCTGTACGCCTGAGGGGACTGCCTTCAGTTTTTTTCATAAACTCTGCTTCTTGCCATTGCCATAGCTCAAGCAAACTGCTGTTATCAAGCTGATGCCGTGGTGTGAAGTCTTCTACGGTTGTAAGGTTGGCGTAGCGATTCCACGGACAAATAAGCTGACAGTCATCACAGCCAAAGACACGGTTGCCAATTGCGCGTCGATATTTGGTATCAATCACCCCATCATGCTCAATCGTTAAATAAGAGATACAGGCAGAAGCATTGAGCTCATAGGGGGCGACAATCGCTTGGGTTGGACAGATATCAATACAGGCGCTGCAACTGCCGCAGTGCTCTTTTACTGGCTCATCATCTGGCAGCTCAAGACTCATAAACAACTCACCCAGCACAAAGAACGAGCCCGCTTGTTTGTTTAGCAGTAGCGTATGCTTGCCCGTCCAGCCAAGCCCTGCTGCATCTGCAATAGGACGCTCAAAGATAGGGGCAGAGTCACTAAAAGGTCTAAAAATAAATTCCGAGTCAGCCCCAATATCCAGATGCTGCCATTCGGCAAGCATCGCTTCTATCTTTAAAGCCAATTGCTTTAAACGGCTGCGCATGGTTTTATGGTAATCGCGACCTCTGGCATAGCGCGCAATGATACCTTGGTTGGGATGATCGTTATCAGTGACTGCCCGCGGAGTGGGTGTCTGAGTGAGATAATCCATACGCACGCTGATGATGGTTTTTGCCCCTTCTACCAGTTGGGCAGGATGCGCACGTAGGTGGTGATTGTTATGCATAAACTGCAATTGGCCTTCATAACCTTTATCCAGCCACCGTTGCAATTGTTCAATTTGTTGAGTAAATAAAGGATGATGTACGGATAAGAAGCCACAGTCGGCAAATCCTAAAGACTGTGCTTGGGCCTTAATCCATTGCTTTACCTCTGCGGTAGTGGCAAACGTTGGGCTATTATTCACATTAATTTTTTTTTCGGGCGCAGGGTTAGGCTGAGCTGATATCTGCTGAGTTGAAGAGATAGGCAAGTTTGCTTTAGAAGGATTATTCATGTGTGATAGCAGGTGATAGAGTAAATACCGATATGATAAGCCAGTGAGCTAGGAGCGCAAGCATAAAAGCAAATAAACTCACATTTCATATTGATACATACGTCAAAGTGAGCTTTTGCTAAGCTGAGATAAGCGAGTAACCAGCAAGTTTTAATATGATCAAACACCAATAAAAATAATAGAGGACATTATGAAAGCTCAATCTAAAGTATTCTTAGCAGACACAACCAGACCGATAGCGCTCTATAGCAGCGAGCAGGTCTACGCTATGGAGCAAGCTTGGTTTGCAGAGGGTTATGATAGCTTAGGACTGATGAAGCAAGCAGCTTGGCAAATGGCGCAGCATATCGAGCAGCTCTATGGGCAAAAATGTCTACAAGCTCGTGCCTCAGCTAATCATAAAGTTTATCGACGTAATAGTTGTCAGCAACGAGCGAGTATCTGGGTAGGAAAGGGCAACAATGGCGGTGATGGTTGGCTTATTGCCTACTATCTGCAACAGGCAGGCTGGCAAGTACAACTCCTCACAGTCGGTTATACTGCCGATGATCTGGAAACAGACAATCTAATGAATGCCTTTAACAAAGCAGACAAGCACGACGTTGTATCTGATGCTAAGCAAGCGCAACAAATAGCCCTATCTGCCAAGGTGCCTTACCAACGCTTTGAGGATAGTAGGGCCAGTCAAAGTGAGATAAGAGAAACGGACTCGCCAGCTGATATTTATATCGATGCATTGTTTGGTATTGGACTTGACCGTGCACCTGAAGGTGTTTATGAGCAGGCTATTAGCGCCTTTAACAAGATAACGCAACTAAATGATGCTTTAGCAATTGCCGTTGATATCCCGAGTGGCTTAGTGGCTTCTACTGGTCAAGTATTTGAGCGTATTGCTATACATGCTGACGTAACGTTGTGTTTGATTGCTCGTAAATTTGGCTTACATACCAAAGATGGTATGGACTATAGCGGAAAAGTGATTGATATACCGTTAATACCGACTCAGCTCAGCAACTCAGCCGCCACACTGGTAACTGTGGCTCATGCTTTAAATACTCGTCGACAGAACAGCTACAAAGGTAGCTATGGTCACGTCTTGGTCATTGGTGGTAATCGAATTAATGGCTCACAAGGTATGGGCGGCGCAGCCATTCTATCTGCTAGCAGTGTCATGGCGACCGGTGCGGGCAAAATTACTGTGGCTTGTCACGACGCCTTTCATGGCGCCCTATTAACATCATTACCAGATGCAATGACAATCGATTTGCATGATAAAGAAGGGGTGAGGAAATTAATTAAGGAAGCTAGCGTCGTTACCATTGGTATGGGACTGGGACGTGATGAAAAGGCACAAGCACTTTTCATTCATTATGTTCAGGCTGCCATAACAGAGAAGAAGCCACTGGTCATTGATGCGGACGGCCTTTATCATCTGGCATCGTTACAGATGGAGAGTCAGGAGCACGAACTCATCGCTCAGCTGCGACAACACAGTATAGATCATCAGGTTTGTTTGACACCGCATAGCGGTGAAGCGGCTAGATTGCTTGATAAGAAAGTTAGTATTGTAGAAGATGATCGATTGGCAGCTATAAAACAATGTGCTAACACTTATGGCGGTGATTGGGTGCTAAAGGGCGCAGGTTCATTGGTACTGGAGCAAAGCATATTAGAGCAGAAGGGTTCGCAAGCGCATGTTTATGTTTGCGGCTTGGGTAATGCAGGTATGGCAAGCGCTGGCATGGGCGATGTATTGTCTGGGGTGATTGCTGGGATGTTGGCACAACAAGATCTAGAAGACGAAGCGCGCTGCTTGCACCAAGCGGTTCTGCTACACGGGCTAGCAGGAGACGCTTTGGTGAATGATACTGACCATTACCAGCATAATAGCTCACTACTGATTGGACAGCGCGGGCTACAAGCGCAAGATATGCCAGCAGCCGTTCGTCATGTCATGCAATTGATTACCAATAAAAATTAAGTAGGGTAGTGTGCCGTATTAAATAAAAACTAGGTCGTAGAGCCATTACAATACTGAGTGATGGCTTGTTGCACGCGCTCACGCTTAAGCTCGATTTCGCGACCATCTAAGTATTCACGTTTGCCATCACTATCCATCTCATAGATACGCCCGCCAACGTTTAGATTGGTCAAGTTATTGCGTAGTGATTGGCAACGCTGCGCATTGGCTTGCGCTTCTTGATCCTTGATACGTGCTTCTAGTTGGGCCACCCGCTGTTCTTCTGCACTTTGAGTAGGCGTGTTTTGGTTAGCCTCTGTCTTTCCTGCTAACTGGCCTGCATTATTCTGTCTACCGTCACTACGAAACTCGATGACTTCAATATTTCTGCCCTCTTGCGGCGAGTGCTGGCTGTACTTCACTTCGCCATGCGTACCAATCGATTTATACACTTGGATAGCATGACTGGCATTCATTGACAGCATTATCATACACGCAGTACTGATACTGATAAGCAGCTTGGCAGGGGTATGTATGGTAGACGTGTATGCCATAGTAGCAATCCTCTTAAGGGGTAAAAAATGAAGGTAGACATTTATTTAAGGGTAGTATTTACATTGATAAATAACAATATGAATACAGTAGCGTTTGATTTTAGCAAATAATGCTTATGAATGTACATTATTTAATAACTAATAGTTAGGGGTGGGTTTTAGAAGTTTTTCTTGACAATAGGACTCAAACCATTGAATATAATAGCAGTTGATTGGTCAGTGAGCGGCTTTTATGATATTGCCGTGGCACTTGAGAATGAGAACTACGGGTTACTTATCGGTAGCTTACGTCGTTTTATTTTCTTTGTGATAATGATATGGCAAAAATGATGATCATAGCGATTATTATTAATAACTGTATATGTTGTCTCCGGACTTATCTGTCTACAATGACTAAGATAAACTTATTATTTGAAATACGCTAAGTGTGGATTTTTGCGGTTGTATTGCTTGCATTAAATGCAAGACAATATTCGGTTATGATATTTTTTATTAGCTTATTATAAGATCGGATGATCTTATGAAATAGTATTGGCTATTAGAATTATTTCATGACTTTAGCTATAGCAGCGCCTCTTTTATAAACACTATCGCTCATAAGTAATAAGCCTCTTTTATAGATGCACTCGCATCTTGTCATAGTATATCGATAAACTCCTGTCACAAAACTGACCCCAAATACATTGCTATGTTTGAGTATTCTCTTGCGTTGTACAATGCAATTACTTAAATATAGTGGGCACACATTCTTGATATGGACAAGGATTGGCAATCATTTTTATAAGACTTAAAATAACGCCCAAACGTGGTTGTTTTCTTTTATAAAATAACGCAAATTCTCGCCGCAAAAAAAGGTGATGACAGTGACGCAAACCACGCAAAGTCCGAATATGACGGGACATACCCAAACAGGTAATGCCGCCAAAAATTTTGAAGAAAAGCAACAACGTCTTGCCGAAGGTAGCAAGCAGCCTGTGATGCTATCTGGTGCTGAGATGCTGGTGCAATCGCTGACGGATGAGGGTGTCAAATATATTTTTGGCTATCCAGGCGGCGCAGTGCTGCACATTTATGACGCGTTGTTTCAGCAAGACAACATCGAACATATTTTAGTGCGTCATGAGCAAGCAGCTGGCCATATGGCTGATGCTTATTCGCGAGTGACCGGCAACACAGGTGTCGTGCTGGCCACGTCAGGTCCTGGTGCTACCAATACAGTAACCGCTATTGCCACCGCCTTCATGGACTCAGTGCCGATGGTCGTAATTTCAGGTCAGGTGCCAAGCAGTTTAATCGGTGAAGATGCGTTCCAAGAAACCGATATGATCGGGGTCTCTCGTCCTATCGTGAAGCATAGCTTTCAAGTACGCCATGCTAGCGAAATCCCAATGATTGTCAAAAAAGCCTTTTTTATTGCGCAGTCTGGTCGTCCAGGTCCTGTCGTCATTGACGTACCAAAAGATATGACCGCGCCTAGCGAAAAATATGCCTACGAGTACCCAGATGAGGTGTTTATACGTTCGTACCAGCCTTCAGTGAAAGGGCATGGCGGCCAAATTAAAAAAGCGGTTGAGACCTTATTATCAGCGCAGCGTCCTGTTATCTATGCGGGCGGTGGCGTGATTTGGAGTAAAGCCCACAAAGAGCTGACCGAACTTGCACATCGTCTAAACTTGCCAGTGACCAATACGCTAATGGGTTTGGGAACATTCCCTGGCTCTGATCGTCAGTTCTTGGGCATGCTTGGTATGCATGGTACTTATGAAGCCAACATGAGCATGCATCATGCAGATGTTATTTTGGCAGTGGGTGCGCGTTTTGATGACCGTGTCACTAATAATGTCAAAAAATTCTGCCCGAATGCGACCATCATTCATATCGATATCGATCCAGCTTCTATCTCCAAGACTATTTTTGCCCATATTCCTATCGTTGGTGACGTAAAATCAGTACTTACAGATATGTTGGAAATTATCGGCGAAGATAAAGAGTTGGAGCAGCATGCCTTACTAGACTGGTGGGCACAGATTAATGAATGGCGTAAGCGTCATGGTCTGCGTTATGACACCAGCACTGACAATGGCATCAAGCCCCAAGCGGTCGTTCAAGCACTAGATAAAGTGACCAACAGCAACGCTATTATCACCAGTGACGTTGGTCAGCATCAAATGTTTGCCGCGCTTTACTACACCTATTTAGAGCCGGGTCAATGGCTCAATTCGGGTGGTTTAGGTACGATGGGTGTTGGCTTACCGTATGCGATGGCAGCCAAACTTGCCAATCCAGATCGCGATGTGGTTTGTATTACTGGCGAAGGCTCTATTCAGATGAATATCCAAGAGCTATCGACGTGCTTACAGTACAATCTACCGGTCAAAATCTTGAACCTAAATAACGCGCAGTTGGGTATGGTAAAACAGTGGCAAGACATGCTGTATGAGGGTCGTCATGCGTCATCTTATATGAATTCATTACCAGACTTTGTCAAGCTAGCTGAAAGTTATGGTCATGTTGGTATCAAGATTACTGATCCTGCCACCATGGAAGCACAGATTGCAGAAGCCATGGCAATGAAAGACAAGCTGGTATTTATTGACGTTTATGTCGATCGTAATGAGCATGTATATCCAATGCAAATCGCTGGACAGACGATGCGTGATATGTGGTTAACCAAAGGGGAGCGTACCTAATGCAACAACAACATCTGATTTCGGTATTGATGGAAAACGAAGCGGGTTCGTTGTCGCGGTTAGTCGGCTTGTTCTCACAACGTGGCTATAATATCGAAACCTTAAACGTCGCCCCAACGGAAGATCCGAGTATTTCGCGTCTGACGTTAACCACCATTACTTCCCCTGAAAGAATTGAGCAGATCACCAAGCAATTGCATAAATTGATTGAAGTGGTTAAAGTGCTTAATCTATCAGACACCGTTCACGTTGAGCGTGAGTTAATGCTAGTCAAAGTTCGCGCAACGGGTAGCGTACGTGAAGAGATCAAACGCAGCGCAGATATTTTCCGTGCACAAATTGTTGACGTCAATGCCAATCTCTATACGATTCAGATCGTTGGCGATACGGCTAAGCTGGATGGTTTTATCGATACTATCGGCCGAGAACGTGTCTTAGAAGTGGTACGTTCGGGTGTGATTGGTATTGCACGTGGAGAAAAAACACTGAGTATTTAATACGCTTAGTGGCTGAGCAACTGAATAGTTAATCAAAATCATTTTAGTTATAATCTATCTACCATTAACATAACGCTTATGTTAGTGACCATTTTACGATAATGGCTACTGCATAAGCGTTTACTATCCATGGCACGCCATGATTGAGGAAAAGGACTCTATTTATGAACGTTTATTATGATAAAGATTGCGATCTATCGATTATCCAAGGCAAAAAAGTTGCGATTATTGGTTACGGTTCACAAGGCCATGCACACGCACTTAACCTACAAGATTCAGACGTCGATGTGACTGTTGGTCTACGCGCGAACTCAAGCTCATGGAAAAAGGCGGAAAACGCTGGTCTAAAAGTTGCTGAAGTGGCTGATGCAGTTAAAGCTGCTGACGTGGTTATGATTTTGACCCCTGATGAGTTCCAAAAAGAGCTTTATAACAACGAGATTGAGCCTAACATCAAAGAAGGGGCTACGTTAGCTTTTGCTCATGGTTTCGCGATTCATTATAACCAAGTCGTTCCTCGCAGCGATCTTAACGTTATCATGGTTGCGCCTAAAGCACCTGGTCACACCGTTCGTAACGAATTCACCAAAGGCGGCGGTATTCCAGATTTGATCGCTATCTATCAAGATGCTTCAGGTCAAGCCAAGCAATTAGCTTTGTCTTACGCAGCTGGTGTTGGTGGTGGTCGTTCAGGTATCATCGAAACCACGTTCAAAGATGAAACTGAAACCGATCTATTTGGCGAGCAGGCCGTTCTTTGTGGTGGTGCTGTTGAACTAGTAAAAATGGGTTTTGAAACGCTAACAGAAGCGGGCTATGCGCCAGAAATGGCTTACTTTGAGTGTTTGCACGAGCTTAAGCTTATCGTAGACCTCATGTATGAAGGCGGTATCGCTGACATGAACTACTCAATCAGTAACAACGCTGAATATGGCGAATATGTGACTGGTCCTGAAGTCATCAATGAGCAATCACGTGAAGCTATGCGTAATGCGCTAAAACGCATCCAATCTGGCGAATACGCAAAAATGTTCATCAGTGAAGGCGCAACCAACTATCCATCAATGACGGCTCGTCGTCGTAACAACGCTGAGCATCAAATCGAAGTGACTGGTGCTAAACTGCGCGGCATGATGCCTTGGATTGGCGGCAACAAAATCATCGATAAAGACAAAAACTAAGTCAATACTTATGATGGTAAGGCTTAATAAGTCTTAACAGACCCCGTGTTATCAAGTGATAGCACGGGGTTTTTATTGCTATCAGTAGTGCGTGATGGTTCGATATTACCTTTCACTCATTATAGCGGTTGAAAACCAGTAACCCACACCCAATGTAGGCAAGCGTCGGTTCAGTTACATGACTATGTCGGTGACTATTTCTCTTCTTATTTTTTCCATAGATTACAGGTTGTATGTTGTGCAAATATCTTTTCCAGACTGGCTAACGCCGCAATTCGTGTATATTACTCTTAGTGCTGTCGTGGCTGTTTTAATTTGGATCGAAGGTGAGATGCTCAAAGGCACCGATGGCAAGCTGCCACAATCTAAGTTTTTTCAAATCAGCTCACTGCTAGACACTTCATGGTTTTTTATCTCTGTGGTAATGTTATATGTGATCGATCTAACGCCTTTGGCGGTTGCAGTGCCTGCCGCATACGGGATTTATACGGTGTTTGGCTGGGTCTATGGCACCAGATTGTTAAAGCGTAAAGGTATCCCAGACTCACCCAAAGATTTGGTCATACCAACTAAATATATCGCGTATAGCCAATCGTTTTCTTTAATATTTTTTGCCCTTTGCTTACTGGTGCTAACCTCGCCTTGGCTACCCTTGACCCAATAAATGTGCGCAAAAGATAGGGAGACTTAATTTTTATTATTAAATAGATGTCAAAAGAATATTAAAGTTGACAGTAATAAACAGGGTCTATATGAGATAACAAGCCATCAAAATATGGTGACAAAAGGTTATTGAAGGGTTCTTATATTGTTTACAAAACTCTGCAATTTAATATGTTGCAGTCAAAAAAAACTGTTATAATCAAGCTGTACTCAATGGATTTGAGGCAAAAAACATAAGCTATCTTCTTGATATATTATGAGTTTGAGCCGCCGCATTCAGCAAAAGATCTAGAGTATATATCAATTAATCGGTGATGACACACGTCTCGCCAACAGTTAAAGAGTCAGGAAAATTTATGTCAGATAAAGTTGAAGGCACTGTAAAGTGGTTTAATGAAGCTAAAGGTTTTGGTTTTATCGCTCAAGACAATGGCGGACAAGACGTATTCGCTCACTACAGCGCTATCCAAGGTGGCGGTTTCAAAACCCTAGCTGAAGGCCAAAAAGTATCTTTCATCTTAGGTGATGGCAAAAAAGGCCCACAAGCTGAGCAAATCGAAGCCATCTAATTTTAACGGCTGTTGAGTATCACTGTTAACAGTATTCTCGGCAATGTTAATCTTAATAAGATGTACAGATTTCTTTGTTTGTTAAAAAAATAAAAATACTGTTTAGACTTTAAAAAAAAGCAACCTCTCATCAGGTTGCTTTTTTTATACCATTTATTTCACATCGAAAATAATAGTCGTTAAATATTAGCAGTTTAAGCAGTCGATGATTCCAGATAATGTAACGTATTTACGTAATAAAAATGCAGGAAAGAGGGTATTTTATGAAGTGGCAGACATGGTTTTCAATTGAATGGCAGCAAGTATTGGGTATTTCATTATCAGCGCTTGGGTTTTATTTAGGCTTAATGCTATTTACACGATTAATGGGGCTACGAAGTTTTTCTAAGCTCTCGAGCCATGATTTTGCCATGACAGTTGGTATTGGTAGCATACTGGCCTCAACAGTATTGTCTGATAGTCCGTCTTTGTTACAAGGCTTGTTCGCCGTTGCTGTGCTATTTGTGATTCAAGGGGTTATCTCAATTATCAGACGTAAAGTCAAACCGTTGAAATCCTTGATTGACAATCAGGCCATCATATTAATGGCGCATGGGGAATATTTTTCGGATAATTTAAAAGAAGCAAACCTGAGCACCAGTGATGTGCAAGAAGTACTACGCAAAAATGGACTCAAATCTAAGAGCGAAGTCTTTGCAGTAATTATGGAAACAACAGGGGACATGAGTGTCATTAAAAATGATAACACCCCTCCTGACTGGTCGCTGTTTGATGATATTCGTGACAGTCATTTATTAATTAAGCCTGATAACAGCCTTTCATAAGATATTTTGGACGTAAAAAGCTTTAACGTGAGTAATAATAACAAAACGTTAAATAAATAAGGCGTTGATAATGCTATAAAGGGCAAAAGGTTAAGCACCTTATTAGGATAAAACCGTGAAATAATAGGTCTATAAACTATTTTTTTAATAATAGTGACAAATTTATGACGCATTATTCACGGCACTTCCTTGACCTTAAGGCGCTGCTCGCGCAAGATAGATAGGTCTGATAATAACGGTTGGCTTAGCTTTAACAGATTTGATGAGTAGAGAATAGCAGACCGATACCCTTTGGTATTGTTTTGGCATTCTTGAATATTAATTTGCTGTTGAGGCAGTAACGACCTTAAGTAGCATTTTGAACGACGATTTGAACCACAGTTTAAAAGATGAACCTTTGGTTCTTAACTGACAATTTTTTAATTCATAACATTAATAAACGAGGAACGTATGAAAGCATTAGTAGCGGTCAAGCGTGTCATTGATTATAACGTAAAAGTTCGTGTAAAAGCTGATAACTCTGGCGTGGATCTATCTAACACCAAGATGTCAATCAACCCTTTTGATGAAATTGCAGTAGAAGAAGCCGTTCGTCTAAAAGAAGCGGGTGTGATTGACGAAATCATTGTTGCGTCTATTGGTCCAAAAGAGTCACAAGAGCAAATCCGTGCAGCGCTAGCATTGGGTGCTGATCGTGGTGTTTTAGTATTGACTGACGCCAAGCCTTATCCACTGCAAATCGCTAAGATTCTGAAAAGCATTGCTGAGTCTGAATCTACAGATATTATCCTATTGGGTAAGCAAGCGATTGATGACGACAACAACCAAACTGGTCAGATGCTAGCCGCATTGATGGGTATTGGTCAGGGTACGTTTGCCTCAGAAGTGAAAGTTGAAGGCGATAAAGTCAACGTCACACGTGAAATCGATGGTGGTTTACAAACGCTTGCACTTGACTTGCCAGCGGTGATTACGACTGATTTGCGCTTGAATGAGCCACGTTATGCCAAACTGCCTAACATCATGAAAGCGAAGAAAAAGCCACTTGATGAAAAAACGCCAGCTGATTTTGGTGTTGATATGGCTTCTAAGCAAGAAATTATTAAAGTTGTGCCACCTGCTGAACGTAAAGCTGGTATTACAGTGAAGTCAGTTGATGAATTGGTCGATAAGCTAAGAAACGAAGCAAAAGTAATCTAGTACTTTGTTATAGCGTATTCTGCGTAAAACTATCATAACGCGGCTCACGTATTTAAAAGCTAAGCGTATGCATAATTTTATGAACAGATGACCACATGAATAGATGATACGAACAAATAAAGGATAAAAACAATGGCAATTTTGGTATATGCAGAACATGACAATGCCAGTCTAAAAAAGGCAACTTTAAACACTATCGCTGCTGCTAAACAAATGGGTAGTGATGTCCATGTATTGGTCGCCGGTAGTGGTGCGCAAGCAGTGGCTGATGAAGCAGCAAAAGCTGAAGGCGTGGCTAAAGTACTATTGGCTGACAATGCAGCTTATGAGCATCAATTGGCTGGTAACATAGCGCTATTGGTTGCTGATATTGCTGGTGATTACAGCCATATCATTGCACCTGCTACAACGACTGGCAAAAACTTCATGCCACGTGTTGCAGCATTACTTGATGTGAGCATGTTGTCAGAAATCTCTGCTGTCGTAGATGCGCAAACTTTTGAGCGTCCTATCTATGCAGGCAACGCAACAGCGACTGTTAAAACATCAGAAGATAAAGTGGTATTGACGGTACGTACGACCGCGTTTGATCCAGTCGCGAGCGAAGGTGGTTCAGCCACCGTCGAAACGATTGACAACGTGCAAGAGTCTGGTAAAGCAAGCTTTGTGAATGAAGAAATGGCGAAATCTGACCGTCCTGAATTGACCTCAGCAAGCATCGTTGTTTCTGGTGGCCGTGCATTGGCCAATGGCGAAAACTTCACCAAGTACATTGAGCCATTAGCGGACAAGTTAGGCGCAGCGGTTGGTGCATCACGTGCTGCTGTTGATGCAGGCTATGTACCAAACGATATGCAGGTCGGTCAAACGGGTAAAATCGTTGCACCAGATTTATATATCGCTGCTGGTATCTCAGGTGCTATTCAGCATTTGGCTGGTATGAAAGACTCTAAAATCATCGTTGCTATCAACAATGACCCAGAAGCGCCTATCGCAAGCGTTGCTGATTACTTCTTAGAAGCTGATTTGTTTACAGCGTTGCCTGAGCTGACCAGCAAGGTTTAATGATTTTTGCTGAACAGCCGATAATAGAGCGTTTCAAACTATTATTGATGGTTCGCTACGCTACTAATATACACTGATTTATAAAGCCCTCGACCAGTTTGGTTCGAGGGCTTTTTTTATAACTGCGTTAAAGTCTAAAAATCTTATCTAAACTTATCAATCTATGGCCAATATCTCGATATCATCTGCGCTATTTTCCTTGTTTGGTTGCTATTTTTTTCATTTTTCTCAGCATTTTTAAAATGAGGGCACGTTCTATTAGGAGATTGGTTTAGTTAAACAAACGAATGTGCGATACTATTATTTGTCTAAAACTTTCAGGGATAAGATTACAATGAGTAAACATGAACGCAATTTTACAGCTAGAACCCACTTGGCAACAGTGGATTGCAGAAAACATCGAGCGCGGCGTACCCCCTAATAAGATTATCAGTACTCTCTTTGAAAGAGGGTTTTACAGTGCTGCTTACGAGTTAATGTCACAACAGTCGGATGTTATCAATATTCCCTACATAGACATGACTCACAATTCGATAGAATTGCCAGATAAGACGGTCAAGTTGGCATCAACTTTTCATCCCCCTTTTGTGGCTGTCATAGAGAGTTTTTTGAGTCATCAAGAATGTGACCAACTTATAAAAAGCACTGAAGGTAAAATGAAGGAATCCAGAGTCGTCAGTCCTACTGATGGCACTTTTGCCGCGCATCATGCCAGAACCAGTCTAAGCTGCGGCTTTCAACGCAGCGCTACGCCTCTGATAACGACAATTGAGAATAGAATAGAGGCTTTATTACATTGGCCAGCCATTCGCGGTGAAGGTTTGCAAGTTTTACAGTATGGGAAAGGCGCTGAATATCGTCCACATTATGATTTTTTTGACCCTAATAATGAAAATTTTCAAAGAAATGTAGGTAAAGGAGGGCAACGAGTAGGTACTTTACTGATGTACCTATCTGATGTAGAAGCTGGGGGTGGTACCAGTTTTCCTAAAGTAAATCTTGAGGTGCGACCCAAAAAGGGCATGGCTTTATATTTTGCTAACACTAAGTTTGATGGTAGTGTTGAACCTTTAAGTCTGCACGCTGGTATGCCAGTGATAAAAGGTACAAAGTACTTGGCTACTAAGTGGTTACGTACTAACCCTTATATAGGCTAGTTTGTATTCGTATCAAGAACAGCATCAACGGACAGTTCTATCGGTAAAAGGGATAGAATATTGTTCTAAAACCAAAAAAATAGCTGGATAACCATATGTAGTTATTCAGCTATTTTTTGGTTAATATTTCTTCATACAATCAAAATTAAGGTTAACAGTACTTCCTTTGACGCAACGTCTCATATAGACATAATGAGCCTGCAATGGCGACATTGAGGCTTTCTTGACCATTAGGCTGTGGTAGAGCAATAGGGGTGGCACACTGCATCAGTTCATCACAAACGCCTTGTCCCTCATGACCCAGAATCCAAGCGATTGGTTCTTTTAAGTCATGTTGGTAAATTACTGTATCGGTATGTGAGCTGGTTGCTAATAGGGGTACTTGGACATAATCTAATATATCTTGCACGCTGAGACCTTCATAGATAGTTAGGGCAAACTGCGCACCCATACCTGCTCTTAGCGTCTTAGGAGACCATGCTTGTGCTGTGGCATCGGTACAGAGTATGTTCTTGATGCCAACTGCTGCTGCAGTGCGTAGTAAAGTACCAACATTACCACTATCCTGGACATCATTAAGGATCAGGCAATCATCATTAATTATCGTTAAGCCATGGATTGGTATATTGATAAGCGCCATGATGTCGATACCCGTACCCAAGCTACGAATACTCTCATATAGCGAGTCTGATAACGTTAAGATAGGCGTATAAGTCGGCAGACGAGTTAAAACCTGCTGAACCTCAGAGTTATTATGGGCAGATTCGGCTAGCAAAATTTGGGTAAACGGGTAGTCACTACGCAGAGCCGCATCAATGAGATGAATCCCTTCAATGACAGTCTGACCTTGTTTTTTACGCTGGCGTGCCTGCGCCAATAGTGCCTTTACCAGCTTGACCGTCGTATTCTTATCTGAGGTAATCAGCTCGGTGGGATTTGCTACCATAATGGATCGCTTAAAAAATATAGAGAATTTGAACCATCAGTATAAAACCATATAATTAATAAAGTTTGTACTGATGGCTATCAGATTGATTCGGCTAATTTATTGACCAGCATGCTTTACATGTAAGTCTTTAATGTAGGCCACTTCGTTTTTGCTACCAAGTACCACTGGGACACGCTGATGAATATCTGTCGGTTCAATATCCAGAATGCGATTAACCGCATCCGTTGCACCGCCACCCGCCCGCTCAATCAATAAACTCATCGGGTTAGCTTCGTACATTAAGCGCAATTTGCCTGCTTTATTGGCATACTTGGTGTCAAATGGATAAGTGAAGAGCCCACCGCGACATAAGATACGGTGCACGTCACCAACCATGGCGGCAACCCAGCGGGTATTGAAGTCGCGACCACGCACACCAGCTTCGCCAGCGATTAATTCATCGATATACTGCTGCATCGGTGCGCGCCAATAGCGATAGTTTGAGGCATTGATAGCATACTCACTGGTATCGGCATTGATTTGGACATTGTCTTCAATCAGTATATAGTCATTAGTATCGGGATCTAAGCTAAACATAACGACGTTATTTGCGATGGTCAGCGCTAGTACAGTGGAGGTGCCATATAATAAATAGCCAGCTGCTAGCTGCTGATTGCCCGCTTGTAAGAAGTCGCTATTTTCACTGAGTTGACCTTGGCGCTGGTAGGGGAGAATAGAGAAAATAGTGCCAACCGCCATATTAATATCGATATTTGATGAACCATCTAGAGGATCGAACAAGACCAAGAGGCTGCCATCGGCATTGGCGGGAGTCGCATCATCAAGCTCCTCTGAAGCAACCCCTGCGCAATGAGTATTTTTTGCCAAAGCATCTAACAATAAATCATTGGCCAATACGTCTAGCTTCTTTTGCTCTTCGCCTTGGACGTTTTGATTGCCGGCTTCACCCAAAATATCTGCTAACGCCCCTTTTCTAAGTAACTGCGAAATGGTTTTGCCAACGCCTGTGACCGTCGTAATGACGTCGTTCAGTGCAGGACTGTTCGCATTGGTGTTTAAATAATGTGCTAAGGTCGTCATGAGGCTTCCTAATAAATGGCATGAAAAATTGAGAAAAGATAAGCGTTAAAGGAATTTAACAGGTAGTACGAGCTACTCTCTGAACAAGTAAATCTTCAAATAGGTGGCATAGCGTCTTTGTCCTGACCACAAAATCAGCTACACTATCGCTATTATTATTTATTGATAGTTTTACAATGCTGGTTTTCTATTGTGGTGGGTACCGGTCTATGCCTATTATTTAATAGGGTAGCTGAGTGAGTTTTATATCGCTTATATGATTACAGTAAATTGTAGCAAATAAGCGTCTAAATGTCCCCGTATCTGTGCGTATCCGCTATAAATCAACAAACAAAGATGAATAAACCCGTTATTATTGACTCTATAAACCAACGATAAAGACTTGCCATTATGTCAAATTCTACTGATAGCAGTGCAGCCCATAGCATTTCACCGACAGATTATGCCAAATTCGATCCCGATACCATTCATCAAAAATTGAATACCTCATTGAGTCGTCCACAGCTTAATGTAGATGGTGGTATCCGGCATTTTTTGGGCGTGGAAGGGTTAAATAAAGCACAGTTACAGGCAATTATTGCCAAAGCTGAGACATTTTTTGATGATAATGGACAATTGATCAATCGTCCTGAGCTGGAAGGCTACACGGTGATGAATCTGTTTTTTGAGCCTTCCACTCGTACGCGTACGACCTTTGAAGTGGCTGAAAAACGTCTGGGTGCCAATGTGCTGAATATCGATATCGAGCGCTCTAGTACCAAAAAAGGCGAGAGCCTGCGCGATACCTTGTGGAATCTGCAAGCCATGACGGCGGATATCTTTGTCGTACGCCACTCTGCCTCAGGCGCTGCCCATTTTATGGCGACGGAAGTCACACCTGATATCGCTATCATCAATGGTGGCGATGGCTGGCACGCGCATCCAACCCAAGGGATGCTTGATATGCTCACCATTCACCGCGAAGCGCCGCGCCCCTTTGAAGCGCTGTCGGTTGCGATTGTTGGGGACATTAAGCACTCACGCGTCGCGCGCTCAGATATCAGTGCCTTGCAAACGTTAGGTGTCAAAGATATTCGTGTCTGTGCGCCACGTACTTTGTTGCCTAAAGGCATTGAGCGTTTTGGCGTACAAGTTTATGAAAATATGAATGAATGCGTGACCGACTGCGATGTCATTATGGGTTTGAGAATACAAAACGAGCGTATCGGCTCGCCGCTGCTAGCATCATCGAATGAATACTATAAGCACTATGGTATTACCCCAGAGCGTGTAGCTTTAGCCAAGCCTGATGCGTTGGTGATGCACCCAGGTCCGATGAATCGCGGTGTTGAGATTGCCTCTAGCGTTGCTGATGGTGCCCAATCTGTGATTCTAAAGCAGGTTAATAACGGTATTGCGATTCGTATGGCAGTATTGTCACTCGCGATGGAAGGTCAACGCGCTCATCAAGCAGCTGGTAAATAATAGCTGCTGCACTGTCTTATTCTCGCTTATTTCATTTTATTGATACGGTAATAACGCTCATGTCCACTATGCTTAATACTGATGCCCCGCTAATCGATCATCTTCCTGATACCTTTAAGGCATCACTTTCAAATACTGTGAAAGCCAAACTGGCCAGTCTTGAAGCTGGACGCGAGATGTGGTTGCTGCCACCGTTGGTTGACTTGTGCGCCCGTCTACGTGAACCAGGACAACAGCAACACGGCACGTTAGAGTCAGAAGGGCGTGCAGCCCGTGCCAATGGGTTTTTGCATGTGGTTATCCCACCCGATACCAATCCTATTTTAGAAAATGGCTCGCTCTTGAAAGGTTTGCGTGAGCGCGCGCTTGAAGATGGCGGTATTTATTTACATATCTTGGGTGCATTAACCGCAGGTTTGGAAGGAGAGCGTCCGTCCAATATTGCGGGACTCAAAAAAGGGGGCTGTATTGCCGTCTCTAATGCGCGCCGACCTTTTGCCAATGATTTGGTATTACTGCGTACCTTAGAATATGCCGCGACTTTTGGGATGAAGGTATTCTTTTATCCTGATGAACCAAGTCTCTCGGGAGATGGGGTAGCGCATGAGGGTTATATTGCCTCTTATCACGGACTACAAGGTATACCGTGGATTGCTGAAACCGTTGCCTTGTCTACACAGCTATTGATGGTAGAAGAAACGGGGATTGCTGCGCATTTTAGTCAATTGTCTTGCAAGTCTTCGATAGAGCTGATGCGCTGGGCGAAAGACAAAGGCTTGCCAGTGACTTGTGATGTAGCTATGCATCAGTTGTATTTAACCGATGACAATTTAGAAGGTTTTAATGCTCAAGCCTACGTGTTACCGCCACTACGCAGTAATACCGATCAGCAAGCTATCCGTCGCGGGCTCAAAGATGGCACTATTGATGCTATTTGTAGTCATCATGAACCTTTGAATAGTACTGCTAAAAAAGCACCGTTTGCCGATTGTACGCCTGGCATCTCAAACTTTGATACTTTTATGGCGCTGGCATGTCAACTGGTCAATGATGACGTACTTACTTTAGTGCAGCTAGTCGATAAAATCTGTCTGAACCCTGCAAAAATCGCTGGTATTAATACGCAATACGAAAATGCAGGCGGTGCCGTTTTGGTCGATCCGAATATTGAGTGGCAAGTCACGGCGCAATCAATGCTATCCAATGGTAAAAACACGCCATTCTTTAACCAGCAACTGCACGGGCGCGTCGTGGAGACGTTCTTTGGCTAATTTGCCCCAACGGGATGAGCCTTTAGAGCCATCCTCGAAGGGTAGCCGTCATGCAAGGCTCGGTCGGGATAATAGGCTACGCGGTGAATCTAGCGAGTCGATCAAAGCGGTGGCCGTCTATGAAGTGGCTAAAGGCATTGGCGCGCTACTCGGGGCAGGCGCGTTATGGCTATGGCATACCGACCTTGAGCGTTGGCTTGCCACCGCCACAGCAACCTGGCAGCAGAACTTTGGTCATCTTCTTGCACCGCAAGTAGAGAGTACGGTACGAATTGCCCAACAAGCCAGTAAAAACTGGCCTCTATTTTTATTACTGATATTTATTTATGCAGCGATACGCTTTATTGAGGCTTATGGCTTGTGGCAAGATAAAACATGGGCGTATTGGTTTAGTGTCATCGGTTATGGAATATTTATTCCCATAGAGTTATATTATCTGCTTGCTCGTCCGTTTGATTGGTTTAAACTGGCTATTTTTGTTTTAAATATTATCATCGTTATTGTGGTATACCGTAATATGAAGCAAAAAGGTCTAATATAAAGTTTTATAGTCAGAGCACTTTTAAACCTCTACAGTGTTACCCGTCCTAGATGTACTTAGTGTACTATCTGCGGTCGGTCGCCTTGTAGCGATTCTGAAATTCCTTGACTATAGATACTGATTAAAAAACCCAGCATAAAGTTAATCGCTTGTGCTGGGTTTTTGTTATCCGCAAGCTTTTATAATTGATAGCTTTATTGTTTATAGTTTTACTTTTTATAGCTCAACTGTTTTCTCTTCAGTGCGAATGCTTCTAGCGACTTTACCGACGCTCAGGCCTTGCACTAAAATAGAGAAAATTACGACTGCATAAGTAAGCGCCAATAAAATGTCGCGCTCTGTGCCCATAGGCAATTGCAGTACTAGGGCGACTGAGATACCACCGCGTAATCCGCCCCATGTCAGCACCTTCCACGCACCCGTTGGCAAGTTAAGTTGACGACTGAACGTCTTGGTTGTCATACCAACCACGATCAATCTTGCTAGTAGGGCGATGATAATAGTCAGACCGCCTGCGATAAATAAGTTACCCGAATAAGCGATTATCACTACTTCAAGACCAATCAAAACAAATAAAATGGCGTTGAGAATCTCGTCTATTAACTCCCAAAATAAATCAATATAATGGCGAGTCTTATCACTCATTGCCAGCTCACGCCCACGGTTGCCGACCATTAAGCCCATCATTACCATAGCGAGTGGTCCTGATAGATGCCAATGGCTGGCCAGCGCGTAGCCGCCTATGACGCCCGCTAACGTTAACAAAACCTCTTCTTGATAGCTATCAATGCTTTTTAGTAAATAATACAAAATAGCACCTAGCACCAAGCCAAAGACAACACCGCCACCAGCCTCGACAGCCAAGGTATGTGCCACATAATTGACCGTTGGAATATCACCGCTAGATAAAATGCCAAGCAACAAGACAAAAATAACAACGCCGATACCATCGTTGAATAAGGACTCGCCAGCGATGACCGTTTCGATGCTTTTTGGCGCGCCAGCTGATGCCAGAATACCCATCACGGCAATCGGATCAGTCGGCGATATCAAAGCACCAAATAATAAACACCACAGAAAAGGCAAACCAAAATCAAATAGCGGCAGCATAAAGTAGAGGGCAGTAGCAATAAGCAATGCTGACACTATCGTGCCAAGACCGGCAAGGATACCAATAGGTAGCTTGTAACGTTTTAAATCACTAATATTGACGTGCAGCGCCCCTGCAAACAGCAGCATAGAGAGCATGCCATCGAGCAATACTTCCGTAAAATCAAGCTGCTCTAAGAGGCTGACTTCATAATCAATGAGCTGATCAAAGCCTAAAAACCCCAAAAATATCGCGCCGATAGACAAAAGAATGGAGATGACCATGACGCCAATGGTGGTGGGTAACCCGACGAAGCGATGATTGACATAGGTCAACAAAGCAGTAATTGATAAAAAAATCGCGCTGATTTCAAGGATGGTCAGACTGGTAGTAGATGCCATGAAAGAAGTCTCAGGTGAATATAAAAGTATCTCTAAGCCAAAAGCTTATGAGCGTGTTATAAATAGGAGGTTTGTTCTTATTTTACTAATATTTGGTATTGCTAATAACTCAGATCGCTAGCTTGATTCTGTCTGTAACGCTTTATCGATGTGGGCGGCAAACTCACTCATGTATGCAAAATATTGATGGGTAGCATCGTCATTAAGAATAAATTGCTTTGCCTGCTGACACATGGCTTTTAAATCGTTGACCAACTCGCTATAGCTCAGATTTTCCTCGCCTGCACGCGCCACCAAGCTCAGCTCATGCAGTAAGGTTTGTTGCTGTGCGCCATTCACGCGCGCGTAGTTAAGGTCGACCATCGCCTGACAGAGTGCTTTTAATACCATCAGGTCAGCCGTCGCGTAACGGCGTATCTCGCCAAGCGAAGTATCAATAAAGTCCGATATCTTGGGTGTATGAGTGACAACAGCCAAGATAGACACTCGCTGCTGCGGCACAAAATTTTCAGAGGTTTCGTCGTTATCTTGCGTTGGTGAGTAAAAATGGTATGGACTTGGTGGCTGACGGCGCATCATGGTACTTATGCAAGTAGTCAATGATTGCACGCAATTGACAGCCGTTTTAGGATCGTTGATACCAGGAGACAGCGCCCGTACCGCTATCTCAGTCATTTGTCCTAGGCTATACGCGATGTCATTAGAGTGCGTCACCCGTTGCTCAAGGCGTATGCAAGTGGCAAAGCGCTGCCAAAATATGCCGTCGGGTGCACGCGGTATCACCGCAAGATGGTTTATCTTAGTCTTTTTCAGGTTGTTTGGATGGTCTGCTGGGCGCTGATAGAAATAGCCGATGACATTTTTATCAGTGACAAAATGGCCCAGATTGGTATGGAGTTGTACCACGCCACCGTAGTCTTGTGTCAAAGTAATCAGAGATTCTAAATAAATTTGTTGCAGGTAGCCGCAGCTTGGTGAGTAGATGGGTGTCGCTAACCAAGTGTGAAACTGCTCAACATCATGATGCTCGATATCACGCTGATGCTCGATATCGCAATGGTCGCCATACCAATAGTGAATGTTTTTAAGCGCATCGTTGCTGGCATTTTCAATGACATGCGATGCTTGAATGGCATGCACCATATGTTGCACGAAGTATACCAACAATAAGGCACAGATAATCGCCATAATAATGGCAAAGGTCACCGCCAACTGCGGCACACCAAAGTCAACGTCATACTTATGAATCGACTTTAAAACCAATAAGCTATAGCTAAAAGTACCGATAAACGCGCCTAAGACAAACTGATTCGGCGTATCTGTCAAAAAGTTACGTAATAATCGAGGGCCAAATTGTGAGGAGGCCATCGACAGTACGGCAATAGTAATCGAAAATGTAGTACCTGCGACGCCAAGTACTGCACCTGCAATCGCAGTCATAATTGCGCGCGCCGCATCATCATCACCAGTAAAGGCAAAACTCAGCTCCCTAACGGTTTCACGGTCAAAGTGCTCATCAATCGTGACTAAGATAGGGGCAAGTAAAATACCCGCAAGCACACAAGCGGTTGGGATAAACCAATAAGAGCCAATTAATTGCTCCCACAGGTTTTTCAAGCGATCAGGCAAATCGGTTAGCGTCTTTAGCGACCATAACTGTGCGAGGTTTTTTAAGCCGTTCTGCCCTGTATCGACCGCGCGGGTAAAAAGAGTATTTTTAGTATGGTTGTCGGCTGCCATAAGTCTTAAGGTATCCAAAATAATAGTTATTCGACAATTAATAGATATTTATTAGCTAAGGCACATTAACCGCCATCACGCTCACTAATAATTTTTACTACTTATTTATTAGTTTATTTATATTGCTTTTGGGTTGTCTGCTTCAGTAATGATAGCGCTTTTACCGCCACGTCTATCAGTGTCAAGGGCTGCTGGTTGTTCGTCGGTATCTTTAGGAATCACAATTTCGTGGTTATGATTGTCGCAGTCTAGATCGCTGTCCTTATCGTAAGCCGCAGGGTCAAAACGCGGGGCATCATGATGAATGCCTGAGTCGTCTTTGGCTAATTGCTGAGTTGAAGTAGTCATCGTTTTTCTAAACAGTTTGTTTTTATTCTGCGAGTGAGCGCTGGCTTTGTCATTTGCTGACTTTTTGCGCGGCTCACTGTTGGTAAAGATAGTGCCCAATGGCAAGTTCAGCTGCTGTTTGGCAAACGCTTCAGTATTCTCAAAGCGAGCCACCAATAAGCTTAGCCAAGGCTTTTGATCTTCTTGATTCATCTCATCCAGCTCATCCTTGATGGGTAGCGGATAAGGCAGCGTGCGATAAAAATCCCATAACGTCATGTTGCTCAAGTCTCTTTTGAGTACATAGTCATCATCTTCGGTCATGGTAATGAGATTGCAGTCCTGCAGATAATTAATGTAGGTATACCATTTCGGTAGCTCTTTGCGACCTAGCACATTACGCAGCGCTTGTTCGCTGACCGCTTCACCCTCTAAGTGATGGATATACACGAGATTCAACATGTCCAGCAAGCTAAGTAGTGGATGGCGCGGGTAGACTTCCTCAGTTTCAAAAATCGTCAAGGTATAGCTAATCTCGACCCCTAATAAAATTAAGTTCCAAGACAAATAGATCCATAATAAAAAGATAGGTAGCGCGGCAAAGGCACCATAAATAGCCTCGTAGCTGGTAAAGTTGGCCATTACCGTACCAAAAAGATGTTTCATCAGCTCAAAAACAATGGCGACAAAGATACCAGCAATCGCTGCATTTTTCGCTGGCACGCGGGCTTTTGGGATAAACCAATACATTCCTATAAAGCCAGCAATGGTTATGCCAATTGAGACGGCTTGTACCCAAAAAGACCAATCAATACCATAACCTGCAATTTGGCGGTTTAAGAAGCTCAGGCTTTGCACGGCACTTGAGGCGATAAAGGCTGTACCCAAAACCAGCGGCCCCATAGTAACGATGGTCCAATAGCGCAGCATGCTTTTGATGCCACCTGAACGATTTTCTACCCGCCAAATTTGGTTAAAAGCACGCTCAATGGTCGTCAAGGTCATGATGGTGGTAAAAAACAACACCATCGCACCAATGATAGTCAGATTAGATGATTTTTCAGCGAAGCTATTAATGTACTCACTGACTTGCATGCTCGATTGCGGCAGTAAGTTACTATAAATCACCTCATAAATCTGTGCTCTGACCGAAGCCAATGCTGGTACCGAGGACAGAATCATCAATAGCACCGTCAGTATCGGTACAATAGATAACATGGTGGTATAGGTAAGCGATGCTGCTTTTTGCTGGCAATTGTCTTCAAAAAAGTGCCGGGTTAAAAATCGTAAGAACTGAAACCAGCGTTGGTGTAAGAACGGGAGTTTTTTTAATAGGTTTTCCATGTCGACCATTTAGCAGCGATGAGAGTGACAATAGTGTAACAAAAATGAGTCGCAGGCATCTGCCAAATAATTGTGTCAAAATGCACAGCAGCAACCGTTACCGTGTTTGGCTCGCTATAATGTCAAGCAGGGTTTGTTTGCATGTCAGTCAATGACTCGGGCATAATGTGCACATACATTTTGCTGATAAATTCTGCAAAATGTATCGCAATGGCTGTGTAAAAATGAACAACCTGCTGGCATATTAAAACGCTGGTACACTGCCAATGCTATTAAAGATAATAATTGAAGACAATAACGTCGATGATTTTATGAGGAAGTTTTGCTAATGAGTCAGACCGCCCCTTATGTTTTGGTACTCTATTATTCTAGTTATGGTACGACTAAGACATTAGCATATGCGATTGCCCAAGGAATTGAAGATGCTGGCATAAGCGCGCGTATCCGCACTGTGCCTACCGTTGCCCCCGAAACCACGGCAAGCAAGCCTGCGATACCAGATGATGGTGATCTGTATTGCACCATGGATGATCTAAAGGACTGTAGCGGTCTGGCGCTTGGTAGCCCGACGCACTTTGGCAATATGGCCGCGCCCATGAAATACTTTTGGGACAATACGGTCACCCTTTGGCTGGCAGGCAATCTACAAAACAAACCAGCTTCGGTATTTACGGCGACCGGCTCGATGCATGGCGGCCAAGAGACGACACTGCTGACCATGATGTTACCGTTGATGCATCATGGCATGATGATCGTAGGTATACCGTATGCAGAGCCCGCCCTCAATCGTACTAATCGCGGTGGTACGCCTTATGGCGTGAGTCATGTCAGCGGCGCGTTGCATGATCAACCGGTATCTGCTGATGAGCGTGAATTGGCGATCGCCCAAGGTCGTAGACTGGCTATCACAGCGACGGCTTTAGCACAGGCTAACTTTGGTCGCTAAGCTGCATTGATATATTGCTGATAAGGAAAAACCTTTCTAATGGCTACTAACCGCTCTAAGAACAAGGCCAATGCCCCAGTAGAGAATACTGCTGACACTGGCAAGCCTATTGCACCGATGCGCCAACGCTTGCTGCTAACGTGGTTGGTTTGGGTGGCATATCGGTTGCTGGCTTTGCCGATTATGATCAGTGTTTTTAATCCGACTAGCCCCGATATCATTGGTGGTATCGCTTGGCAAGCGCTGTGGTTGATTCCTGCCTTTATCCTGACACCAGTGATATTACGTGGTCGCTCGCCCTATATGTTATTGATTGGCAGTATGCTGACCCTAGTATATTTAGGGGCGAGTGGAGTCGTGTTATTCACCCGCGTCTATGGCAGCAGTATGATTGAAATTATGGTTTATTTGCTTGATTTCGTGCTGTTGTTCTTGATTAATACTTGGTTGTTTTTACTGCTCAAACGTCTGCCTTCGATGGTGGTATCGCTTGGCAAGCGCTGTGGTTGATTCCTGCCTTTATCCTGACACCAGTGATATTACGTGGTCGCTCGCCCTATATGTTATTGATTGGCAGTATGCTGACCCTAGTATATTTAGGGGCGAGTGGAGTCGTGTTATTCACCCGCGTCTATGGCAGCAGTATGATTGAAATTATGGTTTATTTGCTTGATTTCGTGCTGTTGTTCTTGATTAATACTTGGTTGTTTTTACTGCTCAAACGTCTGCCTTCGATGAATAACGTGGTTAAGCAGCCTCGTTCTCGCTAGTCGTTCTTTATCAATTTGAGACATCCATTTAATCCCATAAAAAAGCGGTGCTCCATGCAGAGCGCCGCTTTTTTTGTGTTAATTATTTATTGTGAAATAAGTAATTAGTTAGCTTTGGTCAACTCTAAGTCCATCTTTTTACCATCGTTGATTTGGCTTACTTTTACTGGTAGATAATCTAAGCTTGGTGCGAGCCAAAAACTGGTAGAGCGGCTGTTGTCATCATGGATGCGATCGACACGCACGGTATCAAAGGTACCGGCTGGCACGGTGATTTTGGTATTGCCAGATTTTTTAAAGGGTGTTTTCTCAATTTTATCTTTCTTTGCCATATAGTAATTGCCCGAGAACTTACCGTTTAATAAGTCTTGGCGAATTTGCACCTCAAGGCTTAAATCATCAAAAGCTTGCTGCGCCATATTTAGGGTTGTTGATTTGCCTTTATAGTTACTGACGACTTTTTTACTGCTTGGGTTAAAGTCTAATTTATGCGTACGCCCAATTCCTAAAAGTTTATAAGTGGTACTGGCTTGAGTTGGAATGACATTATTACCATTGATGGTAAAGGTACTATTTTGTGCGGCGCTTGCGACACCGGCTACCCGTGCATTGACATTATATTTCCACGTATTGCCTGATTTATTAAGCGTGCGAGTAGCCGTGCCTTTGTATTTGTCTTCTACTGTAAAGCTATAATTGGCGCTTGATGGTTGAATGGTTTTTGCGCTGGCAAGGGTAGGGGCAGTCATACTCAAAGCTCCGATGGCAGCAATACTAGCGCCCGTGGTTAAGGCGGTTAAGAATTTAGATTTACTGCGCGTTGTATTATTAGCGTTAACGATTGATGGTTTTTGATTGATTGATAAAAAACTCATGGATATTCCTTAATTTCTATCTGTAGGATGGTTTATAACTATTATTATGTTATTAAGCACTATAATGGTCATACTCTGTTACATTTTCAAGGGTCACCGCAGAGTCAGACGTGTGGCTCTTGTAGCCGATGTTACTGACAGTCATGACCCTATTACTAACAGTAACTTACTGTGAGCACCTTACTATAAACCACTTTAGAATAGGCAAAAACGGCTCTGACTTTGCTTATTATGGCAACTCGTTAAAGCTTTTATGACGGGTTATCGTTTTTATATTGAGGTCTTTATTTTAGGGCGCTTTGAGCGATTCTTGGTTATTCGTAGATAAATGCGCTACTAACTCAAAAATTCTTGTAAATTTTTGGCGTTTACACTTGAACCGAACTCACCTTGCCCCCACTTTTTGAAACAAGCTCAACACTTATCCTTATTATGCTGTTTAAAAAAATAGCGTTTGAAGATATAAGTATTGAGACACTCAAACCAAATAAACTTTTAATTCAAACAACCAACTTATTGGAGACATATTGATGAATATTCGTCCTTTACATGATCGTATTGTTGTCCGCCGCATAGAAGAAGAAACCAAAACGGCCGGTGGTATCTTATTACCTGGTTCTGCTCAAGAAAAGCCTTCACAAGGTGAAGTACTAGCCACTGGTAACGGTCAGATTCGTGACAACGGTGAAACTCGCGCGTTAGATGTAAAAGCTGGCGACAAAGTCTTGTTCGGTCAATATGCTGGTCAAACCGTGAAAGTTGACGGCGAAGAACTACTTATTATGAAAGAATCTGATGTATTGGGTGTGCTAGAAGGCTAGTCCTTTTTGAGTATGTTTATACTCAGCGCATTTAAGACAATTGTTCTTAACAATACTGTATCGACTCATTCAATTGTATTTCTATACTTATAATAATGGAGTAATTTAACATGGCTAAAGACGTAAAATTCGGCATAGATGCCCGTAAACAAATGATGGACGGCGTAAACGTCCTAGCAAACGCAGTACGTGTAACCTTAGGCCCTAAAGGTCGTAATGTGGTGATCGATAAATCTTTCGGCGCACCTACTATCACTAAAGATGGTGTATCGGTTGCCAAAGAAATCGAGCTTGAAAACAAATTTGAAAACATGGGCGCTCAATTAGTCCGTGAAGTCGCTAGCCGCACCAACGATGTCGCTGGTGATGGTACAACGACTGCGACCGTATTGGCTCAGTCAATCTTGCAAGAAGGCATGAAGTCTGTTGCTGCCGGCATGAATCCAATGGATCTTAAGCGCGGTATCGATAAAGCGGTTCGCGCTGCTGTTGAGCAAATCCATTTGCTATCAACCCCAGCTGACGATTCAAAAGCAATTGCTCAAGTGGGCTCTATTTCTGCCAACTCAGACACTAAAATTGGCGAACTGATTGCTCAAGCGATGGAAAAAGTCGGTAAGCAAGGCGTCATCACTGTTGAAGAAGGTTCAAGCTTTGAAGATACCTTAGAAGTTGTGGAAGGTATGCAGTTTGACCGTGGCTATATCAGCCCGTACTTTGCGAATAAGCAAGACAGCTTAACCGCTGAGTTTGAAAACCCATACATCTTGCTTGTTGATAAAAAAATCAGCAATATCCGTGAGATCGTGCCATTACTTGAGCAAGTCATGCAGCAAAGCAAGCCATTGCTAATCATTGCTGAAGACGTAGAAAATGAAGCATTGGCAACATTGGTTGTGAACAACATGCGTGGCGGCTTAAAAACTTGTGCGGTTAAAGCACCAGGTTTTGGCGATCGTCGTAAAGCTATGCTAGAAGATATCGCCACGCTAACTGGCGGTACGGTTATCTCTGAAGAGATTGGTCTGAGCCTTGAGACTGCTACTCTAGAGCAATTGGGCACGGCTAAGAAAGTCACTGTCGGTAAAGAAAACACCGTTATCGTTGATGGCGCTGGTAACAAAGCTGACATCGAAAACCGTGTGGAGTCTATCAAACGTCAAGTAGAAGAATCAACGTCTGACTACGACAAAGAAAAGCTACAAGAGCGTATGGCAAAACTTGCTGGCGGCGTTGCCGTTATCAAAGTGGGCGCTGCGACTGAAACTGAAATGAAAGAGAAGAAAGATCGCGTTGATGATGCGCTACATGCGACTCGCGCTGCGGTTGAAGAAGGCGTAGTTCCTGGCGGCGGCGTTGCCTTAGTTCGTGCAATGAATGCATTGTCTGAGCTACGTGGCGACAACGATGACCAAAACGCGGGTATCAATATCCTACGTCGCGCCATGGAAGCACCATTACGTCAAATCGTGACCAACTCAGGCGAAGAAGCCTCAGTAGTGGTTAACGAAGTCAAAAGTGGTAGCGGTAACTATGGTTACAACGCAGCGACTGGCGAGTATGGCGATATGCTAGAGATGGGTATCCTTGACCCAGCTAAAGTTGCTCGTTCAGCACTAGAAAACGCTGCGTCTGTTGCCGGTCTTATGCTTACGACTGAAGTCATGATTACTGAACTTGCTCAAGGTGATGATGGTATGGCTGGCATGGGCGCTGGTGGAATGGGCGGTATGGGTGGAATGGGCGGCATGATGTAACTCTACTTCTGCTACAAAGCGATTTCTCTTTGTTAGACGCGCTTAATTTACAATAGGTACTATTTTCGTGCGTCATCTGCGACAAAGCGCTTTTCGCCAGAAGTATGACTTTGTCATAAAGTCTATTTAACCTAATTCAAATAAAACCCCGATAGGCTTTGGCTTATCGGGGTTTTTTTATGCAAATTGGAGGGCTTTTAAAAACTATTGACTTACTTCATCTCGTCTAAACGTCCAAGTCTTATCGTCAGACAGCTCATCGACATAATAATAGCCCGCCAAATCAAATTGCTTAAGCTGCTCAGCATTGGTCAGTTTGTTATCTGCCGCATACTTCACCATCAGACCACGGGCTTTTTTGGCATAAAAGCTAATCACTTTATAGCGACCATTTTTTTCGTCTTCAAATCGTGGTGTTATAGTCTCAGCATTTAGAGCCTTTTTTTTCACCGCTTTAAAATACTCATTGGAAGCCAAATTAATCAATACTTTGTCATCGCTATCAGCCATACGCGCATTGATGGTATCAGTAACTTCCTCGCCCCAAAACTCATATAAATTATCACCGCGCTCGTTTTTTAGTTTGGTGCCCATCTCTAAGCGATATGGTTGAATCAAATCGAGAGGTTTCAATACCCCATAAAGCCCCGACAAAATACCTAGATGTTCATTGACATAAATGGCGGTGTCTTTATCCATGTGATACATATCAAGGCCCGTATAGACATCGCCATCAAATAAATAACCAGCCGGTTTAGCGGTATTACCAGACGCGTCATCGGTAAAGGGCTTGTCTTTGCTCCAACTCCATTGTTGGTTGCGCTCAGCATTTAGCTGGGCCAAATCGTCGGAGATGCTCATCAGCTCTTGCAAATCAATCGGCTCTTTCGATTTTAATGTTTTCATTAGCGCCTGTGAGTGTTCAATCAGCTCAGGCTGACTATGGTAGTTACCTAAGTTGACTGGCACCGCGTCTTTCTCATTGAGAGATTTGGCAGGGGAGAGTACAAAATACATAGTTATTCCTTATTATAGTGAATCCATGATCAATCTATGATGACCAACCTATTAAGGTGTCAAGCTTTCTCATTATACGATATACACAGGTTTAACTTGACTTACTCGGCACAGTTTTGTGTTTTTTAAGCTATACTGGCAGCTCGCAAGTATTCTATAGGTCGCAGTTAGTTCCCTCAGCCTATATATCATAAGGTCTAACGAGTTCTTTAAAAAGTAAAATTTTTTAATATAACAATAAAAGTTATGCAGATGGTGTAAATGCCTAACTTTTTATTTTACTTGTGGGTCATCATTAGGCAATGAAAGTTAGCGGACGTTATCTCTATAATAAAAAGGCATGATGGCAAATTCGCTATCATTTATTAAATTGATAATCTTTGGTGGTTAATGTTAAACCAATAGTGACCAAAGGTTTTTTTGTCCCCTGTGCTTTTTAAATGTGCGTTGAGGGTATTAAAGGTAGTCATTAAGACGTAAGTAAGGAGACGGTATGAAAATCGGTGTAATCAGTGCAGATATCGCGAGCGAGAGTCGCGTAGCGCTAACCCCAGACGCGGTCAAAAAATTGCGTAAGCTTGGGTTTGAAGTCGTCATACAGTCAGGTGCAGGTCAAGCAGCGTATTATGCTGATGAGTTGTATCAGGCTGCTGGTGCCGATATTGCCAATAGCAGCGCCGAGGTAGTCACCCAGTCTCAGATTATTACCACGGTGAATGACTTGCCTGCTGCGGTGACAGAGAGCCTAACAACGGGTCAGATCGTCGTTGGTATGCTCGACCCCTATCGTAATAGCCAGCTAGATACTTATGCGGCTAAAGGCGTTACTACCTTTGCCATGGAGCTATTACCACGCACCTTGTCGCGCGCACAAAATATGGATGTATTGTCTTCACAAGCCAACCTTGCTGGTTATAAAGCAGTACTACTAGCTGCCAACGAATATTCGCGTCCGTTCCCGATGTTTATGACCTCAGCCGGTACGGTTAAACCTGCCAAAGTCGTCATTTTAGGTGTCGGTGTTGCAGGTTTGCAAGCCATTGCAACGGCGAAGCGTTTAGGCGCCGTCGTTGAAGCCAGTGATTTACGTCCGACTGCTCGTGAGCAAGTAGAGTCATTAGGTGGTAAGTGGCTTGATGTGCCGATGAGTGCAGAAGAAGCTGAGACAGCTAAGTCCACAGGTGGTTATGCTTGGACACCATCGGAGCAATATGTCAAAGACCAAGCAGCAGTGGTTGACAAAGCATTAAGCAATGCTGATATTGTCATCACGACTGCGCAAATTCCTGGTCGTAACGCACCACGCTTGGTGCACGGAGCCACGCTTGCCAAAATGAAAGCCGGTTCAGTGCTGATCGATATGGCAGCTGGCACGGGCGGCAACGTCGAAGGCAGTGTGCCTGATGAAACCATCACCACGGCCAATGGCGTGCGTATTGTTGGGGCGGCCAACATCCCATCGCAACTGGCAGCACAGTCTTCAGATTTATATGCCAATAACCTTGTTAACTTTATCACAACCTTAATTGCTCCTGCCGCTACAGATGACGCTCCAGCAACTAAACTGGCACTGAACTTAGATATGGAAGATGAGATTCAGGGCGCACTGGCAGTGACGCATGAGAGTCAGGTACGCCTCGCTAAGCGCTAGGTTTTAACCGCCTGTCACTTCACTATTTGTCACCATACATTTGCCAGACACGAATAAATTTTTAGGAGGATTAGATGATTGCCACTGTTTTAGCTGCAGCGCCAGCCGGTGCGGCCATGAGTAGCACACCATTTGTAGCGATTTTTACCGTATTTGTGCTCGCTATTTTTGTCGGATATTACGTCGTTTGGGGCGTCACGCCTGCATTGCACACGCCATTAATGGCAGTGACCAATGCTTTATCTAGTATTGTCATCGTTGGTGCGATGCTACAGACTGTCAATATTGACGGCGCTATGTTTACCCCAACCAGTTTGCTAGGTGCGTTTGCCGTATTTTTAGCCAGCATTAACATATTTGGTGGTTTTGCCGTGACTGAGCGTATGCTTGCAATGTTTAAACCCAAAGCAAAAAAAGCCCCAGTGGTAACGACTGAAAGCGGAGGCGACGCATGAGTGATTTAACAAGTATGATTGCAGCCAATGCTGACTGGTTTTATCTAATCGGTGCCATTCTTTTTGTCTTGACCTTACGTGGTCTATCTAGCCCAAAAACCGCCATTCGTGGTAACCGTTTTGGTATGGTGGCCATGGCGATTGCCGTTGCAACGACATTCTTCTTAGCGGAAGGCCCTGTGCTTTGGTTGATTGTTGGTGCCATGGTGTTAGGTGCTATCGTCGGTATGTGGAAGGCAAAAACGGTCGCAATGACTCAGATGCCAGAAACGGTTGCTTTAATGCATTCATTCGTTGGTTTGGCAGCTGTTGCCATTGCTCTAGCAACGGTACTTCATACTGAACAACAACATGGTACGGTTGCCCGTTTAGAATTGTTCATCGGTTGCTTTATTGGTGCGATTACTTTCTCAGCGTCTGTCTTCGCCTTTGGTAAATTGGCAGCGAAGAGTTGGGCCAAAACATTGGTCGGCGGTTGGGTCAAACCCGTGCAAGCTATCTTGTTCATTGCGATGATTGGCTTTGGTATCGTCTACTTTATGACTGATTCATTGCCTGCTTTCTACGCGATGGCAGTACTGGCGGTGGTATTCGGTTGGATGTGGATTGCCCCAATCGGCGGCGGCGACATGCCAGTCGTTGTGTCTTTACTGAACTCGTTCTCTGGTTGGGCGGCGGCCGGTATTGGTTTTACCCTTGGCAACTCGATGCTCATTATCGCCGGTTCGCTCGTTGGTTCGTCAGGTGCAATCTTGTCTTATATCATGTGTAGAGCCATGAACCGCTCATTACTTAACGTATTGTTCGGTGGAATGGGTACGGCAGCTGTGGCAGCAGGTGGCGATGATGGTGCACCAAAGAATTATAAAGCTGGTTCAGCAGAAGATGCTGGCTTCTTGATGGCCAATGCCAGCAACGTGGTGATCGTACCGGGTTATGGTATGGCGCAAGGCCGTGCACAGAATGCGGTAAAAGAGCTATATGAGCTATTAAAAGAAGAAGGTGTCAATGTTCGCTTTGCGATTCATCCGGTCGCTGGTCGTATGCCAGGACACATGAACGTGCTATTGGCTGAAGCGGATGTGCCGTACGATGACATCCTTGAGATGGATGAGATCAACTCAGACTTCGCCAGTACGGATGTGGTCTTGGTCATCGGTGCCAATGACGTGGTCAACCCTTCTGCAAAAGAGGATCCAACCTCACCTATCTTTGGTATGCCCATCTTGGAAGTGACCAAAGCTCAAACAGTGATGGTTATCAAACGTTCGATGAGCACGGGTTATGCAGGGCTTGATAACAGCTTGTTCTACATGGACAAAACTATGATGATCTTTGGTGATGCCAAGAAAATGGTAGAAGAGATGGTACGTAGTATCAATGGTGCTCATTAATCGCTAGAATCGGTTTTTGAATACGAGCTTTCAAATATAAGATTTCAAATAAAAAAGTCACTGAGGTGGCTTTTTTTGCGTTAAGGTAGGCAGCATTTATACTCAATCATTGTTTATACCAAGTACATTTATACAAAATAGGTTTGTACAAAATAAAAGTTAAGAGGGTTATTTATGAATATGTTGATACGCTTTTTTATTATGGTCAGTTTGCTAAAACAGCAACTCAAGCAGCAATCAGTGAGTGAGCGGCTGAGTATTGAATCCTTGACTGCACCGACGATTCGGCATTATCGAGTATTGCCACATGACATGGGCTTTCGGGATCATCTACCCAATTATCGCTACTTGTCTTTTATTGAGCTGAACGTTACCCATTGGCTAATGGCATGCTGTCATCAAAAAGGTATTAAAAATTTAGCTTGGGTCATCGCCATGCAAGAGATGGTCTATCTTAAAGAGATTAAGTTTCTTAGTAAGTTGACAGTCAATAGCGTGCTGGTCGGTTGGGATAAAAAATATATCTATTTTGAAACGCGTTTCTTTGTAAAAAACCAGTTGATGGGCGTTGGTATGACTAAGTTTGTATTGACCAATAAAAAAGGGAAATGTGCGCCTGAGGTATTGGATATGACAGGGGAGCGGATGACCGAGGTGATTACGACGTGGAATAAGCATCAAGTGGCGATTAAGTCTACTAAATCTTCTGAGTCGTATAAAACAACAGAGACAGCTTAACGAACTTATCTATAATCATAGGACGAATTTTGGTAGGATAGGTGCTATTAAATCGACCATTACGTCGATTACGTTTTTTCTTAAAATGTTAAAAGTTAAGGACACCTTATGATCCCGCAGAAACTAAAATGGACCGACAGTTTAGATATTGCTATCGAGCTTTATGAAAAATTTCCAGAGACCGATCCACAGTACATACGTTTTACTGATTTGCATCGTTGGGTGACTGAGCTTGAAGGCTTTGATGATGATCCACAAAAATCTAACGAAGGTATTTTAGAAGCGATTCAGATGAACTGGATTGATGAAGCGGACTAGACTAACGCTGTAACGTTAAGCATTGATTTAAGTATGGCTTTAAATAGTAGAGTTTTAACTTTATCTCAAATAAAAATCGAATAAGTATACAGAATAGGCGACATATAATGACTTCACAAGTTAAAGAGCTGTCCGAAGCGATAGTCTGCAAAGGCATCAGTGCTCGTACCACTAATAACGCTGAAATCAGCCATGACACGGCCAAATTGGGTCGATTATGGCAAAAGTTCTATCAAAACCATGTAAAGCAGCTTTCTGAAGGTGAAGACATTTACGGTATCTTTCACAACTATGAGAGTGATGATTTGGTAGGCGCTTTTGATGTCGTGGCGAGCTGGAAAGTAGACAGCGAGCAAGAGCAGCAAAGCGCTGGTAATTTAGTAACAGTCAATATTCCGGCTGGAAAGTATTTGGTATTCTCTGAACAAGGTCGAATGCCTAATACAGTAATGAATGCTTGGGAGAAGGCATGGACCTATTTTAATGATCCAAGCTGTGAGCATACCAGAACTTATAATGTCGATTTTGAGCAGTATGTCGGTGGTAATTTAGAGTTTGGGCAAGTGGATCTTTATATTGGTATTGAGTAAGGCTGTCAACACTATAAGAAGTCGACTTGACTATAGTAATCTGTGACGCGGCATCAAGTGAGCTTTAGATGGATGGTTTTTAAAATACTTAGGCGTAGCTTATTGTCTAACAAACCATAATGCAGTTATAAAAAACCCCACATCTATTTTATTATAGCTGTGGGGTTTTTTATTATGAGTAATTCATCAAAATTATTTATTCAATGCTAGTTAAAAAGCTTTAGTCACACCAATGGTAAAGGTACGTGGTAGGTTTGGTCTAGCACCGTATGGCGTACGGCTCACAATAACTTGTTTGTCAGCGATGTTTTCAACCTTACCAAAGATTTTAGCATCATAACCGATAGGGTAGTGGGTAATAGCATCAAAAGTGAATAACGAATCAGTCTCGCTACGCGGCTCATTGGTACGATTACAGCCCACTGATTCACAAATGCCGCCAGCATATTTAGCAGTCAAGTAAGTATCCCAACCTGAATCCATCTCGATTCCGGCGCGCACACTGGCTTGATTTTTGGGCACTAGCGTTAAGCGATCGCCATCTAACGTGTCTTTGTAGTCCTCGGCAAGCTCAGCTTGGGTGTAAGTGTAAGTGGCATGCAGTGGAATACTGAATCCATCTCCATCAAAGCGAGTGCCAGCCATTAACTCAAGCCCTGCGATTACCGCAGAACCACTCTCTTTTTCGTTACCTGATGTTATGGGATTTGAGCTACTACCGCAAGGTACATTTTCTGAGCAGTTTCTGATCACAGAATCAAAGTCACTATAAAAGCCAACCGCTTCCATATAATTACTACCAGCACGATAGCGTGTACCAATTTCGTAGTTGATGCTCTGTTCAGGATCCGTGTTGTCATCTTCGGACACCCCAGCGCCTAGTGGGCTGAAGCCTTTGTGGACACCCCCTATCAGCTGTACTTCATCATTGAGCTGGTAGCTTGCGGATAAACCGGGCAAAAATATAGACTGATTATTGCTCACGCGTGCTTGAGTATCAGTATCAACACCGCGTGTCTCTTCAGTATCAATATACTCGTAACGCATGGCTAGATTTAGAACTAAGGGGTCAGTCACTTGCCACTTATCAGTCAGCCAAAGACTAGTTGCATTGGCTCTTTCTTCACGGTTATTGCTAGCGCTAGGGGCTTTCGTACTTTGATAAATTAAATCACCGTCAACCTGATTAAAAGTATCGATTGGCTGATAACGCTCAACTTTGTCACGGTGATAGCGTGCGCCCACATCAATGTTGTGATCGCCATAGGCACTTAAAATGTCAGTGTTGAAGTTCGTCTGAACACCGGTACTATAATAAGTGCGATCATTGGCTTGGATACTAATACCTGCTAAATCCTCGGTACCATCTAACTGCCCTTGGGTGACATCACCTTCATAAAAATCATTGATTTTATTACCGCTAAGTTTATACCAATTACGATGGGTTTTATTATAATAAGCGGTCGTACGTAGCTCGCTATTATTATCCGTGATCCAGTTGTGCGTCAAGTTAAGTCCGGTATGTTCGTCTTGTATATTATCAAGCGCAGACATCGGGTAGCGTCTGTTAGGATTTTTGTTGAAGTCAGCATCTGTTAAACCTAAGTAAGTCTCATCACTAGATCTATCAGAATACTGCGCTTTAGCAAATAAACTATGCGCAGGATTGATCTGATAACGACCTTTTAGGACATAATCTTGATTGTCATAGTCGCCAATGTCTTTACCATCAATCTCTTTAAAGCCTTTGCCTCGTTGTTGCACAGTTTCAATCGAGCCTGCAAAGTCGCCTTCGCGTCCACCAGCATAAGCATGAACATCCACACCGCCACGGTCGTTGATTGAGGTCATCGCTTGGCCGCCATTAGTGGCAGGGATAGGGGTTGATAGATAGTTAATAACGCCGCCGGTCGTTTGCGGCCCATAACGCAGTAGCGGCGCGCCTTTCAGAATCTCAACTCCTGACATACGCAGCGCTGTTGGATGGTAATAAGCGGCAGGGGCAGCATAAGGAGCGGGCGCGATAGGAATACCGTCCTCCATTAAATGCACCTTACTACTACGTCCACCGATACCAGCACGAATACTGATATTAGGACGTAAGCCCAACCCATCTTCTTCAGAGACGTAAACCCCTGGCACGGTCTTTAAAACTTGGTTAATATCTGTAATTTGCTCATTTTCTAACTGTTCGTTATCAACGTAATAACCAGAACCCGTCATTAACGGTACATTGTCTTTACTGCCGATAACAGTAATTTCGTCTAAGGTTACCGAGATTGCTGATTCTTCGGGATTGCCTTGCTGGGTATCAACACTTTGTGCATAAACTGCCTGCATGGACAAGGCTAAAGTGGACAATAAAAATACAGTAACAGACTTATAAGGATGAGACATCTCACGGACTCCAAAAGGGAAGCATAAAAATTAATACTGCATTTTTATAAAAGTGAATATTAACAATAATGATTATCGTTTGCAAGTAATAAGCAACATTTATGTATTCTGCTTTCAATGGATCTACAAAAATTTTAGTGGTGGTCACCTTAAGTGACTGTTAATACAGGGTTATTTATATGTTGTAATAATACTTAAAACAAATAAAGGCAGCGCTAAACATTTAAGCACTGCCTTTATTGTTGTTTTTTTATTAACATCATTGATACTGTAGAGCCTAATTAAGCAATAAATGCTCTAAAATCCCTTCATAAATCTGCGCCAATTTGCCCAAATCATCGATTTCGACTTTTTCATCGACTTGATGAATCGTCGCATTACGTACACCCAATTCGACGACTTGCGCGCCAGTCGGGGCAATAAAACGTCCGTCAGAGGTACCGCCAGAGGTGGATAAGGTCGCATCAATATCAGTGACTGCTTTAATCGCTTGTTGACACGCTGAGACCAATTTACCTTCTGGCGTTAAAAATGGCTGACCAGACAATTTCCAATGGATATCATAATTGGCTTTGCTATCTTTAAAATATTTGTCAAATATCGCATGAGTTTTTGCTTTTAACTCATCTTCGGTGGTTTCCGTTGAAAAGCGGAAATTAAATATAGCCTCTAATGTTTCAGGTATAACGTTCGTCGCACCAGTACCACTATTAATATTAGAGATTTGCAAGGAAGTCGCAGGGAAGTAATCATTGCCGTTATCCCAAGTGGCGTTTGTCAATTCTGCTAATGCTGACATGGCGGCATGGATAGGATTGGACGCCAGATGTGGATAAGCGACATGACCTTGCTTACCAGTGACGGTGAGTACCGCACCTAATGATCCACGGCGACCATTTTTGATAATATCACCAAGCGTATCCGTGCTTGAGGGTTCACCGACTAAGCAATAAGTAATTTTTTCTTGACGTGCTTCTAAGGTTTCGATGACTTTGACTGTACCGTTGATTGATGGCCCTTCTTCATCTGATGTGATTAAAAAGGCAATTGAACCCTTGTGCTCAGGATGATTCGCAACGAAGCGTTCAGCGGCGATAGTAAAGGCGGCAATCCCTGTTTTCATATCAGCAGAACCGCGAGCCCATAAGTAACCGTCAGCGATGGTTGGTGTAAATGGCGGGTAAGTCCAATTATTTATATCGCCAGTTGGAACGACATCGGTATGACCCGCGAAGCAAATAACCGGATCGGCTGTGCCACGGCGTGCCCATAAGTTTTTGACTTCCGCATGCTCACCGCTTTTTTGTTTATCACCAAAATACATAAACTCGCAATCAAATCCCGCCTGTGTTAGTCGAGACGATAATATATCTTGGCAACCATCATCATCTGGGGTGACCGAAGGGCGCTCAAGTAGGGCGATACTTAAATCTAGGGTGGCTTGTTGATGAGTAGGGTTTTGCGTATTAGAGTCAGACATGGGTAAACCTTTTTTTATTATAAATTAAGATGATAAGACTAAACGCCAAAATAGAATCTGTTGTTGATTTTTGCTTTCTAAGGGCGTCAGACTAAGGGCTTCAAATATTATCTTCAACAAATGGTACTAAACCATCTCGGCGCATCCAAGTGGCGATAGAGTAGCGTTGGCGATGAGCGATTTGCACTCGATGTTGTAAGTCACTGTCAAAGATTATCAATCTGTTGGCAACTGGCATGACATTATGATGGAGACCATGTTTATCAACGATTTCTAACGCGCCACCATCGCTGGTTGCCCATTCATCATTGAGATAAAACACAGCCGAAATAACGCGTTCGTCACGACCAGCGGGATTGTCACTATGCCATTGATAGCCAAAGCCCACTGGATAGCAGGCATAATGCGCTTCACTATGACGAATACCAGCGAACAAACCACGATTGAACAATGCAGCAAGCGCGTTGATGCTTTGCAGATAAAAATAGCCGGCAAAGAAGTTTTCGGTGATCCAGCGAATTTTATCACCACGAATATCGCTTACACGAATACCAGCAGTCAACTCGGCATCACGATAGTCGATAAAACCACTCTCTGCTTGCAGCGCCAATAATGCAGTACTGTCAAAGATGTCATCAATGATTAGCCAGCCATCATCTACAAACTGATCAAGCTGCGTATCTGTTAGCTTATCCTCCCAATTTACATCAAAGTCAGACGTTTTCAAAATATGCTGACTTGGTGGCATCGAGCCATTGTTATGAGTCGGCACAAACAGCATGGGCGGATTATCATGACCGATCGAGTGATCGACGACCAGCTTCGTAACCTCAAGATTGCTAATAATCTTCGTCATTTCGTCTCGTTATTGTCGTTCGGTGGTCAATACACCGTCAATCAATGCCTTTTTACCAAAACCATCGTTATATTTTACTCCGCCTATGCTACCATAGATGCAATTTTTCTTATTTAAACTTTTGAGCTTATGAACTATAAACACGCCTACCACGCTGGTAACTTTGCTGATGTGGTTAAACACATTTTATTGGTACAATTGCTCAATCAACTGGGGCAAAAAAACAAACCTTTTTATGTGCTTGATGCTTATGGCGGTCGTGGCCTGTATTCACTTGCCAGTGAAGAGGCTCGCAAAACAGGGGAAGCTAAAGGTGGCATCCAAGCGTTAGTAAACGCCGATGTCGCAAAAGCGCCACCTGCTGTCAAAGAGTATATGGAAGGGATCAAGCAAGCCCGTTTCACTTACGACAAAAAAGTCTATCCTGGCTCACCGTGGTGGATCGCCCATCATGTCGAAAAGAACCCTGATGCGGGCGTACGCGGTGAAGCTTTTGAAGCCAAAGCCAGTGAGTACGATGCTCTGAACTATCAGCTGCATAAATTGCCAATCGGTATTCATCATCGTGACGCCTTTGAAGGTATTCGTGCGGTTATTCCACCACAAGAACGTCGCGGTCTGATATTCTTAGACCCTCCCTACGAGCAAGAACACAAAGACTTTACCCGTCTGATTGATCTATTGGTGCACTCTTATAATAAGTGGCCACAGGGTACTTATGCGTTGTGGTTTCCGATTAAAAATATCGAGGCGGTAGAGCTGTTCTATAAGAAGCTAAAACGTACTGAAATGAGACGTCAGTTGGTTTGTGAGCTGAATATCTATCCAAATGATATCGCCGTGGGTCTTAATGGCACGGGAATGCTGGTTATTAATCCGCCGTGGCAGTTCGATAACCATGCTCGTGAAATTCTACGTTTCTTACAGCCAGTACTAAAAGTGGCTGATGCGCCAGACCTAACGCCTGATAGTGCCACCAACGTTCGCTGGCTAGTCGGCGAATAGTGACGTCAGTAGATAGCGGTGTCAATGAATAGCAATGTCGGTGAATGAGGGTATTAAGATGACTACTGAGCAACCACCTAAAGGTCAATCAAATAGCGAGCATCTGAATGATGGTTTGGTAAAAGAGCCACTGTTACAGGACAATGCGGCAACGTCGCCGCCTTTTGTTGATGAGCATGAATTTAACATTCGCTTAGCGGACAATGATAATTATGATGGTCTGACTTTTGAGGTGATTGAAGCAGAAGTTGCCGAAGGCAAGCGCGTGGTCAGTCGCGGCGTATATCTAGCGCCCAATCTGATTACCACCTTGTCGTTGCTATCCGGTTTTTATTCGATTTTGGCCAGTACCCAAGGCGAGTTTTATAAAGCCTCGCTAGCCATTTTCTTATCTGCCATCCTAGATGGTGCAGATGGGCGGGTTGCGCGTATGCTTAATGCGCAAAGCCCCTTTGGTGAGCAGTACGACTCGTTAGCTGACATGTTGGCATTTGGTGTGGCTCCAGCTATTTTGATTTATAGTTTTGCGCTGCAACCTCTGGGTCGCGTCGGTCTGGCCTGTGCTTTTGTGTTTACGGCTTGTGGTGCATTTCGCTTGGCGCGCTTTAACGTGCAGGTTGGTATCGTTGACAAAAAATACTTTGTTGGTTTAGCCAGTCCACTGGCTGCAATTCTGGTCACTGCGGCTGTTATGGTAGCCATCGATCACAATCAGTGGATAGGCGAATACGACACACTAGTGATGTTCTTATTCGCGGCTTGGGTAGTTATTTGCGGCTTGCTCATGGTTAGTAACGTTAAATACTATAGCTTTAAAGAGTTCGACAAGAAGAAAGTACCGTTTGTAGTCTTGATTATCGGTGTATTGGTCATGAGCATCGTGCTATATGACATACCTGTAGGTATTCTAGCCATTGGTATCATTTATGCGCTATCAGGTATTTTTACTACGTTAAAAAGTAAAATGTAAGAGCAAAGTTGAAGTGGAAGCGTTAAATCGTAAGTAATCAAGGGGTTAGGATATATATTAATTTAAATCTCCAAACCCCCTTGACCCACACTTCAAACCACGTATAATGCCACCCAGTCGAAAGGGAAGGCAGTTTGGATAAGTGGTTTACCACTTAGAAGAGCTAGCGATTAGTCTAAAGATTCAAAGCGACTACTTAGGTAGTTAGACAAGACTTTCAAACTAAATAAAATAACCTCTTGACTTCATAAATAAAGCGTCTATAATACGCACCTCATTAAGGCAAAGCAGGAAAGCTTATATGTAAATTACATATAAATAACCTGACTAACCTGATGAAACAAATTATAAAAAAGCTTGACAATTCCAATCACTATGATAAGATAGTCGGCTCGCTAGATAGCTTAACCCGCAAGGGATTAGAGCTAAATGGTGAAAGAGACACCCTATATAATCACCTACTGGACGACAGTAGATGAACACTATTTAAAAGCATAACTAAAGAACAACTTGTGTGGATTTTTGCTGAATCAGAATGCTAAAAAATAAAGTTGACTATCTTTTCTTTTCGGAGAGATTATTAACTATAAAAATTATCATTTAAGACAGCAGAAAAACTCAAAGTTAATTCATTACGAACATAATTTTTAGCGATTTTGCCAGATTAGATGAGCCAAGTTTAGTAGCCTCTTTAAAGGGTTACATAGCAAGATTAAACTGAAGAGTTTGATCATGGCTCAGATTGAACGCTGGCGGCAGGCTTAACACATGCAAGTCGAGCGGAAACGATGGTAGCTTGCTACCAGGCGTCGAGCGGCGGACGGGTGAGTAATACTTAGGAATCTACCTAGTAGTGGGGGATAGCTCGGGGAAACTCGAATTAATACCGCATACGACCTACGGGAGAAAGGGGGCAGTTTACTGCTCTCGCTATTAGATGAGCCTAAGTCGGATTAGCTAGATGGTGGGGTAAAGGCCTACCATGGCGACGATCTGTAGCTGGTCTGAGAGGATGATCAGCCACACCGGGACTGAGACACGGCCCGGACTCCTACGGGAGGCAGCAGTGGGGAATATTGGACAATGGGGGAAACCCTGATCCAGCCATGCCGCGTGTGTGAAGAAGGCCTTTTGGTTGTAAAGCACTTTAAGCAGTGAAGAAGACTCCGTGGTTAATACCCACGGACGATGACATTAGCTGCAGAATAAGCACCGGCTAACTCTGTGCCAGCAGCCGCGGTAATACAGAGGGTGCAAGCGTTAATCGGAATTACTGGGCGTAAAGGGAGCGTAGGTGGCTCGATAAGTCAGATGTGAAATCCCCGGGCTCAACCTGGGAACTGCATCTGATACTGTTGAGCTAGAGTATGTGAGAGGAAGGTAGAATTCCAGGTGTAGCGGTGAAATGCGTAGAGATCTGGAGGAATACCGATGGCGAAGGCAGCCTTCTGGCATAATACTGACACTGAGGCTCGAAAGCGTGGGTAGCAAACAGGATTAGATACCCTGGTAGTCCACGCCGTAAACGATGTCTACTAGTCGTTGGGTCCCTTGAGGACTTAGTGACGCAGCTAACGCAATAAGTAGACCGCCTGGGGAGTACGGCCGCAAGGTTAAAACTCAAATGAATTGACGGGGGCCCGCACAAGCGGTGGAGCATGTGGTTTAATTCGATGCAACGCGAAGAACCTTACCTGGTCTTGACATATCTAGAATCCTGCAGAGATGCGGGAGTGCCTTCGGGAATTAGAATACAGGTGCTGCATGGCTGTCGTCAGCTCGTGTCGTGAGATGTTGGGTTAAGTCCCGCAACGAGCGCAACCCTTGTCCTTAGTTACCAGCGGGTTAAGCCGGGAACTCTAAGGATACTGCCAGTGACAAACTGGAGGAAGGCGGGGACGACGTCAAGTCATCATGGCCCTTACGACCAGGGCTACACACGTGCTACAATGGTAGGTACAGAGGGCAGCTACACAGCGATGTGATGCGAATCTCAAAAAGCCTATCGTAGTCCAGATTGGAGTCTGCAACTCGACTCCATGAAGTAGGAATCGCTAGTAATCGCGGATCAGAATGCCGCGGTGAATACGTTCCCGGGCCTTGTACACACCGCCCGTCACACCATGGGAGTTGATTGCACCAGAAGTGGATAGCTTAACCTTCGGGGGAGCGTTCACCACGGTGTGGTTGATGACTGGGGTGAAGTCGTAACAAGGTAGCCGTAGGGGAACCTGCGGCTGGATCACCTCCTTATAGATGGCATTCGGTCAGCAAGAATTCACAACAAGTTGTTCTTTAGTTTAGCTAGTATTTATTATTAGCGCTTTGCCTTGACAGGCAGACACAGGCCTGTAGCTCAGCTGGTTAGAGCACCGTGTTGATAACGCGGGGGTCGGCAGTTCAAGTCTGCCCAGGCCTACCATTATTAATGTAGGTGAAAGAGCCCTAAGTAAATCCCCTTTAAGGGATTTCCTCTTGCGCTCGGATCAAAGCGATGCTTTGATTGCATCCTCGCTCAGGGGCCATAGCTCAGTTGGTAGAGCGCCTGCCTTGCACGCAGGAGGTCAACGGTTCGACTCCGTTTGGCTCCACCATAATAAATACGATAGTAGATATATAAACAAGCATAAACAGAAACAAATAATTCAGATATTACATCATACGATTATTTCTTTCTGTTTTATACAGAACTTATGACTCGACGAGAGCGTAAGAACTATTTAAAAACATAGATATGAGTCTGGGTTAGGAACACGTGTTCACGCGTTGTTCCTAACCTTAATAACTCACTACTTAACGACATCAGTTGTTATCCCAGTAGTGAGTTATTAAAAAAGTAAAGAGAACTGAATCAAGCGTATAAACATAGGTGATATCGTTATCATAATTAGACTTTATGACACTTTGAAGTTAAAACTTATTTATAAGTTAAGACTACTTGGGGTTGTATGGTCAAGTAATGAAGCGCACATGGTGGATGCCTTGGCAGTCAGAGGCGATGAAAGACGTGACAGCCTGCGATAAGCTTCGGGGAGGCGGCAATATCCTGTGATCCGGAGATTTCTGAATGGGGAAACCCACTTACCATAAGGTAGGTATCTTGTACTTGTACAAGAAGCGAACGAGGGGAAGTGAAACATCTCAGTACCCTTAGGAATAGACATCAAATGAGATTCCCCAAGTAGCGGCGAGCGAACGGGGAGAAGCCGATTAGTGCTAATGTAGAAGAACAGCGTGGGAAAGCTGACCGTAGTAGGTGATAGTCCTGTATTCGAAACATTAGCGTTAACATATTAAGTAGAGCGGGGCACGAGAAATCCTGTTTGAAGATGGGGGGACCATCCTCCAAGGCTAAATACTCCTGACTGACCGATAGTGAACCAGTACCGTGAGGGAAAGGCGAAAAGAACCCCTGTGAGGGGAGTGAAATAGAACCTGAAACCGTGTGCGTACAAGCAGTGGGAGCCTTAATTTATTAGGGTGACCGCGTACCTTTTGTATAATGGGTCAGCGACTTATGTTCTGTAGCAAGGTTAACCGTTTAGGGGAGCCGTAGGGAAACCGAGTCTTAATAGGGCGTTTAGTTGCAGGGCATAGACCCGAAACCGAGTGATCTATCCATGAGCAGGTTGAAAGTGCCGTAACAGGCACCGGAGGACCGAACCCACTGTCGTTGAAAAGCCAGGGGATGACTTGTGGATAGGGGTGAAAGGCTAATCAAACTCGGTGATAGCTGGTTCTCCCCGAAAGCTATTTAGGTAGCGCCTCGGACGAACACCATTGGGGGTAGAGCACTGTTTCGGCTAGGGGGTCATACCGACTTACCAAACCGATGCAAACTCCGAATACCGATGAGTGATATCCGGGAGACACACAGTGGGTGCTAACGTCCATTGTGGAGAGGGAAACAACCCAGACCGCCAGCTAAGGCCCCAAATTCCTAGTTAAGTGGGAAACGAGGTGGGAAGGCATAGACAGCTAGGAGGTTGGCTTAGAAGCAGCCATCCTTTAAAGAAAGCGTAATAGCTCACTAGTCGAGTCGGCCCGCGCGGAAGATGTAACGGGGCTCAAACTAGGAGCCGAAGCTGCGGATTTGAATTTGTTTTCAAGTGGTAGGGGAGCGTTGTGTAAGCCTGTGAAGGTGTGTCGTAAGGCATGCTGGAGGTATCACAAGAGCGAATGCTGACGTGAGTAACGATAATGCGAGTGAAAAGCTCGCACGCCGGAAGATCAAGGGTTCCAGTCCAACGTTAATCGGGGCTGGGTGAGTCGACCCCTAAGGCGAGGCCGAAAGGCGTAGTCGATGGGAAATCGGTTAATATTCCGATACTTGTTTATAATGCGATGGAGGGACGGAGAAGGTTATGTCAGCCTGGCGTTGGTTGTCCAGGTGAAAGGATGTAGGCTTACAACTTAGGTAAATCCGGGTTGTTATATGGCTGAGATCTGATAGCAAGCTGTACTTGTACAGCGAAGTGGCAAATACCATGCTTCCAGGAAAAGCTTCTAAGCAATAGTTATAAACGAATCGTACCCTAAACCGACACAGGTGATCAGGTAGAGAATACCAAGGCGCTTGAGAGAACTCTGCTGAAGGAACTAGGCAAAATGGTACCGTAACTTCGGGAGAAGGTACGCTGTTGATGGTGATAGGACTTGCTCCTTGAGCTGTTGACAGTCGCAGATACCAGGCTGCTGCAACTGTTTATTAAAAACACAGCACTCTGCAAACACGAAAGTGGACGTATAGGGTGTGATGCCTGCCCGGTGCTGGAAGGTTAATTGATGGGGTTAGCGTAAGCGAAGCTCTTGATCGAAGCCCCAGTAAACGGCGGCCGTAACTATAACGGTCCTAAGGTAGCGAAATTCCTTGTCGGGTAAGTTCCGACCTGCACGAATGGCATAATGATGGCAGCGCTGTCTCCAGCAGAGACTCAGTGAAATCGAAATCGCAGTGAAGATGCTGTGTACCCGCGGCTAGACGGAAAGACCCCGTGAACCTTTACTACAGCTTTACATTGAACTTTGACCTGACTTGTGCAGGATAGGTGGGAGGCTTTGAAGCCGAGACGCTAGTCTTGGTGGAGCCAATCTTGAAATACCACCCTGGTCATGTTGGGGTTCTAACTCAGGTATAACAATACCGAGGACAATGTATGGTGGGTAGTTTGACTGGGGCGGTCTCCTCCTAAAGAGTAACGGAGGAGTACGAAGGTGCGCTCAGACCGGTCGGAAATCGGTCGTAGAGTATAAAGGCAAAAGCGCGCTTAACTGCGAGACCCACAAGTCGAGCAGGTACGAAAGTAGGTCTTAGTGATCCGGTGGTTCTGTATGGAAGGGCCATCGCTCAACGGATAAAAGGTACTCTGGGGATAACAGGCTGATACCGCCCAAGAGTTCATATCGACGGCGGTGTTTGGCACCTCGATGTCGGCTCATCTCATCCTAGGGCTGAAGCAGGTCCTAAGGGTATGGCTGTTCGCCATTTAAAGAGGTACGCGAGCTGGGTTTAGAACGTCGTGAGACAGTTCGGTCCCTATCTACCGTGGGCGTTGGAAATTTGAGAGGATCTGCTCCTAGTACGAGAGGACCAGAGTGGACGAACCTCTGGTGTTCGGGTTGTCACGCCAGTGGCATTGCCCGGTAGCTACGTTCGGATGGGATAACCGCTGAAAGCATCTAAGCGGGAAGCCCACCTCAAGATTAGATTTCCCTAAAGAGCCGTTGAAGACTACGACGTTGATAGGCAGGGTGTGGAAGCACAGCGATGTGTGTAGCTAACCTGTACTAATTGCTCGTTTGGCTTGACCATACAACACCCAAGTGGTTTGTATCAAAGCTCTAATTAATCTATCTTGTAAAGCGAAAGCTTTAGAATATATATAATTTCGATATCACCTTTAACCTTGATTCAGTTAGGTTACAAGTTGGTCGACCAATAGATAATATCTTGACGTCATAATAACAACATCAGACTCATATCTAACCCCCTTTGCTGACGACAATAGCGCGATGGCCCCACCTGATCCCTTCCCGAACTCAGAAGTGAAACATCGTAGCGCCAATGGTAGTGTGGTTCGCCCATGTGAGAGTAGGTCATCGTCAGCTCTCTATTCTAGATAAAGCCCCTTAACTTAATTGTTAAGGGGCTTTTCTTCGTGTGCGGGATTTTATGAAGTTTCTGAATTCAATGGACATTTTCTTTCAGCTGAATTATTTATGTGCTTGTAAAAAAAGACCTTTATCATTTAGATAAAAGTCTTTTTAAATCTTACATTTCCATCTTTTTCTAAGCGTTGTGTGGGTTCCATTGTTGGTTAGATTTAAAAATATCCTGATATATTACATCTCTTATAGATTGTATATTGAATTTACTTTTATCCTCATTTAAGCGTAATATCCGTGGCAAACGACTTATTCCTAGCTTACCGTCAGCAATGGCATAATGCCTATATTGTTCATTGATAATGCTATTACATTCAAATTCGACGTAAATCATACTTTCGTTTTGTATTTTAGCCAAACGAACGGTTGACATAAAAAAGTCTTCTTGTAAGCTTTGCTCCATTTGAGAGATATCTTCTAATGAGTACTCAGGAGCTGTTCGGGATTTCAGTTTTTGCCAGAAGCTACCATTCTCTTTTATGTATTTATAGTCATCTATACTATCTTTGAAAGACTTTAAGTTTTCTATAGAATCCTCAGTTTCTTCAAGATTTGCTTTTATGATTTCTAATGTTGCTTTCATAGTTTCAGTATGATCACCGATGGCTTTCTCTTGAGAGCAAAGTAGGCTACGTGATTTATTTAATAATTGCGCCATAGAAGTTAACTTTACAGCCATTATTTCACTACTGGTTGAATACATAGAAAAAGGCTGTAATCGAAAATCTTCAATATTTTCATTCATTTTTTTTATCAACTGATCTAGATGATAAAATAAGTAGTCTTGGTCATTTACATCATGAAGCGCTACTTCGATCATTCCAGGTAGTTTTTGAAGTATCAATATCGATAACTGCTTTTCAAATTTAATCAAACGCTCTCTAATGACAATCTCTGGGTTGCTGCCATCTTGTTCAAGAGGTGCTCTTAGTAAAGGTTGTAGATAGTTTTGATATAACTGTTGAATCTCATGCACAGATCTCAGCAGTGTGTCCGATACACCTACGTCGAGTGTATATAGTCTTGTCATACAGTAGGCGGCATGTTCCATATATTGAGGATCATGCATTTGGTCTTTTCTAAGCACTATATGAGTTAAGTAGATATACTTTTTAACATTATTACCACTTTCATCTTCGTACAGAAATCGACGGAAAGAGTAAGCATTTTTGTCAACTTTATTCGCACTACCAATTAAAAACCAATAACTTTGTCCTTCCACAATAAAGAATTTTCTATCTTTACCTTCTTTTTTGATAAAGGAGGGCAGATGTGTAAGTTCTTGAAAGCTGAGGTCTGACGAGTCCCAATTACGAAAGTCGCGTCCTTGTATTTGTTGTTTGATAAAAACTTCTTTGAAGTAGGATTTGATGGTGTCGGTATCTAGTCTCCGTAAGCCCGTTTTAATCTCTAGAGTAATACTCTCTATCCATATAGCCAAATCAAATCATATAGAAATGCTGTCCGTATCATTTGCCTATATTTCTGATCAGAGATGCTATTATTTGTGTCTACACTATCAAGGTAGCTAAGAATCGCTTCGACCTCATCAGCCAACTTTATGGCATTGTAAGCGTTAATGTTTGGGTCGATAATTTTTAACATATGCCATGAGATAGCGCTTAATTCTTGATTATTCGTATGTAAGTTTTCAACAGTTTGTCTCAACGTATTAGGACTTTTATGAATCAGATTGTCTTCATCATTAAGAAAAATACCTCGCGGTTTTAATATATTTTCATAGACCGTATCTTGACCTTGCTGATTCAGTTTTGGAAGGATACTGTTTACAACGTCAGACCAGTCTGAACTGAGAGTAGGATCTATAGATTTTAGTTTATATAACTGATATTCAGATAGGTCATGAATATTCATTAAATTTGTCCCTTTAAGGTTTCACTATATCAAAATATATTAACTTAGTAATTATAGTGGGCAAATGTAGGATATCAAGTTATTACTTTCGAATTCGCACAAATAAGTGTGATATTTCTCTATAATCATTACTTATCATACATATATTAGAATGGATTAAGAGATGAGTCATGAATCGTACTAAAAATTTCAACTAAATCAATTATAAAAAAATGATCTAAAAAATAGGATAATAATATGACAACTTCAAAAGTAACCTATCAAGGCGATTTGCGTACCACTGCCATACATCTGCAATCAAAAGATGAAATAATTACCGATGCACCGACTGACAACCAAGGTAAGGGCGAGGCGTTTTCACCGACTGATTTACTAGCCACTAGCTTAGCCAGTTGTATGTTGACGATTATCGGGATTAAAGCTCGTGATATGGATATCGATATTGCAGGCACTATGGCTGAAGTGACCAAAGTAATGGCAGCTGACCCAAGACGTGTTAGCGAAGTACATATCGTAATTACTTTTAATCAACAGTTAGATGATAAAACGCAAAAAATATTCTATAACACCGCCTTAACTTGCCCAGTGGCTAATAGCTTGCATCCTGATATCATTCAAAAAGTGACTATTGATTCTAAGAGCTATTCATTCTAAGAACTATTCATTCTAAGAGCTATTAATTCTAAAAGTTGCTGATTCCAAGAACGACTAATTCCAAGAACTAATGACCTCTACAAGGGTGATTAATATGGCTAGCAAAACCTTACTTATTGTTGCGCATGCACCATCGCCGAATACTAAAAAATTAGCACAAGCGGCCTACGATGGTGCGAACCATCCTGATATAGATATTAATGTCATTCTGAAATCACCACAAGACACGCAGCCTCAAGATGTACTCGCGGCGGACGCACTTCTTCTTGGAACGACAGAGAATTTAGCGTATATGGCTGGGCTCACCAAAGACTTCTTTGATCGTTGCTATTATCCTGTGTTAGAGGGAAAGCAGGGTATGCCATTTGCGCTTTATATTCGTGCTGGACAAGATGGTACAGGTACTCATCGTGCGATGCAGACCATTACTACCGGATTGCGTTGGTCATGGATTCAAGAGGCGCTGATTTTGCAAGGTGATTGGCAAGAGGAATTCACTGAGCAAGTTGAAGAATTAGCAATGACGCTGGCGGCTGGAGTAGAAGCGGGTATTTACTAGTTTCTAATTCTGAATTGGGTTTAAAAGGTTGTTATGAATAATAAAAAATTAGGCAACACCGGTATCAATAATCAAAGTAAGCTACCGTTTTCGCAAGCTTGTGAGAACAATAAGCGACCCATTCTGTCTGTTTTGCAAAAAGAGTTAGTAGGATATTCGCAAGTATTAGAAGTAGGATCAGGAACGGGTCAGCACAGCGTGTACTTTGCACCAAACCTAACTCATCTCAATTGGCAAACTAGCGATATTGTCGCCAATCACGCTGCTATAAAAGCTTGGCATGATGCTCACCCTGCCTCTAATTTATATAAACCTTTGGCTTTTGACTTAACGACTGACACGCTACCTAGAAGCCTTAACAATGAGTCTTCTATAAGTGCTAACGACAAGCCTTATGATGCAGTATTTACGGCCAACACTTTACATATTATTTCGTGGTCTTTGGTCGAAAGACTTTTTGAGTCAGTGGGAGAGATGTTACCTGATAGTGGTAAATTTATAGTGTATGGCCCTTTCAATGACAATGGGCTTTATACGAGTAACAGCAATCGTCAGTTTGATAAAGCACTACGACAACGTGATGCTAATAGCGGTATACGCGATAAAGAAGATGTTGTAGCGTTGGCTGAAAAAAATTGGCTGACATTGGTTAAAGTGTATCCGATGCCAGCCAACAATCAGCTACTTGTTTTCAAAAAGATAGAGTCAGTTTAGTGCGTGTTGAACATTCACAAGAAAGCACTGCTGATAGCTAAAGTGGTGCAAAATAATACCATTCATAAAAATGTCATTTAACAACTTGAGTAGCAACTCATTTGTAAGTATTCTCTAAAAAGTTTAGATAACGATTCCAAGAGCGTTCATCTGCGCGAGCATCATATCTATCTTTATTATTGAAGTCCGTAAAAGCATGTACTGCACCACTATAAGTAATCATTTCATGCGGTACTTTAGCTGCTTCTAGCGTTTTGTTAAGCGCGGCAAAATCTTCGAACGGTACGGCTTCATCGGCTGAGCCATGAAACACCAATATCTCGCCTTTAGTATTGCTATAGCTTTGACCTGTTGGCGTCTCCAAGCCACCGTGAAAAGGGACAAAGGCTTTTTGCTCAAATCCTGAACGTGCCAGCTCTAGCGCGACACCACCACCAAAGCAATAACCCATCGTCACACCTTCGCGGACATTATTACCTTGGGCTTGTCCAGTATTTAACGCCGCAGTCAAAATACGGCGCATCTTACTGCGATTCTCATAAAGCTCAGAAGTCAGACGTTTTTTGTCTGCTAACTCAGTTGGGCGAATACCCGCGCCAAACATATCAGCAGCCAGGACATTATAGCCCTCAGTCGCCAGCATATCAGCTCGTTTTTTTTCGTAATCAGTCAACCCATCCCAATCATGAATGAGCAAAATAAAAGGCGCATTGGCTTTGTCCGCTTTGGCGTAATAGCCTTCATAATTCTGATTGTCTACTGTATAGCTGATACTTTTGGTCGTAATAGCTGCTGCTGTTTGACTAAGAGTCAATGCCATTACGCTTAATGACGTGTTGAAGAGCAGAGATTGGCACAAACGCTTACCGGGGTGAGTGACGTTCGATAACATAAGTAGTCCTTTATTTATGAATGATCAGGATGAATGCTTGGCTGCTCTCTCTTTTTATTCATAAGATACGCCCCGCAAGCAAGCAATAGTTTGATGAAGCATATTTTAGCAAGGCATACTTTAGAGAGTACCTTATAAAACCTGCTAATAACAAGCATGGCTATCAATAATAAAATGCACCTCATTTTTACTGTCAATTCGCAGTATTATTAACCAAATATCAACAAGCTTAACTATTTATATGACGTGTAACTTTGAATTTTTCGCTAAGATAAGTCGCAAGCCTATAATTTCTTTATCTTTTTAACAATCAGCATCGCTAAAACACAGACAATTAAACGACAGTTGAAGTCATTATTATCTCTACGGATATTAGAACTGTGTAGGTGCTTTTTTTGTTCTCATTAGAGTCCATTTCACTTATAAGCTAGGATATTTTATGAAAAAGAATATTGATCATAACGACCCCGCCAAAGATATGAACCCTGCGCGTGGTAATGGTGGCGAGACTCATCAGCGTGCTAGTGACGATGGCAAGGTGTTAACCACGCAACAAGGCGTCGCAATTTCAGACAACCAAAACTCGTTAAAAGCTGGCGCACGTGGTCCGGCCTTGTTAGAAGATTTCGTCTTACGCGAAAAAATCAATCACTTCGACCATGAGCGCATTCCAGAGCGTATCGTCCATGCTCGTGGTAGTGCGGCGCATGGTTATTTTGAGCTAACAGAGTCGTTAGAAGAATACACCACCGCTAAAATTCTGACTGAAACAGGTAAGCAGACACCTTTATTTACGCGTTTTTCTACGGTTGCTGGTAATAAAGGCTCCAAGGATACGCCACGTGATGTCCGAGGGTTTTCTGTAAAAATTTATACTGAAGAGGGTAATTGGGATATTGTCGGTAACAATATGCCGATTTTCTTTATTCAAGATGCCATTAAATTTCCAGATTTGATTCATGCGGTGAAACCAGAGCCTGATCGCGGATTCCCACAAGCAGCGTCTGCCCATGATACGTTCTGGGATTTTGTCTCGTTAAGTCCTGAGACCATGCATAATGTTATGTGGTTGATGAGTGATCGTGCGTTACCACGTAGCTTTAGTATGATGGAAGGCTTTGGTATTCACTCTTTCCGTTTTCTTAATAAAGAAGGGAAGAGTACCTTTGTACGCTTTCATTGGAAGCCAGTATTAGGCGTACAGTCTTTAATTTGGGATGAAGCAGTAAAAATCTCAGGCGCAGATCCTGATTATAATCGCCGTGATATGTATGAAGCTATCGAAAATGGTATGTTCTTTGAGTGGGAGTTTGGCGTTCAGTTATTTACCGAAGAAGAAGCTAATGAATTCCCGTTTGACCATTTAGACGCTACTAAGCTGATTCCAGAAGAATTAGTACCAGTTAAGATAGTCGGTAAAATGGTCTTGAATCGCAATCCAGACAACTTCTTCGCTGAAACAGAACAAGTGGCCTTTTGCCCATCGCATTTGCCGCCTGGTGTCGACTTCAGTAACGACCCATTATTACAAGGTCGCCTGTTTAGCTATCTAGACACCCAGCTATCGCGCCTAGGTTCGCCAAACTTTGCACAGATTCCTATCAACGCACCAAAGTGTCCGTTTGCTAACAATCAGCAGGATGGTCATATGCAAATGCGGGTACCTAAGACTAGAGTATTGTATGAGCCACAAAGCTTGGATCAAAGCCGTCCTCGCGAAAGTGTTAAGCACGGTTTTGAGTCATTCCATGAGCAGTTGGATGATGGTGTTAAAGGCCGTATCCGTGCTGAGAGCTTTGCAGATCATTATAGCCAGCCACGTATGTTCTATCGTAGTCAGACAGCTACTGAGCAAGCGCATATTGCAACGGCTTTTGCATTTGAGCTTGGCAAGGTAGATACAGGGTATGTACGTACCCGTGTCCTTAGTCACTTGATTCACATCGATGAAGATTTGGCCAATCGTGTGGCAACGGCGCTAGGTATGCAATTGCCAGAGCCTGCTGAAGCAGCAGCACCTGTGCAAGACTTAGGTACCTCTAAAGCAGTACAAACTATTGGTTTGACGCCTAAGAGCTTAAAAGGCCGTCTGCTAGGCATCTTAGTCGCAGAAGGTTCTAAGCATAGTGAAATTAAGAAATTCGAAGATGCGGCAAAAGCGGAAGGCGCGAGTGTGAAGATTGTCTCGCCGAATAAAGAAGTGACTTTAGACGATGGTACCCGTGTTCAAGCTGATGAGCGTCTTGCTGGTGGACCCTCAGTATTGTTTGATGCGGTAGTGAGTATCATTATGCCTGACCAAGCTAAGAAGCTAGCCATGGATAGCTCTGCGTTAGATTGGTTCAATGATGCTTACAATCACTGTAAAGCTATTGCATATTGCGGGGCGACGGATGAGTTTATATTAAGTAAACTGCCCGTCCAAAAAGATGCTTTTGTCACGCCATTGGCTGATTTGGATATCTTTATTGATAATGCAAAATCTCGTCTGTGGGAGCGTGAACCAAAGGTACGTGACCTTGCTTAATTAAACCTGTTTTACTATACAAAGAATCCAGCCTAAGTGCTGGGTTTTTTGCTTTTATAACCCTACAATTATTATTCACTTAGAAAGATAGCCACAAGCGTTCACTGAATGTCACTGACTATTAGATAACGAAGGTTATAATAAAGAAAATTATATTAATTAAGGTCTGTTGAACATTCAAATATTAGGACTGCTGATCGCTAAAATTGCACCAAACCTTTTATTAAATCAGGCGTAAACCGACGATAATGTCGAGACCTTAGCTAGGTTTATAACGACGTTTTGGGTGGTTTTAGCCACTGCCAGTGCCACATTTGAATGTTCAACAGACCCTAATAAAAGTAGTCTGATACGATCAGGCTTAGGGTTAGATAATGAGTTTATGTGAGATTGTACGTCTTGATGGTTATATACAAAGCACCTATTTAGCAGTATATCCCGATAAATTGATGTTGCTAGATGGCTGTTGCCGTGCTGACGTCTCTATGGTTCTTAGTTACATTCAAAAAACGCTGCAACGTCCTATAACAGACTTGAAGGTCGTTGTCGTGACGCATATGCATCCAGATCATGCAGGAGGTGCTAGTGCGCTCAGAAAAGCGACAGGCTGCCTTATTGTTTCCGCAGATAAACCGAAGCCGTGGTATGCAGGTATTAGTGGAAAAGCTATGTATTTAACGGATATTGCGCTGGCTCATTATGTTGCTCGTCGTACACAACGTCCTTATGCAAACCTATGGTACCCAACACATCTGCGCCCTGATATTACCGTTAAGGAGGGTGATTGTATTCCTAGCTTTGAGGAGTGGCAGGTACTTGAAACACCGGGTCATACCGATCGGGATTTGTCTTTGTTTCACCTTTCAACTAGGCAAGTATATACGGCTGACTTAATTATAAAGCTACGCCATAAGTTTGTCGCTCCTTTTCCGGTTCATTATCCAAAAGCTTATGTTCAATCTCTTCAAAAAATAAAAGACTTACGTCCTTCTAACGTTATGATGGCGCATGGCTGCGAGCTGCCTATTGACGCGGCAACTTTTGACATGCTTATCGCACAAGCTCCCAAAAAGCCTCGTACTATAACCGATACCATTAAGCATAAATTAAAAGGTGGAAAAACAAAGGTCAAGGATTACTAAAGTAGAATAGCTTCTATAGGTAGTCCTCTATAAATCAGATACGATGTCAGGCTCGCTTAGTCTACTATTTGCAGTACTCTCATTCGCTTTCCCTATATCCAAATTATATTGATATAGTCAGTAAAAGTAATATCGTCGCGTTTTTAGGATATTTCAGTTATATACACTATTCTTTATTAAAACCAAATTTAAGACAAAAAAAGCCCAGCCATTATAAATAATGGCTGGGCTTTTAGAATATGGTGGGCCGACCGCGACTCGAACGCGGGACCAATTGATTAAAAGTCAACTGCTCTACCAACTGAGCTATCGGCCCTGAGAAGCGTTAAAAAATTGCATGACAATTTTAGCTTCGCAAGATAAATTTCCTTAAAGGGAAATTTATTAAAACTAGACATCAAAAACAATGTCTTTAAACTTATAACGCTACTACCGAATAGGGTAGCATACATGATAAGAATCATACTAAAGATGGTGGGCCGACCGCGACTCGAACGCGGGACCAATTGATTAAAAGTCAACTGCTCTACCAACTGAGCTATCGGCCCTGAGCGAGGATAACACGAAACACTGCTTCGTCTGAGCGCAAGAGAATTTACATTTTCGTAAGTTCTAAAAACTCAGTATCCAAACTAGGTTTGCATTCACTGCAAGATAAATTCCCTTAAAGGGATATTTATTAAAACTAGACATTAAAAATATCTATAAGCTTAACTTCTTTATCTATTCTTGAATCAATATCAAAAGAGACAATAAGCTCGTTTACTCGTTTAGATTATTTGTATCTCTAAACGTGAGAGCACATTATATATATTATTAAGACAATTACAACCCCGTAGAACAAAAAAAGTGTAATTGAGGCAAAACAATGGGTATTTTTATTATATTCACGAGTAAATGCAATTTTAGAAGGTCAGTTTTAGAAGGTCAGTTAGCTAAGATAACTGACTGAATAAATACAGTTAGTCCCAAATAAGATGAGTACAAGTATTATAACGTGCTACTGGTATAAATTTTCTTTGCTTGCTGCGCCTGCGAAGACAGAGGCGACGAAAAATCCATCCCAGTAGCACTGTGTGTATTCTATAGTAGATCGACTATAACTTAGTGTTTGATTTAATTATTGGTTTAATCTCTAGACAGTGCTTCTACAGGATCCAGTCTGGCCGCATTGCGTGCAGGCAAGAAACCGAAGATAACACCAATCAGCGTCGAGCACAAAAAGGCGGCAATGATAGAGGTGGATGAATAAATGACTTTAAAGCTATCGCCACCAACGCGGTTAATGACCTCACCAATCGCAAATGCCAGCCCAATACCAAGTAGTCCGCCTAGAATACAGACCAGTACGGCCTCGATTAAAAACTGCTGCATAATGTCGTTTTGACGAGCACCGACCGCCATACGTACCCCAATCTCATTGGTGCGTTCAGTGACCGACACCAGCATGATATTCATCACCCCGATGCCACCAACAACTAGTGAAATAATAGCGATTGATGAAATCAGTAAGGTCATGGCAGTGGTGGTCGATTCGATGGTTTGGCGAATCGAGTCTGAGTTGCGTATGCGAAAGTCATCGGTACCATGGCGACTTTCCATCAATTCGGAAATGGCTGATTCTGCAGCGGCCGATGAGATATTATCATCAATGAGGGCGACAAAATTTTCAATATAGGCACTACCGATAAGTCGCGACATCATCGTGGTATAGGGCATATATAGCGTAGGCGTATCGACAGAACCTCTGCCGAAGCCGCTAGAGTTGGGGGCTAAGACGCCAATGACTCGCCCTGGTACGCTACCTATCAGCATGACTTCACCGATGGGGTTGGGGTTGTCCGGAAAAAAGGTATTTTTGGCGTTGTTGTCGATGATAATGTCTTGAGTACGGCGTAAGATGCTGTCCTCATCAAAACCTTGACCCTGAACCAGTGTTTCGCCACTGACATCAAGATAGTCTTTACCCACACCACTAACGCTAGCAGCCTCCTGGACGCTGCGATAACGCACATTGATATTGGTATCGAGCTGCGGACTCACACTAACGACATAGGGCTGATCAGAGACTGCTTGGGCGTCTTCTGGCGTTAAATTGTCATCATTGTATTGCCGTCTGGGGTCGCCATAAGGATAGCCGTCAGAGACGGTGATAGTATTGGTGCCAAGAGAGCTAATATTGGAGAGGATCTGCGCCTGAGAGCCTTTACCGAGACCGACGACCGAGACGACTGATGCGATACCAATAATAATGCCTAGCATGGTCAGCAAGGTACGCATTTTATGAGCACGCATGGCCAGTAATGACATCTTAAACGCTTCAAATATACGGTCAATAAAGCTGCTAAAGGCACTCTTTCGATGCTTGTCTAAAATGGGCTCAGGTTTTACTTCTGTTTGCTGATAGCGCTCATTTTTATAATCAGCAATTACATAGCCATCTTTGAGCTCAATGACTCGCTCGGCTTGTGCCGCAAGGTTGGGATCATGCGTGACCATAATAATAGTATGGCCTTGAGCGTTTAAGTCATATAGTATTTGCATCACATCGTCGCCAGACTTGCTGTCGAGTGCGCCCGTTGGTTCATCTGCTAGAATAATGTCGCCACCATTCATCAATGCACGGGCAATTGAAACACGCTGCTGCTGTCCACCTGATAGCTGATTGGGTCGATTATTAACCTTATCTGCCAACCCTAAGTCTGATAGCAGTTTTTCGGCTCGCTCGTTACGGGCTTGCCCATCCATCCCTGCATATACCGCAGGTACCGAGACATTATCGCGCGCGCTGATATCACCGAGTAGATGATAACGTTGAAAAATAAAACCAAAGTGCTCGCGGCGCAGTTTGGCCAGCTCATCAGCTTCCAGACGATCTACTGATTTGCCAAAGATTTTATATTCGCCAGCACTGGCTTGATCCAAACAGCCTAAGATATTCATCAAGGTCGACTTGCCCGATCCTGACTGACCAATGATAGCAACCATCTCACCTTGATGGATGGTTAGATCGATATCATGAAGCACACGAATGGTCTGTTCACCCGCTTTAAACTCTTTTATCAGCCCTTTGACCTGCATCAACGGGAAGTCTGTTGCGATATTAGGTTCTTTGGTCTTCATTTGTGCTGCTGCCTATATCAATACTGCTTATATAATTACTGTCATCAAAAGCGTTGAAATGCTTGACTATCAAGAAGCATGCAAGTAAGAGACATGCAATTTTTATATATTTATGATCTAAAACGGTCTACCACCTCTACCGCCTTTTGTGGGACCTTCTTCACTTAATATCACCTCATCACCTTTATTAAGACCGCTTAAAATCTGAACATTTACACGGTTATTAATACCAGTTTTCACTATTTTCTCGACGACTTGACCATCTGCTTTTAGCACGCGAACTTTGGCTGTTTTTACGTTCGGATCCTCATTTCTGCTTTTGGTATTTTTAGTATCGCCAGCAGGTTGCAGGGCCGCAGAGGGGATAAGTAGCGTATTTTTTGCTTGATCAATAACGATATAAACCTGCGCGGTCATGTCGATACGGAAACGGCGATCGGTATTGGGCACTTCAATATAACCGACATAATAAATAGCCGCGTCCGTTGAGCTGGTGTCACTGATGCTCTCAGGGGCAGGCTCAATTGCTTTCAGGATAGAGTCAAACTTTTGATCGGGGTTGCCAATAATATTAAAGTAGACGGGCAAACCTGCTTGAACGTTGATGACGTCTGCTTCAGAGATTTGCGCGTTAATACGGACCGTGGATAAATCCGCTAAAGTCACAATCGTCGGTGCGGTTTGATTGGCATTAACGGTCGTACCTTGCTCGGTAGTGACCGATACCACTGTACCTGCCATTGGTGCACGGATGGTGGTATAACTTAAATCCTCTTGCGCGGTGCTGACGTTGGTTTGAGACTTGCGTAGTGCCGCCTGTTGGCTATTGATGTTGGCTTCGGAAGTAGCAATCTCAGCTTTGGCCGTATCGATAGCAGCGCGAGCATTAGTCACGGCCGCTTTTGCTGTCTCGATACTGGTGGCTTGCGTATCATATTCTTGCTGTGAAATGGCATCGATAGCGACCAACGATTGCAAGCGCATAAAATCTGATTGTGCTTGTTTTAATTCCGACTGACGGCTGGCAAGATCCGCATAGGCACTTTTTAAGCCCGCCTGCCGACTCAAAGATTCTGCCCGCGCACTTTGCAAGGCTGCTTCACTTTGCTCAAGGCTGGCTTGTTCATTACTCAGATTATTTTTTTGCGTTACTTGATTAATCTGTGCAATCAAATCACCTTTTTTTACCTCGCCACCGACTTCAACGAACAGTCGAGTGATCTCACCAGATACCTGTGCCCCTACATCGACGGTATTAAGTGCTTTGACCTTACCGGAGGCCATGACGTTATTCTCAATATCGCCCACCTCAGCGATTGCAGTTAAATAGTTGGGGGTGGTTTCTTTCGGTTTAAAAAAGCTATAGGCCAAAGCTCCCAATGCGATGATAATTAAGGCAATAACACCCCATTTGATAGCAGACTTTTTGCTTATTTTGCGCATGACAACAATCCAATTACAATTAAATCAAGTGTAGCTATAGTAGAGACTTCATGGTCAAAATGGAATGGGAATTAGTTTAAGAAAGGTTAAGGTAGTTTTTGAACATGGTGGGAATAGAGAAAAAATAGGAGGGGAATTGCAAAAGTAGATATATCTGAAAACTATAGAGGGCATCAGAGGGTATCGAAGATTTGTGAGAAGTCATTACTGACGCTGTTTTTGACAGGGAATGGCTGCATCACATCAATAACAATAGTGACTGAAATTTATCGTGCAGCAAACAAGCGCTTACCTGTTAATTCAAGCGCGGCCTGCAATAACAACTCCCACGCTGGCTGACGAATGAGACCTTTAATCGCTTGGTCACAACGATATAGCAGGGCAGGCCATTCAGCCGTTTGCGCTGGGCGGCGGCACGCTTGTTGATATAGACCTTGTTTGCTACGCCAAATACCCAATGCTTGCGGATCTTGCCCATCCATTAATTGTATAATTTGGCGCATGTCTTTGCTGATTGCCCACAGTACCAAGGTCGTCGGCTCATCAGTGGCTTTCAGCTGAAAAATGATTTTCGCCACTTGTGCGCTATTGCCTGCCAGCATTGCATCAGATAAATCAAAGACGCTGAATTGAGCGTCGCTGACCAAGGCGGCCTGAAGATCTTTGATGTCTAATGCTACGTTTGGCGCGGTCGTTGTAGACTGATTATTGCCTTCGTGAGTTGCGTCATGACTACTAGCATCCAACTGCGGTGCAAATAGATAAGACAGCCGCCACAAGGTTTGATAAGCACTTAGCAGGTGATGCTCGGTGTGCGACATGAGCAGTTGCCACGCTTCTTGTGACAGCCTGAGTCCAAATTGCTGGGCTTGAATCTGCAACAGCTGCTGACGTTGCTGTTCGTTGTATAAATTGCAGTCAATGATGTGACCGTATTGCGCAAATGGCGCAAACCACTTGCTGCTTTGCGCGCGTTTGTCTTGCTTGGGCGTTAACCATAATAAGCTATGACTGTGCGCCCCTGTTTGTGCCTCGACAGCAAAGCGCTCAAGCTCAGCGATAACGGCTTTATCCGGTTTATGATTACCGGTTACGATCAAGGCGCTGGCATCATCAAATAAAGACTGGCTACCAAGCTCTGAGAGTACTTCTTGCCAGCTCTTAACCGACACCAGCTCTATACGTTTAATCGCGTAATTCTGCGCACGCCAATGCGGACGCAAGGCATCGATCAGCCACTGACTCAATAACGTCTCATCTCCATGTGCCAGCCACAAACCAGCTACGGCCACGGATGACTGTAGTAGTTTGGGATAGGCTTGTATAAAAGACTCTTGCATAGACTAATGAGGACACAGGTTTATGAGAATGGATGGACAGAATACCTTACGCTAACCATTAAGGGGTTGGTGTGCTTGGAACGATAACAGCCGTAGACGCTGAGCCTGTTTGTGCCGTTTTATTGGCATTGGCAGGGGTGACTCTAGGCAATGCAATGGCAACATATTGATCAGTGATACGGCGTGCCAAACTGTCATAGAGCCAGTCACGAATTTGATCGCCTTGTTGGTCATCGGTACTGACCGATGCCTCATTATACTGGTAACTGCGCTCGACTTGGATAGGGTTGGTTAGTGTCACCACTTTGCCATTTTGTAGGGTTTGGTAGCTGACATCTGCTGACAATACTAAGCGGATTTCTGTTAAAACACCGACCAATTCATAACGCTTAAAGCGCATATTTTTGACGCTAATCGCAGCAATGGGTTCCGCCGTCGCGTTTTTATTGTTATTGGTAATATCGACCAAGGTCATATTATCGATTACATCGACGCCCAAGGCTTCTAGGCGTCGTGACAACGGTAACTTTAGTGGAAAGGAGGTGCGATTGTCTTCGATGATGATGGCTGTTTTGGCCACATCAAATAGCATCGGTGTGCCATAACCTCTTAGCTGAAAGCCGCAGCCACTAAGAGCCGCTGTGGCTCCCAGTACAGAAAGCAGTGGCAAGCTTGCGAGTAATGCTGTCGCTAGCTTCTGTGCATTAGACTTTTTTGCCATATTGCATTGTCCACTTGGCTTGCTTAATTTCGTTTGAGATGACTGCACAGCTCGCTGCTTACAAGACATAATCGCTATCCTTATGTTGATAAAAAGGCTTAAAACACTACGTTTAAAAAAGTTTAGCCTGCCACCACGATATTGACCAGTTTATTCGGCACGACGATTTCTTTTTTGATGTCACCCGTTAGGAATTTCGCCACGCTTTCTATCGCACGCGCTTGCGCCTTTAGCTGTTCAGGGTCGCTGTTCGGCGCGACATCCATCTTACCGCGCATTTTGCCGTTGACCTGTACCACCATCGTGATCATGTCTTGTACTAAGGCACTTTCATCGACGGCTGGGTAGCTCAGGGTAAGGGTATCCAGCCCTAACTGCTCAAGTAAGTGCTCGCCCGCGTGTGGCGCGTAGACTGATAGCATAATAAGCAGATCAATCAACGCTTCATGCTGCACTTGTAGGTCTTGCTCACTATTTGCTTTAAAGCCAGTCAGCTCGTTGGCAAGCTCCATCAAACTTGATACAGGCGTGTTTAGCGCCAGACGATCACCCAAGTCACTATCGATCTTGGCAATGGTCTCATGAGTTTTACGGCGTAAATTTTTCGCTTCTTTGCTTAAGCCATCAGTTTTCAAGGCGACATTATTGAGTGTCTCAAGGCTTAGGTTTGCTTCAGTGAGCGCTTGCATATGCTCAGTAGCAATACGCCATACTTTTTTAACAAAATTATAAGGGCCTTTTAGCGCGTCATCCGACCATTCTAGCGTCTGATCGGCAGGCGCGGTAAATAGGGTATAGAGACGAACGGTATCAGCGCCGTATTTATCAATAGTGATTTGTGGATCGACACCGTTGTTTTTGGACTTAGACATTTTTTCGATTTTGCCAATCGTGACTGGCTGTCCATCAGCTTTTAAAATCGCTTTAATCGGTTGACCACGCTCGTTGTAGTCGATATCGATGTCTTCTGCGAAGTAATACGTCGTGCTGCCATCGGCATTAAGACGGTAAAAAGTACCGGCAAGCACCATACCTTGGGTCATAAGATTGGCAAATGGTTCATCGCCTGACACCAGTGACTCATCGCGCATAAGCTTATGGAAGAAGCGTGCATAAAGCAGATGCATGACGGCGTGCTCTACACCGCCAACATATTGATCGACAGGTAGCCATTTATTGGCGGCAGACTTGTTGACCATGTTCTGTGCATCATTCGGACTGGCAAAACGCGCATAGTACCAGCTTGACTCTACAAAGGTATCAAAGGTGTCAGTCTCACGTTCAGCAGGGTTGCCACATTTCGGGCAAGTGGTATTCACAAACTCTGGAATGTTTTTGAGTGGATTACCGCGACCATCAGGAACGACGTCAGTCGGCAAGACAACGGGCAAATCTTGCTCTTCAACAGGTACGGTACCGCAATGCTCACAGTTGACCATTGGAATAGGGCAGCCCCAATAACGCTGGCGAGAAACACCCCAATCACGGAGACGGTATTGGATTTTTTTCTTAGCCAGTTCTTGTGGCTCAAGTTTGGCTAACATAGCCTCAAACGCTTGCTCAAAGTCTAAGCCATCAAATTCACCTGAATTGACCAAAATATTGCGCTCAGTATAGGCAAGATTAATCTCAGCATCGTTCGCCTTTGCGTCTGCTTCTAACTCATCAAAATACCCAGCAGGGATATCGATAACTTGTTTAATTGGTAGCTTGTACTTAACGGCAAATTCATAATCGCGCTCGTCATGTGCCGGTACTGCCATAACTGCGCCAGAGCCGTAGCTCATGAGCACATAGTTGGCGACCCATACGGGTACTTCTTCGCCGGTCAGTGGATGCGTCACGGTAAGACCGGTATCCATACCGATCTTTTCAGCTTTGGCTAGATCGGCTTCTGCCACTGAGCCTTTTTTACACAGCGCATTAAACTGGGCAATCGCCTCATCATGCTCAGCGGCATATTGTGCCAATGGATGCTCTGCGGCAACCGCCACATAAGTGACGCCCATCAAGGTGTCAGGACGCGTCGTGAATACATCTAGGGTATTGGTTTCGCCAGCAAGCTCATAAGGGAAATGCACTTCCATACCGGCACTACGACCAATCCAATTGCGCTGCATGGTCAATACTTCTGATGGCCAGTGACCTTCTAATTGATCCAAATCGTCAAGCAATTCGTCAGCATAATCAGTGATATTAAAGTAATACATCGGAATGTCGCGCTTTTCGACCGCCGCGCCACTACGCCAACCTTTACCGTCAATGACTTGCTCATTGGCTAACACCGTATTATCAATCGGATCCCAGTTCACGGTGGCAAGCTTTTTATAGACCAAGCCTTTTTTGTATAACTGTAAAAACAACCATTGCTCCCACTGATAATATTCGGGGCTACAAGTGGCAAATTCACGTGACCAATCAATAGATAAACCTAGCAATTTGAGCTGCGCGCGCATGCTGTCAATATTAGCAAACGTCCATTTAGCAGGTGGCGTCTGATTGGCAATCGCAGCGTTTTCAGCGGGCAGGCCAAAACCATCCCAGCCCATTGGCTGCATGACTTCATAGCCCTTAAGGCGATAGTAACGGCTCAGCACATCCGAGATGGTATAGTTGCGCACGTGACCCATGTGTAGCTTGCCGCTTGGGTAAGGGAACATCGACAGCATATAGCGACTTGGCTTATCGCTAGGCTCGTTGCCCACTTCATAACGCTTATCCGCTGCCCATTTGGCTTGTTGTGCGGCTTCAATAGCTTGTGGGTTATAATAATTATTTTCTGATTGGTCAGATGTCACAGTATTGCTCATAGTCGGCTCTAGATTGAATATTTTGATAAGAAATTAGATACGCTAGAATAGCGCAAATCGGCAAAAAATGCGATGGGGCAACGTAATAATAGAGCAGTATTAAGAAGTATATAACAACTTATGAATCCACAGTAAGGCTCGGCATGCAAAAACTAAAGAAAGGTCAGGTACTAAAGTATCCTATTGATTTGTATTTATCGAACAAACACATGCTGTCGATTTTGGCTTTAGGTTTGTTAATTTTTCCGCTGTATTATTATGGGCTACCCATCGCAAAAGATGAAGGTTGGTTTTTCATTATAGTGATGTGGTTATCAATAATTTTGATAGCTGTTGCGGTATTCACGGTATTATTTGCCTTTATTACTGGTAAGCCCGTTTTTCAAATTACAGATAAAGGGATAACGATTTTACAAGTCTTGCGCCGACCACAACAGAGATATTTGTTGTGGCAGGATATTGAGTGTATAGGTATCGATTGTCGAGTCATCAAGCGCCACGAAATTTGGCTATTAATGATTCAACCTAAACAAGGCAAAATTATACAATACCCCATAAGGTCTATGAGATATAAAGATGCCATCTTGAATGAAGTGGAAGTGGTGCATTTAGTGCAACTTGCCTCTGAAGGCCGTTCCGCTATACATTATGAGCCTATAGAAATGGAAAGAATTAAACTGATCACTCCAAGAGTGCAGTGGTTATTGTTAGCCTTGATTTTTCTTTGTATAGTTTTCTATCTATTTTTTATGATTAAGTAAAAGTACACGCTAAATATAACCCTTTAAGGATTAATTATGACCATCACTATTTACGGTATTAAATCTTGTAGCACGATGAAAAAGGCTTTTACTAAGCTGGATGAGCTAGGCATCAGCTATGATTTTCATGATTATAAAAAACAAGGCATCGATAAAGAAACGCTTCAGCGTTGGGTCAACGAGTTTGGCATTGATAAAGTATTAAACAAGCGCGGCACCACATGGCGTAAGCTCACCGATGAGCAAAAGCAAGCCGCTGATACTAATGTAACTAATGCCATTGATTTACTTGTCGAAAATACCAGCATGATTAAACGTCCCATCGTCGAAGGTCAGCTTAAGAATAAGGATCAGGCGGTCTTATTGTGCGGTTTTGATGAAGAAGCATTCGATATGAACTTTTCGTAAAGGAAATTTTGGTCAAGTGCAAAAAATCCCGAACTTAGCAATGACTAGGTTCGGGATTTTTCATATTTGAATTTGAGAGCTTATCGCTAGCTCATGGCAGCATCGATTTCACGACTGATGAGCGTACCAACCCCTTCATTGGTGAAAATCTCAAGCAAAGTAGCATGAGGCACACGGCCATCGACGATAACCGCGCTTTTTACGCCGCTACGTACTGCGTCAAGCGCGCATTGAATCTTAGGAATCATACCACCTGAGATAATGCCATCTTCAATAAGACCATCGACTTTCTTTGGCGTAAGTCCAGTCACGACTTCACCGTCGCGTCCCAATACCCCTTTGATATTGGTTAGGAGCATGAGCTTTTCAGCTTGCAAAAATTCAGCGACTTTTCCCGCGACCAAATCAGCGTTGATATTGTAGGTATTGCCTTCGCTATCAACACCAAGCGGCGCGATAACAGGGATAAAGTTGGAGGAGATAAGCATATTAATCACGTCTTTATTGACGCTGACCACATCACCAACAAAACCTAAATCAACGGGCACCGCAACACCATCTGCACCAATTTTTTCCATCATTAGCTTTTTGGCTAAGATTAAGTTGGCGTCTTTACCCGTCAGACCAATGGCGCGGCCACCATGCTTGTTGATTAAGCTGACGATAGATTTATTGACGCCGCCGCCTAGTACCATCTCGACAATATCCATGGTGCTTTTGTCAGTGACTCGCATACCATCGATACGCTCAGATTTGCGTCCGAGCTCCTTTAACAAATTATCTACTTGCGGTCCACCGCCGTGCACCACTACCGGATGCATACCTACTGTCTTTAGTAGCACAATATCACGTGCAAAAGAGCTCTCAAGCTCAGGATCAGTCATCGCATTACCACCGTATTTGACGACGATTAGTTTGCCGACGTAGCGTTGGATATAGGGCAGCGCTGTGGTCAATACTTCAGCGGTGATTTTGGCTTCATCCAGATTAAGCGTCATGACTAACTCCTAAAAGATATGGGTTTAAAAGGCTGGTTATTCAGAAATAAGGTCTGCAATCTGCGCTGCCAAATTTTTATCAAAGGGACGGCAGAGCGCGACGAAGCGTGCTTGTATGTCTTTTAAATCCGCTAAGCTGTCGCCAGCAAAGCGCACGGTCAAATGATGACTGGTGTTTGATTGGCGCAATACGCCAAAACCATGAGCGAAATCTAAGCGCACGCCATCAATACAGGTCAGCCGAGTGCCACTCGGTAACAATTGCTTGGCTTGGGCTAAGGTCGTATGCTCGACACTCGACACACAAGAGCATGATGATGAGCCATGAGCCGCAGCCAAGGTATTGTCGACGTCATCAAAAGGCGGCGTAACCAAACGTTGTAGATAATAACAAAATTCTGCTAACTGTTGCACGATTGGGCATTGTAGAGACGCGCTATTGGGTAAAGGTAAATAATGATCCGCTGTACTGACCAACGTCGGTAATTGACGGGTGATATCAGTCAACCGAGGAGGGCGGGAGGTCTCAATGGCTTCGCCCCATAGACCAACGGCGGCTGATGCGTTATCAGCAAGCGCCGCTGTATATACCAGCCAATGCAGCAGCCGTAAGCCTGCGTACATCGCATCATCATAAGCAGTAAAATAACCGTCGTTAAAAATAAAATGTCCAGATAACTCGCCTGCGAATAGGATTTGACTGTCATCGACCCGCAGCTGTTGCCGCATTAAGCTACTGCCGGTTTTGCTTAGAATGGGAGTCGCCCCCAAGTCGCTTAAGAGCATAGGCAGATGGTGTGAGCATTTAATATCAAACAGTACTTGCGGGCTCACGGTATCAGCCTGCCACGGTTCTGGACGCTCGCTAATGGCAACTGAGGCGAGCAAATACAGTAGATGGTCAGGCATAATCACTTTACCGCTGTTGTCGACAATCATTAATCGATCGCCATCGCCATCGAATGCCAGACCAATATCGGCAGTATTTACGATGACGGTTTGTTGCAGTTCGGCCAATCGATTCGGCTCAGTAGGGTCAGGGTTGCCCATGGGAAAGCTACCATCGGGCGTGTCATTGATGATGATAACGCGCTGACAGAAGGTAGTGAATAACGGCAGGGCGATTCTACTGGTCGCCCCATGCATACAATCAATAACGATGGTGAGATCAAGTTTTTTAAAGGTTCGCTTGTTGCTAGCAGATAGGCTTTGAGCGGGATAAATACTGATAAATACATCGGCAATGGCATTAATATAAGGTGCTGACACAATATCAGTCGGCAAGCATATAACGGATAATATCGAAGTTGCTGGAGCGTCATTACTGTGGCATACACTTGAGAATTTAGGGCTGTCATTGCCATTGTCACTGTTATTGTCATTTTGATTGTTGCGTTGGTTAGCCGCAAACGCTGTCAAATCTTGATAAAGCAACTGAATATCTTCGGCACTAGGAGAGGCGTTGCCAACCAGCCACTTGATACCCAAAATGCCTTTGGCAGAGTGACTGGCGGTGACCATGATGCCATGACCGTCGTATTGCTCAGTCCAAAATGCCATCATCGGTGTAGTGACCAAGCCTAAATTAATCACTTGCAGGCCTTGCTCTTGCAGGCTGGTCGCTAATGCCTGAGCCATGCTATCGCTATCGCAGCGTACATCATAGCCGATGATGATCGTGGTTTCTTTTGGTGTATGATGCGGTTTAGCATGGCTTTTACAAATATCGCTGTTAGCAGTATCGCCATTAGCAATGAGCTTGCCATGTTTGGCAGCATGGTAGCTTTTATAAAGTCGTACAAAGGCGCTGCCCAAAGCCTTTATAAAATCTGGCGTAAAGTACTGCTCGTCGCCGCGAATATCATAAGCACGAAATAAGGAGTGCTGCGCAGCAAAAGACGGCATCGCTTACTCTCCTTATAGTCGTAATAAATGGGCTAGTGGTGAAACAAAAAATCGCTGATTATTTTTATTGCTGCGATTGATGCTAAATGAAAATCCAATAATGCTTAATGCTTATATTCAATGCTACTGACGACCAGAATGTCCAAAACCACCCGCACCGCGCGCGCTTTCGTCACTAAATTCAGACACCACTTCAAACTCAGGACGGGCAACGGGTACGACCACATACTGCGCCATACGTTCTGCTGGGTTGAGTACAAAGTCCTCATTGCTGCGATTCCAAATACTGACCATCAGCTCACCTTGATAATCGGCATCAATCAAGCCGACCAAGTTACCCAAAACGATACCATGCTTATGACCCAGACCTGAACGCGGTAAAATCATCCCCGCAAAATTGGGATCTTGAATATAAACGGCGAGGCCAGTACCTATTAAATGCGTGGCACCTGCTTTAATCGTTAAAGGCTCGTCAATGCAAGCACGTAAGTCAATACCGGCACTGCCATTGGTGGCGCGCGTTGGTAGAGAAAATGCTTTATCTTCAGTGATTTTAGGGTTTAATACTTTGACTTGTACAGCTTGCATAACGCACTCACTTAACGATGTTTTGATTTAAGTTGATTTTATGTTTTATAAATAGAACGAATCACATTTTTAACTTTGAGTATTTTAAATATACTTAACAGCAACTATTATTATAAATAGCTGCTGATTTTTAACTTTTGGTATTTAACTTCTAATAACGGTTTTACTAAAGAATCAGCACGCTTGCCAAGCCCAAGAATGACATAAAGCCGACGATATCAGTCACGGTGGTTAAGATAACCGAAGCGGACAGCGCAGGATCGATATTCATGCGTTTCAATGCCAATGGAATACTAATGCCCGATACATTGGCAGCGGTCATATTAATGGCAATAGCAAAACCGATCACCGAGCTAATTTTAATATCATGAAACCACAGTTGCGCGATAAACGCCATAATTATCGCCCAGATGATACCGTTTATCGCACCGACCCACAGCTCTTTATTGAGTAACCACAGACGGTTAGAACCACCGATTTGACCCATCGCCATACCGCGAATGACCACAGTCAGCGTCTGCGAGCCAGCGATGCCGCCCATACTAGCAACCACGGGCATCAATATCGCCAGCGCCACCACTTGCGCCAGTACTTCCTCGAACTGACCAATCACCGCTGCGGCTAAAAGCGCGGTACACAAGTTGATGCCAAGCCAAATACTACGGCTTTTGGCACTGGTTAAAATAGGCGCAAACAGCTCTTCATCTTGGCTGACACCAGCAAGATTTTTCATGGTGCTGTCGACATCATCTTGGATAATTTCCATGATGTCTTCGCCATTTAATTGACCAACCAGCTCGCCATGATTATTAATCACTGGCGCAAAACGAATGTCTTCTGAACGAAAAATCGCGGCAGCATCTTGAATGTCTAAGCGGTCGTTAATGGTAATCGCATTATCAATCAGCGCGGAGACCAAGGTGTTTTGATCATGCTTGATCAAGTCGACCAGACTGAGTAGCCCAAGTAACTGCTGACCTTGATCGACGACCAGTAGCTCTTGGCTTTGATCATCAAGTAAGTCGTCGTTTTCGCGCAGCCATTGCTGTACTTGCGCCAGACTAATATCATCCTTCACTTGGATGAGGTCGGGATCCATATAGCTACCAACTTCCCAGTCGGCATAGGTATCGAGCTTATTAACCTGAATCCTAATATCTTCATCTAAAGTCGCCATGACTGAGGTACGCACGCTCTCAGTAACGGTGTCTAGAATCTCAGAGATATCTTGCGCATCAAGGTCTTGGGTAAAAAGCGATATCTCTTTTGAAGAGATGTTTTCCATCAAAGGCTGGCGCGTATCTACGTCCAGCTCAGCGAGGACTTCACCTCTTAAGTTGTCAGGGACTTGTGCCCAGATAATGCGCCGCGCTTGGGTCGGGAAAGATTCGAGTAGGTTGGCAATCTCATACTCTGACTGCTTGATTAAGAACTCAGCGATGTCGCTATGCGAGTCTTTAGCGACCAGTTCCTGTAGATATAACAGCTTATATTCGGCACTATATTCTAACGGATTATAATCTGCCTGCAAGGTTGGCTGACGATCAGGAGTAGGCGTGGGAGCAGGCATAATCGTTCCAGAGTAGTGAGTGAATAGTTTTTTTGCCAACCATTAACCTCATGCTAATGGTGTGGCGCTCAATGTAACATGGCTAATGCATGTTCTAGCCACTAGCCATGTTACGATTTTTATCGGTCTAGCGTTTACCCAGTAAGGCACGAATATTGGCCAAATATTCATCAGCGACGGCTTCTGGATCTTTGGTCGCTTTTTTCTTTTTCGCTTTGGCTGGCCAGTCGATATGATCTTCTGGTAATTCATCTAAAAAGCGTGATTCAGAGGTCACGCGCATCTGCCCACCGGCGCGGCGCTGAGTCGCTAAAGTCAACGTCAGCTCACGACGGGCTCGGGTAATACCCACATACATCAAACGCCGTTCTTCTTCGACCGTCTCGCTCATGATAGAGTTGCGATGTGGCAGCATCTCTTCCTCAAGGCCCATGATATAAACAAAATCAAACTCCAGACCTTTTGCCGCATGCAAGGTCATTAGGTTGACCTTGTTGGTGTTTTCTTCTTCTTGCTGTTGCTCAAGCATGTCGAGTAACACCAGCTTGCGAATAATGGTATCAATCGTCCGGTCTTCATCTTCTTCCGCGCGATTAATCAACGATTGGATACTGGTATAAAGCATATCGATATTATCGATACGGTTCTTTTCTTGTTGCGGCGTTTTGGCGTCGCTACGCACGAAGTCAATATAACCGGTCTCATCAATCATCTGGCGCACGATTGGCACAGGGTCAGGGTGTTGATCCAGCTCGCGAGTATAATGCTCAATGAACTCACCAAACTCTTTTATCGTGCCATACGCTTTAGACGGCAAGACATGAGCAAGACCGGCGTGCGTGCAAGAGGCTAATAATGAGATGCTATGCTCTTGCGAAAACAAGCCTAATTTTTCCAGCGTTGCCGGTCCCATGCCGCGTTTGGGCGTATTGATAATACGTAAAAATGCACTGTCGTCTTCTGGGTTTAGGATAAGACGCAGATAACCCATGATGTCTTTGATTTCACTACGGGCAAAGAACGACTGACCACCCGATAGTTTATAAGGCACTTGCAACTGGCGCAATTGCGCCTCCAGCATGCGCGCCTGAAAGTTACTGCGATACAGAACGGCATACTGCTCCCACTCATTACCGAAACGTAGCTTATGCGTGACAATCTCTTTTGCCACGCGCTCAGACTCATCGTCGTCATTACGGCAATTAATAATGCGAATCTTTTCGCCTTGCCCTTTATCTGACCACAGTTTCTTTTCGAATAAATGCTCGTTATTCATAATAACGGCGTTGGCTGAGGTCAAAATACGGGTAGTCGAGCGATAATTTTGCTCAAGCATGACGATTTTCAACTTTGGAAAGTCTTCTTTTAGCAGCGCCATGTTTTCAGGCTTAGCCCCGCGCCACGCATAGATAGACTGATCATCGTCACCAACCACGGTAAAGCGCCCTTGCGGTCCGACCAGATATTTAATCATTTCGTACTGGGCGGTATTGGTGTCTTGATACTCATCGACGAGCAAATAACGAATACGGTTTTGCCATTTGTCACGTAGTTCTCGATTTTCACGCAGTATCTTGGTTGGTAGTACAATCAAGTCGTCAAAATCGACGGCATTATAAGCACGTAGATTACGCTCATATAGGGCATATAAAGTGGCAAAAATCATATCTTCTGGATCGTCTAAGGTTTCCATCGCCTTATCCGGCTCAACCAAATCGTTCTTCCAGTCAGATATGAATTTAATGGCTTTACCAACCAGTTCGCGACTTTCCGCACCGCTTAAGTTGTCACGCATCATCAGCTCCATCAGCAAACGCTTACTATCGTCGCTGTCCATGATGGAGAAGTTGCCCTTTAACGGCGTATGAATCAGCTCATAACGCAAAAATTGCAGACCGAATTGGTGAAAGGTAGATACCGTTAAACCGCGCATTTTTTCGCTTGGCAGCAATTTACTGACACGAGCTTTCATCTCGCGCGCGGCTTTATTGGTAAAGGTCACCGCCGTGATGCGCTCAGCTGGCATGTTGCATTCTTCGATAAGGTAAGCAATTTTGCGAGTAATCACTGACGTCTTACCGGAGCCTGCACCTGCTAGCACAAGCAATGGACCGGATACGTAGAGCATCGCTTCTTGTTGTTTGGGATTAAGTTGACTCATAAGGTGACCTGTAAGACAAAAGCGAAAAAGAGAACAGAGCTGATATTGAAAGCGATTTAGCTAAATGAAAAATGCCCATACTAAGCAAATTGATAGTGTCATATGGCATCGATAGGGTTAATCATGCAGTCTGCTCATCAAGCTCATGATCATTAATATTTTGTGACAATTAATCATGAGAGCCGTCATTAAAACAGCCACTTACATAACCATGAAATTCGGTGGGTTATTATAAAGCAAAAACCCTATCTTTGGGTGAGGAGTTCAATGATGAGTGCCTAGTAAAAAATCGTTTGGATCTGGTGACTTACATTATATATACCAGCGCTTTTTTAGAAATGTGGATTTGTGCTCAATATAAGGTAACGTCTATAGCATAATTTATAATAAAAAAAATATGTTTTTTTTGCCTATAAAGTGACCGTACAATACAGTTAAAAACTAGCTTTTGAGCCATGATATGCGTATAGTACGTAAATAATTTATGCCAGTTGTCACGTCATTATTGACCACGTGTAATGAGCTATTAAATCAATTAAATAAAACATCAAATATGATATTGATTTAATACGTTGATCTTACGTTGTTAGAAGATGCGTTAGGCGACCAGCTTTCTCCGCATGCGTGCCGGAAATTCTATAGTTGGTCACGTCTGACACCGTCGTCAATAAGCTTGATAATTGGTTATTACCAGCACAGTACCTATAATAGTTAATGAGTTGCTTATGTGAGTGACTCATTGACAGTTACTTTGTGTTTTCGTCTGCGTTACGCCTGTCGCACGACTGCCTTAACTGGTGTATCTGCGCTGCGCTTAACACTCGATTGGGTGAGGAGCACGTATTATCATGTCTGCTTTTAATTGGTCAGCAGTTGCTTTTATTTTAGCCGCCATTGGGCTAGTTGTCTTTATGCTGGTCGTTCCGCGCTTACTTGGCGGTCGCTCTCAGGGCTCACAAAAAGAAGAAGTATTTGAAGCGGGTGTTGTCGGAGCTGGCAACGCCCGCATTCGTTTGTCTGCCAAATTCTATTTGGTGGCAATCTTCTTTGTTATCTTTGATTTAGAGGCGCTGTATTTATACGCTTATGCTGTTTCAGTACGCGAAACTGGCTGGGCTGGGTTTATTGCAGCAGCGACCTTTATCATTGATTTGTTAATTGGTCTGGTATACGCTTTGAGTTTGGGCGCGCTAAACTGGGCACCTGCTGACAAACTGCGTAAAAAAGTACGTCTCTATACTGCGCCTGCGGGCTTTAACTTGGCAGATATCACCAAGTTCGATGGTGTCGATGAGCTGATGGTTGACCCGACCGGCAAAATACCCGCGCAGTCTTCAGGACAGATTAATGTCTCAAACAATATTGAGACCAATCGTCGTCATCTACAAAATATCGATCATATTAATACCACAGGTAATGTTACCTCTGTGGACTTTGCGACGTCCGCGCATCAGGATAATACTAAGCGATAACTATTTTCCTTATACCTATCGGCTTTTAAAACTTATACTTAGGTTTTACAAAAGATTATAAGAGTCAACGCTGGTGGCAACGATATGATAATGATAATACTGTAAAGAAGATGGCAGTCGATTTATATTAATGGTCACTTATTAATAATAGAAGTTAAGGTGATAGTGAGGGCAAGTTAATTGTCACGCTGCGCCTAATATAAAGGTTGTATGTTATGAAATACACATTAACAAAAGCCAACCCTGATGCAGATGTCTATCCTGCACAGACCAGTCAAACGGTCAACGATCCTATCGAAGACGAAGTCAATAAAAACGTCTTTATGGGTCGTCTAGAAGACCTTGTTCATTCAACAGCAAACTGGGGGCGCAAGCACTCACTATGGCCATTTAACTTTGGTACTTCTTGCTGTTATGTCGAATACGCCACTACTTTAACAGCCGTTCATGATTTGTCACGTTTTGGGGCAGAAGTTATTCGTGCCTCGCCCCGTCAGGCAGATGTCATGATTGTTGCTGGTACTTGCTTTGTTAAAATGGCACCGGTTATCCAGCGCCTTTATGAGCAAATGCTTGAGCCAAAATGGGTTATCTCAATGGGTGCTTGTGCTAACTCGGGCGGCATGTACGATATCTATTCTGTTGTGCAAGGCGTGGATAAGATTATTCCAGTAGACGTCTATGTGCCAGGCTGTCCGCCGCGTCCAGAAGCGTTGATTCAAGGCTTGATGTTACTACAAGAATCTATCACCAAAGAGCGTCGTCCGCTGGGCATTCATGTCAATGATCAGGGTATCTACCAGCCACAAATGACGCCTGAGCGTGACCGCAAGCAAGCGGATCGTATCGCGGTGAAAAACTTGCGTAGTCCAGATAGTATTTAGCCAACCAGCTTTTATTTAATGAATATTTGGTTTGGCAACTCTCGTTAAGTTGGCTTGATCGTTAATAATTCGTAGCAATGCCAAGTACGCGTACGTGCATCATAATTTAGTTATGTTTAACATAGCTAAATTATGACTAATACAGCTCAGTTATGACTAACATAGTTCAGTTATGATTAATGAAGGAATGCATCATTCATGGTCACGGTAGTCGAAAACACAGATCCTAAGATTAAGCCTGTTCCAGCAGTTATCAAAGAGCTAGAGCATAAATATGCTGGCAAATTCGTGGTACAGCACACTGTTGATGAGATTCCAACGGTTTGGGTAGCGCGTGCTGATTTATTAGATGTTCTCTTATTTTTGCGCAAACTGCCTAAGCCGTACGTCATGCTATTTGACTTGTCAGCGATAGATGAGCGTTTACGCCAGCATCGCGCGGGTTTGCCTGACAGTGACTTTACGGTGTTTTATCACCTAATGTCGCTTGAGCGTAATAGTGATGTGCGTATCAAGGTCGCGCTGAGCGAAGACGATGTCAATGTACCGAGCGCCACCAATATTTGGCCAAATGCCAACTGGTACGAGCGCGAAGTGTGGGACATGTTCGGTATCGTCTTTACAGGTCATCCGCATCTGACTCGCATCTTATTACCAAAATACTGGGAAGGACATCCACTGCGTAAAGAATATCATGCACGCGCGACGGAATTTACCCCGTACTTCTTGAATACCGCCAAGCAGCAATATGAGCAAGAAAACCTACGTTTTGTCCCAGAAGAGTGGGGCATGAAGCGCTCAGGTCGTGATGAAGACTTTATGTTCTTGAACATCGGTCCTAACCATCCTTCTGCTCATGGTGCGTTCCGTTTGGTACTTCAGCTTGACGGCGAAGAAGTCGTCGATTGCATCCCTGATATCGGCTATCACCATCGCGGCGCCGAAAAGATGGCGGAGCGTCAAACATGGCACTCATTTATTCCTTATACCGACCGTATTGATTATCTCGGCGGAGTAATGAATGAGCTGCCGTACATCATGTCGGTTGAAAAGCTCGCTGGGATTACCATTCCACCACGCGCTGAAACCATCCGCGTGATGATGAGTGAGTTTTTCCGTATTACCAATAACTTGCTGTTTGTCGGTACTTTTATTCAGGATGCGGGCGGTATGACGCCAGTATTCTATATGTTTACCGATCGCCAAAAAGCCTATGATGTCATCGAAGCGGTCACTGGCTATCGCATGCATCCCGCTTGGTTCCGCATCGGCGGCACTGCTGCTGATTTGCCACGTGGTTGGCAGCGTCTGGTTCGTGAGTTCTTAGACTGGATGCCAAAACGTTTGGATGAGTATGTTAAAGCGGCATTGCAAAACAGTGTGCTTAAAGGTCGTACCCAAGGCGTCGCGCAATATAATGCTAAGCAAGCGCTAGCTTGGGGCGTTACTGGTGCTGGCTTGCGTGCCACTGGCGTAGATTTTGATCTACGTAAAGCACGTCCGTATATGGGCTATGAAAACTACGATTTTGAGATACCAGTCGGCTACAACGGTGATGCTTATGATCGCTGTATGGTAAAAGTCGAAGAGATGCGTCAGTCGTTGCGTATTATCCGTCAATGTATGGACAATATGCCACAAGGCCCTTATAAAGCGGATCATCCATTGGCAGTACCACCGCCAAAAGACCGTACCTTGAATGACATCGAAACCTTGATTAACCACTTTATCTCCGTCTCTTGGGGTCCTGTGATGCCAGCGGGTGAGTGCACCACGATTGTTGAAGCCACCAAAGGTCTAAACAGTTATTACATCACCTCCGATAAAGCGACGATGAGCTATCGTACTCGTATCCGTACGCCGACATTTGCGCACCTGCAGCAGATGCCATCGGTGATTAATGGCTCATTGGTATCCGATGCCATTATGTATTTGGCATCGATTGATATTGTGATGGCGGATTGTGATCGCTAGTGCTTTCACCTAAGAATAGAGCTTTGCTCAAAGAATTATAGTTTTAAAAAAAGATAAGTTAATCAATATATTACTGCCAAATGGCACACCAAAATGCTGTAATATTTCAGTGCAATGATAGTCAATGTTTAGACAGTCGTTGTAGTGTGATAAAGCGTGATGAGTGAGGAAAGATAAAAGATTATGAAAATTGTTTCCGATAAAATGCCAAAAGTAGATGTGGCAAGTATCCTCACTGCTGAGGAAATTGCTGCCATTCATGAGTTTATGCACCATTACCCACAAGCACGTGCTGCCTCGTTAGACGCGCTAAAAATCGTGCAAAAGCGCAACGGTTGGGTCGATGATGCGCAAGTGAATGCTATTGCTAATATCTTAGATATTCCGATGTCAGATATGGACGGTGTTGCCACGTTTTTTAACCGTATTTATCGTCAGCCTGTCGGTCGTCACGTCATTCTCATTTGTGATTCAGTGGCTTGTTATTTGACCGGTTATGAGGCGTTATCGGCTGAAATCAGATCGCAATTAAATATTGAGTACGGCCAGACGACTGCTGATGGTCGTTTTACGCTATTACCGATTTGCTGCTTGGGCAACTGTGATAAGGGACCAGCGGTACTGATTGATGAAGACACTTACGGCCCTGTCCAGCCCTCCGAGGTCGCGCAATTATTGGAGCTATACGCATGAGTTTAACGATTTCAGAGCAAATTGCTCGTCGCGGTCAAGGCCAAGCGCCAAGCCAGCTAAATGCACAGCGTGTTCCAATCTATGGCGATAAAGCAACCGCCACTAGCGAAACCAAGCCTTTGACTTGGCGTTTAGCCCATCATGATGCGGTGCTTGATTTAGCCACTTATGAGTCTCTAAAAGGCTTTACAGGTCTAAAAGAAGCGTTATCTAAGTCGCCTAAAGACGTTGGCAATATGATTAAAGCGGCCAATGTTCGAGGTCGCGGCGGTGCAGGTTTTAACGCTGGTCTTAAATGGTCATTTATGTCGCCGCCGGACGGTTTGCCGCGTTATCTCATCTGTAATGCTGATGAAATGGAGCCGGGCACGTTTAAAGACCGTCTGCTCATGGAGCGTCTACCGTTTCAGCTTATCGAAGGTATGCTAATCACCGCTTATGCGATTGGCGCCACTGACGGTTATATCTTTATCCGCGGTGAATATATATTGGCTGCTGAGCGTTTGGTTGCGGCTATTGAAGAATGTCTGGCCAATAATCTAATGGGCGACAATATTCTTGGCTCAGACTTTAGCTTCAATCTGCATGTGCATACTGGCGCTGGGCGTTATATCTGCGGTGAAGAAACCGCATTGATTAACAGCTTAGAAGGTCGCCGTGCTAACCCACGTACCAAACCGCCGTTTCCACAAATCTCTGGTGCATGGGGTCGTCCAACGGTTGTCAATAACGTTGAAACTCTATGTAATATGCCAGCGATTTTGAATCACGGCGTTGAGTGGTATCAGTCGTTATCTGAAATAAAAGGCAAAAGTAAAACGCCAGGCACCAAATTATTTGGCTGTTCAGGCTTGGTCAATGATCCAGGCCTCTGGGAGTTACCCTTTGGTTATACGGCTCGCGAAATCATTGAAGATTTAGCCGGTGGTATGAAAGATGGTAAAACGCTGAAGGCTTGGTTACCGGGCGGCGCCTCGACTGACTTTTTGACTGCAGAACATTTGGACGTGGTCGTAGATTTTGACACCATTCAAGAAGCGGGTAGCCGTATGGGTACTGGGCTTATCATGGTCGTCGATGAGTCGCAAGATATGGTGCCGTTACTTCGTAACCTTGAGATTTTCTTTCAACGCGAGTCGTGCGGCTGGTGTACACCGTGTCGTGATGGCTTACCGTGGGGCGTCAAATTGCTGACCGCTATCAATAACGGTGAGGGACAAGTGGGCGATGTCGAAAAACTAGAGGGCCTGACGCGTGATTTATGGATTGGCAAGACGTTTTGTGCCCATGCACCAGGTGCGATGGAACCACTAATGAGTGCGATTAAATATTTCCGTCCAGAGTTTGATCAAAAAATCGCGCAGGCGGTTGGTGTCGATGTGATTGATGCGGCAGCCAACCAACAGCCAGCAGTGAAATAAGGAGAGCGGCATGGCAGTCATACATATTGATGGAACCACTGTCGAAGTAGATAGCAGCGACAACTTACTACAAGCCTGCTTATCACTCGGCATTGATGTGCCGTATTTTTGTTATCATCCAGCCCTTGGCTCAGTAGGATCGTGCCGTCAGTGCGCGGTCAAGCAATTCCAAAATAAAGAAGATATGGAAGCGGGTCGCGGTCGCCTCGTGATGTCATGTATGGTCGCTCCTGGCGATGATATGTACATCTCTGTGACTGACGATGAAGCCAAAGCATTCCGCAAGTCGATGGTTGAGTTACTCATGACCAACCATCCACATGACTGTCCAACTTGTGAAGAGGGTGGACATTGTCATTTGCAGGACATGACCTATATGTCAGGTCATAGCCGTCGTCGCTATCGCTTTACCAAACGCACCCATCATAACCAAGAGCTTGGGCCATTTATCGCCCATGAGATGAACCGTTGCATCGCTTGCTATCGTTGTGTCCGTTTTTATAAAGACTACGCAGGCGGCGAAGATTTGGGTGTTTATGGCTCAAACAATCGCGTCTACTTTGGCCGTGATAAAGATGGTCAGTTTGAAAGCGAGTTCTCAGGCAACTTAACCGAAGTATGCCCAACGGGTGTATTTACCGATAAAACGCATTCTGAACGCTATAACCGCAAATGGGATATGCAGTACGCACCAAGCATCTGTCATGGTTGCTCAGCAGGTTGTAATATCTCACCGGGTGAGAGATATGGTGAATTGCGCCGCATCGAAAACCGCTATAACGGCGAAGTAAACCGTTACTTCTTATGTGACCGTGGTCGCTTTGGTTACGGTTATGTCAACCGCGCTGATCGTCCAACCCAAGCGCTTGAGCGCATCAATGATAAACATGTCAAAATCAATATCGACTATGCTCTTGATGAAACCATCAAACGTATCAAAGATAAAAAAGTCATTGGTATTGGCTCGCCGCGCGCCAGCCTTGAGACTAACTTTGCCCTAAAAAACCTCGTTGGCTTTGATAACTTCTCAACAGGTCTGAATCATCAGCAACAAGCACTGGTCAATAAATGCATCGAAGTGCTTAGCACGGAAGGCATTTATAACCCTAGCATGACCGATATCGAAACGCATGATGCAGTGCTCGTATTAGGTGAGGACATCACGCAAACCTCATCACGAGTGGCGCTATCAGTACGCCAAGCCGCAAAGAACGAAGGCCTAAAAATGGCGGCGGCGCTGCAAACGCAGCCTTGGCTTGCTGAACCAGTTAAGCGTATCGCGCAAGATGCATTAAGCCCAGTTTATGTCATTGATGTGACCCAAACCAAGCTAGAAGACATCAGTAAAGTGAGCGTAGTCGCGACACCTGAAGACATCACTAAACTTGGTTTTAAAGTCGCTGATGAAATTGCTAACTTCGCTGATGATTTAGCAGAAGTAGCGGACCCACAAGCGGCTGAACAAGACGCTAATGTGGATGCGATGCAAGCATTGGCTCAGCAGATCGCTTATGATTTGGTTCAAGCGGATAAGCCATTAATCATCTCTGGTACTAGCCTGTCGTCTACCGCATTAATAGAAGCGGCGGCACAGATTACTCAAGCATTAACACAAAAACGTGCTGCGATTAAAGCAACGGAACAGCAGCAAGTTGAGGCACATAATGAGCAGGTTCGCGCCGCTGAAGCACAAACAGCAACTGCTCAGCAAAGCGAAGACAAAGACTTGTCTGCTAAACCCAACAAACCGGAAACGGGCGTTGATACAGAAGCACAAGACGATGTCGAGCGTGAGCCTGCAACCAAGCTTGAGCTAAAAGAAGTGAATGATAGCTATCATGCGCAAGCCGGTATCTATCTAACGGTTCCTGATGCCAACAGCATGGGTGTCTGCATGCTCGGCGGTCAGTCAGTCGAAGAATTGTTAGCGACTGATTTTGATGTCGTCATCGTCGCTGAAAACCAGCTAACTGATGCCATCGATGCCAATAAATTAACGCAGCTATTATCTGATAAGACCGTCATTGCACTGGATCATCAGCTACTTGATTGGCACAAAGATGTCGATATCGTATTGCCAGCGGCTAGTTTTGCAGAAGCGGACGGCACATTGATATCTGCTGAGGGTCGTGCCCAGCGCTTCTTCCAAGTTTATGATAACGAATATTATCATCCGATGAGTAGCATCAAAGAAGGCTGGCGCTGGCTGCACGCGGTACATAGCAGTATTGAAGGTCGCGACGTCGATTGGACACAGCTTGATGATGTTATTAATGCACTAATCGCTACGCATCCTAAGCTTGCTGGTATCAAGAATGCTGCGCCTGATGCTGATTACCGTATGACGGGTCTAAAGATTGCCCGTCAGCCGCGTCGCTATTCAGGCCGTACCGCCATGCGGGCCCCAATCTCAGTCCATGAGCCAATGCAGCCAAAAGATTTGGATACTGGTTTAACCTTTTCAATGGAAGGCTATAGTGGCAAACAAACACCAAGCTCGATGATTCCTTTTGCCAATGCGGCAGGTTGGAACTCACCGCAAGCGTGGAATAAGTATCAAGACAAAGTGGGCGGCAGTCTAAAAAATGGTGATCCCGGTGTACGCTTATTTGATCAATTAGAGCGTTTAGCCATGCGTCAATATGTTGCACCAGAAGCGATGTCTGCAACCACGACCGACATGCAGCAGGGACAGGCTAAGCTTGTGCCTATTTATAATATTTATGCCAGCTCAATGATGGCATCACGTAGCCCAATCGTAGCTGAGCAACTGCCTATCGCGACATGGCGTATTGGTATGGACGATGCCAAAGACTGGAATATTGCAGCTGGTGATTACTTAGCCATTGAGATTGATAAGCAGCAAATCACCTTGCCAGTACAGATTGTCGGTTATCTAGCAGAAGGTTGTATTGGTTATCCGGTTGGGCAGGTGAGTATTATTCATCCATCCATGCCAGCATCAGTACGTAAGGTTGATGCGCCAGTAACGATGATGGGCAGTATGGCTAATGACAGCTCTTTAACTGCGAATACTAACGATACAGCGCCAGTAGATAACGCGCCGACCACTACACAGGAGGTGTAATATGCAAGTTACCCGTATTATCCCTGATGTGCCAAGCTTCTTAGCGAGTAGCATGAGCTTTGATACTTGGTCGATACTTTTTTTGGTCGTACAATCTTTGGTTATCTTTTTAGTGGTAGTCATTGTTGCAGCGTTGATGATTGTCTATGAGCGTCGTATGTTGGCGCTTTGGCAAGACCGTTATGGTCCAAACCGTGTGGGACCTTTTGGCTCTTTGCAACTGGTCGCGGATATGCTCAAAATCTTCTTTAAAGAAGATTGGACGCCCAATTTTACCGACAAATTTATATTTACTCTAGCACCTGCAGTGGCCATGTTTACTGCATTGGCATCGTTCGCAGTTATTCCTATCTCACCAACACTGGGTGTGGCTGATTGGGATATCGGTATCCTGTTTTTCTTTGCGATGGCAGGTATCGCTGTTTATGCCGTTATGTTTGGTGGCTGGGCATCGGCTAATAAATTTTCGTTACTCGGTGGCTTACGGTCTGCGGCACAAACCATCAGTTATGAAGTATTCTTGGGTTTATCGTTGATGGGTGTCGTCGCCTTGACCGGCTCATTTAACTTACGCGAGATTGTCGAGTCACAAATTGATGGCTGGTATATCATTCCACAGTTTTTCGGATTTTTGACCTTTGTCGTGGCTGGTGTGGCTGTTACGCACAGACATCCATTTGATCAGCCAGAAGCAGAGCAAGAGCTGGCCGAAGGGTATCATGTTGAATATTCAGGCATGAAGTTTGGGATGTTCTTTATCGGCGAATATGTCAACGTCGTTTTGATTTCTGCATTAATGACATGTTTATTCTTCGGTGGTTGGCTTGCGCCTTTTAACCTAGATATTCCATTCATTCCACCCGCTTTTTGGTTCATGATTAAGACGCTATTCTTTATGACCATGTTTATTCTGGCTCGAGGCTCACTCATGCGTCCGCGCTATGATCAGGTGATGAACTTTGGCTGGAAAGTCTGCCTGCCCGTCACGCTAATTAATTTATTGGCTACTGCGGCAGTCATATTGCTGATGATGGATTAAAGGCATTGACGTAATATCATTGCGGTAGTTTGGAATGAAGAACACGTATCTTATTTTATAAGTTTGTTTGTGGTAGATACATCCGTGATTTTTCGGATAGAAATGAGGTGATTGCTCGTATTGTTGAGCAACTTTATCCATATTTGGGATAAACCTAATCATTTAGCATTGCAAATATGCAAAGGAAAGTTCCATGTTAGCAACTTTTTTTACGGCCATAAAAAAGATCGTCATTGGTATGTTTACCATTGTACGCAGTATGTGGATGGTTAACAGTCATGCCCTTAGGCCACGTGACACCATCCTTTATCCTGAAGAGCCGGTACTGGTACCGCCGCGCTTTCGTGGACGTATTATATTGTCTCGCGACCCTGATGGTGATGAGCGCTGTGTTGCTTGTAACTTATGTGCCGTGGCCTGTCCAGTCGGCTGTATCTCCTTACAAAAAGCGGAGCGTGAAGATGGTCGTTGGTATCCGGAGTTTTTCCGTATCAACTTCTCGCGCTGTATTTTTTGTGGCCTATGCGAAGAAGCCTGTCCGACGACCGCGATTCAAATGACCCCCGACTTTGAGCTCGGTGAATATAAGCGCCAAGATTTGGTCTATGAAAAAGAGCATTTGCTGATTTCAGGACCGGGTAAATATCCCGATTATAACTATTATCGTGTGACGGGTATGGCGGTAGCGGACAAACCAAAAGGCGCTGCTCAAAATGAAGCAGCACCGATTGATCTAAGGAGCTTGCTGCCATGATGAATATCTTGAACAATCCTGAACTGGCAGGTTTTTATGCGCTTGCCGCGGTGGCTATCTTTGCCAGTCTACGGGTAGTTACCCATGCCAATCCTGTACACGCTATTTTGTCGATGATTGTGTCTTTATTGGCGGTCGCTGGCATATTTTTTGTGCTGGGTGCGCCATTTGCTGGGGCGTTAGAAATTGTTGTTTACGCTGGCGCAATTCTAGTGCTCTTCGTCTTTGTTATTATGATGCTCAACTTGGGTATGAGTAATGATGAGCGTGAAGAGCGCTGGCTCGATGCAGGCACTTGGGCAATACCGACAGGGTTGACGATCGTTATCGCCGTTGTGCTCTATGCGCTGATTGGTCTTAATCACGACGAAGCAGCCGTTATTGGTGGTATGAGTGTTCCTGCTAAAGCAGTGGGTACTGCCTTATTTAGTAAGTATATTATGTTGGTAGAAGTCGCTGCTTTGTTATTATTAGCGGCGCTAGTGGCTGCGTATCATGTGGGCAAAGAGTCGAGTGATGATGAAATTGTCGGCAATGACAGTCAGGACTTTAAGCCCAGTGTGGGCAGTATCACCCAATACGATAACGATAGCACTCATACTGAACATGATGCGGTAAAAATGGCTAAACCCTACGAATATAAAGATGTCGATCCACATGACTACGTTGGTAAGAAGGTAAGTATGCAGGTGGGTATGAAGAAAGTCACGCGCAAGGAGTCTGACTGATGGTACTAGCAGCAAGCGTGGCACGAGACGTGTCGAACGTGCCGTTTGCCCATGAGGTGGCAGGCTTAGTACAGCCCGCTGCCGCGGCGCAGAATGTACTGGGTATGATACCCATGAGCCACGGACTAATTTTGGCGGGAATTTTATTCGCCATTGGTCTGTGCGGTGTCATGGTACGGCGTAACTTTTTATTTATGCTAATGAGCCTTGAGATCATGATGAACGCGGCAGCCTTAGCGTTTGTGGTCGCAGGCAGTCGCTGGGTCGATCCGGATGGACAAATTATGTTTATCTTTATTTTGACATTGGCAGCCGCTGAAGCCTCTATTGGTCTGGCAATATTATTACGTTTTTATCATCAGCGTGGGCATCTCGATGTCGATAGCGCCAATGAGATGAAAGGATGATGTCATGAGTTTATTACCATTAACCTTTATATTCCCGCTCGTTGGCTTCTTGATTTTAGCCTTTATGCGTGACAAATTATCAGAGCAAGTGGCTGCAGTTGTCGGTGTTGGCAGTATGCTGCTATCAGCGTTATGCACACTGGTGGTCAGTTATACTTTTTTAACGACGCATCCTGCGGGCACGGTCATTGAGGTTCCGCTATGGACTTGGTTCCAAGTGGGAGACTTTGCACCAAGCTTTGGCTTGAGCTTTGATGGTTTAGCATTAACGATGACGGGTGTTATTACTGGCATTGGCTTTTTAATCCATCTATTTGCCGCTTGGTATATGAAAGGCGACACAGGTTTCGCTCGTTTCTTTAGCTATATGAACTTGTTCGTTGCCAGCATGCTGTTGTTGGTATTGGCGGACAATTTATTCTTGCTCTATCTCGGTTGGGAAGGCGTCGGTATCTGTTCATACTTACTCATTGGTTTTTATTATCATGACAGAGCCAATGGTCGGGCGGCGATGAAAGCCTTTACCGTCACCCGTGTGGGTGATGTGTTCTTAGCCTTTGGTTTGTTTTTATTATTCCGCGAATTTGGCACGCTTAATATTCAAGAGATTATTACGCGCGCTCCGGAAGTGTTTGATATTAACAATCCAACGATGATTCTAACGACCATGATGCTCGTTGGTGGCGCGATGGGTAAATCAGCGCAGCTACCATTACATACGTGGCTTGCCGATGCGATGGCAGGTCCGACGCCAGTTTCGGCATTGATTCACGCGGCAACGATGGTCACGGCAGGGGTTTATTTAATCGCCCGTCTGCATCCACTGTTCCTGCTGACGCCTGGTATTTTATTATATTGGGTCGGCGGCGTTGGAGCACTGACGTTGGTCGTTGCTGGCTTTTGTGCACTGGCGCAAACTGACATCAAACGTATCCTTGCTTATTCGACTATGAGCCAAATTGGCTATATGTTCTTAGCACTTGGTGTGGGCGCATGGCAAGGAGCGATTTTCCATTTGATGAGCCATGCTTTCTTTAAAGCGTTGCTATTTTTGTCATCAGGCGCGGTCATTTTGGCGGTACACCACGAGCAAGATATCTTTAAGATGGGTGGCTTACGCAAAAAGATTCCATTGGTGTTTTGGTGTTATATCATCGGTGGCGGTGCGCTGGCTGCGATACCTTGGGTCACCGTTGGCTTTTATTCTAAAGAAGCCATTCTGTGGGAAACCTATGCCACTGGTCATCAAGTTTTATTCTATATGGGTGTATTCGGTGCTTTCTTAACCGCGCTTTATACTTTCCGTATGATTTGGATTGTGTTTTTTGGCGAAGAAAAAACCCATGCGCACAAGTTGTCAGGGGTGTCATATTGGTTGCCACTGACTGTATTGCTGGTGTTATCAACTGCGGTTGGCGCATTGATTACTCCGCCATTGCAAGGGGTGCTGCCAGAGAGCGTTGGACACTTATTAGAAGTTGCTGGTCAAGCGCATGCCAAGCACACCGCAGAGTATATCGCGATGGGTGCGATGCTCGCAGGGCTTGTCTTAGCAGCACTATTATATGTGGTGGATAAAGGTCGTACACTCACACGCTTTAAGCGCTCACGTATCGGCGGTGCGTTATATCATTGGTGCTACCACGGTCTGGGCTTTGATGCGCTATACGATATAATTTTTGTAAAACCCTTTTTGTTCATCGGCCGCTTATTTAAAGCCGATCCTGTCGATAAATCGTGGCTCCTATTACCTAAGCTGGCATCGGCTGGTAATAGGGTATTGTCTGCGACGCAAACAGGGTCACTTCGAGGTTACGCTACAAGCTTTGGCTTGGGCATGGCTGTATTGCTGGTGCTGGTAATGATGACGGTGGTATAAGATGATTGAGTTACAACAAACGTGGATGCTACCAGCATTGATTGCGATTCCGTTTATTGCTGGATTGCTGTGTTGGCTGGTAGAGCGCTTTAATAAACGTCTGCCGCGCTGGATTGCTTTAATTGGTATGACGTTGACTTTTGCTTTGTCACTGGTACTGTGGCAATACGGTGATTTTGGTGGTATGAGCAAGCAGGTGATTGCACCAGATGCTGCTGTGCCTTGGGTCGCTGAATTTATGGTGCCTTGGATACCGACTTTTGGTATTAGTTTTCATTTAGCGATGGATGGTTTGTCGCTCATGATGGTGGCTCTTACAGGGCTACTGGGTATCGCAGCAGTGGCCTGTTCGTGGAATGAGATTCAGCGCCGCGTTGGTTTCTTTCATCTAAACTTGCTGTGGAGTTTGGGCGGCGTTATCGGTGTTTTCTTAGCAATTGACTTGTTTTTATTCTTCTTCTTTTGGGAGATGATGCTGGTTCCTATCTACTTCTTGATTGCTATTTGGGGTCATGATGTGGTCGGTGGCAAGACCAAAGAATACGCGGCAACCAAGTTCTTTATCTATACCCAAGCGTCTGGCCTCATCATGTTGGTCGGTATCTTGGTACTGGTCATCATTAGCTACGCACAAAAAGGCGTGGTCAGCTTTAATTATAATGACTTGCTTGGTACCTCGCTTGGCGGTTGGGAATATCCCATCATGCTATGCTTCTTTATTGGCTTTGCGGTCAAGCTACCGATTGTTCCCTTTCACGGCTGGCTACCTGACGCCCATGCGCAGGCACCAACCGCCGGTTCAGTGGATTTGGCAGGGGTACTGATCAAGACCGCCGCTTATGGTTTGATTCGTTTTGTCTTACCACTGTTCCCAGCCGCATCACAAGATTTTGCGCCAATAGCCATGACCTTGGGTACGATTGGTATCTTTTATGGCGCATGGCTAGCCTTTATGCAGACCGATATGAAGCGCCTGCTGGCTTATACCAGTATCTCGCACATGGGTTTTGTGGTATTGGCAATCTATGCAGGTACGTTGCTCAGCTTGCAAGGTTTGATGATTCAAATGCTGGCCCATGGCTTAAGCTCAGCGGCTCTATTTATTATGGCAGGGCAGTTGTACGAGCGTCTGCATACCCGCGATTTAACCTTAATGGGCGGTATGTGGGGACAATTCCGCTACTATGCACCGATACTGATGTTCTTCTGTGCCGCTTTGTTAGGTATTCCAGGTACTGGTAACTTCATCGGCGAGTTCATGATCTTATTAGGCGCATTTGCTCAGTATCCCGTGTTTGTGATATTGGCCACCTTTAGCTTGGTATTGGCAGGGTTGTACTCCCTTATCTTGATTCATAGCGCGTTGTTTGGTACCAATAATGTTAAAGAATTGGCCATGCGCGAGACCAAATCACACGGTTTACCGAGCCGCAAATTAAAAGATTTGGGCAAACGTGAGCTGTCATTATTACTGATGCTCGCCGCAGGCTTGGTCTGGCTCGGACTGTATCCACAGCCGTTCCTTGATACCTCAAGCCACGCGATGCAGTGGATTAATAATGCCTATATATATAGTCAAGTGACACAAGTAGACGCATCGCAGCTGCTTGATGCAATGGAGGCACGTTAAGTCATGAATGAATTTACGATGAATGATTTGATGGGACTGATGCCTTATGCACCGATCATTGCCGTCGTCATTACGGTATTGCTGGTAATGATCGCCATCACTATTAAACGCTCACATATGATAACCGGCACTATTACAGTCGTTGGTCTTAATATTGGTCTGTTTACGTTAATTGGGCAAATGGCAGGCATCATTACTAGTGGGTCGCAGTTACCAGTCGCCGAACAGCTTTTTGTGATTGATAACTTTGCGCAGTTCAACATGGTAGTGATACTGATCTGTGCGCTGGCTTGCTGTACGTTGTCTTATGCTTATTTGGCTGATTTCAAAGACAATAAAGATGAGCTGTACTTGCTCATGCTGCTATCGACCACTGGCGCGCTGCTCATGGTCTGTGCTCAGCATATGGCATCGTTCTTTATGAGCTTAGAGCTGCTCTCAGTGCCACTCTATGGTCTGTTGTCTTATACTTACATGCGCAATCGCTCGCTTGAATCAGGGCTTAAATATCTGGTGCTGTCAGCGACGGCATCGGCAACCTTGCTAATGGGCATGGCCTTTATCTATGCGCAAGTCGGCACGTTGGCCTTTAAACCGATTAGTATTATGTTGGGTGACGTGTTTGAGTCGCCACTATTAATACTCGGCGCGGCAATGATGATGTTCGGTATTGCGTTTAAACTGTCGGCTGCACCCTTTCATATGTGGACGCCCGATGTTTACGAAGGCGCACCGGCACCGATTGCCACGTTTTTAGCATCGGTATCAAAGGTCGCTATGATGGCGCTTGCAGTACGGTTCTTAATCGATACGTCTTTATTGGCATTACCGTCGGTACAGATGTTACTGATGGTTATGGCGACCTTATCGATTTTGGCGGGTAACTTGTTGGCAGTCCGTCAGACTAGCCTAAAACGCTTATTGGGTTATTCATCCATTGCGCATATGGGTTACGTGCTTATTGTCATCGTCAGCATTGGTACGGCAGCAGATAGTATTTCTAGCATGTATATGGCCGTTTATGCGTTTACCTCTATCGGTGCTTTTGGTGTGGTGACCTTGATGTCGAGCCCGTATCGATTGGCTGGTGAAGCGGATGAGCTGACCCATTATCAAGGGCTGTTTTGGCGTCGTCCGGTGCTGACCGCTGTTATGACAATTATGATGTTGTCATTGGCTGGTATTCCACTGACGGCAGGCTTTATCACTAAGTTGTTTGCGATATTGGCTGCGGTACAAGGCACACATTGGTTCTTGGCGGCTATGATTATCTTGGGTAGTGCCATTGGCTTGTTCTATTACTTGCGCGTGATGCTTACCTTATTTAAACGTCCTAAGCAATTTATCGAGTTTGACGTCGCTGGACAATGGGGTATTCGTACCGGTGGTATCATGGTGATTGCCGCGACTGCGCTGATTGTCTTCTTCGGTATCTTGCCAAACACCTTAATTGAGTGGGCAAGTCTGGCTCGTATTTGGTAATACTATTATAAATGTAAGGTAAGTCGCTGCATTCTTATGGAGCTGCTTATCTGCTGTTACGGTTAGAAAAACAAGATGCGCCCGCTTTATGATAAGCTTGGCGCATCTTTTTTTGTACTTTTTAAATTCTTATAAGTATAAATCTTAATAAAATATGAGTGACGAATGATTATGAGTGACAATATCCAAAGCGTGACGGTACTGAGTAAAACCACTTGGACCCCGAATTTGTTTAGCTTTACCGTCAGCCGTCCAGATAGTTTTAAATTTACGGCGGGGCAATTTGTACGTTTGGGTGTCAACCCGAGTCAATTAAAATATTATCAGCAGCAAGGCGAGTCTGCCAAAGATGCACCTAATGCTGCATTGAATGAAGATATCTTTCGTGCCTATTCTATCGTCTCATCTCCTTTTGATGAGGTATTAGAGTTTTTCTCTATCGTGATTCCTGATGGCGCGTTCACCTCGCAGCTGCAGCACTTACAAGTGGGCGATGAGCTATTGCTCAATACCATGCCGTTTGGTTTTTTAACCTTAGCACGTTATCAAAAGCCGTTGCCAAAAGACTTATGGCTGCTGGCGACAGGTACGGGCTTGGCACCGTTCTTGTCGATGCTACAAGACTTGCAAACGTGGCAGGATTACGATCATATTGTCTTGGCGTATAGTGCGCGCTCGATAGAGGAGCTGGCCTATGTCGAGCAGATTGAACGCTTGCAAGAAGACTTTGGCTCGCTGGTCGATAATCCAGCCAAATTAATCTTCATTCCTATTGTTACTCGTGAGCCAGTTGAGGGCGCACTGACAGAGCGGCTACCAAAACTGTTATTAGATGGTACGTTACAAGAACGCGCGGGCATAGCGTTAGACACTGAGAGCACGCATGTTATGTTATGTGGCAATCCAGATATGGTAGAAGACACTAAAGAAACGCTAAAGTCGTTAGGTTTGGTGATGAATCGTCGCGGTGAGGGCAATATTGCGGTAGAAAACTACTGGTAACGCTCGCTATAGTTAGTAAAAAGTAATATCGATACATGACGCACTGCTGATATCAATTTTCCTTGCTTGCTGTGCCTGCGCAGACAGAAGCTACAAAAAATTGGTATCAATAAAAAAACGCTGACTCTTAAAAGACCATAGTCTCCAAGAATCAGCGTTTTTTTATGAGCTAAGAGTAATAATGTCTAAACTTGACTCGGCTCAGTGGCATCAGCAATTGGATTGATTGGGCCTTGCATCAGCTCAGGCTCATCATCGTCACCAATGATGTCTTCGTTGCTGCTCGCTGCCAATAGATCTCGATAATTGATTTGCGTTTTCAAAATCATTTGCTCTTCTTCAATTTCGCCATAATTTACTTGCACCTTATGCAAAGTGCTCATGATTTTTTTGTTCTTCTTCAGCCAGCGATTGATATCAAGATAGATGACTTCGTCTTTTGCGCGAGCGATATTGATATAGGACAAAATAAAACCCAACGGGTCTTTTTTCAAGATGCGGTGATAGAACCAGATAAAGAGCTTAATGCCTTGGCGCTTGATAAACGACTCGCAGCGTAGGTTGAGCACATCGGTATAAGTCTGCTGCCCAAATACAAAGCGCTGTACATTGCGATCAAGCTGCACATGAACCAAGCTAAAATTACTGGCAACTTCCGCATAAATACCGGCTGCATTTATCGTGCAGTATAAGCGGAACCAATCGTCATGCATCTCAACACGCAGCTCTAAGATGGCTTTGACATTGTCGGTCACGAACTTTTGCAGGGCATCATTGACATAGATTTGTGCCACTGGCAGCGATAGCTCGTCCTCAAACTTGTCAGTCGTTCTGTTATATATATTCTTAATAGTCTGGGTCAGGCGCTCCCAACCATCGCTGAATGACTCGTCAAAACGATAGCCGATACTATCGAAGAAGTCATCGAAGCTGTCTGAATTATTCATGTTATCAAAATCACTCAAACTTATTATCCTTATCATTATCGGGCAGCAACATCAGAGGCGACGCAAAGTAGCGTTTATGAAAAATAGCGTCTATAAAATAGAAAACGTCTTGTAAAAGTCAGACATGCTACATGAGTTCAAAGTAGTTTTGGCTCAAAAAATGGTCACTATAAAACGGGTTTAAATGACATATATGGATACTAGGGCGTGTCCTCAATTCAAGCGATGAACCTCTAAATGAGCTAAAAATGGCTAAATTTTGTCAAACGTCGTCAAAGAGCTGGGCAATATCCCGATATTATCGGCGCTGTTTTCCTTGATTGACTGCAATTTATTTCATTTTTATCTCCATTTTTCAAAGGAGGACACGCCCTAAGCTTAGAGCAGCGCTATGTCATATACAATAGAAATTCACGATTGTTAGGGTAATACCTACTATTTATTATTGTCATCATTAGAAACAGTATATAACAAATCAGCAGCATGCAAAATGAACACATGCGTTTTGTCGCTATTCATTTAAACCTATTGCAGGTTAATAAACTAATAATGTACCCCTGTTAACGGATATTCGTCATAAAACTGTCTCACCCTCGCTAGGTTATGACTTTGCCAAAAAAGGCCAAGATGATGCAATGTGTGCTAGCAACAGTTATGCTAGCGACATAATTATGTGTCATGTTATGATAGCGCCAACATATGCTCATGTGCTTTAAATAGCGCGCCAACATTATAAGCATATTGTCTGCACCCTTATATTTATAAATAACTATAAGCTCATACCTAAAAGCTGAGACCAATTGTGGCCTATATCAAAGACTCGCAAAGCTACCACTTTTCAGCGCAAACCCCTAAGCGTGATATTAGCTTGCCTGTTGCTATTGTCATCGCCGTTGCCGTCCATGCGGTGATTATTTTTGGTATCAGTTTTTCGATGGGCAAAGACCCTGCCGCGATGATGCAAGACGTGGCCAAGGCACTCACCGATAATATGCAGCCGAATGAAGATGCGCATTTTATTGCCAATGCCTCCCAAGAGGGCGGTGGCACAGTGCGTGAACCGTTGCGGCAAGAGAGCGATCAGAGCAGTCCGCTCTCTGCTGAGCAAATGAGCGAAACGCAAGATGTGATCAGTTTGCAGCGCCAAGTGCGCCAGCAGCGCTATCAAGAGAGCTATCTGCGTACCACGCTGAGCTGGCGGCAGGCTACGGTAGAGTCTGATAATGACAGTAAGCAAGCAAAAGATGATCTCATGGCGCAAGAAGAGCGGCTGCGTAAAGAGATTGCCACGTTAGAGGCGCAACTGTCTCAGCGTCAGCAGCTCTACGCGACCAAGTCGAAAGTGGTGACCGTTGACAGTAATTCAACGACGCGTGGTGCAGCTGCCGATTATATCAATACTTTTCGTGAGCACGTCGAGCGCGTTGGCAACTTACAGTATCCTGCCCAAGCGCGTGCGCAAGGTATTACGGGCGAGGTGCGCCTCATGGTTATTATCAATCATGATGGCAATATTAAAGCCATTCGTCTGCTTGAAAGCTCAAACTCCACGATACTCGATGAAGCTGCCAAGCAATCAGTACGGCAAGCAGCGCCCTTTGGCAAATTCACTGAAGACATGCATGATATCGTCGAGTTGCGTTTGATACGTACCTATCGTTATAGTGACAAAGTAGACGTGACTTATTAAACTGTTAAAAGCCCATTCTATTTTTCAAAATGACGTCTATAACGGTATAGATTTAACGACAATTTTTTAATGATAGTCTTTAATGGCCGTTTTTTAATAATCGTGTCTTTTATAGCAACTACCCACATTCATAAAACACAGTAATAGAGTAAAGAGTCAGTATGGAATTTTTAGGTTTTACCGTAGATGTTGCCAGCTTAACCAGTAACGCTTTAGGCTTAGTTATTAAAGTGGCCTTAGCCATACTCATATTCGTCGTAGGGCGCTGGCTGGCAAAAAAAGCTGTCACCGTCGCGCATCGAATTATGCTACGTAGCCACTTAGATGACACCGTTGCAAGCTTTTTAGGTCGGTTAATTTATGGGGTACTGCTGGTCGTGGTATCTTTGGCTGCGCTAAGTAAAGTTGGCGTACAGACTACCTCGGTTGTCGCTATATTAGGTGGTGCTGCGGTTGCGATTGGTCTGTCCCTCAAAGATCAGCTGTCAAACTTCGCGGCTGGTATCATGATTGTGACTTTTCGTCCCTTCGTACGCGGTGATTTTGTGCAGATCAGCAGTTACACTGGCACCGTCACTGAGATTACGCTAGTCAATACGCATATTACGACGACCAACAATCACGATATTATTATTCCTAATAGCAATATCACTACCTCAGCGGTCATCAACTATACGGCGCTGCCCAATCGCCGTGTCGATATCACAGTAGGTATCGGCTATGATGCCGATATTAAAACGGCAAAAGAGGTCATGCTAAGTTTGGCTAGAAATAATGCAATGGCCTTTACGGACCCTGAGCCCATCGTACGGGTGACCAACCTAGGTGATAACTCGGTTGATCTGACTTTAAATGTCTGGACGACTAACGCCGACTGGTGGTCAATGCAATGTGACTTGCTTGAACAGTTTAAACATGCGCTTGATGATGAGAAAATTGAGATTCCATTCCCGCAGCGCAGTGTCCATGTCAAAGGTCTAGATCAAATGATTAACCAAATGGGTGAGGCACAAAAGCTAACCATGACTAAAGACTAACCAAAGATTGGCCGCATAAATTTAACTGTTTATTAACTTATCGCTTAATAACCGTTATTAACTTAACGGTTATTAAGTTAAACAGCCATTAAATTAAATATAAGGATTTGGTAGGTTTAAACCTGCCAAAATCTCAATCTCAAAACTTTCCATCTCATCTTGCTCGGTCTGTCCGAGCTCATGATCAAACCCTAATAAGTGCAGCATACCGTGTATCAATAGGTGACTAATATGCTGCGCGACGGTTTTGTTTTGCTCGGCGGCCTCACGTACCATGACTTCATGACAAATAATTAGCTCACCCAGCGGCAGCGTTGGCATCAGCTCAATAATGTTGGCTGGCATCTCACTGGGGTAGGACAGAATATTGGTCGCATAATTTTTGCCACGCGCTTCCAGATTTAACTCGCGTCCCTCCGCCTCATCCGTAATATATATATCGAGTGCTTTTGGCTTCTGTTGCCATTGCTCATGACTGATATCTGCAAAATAAGGCAGCGTCATGCCAGTGTTAATACGTTTATCGATATAATTTAAAGTCGCCATTATGACTGACAACAGACTATCTTCACTATAAAAGCGCTCAATCAAATCATCATTAATACTGTCAATAGCGCTGACATTGAGCTCAGCACTGGTGAGATTGTTTGCATCTGTTTCATTCATATTATTATCATTAGATTGGTTCATTTTTCTATCCTATTAACAAATAGCACGGCCTAATAAAAAACCGAACTACTGTCTTTAGTAATCCGGTTTTGATTAGTTTGAAGCTAAACGTTTTAAAGCTAAACGTTTCATTATAGCTACAATTCAACAGCTATAGCTTTTCACCTATAGTTTAGCCGCCGCGTTACTTATCGCTTGTCTGCGCTCTTGCTCAGCTAAGCGTTCTTGTTTGCGTTTTTCTTCTAGTATCAACTGCTCATTATCAAACACATCATAAGCTTCAACGATTTGTTGCACCAACTGATGGCGGACCACGTCTTTTGAATCAAACTTAGTGATATGAATCTCTTCGATACCGCTTAGGATTTCGAGCGCCTGCGTCAGTCCTGATTTGGTACCGCGAGGCAAATCGACCTGAGTAATGTCACCCGTGATGACTGCACGTGAGCCAAAGCCTAAGCGTGTCAAAAACATTTTCATTTGCTCAGGCGTGGTGTTCTGCGCTTCATCCAAAATGACAAACGAATTGTTCAAAGTACGACCACGCATATAGGCCAGCGGGGCAACTTCAATGATTTGCTTCTCAATCATTTTGCCGACTTTTTCAAAGCCAAGCATCTCGTACAACGCATCGTATAAAGGGCGTAAGTAGGGATCGATTTTTTGTGACAAGTCACCGGGTAAAAAGCCTAACTTTTCGCCTGCTTCTACCGCAGGGCGCACTAATAAAATACGCTCAATCTCATTACGCTCTATCATATCGACGGCACAAGCGACTGCCAAATAAGTCTTACCGGTACCGGCAGGCCCAATCCCGAACGACACATCAGACGATAAAATATCTCTCACATAACGCTGCTGATTGCCACCGCGCGGAATTATTTTACCATTACGAGTACGCAAGCTGATCGGGGTAAACTCACTAGCAGTAGCTAAGTCGTCCTTATTCTCCTCAGCAGCTGCTTGCTCATCTTCCTCATTGTCTTGATCGCGCGAGATGCTTGACTGGATAATGAGGTGCAGCTCTTCTGCGCTAATATCTTTTGAATTTTGAGCTTCATCGACCATTTTATAAATGATACGTTCGCCGCGCTCAACGCCAGTGATATCGCCACTCAAACAAAAATCGCCTTGGCGTTGGCTAATTTTGATATCGAGGCGTTCTTGGATATATTTCATGTGGTTATTGTATTCACCAAGCACGGTTTTTAGCTGTGCTGGAGTCAATGATTCGAACTTTATACGGCGGCTCATGGAGTCAGTCAATCGATTATCCTTATATTGGTAGCCCGATGCTATTGCTATTTATTGATAGAGGCAGGGGCATAATAGATAAAATAGTCAGTAATGCTTTATTGCTTTTAGAGAGTAGCGACAACAATGACGGTAAAATTATTGTGGGGTTTGTGGATGATAATAAGTGAATGGCCTGCCTTCATTATGGTAGATAGATTTTAAAATTCAAGCAATAGATGGCGTGAAAGGCCTTGTTTTTGTATGACGATTGCAACCGCTGCGCCAAGATTTTACAAGCGCTGATGCTTAAGCTATACAACTTTGTGTCTCAAGCACACTATCACTGCTGTTTTAGATATTTCAATAGTTTTTGTACACGCTGTCTATACCGTCGAGAGCACAGAATAGTAGACAATTTGTGGTAATCTATCAGCCATATCATCACAATTTAATTAGTTATAGAGGTGAAAAATAATATCAGCCATACCGTCACGTTTTTAGGATATTTTGACTATATCTAAATAGCTAACTTAACAGAAAAATTCACGTCTTAATAGAACGATGACGTTTTTAGATAGAACAATATAACGTCTACGATAATAACGTTCTTGAAGGTTCATCAATAACTCGTTTTTGCTAATGATGGATAGCCAGCCAGCATGCTAAAGAGATCACATAAGGAATAATAATGACACAACAGAAAGGTTCAAATTTATCGGATGCTACAAACCAGTCTAAAAATACAAAGGCAATGACTGAGCAGCAAGTCCTTATCGCCGGCGGTGGTCATGTAGGCTTGTCTTTTGCGCTGTTACTCGCACATCATGGTATTGGTAGCACCTTGCTTGAGAAGATGAGCTATCCAACCATTAGTCCCAGTGATGATGCTAAGCGCCGCCATTATTTGGATAGCCGTAATACTGCTTTATCGCGGCGCACGGTACAGATCTATCAAGAGATTGGCCTTTGGGATGAGCTGCAAAGTCACGCTTGCCGTATTGATGCGGTGCAAATTAGCGAGCAGGGCAGCTTTGGGCGCGCGCAATTAAACAAAGCGGAAGAGCGGGTCGAGTCATTCGGCCAAGTAATGGAAAATGCGTGGCTCGGACGCAAGCTGTTATTAGCTGCGCAACAAGAACCGCTGATCACTTTGATTGATAATGCCAATGTCACGGCAGTTGCGCAGCAAAACGATATGGTGACGCTGAGCTTTAGCCGCCATAGTGAAAAGGACGATGAGCAGCAATTGCAGGGCAGCGTGTTGGTCGCTTGTGATGGTCGTGACTCTACCGTACGTCAGCTATTGAATATCGGCACGACAACTTATGATTATCAGCAAACTGCTATCGTCGGCGTGGTAGAGACTGACAAGCCACATGAGCATGTGGCGATTGAGCGTTTTAGCCCAGCAGGGCCACTGGCGGTATTGCCATTGACCGATCCAGAAGGTGATGGTAATGATGACTATCAAAAAGGCTATAGACGTTCAGTCGTTTGGGTTTGTCCAACGGGTGAGGAAACGCAGTATCTAGAAGATGATGCGCATTTCTTGGCAACCTTGCAGCAGGCTTTTGGCGCGCGCGCTGGCACCTTTATAGCGGCTGGTCGTCGCGGCGCTTATCCTTTAACGCGAGTGCTCGCTGACAAACAAGTCGAGGGTCGCTGCGTCATCATGGGTAATGCAGCGCACACCTTGCATCCAGTCGCTGGACAAGGCTTTAACCTGTGTATGCGTGACGCTCATGTACTGGCGCAAATGATGAGTAGGCAAGTGTTAAAGGGCGCAGATATCGGTGATACGCAACTGTTAAAACGCTATGAGAAGGCACGTCAAACGGATCAAAAACGCGTCATTCGCTTTTGTGATGCCGTCGTACATGGCTTTACGCATCCAAATCCAGCGGTGAAGCTGGCACGTAACGTGGCTTTGGTTGCCTTTGATAAACTGCCAAATATTAAGCCGCTAATCGCTAACTATGCGATGGGCTTGAAGTCGTAGTTTGTCATAGCACGAGCACGTTATATCAATTGTCTATACCAATGTTCTATACGATGGCACTTAAATGTAGGAATAACTTATGAAAAATAATCATACGCTGATTATCGGTAGCGGTATTGTTGGGGCGACATTGGCGTTAAAACTGGCGCAAGCAAAAATGCCCGTGACGTTGATTGATGCACGTCCTGCGCGTGATGAGTCGGATTGGCAAGAAGTATTGAGCGCTCGCGACGCTCGCGTTTATGCACTGAGCGTGGCCAGTATTAACTTGCTGAGCGATGTCGGCGCGTGGCAAAAGATTGCTGCCTCTGAGCGTAAAGCGGACTACTCACAAATGCAGGTATGGCAACTCAACGGTATGGGCGAGCTGTTATTTGGCGATAGCAGCGACAATCATCCTAACAGTACGCTGCCGCAAATGCTTGGCAGCATGGTTGAGCCCGCCATCATTGAACATGCGTTATGGAAACGCTTATTTGAGGACGATATCAGTGATTATCTGACTGTCATCGCGGGTCAAAAAGTTATCGATATGGACTGGCGAGGTGCCGAGCAAGGCTACCGTGTCACTTTAAACAATAATACTGCTATCGATGCGGCACTATTGGTTGGTGCTGATGGTCGTGGCTCGTTTGTGCGCCAGCAAGCAGGGATTGGACTGGATACACTCGATTATAATCAAACCGCAATTTGCTGTGCGATTCAAACTAAAAAACCGCATCGAGCGACTGCACGCCAAGCGATGTTGCCCACGGGTACGCTGGCATTATTGCCCTTAGCCGATATTACGGATGAGGATAAAGCCAATCCACAGCACTGGCAATCGATTGTATGGACATTGCCACGCAATCAAGCGCTGGCGTTGATAGAGGAGGACGCGCGCGTCATTGCTGATAAATTGGCTGCTGCGAGTAACTACGAGCTGGGCGCTATCAGGCAGATTGAATCAATCGCCAGTTTTCCACTGACTGCTCAACAAGCGAAAAGCTATGTTTCGGATAATTTAGTATTAATCGGTGACGCGGCACATGGCGTCCATCCGCTGGCGGGTCAAGGATTGAATTTAGGCATGCTCGATGTGCAGACGTTAAGCGAGCAATTGGCTAATGATTTTGAACGTAGTGGTGGGACTAGTTGGGGCAGCAATCAAACGTTGCGTAGCTACGAGCGTTTGCGCCGTCCACATAACAGTCTAATGATGCATAGCTTCTCGGCGCTTAACTGGCTATTTGCAGGGTCGCTTGCACAGATGCGTCCTATTCAACAAATCCGCAGCGAAGGTATGTATCGTGTCGGCAAAATCAAGCCGTTGATGCGGTTGTTTGCTAAGCAGGCGAGTGGGGTTTAGCGTTTTATTGAAGTTATTAACTACACTAAGGATGGCGTATGAAAAATAAGTCATGGATGACGATAGCCGTGGTAATAGCTGGTTTTACTTTAACTTCCTGCCAATCCGTACCCAAAAAAACCATAATCGATGAAAAGGCAGACAACACACCTAAAGTCCTGATAGAGCCACTTGCAGATACAGACAATGATGGCATGCCCGATGAGCTAGATCAGTGTCCAAACACTCCTAAAGGGGTAGTGGTAGATGAGTATGGCTGTCCAGTAGCGGTGAGCTTGATCGATTATCTTACGATGGAGCTACGAGTTTTCTTTGAGCAAAATAGTAATGAGTTGCAAACGAAGTACTTACCAGAAGTAGAAAAAGTAACGGAAAAAATGCATAGTGATCCTGAGCTGGTGGTAGTCTTATCTGGTCACATCTCGGAGCCTGAAGCTGCGCAAAAATCAGTAGATATAGACGGAAAAATGAATCAAGTAAAAGCTGATAAACGTCCATTAGGACGTGAGCGGGCACAGGTAATAAAAACTGCTTTGATTAACAGAAATATAGCTGCTGATAAAATTTATACGTTTGATTGCGCTGATAGTATGCCGATTGCACCTAACGATAATGAGGAAGGCGCTTCAATGAACCAGCGTATTTATGGCAAAGCGTTAAAGGCAGATGATTTTTATACGGGCAGTGGTAATGAGCACTCACTCACGTACTATAAAGAATTTTGTCAGCAATTTTAAAGGTAGAAGACATAACCATGCTATTAAGAAGTACGCTTGTTGTTTTAATCAGCGTCTTAACGCTATCCGCATGTCAAACCGCCGATTTGTCTAAGCAAACAAGTCAAACCATCAACATGCCAACGGTTGTCGTTAATTTGGATAGTGACAGTGATGGCGTTCCTGATGAGCTAGATCAGTGTCCAAATACGACAGAAAACGTGGTAATAGACGAAAGAGGCTGTCCTGAGGTTATAAGTCTTATTGGTATGCCTCCAATGATGGAGTATCGTGCTTTTTTTACCAAAGATAGCAGTGAGCTATTGCCACCGTATCATGATGAGCTTGATAGAGTAGCAGCACAGATGAATAACTATGAGACGGCTACTATAAGAATTGAAGCTCATGTCTCAGAGGACGAGGTCAATGAAGCTTCTACCTCAACTTTGCAATCAAACTCACTGGCTAAGAATAGAGCGCTCGTTGTTAAAAATTACCTAATTTTAAACCACAAAATTGAGTCTAGTCGTCTGACTACTCTCGATTGCGGTATTAGAGGTCCTATTGCACCTTCTGATACCGAGGAGGGCAGATCTATGAATCGTAGAGTTTATAGCTTAGTAAGCGATTCAAAAAACCACAAAGCTGATTATTATCAAAATGACCTAGTCTCAAACAGATGTATCGAGTTCTAAAGGTAAAATACAATGAAAATTAAATTAAGAAATACAATTCTAGTTTGGGTAAGCGCTTTGGTATTAACAGGCTGTCAAACCGCCGATCTGTCTAATCAAGCAACTCAAATTATTGATATACCAGTTGTTGAAGCTATTTTAGATAGCGATGGCGACGGATATTCTGATGATATAGACATGTGCCCAGGTACTCCAATGAACATAGTAACAGATGAAAGGGGTTGTCCCTTTACTGGCATGGGGATAGGTCTAAAAATGGAATATCGTGCCTTTTTTGCCAAGGGTAGCAGTGAGCTATCGCCAGAGTATCAGCTTGAGCTTGATAAAGTAGCAGCAAAGCTGCAAGAGTACTATACGGCAACTATGCGTATTGAAGGGCATGCCACCACAAATGAAATATCCGCTACTGATACAGCCCTGCAACCTAATTCTTTAGCAAGGAATAGGGCGCTTATCGTCAAAAACTATCTGATAATGCAGCATCAAATTGATCCTAATCGTTTAAGTGCCTTTGGTTTTGGTGCTGAACAGCCTATTGCATCCTCTGATACTGAAGAAGGTAAGTCTATGAATCGCCGAGTTTATGGGGTAGCTACTGCAGATTTCGATACCGAAGAGGAGATGTCTATGCACCGCCGAGTTACTAGTATAACTATGGAGCCTGAAGATTAATTATTTAATGGTCAATCAGCAGATTTTGATTTAAAACAACTATACCAAGGCAAATCCTATGCTCATCCCGAAGTACTGGGCGCAACACAAACAGCGCTTTGAATCGCTAGAAACGTCTAGTAACCCTTCCAAGCAAGCCACTATTAAACGTTATGGTTGGTCAGATGTCAGTCAAGCAGAAGCGCTAAGCCATGCTAAATCTCGCGTGAGTGAGGCGCATAACTGTTGGCTGGCAGGTGAAGATATCTTACGTCGTGAGCGCAGGGAAGAATATAACGCAAGCAACGGTATTCCCATTCGTGAAGAGATTATTTCTGGGCATGATTTTCCAGAAAATGAATTATCCAATAATATCGCAGCAGAGACCCAGCTTATCGTTACGCGTAACAGCTATGGTGCACAAGTCGCCAACGTTGATAACATCGCCATCATTGATGTTGATAATGACGATTTATTGCGTCATATCTATCCTGATGATTATACCCATCATGGCTTTATGCCTGCCTTTCTCGTTAATCAAAGTAATCCCACCAGCAAAATTAAAATTTGGTTTTTTGTTATTGCCTTTATACTCATCGCCAGTGTCATCGCTTGGCTAGGATTGTCATGGTTATGGCTGTTAGTCGTTATGTTTGGTGTGACTGCTTATTTGTGGCAACAAGCCAGTGCCAGAGACAAGACCCGCACGCAAAAATATGCCGATGACGCCGCCTCGTTACTGCCTTATATGACAGATTTAATCATAAATCGCGTCGCCAATTATCCCAACGAGTCCTTTCGTTTATATCAGACGCCTGCAGGTTTTCGTATTATCGCCACACACGATACCATTTCGCCAAGTGATAAATTAGTCGAAGAATGGTTTGAGTATTTCCATGCGGATGCCAACTATGTGCGCCTTTGTCAAGCGCAGCAATGTTTTCGAGCGCGCCTCACTGCCAAGCCGTGGCGTATGAATGAGGTCGAGGATAACAACTTGGCTAAAGATATCCCTGCGAAAAACTTTTGGTTCGCTGATGATAGTAATACTGATGATACGGACTCACAACACCACAAAGCGCTTGCGGCACGCCAGCAATGGATTACCGACTATGATCAGTATGCTAAAAGCTATCGAGCTTGCCGTTATATCGAGAGTATTACTGGTAGAGAGGTTGCCAATATAAGCGCCAGTACAGCACAAGCTACTATTGATGAGTTTATCCAGTGGCATGACAAGGCTTGTCAAGTAGATAAAGAGTTACCGTTGGCTTGACTCGGATTTTATTTTATACATAAAAATGAGCTTTTGACCATTTCAAGGAAAAATCACTATGACTATTAAACTAAAATGCTACAGCGCTTTATTATTAACCGCATCTATAACACTAGCAGGCTGCCAAACTACTACAACTACGCCGTCCAAAAATACCTCTCAGTATGAAAAAATCAGAACGATGCAAGCAGATAGCGATTTAGATGGCGACGGCGTCCTTGATGCTATCGACGAGTGCCCTGAAACGCCACCTAACATCGTTGTAGATAGTGCAGGTTGTCCAGTAGTGGTTTATACAGGATCGTTAGAAATAGAATTTCGAGGATTTTTTGAACCGATGAGCAGTCAACTATTTGACAAATATGATAAAGGATTTGCAATAATTGAAGAAAGTCTTAACGAGCATCCAGACGCTAAGGTTTTTATTTTTGGTCATATGGCATCTAATGAGCTTGAGTTAACGCACAATAAAAATAATTTATCGCGCAACCGCGCCATTAATGTTGAAAATAGGTTAGTAGAAAGGCATCACATTGCCTCTGATCGCATCTCTACTTACGATTGCTCAGATAGATATCCGTTTATAGATACAGACTTTAGGAAAAGTGATTTTGAAAATATGGAGTCTAAAAATAGAAGGGTATCTGTTAAAGCAAGTACGCAAGTAGATGATTTAGCAAATCTGGAAGCCGCAAGTGATCGAGAAAATTACGAAAGATACTCAAAGCACTGCGAAATATTTGGTGTAATGGACATTATTCATGCTGGCGTAGGGTCTAACGCTATATACTGTCTATATTTGCAAGGAATCAAAGCCATGAATCAAAAAACTGCCCTTTTTGTCGTGATAAACACACTAAAAAGAACGGACGCAAGCTAGGCAAACAACAGTATCAATGTCTAGCTTGCAAACGGCAGTTTTTAGGTGGCAAAAGACTCAATAACCAAACCCTTTGGACGGAATACACTCAGGGCAAACAGACCTACAAACAACTGGCTGACAAGTATAGCTGTAGTCTTAAAACCATTCAAAGACGCTTAGACACAGTCAGTATTGACTATCAAGTTAAGCGACCGAATACTGCTAACATCATCATGGACACCACTTACTTCGGTCGTAAGTTCGGTTTAATGGTTTTTATGGACAATACCACTAAAGCCGTTCTTTACTACGCGATAGTCAGTCATGAAACCAACAGTGCCTACAAACAAGGAATTGATCATCTAGCATCGTTAGGCGTTGATATACAAAGCATCACCTGTGATGGTAGACGAGGACTGCGTACGTTATTCACCCGCACCCCTTGCCAGATGTGCCAGTTTCATCAGGTGCAAATAGTGACCCGCTACCTCACTCGTCGACCTAAGAACAGTGCCAGTATCGAGCTTAGACGACTTACTTTAGAAATAAAACTGCTTGATAAAGAGGCGTTCATACAGCGCTTAGATCACTGGTATGTGACTCATGAAGCCTATCTCAATGAACGTAGTACCAATGACGATAACAGTAGAACGTGGTACACGCATAAGCGCCTTAGAAGTGCTTATCGTAGCCTCAGAACCAATAGTGATTGGTTATTCATTTATCAAGAATATAAGCATTTAGATATACCAAATACCACCAATTCTCTTGAAGGATTATTCAGCGAGCTCAAGCGACAATTACACAGTCATCATGGTCTAAATGAGCAGCGTAAGTTGCGGTTTATTAAAGACTTTTTAGGGTCAAAGTCTCTCAAATAGCATGAATTATGTCCATTAGCGACTACCTTCTACTTTTTAGCATGAATTTTGTCCATTACACCAAATATTTGAATAAGGGTTTAAATGCCATCAAAATTTTTATTCACCCCAACGCCGAAAATACCACCATCAGTACTGGCGCGACAATATTGATAATAAAGCCAAAGCTAATCGCCAATGGCACGACTTTTAAACCACCCGATTGCTGAATGATTGGTAAAGTAAAGTCTAAGCTGGTCGCACCACCCAATCCAACCGCTGCCGACGGATATTTACGCATAAAGACGGGAATAAATATCAACGCAAAGAATTCACGTATCAAGTCATTAAATAACGCCACACTGCCCCAAATTGCCCCATAAGCATCGGTCATCACAATCGCTGATAGCGAATACCAACCAAACCCTGACGCCAGCGCCAAGCCTTTAGTCCAAGAGACATCACTAAATATTAGCGCAAAAATAAGCCCGCCAACCAGCACGGCTAGCGTAAAGATAATACTCATCTCAACGCCGCGTCTATTGAGCAGCACTTCTTTTAACGTAATACCTGAGCCTTTAAGTCCTATACCCACTAGCAAGATTAGTATCATTAGCATCACCGTCATGGTGTTTTCAGGCGGCATATAATCGGCCGGTAAAAAATAGCCAATCACCATCCCAATGACCACACAGATAACTTGGGCGAGGCTGCCGCGAATACTAACGCGATGTTCTTTAGATTTTACGCTGAGTTTTTTGGCATGCCATGGGCGCAGACGGTCAAATAGCATAAGCCCAAACAAGCCCGACCCAATTGTCAGTATTGATAGTATCGTCACATAAAGTGCGATTTCGCCTATTTGACTGCCTAGCCCTTCAACTTGTGCCAGCTCAATACCAATCAAGCCTAAAATAATAAAGACCAAATAAGACAAGCCTTTATCGGCAATTTTGGTCAAGGTTGGATTAGATGGAATGGCAAAGCCAATAAACATTGGCATTAATACCAAGACAAGAGTAACTAGGCTTTGCATGGTGATAGGCTCGAAATATTGGACTCGAAAGGTGAGACTTTGAATAGTGGAATCATGGCCTTTTTATAAGCGGGCAATTGTATCATATCAGAGGTTAAAATCTGGCTATTAAAGCTGCTATATTGATGACGTAGACGTTAATTAAGCAAGTTATTGAGATTTTTATTTATGCCAAACAATTCAACATCCAAAAATACTAATAATAAAAATGATTTAGAACCTTTAACTAAAATTCACTTGGCAGTTTTCGGTGGTACTAGCGGTATCGGATTGGCTTTAGCTTTGCATCATTTAAAACTAGGTGTGCTGACGAGCGTATGGCCGTGCATCATTTTGATGCGCAGCGGTGCAACTAATAGGAGTAGCCACATTATCGCACTAATTTGGTGCTAGCCATGAAGTGGTAGATATGACAAGTATTTATGGCTACTTAGTGGCTACGACCTCAGTATTTATGCCGCTTCAGCGGTGTAAACTAAGCACGTTGAGATGTGGTTTGTGAAGTTGGCACGGCAGCTGCTATGTGTATCGTGTGCAATGTTTATCGTGCACATCGTGGAATCAATACCGCGAGTCATCCTAAATAGAGTAAATGGAGTTTGACCATGAAACTGACCAAATTATCACATGCTGTTATCGCTGCTTCTTCAATGACTGTCGGCGCAATGGCTCACGCTGAAATTACTACTTCGGGTTCGGTGGCATTAACTAGCGACTACAAGTTCCGCGGTATTACACAAACATCTAATAATGCAGCTATACAAGGCAGCTTGACTGCATCTCATGATAGCGGTGCTTACGCAACGGTGTGGGGCTCAAGCGTAGATAGCTTAGTCGGTGGTTCAGAAATGGACTTTATGCTCGGTTATGCTGGCGAATCGGGCGATATTTCTTACGATGTCGGTGTAATGCGTTATGCCTACCCGGGTGCTAATAGTGGCAATGCTGGTGGTGCTGAGCCTGATTACAATGAAGTTTATGGCTCTGTAGCTGCTCGCGGCACGAAAGTTGGCTTGGCGTATTCCGATGACTATTTTGCCGAAACCGGCAAGTTTGGTTATGTTTTTGCCTCATACGGTACTGAGGTTTCAGGCGTCGGTGTATCGGCATCTGTTGGCTATAACTATTTCTTTGATGACAATAATGCGGCAGGTGAAGGTCTAGGAGCGTTCCTAGGAAATCCAGCTATCACTGATGATGCTTATATCGATTATAAAGTCGCTGTTAGTAAAGAAGTTAAAGACATCGGCTTTGAGTTGGCTTATATCGGCACTGACCTAAACGAGAAAGATGCTGGTGGCCTAAACATCGACGGCTCCTTCGTAGTCACCGCCTCCAAATCCTTCTAATCCCACTGTTTTCCGGTTGCCTCTCGAGGCAGCCATCTCCCAAACATGGAGTACGCTAATATCAAATTGGTCACTGCCGTTATTAAATCTTAGATTAACAAATGAAGATAAAACTAAAGAGCAGGTCTAATAAGTTTAGCCGAGCATAAGAATAGATTGACTGTAAACTTTCTCATCAGCTATCGCTTTTGGTTGTAAGCCGTGCGTTTGCAGTTTGCGAATAAACCGTGACTTGCTATCTATATACCATAAACGTTTGATCTCATAAATGCCGCGCAGATCGATCAGTATAAAAAATGTGATGAGCAGCTATTGATAAGAATAAGACAGTGTTTAGGTTTGAGATTGCGGCTGAAGTTGAGCGTATTGAGCATCATTAGTTATTTTAGCAATCATATAACAAATACAGAGTGCGGCTAACATCAGCCACCAAGAGCGCGCAATCAGATAAATGGTTGGCAGACGCTTGCGAAAATGCGGTATCGCCAGTGTGCCCCACGTCAAACTGACCACCATCATAAGATCAATAACAAATAGCGTATCAGTGGCCATATATTCAGCACTTTAAAAGATAGAAACGGTAATGAACCGCGTTTGGAATGGCTAGAACAATAATCTTACATCACTATTAGATATTAGCAACTGCTGGTGCTGCTCTAGCCTCTGTGTGCTCGATTATAGGCTGAACCAACCAAGCAATGCTATCTTCTTGCACATTTGATAATGGCTCAATAATACTTGTTTTAGGTGTGACCGCTAAATTTGGATAATCCCTGCGATAATGACCACCGCGACTCTCAAGACGTTGATAAGCAGACTGAACGATTAAAGTCGCTAATTGTAGTTGCCGCGCTAACTGAAAGCGGATTAGCTGATTCGAGTTAGTAAAATTATCTGCACTACTTATAGTGGACTGATTGGCTTTAGCGTTAACTGTCTGTTGCTGCCACTGCTGAATTTGCCTAAGTGCTTGCTCTAACTGCTCAGCACTGCGGCTGATACCCATGTTATTGGTCATTAACACTTTGAGCTGGGCGGTTATTTCAAGAAGCTCATTATCAGTGTTTAACTCATCCTTTAATTCGTTCTCTAATTCGTTATGCTTATAAGTAGAAAATAAAGGCAGAGTGGCGGTAGATAATATAACGGGCTGGGTTTCTTTTAGTATTGGCGGTGTCCATATATCAATAGCTGGCTGCTGTCCATTATCATCATAGGAAGTTGTCGCTGGTTTTTCCATCGCTGTTAAATAGCGAGGTAAATGGGCGGCAATATTACGCCCGACCACCACACATTCTAATAATGAATTACTCGCTAACCGATTAGCACCATGCAACCCCGTGTAAGCAACTTCGCCAGCCGCATAAAGCCCTGCCACATCGGTTACGCCATTGGCATCAGTGACCACGCCGCCACAACTATAATGCGCGGTCGGGGCAACCGGAATAGGGTCGGTAGTGATATCGATGCCAAGGTCTAATAGCGTTTGATAAATTTGCGGAAAATGCTGCTGTAAAAATGCCGCTGGTAAGTGACTGACATCGAGATGCACGTAGCCTAAACCGTTATTGTTAATCTGCTCAGCAATCGCACGGGCAACGATATCTCGCGGTGCCAGCTCAGCCCGCACATCAATATCTAGCATAAAGCGTGTGCCAGTTTTTGGGCAATATAGTCTGCCACCTTCACCGCGCAAGGTTTCGGATATCAAAAAGCTACTGTCATCCAATGCTAAACCAGTTGGATGAAACTGGATAAATTCTAAATTTGCTAAGCGACAGCCCGCTTGCCATGCCATCATAACGCCATCACCAACGCAGACATTTGGCGCACTGGCACGTTGAAACAGTTGTCCTAAACCGCCACTTGCTAAGACGACTGCGTGACTATAAAAAGTGAGTTGGCGTTGGTTGTTATGATCAAAAGCAAGCGCCCCTTGGCACTGGTTATCATTGTTTTTTAAAAGGCTCAGCGCTTCATGAAACGGTAATACCGTAATATTGGCGGCAGCCGTCACTTTCGCAGTTATGGCTTCCATCACATGTCGGCCAGTAGCATCGTCAGCGTGAGCGACTCGTCTACAACCGTGTCCCCCTTCTTTGGTTAGATGTAAGTCACTGGTTTGCAAATCGCTAGTATTGAACTCAGTTAATATTTTTTGCTTAGCAGCTTGGGGTAAATTCCGAGTAAAGGGCACGCCTTGCTCGCATAACCATTGTACGGCTTGTTGCCCAGCGCTTAGAATACTGCTGGTATTGTCAGCGGCACATAATCCTGCCCCAGCGACCAAAGTGTCGGCGATATGGTCGGTAATAGAATCATCTTTATCCAAACTGGCAGCGATACCGCCTTGGGCATAATGGCTAGAGCAGGTTTCAAGTGCTGCTTTACTTAAAATGGTAATGCTTAGCGATCTTGGCAAGGCCAACGCCGTACTTAATCCTGCAAGTCCTGCACCAATGATAAGCACATCTGTTTGTATAATTTTATCAGAGTCATTAGCCGCTTTAGAACTGGCTTTAGCGTTCGCCCATATCGTGCTCATATTAGGCGGCCCCGACATTAGCAAACAACGCACGGTCTTTAACGATATCACCGCTTGCCGCTACTCGCTGTTTTTGTGATTCGGCAAAATCAAGCATGCGTTGTAATGGTTTTTTAGCGGCTATCGCTAGCTCAGGCGTCATCAATATCTCACCTGAATTATTGGTCAAGCATTGCTCAATGCCTTGTAGACCATTCATCGCCATCCATGGACAAAAAGCACAGCTTTTACAGCTGGCACTTTCACCCGCAGTCGGTGCCGCTAAAAAGCGCTTGTTTGGCGAGCGCTTTTGCATCTCGTGCAAGATGCCCAAATCGGTGGCAACAATAAAGGTATCGGCATCCATCTCATAAGTCGATTGCAACAGCTTACTGGTCGAGCCAACCACATCTGCCAATTGTACGACGCTATCAGGAGATTCAGGATGCACTAATACTTTCGCTGTGGGATATTCAGCCTTTAATTGCTCAAGCTCAGTTGCTTTAAACTCATTATGTACCATACATGAGCCTTGCCAAAGCAGCATATCTGCGCCAGTTTCACGAGCAATGTATTTACCCAAATGGCGATCAGGCCCCCAAATGATTTTTTCCCCATTAGCATGCAAATGACGAATAATATCAATGCCCACCGATGAGGTCACCACCCAATCAGCACGCGCTTTCACTGCCGCGCTGGTATTGGCATAAACCACTACCGTACGTTCAGGATGCGCATCACAAAAGGCAGAAAACTCATCAGCAGGGCAGCCCAAATCAAGCGAGCATTCTGCTTCTAAATCTGGCATCAATACGGTTTTTTCCATACTTAAGATTTTGGCTGATTCACCCATAAAGCGGACGCCTGCGACCACTAGGGTTTGCGCACTATGCGCTTGTCCAAAGCGCGCCATCTCTAACGAATCACCGACACAACCGCCTGTAGCCAAGGCTAAATCTTGGATAAAAGGATCAACGTAATAATGCGCGACTAGCACAGCGTTATGTTGTCTTAATAGCTGTTTAATATTTTCTTCAACTTTGAGGCGCTCACTACGCGGTAAATCAGCTGGCATCTTGGCTTTGGCATATTCGATATTAAGCTTGATAGCACTGCTTTTATCAGTACTTAATAAGGGCGCGTCATAAGGATAAGTCTTCATAAATACTAGCCTTCAATACGATAACGATAATAATTTCGCCGCTAACTGTTATAAATAAGAAAAATAAAACAGATTAAAATAGCGAATAAAATAGAGTGTTTTAATTATGCTCATTTTGAGCATAAATACAAGTGTTTTTTATAACTTGATTTCAAAATAATATTTATTTTTACAGAATTTCCTAGGGCGTGTCCTCATTTTAAAAATGGTGATAAAAATGAGGTGAATTGTAGTCAAACAAGGAAAATAGTGCAGACAATATCGAGATATTACCTAGCTATTTGACGATGTTTGGCAAGATTTAACCATTTTTAGCTCATTTAGATTGCTATCGGTTGAATTGAGGACACGCCCTAATGATTGTTGGTATCCAACTCTTTCAACCCCTTATAATTACAACCGCAGGCTATGATAGTTTTAGATTCACGTTATACTGAGCACTATTGTCAGAGTTGCATATGACGAGCTCATCATTCCATTCATATAATCAAAGGATCGTTGCTAAAGTCATGACGTTGTCTTATTCACATGCACATCAACAGGGAAGTGGTACCACTGAGGTGGTCGCGGTGTTAGTTGCGATTACCGACCACAGCGCCCGGGTCTTAACAGTGGATCAAGGCAAACTCTTGCCCAATGGCCCTTTGATGCCGTTGCATCGCTCCTTGCAAGCAGGTGTACGGCAATGGGTGGAAGAGCAAACGCAGCAGCCGCTTGGTTATCTAGAGCAGTTATATACCTTTGTCGATACCAATAGACGCAATGTTGATGGTCATGCACTGGTGTATGTGAGCTATCTGGGTCTGGTGCAAGAGACACAAATGCAAGCACGCCAAAGTCAGGCGCTATGGCGAGATTGGTATGATTATTTTCCATGGGAAAATCACTTGGATGGGACGCCTAGCATCATTCTGGATTACATCGTGCCGGCGTTATTGGACTGGGCAAACGCTGGGTCTGATGAGGTCATTCAGCAGCGTCGCCGTCAGCGTATTGGCTTATGCTGGGGCTTAACGGCAGCATCTATCGCTGACGATACAGATATTGAGAATGCCAGCGCAGCAAGTCATGACAAGGCTTATGAGAGTAGAGAGTGGGTCGCTGAGCATGTACTGCTACGCTATGAGATGCTGTACGAAGCAGGACTGATACCTGAAGCACCGACATATCCACCCAGTTATCAGCTCAATTATCAACTTAATGAGCAAACCTCTCAGCAGCTTGCTTCTTATCAATCTACTTCTCATCAACCTAAGCTGCCTACCGATTGGTCGCAGCTGATTGGCGTGCCCATGTATTATGATCATCGCCGCGTGATTGCGACGGCCATCTCTAGATTGCGCGCAAAGATTGAATACCGACCGCTTATCTTTGGCTTAATGCCAGACGTTTTTACCTTGTCACAATTACAACAAAGCGTTGAAGCCTTATCAGGGGTGCGCCTGCACAAGCAAAACTTCCGCCGTCTGCTCGATGCGCAAAACCTTGTCATGGAAACCGGTCAGAGTAGTAGCGCTCAGCGCGGTCGCCCTGCCAAGCTTTACCGTTTCCGTCATGATATCGAGCTACAAAGCTTGTTAATGGACAGTAAATTACCCAAACGAAACAAATAGTCGCCACCTTATTCCTGCGATATTCTTGCCGCATGCTATTTCTATAAACTTTAAGCACAGGTACAAAGAGCTATAAAATGCTTACCTTTGCTTGCGAGCTTGCTCACTTTGCGCTATATTTATGCTCATTTTGAGTTTAAATCATTAAAATTTATATAAGGGTTAAAGATGACAGTTGCACGAGAGCCAGCGTTGGATGAAGTATTGCTTAAACCCTTGGTTGAGGCTGCCCTAACCGAAGACTTGGGTCGACGCGGAGATGTCACATCACAAGCCACCATTCCCGCCGATATGCAGGCGCAGCTCCAGATTAAAGCGCGGCAAGCCGGCGTGATATGTGGTATGGACTTGGCGCGTTTATCGTTTGCCTTGGTTGATGCACAGATAGCGTTCATCGCTCAAGTTACCGATGGTGAGAGAGTTGAAGCAGATACGGTATTGGCTATCGTGCGTGGTAATGCGCGTCATCTATTGACGGCAGAGCGTACTGCATTGAACTTTATGACCCATCTGAGTGGCATTGCGACGGCAACACGGCAGATTGTTGACAGTGTAGCAGAGTATCCGGCGCAAATTACTTGTACGCGCAAGACCATTCCTGGCCTGCGTATCCTCCAAAAGTACGCGGTACGCTGCGGCGGTGGTCGCAATCATCGCTTGGGCTTAGATGACGCCATTTTAATTAAAGACAATCATATTGCTATCGCTGGTGATATCAAGACCGCTATTCAACAAGCGCAAAATTTCGCTGGCCATTTGATTCCCATTGAAGTAGAGGTGGATACGCTAGAGCAATTAGCGCAAGCACTAGACGCTGGTGTGAGTTTGGTGCTATTAGACAATATGTCCCCTGAGATATTGTCGCAGGCGGTGGCCATGTGTAAAGGTCGTGCCAGAACAGAAGCCTCTGGCGGCATCACCCCTGAAACGGTGCAAGCAGCCGCAAAAACGGGCGTTGATTTTATTGCTATGGGCTATTTAACGCATAGCACTACTGCGCTAGATATTGGTCTGGATTTTAGCGCGTAGTTTTCAATACGCCTGTCTTAACACGACTTGTTTAACCATTAGTCTTCATCAGATTATCCACCCACCAAATGACTGCTGAGCGATCGGGGGTCAGCCACTATTTTCGCTGATATACTAGTGTCAGAAAGGTAAGCAAAGTTAATGATTTAATTAGCTTATCTGCCTATGCTACAATGCCACTGCTAACCGCCTATTGGGTCATCGTTGCACTCGCACGATGGCCTTATCTTTTTGCCCAAGTTTTATCGATAGACAAGCGAGCGCTCAGTGAATACTGAAATCATCAAAATTATCTTAGCTTTTGTGGTGTTGATCAATCCGTTTAGCGCCTTGACGTTATTTTTGGACTTGACTCGTGGTTATTCAATGAATAATCGCCGCAAAGTGGCACGCGTTGCTTGCTTGACTATTTTTATTACCATCAGCTTTTTTACGATAGCAGGTGAAACGCTACTAAAAGCTTTGGGTATCTCTATCGGCTCGTTCCAGCTGGCGGGTGGTATATTGGTATTTTTGATTGCCTTGAATATGATGAATGGCGACGGGAATCCCGTTAAGCCGGACCAAGAAAACTTCGATGTCGATCATGTACAAGACTCGCCACCGACGATGGCTGCTGCAGTAGTGCCATTGGCGATCCCTATGATGATTGGACCGGGTGGTATCTCCACAGTTATTATTTATTCTTCACAAGTTTCTGGTATTTTGCGGGTATCAGCGGTATTAATCGCCGGCTTATTAATCAGTCTCTTTTGTTATTTGGCATTGATGGCAGCAGGTCGTATCAGCCGTCTATTGGGTGATACTGGGCTTAATATTATGAGCCGAATCATGGGGATGCTACTGGCTGCGGTCTCTATCGAAATTATTGTCAGTGGACTGCGCACCTTATTTCCCGATTTAGTCTAATTACTTATTTTTTCGACATTTCATTTCCAACATTCCAACTATCATTCTCAGGCCATTTAGGCTCTTGCGTTCAGATTGAGCACACGCTCTAGGCTGTGTAACACATATACAGTCTATCTTCGCTTAGCAAACCCCTCCAACAGTATCAATTCAGATAAACCGATATTTACTGAACACCTTAATGTTACAAGACTAAACTTTGAATGGAGTCTATCTTTTATAGTCAAAATATCTTAAAAAAGCGATGGTATTGCTGATATCAATTTTTTGTAGTCTTTGTCTGCGCAGGCACAGCAAGCAACAAAATTAGATATCAGTAGTACGTGCTGGTTCGATATCACTTTGTACTCACTATAAATGGTAGTTGTGTCTTCAATAATCATTATTAATTACCAAAAGTACTGTCAAAAACGCCATTAATGAAAATATGTTATAATAGATATACATTATTCTTATGGGAGTTAATCTTGAGTAACAAAAGAATTGCTATTTTAGGAGCAGGTCCAAGTGGTTTGGCGCAATTACGAGCCTTTGAAGCGGCTCGTTTAGCTGGTGCGACAGATTTACCTGAGATCATCTGTTATGAAAAGCAAAATGCTATCGGTGGCATGTGGAATTACAGTTGGCGTACTGGATTAGATAGAAACGGTGAACCCGTTCACGGCAGTATGTACCGCTACTTATGGTCGAATGGGCCAAAAGAATGCTTAGAGTTTGCCGATTATTCGTTTGATGAGCATTTTGGTGAAGCGATCCCCTCATACCCGCCACGTGAAGTTTTAAAAGACTACATCATGGGACGCATCGATAAGCAAGACATTCAAAAGTACATCCGTTTTGAATGCCCAGTACGTTGGGTATCATTCGATGATGAGACACAAAAATTCACCGTGACGGTGATGAATCATAAAAGCGGTGAGCAAGAAGTTGAAGAGTTTGATTACGTCGTAGTAGCGACCGGTCACTTCTCAACGCCGAATATGCCTTACTTCGAAGGATTAGAAGCGTTCCCCGGTCGTATCTTGCACGCCCATGACTTCCGCGATGCCTTAGAGTTTAAAGACGAAGATATCTTACTGATTGGCAGCAGTTATTCTGCTGAAGACATTGGCACCCAGTGCTATAAGTATGGCACCAAGTCAGTTACTATCAGCTATCGCAGGCAAGCACTCGGCTATGACTGGCCAGAAGGTATTAAAGAAGTGCCTTTAGTCACCCATTTTGAAGATGATGTGGCACACTTTGCTGATGGTACTAGTCAAAAATTCGACGCCATCATTATGTGCACAGGCTATTTGTTTCACTTCCCCTTTATGCCAGATGAGTTACGTTTGCAAACGCACAACTGCTTATATCCAGCCAATTTGTATAAAGGTATCTTTTGGCAGCCCAATCCAAAGCTTATTTATCTGGGTATGCAGGATCAGTATTTCACCTTTAATATGTTCGATGCGCAAGCGTGGTATGCCCGCGATGTGATGGTGGGTGATATCGAATTGCCTGATTTGGCGACTCGTGAAGCAGATGAGCAAGAGTGGTTGGCAACTTATGCGAAGTGTGCGACAGTCAGTGATTCGATCGACTTTCAAGCCGCTTATATTCGTGACTTAACCAATGCGACCGATTACCCAGAGTTTGCGGTAGAGAAGCAGGGCGAAATCTTAAAGGAATGGCAAAAAGACAAAGCCGACAATATCATGACCTTTAGAGAAAAGGCCTATCGTTCTACGTTGACAGGTACGTTATCGCCTGAGCTACCAGAGCCTTGGCTGGATGTCCTTGATGATTCCCTAGAGCACTTTTTGAACCTAACCTTTGTGAAACCTAAAAAGCGTAAAAAAGCTTCATAAATAACAAGTGCGAACTAAAAAAGCCAAACACGTTTATACAATGTGTTTGGCTTTTTTGCTTTTAAAGAATCAGTGTCACCTCTTAAGCTAAAAATCTGTATTTGTGTAGCTATTTTACGGCTTTGACATATTGGCTTTGACATATTGGTTTTAATATATTAGCTCTGGTATAAATGCCAAGCCAAATACAACATCAATAACCCTACCAAGGCATCGAGTATGTTCCAAGCTTTTGGCTTGGCAAATAGGGGTCTGAGTAAGCGTGCACTATAGCCTAGCGCGAAGAAGAAAAAGAACGAGGCGCTGACAGCACCAACGGCAAAGGCCAGTTTGCTACTTGCGCCTGTTGAAACCATGCCGACGAGTACCAAGGTATCTAGATAGACGTGTGGATTGAGCCAAGTAAAACCAAAACAGAGTAATAAGGCTTTTTTTAAGCTGGTAACAACTTGTCCATCGACAGTGAGCGCGTGTGATAAGCGCACACTGGCATACAGACTTTGGATGCCATAGGCCAGCAAAAATATGACGCCAGCAATTTTGGCAATATTGACGGCCTGCGGGTACTGAGCCGTGACTGCGCCAAAGCCCGCGACGCCAGCAGAGATTAAAAACGCATCGCTCACTGCGCAGAATAGACAGATAAAAAATATGTGCTCGCGTTTGAGTCCTTGTTTAAGGACAAAGGCATTCTGTGAACCAATCGCGATGATGAGCGAAAGCCCTAGCAAAAATCCAGAGGTGTAGTCGGTCGCATTCATAGTTATTTACTTGGGGTCTGTTAAATATTCAAATATTAGGACTGCTGATCGCTAAAATGGTTCCAAACCTTTTATCAAATCAGGCGTATACCGACGTTAATGTCTAGACCTTAGCGAGGTTTACAACGACGTTTGGGGCGATTTTAGCATCAGCCTTTCAGGGCAGGACTATTTTTTGCCAATATATTGTGAAATTTTCTAACTTAGAATGACTAAGTGTCCAAAATTTCCCTGCATATTGTCTAAAAAATAGCCACTGCCAGTGCCACATTTGAATGTACAACAGACCCTAATATTAAAGACCAAAACGTTGACGTTTGCTTACTGGCAGCAGGCTAAAAAACTGTTAAGATAAGTCATCGAGTTATTGAATGCAATAGCATCAACTCACAATAGCAGTAGTAAAATTAAAAAACTGAGTATAGAGCGATAAGTACTACTGAGAGTGCGGCTGATATTTTATTGTTTGTATAGACGTCGCTGTATGGTAGGTAGGCGTGAGTAATGAATGGGTGAGGGGCAGAGTAAAACATGGTCGTAAGTTTGACAAGAATGCTACAGTCATTTGGGCAAGCTCAAGATGACCTGCCAGCCATAGCTGCCAAAAATGCTCAGGCAACGGCTATCAGTCAAGATATAGAGGTGACTGATAACGATGATAACAATGATAAAAACAATCAAGCGGTCAGTCAGCGTTCTGTGCTGACGCCTCCTGAGCGTGCCGATCGTATTTGTGAAGCGTTATCGCAAGTCAATGACATTCGCTCGCCCACGCCACTGACCGACCGCTATTTGTCCAATCGCGCTGCGATGCGACCGACCAATAGACCACCTTTTGACCCCGATACCTTGTGGTATCTCAAACATGGACGCTGTCCGATTATGACTGAGCTTGTTGATGTGGTCGATGAAGCCACCCTAAATGCCATGCCTATTGAAGCCGTTGCGATACTAGACCGCATTAACGGCAAGCTCAAGCGCTACCGTGAGTGGAGCAGTGAGCTGAACGAGCAGCAACAGCAGCAACATAACGAGCGTCAGTTTGTCATTGATAAACTCATATCCGAGAGCATTCCAGAAGCGCTACACCATTATGAACAGCTACAGCGCTTTAGCCCGCATCGTACCAAAAATACCATGGTGCAAGGAAAGATGACCGCAGGTGATATGTTGACCGATTTGTTTTTAGAGATTGATTATGAGCTTGATGAATTATTAGATGAGCTACACCAAACGGTTATGAACAAACTCGCTTCTACCCATCGTTATGTCAAAAGCCGTACACAAAGTTAGTTTGCATTTATTTTAAATTATTACTATTAGCTGTGAATCGTTAAATACATAACAATATAGGGCTTTAATAAAGCCTTATTTTTTTGTTTAATAATAAGAGTGATATAACAACTTCTATCTAAAACAATAATAAATTTATCCAATAATTCTGCTAAATAATAAGGACAGTCTCATGACCCAAGTAACTGCGATGCTTGTCATGTTCATTTTATATGGGGTGTTACCAGTAGCTGGGTTATATCTTGGGTATCGTGGTCTCAAAAAAGTGACCGCGCCTAAAATGCTGGAATACAAAGCAATGCCGCAGCTAGGTTATATCCCCGAAAAAAGCTTGCCCGTTGAGGTTAAAACAGCCCTTGAGCACATCAATGAAAAAGGGGAGAAGCTGCGGGTCATTTATGGTGATACCAACAATGATGGCAAGATAGACGATAAAGATACGGTCAATGAAACCTATATCATGATTCAAAATTTGATGGACAGGCATGTACCACAAGCAGTGACTGACTATCGCCGCTTGCATGATTTAGATGTTGGGGACGGCGCGCTTGCCGATAGCACTAAGATTAAGCACTCTAACGTCACTGGAAAAGAAGCGTTGCTAGACGTATTGCGCACCATCAATACGCAATTTGACGATTTATTAAATGCCTCCTACCATCAAGACGGCCAAAAGCTACTGGCGACCAATCGATATTTACAACAACGTTTTAATAATCCTGCTATTACTACCGATATTCAAAAGCTCAATAACGATGTTAATAGGGTTAATAGGGTTAATAGGGTTAATAGTGTCAGTGATGCTGATACTAAGGGAAAAAGCCAAGCAATTGAAAGTCCAACTGGCGCCAATGACAGACAGGTGAGTGCTGAGGATATCAAACTGTAAATAAAGGCAAAGTCGTATGGTTAAAAGATGAAGAGTAAGCGTATATGAGCATCTTAATAGGCATTGGCATTGTGACGACGGTGACCACCTTCTATTTAGGTAAAAAAGGCTGGCAAGCGTTGCATAAAGCCGTCGGTATCACCCCAGGGGTGCCCACTTATCAAGATTATGATGCACCGTTATCACTATCTACGTTGTCACCATCTGCGTTGTTATCTACCATACATTGGCAACAGCTAACATTGAATACAGAACATCTAAAAGTTTTATCCGAGCCACAGTTGCGTCAATTAAAAGGTATCGACGAAAAAGTAAACAGCTATCATAATTACCAAAAAGAGCAGCAAGCGCAACATAAAACGCCTGAATTCACAGAGTCGCAGTTTGTGCTGCACAAACTCTTGCATACTCGCTTGCCTGAGACGCTTGCCAGTTATTATTATCTAACGAAGGCCGATATAAGCACTAACAATATAAGCACTAACAATGTGAGTAATGGCAAAAAAGCGGAAGCCAATGAGTTATTACAGCAGGTATTCAACAATATTGAGAGTCGCCTAGATATATTATTAGCGCAGGAGGAGACGCAGCATTTACAAGACTTACGAGTGATGACACGTTATATGGATAGTCATCGTAGCTAAATCCTGAGTTGGTAAAGTGCTTATAAAAACGCATAAAAAAGCTGCCCATCATGAATATTCATGATGGGCAGCTTTTTTATGGTTTACGTTAAATCTAGCAACGACTTAACATAAATTTCGATTAACGCTTATCGTTGCGATCACGGGTATTGCGCGAACCGCGACTGGCAGGGCTACCGCTACTTTTTGGTTTCGCATTGCCACTACTATTGCGACTATCGCTACGAGTATCGGTGCGACGCGCTTTAAGTGGCTTATTCTTGATACGTTCTTGCTTTTCTTTCGCGGCGCCATGCAGACCAGTACCGTGGCGTGGGCGTAAGCTGACTAAGTCTGTTAGAGTATTGATGTCTTTTTTATCCAGCTCTAAAAAGCGACCTGTGCGTAGCTCTTTTGGTAACACAATCGTGCCGTAGCGCGTACGCAATAGACGGCTGACTTTGAGACCTTGTGACTCAAATAGGCGACGTACTTCACGATTACGGCCTTCTTTTAGTTTGACGTGATACCACTTGTTGACGCCTTCACCGCCACCTTCTTTGATGTCTTCAAACTGTGCCATGCCATCTTCTAACATAACGCCAGAAGTCAGCGCACGGGCGATATCAGGGGTAACTTCGCCCAATACACGTACCGCATATTCGCGTGTTACTTCGCTAGATGGGTGCATCAAACGGTGCGCCATCTCGCCATCATTGGTAAACAACAATAGGCCAGTTGAGTTAATGTCCAAGCGTCCGACCATGACCCAGCGATCATGAGTTAGCTTTGGCAGACGTTCAAAAACCGTTGGACGACCTTCTGGATCGTTGGCAGAGCAGACTTCGCCTTCAGGCTTATAATATGCCAATACGCGGCGACGCTTCTCATTTTCAGCCGTATATTTAATTTGACGACCATCAACACGGATCTCATCGCCTGGTTCGACGCGATCACCGATGGTTGCTGGGCCATTATTGACCGTGACGCGCCCAGACTTAATGACTTCTTCCATCTGACGACGTGAACCAAGTCCCATACGGGCGAGGGCTTTCTGTAATTTTTCATCTTTCATAATCAATTCCTTGAGTCGGTGGGTTTACATTTCTCAATGTATAAATTTGAAGGGCATATTCTACGCTATTTGTGTTATATATGCAGCACTTGATTGTCATTAAAAAATTGCTTTAGTTATTAAAACAAAATATATTCAAATATTTGAATATATTTTAGAAAATTAGGTAACAACTGTCTAATAACTAACTTCATGTGTTATTATAACGGTGTTTATTTTTGTTTCTACTACGATGGTTTAGTGTGTTCTTGCTAATGTAGTATTACAAAAGTTGCTCAATCGTTAATAGATGATATTTATCACTATGTTTTATAAGGTTCTTCTATGCGTCGCAAGTCATACAGTCTATTAAGAGTAGCGTGTTTCCTACTTGTCAGTATGTTATCAGCCTGTACCAGTATCAATTCTGGACTTCAAGCGGGTGATTTGCCGCCTAATGGGGCCTTTGTGGCCGAAAACGGTATTACCTTTAATGTTCAGCCATTAAACGTAGCGACATTACCGCCTAAGCAAGCCACAGTGCTCGATAGCGACTTATATAACCTAGTCAAAGCATCGGGACGGATAGATTATCGTATTTCTGAAGGCGATATTCTAAGTATCGTCCTGACCGGCTATCCTGATATAACGCCTTCTGCCGCTGCTAGTAGTGGTAATCCTTATACTTCGGGCTTTCCGGTTGATCAACAAGGCTTTATTCAGTTTCCTTTAATCGGACGTATTAAAGCAAGCGGTATGAGTGTGCCGCAGTTCACGGCGACGTTGCAAAGTAAGCTACAGCGCTATCTGAAATACTCAGATCCACAGGTCAAAATTGTTAACTATCGGGGCAGTAAATTTTTTGTCGATGGCGACGTCAATCAATCTGGGGAGTTTGCTATTGCTGATGTACCGGTTTCCTTATATGGCGCAATTTCTATGGCGGGCGGTGCTACAGAAGCTGGTGACTCCAATAATATTGTCTTAAATCGCCAAGGTAAGAACTATAACCTAGGATTGCGGTCATTACGTCAAATGGGTCTGTCTGCCAATCAGATTTACCTACAAGATGGAGACTCTATCCATGTTAATAGCCAAAGCCGTAACAAAGTTTATGTGTTGGGTGAATTTGGCAAAATTGCACCAGTTGCCATCCCTGAACAAGGGCTGAGCTTAGCGCACGTACTGGGTGAGTCGAGTGGGTTGAATGCCAACACAGCCAATGCTGCCAAAGTATATGTTGTCCGTGATAACCCAGAATACAAGTATACCAATATTTATTACGTCGATATGCAGACCATCACCAGCTTAGCCTTGGCCAATCGCTTTGAGATGCAGCCTAATGATATTCTTTATGTTGATCCGACTGGTTTAACGCGTTGGAATCGTATTATTAGTGCCTTATTACCATCAACCTCTGCAATCAATACACTTTCACGGTTATAGGTTATAGGTTATAGGTACGAAACATTATGACGTTTGAAAATATTTTGGTCGTTTGTGTGGGCAATATCTGTCGCAGCCCTATTGCTGCCGCCCTATTGATAGATAAATTTCCGCAGAAAAATATTGATTCTGCTGGCCTGTCTGCCGTCGTTGGACATTCTGCTGATGCAAAAGCGCAAGAAGTTATGAAAGCAGATGGTTTAGATATGTCTGACCATATAGCCAAACAGATTGATGAAGCGCTAGTGGTAACTGCTGATCTGATTTTGACTATGTCGACCAACCAAACCAAATGGATTGAAAGTCGCTGGCCACACTGCCGTGGTAAGACCTTTCGGATTGGACACTGGATTGACAAAGATATTATGGATCCTTATCAGCATGAAAAATCCGTATTTGAGACAGTAAAGAAAGATATTGTCGAAAGCCTTAAGCAATGGAATGACAAAATTAGCTGAGCGATTAAAATTAAGCGACTGCTATTAAGCAACCAATACGAAGTGGTGAATACATAGTGATAAATACAGATTCAAAGAACCTATCAAAGTCTAACGGTGACAAAGAGGGTGATGACATTGATTTAATGGCACTTTTACTAGTGTTGCTACGTGGCTGGAAAGTCGTGGTTTTTTTTGCTGTATTGGGGCTGTTGATAGGAATACTGTATAGCCGTTATGTTAACCCCACCTATAAGTCAGATGCGCTGATACAGATTGAGGAGAACTCTCAAGGCATTGCCGCACTTGGTGAGAGTATCTCAGAGCTGGTTGGCTCAGAAACCAGTAAGGCTGAGACAGAAGCAGAGCTCATCAGATCACGGATGATATTAGAACCCGTCGTCAACTTATTACATTTGCGCATTCGTCTCACTGATCCTAATATCAGCGCTATTGATAAGATTAAAAGCAGTAGTATTGACACGCAGCTTAATACACCTGAAGGGGTGTTGTTAAAGATGGAAGATGGTCAGGTACAAGTCAGCCAGTTCGATGTATCACAAGCCTATCTAAACCAGCCTTTTACGTTGACGAGATCTGCTACGGGGTTTGTATTAACCAATGGTTTTGATGAGTTTAAAGGTCAGATTGGTCAGCCGCATAAGTTCAAAGGTGTGGACGGTCAGATCCATATTACGGTGAATGAGCTACCGACTGAAAGCTATCCTATCAATATTAGCAAGCAGTCAGTAAAGGCCACCACAGATGCTATTAATACTGCACTATCAGTTTCAGAAAGAGGTCAAAAGACAGGCATTATCCAGTTGTCTATGACGGGTACTAATCAGCAGCAAGTCACTGCGATACTAAACCAAATAGTGATCTCTTATGTGAACCAAAACCAATCTCGTGGCACTGAAGAAACCACGAAAACGCTTGCTTTTATGGAAACGCAAATTCCATTGTTGAAACAAAAACTAGAAGACTCTGAAGCCGTATTTAATGAGTTCCGTAAAGAGTACGGCACGATCGATGTTGGTCAAGAGGCAGGCATATTGCTTGGTGAAAATGCTCAAATCGACGCGCAACTGAATGAGCTTAAACTTAAAAAAGCGGATTTGACGACTTATTATACTGAAGAGCATCCATTGGTCATTCAAATCAATGAACAACTTGCCGTGCTTAATAATAGAAAGCAGGAGATTGACAATACCATTGCTGGTTTGCCTGAAATCCAACGAGAATTCTTAAAGTTATCAGAAGATACGGCGATCAATAGAGAAATCTATCTGACACTGCTCAAAAACTATGAACAATTGAAAATTGTTAAAGCTGGCCAAGGTGGCTTTGCTCGTATTATTGATTTACCGATCAGCACCTTCAACGCGATAGCGCCCAAGAAGCTGCAGATTATGACACTAGCATTGCTTTTAGGTGCGATGCTAGGTGCGATACTGGTGTTATTAAGAAGCTTGCTAAGAAATGTGGTCAAAGACCCCGAGCGTTTAGAAGCCAAGACTGGCATTCCAGTGATTGCGACCATTCCGCGCTCACCCTTATTATCAAGATTAAGTAAAAGTAAAAAATCTGCCGATCGGATGCTGGCTCATGTCGACCACAATAGTTTGAGCTATGAAGCGATCAAAAGTCTCAGAACGAACTTGATGTTCGGAATGCCAAAAGAAGGTTTAACGGCTCGATCTGCCAAAGTGATACTAATTACTGGAGAAAGCCCAGGGGTTGGTAAGTCTTTTATCGCGGCTAACCTTTCAGAGGTATTTGCCCAGTTGAATAAAAAGATATTGGTCATCGATGCAGATATGCGCTTAGGTGAGCTGCATAAGATGTTCAATATGAGTCAATATAATGGCCTCGCTGATTATTTGATGCAAGACAACAGTCGATTGACTCAAATCGATAATATTCAAAAAGATAATATCCAAAAAGATAATGCAGTCTCTAACCTAGGCATTGCTGACTTTATTCATCCTACAGCTATGGATCATATTGATTTTATACCGCGAGGCAAGCATCCACACAATCCGGCATCGCTACTGATGAATGATAATTTTGGTCAGCTGATGGCAGAGCTAAAGTCTCAGTACGATTATATTATTATCGACTCACCACCAGTACTGGCAGCCTCAGATGCCATGGTGCTAGGTCAATACGCGGACAAGGTGCTAATGGTAACAAGGTATGATGATTCAATAGAGGGACAGTTGGTTTATGCCGTCAAGCAGATGAATAAATCTGATATACAAGTAGATGGCATTATTCTTAACGATGTACAGCAAGGTCTGATGAGTAAATACAGTTATCACTATAATTATGCTTATGGCAATAATCAATAACTAGCTCGTCATTATCGACTCCAAAAGTACACTTCAGGTAGTTGGATGTTATGTCTATAAAATCAGAGTCTATGGATCCTTATCAGTCAGGCAGTAACCTAAAAAAATGGTTACAGCTTACGGCTCAGTATTTATTATCACTACCGCGTCATGTTAAGCGTGCCATTTTATTAACTGCCGATTTTGTAGTAGCAGTCATCTGCTTATTCTTGGCTCTAGCATTGCGACATGGTTATATTGCTCATCATATTAGTCCAGTTGCCTTATGCTTATATGCGCTTATTCCTATCATTGCCTTATATGTGATTGGGTTTTATAAAGGTATCGCTAGAGGCTTTTTTGATGCGGAAATGGGTAGAGTATCTCTATTATTTATACTACTTATTGTCGTTTATGAAATTATTATTTCTTTAAGTCTTTCTCAGAACCTACCACGCTCAGTACCGATTATATTTTTATTCTTCTTTTTTGCTTGGCTATGGAATAGTAGGCTGACCATTCGCGAGTTATTAACTCGTTGGCAGGGAGGGCGTCAACCGCATCGTTTAGAAGATAATTGCGATAATGTCATTATTTATGGCGCGGGGGAAGCTGGTAGAGACTTGCTAGAGGGTTTGAGACACTCCAATAAATATAATGTCGTGGCCTATATTGATGACGATAGGCAACTGACAGGTGCGTATTTACTAGGAAGAAAAATTTACGCTGCTCATGAACTTGAGGATATAGTAGAGAGACTAGAAGTAGCACAGGTGTTTTTGGCCATTCCCTCTCTTAGTCGTACTCGTAGAAGACAAATCATAGATAAGCTATCGAGCATCTCTATAAAAATCCAAGATCTTCCGAGTTTACAGGAGCTTGCAGATGGCAAGGTAACTGTTAGTAGCATGCGTAAAGTTGATATTTTAGACGTGTTAGATCGGCAGACGGTTGAGCCAGATGCTTACCTTCTGCAGAAGAATATCACCGGTAAATGTGTGCTGGTAACTGGTGCAGGCGGCTCTATCGGTAGTGAGCTGTGCCGTCAAGTGATAAAGAACGAACCAAAGTGTCTTGTGCTGTATGAGTTGTCTGAATTCGCGCTTTATAGTATCCATCAGGAGCTCATAGCTTTACAAGCGATGCACAGCAGCTATCAGGATATTAAAATTGTTGCAGTCATTGGCAATGTCACCAATGAGGACAATCTTGTTAGGATATTCGATCAATATCACATAAAGACGGTCTATCATGCTGCTGCCTACAAGCATGTGCCTTTAGTTGAGCACAATCCCTTTGAAGGTGTTATTAATAATACTAAAGGTACTTATCACTGCGCGCGTGCGGCGATTGCAGCGGATGTAGAGACCTTTGTACTCATTTCTACCGACAAGGCAGTCAGACCTACCAATGTCATGGGGGCGACCAAGCGGTTGGCTGAGCTGGTCTGCCAAGGGTTGAGTAAGACTAGCGGTAGCACCCGTATTAGTATGGTGCGTTTTGGCAATGTATTAGGCTCGTCTGGCTCAGTCGTGCCAGTATTTACCAAGCAAATAGAAGAAGGTAAGCCAATCACGGTTACTCATCCTGATGTCACTCGTTATTTTATGACCATTCCAGAGGCGTCGAATTTGGTCATACAAGCTGGGGCAATGGCAACTGGTGGTGAGGTATTCGTCCTTGATATGGGTGAACCGGTAAAAATCGTCGATTTGGCGCGTCGAATGATTCATCTCAGTGGTCATGATACCAAAACAGCTGCTAACCCTAATGGTGATATAGAGATTGTCTTTACGGGGCTAAGGGCAGGAGAGAAGCTCTATGAAGAGCTTATCATCGGTGAGGATAATGTTGAAAAGACAGAACACCCGCTCATCATGCAGGCCATGGAGCACAGCTTCCCATTAGATGATATAGAAGATACATTGTGCGAGTTAAATCATAGAGCCAAAAAGCATGACGTGATATGGCTAAAAAAGCAATTTAAGCATTTTGTAGCAGGGTATCAAGAAAGCCCTAATACTGAGACTTTAGAGTCTAAGACAAAACTCACTGAAAAGATTGTTTAATAGGAAAGATGATGGACATCAATAATATAAGAATCGCAGTGATTGGTTTAGGGTATGTAGGATTGCCTCTAGCGGTTGAGTTTGGCAAGCAGCATTCAGTTGTCGGCTTTGATATTAATAACAGCCGTATTACTGCGCTAACAGCAGGCACCGATCACACTTTAGAGGTTAGTGCTGAAGAATTAGCTCAAGCAACGCATCTGAGCTATAGCTCAGACATTCAAGCGCTGACAGACTGTAATTTCTTTATCGTAACAGTACCCACACCCATCGATGACTTTAAGCAGCCTGATTTGACACCATTGATCAATGCCTCAAAGGCGATTGGTACATTACTAAAAAAAGACGACATCGTCGTTTATGAGTCGACAGTCTATCCTGGCGCGACCGAAGAAGTCTGTATCCCAGTATTAGAAAAAGTATCTGGATTAATCTTCAACCAAGACTTCTATGCGGGCTACAGTCCTGAGCGTATCAATCCGGGTGATAAAGAACATCGCGTGACCAATATTTTAAAGGTCACGGCAGGCTCTACCCCTGAAGTCGCTAGCTTCGTCGATGAGGTGTATAACTTAATCATCACCGCCGGCACCCATAAAGCACCAAGCATTAAAGTCGCAGAAGCGGCAAAAGTAATCGAGAATACCCAACGAGATGTCAATATTGCCTTGATTAATGAATTAGCAGTTATTTTCAATAAAATGAATATAGATACCGAAGCGGTACTTACAGCCGCAGGTACTAAGTGGAACTTTTTACCGTTCCGTCCGGGTTTAGTCGGTGGTCATTGTATCGGTGTCGATCCTTATTACTTAACTCATAAGGCACAGGCTATCGGCTACAACCCTGAGATTATATTAGCGGGTCGACGTTTAAATGACAGTATGGGTGAGTATGTCGTCACCCAATTGGTCAAGACCATGATTAAAAAGCGCATTCAAGTTGAGGGAGCCAAGGTTTTAATCTTGGGATTAAGTTTCAAAGAAAACTGCCCCGACGTACGCAATACCAAAGTCATCGATATCGTTCATGAGCTACAGGAATATAACATCGAGGTCGATGTTTATGATCCTTGGATAGATGCGAATGAGGCTCAGCGAGAATACGATATCACGCCTATCTCTCAACCATCATCACATCAATACGACGGTATTATTTTAGCAGTTGCTCATCAGCAGTTTGTAGAGATGGGTATAGAGAGCATTAGAGCGTTTGGTAAAGATAATCATGTTCTCTACGATCTAAAGTATATTTTTACTAAAGATGAAACTGACATTCGCCTTTAAATCTGCAAAACAATACGGAAAGTAATCGTTATGACAGTGACCTCCTATCAACAAGTGACAGATATATTAGTCAATGAACCAAAGACCTGGCTCATCACAGGGGTCGCAGGATTCATCGGCTCAAATTTACTTGAAACCCTACTATTACTTAATCAAAAAGTCGTGGGTTTAGATAACTTCGCCACGGGTTTTCAGCATAATTTAGATGAAGTTCAATCGCTGGTCACTGCCGAGCAATGGCAGTGCTTTACCTTTATAGAAGGCGATATACGCAATTTAGCAGACTGTCAGGCAGCATGTACAGGCGTAGATTATGTATTACACCAAGCGGCATTAGGCTCAGTGCCGCGCTCTATTGCTGACCCTATTAATACCAATGATACGAATATCTCAGGCTACTTGAATATGCTCGTAGCAGCTCGTGATGCTAAGGTAGCTAGCTTCACTTATGCAGCGAGTAGCTCAACGTATGGCGATCATCCAGCATTACCAAAAGTCGAAGATGCTATCGGCAAGCCTTTATCACCCTATGCGGTGACCAAGTATGTCAATGAGCTGTATGCTGAGGTATTCGCTCGCACTTACGGTTTCAATACCATTGGCCTACGCTATTTTAATATCTTTGGTAAACGCCAAACCCCTGATGGTGCTTACGCAGCGGTGATTCCTAAATGGACAGCTGCTATGATCGCAGGGGATGAGGTATTCATCAATGGTGATGGCGATACCAGCCGTGATTTTAACTTTATTGAAAATGCAGTACAAGCTAATATTCTAGCAGCGACTGCTAATGAAGATGCCAAAAACCAAGTCTATAATGTAGCAGTGGGTGGTCGTACTACGCTTAATATGCTGTTTTCAGCACTCAAAGAGCATTTGGGTGCTAATGGCGTTAGCTACACTCAAGCAGCAGTCTATCGAGATTTTAGAGCAGGGGATGTGCGTCATAGTCAGGCTGATATTACCAAAATACAAAATGGGTTAGGCTATGCGCCACAGTTCGATATTATTCAAGGTATTGAGAAAGCGATGCCTTGGTATGTCACATCACTCAAAAATAAACTGTAGTTGAAACTTTATGTTAAGCGTAATAAAAGAGCTATTTTCTCTAATTTCTGACAAGCAACGTAAGCATTTTTACATATTACAGTTTTTAGTCATCCTTATGGCTTTTACGGAGCTATTAGGGATTGCATCTATTGCTCCCTTTATGGCATTAGTAGGTGATATGAGCTTACTGCAACAGGAAGGTATTTATTCCAAGCTCTATCAGCTTTCAGGAATAGGTAATCCTGTCGACTTTTTGTTTTTTGCAGGTTGTGTAGTACTTTTAATGCTTACATTATCTACTATAGTATCTATGCTCACTACTTGGCGTTTAGCGGTATATGGAGCAAGTGTAGGTACAGAGTTAGCGGACCGACTATACTCTTACTACATGCAGCAGTCTTGGTTATTTCATGCTAGTGGTAGTAGCGCTCAGCTTACCAAGCAAGTCTCTACCGAGGCTAATAGAATCAGTGGAGGTATTATTCAACCTCTAATGAGTCTTAATGCCAAGTTAGTATTAGCCTTATTTATCTCAATAAGTATCTTTATTTACAACCCTATTATTGCTCTAGTAGGCATATCCGCATTTGTTTTATCTTACATGCTTATGTACAAGCTCGTGCGTAAGTCTCTGATAGTCAATGGTCATAGATTATCAGCGGTTTCTACGCAAAGATTTAGATTAATGAATGAAGGCTTTGGTGGTATTAAGGATGTTTTACTACTGGACCGTAAATATGACTTTATAGATAGATTTACAGAGCAGGGTGGACTACAAGCTCACGCACAGGGAACTAATAATACTATTAGCTTAGTGCCTAGGTTCTTTGTTGAGTTACTAGCTTTCGGAGCTATGATTAGCTTAGTGCTCGTTTTAATAAAAAGTTATGATGGAAACTTAGGGCAAGTACTTCCGGTATTAGCTATTTATGCTTTGGCTTGTTTTAAGCTATTACCAGCTTTACAACAAATCTACTCTAGTATCACACAGATCAAAGGAAACTCCGCAGCTTTTGAAGCTGTCAAAGAGGATTTACAGCAGTCAAAACTAACTGCAAATGAGCTGAATAAAAAAATAGCATTTCCAAAGCTAAAATTTGAGCAGCAAATTAAACTCAACGATATCAGTTTTGCTTATCCCAACAAAGAGAATTACGCTCTCAATAATGTCAGCATCTCTATTCCTATTAACCATGTAATAGGCATCGTGGGATCTTCTGGCTCGGGGAAGTCTACTTTAATCGATATTATCCTAGGCCTAATACCACTTCAATCTGGTCATATATATATTGATGATACGCTTATTACCAAAGATAATGTTCGAGGCTGGCAAAATAATGTAGGGTTTGTACCGCAAAGTATATTCTTAAGTGAAGGTAGTATTGCTGAAAATATCGCTTTTGGCATACCCGCTGATGAGATCGACTATAATCAAGTGCTAAAAGCTATCGATTTAGCACATCTAACTGAATTGGTCGAAGAATTGCCTAAAGGAGTTCATACCAAAGTAGGTGAGCGTGGAGTACAGCTTTCTGGTGGTCAACGTCAACGTATAGGTATTGCGCGAGCATTATATAATGAAGCCGATGTTCTAGTATTTGATGAGGCCACTAGTGCGCTAGACGGAATTACCGAAAAAATTATTATGGATGCTATTCATGAATTCAGTGGTCAAAAAACCATCGTTATGATTGCTCATCGTCTAAAAACCGTACAAAAATGCGATACTATTTATCTAATGGAAAGAGGTAGAGTTATTGATCAAGGTAGCTATAAATCTCTTGTAGAAAAAAACTTGAAATTTAAAGAAATGGCCGATCACTCGTAATAAAACGGCTAAACATAGTTAGTTCATCTATATAATTATAACTATTTTGATTTATTAGAATAACAATACTCATTTGGAGATAACGATTTGATAAATATGTATGACTTAAAGGCAAAATTATTAAAAATATTAGATTTTATTGAAGATAAGGAAGACATTATCTTTTTAGACTACCCTCTTTATCATAATGTAGGTGACCTATTAATTATATTAGGAACTTTTAGTTTCTTCAAAAATAACAGAGTTAAACCAAGATCGTATTTTAGTACTCTTAATACTAATATAGATCAGCTGAAAAAGGACATCACCAAAAAAACGACAATAATATGTCAGGGTGGAGGTAATTTTGGTGATTTATATCCTGCACATCAAAACCTAAGAGAACAACTTATAAAATCGTTCCCTCACAATAAAATAATTATTTTGCCACAAACTGCTTATTATGAGAATATTGAAAATCAGAAAAAATCAGAAAAAATTTTTCGGGCTCATAATAATGTAATTATGTTCGCTCGAGATAAAGCTACTTATAATATTTTCAAAGATTTTTCGAGTCATAGCTATTTGATGCCAGATATGGCACATGAGCTCTATAGTGAGCTACCTAAATCTAAAAAGAACAAATCTATTTTATACTTTCTTCGTAATGATGTTGAAAAGAATCCTATACAATCAGCATTAAAAGAAAGAATAGAGGTTTATGATTGTGTTGACTGGAGCGATTTACTAACTAAAAAAGATCATAGAGTAGCATATGCGATTCATAGGATGGTTAGATTAAATAAAAAACTGAAATCTAGTAAAATAGATAGAGCAATATTTAAATTATGGAGTATCCACTCACAGCTTTTGGCCTCTAAAATGTCAAAGAAATTTTCGAGTTATGAGAAAATAGTGACCTCACGTTTACATGGACACATTCTATCCTGCTTAGTTGATGTACCTTCTTCGATTATAGATAATAGTTATGGTAAGAATACGTCATATTATGACTTGTGGACAAAAGATTTGGAAATAACATCTATTTGGGAAGAATGATATGCTACATATTTACATAGTTTCATTAAAGCAAGATATTGAGAAGAGAGAAGTTATCAGTAAAACTTTAGAAGATTTCGGTCTTGAATTTAGTTTTATTGACGCTGTTTACGGAAAAGCTCTATCAGAAAGCGACTTAAACCTATATAGAAATAAAAGCACAGGAAAGATTATTAGTAGAGGGTTCTCGGCAACACCGGGTGAAATTGGATGTACTTTGAGTCATCTAAAAGCCTATCAAGAGATAATTGACAGAAAATTAAAATGGGCCTGTATATTAGAGGATGATGCTATTCTAGATGAAAGATTTAAAACATTTATTGATAGTTTTCAAAGTGCAGCACTAAACCCAAAAGATCTTTATATACTCGGAGGTCAAAATGGTTTGGACGAACGTCAAATAATTGAAAGTATTAAAAATACTAAATTAGTAGGATCTCAAAATTTTAGCAAAACTATTAGAAGTGAGCAATTTATTTATAGGACATGTTGTTATTTAATAAGCTCAAGTCTAGCAAAGGAAATTTTAAGAATATCTAAAAATGAATTTATACTTGCTGATGACTGGAATTATTTAGTAAAAAATAAAAATATTAATAATATATATATATCGAAATTTGTTGATCATCCTAAAGATTTATCTTTGAGTATTCTACAAAAAGAAAGAGAGAAAGCAGTCTTGTCTAGAACCTCAAACCCTAGTAGTCAAAAGAAAAGAATCTTAACTACTACCAGAAATTTTTTACAACCTCGTTTAAGGTTGTTAGCATTGAAAAGCTATAGGTTTATAGAAAAAAAACATAAAAGTGAATGAATTTCATAAGGCTTTTGCCTGCTATTATTTTAGTAATCTTTATTACATGTTAGATTTTATAGTTTTGTTATTAGGATAGTATTTTTTAGGTTATATAACTCAATTGTGTTTAGAAGGATTAAGACTTTATGTTAGAACCTGATATTACTATTATAGTCCCAGTTTATAACGGGGAAATTTATTTATCTCGTTGCATAGAAAGCATAGTAAAAGCAGCCAATAACCAAAAGATTGAATTAATCTTAGTTGATGACGGTTCTACTGATAAATCTTTAGAAATTTCTAAAAAATATAGTAATAAATTCTCATGGATTAAAACGATTCAACAAGATAATCAAGGACCATCTTCAGCTCGTAATACTGGTCTGGACTTTGCTCAAGGTGAGTATATAAGCTTTGTAGATTGTGATGACTGCATTTCTGAAAATTATTTCTCAGACCTACTTAATGCATGTATTGATAAACCAGATATTGTGGTGTTTGGTTATGAAAGAATACTTTTAAATAACAATAGGCAAACTCACAGCCCAGAAAAAAAATCACATAGTGAAGATTTAGAAATACTACTCTGTAATGTGAACACTGATCGTGAGTTATTTTGGTTGCCTTCAACAAAGCTGTTTAAAGCAACCTTGATTTCAAACATCCGTTTCGATGAAAATATGAGACTTGGTGAGGATACAATCTTTAACTTACAAGCCGTTCTAAACTCCAGAAAAATATTAAGAATTGACTCTGTTCTTTATTTCCATTATGAAGTTAATGGCTCTCTTTCAAGTAACAGCTATAAAAGAAACCTTCTGGGAAATATGGAAACCCACTTTTCCTCAAGGGTAAGTTTTAATAAAAAAACAACACGTGGACTCGATGACAAAACATGGGAAGATATATATGATTATTATATCTTCCATATCTTGCCATGGATGTTATCTAATTCTAGACATTTAAATAAAAGTGAGCAGTTGAAAGAATTAAAAAAAATAAGAAATTCAGAGTTTGTGACTCAGTGCTATGCTCAAAGTTCTAAAGTTGGTAAACGTCCACGAATGGCGTTAATGCAGGTTTTGTTTAGAACAAAACAATTTCGTCTTTTACAGCGTTATCTTACTGGTATAGATAGTAAAAAAAATAAACCGAAAAAGGGGTAAGTTGTGAGAATATTGAGGAAGACTTTTAGGTTATTACCTTTATCATTCAAGGTTCGGCTGTTCCGCCTGCAGTTGCAGCGATGCCTGCGTTAAAGATGCAGGGAACTTTGCTCATTTATGAGTTTATAATTACGTTTGGCCGTATCAGTGTACTCTATATTGGTTATTCGAAAGATAGCGATATTGTTGCGATTGCTTGTTTTTCAATAATTAATACTATTGGTTATGCCAGTCTTTTATTGTTTGTCCTTTTGAAGGTGATCAATAGAAAAAGCTAATCTCAATTTATAATTTTTGGATCAACTATGTTTTGGCTCTTTGTTATTACACTGATTATTACATTTATCTTAAGTCTAGTATTTTTTTATTTATTGCTGCTCAAGAACAGAGGTAAGCCTGTAGATACAGGAAATTATTCCACTGTTGCGGTCGCTAGTAAAAAAATCGTGAATGCTAGTCTTAAAATGCTTATGAATAAGCGTACTATCATGTCTTTTAACGACGAAGATAGCTTATATGTAAAACTTGCTAGACTGAAAGCTTGGTTGAAAAGAGATAATCGGCAGAAGAACTACGCTTATTTTAATTTTCCACTAGCTTTTCTTCTTTTAGGGCTTTTAGACACATACGAAATCTCAGGTGAAGCCAAGCTTTTAAATAAAATAGAAGAAAAGTGTAAAGAGCTGATCTCAGACAATGGCGAGTTAGTTTTTACTTTTGATAAAGTAGATCAAGCTATGTTTGGATTAGTATTTTTACGTCTTTATACGATTACAGAAGCTAAGAAGTATCTTAAAGCTTCTGATGAGATCTATAAGAATGTTCTTTCTTACGTTGGCGATGATGATATCGTACGTTATCGTAAAGGAGTAAATGTCGCGTTTATAGATACAATAGGCTTGGTATGTCCGTTTTTGATTATGTATTCAGATATTAATGACTGTGAGCAGGCTTTAGTTCTAGCAGAAAAGCAGATAGAGAATGTAATGAATATTGGGCTTGAGAAAAACGGTATTCTTCCATTTCATGCGATAGATCTTAATCTTAATGCTCCACTTGGTTCAATAAATTGGGGTAGAGGAATCGGTTGGTGGGTTCTTGGGCTAGCACCTTTAGCAGCAAGGTCAACTAAAGATGAACCCAACAAATACCTGCTGACACTACAAAAAGTAATGGATTTTTTAGAGCGCGCTCGTTTAGATAATGAGTATTGGCCACAGTTTATTGGTCATACCAATGACAATACGATTGATTCTTCGGCGACCTTGATGTTTCTTTTAGCGACCCAGAAAGCAGGAATTAGGCATATAGAGTCACAAGAGTTTCTTTCAGTGATCGGACACTGCGTAGACTCCTCAGGTAGGGTGTTAAAAGCTTCTGGGGATACTATATACATCAATAAATATTCGAGAGTTAAAGGGGCCTCTGAGTTAACGCAAGGCCTAATGCTGTCATTAATATCAGAGGTAAGCTTATGAAAGTCGGAATACTAACTCTACCGCTTTGGCATAATTACGGTGGTATATTACAGGCCTACGCATTGAGACTAGCCGTTGAAGAGTTAGGTCATGAAGCGATATTTATCGATGTAAAAAGAGATACAGCTAGTTTGAAAAAAAGAGGAATAAGCGAAGCTAAACGTTGGATGAAAACTAAGTTTTTACCTACGTTAGATAGGCCTTACTACCCTAATAAGAAAGAAGTCGAAGATATATCCTTTACTACCAGGAAATTTGTTGAAGAGAAAATCAAGCCTTCTAGTGGTCATATAGTACTTTCTGCTATCCCTAAATTCGCAAAACGTCTAGATGCTATTATAGTAGGTAGTGACCAAGTATGGAGGCCAGAATACTGTCCTGATTTAGAGCTTTATTTTTTAGGCTTTGCAAAGAAGCGCTTAAAAAAAATTAGCTATGCAGCTTCGTTAGGCACTGATGATTGGCGATTTAATACTAAAGAAACAGCGCGTTGTGGTAGTCTTTTGCACCAATTCCAAGCTGTCTCCGTTAGAGAGGAAAGTGCTATTGGTTTAATAAGACAGAATATGGACGTTGAAGCTGTTCAGTCATGCGACCCTACTTTGCTTTTCAACGCTCAGGACTATCTAAATGTCGCAGATATACAGCCGACAGCTCCGCCAGGTGGGCGAGGTGTCTTTTGCTATATCCTAGATCCCAAAGAACCACGTATGCAAGGCCTCCCAAAAATTGCTTCAAAGCTCAACTATGAGCTGTTTTTTATCATGCCTAAAGTATTTGATAAAGACTACTCTAAATCATCTGATGAGTATGTTTTTCCTGCTGTCGAAGACTGGATAAAAGCGTTACAAGAAAGCGATTTTATTATAACAGACTCGTTTCATGGCTGTGTTTTTTCAATAATATTCAATAAGCCATTTATAGCTATTGCTAACACGGTTAGGGGGCGCACCCGTTTTGAATCTCTCTTTAAGTTATTTGGTTTAGACGATAGACTCTTTGATAGCGTTGCAGATATTGACCCAGAGGTTCTCAATAAGCCTTTAGACTGGAAAAAAATAAATGAAATCCGAGAAAATGAAAAGAAGAAAGGTTTTCAGTTTTTAATGAATTCACTTGATATAGGCCCAAAATGATTAACTGCCCTAAAGTTTCAGTTATAATTCCAGTCTTTAATGGAGAACAGTTCCTAGATAGATGTCTGTCAAGCATAACGAATCAATCGTATAAAAATATTGAAATTATTGTCATAGATGATGGTTCAACTGATGACACTAAAACTATATGTAAGAATTACTCACATAACGATCATAGAATAAAAGCTATACATAAAGATAACGAGGGAGTTTCTGCTGCTCGTAACATAGGTTTAGATATAGCAACAGGAGATTATATATATTTTGCAGATGCTGATGATTATGTATTGCAGGATAGTATTAAAGATTTAATGAATAAAGCGAGAGATAGTTTTGCAGATATTATAGTTGCAGAATACTATGTGGCTAACGCCTCAAAAAAGACTAAAGTTACTCCCATTGCTACACAGAGTTCGAATGATTTTCTATGTTCCATATTATCTGGAAAGAACCACAGTGGCCTTTGGAATAAGTTATTCAAACGCAATCTATTTTCTGGAATTCGATTCCCTAAAAATATAGTCTTTTTAGAAGATAAAGTTGCTTTAACTATGATAATGCTGAAATATAAACCAAGTGTTAGTTTTTTGGATTCAGCAGTTTATACCTACTGGCAACATCAAGAATCTGTAACAAACTCTAGTAATGAAAAGGTTCTAGATATTTTTAAGGCAAATATATATATTGCTAATTTTCTAAATGAAAATACAAATAACTATGAAATAAGAAGCTCTTTTTCAAATACTGCATATGAAAGTATATACTTTGTTCTCCGCAACGTTGGTATTGATTATCTAGATGAGGCTGTTGTTAAGTCTTTAGATTTTCAGTCTGAGCTTAAAACACGTGGATTCTTATATCCGAATACGAAAAAAGGCAAGCTAGTTCGTGCTTTAAGTAATATCCCCTTACCATTAGCAATATTTTCAGTTAGAAAGATTAGGTATTTACCTCAATTTTATTTAAAGGTAAGAAACAATCTTTAATGACATATAAGTTAGATGGTTTTCAATAAAAAACATGGAAGTAATTTTAATATGGCTCAATATATTTTTGTTAAGACTCGCCATAAGGCTAATGCCCAGCGGGTGCTTAAGGATCTTAATGATGTAGTATCTTTACTAACGCCAGAGTCTATCAGAAATGATAGCCAAAATACCGCTAAGCAGTGGTCTGAACAGTATAACTCATATTACGCTATTCAGAATAGTGATGGTGTAACTGAACCTACAGACAAAACCTTAGTCATAGGTTGGATACAACAACAAGAAAACAATATTTTAGAATCGATTAGCACTGAGGCTGATGGCTCGTATGCTGTAATACATGTCTTGGGACAAGAAGTTTCTTTTTTTTCAGATCAGTTTGGTTCTCGGACATTATGGTACTATCATGACCAAGATAGCCTGATAATCTCTACATCTCAGCGTGCCATAGTAGCTTTAAAAAAATCGTTTATACTCAATGAAGAAGCCGTTGCATGGTATCTTTCTTCAGGCTGTCAAGGGCCATTTCTATCTTGGGATCAAGAAATCAAGCAAGTATTACCTAACTTGGAATATAAGCTAAGTACTGAGTGGGGCTTGGAATTGGTTCAGAAACCTAATATGCAGCTGCCAGTATCAGGAAGTACAAAATTTAGAGATTATCTTAACCTTTATCAGAAACAAGTTACTCAATCACTAAAACAAGTAGTTAATGAATACCCTAAAGGCCAAGTTTTAATGCCAATATCTGGTGGATTAGACAGTCGTCTATTGCTTGCTCTTAGCAAAAAAGCAAATATCATTGATAGTTTAAAGCTTATAAACTGGGGTGTGCTGAAACCAAAAGATATTTTTGATGATAAAAAAGCTGCACATAGTGTGGCTAATTTTTATGATAAAAGCTTGTTAGATATCTCTTTGCCTACTGAGCTTAATGATTACGATAAGATGCTTAGAATATTTGTAGCGTTAAGTGAAGGACGCATAGATCACTTTAATGCATTTGCAGATAGTTTTGATATGTGGAATAGTGTTTTTCAACAAGGTTACCGAATGATTGTCAGAGGTGATATCCCCTTTCCTGCAGGGCTATGCATTAATAAATCTCAAATTAGAGAAATAATAGGTCTTGAGATGTTTACTGACTATTCAAATATTAGTAGTTTTGATGTGCAATATTACTCTGATAAACAACATAGCTATGCCATTGAGCGCTCTGAAGACGAGTCTTTAATAAAGTGGAGAGATGAAAATTTTACAAAAATCCGTGTGCCTACTGTACTTGCAGCTTTTTCTAATCAAATAAGCGGCTTCACAGAAAATCGAACTCCTATGTTTAATTGGTCTTTATATAAATTATATGTTGGTTTACCTGATAAAGATAAAAGCAATAAATATCATATTTATAAACTTTGGAAAAAGTATGACTGTAGCGGTATATCTTCTAAAGCTACTAGCTCATTAAACTCTATGAATTCGTATTTCGAGAATACTCAAGGACAAGAGTACCTGTTGAAAAATTTAAATACTGTTAAGAAGAAAGCAGTTCTTCATGAGGGGTTAGTGCAGTCTATTTATGATAGCCTTTTACTATTATCTCAAGAAAAGAGCTTGCCAAAATCAAAGTCTATTGAGTTGACTTCCAAAATTAAAGTATTGTTATCTAATTATTTGCCAGCTTTCACAAAAGCTTATCTAAAATCTAAAAGTCCCAAGAACCTCTCAGTCACCACTCTTGCATATCGTATTGTTTTGATAGACAGAATTGTTTCATTGTATGAATCCGATGCTAACAGTATTGAAGGGAATGTTTAATGGCTCCAAAACGAGTTTTACATGTAGTAGGAAGAATGGATAGAGCAGGCGCTGAAACTATGCTGATGAATCTCTATCGTCATATAGATCGTAGTCAGATCCAGTTTGATTTCGTTACATTCACTGATGAAGAGGGTGATTATGACGCTGAGATCGTTGAGCTAGGCGGCAAAATAATACCTATACTGGCTAACAATCCTATTAAACGTATGCTAAAACTCAGACAGTTTTTAGTCCAACACTCTGAATATCAGATTGTTCATGCACATATGCTATTAAGTAATGCTTTTCATCTTCTGGCTGCTAAGGGTGCTGGTGTAAAGAATCGCATATCGCATTCACATAATACTAGTAATAGTCAAGCTAGCTTTGCTAAGAAGCTATATGAACAGTGGGCATCAATTACCAATCGCAAAGTAGCTACTTATAAAATTGCATGCGGTGAATTGGCTGCCAAGTATCTATTTGGGACTAAAGAAAATGTGTGGCTATTATCAAACGCTGTTGATGTACGAAAAATAATAGAAGTCGCTGATAAGTCAAGAAACTATATTAGTCAAAAGTTTGATGATAATGGTCTAAAAATTATTCAGGTTGGCCGACTGAATGAAGTAAAAAATCATAATTTTTCTTTAGAAATTGCGGAAGAACTGAAAAATCGTGAGGTAGAATTTACCTTATATATTATTGGTCAGGGTCCATTAGAAGATAAATTAAAGCAACAAGTAAAAGATAAAATATTAGTAGACAATATTAAATTCTTAGGTATACGTACAGATATTACAGAGTTGATGGCTAGCGCAGATTATATGATAATGCCATCATTACATGAAGGTTTTCCTGTCGTATTGGTTGAGAGCCAGGCAACTGGTTTAAACGCTATTGTATCGGATCAAGTTTCATCAGAGGTTGATTTGGGACTGGGTTTGGTTGACTTTTTATCTTTAGAGTCGGTTGATATTTGGGTGGATTATTTATTGAAATCAAGAAAAATAAAACCTATTGAACAACAAGTATCAAATGCTTTAAAGCGACATGGTTTTGATGCTGCAACTAATGCACAGGAACTAACTCAAAAGTATTTAAGTCTATAATACAGTTGATTTTTGCGCCTATTTTACAGAGAGATAAATGTTACCCTATCTGATACTTCTTACTTTCGTGATGTTTTGGATAGCTATAGAACATAGAGCTCTTCATCGTCGAGCTTTTTGGATTCCCTTACTGTCATTATCTTTGTTTGCTGGAGTACGTAGCTATCGTGTGGGCACAGACTCAGGTAACTATGCGAGTAAATTTAGGAACGAGCTAAACGTCTATTATTTTCAATTTAATGAGAGCGTTGAAATTGGATATCAAACATTAGAATATGCTCTGTTAAGCGTAACTAAAAACTATTTTTGGCTATTTTTTGTTACTGCATTGATTGTCGTTTTTTGCTATCTAAGAGTCATTAAAAAATACAGTGTTAATTACTGGTTCTCTGTTTTTCTGTTTGTAACTTTAGGGTATTACACCTTTTTCTTTAATGGTTTGCGTCAAGGTATAGCGATGGCGATATTTACAATCGCTTTACCTTTCTTGCTTGAAAAAAAGATTTTTCTATATTTAATAGTATGTTTTATTGCCTCTTTATTTCATATTTCAGCTTTATTTATGATTCCTTTTTACTTTATAATAAATCTAAGAATAAAGCCATCTTACAAGATAGTAGGTACTTTCTTAGGCTCGCTACTTACAAGTAGGTTTGCGGTTTCTTATGTTGCAGAAACTAACGAAAGATATGAAGGTTATACCCAAGTATCTGAGTCTGCGGGTGGTTATTTGACACTAGGATTTCAAGTAATCCTAGTACTATTTGTTTACTCCATTATTTATATTTATAAAATAAAAGATAAGCAGTTTTTAAAATTATTTACTTTTTATGCTGCAGGGGTCTTATTTGTAATCCCTTTAACACTCTTAGGTACTACCCCTTCAGGGCCGCAGCGCCTTTTGAGTTACTTTACATGGACATTGGTTCTAATATTGCCTTTCATTTTTAAGAGGTTGAACAATGCATACGCTTATATTGTTGCCATTGTTTTATTCTTAATTTATTTTGTATTAACAACCTCAAGGTTTTCCAACTTGACTCCTTACATTATCAACCCCATTTTCGAGATTTTTTAATGAATGAATCTACTTATGTAACAATTGGAATACCTTTTTATAATGCTGAAAAATATCTAGAAGGGGCTATATGTTCTGTTCTAGCTCAAACCCATACTTCTTGGGAGTTAATATTAGTAGATGATGGCTCAACGGATCAGTCTTTAGAGATTGCAAAAGCATATGCCAAAAAAGAAAATCGAATTAAAGTTTTGTCTGATGATAGGAATAAGAAATTAGCTAGCAGACTAAATCAAATTATTGATGAAGCTAAATATGATTTCATTGCGCGTATGGACGCTGATGATCTCATGAGTTCTAGTCGCTTACAAAAACAAATCCATTATTTGCATCAAAATCTAAATATAGATTTGGTGAGTACCGGTGTCTTATCTTTGGATAATAACCTGACACTAGTAGGTTATCGCAACACACCTTCTAACAAAATAATCACTAAAGTTGATGCTATTGTGGGATCAACGGGTATTATACACGCTTCAATACTAGCTAGAAAGTCATGGTATGAAAGGAACCGCTATAATGAAAATAGTTTTTTAGCACAAGATTATGAATTGTGGCTAAATGCATTTATCAATAACGATTTAAAAGCAGGATTCATCGAAGAACAACTTTATTATTATCGTGAAGAACAGAATATTACTTTGGAAAAAATTTTGAAAGCTCATAATACTCAGATAAAAACTATTAATCATCTTTCTAATAACTTTCTTTCGCTATCTGAAAAACTAAAATATATTTCCAAAATAAAAGCTAAATCTATTGTTGCTAAAGGATTGTTCCTCTTCAGTTTGGATAGTCTATTGCATAAGCGTAGAGTTCAAACAGAAAATATAGAAGAGTTGGAGACTCTACTTAATAATGAGTTGAGTTTAATTAACGGTGAGAAGCGGATATGAAGAAAAAAATAGCATTGATAGTATCTTCTCCAATGACATTTAAAGCTTTTTATAAAAATCATATAGAGAAGCTACAAGAGAAGTATGATGTAACTTTAATTGCTAACTTTGAGCAGCCTGAGCCAATATTTGATGGAGTAAAGCAGATAGCTTTAAATCTTGAAAGAAAGCCTTCCGTGTTTAGTGACCTTAAATCATTAAAAGAAATGATTAAAATTTTTAGAACGGAAAAATTCATCCTCGTACACTCTACTACTCCCAAAGCTGGATTTATTACACAAATTGCAGGCTTTTTAACAGGCACTAAGTTTCGTCTACATATATTTACAGGTCAAGTTTGGGCCAGTCAGTCTGGTCTTAAACGTCAAGCCTTAAAAAAAGTAGATGTTGCTATCGCCTCTCTAGCAACTCATTTACTAGCTGATAGCGAGAGTCAAGTAGAGTTTCTCATCAAAGAATCTATACCTGTAAAATCCAAAATTAAAGTTTTGGGAAATGGTTCGATTTCTGGCGTTGATCTAAATAAATTTACTCCGAAAGATTCTAATGATTTGAAGGGTAATCTAAATTTAAAAGATAAAGTTTTTATTTTTCTATTTATTGGTCGTTTAAATAAAGATAAAGGTATTTTTGATTTAATAGAAAGCTTCGAGATCGTTCATAGTAGGCATCCTCAAGCTGCCCTATTAATTGTAGGCTCAGATGAGGAAAATATACTGCCCTTTATTCAAAACCACGCCCTCTATAATAAAAGTATTTTCTATCACGAAGCCACCCCACAGCCTCAAGACTTCATGGCAATGGCTGATGTGCTGTGTTTACCATCTTATAGAGAAGGTTTTGGCACTGTAATTATTGAAGCTTCAGCGTGTGGTACGCCAAGCATTGGATCTAGAATATATGGACTGAGTGATGCAATTGAGGATGGAAAAAGTGGCTATTTATTTACGGTTGGTAGCGTTGAGGACTTAGCAGAAAAGATGATATTTAGTATTGAAAATACTAAAAAGTTACAGGAAGTATCTAAATATGGAATGCAGAGAGTACAGGAAGAGTTTTCAGATGGATTGTCTTCTGAGCTTCTATTAGGTTATTATCACTCGATACTAGCAGACTAGGATGATAAAGTGACTTTTTACTATCTCTATAATAAATATTATTTGTAACTATTTAGGATAGCGTAGTGAGAAAGAGTAAGCTAAGTTAGTACAAGTAGATTGGTTTGATTAGGTTGTTTTTCAGGTTTTACAGCTACAACATCAACAAGCTTATTTGGCATGAATAAAACCATAGCAACAAGCCACCATTGCCATAGGCTACGGCTACTAAGTTACGAGAATAGCCAAGACTGTCTAATATATTCAGAAATGAGTTCGTAATAATATTTCCATACTTTTAACTTTATATAAGATACAGCTTTAAAGGTATATCTATGCAAACAAGATTATTATAAAACTAATTCAGATTCTCTTATCTTGTATAACCCATGCATTCAGGAGCTAATATTATGTTTAAAAATATATCTATTGACCCACATAGCCCAAGCCAAGGTTGTAGAGACTTACTATCAGCTTGGAATGAAGAGACTACCAAAGTAGTGGTTTTAGATCCAATATCTCCAGTTTCAGATGTCAGAGAGTTTTATGACTCTCTTTTTCCGCAGATTGGAACCGTAGCCCCATTTGCTGAAGATGCTACTATTGGTGATAGAAGCTCACAGCGCACAGGCGAGGCGTGGATGGAGATTCGTTATGACCCAAAAATAAAGAATGCTTATCGTCACTCTTCGGAAGCTCAGCCACTACATACCGATGGCAGTTATATACCAGACTTTCCAAATTCAAGCCTACTATGCTGCGTTACCAACGCAGGTGAAGGTGGTGAGACTGTTTTTATAAATGGTAGTGATGTTGTCAAAGCATTAGAAAAAGAAGCACCAGAACTGCTTGCTTATTTAACTTCCAATGTAATGCCACATGCACGCTCAGGTGACAGTAGATTCGATAAAGTTATTCATAAAGAAGGTAATATTTGGAAGGTCAATTGGAATTATTACTGCGTAGATGAAAAGGCAAGTCAACAGGCTAAAGAGGTTGTAGAGGGTTTTCATAACTTTTTAAAACAAAGCCCTATTATCCTAGAAAGCTTGCTCGAAGTTAAACTAAAGCCTGGTCAAGCGATATTATGGAAAGATAATGAAGTACTCCATGGACGAAATTCATTTTCTGCCACTATGGAAAGCGAAAGGTTTATATGGAAGTGTGCTTTTGATGTAGGGAACTTTTCATGAGTCCAGTTATTTTCGGCTCAATGAGAATGGATGAAAGTAAAGGGAATGAGGATTATTGGGCTGAACTGCTCTATGCAGCATACTATGCTGGTATAGACACCGTACACTCCTCTTCAGAATATGAGTCTTTTCCTTTGCTGATAAAGACATTGAAAAAGCTCGCTTTGATAGACAAAAAAGTGAAGTTTAAGCATGTCGTGAAGCTAGCTGAGCCTCACTTTTCTGATTCAGAGTACAGTAGTGAAAGATTAAAAGAAAAACTAAATGATTATCTTACTAAATTGCAGGTAGAGAGGTTAGAGGCAATTCAGTGGATGTGGCGTAGTAATTTGCCAGATTCAAAAAGAATAGAAAGTTTTTTAGATCATCATAAAAAAATACGTCTTGACCTTGAAATTTTAAAGCAAGAAAACCTGATTAGTAGCGCGCTGTGTTTCCCTTATTCAGTTGAATTTATGAAAGAAGCTCTAAGGCTTCAAGTATTTGATGGGTTTTGTGTCTACAGAAATCCGAAAGAGTTAGAGTATGATGATATTCTCAAGGAATGTGATAGACAGACTGTCATCAGTATTAGGCCTTTTGCCGCTGACAAAAGGCTAATAAGCTCTGAGGGTCCCATTCATTTACTAGACTATAATTTTGCAGATTCTGCTATTAGTAATACTATTCTGTCTATATCTTCTTTATCTCAACTTAATGAAATCAAAGGGTTTTTAAATGTTTAAAAGAGTTTTTGATCTTGTACTAGTTTTGGGGACTCTACCTATTTGGTCTTGCATACTTATAGTAGCCTCCTTTGTCGCTTGGCTCGACCTAAAATCTTCACCTTTTTTCTTTCAAAAAAGAGGGGGTAAGGACGGTAAAGTGATTACTGTCTATAAACTAAAGACGATGACCGACGAAAAGGACAAAGACGGAAAATTGCTTGAGGATGAATATCGTATTACTAGAATCGGTAACTTGTTTAGGAAACTTAGCCTCGACGAGTTACCCAGCCTTATCAATGTATTAAAAGGTGATATGAGCCTGGTCGGACCTCGTCCTTTGCTTGAAGAGTATTTGCCATTATATAGTAACGAGCAGGCTCGACGTCATAATGTACGCCCAGGCGTTACAGGATATGCGCAAGTTAATGGGCGTAATACTATTGGTTGGGACAAGAAATTTAAGCTCGATACGTGGTATGTCGATAACCAATCATTATGGTTAGATATTAAAATATTGCTTAAAACAGTAGGTAAAGTAGTATCTCGTGATGATATTAATGAAGCTGGTCAAGCAACTGCAACTCCGTTTAAAGGAAGTAGTAATGAGCTATAAAATATATGATGGTGCGAAAATAATAAATAGAGACAATTTAACCATAGGTCACAACTCTCAAATTGATGATTTTGTGTTTTTTAATTGCGGTGAAGAAAGTGTTTTAGGTAGTTTCGTACATATTGCTTCATTTTGCAGTATTATCGGTGGTGGTAAGCTTTATATGGATGATTTTTCTGGCTTAAGTGCTGGTTGTAGAATTATCACCGGAAGCGATGATTTTTTAGGTGGAGGTCTTACGAACCCGACAGTACCAGATAAATATACTAACGTTAAAAAATCTACTGTGAGAATTGGTAAGCATGTTATTTTAGGTGCGAACGTTACGGTACTACCAGGTGTAACAATTGGAGAAGGTGCAGCCGTTGGAGCAGGAGCTTTGGTACGTAAAGACTTAGAGCCTTGGATAATCTATGTGGGATTAGATTGTAAACCTCTAAAAGCTAGACCTTCTGATAAAATGCTCTCATTAGAGAAGCAGCTTCTAGCTGATTTAGGGATTGATCTAGAGTCTATTCAATAATAACACTAGGTAACCTCTTATGTCTGAATATAAGTATATAAACGACATTACTGTCGGAATGAAAGTTAGTAATTCTCATTTAATTACAGATGAAAAGATTAGAGCATTTGCTACAATATCAGAGGATTACAATCCAATTCACTTAGATGAAGAGTATGCAAAAAATAGCAAGTTCGGTAGGCGTATAGCTCATGGAGCTATGATTACCAGTTTTTTTTCTGCCTTATTTGCGACGAACCTACCTGGACCAGGATCTATTTACGTTTCCCAAACCACTCAATTTAAAAAACCGGTTTTTATCAATGATACAGTATTTGTTGAAATTGAAGTTATGGATATAGATGTAGATAGAAAAAGAGTTTACTTTTTGACAAGTTGTTATGTGAATGAAATCTGTGTTTTAAATGGTAAAGCGGAAATCTATATTTCCCGAGTTAATAATTAGTAGTAATTTAGATCTAATCAGCGAGATACCTATGCTCAACACCCCATTTTCACCGTGGCCGAGCTTCACTCAAGCAGAAGCCGATGCCGTCAGTCAAGTATTGTTATCGAACAAAGTCAACTACTGGACAGGGCAAGAGTGCCGCCAGTTTGAGCAAGAGTTTGCGGACTGGTCAGACAGTGAGTATGCGATAGCAATGGGCAATGGTACCTTAGCATTAGATGTTGCGTTGCAAGCATTTGATATTGGCGCAGGCGATGAAGTCATCGTCACCCCGCGCACCTTTATTGCCAGTATCTCATCGGTCATTAATGCTGGAGCGACGCCTGTCTTTGCCGACGTTGATGAAGCAACGGGTAATATCACACCTGAGTCGATCGCGGCGGTATTGACGGATAAGACCAAAGGTATTGTGTGCGTACATTTGGCAGGCTGGCCTTGTGATATGGATGGCATCATGGCACTGGCAAATAAGCATAATCTATACGTGATAGAGGACTGCGCGCAGGCACATGGCGCGACCTACAAAGGTCGGAGTGTCGGTAGTATTGGTCATATCGGGGCGTGGAGCTTTTGCCAAGACAAGATCATGACCACGGGCGGTGAGGGTGGCATGGTCACTACCAATGACGAGCAGCTATGGCGCAAGATGTGGGCATACAAAGATCATGGCAAGAGCTACGCAGCGGTCTATGAAACAGAGCATCCACCCGGTTATCGTTGGTTGCATGAGAGCTTCGGTACTAACTGGCGTATGACAGAGATGCAAGGCGTGATCGGGCGTATTCAATTAGAGAGAATGAGCGATTGGACTGCCAAGCGCACTGCCAATGCCCAAGCGATATTAGATGCATGCGCTGGTTGGGAAGCAAAAGGCTATCTGTCGGTACCAAGGTTAGAGGAGACGCCTGAGTTTTCAGATTCTAAACACGCCTACTATAAACTCTACGTCTATGTACAGCCAGATAATCTACCTGATGGTTGGTCACGCGACCGTATTATTCAAGAGATCAATGATCAAGGTGTGCCTTGCTTCTCCGGCTCAGCCTCAGAGGTCTATTTAGAAAAAGCCTTTGATCATACAGGGTTACGCCCAGCGTCTAGATTGCCAGTCGCAAAGCAATTGGGTGAGACCAGCTTGATGTTTTTGGTTCATCCTACGCTTACAGCTGCTGAGATTGAACAAACCGTGCAGGCTATCGATAATGTGTTTGGCGCAATAGCTTAGGGTGTGTCCTCGATCCAAGCGCTTGTATCTAAATGGGCCAAAAATAACTAAATTTTGCCAAACATCGTCAAATAGCATGGCTAATCTAATCTTTATAGTCTAACCCCCATAATCTAAGAGTGACTAATTATGTATAAGAAGCTAAACGTTCTACTGGTTTTTGGCGTGTTATCAACCGCATCAATGCTGGCGTCAGCGCAGAATCTGTATGTCAATGATCTAAAGCTTAAAGCGGATCTCGATTGGCTAAATACGCAAGGCGTTACCCAGATCAGTACCAGTACTTGGCCATTGACCGCCAATGAGATTAAACGTGGGTTAGCGTCTGCCAATGCGCAGACAGCAGCGCAGCAGCAAGTACTGCTATCGATACAAAATAGGCTTAAGCAAAACCGCGACTCGCTCGTCAAAGCCTCTGCTGGATTATACCTACAGACAGATCGTAAGCAGCTGCCGCAAACGTTTGCAGACGATCAACTTGCTGGTCAACAAGCGACAGTAGGCGTATCGCTCAGCGAAGCGCAGTGGGAGTTTAACCTACAGGCCAATTTAAAGAACGATGAGCTGATCGATGATAGCTCCGATGTTAGCTTTGATGGAACCTATCTGGCGGGTAATGCCGCCAATCAGTGGCTGATAGCGGGCAAGATACCGACATGGTGGGGACCTGGACAAGACGGTAGTCTGATCCGAGGTGATGCCAGTTTGCCCGTCGCTGGTATTACCATGCAGCGTGATCAGCAAACAGCGCCTACATCGGACTATCTATCTTGGGTAGGCCCTTGGCAGTATCAGCTATTCGCCGGTCAGCTAGAGGATTATGACGCGGTACCAGATGCCAAGCTTTTTGGTGCGCGTCTGACTGCTAGCCCATGGCAGTGGCTGGAAGTGGGCGCTTCACGAACCTTTATGTGGGGCGGAGACGGCCGACCAGAGAGTTTTGGCTCCTTTACTGATGCGATATTAGGCACCAAAGATAATGGTGGGAACGACGGCGGAGATCCTGCCAATCAGTTGGGTGGTTTTGATGCTCAAGTAAAACTGTCTTCATTGGTAGGCATACCCGCCACTGTCTATGCACAGTATATTGGTGAAGATGAAGCAGGAGGGTTGCCAGCTAAGAACATGTATCTTGCTGGTGCTGATTACGCTGCTGATATGTACGGCAAGCCTTATCAGCTCTATGCTGAGTATGCTGATACCCGTACAAGTGGCGAATCAAGAGGCATATCTTACGATCATGTCAACTATACCGACGGCTATTATCAGCAAGGTTATCCGCTCGGGCATGCTTTGGGCGGCGATGCAGAAAGCATAGCGATAGGGGGTCGATTGTGGCTGGACAATCGCAATTTCGTTAATACAAAGCTACAGTATGCCAAGGTAAACCAAGCGGATGAAGCGATTAATCAGGCGTTTCCAACGTCTGATACGCTAAAGGTGATTGATGTCGCATGGGAGCATCAGCTACAGCCGCAAGCGCTGATAACCAGCAGACTGTGGGCAGTAGATTCTGATACCCAGTCAAGTGATATTGGTGTGGCCGTGGGCATAGAGCTGACAACCTATTAGGCTGTGTCGTCATTTTTAGCCTATTTTGCCGCTTTCGTTCAGATTGAAAATACACCCTAATTATTAAAAACAATAAGATTCAGTAATAAAAAATCGGTCTGCTAGTAGACCGATTTTTTGGTTTAGATACAGCGCTATTACAATAATAGATATAGTCAAAATAACCTAAAAACGCGACGGTATTGCTGATATCAATTTTTTGTGGCCTCTGTCTGCGCAGGCACAGCAAGCAAGAAAAATTGATATCAGTCATGCAACATAATGTCATACACCCATTTTATTTATTATTGGCTATATAAGGCAGAAGGAAATAAAAAGTGTTTGTATTCGATCAGTGCTCACTTAGTAAGCACTATTAAGAGGGTCGATAACTGATTGATTAAGAACGTTTACAACGGCTACTTTAGTGAGAAAGTAGTAAATATTTGTTATTGCTATTAAGTAAAATTAAAATCTTCTTAACCGTCTAGAGTCACGTATACTGAAAATGCTCCATATATAAAATATGCCCAAGGATGAGCACTAAAATCAATATAAGGATATTCAGATGTTAGGAAAAATGATGTATCAGCCGCTGCTGATTAGCAGCCTCATTGAGCACGCCGCCCAATATCATGGTGATACCGCTATCTTGTCAAAAGAAGTCAACGGCGAGATGACCAAGAGTGATTGGCTGACTGTCTCCAACAACTCAAAACGCTTGGCAAATGCACTACAAGCACTGGGGCTGAAGCCATCAGAGCGCATCGCAACCTTGGCATGGAACAATCGCCGTCACCTAGAAGCGTGGTACGCAATATCGGGTAGCGGTATGATTTGCCATACTATCAATCCCCGTCTATTCCCCGAGCAGCTTGCCTATATCATTAACGATGCGGATGATCAGACTTTGTTCTTCGACATTACTTTTTTGCCGCTGATTAGCGCCATTAAAGAGCATATCAAAGGCATTAAGCATTTTATTTACTTGGGCGATAGGGACGAAAAAGTCTTAGAGCAGTTGCCGAATGCTCTGTTCTTTGATGAATTGTTGGCAGATAATAGCCCTGATTTTGACTGGCCGCAGTTTGATGAAAAGCTGGCAAGCTCACTCTGTTATACCTCAGGGACGACAGGCAATCCCAAAGGCATCTTGTACTCTCATCGCTCCTCAGTCCTGCATGCGATGGCTTTGTGTATGCCGGATGTGTCCTCGTTATCTGCCCAAGATGTCTTGCTACCAGTCGTGCCGATGTTCCATGTCAACGCGTGGGGCACACCTTATGCCGCTGCTCTGACGGGCTGCTCTTTGATACTGCCTGGCCCCAATCTTGATGGAGACAGCTTGGTGTCTGTGATTGATGACTATAAAGTGACGGTGGCTTTGGGCGTGCCAACTATTTGGCAAAGTTTGCTAACCGCTGCCAAAAACAGAGGCAGTAAGCTGGACAGTATGACGCGTACGATCGTCGGCGGTGCAGCATGTCCGCCATCAGTTATCAAAACCTTTAGAGAAGACTTTAATTGTGATGCGATACATGGTTGGGGCATGACCGAGACCAGTCCACTTGGCACGATGAATCAGATAAAAGCCAAGCACAAATCACTCAGTAAAGAAGAGATTAACGAGCTGCGTAAATCGCAAGGTCGCCCTCCTTATGGTGTCAAGATACGTCTGATGGATACGGAACAAAAAGACCAGCCAGTTGCTGAAGATGGTGAGTCACAAGGGCGCTTGCAGATTCGCGGGCATTGGGTCATTGATGATTATTTCACTGAAAATAAAGATGCCATCACTGCCGATGGCTGGTTTGATACCGGTGATATCGCTACGATTGATGGCGATGGTTATATGAATATCCGTGACCGCTCAAAAGATTTGATCAAATCAGGAGGCGAGTGGATATCTTCTGTGGAACTAGAAAACATCGCTGTGGAGCACCCAGAGGTTAAGATGGCCGCAGCGATTGCAGCGACCCATAAGCAATGGGGCGAGCGTCCAGTGTTGATTGTCGTCAAAGAAGCGGATTCGGCAGTCGATGAAGCGCAAATTCTTGAGTTCTACCAAGGTAAAGTGGCCAGTTGGCAAATACCTGACAAAGTCGTCTTTGTCGATAATATCGTGCTCAACGGCGCAGGGAAAATGATGAAAAATAACTTACGTGATGAGCATGGTGATGTCTTGCTTGCTTAATCATATTTTTTATGAAAAAGTCCGCAAATAAGCGGACTTTTTTTATTTAACGTGCTTTATTCTAGACTTTCGGCATCATTGCGTTTCACAATTTTATGCTGATCTTCTGTGCTATCGACTTTCCAGTAGCTGGATATGTATAAATGCGTTTTTGGTATTGGACGCTCTACTTTAAAGTATTGACGTAGGGCGCGCATACTATGGAATTCACATGCCGCCCAGACCGCAGGTTGCCCTGCTAGCCAAGTAAGCGTTTTAGTATGTTCAAGTAATGGGCTGCTTTCTGCATTTGGATGTGCGTTTATTACCCAATGAATGTCAACGTTGTCTGGTTTTTTAAGTAGTTGCTTATCTGCTTCAGTGCTCACCTCAAGGACTGCATAGCCGCGTGCGTCCGCAGGTAGTTGGGCAAGATTGACGGTAATCGCCGGCAGCGCTGTCATGTCACCGATCAATAAAAACCACTCTGCCTCATTATTAATCAGCTTCTTTGGTCCAGGGCCGCCTACCCATATTTGCTCACCCACTTGGGCGTTACGTGCCCATGTTGAAGCAGGGCCTTCTGTCTCATGCAGCGCAAAATCGACATCTATCTCATTATCACGCTGGGCGCTGACAGTATAGGTGCGCATCAATGGTCGAGTGTCATCGCCTTGAGAAAACATCAGCTTGATATAAGCACTTTCTTGATCTGCTGGAAAATCAGTCAGTTCAGCACCGCCAAATGTGACGCGGCACATATGTGGCGTGATGTATTTGGTCTGAATGACTTCAAGCAATCTTGGATTGGGTTTTGCCATTTTAATACTTCCTTTCATTCCATTGTTTAATACCATAATGCATCATTCGAGAGAAAGCCAATCTATAAGACTGACATTCTCTGGTAATTGTAAGTCCTACATTGCCTAAAAATGGGCTTTTAGGCTGACGGACATTTGGCGTTCAGACCCCATCCAGCAGTTATTAATATCATAACAAGCGCCGACGTAGGTCTTATCAAACAGATTGTTGATACTCGCGCCGACAGTGAGCATCGGATTGATTTGATAATTGCCGCCGATATCTACCAAAGTCACGCTTGGCAGCGCATCTGAATTTTGTTTGTCAAGTTGCATACCGCCTTCATAGCGCACGCCAGCATTGAGTGTCAGTTTGTCTGTGGCGTAATAGTCTGTCCAAAGTGTGGCTTTATGCTTTGCCGTTTGTGCTGGGGTGTTGCCGATCACATCAGGGTTGAATTCATCCTCTGTAATCTCAGCATCGGTATAGCTGTAGCTTGCATTGATATCTACCCAGTCATTGAGCATGTGGCTGCCTGAAACTTCAAACCCTTTGGACGTAATTTCACCCGTTTGTGTTTGACTTCTATAGTTGATTTCGTCAGCCACCACTACATTTTTTTGGGTGATATCAAATACTGCTAATGTCCCTTGTGTGGCGCGATCGGCGGAGAGATATTTGACACCAGCTTCTAGTTGATCGGCGGTGGTGGGTCTGAAGGCTTCATTGGTAATGAAATTACTGCCAACGACTGGCTGAAAAGACTGAGAATAGCTGGCATAAGGCGATAGTCCATTATCAAAGTCATAGATAGCTGCGAGACGACCACTGGTTTTCGAGGCATCATTGTCAATAGTTTGATCACTATAGATGGCACCTTCAGAAGCCTTTGTCTGCTTAGTGATACTATCAAAATTATCGTGACGTAAGCCGGCTACTATCGTCAAATCTTGCCATTTCATCTCATCCTGTACATAAAACCCAAGCTGGCTTTGTTCGATGTCTTCATCTTGACGATAAGCGTCTAAAGGCAACATATCGGCATTGATTTTCGAAAAATCTGGGTTAGACAAATCAAGGTTTGGCGTGCCGTCCGCGCCAGCATCATAATAGGTGGCGGTGCTGTCTGTTTCTTGATACTCAATACCAAATAACAGGTTATGGGAGGTATTGGTAGTATCCAGCTGATAAGCAAGCTGATTGTCAGTGGTCCAGTTGTTCATACTTTCATCAGTGGTGTAGGCCACACGGTTTAGTATTTTGTCACTGCCGCTTACAAACCCGCTGTTGTACATATTACGCTGCTGCGCGTCGGCATCGGTATAGCGCAGAATGTGCTTGAACGTCAACTTATCATTGATGTCCCAGTTCACTGTGACACTGGGCATGAATACTTCTTTGCTAAAGCGATTCCATTTGTCACCCGCATAAGCATCACTGCTCAGTTTTCCATAGCTGGCATTATAGACAGTGCCAACGGCAGGTAGCGGAGTGGAGGGCACCATCTCTGGATCATCTTGATAAAACAGATTGGCAAGGACGGACACATCCTCTGTAGGTTGCCAGTCCAATGACGGATTGATCAGCGTGCGTTCTTCTTCTGTGGTCTGCATCTGCCCATCTTTTTTGCGTTTTAATGCCACTAGACGATAATTTAGCGTGTCTGAGATAGGTCCTGTGGTATCGACAGCCACTTCTTTTAAGTCTTGATTGCCGAGTCGCAGCTGCACTTCAGACGCTTGGGTGCTTTTGGGGGTTTTAGCGACTTGATTGACCATGCCACCTGGGGATGCATAACCATAAAGCGAGGATGCTGGTCCTTTTACCATTTCGACTGCTTCTGTTGCGTAAATATCGACTTGTGGCATCAGGTTCCAAGCACCATCGTAGGGCAGTCTTAAGCCATCATAAAAATTGGAGTAAGTTTTAAAACCGCGAATGTTGTATTCGTCAAAGATCGATACGGTACCGCGACTTTCAGCACTCACCCCTGGCTCATAACGTAATGCAGCATTGACACTGTCTGCTTGGCGTTTTTGCAGTAATGCTTGATCGATTCTTGTATAGCTCATGGGCGCATCATTGGGATCTAATGCAGTTTTTGTACCTGTACTGCGATAGCTGTCGGCATAGACAGTAATGCTATCTAAGATGGCTGATGGTGTCGCAGTCTCATCAACATCATTATCAACGTCGTTCTCTACACTATTTTCGATGTTATTCGGTATCGTCTCAGCGTAAGCGGCGTGACTCAGACCCATTGCCAATCCCAGTTGCACGGCGAGTGTTAAACGTTTTTGACGAATGGATGTAGACGTTGAGATAAAACGCATCATAGCTCCTATAAATTATTATGAAATACTAAAAATTAAAAAAGGAATAATAACATTAATGATTATCATTATCATAAAAAATTTACAAATAAAGAGTTTTTGGAGATATTGTATGCAATAGAGCGATGCATACATCGTCAAAATGTATTGTATGTATGCTCTAAATTGGTGTGAGTCAAACAGATTTATATAGACTAAAAATATCTAATATGATGATAATTTCTTACTATAAACGATGGTGTTTAAATCGGTTTCCTCGTATGATACAGCCGTCTATTTGAAATCAACTTTGAGATCAATAAGTGGACAGGATTTATTAAAATTCTTGATAGATTTAGGTTATTCATTGAGCAACCAGAGATTGTTAAAGGTCATATTTATGAACAGAGGCACCCATCAACCAACTAACAATCAACGCTATTTTACGGTATGGCGCTGGCATTTTTATGCAGGCATGTTTGTCGCTCCTTTTTTAGTTATTTTGGCGTGTACAGGGCTTGGGATGATACTCATGTCTAACACCTCAGGGCGAGACAATGACCGTGTGACTGTGCCTACCCCAGAGTCGATGGTGCAAGCACCTGTCGCTACCCAAGCCCCTATCTCCACTCAAGCTAAGAACGCGCTCAACACGCTGCCCGATAGCACATTGGTAAAATACATTGCTCCTCGTGAGAACAATACGGTGGCCTTGTTTCAGGTGGTGTCAGAAGGGCATGACAATATGGTGTCGGTGAATCCTTACACGGCCGATATTGTTGACAGCATACCTACTAATAGTAGTTTGTATAACACTTTTGATGCTATTCATAGTGATTTGCTATTGGGTAAAGTCGGTGACTATATCCAAGAAACCACGGCCTCCTTGACTATTTTAATGATTTTAACGGGATGGTATCTGTGGTGGAAAAAACGTAAATCTTTCAAAGCCATGTTGGTTCCTGATGACAATACCACGCTGAAGAAAAAACGCCCATTTTTTCGAACCATCCATGCGACGCTAGGCAGTTGGATATCTATTGTGTTGTTATTTTTCTGCATTTCAGGCATGGCGTGGGCTGGTATTTGGGGCGAGCGAGTCGTGCAGGCATGGAGCCAATTTCCCGCAGGTAAGTGGGGCGTTGCGCCCATACCGCTTTCAATTGACCCCAGCCATAAACACCATGCTGGTATGGATATGACTAACGCCGCGCCGCACGTTCATGGTGCCACGCCAGCCGTGGCTCCCACACATGGTGATGTATTAAACACGGGCAGTACCAAAGATGTACCTTGGGTGCTTGAGTTGACACCGATGCCCGTATCAGGGACGACCATGGGTAAGAATGGTATCGCGCCAAATATACCTATTATGATTGATACGGTGGATCGCTTTGTCCGTGAAATTGGTTTTGAAGGACGTTATCAGATGAATCTACCTCAAGGCTCGACTGGGGTATGGACGATTAGCCAAGATTCCATGAGCTACGATATGAAGAGCCCAACCGCGGATCGTACCGTACATATCGATCGTTATTCGGGTAAGGTTTTAGCAGACATTCGCTTTAATGATTACAATCCCTTTGGCAAATTCATGGCAGCAGGTGCCGCTATTCATATGGGTACGCTGGGATTATGGAGCGTGCTTGCCAACGTTTTATTTTGCCTATCGGTCATTGCTATTTCTGTGAGCGGTTATGTTATGTGGTGGCAACGCCGTCCACGTCATTCCAGTGAAAAAGTGGGGCTAAACCCACCAGCACGCAGTCAAAGTTTTTCTATCTGGTGGCCGTTTGCAATTCCCTTACTGCTTGTGTCTATTATTTTTCCAACCGCAATTATTGCTATTATCGTCATCGGATTATTAGATTTTCTATTAATATCGCGTGTTGGATTTTTACAGAAGCTATTAAAATAAAAGAGAAGTTCAAAAATTCATTCTTATCTAAATAAAAGCGGGGCAGCTTTCTAAAAGACGCCTCTCTTTTTTATGCTCATTGTTTTATTCTCAAGTATTTTGTTCTTCAGGCCGTATTTATACCATTTTCAAAAACTTGAGTCGCAAGGAAGATGAGTGTAAGTACTATATTTTATAGACTAAGCAAATTTGACACTGCTAATCATATTTTTTGGCATTGGTATTACTTCAACATTGAGATGGCATCGGTACTGGCGCGTTGACGTTCTTCAGCATTCAGCTCGATCAATTTCCCCTCTTTCATCAGCAGCAATCGATCCGCATGCTCAAAGTAGCTGTCATCATGACTGATAATAAAAAGGGTTTTACCCAGCGCTTTTAGCTCAGGAATCAATGATTGATAGAATACGCGACGAAAAGCAGGGTCTTGGTCAGCAGCCCATTCGTCAAGTAACAGTATGTCCTTATGTTCAGCAACAGAGATTAACATAGCCAATCGTTTACGTTGTCCCTGCGATAATTTGTCCGTAGATAAGCGATGATCCGTCACACTGACTTTATCTTGCAAATTTAATTTATGCAGCCAAGTGGTTACTAGCGTCATATCAGGATCGCTGCCATGACTGCCAATCAATTGTTTAAAAAGATGCTGATCGCTAAAAATGGCAGAAAAAAGCTGTCGATAATCGGTATTATTTTTGGAGTCAATAAGCTGATTGTCTATATGTACAGAGCCAGTGGTAGGGGTAAAAATGCCTGTAATAATCTTTGCAAGGGTGGATTTACCGCTACCATTCGCACCAATCAAAAAGACCACATCGCCACGTCTTAAAGTGAGATTGACGTCTTGTAATATATCATTTGAGTGAGCGGTTTTTTCTGTTACTAAGGCAGACGTATCAGCATCACTGTTGTCGTAACGGTAGTGAATATCGGTCAAAGAAATAGAGTGCCAGTCTGTTGCGGCGGTGTCAGTGGCAAACGCTGAATGATAATCCGCTAGCTCCAATGATTGTATTTTGTCCAAGGCAACTTGCGCTGTTTGCATGGTTGGATAAGCACCAACCGCATGGAGCAGAGGTGACTGCATAAATAGAATGGTTAAAGAAAAAGTGGTCGCTACGCCCATGGGTATATCAAGATAGTTGGATACGGCAAACACCACACCAATCGCTGCAAACATCATGATGTTCGACCAGTTCACTGCCGATAAATGATACGTATCCGCTTTAATAATTCGCTCTTGATAAGACTGGGCATGATTTAAAAAATCATGTTTGTAGAGTTTTTCGGCGCGGTGATGGTTCAACGCGAGCTCTTTACGGCCCTCTATTATCGATTGATAATCTGCATATAACTCATCATTGATCTCTCTGATGGCGGTGAGATGGTGATAGACATGTTTGACCAGAATAGTACTTATCCAAATGGTCATCACAATCCAAACCATGATAATCAGTAATAGTGGCAATGACAGCCAGCCCAAATAAAGAGCAACACCAGTAGATAAAATCACCCCTTGTACCAATTCTGGCATGCGGACAAAGGCAACGGTAATTGATTGAATGTCTGAAGACAGGCTGGCGAGTAATCGTGCGCTACCCAAATGGTCTACTTGCGGAACGTTGGTATCGATGATTTGTTTGACCAGCTTGGTTCTGAGCTCATAGACAAACTTGTGACCGAGACGGGTTAAGGCATATTGTGATAAAAAAGTAGTGACCAATAGCAGGACAACCAAGGCTGAGAATTGACCCAAACTTGCCCACGATAAGGTATTAAAAACAGGCTGACTGATGAAGGTGTGATTGATGAAAGCGATGATGCCCACACTGACAGCCGCATTAACCAAATTAAGAAAGATAACTTTAAGAAAGGGCAGACGATAGTGTGCCCAAATCATATGGTATAAAGAAACGGTGGTGCGAGAGGACATAATGGCTCAATAATAAAATGGTTTTTTGCGTATTTTTGATAGCTTGGATTCAACATTGAAGTGCAACGCACCCGAAGCTAGATTTTACCTCAAGAGGTGTTCTAAACCCTAGCACCTTTCTAGGTCGATTATTTAAACTGTCTTCAATCGACTGAACTAAGTGCATGCATAGGTTATCCAGACGCATTGACTTCGGTAGAAACTGACGAATTAACCCATTGGTATTCTCATTCGTTCCACGCTCCCAAGAATGATAAGGCTGAGCAAAGTAAATATCAGCCTTCAACGCTGTTGCCATCGTTTCATGATCAGCAAACTCTTTACCGTTATCAAAGGTGATACTTAACGCCTGTTCACCTTTTAGCATGCCAATACAAGCTTGTGTGACGGCTACTGCCTTGCGATTGGGTAGCGCTTTGATCTTAGTCTCTCGAGTTGTTCTATCCACTAGAGTGACAAGCACACCTTGATGTCCACGACCAACCACCGTATCCCCTTCATAATCGCCCATACGACTGCGCGCTTCAATGATACTGGGACGCTCAGTGATATCACAGCGGTTCGCTATCTTTCCGCGCCTATCATAACCTTGCAGACGGCGTTTCCTATAGCGCTTTTGACATCTAAGGGCGCTATGTAAGTTACCCCCTGCCTTTTTGTCAGTATAGATGTGTTGATATATCGATTCATGGCTTGGGACCTCTTGCCAACCCAGCATTCTCAGTCGCCCTGTGATTTGCTCAGGTGAGTAGTGCTTGCTGAGTAGATGATCAATATAGCACCAGCCAAAGCGGCTGATCTGTGAGCTATTCACAACTTTGCGCGCGTTTGCCAATCGATGGGCTTGTTTGGGGCGATAACCCCTTTGTCCCATGTTTCGCCTTATCTCTCGACTCACCGTTGATTTATGACAGCCAATAATTCTAGCTATTTCACTCATGCCTTTTTTAGCTTGCAATAGCGCTGATATTTGATATCTTTGCTCTTGGGTAAGATGTGTATAGTGTTTCATAACGTTCTGATATGTAGGAGTTGAAGTTTGAAATGCAACACGGCACATCTTACTCTTCAACTCATTCTTTTAAAACGTTGCACTTCTTATTTGAATCTAGGTAGTATAAAAGGGAGTAGGTTGTGCCTAATCCCTTTTATCTAAGTCTTATAAACATGGTTTAATGGGCAGGTCTTAAAAGTCGAAAGTCGCTGATACTTTTAGGGCAGTAGGCTCACTGGCATTTAAATACCCAGCACCCGCATAACCACCCACTGATTGCCAATAGTCCTCTCCTGTCACGTTAGTAACCACGCCTTTTAGCGTCACGTCTTGTCCAGCAAGCATGGTTTTGTAGCGAGCACCTAGATCTAGCGTGGTATAACCGTCGACTTTTAAGCTATTGGCGGCATCGGCATAACGTGCGCCTGTGTGAATGATATCACCGGTCACCGTCAATCCTTCAACTGCTGCTAAATCATATTCTAGGTTGACGTTGCTTTGTAGCGTGGGCAGTCCGATGACTCGGTTGCCGTCGAACGTCACATCGCCCGTGTTTTTTTGCTCAGCATTTAAGTAAGTAACACCAGCATTGAAGCGCATGTTTTCGCTCGGGCTACCAAATACAGTCAATTCTACCCCTTGATGGCGATTTTCTCCAGCAGCGGTAAAGGTGTTTGAGTCATTGACATAAGCACGTGGCTCATCAGTGCGGAATATTGCTAAACTACTGCCAATCAAACCATTGTCATACTTAACGCCAACCTCAGTTTGCTCACTCACATAAGGGTCTAAATTTTGACCGCCATTGGTGACAGCACCACCATTATTAGTCAGAGGTGCCCTTGCACCTGGCGCTAGGCTTTCGATATAGTTACTATAAACAGACCAGTCCATGCTTGGTTGATAGACAATTCCAACGCTTGGTGTCCACTCGCTTTTATCGTAATCAGCCGTTTTAGCCTGAGTGTTAGGATCATAGCTGGTGGTTTTTAAATTCTGATGACGCACGCCTAAAGTGGTTTTTAGTTTGTCATCGAACAGTGATATGGTATCGGCTAGCGCAAAGCTTTGGAATTGCTTCTCGTTGGTTAGTTTTGGATCGTCTAAGTTACCACCGAAGATTGCTGTGCTTGTAAAAGGGACCTCAGCGTAGTCGGTAGGGCGATATAAATTGGTCGCGGGTTGATTACCAAAATCATAGGCGAACGCGCCTTTTTCTTCTTGGTCATAGAGATCCGCTGCTAGTACCCAATTATGAGCCACTTCACCTGTTTGCCATTTACCACGCAGACCGAGCTCAGCACTTTGTACCAAATCTTTTCTAGAATTATCAAAGCGATAAAACGTACCTGCACCATCAACATTGTTGACGGTTAGATTGGCCAGTGAGTTTTCTTCCTCACCACTTCGCACACCGTAAGCACCATAAGCGGTAATATTATCAGTAAAATCATATTCTCCTCGAATGGTACCAAAGACATCTTCTTCATCTGAATACGTCCAAGGCTGCGCCCAATTCTTTGAGCCGTCTGGTGCTTTTGGTACTCTAGAAACACCAGCAAGTGTGACACTAGGACGGGTCTCTTTAAGCTTATTGTCTTGCCAGCCCAAATCTGCTGATAGTCGATACTGATCGCCTCTATAATCTAATCCTAACGCTGCCAGACCCAGTGTTGAAGATTCATCATCAATCGCGCTGTCGCCATCTTGATAAGCGGCATTAAAGCGCATGCCAAACGCATCATTAGTACCAAAGCGATCACTGACGTCTACGGCAACTTTGCCTTGATCGCCCTGACCATAACCGAGTGTCACCTTACGTAGCGGGTCATTGCCAGCTCGTTTGGGCAGCAGGTTAATCGTACCACCGGCGTTACCACCACTGGGTGCTGCGCCATTGAGCATGGTGGATGCCCCGCGCTGAACCTCAACACGCTCGAATAATTCAGTAGCGATATACTGTCTTGGTAATATGCCGTATAGACCGTTATACATGGTGTCATCAGAGGTTGTGATAAAGCCGCGCATAAAGTAGGCTTCTTGAAAGTTGCCAAAGCCTCTGGCGACACGAACAGTCGGGTCTTTTTTGAGCAAGTCGCCCACACTTTGCGCTTGTTGATTGCTGATATATTCATTGGTATATGAGGTAGTGGAGAACGGCGTATCCATGATGTCTTGATTGCCCAAGATTCCGACGCGGCTTCCTGTCGCTACTTGACCCCCTTCATAGGCACCTGGTAAGCCATCGGCTGACGCATCGGCGCTACTGGTCACGACAATCGTATCGAGTACCACACTTGGGGTATCTGCCTGGGTATCTGCTTGGGCATCAGTACTTGCCTCTGTTTGTGCCCACGCAGCTTGACTCGCACCCAGTAATATTACCGATGTGGACAGACAAGATGAGCACAGTGATTTTAGTGAAAATGGATGGCGAGAGATACTCAAGAGATTAGGGCGAAATAAAGCAGAATATAAGCGAGACAGTTGCATGAATATTTCCAGCATATAGGTTAAATGCTTATTATAATGATAATCATTTTCATTACAATGTATTACTGGATTAAATCTCAATATATTTTTATCGTGTTAAGTGGAATTTTTGCCAAGCAGTATAGCTAGCTGGCAAAAGTTGATAAAAAATATTACTTTAGTTTCAATGATGATTGATTGCTAAATTTATGAGCCATCACAAATAGTTGACAAGTGGCTAGATGCCTTCTGTTCATAATTAAACATCTGCCATTCGTAAAAAGGCGCTTTTTATAGAAACATGCTACTTATAAAAAAGATAATGATTACTGCGCACGCCAATAGACTTTGATAACCATGTCTTGGCGTGATAGACCCAGTGTTGATTTTAATTGCTGTCGTAATGATTTGATATCCGCTGCTTCCAGAGCACCCCATACTTTTTCAATTTTGATAGGCAGTCGCGCAAATTGTGTATTTAATAATGCCACTATTTGCTCAGTAATATCAGTTATTGGGGTATTAATCAGCTGGCACACATTATCTTGCAAAAAATGCGCCTCATGGCGTAGTGGATTACTGAGCGTTAGGGTATGTAGATAACGGATATCGTCTGGATCATTAGTGATGGCAATGACGAGGGGCGGCAATGGATTCTGCCAGTTTTCCAATAGATTGGCCACCGTAGGCAAGGAGGTTTCATCACAGATAAGTAAGCACTGACCAGTGCTGAGATGCTCTATTTTCTCTGGATATTCACGTACTGTTTTGATTTGACTGCCACAGTTAAGTGCGCGTGCCCAATTGCCTCCTGCCGTGTCGCCATGAGTATAAACGTCTATCCACGCTTGGACAGACGAGCTGCTCGAATCTCGCCATGCTTTTCGCAAGGTATAGTAGCGCTGCAAAGGTTTGTTGCTATCTTTTGACTGGTGTTTTGTAGCAGATAGACCGTCCGCATCTAGCTCAAACAGATACGCGTAGCCCGGATGAGTGAGTGGCGTACTATCAGGTGCGGTTACCAGCAGTCGATACATGTTGGGGCTGGCGTAGTAGCTGTTGAGGATAGTAAAGTGCTGCTCTTGAAGCTTGATCGTACGCTTACCAAGCTTATTGGCAGAGGTTTGCAATAGCGTTATATATTGCTCTTGTAGCGTCATCGACTCACTAATCGGCGCCGTAAAATTGATAAAATATTGACTGCTGAGAGTAGTGGTATTTGCTAAAGCACCGTTGTTATGATTGGTGGTTGTGACATCCATTAATATCCCACATCCGTATATAGCTCTTTTATCGAGGCGATATCATGCTCACTCACTGTCGTGCTAGTAAAGGCATTGATAAACATAGCGAGTTCATCTTGATGCTCTTCATTGACATGATTTATAAACTGGTCTTTGTCAGCCATGTCTAACGGTGTTTTATCAATATCGTACTGAGCAAGTGGTTGAGCCATAACATGTCATCCAAGCCAAAAATTCAAATAATCGTTGAACGACATTATATATGTTAATGATAATCATTAACATATATATTACGCTAATAATCCTGTTTATCGATTGATTGTCAGTGAAAGTGGCTCATAAATGAAAGGAGTTGGCATATAGTCGATTCAATTTAGAAGTAGTACAAGGCAACCGAGTGTAGATGTATATGTGATACTTCAAGCGAGGTTAACGCTGTAATACTTTTATAGTGGAATGACTATAGATGCGGCTGATAATATCAGTTATGCTATCACTGTTTATGACAGCGCTTACTCAAGCAAAGGGCTGGTGTCGACAGTGAAAATAATCAAAACCGAGGGATAGGTATGTCTGCAAGCAAAGAAGAAATCGTCGCCTTTATGACGGCAGAGTTTCCACAAACCAAATGTAGGGTTGAGGCAGTAGATGATAAGGGTTCGACCTTGTCGCATGAAATAGGTATCAATGAGCTGCGACCTGGTGGCACAGTCTCGGGGCCAGTGTTAATGAGTATTGCTGATGTCGCCATCTATGTGGCGATACTGGGAAAAATTGGTATTGTACCGTTGACAGTGACAACGAACCTGACCATCAACTTTTTGCGCAAACCCTCAGCAGAAGCCCGTATCATCGCCGACTGCACGTTGATGAAAGTAGGGCGCACACTAATCGTAGGCGAGGTTTCTCTTTATTCAGAAGGCTCTAGCGACTTGGTGGCTCACGTGGTTGGCACTTATTCTGTACCACCAAAATCTAGATAGACGATTTTAAGACAAGGTTATTCGCTTAAGACAAGGTCATTTACTTAAAACAAAGTCATTTACTTAACACAAAGGATGTTTGGCTCAATACTATTGAGCATGCTAGCGGTAACTGAGTCCGCATCAGCCCCGCCTATTTGTGAATGCTAAACAGTCTCTATATTTTATAGCTTCAAGAACAGCGCTTGTCCATACAGGCTGATAAAGCGCTGCTAGTAGTAAACCGACGACCGCTGCATTGATGCCAGACAGGACAGCTCTTATAAGTTACTTATAGCAGACCGCTATAATGTAGCCATTTACATCAGAATAGTTAAATTTTTGAGATGAGTGCTAGAAAATTAAGGTTTGAATAGCGAGGTATGTATGCCTTCTCCGCAAACTTCTAAGGAGACTGATTCATAAGAAAGGAGTTAAACAACACAGTCTAAAGTAGCTTCAAGACTTAGTAGCTTTAAAACTTAGAAGCTCTGACAAACCTTGCTACCAACTCACGGGCAGGCGCCTCAATCAAGCACTGCGGACAATTAAGATAGGTCATCACGCAATCATTTAAATCGGTTAGCATATGTAATAATAATCCTAAACCAATGATTTTATAAGGCTTAGGTAAAAATAGCATAGCCACATATACTGCCATCGCATAATAAGTATGCAACGGATGGAAGTTAATACTACAACGATTGGGCGAGAAAATAGGCGTGGCTAGCAGATGATCTACATCTACTAGCATGGTTGCCAGTAGTATGAGGTAGACGCGCTTATAGTCGTCACGAAAAAATAGATAAGCGATAATCAGCGGCATGCCAAAATGTAGAAAATAATGGATAATGGTCTGAATCATCATTTTTTCCAATTCAAGATAATGTTTTAAACAGTGCGCTGGTGGCAAAGGACAATCACACCTGAAAAAATGCGCGAACCCATCGTCTAATATATGGGAATTAGTCACCTAACTGTGATAAATATGCGCATCAAGTAACATGCTAATTTAGCATTGGGAGACACTAATAAATAGTATCTCGGTCTGGTAACGACAGTCAATTGAGCATAGAGCTGTATTTATTGCTATGGATATTTTTGGAGGTATTATGATTTTAGTAAGCCAATCGCATCGAGTAGTAGCGTCAGCTGTGCTTACTTTAATGATTTGGGGGGTAAGCTTCTTTCTACATTTTTTTTGGGAAATGGCACAAGTCCCCTTCTTTGCTGACATGCCTGATGCGAGCCATTGGCAGGTAATCGAGCTTTGTACACGGGCAACTGTCGGTGATGCTAATATTGCTTTTAGTGCTTACGCGCTTGCGGCACTGTTTACAAGAGACTGGTTCTGGATCACAAAGCCATGGCGTCTATCGACTTTATTAATGTACTTTGCCGTTGGCCTGATTGTGACCATAATCTTTGAGTATTGGGCGACTGGAACCGGTCAGAGGTGGAACTATAGTGATCTTATGCCTAGAATTCCGCTACTTGGTACAGGTGCGTTGCCGCTAGCTCAGTGGGTCATCATTCCGATAGGGTTGATTTACGCTGTCAAATGGATGTTTCTTGGGTGGCTGGTTTCGAAGGGTACCGAACGCGAGTAGATCGAGTAAAGCGACAACCACATTCTCTCAAAGCTCTTCTGGAGTAGTCAACATCCATGTCCTGCATAATGTATGAAACCCTGCGCAATATATTGTTGAGAGGGCGCTTGGCTAATTTGAAAGGGGTTTTTTACCACTCATGATCTGAAACACAAAGGTTCCGGACACTGTAATCAATAGGAAACCATGAAAGGCCTCCATCGCCGTCATAAATCGAAGATGACCGTCAGGCATGAGGTCACCTCGCCCAAGCGTTGTGTAGTTAACTAGCGAGAAGTAAAAGTAGTCCATAAAGTTAAGGGGGGCACTGCCGTTGGGTGAGGACGAGACCAGGTCGCCAACCTGAAAGTTATGCACAGCAACCCAGAACCCAGCCGCATAAAGCAGTGCCTCAAGGATATGAGCCAGTACGATTGAAGCAACTGTGACCTCAAGGCAGTGTCCCGGATGACGCGACGGCGTCACAAACTGTGACGAAAATTTTAATACGCCGTAATGTATTGCTGTACAGACAGCAATCAAAATCGCTGCCATTATAATTGCCAGAACCACTTTTCACCCTCTTCAAGGAAGCTATGTTATAGTCGAAGGAACAGCACAGATTATCACGCTCTAACTATCAACAGTAGTTTTTTCTTTCTCTCGGCGTAAGTACAACGTAAGCACAATAAGTCAGAAAAATTTATGTCCGTTTCGCGTCATAAGATAACGTATCCCTTTATTTAGTATCTGTCCCGTCCTAAATGTGTTAACTCATTCTAGGATGGGATAATCGGCTATAGTAATTATTTCAATGCAAGAAGTAATAAATAACGGTTTGGATCATCATTTTCCCAGTTCAGCATGATGTTTTGATTGTTACATTAGCATACAGAACAATTCATATAGTAAATGTTGCTCAAAGTTACTTAAAAAGCCAAACCCAAATAATCACACCTGAAAGACAGGCGCGAATCCACCCCCTGCCGTGCGGAAGTTAGTCGCTTGGCCTTGATAAATACGGGCAGCAGGTAGTAACAGCTGTCCTCCATACGTATAAAGACGTATGTCTATCTTTCTTGTTGTGACGGTATCATCAACTTTCATCGAGCGCTCTGTTGCAGGCACAAAAGTTTGTGCAATGTAATCTTCATCCAATATGTTTTCGAAGACGCGTCGAGTCAGCTTACTGCCGCGATAGACGCCTTTGCTTCCATAACCAGAAACTGGCTTAAAAAATAAGTCTCGTCGAGTACGCCACAACTCTGCTGCATCGTCTCTTGAAACTATCCGAGTCTTTGGTATAGACCTTTCGAGATATCCCACTGCAGTCTCATTCAGCCCCCAAGCGCGCAGTGTTTGCGAATCAGATAGTAAGGTCAGGTTGCGCTTATTGGCCAACATAGCATGTACATGAGGGTTAGGCGTTACCACCACAGCGCCTTCTAGATACGCACGCTTAAGCAGCGCATGGTCAGGCTTCTCAAACGTAAAGTCGACCAACCGATTGTAGACCATATCGATTTTCTGTCCATGGGCCATCAGCGCACCGTCGACATAATCGAGTTCAGAGGGGTCTAGTATTACAGTATCAATCCCTTTAGCTTGGAGCAGCTGACAGGCCAATTGGAACTCTAAGAACATGAACTGACTCTTGGGATTATTATCTACAATAGCTATCCGATTGGGCATAGCAACAGTGGATTGTCGCTGCCATTCCTGTTTGAACATATCAAATACGGCTTCCTCGAACCTATCTAGCATTTGATTGGTTGCAGCGCTTTGCTCTGAGGGGTTGCAACAGCGTTTTTGTGCGCGAGCGAGCAACACATTCAGAAATGCGCCGCCGGCATTGGTATTGACCTCGATGAGCTGAGGTCCATCGCTACCCAAGTGAAAGTCATAACCCATGAGAGCCCCTATTGGACCTGGGTCGAAAGCAGCTATTTCTGGTGCCCACGACAGCACTTGCTCTTGATACAATGGCAGTTCGGCAGCTGACTCGATAGCCCTGACGATTCGTTCCATCGCCTCTATCTCTGTTTTGGGAACGAACACTGGTGTTGCTGAAAAAAGCTTATTAAGCTCGTTCGCTCCTATTGGATTGTTTCTAGTCTCTACCAATTGATCGTGAAGGCTTGTATTGAGGGCTTTACGATCGAGGGTAATGCAGTAACATTCTTTGTTAAGTCGATTTGCAAGACTGTCATTTTTGTTGTTATCGATTATTTCTTCCATTTAAATTCCATCGCTAAGTAGAGTGCTCACATTGACATATTTAGTGAATAGTAAAAACAGAGGCGTTTGAGGTTAGTAACTTTTTTATGTTTCATTTTTTGAGGTTAAATCAATACTTGGTTCCTCTTTAATCAATACTTTTGCTAAAAACAAACCCAGCTCAAATAATAGCCACATTGGAATTGCCAGCAATAGCATAGATACCCCGTCGGGTGGTGTCACTACTGCTGCAACCCCAAAACAACCGACTATGATATAACGACGCTTATCCTCAAGACTCTGAGTAGAAACGATCCCAACTAATATCAATAACAAAGTAACTACTGGAATCTCAAAGGTGAGGCCAAATACCATAAATAACTTGAGAGCGAAGCTCAAATAACTATCAATATCGGTCATAGGTATGACATTTTGTGGCGCAAATAGGATAAAAAACTTCAATACGCTTTTGAGTACAATAAAGTAGGCAAAGGCAACACCCGTATAAAATAGAAATATTGAAGACAGTAATACTGGAATGGCTATTTTTTTCTCTTTTTTATAAAGACCAGACGCAACGAATGACCAAATTTGATACAAAATATAAGGCATCGCTAAAAATGCAGCGACAAAAATTGTCAAACGAATAGGTGCCATAAAGTTCGAGGTGATATCGGTCGCAATCATAGTCGAATTAGCAGGCAACTGAGCAACCAAAGGATCTGATAAAAGAGTATAGAGCTCACGTGAAAACCCTACCAGCGCTAAAAATATAATTAAAACTGCTACGCATATCTTGATTAAATGGGCGCGTAACTCTATCAAGTGTGCCGTAATAGGCATGTCACCAAGTGCACTCAGCACATCATCAGACTTATGACTATCAGCCGTGTTTATTGTCGCCTCAAGTTCTGTATCCGCTATCTTTTGTTGTCGGCTTTTTTGTCGTTTAAATAGATTCATTTATCTGCCTCCTGTTTGGTTAAGGAGGAGGCGCTATTGGGCTGATGATCTTGCTCATCAAGAGCGACTGGCTGATGTGGCTCATCTGAGTGTTGATTCTGTGAGTCTTCAAATTTTTGTATATTACCACGCATCTTTGCCAGCTCACGCTTCATATCTGTCTCAGTCTGACGGATGTTTGCTAGCTCATCTTGCATTTGTTTTCGTGTTTCAGTCAGATCAAGCTCAGACTCTATTTCAGATTGTAGGGTGGATATCATACGACGCAATTTGGCATACCATTGCCCAGCGGTACGTGCAGCCTGTGGCAGTTTTTCTGGACCCAATACGATCAAGGCAATGATGCCGAATAAGAGTAACTCGGAAAATCCGATATCAAACATAACAGTCAAATGTAATAGTTAATAGGCGAGTGAGTATCGTCAGCTAATGACACTTTTTACACTTTATGCTTATCCTCAGTGGTAGGGCTGATTTCCACATCATCAGCCTGATTACCTACACGCGTATTTAAGTCGATATCTGAAGTTGGCGTACTCTTTTCATGATCAAGCATCCGATTCTTACGCGCGTGTTCGGTTTCTTCATCTTTGACCGCTTCTTTAAAACCCTTTACCGCACCGCCTAAATCTTTACCTGCGTTTTTAAGCTTGGCAGTACCAAATACAACGACTACGACTACTAACAAAATCAGCCAATGTGTAATAGAGAAACTACCCATAACGATATCCTTATTTTTAAATTCTAATAAAACCCGTATTGGGTATTACGTTTTGACAATTTTCTCCTAACATTCACATTACAAGTCCAACCGACGTAGTCTAAGCGCGTTAACAATCACCGAGAATGATGACAAGCTCATAGCTGCCGCTGCTATCATTGGACTGAGCAGAAGCCCAAATATGGGATAGAGCACACCTGCGGCAATAGGAACACCAAGTGCATTGTAGATAAAAGCAAAGAACAGGTTCTGTCTGATATTGCGCATGGTGGCGTGGCTAAGCTTATAAGCTTTAGCAATGCCCATTAAATCACCTTTTAGCAGGGTAATACCCGCACTCTCCATCGCCACATCGGTACCCGTTCCCATAGCGATACCAACATTAGCTTGTGCTAGTGCAGGCGCGTCGTTGATCCCATCACCCGCCATCGCTACCAGTTTACCGCTGTCTTGCATCTCTTTAACGATACGGTTTTTATCCTCTGGTGAGACATCCGCATGAACTTCATCAATACCTAATTTATTAGCGACTGCCTGTGCAGTTTTTTCGTTGTCACCGGTTAGCATGACAACTTTTAGTCCCGCGCCATGAAGCAATGAGATAGCCTCTTTGGTGCTTGGTTTAATAGGGTCAGCAACTGAAATAATACCAGCAGCTTTACCATCTATAGCCACAAACATGACCGTTTCACCGTCTTTTCTACGAACATCAGCTTTGGTGGACAGCTCACTATCAAAACTATTTAGGCTTTCCATAAGCTTAGAGTTACCAATAGCGACTTTCTTACCATCGACCACGGCTTGTACGCCTTCGCCAGTAGTCGAATTAAAGTCAGTAGCTTTAGGAATAATGAGTGATCTTTCTTGAGCCGCTCTCACGATAGCTTCTGCTAAAGGATGCTCGCTTGCACTTTCTACTGCGGCTACTAAGGCTAAAAACTCGTCTTCATCTTGACCTACCTGCGCATCAATTGCGGTAAGCTCAGGCTTACCTGCGGTCAGTGTTCCGGTCTTATCGACGACAATGGTATCGACTTTTTCCATACTCTCTAACGCTTCAGCGTTCTTGATAAGCACACCGTTTTGCGCGCCTTTGCCAGTACCAACCATAATGGACATCGGCGTTGCCAAACCAAGGGCGCAAGGACAGGCAATAATCAGTACCGCAATCGCGTTAACCAAAGCATAGGCCATAGCGGGCTCAGGGCCGAATATCGCCCAGACAATAAAGGTAATGACGGAGGAGATAAGCACAATCGGTACGAACCACCCAGCCACCTTATCTACCAATTTCTGTATAGGTGCGCGGCTACGCTGGGCTTCAGCAACCATTTGTACAATTTTAGATAATACCGAATCTGCTCCAACATTGACCGCTTCGACCAATAGCGTTCCGGTGCCGTTTACCGTACCACCAGTCACGGTATCTCCTGCTACTTTTGATACAGGGATTGGTTCACCCGTTACCATTGATTCATCGACATTACTATTACCGTCGATCACTGTACCATCTACGGGTAACTTCTCACCTGGTTTAACCCGTAGCTTATCGCCAGTGACGACCTCATCAAGCGAGACTTCGATCTCTTCACCATTTTCTTCCACACGTCTTGCGGTTGGTGGTGCTAGCTCAAGTAACGCTCGAATCGCACCTGAAGTTTGACTTCTAGCTTTGAGCTCTAATACTTGACCCAGTAATACCAAGGTTACAATGACAGCTGCTGCTTCATAGTAGACACCGACTTGTCCGTTAGCATCTCTAAAGCTGTCTGGAAAAATACCGGGCAGAAAGGTTGCTACCAGACTGAAACCAAAAGCCGCGCCTACGCCTATCGCAATCAAAGTAAACATATTGAGATTGCGGCTTTTTATTGACTGCCAACCGCGCACAAAAAACGGGGCGGCGCCCCAAAGCACTACAGGGGTCGCAAGCACTAACTCAGCCCACTGTAAAACCTGTGAAGGTATACCATACTGACTAAAGTCAACTCCAAACATACCGCTCATAACATATATCAATAGCGGTATAGTGAGTACCGTACAGATCCAAAAGCGACGAGTCATATCGTCAAGCTCTGAGGTATCCTCTTCACCAATGGTGATCGTTTCTGGCTCAAGTGCCATGCCGCATATTGGACAGCCGCTATTCTCAATATCTCTAACTTCAGGGTGCATAGGGCAAGTGTAGACCGTGCCATCATAATCAGCAGGAACTTTGTCGTATTTACCGCCTTTGATAGATTTTACATCAGTGCTGTTAGTAGTATCCGCTCCATGACCATGACAACTTGCATGACTGTCTTCATCAACAACCTCGTCTTCAGGTTTAAGGAACATGCCGCATATCGGACAATCGCTCTTTTCAGTATCCCTAACCTCAGGATGCATCGGGCAGATATAAACGGTTCCGCTATAATTTTCTGGTACTTTGTCGTACTTGCCGTCTTCGATAGGTTTTGCCTCATTACTATTATTAGCATCCGCTCCATGACAATGCGCATGACTATCTTTATTGTTGTCGGATTCAGCAACCTCGTCTTCAGGCTTAAGAAACATCCCGCATATTGGGCAGTCACTTTTTTCGACATCTCTTACTTCTGGATGCATAGGACAGGTGTAAACCGTACCACTATAATTTTCTGGTACTTTATCGTACTGACCACCTTTGATAGATTTTTCATCGGCAATATGTTTCATAAACTCACTCCTTGAAGACAATAAATATTGATAATAAATACAACTCTTAAAGCACTATCATCAATCCTCGATTGCTATTCATCTAATTATTAATCTAAAAGTCTCTAAAATTATTTTTTATACTTTTTAATTGGAATTTAGTTTTTATCACGCAAATACTTGAGCAGTGCCATGATTGTTAGTACTAGTACTGCGAAAAATAGTAGGGTGAATAACAAACAGATAAGCATCATAACCCAGCCCATGCCATACATCATTGAGCCGTTCATCATGCCATGCATTGACCCATTCATTATGATTTCTCCTCAGTCTAAACTGTGATCACTCCAACTCTTCAATTAATTTTTACTCGAACCGAAGAGGTTTACTGACTGTTAATATATCAATATCTTTAGCGCACTTTGGCGAACCAACGATATAGTGGCACGAACAAGATGGCGAAATACCAACCGTAAAGATACGATTCGACAAACCCAATTAGAAAACCTGTCCATGTTAACCACTCAAAGCCAGGTAGTAGAGGTGCCCAAGCTTCGTGCATCGCTATCTGTTCGGGTGCGAGTAAGCCAAAGCCTATGCATAACAGGTAACTAATGAGTAGAAACAGCGATACACTGTTGCCAACAGGAGCAATCCTCAAAGTACTTGTTGTTAAGTTTGATTTAGCCATCTTAATACTTCTTGTTATTACATGATGTCGTTCAAGCTTAAACCCATCAACCGTCCATCTGTCCGTTTTAAGCCTAAGAAAGCAGTGTGAGTAAAAGCTTTATGCTGTACTAATATTACTTCTTGATTCGTGAGGCGGCAGCGAGTTGACGCCATCTACCCCAACGAGGAATAAACATTGGCACTTGCCGTTTATAGGCAAGGTAATCTTCTCCAAATGTTTTGAGCATCTGTTGTTCCTCACGTCGAGCGAGCCATGTATAAACTAGTACAATAATTGGAAACAGAACGATTGAGAATAGTGTTGGCCAATGCACTACGCCTTCCCCGAACAGCGCAATAAACAACCCCGTGTACTGAGGATGACGCACGTAGGCATAAAGCCCCTCCGTCATCAAGCGGTTCTCACCCCGTGCTTTATGGACTTGACGCCAACCTTGAGCAAAAAGTCCGACTCCTAAAAATGCAATAGCATAGCCGAGTAGCATTGAGATCATCATGCCTGTCTCACCTAAACCAACAAGGGTCGACCATAAGCTGGCGCTGATATATTGGCTGTCTAAACCAAAAAACCGTACTAATAAATATATAGTGAGCGGAAAGCCATACATTTCTGCGTAAAGTGCAATGATGAAAGCCTGAACTACACCAGCACCCGCCCATTCACGCCAGTTCTTTGGTGCGAAATAACGGTAAAAGAACCAAGAAATGAGCACAATAACAATTAGTGCGAGACCCCAAGTTCCAGCGTGATTAAATGACTCATTCATGGCTTACTTTCCCCGTTCTCTTTATGAATATCGTATTGCATGAAATCACTTGTTGAAGATAGTAAGTAGACGCTTAAATCTACGCAATTTTAAACCAAACAGTTTTTTATAAATCCTTTAATGTTATTGTCAATGTTGGTGTGTAAGTGCATCTTTTTCGATAGCCTTTCTCCTCGCTGACGACTTGAGATAAACCTGCTCAGCCACAGCAATCACTACGATAGTAACGACTGCTACGCCAAGCACGAATGGATCTGAGTGTAGTTTGATCCAGATAAAACCACCGAGGACTAAGATATCAAGAAGTATGGCCACTACAGGTACCCACATCACCGCTTTTATGTCTTGACGGAGGTATCTTAGAACACCCCAGTGGATAGCGATATCCATGATCAGATAGAAAACAATGCCAAGCGCTGCAATTCGTGAAAGATCAAATAACGTTGTGAAAGCCAAACCCAACACCACGGTATAGACCAGTGTGTGTTTTTGAACGCTGCCTGGCATCCCCAAATGACGGTGGGGTACCAGCTTCATTTCGGTTAGCATAGCGAGCATACGAGAGACTGCAAAGATACTAGCAAGGAGACCACCAGCGGTAGCTACCATTGCGATTGCTACTGTGAACCATAGACCATAGTCGCCAAGTGCTGGGCGTGCGGCGGCAGCCAAAGAGTAATCTTTGGTTTCAATAATTTCAGCAAGAGATAGATTACTAGACACCGCGAAACCGACTAGGGTGTAAATTACTACGCAGATTGCGATTGAAATTATAATGGCACGGCCGACGTTACGATGAGGGTCTTTTACCTCCGAGCCACTGTTGGCGATCGTGGTAAAGCCTTTAAAGGCCAGTATGCCTAGCGCCGTTGCGCCAAGAAAGTTACCAACAGTATTAGTGTCACCTAATGTAGAAGAATCAATTGCAAAGCTATCAGCCAGCCAGACACCAACCAGCCCGAAGATGAGAATCCCAACAATTTTTATAATACCGATAACCGATGCGACCCCTTGGATCCAACGATTGCTAAGCAAATTAATCAAAAATGCAGCAAGAATAAGCGCTGCGCCAAGAACGGATACCATGCGACCGCTGTCATCGCCACCAAATAACTGCATGGTATATGACCCGAACGTCCGAGCCAAAAAGCTCTGCGCTATAACCATGGAGAAATACATCAGCAGGGCATTAAAGCCAGTCGGTAAACGATCTCCGTACGCTTGGTGTAGGTACATCGCGACACCACCAGCTGATGGGTAGGCATTAGAGATTTTGATATAGGAATAGGCACTAAAAGAAACAACGATTGCAGCGGCTAAAAACGCCAAGGGGAAAAGCGAACCTGTCATCTGAGCCATTTGACCAGTCAGAGCAAAAATACCAGCGCCGATCATGACACCGGTACCTAGCATAACTGTTCCTGATAATGTCAAACTATCCTTCTGATAGCGAGTCGTTCTATCTTGCTTCATACTTATTCGACCTTAATCTATTTCTTCGTAGAACTTCAGTTTTACAGGTTATTTTTGAAGTAAGGAGTAGGTATAATTAGAATTAAAAGTCACGACTTAATAAATAGTCTTTAAAAAAGAACTTACTTATTATTATCATTCTAAATCATCAATAAGTTGCTGCATCTCAGCGATTTCACGCTTTTGTGCTTCGATAATGCCATCCGCCAACTCTCTTACCCGTGGGTCTTCTATATCGGCACGCTCACTGGTCAAAATAGCAATAGAGTGATGCGGAATCATGGCTTGCATCCAATCTACTTGGTCGACAGTTTGCTGCGAGCGCACACCCCATAGACCAAAGGCAAATAACACCACACTAACCCCATAGACCATCAAGTTTATCTTGGTTTTTTTATACATATTGGTCATAAATGCCAGCATAATAATGGCCATTATCGCACCCATATACAACGCCATGTAAGCACGGGTCTCACTAAAGTAGATATGATCCCATTGATACGTATTAAAATACATCATGATAAACATCACGACGGTAGAGGTTAAAATCATCAACGTAAACTTTATATATGGATTCATCTGATGCTGATTATTATTCATATTTATTCCTTATAAAAATAAAAGTATCCTAATAGCCATTTTATACACTTACCATCTACAGTCTCAAAAGCAATCTATCTTTAAAACCAAAACATCAGACCAGCGGTCACACTACTAGAATCAACCGCTTGGTTTTGTTGACGTCGTAGATCTCGTGCATCCCCTAAGGCTGATGCATAACTAAAACCAACGTAGGGTGATAATTGACGACTTAGGGTTTCATAAGCTAACCGAACTTCAGTTTCAAGCTCATTAAAACCTTTAGTAATACCGTTGTCAGTATCATCTTTACTGAAAGCAGTCAACTGCACTTCTGGTCTGACAATCCAACGCTGAGCTAAGCGCCACTCGTACGCTGTACCAAGATCAAGCTGGACTTGTCCATCAGTATATACGTAGGCTCTAGCGTCAGTCTCAACAAAGTACGGCGCTGTACCGACAATGCCAGCCATGATTGCGGACTTATCGTTTTCAGTATTATAAGCGACACCTGCTTCTCCGTTCCAATAGATACCGAGAGGCTTCCAGTAAGCGAGCGAGGTCAGACTATCGATTTCTTTATCACCTTCAGTTTGGGCACTACCCTCACTGCGTAGAGTGACACGATTGCTATCAGTGCCATACCATCCTTCAGCTTCAAAATCGATTTGATCGTCCTCAAACTGATAGCCTAAGGTTTCTACTGACACGCCCCATAATGGTGCACTACCCATCATTACCGGCTTATCATATTGTCCATAGGTAACACCATTAGAGTAATCTGAACTACGAGCATCGGCTGGAGCATCGCCACCTTGCATACTAGCCGTATCCATACTCATACTTCCATGATCCATACCTGCCATGTCCATGCCCGACATATCGCCTGACATATCCATACCACTGTGATCCATATTCGACATGTCCATTTTGCTATGATCCATCTCTGACATATCACCCGACATGTCCATACCTGACATATCACCCGACATGTCCATACCTGACATATCCATTCCGGACATGTCCATGCTACTGTGATCCATATTCGACATCTCAGCAGCGTTTGCTAAAGGTGACATTAGTAGTAGCAAAGATGACATGCCAATAAACGATAGACCTACTTTATATTTTTTCATAATAAGGCTCATATTCAAAGGTTTATTAAACAACAGCAACTTCTCTAAACATACCGGCTTCCATGTGATAGAGCAGATGGCAATGCCATGCCCATCGACCAGCCTCTCCTGTCACATCAAAGCTAATTTTCTGTGCCGGTTGCATCACAAAGGTATGCTTGCGTACCTGAAAATCACCATTAGGCGCACGCACATCACTCCACATACCATGTAAGTGCATAGGATGGTTCATCATAGTGTCATTGACTAAGGTAATACGCACTCGCTCGTTTGGCTTGATATTGACTGGCGGTGCGTCCTTGAACATAACACCATCCATGGCCCAAATATAGCGTTCCATAGCACCCGTTAAATGTATTTCAATCTCTCTGGTAGGTTTGCGCTGTTCAGCCATTATTTCATCGCCGACAGAGTTCAATTGACTATAAGTCAAAACTTTTCTATTAATCTTACGCAGGTTAATGCCTGGATCATCGATATTCGTACGCGGACTATCTACGCGCATATCGGACTTAAAGTCATATTCTGTTTTGGCGTGCTTGGCGTCATAGCCATTCGCACCCATAGCTCCCATCATATCTGCCATGGTGAGCCACTCGATTTTATCCATCGCTGGTATCGCAGCACGAGCCCCTTTTTTGGTAGCAAGCGTAGTGGCAACAAAACCTGAACGATCTATGTTTTGAGCAAATATCGTATGCGCATCTTTGGTAGGCGTAACGATGACATCATAAGTCTCGGCAACACCAATACGAAAATCATCAACATCGACAGGCGCGACATCATTACCATCCGTTGAGACGATGGTCATTTTGAGACCCGGTATACGCACATCAAATATCGTCTGTGCCGAGCCATTAATGAAGCGTAGTTTGACCGGCTGTCCAGCTTTGACCAGTTGCGACCAATTAGCGGCTGTCGTTTTGCCATTCATAAGGTAGGTAAAGGTGTTTTCACCAGACAGATCCGTAAAGTCTGTCGGCATCATGCGCATCTTGTTCCACATTTTACGCTTATCAAAAGCAGTTTTCATATCTGTGGCGGCAATATCGGACAACAGCTTTTTGAAGTCTGGCAGATGATAGTTATCAAAGTCAGAACGCTGCTTTAGTAGTTTCAATAAATTATGCGGATCACGGTGCGTCCAATCACTAAGTAAAATGACATGGTCTTCTGCGATAGGGTGACGTTCTCGTCCTTTAGCCTCAACGACGATAGCACCGCGCATACCGGTCTGTTCTTGAAAGCCCGTGTGCGAGTGATACCAATAAGTACCCGATTGCTTGAGTTTGAATTTATAAGTAAACGTACTATTGGCAGGAATACCATCGAAGCTGATGCCAGGCACGCCGTCCATCTCGAACGGAACGAGCAAGCCGTGCCAATGAATAGAGGTCGACTCATTCAGTTGATTATGGACACGGATGATGACCGTATCGCCTTCTTGCATCTTAAGCGTCGGCGCTGGCAATGAGTCATTAATGAGCGTCGCCATACTTGACTTACCATTAACCGTAATCATCTTTTCGCTGACGTAAAGGTCAAACTCATTACCCGTCAAGATAGGGACGACATGATCGGCTTTATCACTATTGACGACAACGTTTTGCTGACCTTTGCTTAGCGCACTATTAGCAATGGATGGCAGCGTGGATAGCATTGACGCTCCAAGCAAGGTGGATGACCCTGTCAAGAAACGCCTGCGGTTAAACATGTTCTTATTATTCATAATGTTGACCTAATTTATTTTACGAGATGGTATTTAAGCCTGTATTTTAATAATACATCAATAACTTACCAGTAAGTTAACTAAAACACTATTTAAGTAAAACTAAATTTACAGTTGCTGAGCTGGAGACTCAATAGTAGCATATATTTCTGTGCTGCCATCTTTGTTCAATTGCATGACTTTATACGGCATGAATTTATCCTGATATTTCATGCCAGGGCTACCCACTGGCATACCGGGTACGGCAAGTCCAATCGCTTGTACCGGTGGGTTTTCTAAGAACTGTGCCATATATTTGGCAGGAACGTGACCTTCAAACACATAGCCATCGGTTGTCACTGTGGTATGACAAGCGCGCATTTCCTTTGGTACGCCGTAACGATCTTTAAATAAGGACAAGTCTTTAGGGTGCTGCGTGGTTGCACTTAGACCATTATCTTTTGCATAGCTTACCCAGTCTTTACAACAGCCACAGTTTGGATCTTTATAAACCGTTGCTGAGACATTTTTGAGTAACGTGGACTGAGTGGTTACGGGGGTCATAATCGGTGCAACTTCAGCTTTTTCTACTTCTTGCGTAGCAACTTCAGCTTCTTGTGCTGTTTGCGTAGCAACAACAGCCTCTTTTGGTTGTGCTGTCTCTGAATCAGAGGCGCTAGTATTAGCTTGGCTGCAAGCAGCTAGTGTTAACGATAGTGAGGATGCCGTTAACAATAAAAGGACACGACCTGATACCCGGTTATGTCCACTAGTGAATATATTAGTATAGCGTCCCATAAAACCACTCCTGAGCGTTTGATTATTGAGTATTTTAGAAAATCACGCCCGACCACTAAATGAAGTAATACGAGCAAGCTTTAAAGCCTAAAAAGCAGTACTACCTAGCACTGCGTTTTTTATTCAACAATTAATGCTGCATCTCAGCACCTTCACCCGACATATCCATCATATCTGCGTCCATCATCTCCATGTCCATATCATTCATATCCATGTCCATCATATCGCTATTAAATCTTGTGGTGAGCATTGTATATTGGTCGGCATTTAGTTCAGGTAGCGTTCTAATAAAAGCCACCATCGCCCACATTCTATCGTCATCATGGGTTGCGCCCCATGCTGGCATACCAGAGGCCATGATACCGTGTTTGATCGCCCAAAAGTTCTGTTGTGCCCCCGCTTTATTATCATAACGCGCGACAACTTCAGCCTTAGTAAAATTAGGCGGACGCGGATACAGATACTCGCTTAGATCTGTTTTTTCTACATCAGGAGCCAAGTGACAACCTGCACACATATCTTTGTAGTCTGCACCACCAGAGCTGATCATATCCACTTGTTTTAGATCTGGCACTACAATATCTTTACTAGCATTTGCTATAGAGCGCGTGCGAGCCGTCTCTAAAAAATTATAAACCAGTGGGGTATGCCCTTGATCTGCACCGATATTCACAATACCACTGCTAACAACTGCAAAGACCCCAACGATTGCCACAAACACGGTAAAAAGCGCACCCCATAAAAATTTCATATGTCTGTCCTAAAGTCTATTGCTGTTAAAATTAGTTTAGTATTTGATAGAGTCAGGGTCTACGAGTTTTAATAGTTGACCCTGACTCTTTATCTAGCGCTGTCAGATTTACTTAGAATCATTGTCACTAGTGACACAATGCTTTTGGTACATTTGCTTCATTTTACCTACGTTCGCCATCATTGACTTCATGGCAGGATCATCCATATTCATTTTGCTATGATCCATTTTTTCCATCATTTTCATGTTTTTTTCCATCTTTTCACAGTTCATGTTATCTTTTTGTGCATGCATCTCTGGAGAATGCGCCATAGCTGAAGTTGAAACGATTAGAGCTACAGCAGTGGCAGCGATTGATTTAGACAGTAATTTAAATTGCAACATAATTAATTCCTATTTATTTATTGAAAGTTGTTAACGCCTGAATCTGTTTAAAGTCTACTGCTGTTAAAATTAGTTTAGTATTTAATGAGGTCAAGCCCAACAAAGCTTGTGGTTGAACTTGACTCGTCATTTATCGAAGCTAGATTTACTTAGAAGCGCTGTGACTATCAGAGTTATTATCCTTGGTCCTTGGTAGCGCAATTCTTTTCATGCATTTGCTTCATTTTGCCCATATTCGCCATCATAGCTTTCATGGCAGGGTCGTTCATGTCCATCTTGCTATGATCCATTTTTTGCATTTTTTCCATCATTTGCATGTTTTTCTCCATCTTTTCACAACTCATACTATCTTTTTTCGCATGCATCTCTGGAGAATGCGCCATAGCTGAGGTTGAAAGGATTAGAGCTACAGCAGTGGCAGCGATTGATTTAGATAATGACATAATTAATTCCTATTTATTTTATTAACGCCTGAGTCTGTTTAATGTCAAGACTGTTAAATTGGTTTAGATGATACCTTATTCTTTCTGACTGGTAGATGACAATAAGATTACAATATTGTCATCTTAACGTTTCTAGATTTTAATTCTTAATAGAATCCTTTAGTATGACTTGAGGGCTTCTATCGCGATCGCGACCATATTTGTTCACGAAATCCTTTTCAGACTGCAAGTGCTGATCTTGATGCTGAACTTCACAAGCAACTCTAGCATCGATATAGCTTTTCATTTCAGCATCCGATACATTTGCATTATTGTGATCTAGGTTTTTAGCAAACTTGGTAACGTTATCGCAGCTATCGATAATTGAAGTGCTTAGATTGGTCGTATGCGCATTAGCCGCTGTTACACCGATAAGCATCGATGCTGATAGTAGTACCGCTTTTTTGAGTGAACTATAATTTTTCATGTGAAGTCCTTTTAAAGATGAGTAGATGAGTAATAGAATGTCTAATTAAAATAACCGCTGAATTTATAGAATCTATCTGTATTATAGAAGAGCTTCTATGTAGCGTTGATTTATAATACTAAATGGTGACTGACAGCTTGATGACTGAGACATGACATGTTTGTCATAAACAATACAACTTTGTCATCTTTCTTCTCTTAATATTAGGCGTCAGAATATACTTTTATCCAAAGCAATCGTTTATGACAAAGGGCTTGATAGACTTTATTGATAACTATAATGACATTAGGTGGAAAAACTATGAAAGTGCTATTGATAGAAGATGAGAAAAAACTTGGAGAGTATATAAAGAAAGGGCTAACGGAAGCGGGGTTTATTGTTGACCATCACCTGACAGGCTTGGATGGCTATCATGCCTTAATGACTGAAGAATTTAGTGTGATACTCATGGATGTCATGCTGCCTGACGTCAGTGGCTTTGAGCTGGTACGTAATTACCGAGCTGCAGGCAAGCATACGCCCGTACTGTTTCTAACGGCGAAAGATGATCTAAGTGACAAAATAAAAGGGATTGAGATTGGTGGTGATGATTATCTGACCAAGCCTTTTGCTTTTGCAGAATTAATCGTTCGCATAAAAAGCTTATTAAGACGCGCCAATCAATCGGATTATAAAAGTACGCTCATGCAAATAGCAGACCTTAAGATGGACATTGCCAAGCGCACTGTGCATAGAGGAGGTACTCCTATTAAACTGACTGCGAAAGAATTTTCCTTATTACAATTCATGCTGGAGCGCAGAGGGGAAGTGCTGCCACGTTCGGTCATCGCCTCGCAAGTGTGGGACATGAACTTCGATAATGATACCAATGTGATCGATGTAGCGATAAGACGTCTGCGAATAAAAATAGATGATAGCTACACTATAAAGTTGATACACACTGTACGGGGCATGGGCTACCGATTGGATGCGGTCGATAGCGATACCACTGCGCACCATAGTATTGAAGCGCAACATTCTGCCGCTAAGTAAGAAGCCAAGTAACATGAGATATAAATTTGATAACCGCCGCTTACCGCTTTTATGGCGTACGGTGTTTTTACTCACGATATTCGTGGTCGTCTCACAAGTCATTATCTACATCTGGGTACAGCACTCTGTTAAAGGGCATTTTGAGCAAATGGACGCGGAGATCATTACCCACGCGGCGTTTAATTTACGTAAGCGAGCCACTGATTCTGATAATCTGAAAACGTCTCAAAGCTTGCTAAGCTCGCCATCTTCTTCAAATTCATCCTCTTCAAATGCACCTTCTACAACAGCAACAGAAAATGCCAGTCATCTACATTCTTCTCAGCTAGATTATGATTTAAAGACCGTCATTGCTGACAAAGAAGGACGCCCGCTATCGAGTATCCCTGACAGCTTTACCAATGAGCTCAGTGCAGATTTTAACTTATGGTCATTGCAGCAAGATAATGACGAGCAACAGTTTGTCATGAGTATCAATGGCAGACGCTATCGAGTTATGATTATTGAAGACAGTAGCATGCTCGCACTTATCGCCTTGCCGATCGACGTACATCATCAGTATTTATTACAGTTTAATCGCCAGCTGAGTATGATTTTATTTGCGATTACCTTACTGCTGGTTTCCATAGCGGCATTGAGCGTCTATTGGGGCTTTGCGCCTTTAGCAACCATCATTCAAAAGATGAAAAGCATCAATCCTGAAAAGTTGGACGAGCGCGTCATCGTGAGTGATATGCCATTGGAGCTAAGGCCGCTAGCGGAGTCTTATAACTCAATGATGGTCAAACTCGAAAGTAATTTTGAGTCATTATCACGGTTTTCAGATAATATCGCTCATGAGCTACGCACACCAATAGCGACGCTCAGTACGCAGACGCAAGTGATGTTAAATAAGCCGCGAAAGGATGAGGAATACATTGAGCAATTGCATCATCAGCACGATACGCTTGAGCAGTTATCAGCCATGATCAATAATATGTTGCTACTGGCAAAAACCCAAAAAGGGCTGAGTGACTCGCAAGTGAGTCGAGTAGATACCGAAAACTTAATCACCAAGCTCACAGACTACTATGAAATGATTGCCGAAGATCGTGACATAACTTTTTCGAAATCAGGAGATTTTAAAACGGTATTAGGGGATGAAGGCTTATTGCAACGGCTGTTTGCCAATCTCATGTCAAATGCCATTTATTATGCGGCCAGTGACAGTGTTATCGCTATATCAGCCACCAGCGTTCCCTTGAGTGCTGCCTCCGATACTCTTGCTCTTAATACGGCTGATGCTTTTTATACAGCTGACACTCTCAATATGGCAAAGAACCATAATCAAATCTCAAAGCAATCTTGGTTAAAAATCACCTTGACGAATCACTTAGAAAAACCGTTAAGTCAAAGTGATGCCGATAAATTATTTGAGAGATTCTATCGTCACGACAAAAGCAGCAGCCAGCATTCAGGGACAGGTTTAGGGTTGTCTATAGTGCAGGCTATCGCCAATGCTCATAAAGGTAGGGTGAGTATCACCATCAGAGATGAGTATACTTTTGAGATTGCGGTAGAACTGTTGCTTGCCTGATGGTTATTCTAAAAAACGAGATTGATGTTTAAAATCGCAGCAATGGAAGTGATGGAAGTGAAACGCTGTCTTAAAAACACGTTAGAGGCTTGACGTGTTGAGGGTTTTACCAGTCAAAAAATCGTTTTAGTCGGCGCTGATAAGCTTAGCAACAGCCTAAATGACCGCTTATATAATCAACAAATGTTATCGTGTTTTAAGGTAACATACTTATTAGCCATTCTCGGTTTAGGGTGTCTTGCTTGACCACTGCTACTATTAAAACAGTGTATAGTCAGTGAAAAGTAATATTGAACCATCAGGCACTGCTGATATCCATTTTTCTTGCTTGCTGTGCCTGCGCAGACAGAGGCGACAAAAAACTGATATCAGCAATAGCGTCGCGTTTTTAGGATATTTTGACTATAGCTATTAAAACAGTACAGCAATTGATAGTGAGCAACAGCTCGGCTACTTTAAGACAATAGGTGACATATGGATGTGTTTTCGTATTGGCAAGGGTTTTACAACAACCTTTGGTTTTGGCAATTTCCTATGGCGACTCTTGCCATTAGTATGGCAGCTTTTTTGGTGGTAGCCATTCCATGGACGGTGGTGGCTTGGTTAGATCCGCTGTCTTTGCGCAAATACAAGATTCAACAAAAACCGTTCGAGATGAAGAAATTCCTGTTGCCTTCGATTGGTCGTATCGTGGTCAACAACCTCATTTTGGCGGCGTTATTAGTGGTTAGTTGGCCACTATTGCAGTTGACTGGCGTCCACAAAGGCACACTGCCTGTTTGGTATATTATCATCGCGCAATTGATATTTTTTGTGCTACTTGATGATTTTTTATACTACTGGATGCATCACTATATGCATGAGAATAAATGGTTGTTGCGGCATATTCATAGCGTCCATCATCGTATTCGTAATACCTGCGGTATCAATGGCAATTACATGCACTGGATTGAGTATTCATTGACCGCGATGCTCACCTTGGTTGGGCCTATCTTGCTAGGCGCGCATATCTATGTGGTTTGGATGTGGGTCATTCTACGTCAGGTCGAAGGGGCGGATGGACACATTGGTTATGATATTCCTTGGAATCCTGTGCATTTGTTGCCTATGTATCAAGGGCCTATCTATCACGACTTTCATCATGCCAAATTCAAAGGCAACTATGCTGGCTTTTTACCTTATTTGGATAAATATTTAGGTAAAACGCATATCCCTGCCTATTTACGGTATTTAAAAGCGAAAAAGCAGGGCTTAACGCCGTTAGAAATAGAGCAAGGTGAGTTGCAGGCACAAAAGAACAAAAAGACAGCAACATCGTTAGGTGCTAGTAAGCCTCAAAGTATAAGCACTCATTTGAAAGCACGATACGGCCTGATTCATAATATAGTCAGAGCACTTTTAAACCGCTACGGTGTTACCCGCTCTAGAGGTACTCAGTGTACTATCTGCGGTCGGTCGCCTTGTAGCGATTCTAAAATTCCTTGACTATAAGCATGCAGTATCTACTGGCATCTCACATTTTCAGGTAGGTTTCTTTATATCAATGAGCCTTTGTACTAGCCCGTTGTTTAAAGATTAATAAACAGACAATGATAAATCCTAACAGCGCTGCCGAAGCGCCAAAGCGACTCAATGCCAGACCACCATGATCGATAGGCTTGTCTAAAAAGTCACCTAGTACAGCTCCTAAAGGCCGAGTTAAAACGAAAGCACTCCAAAATAGCAGCGTTTTTGATATTTTCGTACCGAAATGCATCACAGCAATAAGTGCTAATAAAGAGCCAAAGATGATGGCACTCGTTGTATAGCCCATGCCTTTGGTATCTGCGACCCAGTCACCAAGTGCTGTACCAAGCGTCTGCGAAAACATAATGGTCGTCCAGTAAAACACCTCTGCTTTGGGCTTGCTAATACTATCGATGGCAATGCTGCCCATCGTTTTTTGCCATATGACTAAACATACCCCAAGTAGCGCTACCAGTAACGCTGAGCTGCCAGCGTAGCCAATTCCTAGTGATCTCGTCACGTAATCTGCTATCGTTGTGCCTAATGTCGTTGTCGCAATAATCGTCGTCCAATACAACCATTTATTAAACGAATTGGCTTTAATTTGAGTGGCAACCGCTATGCCAAATAGCACAGCGAATATACCAGTACTGACGATGTAGCCTAGGTTGAGCGACATGGATAAGGCGTCGCCTGCCGTCTCACCAAGTGTCGTAGCAGCCACTTTGATTATCCAAAAAAGCAGGGTAACCTCTGGAACTTTGGACAAAGCATTTAATAGGGAATCATTATCTGCAGCGGTGGATGGGTATTGAGTATTTAAGGTTGTATTCATGTGTGGATTCACTCTGTCGATAAGCAAATTTAATGTCATATTGTTGACATGACTAAATTATCAATAGAGGTGTTAAGAAAGTGTCAAGATAGGGCCTTCTAAATTCATTGAAATTTTTTGACAAAAAAACCCTATAAATTATAGGGCAGAAGGCTTGAGCGAGTTTGTGCTATAGTCGATTCAATGTAAAAGTAGTACAAGGCAACCAAGTGTAGATGTATATGTGATACTTCAAGCGAGGTTAACGCTGTAATACTTTTATAGTGGAATGACTATAATAGCTATTTGACTGAATCAACTGTGCTGCTTAAAGTAAGGTTGTGAGCTTTGAGACGGGCCGTTCGTTTAAAAAATACGCTGGCAAGCGCACAGGTAATTGTTAGTGAAAGCAGCATTGATACCAATGTGTGGCTAAAAAAATGATCGCCAAACAGCATTTTATACATCCCCATTGTCCAGCCTAAGACAGTCACTATTTCAAATATTCTATAGCGGTACTTATGCAAAGTGGGTAAGAATGCTAAACCATACAAAGAAAATCCTGCGCTAGCGTGAGCGGCTGGGAAGCACTTGGCAGGCGTATTCGCGACTATATTTTGCCAAATATTTAGATAAGGAAGCTCGCCACCAAACAGTGTCAAATGATTGGGACAACTGACATGGGTGACTCCTTTTAAGAGTGCAATGCTAGAAGGTACGACGATAAGAATAGTCAGCAGATAACTTATTTCACGAACCGATAAAGGAATAATAAATCTGTCGAGCTTGCCATAATGGATGGTAGAAGTAGTGCTCGAAGGTTGTCTGTATTTGATAATTAAAATCGTGATTAAGTAGATAGCTGAGAAGATTAATAGCGCTTTAGGTCCATCATAAAAGATAAAAGCGTAAGGCTGAGCACCTTTTTGGAGGAGCCATTGACCGTTGGTATAGAAAAGCTCACTAATACGAATATCAAACTGGCTGTGCTCAAAGGTTAGAGCGGCAATAATGGTCAAGCAAAGGAGCTTCAGCCACATCCAATCGGTCAGGTTATTTTTTAGAGTCATTGAGGCGCCTTACTCAATTTATTAAGTTGTCGTTTATTAAGTTGCAAACGCTTAAGCTATAAAACTGATGTTTTATTCAAAATAACAGGTTTATTAAGGCCATTGTCCACAACACAAACAGCAGTAATAACGCTAAAAACTGGGCAGCAGAGCCGACATCTTTGGCTATTTTTGCTAAGGGATGTTGCTCGGTTGAGGTATGATCGACACTGGCTTCAATACCTGTATTAATCAACTCAACAATGAGGGATAAAAAGGAAGCAACCACCAGCATCATTTTTATACCGATATTAAAAGGCATAAATATAATGGCTATGAATAATACGAGATTGAGCCAAAAAACTTGCCTAAACGCTGCTTCAAACTGATAAGCCGCTTTAAAACCATCTATAGAATATCCTGTGGCTTTTAAAATACGCGCCAAACCTGTTTTACCTTTAGCATTACTCGCAAAGCTATCTACTACAAGAAAATCACCAGATACTGGCTGATTTTTATAATCAGGATGTGCGGCATCATGATCGAGAGTAATAGGTTTGAGGTTATTCATATTAGTTGCTTACTGGTCATTTAGATTAGAGTGGCTGGCAGAATCTTAAGTATATGACAAGGCACGTTAAGAAAGCGTTAAGGCATCGCCCATCTATAGTCATTCCACTATAAAAGTATTACTGCGTTAACCTCGCTTGAAGTATTAAATATACATCTACACTCGGTTGCCTTGTACTACTTTTAAATTGAATCAACTATACTACAAAAGAGTAGCAGCGTTACCCTCGCTTAAAGTATGACCCATACATCAGCAATACCGTCGCGTCTTTAGGATATTTTGCCTGTAGATTGCACATACTAAAAAGCAGTAGTTGATACCTGATTTTGCTGTGGTATCAGCTACTGCTGCTTATTGAGGTTGAAGTGAAAATACAATAAAAGCGAAAATATAATAAAAGTGCAATCACCGATATAATTATTGTTGTGATGATCCCAGTGTAGGAGGGCACTGGTTAGCACTTGGGTATCAGTATGTGCTTAGCGCTGTTAAGAAAGCGTTAAGATAAAATACTTTTAATTAGGGCGTGTCTTCATTTCAAAGATGGCGATAAAAATGAGATAAATTGCCGTCAAACAAGAAAAATAGCGTAGATAATATCGGGATATTAACAAGCTATTTGACGATGTTTGGCAAGATTTAGCCATTTTTAGCCCATTTAGATGACTATCGAGTGAATTGAAGACACGCTCTAGATTACTAAGCATTATTTTAGCGGGGTAATAATAATCTGAAATTCAAAATTTTCTAGTTTTATGATGGTATCAGCCGTTGCTTTCTATCAAGGTTGAAGAGGACATTTAAGGTAAGTGCCATTATGGGTACACTCATTTTTTAATGAAAATTATGCCACTGTCATCGTTATTTATAATAAATACTAAAGGTACTGCCGCCTGTGGTATTGGCTTGATGGGTCAGTTGCCAGCCCATATGCGTCATGATGCGCTGCACGATGCTAAGACCCAGTCCTGTACCCTCAACTTTATAGCTCGCATAATCGTCAGCCAGCAAATCTGTAGATAATGGAGTGCTATCATTCTGCTGATCTAAACGCTCAAATCTCTCATACAGCAACGGCATCATAGACTCGGGAATGCCTAGGCCTGTATCGGTGACCGTTATTTTTTCTGCATCAATAGTGACTTTGACTTCACCATCATCTGTGTATTGAAAGGCATTCTTAATCAGATTACCCAGCGCCATTTTTAACAGTTCAGGGCGCACATTAGCAGAATACTCTTGTTCAGCGACTACGGTATAAGTCACCGTTTTATAACGCAGCAGATACTTTAAGCGCTTCATCTCACTTAATACAATCGTATTAATAGAGGTTTGCGGTGCGTCCAGTTTTTCAGGGGCGCGCGAGAGTAGCAACAACGCGCTGATAATCTCGGAGGTTTCTTTAGCAGTCGTACTAATGCGCTCAGTAAATTCACTCAAATAGTGATCGCTTGCTAATTGGGAGGCCAGTACTTCTGACGCACCCATAATAATCGTTAAAGGCGTGCGCAATTCGTGGCTTACATCGCCGGTAAATAGCTGCTCACGTTTGAGGTACTGCTCTAACTTATGATTTTTCTGATCAATCGCTCGTGCTAAGACGTCAACCTCCGACGGCAAATGAGTCAATTCGGTTAAATTTTGGTGATCGTTTTCTACCGCTTGTTTTAGATCTAGTAGCGGCTTAGTAATCTGCTTTGAGGATAGCTGAGAGAATATGATGGCAATCAGCAAGCTTAAAATAACAGCCACTCTCAAGGCATTGGCAAAGATGTCTTCTAAATGTTCAAAGATGGCTAAAACAGGGTAGTTTGCCAATACCATTTCTCTGTCTTCTAAGTAAGTCAAAATAAATTTCTGTTTATTTTGCTGATAAGCAAAGAAGTGCAGGTTGGTTCTGGTCGTACCTGTTTTAGTGTTAACCGTGACAGAGGTTTCTTGCACTTTATCATCGGCCATAGTTTTCAAATCTTCAGGCGCAGTATCATAGCGGTAAATTTTGATACCTGGATCTGCCACATAGACAGCCAGCTCGCCTTCTTTTTCTTGACTCAGCTCTAGCTGCTGTAGCAGGCGTGCCTTTACCAGCTCTTTCTCCATCCTCGTCTCTGCATACACAAAAATGCTGACGAAAGTCGCGCACAGTAGTACGGCAAATAAAAAGTATGATATTCGAAACTTGTTAACGATAGAGTCAATTCTGAACATAGCATCACTTCGTAGTGGCAAAGGTAGTAAAGGTAGTAAACAGATTTTACACTTTATCTGGGTCAATAATCTGATAACCAACACCAGGCACCGTCACTATCATAATGTCAGCAAACGGCTTATCGACTTGGGCACGCACACTGTGCATATGGGTACGCAGTGCATCGCTACTAGGAATATCCTCACCCCATACCTTTTCCTCCAATTCGCTTTTACTGACGACTCGGGGCGACGCATTCATCAAAGCTTCTAATATTTTAAACCCTGTTGGTGTCAGTTTTAACGCTTTGCCTTCTCGGGTAATCGTGTGTTCCTCTGTATTCAAGGACAATTTGCCGATATTGATACTGTGATGAAAATGGTCGTCTTGATGGCGACGTATAAGCGCTTTGATGCGAGATTCTAGCTCAATGAGTGAGAAAGGCTTGACCAGATAATCATCAGCGCCACTATCGAAGCCTGCAACTTTATCCAAAATCGTATCGCGAGCAGTTAGCATCAATACAGGGGTTTTGTTGTGGAAGTCTTCTCTGAGTTTTTTGCACAGTTTTGTACCATCCATACCCGGTAGCATGACATCCAATAAGATAACGTCGTAGCGATTGTTCGAAGCCAGTGTTAAGCCACTAATGCCGTTATGCGCATTGTCTAATGCAAAGCCTTTAGGCTCAAAAAAAGCATAAATATTGGCCACGATATCTGGGTTGTCTTCAATAATAAGTATTTTGTACATAGTTATCTCATGCATAAATGTCAGCAGTGCTTAGCGCTAAAATCTTAATAGACAGACTTAAAAAATGTCGGTGCTGCTGCTACTTCGTCAGTCGTAATACCGAAAAAATTAAGTAAAGTCGGGGTAATAAAATCGTGTGATACCGGCTGATCAATCATACTAGCAAGGCTGCTTTTATCAATATTGTTGCTAGTAGGCGACCAGATAATGACGGGTACCTGCTTTTGAGCATCGGGCGCTATGGCATAGGGTAAACCATGCAAGTAGATGTTATTTTCACCCAAGCTTTCTCCATGATCGCTGATATATACCATCGTCACATCATAATCCTGCTCATAAGTTTTTAGCGTATCAATAACGTTATTTAAAAAGTAATCAGTATAACGAATGGCATTGTCATAACCGTTGATGACGGACTGATCATCGCACTTGGACAGCTCGTTAGTCATACATACTGGCTGATACACTTCAAATTCTTTAGGATAACGTTTGTAGTACGCAGGACCATGGTTGCCCATTTGATGCAATAAAATAAGCGTGTCTTTAGCTGGTACGTCCGATTTTACCCTTGTATCTGACTTAACTAAAGTATCAAAACCATTTAACATACCAATGTCACGACACTCAACATCACAATTTGGATTGATATCAGCTGTCCTGTAATTTTCAAAGGTCACTCTATCAGCCACCCCTTTAGAGCTCGAATTATTGTCTCGCCACACAACATTGACGCCTTGCTTGTATAGCGTATCTAATACGTTCTCGTTGTAGTCCGAATTATTATCATTATAGTTTTCTCGATTGGCATAACTGAACATACAAGGTACAGAATAAGCGGTAGAAGTGCCGCAAGAGGTGGCATTTTTGAAGCTATAAATGTCTGGCTGGTTAGCTAAAAGAGGCATCGTATCGCGCTTATAGCCATTAAGACCAATGTGATCGGCGCGAACGGTTTCACCGACGACAAAGACCATGAGTTTAGGTTTTGCAGCGTTAGTTCCCGCAGTAGCAGTGAGACGTTTGGCATCTGTCGCATGTGCTATCAAGGTGTCAGGACGACGTAATTCATCGACGTAATCGGTACCCAATTTGATGACAGAGTAAATAGGAGTAATGGGATTGGCGTAGCTACGAACCATTTTATGTTGGCGAAAAAAGGTCGCGTATTGATCCCCAAAAGGTAGTAGAGCGACGGCTATTAAAGCGACAGACAAGATTAAAGTCGCGCTCCTTTGCAATAATGCTCGACGTAAAGGCACTCGTTTGATACGAATCTTTGCAATAAGAACAGCGGGTACAACACCTAGCAGAAATACCCGAATAAAAAAACTTAGCGACATCAGCTCCATCGCTTCTGCTCGATCGGTCTGCATACTGTTGATCAGCATACTACGATCAAATATCGTACCGTAAGCGTCTGTAAAATAACCACATACAGCCGCTATCAATACCATAGCGATGAGCACTGGCTTTGCAATGGGTCGATAGCACAACAACTGAAAGATCAGCCACATCAAGCCTAACAACAAGGCTATGATCGAAATGATAAAACCAATATTAGTGCTAACAGGATAGATACTTAGCACTTGTGTAAAAAAACCAAAATTCGCAGTAGCGACTATATAAAGAGCCACGATGATAATCAAATAACTGAGATTGATCTCACGATTAAAGAGATTGCGTAGATAGCTTTTTTTAGTACTGGCTTCGGTAATATCGGTGCTAAGTGCTTGAGAGGTTGACATAGTGGGGCTTCTCAACAGAATGATAAGGAATGCAATTCCTTACGATAACAAGTGCTCTGTTAAGAAGACGTTAAGACAGTTGGATTAAGGGATAGTTTGAGTGGGTATCAGGATTCATTAGACTGAACAATGAGATAGTAGTGTTGGTTACATTTCTGATTTAGGCAATTCTATCGATAGTATTAACTCTAAGTATTCACAGTTTGCTTAGGGTCTGTTGAACATTCAAATGTGGCACTGGCAGTGGCTATTTTTTAGACAATGCGCAGTCCTAATATTTGAATGTTCAACAGACTGTAGTGGCATAATAAAATTGGACAGCTTATAAGAGGTTATACTACCCCAAAGAAGGAATACAGTATGACTACCAAACGTAGAGAATATACCCGAGAATTCAAATTAGAAGCCATTAGCTTAGTGGTTGATCACAATCGCAAAGTTGCAGAAGTAGCCGAGTCTTTAGGCATCGGCATCTCAACCTTAGACAACTGGGTACGCAAGTATAAAAAAGAGCAGCAAGGCGTTCGTCCAACTAAAGGTCTAGCATTAACTGATGATCAGCGTCGCATACAAGAGCTTGAGCGAGAAGTCAGACAGCTTAAGATAGAGAAAGACATTCTAAATGAGGAGGGATTAAGCGAAGCACTGCTTCGCCCCGACGCAAGGGGAGAGCTATGCTCGAGTGGGCTTCAGCTCTGCTGGCATCGGACAACCTCAACGTCTATCGTTGATTAAAAAGCTGGCAGAGCAGGACAAAAGATTAAGTAAGAAGAAGCTGTGTGACTTGTTTGATGTGGTTAGAAGTAGTTACTACTATGGTATTAAGACTAAGCCTATTGATGTTGAGCGAGTCAAACTCCAGTCTTTAATACGCCAAATATTCAACGACTCAAAGCAATCAGCAGGGGCTCGGACTATAGTTGCCATTTTAGCTAACGAGTATGGCATTAAGCTAATGCGTTACTTAGCGACTAAGCTTATGGAGCGAATGGGTTTAGTCAGCTGCCAGCTCAAGACCCACAAATACAAACACGCTGACGAGGCGCATATAACCTATGACAACCTTTTAGACCGAAACTTTAACCCAGATGCGCCTAATCAAGTCTGGACAGGCGATGTGACCTACATCCGTATCAAAGGTGGCTGGTGCTACTTAGCGGTTGTTTTAGACTTGTTTGCTCGCCGTGTGGTTGGCTTTAGCGTATCCGATTCACCTAATAGCACCTTGACCGCATCAGCGCTAAAGATGGCGTATCAGACTCGCCTTAAACCAAGCGGTGTGCTGTTCCACTCTGACCAAGGCACGCATTACACCAGTAAAGAGTTCGCTGACGCGATAGCTGACTGTAAGGATATGAAGCAGAGTATGAGCCGCAAAGGAAACCCACTACGGGCACAGCCCTCCGCCTTGCACTCGGGCAAAGCAGTGCTTTGCCAATCCTCGCTCATGGGATAACGCGCCAACTGAACGCTTCTTTAGGAGCTTTAAAACCGAGTGGATGCCAAAGGGCGGTTATGAGGATATCGCTGAAGCATCGAGCGCCATTAGTGATTATATCTGGGGCTACTATCAAACCGTGAGACCGCATAGTTTCAACAATTATTTAACACCAGTAGAAACAGAAAAACGTTACTTTAATAAAAACCTCTTAGAAGGTGTCCTAAATTAGTTGACCACTATAAACAGATCTTGGCGGTCATAAAAGTTGCCCCAACGCTTATAATTATTATCCGTTCTCGACTCAGGGTTATAAGGAATGGCAATGTAGGTTTGAATTTTATTAGTGTCCTAAATTAGTTGACCACTACAATTTTTTACTTACAACACGCAACCTTTTTAACACACGTTGATTATAAATCTTTTTTTCAAGGTGCTAATATAATTGAGTAATACTTAACTTAGATAACATAAACCACTGTTTCTAATAACTTTCATCTTGTATTATCACAGATTATTGGTTTATCGCGATTTTGCAAGCTTTACTTAATTGGATAAATTATGCGTGCTTTAACTTACCACGGTGCTAAAGATGTGCGAGTGGACAATGTCCCAGAACCTAAACTGCAAGAAAAAGATGATGTTATTTTACGTGTGACTGCAACTGCAATTTGTGGCTCAGATTTACACTTATATCGTGGCAAAATGCCTGCAACCGAGGAAGGCGATATCTTCGGTCATGAGTTTATGGGTGTGGTTGAAGAAGTAGGCTCTGAAGTCACTGCTGTTAAAAAAGGCGATAGAGTTGTTATTCCTTTTGTTATTGCATGTGGTAACTGCTTTTTCTGTCAGCATGACCTAATGTCCGCTTGTGAGACTACAAATACAGGCCCAGGCGCTGCTATTAATAAAAAAATAATTCCGCCACCGGCTGCTTTATTTGGTTTTAGCCATTTATATGGTGGGATTCCTGGTGGACAAGCAGAATTTGTACGGGTTCCTAAAGGTAATTTTAATCCGTTCAAAGTAAATGGCTCACTGTCAGATGAGAAGGTTTTATTTTTATCAGATATTTTACCAACTGCTTGGCAGGCCGTGACTAATGCCAATATTACTAAAGGTTCAACCGTAGCTATTTATGGTGCGGGTCCTGTGGGGTTGTTATCAGCAGCTTGTGCTAAAATGTTAGGCGCTGAGCAGATCTTCGTGGTAGATCATAATGACTACCGTTTGCAGTATGCCAAAGATACGTACGGGGCTATTCCGGTTAATTTCGATAAGGTAGATGCTGCTGAATTCATCATTGAACAGACCAAAGGACATCGCGGCGTTGACGGCGTTATTGATGCGATTGGCTTTGAAGCCAAAGGCAGTATGCTAGAAACAATAATGACCAATTTGAAAATTGAAGGGTCAAGTGGTGCAGCTTTACGTCAATGTATTGCAGCTGTGCGTCGTGGCGGGGTCGTTAGTGTTCCTGGTGTGTATGCAGGACCCATTCATGGTTTCTTATTTGGTGACGCTTTTGATAAAGGGCTTACTTTCAAAATGGGCCAAACCCATGTACACAAGTATTTACCACAATTATTAGAGTATATTGAAAATGGTGATTTATCACCTGAAGCTATTATTACTCACCGTATGAATTTGTCTGACGCTGCTAAAGGTTATGAAATTTTCGAAAAGCGTGAAGAAGAATGTCGTAAAGTCATTTTAACTCCTTAATTTTTCAAATTTACCCTTTACTTTTAACATTTAAAGGTTAGGTCATAGCTGCTTTAACGAGATTATCTTAAATAAGGGTTATCGCTAAAGCAGCTAGTAAAAAAATCTTTGACTTACTTTTCTCTGCACACGGCAAAAAATCACCCCCCAACCGATTTTTATGGGTTTAGGGATTAAAAAACTAACTAACTGTCTTAGATGGTCTTAAAGCTTAGAAGTGTAAAGCACAATAAACTTTCTTATATTTATCAGGATCATCTTTATTAGCTACAAACCCTTTGCTAACCAACTTTACCGAGTTAAATGTTTCACCTTCATCATTAGTTATCATAACAATCAAGTTTTGATCCCCAAAACTTTGGAGTTCTTTAATCAGCTCTTTAATTGTCTTAGTTCTATCTTCCCATTGCACTATACCTAAAAAATAAAACCTCTAAACGATAATATATCTATCATTAGGCTTGTTATTAATGTTAAATGATAGTAATATCTTATTATTATCAATGAACATTGGTTATTAAGTCTAAATAATATAGGTGGCGTTATGACCGTTCGTATTTATGTGAGAGCCAGCACTAAGGATCAAGACGCTAAGAGAGCCTTGTCTGACTTGATTAGCTTTAGCCAAAGCTATAACGATAACCATGTTGAGTACGTTGAGCATTTCAGTGGTACAAAGCTCGATAGGCCAGTATTAGCTAAGCTATTAAAGGACGCTGATCAAGGCGATATTCTGCTGGTTGAAAGCGTGGACAGATTAAGCAGGCTATCTCAAGATGATTTTGCAATTCTAAAGCAGCGCATCAAAGACAAAGGCTTGCGATTGGTGGTGGCCGATCTACCAACCACACATACGGTAAGTAAGGGCATGACAGGTGAGATCCTAGCAGTGATTAACCATATGCTGATCGACTTGTTAGCAACGATGGCAAAGCTTGATAACGATAAGCGTAGAGAGCGTATTAAGCAGGGGTTAGCGAATAGTGGTTATAAGCCCACAGGTAAGAAAGCCAATACAGTGAAACATAATCGTATTAGAGAGTTGGCCAGTCAAAACAATATGACGAAAGAGGAGATTGCTAAGGCGGTTGGTGTTGGGGTGGCTACGGTTTATCGGGTGTTAAAGCAGGGCTAACAGCTGAATAGTTGAGGTATTTTAAATAACAGTTTGTCTTTTTTATAGACACGATACTATTAGATACATAAGAACCAACTTGGAAGTTTTTAATCATGCAACCGACTTATTATAGTGCTTAACAAGTAATCTACAGTTTCGTCAAGCATGAACCGATGTAAACGTTAAATAACATTTTAGTCTTATTCATAACTTTTATTATTTCTTATTATTTATGGCACATCAGCTTGATTAGGTTTTAAAAGCTATTATCCTACCCAGTTTTTTGTCTAAACCTCATAGATTCAAGAGTAGCAAGCCATATCAAAGGTAGGATAATCAGCGCAGAACCTATTAACAAAGTCATATTTGGTACTTCGTTAAACCATATGATTCCGACCACCACCGCTCCTAGTAAACCTGAGTATTCCGCACTAGAGACTTTGTACGCTTCAATGTGTCGGTACACCTGTACGCATATACCCGCATAAATCAAAATAAATACATTTGAACTGGCGGCCGTAATCAATGAGTGCCAGTCAAATGGCTGTCCCTCCCAAATAGCCAACCCAAGCGCGAACGGGATTCCTAATAAATTAGTCAAAAGTAGCGTTTGATAGACAGAATGATTTTGTGGAAGTTTACGAACTAAGAGATTGTTTATCGCCATGGTTACCGCTACTATAAGCGCAAAAACTGCCCCTGAATTAATCTGTTTTGGTTGTACGATAACGAGGATACCAGCAAAACCTAACATAGATACCGCTATAATTGGAAAGGTTAATCTGTCTTTATAAAATAAAAAACCTAGTGGTAATACAAATAAAGGGGCGGCATAAAAAATGGCGTTCGCAGTCGCGAGAGGCAGTGCTTGAAGAGACAGTACCATGAATATCACACCTAACAACCACACGTGACTACGAACAAAGTGCCATTTTATATTACTGAATAACTTGTTCTTTTTATTAATTAAGCAAAATGGCAACAGCATTAAAACCGCTGTGCATTGACGAAACAGGATAAATTGATATACCGCCGTCTCAGAGGGCAAGGCCTTTATCAAGGCGTCTGAGAAGACCGCAATGATATTTCCTAGTACCAATAGCGTCATGGCAAATGCAACACTCATCTTTGGCATTCTTAGCCTCCTCGCCCTACTCTAAATTCAGAAACTGTTAAAGCCCCAATGGGTTCATGCTGATTTAACGATCTGTCAGGCAGTATATTCAAGTAACGGTATGATGTATAATGATATAAAACATATTTAGTATTACCTGAGGTAATAATGGATTTACCACCGCTGCGTGCAATACAGTGCTTCGAGTCCGTTGCACGGCTTAACAGCTTTTCAAAAGCAGCAGAGAGCCTCAATGTGACACAAAGTGCCGTGAGTCACCAAATACGCATCCTTGAAGAGTATCTTGGGGAAGCAATGTTTTACAGGCAAGGCCGGACCTTTTCGTTGACAGAGGTTGGTGAGCGTTATTTCACAGATGTGAGTGGCGCATTGGGTCTACTTTCAGATAGTAGTCAGATTATTAAACATGGAAAACCTGGGCATATACGCTTAGCTCTGTACAGTTCAGTCGCAGTGAATTGGTTGATTCCTCGACTAGAAGACTTCTATAGACAGTATCCAGAAATAGAACTCACTTTAGATATGGTTAATCATCCCTCTGATTATAATGAGCAAAGGGCCGATTGTTATATCACCGTCGATCCTCCTCCACATGCTTTCATCAGTAAGTTTTTATTTACTGAAACTTTATATCCTGTGTGTGGTCAAAAGCTTTGGGAGAAAATAAGAGATAAACCCCTTCCTGACGCATTGTGGCGGCATCCAATATTGTCTGTGAGATATGCAGATACAAGCGTGAATACAGCAGAGGATTGGCTGCGGTGGTGTAAGGCAGGCGGATTTGAATTGCCAAGCGATATAAAGATAAATCATTTTAGTCATGTACTACTAGCGATAGAAGCCGCAAGGTACAATCTGGGCATTACTCTTACCAATAATTATATGATGCAGGATGACGCTTATAAACAAAATATCGTTAGAATTCCAATGCACGAATTTCTAACAGGGGACCAATTTTACTTCGTTTGCAAGGAATTAAAGAATAATCAGGATGATATTATTAAATTAAGCGAATGGCTGAAATCCCAATGTAATTAAAAAAATCTTTACCTTATTTGTTATCAAAAGATCAAATTATGATTTGTTATAGGGGTTTAAAATGATGATTTAGAAAATCCCGATCAACAATTCATAAAGACTCATATCCTCAATAAATAGTCATTTATTTTATCTGATCTTAAATAAGATATAGTCAATCCAACTTAAAGTTGTAACAGCAGACATTGCTGAATAAATGATTTAGATCATTCTCACCCCAGCCCTGCCTGAGCTTTTTTACCTCAGCCCATTTGTGTTCAATAGGATTTAGATCAGGACTGTAAGGCGGTAGCCAGAGTATACGGTGACCGTGTCGGTTTAATAGCTTTTTGATACGTTTGTTCTTATGAAATCTGGCATTATCCATGACGATGACACATTTGTGACCAAGCTTTGGAATAACGTTATAAAGACTTAACTATATGTTATCTATCAGCCCACTTTAGAACTGACTTTTAGACTAAACCTAGAAACAATACAAATAAAAAAGTTAAGTAATGCATAAGGATTAGATTATGATTGCTAATGTATTTAATTCCATCGCAGACTCCTTCTTTAATTTTTTACTAGCCATTATTTGCGTACTCATGTTATTGGCACCACTGTATAAATGGAAGTCTCGTCCTAACAAGGCGCTCACCAAAAGAATAATAATAGCAATTTTTTTAATTCCAGTCTCTTTATATCTTCTAGTAGATACTTTCAATACTAAAGACCAGAAAAAAAACGATCAACTGTTATCAGTTGCTCATTTATCTGAAAGAGATAGGCCATTAGAAAATGAAAACCATATTAGTATGCCTGATAAGCATGCTTTTGCAGCGACCCTTGAATTGAATGGTATTAGAACAAAACAAAATAACGAGAGCCGGACCAACCTTAAAGAGAATAAAGATGAGCATCAAGAAGGTAGCTCTCAGGTAAGTCTTCACTCTGAAAATAATAATGGAGGGTTGTAGACTTGTGGCACAACTCTTTGTGTATGACGAACTGATGGTCAATCCATCTGATCTCTACTATCAAATCCGTAGTAACAAACTTCGCGGATTTTAGTGACGCAGCCTGACAGTAAAAATCAAACTACACCTATCTTGGCGATACACTATCTCATTTTTCAAACCCACGAAGGCGATGTGATTTTGGTTGAGCAGTTTGACCGCTTAGCACGTTTGAAACAAGCTGATTAGGTTACTCTCAAAAGAATGCTATCAGAGAAAAAGTTGGCAGTCGTATCAAAAGAGCTGCCGACCTCACATATGGCGCTTCAATCTGAGAATAGCACTGAATTTATGAGTAGCGTGTTGCAAGCCATCAATTCAATGTTACTTGATATGCTCGCTGCTATTAGAAAGGACTATGAAGATCGGCGTAACCGTCAGATGCAAGGTATTGCTCGTGCTAATACAGAAGATAAGTATTCAGGACGTATGAAAGATTCCGAGAAACGTAAGATTATCGCTAACCTCCTAAAATCTGGACATAGCTATACTGAAATGCAAGCTACGGCTAAGTGTTTTCGTCAACTGATAGCTGTTGTAGCTATAAAAATGGGTCGATACTCAAATACTCAAATACTCAAATACTCAAATACTCAAATACTCAAATACTCAAATACTCAAATACTCAAATACTCAAATACTCAAATACTCAAATACTCAAATACTCAAATACTCAAATACTCAAATACTCAAATACTCAAAATTATTTTGAGGATCTGTAATAACCTTGTCAAATAAAAATGGTCTGTTATTAGAGTTCCTCTGATATATTCTGTTTAAGTAAGAAAAATATTGATTACGTTTCAGGTTGCAGTATTTTAGCCGAATCTTTTATAAACCAATCATTATCGCAACGATGATACTAATACTAGCTTGAGCTTGATTATCAAGGCAGATTTTCCTGCGTATAGCAGGATTTGTTCTAACTATTCAAACCATTTGCTTCATCTTTAAAGGTCTCTACAACGATAGAGAAAATGTCATCCCAAACTGCCTCATTTGCTAAAAAAGGATAGTCCTTAAGTAGCTTATTACTCTTAGTGCCTTTATTTTGTAGCATACTGCGAATGATTCTATCGGCATAGCTGTTGGGCATCTCAACAATCTCTTTTATCGCCAATCGTGCATAGTCATGCTTTCTTAGGTACTGTGACTCGTTATGCATCTCTTTTTCAATAACGTGAGCAATGAGTCCTGATAAGTACTGAACGTGAGGCGTTAGATCCATAAAGCGCCATGCAGGTTGAATGAGGTGAGTGTTTTCAAAATTTAAGTTTGAGCGAATACCATCAGGGTAGGTAACTGCCTTTTTATCAAAGCTGTAATGATCACGGATTTGCTCCATAAGTGGCACGGATACACGGTCTAAAATTTTATCATACGCATGACGGTCTGAGGGATGCTCAGCGATGGCTTGCGATATAGGTAGGATAATCGGCTCATGAATGACCTGGTCGCGTCTGAGTACATCGTTAATTAAGAAGCGATGTACTCGGCCATTGCCATCAGCCAGCGGATGAATATACACAAAAGCAAAGGAAGCAACCGCACTACGTATCAGTGCCGATTGTCCCTCGGTCTTTTCCATAAATGCCTGTAACCCTTTGAGCTTTTCAGCAATGTCATCAGCAGGTGGCGCGATATAGTGCACAATCTCTTTAAAGCCATTGACCTGAGTATGCGACACAAAAACTGGTGATTGACGGACACCATACTGCTGGATAACCGTTTTGCTGCCGAGTATCTCTTGTTGCAGCTCTGCTAGTGATTCAGGATCAAGCGGGATATCGCCCTTGCCGGTACGCCTTGCCATTACATCGGCGAAACGTTCAATACGTTTTAACTCTTTCCCTTCACCTTCTATAGTAAAACTGGCTTTACTCTCTCGTAATGTCATCCATACGGAGGCGCGCATCAGTAAGTCTTGCCCAAATTCATCGTTAAGTTTGTCAACCATCATGGCAATATCGAGTGCAGCTGCTTGTGTAAAAGCCTCTGTTTTCACCAGCATCGGACAGAAATGACGGGTTCCTGCTAGGTTGTCATTGATACGCCAGCGGGCGTTCTTGATAACCTGCGAAGGACTTGAAGTAACCAATTTCTTGGTATCCAAAGCATCCACATAGTTACCGCCTATATTACTCGGTACCTCTAAACGCTTATCCATAAGCCATTCATATAAGAAAGCCATTCTACGGGCATAGCTGCCTGTCGGCTCAGCGTTTACCCATGCTTGCACGTCATTTGCCCCTATCTGCTTAAACAAACGAGTCAGTAACTCTAAACTCAGTACTTCATGACGCATGTGAAACTGTAAGTGCGCAATGATTGTGTCCAGTGGACGCGCGGTTTCCTGATAAGTGTTATGAATGACGTCACCGTCTTTATAGGTTTGTCTGCGTCCACCGATACTGCTGCTGACATATAAAGGGGAAACCAGCTCGATGCTGGCATAACGGATAAGCCATGCTGCGCCAATAGGATCTGAGATAGGGGTATTCATTATGAGTGGCTCAAGCGATTATAGATAAGCCATTTTGCAGAAAAGCGATTATGAATGCAAGATAATGGTTATTATCAAGCCTTACTGCATTAAATCGATTTTTATATGACGTTGTGATACCTGTAAATAAAGATCAAAAGGCGTATTGAGTGGATATAATGAGTTCAAATTGAATGAGGTAAATACACCGTTCTTAACATAGCTACGTAGTAATAGAGTACCCATTTCTGTAAATAATGCGGTAATCCCCCACATCAATACTTATCAAAAAAATACAGCAATTATAAGCATTACAACATTTTGGCAAACCTAATCGAAAGAAGGATTGCTAATAACAGAATTAGACCGATTATCCATAATGATTGTAAGAGAAATTTTTTATCATCCATAATTGAGACCATCCCAGATTCTGTGTAACTGACGTTTAGATTAAATACTTACACAAAATTTAGGATGCTCTCCATTATTAAGCTTATATACCTATAGAATAGATAGTTCTAGCCAATATGGAGGTGTTTTTCCTTTAGAAGCTTGAGAACGTGGCTGAAGAATACGCAATTCATATTTACCTGAATATGGAAGCTTGTAATAACCTTGGTTATCTAGTTCAGAGGAATATTCTCCTACATTGACAGAATCTGATAAATTCTTATTAAATAAATAAGAATCCACATTCCCTGCCGTTGTTTTAACAGAAAGCTTTTGGTTCTTTTTGGCATAAAATGTATAGGAATCGTACTTACTACCCTTTAATTTCCCATAATAGTTAGCTGAACTAGCGCCTTTTTTAAATTGAACATCAACAGTTTTAGCCACTGCATCTGAAGATGCGGCCATTACTGTAGGACTTACCATTAGAACAGGAAGCGCAATTAGAATAGCAGCCGTTAAGTTTTTCATATTTTAAATCCCCGAGCAGTAAAAAATACCGATTTTAACTTACTTCACGCTATTAAATTTTATAGATATGTTATATTAGTATTACTAATATAGAGAGTGCGTTGGTAAGTTACTGAATAAGGCTGCCCGTAATGGATAGTATTAATTAATGCCCTAGCTTCTAGTTCTACCGCAAACCTACCTATGGTAGTAAAAACCTGAATTTCATCACGTAAACAAAGAGAACACTGCTAAATAGTAGTGTTCTCTTATTATATTAAAGGAAAAATTATGCGTTCTTTGCTTCTAACGACAATGTGCTTAACGGGCAGCTTAGCTCTAGTGGCTTGTAGTAACCATCGTGCCGACACCACGGATCTGAGTAAGCAGCCTACAATAGAAGCGCCGGTAGCGTCAGGGGCATTTACTGCTTTTGGAAACAAAGGGAAAATTTGGCGAATAGTGATTGAAGGAAATGAGCTAAGTATAGAGGCGAATTTCTTAAAGCCAACGACAGCAACAGTTACCGTGGTGGGTTCTGGTTCTGTCAATACTGAAGGTGTCGAATACGCGAGTACTGTCAATGGACAGCCTATTGTTGTGAATATAAAAAATAACCTTTGTATCGATGACAATGGCTATCAAAATGAATTTACTGCAATATTAACTTACGCAGGCAAAGTATATCAGGGTTGTGCCGTTGCCGGTGCAATAGAAATTGCGCCCACATAGCAGATAAGCCTAACCTATGAATAAACCATTGAAAAAATTTAGCCTAGTATTCTTACCATCATTTTTGTGGGTCGTATTAACTGGGCTAGGATTTGGCTCTCAAAGTCTATCTAATTTGATTGAAATTATAGGAATTTTTATAGTATCTGTGCTGTGTTTATTTATCCCAGAACGATTTATAAAATATCAACTCCTTCTTCTAATACTCTTAATAATCACTGCCTTAGTGCGTTTTTTAACCCCATATATACCGGAATAATATTAAACCAGTTGGCTATCTGAACCGCCCCGACTATATCGGAGAGCGTTTTATTTGAGTCAGGCAACTTTGCCTGACTCATTAAGACTATCATAATATTGCTTTTCAAACTCAAAAGGTGATACATAACCAATCGTACTATGCATTATCATATGAATTACCCGCGTTCCAACAAAGGTAATAACGCCAGAATCAGCCATCTGATCAGTATAACGAATAGATAAATACTGAACGCCTCTATCACTACGATGAATAACGTCTTTTGGGTTGTTTCTGTCTGCAATGGCTTGATTTAACGCTGCCATCATCATATCGATGTTCATACGATTAGACACCTTCCAGCCAACAATACTACGGACAAACACATCTATAATAAACGCAGTATACTAATAAGGTGTTAAAAGGAGCTAAAAATGAAACTCGCAGAAGCCCTACTTATTCGTAGCGATATGCAAAAAAAACTTGCTCAAATTAAAGGACGTATTCGTAGTAATGCTAAAGTTCAAGAAGGCGATACGCCAAATGAAGATCCAAGTCATCTAATGATTGAGGCTAGTCAAGTCATTACTGAGCTATCTACTTTGATTGAACGTATTCACCGTACCAATGCAGTTGCTAAGACGGATAAAGATCAATCAATGCTGACGCTATTGGTTGAACGCGAGGCGTTGGAGATGCGCCACAAACTATTAATTGAAGCAATTGAAGCGACCGACACTGAGGCAGATCGTTATAGTCATCGTGAAATTAAATGGAATATTATGGTCTCAGTAGCTGGGTTACAAAAGCAAGCCGATGACCTGGCGATGAAACTACGCAAAATTAATATTGTCATTCAAGCAAATAACTGGCAAATTAACCTTGTTGAATAAGATTTGTAGACTACTAAATTTATAATTTTCTATTCTTATAGTCATAAATGAATAGAACCACCTATTGGAACCGATTGGGCGAGTGTCAGACCCCTTACCTACACAACAGGGGGTTGAAAACATACTGTAGTGTTTGTCATGCGTTGCGGGTAGACGCTTTTTTTACTACTTATGCCCCGAACACGTCACAGCTCACAAGGTACTACTTAGACCTTACTACCAGATACTGACAGTCGGTTTCAACTTTACGTTTAATGCCTCTTGATACGCCGATTATCAAGAGCGTCATCTACGAGTACTACGCATTTACCAAACTCAACACCCCGTGTTAAACCTCTCTAATCCACGACTCCATTCAAGTCCTCACTAGGGTACCGAACCAGTGAAATCGGTTTATCATAGGCATACTTACAATAGATTATAGGCGTAATAATAGTACGCTTGAAGTGGTTTTACTGCATTAGTCTATTTTAAACGGTCTATCAATGGGCTTAAAGGGTGATATAGCTGTTTCCACTCGGGTATACCCGAAATGAATCAGTAATTTAATGCCAGATTGAGAAGCTTTTCCTAAAAACTGTGTAACTGCTTATAATCCAATAGCAGGAGAATAAGCAATGACTACTCAATCTGACATTAAAAAACTGGCTGAGCAAATGGCCAGCAGCATGAGCAGCTTAAAAGTTTGAGAAAAAGGTGTGTTATTTAAAGTCTTATCTACTACAGCTCCATAGCTATACTGGAAGTTATTTAACCTGCGCTGTTTCTAATAAACTGCCATCTTTATCGAATAAGCAGTCGACGATAATGAGCGGAGCCGCATCCAAACTATCTTCAGCGTAGTAATGTGTTATGACTTCAAAGTTACCATTATTTAATCGTCTGTAGTCTGTGTTTTTTCGTTTAATGTCCATAGACTTAAAGCCTTTAAGCATGGGCTGTACTGCTTTCTGGCACTTCGTTAGCAATGCAATCTTTGATGTTTTTTGAGCTTGTTCGAGTTCAGTATTTCTTTTTTCATCAAATGGGTTACTGCCATTTTGAATCCAAATATAAAATGCTGCAAATGTAATAATAGATAGTCCTGTAAGTGTCTCTTTTTTCATAATATGACTCGTTTAGCAATAATAGAATAAGATATTTACTAACATACAAGCATAGCTCAGTTATTCTTAAGGAGCATGTTAAAACAATAATTAACCGTTGAAAGCAATGGGTAAATGTTACTCCCGTTCTGGTTAGTTCAGCTTAGTATTATAAAATAGGGCTTAATAAAAGATGGATACCTTAAATATCGTGTATCTCGTAGGAGCAGTGTTAATTTTTGCCAGTATTATGGCGAGCACTTTATCAGCACGTTTGGGTGTTCCACTTTTGCTATTGTTTTTAGTCGTCGGGATGCTCGCTGGTGAAGAAGGTATCTTGGGTATTGAGTTTTCTCAATATGCAATAGCCAATTTTGTCGGGCAAGCAGCCTTAGCCTGTATTTTGTTAGATGGCGGGTTGCGCACCTCTGTTAAATCATTCCGAGTTGGCTTAAAACCAGCCATCACACTGGCTACTTGGGGCGTACTTGCGACAGTCATGATACTGGGTGTATTCGTCACATGGCTGCTGGATGTCGATTGGCGCTTTGGGCTATTGCTAGCGGCAATCGTTGGTTCTACTGATGCGGCAGCGGTGTTTTCACTGCTGCGTAATGGCGGTGTTAAATTAAATGATCGTGTCCAAGCCACGCTTGAATTAGAGTCGGGCGCCAACGACCCGTTAGCGATTTTATTAGTCACAGGATTGATTGCTTTAAATGTTGATCCTGCCGGACAGACAGCGCTAGGCTTCTTAGGCCTACTATTACAACAGCTTAGTTTTGGTTTAGGAATGGGCTTGTTCTTTGGCTATTTCCTATCTCGATTATTACCCAAAATACACTTGGCAGAAGGTATGTATGCCATTTTAATAATGTCGGCGGGTTTAGCAGTGTTTTCTGCCACTAACTTACTGGGCGGTAGTGGGTTTCTCGCGGTCTTTATCGCTGGTATTATGATTGGCAACCATAAGGTACGCTCAACTGAGCATGTCATGCGCGTGATGGACAGCTTTGCGTGGTTGTCGCAAGCGGTGTTATTTGTGGTATTGGGCCTATTGGTCACGCCATCGAACGTTCTTGAAGTTTGGCCTTATTCAGTGGCCATTGCTGCCTTTATGATTTTAGTGGCTCGTCCTATTGCAGTCTATACCAGTGTTTTACCGTTTAAATTTAAAAATAGAGAGATCGGCTTTATCTCTTGGGTCGGCTTACGTGGTGCGGTGCCCATTACCCTTGCCATGTTGCCAGTGATTGCAGGGGTGGACAATGCCTTTATGCTGTTTGATATCGCTTTTGGGGTGGTGGTCTTATCGTTGGTGTTACAAGGGACGACCATTCCTTTTATGGCCAATCTGTTTAAGGTGCGTATTCCTAACAATAAGGGCCCAAAAGAAGAGCATGAAGTGTGGGTGTCAGATAGCCCGAATACCCAGCTGACCACATCTGCACTAAAAATGGCATATCACATAAGACTTGAGCCTAAAGGCGTGCTGTTTCATTCAGATCAAGGTGGTCATTATACCAGTGAAGAGTATGCTAAATGCGTAGCCAAGTGCAATGGTATGTCGCATAGTATGAGCCGACGAGGCAACTGTTGGGACAATGCACCTACAGAGAGGTTCTTTAGAAGCTTTAAGACAGAGTGGATGCCAAAAAACGGCTATGACAATATTGATGAGGCTCAGCAGGCAGTAAATGATTATATTTGGGGCTATTATCAAAGTGTAAGACCACACAGCTTTAATGAGTATTTAACACCGAGCGAGAAAGAGAGACTTTATTTCAACAAAAACCTCTTAAGTACTGTCTAAAAATATTTGACCACTACAGTAAGATAACGGGTACATTTGACTCCGAACCCTATCAAGCATTTCACTCATTTCTAACATCGAGGGTGGTTTCTGCTCTTTTTTAGAGTTTTCGGCCACTTTCAAATTCCTTTTAACAAACTACTTTTAGTTATTTGGCAACAACTCTAAAGATAGCACAATAGTTAGTGAAGCAGAGTACTAACCTTTACTTATTGTCTAGAGATTTATTTAACAAAAAACACCCAACCAAGTTGAGTGTTTTTTTATTCATCTCTTTCAGTTACATCAAAGCTTAAAGCGTACTGATAATCTCATTCAGCTTGTTATTAAACGTCTCGTCCGTGACGACACCAGCTTCTTGATACCCAGCAACTTTTTTAATCTAATGATGACTTTCAAAAAAATTTGAGAAAAACAATCATTACATAGTTTGGGGATTGGGAATTAATCCATCTTTTACCATATTGTCTAAATGCTCAATGATTTCATTATCTGTACGCAAACTCATTTCATTGAATCCAGCCTGACGAGCTTTCGTCACATCAAATATCCCATCGGTTTCGACATGAAAAAGGAAGTCACCAAAACTGCCTTGAGCAATACGATTAATATCAGGCTCTCGCAAGTCATATCGAGTTGCAATATTCTTCCATTCGGAATCTGACGCCTGATTCAAACGTTGCTGAAGATTAATTGGCTGTGGCTCGCCGACATCCAGTCCGAACCATTCCGCCACTTTTGGCCAGAGATACTTCCAGCGACATACATCACCGTTGGTAACGTTATAAGCACCATCCTTTTCGTTGTCGGCCGCCCACACGACCGCCTCACCCAATAAACTCGCAGTCGTAAAGTTGATCAATACACTATAAGCCGCTGCAGAACCCGGAAATTGCATAGCAACGCCAAAGTGTTTACACAACGTACCATAGAGACCAATCAAGTTCCCCATATTCATAGCAGAACCAAGCGAATGACCAATCATGATATCCGGTCGCAAAGCGGTCCACCTGATACCTTTACTCTCTAACGTGCGAGCATAGTCTTCGTGTTCAAAATATAGGTTTGGTGGATAATGACGGCTATCATCCTCTCGAGCTGGCGTTTTATACACACCAAGATGAGCACCATAAACCTTGCCCCCTTGCAGGAATATCACCCGCTTCAAATCCGCCCCAGCGGCTATCACACTTTCGATGATATTCTTAAACATCAAGCTATTTTCTTCCGCTTCTGTCTTTGCATCATCGGAGGGTTTGATTGCTGCATAAAAAATATGAGTCACATGGGCCAGACTGTCTGAATGCTTCTGTAGTGAAGCTCTATTAAGTAAATCAGCAGATAAATGTGCTGTCTCATGGGGAGGCTCAATCGCTCTTGAAAGAGTTGTTACCTTCCACTCAGCATCTTGTAATGCGACAACAGCCCCGTTTCCGGTCACACCTGAACCACCTACGACAAGCATATGAGGTTGCATTATATCTCCTTAGGTAACGTCAACTTTTTTGATAGAAACCAGCCACTAGCAGTGGCTGGTATCAAAAATTAATTGTCTTACAGGTTAGGCGATACGACCACCGCCGTCAACATTGACCACGGTGCCATTAATAAAGCCATTTTCAAGAATAGCCAATGCTGCGTGAGAGAGGTCTTTCGTTTGACCAACTCGTCCAACAGGAAGCGATTGAGCGACATCATTAAAGAGAGCAGCTTTATCTTCATCATTGAGCATATCCCAAGTTGCGCTATCGACGACTCCGGGAGAAATAACATTAAAACGTTTTGGTTTCATTTCAATGGCTAAATTAGCCACAAGGCTTTCTAATGCGATGTTTACAACACCAACAATAGACGAGCCTACTCCTTGTCGATAAGCGGCAAGGCCTGAATAAAATAACACAGAGCCTGAATTTGTCAGGTGCTTATCAGCGCTACGCGCTAAGTTGATCGGACCGTAAAGCTTGCTGGCAACCATACTTTGAATCTCCATATCCGACAACTCTAAAAATGGCTTAAACACCAGATCAGCAGCGGTCGATACAATATGATCGTATGGCGCCTGCTCTGCAAGTGCTACATCAACTTGCTTCGCATCACTAATATCTAGCGCATAAGTACCTAATACACTGTCACCCAGTTCTGCTGCAACCTTATCCAACTTATCTTGCTTTCGCCCAGCTAAGGCCACTTTGGCGCCACGAGCGACCGCCATCGTTGCAAGCGACGCCCCCATTCCTGAGCCTGCACCAACAATAAAAATTTTTCTGCCTTTCAGTGAGCCTTGACCATCATTGCTCTGTATCAGTGGTGTTGTCATTTTATTCTGCCTAAATCGTTAATTGGTCTTTATGATACAATATTTAAATCAACTAATAATTAACCATATAAAGAATAATTTATTCAGGAATATTGAATAATGGACAGACTTGACTTAATGCAGATATATGTGGATATTCACGATATCGGCTCCATGGCTGGAGTAGCCAGACAAAGGAACATCGCTCCCTCAGCAGTCACGCAAGCATTACAAAAATTAGAGCAGTACGTAGGCGTAACACTGATTATGCGTACTACTCGGCGCATGTACTTTACACCGGAGGGAGAGCAGTTTCTGCATCACTGCCGCTCCATACTCGGAAAAATAAAAGAAGCGCTTGATCATGTTAATCAAAATGGACCACTACGAGGAACCATTCGTTTTACAGCAACCAATGATTTTGGTCGTACTCGATTACCATTGATCATTGATGAATTTCTAGAGTTACACCCACAAATAAAAGTGGATCTTCATCTATCGGATGGTGTCGTGGATCTGATCGGTGAACGCTTTGATTTCGCCATTCGAACCGGACCTCTGGTCGATTCAGAGTTCAAAGCACGCCGATTAATGAGTCAAAAGCGCTACGTATGTGCAGCCCCGATTTATTGGGCAAACAACGGGAAGCCCACGCATCCTAGAGAGCTCTTACAGCATAACTGTCTGGTTTTAGCTCGTCCCAACGCTTCGCAATCGGAATGGCACTTTATCGAACAAGGAAAATCATTTGCAGTTAAAATATCCGGCAACAGATTGGCCAATGATGGAGGTGTACTACGCCAATGGGCTATTAATGGTGCAGGTGTGGTTGTAAAAGGTGAATTCGACATTGAGGAAGACCTTAAAGCAGGACGTTTAGAGTGTGTGCTTACTTCTTTTACACATCAGCTGATCAATCTCTATGCGGTCTACCCCGGACATCGCCCATCGCCAAACCGAGTACTGGCGATGATAGATTTTATCGTTGACAGGCTAAAAGTTTAGTGGTCAACTAATTTAGGACAGCTGATAAGAGATTTTGGTTAAAGTAACGTCTCTCTTTTTCTGCTGGTGATAAATAATCATTGAAACGGTGCGGTCTCACGGTTTGATAGTAGCCCCAGATATAATCAATAATGGCGGCCGATGCTGCATCCATATCCTCGTAACCGCTCTTTGGCATCCACTCCGTTTTAAAACTCCTGAGGAACCTTTCAGTTGGGGCATTGTCCCAACAATTACCACGACGGCTCATACTTTGTATCATACCGTCACAACCAGCGACTGAATCAGCAAACTTCTTGCTGGTGTAATGGGTACCTTGATCGGAATGAAACAGGACGCCACTAGGTTTAAGTCTGGTTTGATACGCTATCTGCAGCGCTTTAGCGGGCAGAGCACTGTCAGGTGAGTCTGGCATAGAAAAGCCGACCACACGCTGGGCATACAAATCTCAAACAACGGCTAGATAACTAAAGCCACCTTTGATACGGACATAGGTTACATCACCTGTCCACACTTGATTAGGCGCTTCTGGGCTAAAGTTGCGATCTAAGAGATTGTCATGGGCTTTGTGTTCTTGATCAGCTTGCTGGTATTTATGCGTCTTGAGCTGACAGCTCATTAGTCCCATGCCTTTCATAAACTTAGACGCTAGGTAGCGCGTCAACCTATTGTCTAAGGTGGAAGTACCAATGCCTAGCGACTGGGAAACCTCAGCAACTTTGCGTTTGTGCTCAACGACTAAGCTAATGGCTTCTAACTTGAATTCTCGGGTGTATTTTTGGCGTTTGGTAGTCATACTAATTATTCTCTTCGGGGTAGTATAACCTCTTAAACATGGTCCGACTTAATTATGCCACTACAAACATAATCATAAAGCGACTCAAAGCAGACGTCCAGTGTTGACTCGGCATCGACCACCTCGAAGATGCCTGCTGGGTGGCTAAATACACCACTTTAAATGCAGCTTGATCAGAGGGGAATACTTTACGCTTATTCACCGCTGTCCGAATACAGCTATATTTTTTTGATTTCTACAATATCACTTGATTCAATGAGTGATTGGATATTACCAAATAAACTTTGAATATAATCAGTGGCCATATGGATATCTAAATCCTCCCTGCTACGCCATTCTTCTAAGAAGAAATATCTACTCGAGTCATTTTCGCTAATATAAAGCTCATATTTCAAGCACCCTTCTTCTTGAAGCGTAGGCTCTATTACACTTTTTAAAAGCGTTTCTAACGTCTCTTTTTGATCTGATTTTGCCTTAAAGTTCGCAATTATTGAAATAGTCATTATTTCACCTTGAATTTGTTTTAGAAGTTTTCTAGTACAATTTTGCCTTTTGACTTGCCTGATTCAAGTAACTTATGCGCCTTCTCCAAGTTTGAAGCGTTAATTTTGCCTAGATTTTGGTTGAGGGTACTTCTAATTTTTTGCTGGTCAACTAATTGGGCAACCTGTTGCAACAGATCACCTTGCTTTTCAATATCATCGGTTTCATACATTGAACGGGTGAACATCAACTCCCAATGGATAGAAATAGATTTAGTCTTAAACGGCATAATATCAAAGGTTTGTGGATCATCGATCAATCCAAGCTTGCCTTGTGGTGCAATCAGAGAAACTATCTGCTCGATATAGGTGTCTGTATGATTTGTAGAGAATACGTATTTTGGTTTTGCAATGCCTAGTGTCTCGATTTGTGCATTTAAATCTTTGCTATGATCAATAACATGGTCGGCACCAAGTGATTCCACCCAAGATTTCGTTTCTTCACGTGACGCTGTTGCTATAACGGTCAGATTTGTTTTTGCTTTTAGGAGTTGGATAGCGATTGATCCTACACCACCTGCACCACCAATAATTAAAATACTGCCAACTTCTGTTTCTGAAATTTGAAACCGATCAAACAGCATTTCCCATGCCGTTATTGCAGTTAATGGCAATGCTGCTGCTTCTGCATTAGATACTGTAATTGGTTTAAGACTGATAATTCGTTCATCGACTGCTTGATACTCAGCATTACTACCATCTCGGGTTAAATCGCCAGCATACCAAACAGAATCTCCTACTTTAAACGAGGTAACTTTTGAGCCAATTTCAATAATTTCCCCAACGGCATCCCAACCTAAAATACGATTATTTGCTTCAGACAAATTTTTTCTCACTTTGGTATCAACTGGATTCACAGAGATTGCCTGAACTTTTACCAGTACATCACGCTCCTTAAGCGTAGGCTTCGCTTTTTCAATATCTACCAATGAATTTTTAAAATCATCATGGTTATTTATAACATACGATACGGCTTTCATAGATTTGTCCTCAACTTTAAAAAATATAGGGCGTGTTGAACATTCAAATATTAGGACTGCTGATAGATAAAATCGCACCAAACTAGGCGTAAACCGACGATAATGTCGAGGCCTTAGCTAGGTTTACAACACCGTTTGGGGTGATTTTAGCATCAGCCCTTTGGGGCGGGGCTCTTTTTTGCCAATACATGGCGAAATTGTCTATCCTAGAATGACTAGGCTTCGAAAATTTCACTGCGTATTGCCTGTAAAATAGCCGCCGCCAGTGCCACATTTGAATGTTCAACACGCCCTAGTAAAAATGGGAGCGAAGTGCTCCCATTTTATGTTATTCAATAATTAAAACTCTTGGCTCGTTGGGCGCAAAACAATTTCATTAATATCTACATCCGCAGGCTGTTCAATTGCATAAGCAATTGCTCGAGCGACTGAGTCAGCTGGTATGGCTTGTTTGTAGAAATCAGTAACAAACTCTGAACTTTCTTTATGAGAAGAACCGAATTTTAGTTCTGACTCAATTGCACCAGGCTCAATAGTAGTCGTTCTAATTGTTTCCCCAACTTCATGACGAAGGCCTTCAGAGATGGCTCTTACAGCAAACTTAGTACCGCTATAAACAGTACCTCCTGGACTAAATACTTTTACCCCTGCAACAGATGAGAGATTAATAAAGTGTCCAAAGTTTTGTTTTTGGAAAACAGGTAGGGTAGCTGCTATACCATAAAGAACACCTTTAATATTAATGTCGATCATACGATCCCATTCATCAACTTTTAGCTCACTTAATGGTGCAATAGACATTAATCCAGCATTGTTTACCAATACATCGATTTGACCAAATGCGCTTAATGCCTTTTCAATAAGTGCTTGCACTTCATGTGGTTTGGTTATATCCGTACCAATAAATTCAGCTTGACCACCTTCAGCACGAATGTCGTGAACAATAGCCTCTAATTTTTCAGTACGTCTAGCACCAATTACAACCTTTGCACCTTTTTTAGCAAGTAAGCGAGCAGTAGCTTCACCTAAACCACTACTTGCACCAGTGATAACAATAACTTTATTTTCTATATTATTCATACAAGTAACCTTCAACCTATCTGTCAATCATATTTGAGGGTTAAGTATTACAGCCTTGCTAGGTATAATAAATGAATAATATTATCTTTCAGAATTCCTATTTACGGAATAATTACTATAACACAGGATTGGACATGCAGAACAAATTGGAAATGATGCGTATCTTTTGTGTCGCAGCAGAGTCTCGAAATTTTAAAGAGGCAGCAACTCAACTGGGTATTTCCCCACAGGTAGTGACACGGGCAATAAAAGAGCTAGAAGAGCAGCGCGGAGAGATTTTGTTTTACAGGAGTACTCGACAAATTAAAATTACCGCTGATGGTGAGCGTCTGGCAAAGCAAGCACGTCTTGCGGTGGAATCGATCGATGCTTTGCTTGTAAAAGACACCAAGGAAAAACGAGATGAAATGCGTGGGACTGTCCGTATTACTGTGTCGTCTGTGTTAGGGCGTAAAGTGGTAGTACCTGCACTAGCAGAATTTGCCACACGTTATCCAGATATTGTCGTGGATTGTGTGCTAACAGATTCACACTCGGATGTGATCGATGAGCGGATAGATATCGGGATCAGATTTGGATTTTTGCCGGACAATCGATATGTGGCAAGGGAATTGGCTAAAGTGAAATTTTATTCTGTGGGTACGCCAGAGTTAATTGATAAGGTTGGAATGCCCAAAAAAATTATTGACCTTGATAAATACCCTCTAACAGCACTAGTCGATCATAAAACAGGGCGTTACTGGCCATGGACATTCACCGAAAGTCGAAGCTTTACGCCATCAAAGCCCCGTTTTATTACAGATGATCTAGAAGCTGAATTTCAAGCTATTCTCGCTGGAGTTGGATTCGGACACATGCCTGGATTTCTAGTTTTGCCGTGGCTTAGGAGTGGTAAGCTCATTCAGATACTTCATGAGGAAACCTCTCCCGTTTGGCGCCTGTATTTATATCGTCCACAGCGGGGCCCGACACCTTTGCGAATCCGAGCATTGTTTGATTACTTAGTGGAAGTGCTGGGCCATATAGAAACCTGAATTAGATAAGACCATCATGTATTTAGAGTAACTACAATTTTTCCTATTTGCTGATTTGATTCAAGATAGCGCTGAGCGTCATGCATGTCCTCAAAGTTAAAGCAACAGTCGATCACTGGACGAAGATATCCTGCACCTATACTGCTAAGAATAAATCGTCTGGCTTGCTCCCTTAGAACAGGGTCATGGAGAACCTCAAGGAACAAAAAACCTCGCATGGTTAAGCTCTTGCGTAATGCAATTTTAAGGGGAAATGGTGTATTCTCCGGGCTAAGCGCACCATGCATAACCATAGTTCCTCCCACAGACATCGCTTTTGCAATCTGTTCAATATGTGGCCCTCCTACAGCATCAAAGGCGACATCAAGATGTTCTCCACCTAAACGTAAAACAAGCGCCTCATACAAATCTGGTTCATCTTCACTGGCTATAACATCTTTAACACCAAGATCCAGTAAACGTTGCTTTTTCTCTATCGTCTGTGTACTTGCAATGACCTTAGCACCCGCTGCTTCAGCTATCTGTATCGCAGCTAGTCCTACGCTACTTGAAGCTGCTGTGATCAAGATCGTTTTTCCTTTCGATAATCCACCAGCATGGATTACACCACCCCAAGCCGTCAAATACTGCATCCAGATTGAAGAAGCTTCTTCCCAGCTTAAATTATCGGGTTTGTGAACTAAAAAAGTTTCTGGAATCAGAAGCTTGTCCGCATATGTCCCATATTTGGCTAGATTGTCAGTCGGAAGAATCGATACTGCATCTCCTGGAGAAAATTGGCGTACACCTTCACCTATCGCAAGAACTATGCCTGCTCCCTCATATCCCAGACGAGAAGGGAATACTGCCTTTTGAATATAAGTGCCACGCCGAAACATTACATCGGCCCGGTTGAGTCCGATCGTTTTCATCTGTATTAGAACTTCTCCTGCGGCTGGTAAAGCAACAGGAAGTGTTTCTAATGTCAGAACATCTGTATCTCCAATACAATTGAAGCGCCAAGTCTTGGCCTGAAGTGCGTTAAATGACATCGATAACTACCTTAATATTAGCAGAGCGATCTTGAACAGCATCATGAGCCTCAATCGCTTGGTCTAGAGTAAAATGACGAGGATCAACAATAGCACGCAGTTTACCTTCCTCAACGAGACGAGTCGCGGTCTTAAGGACATCACCATGATGAGAACGGCGATTGCCTGTTAACGTCGGCATTAGGACGAATACGCCAGACAGTGTGGCACACCGTAGAGATGAATTCGCTAAATTATGATTGCCAAATGCAGCACAGCTGGTGATGTGGCCATAGTGAGTCGTCATGGAAAGTGAAGCTTCGAGTACTGGACCACCCACAGTGTCGTAAACAATGTTAAAACCTTGACCCTCAGGGCTTGCAGCAATAATGTCATCGGAAGATGCTGTTGTGTAATCGAGAGGTGTTGCACCGAGTTCTGAAATCAGTGATTGATCAGCTGTACGAGCAGTCGCCCAAACATTTGCATCAAGTGCTTTTGCAAGCTGAACCACCATATAACCAACGCCACCAGCACCACCTTGAACCAGTACAGTTTGCCCTGGTTGGACCTTCGCATTATCCACTAAACCTTCCCAAGCGGTGAGGAACGTCAATGGTAGTACTGCTGCCTCGCGCATAGAGATATTCCGTGGCTTTAATGCGATCAGATCAGCATCTGCTACAACATATTCTGCTAAAGATCCTTGAAGACCACGGACGCCACCAATCAGACCGTAAACTTCATCTCCGACGTTGAAGTGGGTGACACCTTCACCAACAGCAGTTACAACCCCAGCCATATCCGTTCCCAACACGGCAGGAAGCTCTGGCATAGCATATGTTGCTTCACCAAGACGAATTTTATAATCAATAGGGTTTACACCACTAGCATGAATACGTACTAGAACTTGCCCAGCCTCTGGTTGAGGTATAGGGAGTTCTACACGTTTAAATTCATGATCACCAAAATTTTCTAGGATAAGCGCATTCATCATCTTATTCATAGTTGTTCCTTATTCTTAACTGAGGGATGATATGCACAGTACCAAAATAAATTAATCCAATAAATGATATTTATAGGATTTAATAATTCCTAAATAATGAATAATAAATATCATCCGCTCACTAAAGAGGTGGGGTTCAGCAGATGCTTACCGAAAAAGAGATCTACACAGACCTCTTTTTTATTTGGGTTTAATACGTGAAATTATTGTTGAGTGCCATCTTCATTCAGAATTTGCCCTGTGTGCTTTGGTGTAATTAAAGGTGCAGTCGGACGCGGTCCTGTATATTGCAAGCCGATACCAGCATAGACATCATCTGCTGCAGTTTCAGTTCCAAAACGTTCTTTGTCTAGTTCTCGGATTTCTTGGCTAATGTCTTCAACATCACTCTGGTCAACACCCAGTTCTTCTAAAATTGCACCGCCAAATAGCATTGCCGACTCGAAGGTTTCGCGTATCATGTAATCCACATTTTGTTTTGCTAAATGCAGCGCATGCTCACGGTCATAAGAGCGAACCAGTAACTTGGCCATAGGAAATTCATGTTGCACCAACTCTACAATTTTATTCGTCGTTTCTTTGTGGTCTACGCAAACAACAATTGCTTCAGCCGTATCTGCTCCAGAGGCATGTAAAATATCTAAACGAGAACCATCGCCATAATAAATTTTAAATCCAAATCTTTCAGCGTTTTGAATCATGTCGATATCATTATCAATGATGGACACATCAATACCTCGAGCAAGCAATAATTGACTTGAGACTTGTCCAAAACGACCGAAACCAATCATCAGGACTTTTCCAGAAAGTCCTTCAGCAATACGGATATTTTCTAAAGAAGTTTGTTCTGTAGTTTGGGTAAAACGTTTAAACAGAATGCCTATGATGGGGGTCAAAATCATCGACAAGACTACAATCGCAGTCAGGTTTGAGCTTTCATCAGCACTAATGATTTGAGCACTCATGGCGGCAGCAAAGAGTACAAAAGCAAACTCCCCCCCCCTTGAGCCATTAGTAATGCGCGATCGAGTGCTTCAGAGTGTGAACTTTTGGTCAGGCGTGCAATCAGATAAATGATGGATGCTTTGACAAACATCAGCACAAGTACAGCACTTAAAATTAACATCCAGTTATTTTTTATGACGTCAAGGTCTAATGACATGCCGACGGCTAGAAAAAATAATCCGAGCAATATGCCACGAAACGGTTCAATATCTGCTTCAATCTCATGGCGAAAAGTGGATTCGGAGAGTAATACCCCTGCAAGGAATGCCCCCATTGCCATCGATAAGCCACTGACTTGCATCAGTAATGCTGCGCCGAGTACCACTAAGAGTGCTGCTGCAGTCATGACTTCACGGGCTTTGGCTGCGGCTAATAAGCGAAATAAAGGGTTAAGCAACCAATAGCCTGCAGCGATTAAACCTGCAATTGATATTAAACCAATCCCAATGCTCTGCAAACGCGCAGAAGTACTTTCAACAACATGATTCGGTGCGATAAAAGCGACAATTGCCAATAAAGGGACAATCAATAAATCTTCAAACAGCAGGATCGAGACAATTTTTTGTCCTCGTGGTTGAGCAATGTCTCCACGATCTCCCAAAAGTTGCATCACAATTGCAGTCGAGGTGAGTACAAAGCCTGCAGCACATACAAAACTCACTTGCCAAGAATAGCCATAGACCAAGCCTACCGCCATTAACCCCAATGAACAGGCACTAATCTGTAATGTGCCTAATCCAAAAATTTCTTTTCTTAAACTCCATAAATACGATGGACGCATTTCTAGTCCAATCACAAACAGATACATCACAATACCAAGCTCAGCAATATGCAGAATAGACGCAGAATCGTAGAAAAACGCTAGTCCAAATGGACCAATAATTAATCCTGCGATTAAATATCCCAATACCGAGCTTAATCCTAGGCGCTTGATTAAGGGGACTGAAATCACTGCCGCTGTGAGCAGTATGACAGGGGATAGAAGGTTGATAGATGTGGCTTCTGCACTGATATATTTCTCGGATTTTGTATAGAGTCTGTTGACACTTCAAGTATAGAAAGTAGATTCAAAACACAAGTGCAACAGGTTTGTAGTTAGTTGAAACAGTTATTCACTATACCCGAATTTCAAGTAATCAATGGGATAATTTTATCACTGCATTTAAAGACTGTTAGCAAAGTATTGGTAAGTTTTTCACTATAGGTGTTGAGGGAAATAATTGCAAAATAAGGCATCGAATTAGATGTGTTAGTTCAGTATTGAGTGTGGCTTTAGCAAGAATACGGATATTAATGCTTCTCGCAATATTCTAGCGGTAGGACATACCACTTTGTCTGTGGAGGAAAGATGCAGTAAAGGTCGCTCTGTGAAGCAGAAAGCATGCCTAAATCCGTGAGGTTTTGCTTTTAAAATCCCTGAGAAACATGTTTCGTAAAGAGTTAGTCGAAAGTGGGGGGGGAGTATGTCAGAAGTTTAATTTTATAAGTTATTGTAAAGATTCGGAAAGTTAATTATGGCATCCAGTTGCAGAGCCAATAGTGACTTCATTTAATCTCAGCATACTTTTTGAAACACGACCTAAATTTTTAAGGTTTATAAAAAATATTGCTTTTTTTTTACTAGGGGCACTATAGTATTAATGCTAGAAATAAGGAGGTCTGATGCCTAATCAGGTTGAAGTCAAAAAAAAGATTCTTCTACGTGTCAGAAAGATCAAAGGTCAGACGCAAGCGATTGAAAAAGCGTTAGAAGACAATGTGGAATGTGGTGCAATTCTGCAACCATAGCATTATGTCAAAATAAAAACCCAGATTTTGGCTCAGCTATGGGAAATTTTTTTTAACTTTTATACGACAAAACTGTCTGACATGCATACATTAGAAATGTCAGAATCAGTTTTCATTCTAATAATTATGGAGTTTTAGTCATGCTTAAAACAGCTTTATATGTCCGTCTTGAAGCTAAACCGGGTAAAGAAGATGAAGTGGAAGCTTTCCTTAAAGGCGGTTTACCTATTGTAATGGAAGAACCTGCGACAGTTGCGTGGTTTGGCCTACGTCTTGGACCTACAACATTTGGTATTTTTGATGCATTTCCTGATGAGGCGGGTCGCCAAGCACATTTATCTGGCAAGGTTGCAGCTGCTTTGATGGATCAGGCCGATGAGCTATTTTCAGAGCCACCGTCTATTGAAAAAGTAGATGTTTTGGCTAGTAAACTACCAGCTCATACCGACGCTTAAATGTATGAGGGTGCTGCCTGAAATTTTGAATGAAAGGCAGCACTTCAACCCTGTGAGGTTTGTCAGAGGCTTTTTATTCAAGTTGGGCTACTTTATTTAATGGCTTAATCTCATCATTTACATGTGTCAAGATCCAAAACAGGGTAAATAAACGAATGCACCTATGTACATGCTTTATATTGAACCAATATATCTAACCTCTACCATGTCAAGGTAGGTCAACCAAAGTATATATCCTGACAATATCTTACACACGTTGATATTATTAGCCTATAAATATTATAAAATTGAATAATCACAATGTAAGTTATAATGCAAGAAAATCTAACTCGTATTTGGGCACTGTATTTTTATAGTGTTTTTACCTCTACTCAAGCCCTTCTCAGAACAAAAAAACTATGTTTGTTCGTTGAGAATCTATTCTTATTACGTCTGCTATTGTCGTTTTTGAATTTCTACGTATTGTTTCTACTGCTTATTCTCTGCATAATATAAGGAGATTGCTGTTCTAATCTCTGCATATCTCTGGGGAACGTATGAAGCATACTACTTATATTCATGAGCACTCAAATTGGACTGAATGGCAATGGTCGGACAAAAAGCTATTGCCACTTGTTAGTCGTGTGCGGATATTACAAGGCCATTTACTAGGAAAGCTGCTAACACTAGGGTTCGATCTGAATGTTGAGGCACAATTAGATGCGGTGACCTTAGAGATTATCAAAACTTCTGAGATAGAAGGTGAGACACTAAATGATGAGCAGGTTCGTTCTTCAGTTGCGCGGCATTTAGGGCTGAATAATGCCAGTATGCCAACCAATACTCGTGAGATCGATGCAGTGGTAGAGATGATGCTAAGTGCTACCTATCATTATCAACAGCCGTTATTATTAGATGATCTACTCGGATGGCATCGAGCATTATTTCCAGATGGATATAGTGGGCTTTATCGCATTGAAACAGGCAGTATCCGTGATGATAGTAAAGGACCAATGCAAGTAGTGTCTGGTGGGTATGGTCGTGAGCAGGTTCATTTTGTTGCCCCCAGTGCAGATAGGTTGCCAGATGAGCTAGACAAATTTTTATTATGGTTTAATACTTCGTCAAATAAGCAAGACGATATAGATTTGGTCATAAAAGCAGGTGTTGCTCATTTATGGTTTGTGACTCTGCATCCATTTGATGATGGAAACGGACGACTAACACGAGCACTCACAGAACGAATGCTGGCAAAAAGCGATAACAGTGCCCAACGCTTTTATAGTATGTCAGCGCAAATTCTTAAACAGCGCAACGACTATTACAAAATACTAGAACGTACGCAAAAAGGTGATAAAGATATCACGGATTGGCTGGTGTGGTTTTTGCAAACGCTAGAGCAATCCCTCATTATAGCTCAAGAAACCACGGATAAAATTGTCAATAAGGCAGGCTTTTGGCAGATGCATCGACAGCATGCTTTAAATGATAGGCAAGTGAAGATGTTAAATATTTTGCTGACTGATTTTTATGGCAAACTCACCACTAAAAAATGGGCGACCATGACTAAGTGTTCTATAGACACGGCACTAAGAGATATTAATGATTTAATAGAGAAGGATATGATGCAAAAATCTGTAGCATCAGGGCGCAGTACGAGTTATGAGTTGGTTTTATAATAAAAAGTATGAGCTTTAGAGCACTTTTGTACCGTGTTGCAATTTAATGTGCTAGCACAAATTATGCTTATATAGAGGTTAGAAGATACTTATGAACTACTATCCAATTAGCGTCAAATTTTGAGAAAATATAGTGCTATAAGTAAGAGACCATCCCAAATTCTGTGTAACTGCCATTTAGATTAAATGCTTACTAATACGATCATCAAACATTATCATAAAGCGATTTAAAGCAGACGTCCAGTTACGAATGGGCATAGACCACTTTTTGGATGCCTGCTGAGTTGCTAAATAGACCACTTTAAATGCTGCCTGATCAGAGGGGAACACCTTACGCTTATTCACTGCCGTCCGAATCACACTGTTCAATGACTCAATAGCATTGGTGGTATAGATGGCTTTTCTGATGTCTTTAGGGTAATTAAAGAACACCGTTAAGCCCTCCCAGTTATTGCGCCAAGACTTGACCACGTGCGGGTACTCTGTGCCCCAAGTCTCATCAAAGTGTTCAAGGTTAGCCTCTGCCATCTCAAGCGTATCAGCGCCGTAGATGGCTTTTAAATCAGCCGCTACGGCCTTTTTATCCGTCCATGGTACAAACTTCATGGAGTAACGCACCATATGCACGATACACAGCTGAACCTGAGCGTTGGGATAAACCGTATTGATGGCATCAGGGAAGCCCTTTAAGCCGTCGACACAAGCGATTAAGATGTCTTGCACCCCGCGGTTTTGTAGTTCAGTGAGAACCCCTAGCCAGAACTTAGCGCCCTCATTCTCTGATAACCACATACCAAGCAGCTCTTTTTTACCGTTAAGCCCCACGCCTAGCGCCAGATAGATAGCCTTGTTGATGATCTGCTTGTCTTGACGTATCTTCACGACGATGCAGTCCAAATAGACGATAGGATAAACACTATTCAATGGCCTGTTCTGCCAAGCGGTGATGTCCTCTAATATGTTATCGGTGACTCTTGAGACAAGAGAGCTTGATATATCAACGTCGTAGATGTCTTTGATGGTTTCGACAATTTCAGTGGTGGTTTGACCCTTGGCATAAAACATGATTATTTTATCATCAAGGCCACTGATACGGGTTTGATGCTTACGCACTAACGCAGGTTCAAAGTCACCATCACGGTCTCTTGGGGTGGAGATCTCAAGCGCGCCGCTATCACTGCGGACGGTCTTTTTAGTGTGCCCGTTGCGCTTATTGGGCTTGTCTGCCTTTTCATGCTTGGGGTAGCCGAGATGGTCTTCCATCTCAGCCTCTAAGGCAGTATCAATAAAGGATTGCATGAGCTGCTTTTGGAAGTCTTTGATGTCATCAAAGCTTTTCATGCTACCAGCCATTTGCTCGGCTAGTTTTTTAATGTCAGATTGAGTAGTCATTGCTTATTCTCCTGTTATTGGATTATAAGCAGTTACACAAAGTTTGGGAAACTCCCGGGTCGGTCACGTTTTGGTCACCATTTGGTCACCGTCGCTTTTTCAAATGATTTAAAGCTGATTAAATAATCATGATTACGAGTCGATGTAAGCAAGAATTTTCCCCTACAGCCCATATATTACAGACAAAAAAAGCCCCAATCGTGAGATTGGGGCTTTCTAAATATTTGGTAGGCATAAGCAGACTCGAACTGCTGACCTCTACCATGTCAAGGTAGCGCTCTAACCAACTGAGCTATACGCCTATTTAGGTTGAGCATTTTAGCAAGTTTTACAGACTTTGCAAGCCTTTTTTATAACAATGTTAAGTTATTATTTTAATAGCGAGCTATTGTCTGTCGTGACTTAGTCCAATATAGCTTTATTTGAATGATATTAGCCAGTTTTATTGAGTAAATGAGCACAAAATAAGCAGTCATTTCCTATGATATGTGGCATTATCAACTCAGCAGTATTTTCTATGCGTTGCACTGAAGCGCTCTATTTTTGAGGTTTTTGTTGTACAACCACAGCCGATAGACTGTGGTGATATGCGCCGTACTTATTTTAATGACTGCATAAAATTTCGTAATAGAACAAGGAATGTTCAATGGTAGATTTAACGTTTTTAACCACTCCGAAAATCGTTTGTAAGTCAGGCGGATTAACGAGTGAGCTCGGTCAGTTAGCAAAATCATTATTGGGTGATAACTTAACTGACGATGCCGCAAGTATGAATGGCAATCTACCGATGGCACTATTGGTGACAGACCCTGGCATCGTCCAGTTCGGCTATGCCAAGCAAGCTTGTGCGTCATTAGAGCAAGCAGGTTTTCAAGTCACTGTATTTGATGGTGTGCAGGCAGACCCTCCTTACGAAGTTGTTCGGCAAGCCGCCAAAATTGGCAAAGAGTCGGACGCAACTGTGGTGATAGGGCTTGGGGGTGGCAGCTCGATGGATACTGCAAAAATCGTTGCGCTCGCTATTCATTCGACCCAGTCGTTAGATGACATGGTGGGTAACGAGCAAGCAACAGGCACTCGATTGCCCCTTATTGCTATTCCGACCACGGCAGGTACTGGCTCAGAGATGACCTTTGTCTCGGTGTTGACTGGTGATAAAGGCGACAAAAAAGCCATTTATTCTTCTAAATTGTTGCCTGATATAGCACTGCTCGATGCTGCGCTTACCTTGGGCATGCCAAGACATGTAACGGCTGCCCCAGCATTGGATGCGATGGTGCATTGTATCGAAGCCTATACCAGCCGTACCAAGAAAAACCCCATATCTGATGCCCTCGCAGTCAAAGGTCTACAGCTTTTAACGCAAAACTTTATGACGGTGCTAGAGGACGGCAACGATATAACAGCGCGGGAAAACATGTTGTTAGGCTCAACCTTAGCGGGCATGGCCTTTGTCAATGCGTCGGTCGCAGCGGTGCATGGCTTATCTTATCCGTTGGGTGCCAAGTTTCATGTGCCCCATGGTCATTCTAATGCCTTAGTGATGGGGCCAGTCTTTCGTTTTAATATCGAGGCCGCAAGTCGCCATTATGCTGAGCTTGCCAGTGTCATTATGCCGCAGCGTCAGTTCGCAGATGAGCAAGCAGCGGCGCATGCGTTCGTCGATGAGATAGAAGGCTATTTAAACAAAAGTGGCTTGCCTACGAGGCTAAGTGAAGTGGGAGTGACGGAAGCTGATTTATTGCCGATGGCGACCGAAGTGGTAGAAAAAATTGCTCGGCTGATCGCTACAAACCCGCGTGATATGAGCATAGAAGAGGTACGGCAGATGTACCAGAGTGTCCTATAGCTTCTTATCTATTTCAACCCTTAAACCGATATACCTTTGATTAATGACACTTTTGATCAGTTAGACCTTTGAGTAAGCAAGGCCGCTTACCTTATTAGCCTCATCAACCACAAGGAGTACTCTTTATGAGTCAACGTGAATTCACTACGCTAGCCACAGGTTTTACCTATACCGAGGCCCCACGATGGCGGGATGGTAAGCTTTGGATATCAGATTTTTATACCAAGTGCGTATACTCAATAGATTTGGATGGCACGGTAACGACCATTGCCGAAGTACCCAATCAACCCTCTGGCTTGGGCTGGCTACCAAATGATACCTTGTTGGTGGTGTCTATGAAAGACAAAAAAGTCATGAAAATTAAAGAAGATGGCAGTCTAGAAGAGTACGCAGACTTATCTAGTATTGCCAAAGGCTATTGCAACGATATGTACGTCGATGACCACGGTCGCTGTTATGTGGGCAACTTTGGTTTTAACTTGATGAACGGCGGCGATATGGATACTGCTTGTCTGATTATGATTGATATCGATAGCACGCTAAAAGTCGTCGCAGATGAATTATACTTTCCTAATGGCACGGTCAGAACGCCGGATAAACGCACCTTAATCATCAACGAATCTTTCGGTAATAGAGTGTCCGCCTTTGCTATTCAAGACGATGGTACCCTTGGCGAGCGCAAAGACTGGGCGGTATTTGGCCCCCTTGCTACCGGACCTAACTTCGGTGATTATGCGCAGGCTTCAGTGGTTGCTCCAGATGGCGCGTGTATCGATGCTGAAGGAGCGGTATGGATATCAGACTGCTTGGGTCAGCAAGCAGTGCGAGTCAAAGATAACAAAATCGTAGAGACCATTGATTTATCACCCTTTAATGTAGGTACGTTCGCTTGTGAATTGGGCGGCGTAGATGGCAAGACCTTGTTCTTATGTGTGGCACCAGATTTTGAAGAGCATAAACGTACTCAAGCGCGTGAGGGAGAGATTTGGATGACTAAAGTAGCGGTTGGTGCAGCCTAATATCTGCTGAGCTGTTGGCGCATGTACTATGCTACAACAGCTTTTTGCTGTCAGAACTACTAAAATTAAAACAGACTAGAGTGATGCAATATAACTTGCATCATTTTTTGTTGTGCCTCAATAGGAGTGATGCTTTACTATGAATAGACTGATTTACGTTAAAAATGTTTATCCCATAATGAAGTCGGTATAAGCGGTAGTTATTGGGATAGTTTTTAAATGAGCATAGTCATAAAAATACAGGTAATTAGGAGTTTGATATGGGCTTGTTAGTCGATGGTCAATGGCAAGATCAATGGTATGACACCAAAGCTAGCGGTGGTCGCTTTCAGCGCGAAGATGCTAGATTTAGGAATTGGATAACGGCAGATGGTCGTGCAGGTCCATCTGCTGTAGGTGGCTTTGAAGCTGAGCCTGATCGTTACCATCTCTATGTCTCTTTGGCTTGCCCATGGGCGCATCGCACCACGATTTATCGCAAGCTCAAAGGTTTAGAAGACATGATTTCACTGTCTGTCGTTCATCCGTTTATGGGTGAGGAGGGCTGGACGTTTGCTGAGGGTGAGGGCGTGATTGCCGATCCATTGAACAATGCAACCCATGCTTATGAGATCTATGTCGCGGCAAAGTCCGACTACACCGGGCGCGTGACAGTGCCAATATTATGGGATAAAAAAACCAAAACGATCGTTAGCAATGAATCGTCTGAAATCATTCGTATGCTCAATTCAGCCTTCGATGAGGTTGGCGCACTAGCAGGTAATTTTCTACCGTCAGAATTATTAGCAGAGATTGATGAGATTAATGCCTTTGTTTATTCTACCGTTAATAATGGTGTCTACAAATCAGGATTTGCAAGCACGCAAGAGGCTTATGAAGAAGCGGTGACTGAGCTGTTTGCTGCGCTAGATACCTTAGAGGCGCGTTTGGCAAATCAACGTTATTTGGTAGGAAGTACGATAACCGAGGCGGACTGGCGCTTGTTCACGACTTTGATACGTTTTGATGCCGTGTATGTTGGGCATTTCAAATGTAATCTGCACCGCATCGTTGATTACCCAAATCTCTGGGGCTATCTGCGTGATTTATACCAAGTACCAGGTATTGCTGAAACGGTCAATATGACGCATATTAAGCAGCATTATTACACCAGTCATGCCAATATTAACCCGACTGGTATCGTACCAGTGGGTCCTATTATTAATTTTAATACACCACACAATCGTGAGCATCTATCGTGACTGAAAAGTAATACAGATATATCAGCAATACTGTCGCGTTTTTAGGATATTTTGCCTATAGCTGACTGTTGCGTTAAGTAGCAAGTAACGTGAGCAAAAGCCATTTACCCGCTACGGAAAGGTCATAAAAAAATCGCCCCAGCTGACTTAAGCCAGCTGGGGCGATTTTGTGTTGAAAGGCATTGAATCGGCTTATCATTTTTCTTGAGCTTGAGCTTGAGCTTGAGCTTGAGCTTGAGCTTGAGCTTGAGCTAAAAATGTCTAAGCCTACATAATGGTACCTAACAGCGCTTAAGCGTTGTTTAGCTGGCGTGCTGCCTCTAGCGCAAAATAAGTCAAGATACCATCAGCACCAGCACGGCGGAAGCCAATCAGAGATTCTAGGATAACATCATCACTTAACCAGCCATTTTGAATGGCGGCCATGTGCATGGCATATTCGCCAGAGACCTGATAAGCAAATGTCGGTACACCAAAGGTATCTTTGACTTCACGAATAAGGTCTAAATACGGCTGACCGGGTTTAATCATCACCATATCAGCGCCTTCATTGATGTCCATGGCGACTTCATGTAAAGCTTCAGCGCGATTGCCGAAGTCCATTTGATATTGCTTTTTATGACCACCTTTTAAGTTGCCAGCACTACCAACGGCATCACGGAACGGGCCGTAATAGGCGGAGGCGTATTTGGCTGAGTAAGCCATGATGGCTGTATTGACAAAGCCTTCTGACTCAAGCGCCTCACGCATGACTTTGATACGGCCATCCATCATATCGCTGGGTGAGATAATATCAGCGCCAGCACGAGCGTGGACAAGCGCTTGCTTGACCAATACTTCGATGGTCGAATCGTTCATGACATAGCCGCTGTCATCGAGCAGACCATCTTGACCGTGTGAGGTGTAAGGGTCTAAGGCCACATCGGTCATCACCACCATTTCTGGCAATGCATCTTTGATGGCTGTTACTGCGCGCGCAGCGAGGCCATTTTCATCATAGGCTGATTTGCCATCAGGTGTTTTTAAGGCGTTATCAATGACAGGGAAGATATCAAGGGTCGTGACCCCTTCTGCTAACAGCTCTTTGGCATAATCAATTAGCAAATCAATTGACAAGCGTTCGACACCCGGCATACTGGCGATCGTCTCGCGCTGGTTGTTGCCTTCTAGTACAAACACAGGGGCAATAAAATGCTTGGGATGTAACTCTACTTCGCGAATCATCGCTCGCACATTATCGTTATAACGCAAGCGGCGCAAGCGAGTGGCAGGGTATTGGCGGTTAAAGGTATAGCTCATAATCATTCCTTACTTATGGTTGTTTTACTCATTATTGTTGTAAATCACTAAAAATAGATTTTGTTATATAGTGCGTGATGTATTGATATTACTTTTCACTGACTATATTTGCTGCTCATATCGTGCCACTACTATAACCAAAGACAGCTGGCGAAAGCAAAAAGCCCTACCAAGTCGGCAGGGCTGATTGTATTTATCGACTGTCAACGTAATGCGTAAGCAACGTCATCAAACAAAGGTTTCAGAATAGCCTAAGGCTCATTAATCTGAGTCACAGGAACTTGTTCAACGCCAGCTTCTTTAAAAGTCGTCTCCTCAGTAATCACACCCACTGCCGCGTCTGTTTTGCCATCGTTATTGACATCAACGACAGCCGTGGGGTTAAAGGTAGTGATTTCTGATGGTTGTGACTGCTTAATCGCTTGAGCTTCTTGCACAGAAGCCACTCGTGCAGAGCTAGCTGCATCAATCGCGTTGGCTGCTTTGGTTTTGTTGCTATACGCAGGGAAATTGACCGCTTGCACCAAGTTGGTGTGTTGCGGCACAGGAATCACCGTTGGCACATCAAGGTTGGCACCGCCACCGAGCGCTTGGTATAACTCAATTTGGCTGACGAGTTTTTGTAGTTCTAGATCCAAAATTCCTTGTTGGGTCGAGAATAGCGAACGCTGGGCATCGAGTACATCTAGATAGTTTGAGATACCGGCTTTAAAGCGTGCATCGGCAATTTGATAAGTCTGCTCAAAGTTATCTTGTAGACGATACTGTGCTTCTAGCTGCTCACCCAAGGTGGCGCGTGTCGCTAGTACATCCGAGACTTCACGGAATGCCGTTTGAATAGAGCCTTCATAGTTGGCAAGCGTTTGCTCACGTTCAATTCTGGCCACATCATATTCTGCATCTAAACGACCTGCATCAAAGATTGGGACACTAATACTTGGGCCGAATGACCAGCCGACAGCGCCGCTCTTGAATAAGTCATCTAAGCTACCGCTACTGACACCAATACTACTCGCTAGGCTAATAGAGGGGAAGTAAGAGGCACGTGCCACTTCTATATTGGCACCAGCGGCTTTTAGGTTGTATTCCGCTTGCAGGACGTCAGGACGATAGCGCAACAACTCACTTGGTAGGCCAGCATTAAAGATTTTCTGGCTAGTGATATTGCTAACGGCAGGCGTTGGAATCAGCTCGTTAGGAATCGGAGCACCAATCAAATATTGCAGGGCATTACGCGAGGTCAAGATACTGCTCTGCGCCCGCAATACGGCAAGTTTAGCATTCTCTAAAGAAGCACTGGCTTGCAACGAAGGCAGTCTAGGATCAATCCCTGCCTCAAACCGTTTGGTCGCAATGAATAACGATCGTTCACGACTCTCAACCGTGGCTTCTGCCAACTTAAGCTGCGCTAAGCTATAGCTTAGATTGGCATAGCTTTGGGCAATGTTACTGATCAGACTGATCTGCGTCGAATCTTTGGCTGCGGTGGTCGCCAAGAAATTTTGCAAAGCTTGGTCTTTTAGACTAGCAATCTTACCCCAAAAATCCAGCTCATAATTGGCCAACCCTAGGTTGACGTTATAACTACTATTGGGGTTTTTGTCCGTTCTGTTCTGTGCTTGGCGCGTGTAACCACCACTACCATTGATGGTCGGCAGATCGTTAATATCGGTGATTTGATATTGCGCTCGTGCTTTTTCGATAGCTAGGCGTGCGCTCTCAAAGTCTTTATTGTTCTCTAATCCTAATGCAATTAGCCCTTTTAGGCGCTCATCACTATAGAAGTTCTGCCAGCGTTGTCCCGCAATACTAGGCTGGGCTGCGTTACTGGCCGTTTCCTTATCAAAGGCACCGTAGCTTTGTTCGATAGGGATGTTAGGCTCGGCAAGTACAGGACGGCTATCGGCTTTTGGAATGGTATTACAAGCCGCCATGCTCATCGCTAAAGCCGTTAAGCTGATTAAGCGAACACTATTTCTGCGCACTCGTGCAATAGTTGGGCTCGCAAATCTAGCAACCAGCGCTGCCTGTTCGCCTGACATTGGGCGCACATGAGCAGTAGTTGTGACTACCGCTGCTGAGTTAGTAGTAAAAGGTTGTGAACTCATTGTGTATTATCTCCAAAGCTTGCAGGCTGATAACTCTCAGAGGGAGTTGGGTTCTGCGGACCAGGCGTACCATTGTCATCGCCGCCATCGCCTTTATCATTTGGCTTGTTGTTGGCATATTTGTACGGGAACGCACTGCGTACCCAAATGTAGAACATCGGGATAAAGAAGATGCCTAACAAGGTTGCCGTTACGACACCGCCAACCACACTGGTACCAATAGCATTTTGACTGCCTGAACCTGGACCAGTCGCCAAGAATAATGGCACAACACCCAGACCAAAGGCAAGTGAGGTCATGATAATTGGACGCAGACGTTGGCGTGCCGCCGTCATGACCGCATCTTTTAGACTATAGCCTTCCTCTTGATGGTCTTTAGCAAACTCGATAATCAAGATGGCGTTTTTAGCCGATAGACCAACCACCGTCAGTAGACCTACTTGCAAGTAGATATCGTTGGCGAAGCCTCGTAACCACGTAAATATCACCGCACCCAATACCCCAAGTGGAATAACCAATAGGACAGAGAAGGGGATAGACCAGCTCTCATATAGTGCCGCCAAGCACAAGAATACGACTAAGATTGAAAGCGCGTAAAGCATCGGCGCCTGGGCACCTGATTTTTGCTCTTCCAATGACATACCCGTCCACTCGTAACTGATGCCTTCAGGTAATTTGTCTATCATGGCTTCCATTGAGCTCATGGCTTCACCAGTACTCAAACCTGGGGCTGCACTACCTTGGATATTCATTGATGGTAAGCTGTTATAGCGGGTCAGACGCGGTGAGCCTGACTGCCATTCACTGGTCGAAAAGGCATCAAATGAAATCATATCATTCGTCTCGTTTCGTACATACCACTTACCAATGTCATCAGGGTTGGTACGGCTGCTGGCTTCACCTTGTACATAGACACGTTTGATACGGCCACGATCGATAAAGTCGTTGACGTAGCTTGAGCCCCATGCAGTCGAGATGACGCTATTGATATTACCTAGCGACAAGCCATAAGCGGCTGCTTGCTCTTGGTTGATATTGACCTTGAGCTGCGGTGAGTCTTCTTGACCGTTTGGACGTACACCAGCGACTTGATCATTCTGTCCTGCCATACCTAAGAGCATATTACGTGCTTCAAGTAGGCCATCGTGACCAAGGTTACCATTATCTTGAATCATTAAATCAAAACCACTGGCATTACCAAGCTCAGTAATGGCTGGTGGTACAATGGCAAATACTTGTGCTTCATTTATCTGAGTAAAGAAATAACCCATTGCCCGACCAGCAACGGCTTGGGCCGTATTTTCATCACCGGAACGCTTGTCCCAATCTGACAAGCGAACGAATGCGAGTCCCATGTTTTGGCCTTGACCAGCAAAGCTGAAGCCTGCAATGGTAAAGACAGAGGCAATGTTATCGGTTTCTTGAGTGTCGTAATAGTTTCTAACTTTATCGAGCACTTCTTGCGTTTCATCTAATGTCGAACCGGCAGGAAGCTGAACCAAGGTAAACATAATACCCTGATCTTCTTCTGGTAAAAACGAGCCGGGAATACGTAAGAATACCACCACCATGACGCCGATAATGGCCGCATAACCAATCAAATATAGCCATTTGAAACGAATGCTTTTACCAACAAAGCCCTCGTATGAACGACTAAGCTTAAAGAACGAGCGGTTAAACCAGCCAAAGAAGCCTTTTTGCTTTTCGTCCTTGCCCTTTTCATGGCTCTTACCGCGTTTGAGTAAAGTAACACATAGCGCAGGCGTAAAAATAAGCGCGACCATGGCTGATAGCACCATGCTCGTGATCAAGGTGATAGAGAACTGGCGATAAATCACACCTGTTGAGCCACCAAAGAACGCCATCGGTACGAATACCGCTGATAAAATCAGGGCGATACCAATAACGATCTTACTGATTTCCCCCATCGATTGAGTGGTCGCGTCTTTGATGGAGATATCGGGGTCTTCCTCCAAGATACGCTCAACGTTCTCTACCACGACAATCGCATCATCGACCAGTAGACCGATGGAGAGTACCATAGCAAACATGGTCAATACGTTGATACTAAAGCCTGCAATATACAACACTGCAAAGGTACCCAAGAGTACGACAGGGACAGCAAGGGTCGGGATAATGGTGGCACGCCAGTTCTGTAAGAAAATGAACATAACGATAAATACCAACACAATCGCTTCAATGAGGGTCATAACGACTTGTTCGATAGACAAGCGTACAAAGGGTGTGGTGTCATACGGAACGACTGAGGCTAGACCAATTGGGAAGTTTTGCTCCAGCTCAGCCATACGTGCGCCGACGGCTTCACGAGTCTCAAGGGCGTTTGCGCCACCAGCAAGTGAAATACCTAAACCGGCTGCTTCTTGACCATTGTATAAAGACACAACGCTATAGTTTTCACTGCCAATCTCGACATCTGCCACATCGCCTAAGCGCACTTGTGCGCCTGAGGTATCTGTTTTTAGTAGAATGTTTCGGAATTCTTCAGGCGTTTGAAGATAGCTTTGCACCGTGACCGTAGCATTGATAACCTGTTGGTCAGTATCAGCAGGTGCTTGACCTAACTGACCGGCAGATACTTGCGCGTTCTGCGCTCGTATCGCATTGACCACATCAGAAGGCACCATGTTATAGCTACGTAGGCGTGAAGGGTCAAGCCATACACGCATCGCATAGGTAGAGCCAAAGACTTGAACTTCACCCACACCCTCTACACGACTGATCGAATCGACGACATTAGAGTTAATATAATCGGCAATATCTGCCCGATCCATGGTGCCATCTTCAGAAATAAATGCTTGCACCATCAAAAAGCTGCTAGACGATTTATTGACGTTGACACCTTGACGCTGAACAGACTCAGGCAAGGAGCTCATCGCTGCTTGCAGTTTGTTCTGTACTTGTACTTGAGCTGTGTCAGGATCTGTGCCGTTTTCAAAGGTAAGCGTCACTGAAGCGCTACCATTTGACGAGCTCGATGACGACATATACATCAGACCATCGAGGCCTTTCATACGTTGCTCAATGATCTGTACGACTGAGTTTTCGACGGTTTGTGCGTTAGCACCAGGATAGCTTGCACTGACCGAAATAGTCGGCGGTGCAATACGTGGATACTGTTCGATCGGTAGATTAATAACCGATATCACCCCGATGAGCATGACCAAAATAGCCATAACCCATGCAAAAATAGGGCGATTAATAAAAAAACGTGACATAGTATATCCCTAAGTCTTCCTATCTTTGAATGGAATTAGTTAGCAGCGGTTTCTGTAGGTTTCTTAGCAGAAGTTTCGTTACCAGCTGGCTTATCCACCGTTTTTGCAGCTTGCTGAGGCGTTTTGGCGTTTGGCGTGCCTTGTCCTTTTGCAGATGGTGCTGGATTGGCGTTTTCGAGTGGCTTAGCGACTACCTCTTGTTCAGGTTTGACTTTTGAGCCGCCAATCACCACCACTTTATCACCTGCTTTTAGACCGTCAGTGACAACCCACTGTCCGTTGTAAGTACCATTAATAGTAACTGGACGTACTTGGATTTTGTTGTTTTCATCGACGATATAGACTTGCGTCTCACTCTTAGATGTACGTGTCACTGCGCTTTGCGGGACTAATGCCGCATTGGTAATGACACTTTGGGTCAAGCGGGCAGTCACATACATACCTGGCAGCAAGATGTTGTTGCTGTTTGGGAAGATGGCACGTAAGGTAACCGCGCCAGTTGACTCATCCACTTTTGCTTCAGATAGTGCAAGCTTACCGCGTACCGGATAGACCGAGCCATCCTCTAGTACCAATTCAACCGAGTTCATACCGGGCTGCGCTTTGCCTTCCGATATTTGCTGGCGCAATTTCAACAGCTCAGACGAAGACTGACTGATGTCGACATAGATAGGATCTAAGCGCGAGATAGTCACCAACGGATTGGCTTGACTGGCACTAACCAAAGTACCAGCCGTCACATTTGAGCGCTCTGTGCGCCCTGAGATTGGTGCCCGTACGATGGTACGGTTCAGATCAAGGGTACTGGACTCTAAACCTGCTTTCGCGGTTTGAATGCCCGCTTTTGCGCTTTCGATACCTGCTTGCGTTTGACCGACAGTCGCCCGTGCACTGTCTAATGCAGCTTGTGCAGTACGGACTTGCGTTTGTGCTTGATCGTATTGTTGCTTCGAGATAGCATCAATCTCCACAAGCCCTTGTAGGCGCTGGAAGTCATTAACCGCTTGAGCTAATGACGCTTGGCGACTGCCCAATTCAGCTTTGGCATTGGCATTATTAGCCAGTGCTGTCTGATAATTGGCTTGTGCTTGAGCGACCGCTGCTTCTCCACTAGTAATAGAGGTAGCGTAGTTGTCCGTATTGATACGATACATCGGTTGGTCTTTTTTGACATTACCGCCCTCACGGAACAGTACTTCGTCAATGACGCCGTTGACCTGTGGACGAACGTCAGCGGTTTGATAAGCCGCTGTACGTCCAGAAAATGTTTGTACTTGAGGTACCGTATCGAAAGTGACAGTTTGGACGTTGACGACGGCAGGCGGCATCTGCTGCTGTGCAGCGGCATCAGCGCCAGCGGCGTCCTCGTTTTTGTCACAGCCAACCAGTACAGCTCCAGATAGTACAGATGCTATTACAAGCGCAAGATAAGAGTGCTTCATCAATGTCCTCGGCAATATAAAATAAATAATGACAGTATAAAAAGTTTATAAATAAATCTTAACGTATTAAATTCTTTAAAGAGTAAATATATGGGTAGTCTTGAGGCTATGTGCCTCGGCATATTTTGCTCATCGCATTGTTAATAAAATCAGTTTTAATAGCACCAATTTTAGTAGCGGATTATGACCAAAATATTCGGTCGCTAAGGTTGTATGCGCAATAATGAGGCAAGATTTTTAGCGTCATAGATGTAGGCAAACCATAAAGTTGATTAGTAAATTTAATCAGTTATTATAAACTAATGGGGTTACCCCATAGTCAAGTACTTTAGAATAGGGTTTGCCAAAAAAAACAGCGACTTTAGTTGTGAATCTTGCGCTAAGTGCCGTGGTTACAAGCGACACACCAACGAATAACCAAAAAAGTCATCTAGAGGCTTCGATGACAAAAAATGTTAACTTTTGTTATAAAAGTCATATGAGACGGTTATTCCTACCTGTTTGACCTCAAAAATCCCATGTGCAACCAAAACCTTTATTTTAGCAACCGTTAAATGTGACCATTAAATAAATGAGCCAAAACCTGTATCGAAGACGACTTTTATAGACACAGATATGGGCACAGCGTAAATGTTAGCAGTCAGACTATAATAAACGTGCGCTGGCAAGCTCTGTTAATTGGTGCAGCCCTTGGCGATAACGATTGTCAGGCAAGGTACTTAGCGCTTGTTGTGCCAGCTTCGTTTCTTCCAAAGCGCGCAGCTTACAATAGTCTAATGAGCCAGAGGTGCGTACCAATTCGATAAGCTGCTCTGCATTGGGTGTTTTGCCCGTTTGTACAGCGACACGTAATTGCTCATAGCCTGCTTTATCACTGTCTTTTAATAATTCAAGCGCTTTAATAGTCGGTAGGGTCGGTTTGCCTTCGGCTAAATCATCACCCAAGTTTTTACCCATTAGCTCACTATCACCGCTGTAATCGAGTACATCGTCGATAATCTGGAAGGCATTACCGAAGTGCTGACCAAAATCGCCCAGCGCGGTCATATATTCTGTTTTGTCTTGCAAGATAGCTGCGCCTTGGGTCGCCATCATAAACAGACGAGAGGTTTTGCCATCGATAATATTGAGATAATCGGTTTCAGTCGCGGCAGGGTTATGCTGATGTTGCAGCTGCAATACTTCACCTTCGGCAATATCACAAGTCCCGTCTGAGAATACCTGCAGTAGTGGCAAGCTTTGAAAACCAACCAACAAGTTAAAGGCGCGGGCAATCAGATAGTCACCGACCAGTACTGCTGTGGCATTGTCCCAAGTGGCATTCGCCGTTGGCTTACCACGGCGCTGCCCTGACTCATCAATCACATCGTCATGCACTAAAGTTGCCGTATGCAGCATCTCAGTAATGGCTGCCAAATGCATGGCCTGCTGTGATGGTGCATCATTGAGCATGCGCGCACATAACAAGGTAATCAACGGGCGCATCCGCTTACCACCTGCATTAATCACATGCTGTGAGACGCTCATCACCAATTGGACTTTTGAGTTCAGACTACCGAATACTTGCTTGTCCATAATTTCAAAATCATCCGCCACGATATTTTGGATATCAGCATAGGTCAGCGTAGATTGAGAAGTAGGAGAGATGTTATCTAAAAGGGTACTGGTCATAATAAATAGTCATATTAATGAAAATAAAAGGGTGGGTAATAGCCCTAATCTATAGCTAGGATAGCTACCTACCTAGGGTTATTGTCTGGCTTATAATAGCATAGCTAGGCGTCTCAATTGTTGAATAAAGTAAGACATGACGCAGAGTATCGACTCTAAAACTGCCTGTATCTCTCTATTAAATACCAAATAAAAATGATAAAAACAAAAAAGAATTATAAATAGTTTTATGGGGCATTATCAACAATGGCTGCTTAAGCAAAAGCGATTGATAAAAGACTGTAAGCAACTGATTATATGCGTTATAATGGCCGCTGTTAGATGTAAGTCAGTATTTATTACTATTAGTAAGCATTTTGCTTGAGTGGCAGATTCGATCGACTTAACCATCAGTCACACTGCCATTCCCTCTATATTAATAGATGTAGTAGTATTAGCGCTGGTTTAGTGTAACCACCTTACAAAAACAAGAGGCGCGGCTTGCTTTTATGAGCAAAAAGCCGTAAAATCTTGCCTTTAATTTTTCCCTGTCGTGTTCGTCGTAAAAGCGTTGGTATAATATCATCCACGGCACACGGGTTAAACGGAGTCAGACAATGTACGCAGTAATCAAAACTGGTGGTAAACAGCACCGTGTAGTCGTCGATGAGCTTTTAAAAGTTGAATTACTAAAAGCAGAAAAAGGCGAAACAATCAAATTTGAAGATGTGTTGATGGTTGTTGACGGTGAAACTGTCAAAATCGGTCAGCCTATCGTTGAAGGTGCTAGCGTAGAAGTAGAAGTGGTTGAACATGGTCGCGGCGAAAAAATCCGTATCATCAAGCACAACCGTCGTAAGCATTATCACAAAGAGCAAGGTCACCGCCAATGGTACACCTTGTTAAAAATCAAAGCGATTAATGCCTAATTATCCACTTAGCAATTACTGCTAAATAGCGCACTAAATGCTTAAGAGTTGTCGCATTAGCGATAAGTCACATTAACAAGGAGATTTTCTCATGGCACATAAAAAAGCTGCCGGTTCAAGCCGTAACGGTCGTGATTCAAACCCAAAAATGCTCGGCGTAAAAATCTTTGGCGGTCAAGCCATCGTTGCCGGTAACATCATCGTTCGTCAACGTGGTACAGAATTCCACGCAGGCGAAGGCGTTGGCATGGGTCGTGACCATACTTTATTTGCACTGAATGACGGTGTGGTAAAGTTTGCGACCAAAGGTAAATTCAACCGTCGTTATGTTATGGTTGAAAGCGCATAATTGCCCATCTAGGTTGTTTTATTCTTTTTGAGTAAAACAATCTGATGACTAAAAAATCCTCTATTACCGTTTGGTAGTAGAGGATTTTTTATGTCTGTAAGCCAGAGCAAGTCTAAGCTTGTGAACCAATCGACCCTATAAGGTTTTATATAAATATCTTGATATAGTGTGTAACAGAGTTGGTTACAAGCGCGTATGGCAGGCGTAGTAATGATTGCAAATCATGACTAGGCGCGTAATGAAAAAACTGGCACACTGTGCGCATTGCTTAATAAGGCTGGTTTTATCTAGGCTATTAAACAGTATTGAAAACAAAAATTTTAATAACAACATTTATTTTTTAGCGATTACGCATTTTGAGAGAGGATTAATAATGACTTTACTAAATAAACAAACCACGAGCCTAAAACAAAAAATGAGGAGCGGTGCTTTAGCAGGTGTGTTGATGACCTCACTTGGTGTCGCAGCGCCGATGATGGCACTCACACAATCAGCGACGGCTGCCCCTGCGGATAACTTGACGGCTGCTAAGCGTTTAAATACACTGTTAGCCAATACCAAGAGTATGACAGCCAATTTTAGTCAAACAACCAAAGGCGCTAATAGTGGCACGTTTTCTGGCTCTATGAGTGTGCAGCGTCCAAACAACTTTCGCTGGGAGACAAAGTCACCTTCACAGCAGCTAATCATTGCTAATGGCAGCTCGATGTGGGTTTATGACAAAGATTTAGAGCAAGCGACTAAGCAAAACGTCGATAGCCAAGTGGGTAATACCCCAGCACTCTTATTATCAGGTGATCCAAGCAAAATCGATAAAAACTTTAAAATCACCCAGCCGTATGATAATAAAAACTACTATGTGCTTTATCCAAAGTCGGATAGTGCCAGCTTTAAGAGTTTATCAATGAGCTTTAGTGGTGGTAAGCCAGTCATGATGGTGCTAAATGATACCTTAGGTCAAACGACCTCTATCAAGTTTAGTGGCATCAAACTGAACCCAAGCATCAGCAGCAGCCAGTTTAAATTTACCCCGCCAAAGGGCGTTGATATTATTAACCAATAATTAATAATCAGTACTGTTAATCTAACTGTAGTGATTTAGAAAAACTGGTTTAAAAATTTGATTCAAAAAAAGGACAAGCTTATTAAGTTTGTCCTTTTTTATGGTCTTAAAAATAGTATACAGTTCTTATTGCAAGCTGTTTAAGAGCGTACTTTGAGGCTAAGAGAGCGCTTTAATGGCTGCCATATCTGGCATCGGTGGTAACTCATCTAAATGATTCAATCCAAAGGCATCTAAGAATTGTGGCGTGGTATGTAGCAATGCTGGTCGACCCAAGGTTTCCTTATAACCCTTCTCTTCAATCCAGCCTTTATCGAACAGCTGACGCAATATATTGCTCGATAGCGTGACACCGCGCACGTGCTCGATGTCACTGCGGGTCACTGGCTGCTTATAAGCAATCACACTCAGTGTCTCAAGTAAGGCTTGGCTAAGGCGCTCTTGACGCTGCGGGAATACACGCTGAATCAAGCCACTGTAGCTATCCGCAATTTGTAGGCGATAACCACTGGCCGTCTCATGCAAGCTTAGTACACCCGTATCCAAGCGCTGCTGTAATAATGCCAAAGCTTGTTTGAGATCTTTGCTAGACACAGACAAGTGCTTCTTTAAATCATGAGCGGTGAGTGGTGCTTCGGATGCATGCAGCAGCACTTCAATATGTTTGCTCATCTCTGCTAAATGTAGATGCTGCGTATCTGTCATTTTACATATTCTCTATTAAAAACCATTAAGCCAACCATTGTAACGTTAATGACCCTAGGTGGCTGTCTTCAGCAGATTCATTACCAGTAGCAGTATCGTTAGGGTGACTCTCTAAATCAGCGTTTATAACACCAACTAGCTGGCGTTTCATCAGCTCGAGCACGGCAACGAAGCTAACCACCACACCTATCTTGCCTTGAGTTTTATCTAATAGCCCATAAAACGAGCGCGCGCCATTCATACTTAATTGACGGCTAATACTGGCGATACGGTCAGCAAGAGGAACGGCATCGACTTTAATGGTATGCATCTGATAGTCGGGCTGTAACTGCATTTTAAATAAGCTATCAATCAACAGATTTGGCGAGTAATTGGGCAGCTCGGCATTCATAATATCTTGACTGGGCATACTAGCCATCGCCAAAAACACATCGCGTTCAAGACGCACAAGACTGTCCAAACGCTGACTGGCGGCTTTGATTTGGGCGTATTCCTCAAGGCGCTCAATCAGTTCAGCCTTTGGATCGCGCTCATCGGTAGGGGTTTCTGGCTTTGGTAACAAAAGCTCCGTTTTGATTGCAATTAATGTCGACGCCATTAGAAGATAGTCACCGGCCAATTCAAAATGCTCGGTGTCCAACTCACTAATATAAGCCAAATACTGCTCAGTGATGGGCAATATTGGCATTTGGGTCAGATCAACGTTATTTTTTTTGACTAAATATAACAAAAAATCTAAGGGCCCAGCAAATTGCTCGAGCCAAATGGCAAATGCTTGCGGCGGCACATAGAGATCTTCTGGCAGATGCTGCACTGGCGTTTGATAGATACGCAGTGACATATCATGAATTTCTACGCTAGACTCAATTAATCGTTCACTCTGCATGTCGGTAGTCTAGTATCGTAATCAATGATAATTTATTTAAGTTTAGCAAGCGGACGGATACCAATCGCACGGCGCGTTTTATCCAACTGTTTTTGGCTGTGACGACGGGCTTTAGCAGCGCCCATTTGCAAGATTTCCTCCAACTCTTTTGGATTAGCCATCAGTTCTTCATAGCGTGCGCGGAATGGCGCAATTTCATCGTTGATTTTATCAAACAGCGCTTGCTTGGCATCACCCCAACCTATACCTGCAGCGAATTGCGTACGCATATCAGCAATTTCTGCAGGTGTGGCAAAGGCTTTATAAATCTCAAAAATAGCAGAATCGTCAGGATCTTTTGGCTCTTCTGGCAATTGTGAGTTGGTCACAATTTTCATGATCGCTTTATGCATCTGCTTTTCAGCGCTAACTTGTGGATTTAGCTCACCAAATAGCGGAATAGTATTGCCATAGCTCTTACTCATCTTACGTCCATCAAGACCCGTCAATAGCGGCATCTCATCATCGACCACCGCAGAGGGTAGCGTAAATAGCGGCTTATATTTATGATTAAAAGTACCCGCAATATCACGCGCCATTTCAATATGTTGAATTTGATCACGTCCTACTGGTACGTGAGTAGCATTAAACATTAAGATATCCGCAGCCATTAATACCGGATAGCCAAACAGACCCATCGTGATACCTTGGTCGGGATCAACATCTTCTTTATTCATGTTGGCATCTACCGATGCTTTGTAAGCATGAGCACGATTCATTAAACCCTTGGCACATGAACAATTTAAAACCCAAGCCAATTCTGGTATTTCGGGAACATCTGATTGACGATAAAAGGTCACACGCTCAGGGTCAAGACCGCAGGCAATCCAAGTTGCAGCAATCGCTTTAGTAGACTCATGAATAATAGCAGGGTCATGGCATTTAATAATGCCATGATAATCGGCTAAAAAGAAAAAAGCTTCATCATTACTGTTCTGAATAGATTGAATCGCTGGGCGAATGGCGCCTACATAGTTGCCTAAGTGTGGAATGCCTGAAGTGGTAATGCCAGTTAAAATGCGTTTGGCTTGTGTCGAGTTATCAGAGATTTGGCTGTCAGAAGTTTGATTATCAGAAGTGCGGTTATTATTCATGGAAAATCCGTTATTTATTTATAAAGGTTTTATTTATCGAATTATTATAATTGCGTGGTTATTGAAACGCTATTTATGTGGTTATTTATGTATTGATGACAAGATAAAATATTAGCTGCAAAGTATAGCAAATTTTCCCAGCAATTTTCTTAAGAATAGGAGTCTACTTATAAATACCAGTCCGACCATCAGGCCCATTTTTGAAGCGGCGATGGAACCACATCCACTGAGTCGGATCAATACGAATCAACCCTTCTAAGATTTCATTGACACGGCTAGCATCACCAACCTCGTCGTTACTGGGATAATGATCTAATGCTGGGGTAATGGTTAAATGATAATGCGGGCGTTTGCCACTCGGCAGATTATCAGGCGTCTGCCGATAGGTATGCAATGCCATGACCGCAGGTGGCTTGTCTTTGCTACCTAGCTTTGCCATGCGTCTTGAAGCGGTGATAGTCGCTGCTGGCACACCAAAAAATGGTGCCATTACTCCTTGCTTAAGACCATAATCTTGGTCAGGAGAGTACCAGATAACATGTCCGGCTTTGATAGAGTTGACCAAACTGCGCATGTCTCGACTAGAAATCTGTGTACCGAATATATTGGTGCGGCCATTATAAATAAACCAATCAAGTAATGGATTATTCTGCGTGCGATACATACAGTCTACAGGGAAAAATTGTGCACAAAGTAAGCCGCCCAAATCGAGCATGGTATAGTGAGCGCCTAGTAGAATGACTGGACGACCTTCGTTTTGGGCATTAACGAGATGCTGTAATCCAGAGATAGAAACGGTGCGGGTAAAGACATTTGGTCGGAACCATGCACATAAGGTTTCGAACACACCAATACCTTGGTTGACAAAGACTTGCTTAGCCATCAGCTCACGTTCGACTTCTGGCTTCTCTGGAAAGGCCAGCCTTAAGTTAATCAGCGTATCACGTCGCCGCGATCCTGCTACTTTATAGGTTAAAATACCTACTTTACGCCCAAGCCAAAACTGCCAACGTAGTGGCAGATAAATCATCGGTAGAAAAATAACCAGTAGTAGCCAAATCGCCCAATATTTAGGCAATAAAAACTGCCATTGAAAAGGCTTTTTATCTGCTTGTGCCGTACGTTTATGGGTTTGAGTAATCGTTGGCGTGCCGATAGGAATAGCGGGTGACTTCGCTGCTTTCCCATGCTGCGCGGCAGTTGGCGCTGGCATATCGGTCTTTGATGACTTGCTTGGATCGTATTGTTCGGGCGCTTTCATAATATCCTTCTGCGCTATAAATAACGGCGTATCATAAATAGATAGGTAATATGATGGGGTAGCGTTAGGCGCTTTGCAAGCAACATTTTCGCAAAGTGCGGCAATAAGAGCGGTGTGCAACGCAACCGCTTACGCCATACATCGCTTGTCAATAAAGAGATGAGTGGGCATAAAAAAACCCCATAAGCTGTGACCAGCTTATGGGGTTTTGCAAATCTATTCTTTTGCTTAATACGGTTAAATCGACTCTGAGAAAAAGACGATAACCACAAAAAGCAAAGAAGTAGTTTTGATTAACGTTTCGAGAATTGTGGACGTTTACGTGCTTTACGTAGGCCCAATTTCTTACGTTCAACTTGACGTGAATCACGAGTCACAAAACCAGCTGCTTTTAGAGCAGGTTTGTTGGCTTCGTCAAGCTCGATCAATGCACGCGTGATGCCGTGGCGAATAGCGCCCGCTTGACCACTGATACCGCCGCCTTTAACCGTAATGAAAAGATCATAAGCAGTAGGTGAGTCAAGTAATTCTAGAGGCTGACGAACAACCATGCGTGAGGTTTCGCGGCTGAAATATTCATCAAGTGGCTTGCCGTTAACAACAATGCTACCAGTACCTTTAGCTAAAAAGACACGAGCAGTAGAAGTTTTGCGGCGACCAGTTCCGTAATTGCGTTCCATAAGTGTATCCTTAGATGTCTAGTGCTTTAGGTTGCTGTGCTTCATGTGGATGTTCAGTACCCGCATATAGTTTCAGCTTCTTGATCATCGCATAGCCAAGAGGACCTTTTGGAAGCATACCCTTAACCGCTTTGTGTAGAACATCTTCAGGCTTATGTGCAAGCAGTTTACTGAAGTTGGTTTCTTTGATACCACCTGGATAGCCACTGTGACGATAGTATTTTTTATCTTGCGCTTTTTTACCCGTTACCGTGATTTTGTCAGCATTGATGACAACAATAAAGTCACCAGTGTCAACGTGCGGCGTAAAAGACGGCTTATGCTTGCCACGTAAGCGAGTAGCGATTTGAGTGGCTAAGCGACCAAGGGTTTTGCCGTCAGCATCTACGACATACCAGTCATGGGTCACTTCAGCTGGTTTTGCACTAAGTGTTTTCATGATAAAACCTTAAAATTAGAATTCGTTGAGAGTTTAGCTGGGAACGGGGCTCTCAAAAAACAGACTGCACATTATAAGCAGTAGCGCCTACGCTTGCAAGCTGCATTGGGGTTTATTTTCGCCTTATATACATTAAACTGCAGCGTTGGCCAGTTTTTTAGCGGTTCTAAACATTTGTAACGTTTGTTAATCGTTTTTATTAACCAAACAATTATGACGATGATAGCTGATAAAGTCCAGCGACAACTTGTCCCACTTTGGTTTGTTTGAGGCAATCAAAGCTGATTGGCGCTTGTATCATTGATGTTTCATTGAATATATTCGCTAGCTGATTCAATTGTGCTGCTAAGTCTTTATCGGCCTCTAAATAAATAAGGGTCGTGGGGCTAATGAGCGACTGGCTGATAAGCGTCGTTAAAATCGGCTGCCACAAATCTTCAGCATAGGGCGGATCGATAAAGACAATATCAAAAGGGCGCGAGACAAGGTGACTTTGCATCAATACTTGCTCTGCGGTGCCATTGATAATCTGATAGGTATCAGCGTCGAGGCGCAACTGCTCAGCGCTTTGCTGCAGCATGTCGCTTTGTGCTCGATTCATCTCGATAAAGGTGCAGTGTGCCGCACCACGAGACAGTGCCTCAAAGCCTAAGACGCCACTACCGGCACAGCTGTCGAGCACGTATGCACCATGAATATCAGCAAGTAACCAATTAAATAGGGTCTCCCGCAGGCGATCAGGGGTCGGACGTAAACCTTCGGCATCGATGAAGCTGACGCTGCGCCGTTTAAACTGTCCACCGATAATACGTACCTGACCGGCAGCCGACGATTTTGCTTGATGAGACGTTTTACGCTTAGTGCTATGCGATGTTGCTAATTTTTTCATGGTCACCGTTCTTATTCTTTATGGGTCTTTATTCGCTCGCTGTCGTGGGTGCTGCTTGCGCGGCTGCCTGCTCTGCTAACGCTGCTTCTTTGTCGCGCAGGGCATCACGCATGACTTTTTCAAAGGCTTTTTGACGTTTGATGACTTTTAGTTGGTCAGCTGTTGGTGGCAAGATAGGATCATTTTTGCGTTGTAATACCCAATAGTCAAATAGCGCGCGACCAATAGGTGCTGCCACGGCACTACCGCCGCCACCGTTTTCGACCAACACGGCAAGGGCGATTTGTGGGTCTTCTACTGGCGCAAAACCGTTGAACCACGCATGATCCCAGTGGCGCTTGTCTATCGCAGACTTATCATAACGTTTGCCTTGAGCGATGGATTTTACCTGTGCCGTACCAGTCTTACCCGCGATACGATAGCGCGGCGTATAGATACCACGTCCCGTGCCACCTTTCACCACACTTTCCATCGCATCATGCATGCGTAGCCAATCAGAGGGTTTGCCGTTATAGTCGATTTTGCCATCGGGTTTGGTGATGACCTTGACCTCTGCTGCCCCATCGCTGCTTTTCAGCAGATGCGGGGTAATGTGATAGCCCTTGTTGGCAGTCATCGCTGTCGCATTGGCGATCTGTAGCGGCGTGGCTAAGAAATACCCTTGACCGATGCTGACTGAGATCGTCTCACCCGGTAGCCAGCCTTTATCGTACGTGTCTTTTTTCCATTTTGGCGATGGCATAATGCCTGACTTTTCATTGGGCAGGTCAATGCCAGTCTCCTCGCCAAAGCCAAAACGTACCATCCAATCATGCAGACGCTGAATGCCCATCTCATAGGCCAGCTTATAATAGTAGGTATCAACCGACATCACGATAGACTTTTTGAGATCGACTGTGCCGTGACCACCACGTTTCCAATCGCGAAAACGGTGGGTATCTCCGGGCAGACTGAAATAACCAGGATCATAAATAGTGGTGTCCCAATCACGCAGACCGTAATGAATCCCGCCCAAACCTTCAAAAGGCTTGATAGTAGAGCCGGGCGGGTAAGTGCCCTGTAATGCCCGATTATATAGTGGCTGATCCAGATCGTCCCGTAGTGAGCCATAGTCTCTAAACGAGATGCCAGAGATAAAAGGGTTGGGGTCATAGCTTGGATTACTGACAAAGGCCAGTACGTCACCGTTTTGCGGGTCTATCGCCACAATAGCGCCGCGACGACCATCGAGCTGCTGCTGAGCGACGGTTTGTAAACCGTAATCTAAGCTCAGGGTAATATCATTACCTGCAATCGGCGGTTTGGTGTCTAGTTGGCGAATAATATTGCCGTGAGCGTCTGTCTCTACCGATTGGTAGCCCGGTTGTCCAAGTAAAATATCTTCATAAAAATCTTCAATACCGATTTTGCCAATGAGATCCGTGCCCGCATAGCGATCTTTGTCAATGCGCTTGCTTTCTTTGTCGTTGATACGGCCGACGTAACCAATGACGTGGGCGAACAGCTCGTCGTAAGGGTATGAGCGTGTCAACTTGCTCTGGATAGTAACACCGCGAAAGAAAGGCTTGCGCTCGCTGAACTGCGCCAATTGTGCTTCGGTTAAATCGATTTTAATGGTCACTGGATCGTTTTTACTTTTGCTCAGACGTGCCAAAATATCCGTGATGTCTTTATCGGTAAGCTCAAAGATGGGCGCGAGCAAATTTAAGGTACGTTCTGGGTTTTCGACCTCATCAGGGCTGAGCATCGCCGTAAATACAGGCTGATTGTCCGCCAGTATCACCCCATTACGATCATAAATATAACCACGGCTTGGCGGTGCAGATATCAGCTTAATGCGATTGTTGTCTGCCTGTGTCGTATATTTATCATGAGCATAGACTTGCAAATAACCATAGCGTAGTAGCAAACCACTCAGACCCAAAAATATTAGTAGCCCAAAGATAATGATCCGGTGCGCAAAAATACGGTTGACCTGTTCGGTGTCGGAAGCTAGCGGTTTATTCATATAAAATCAGTACTCAGGCGGTCGGCGAAACATCAGAAGCGGGATAAAACGGTGGGATAGTCAGTCTAAGCGCGATGAATATAAAGGATAAGATTAATGATTTCAATCAGATACAGTGCTATGCGCAATCATTAACTTGCAATGACTGGTGTGTTGAATTTCGCTGCAAATTAATCACAAATTATAACAGAACAAATGCGAGGGCGCAGTACTCTGCGATTTATTTTATCGTTGGCATCATGAGTGATTGAGATAAATGGGTTTGAGATATTTACGATTATGAGGATGATTCTTTTACGATTACTTTCACAATACCAGTGAGGCAACAGAACTTGTCATCTCTAGTCACAACTTGGCTAGGGTCGACGTGTGCTAATGAATAGCAAGTATGCTAAAATCAGGCGATTTATTTTATATCGTCAATTCTATATAGCATTGACGCGCTGTCAGAGTCGCGCAGGCTATTATAGAGTATTACTTGCATTGATAGGACTTGCACTTATCTGTCTTATATTCAAAAATATTAAATCAATTAAAAATATTTTAAACCAATTAAAGGTACCTTGAACGAATTAACAGGGTCTTGAACCGGTTGGTTATTAGTAGTTATTTTGGGGGAACGTCTTTTGAGCGTTCTTAATTTGCTAAGCATATTTTATTAGCAACGACAATCATCATGTCAGGGACAACCAAAGTCATGGACGCAACTTCATTGTGGCAAACGATAGCTGAGCACCCAGAGTTTTTTGCCATGCTAACCATCCCACCCGTGACGGCATTCGTCACTTGGATACACGTGTGGATGGCGCTCAAAATGCTGTTTTATCCTGTTAAGTTTTGGGGTATTCGTATTCCGAACTTTCCGTTTTTTGGCCTACCGGGTATCGGCTGGCAAGGTATCGTGCCGCGAAAAGCGGGCAAGATATCTGGGGTAATTGTAGATCAAACGCTCTCTAAGCTCGGTTCGCTTGATGAGTTTTTTAAGGCGATGGAGCCGGATCAAATGGCAGTTTTTATCACTGATACCGTGGATAAAAACCTTGAGCCACTGATTGATGAGATTATGCTCGACCATTCGCCAGCCCTCTGGGGCAACTTGCCCTATGCCTTAAAGCGTCGCGTCTACGCCCAAGCACACAAAGAGTTGCCCAGTATCATGCAGTCGCTGGTGACGGATTTGACTTATCATGTCGAAGACTTGGTCGATATGCGTAAAATGATTGTTAATACCATGGAAAACGATCGGCGCTTAATGGTCGATATGTTTTTGAAGGTAGGCCAAAAAGAGATTAACTTTATTTGGCATATCAGTGCGCTGATTGGATTGGTTTTCGGTATTGTGCAAATGTTCATTTTTTTGGTGGTGCCGCAGCATTGGACCGTACCTTTCTTTGCCGCTATTTGGGGGTTTCTCACCAACTGGATCGCCATTTGGATGGTGTTTAATCCAATAGAGCCGCACTTTATACCGTATGTGAAGTTTTTTGCGCTACAAAGTCGCTTCCCGTTCATTAGGCCGCAGCTGCCGCATATTGGCCAGTATCGTTTTCAGGGCGGCTTTATGAAGCGTCAAGAAGAAGTCTCTGAGGTTTTCGCTGAGATTGTGGTAAAAGATTTGGTGACGCTTGAGAACATCATGAATGAGATGATGTATGGTGACCGTGCTGCACAAACGCGTGAGCTCATGAAGTCGCACTTATATAAGGTGTTAGAATCGCCGGTCATTAGTACGACGTTAAGAGTAGGGCTGGGTCGCCGTGAGTATGGGCAGTTAAAAAATACTATTATTGATAAATCCATCGTCGCGACCATGGTGCCACTACGTGATCCTGAGTTGAATGAAAGCCGTGCCAGTAAGATATTTGGGCTGTTCCGAGATCGTATTCGCGCATTATCGCCAAATGAGTTTCAGAACTTATTACGTCCGGCGTTTCGGGAAGATGAGATGACGCTTATCGTCTTGGGTGGACTGACTGGGTTTTTGGCAGGTTGGTTGCATCTGGTGTTGGTGTTTTTCCCAGCGATGCAGTAGGGCAGTAGGGCAGTAAGTAACTTTTTTTACAGACTTAATAAAAGCACAACCAGTGTAAGACAGCTTCTTTGTATTAATAAATCGTATTAGTACATCACGATAATAGTAGCGGGTTTTATGGGCTTCTATAGCGATTAAAACCTCTGTTTGTAACCGTAAACTATGACCGCATTAAGGACTATATAGCGTTCGCCAGTGGCTAATAAATGCCATCGGCGACTCTTAGATAGTATCCAAGGTAAACAAGGTTAGACCATATGTTAATCACAGAATTGGGTTATTTTGCCTTGCTGGCCGCCTTTATATTGGCGATTTTGCAAGTGGTGTTGCCAACTATTGGCATCATGCGTGATCACGTTGCTTGGCAGCGTTTGGCACCAAGTTTGGCATGGGCACAGTTTGCTGCCATGATTACCTCATTTGGCGCTTTGATGGCCGGCTTTTATTACAATGACTTTAGCTTGGTCTACGTCACCCAGCATTCTAATACCTTGTTGCCTTGGTACTATAAGCTATCAGCAACGTGGGGCGGGCATGAAGGTTCGTTATTGTTATGGATGACCATCATGGCCACTTGGTGTGCCTTGGTGTCATATTTTAGCCGTGGTCTGCCGCTGTCGATGCGTGCGCGGGTATTGGTGATATTGGCTGGCGTACAGATGATGATGCTGGCGATGTTAATCTTTACCTCGTCGCCGTTTGATCGTACTTTGCCAAACCTGCCTGTCGATGGCGCGGATCTGAACCCTGTTCTACAAGATTTCGGTCTGATTATTCATCCGCCGATGCTATATATGGGCTATGTGGGCATGGTCGTGCCGTTTGCGTTTTGTATGGCAGCATTATGGGAAGGGCGCTTGGATGCCGTTTGGACGCGTTGGTCGCGTCCATGGGCACTCGCTGCTTGGGGTTTCTTAACCATTGGTATCGCGCTGGGTTCTTGGTGGGCCTATTACGAGCTTGGCTGGGGCGGTTGGTGGTTTTGGGATCCAGTAGAGAACGCGTCACTGATGCCATGGCTTGCCGGTTTGGCATTACTACATTCGTTGGCAGTGACTGAAAAGCGTGGTGTCTTTAAGGCATGGACGATTATGCTGGCGATTTTTGCCTTTGCGCTGAGCTTACTTGGCACGTTCCTAGTACGCTCTGGCGTTATCACTTCGGTGCATTCGTTCGCCGCTGATCCAACTCGTGGCTTAGTCATCTTAGCTATCTTAGGGGTTATTATTGGTGGCGGCCTGTTGATGTTCGCAGTGCGCGGTTGGCGTTTGACGGTCGAGAGTCAGTACCAGCTTATCTCGCGTGAGTCATTCTTAGTCATCAATAACGTCATTATTCTGATTGCTACCTTAGTGGTCTTGCTGGGTACGCTATATCCTATCATTGCTGATTCCTTTAATTTGGGTCAAGTATCGGTAGGCCCTCCTTACTTTAATGCGCTATTTGTCCCCTTAACGTGGTTGTTATTGATTGCGATGGGTATGGGCTCTAATATCCGCTGGAAAAAAGACAAGCGCCCATTACTTGGCGTTGGTATGGTCATAGCTGTTAGCAGCTTAGTATTGGCAGCGATTATTGCTTACTTTGTCCACCCGTCTTCTATGCTCAATATTGGTGTCACTTTGGCCGTTAGTTTTTGGGTATTGTTCTGGATGGTCGTCGACTTTAAAGACAAAACCAAAAATGCACCGAGCTTTTTTAAAGGCTTGGGTCAATTGCGTTTGAGCTACTGGGGTCAGCAAACGGCACATATTGGTGTGTTGATAGCGGTTATCGGCATCGCCTTCACTAGTAGCCTAAGCATCGAGCGTGATGTGGCATTGGGCGAAAATGATAGCGTGCATGTGCAAGGTTATGACTTTACTGTAAAGGATTTTCATGAAGTCAGAGGCAGTAACTTCGATGGTATGCAAGCGGAAGTGGAGGTGACCAAAGACGGTCGCGCAGTGACTACCTTGTATCCTGAAAAGCGTACTTACGTGGTGAGTATGATGCCGATGACTGAGGCGGCAATTGATGCCAGTCTCATGCGTGATGTCTATGTCGCACTTGGCGAACCAATTGCTGAAGACAGCAACCAATGGGCGGTACGTATCTATGTGAAGCCGTTGATTCGTTGGATATGGCTTGGTGCTATTATCATGGCTCTAGGTGGATTGCTAAGTATGCTAGACAAGCGTTATCGCATCAAAAAGCCTAAGACTGTCAGCCAAAATGCGATGGATTCAGCAGGCTTTGTGACTGTAGCAGATGTGGAAGCACCGGCAGTAAAGATGGGGGACAATTAGTATGAGTACGTCAAACAACACCTCTAACCAAAATGCTAATAAGACCATCAATAAAAAGCAGCTAAAGATATGGTTTCTGATTCCGCTCATCGTTTTTGCAGGCTTTGTGGTTATGCTCTATATGCGTTTGGGCCAGCCGACTGAAATCGTCACCAATACTGCTCTTGAGCGTCCGGTGCCTGCATTTGAGCTGCCGTTATTGTCAGATACCAGTCGTATTATGACCAACGACAATCTGCCTGATCGGCCGTTTTTGATGAATATTTGGGGCTCTTGGTGTCCCACTTGTATTATCGAGCATCCTTTTTTAATGCAGTTAGAAGAGCGCGGCGTCAATTTGGTTGGCGTCAATTACAAAGATGACATCGGGGATGCGCTAGGATATCTTAACCGCGGCGGCGATCCCTTCTCGATGTCTATTCAGGATTTGTCGGGTCAGTTTGCGTTAGATTTAGGTTTGACGGGAGCACCTGAGACTTTCGTGGTCGATGGTGAAGGGGTTATTCGTCAGCATATTATCGGTGAGATTAATGAGAGTAATTGGCAAAGTCGTATCACGCCTTGTCTCATGGTACTCAACGAAGCCAATAAACGCAATGTCAGTCCCGACCCCAATCAGGTCAAGGAGGCGTGCAAATGATAACGATGCCTATAATGACTATGAAGACAATGACTATGCCGACAAAGCACATGAAAACTCTGACCACAGCATTGGCTAGCTTCATATTTGCGTGTTTGCTAAGTATAAGCCTTGGTATAACTATAAACATGGGCATAAGTATGAGCGCTTATGCCGCCATCGATGTTTACGACTTTGACTCTATACAACAAGAAGCTCAGTATCGAGGTCTCATTGAAGAGTTTCGTTGTCCAAAATGCCAAAATCAAAACCTTGCAGGTTCTGATGCGCCTATTGCCCAAGATTTAAAGCAAAAAACCTACAATATGGTCAAAGATGGTCGGAGTGATACCGAGATTCGCAGTTATATGCAGGAGCGTTATGGCGACTTCATCAGTTATAAACCGCCTGTCCGTCCCTCAACGTGGATACTATGGTTTTTTCCACCATTATTACTCGTGCTTTTAATAGTTGGTTGGTTTTGGCGAAGCAAGCGCCATCAGCGTGTTGCTAGTGGTCAAAGCGGCGTGACGGTAAATAATGGCGCTGCTGCATTGACGGTAGCAGAACAAGCTGAACTTGATCGCCTGTTATCACGTGCTGATAGCAAAGATAGCGTCAACAGAACAGATCATGACATCACCAGCATCGAGGACAAAAAATGAACCTATTTTCTACTGTTGGCTTATTTATTGCCCTAAGCTTACTTATCGCTTTAGTTCTTGGTTTTATCACCATAATGCCGTGGTTAAGAGCCTCACGCGCAACAGATAAGCCCGTGGACAATCAGCTACTCGATATTAATATCGCTGTCTTTCGCGCTCGTCTAGCAGAGCTAAAAACTGATAAGGATGCTGGCACGATTGATGATAGTCATTATCAATCCCAAAAGCTTGAGCTTGAACGTCAGCTTTTAGATGCGCAGCGCGTAGTGACGCCGATGATTGCGCCCGGTATCAAAAGCCGGTTAATCATTGTAGTCTGGGTGCCAGTGTTGGCAGCGATGGCGTATCTGATGGTCGGTGATCGCACGCCTGTATTTGAGCTGTGGGCGGCCGAGGATAAAGTCGGTCAAGTTGCTGATGATTTATTGGCAGGTAGGATTGACCAGCCGCCAGCTTGGGCCATCGAAGATGGTCAACAGTTGATTAGCGCTATGCAGACCAACGTCTATCGCCATGCTGATGATTATAATCGCTGGATGCGCTTGTCCGAGCTGTTCTTATCACTAGAAGCGACAGATTCTGCACTAGAGGCTTTGTCGCGTGCCTATCGCTTAGCGCCCGATAATGAAGAGATTGCGACGACCTATGCGCAGATTAGCTTTTTTGCTAATAAAGGGCAATTAGATGCTAATAGCCGCCGCGTTCTAGAAGGAGTGCTGGCCAAAAATCCACAGCATGAAGGCGCGCAAATGCTCATGGCAATGGGTGAGGCACGCAGTAGTAACTTTGATCAAGCACAAGGCTGGATTACGCGTCTGCGCGCTAGCATTTCAGCAAAGCCAGGGGATCATACGCAAGCGCTGGCCAGCTTGGATGAGCTGAGTGCCAATGTGAGCGCTCAGCAACAACAAGCGTCTGAAGGTATTGACGTTACAATAACCATCAATACTAGCTTGTTACCGTTGGTCAAAGCCGATGATGTCTTGTTTGTAGCGATACGCGATGTCAAAGGTGGTCCGCCGTTTGCTGCTAAGCGTTTGCCAATTAGCGTGATTAAGCAAGGTGAGGTTAATATCAGTCTAAGCGATCTCGATGCCATGATGCCGACACGGACACTAAAATCTGCCCGTGCGGACAAGGTACAGCTGGCCGTCATTGCCCGTATTAGTCACAGCGGTAATGCAGTCGCCGAGTCCGGCGATTTATCAGGTAATCCTGTGGTGATTAGCGCTGAGCAAAATCAGGTCAATGTCGACATTAATCAACAGGTTCCTTAATCTTTATTTCTATGTTTTTTACTTTTGATACCAGCGCTGTTGCCCATCCGAGCAGCGCGCAATAGCATTATTTGAACAGCTAAGTCATGGCAACTTATCGCTGTAATACTGAAAATACTTGAGCTTTGTAAAGCCACAAGGTAAGGTAGCTTTGCAATCAACCAATCCCTGAGTTTTATTTGTCCCAAAATCCCAATTATTAAGGAGAATCGTGTAATGATGCGTATTATTTTGCTAGGTCCACCAGGCGCCGGTAAAGGTACCCAAGCCCAGTTTATCTCTAAAGAATATGATATTCCGCAGATCTCAACGGGTGATATGCTGCGTGCAGCAATCAAAGAAGGTAGTGAGCTTGGCAAACAAGCCAAAGACATTATGAATGCTGGTGGTTTGGTTTCTGACGATCTCATCATTAACCTAGTGAAAGAACGTATCGCTAAGCCTGATTGTGTCAATGGTTGTATTTTTGACGGTTTCCCGCGTACGATTCCACAGGCGCAAGCGCTTGCTGATGCAGACGTCGCGATTGATCATGTGATCGAAATCAGTGTCCCTGATGACGAAATCGTCAAGCGCCTATCTGGTCGCCGCCAACATCCAGGCTCAGGTCGCGTCTATCATGTCGATCACAATCCACCAAAGGTCGAGGGTATCGACGACGTGACTGGCGAAGCGCTTATCCAGCGTGAAGATGACAAAGAGTCGACCATTCGTGATCGCTTAGCGACGTATCATGAGCAGACATCAGCGCTCGTTGGTTTCTATCAAGACAAAGCCAGCAAAGGCGCTGATGCGCCTAAGTATGATAAGTTTGATGGTACTCAAGGCATTGATGATGTGAAGCAGCAGATTTTGTCTGCGCTAAAAGGCTAAAATATCCTCGATATGTAGTCTATTTATATAAAAGAGACCTCGACTTTGAATAGTCGGGGTTTTTTTATTTGAAAGTCATAGCTTTTAGTCAATATTTGCGTAGCGCGAGATAAAATAACCAGTGTATAGTTAAATATAAATCGTCAAGCTATTGTTAATGGAACAGATGTGACATGGATAAACCAACACTAAATATCATATTTCATCCTGATCTCATAAAGCCATCCTTTGCATCTGAAGTCTTTTTAATATTAAAAGAGACCGTAATTTGGAATAAGCAAATGACTTCTAGGTATACAGAAAGCTTTGGTCTTTCTTATCATTATTCAGGAATGAGTTATGATGAGAAAAAAATGCCAAAGATTATTCAAGAGATAGCTTTGATCATAGCAGGGGTAGTTGGTTATTTACCGAATAATTGCTTAGTAAATTATTACCTAGATGGTAGTAGCAAGATGGGCTTTCATTCAGACGATACGAGTCAGTTAGCTGATGGAACAGGTGTCGCTATTTTGTCGTTGGGGGTGGCTCGAGATATGCTCTTTAAGCACAAATATTTTGAAAATATTACGGAGTCTTTTCATCTTACGAATGGAACGTTAATATATATGAATGATAGTATTCAAAAAGAGTGGTTACACTCGATTCCTAAAAGTGACACTCAGTCCGGCAGAATCAGTCTTACCTTTAGAAAATTAATAAAGTGATGACTAAAAACTAATTATATCTTAAACATAAAAAAGCCGCTTACTCATTATAAGTAAACGACTTTTAGATACTGCTATATCAATACGTCATCAAGCTAAAACTTATGCGTTACCTTCAGCATCGATTTGCGCTTGCTGTTGGCTTTGCGCATAGGCTTGATCAAAGTTAACAGGCGCTAGCAATAACTGTGGGAAGCTACCACGGGTAACGATGTCACTGATGACTTCACGAGCATACGGGAACAAAACGTTCGGGCAATAAGCACCTAGGATTTGACCGATTTGATCTTCTGGAATGTCTTTTAGCAAGAAAATACCCGCTTGATGCACCTCAGCGATAAATGCCGCTTCTTCTGCATTTTTTGCAGTAACGCTAACGGTCAAAATCACTTGATAATGATCGTCGTCTAGCTTTTCAGCATTGCTTGATAGATTGATATCAAGCTCAGGGTTCCACTCTTTGGTGAATACGCCTGCGCCTGGTACTTCAAGTGACATGTCTTTGACATAGATGCGCTCTAGTGCCAATTGTGGTTGTGCTTGTTCTTCAGCCATGATAATTCCTCTAAAAGTTAATCAAATGAGTGGGCAAACAATAATTGTAATATAAATCGAGACTATGTTTCGAAGTTATTTTGAAGTTATTTCGATATGATCTCGATGTTTTTTACCAATATTTTTTATTTGCCATTGTCTCTCTTTATGCACGTTATACATGCGGTATTTGCACCTGCGATTCTGACACAGGTGGTTTTCACCAACGTAAAGATAGCACAGGTAAAGAGAGACCGTCAGCAAAGTTAGCAGATTAACCTGCTAATAGCTCGTCAAGTTTGCCCTGTTGATTCATTTGATTCAGCTCATCAAACCCACCGACGAAAGTGTCACCGACGAAAATCTGTGGCACAGTGCGGTAGTTATTGGTTTTTTTCATTAGCGCTTGGCGTTCTTCGCTGCTGATGTCATGCATGCCGACTTCTTCGTAATCAACGCCTTTAGATTTTAGTAGTTGTTTGGCGTTTGAGCAGTAAGGGCAGATAGGGGTGGTATAAACTTTAACAGATACAGTCATGGTAAATCCTTATTTATTGGTTTTTGGCGACAGTTTTATTATAAACACTCATGTTATAAAAAATATTATAATCCGTCACCAACGAGTAAATGGCAAATGTAATTGCGTATGCTCATTATAAAGTGGGGATGGGTAGGATAAATTCAAGCCAATCCAGTCCAAAAGCTGTGACAGTAGCATAAATGCCACACAAAAAAAGACACCCAATAAAGAAGTGTCTTTTTTCGAATTTTGCGCTACTAGCAGTGAGAACGAGCGCGTAGGCTAAACAAGCTATTTAATTCAGTAATTTTAAGCAAGTTATGCAAACTACTTATGCAAGCTCGGTTTTGCCTTGCCTTTATTTTTAGACTTGGCATCTTTTACACCGACCAATGGCATGCCAGCACTTTGCCAACCGCCCACACCGCCTTCTAAGCGGTAAACACTGTCTTTGCCAATCATTTGGATGGCTGCGCCTGCTTGCACGCCCATATCGCAAATGATGATGACTGGCTGCTCAATTGCACGAATCTCTTCGATGCGGTCTTTGAGGTCAGTAAAAGGTATGTTGCGGCTGCCTTGGATATAACCGGTCTCAAACTTCTTTTTGGCGCGAATATCGATAAGCTGCGCGTTTTGCGAGTTCACCATCATCCCAAGGCTATTGGGCGATATTTTCTTACCGCTACGTTTGTTTTCGATGGCAAAGAACAGTACGGCAAGTACGGCCAATATGCCAAATAAAAACGGGTGGTTGCCCACAAATTCTAGCGCACGATCCAAAACATACCTCCAAAAATAAGTGTTCTATTAAGCTGAGAAGACAGCCTAACGATTGCGAACAAGGCGCTATTATACCGATAAGGCCATCTATAGTAAACGTGTGATGCTCAACCTAGGGTTCAGCGCTTAATAAGACAATGTATGAGTAAGACAATGCTTAATAAGGCTTAGTGTCCGCTTCTTCTCTTAACGTGACCAAGTTCTCAACGCGGCGCTGTAATACCACGCCATCAGCGACCGCTTGCCATAACGCGCAGCCTTTGCTGTTGTGAGTGTGCCGACAATCACGGAACTGGCAATCACCTGCCAGTGGCGCAAGCTCCACAAAGCCTGAAATGATATCATCTGGCGTCAAATGCCAAATGCCATATTCGCGAATACCTGGGGTATCAACGATTCCGCCTTGGGTTAAATCTTCGGGCTGGAAGGGTAACAAGCGGCTCGTAGTGGTGGTATGTTGACCAAGCTTTGAGTTCTCCGAGATGATATTGACGATTTGCCCAGAGGCTGGTAATAGCGCATTGATTAAGCTGCTTTTACCGACACCAGACTGACCCGCAAAAATCACCAATTTTTTATCGATGTAGCGCTTTAGCTCATCTAACCCTTCTTGCTCATCGCTATCAGCAATATTTTCTGGGCAGTCAACAGAGGTCAATACACTTTCATAACCAAGCGCCGCATATTGCGCCAATAATTCACTAGTATCGACGCCGTTTTCTTGCGCCAGTAAATCAGCTTTATTAAGGACGAGTAGAGGTCTTACACCCGCATGATGACAAACGACCAAATAGCGATCAATGAGGGTCGGTGCAGCAGCAGGTAGCGGCGCAAATACAATGGCGAGAATATCGACATTGGCAGCGACGGGTTTGAGCTTATGATAACGGTCAGGACGCGAAACCAGCGAGGTGCGCGGTTTGACGGATTCGATACGTCCAAAGCCAGTGTTAGGGTCGGCGTTCCAGCGTACTTGGTCACCAGCGGCCAACATCGGCAAGTTGGTACGTACGTGACAACGCCAAATATCGCCTAGCCCCAGCTCCTGCCAAAACGGCTCAGGGTCGTCAGGCGCAACCTCCGGCTGCACTGGAATGACAGCGGGCAAGCTGGTCACTTGTACTTCTAATTGCTTACCATAATGCGCCATGACCACGCCATCCATCAAACTGTCATCGATGCTGTCTTGACTGTCCAGCTGTTGTTTGTCGATGCGACGAATCTGTTGTTTAGTCAGCTTGCGTTGCCGGATTAATGCCATGGGAGTGTGACCTATTAAAAAAATATTGCTAAGTGTAGCGTGAAAATTTGCTAACATACAGCCTAAAGCGCTTGCGCCAGACAGTGGTTTTGTAATGTTTGAGTTTTTTTAGGCGTTACGAGCTAATAGGCGCATCGCCATGTCATTTGCACATTGCCAGCTATTGATGATTTATTTAAGTAACATTGCTACAAAATTGTCTCAGCTGCAAAACTGTCTCAAACTTTATTGACCATAGGATATTTTATGACTACCGGCGACCATCCCAATAAAATCAAAATCAAAAATCAAGGTAAAAAAGGGTTGGTATGGATTGACCTAGAAATGACCGGACTTGATACCATCAACGATGAAATCATCGAGATTGCTACCGTGGTGACGGATGAGGATCTCAATGTCCTTGCCGAAGGGCCTGTGTTTGCGATCAAGGTATCGGATCAAGTGTTAAATAAAATGGATGACTGGAATACCAAGCAACATGGCCAATCAGGCTTGGTTGACCGTGTACGCCGTAGTACCGTGACCTTGGCAGAAGCAGAAGCTGAAACCATTAAGTTCCTTAATAAATGGGTCGATAGTGGTAAGTCGCCCATGTGTGGTAACTCAATCTGCCAAGATCGCCGCTTTATGGCGCGTCAAATGCCAGAGCTTGAGCGATTTTTCCACTATCGCAACCTGGATGTCTCATCGATTAAAGAGCTGTGCTTTCGCTGGCGTCCTGATATTCTCAGAAATTTTGAAAAAGGTGGCAGTCATTTAGCCTTAGACGATATTCGCGATTCTATCCGTGAGCTAAAACATTATCGTCAGCATTTCTTTAAACTCATGCCTTAGGATAATGGTGAGCAGAATAACGGTTCGCAGAATGTGAAATGTGAAAAGCTATAAAAAAGGGTCTGTTACTTATGCAACAGACCCTTTTTCTTTTAAATGAAAGGTACTTAATGAGGCGAACTCTACACTGAATATTTAAATTCAAACAAGCCAAATTCAGTATTGTTACCTTTAGAATGGTTGCTTGCTGAATCTTCACCTTCTGTCGTAATTGCGCCAACGACCACCACGACTTTGGGTTGACGTTTGTCTTCGTCGAGCAAGCGCCAATCACCAAGAACGTAACGGATTTTGTCATTAGCCGTCTGATGAATATCTGGACGATGAGTATGTCCGTGTAATAGCGCATCATGATTATTAACTGCTAGTGCCACTGATTTTTCATTAACGTCCATAATACGCGCCGCTTTATTGGCGTTATTTTTTTGACTTTTTTTACGCATGTTCTCGGCGATAGCCAAGCGTTTTTTTAGCGGTTTATTCAGCAAATACCACTGGATTAACGGGTTACGCATCACTTTGCGAAAAAACTGATATTTCTTATCATCAGTACATAGCGCGTCGCCATGCTCTAATCGGTAACTTTGTTGCCCAACCGTTAAAAGATAAGGCTCGTTAATCAGCTCACCGCCAAATAAATTACAAAACGGCTGACCCAATAAAAAATCACGATTACCATGCATGACTAAAATCTCGCAACCTGCGATCCGTAGTTTTTTTAATTTGACAATTAATGGTGTGAGCCAATGGGTTTGACGCTCATCTTCTGATAAGGACAAATAAACATCATCACCCAGCCAAACCTCAAACCAATCGCCTAAGATAAACAAACGTTTTAACGCAGGCAGAGCAAGGCAATCATCGAGCAGCGCCAAAAAAGCCTGCACTAAGGCAGGCTCTTCCGGTGATAAATGCAAATCGCTAATCAATACTTGCCGCACGCTATGAGGGCGGGTGGTAATTAGGTGGTCAAAACTTTGCATTTATCCTTATCCTAATGTAGTAAACCAAATATAAACCTATTATGGCGTCAGACTCGCTTACTGTACTAGTCGTACAATTTTCGCTTGTCTTCCTTGTACTAGATTCATATTTGTTTCACTATAGATTATTAAAAATGTACTCATTCAAGTTGCTTATTCAGAAACAACTTATTCAGAGACAATAGTCGCTGAATTGATAATGACTGGCTCTTTTGGTACGTCAGCATGCATGCCGAAACGACCCGTTGGTACGCCGCGCATTTTTTCGATGACGTCCATACCACTGGTTACTTTACCAAATACGGTATAGCCCCAACCTTGCATGTTTTTGCCAGAGTGGTTTAGGAAATCGTTGTCTTTTACGTTAACGAAAAACTGGCTGGTTGCTGAATGCGGATCTTGCGTACGCGCCATCGCAATCGTACCTTTGTCGTTTTTTAGACCATTGTCCGCTTCGTTTTCAACGGGTGCGTTGGTTGCTTTTTCATTCATTTCGGCGTCCATTCCGCCGCCTTGAATCATAAAGCCATCAATAATGCGATGAAAAATCGTGCCGTCATAATGACCAGACTTTACATAGTTTAAAAAGTTCTCTACCGTTTTTGGTGCTTTTTCTTCGTTGAGTTCGATAACGATCGCACCCATACTGGTGTCAAGTTCTACTACTGGTGGCATGTCTACCATGGGATAATCCTTTTTGATTGCAGCGCCTAAAATGACGCTGTTAAGTGGTGGATAAAAAGTTGGTGGTTAAAAGTTAGCGTTAGTCTAACGGCTTTTTTGTCGTCTGTCATGTATCAGGCTGTTAATGCATTTGCAAAAGCTGATAGAATAACGCAACTTTCCCTTTTTAATGGTTTTTGAACGCCAGTGTCAATACGTTAATTTTGACACCCCAATTTTAATAACTGAGTTTTTGACCATTTATTTTTAATACCTTAATGCTAACTATTTGATTTTATTGGTTAGTCTTAACAGCTTGGTTTAATTTTTCATGGGGCGTGATGGCACGCGGCATGAATGGACAATTTGCGTTAGGAGCAATGCCCGATGAGTGAGCACTCAAACAACAATGTACAGAAAGATGAACAAAAAAACGACTTTATTCGTAATATCATTCGTGACGATGTCAATGCGCAAAAATACCAGCAGATTGTAACCCGTTTTCCGCCTGAGCCAAACGGCTACTTGCACTTGGGTCACGTTAAATCTATCTGTCTAAACTTTGGCGTCGCTAAAGAGTTTGGTGGCATCTGTCATTTGCGCTACGACGACACCAATCCAACCGCAGAAAAACAAGATTACATCGACAATATCAAAAACGATGTGCAGTGGTTGGGCTTTGACTGGGCAGGCGAGGCGCTACATGCTTCTAGCTACTTTGACCAGTTGTATGCGTGGGCGGTACAATTGATTGAGCAGGGTGATGCGTATGTCGACTTACAAACTCCAGAGCAAATCCGCGATAATCGTGGCTCATTTAATGAAGCCGGCAAACCGTCACCACAGCGTGATGCCAGTGTCGCAGACAACTTAAAGTTGTTCGAAGACATGAAACACGGTAAGTTCGAAGACGGCAAAGCGGTATTGCGTGCCAAAATTGACATGTCTGATGCCAATATGAACATGCGCGACCCCATTATCTATCGTGTGATGCATCAAGAACATCATCAGACCGGTGATAAATGGTGCATCTATCCTATGTATGATTTTGCCCATCCGTTGTCAGATGCGCTAGAAGGCATTACCCATTCGTTATGTACGCTAGAGTTTGAAGATCATCGTCCGTTTTATGATTGGATCGTCAATAAAATCGGCTTCGAGCAACCACCGCATCAGTATGAGTTCTCACGCCTCAATGTCGACCATACGTTGACCAGTAAACGTAAGCTCAAGCAATTGGTCGATGAAGGTATCGTCGATGGCTGGGATGATCCGCGTATGCCGACCGTCGCTGGTATGCGTCGCCGTGGCTATACGCCTGAGGGCTTGCGTGATTTCTGTGATCGCGTTGGTATCTCCAAAGCGGATGGTGTGACCGATATGCGTCTGCTAGAGTTTAGTATTCGTCAGTCATTAGACAATACGACAGCACGCGGTATGGCGGTGCTTAAGCCATTAAAAGTGACGATAACCAACTTTAGCGATGCGGTCAGTCAGTGGGAAACGCTCAAAGCAGATAGCGTCAATGCGCGTTTTGACGCTGAGACGCAAACCTTATGGCTGACGCAGCCAAACCATCCTAATGTTGATATGGGTGAGCGTGAGATTCCGTTTACCGAGACGCTTTATATCGATCAAGGCGACTACGAGATTGAGCCGCCAGCAGGTTATAAGCGTCTATCACCGGAAAAACCAGAAATCCGTCTGCGTAATACCTATGTCTTGGCTGTGACTGAGCATGTGCTAGATGATGCAGGCAATGTCGTTGAGCTAAAAGCAACGATTGATCCGGCAACGCTAGGCAATAACCCTGAAGGTCGTAAGGTCAAAGGTGTGATTCATTGGGTATCGGCCAGCCAAGGGGTTCCAGCCACCGTGCGCTTATACGAGCAGCTATTCAGTGTCGAAGATCCGAGTAGCGTCGCTGACGTGCATCAAGCATTGAATCCTAACTCGTTGACCAAGCTAAATGCCGTGGTTGAGCCATCATTGGTCAATGCGGATGCTGGCACACGCTTTCAGTTTGAGCGTGAAGGCTATTTTATCTCTGATAGCGAAGAGCACAGCAGTGACCAGCCTGTCTTTAATCAAATCGTCAGCTTACGTGACAGCTATAAACCGGCTTAATTTATTGCGATTAGCGCTACTAGCGTTTATTTGAGACAATACTAAACAAAAGTAGTTTGCAAGCTGGCCCATTTCTAGTACGCTAGGGATGGGCTTTTTTGTGGATAATACCAAACCCAAAAAATACGATTAGTTTTGTCAAACTTGCTTAGTCTAATAAATGTAGTACTGGCATGCGTTTTCCTTACTACTCAAGTTTTTGTGAATGGTATAAGTGTAAATTTTAATCGTAAGGTGTGAGGGTGCAATCATGGCAAAATTTTTAAATAGCAGCGGGACGACGTATCATCTAGAAGAATTGATTAAAAATGCGTCTGACAGATTGATTATTATTAGCCCCTACTTAAAGTTAAATGAGCGTATTAAAGAGCTGTTAGAAGACCGTAATCGTCTCAAAATCGATATCCGTATTGTCTATGGCAAAAATGATTTACATCCAGAAGAGATTAATTGGCTAAAAAACCTGACCTTTATTCGTACTAGCTTTTGCAAAAACTTGCATGCCAAATGCTACCTTAATGAAAATGAATGCATCATTACCAGCCTCAATCTCTATGAGTTTAGCCAAGTGAATAATAATGAGATGGGGGTGCTTATTTATCGTAATGAAGATGCCAAATTATATGCTGATACTTATGAGGAAGCGCAGCGCATTATTCGTATCAGTGATGAAGTGCGCATGTCCCTTGAAAAAGTACATGATAGCGATAACAAGAGCGCCCTTAACAACGGCTCTAATAATGGCGCTAATAAAGATTCTAAGAATGGGTCGAGAAATACGTCCAGTATGCTATCTAGTGCTGGCAAGGTAAGCACAGACTCAGTTGCCAGTAACGCTACAGAAGCGGCAACGCCTAATTATTCTAAGCTGACGACGGCGAAGCTGGCGAAAGAGTTGGGCTTTAAGACGCAAGAGTTAAACGATAAGCTCCTTGCCGCAGGCTATCTAATAGAGCAAGAAGGCGAGTTGGTATTGACGGATACTGGCCGTGCGGCTGGTGGTACCAGCAAACGTGGTAAATTTGGCGAGTTTTGTTTATGGGACTCTGGGATGGTGGTATAGATGCAGGTTTCATCGGAGCTTATGCGTTTAGACCTAAATGGCATAAGCGCATTACAATCCGTCACAAGACATTCATAACCAGTTTGTTAAGATGAAATAGGATTTCCTGACGGGTACTCCGTTATTTTTATAGCGCTACACGTCAATGATAATAATAGAGCGCATGACCTTCTTTAGATGCTAACCTTTTAATATTAGCTTTTAGATACTAGCGCTCATCACTAACGATAGTTAAGGAATTAAGCATGGCACATTTACGTTTAGGTGACAGCGCACCGAATTTTGACGCCACAACCACAGAAGGCGATATCAATTTTTACGATTGGGCAGGCGACAGCTGGGTCGTTTTCTTTTCGCATCCTGCAGACTATACGCCAGTATGTACCACTGAGCTTGGTCGTACTGCGGCATTAGGCGGCGAGTTTCAAAAGCGCAATGTAAAGGCGATCGCTTTATCAGTTGATGGCTTAGAAGATCACAAAGGCTGGGTTAGCGATATTGAAGAGACTCAAGGAACTGCTGTCAACTTTCCTATCATTGCAGACTCTGATCGCACAGTAGCCAATCTTTATGACATGATTCACCCCAATGCGGATAATACAGCGACGGTTAGAAGTGTCTTTATCATCGACCCTAACAAAAAGGTACGCTTGACCTTAACCTATCCAGCCAGCTGTGGCCGTAACTTTGACGAGATTGTACGAGTCATTGACGCCATGCAGTTGTCTGATAAATATAACGTCGCTACGCCGGTCGATTGGAAGGACGGCGATGATGTTATCATTCCACCAAGCGTAAAGAATGAAGACATCGCAGCCAATTATCCTAAAGGTCATACAGAAATTAAGCCTTATTTGCGCACCACGCCAGCACCTAATAAATAAAGTGAGCGTTTTTGCAATTGCTTAAAAAATAAAAACCCTATAACTTACTGTTATGGGGTTTTTTACCATTCATATCACAAGCAGCGACAAGGTTTTGCTATGATAAAAACCAATAGTCACTGTGCTAAGCGAGCAATAACAAGCTTCTGCGCTTTGATGATACAACGATAGTCATAAAAATTTACCGTTATCGTTCTTTTCGGAAATAATACTTAAAAGGAATTTACCATGAAAAAACTATATATAACTCGTACTGCACCCAACCCTCGAAAAGCCCTTATATTACTTGCCTCAAAAGGTATCGATGTCGATGATATGGATGATATCGATGTGGTCGACATTGATTTTGCTGCCAAGGAACAGATGTCAGAGGCTTTTACTAAGATAAATCCCATGCAGACAGTGCCAGTTTTAACCCTAGATGATGGCACAGTGCTCAATGATTCGCAGGCGGTTTGTGAATACCTTGACCGCGTTTATGGTGAGCGCTCAGTGATGGGCAATGATGTGGTTCAGCGTGCACAAGTCTGTTCGATGCGCCGTATTGCGGAGTTTGAAGTGCTTTATAACTTGATGTTGGCCTTTCAACACAGCCATCCATCAAAGGCACAACGTGTTGAGCAAGTCCCTGAATTTGTAGCACCATCCATCGCTCGTGCGGTCAAAGCTTTGGCATACTTTGAAACCAGCCTAGAAGGTCATGACTATTTGATCGGGGATCAACTGAGCTTTGCAGATATCGTGCTATATCTAGGCTTGGACTTTGGCAAAGCATTAAAAGTAGATCCTACTGCCCATGGCGAAAACCTTGCGCAGTTTTATGCGAGAATGCATGAGCGCTTTAGCATTAAAAAAATGGCAAAAGCGAAGCCTACGGAAGCTAATGAATAGAGAACATTTAATCCTTATCTGCTAAAGCCCTAAATATTTTGTGCTGTGTACTGAACGTCCAAATAGGGATGGTTAACAAAATCTGTTGATTATCCCTATTTTTTTTGGACTTACTATGTCCATTTAGAAGGCGGACTTAAAAAACAATTAATAAAACGAAACGTTTCATTACATAAGACAATAGGATCGAGGTTATAGTAGTTAAATTGTACCGGATTGCTGCTATTAGTTTTATCGATATAAATAAAGATAAAAATCTTTATAAGTTAATACAGTAAAAGTAGATATTAGATATAGTCGATCAATATATAGTTTGGAGACAAGGAAAGCGAGCCAAAGTACTACAGCTAGTAGGCTAAGCAAGGCGGACAGCGTATCCAATTTATATAAGATTGACTATAAGCTTAGTAAGAGGGATGTAATATGGTAGGTATGAAGACACAACCCACCACAAAATTACTGTTATTGCCCAGTGTATTGGCAGTAATCCTGACATTGGGAGCGTGTCAGAAGAACGCGCCACCTGCCGAAAATGAGGCGTCAGACACTACGCAAAGTGCAGAGGTCATCGGTAGTGCAGCGGAGATTGAGAATGGCGCTGATATTAATGAGTCTGATATTGACGAGACAGTAGACGCGTCTAAGGTCGCCGAACTTAGCCCAGAACAACAAATGATTGCCAACCTCGCTCGCTATCGTTGGACACTCTTGACTGCCAAGGATGCGAGCGCTCAAGCATTAGCACCACTAATGAATATTAACGACCAGGTGACGCTATTATTCAATCAACATCAAGGTCAAAACACCTTAAGTTATAGCGTTGGTTGCAATACGATGAGTGCTGGCTACGAGTTACAAGCCCAGACACTGACGACCGAAGACAGTATGAGTACCAAGATGTCTTGTGGCGATCTTGATAGTGCAGAAAATCTGTTGAATACGTTGATGCAAGGTAATAGTGAGCTGTCTGTGTCTGCAGGTGAGCCTCCACTATTGACGCAAGTGACCAATGATTCGATGACTTTGGTTTGGACGGGTAGGCTTACGGCACAAGCAAAGTACAGTGGTAAAGGCAAGACCGTATTTTGGGCCGTGAATAGTGAAAAAGTGGCTTGTGGCGATGGTGATTCGAGTATGTGCCTGCAAGTCAAGCCTGTCACTTATGATGATCAAGGCCTGAAAACCAGCGAAGGTGAGTGGACGGCATTCAACGGTGATATTGATGGCTACCAGCACGACGGCATGCACGAAGAAGTACTACGCCTACAACGCTATCAAGTCAATGACATCGAAAATCCTGATAATGAGTCAACCGAAGCGTACGCCTATGTATTGGATGCGGTGATTGAAAGTTCTGTGGTAGAGTAAGTTGGTCAACAGCTTTATTTAGATGCTGGTTTTCAAAAACTATTAACAGCATTGGTTTAAACCAAAAACACGCATCATTTGATCGCGTGTTTTTTTATGGAGATTTTCTTTATTTTATTATATTTTGGCTTCTTATCTTATCGTAAGTTACCTAAGTCTTCTTCGGTTAAACGCCAGCGTCCTTTTTTCTTAGAGGCCCCGCGTCCACGCATGGCGCTATTTAGGAGCAATTTGTTCATTGAATGGCTTGAGTGCGCATGACAAATGGCGCAGGCAAGACCATCAGCGGCATCTTGTTGTGGCACGACATCTAAAGACAGTATGCGGCAGACCATCTCCTGTACTTGTTCTTTGGCTGCGGCACCATAACCGCAAACCGCCTGTTTAATCTGGCGTGCGGTATACTCTGATACTTCCAAATCCAGTGCCACCATCGCGGCGATGGCTGCGCCTCTTGCTTGCCCAAGTTTCAGCGCAGAGTCTGGGTTTTCTGCCATGAATACTTGTTCAATTGCCGTATAGATAGGCTCTTCTGCATATTTTAAATGATGCTGAGTAATACGCGTCAAGCCATTAAAAATACGCTTTAGGCGTTCAGGCATCTCTTTGGTATCCGTACGAATAGTACCCGCATCAATATACGTCAGCTTATCGCCCGTTTGTTGCACGATACCATAACCCGTCATACGTGAGCCTGGGTCAATCCCGATAATAATTGCCATAGTCTTCCGTCTTGCTTTCATTTTGTTTAATGGCTTAAAAATAGGCCTTAAGTTTGATAGTATAGCAATCAATCCCCATATACATCATATGTTAGCCATCTTAATTTGCATGGCGCTCAATTTATTGGTTTTTATTTTATAGGACGACACTTTATGGGTCAGATAGTTGGTATTGCCATCGTTTGGTTTATTATCGAGATGCTACTGTGGTATTTAATTGCTCAGTTTATGAGCGGTTGGTGGGTATTCATGTGGTTCATTATCGCCGCTGTCATCGGTATCACCTTTATTCGTAAAGGTATGGCAGCGCTAAATCCGATGGCTCAGCAAATGAAAGCGGGCGGCATGATGAACCCAGCGATGCGTCCACAAGAATCAACCATGCTTAAAAGTGTGGCCATGGCAGCGGCTGGCATTTTGCTACTTATTCCAGGTGTGCTTAGTGATTTGCTCGCGTTATTGGTGGTACTACCGCCGGTGCAAAAGAAGCTCAAAGACTTTGCTAATAATTACGTCATGAACAACCAACAAAAAATGATGGAGATGATGGCCAAACAGATGGGCGGCGGTCAAAACCCGTTCGGTGGTGCAGGTGGTATGGGTGGACAAAATCCATTTGGTGGCGCTGGTGGCGGTATTAATGGTCAAAACCCATTCGGTCAACAACAACAAAATCCGTTTGGGGATGTGTTCAAGCAGCATACAACTGTTGACGGCACGGCAAAAAATATACCTAAAGATGTCAAAAAGATTACCAAATCTGCTAATGATGAATAAAAGTTAGTGAAAAATCGAACATAAAAAAGCCCCTTACGTCAGTGACGAGAGGGGCTTTTTGGTGGTTGTTATCAGCTTTTTACAAACTTATAGGTATTAATAAACCTAGTGAATATAAATAGAGAGACAACTAACCGAATATAACAACCGAAGTGCCGCCGTAAGATGGTGACCCATGAACCGTGAAGTTCAGGGCGGATGCGTCATTGCCTCTGCAGGTTTCCTGATACACCGCAAGCGGTGCAGGCATACACAATGAAGCAATAGGTACCACATCCTGGTAAAGCATTATCGGCTCAGGGAATAAACATCTACTAGCCAACACTTCAGAATAGATTTATCTTAACCAATGGCATAGCTGATTGCAAGCGCGGTTTACAGATTTATACGTCTCTTTAGAAATGCGCAGCAATCATAGCAGCGGTATTTTATACAATAACTAATAGAAGAAAAGGCTTGAAAGCGTTGAAACAGCAGGATAAACGCGCAGTTTTTCAGCAATTTCAAGATGTATGCTAATATAGACAACTTTCGACATCCTAATATAGCAGTATAGGCGTTCATTCACTTGAGGAGCGGTAATCTATGACCAGTACCCAGCAACAATCTGAATCTATTGACGACAATCAGGCGCAGCTTGATAGCAAGCAAGAAAGCGCACAGCATAAAAAAACACCGCATGTCTTAATGATATTGGACGGCTTTGGTCATCGTGAAGAAGACAAGGATAACGCCATTGCTGCGGCTAATATGCCGAATCTAGATAAGATCTATCAGAAATATCCGCATGGATTGATTTCGGCGTCAGGTGAAGATGTTGGTTTGCCAGATGGTCAGTTTGGTAACTCTGAAGTGGGACATATGAACCTAGGTGCTGGTCGTGTGCTATATCAAGACTCAACGCGTATCTCAAGTGAGCTTGCCAATCGCGAGTTCTATAAAAACGAAGCCTTGGTCGATGCCGTAAAAGCGGCGAACGAGCTTGGCGGCAATGTGCATATCATGGGCTTACTGTCTGATGGTGGCGTGCATTCGCATCAAGACCATATCGAAGGAATGTGTCATTCGGCGTTGGTACACGGTGCCAAAAACGTGTTTGTCCATTGTTTTTTAGATGGTCGTGATACGCCGCCTAAGTCTGCTGATAAGTATATCAATCGTCTGCGTGAGTATTTGAACAAGCTCAATGCCCATTATGAAGGTCGCGTACAGATTGCCAGTATCATCGGTCGCTACTATGCGATGGATCGTGACAATCGCTGGGATCGAGTACAGAAGGCCTATGAGCTTATTACGGAAGGTAAAGCTGATCGTCTATCTACCCGTGCTGATGGTGCTGTCCAAGCTGCCTACAAAGCCCGCGAAACTGATGAGTTTATCAATCCGACTACCGTGATCGAGAGCGGCGACACGCCTTATACTGTCGATGATAATGATGCACTTATCTTTATGAATTTCCGTGCTGACCGCGCCCGTGAGCTAGCGCAAGCGTTTGTGCTGCCAGATCATGAGTTTTCAGGTTTTGCCCGTCATAAGCAACCAAAGTTGGCGGCGTTTGTCATGTTGACCAAGTACTCAGACATTTTAGCTGATAGCCCGAAGACCAGTATTGCTTATTACCCAACCTCTCTGACCAATACGCTGGGTGAATATTTGCAAGAGCAAGGTAAAACGCAACTGCGCATAGCCGAAACTGAAAAATACGCGCACGTGACGTTTTTCTTTAGTGGTGGTCGCGAAGCAGAGTATAAAGGCGAGACACGTATTCTTGTGCCGTCGCCAGATGTCGCCACTTATGACTTGCAGCCAGAAATGAGCGCTCCTGAAGTGACCGATAAGTTGGTAGCAGCAATTGAGTCGGGCAAATATGATGTATTGATTGTCAATTATGCCAATGGTGATATGGTAGGGCATACCGGTATCTTTGAAGCAGCCGTGCAAGCGGTAGAGGCGTTAGATGTCTGTGTTGGCCGTATTGAGTCAGCAGTACGAGCAGCTGGCGGCGATATGCTCATTACCGCTGACCATGGCAATGTTGAGCAAATGCAAGACTACGAAAGTGGGCAGGTGCATACCCAACATACCACCGAGCATGTGCCTCTGATTTATATTGGTGAGCAAAAAGTACAAGTACGTAGTGGCGGTAAGCTTAGCGATATCGCACCGACCATCTTGTCATTGATGAATATCACTGCGCCAGAAGAAATGACGGGTGAAAACCTATTGATTCCAGTATCGTGATTCAGTCCTTCTGAGCTTTTCGTCTGTTAACTACTATGATGTTATCAGGGCAGATGAAGCGGTTAGTGCATGAAGAAAAAGGATAAAGAGCAAGGAAGGAAAGGGGAAGGGTATCTACGATCCTTCCCTTTTTTAGGATAGATTTTTAATCTATTTGCTCTAATCTTCGCTGCCTTCTTAATGCTACATTACAAGATATTATTCATCAATTGCCATATAATAACGTTGCATATTTTCTTTTTATTTAGGTGAGTTTTTTATGCATTCTATCTGCCTTAAGCGCTCATCAGCGTCTGAACGACTAAAAAAATCATCAATGATGACCGCATTGATAACGTCGACCGTCTTGAAACCCGTACTCATAGCCAGTTTCATAGGGTTGAATATCGCTGGCATGCAAGCACAGGCTGCTATAGATGACGAGAGCAGCCCGACGGCCAGTCTGCAGCTTATCAGTCTCAATGCTGATGAGTTATCGGTAGAAAATGATGCAGATGATTTGTCTGATATTGCCGATATGTTAGATGCTGCTGACGCGTCTGATGATGCAATAGATAGCGTTGCAGATGAAAGCGCTTTGACTGATGAAGCAGACGATATCAACACGGATATCCCCGCTGAAGTGGAACAAGTGTCACTGAATGCCATCTCTCCTGAGACTTTAAAGACGTTTGTGGCGGTCGTAGATTTGGTACGCCGTGAATATGTGGATACCGTCAATGACGAAGAGTTATTTAACAATGCGATGAGTGGTATGTTGACCAAACTAGACAGCCACGCTGAATTTTTGGATGCTGAGGCCTACGAAAACCTGCGCGCTTTTACCGAAGGGGATGTCGGCGACGTCGGCATCAAAGTGATGTATCGACCAAAGGCTGGCTATTGGGTGGTCACCGAGGTGCTTAATGACTCACCCGCAGATAAAAAAGGCATAGCAGTCGGTGATTACTTGCATCAGGTTGATGAGTTTAAGCTGGATGACGACAGACAAAGCAATGATGTCGAGCAGCTTTTGACCGGCATTGCAGGCACACAAGTGGATATTGTCACGTCTAAAGCGGGTCGCCGTAAGCATACTACGACGTTACAGCGTAACAATAATCATCCGCAAGTGATTGAGACACGTTTTGTAGACGGTCTGGCGGTGATTAAACTGCCTGCTTTTCAGAACAACAGTCGTGAAAAGTTGCTGCAAGGTCTCATTAGCCTAGAGTCTCCGGTCTCTGGCATTTTATTAGACATGCGTGATAATCCGGGTGGTGTTCTAACCTCTGCGGTGAGTGTGGCCAGCTTATTTATGGTGGACACCGATGTGGTACAAGTGAGAGGTCGCCAAGATGATTCTCGGGTTTTATCGACACAAGGCGCTGCGATACTCAAGCCATTGCCCGTAGTGGTGTTACAAAACCGCTATTCTGCCTCCGCTGCAGAAGTATTAGCAAGCAGCTTACAAGCACAAAAACGCGCCACTATTGTTGGTGAGGTGAGCTATGGCAAAGGTTCGGTACAGTCGGTGATACCTTTGAATGACGAGCAGGCTGTTAAGCTAACCGTGGCCAATTATGTGACGGCGGCAGGCAATAAGATAGACGGTATCGGGGTCGAGCCTGATGTCGCTTTATTAGGCAATGAGAATACTTGGGAGCAGCAGGCTCTGGATTTACTCAGGGCACAAGCACTGGCGTCGGGTATTCGCTTTGTGAGAAATTCAGCTGTAGAGGATAATACGCTCGAAGATCGGACAAATAAAAAATAAGTAGCTAACGATAGCTCTAAATATAATTGATACCACTCAAAAAAATTACAGCAGCAAAGGGAAAGGGTGCAAGTACTATGCATTGCATGCTAAGCGATTTTGACACGGCCAATCGTATTTTTGACGTTTGATATTACTTGTTGACCATCATATCGTTACGCTCAAAGCTGCTTATTATCTGCAAAAGTTAATCGGACTGATCTTCATCAATATCGAGCTTTTTCATACGATAGCGTAAAGAGCGAAACGTCGTTCCTAACAGTTCTGCGGCTTGCGTCTTGTTCCAGCCTGTCTGCTTAAGAGCAGTAATAATCAGATTTTTCTCTTGTTCTTGCAGGTAATGCTCTAGCCCTTTGGCAGGTAACTGACCTTCAAAACCGTCTTTAACTTCCTTTAAGCCATTTTGCAAACTGTCTTGTTCATCAAGCGCCGCGTGATTGCTCGTTAATTGCTGCTCTGTAGAATTGGCGACACTACGATTAGGTTCTGCGTTATTAGCCCTCGAACGCTGAATGGTTGAGGGATAATGCTGAGTAATGGTGCGATAAGGATGTAGATTGGTCTTTGTTTGCTCAGCACTATGCGCTGTTGAGGCTTGGCTGACTTCTTCTTTACTGCTGACAGATGTCATTGTTGGCTGGTCAGCTGATTTATGGTTAGATGTTGGCGTTGTATTATCAACTGCATTGGTATTTTGACTTTGCTGAGTATGAATCTCTTGATGAGTATCAAGTTCCGCTAGACCCAAATGGCTGACGTCAATGGTGCAGGTTTCTGCCAATGTCACAGCGCGCTCAAGTAAATTGCGTAGCTCACGGACATTACCAGCGAAATCATGGTGCTGCAAGCGCTCGCAAGCGGCCGCTGTCAATGAGGGCGGGGTGTCTAATTGCCATTCTTCTGCGATCATTGCCAAAAAATGCTTGGCTAAGACGGGAATATCATCACGGCGCGCATTAAGCGTGGGCAGCTTTAGTTCAATCACATTGATACGGTAGTACAAGTCTTGCCGAAACAGTCCATCTTGTACCAGTTGGTTCAAGTCTTTATGGGTCGCAGATAAGATACGGATATCGACGGGTACTTCTTTGGTATCACCGATGGCGCGCACGGTTTTTTCTTGGATGGCGCGTAGTAGTTTGACTTGCATTGCTAAGGGCAAATCTGCCACTTCATCTAAAAATAACGTGCCACCATTTGCTTGTTGGAACAGGCCTTGCTTATCAGCAACGGCTCCGGTAAAGCTGCCTTTTTTATGACCAAAAAACTCTGACTCCATGAGCTCTGAAGGAATCGCACCGCAGTTTACGGGTACAAAACTGCCATCTCGACGTGGGCTTAAATCATGGATCAGTTTGGCAACCACTTCTTTGCCTGTGCCCGAAGCTCCCGATAAAAATACTGGCGCTTGTGAGCGTGCCAATTTTAAAATAGTGTTTTTGAGTGGGTGCATGACAGCAGAGTCACCGATCAAACGGCTATCCAACATTTGCTGCTCGGGTGAGCATTCAGGTGTGGTTTCTGCTTCGTTATTTTGGTGAATGACCTTGAGCGCATTTTCGACCAACTGGCGTAAGCGTGGCAGCTCAAGCGGTTTATTGACGAAATCAAAAGCCCCTAACTTCAACGCTTCTATAGCCAAATCCATACTACCATGGGCAGTAATCACGGCTATTGGTGTACTAGAGTTATTGCTGATGTCCTTGACCAACTCTAGTCCTGAGCCATCCGGTAATTTGAGATCGGTCAAACAAAAGTCATAGTTGTTTTGCTGCCAGTAGGCGCGTGCCTGCGATAAGGTATAAGCCACATCGCTTTTGATCCCCATCTTGGTTAAGGTGATTTGCATCAAGCGGCACAAATCCACTTCATCATCAACGACTAGCGCGGTTACTGTCATACTTCATCTCATTTTATTATCGGCATCATTATCGACATCGATAGCAGGGGCAATCAAGCGAAAGCAGGTTTTTTGGAGTTCAGGAATATAGAGTAAACGAGCCTGATTGGCTTCACAGAACGCCTGCGATAAATACAATCCCAAACCTGTTCCGGCTTTGTCAGTAGTGAAAAACGGATTGAATAAATGCTGTAAATCACTGGCATTAACGCCCATACCACCATCTAAAATATCGATTATAACATCGTTATCGGCACAATAAATTTCGATTTCCACAAAAGCATGAGGGTGAGCGTAGCTACTGTGACGTAGACCGTTGTTGATTAAATTAATTAATACTTGTTCTAACTGGTGCGTATCGAATGAGATAGTGGATTGACTATGGACACGCAAAAACACGTCATGATCTCGAAAATAATTGTCCAAAAACACCGGCAACCACTCAGCCAGTAGAATCGATTGCTGATTAGCGGTCTGTTGGCGCGACAGTTTTAAGATGTCTTCAATAATACGGTTGACGCGTTTGGTTTGCGCAAAGATCATTTTATAAAGCTCGTGATTGCCTGTTATATCGCTGTCGGTAGCAGCTGTCGGCGCTACTAAGGGCTCAAGAGTAGAGCTGATAGTATTGTTATTATGATCGGCGGCCTTCTTCTCACCTTCTTCGACATCTTCCATCAGTAGCTGACTGGCCTGTGAAATAGCGGCGAGCGGGTTTCTGATTTCATGAGCGATACTGGCAGTCAGTTGCCCAAGCGAGGCAAGCTTTAACTGTTGAGCGCTGGCTTGCTCACGGCGCAAGTCTTCTAGCAGGATAAGCTTGCTGTTATCTTTTAGCGGGATAATCTGTACGCGTAGCTTGCCGACGACAGAGGCATTTGCGACGGCAGGCAATTCATAAACAAAGCTACGTGATTGCCCTTCAGCGACCGATAAACAAGCATCAAGAAGTTGCAGATGCTGTTCTCTGAGCTGCTGCTGAAAGTCAGCAAGAAGGGCGGCTTCGAGGTTGTTTTGCTCATAACTTAAATGACTAGGCGTATCAATCAGAGACGCCAGCGGAGGATTGGGGATACTGAGTAGCTGATGGGCGGCTAGGTTTGCCAATACAATCTGCTGTCTATCAATCACTATGACCCCATTGACCATTTGGGTGATGACTTCTTGATTGATTACATTCAGTCGTTCGACCTCTTTGGCATGATGCGCGGCGACTTGTTCGACTTGTACCAAGCGCTGGGAAATAGACCAGCTCAAAATTCCTACTGCCAAAAAGCTTGCTGACATCAGCAAGGCATCGCCCAAATTTTCCAAGCTCATGCTATTGGCAATGGCATAAAAAAACTGCTGGTAAATAACAAAAATAATGGCGAGTAAGGTAATGATGAGCGCTTGCGAGCCATGCAGTAGCATGAAGCTGGCGGCAACAACGACCATATAAAGCATGGTGAGCTGTAAATCAGGAGCGCCATTGGTATACAGCAAAAGGCTCAAAATAATGACGTCTAATACCAGTCCAAAACCCAGCTGACGCCGTAAATGCTTGGTGACTACATAAAATAAGCCAAGCAAAATCAGACTAATAATGACATAAAAACTCAGCGCCGTTTGCTGCAATAGACTTGGCAGTAATAAGCCATTATCAGCTTTGACCGTCACATACACCATCAGCATAAAAAACAGGCTAACGATAAATCGATAACTGCTATAGATCAGTCCCAATCGACGTAACTGCGGTAGCGGCAGCGTTTCATCTTGCTGAAGATAATGGGTAATGACAGAAACGGCTCTGAGCGCAAATTTCATAAATTGGCCGTAATAAAAAGAGTATTAAGGGGTCTACGGTTGAATGAGACCATGACGAATAGCGAGATGGGTCAACTTCACATCACTATCAACGCCGACTTTTTCATAAATGCGATAGCGATAGGTATTGATGGTTTTGACACTCACAAACAACTGGTCGGCAATTTGCTGAGGACTTTGGCAATTAACCACCATCATCGCCACTTGTTTTTCGCGGTCACTCAACAAGTCAAAAGGTGAGTTGGCATTATCTGATAATAGAACGTCAGCCAACTGTTCGGCGACATCTTGGCTAAAATAACGCCCGCCTTGATATATTTTTTTGACCGCGCGTATCATCTCATCAAGCGGTGTGCCTTTAGTGATGTAACCATTGACGCCCGCTTTAATCAACATAGATGGATATGGTTGCGCCGACATACTACTAACGGCCAAAATCTTGATGCCCAAATCCAGCTGAATTAAGCGCTTAGTTGCTTCAAGCCCGCCGATATTGGGCATATTAACGTCGAGCAAAATTACATCGGGGTGCAGCTGTTTGGCCAGTTTAATCGCCATATCACCGCTGTCAGCTTCACCAACGACCTCGATATCAGCACTGTCTGCTAGCATACGGCTAATACCCATCCGCACTAAATCATGATCATCTACTACTAATACTCGTATCATAGTTGTACTCTTTGCTGTCTATCAAAATGAAGGTTGCATGGTGAACGTTAAACCATCTGAAGCAATCTGTATATCTGTAAGAACAATCGAGATTTTTATTATTTTATAATAGGATTGGCAGAGCAATTATTTCTATCCTCTACTATCATCATATATTGCTCTAGTGTTAATTAATATTGCTAGAATCTAATTTAAATGTAGCAAAATTTCAAGCAGGTTAAAAAATACTCATCTAATTGATTTAGTAGATTAAACTTAAATGCAAACCATGATACACTAAAAATACAAAAACTCTATGTGAGTACCTACAAACATAACCACAAACGCTACGTACGTTGTTGCTATTAGTTAGTCTGTAACTGATTATCTATTGAATAGCAGCGCGACAGCAGGGGGAAGAATGAAGCTCTTACCATTAACCAAACAGCAGCTAGTTGTTGCTATGATTTCATTGAGTCTGGGCAGTATTGCGCAAGCTGCACTTACGATTAATGGTAGCGCTGATACTGGCTCTAGTGCTCGTATGAGTTGGGGCGGTGCTGATAGCTTGTCTGAAGCACGTAATATCATGTATAAGTCTAATGATTCGACCATTAAAAAAGTCGATAATGGCTATGGCACGACCAATATTACGAACAGTAAGACCAGTAGTTTCGGTAGCAGCAACAACAGCTATAATAACGCCAATAGCTATAACACCACTTATCGCGGTAGCTTTGGCAGCAGCAGTATGATTCCGATTAGCACTGACTCGCGCAGTGTGGCGGTGATCGATGCCGAAACTGGTGAATCTATTTACGAAAAAAATGCCGACGTCGCCCGCCCTATGGCGAGTATCACCAAGCTAATGACGGCGATGGTGGTGTTAGATGCTGGTCTTGATATGCGTGAAGAGATTACCCTAGATCCTGAAGATTTCGTCGGTCCAAAACGCGCCAGCTCAAACCTTAAATCTGGCGATCGTTTGAATCGTGCTGAAATGCTATTAATGGCATTGATGAAATCAGAAAACCCTGCTGCCAAAAGTCTCTCGCGTAACTATCCAGGCGGCTATGATGCCTTTATACGAGCGATGAACCGTAAAGCGCAAGAGCTTGGCATGACGACGGCTTATTTTGGTGATCCAACGGGTCTCGATAAACGTAATGTGGCTTCGTCAAATGACTTGGTAAAAATGGTACGTGCTGCTGGTAACTATGATGTAATCCGTCGCTTCTCTACGACTAAGAGTTATGACTTTTACGTGGCCAATTACTCAAATGGTAACCGTACTTATAAAGCCAACAATACCAGCTCTCTAGTCCGTTCAGGCGATTATCCAATTGGTATCTCAAAAACCGGCTTTATTAATGAGGCAGGTCGTTGTGTGGTAATGGAAACCCGTGTGAATAACCGTCCTGCTATTATTGTCATTTTGGGCGCAAACAGCTCAGCGACGCGTTGGGGTGATGCCAAAAATATCCTAAACAGTTTGGCGACTCGCCGTACAGTGTAAGCGGATTGGTTTAGTGGGTATAAAGAGGCTGTTATGTAATGTAACGGCCTTTTTATTGTGTTGAATTTAGGACGTGTCCTAGGAAAATTATATGACTCAAGCATCGATTATCACACCAGCACCAAAGCTATACTTATTGACCAATGATGATGAGTTTGCGCTGCTGTATCGCAAATTAAAAGCAGCATTAGCGACAGGGTTTATCGGGCTGTTACAAATTCGTCGTAAGCAAGTCCTGTCATTGCCTGATGGTGACGCACATTTATACGAAGAGGCTAGACAGATAGCTGAGTTGGCTAAAGCATACAATGTGCCAGTCGTCATCAATGATGATATCAAGCTGGCTGCCAAGCTTGGCGTTGGGGTTCACTTAGGGCAAGAAGATGGTGAAATTAAAGATGCCAAGCAAGATCTATTAGCAGATCAAATTATTGGTCGCACCTGTCATGGCAATGTAGAGCTGGTAAAAGGAGCGCACGCTGCTGGCGCCAGTTATGCTGCAATGGGTGCAGTATTTGCCTCTACGACCAAACCTAAGGCAGACGTTATTTCGCGTCAGCAGCTGGTCGATGGATGTCAGCAGGGTATTGCACTATGCGTCATAGGCGGCTTGACTGCAGAAAATATCGTTGAGCTGGCAGGTTTGCCGATTGCTTATGTGGCAGTAGTAGGGGATATTATGGATTTGCCAGAGCATAAAATAGCTGAGCGTTGTCAACAGTGGCAGCAGGCGCTCAACGTCTGGAGTGCGCCTGCTTAGTAACAGGTGGTGGGTATAATTACCGAGTGAGTGCTTAAAGGTTTCTTAAATAGTTTCATTGTTCATTAGCTTTTAAGCTAGGGCGTGTCCTCATTTTAAAAATGGTGATAAAAATGAGGTAAATTGCAGTCAAACAAGGAAAATAGTGCAGATAATATCGAGATATTACCTAGCTATTTGACGATGTTTGGCAAGATTTAACCATTTTTAGCCCATTTAGATTGCTATCGGTTGAATTGAGGACACGCCCTAGGAATATCGCTAAAAAAAGACGTTATTTGGCATGATCCATACATAAAGTAGCGTAGGGCAGTGCTTCCAAGCGTTGCTCTTCAATCAGTTTGCCACATACCTCACACTCACCATAAGTGCCATTTTCGATACGGCTCAAGGCATTTTCGACATAGACTAAATTTTGGCGCGCTTCATCTCTCAGACTTTGGCGCATATCGTTCTGACGATAGGAGATGGCTTGATCTTCCCAATGCTCGTTAAGGTCATCTTGTGGGTTTTGGATATGATCTTCTATTTTATCAATCCTTGTTTCATATTCTTTTTTAAGCTTTAACAAGTTTTGCTTGGCATTATTGACATCAATAGTCATTTTATTCTCCTGAGGTTATTGTTATTGTTATTGTCGAGCGCAATTATTATAAAATTGTTATAAATAGGCACTTTATTATAAAGCGTCTTTCTATCATAAACAGCCTGACTATTAAGTACCACCACGAAATGTTACTGACTTTTAAAGTACTTAAAACGAACTTCAGGTAGCAAGCGCGCGATATGGCTGCCGCAGTATCCAGTTAAGGTAAGCACTATCGCAATCTTTAGGTTTTCACAGTTTTTATGTCGCTACAGTCGCCAAAATTTATGGCAGTTCCTTGTGAGCAATCGTTAGAAAACTGGTAGAATACACCGCTTTTGAAGATTGTCAGACCTATTTTATAAACTAACATGAGCAAAGCCAGCCGATAGAAGAGATACGATTATAAGAAATGGCTGGTCATACCCCTTTTCGAAAAATCATTGAATGAAAAACCATTGAATAAAGCCATAAAACGATTGATTAACAGACAGACTGATGCATAGGAGCAGGTAATGAATTTTTTGCGTATGAGTGAGCTTGATTTAAAAGAGAAGGTTGTATTGATTCGAGAGGATCTCAATGTGCCTATTAAAGACGGCAAGGTTACGAGTGCAGCTCGCTTGCAAGCAAGTTTACCTACGATTAAAATGGCGTTAGAAAAAGGCGCGGCGGTGATTGTCTGCTCACATCTCGGTCGGCCAACCGAAGGAAGTTTTGAATCGATCTACTCTCTAGCACCTGTTGCTGACTATTTAAGCGACAAATTGGCCGCGCCCGTTAGTTTAAACACCGACTATCTGACTCAGGGTGTTTCAATCAAAGCAGGTGAAGTGGTACTACTAGAAAACGTGCGCTTTAATAAAGGCGAGAAGAAAAACGATGCCGATTTGGCGCACACTTATGCAGATTTGTGCGATGTGTTTGTGATGGATGCTTTTGGTACTGCTCACCGTGCACAAGCGTCAACGGAGGGTGTGACCCAAGCGATGCATCAAGCCGACAAGACAGTCTGTGCAGGACCATTATTGGCCGCTGAGCTTGATGCCTTGAGCTTAGCGCTTGAAACGCCAGCGCAACCGATGCTAGCCATTGTTGGTGGCTCAAAAGTATCTACCAAGCTAGAAGTACTACACAGCTTGGCAGAAGTGTGCGCCCAAATTATCGTTGGTGGCGGTATTGCCAATACTTTCTTAGCAGCACAAGGTCATAGTGTTGGTGCGTCTTTATATGAAGCAGATTTGCTCGATACCGCTCGTGACATTATGACTAAAACTGAGATTTTATTGCCTGAGTATGTTGTTGTCGCTGATAAAAATGAGATCGATTTTGCTGACTTTACTGGCTCATTACAACAAGCCACTGCTACCATCAAGTCAGTTGATGCGATTGGCGACAATGATATGATATTAGATATCGCTCCAGAAAGCGCCAAGCAATTGGCTGAGGCTATTACTAATGCAAAGACCATTTTGTGGAATGGTCCAGTGGGGGTTTTTGAGGTGGATGCTTTCGGTCATGGGACGCAAATAGTGGCAGATGCAGTCAAAAATAGTCAAGGTTTTTCAATCGCTGGCGGTGGTGATACTTTAGCTGCTATCGATAAATATCAAGTAGCCGATGGCGTGAGCTATATGTCAACGGGTGGTGGTGCCTTCTTAGAGTTCGTAGAAGGCAAGGTATTACCTGCCGTTGCTGCATTACAAATTAGAGCATAACTGCTTAACGATACTTCAGCAATTGAGTAACATTAGATGTACAACCTATGATGAGCATCTAAGTTACTCTATAAAAAGTTAGGCTATAAAAATAATAGGGTGACTGTGGTATTTGTCTTATCATTCTTGTTTAACTTGCTAGTATGAAAGCACTAAGTACGAACAGGCACGGATTATTATTAAGTAGTAATTATTTGTTTCTATACTGAAAATTATTATTGCATGTCTAATTTGCACTCTATAAAATAGCGCAAATCATGTATTTGACATGCTTTATTTACGAGAGGTTTATTATGTTAAAACGCCATTTATTACTTGCTAGCGTACTTGCTGGTACTTTTGCAATCACTGCATGTAGCCAAGAAACGCAAGACAAAACTGAAGCTGCTGCTGAGTCAGCGGGTGATGACGCTGCTGCTAACACTGACGCTGCCGCTGCCGAAACAGAAGCCGCTGCTGCTGAAGCTGAAGCTGCTGCACAAAATGCTGGTGCTGAAGTCGCCGAAGGCGCTGATAATGCTGGTGCCGCTGCTACTGATGCACTAGCAAATACTGGTGAAGCGGTTGTGGTAGGCGCAAATGAAGCCGTATCCGCTACTGCTGGCGCGGTTGCTGATGGTGCAGCTGCTGTTGAAGATAAAGCCAGTGAAAATGCCGTAGAAGCAGAACAACAGTACTAATTAGTAGTTTTGATTTTAAGCATTGGTTATAAATACCAGTTGCTATATAAGCCCTCAAAATATTTAGAAAGCTTTGGTAATCGCCAAGGCTTTTTGCGTTGTATCGATTAATAAATTTAAACATCCAATACCGTGAATAATTCGTGAACCCAAACCTGTCATCTCAATAAATAGTCGTGCAACCGCTACGAAGCACGATCAAAATTTGCTATAATCGGCGCGTGCTAATTGCTAATCAAAATCCTGCATTTTTTCCCACCCGTTCTATAGTGCTGCTTGTCGATTTAACGACCTTGCAGCGAGGATAGAACACTTGTAATCACCACATAGTTACAAGTATTTATTTTAAAATCTAATCAGAGAGCGTTTTATGGCCTTAATATCGTTACGTCAACTTCTAGATCATGCCGCTGAACACAACTATGGTGTTCCTGCTTTTAACGTCAACAACTTAGAGCAGATGCGTGCAATTATGATGGCGGCCGACGCCTGTGACTCACCTGTCATCGTCCAAGCCAGTGCTGGAGCACGTAGTTATGCAGGGTCGGCGTTTTTACGTCATTTGATTATCGCAGCTATCGAAGAGTGGCCACATATCCCAGTAGTGATGCATCAGGATCATGGTATGTCACCTGCTATTTGCCAGCGCTCAATTCAGCTTGGCTTCTCATCAGTGATGATGGACGGCTCGCTCGGTGAAGATGGCAAAACGCCAATGGACTATGATTATAATGCCAGCGTGACTCGCGAAGTCGTCAAGATGGCACACGCATGTGGCGTGTCGGTAGAAGGCGAAATTGGTTGCTTAGGTAGCCTTGAGACCGGTATGGCAGGCGAAGAAGACGGCTCTGGAGCAGAAGGTATATTAGATCACGAGCAGCTATTGACTAGTGCTGATGAAGCTGAGCAGTTCGTTAAAGACACCAACGTTGATGCGCTAGCCATTGCCATTGGTACCAGTCACGGTGCGTATAAATTCACGCGTCCACCGACGGGCGATATCTTATCCATTGAGCGCGTAAAAGAGATTCATGCCCGTATCCCTAACACCCATTTGGTCATGCATGGTTCGTCGTCAGTGCCGCAAGAGTGGCTTAAAGTCATCAATGAAAATGGCGGTGATATTGGTGAGACTTATGGTGTACCGGTTGAGCAAATCGTTGAAGCGATTAAGCATGGTGTCCGTAAAGTCAATATCGATACCGATTTACGTTTGGCATCAACAGGTGCAATCCGTAAATTCTTAGTAGAAAACCCAAGCGAATTTGATCCCCGTAAATACTTTAAAGCGTCTATGGTTGCGATGTCAGATATCTGTACCAATCGTTTTGAAGCTTTTGGTTCTGCTGGTCAAGCACATAAGATTCGCCCTATTAGTCTTGAAGGTATGGTCGATTTTTATTAGTAGATTTGACGTTAAAAAGTACTTATCGAATAAATGATTATTGAGATATTTCGTTCTGCAGCTGGCTGAATTTTATGATAATTCTTATAAGAGGTAGTGGGTTATGATTGGATTGATTAGCGGACAAGTGCAGTATTTGATGGCACCGACTGCCTGTGTCATGACCACCTCTGGTGTCGGCTATGATATTGAGCTACCGCTACCGTCATTTTGCCAGTTGCGTCTCAACGAGCAGGCGAGCATTTGGACGCATTTTCATGTGCGTGAAGATGCGCAGCTGCTTTATGGTTTTATCGATCGTAAAGAGCGCGATGTCTTTCGTCAATTGATTAAAATAAATGGCGTTGGCGCAAAAATGGCATTAGCCATGCTATCGGCAATGTCAGCTGCTGAGCTAAAAATGCACGTCGAGCAAGAGTCAGAGACGGCATTAACCCGTATCCCGGGTATTGGTAAAAAGACAGCACAGCGCCTATTGATTGAGCTAAAAGATAAGCTGAAAAATATTGAAGTCGATAGCGGTCATTTAGAGTTTGCTATGCAACCTGCTGAGGTGTCTCACGAGGGCAACATCATCGCTGAGGTTGAAGGCGCTTTGATCAGTCTTGGCTATAAAGAAAGAGAAGCTCAGCAAGCGATTAAAGCTGCTAAAAGTAATGGCGATACCTTTGCCGATACCCAAGGTTTGCTAAAAGCCACGTTGCAACAGTTGTCAGGCTTTTAATTCATTTAGCTCACTACTATTATTAACTATAAATAACTCTTAAATAGATAAGCGACATTCATTGTCGCTTATTTTTGTTTTAGGCTGTGCTTTATTTAGTGGCTGCTTTAAGATGTTTTGCATGACTTATGCGTAGCGTTTGGTTATGCTATTTATACCTAATTTTTTAATATAATGATAAAACATATGATGCAAGATCGTTTGATTAATCCATTCGAGGGGGCAGGTGATGCGCCTGACTCCAATATTCGACCGGCATTATTGGCTGAATACATTGGTCAGCCGGTGGTGCGTGAGCAGATGGAAGTTTTTATTGGTGCGGCACGTGGTCGTGGTGAGCCATTGGATCATACACTGATTTTTGGTCCACCAGGTTTGGGTAAAACCACGCTTGCCAATATTATTGCTCGTGAGATGGGTGGTAATCTGCGTTCTACCTCAGGGCCAGTGCTTGAGCGTCCAGGTGATTTGGCAGCGATGCTGACCAATTTAGAAGAAGGTGATGTCCTATTTATCGATGAAATCCATCGTTTGAGTTCGGTCATTGAAGAGATACTGTATCCAGCGATGGAAGATTTTCAGCTAGATATTATGATTGGCGAAGGGCCGGCGGCGCGTTCTATCAAGCTTGATTTGCCGCCCTTTACTCTAGTTGCGGCAACCACCCGAGCAGGTCTGCTGACGTCGCCATTGCGTGATCGTTTTGGGATTGTGCAGCGCTTAGAGTTTTACAATATAGCTGACTTGACGACGATTGTGAGTCGTGCCGCCCGCTTGATGCGTGTACCGATGAGTGAAGACGGGGCGGTAGAGATCGCGCGCCGTGCACGTGGGACGCCAAGGATTGCCAATCGTTTACTGCGCCGTGTGCGTGATTATGCTGAAGTGAGAGGCGACGGTAGTATCAATGGTGCGATTGCGGGTAGTGCACTCGATATGCTGGCCGTTGATAGACGTGGTCTTGACCATCTGGACAGACGTTATATTGAGATATTACACGAGCGTTTTGATGGTGGTCCAGCTGGCGTTGAAGCAGTCGCAGCGGCTATGGCTGAGGATCGCGGTACGCTCGAGGATGTGATTGAGCCATACCTCATTCAGCAAGGTTATGTATTACGTACGGCGCGTGGTCGGGTATTAACGCAGATGGCGATTGATCAAATGCTTTAATAATGAAAACAAAATGCGCCTACTTTTAATTTAAATCATTAAAAGTAGGCGCATTTTTTATGAAGGATATAAAGCTCAAAAATATGCTTAAGCTAGAACCCGCCAAATAACGACAATCATAGCCAATAAATAAAAGATAGGCGCAAACCAACCGACTTGTGTAGCGATGGCAATAAACACGGCAAAACCTGACAGCGCTAGCCAATCACGGCGACGATCATTAAGCATGTCAGCGCGTATCTGCTGTATTTCTCGCAGCTGACTGTCTTGGCGCGACCCTTGTGAGGCAAGGCTTTGTAGACCTTGATCTAGTAGCTTAGGAATATCAGTCGTTGATAATAAAATCTCTGGCAACTGCTGGCGTAAGTGTTGCAAGTTACGCATCGGATCGAGCTGCTCTTTAATCCAGCTACTTAAAATGGGCTTGGCGAGCGACCAGATATCAAGGTCAGGATATAAATCACGACCAAGTCCTTCGACATGCACCAAGGTTTTAAGTAGCAGCATTAATTGCGGCGGAATACTCATATGGTGGCGACGGGCGATATCTAAAATCTGCATTAACACACCAGCAAAGTCGATATCATTAATAGATTTTTGCAGCATCGGGCCGACAGTACGTTTCATATCGCGCATTAAAGCATGCTTATCGGTATTGGGCGGTATCCAACCAGCACGGCTGACGATATCAACCATCGCCGTAAAGTTGTTATTCATTACCGCCAACAGCATACGCGCGACGATAAGCTGATCGTCTTTTGATAGCGTACCCATTATGGCGCAATCAAGACCAATATAGCGTGGCTCATGACCCAAATCCACCGCTGCCATATCTGCAGTGAGTGTTTTGACTGGCGGCGTTTCTACAAAGACATTACCCGGATGCATATCGGCATGAAAAAAGTTATCGCGAAATACTTGGGTAAAAAATATCGTTAAGCCTTTCTTTGCCAATGCTGCTCGGTCATAACCAAGCTTATCAAACACCTCAACTTGCGAGATAGGGACGCCTTGAATACGCTCCATCACCATCACATTTTTGGCAGCATCATAAACTTCAGGCACATACATTAATGCTGAACCCAAGAAGTTATTGCGCATTTGGGTGGTATTATCTGCCTCTAACGTCAAGTCTAGCTCGTTAAGCATGACTTGACGATAATCCTCAACAATATCGATGATATGTACGGCACGCGCCGCTTCAATACGAGCGGATGCCCAGCTTGCCAATTCACGTAGTAGCTCAAAGTCAGAAATAATCGTGGTGCGGATATCGGGACGAACCACCTTTATGACGACTTCACGACCATCATGCAGGGCGGCAGTGTGTACTTGGGCGATAGAAGCAGCCGCTAGCGGTTTGACATCAAAGCGTGCGAACAATGTGCCAATAGACTGCCCAAGACCATGCTTAGGGTCTTGGATTTGGGTAATGGCCACATCAGAGTTAAATGGTTTAACCTTGTCTTGTAGCTGAACCAGTTGAGCGATGATCTCAGGCAGCACCAAATCACGACGTGTTGACAGTAGTTGGCCTAATTTTAAAAACAGCGTACCCATGTCCTCAAGCGCATATTTAATCGCGTTTGGCTGATGCTTTTTACCCCAAGCGGCTGGATGCAAGCGAATTAAACGTGCTAAAGGTTGCAGCTGTGGCGCCTCTTCAATAGAAAAGTGCGTATCAATGCGATATATTGCGGCGATACGCCAAAGCTCAAGTAAACGGGCGCGATGGGATAATAGCATGGGCAAAATTACTCTAAGTAAATTTAAAAGATATGATCAAACTAGATAAATTTTAGAGGTAATACTATCATGGTAAAGATATTTTAAGAATGGCTGAGCCTTATATTATTCATTTAGGGCAGATTGGGTCTGTCAAAAATTTCTATAAGGATTTAAAGTGAAAATAAATAAACTATGGTTGCCACTCTTGACAGTGATTTTCATTAATCACGCTGCTTTTGCGTTTGAGTGTGATTCACCTGAAAAAGAGATTTTTGAGACTACAGATTGTCTATATTCCGGGCGTGCCATAGTTATGGATGATAAAACGCAAAAAGTTGGATTTGTAGATGAAAAGGGAGAGGTAGCGATCCCGCTTATTTACGATGATGGACATAGATTTTCAGAAGGCCTAGCCTCTGTCTATTTGAAAGGAAGAGTTGGTGTAATCAATACTTTAGGAGAAGTCGTTGTCCCATTTAAGTATGATCGTATTACTCTTTTTTCAGAAGGGTTTGCATCCATTTATTTTAAAGGGAAAGCCGGTATAATCAATAATTTGGGAGAGATTGTTGTTCCCTTTGAGTATGATTATATCGCTCCTTTTTCAGAAAGATTAGCTGGGGCGAAAAAGGGTAAGAAAATGGGGTATATTGATTCAATGAATAATATAGTAATCCCTTTTACTTATGACCAAACAGATAAGTTCTCAGAAGGCTTTGGGTCAGTCAAGCTGAATGATAAGTGGGGCTTTATTGATAGAGTAGGCAAAGTAGTAATCCCCATAAAATTTGAAGGACTAGGTGATTTTCAAGAAGGTTATGTCGCTTTATTAACCAACAACAAGTTTGGGTTTGTTGATACAAAAGGAGACGTTGTAATCTCTCCGAAATATCAATATGCTTTCAGATTTTCAGAGAGCTTAGCGAGAGCAAGTATAGATGATAAATGGGGTTATATTAATAAGTTGGACGACATAATAATACCTTTTAAGTATGATTATGCCACCGACTTCAAAAATGGATTAGCTACGGTTACTGTAAATGAACAAAAATTTATAATTGATAAAATGGGCAAGATTATAGAAAAAGACAATAAATAGTAAATTCGTTATAAAATAATAAAAGACTACTCGTTGCCCTTAAGCTTTTCCTGCTCTATTCTAATGGCAGCAAGTTTGGCCTCTTCACGTTCGACATCAGCCCGCAGCTTTAAAAGCTGCTGTTTAAGGTCGTTGACTTCTGCCGCTTCAACTGGATCAGGCACACTATTGCCCGCCACATCATTGGCCCAATCGCTGACATCATTAAAAGCACGTTTGGCACTATGACGCCAGCTGCCTTTGAGTTGGGATATGAGTAGATGCAACTGACTGGCCATTGGCTTACCGATAAATGGCTCAAGCTGTCCTGCCACATCTGGGTCAAAGCCTGCGACCAACTGCTTTAGCTGCATCAGCACTTTATAGTCACCAGCGATTGGCAAGTTGCCCTCAGTGCCGCGCATCAGATTGAGCAATTGCGCTGGATTGTCTACGGTAATGGTACAGTCTGGACGACTATGACCGATCCGGGCGCGCTCCATACTGGCTTGTTGGCGCTCGTTCATACGGCCGCTCGGCTCAAACACGCTGTCCGTCGTCACCGGCTCAAAACGCAAACGCTCATGGGTGAATAGAATATCCAAACGAATTTCAGGCATTGCTATATTCAGTCGCAATACTTTGCCAGCAAGCGGTGCCAATCCTGATTTGGTAATCTCATCACTCGCAATGGCAAGGTTAATCAGCTTTTCGGCACCTGCCAAAAGTAGAACAGTCAGCATAAGGCTCTCGCATGTTTGGTTGAGCGCCATAAGCCTGGCGCATATTTCAATATTGGCTGTTATGACTAGGATTAAACGCCTGCCTAATGACAGACGTTTTTACATTATGAAGAAGCTTGTTTGTATAAGCAGCTTTTAAAACTATGCTTTAAAGCCGCGATGGACCGCAACGATACCAGCCGTCAAGTTATGATAATCACAATTCTCAAAGCCTGCTTGCTGCATCATTTGCTTTAGCGTCTGCTGATCAGGGTGCATACGAATAGATTCAGCCAAGTATTGATAGCTCTCAGCATCATTGGCAATCAGCTTGCCCATAATCGGCAAAGCCGTAAATGAGTATAAATCATAGGCTTTTGATAATGGCTCAAACACAGGTTTTGAGAATTCCAAAATCAATAAACGACCGCCTGGCTTTAGCACGCGGTACATAGATTTTAGAGCAGCATCTTTGTCCGTGACATTACGCAGACCAAAGCTGATAGTTAGCAGATCAAAGCTATTATCGTCAAATGGCGCTAATGTTTCAGCGTTTGCTAAGACAAAATCGACGTTATTGCAGCCAGCATTAATCAAGCGCTCACGACCAACTTCTAACATCGCAGCATTGATATCAGATAACACGACTTTACCGTTGCGACCGACTTCACGACTAAATACTTTGGCCAAATCACCCGTACCACCAGCGATATCGAGTACATGCTGACCCGCACGTACGCCTGACAAGCTAATCGCATAACGTTTCCATAAGCGATGAATACCAAATGACATTAAGTCATTCATAATGTCGTATTTTTTGGCGACTGAGGTAAAGACATCAGCAACGCGCGCTTGCTTTTCTGCTTTATTGACCGTTTTATAACCAAAATGCGTTTGCTCATTACCATCAGTATCAGGCGTATGCGGATTATTGATGTCATCACGCTGGTTAAAAAGTGTTTGTTTGGCAGTTTGTGCTTGCGCTGAAGTGTTGCTTGCGCTGTCATTCAACGTATTATTAGCGTTGGTGGTATGGTTTGGCATAGTCGTTTGTTGACCTTGTGGGGTTCCGGTTGGTAAGTTTTGCACTTGCGTAAAGTCATTACTTTTACTTTTTTTGACGCTAGCATCAATACTCGTATCAGTCGTTGCATTAGGCACAGGACTTTGACGTGCTTTTACTTGAGCGGTGATGTTTTGACTGTGAGTGATGCTGTCTCTGACCAATTTATCTTGCAGCTGACCATTAATCGTGGTGTTGAGCGCTGGCTTTTGGTCAGAGGGAGTAGTGTTATCATTGGTATTATCGGTCATAGCATTATCCTGTTATTCACTTTTATGATTATTTTTTGAGATACTTTTTCGATTATATATTGTTTCTGTTAACGAATTTCACCAGTTAACTGAGTCTCTAATTAGCCCTATGATACACCAAACGCCAAGGGCTTATTGCCATTATCCGTATCATGAACTTCGTCAATAATTTCAAGCTCACGTTCACAAAACGGTTCGATAAAGCTGCTTACGCTTTTAAGGGGTTTCATGGCTTTAAAACCGGTATCGATAAAGTCATACAGTGGTTGAAAGTTGTAGCGATAGGCGGTGCCTTTTGCTAACGCGAACGCTTGTTTGAGCATAAATGAGTTCAAATGCTTGTCAGTGCGGTAGCAAACATCCTTAAGATTGGTAATCTGAATGCGGCGCTTATTCGCTTCATCGACAGTACGATAGGCGGCTAGCATATTGTCTTCGGTAATTGGTAAGTCTTGGGCAAGTAGCCACTGAGCCAAATGTAAATCTAGCTCAATCGCTAGAATTGCTGCTTGGATACCCATACTGCCAGCTTCTAAAGCTGATTCTTTTGCAAGGCGTTCAAGCTTTTTGGCTTTTGGCAAAATCCGCTCTAACTGCTTGGCCAATAACTTAAACTCATCACCGCCGTATAGTTGCGTCAGAAAATAGTCTGCCATCAGTTGGTTTTTTGGCTGTTCGAATAGTTCACTATGCGTACGTTGGAGTCGCGCTTGTTGCCATACTTGCACTTCATTGAGTTTGGTGTTTAATTCAGCATCTTGATGATGTGGTAGCGCCCAAAAATGTGTGAGGTGCTGTTGTAAATCGGTTAAGGCAGACATAGTAAAAATCCTATATAAAGGTAAAAATTATGTGTAGGTTGAGAATGAAGTGGTCAAAGTTATGCTGAGTTTTGATGCCTATTTTGAGCCTTTTTTTATTATTTTATGATCCTATTAAAGCATGCTCTCAAGATTGTGTTCACCTTAAAAGAAAATAAAGCAGAATACAAATGTCAAACTGTTACATAGCAGCGTTATTTACCGAATTGGTCAAATGCTATGATTAAGCAGATGTGCTTTCAATCATAGGACGATGACCATTATGAGCAAAAATGACAATACGACTGAACCCAACGCAGCACAAGCGGTCAGTGCCCAATTTAGTGAGCAAGTGATAGAGGAGCGCTTAACCCCTAATCCACTGAATCAGTTTTCTATGGATAAAGATGCACTACGGTTGGCACTGGTCACCGCTCAATATGCCCTACGAGCAACGCGGCAACAGACGCCGCCAACCCTCAACAAACCAACAGGGCTTTTGGTGTTGGTCAATGGTATGGAGCAGGCAGGCAAAGGCACTGCTGTTAAGCAATTGCGCCAGTGGGTAGATCCTCGGCTACTCAAGGTTGAGGCAACCATCGGTGATTGTCCCTTAGCGTATCAGCCGATTTGGCAAGCACATACCAAAGCGCTGCCGCGTCATGGCGATGTGATGGTTTATTTTGGTAATTGGTATGCCGATTTGCTCTATAACGTTATGCGTATGGCAACATCAGACCATGATGATAAACCATCGAAAAATCAAAAACCAGAAGGTGCCAAGTCTGACAATGACAAATCTGACAATGAAAAGGCGTTACCGATTGCGCAATGGCAAGCGTATCTACAGCAGCAACTTATTAAGCTGCAAGCGTTCGAACAAGATTTAGCCGCCAATCAAACCCGACTGCTTAAATGTTGGTTCCATGTCAATATCGAAACGTTACAAGAGCGATTAAATGACGCTGAAGCCGACCCGCAGTTTTTGTATCAAATTGATTGGAATAGTACAGAGATAGTTGCGCAGTTTAATGAGGTAGCCGCGACACTGCTCCGCCAGCAAGATGATTGGATCATTATTGATGGTGATGATAAGTCAGATGCCGCCGATCGCTTCTGTCATGAAGTACTACAAGCGATGCAAACCGCGCTAGTAAGCAGCAAAATAAATACGGCAACAACCTCAGAGACTGACAAGCAAGCTCAGCAAGCAATTAAATCAGCGAAATTTAAACCTGTAAAAATCCCTAAATTTTTAGAAGACATCGATGATGCCGATATCGATAAGTCTGACTACCGTGATGCGTTGGCAGAAAAACAAGCACGTCTTGCTGAGTTGCTACGTGCGCGCAAAGGTCGGCATATCGTTTTCGCCTTTGAAGGGATGGACGCTGCTGGTAAAGGCGGGGCGATCAAAAGATTGGTGGCACCCCTCGACCCACGCGAGTATCAAATTTATAATATCGGCGCGCCAATGCTGTATGAGTTACAACACCCTTATCTATGGCGATTTTGGACCAAACTGCCAAACGAGCAAACGGATCGTATTAGTCGTATCGCCATCTTTGATCGTACTTGGTATGGTCGCGTCTTGGTTGAGCGTATTGAAGGATTTGCCACAGATGATGAATGGCAGCGTGCATATGATGAAATTAATCGCTTCGAGGCGGACTTGGCCACCGCAGGGACGTTGGTCATCAAATACTGGTTGGCTATTGATAAAAAAGAACAGCTTAAGCGTTTTGAAGCGCGTGAAGAGACGCCGCATAAGCAGTTTAAATTAACCGATGATGATTGGCGTAATCGCGATAAGTGGTCAGATTATGTGCAATCTGCGGCTGATATGCTGGCACATACCGACACAGCGTATGCACCTTGGTGCGTCATCGCCACCAATGAGAAGCGTCAGGCGCGTTTGGATGTGTTAGATCACGCTATTAAACAGCTGTTCGCGCTCTCAGACAGTTAACGGTTATAACCAGCCATAGTAAGGTTGGTTATTTCTCAAATGCCTAATAATATATAACTAAATAAAGAGGTTAGCAGGTTCGCACACTGGCAGTTACAAATCTTGCAATATCATCATGCATTATGTGCCTAGATTTAATATAATAGGCACGTAATGATTTCTGCCTTCTACTAAATGAGATGTGTGGACAAAGCATTCGTTTTATTTAATATAAATATTTTAAATATTTTGATGAAGTCGATTACAATGGAAGCTATAAGCCGCAAGATGCTTTAATCAAATGATTTGGCATTATCACTTGCGGCTTTGTGACATGTTGAATGATGTATCTATGGTCCTTGATATTGCATGGTACTGACGCCCTGTATTAATGATAGCTAAATTAATGATAGCTAAGGGTTAAGGTAAATACGTGCGCTAGGGCAGTAGATCGAAGCTGTAATTTGACCAGCACATTGCGCATACGCTCTTAAGTTTTGCATACTGGAAACGGTATCATTATTGGCGTCGCAATGTTAATAACCGCAGATAATTTCAATCACCTTACGCAGGGCGTATCAACGTATGGGTATTACCAACAGTTCTACTGAGCCAGCCAAATCAGTTGGCTCTATGAGAATAAATCTATTTTTTGGCATTTTACTGATTGCGATGACCGCCTACTTTTTGTGGTGGGGTCTAGATTACACCATGCGTCAGCAGACGACGCTATTTATCGTAGCTACCGCTTTTGGTGTCTTTATGGCATTCAATATTGGTGGTAACGATGTCGCCAACTCCTTTGGTACCTCGGTGGGTGCGGGGACGTTGACCATTCCACAAGCGCTGGGTATCGCAGCGATATTTGAAGTGTCTGGAGCTGTGCTGGCAGGTGGTGAAGTCACCGATACCATTCGCAGCGGCATTGTCGATCTGGATGGTCTTTCAGTAACGCCTAACCAGTTCATCTATGTCATGCTGTCAGCGCTTATCGCTGCCGCATTTTGGCTGTTGTTTGCCACCAAAAAAGGGTTACCCGTTTCGACCACTCACGCCATTATCGGCGGTGTTGTTGGTAGCTCCATTGTATTGGGTATCACGTTAGGTGGTACCGAAATGGCATTATCAACCGTGAATTGGGGAACGATTGGAACGATTGCGATCTCTTGGGTAATATCACCGCTACTAGGCGGCGTTTTCTCCTACCTTTTATACGGACAGATTAAGAAAAATATCATTGAGTATAATGATAAAACAGAGGCGCACATCGCGACTTTGAAAGGCAATAAGAAAACCTTAAAACAAAATCATAAAGAGTTTTTAGAGGCGCTCTCAGAGTCGGAACAACTGGCTTATACCTCAGCGATGTTGCGTGATCAAGAAATCTATAAAGATGATGATTGTGACGTTGAAGATTTAGAGACTGACTATTACAAACAGCTTTATGAAATTGAGAACGAGCGCAGCAACCTTGATACCCTAAAAGCTTTGAAACAATGGGTACCTATCATTGCTGCTGCAGGCGGGGCAGTCATGGCCTCTTTGGTCATCTTTAAGGGTCTAAAGAATGTCAATAATGGCATGACGACGCTGCAAGGCTTCTTAATCATGGGTATGATAGCGGCGCTGGTGTGGCTTGCGACCTATATATATACCAAGAGTATCCGTGGTAAGCATAAAGAGGATTTGACCAAGGCAACGTTTATTATGTTTAGCTGGATGCAAGTCTTTACGGCATCGGCCTTTGCCTTTAGTCATGGCTCAAACGATATTGCCAACGCCGTCGGTCCTTTTGCGGCCATTATGGATGTTATCCGCACCAATAGTATTGCTACCGAAGCGGCAGTACCACCTGCGGTAATGTTGACCTTTGGTGTGGCGCTTATTGTTGGCCTCTGGTTTATCGGTAAAGAAGTTATTCAAACCGTCGGTACCAATTTGGCAAAAATGCATCCTGCTTCTGGTTTTTCAGCTGAACTGGCTGCTGCTGCTGTCGTTATGGGTGCGTCAACCATGGGGCTACCAGTTTCTAGTACGCATACCTTAGTTGGGGCAGTACTTGGCATCGGTGTCGTGAATAGAGACACCAATTGGGCATTAATGAAGCCCATTGGTTTGGCATGGATTATCACCTTACCAGCCGCTGCTTCAATGTCAGCCTTGAGCTTTGTCATTTTGATGTACGTTTTCTAAAATAGAAACGTCATAGCTTAGATTTTACTCATAAAGTAACAACAAAAAAACGCTTATCGACATCATGCCGATAAGCGTTTTTTTGTACCTTTCTAATCTTTCTAATAGTTATTGACTCTTTAATCCGTACCAAATTGCTTACGTTTTTTGGCAAAGAAGCGATCTAAGCGATCCATGGCATCTTCTAAGTCGTGCAAATTAGGCAAAAATACCAGACGGAAATGATCGGGGGTGTCCCAGTTAAAGCCAGTACCTTGAACCATTAAGACATTTTCTTCAACCAATAAGTCCATCATAAACTCCATATCATCTTTGATAGGATAAATCTCAGGATCCATTTTAGGAAAGCAATAGAACGCGCCTTGCGGCATAGTGCAAGAGATGCCTTTAATCGCATTAAGTCGTGACACCGCCATTTCGCGCTGCTTATAGAGACGGCCTTTTTTTGAGGTCAGATCTTTCATACTCTGATAGCCGCCCATCGCTGTCTGAATCGCATACTGCCCTTGGACATTAGAGCATAGGCGCATAGACGCCAGCATGTCTAACCCTTCGATGAAGTCTGCCGCGTGGTGTTTTTTACCAGAAACCATCATCCAGCCAGCACGAAATCCTGCGATACGGTGCGATTTTGATAAGCCATTATATGATAAGACCAGCACCTCGTCCGTCAGGGTGCTTACTGGGGTGTGTACCATATCATCATAAAGAATACGGTCGTAAATCTCGTCGGCCATGATGATTAAGTCATGCTCTTTAGCGACTTGGATAATTTGTTTCAGCAGGTCATCACTATAAAGTGAACCCGTTGGGTTATTGGGATTAATAACCACAATGCCCTTGGTCTTGCTCGTAATCTTAGACTTAATGTCTTCAATGTCAGGGTGCCAGTTATCTTCTTCATTACAGCGATAATGTACCGCTGTGCCACCAGCCAAGTTCGCCGCCGCTGTCCAAAGCGGGTAGTCTGGCATCGGGATAAGCACTTCATCACCGTCGTTCATTAACGCCTGCATAGTCATCACAATCAGCTCAGAGACCCCATTGCCCAAATAGACATCACGAACATCGACTGCTGATAGTAATCCCTTTGCTTGATAGTACTGCAAGACAGCTTTACGAGCAGAAAAAATCCCTTGCGAGTCGGAATACCCTGTCGCGTCTGGCAAATTCATGGCCACATCGCGCAAAATCTCATGCGGTGCTTCCAGACCAAAAGGCGCTGGATTACCGACGTTTAGCTTTAGTATACGCTTGCCTTCGGCTTCCATTTTATTGGCTGTTTGTAGTAGGGGACCACGAATGTCATAACAGACGTTTTGCAATTTATCGGATTTTTTTATTGGATTCATAGAGTGACCACTCATAGGGTTGTTTTGTGAGTTTTTACGGGCATTAGGGGTTGTTGTATCAGTTTGGACATTGTCACGAACATCAAGCCTCTCGTCCTTGGTGTGAACACGATTAGGTGAGTCTGCCTCAGTGGCTGTCTCATGAGGCAACTCACCGCGCAACAGATACCCTTCGCTGCAGCCCAGTATTCGTGCCAATGTTGGTAGCTTAGACGACACAATACCGTTGGTACCACGCTCCCAGTTCGAGATAGCACCGCGACTGACCTTTGCACCCGCTGCTGTCATAGCTTGTGACAATTGCTCAGCAGTGAGTCCCTTGTCGCGGCGTAGCTGTACCAACCGTTCGGCTTGTGTGCCTTTGCTCTTATCATCAGCCATAATCATCTAAGCCTTTATTAATCGATTTGTCATAAAGAGTAAAAGTAAGAAGTTGGTTAAATTTAGTGTTATCGAATGAACTTCTACTTAATCCAAAACCACTTAATCCAGTGCTAATGCAAGATATTATTGCATAAGGTAGGCTGATGCAAGTATTTTTTAATACACGAATGCAAGAATAACTTGCACTAATCGTTTGATAATGCTCCATCCTCACTACTCATGGGCGTTAGCATAAATTTACCAGTAAAATTTTAATAAAATAATTGTGTATAACGTTGGTAAAAATAGACAGCTGCTACCGATGTGATTAAAGTGGCTGATTACAGCATCATTGTCTGTGACGCTATACAAGGTCTATGATGCGATAGATAATTATTACTCATCTCTATCAAGCTTGTCATCATATACCCCTTGAATATCATGCTGACTAGCAGCAGATAAAGGCTATCGTTATCCTAATAAGGTGATGATAAATCCCTAGTAATCGATTATATAATACAATCAGCTTAAGGTGATTTGGCTACAAAGCAGACAAGTAGAACTACGACAAATAGTAGACTAAGCGAGCTTTAACCGTAGCCGATTTATATAAGACTGACTATACATACTCAAGTAAGGATCAATCATGCAAGACAATCAACTTAGCAAAGAAGAAATCAGCCAACTGACCGAAGCAGATTGGAAAGAGCGCCTTAGTGCTGATGAATATCATGTAATGCGTGAAAAGGGTACAGAGCGTCCATTTACTGGCGTTTATAATGATGCAACTGATGACGGTGTTTACCGCTGTAAAGGTTGCGGCGCCAGCTTATTCGATTCTGCTAGTAAGTTTGATGCCAGTTGCGGTTGGCCGAGTTTTGACCAAGGCATCGATAACAGTGCTATCGAAGAGCATGTGGATAATTCGCTGGGCATGACTCGAACAGAAGTCACCTGTAGCAACTGCGGTGCACATTTGGGCCACGTATTCCCAGATGGGCCAAGTGAGACGACAGGTATGCGCTATTGCATCAATTCAGTCTCTATTGATTTAGACAAATCTGAAAAGTAGTTTCAGATATAACCATTAGATTATTTTTCTCTAAAGGTATAAAAAGGAAGCACGTGTTGCTTCCTTTTTAATTATTGGCGCTGTATATTAATATTATTAAAAAGGCAGGCGCACCCAAAAATATCAAAAAAATCAATCAATTTAAGGATAGATGATGAGTACTGTTTACGACTTTACTGCAGAGCGTATGGACGGCAGCCCGCAAGCCTTTTCTGACTATCAAGACAAGGTGTTATTGATTGTCAATACTGCGAGCAAATGCGGCTTTACCCCGCAGTTTGAGGGGTTAGAGGCGCTACATGAACAATATAAAGATAAAGGTTTGGTCGTTGTGGGCTTCCCTTGCAATCAATTCGGTAGCCAAGACCCTGGTAGTAATGAAGAGATCGGGGCGTTTTGTCAAAAGAATTACGGCGTAAGCTTTCCAATGATGGCAAAGGTCGACGTCAACGGCAAAGATGCTCATCCTATTTTTGATTGGCTTAAAGAACAAAAAGGCGGCTTACTGACAGACGGTATTAAGTGGAATTTCACCAAGTTCTTAGTTGGTAGTGATGGTCAGGTGATCGATCGTTATGCGCCAACGACCAAACCTGAAGCCATGACCGCTGATATTGAAAAAGCTTTGGCCAAATAATCCGTTATTTCTTAATAAAATAAAAGAATATTGGCTTTATCGTTAAATATAAAGCCAATAAAAACATGGGATTGTCATTATGCTTATAAAATCGTTAAAAAATAGCGAATAAAAAGGCAAATAATATTTGACAGGCAGGTGTAAATCTATATAATACACACCCACAGCAAGGGGCTTTAATTAAGTTCTATGTTGTTGAAATTATCGTCAAGATATTTCAGTATTAACTAGAGAGTGACTACTTTAGTTAATCAAAGCTTTAGAAAATTCTATTTAAAGAATTTTCTCTTGCGGATAAATACCTACTTTATGTAGGTGCTGAGTTTTTAGAATTTACGACAATGTAAATTCTCTTGCGCTCGGACGAAGCAGTGCTTCGTTATATCCTCGCTCAGGGTGATTAGCTCAGTTGGTAGAGCGTCTGCCTTACACGCAGAATGTCGGCGGTTCGAATCCGTCATCACCCACCACTCTTTTTAGCGAGTGTCTCTGTAATAAGAGAAGATGCTAAAAACGACCTAAGCAGCGGTAGTTCAGTTGGTTAGAATACCGGCCTGTCACGCCGGGGGTCGCGGGTTCGAGTCCCGTCCGCTGCGCCATATTTAAAACTTAGTTTTAATACAAAAGTTTCAACCTCAAACATTAGATTGTTTGAGGTTTTTTTGTGTCTGAATTCTGATGTAAGTATCTGGTTTAGACGCAAAACGGCATAGCTATTATTAACGAGGACGTATTGATCACTATTTTAAAATAATGGTTCAATTCTTTTTAGCGAAAATTTCTATCTTATTAACGAGTAACTTGGGCAGGTAATAGTCATTGAGGTGCGCTTTTGGATATTGCTCGTTGATCCAAGTGACGTAATTATCAGCAGTCAACTGTCCTTGATATATCAGATACAAAGCGTGCAGGGCGACGCTACGGGATAATCCCATCACGCATTGGAAGTTAATCAGTACCATATTGTCAGGCAGCTGTTTATGCGTGATATTAGTCGCTATACCAATGTTTGCTAAGGCATCGTTTGCTAAGGTATCTATCTGTTTAAACAGATGAATAAAATCCTGAGCAGCAACCTCTCTTAAAGACTGTAAATCCAACAGTGGAAAATAAAGATATTTAATTTTAATAGCGGTAAATGATAGGTAAGTATTGCAGAGTGATGAGCTGTTATTATTAACGTCTAATTTGTGTACTTCCGCCTGAGTATTTAGCGCTTTTTTTAAGCTCAAATTATGGCTATTGGTTTCAACAGCGGAGTCAATCACAATAATTGTCGAAAATTTTGAAAAATACAAATAGTGTCTATTATTCATTTGCGACAAGCCAAATAATTTTGGCGTAGCGATCGCATATATAGAGTCCGCTATTTTATAGTTCGAGCCCATATCAGTATGACTCAATAAGCCAGAATTTGACTGTTTATGTTGAGTGAATTGATAGCGTTGTCCGACATACCACATCAGTCGGTAGCCCAATAATAATGGCGCAAATATCAACCAAGTAGACAGTCGTAAGCGCCCTTGCTTATCCTTTGCAAACCAACGTTTATCACGAGTTTGGTTGGGGTGTTGATACGCCCATGCCAAACCCAAAAAACTTAACGCCCAGTACGTGGCGACTACAGAATACAACCCTGCAAAAGTGCCAGAGGCAACGCTTCTATTGAGCATGAATCCTGCTATCGATAGAATTAAAAATCCTGATATCGCCACCACTAAATACTTTAAAACTAAATTATTACGCAGCTTATTGATCATGATCAGTACAAGCGCCGCCAGTAATAAGCCACCGGCAATATCTAAAAGATGATGTTGATAAGTCAGGACGGTGGAGACGATGATGAGACTACAGATACAACAAAGTGCTAGGCGATATAGAGCGGATTTTGAAAGTTGCCATAAAGACGTCCCCAGTAATACAGCATATGCCACATGCAGGGAAGGAAACTGGTTAAAAGGTTTGTCGGTTATATGCAAAAACTGATAGCCATAATGCGCCCAGCCTAATACAGTAGGGCGCTCAAAAGTAAATTTGGCGGGGAATATATAAAAGATAAAACAGGCGAAAAGCGTGGCTAAGATTAATTTTCCTGTTAATAAGGAAAGTTGTGCTGGTGTTTTTACCATAAAAAAGCCGGCACAAAACAGCATGATTGACCAGCTATAAGGCACAATCATCGGTGGGATAAAAGGAATCGCTACATCAATCGGTGTGGCGAGGTTATAAACTTTCTTAGGCCATACAGAGTTAATGCTACTTAATTCAGAAAATTGGATATCATAAAACAGCGCTTGCGCATAGAGATTAGTCAAAGAGTACAGCATAGCAAAGACGCCAAAAGCGCAGGCTAAGGAGATCCATCTAGATATCATGGAAAGAGGTGAATTACTGGTCATAGGGTTTGTCTAATCATTGCCATAATGCAAGTGCTATAAATAGCATAAAACAGCAGATTTTGACACAAAGTAGGTTTAGACTAATCGCAATGTTTGGATATTTTCATGGTTAGATGTGCTCAAAAATTGAAAAAATACGACCGTCACGATGGTAATGAAGGAAAGTAATAATTATGAATCAAATCAGCGAATGGGTACTCAGTATTATGGCAAAGTTTGGCTACTTTGGTATTGTATTTGCCATGTTTGCCGAAAACGTTTTTCCACCTATCCCTTCTGAAGTCATTATGCCAGCAGCTGGTTTCGCCGCGTCGAGAGGTGATTTAAATTTAATCTTAGTCATCCTTGCTGGCACGTTAGGTGCTTCACTTGGTGCGTTACCGTTATATTATTTAGGTCGTATATTCGATAAAGAACGTTTGATCGCGGTTACCGAAAAATATGGTAAATACGTGCTCGTTAAACCTGATGACGTTGCCTCTGCAAATGAGTGGTTCGATAAACATGGTAAAACAGCCGTGTTCTTTGGCCGTATGGTGCCTGGCGTTCGTTCGCTCATTTCTATCCCTGCTGGCATGAACAATATGCCGCTGCTGCCTTTTTTAGCATTGACGGCTTTAGGCTCGAGTATATGGACAGCGGCGTTGACGTTGGCGGGATATTATCTCGGACAGAACTATGAGGTCGTCGAAGGGATATTAGCCCCTTACTCTAAAGGGTTTGGCATACTGATCGTTGTAATTATTATCGGTTGGCTTATTAAGCGCCGTCGGCAACCGTAAATGATGTCCGTTTTATTCGAGACATATTTAGGGCGTGTCCTCAACCTGAACAAAAGCGACTAAATGGGCTAAAAATAGCTAACTCTTGCCAAACTACGTCAAATAGCTAGTCAATATCTCGATATTATCTGCACTATTTTCCTTGTTTGGCTACCATTTATCTTATTTTTATCACCATTTTCAGATTGAGGACACGCTCTAGTAGCCGCTATTTTTATTATATGGTCAAAGCTCAATAGCATCATGTGAGCTATGCTGAAAAAACCGTACACCTAAACTTGGTAAACTAAGCGTATTAATCGGAGTTTATCATGACCAAGAAAATAAGAAGCTACAGTGACGAATTTAAAGCCGAGGCCGTCAAGAAGATAGCAGACAATAATGGCAATATCTCAGCGACCGCAAAGCAGCTTGGCATCGCCATGCAGACCTTATCTAATTGGCATAATAAAGCCAATCAAGGCAAGCTTATCGGCACAGAACAATATGATCCTGATCTTATGACGGCTCTTCAGGAAATAAAGCAGCTCAAACGACAGCTTAAAGTAGCCGAAGAGGAACGAGAGATATTAAAAAAGGCGACGGCGTACTTTGCCAATGAGGAACTTTAAGAAACAGTCTAGTAGACTGTTTTAGTGACGCAAGACGTAGGGCTATGCCCGCAGTGACAGTTAGTGAAGTAGGCCTTTATCAAAAACAACGATCTCTTCTTTAGTATCACTACTATGTGTCGTGTACTAAAGGTTAAGCATTCTAGCTACTATTATGACTGGCTGAGTCGTGATATCAGTGAGCAACAGATACACCGTAACCAGTCTGAGCTACTTGTCAGAGCGGCACATAGTGAAACAAAAGCATGTTATGGTGCTGATCGACTGCACGCAAAGCTGATAGAGCAAGGGCACGATATTAGCCTATATATGGTCAGAAGCATTAAAGAAGAACATGAAATCAAATGCCGTCGTCACAAACGCTTTAAAATCACCACTGATTCCAACCATAACAAGCTTGTCTATCCAAACATACTAAATCAGCAATTTGATGCTAAGCATCCTAATGAATCGTGGGTCAGTGATATTACTTATATCTGGACCAATGAGGGTTGGTTGTATTTAGCTGGAGTCAAAGATTTATACACCAAAGAGCTGGTCGGGTATGCTATCAATAAGCGAATGACCGCAGATTTAGTATGTCGTGCACTCAATATGGCAATCAAAAATAAACGTCCAAGCCAAGGATTGATTGTGCACTCTAACAGAGGCAGCCAGTATTGTAGTCATGCCTATCACAAAATCATCAAGTAGCATAATTTCAAAGGCTCAATGAGTGGTAAAGGCAATTGTTTCGACAACGCACCCATAGAAAGCTTTTGGGGCACATTAAAGAATGAGCTAGTGTATCACCAAGACTATAAAACAAGGTGACCCCTGCCGTCAAATCCGTACAGTTAAACTTGGGAGATTTTAGTTACGCAGCCTGACGATAATAGTCAAACCACACCTGTCTTGGCGATTTATAGCCTAAACCCTTTTGAATTCTCGTTTGGTTGTAGTACAACTCGATATATCTAATGATATCGGTAATGGCGGCAAATCTGGTCTTATAGTCCTGATGATATATTAACTCATTCTTTAATACGCCCCAGAAGCTCTCTATAGGTGCGTTATCAAAGCAGTTACCTTTAGCGCTCATTGAGCCTGTAAGCTGATGCTGCTTGATGATCTTATGGTAGGCATGACTACAGTACTGACTGCCTCTATCAGAGTGAACGACTAGCCCTTTACTGGGTCGTTTGTTCTTAATCGCTATGTTGAGTGCACGGCATACTAAATCTGCGGTCATACGCTTGTTAATAGCGTAACCGACAAGCTCTTTAGTGTATAAGTCTTTAACGCCTGCTAAATACAGCCAACCCTCAAGTGTCCAAATATAGGTGATGTCACTGACCCACGCTTGGTTAGGGCGACTGGCATCAAACTTCTGATCCAGTACGTTTGGATAGATCAGCTTGTTGTGATTGGAGTCGGTAGTGACTTTAAAGCGCTTGTGGCGACGGCATTTGATGCCATGTTCCTCTTTAATGCTTCTAACCATGTATAGGCTAATGTCATGGCCTTGCTCGGTGAGCGTTGCATGCAAACGTTCATAACCATAACGTTCTTTACTTTCACTGTGAGCGGCTTTAACGAGTAGCTCGCAATGGTTGCGATGTATCTGCTGCTCGCTGATATCGCGACTCAGCCAGTCGTAGTAACTTGAATGCTTAATCTTTAGCACACGGCACATAGTGGTGATGCTAAAGAAGTGCTGGTTATCTTTGATAAAGGCGTACCTGACTAGCTGTGCTTTGCAAAGTACGCCGTCGCCTTTTTTAATATCTCTCGTTCCTCTTCGGCTACTTTAAGCTGTCGTTTGAGGCGCTTGTTCTCTTCAATCACGGCTATGAGCTGTGGATCGTACTGCTCTGTTCCTACAAGCTTGCCTTGGTTGGCTTTGTTATGCCAATTAGATAAGGTCTGCATGGCGATGCCAAGCTGCTTTGCGGTCGCTGAGATATTGCCATTATTGTTTGCTATCTTCTTAACGGCTTCTGCTTTAAATTCTGTGCTGTAAGTTCTGATTTTCTTGGTCATGGTAAACTCCTGTGAATACGCTTAGTTTACCAAGTTTAGTTGTACGGTTTCTTCAGCATAGCTCAAGGTTTGTAGCAATCAATGATATCATCGGCTATATCGAGCTGTACTACAACCAAGCGAGGATTCAAAAGAGTTTAGGCTATAAGTCGCCAAGACAGGTGTGGTTTGACTATTATCGTAAAGCTGCTTGATTCAAATCTCCCAAGTTTAACTGTACGGATTTGACGGCAGGGGTCATATCGTCAATTCCTCTCATACCTGTTTGAGGATGAAAGTAGTGGAGCCAATCAGCTGATCGCTAATAAAAAACCACCCGAAGGTGGCTTAAATAATTAATTATACTAAGTCATCTAAATCAGGTGGATTTGATGAATCTTCAACACCGAATGCCATTTGTCCTAATTTCTTAAAGTCGATGTATTGGATTTCAATCAAGTCAGGTAAGAGACTAAGATGCACAAAGATATTCATTTTATCGACATTTTTGATAGACGCATTGTCACTTATGGCAAGGGCAGGAACGAAGCCAAACATCTCGTCATAGTCGAGCGCACCAAACTTTTTCACACAACGCTTGAATAGGGGTTTACCGTTATTGTCTTCCATATCTGTATATTTAATCTGTTTAAACCCAAAAAACATAGCTAATTCTTGATTGGATTTTCCATACGCTATTTCTTTTGCATTACCTTTCTTTTGGTATATCCAACCTAGAGTAGGAGTGATTTCAAATGTGAATCCTGATTTTTCACCCCAAACGTATAATTCGCCAAAGCCACTTCGAGCGATCACATAATAGTTATCTTGCCTCATAACCTCATCGCCGAGCCATGTAGTCAGATCTTCTTCGTAGTCAGCTGGATTAACTATCCAAAATAAGCCTTTTTTAAAGCGACAAAACCCTAAACGCTCCCAATAGAATAGTAGTTTATCAGGCAATCTACCACGATAACGATTAAAAATAGCTTGTGCAACTGGCTGCTGCCAATCAGGTTGTCCAAAGTCTTCCATGAAAAGATCAAAGTCTTCATCTATAATAAATGTACTCATTTAAATGTCCTTTAGTCATATTTTATTTACATCTATTTAGTTCAACGTTCATTTTGGTTTGCCCGCCTTGTTTTAAAGCTTCTTTAGCGGCTTTATCCATCTGTGCAACTCTACTATTTGCTTCAACTTTATTAGACCATTGTCCACCTATGGACTTATTCACATCAGCACGACCCAGTCGATTAATTTTATCTTTACCACCTGCAATCATATCAGGATCATGTAGAGCATTCAGGTCTTTCATTATTTCAGGAGTGCGTTTGTTCGCTATTTTAGCTTCAGAAGCCGTCTTGCCTTGCTTGCGATAGCTTCTCTGTAATGATTCAGAAATATCGTTTTCGTATTTATTTCTAGCTTTAGTCTGCTCACTTCCTGTTCCTTTACGCTGGTTTTTATTGTAGGAGGCGCGGCCAGCTAGATACTCATCTACAGTTAAATTATTGATGCCATCTTGTTGACCTTTAAGTTGTTTATAATAGTCTTTCTCAAATTTTGCATTTGCTTTACTGTCTTTAGAAAATCTGCTTTTTAAGTCTTTGCTTGGCTTAAAGCACTTCGGCTTATGCTGCTTCATAACTCCTTTTCTAGCAGGTCTCGACGTGATACTACTATTATGATTAACCGTTTCACCAGAAGCGTTCCTGTTGGTTGAAGCTAAGGCTGTGCTGGGTTTTGTGCCAGCAGCTTTACCAACGCCTGCATGATTAACACTCGCTGTAGCCGGTGTCATTTTCGACCAGCCATTTATCTCATTAATAATTTGCTGAGCGAAACGATCAAAGTCTTTTTGAATTTGAATTAACTTTTGCTTATTAGACTTACTTAAACTATTGAGAAACTTAGGGGTCAAGATACTGTTAAGTAAGCCTTTTAGTTTACTGACATCTAACGCTTTTTTTAAAGCTTGCTCTGCATTACCTTTACCAAATTTTCTGATAAAGGCAAATAGATCAGCAGGGTTTTTACCGCCAATCTTGATAGCTTTAATAGCACTTTTAACTGCATCACCAAAGACTGGTATCAGCCCTATTAATGCTGCTATGAGTAAGAACCATAATGTAATATCGGAGGGTTTATCTTTAAGGCTCATGACTGCCTTGATGATGTCTCGCGCATCAATAAGCTGTCCTGCAATAGGAACTGCACCGATCACAATTTCAGCAAATAGTGCCCAAGACGAGGTGTTTTCACCTGCTAGAAACGAACCTGTCTCTTCTTTTAATGCTTCAAACCAGCCTGTGGGTTTTTCTTGTTTGGCTTTTTTATATTTTTGAGGAGTGTAATCCTTCCCTATGTTACTAATCCCTAGTGCGCCGCCGCCAAAGCCATTACTACTCATATACCATCCTCCATATCTATATCAGGCTTGAAGTCAGCAGGGTCTTCACCATAATAAACATGAGCTTGACCCTTAGGCACACCTTCTAAACGAGCAAAGCCATTTTTATCTAAAATGCCTTCTCTGACAGAGCCATCTGCGAACTCGACACGGTAGGGCGCACTGCTTACTGGAGTCTCATCATCGTGTAGATAATTAAGCTCGATAAAGGTTGGTGGTTCGTCCAAGATATTAGAAGGTAAGCCTGATACAAATTGACCATCAACTCCGCCCCCAGCCTTACTGTGCTTACCTGCTTTTTCCGTCACCTCTTTGGCGGCGATAGTGATATTGCTACCATCCAAAGTAATACTCGCACCGCCTGCCGTTATCGTCACTTTATTGGTTGCCACGACTTCTACCTCTTTGGTGGAGGAGGCGATGTTCACATCTTGCTTGGCGGTTGCTTCCAGTTTCCCTGTATGGGCGGATAGGGTGATATTTTCTTTGGCATTGGTCATACTAAACTGACCATCGGCTATGATATTGAGTGATTCGCTACTGACTTGATGATGACTATCGCCACTACTAATCATCATGTCCGTTTGCGTAGTACTAATTATCTCACCCATACTTCTGTGAATCAGTATATCGTCACTGACATAACTTGTGTCTGCTGCGCTGTCGATTAGCGTGTAAGGTGTTTGCTGATGGGTTTTAGTGTCTTGTTCCTTGGCGATACTCTCTAACTGAGTTTTAATGTTGGCATGATCATTAACTGACCGTCCAAGCCCAGAGGCAAGTTGCGTTAACCGCTCAGTCAAGTGCTGACCACCCAATGCCGTTTGGGTCAGAGTAGGGGTATGGTGCTGATAGTTATGTTGCTGTGCTTGGAGGTGGGTTTGCGGCTGGGTGGAGAGGACGAGGGTGTTGGCATATTTGATGTTGATGTGACTATTACTAGTGAGCAAGAACTTTTAGATCATTAATAAGAATTGGTAAATTTCGTACTTGTCATTTTAAGAAAAGCTTGTTTTTAAGTTCATGTTTAGAAGTTTCGAAATCCTCAGCATTGCATATTGTATTTAATTTTTTATTAGTGGGAAGACTAATCCAACCATCTTGATAGCTGAATTTATATGCATCATAACTTTCCTGAGATGAAAGACAACAGGCAAAAGTGAGCTATGCTGAAGAAACCGTACAACTAAACTTGGTAAACTAAGCGTATTCACAGGAGTTTACCATGACCAAGAAAATCAGAACTTACAGCACAGAATTTAAAGCAGAAGCCGTTAAGAAGATAGCAAACAATAATGGCAATATCTCAGCGACCGCAAAGCAGCTTGGCATCGCCATGCAGACCTTATCTAATTGGCATAACAAAGCCAACCAAGGCAAGCTTGTAGGAACAGAGCAGTACGATCCACAGCTCATAGCCGTGATTGAAGAGAACAAGCGCCTCAAACGACAGCTTAAAGTAGCCGAAGAGGAACGAGAGATATTAAAAAAGGCGACGGCGTACTTTGCAAAGCACAGCTAGTCAGGTACGCCTTTATCAAAGATAACCAGCACTTCTTTAGCATCACCACTATGTGCCGTGTGCTAAAGATTAAGCATTCAAGTTACTACGACTGGCTGAGTCGCGATATCAGCGAGCAGCAGATACATCGCAACCATTGCGAGCTACTCGTTAAAGCCGCTCACAGTGAAAGTAAAGAACGTTATGGTTATGAACGTTTGCATGCAACGCTCACCGAGCAAGGCCATGACATTAGCCTATACATGGTTAGAAGCATTAAAGAGGAACATGGCATCAAATGCCGTCGCCACAAGCGCTTTAAAGTCACTACCGACTCCAATCACAACAAGCTGATCTATCCAAACGTACTGGATCAGAAGTTTGATGCCAGTCGCCCTAACCAAGCGTGGGTCAGTGACATCACCTATATTTGGACACTTGAGGGTTGGCTGTATTTAGCAGGCGTTAAAGACTTATACACTAAAGAGCTTGTCGGTTACGCTATTAACAAGCGTATGACCGCAGATTTAGTATGCCGTGCACTCAACATAGCGATTAAGAACAAACGACCCAGTAAAGGGCTAGTCGTTCACTCTGATAGAGGCAGTCAGTACTGTAGTCATGCCTACCATAAGATCATCAAGCAGCATCAGCTTACAGGCTCAATGAGCGCTAAAGGTAACTGCTTTGATAACGCACCTATAGAGAGCTTCTGGGGCGTATTAAAGAATGAGTTAATATATCATCAGGACTATAAGACCAGATTTGCCGCCATTACCGATATCATTAGATATATCGAGTTGTACTACAACCAAACGAGAATTCAAAAGGGTTTAGGCTATAAATCGCCAAGACAGGTGTGGTTTGACTATTATCGTCAGGCTGCGTAACTAAAATCTCCCAAGTTTAACTGTACGGATTTGACGGCAGGGGTCAAAAGAGCCTGCTAAGGCTTTGCACTCTTTACCATTTATACTTGCTTCAACGATATTAAGATTTGGTGCACCTAAAAGCTCTGCAGAGAAATAATCTAATCCTTTATCATCACTCGGTATGATCTCACTAATAATATCAATACCATCCAGATTAAGGTCGTAATGGTTTAGTTTATTAGTGCTATAGCTCAAAGAAGGAATTTCAGGTATATAAGTAACAATAGCATCTAATCGTGTAGGAATATTAGTTTGTGTAGAGTATAAGCTTCTTGATTGGTCATCAAAAGTAGCAATAAACTTATTATTTTTTAGTATGAATATATGTTCAGTATTTTCAGTACTTGATAAGATTGTAAATCCATTAACCTCATAGCTCTTATAGTCGTTTGCAAATACACCATTATCCTTGATTTTAGTATCGAAGTTCTCAATATCATTAGCTGAAAAACCATATTTCTCTAAATCAGATTTGTCGATATAGTCTATTAATGAAACTTTTTTAGGTTCAGCTAAATTTGAGTCATAACGGCATGACGTTAAAAGAACAATACTACTAAGTAGTAGTAAGTCGTTAATTTTCATTGACATAATATTCTTATCTCTCATTTCATCATTTTAATTATTTTTCATTTTCTAGTGAAGAATAAACTCTGATAGAAGTAATATTCTTTGGTAAAGACTCAAATTTATCGTATTTACTTATTGCACTCTCTGTTAAATCAATAGCTCGAAATCCGACTAGTATATCTTCATGATCATTTGATCTATAGGCAAAATCGGCATCGTATAAATCAGTATTAGTTTCAGACTTTCTTGAGTGATAATCTAAATAAGTGATATTAAGGTCTTTTAAATCTAATTGAAATTCAGGTGTAATGAATTGATTGTCAGCATTTTTGATATAAATATTTCTGGCTTTGCTATCATTTAGATAAGTAAATACAGTAGTATGAATATCTACTGTTTCAAAACTGTATCTGATCCATTTGTCGGCTTTGGGATAAAAAGGTTTATAGATACCAAGAACATTTGATTCTGAAACTAGATCTGTTTCATTGGCAGTCAATCTAATAGCAGCCTTTGTTATTTCTGTCATGTTTTTACCATTAGAATGAGCGATTGATTGTGTGTCATTTGCTTTTATTAGTGCGTTGTTTAGTGATAGTCCACCTTGCATCACAGAGTCTCCAATTTGCGTGTTTTCCGAAGTTTCACAACTTACGAATAAGAAAAGAGCTGAAATAACTAGAGCGACCTTGATCATTTTAAATTCTCACTATTTATTATCTTCACAGATTAGAATGATAAGAATGTTTGGCAATAGCGCTAGGTACGGTAGTACCTTCCATGGGTTTCCACTTGTCTTCAAGATATATAGGATCAAACAAATCAACTCCATTGTGTTTGTATAAAAACGGTTGACCATATTTTGTTCTAAACTGATCATACCAAGAATACGGGTTTACAAACATTGCTCCTGTAAAAGGTACTTTCCGTCCATCGATATATGAAGGTTCAAATAAGAAGTTTGACCCCTGCCGTCAAATCCGTACAGTTAAACTTGGGAGATTTTAGTTACGCCGCTTGACGATAATAGTCAAACCACACCTGTCTTGGCGATTTATAGCCTAAACCCTTTTGAATTCTCGTTTGGTTGTAGTACAACTCGATATATCTAATGATATCGGTAATAGCGGCAAATCTGGTCTTATAGTCCTGATGATATACCAGCTCATTCTTTAATACACCCCAGAAGCTCTCTATGGGTGCGTTGTCATAACAATTACCTTTGCCACTCATTGAGCCTATAAACTGATGCTGTTTAATAATCTTATGATACGCATGGCTACAATACTGACTGCCTCTGTCAGAGTGAACAATTAGTCCCTTGCTTGGTCTCTTATTCTTAATTGCCATGTTCAATGCTTTGCAAACTAAGTCAGCGGTCATACGTTTGTTGATGGCATAGCCAACCAGCTCTTTGGTATACAAGTCTTTAACGCCTGCTAAGTACAGCCACCCCTCGGTTGTCCAGATATAGGTGATATCACTGACCCATGCTTCGTTAGGGCGGTTGACGTCAAACTGCTGATCGAGCACGTTGTCATAGACCAGCTTGTTGTGGTTTGAGTCGGTAGTAACTTTAAAACGCTTATGACGACGGCATTTGATACCGTGTTCTTCCTTGATGCTTCTGACCATGTATGGGCTGATATCATATCCTTGCTCATTTAGATGCGCATGCAGACGCTCAAAGCCGTAGCGCTCCTTTGTTTCACTGTGTGCCGCTTTGATTAGTAGCTCAGACTGGTTACGATGTATCTGCTGAGCGCTGATGTCACGACCCAGCCAGTCGTAGTAACTTGAGGGTCTAATATGTAGTACACGGCACATGCTACTGATGCGAAAGAGTTGCTGGTTGTCTTTAACAAAGGCGTACTTTACTAGCTGTGTTTGGCGAAGTACGCCGTCGCCTTTTTTAGAATTTCGCGCTCCTCTTCGGCAACTTTCAGCTGTCGCTTGAGGCGCTTATTCTCTTCTAGCACGGCCATTAGCTGTGGGTCATATTGCTCAGTCCCTGCAAGCTTGCCTTGAGTGGCTTTGTTTTGCCAGTTAGATAGCGTTTGCATGGCTATGCCAAGCTGCTTTGCAGTCGCTGAAATATTACCCTTATTGTCTGCTATCTTCTTAATAGCTTCGGCTTTAAATTCATCGCTGTAGGTTCTTACTTTCTTGACCATGGTAAACTCCTCTTTGAGTCGTTAGTTTACCAAGTTTAATTGTACGGTTTCTTCAGCATAGCTCAGTTAGCTGTTCCACTAGGTGTAGTAATATAACCCTTACCACTAGGCGTATCAATGTTTGCGTCGTCTAAAACATCTTTTGCCGCTTCTGCACAAGTATCATTCATATATGCTGTATATTTTTCTTCACCTGATATAACCTTCTTCTTAAATTGGTCAGCTTGCTTTTTAATTGCTATTAACTGTTTTTTGCTTATTCTAAATTTGTAGAGTCTTGAAACTTCAGTAATGGGGTAGTTTATAGTAGCGGGACGTCTTCCACTAAACTCATCAATTCCTGCTGCTAACTCTCGCTTTGTTGGTGTTGCGGCACCCTTTGGACCAAAACTATATACTGTTATGATCTTTCCATTTTTCACTGTGAAAAAGAATGCATGCCCATAATCAACATTGAGATTTTGAGTATTATTACGAAAAGCAGTAGCTATATGATTGACTTCAAAACCAACTACTAAGTAATACTGATTCGAAATTACTTGAACTTGGTTGTTAGAAATCATAGGTAGAGTACGATTAAGAGTATTTTTATTATATTTACTCATTAGCTTCACTCCCATAGTCATCCTGCCAATTGAGGTCTATATGAATATTAATCTCCTCTTCACTATTAGACTGAAAACGTTCAGTCCAACCCTTTTCATCGGTAGTACCCTCAAACGTTTCGCCAGTTGTTTTATTAATAGCTCTATAAGGCATATTAGCATAAGGTACATTGTCTTCATCTACAAACTGCTGTACCAAATTATAAACACCATCCATCAGCGTCTTTTTATCAGGAATTATGCTAGGCAACCCCGCCAATCCCAACCCATCCCTTCCACCTCCAGCCTTACTGTGCTTCCCAGCTTTCTCCGTAAACTGTTTCGCTGCAATCGTAATGTCAGCACCATCAAGCGTGATCCTGGCACCACCAGCCGTCAGCGTAATTTTATTCGTCGCTACTATCTCAACCTCTTTGGTGGAGGAGGCGATGTTCACATCTTGCTTGGCGGTTGCTTCCAGTTTCCCTGTATGGGCGGATAGGGTGATATTTTCTTTGGCATTGGTCATACTAAACTGACCATCGGCTATGATATTGAGTGATTCGCTACTGACTTGATGATGACTATCGCCACTACTAATACTCATATCTTGCTGAGTAGTGCTAATCATCTCGCCCATAGTTCTATGAATAATGGTATCGTCGCTCACATAGCTTATGTCAGCTGCGCTATCTATCAGCGCGAATGGCATTGTTTGATGGGTATTGGTTTGTTGTTCTTCTGCGATAGTCTCAAGTTGCGTCTTAATCGCGTTATGATCTTTGACGTTATGTCCAAGACCTGTTGCCAGTTGCGTTAAACGTTCAGTTAAGTGCTGACCACCAAGAGCAGTTTGAGTCAGAGTCGGTGTATGCTGCTGATAGTTATGCTGTCCAGATTGTGCGTGGGTGCGTGGGTTTGCGGCTGAGTGGAGAGTAGTAAATATAAAAAACCACCCGAAGGTGGCTTAAGTAAAATAATAACAAACTAACCTTTTTCACCCTCAAACTGCCAAATAACCTGACCCCATTGGTTATTAGGATAATCTGGCATGATGTCGCCTTGCTTAAAGTAAGCACGACTGTCAGATTTTGCTTGCGTGAACCAGTAGCCTGATTTAGGGCAGGGCTGACCAGCTAGGCAGCGGCCTTTCGCTTGACTGGTGATTTCGGGTTTATTAGGCTTGGTTTTATTTTCATAATAGGGCGTCATGTCTTCTCCAGCCTCTTGAAGCTTAATAAACTCTTCATAAGTTATTTTGTAAGGGTCAATAGAGATAAATTTACTGGTGTCGATACCTGTCTCTTTAAGTACGAGTGGTAGCGTATAGTCAGGTTGATTTTGCTGAATCTTCAATCCCATTTTAATGGCTTTAGTCTCGAAAAAAAGTCTAGCTTCAGGTAATCCGCCATAAAGCTTACTATATTCTTTGGTCAAAGATTCATCATAGTTATTAGGGATTATTTGTCTTATTAACTCTAACTCATCGAAAATATCTAAGCTAATCAGGTAATGACGGTTGCCTGTTTCAGGGTCACTTTGCCTATTTATTCTAATATTCATAAATACATCTGTACCATGTCGCAGTTGCCATATTTGTAAATCACTGAGCTGCATCCATTGCTCAAAGTTCAAAGGGTAGGTGTAATCAAGATTAAAGTCACTTCCACCTTCTTTTGTGGCAAATATAAAGCTGTCTTTAGGGCTTAAACGAGGCTCACTTAAACTTTTAGCATAAGTCCAACCCTTACCTTGCAGTTCTTTAAAGAAAGCCATCATTTTCTGATAGGCATCTTCGTCTGATATACCGCTTACTTTATGGTTGAATAAAAAGCCAAGATTGACTTTCGAGAGTTTGTAATTTGCTTGTTTGTTATCGTCATAAGCCAAGACTGACATAACACCGTCAATACTTAACTCACCATTAGGATATTTAATAATGACAGTAGGTTCTTTATATCTTGGAAAATCATAACCTTGAAAAGTAACCCCCATAGGCTGAGCGTCTGCTTCTTGGAAAGCTTTATACTCAGGGTTAGCACCGTATAAATCTTTAGCAGTCATGTTTAATGAAATTTCTAAAGGTTTATCAGGCATAACAACCTTTGTTTTAGCTTGGCAAGAAGTAGCTATTAATATGATAAAAAAAGAAGTAATGAACCTTAATCGCTTCAACATATCTATCTACTCATTCAGATCAAACATCAAAGTGCACTGCTTCTTACTATTCTAATTTTTATCATTAAGTCAATCGATTTTTTGGCTGTTATAAGATTGTAAAGTATCATATGTTTTAACCGCATCAAAGCTTGTGTTTAAATAACTGATTGACTTTAGTTGTAACATTTCTTCTGATGTTAAACTTGAAATGTTATTTACTTTGTCTATTATATGACTGCTGACTATTTCTTCAGAAATTAAACGTGCTCTCTTTCGTACTGCGGAGCTTTTTGCCTTATCTGTTGATAAAGCTACAAAATATTCAAGTGGAGCTGCACCATTTTTAAGCATACAGATCTTATAGTTGATATCTGAACGATATAATATGTAATCTTGAACTTTTTTTATGTCAATTTCACTTATCTTCTCTAAAGTACTTTCATCAGGTAAAGTTCTGCTTTTTTCTTCAGCAGTGCATAGATCTATAGTGCTCTCGTACTGTTCTATTGCTGATTCTAGAGTAATTTCATCTTCTAATTTTTTCTCTGTTTTAGCACAAGCTGGTACTGAAAATATAATTAATATTAATGAAAAGAATATAGTTTTTTTCATGGTATACATCCATCTTCAATAGCTTGAAATAATAATTTTTTGTAATGATCTTTTATGCTGAAATTGAGATACAACTTTGAATAGCTTGCAGAAGTTAAAACTTTGAATAACAAAATTACTTTGAAATATTCTCTTTATATGCTCGCAATGCCCTTGTTGTAACCAACAAATCAAAACTACTGTTTAAGTAGTCTATTTGATGAAGTTTATTTCTTTCTTCTTCAGGTAGGTTGTTAATATAATTAACATTACCTATAAAGTCATAAGGCATTAGAGTTTTAAATAAGTGTTCGGCTTCCCTGCGAGTAAAATAATCTATATTACTATCTAAAGCTACAGCCAAAATGTATTCTCTGGGTGTAGCACCATTTTGTATCAGACAAATTTGGTCATTTATATTACTACGATATATTATATAAGCATTGATAGTATTTTCAGAAAATTTGCTCATAGCTTTTAAATCATCTAGTTCAGGATCTTTAATAGAGTTTTTATCTTCTTCACACAAATCTACTGCATCATTCATAGTTTGAACTGCTCTATCTAGAGCTAAAGAATGTTCACTAGCACCTATGAACTGTGAACACGAGATGCATAACAATGTCATACTCCATATTAATGATAATTTAATATATTTCATGGCATACATCCTTCAGCAATAGCTTTAAAGAATTTTATTTCATTATTGTGTTTAGAATAGCCATCAGATTCTAATTCTAAAATAGCCCGATAAGCATCCTTTTCAACCATGTTCCTTTTTATTTGATCAACACTACCCATTGCTTCTGCAAATAATACCCAGTTAGCTCCGTCTATTTTTCGAGGGGCAGGTTTTATGGCTGCTTCTAACTCTGCTTTTGCCGATATACCCCAAATTGAGTTAATTGGTATTCCAGATGATGTCCTCCCGCCAGCAGGTCTTTTTGTAAATAAGAGTCCTGCAAATGCGGCAGGTAAAATTTTACTTAACCAGCTAGCTGATTCTATACGTGAGTCTATACTTTCAAGCCACCTCAAACTTATGTCACTAAACACTAAATTATTAATAATAGGACAAACCTTTAAGTTTGAGTTTCTTCTGGTTATTTTTACATCTATATTATTGCCGTCAGCAGTTGTTTTGCCACTCGACTCTTTACGCATAATCTGCATAACTACTAATCTCCAATCGTTGATAGATAAAGATGAACATTAAAGTTTTCTTCAATTGATGATACAAGGTTTGCAGTTTCACCCTCAGCATTAGTAGTTCCAAAATAAATTAACTCTTTTACCTCAGATACTGCACGATAATGAACATGACTATACGGGTTACCATCATCATCAGTAAACTTAAATTTAACTTTATAAAGTTCAATAGATCCCCAAGGTGAGCTATGCTGAAGAAACCGTACAACTAAACTTGGTAAACTAAGCGTATTCACAGGAGTTTACCATGACCAAGAAAATCAGAACTTACAGCACAGAATTTAAAGCAGAAGCCGTTAAGAAGATAGCAAACAATAATGGCAATATCTCAGCGACCGCAAAGCAGCTTGGCATCGCCATGCAGACCTTATCTAATTGGCATAACAAAGCCAACCAAGGCAAGCTTGTAGGAACAGAGCAGTACGATCCACAGCTCATAGCCGTGATTGAAGAGAACAAGCGCCTCAAACGACAGCTTAAAGTAGCCGAAGAGGAACGAGAGATATTAAAAAAGGCGACGGCGTACTTTGCAAAGCACAGCTAGTCAGGTACGCCTTTATCAAAGATAACCAGCACTTCTTTAGCATCACCACTATGTGCCGTGTGCTAAAGATTAAGCATTCAAGTTACTACGACTGGCTGAGTCGCGATATCAGCGAGCAGCAGATACATCGCAACCATTGCGAGCTACTCGTTAAAGCCGCTCACAGTGAAAGTAAAGAACGTTATGGTTATGAACGTTTGCATGCAACGCTCACCGAGCAAGGCCATGACATTAGCCTATACATGGTTAGAAGCATTAAAGAGGAACATGGCATCAAATGCCGTCGCCACAAGCGCTTTAAAGTCACTACCGACTCCAATCACAACAAGCTGATCTATCCAAACGTACTGGATCAGAAGTTTGATGCCAGTCGCCCTAACCAAGCGTGGGTCAGTGACATCACCTATATTTGGACACTTGAGGGTTGGCTGTATTTAGCAGGCGTTAAAGACTTATACACTAAAGAGCTTGTCGGTTACGCTATTAACAAGCGTATGACCGCAGATTTAGTATGCCGTGCACTCAACATAGCGATTAAGAACAAACGACCCAGTAAAGGGCTAGTCGTTCACTCTGATAGAGGCAGTCAGTACTGTAGTCATGCCTACCATAAGATCATCAAGCAGCATCAGCTTACAGGCTCAATGAGCGCTAAAGGTAACTGCTTTGATAACGCACCTATAGAGAGCTTCTGGGGCGTATTAAAGAATGAGTTAATATATCATCAGGACTATAAGACCAGATTTGCCGCCATTACCGATATCATTAGATATATCGAGTTGTACTACAACCAAACGAGAATTCAAAAGGGTTTAGGCTATAAATCGCCAAGACAGGTGTGGTTTGACTATTATCGTCAGGCTGCGTAACTAAAATCTCCCAAGTTTAACTGTACGGATTTGACGGCAGGGGTCAAGGGTCTTCATTTCTTAGATGCACTTTAATCTTATTGGAGTCAGAACTATAGAAATTCTCTGTACTTCCCTCAGCATCAGTTATACCTTCAAAGGTCTCTTGCGTATCCTCATTAATAGCAATATAAGGAGTATTGGCATAAGCAATGTCATCATCGTCTGCAAATTTGAACTTTGCTTTATACATCGCACCAGCTATCAAACTAGGCAACCCCGCCAACCCAAGCCCATCATTTCCACCTCCAGCCTTACTGTGCTTGCCACCTTTCTCCGTAAACTGTTTCGCTGCAATCGTAATGTCAGCACCATCAAGCGTGATCCTGGCACCACCAGCCGTCAGCGTAATCTTATTGGTGGCTACGACCTCAACCTCTTTGGTCGAGGAGGCAATGTTGACATCTTGCTTAGCGGTCGCTTCAAGCTTACCCGTGTGCGCAGACAGCATGATATTGTCTTTGGCATTGGTCATACTAAACTGACCATCTGCTATGATATTTAGAGACTCGCTACTGACTTGTTGATGACTATCGCCACTACTGATACTCATATCTTGCTGGGTAGTGCTGATCATCTCACCCATCGACCGTTGGATCAGCAGGTCTTCACTGACGTAACTACTATCTGCTGCGCTATCGATAAGGGTGTAGGGCGTTGTTTGATGGGTTTTGGTTTGCTGCTCGTTGCTGATATTCTCTAACTGTGTTTTGATGACACTGTGATCATTAACCGATCTACCCAAGCCCGTTGCCAACTGTGTTAAACGTTCTGCTAGATGCTGACCGCCAAGACCAGTTTGGGTGAGAGTCGGGGTGTGCTGTTGATAGTTATGTTGTCCAGACTGTGCGTGAGTTTGCGGTTGAGTAGAGATTAATAAATATAAAAAGCCACCCAAGGGTGGCTTGAATAAAATAATATATTAATTACCCTTTTTCAGCGTCAAATTGCCAAATCACCTCACCCCAGTTATTGTTTGGATAGTCTGGCATGATGTCGCCTTGCTTAAAGTAAGCACGACTGTCAGATTTTGCTTGCGTGAACCAGTAGCCTGACTTAGGGCAGGGCTGACCAGCTAGGCAACGGCCTCGAGCTTGACTAGTAATTTCAGGTTTATTGGGTTTGGTTTTATTTTCATAGTACGGCGTCATGTCTTCGCCCGCCTCTTGACGCTTAATAAAATCCTCGTAGGTAATTTTATAAGGGTCAATTGATACAGATTTGCTGGTATCGATACCTGTCTCTTTAAGTACGAGTGGTAGGGTATAGTCAGGTTGGTTCTGCTGAATCTTTAATCCCATTTTAATAGCTTCAGTTTCAATAAAGAGTCTAGCTTCAGGTAGTTTGTCATAAAGCTTACTGTATTCTTTAGTCAAAGGCTCATCATAATCATTCGGAACGATTTGTAGTAGTAGCTCTACTTCATTGAAAACCTCTAAACTAATCAGGTAATGACGCTTACCTGTGGATGAATCTGTTTGTCTATTCATTCTAATATTCATAAATACATCTGTACCATGTCGCAGTTGCCATGTTTGTAGATCATCGAGCTGCAACCACTGTTCAAAACTTAATGGATAAGTATAGTTAAGACTGAAGGCATATCCATCTTCTTTAGTAGCAAATGTAAAGCTATCTTTGGGGCTTAAACGAGGTTCACTTAAAGTTTTAGCATGTGTCCAACCTTTATTCTGTAGCTCTTTAAAGAAAGATATCATTTTTTTATAAGCATCTTTATCTGATATACCGCTTACTTTATGGTTGAATAAAAAACTAAGATTGATTTTAGAGAGTTTATAACTTTCTTGTTTATTATCCTCATAAGCTAAGACTGACATAACACCATCGATAGCAAATTCACCATTAGGATATTTGATAATGACAGTAGGCTCTTTATATCTTGGAAAGTCGTAACCTTGGAAAGTGGCTCCCATAGGTTGAGCGTCTCCTTCTTGAAACGCTTTATACTCAGGGTTGGCATCGTATAACTCTTTAGCTGTCATGTTTAATGAAATTTCTAAAGGTTTATCAGGCATAGTGCTCTCTTTTTCTGCTTGGCAGGCAGTAGTTGAAAAAGATAGTGATGCTAATATTAAGGTTACTTTTAGAAGTTTATATTTAAACATAACCATCCCTGTTATTGGTTAACCTCTAAGTATTTCAATTGTTTTTCAAAAAAATAATCTCTTTTTGTAATTCCAACCATTCTGATTTATAGTGAAACTTATAATACTTTACTAAAAAGTCAGCTTTTAATTTATATAATTTTTCATTATTATATCTTGAGATATGTTGTTCAATTAATGGTGCAATAGTGTCAATCTCAAAAAAAGACCACACAGCAGGTATAACGCTTGAAAAATTTAGTGAACAAATAGGGGCTACTTCATAAAACAATGAATATTCAATTGTATCTAAAGAATAACTTTGAACTTTCTTCGCAATAGCATCGTAATTTATTTCATTATCAACAAATAATTCAGATAATGCTGACCATAATTCTCTTTTTTTCACAATACCTTCCATGTAGTAAACTCCTCCGCCTCTTCATATAGAGCTTCACCTACTTCCGAACCTATTAGTCCTCCTAACACACTACTGAGCTATGCTGAAGAAACCGTACAACTAAACTTGGTAAACTAAGCGTATTCACAGGAGTTTACCATGACCAAGAAAATCAGAACTTACAGCACAGAATTTAAAGCAGAAGCCGTTAAGAAGATAGCAAACAATAATGGCAATATCTCAGCGACCGCAAAGCAGCTTGGCATCGCCATGCAGACCTTATCTAATTGGCATAACAAAGCCAACCAAGGCAAGCTTGTAGGAACAGAGCAGTACGATCCACAGCTCATAGCCGTGATTGAAGAGAACAAGCGCCTCAAACGACAGCTTAAAGTAGCCGAAGAGGAACGAGAGATATTAAAAAAGGCGACGGCGTACTTTGCAAAGCACAGCTAGTCAGGTACGCCTTTATCAAAGATAACCAGCACTTCTTTAGCATCACCACTATGTGCCGTGTGCTAAAGATTAAGCATTCAAGTTACTACGACTGGCTGAGTCGCGATATCAGCGAGCAGCAGATACATCGCAACCATTGCGAGCTACTCGTTAAAGCCGCTCACAGTGAAAGTAAAGAACGTTATGGTTATGAACGTTTGCATGCAACGCTCACCGAGCAAGGCCATGACATTAGCCTATACATGGTTAGAAGCATTAAAGAGGAACATGGCATCAAATGCCGTCGCCACAAGCGCTTTAAAGTCACTACCGACTCCAATCACAACAAGCTGATCTATCCAAACGTACTGGATCAGAAGTTTGATGCCAGTCGCCCTAACCAAGCGTGGGTCAGTGACATCACCTATATTTGGACACTTGAGGGTTGGCTGTATTTAGCAGGCGTTAAAGACTTATACACTAAAGAGCTTGTCGGTTACGCTATTAACAAGCGTATGACCGCAGATTTAGTATGCCGTGCACTCAACATAGCGATTAAGAACAAACGACCCAGTAAAGGGCTAGTCGTTCACTCTGATAGAGGCAGTCAGTACTGTAGTCATGCCTACCATAAGATCATCAAGCAGCATCAGCTTACAGGCTCAATGAGCGCTAAAGGTAACTGCTTTGATAACGCACCTATAGAGAGCTTCTGGGGCGTATTAAAGAATGAGTTAATATATCATCAGGACTATAAGACCAGATTTGCCGCCATTACCGATATCATTAGATATATCGAGTTGTACTACAACCAAACGAGAATTCAAAAGGGTTTAGGCTATAAATCGCCAAGACAGGTGTGGTTTGACTATTATCGTCAGGCTGCGTAACTAAAATCTCCCAAGTTTAACTGTACGGATTTGACGGCAGGGGTCACTACCAACTAGTATTACGGCAACGAAACATATAGGAGCACCAGGCCCACAGATTATTGATGCTCCCATTCCTGCAAGCGTACCTCCAGCTAGGCCACCACCAATAGTGCCACCTTGAACAAATGACTCTTTAACTTTATTTTCTGCTGTAGCAATATAATAGATTGCTAAGGCAGCAGTAACTACCCAAAGAACCTTACCTAATACCTTTAAACGTTTTACTTTTATTGTTACACTTTTACGGTTCCTACCAGAAGCCTCTATAATATGGTATTGTACTTTTTGTTTTTCTATTGGACTTAGTTTATTAAATTTTTTGGAAAAAAGTTTTTCTGAATACTTATCCATTAGATCTTCTGTACTAACTCCAACTTTCTTCATTTTAATTGCCCCAGCCTGACTTTGTACTGATGTTATACTTCTTGTTTCTTCCATAATTACGTTACGCATTTTACTACTGTACTCTAAACCTTCTACAACAGTAATCTTTCCACTATCTACTGCCTTTAAAGTCTCATTAGAAATCTCTTTTATTTTTTTAGTATAGTTAATTCTAGCATTTGCATCTTTTATGAAATCTTTAGCGAATTTAGAGGCTGCACCTTCAAATCCTTTGATAGAATGGTTAAGGACTTCCGTCCCATCAACATAATTTATATTATTAATTTTAGCTTGTTCTTCAAGATAAACTCTATCTTTCCAAGCTCTAGTGGCAGAGTTATAATCACTAACTCCTGTGTAACCGCTCATAGAAACCTCCTTTATTTAATATTACTCGGACATTAATTTTAATATATCGTCAACTAAGCTATTTTTAGATTTAGTCTTTTCATCAAATAAAATTTCAAATATTCTTACTTCTTCGCCGTATATATCTTTAAACTCTACATAACTGTTTTCGTCAAATATTGAATCTATAGAATCTCCATTGGTTAGAGTCAAGCGACATTTCATTCCAGCTAAATCAAGAGTATTTTCTTCAAAAGCAACCCAATCTGGTTTTCGTAGTACTGAATTTTTTAGTTTAACGATATGTTGTGGTAACCCCGCCAATCCTAACCCATCCATACCGCCTCCAGCCTTACTATGCTTCCCAGCTTTCTCCGTAAACTGCTTAGCGGCGATAGTGATATTAGCGCCTTCTAAGACAATACTCGCACCACCAGCCGTCAGCGTGATCTTGTTCGTTGCGACTATCTCAACCTCTTTGGTCGAGGAGGCGATGTTGATATCTTGCTTAGCGGTCGCTTCAAGTTTCCCCGTATGGGCAGAAAGGGTGATGTTCTCTTTGGCATTGGTCATACTAAATTGACCATCGGCTATGATATTTAGAGACTCGCTACTGACTTGATGATGACTATCGCCACTACTGATCATCATATCTTGCTGAGTGGTATTAATCATCTCACCCATAGTTCTATGAATCAGTATATCGTCACTGACATAACTTGTGTCTGCTGCGCTGTCGATTAGCGTGTAAGGTGTTTGCTGATGGGTTTTAGTGTCTTGTTCCTTGGCGATACTCTCTAACTGAGTTTTAATATTGGCATGGTCTTTGACGTTTCTGCCTAGTCCCGTTGCCAATTGCGTGAGTCGCTCAGCTAAGTGTTGACCACCCAATGCTGTTTGCGTCAGCGTCGGGGTATGCTGTTGATAGTTATGCTGTCCAGATTGAGCGTGGGTTTGTGCTTGGGTGGAGAGAACGAGCGCTTCGCCTGATTTTATATTGATTTGCGCGTTGGTGGTAGCGCTAATACCTTCGCGTTTAGCAGTGTCCGATGGATTAATAACCCCCATCTTAAACGTTGCGCCCACTTGTCCGTCTTCGACCTTGAGCTGCGAGTACGCTTGCGCGCTACGATGATCAGTGACCCACTCTGATAAGCCATTGTCGGTATTGCGATAACCACTCTCTATCGCTTGTTCGTTCTCAGTGGTAAACAGACTAGGACGGGTATTCGATAGCAGACTACCCGTATTAATCAAATGCTCACCATCGCCAATAGACTGAACTAGCGTTTGATCATCGGCTCTATGAGTGCTCACCATCATTTGTTAGTGCAGTCTATTAATATACTTTACTGCGCTTTCAGCTCTTCAATCTTTTTTTGATCACTAAGAATAAATTTAAATTCTTCCAATTCAGGATATGAAAGTTTTGAAAAGTAATTTATTGAGTCCATATCCATCGGCTGAATTATAAATCGGTCATGGTCTGAAGAATAAGTGAATTTTCTAGAATCAGGTAATTCTGATATTTTTTTTTCTTCTAACAGATAAGTATCGAAAGTAGTACCATAGTTTTCATTTTTTTTATATAAACCGTAATCTAGCAGATAGATTTGATTGTCTATTTCTAGTATTTTGAATTTATTCTTTACATCTGTATTGTAATGATCATATATTTGATCTTTACTTATACTAAAAAATTTTCTGTTTTTATAGTTGACGAATAGTTCATAAACGAAGGAGTTATCAAGATCAATTTTTCTCGTCGAGTTACTGTATTTTTCTTGATTATGAATACTAATTAGCTTAGTTTCAACATACTCACTATATTCATGACTATTCCTTAATAACTCAATATTTACCACAATATTATCCTGTAAATGTTTGTCGACATCTATATCTATATAAAGGTTTTTTTCTGCGTTAATAGACATAACTTTACTCACTAAATATATAGTTAATAATAGAATAATTACAATAAAAGGTATGCAATAGTATTTCTTACCTATGATCATTGAATATACCTTGATGAGAATTATTAGTAATAGTGTTATTTTTATAGAACCTCATAACTTCCGCTTTTGGAAAATCTTTAAGATTGGGTTTTTCTACTCCCTGCCAAGTTATAGAATCAAGACCCTTGCCGCCTAAGCTACCTACCATGTAGGTATTGGCAATATCCCAGCCTGCTCCTCCAAATATAGGAATACTTCGAGCGCCTGTCGTTACTCGGTAATCAGGAAATACAGAAGGGAAGGATGATGTGCTTTGACCTATAACTTCAACAGTAGAATAGTTCGGTAATGCTGAAATTCTTTTAGCAAAAGAATTAGTTTTTAAGGCAGATCTACATCCAAAGAAAACACATCTAGTTGTAGTTACACCTTTGTATGTAGCCCAGTTAAAATCTATACTTGACCAGCCATCTATATGCATTTGCTTTTTTTTGTCATTAAGCGGAGGGTCGTTAGGTGTATCATAAGTGATAGGCCCATCAGTTCCAGAATGAGAAAATATACTTACTTCTCTAGTTCTAACTTTACTTTTGCCTCCGTATTTTTTTATATAATTATTTATTATGACTTGTATTTCTTGTAAGGCTTGTATTGGAGGACAGTGAACCTTATGAATACTAGACTTGTACCAGCTTGATTTTTTAATATTTTTTAGTCTCGTTTGTGCTGACTCAGAAAACATTTTTGTTCCACTATCCCATTCATCAACCCAAAATAGTAAAAATAACTCGATAGGAGGAGAAATTTTTACTTTTTTATTATTATTGGGTGTAGATTTTGTAGTACCTGTAGATGAAGACATTACTTACTCCTTTCATTATCACTCTGCCAATCAAGTTTCAAAACCACCTCAATATCGTCTTCACTATTAGATTGAAACCTTTCTGACCAACCGTCTTTATCTGTATTACCTTTAAACTCTTCTCCTGTTACTTTATTAATAGCGGTGTAAGGCGTATTAGCATAAGGTTCCTCATCATCATCAACAAACTGATACGCTAAGTTATAAACCCCATCCATCAACGTCTTTTTATCAGGAATAATGTTAGGCAACCCTGCCAATCCCAACCCATCTACACCGCCTCCAGCCCTACTATGCTTACCAGCCTTCTCCGTAAACTGCTTTGCCGTAATCGTAATATCACCACCATCTAAAGTGATACTCGCACCACCAGCCGTCAGCGTAATTTTATTCGTCGCTACTATCTCAACCTCTTTAGTCGAGGAGGCAATATTCACATCTTGCTTAGCCGTGGCTTCAAGCTTACCCGTATGGGCGGAGAGGGTAATATTCTCTTTGGCATTGGTCATGCTAAATTGACCATCGGCTATGATATTTAGAGACTCGCTACTGACTTGGTTATGACTATCGCCACTACTGATATTCATGTCTTGCTGAGTGGTGGTTATCATCTCACCCATACTTCTGTGAATCAGCGTATCGTCACTGGCATAAGCACTGTATGCTGCGCTATCGATTAGCGTGTAGGGCATCGTTTGATGGGTTTTGGTTTGCTGTTCTTCTGCGATAGTTTCAAGTTGGGTTTTAATCGCTTTGTGGTCATTGACATGACGTCCAAGCCCTGTTGCCAGTTGCGTTAACCGCTCAGTTAAGTGCTGACCTCCAAGACCAGTTTGAGTCAGAGTCGGGGTGTGCTGCTGGTAGTTATGCTGTCCAGATTGCGTATGAGTTTGCGGTTGAGTGGAAAGGACGAGGGCTTCGCCTGATTTTATATTGATTTGAGCGTTAGTAGTCGCATTGATGCCTTCGCGTTTGGCGGTGTCTGATGGATTGATGACCCCCATTTTTAGACTGGCAGATATCCCAGCACTGTCTACTTTTAGCTGAGAGTACGCTTTTTCTGTACGGTGATCAGTGATCCATTCCGATAAACCGTTACCCGTGTTGCGATAACCACTTTCGACCGCTTGTTCATTATCCGTGGCAAATAGGCTTGGGCGCGTAGACGACAATAGACTGCCAGTATTGATTAGATGCTCGCTATCACCGATAGACTGCAGGAGAGTTTGGTCGTCCGCTCGATGGGTGAAGTGTGTGCCATAGTTAGCGCCAGCTTGTGCTTCAAGGCGATTGATAGGTTGGGCTGGACTATCCAGTAAGTAGCTTTTGGTCGGGGTCATATGGTTGCGACTGTCTGTATCGCTTTGACTGTCTGTAATGCCTGTCATCGGCGGTAGAGCCTGTCTGCTGTATAGAGGACCGACCCACGGGGTATCAGCGGTAATGAGGCTCAGCTGGGTTAAGTGAATGCCAGCTTCCAAAGAGGAGGCATGGCGCTGATGATGGCGGCGGCTTATGGTGAGTCCAGTCACATGTGCCAGACTATTGCGTGCCAAATGAACGATATGGGTAGCACGGTAGTGTTGATTGAGCGCACTGTGATCGACAAGCATAAAAGTATCAGCAACATTCAAATCCGTGGCATGGGCGAGGGCGTGATAGACGCTATATCTGCTTTGATGGCTGTGAGCGACTATGCTTGCCTCATCTATAGTTTCAGTATCGGTTACTGGTGCAAAGGCGGCTGGGCTGTCTAAAGTGAGTGAATGACTACTCGTTTGATTGTTTTCTTTATCCCCATTATTGCTCGTCGCAATATCGGCTGACTGGGTTGGGTGTGCGACATTTGCTGCATTGAAGCGCTGCATCGTTACTGAGTTTGGTTGGGTGATGACCTGCTCACTGATGGCCAAGACAGGCGCATGGACACGGTCGTGTAATATTTGTTGATAGCGTAATGCGCCAATATTTAGGCTGACGCCATCGCTATCGCTGGGATGGGCGGAGGTGATAATGAGCTTTGGCAGGCTGTGATCGTCTGTTTGCTCATGGCGCAGATAAGCCGTCAGCCCTTGACGCGCGAGGCGCTCACAAATATGTGACCAGTGACTCATTTGCCACTGAGTCATACGAGCGGGTATCCAGTTCGTATCATTTTCACCGTTGCTGCTGTCATCGACCACGTCCACATCTAGTGTGCTGAGGCGCTCTGAGACCATAGTGAGAACAGATAAATTGGTGTCTATTTGACTGTGTAGATGCTGATGCAAGCGATAGGTAATCGGCTGTGCCAGCAGACGGTAATAGCCATAACTGCCATCATGATCCAATTGACGAATGGCTGTGATATAGAGATGACGATAGGTCAATCCGCTCGGCGTATCAAAGCTCAAGGTTAATGCACTACCGATTAAAGCCGTCAACGGTGTGAAAGGGGGATGATGGCGCTCATGGATATAGACGTGTAATAGATAGGTATCAATACCGTGCTGCTCTTGCTGGTGACAGCCGTTCGGGTTCAGCTGAGCGATGATGTGTGCTTCCTCATGAGCATGAGTCAGTTTCTGTAGCCACGCTCGGTGAGCCGCCATATCTTGTCGAGCACTGGCGTAAGGGGCTTGGCTATTGCTTTCAATCGCATACAGCCTATCAGGGTGCATCGGAAGCACGGTGTTGGTCAAGCGTAACATAGGGGTAGTCCCTCTTGTGTCAGAGACGGCATCATAAGCATCAGTGCTTAGCTGCCATGATCAACGTATATAGCAGCGTTATTCACCAAGATTGAATTCGATCCGGCGGTTACGAGTGCGTCCTTCTTCATTGTCATTACTCGCGATAGGATCAGCGTCACCTTTACCAGCGGTACTTAGACGGGCCGCATCAATGTTACGACCGATGAGGTATTGCTTAACTGCTTCGGCACGCTTGTTAGATAAGACCAGATTGGCGCTTGGGTTGCCCACATTATCAGTATGTCCAATGATGGTCACTGGCTTATCGCCAACACGCTGCAGGACGCCAGCCATATCGTCTAGAATACCCAGTCCCATTGAGGTCAACTTCGCGCTGCCGGATTCAAACTCGACAATACGGTTGCCCAAGGTGTCATCGATAAGTCGCTGCTCACCTTCTACGACGACCAATTGATTTTCTAATTGGTAAAGATCGGTGAGGCGCGTGTGTATCCGGTTTTGGATGGCTTGCTTTTGCTCAATGCTGCTCACCTTGCCATGCAAGCTAATGGTAGTCCCATGAATATCAATACGACCCTGACGGATATTGGAGATATCACTATCGATAATAGCGGTCGCTACCTGTTGCCAGTTGGTCGGTATGCTAATGTTAGAACGCACTTCGATCTCATCTCTGACGGGCTTGTTAGGGTATTGCGCCTTTAGCTTTTCAAGGAGTTGCTGCTTATCCGAGCTGGTAGCTACGACACCTTTAATGACCACAGGCACATCTTCAGGGCTATTATTAATATGAGCATCATTATGAGCCGCAAACACCGCAGCACTCATAGACAAAGTAACAGCAGCGAATAATAGGCTTTTTTTACGACGTGTTAATTTAGGTATTGTGGTTGAGACTTGGGCTAGCATAAAAATACCTTTTCTAATCTTACTGTTATTGAGAGCATGCTTGTTAACGACCAATTATCGAATAGCTACTGTGCCAAGAAGGTTTTTTTAAACAGTTGTCTAGTATCGTACAGATAAAGGTCATCTTGCAACAATATTTTGTTAAACCGAGTTAAGCCGATATCTTCATCGATATAGCTTTGTGTCCAGTCACTATGAGCAATGATTACCCAATCATCGGGATGACTGTCCTCACTACTTGCCAGCTGGCTAAGCATGCAACCGTCCGGCTTGGTAAAGCTCAATAGCAGGCGGTAGCAGTTTGAAACTCGGTACAGATACGTATTCAGATAGAGCTGGTGTGGCTGATAAAAACCGCTAATAAGATCATGCCAAAAAGTCGCCATATGTATGGCATTTTCTCTGTCAGAGGTCAGGGTCCAATATATGGCTTTATTCAGACCGCTAAAGCCTTTGCTATAAGTCGGTAAGAATAACAAGCCTGTGGCTATGATTTGTTGTATCAGTTGTGATTTACTGATGTTCATCAATATCGCGATGTCGTGCAATGTGGTGGTATTGATAAAATCGTAATAGTGGGTACTGGCGTTTTTATTGACGGTAAGCTGACCGTCGTTCAGACCCGCCATAACCTCAGCGCTATCGGTTTTAGATTTAGCCACGCTTAGGACTTCATAAGTCTCATTCCACAGCGTTAATGACTTAACGGGCAGGTAGTTCATCCAGCTTTTTGGTTTATCGAGATGAAGCACACCAAAACCGATAAGCGGATAGTTTCTATGGCTACTGTCATGACTAGGAAGCAGGACGCCGGTAATAATCTCGTTAGATACCGTATCTACGTGACTAAAGTTCAAAAAAGCAATGTTGTTCGTCGGTGGGCTGTCTATCAACGAGTCACTCGCGTCACTGAATAAGTTTTCTGATATCGCCAAGGCTTGACTGACCCATTGATCAATTGCATTGGTCTCAGCGATATGAGCGCGCGCCCTGATAAAGTCTCCACGAGCTGGTAATTTGCCAAAATAAACTAGGGGTAGTGATTCAGGAGTCATGGCGTTGGCTCCCGCGGTTCAGAGGTAGCCGTAGTTGGAGACGAGGCAGTTTGTGCGCCATTGCCACTATTGTCCTCGGTGTTCTGAACGTTACTCGTGGTAGCACTGGTATTAGCATCTGTATTGGCGTCTGTACTAGGAGCCAAGTTCAACACGCCTGCTACTGGAGGGGCTGTACTCGTTTGCTCAGTATTTTGACCGGTTGATTCACGAGCATTATTGCTATTAGCCGCTGCGCTATTATCCGTAACAGGTCTTGCCGTACGTGTGACCCCAAGGGCAATCACCTCGTTAGGGAGTTTCATACCAGTAAAGGGGTTGTTAGAGCGCCCTTGACTGGCTGTGCTACTGCTACCACTGATGATTCTAAAACGTACCGGAATAGTGATGCCATCACCTGACCATGCCATCTCAAAGATATTGTCGCCAAGCTCAGTGCGGCGGGCGCTATTAATCAGCCTTTCAACGCCAAAGCTACCAGCTTCCTCAAATATGGTGTAATCCCTGCCATCGTAGTTTTTGGCTCTGATGCTGGCTCCTGGTTGGCTACTTGGATTTGGCCATACAAACGTCGTCCATGCTTGCGTACCCATACGATAACGCAGCTGCTGTCCATCAACGACGATCGTATATTCGGTCAAACCGCTTACCGGTAAAGGCATGATTTGGAATGTGGTTTGATTGGCAGTGGCACTGCCACCACTCGCGCCTGACGCGCTTCCAGCATTGCCACCAGTATAGTTGACAAAATATCTGCCAAAATCAGCGACGAACTTAGGATTCAGACCTAAGCCTGCACCATTCCAAATTTTACTTGAGATTTGATCGCCTCGGCGGATGATAAAAGGCGATAAGGTTTCGTTAACAAACTTGGCGACATAGCCATCTTCCCCAAAGAACTGTCCAATCTCAGCAGGGGTTGCCTCCAAGTTAGCATTGGCGGTAAATGGATATTTATTGCCCAAGTTATCCAAAAAGGGCTTGTATACTTGTGCTTGCCAGACTTTATTAATCTCAGCCTTAGTCGGGGTGAGGAGCATCGTAAATGAGCGAGTTAGCGGCTCGCTTAGCAATGGACGTACCAGCTGTTTTATTTCAGAGTTGGCTTGGCTAAGTATTTGCTCATCTAAGATCTGCAAGGACTTGGTCATCTCTGAACCTTCAGTGCTGAGCGTTTGCGAAGCAAATAACAAGGCATCAGGACCGATATCATCGCTACGGGCTATGTTATTGAACCGCGTTCTAATATCTCCTAAGCTTGCCAAATAGTTATCCAATAGCGATAAGTCTTGATTGTCTTCTCTTGGGGTGACTAGGTTGTGTATTGAGGAGAACTCCTGCGCTACCATGCCGGTGCTGGCAGGGACGGCTGCCGCTTCATTAGTACTGTTATTACTGCCATTATTCATCGCCGCTTCTGCTTGACGAAGCTCAGCTGGGCTTTGACGCAGGATCGTTTGCTTGAACCAATTGACAAATGAGCGCCGAGAGTTGGAGCCATTCGCTGCGGGTTGGTTTGCGGCTTTATTGTCCCACTGGGTCTGACGATCTACCGTCTCAAATAGTGTTTTTAGCGGTGATTCGGTGGCGTTAGACAGCTGATTTAATAAGAGCGCATGATCGTCGAAGCCTTTACTATCACGGATGTAGACCTGTGATAAAAAGCGCTTCCACTCAATGATGTACTCTTGTTTGTAGCGATTGACCAGATATTGACGTATTTGTTCAGGGCTGCCTGTCAGCGTCAAATCATCTTTGCTACTGGTCGCAAGTACCCAATCGTCGGCAACCACTCTATTGGTAGCAGCTCTATCAATCTCATCACTCACGAACGATTCCCATGCTTGCTTGGTAAAGGTGCCGGAGATCACATAACTGCCTAGCAGTACTTCATTGGCACTGTCTTGGGTAATTTGTGCGACAGTCACCGATGGAAAGCGAGCAGAGGAGCGCATTTTAATCTCAGAATAGACACGCTCACGGGCAGGTTGGCCTTTACTGGCTTTAGACAACGTCGTACGGGTTTTATCCACCAGTCCCAAGTCATTTTGAATCAATGGAAAGGCGGGGTCGTCGACATGAGCAAGCGTAAAGCTTAAGATGCGCTCAGCCTGACGAATCATCTTGTCACGCGGCATATCAGCACGGTTGGACTCAAGCCAAGTGCGCCAAAAACGTGTCATTTGATCGCTCAAATGGCTGGTTTCTAAGTGCTCATGATTGCCCAGCATCAGATAAGCTTTCAGCGCATTATAAGCATCCTCTACGTCGGTAGGGTCAGATTGTATATAAGCGTCGTTGCTCACGGTTTCGGATTCAGCTGCTGACGTTTCTGCCTCCTGCACTTTCAGGTCTGCCGCATTCGTATTGACGTCGGTCAAAAACCTTTCAATGTTTTGTTTGGTAGGCGCTAACACGATAATGCCTACACCATTATAATATTCAGATAGCAGTTTTTCTTTGAGCTTATCTCCTTGATATAACCCAAAGCTCAGCGACAACGGACGATTCTCGTCGTAGCCTTCGAGTTGCTCTATTCGACTTTGCAGGATAGTGAGTGACTCAAGTTGTGACTGCAAATCACCATTAGCATTTTTTTGCATTAGTGCGACTTGCTGCAAGTCAGCTTCTACACGTTCAGTCAATTGCTTGTTATTGGCATAAGACCAAGTCCATAAACCAACCGCTGTACATAGCACCACCACAGAGGCGAGGGTGGCCAGCGCGCGATGGCTACGCTTGTTGCGGTTTTTATGTTGTTTGACCAAATGCTTGTCTTTTAAGATGACTTTAGAAAATAAATCATGCAAGAAGTAAGGCTTGTCGGCGGCTTCTTGCTGAGCACTTAAAGGCACTGCAGGTGGTTGCAAGTCGTAATTTTGCACCATTTGTAAGGTCATTTGACTGCTGACTTGCCCTTCTTGTAAGGCACTGGTGAAGTAAAATCCACGTAGTATGGGCTTAAACTGAAAAGGGTTGTCTTCGAATAAGGCGTGCATCAGCGTTCTAATCATCGGCCGTAATGATTGGAACTCCATGGGAAAAGTCATCAGACTCGGAGATACCGTACGTTGGTGACGCAGAGACAACTTAGTGGTGCTAAGATCTTTTAGACCGTTAACCAGCACGCCAAAATGCTCTTCAAACACATCGCTGATATTGATGCTATCAGGGTCTTCGGGATAGGGAATCGTCGCGCCCCATACTTGCCCGCGCTCTTCTTGCTCGTAATCATGAAAAAAGTCACGGAAACCTGACACCAAATCCATTTTTGTGAATACCACATAAACGGGGGCATAAACTTCTAATTGCTCTGTTAAGTCTTGCACACGGCTACGCAGGTTTTTAGCCAAGTCCAGCGCGTAACTGGGGTCATTTTTGGTAAGCTCAGCGATACTAACGGCGATAATAATACCGTTGATAGGCGCTTTGGGGCGGTTCTTCTTCAATAGGTTTAAAAACGACAGCCATTCTGAGCGGTCATCTTCGTAGGCAGAGTAGCGTCCTGCGGTATCGAGTAGGATGCCTTCAGTAGAAAAAAACCAATCACAGTTACGAGTACCGCCGACACCTTGTACCGACAGCTTGTTGGTTTTTTCCATAAACGGGAATTTTAGCCCAGAGTGAAGTACCGCCGAGCTTTTACCCGCTGCTGGGTTACCAATGACCATATACCATGGCAACTCGTACAGTGCAGCTTTGCCAGTTTGATCGCCAATTTTAGACTTGCGAATGGTCTTAATAGCGTCTTGCATTTGCTGACGTAAGGCCTGTACTTCTTGTGCATTCTCGTCTTTAGCAGCACTACTATTGGCACTATTAGCGCCTTCATCGTTATTGTCTTCTACTAAATCTGCGAGCTCAGCGGCCGCCTTTTTACGCTTTTTCCACCAGTAGTAGCCAAACCACGCTAGTAGCAGACAGGTTATGGAGACACCGATAATGACGAAGAAGGTTTGTAGCGCGACATAATCATAGAGTAAGACCAGAGCGACTATGATAGCTAAGACCAATAACACTCTTGGATTGTAGATGAGATGAAAAAACCTTGAGAACATGCCTGCTACCTAATGTGATCTTGAAATAATAGAGAGTCATCATTTCATCATAAACAATGACTGATATAAGCGATAAAACGAGCAATATTAACTGAACTAAAAGTGGCTAAAGTGTTTGGTTGGACTCTGCAAGCCACAACATACAGCGGTGCTTATGTTGGGTAATAAGGAGTTTAATGTCAGACTCCTGTGGCTGTTCTTTGGCAGCGCTGACCAACAGTGCGAGACATAAAAAAGGCTGTAACCATGAGTTCAGAGGCATATAATGCCCTAAATGGTGGTCATTTACTAGCGCCCCTTGCGCTATAAATTCATCGATAAATGTCATAAGTAGGGATAAGTCGTAAGGTTGTGTTGATGGATTAATGTCTGACAAGAGGGTGATGCTATTTTCGCTTAACGTATCTGTCATTGTTGTTTTATTGTCAATGGCCTGCGCTGACTTTTTTTCTTCTGCCTTGGTTTTGTCGTCATGGCGATCTAATAGAGCAAATGAATTATCTAGTAACAGCTGTTTTATCGTTTTCAAATTTGCTAAATAATGCTGGCGAGTATTGCTATAAGCCTGCTGCGGCACCTCAGCGGCCATACTACTGGCATCATTGGGTAGCGCCTCGCCAATTTCAGTCATGGAAAAACGTACCTTGTGATCTAGATCGAGAAGGTCTTTGGCGGCTTTGTTATAGAAAATCAGCAATATACCGGCTTCGGTAGGCAAGAGATTGGAGGCGTTGTCTACGTATAAGTTTGCTTCAAGCCATTGCTCATTAATCTGTGAGTCGACGGTGATAAAAAGACAAATCTCGGGGGTCGCAGCTTTGGTCAGAGCAATAAGTTGCCCGTGAATAAATTGCAGCGGCTGATAGGTCTCGCTATCAGCACCGTCATGGCTATTATGAAAAGAGTCTGTATGACGAGGATTTTTATCAGCGATGATGGTTTGAATAGTGAGTAGCTGCTCGGGAATACCATAGGTTGCCAATTGCTGTTTTAGCCTTTCAACCAGATAATTAGCATCAGCCAGCTCAGGAATAGACAAATAAACAGACAGCGTAGACAATGAGATAACGGGAAGGCTATCCTCTGCAGAGGAGTCTTCTGGTGTGCTCGCGATGTAGTGTTGCTGCCATTCTGGATGGATATTCAGCGCTGAGTTTGGCTCATGGATATTTTGTTGCATAATGCGCTCAAAATGCTGAGCCAGTACACTTAGTGCATCATCACTTGCGGTAAGTTGATTATCAATCAATGCCCATAGACGCAAGGTTAGCTCATTTAGGCTTTCAGCCGCGTCTTCAGGATATGTCTCGTTATCTAGCTCATTATCGTAAGCGTAGAGCGCTGCTCGTTCGGTGATGACACCCTCAATCGGCTTGGTTAATATTGGTAAGCCGTCAAAGTCTGATAGCGCTTCACTCAATACCGTGAGATCGTTATCATTGTCTATGATTTCAGGCCAATCAATCCCTTCGGGTAGACAGATACTACTATTTATAAACAATTGATAAGAATCGATAGGTGGCGCCTTTATTTTTTTGCTTATTTTCTGAGCTGGCGCTAGTTCTTCTGCTTCTGATTTTTTTTGTCGCCATCTAATAAACACGATAAAGCCAAACAAAATTATTGGAATAATCACAAACCATAGCAGCAGTCTTGCAGAGGTAAGTTGCAGCGTATTATCTTTAAAGTACATCCAAACCAATAACAGATAAATGACTAAAAAAAGTGCAAGAGCATAGCGCCCGTAAGTTATTAGCTTTTTTACGCCCACTTGCCATACCCCTTATCTACATAATTTTATTAGAGGTAGTTTATGGTATTTGAAGATTTCTCGCTACCATGTATCATTACTTTGCTTGGTTAATTAGTATAAAATAGTTTTTCTTCTCGATTTTTGCTCATCGCCATGCTATATCATTAGTCAATATAGCCAGTTAATAAAAAATACAATTAAGTTGGGTTTTTTATAAAAAAATATCTCATCTGTCTATATAATAGCCAGCTACGACATGCTGATGGCTGAACATTAGTATTTTCCAATACTTTGCCCGCTATTTTTCTTTATGCCTCACTGTGCCATTGTTTTCCTTATGATTTATTTGGTCGTTATCCTTTTTACGCTTGTCTCCATTACAGTGATTATCATGCTTTTTGATCGTCAGCTGTATGAGCGACTGTTTGATAAGGTGAGCACTGTTTGGCAAGGCGTCTCGGTGATCAAACTTCAACGCCCCACGCTCAAGCTACCAGTTCTGCCACGTATCTCGCCTAACAGCATTCCTATTGTTCCTGCTTTATCTGTTTTAGCCATTCTCACGACGACAGTGGGGTGTTATTTTCTGATTATGCATAACTCTCTTGAGGTTTATCATGCTCAAGATGACTCGTTGAATACTGCCAACTCGCAAATCAGTCAATTACTGGTCGGGGAGCGATTGCGACCACCGCCTGCGCCGCCTGCTGAGCTTTTCGCTGAGCTAGAAGCAGAGATTGCCAGCTATCAAGCCACGCAAACCGACGAGGGCTATTGGCCGGAGGTGGCGACGGACGCGTCACCAGTACAAAGGCCTTTAATGCTCCCTGAACCTGACCTGTCTGATTTAAATACCCAAGACCACAGTACGGGCTACTCGGGTGATATTTTGGCATCGCATATCAGCAATGGGCACATTAACATCAGAAATGCTGACCGTAATTGGAATAAGATGAACTCTGAGTTTGTCCAACGGCTGTTGACTGTCTATAAGGTTATGAGTGATCAATATGGTTATGACATGGTGCTGCTAGAGGGCTATCGTAGTCCGGGAAGGCAAGCACGCTTGCTCAAAAAAGGCCCAAATGTCACCAAGGCAGGATCTTATAAGAGCTATCATCAGTTTGGTCTAGCAGGCGATAGCGCCTTTATTAGAAATGGTAAAATTGTGATTACTGAAAAGGATCCATGGGCGATGCAGGGCTACCAGTTATATGGTAAAGTAGCAAAATCGGCTGGACTAGTGTGGGGCGGCGACTGGCGTATGATGGATTTGGGCCATGTTGAGCTGCGCAAAAAAGGCGTGCTTGGTCGCCCGCAAATGGCAGAGATTTTGACCAGTCAATAACGACAATAACAAAGCAAAATACAGAAATAATATGGACAAATGTATGAAATTATCTATAGCGGCAGTGGCTCTTGGTTGGGTATTAACGACCACGCTATCAGGATGTAGCCTCAGTGGCGCTAGTAAGTCTGATAGTAATGCGTCTGTACTGGCTGGCAAGTCAGACACCAATAACGAAGCCTCCGTCATCGATAGCATGAAAGACGTTATTAGCCATAAAAGCACGGCAATGAATGAAGATTTACAAAACCTAAAAGCGCAACTAGAGCAACAGCAACAGCGGCTTGAGTCAATGAATGACGAGCAAAAAGCCTTGCAAGAACAGCTAAAACGTCAAAGTATTACTCTGCAAATCCTGCCTGCGGCTAATGCCAATGCTGGACGTGCCAAACAAGGCACCGCGAGTACGGCTTATATTGGATTTTTAGAAGAAGAGAATCAATTCGCTGAGGTAGAGGAGCGGGCTGCTAAAGAAGTTAGCGTCATTCCCAATCGTGCCACCAGTCTTAAGCTAAGTATTCCACAGGATGCACAGTTTATTGCCATCAAAGTTGGACTGAGACATACGCAGAAACGCTCGCAGGTATTGATACCACTTGATAGTATCGATTTTGACCGAGCGCTGGTTTTAAATATCGGCGCTTGTGATATCAATATCAAAGAAGGCGTCAATCCAGAGTTAGTGCCTGACTTTACCACCAAACTTAAATATTATCAGCAACCGCTGGTTAGCTGCTTGTAGGAGATAGCCTTGAGTAAACATAGAGTATTATGGGGAGAGGGACTGTTTTTAAGACCCCAGCATTTTCAGATTCAAGACAGCTATCATAACTCGCAACGTGCACTAAGTATGACACTGATGCACCCTTATGCTTATGGCATAGCAGACGTGCAAATTGATAAACAATTACTAGAGAGCAATTTATTAAGCTTCCAAAGCATCTACGGTGTGCTACCAGACGGTACTATCTATCAAGCGCCACGTACCGATGCGCTGCCAAAGCCAATCACGCTTGATACTCACCGTAACGACGATGAGATATTCGTGTTTTTGAGCCTTGAGATTGTTCATAGTGGCGGTAGCAATATACAGACAGAGCAAAGCGATAACCCAGCACGCTATGTGAGAAATACGGTCGAGGCACAAGATCTGTACAGTCAAGCTGCCGAAGCGATGATCGATGTTATTCAACTGTCACCAAGCTTGCAGCTGAGCCATTCTGCTCAAGCGCCCAGTCAAGATACCGTCTCTTTGCTAGTTGCTAAGTTGCTGCGTACCACCCAAGGTGTCTACCAAGTGGACGAGGATTATATTGTGCCTAGCGTCCATATCACCAGTAATCCTGCATTGGTCAACCAAGTCTATCGCTTGATGACGATGATTAATACCAAGTCCACCTCTCTCTATGACCATCATCGTCAATCTAACAATGATTTGCTAGAGTTTCGCTCATCAGACATTGCGTCTTTTTGGCTTTTGCATACGCTAAATACCGCATACTCTCAGCTCAGCCATTTATACAATAATGCCAAGCTACATCCAGAACGGCTTTATGAGGCGCTATTGAATGTTGCCAGTCAATTGGCGACCTTTAGCTCATTATATAAAGTAGGTGATTTGCCCTCTTATCAGCATAACAATGCCAATGAGTCTTTTATCAGTATCATTTTGATCATTCGCGAACTGCTCAATACGGTGATTGCTAGCAACTTTATCTCTATTCCTTTGCGTCAAAATAAACCGTCTTACTACACAGGGGAGCTGAGCAGTGACAAGATTACTCGCAGCTCACAGCTGTATCTGTCGGTTAGCTCATCGCTACCGATGCATGAGCTCATTGATATCGTGCCAAGACGCTTTAAAGTGGCAACGCCAGACGCGGTAGAGAAGCGGGTACTATCAGCACTACCGGGGTCACCAGTCTCGCATGTCACCCAAGTACCTAGTGCGATACCGGTAAGACCAGGCTTTAGCTACTTCACTATCGAACCGGTCGGTGAGCTGTATGATGAGATGATTAAGTCTGAGTCTATCTGTATTTATGTACCGAACGGCTTTGATGACTTAAAAATAGAGCTGATGGCCATCGTGCAGTAGTTTTTCTGAGAAATGTTATGAATAAGGGTTTATGAGAAATTGATGTTTATATCTAAAATATCTCACTCAATTTTTGCTTATGGATAATCTTTAACCAAACCCTTTTATTCAGTTGTATTTCAAATAATTAGTATTAGGAACGATCATGTCAGCAAACAATTCAACGGGTTCTGCGCCTTCATTGCTAGATTCAGGCGAGGTGGCATCAAAAGTATCAGCGAATGGCCTTGATAGACGCATCAGCAGCCAGTCGCTGGTTGATATCATGTATGACGGCTTTTACTTGGTTTTCTTATTGCGTAATCATTATTTTAGTACCGAACCGCGTAAGTTCCGTCAAAAAATATACGAGTTTTTAGATAAGTTCGAAATGAACGCTCGTAAAAAGGGCTTTTTGTCAGAAGATATTCACGAAGCCAAGTACGCTTATTGTGCGCTGATTGATGAGACAATCATGACGTCGCAAGAGCCAGAGTTTCAAACGTTAAAGGATGCTTGGGAGCTAAACCCTTTACAGTTAGATTTGTTTGGCTCGCAAATCGCTGGCAATGAGTTCTTTGAGCGCTTAGATGGTCTGCGCGAACAAGGGGAGAGGCGTCTGCCAGCGTTAGAAGTCTATCATTATGCGATGTTGCTTGGCTTTCAAGGAAAGTATCGTTTAGAGGCGCCAGAAAAGATACGCTATCTTATCTCGCGTTTGGGTGATGAGATTGAGCATTTGCGTGGTAATAAAAACGAGTTTTCGCCATTTTGGGCGATTCCTGATCAGATTAAGCACACACTGACCAGTGAGACACCGCTATGGATCATCGTTGCCGTAATGGCAGTGCTATTGACGGCGATATTTACAACTATGTGGTATCTGACCAATAGCTTCACGGATCATCAACTCTCAGCTTATGATAACGTCATCCAAGAAAATAAAGAGCAAGCGCATATTTCAATTTTCTTACCGTAACTGCTTGTATTTACCGAGAGATATTTACCTTATATTTACCGAGAGATAGTTACCGATAATAATTTAAAATACGGCCGTTAGTTATAGTTAATATTAAATAAATGGATACGTTGTTTAATAACGCGGAACTGGGATGAATTTTTCTGGCTTGCTGTGCCTATGCCGACAGAGGCTGCAAAAAATTCATCCCAGTCCAGCTGTATCTTTTTAATATTGGACTGACTATAAGTACTGACGGTCGTTTTCATGAGTCGGTAGTAAAATATTTTCAGTAATATCTAAAACATAAAGCAATAAATAGCACCCATAAAAAAACCCCCATCAAAGTGATGAGGGTCTTGGCAAATGCCATAATCGAATCAAAGATGACTCAAAAAATTTACTACTAAAATATGGCTCTCCAACCTGGGCTCGAACCAGGGACACACGGATTAACAGTCCGTTGCTCTACCAACTGAGCTATTGGAGAATAAGCTGTAAGTGTTTCATGGCTTACAACGAGCTTAGAAAGTCTCTAACGAGTTCTTGCTAAGTGGGGCGTATTCTAGCAAAGATAAAAAATACGTCAAGCTTTTTTTGCATAATTAACAACATTAATGGTTTTTAATAGGATGATGACGGTTTTTAAGACGTTTTTCATTATCGGTAGTTGTTAAAACCACAATAAAAAAGACGCTCACATAAAGGATATGTGGGCGTCTTTTTTATTTACATATTTCTAATGCTTATTACTGTTTATAGTAGATTAAATATAATCGTTATTCAGCAACGTCTAAATCAGCAACCGCTTTTTCGATACGTGATAACGCATCTTTTAGTGTCGCTTCATCAGTGGCGTAAGAGATACGCATATAACCGCCCAGACCGAAGGCATCGCCAGGAACGACCGCAACGCCAACTTTCTCTAACAACCATGCTGAAAACTCAGTACATGACGATAGACCAGCGGCTTTGATGAGCGGTTTGATATCAGGATAGACATAAAATGCGCCATCAGGACGTAGACATGTGATGCCTTTAATGGCGTTTAGACCGTCAACGACCAAATCACAACGCTTTTCAAATGCCGCGACCATAGGCTCTAGTACGCTTTGGTCACCACTGATAGCAGCTTCGGCAGCGACTTGACTGATAGAGGTCGGGCATGAGGTTGATTGCGATTGTACTTTCTTCATCGCACCAATTAATTTAGCAGGGCCACCAGCATAGCCGATACGCCAGCCGGTCATCGCATAGGCTTTTGATACGCCATTTAGGATGATAGCGCGGTCTTTAAGCTCAGGCGCAGCATTCAAGATATTGTAGAACTTATCACCCGTCCAGCGAATGTGCTCGTACATGTCGTCAGAGGCCACATAGACTTGTGGGTGCTTTTTCAGCACTTCAGCGATAGCTTTTAGCTCATCTAGCGTATAAATCATGCCCGTTGGGTTAGAAGGACTGTTCAATACCAGCATTTTGGTTTTGTCAGTGATGGCAGCTTCTAATTGCTCTGGAGTAATTTTGAAGTCCTGCTCAGCTGGGCATTTAACAATGACTGGCACGCCTTCTGCGATGATGACCATGTCAGGATAGCTGACCCAGTACGGTGCTGGAATGATGACTTCATCACCAGGATTGATAAAAGCTTGGGCAAGGTTAAAGAAGGATTGCTTACCACCGACCGATACCAAGATTTCATTTGGCTCATAGCTGATGTCGTTATCACGCTTGAATTTCTCAATGATGGCTTTTTTGAGCTCTGGGGTGCCATCGACAGCAGTGTACTTGGTGAAGCCGTCATTGATGGCATCGATTGCTGCTTTTTTGACATGTTCTGGCGTATCAAAATCAGGTTCGCCAGCACCTAGACCAATGATATCTTTGCCTGAGGCTTTTAGCTCTTTGGCTTTATTGGTGATTGCTAAGGTAGGGGATGGTTTGATGTTGTTGACACGGTCAGACAATTGCAATTCGCTCATGAGAGCTCCTTTTCGTATGGGAGTGGGTTGGTGAAAATCTGCTGGTAATTATATAACGTTTTAAGCATTATCAGGACACGTTATAAGGTAGTTTAAGCGTTTTTTAGCATCATTTTATTATTCATATCAGGCATCGCCGAATAATACATGGCTATTACTGAATAATAAGTCGTTAGCGCTCAGTATAAAGCTTGCCAGTTTTGGCATTGTAGCATGCTGCTATTACGCTGTCTCATAGAGGCAGTAACAGAAAATGACGCTTTTGCAGAGGGTTTTAGCCTTTATTTGATCAAATATATGTCATATTGCTAGCATGACTTGTACGTCATTGATTGCGAAGTCACAACAATAGCGCCGCAGCCTTATACTATAATTATTTAGATTTGATAAATAAGTGATGTACTTAGTTAATGTAAATGTTACTAATACTCACTCTCAATAAAAACAAAAAACGAATTATAAGTGCTTTATACCCGTCACAATTTCTATATGATAAAAATGGTTAACAAGGATATTAACGATGACAAACGCTCCCGAAAAACAACACATACTTATCACTGGCGCGACCTCAGGTATTGGCAAGCAACTGGCCAAAGACTATCTGCTAGACGGTCATCATGTCTATGCCGTTGGACGAGATGATGAAGCACTGGCTGAGCTGAAAGCATTAGGGGCAGAGACGATTGATTTGGATCTTATGGATCGAGAAAAAGTCATTGCCGCCTTTGATAAGGTTAGCCAGATTGATGTGGCCATTTGCGGTGCTGGCATGTGTGAGTATTTAGACATGCCAAACTTTGACAGTAGTGTGTTTATGAAAGTCATGTCAGTCAATATGGGCACGTTATCGCACGCCATCGAAGGGGTGTTGCCAAAGCTGATTGCTTCAAAAGGTCGCTTGGTCGGTATCGGCTCAGCCTCTGCTTACGTGCCTTTTGCTCGTGCCGAAGCCTATGGTAGCTCAAAAGCCGCTATCCATTATCTTATGAAAACCTTACAGATTAGTCTTGCTCCGCAGGATATCTCGGTGAGCTTAGTCGTTCCCGGCTTTGTCGAAACGCCGATGACCAAACAAAATGATTTTCCCATGCCATTTATCCAAACACCAAAACAGGCAAGCCAAGCGATACGCGATGGTATTGCCAGTGGCCATGATGTTATCGAATTCCCTAAAAAACTCACCTTGCCATTAAAAGTGCTGGGTACATTGCCAGATTTGGTCTGGCAACAAGTGGGTAGTAAGCTGAGTAAAAAATAACAGCCTAGGGCATGTCTTCATTGTTAGCCCTTTGAGATGAGTTTCAGTTGGATAGAGGATATGCTCTAACGATTAAATGAATGAAATGCCCTTGTGTTTATAAAATATCGCTCGTCCAAATAATAGCAAAAACAAAAATATAGAAAGGAATGCTTTTATGCTGTTTAACCGTCGTAAGCGTGCCAGTACGAATACAGTGTCAACCAATAAAAAACAGCCCAACGCCTTTAAAGATTCAGCTAATGCGCCCGCGAAAAAGCGTATCGCTATCATCGGATCGGGGGTCTCAGGACTGACTTGTGCTCATTATTTGGTCGCAGAGCATGAGGTGACGATATTTGAAGCCAGTGATTATATTGGCGGGCATGTAAATACCATTGATGTGGCGCTACAAGATGGCAAAAAAGCAAAGAGCAGTAAAGTAGAAAACAGCGCAATAGACACCGGTTTTATTGTCTTTAATGAGCGTACCTATCCCAACTTTTTTCGCTTACTCCATGAGTTACAAGTGCCGTTTCAAGCAACGGATATGAGCTTTTCAGTAAAAAATATCGCGCGTCATTTTGAGTATAACGGTCACACGCTCAATACCTTATTATCGCAGCGCAAGAATGTCCTCAATCCTAAGTTTTGGCAATTTATCAAAGATATCCTACAGTTTAATAAGCATATCAAGCAGCTGCGCCAAGATTATGATGCGGCGCGTGCACAGGGGCAAGATGTCAGCGGTTTTACTGCGCAAACATTGGGCGATTATCTAGCGCAAAAACGCTATGGGTCGCTATTTACCGATAATTATCTGCTGCCTATGGTGTCTGCTATTTGGTCAGCCAGTCTGGATGACGTACAAGATTTCCCATTGGTATTTTTTGCCCAGTTTTTTGATAATCATGGACTGCTCGATGTAGTCAATCGTCCGCAATGGTTCACCATCAAAGGCGGCTCTAAACAATATGTCAATAAATTGCTGCCACGCTTTGTCAAGGCAGGCGGCCAGGTAAGGGTAAATTGCCCGGTGCAGTCTGTTACTCGTATGGGTGCTGATGATGGCGACAAGGTGACGTTGACCATTCAAGATAAGAGCCGCACTGATGATAAGGTTGAACACCTTGTGTTTGATGACGTTATCTTTGCTTGTCATGCAGATACCGCGCTCAAGATTCTAGCAGATGCCAGTACCGATGAAGCTGAGGTGTTGAGTCATTTCCGCTTTAGCAAAAATACCGCTGTCCTGCATACTGATACTCAGGTGTTGCCCAACAAGCCTCTAGCATGGGCAAGCTGGAACTATCTTATTGGTAATGAGACAGATGCAAAGGATGCTTTAAAAAATGACGTGATTGATGCTGGCAAGCAGGCTGCCTCAAAGCCAGTACTGACTTATCATATGAATATCTTGCAGCGGCTGACCAAAAAGCATAATTATTTGGTCACCCTCAATCCAGCAACCGTTGATAAAGGTATTGATGACAGACAAGTTATTAAGCGTATTGACTATAGCCATCCTATCTTCGACAAGGCGATGATTGAGGCGCAGACACAATGGTCACGCATCTCTGGCAGTGGTTTGCATACGCATTTTTGCGGTGCGTATTGGTTCAATGGCTTTCATGAAGATGGTGTACGCAGTGGTCTAAGAGTTTGCCAAGCGCTTGGGTATGATATTGACATAAAAGACGAAGTCGACCCAAGTCACTTGCCGGATAGTGATAGCGCACACACGCCGTTTCGTTATAAAGACTTGCCAGTAAAAGCCGATAAACAGTCGCGCACACTGACAAAGCGTCAGGTAGTGACGGCAACGACCAATCAAGAATTGGTTGATTACGTTCACCGTTTACAGTCTGCCGCTACTGACTCGCCGCAAAAGAAAAAACGTGGCTTATTTGGTCGGCGTAAAGCCGAGCAACATAGTACCAAGCAGCATAGTAATGAGTGAAATAAAAGAGAGCATTATGATGACCCCAGTGCATCCGTCTCACGCAATGTCAACTCATGAGTTACCTTGTACCTCTGACAGCTTGCCGCACCAGTTATTTCATGGGAATACGTGGCACAGTCGGCTACTGCCAAATGTGCATAAGTTTGTGTACCCGTATCGCTATTGGGGTGTCAATATTAGCGCGTTAGCAGCAGGGCAGGCGCTCCCTGAAGTCGATACAGCAGGCTATGGCAAACGTCAGCGCCTAAAAGGGCTGCCACTATTTTCCACAGGAAAAAAGGCATTACAGCAGTTTTATCCTGATGATTATTTACAAGGCATATCACAAAGATTAAGGTCGCAAGAGCCAAATAGCCTAAGTGAAAGTAATAATCCAAATGATGCCAGAAAATCGCTTGATATAAATGCTAAAAACGGTGAAGAAGCTAATAATAGAGTAGCCAACAATAAATTAGCTAACGTCAGTAGCTATCAAAAACTTGAGCAAAGACTGCGTCAGGCTTTTATGACCCATGCTGGTAGCGCGCCAAGTGGTGACATGCTGGGCTTGGTTGTCTGCCGCAATGCTGGTATATATTTTAGCCCCGTGAATTTTTATCTGGGTTTTGATGAGCAGCAACAGCCAACGCATTTACTGGCTGAGGTCTCTAATACGCCGTGGAATAAACGTCACTATTACGTATTTTTATTAGATGGGACGGACACCGAATTCTGCCATGATAAAGACTTTCATGTCTCACCATTTAATCCTATCGACCAGCTCTATCGCTGGCAGGTTAAAGTTAAAAAACAGCCAGATAACTGCTTACAAGTGCGTATTGCCATCGATATTAGCGACGAGCGGGGAGAGGTGCTAAAGACTGGTATCAAGGTGTCTGGGGTGCCGATGACCGAGGCAACGGTTCGCGATAGCTTACGCAAAAATCCGCTGATGAATATGACCTCGCTAACGCGTATTTATTGGCATGCGTTTAAGCTTTATGCGATTAAAAAAGTGCCTTATATTAATTATGATGAAAAGCTAGCCGATAGCAAACAGCAGCAAGCGGCTAATAAAAAAGACATCATTTAGCCAGTGCAAAGTTAACATTCGGTATAAATGTAAAACTCAGTACAGAATTGAAATCAAGTTTCAGAATTAAGCCACGCGACTTCAAGAGCCTAATGTCCAAACATAAGGCCTTTAGATAAGGATAAGTAGACGATGTCAGCACGACCGACCAATAGAAATCCAGCTTCGACATTAGGAAGATTTACCGCACGTATCAATAAAACCGTCAATGACAGCACCGTATTGCGACCAGTCAATGACCGTATTAATAATTTGGCACGAAAGTTGATCTTTCGCGCGTTGGAGCATGTGCAGTTTGGCAGCCTCACATTGATCGAAGCATTCGATGAGCAAGCGCCTAAGACCCAGAGCTTTGGTACCAAGGCATCTGAGGAGATGAGCAGCTCAGCAGTGGGTCGCCATCCCTTAAACGTCACATTGATGATTCATGACAGTGCCGTCTATCGCCAATTGTTATTTGGTGGTTCGATTGCCCTAGCAGATAGTTATATCAATGGCGAGTGGGATACGGATGATCTGACAGGCTTGGTTCGACTGGCAGCGCGCAACTTAGCCGTGCTTAACCAGTTAGAAAACCGCTTCGCTGCGGTCAGCAAAACTTTTGAAAAAGCCAAGCACCGACTGCGTAGTAATGATAAATCTGGCTCAAAATCCAATATCTTAGCGCATTATGATTTGGGCAATGATATGTATGAGCGGTTTTTGGACGATACCATGATGTACTCATCGGCAGTATATCAGTTGCCTGATACGACACTGAGCGATGCCCAGCAGCATAAGCTAGCGCTTATCTGTCAGCGTCTACAACTGAGCGCTGACGATCATGTCATTGAAATCGGTACTGGCTGGGGCGGCTTTGCTATTTATGCCGCCAAGCATTACGGCTGTCATATAACGACAACGACCATCTCAGATGCGCAGTATAACGAGGCACAGCAGCGGGTCGAAGCTGCCGGACTGTCTGATAAAATCACTCTTCTCAAGCAGGATTATCGTGAGCTGACTGGGCAGTATGACAAGCTGGTCAGTATTGAGATGATTGAAGCGGTCGGACATGAATTCTTGCCGACGTTTTTTGCCAAGTGTAATAGCTTGCTTAAGCCAACAGGGTTGATGGTGCTGCAAGCGATTACCTTTAATGATCAGAACTATCAAGACTATATCGATTCGGTCGACTTTATCCAGACCCATATTTTCCCTGGTGGCTGTCTGCTCTCAAACCAAGAGCTCAATACCCAGTTTACTGAGCAGACCGATATGGTCATCAAACAGTTGCATGATTATGGCTTTGATTATGCCTATACATTACGCGATTGGCGCACAGCTTTTATGGCGCAGCGCAATGAAATCAAAGCACTCGGTTATGATGAAGCCTTTATTCGCTTGTGGGAGTTTTATTTCTGCTACTGTGAAGGCGGCTTTTTGGAGCGTACCATCGGTGTGGTACAAGTAACAGCGGTCAAACCAAATAACATCGACACGCTACATTTTTCTGATTTACCAGCGGCAGACAAGGTATCCGCTTAACGCATTATTTGAGATAAGGTTGCGTATTGGTGCAAAAACGCCTAATACTGAGCGACCCTTATAAAAGGATATTATTATGGGTTACGTGTTTATCTATCTGGCTGCTGTTGTCATATTTTTGGGTGTTGATGCTGTTTGGCTTACGACCATGAAAGGGGCTTTTTATGAGTCACGTATCGGTCATCTATTAGCCGATGAGCCAAATATGATGGCGGCTGGCGTGTTTTATATGTTTTATATATTGGCACTCTGTATATTGGTTCTGTATCCGCAAATCAAAGCACAGGCCTCGGTTGGGCATATTTTCTTATTGGGTGCTCTGATAGGGCTTATGGCATACGGAACTTATGACTTTACTAACTTAGCTTTGTATAAAGGCTTTACCTTAGATACCGCGTTAGTAGATTTTGCGTGGGGCGGAATTTTAACTGGCTCAGTGAGTGCGATCGTCGCTTGGCTGGCGTACCGTTTTCATTGGTTGAGCTAACCAGCATATACCGCCTATTTCTCTGAAACACAGTCCGAATTTATTATGTCACTACAAGGGCAATAAAATAAAAAGGGTATATATAAAAGACAGTAGATATATAATTACATTATTTAAAATAATAGTAACTAAAGTATGAGCATCGAAAACATAGATATCGAAGGTAGCACCGTCAATCAAACCGCTAATCTAATAGAGATTATCTATGAAGATGAGTTTTTGGTGGCGATTAATAAAGAGGCGGGTTTACTCGTACATCGCAGTTGGCTGGACAAAGGCGAGACCCGCTTTGCCATGCAACTCACTCGTGATGCAGTAGGTTGCCATGTATTTCCGGTGCATCGGTTAGATAAGCCGACATCAGGCGTATTGTTGTTTGCCAAGAGCCCAAGCGTCGCGCGCAGCCTTACCGAGGCTTTTACTGCGCATAAGGTTTCTAAGCAATACTTAGCCGTGGTGCGCGGTTTTATGCCAGAGCAGGGTACTGTTGATTATGCGTTGAGTTTTAAGCCCGACGCCATTGCCGATAAATTTGCCAATTTGGACAAACCCGCTCAAGATGCGGTGACCCACTGGCAGAGTTTGGCTCAAATTGAGCTGCCATTTGCGGTATCAAAAAAGCATGATACGAGCCGCTACAGCCTAGTGCGCTTAACCCCTGAGACTGGTCGCAAGCATCAGCTGCGTCGACACATGAGACATTTATTTCATCACATAGTGGGTGATACTAGCCACGGCGACGGACGGCACAACAGATTTTTTCGTACTCAATATGGCTGCGAGCGCATGCTGCTGCATGCCCAAACTTTAGCGTTTAGCCATCCAGTCACCGGTGAGCCATTGTTGCTAAAAGCAGGACTAGACGATCAATGGATGAACGTCTTGGAAGAGTTCTCTTGGGTAAATGCGCTATATATTAAGCAGGATAAAGTTTAGGTTCTGTCTTAGAAGGTCATATCAAAGTAGTTGAAATACAGTCACTACAGATGAAGGCTTAAATCCTGAGTGAGGACTTGAAGCTTGATATCCGGTCTATATGTGCTAATAGGTCAAGCTGTTGATACAATATCAGCGTACTTAGCTGGTGGCTCATGCTCAATGAGTTATTGCATTCTCTAAAATCATATACGCTGCTTTGACCCTATCTGCATTGGGATAATTTTTATTTGCCAGAATGATAATGCCTGATTTTTCGGCAGGAATATAAGCGATATAGCCACCAAACCCATTAGTAGCGCCTGTTTTGTTGACCCAGACATTGTTTAAAATAGGCGTTGGATGGTTGTCTATTTTAATGGCTTGAGGCTTTAGCACCACATCCATTGAGTTACCTTCGAGTAAGGTATCTAGCTGAGTAGGATAAGGGTACATCTCCCATCCTAACCCTTGTGTAAAAGTGCTCGCCTGATAGTAACCCTTTCTATTATTGTCTAACGCTTGCTGAATATCTTTATCCAACGGCACAAGACCCATATTAGCAGCCATAAAATGCGTCATATCTTTAATGGTGGATTTAATGCCATAGGCTTCAGCGTCTAACATGCCAGCATTGACTCGGATAGCATCGCCAGCAGCGTTATAACCAAATGCATAATCCGCCATTTTGTCACTAGGCACATTGATAAAGGTGTTGGGCATATTGAGTGACGGTAGTATTTTTTCTTCCATCAATTGTGTGTAATCAGCGTCCATGCTCAATGCCGATATATAGCCAAACAGACCGATACTGGCATTGGAATATAAACGCTTTGAGTTGACCGGAAAGACTGGCTGCCAAGATTTATAATAACGGAGCAACTCTTTATTATTTTTAACCTCATCAGGTACTTGTAGCGGTAGACCACCAGCGGAATAGGTGGCTAGGTTTATAAGCTTAGTATTGCCAATGGTGCTGTTTTTTAGGTAGGGAATATATTTATCAGCCGTATCTTCTAATTTAAGTGTGTCATTTAATTCTGAATAACTGGCTAAGGTAGCAGCAAACGTCTTACTGATTGAGCCTAGCTCAAAAACAGTGTTTTCTGAGACAGGTATTTTGGCTTTCTTATCAGCCAAACCATAATAATATAAATGTGATTTACCATCGATAATAACGCCAAAAGCCATTCCTGAAATATTATGCTCATTCATTAGTAATTTAGCTTGTTGATCAACGGCGCTCTTTAGTTGGCCATTATTATCTGCTGCTTGTACGGTTCCAGATAGTAATGATGCTGTCACTAAAGCGGTAAGTCCCACTTGATTTAAAAGGGTTTGAAAGTGCTGTTTCATTATAGAGTTGCTCGTTTATTCTGATAGATTTATTAACGATCGTTTGATGCTTCAATGATTATGGGAACAACTCTTACTTTAATTTTAGGAGTATTATTTCATGATACTTAACCTCTGACAATATAGAGCTGTCCAGTACAATGGATTGATTCCTCTGAAGTACTCACCAATATAACCAGCTATTTGCATCCCTAAATCCTATTTATAAAACACTCAAAATAGACTGCTATAATGCAACCTATTATAATAGATTGTGAGAATCGTTATCTTTATAAAAAAATACTTAAGGCATGTGCTCAAAACCCGTTTGGTCACTTAAGACCAATAAATTTTAGAAAACCGTAAGGAATGTTATGCCCCAGTACAATACTACCTCAACTGCCAAAAAAGCCCCTTTAAATCATGAGCTATATATGACGGTGCTAATGACCCCTGATATGGCAAATTTCATCGGCAATGTCCATGGTGGTGATTTGCTCAAAATGCTCGATCAGGTCGCTTATGCCTGTGCCAGTCGCTATAGCGGTAACTATGTGGTGACCCTATCAGTTGATCAAGTGATGTTTCGTGAGCCAATCTATGTGGGTGAGCTAGTGACCTTTGCTGCGAGCGTCAACTACGTGGGTAGAACGTCGATGGAAGTAGGCATACGTGTCGAAGCAGAAGATGTACGGGCGCGCACGGTTCGTCATACCAATAGCTGCTACTTTACGATGGTCGCCATTGATGACAATGGCAAGCCAACGCCAGCGCCACCGCTTGATATCAAAAATGTGATGCAGCAGTGTCGTTTTGATGCAGGCTTAGAGCGTAAAAATCTACGTATGCAAAGCTCACACCGTCCTAGCTGTGATATAGAAGATATGATTGGTGAGCTGTCAAGTAGTCGTGAAGATTAAGCCAAATAGAACGCTTAGCCAAGGGTTGTAAATTAAGAGCTAAGATAGTGTTGGTCATCTAAAGTAAACAGCGATTCACTAAAAAGTTACTGATAGTTTATCTAAGACTGCGCTATCTTTTATGCTAGCCATTGCGGTTGCTTCATAAGTATTTACTAGAACAGCATTTACTGTAAGCAAAAACTAGGATAGAGACAATGGTTACCCATTCGCTATTTTACTGAGACTATTATGAGTTTGAAGCCATCAAAAACCAATTCACATAGTCCTACTACTGATCAGCCAGCACCGCATCATAATCGTGCTCGCGGTACTGGTACGCTCATTAATAAGACCCATTCTGATGGTAGTTCTCGTTCTGGCTTCGATGATGTGTCTAAGCCAGCAGCCGATAAAGATGAGCAACATTCTGCCTCATTGACGACGGTATTGATTGCTGTTGGGGCCAACCTCATCATTGCGATTGCCAAAACCATAGCCGCCTTTATGACGGGTTCTGCCTCTATGATCGCAGAGTCTGCGCATTCTTGGGCAGATGCAGGTAATGGGACTTTATTAATTGTCGCCGAAAAAAAGGCCATCAAACCTGCTGATAAAAGCCATCCGCTTGGCTACGGTAAAGAGTCGTATGTCTGGTCGATGATTGCCGCTTTTGGTGTTTTTATGGCAGGCTCTATTGTCTCCATTTATACCGGTATTACCGAGTGGAACGCGGCTGAGAGTGAGACCGACTATACGATTGGGTTTATTATATTAGCAGTAGCTTTTGTACTCGAAGGCTTTTCGTTAGGACAGGCTTACTTGCAAAGCAAAAAGCATGGTGAAGCGATCAATGTCAGCGCCATCGGCTATGTGGTCGATACGTCTAACCCCACTTTGCGCGGTGTGTTTTTTGAAGATTTAGCGGCTGTGATTGGCTTGCTTGTCGCTGCGGCTGCGATGGGTATGCATGCTTATACCGGACAGCCCTTTTGGGATGCGCTAGGTTCTATCGTCGTCGGCCTATTATTGGGTGTGGTTGCTATCTTTTTAATCAGCCGTAACCGCGACTTTTTGGTCGGCTATAAAGTATCCGATAGGATGCATTCCTATGCGTTGAGCGAGCTGCTCAATCATCCAGATATTGATAGTGTGTCTTACTTGCATCTAGAGTGGGTAGGGCCAAAAAAAATATTTATGGTGGCGGCAGTAGATATCGCTGGTAATCAAAAAGAAAAAGAAATCGCGCAAAAATTTGAAGACATTGAAAGCCAGTTCCGTGCCGATCCCTTATTCCAAGAAGCCATTTTGACATTGTCAGTGCCTAATGCTGAGGTGCTCAGTTTGCCCAAAAGTAACGATAAAGTTGCCTCATAATGAGAAGTAATATGAAACTAAGTCTGCAATCTATTGTAGAAAGTAAAGTCGGCTGTTCCATCATGGTTCGTTCATTAAGTGTGGCGGTTATGATGATTACTACAGTAGTCAGTCTGACTCAGGCCAACGCTGAGTTAGTTATTCACAATGAGCCTGCTCAACAGCAGATAGTAAGTGCCAATAGCGATTCTATTAACAATACCGCTTTCATGAATAATGATATCTTCCCAACAGATACGTCTATTGTTAAGTTGATGCAAGTGATGCATATTGATGAGCAAATAGAATCTATCGTTAACGGGCAACAAGCGGCTATCGATGCTATTAATACGCAACAGACGCGCACTCAACAAAGAGACAATGGCAAACTGAACAAACGCCAACGTGAGCTACAAGAGCAAATTCAAAGTGTATTGGGTCAATATGCCAAGATAATGACCAATGGTATAGGCAACGCCACTGACAAGCAGACGTTGACCCAAGCGTATATTAACGCAGCAAAAAATTACTATACGCAAGTGGAAGTTGATGCTCAAATTGGCTTTTATGACACAGTAATTGGTCAAAGTATCTTGGCTAAACAGCCACAAATTACAGCAGCCTTTTTAAAGCAATCTTTGCCTGATGATACCAGTGAGACAGAAGCGCAATTGGGTGAGTTATTACCGCAAATGCAAGAGATTATCAAAGGTGTATTTTAATTGATAGTTTAGCTATTTTAGCGCCAATCTTAATTTTGTCACGCATAAAAAAAGGTCACCCAATGGAGTGACCTTTTCTTTTTTACTTTATCTATAGCGATTCGACTAATCGGTATTGAGATTAATCAACACTATAAAATATTTATTTTTTTGGTGCATTAGCGCCAATGAACCATGCATCTTTATCAACAGTACGGCTAACTTCTGTTAGTAGATCGGCAGTATCTTCATCGCCTGCATCACCTGCAGTATCGATGCCTTCACGTAATGATGCTGCAATGGTTTTATAACGATTGGTCAGCTCACGTACATGCTGATCAACTTCGCTGATATCAGTAGGGTAAGTCTCTAAGATAGAGTCTTCAACCACACGCTTAGAGATACCATTGGCCTTACCGCCTAGGATAACAATACGTTCAGCGACCGTATCATAAGCTTCAGTCAAGCGGCTATAGGTATCATCAAGTAGCTGATGCACGCCGATAAAGCCAGTACCTTGAAGATTCCAGTGACATTGCTTACTGTCCATACTCAAATCAATGAGATTTGCTAAATTAGCATTCAATAAGTCGATCATTTTTTTTGCGGTTGCGTCGTCTATTCCACTTGCGTAACGTTCTCTCATATTTTACTCCATTATTTAGATTTATTTTATTGGGTTTACTTTTCTTTTTGTTAGAAAGGTATCCAAGCACCGTTTAATTCATCTGTTTAGATTGGTTGATTCAAAGTAACCATAGTCCAATTACTATAAAAGACATATTGTTAAAAAAGACAGATTGCTATAAATAAAGTTTGTCTATGGGCTGTACTTATTTTCAACAGTGCTTGTTCTTAACGAGTTATTTCATAAACGATAATAGCAGCTCATGGCACTGTTGGTAGCCTCAAGCGTTAGGCTTTGTTAGGTGGTCGTGTAATGACTTTGTTAACCATGAAAAGCTTTGTAAATTTATCAGAGTCTGTGTGCGGTTTTTATGACAATTTGCAATTTTTCTCATCATAAATTCTATCTCTATCAGCGCTGTTCTATGACGGGCTATACGAGCCTAGCCTAATGACTAGACTCACGATTGTCCTTTAAAAACTGCTCGTCAGACCCCATATTGTTATAAACCTAAAGAAGAAGAAAGCCATTATGCGTATGCCCGAACCGCGCTCATCGCGTCAGTTAAACCAATTGGCCACTCAGCTCCAAGGCGAAGCTGAAATTAGTGGTGTTAATGCGTCTGGGACGCAAATATCAAGTCGTGCTTTTGAGATGGTCACAGAGTTTGAGCCAGCAGGGGATCAACCGCAAGCGATTGAAAAGCTGGTCAAGGGTATCAATTCTGGTATGGATGAGCAGTTACTGCTGGGGGTGACGGGTTCTGGCAAGACCTATACCATGGCCAAGGTCATCTCTGAGACGCAGCGCCCAACCATTATCATGGCACATAACAAGACGCTTGCCGCGCAGTTATATGGTGAGTTCAAGTCATTTTTCCCCAACAATGCCGTTGAGTACTTTGTCAGCTATTATGATTATTACCAACCGGAAGCTTATGTCGCTGCCAGTGATACTTTCATTGAAAAAGACAGTGCCATTAACGATCACATCGATCAGATGCGCCTGTCAGCGACACGAGCACTCCTAGAGCGCCGTGATGCGATTATCGTCGCCTCAGTATCGTGCATTTATGGTTTGGGTGATCCAGAAAGTTATCTAAAAATGCTGCTGCACGTCGTCGTCGGTGACAAAATCGATCGTACTGCTACCATTAAACGCCTCGTTGAAATGCAATATACGCGCAATGAGTTAGACTTTGGCCGTGGTACGTATCGCTTGCGTGGCGAGCTGCTAGATATTTATCCTGCTGAGTCTGAGCAGCTGGCGGTACGTGTGCATTTATTTGACAATGAAGTGGAGAAAATCACGTGGTTTGATCCCTTGACGGGTAAGACGGTACGTAGCGTGCCACGTATTACTATCTATCCAAAATCGCATTATGTGACGCCGCGCAACAAGTTAGAAGCTGCCAGTCATACCATTCGCGCTGAGCTTGAGCCACGTTTAGAATATTTCCGTGAAAATAACAAGCTGATTGAAGCACAGCGTCTCAAAGAGCGTACCCAGTATGATCTTGAGATGATTCAACAGCTCGGCTATTGCAACGGTATCGAAAACTATTCGCAGCATCTCTCTGGTCGTCCATCAGGGGAAGCGCCGCCGACGTTGTTTGACTATATTCCAGAAGACGCACTGCTGTTCCTTGATGAATCGCACGTCACCGTTTCGCAAATCGGTGCAATGTATAAAGGCGATAGATCACGTAAAGAAAACTTGGTCAATTATGGTTTCCGTCTGCCAAGCGCGATGAACAACCGCCCGATGAAGTTTGAAGAGTGGGAGCGTATCAAGCCTAAGACTATTTATGTCAGTGCTACGCCTGCATTGTATGAGCTTGAACACAGCGAGCAAGTCGTTGAACAAGTCGTCCGTCCAACGGGTTTGATTGATCCTGAGATTGAGATTCGCCCTGTATTGACGCAGGTCGATGATGTGTTATCAGAGATTACTAAGCGTCGAGAAAAAGATGAGCGCGTGCTGATAACTACCTTGACCAAGCGCATGTCAGAAGATTTGACCAGTTATCTAAAAGAATACGACGTCAAAGTTGCTTATCTGCATTCGGATATTGATACTGTCGAGCGTATGCAAATCATTCATGAGTTGCGGACTGGCGTGCATGATGTACTGGTCGGTATTAACCTATTGCGTGAAGGTTTAGATATGCCAGAAGTGTCATTGGTCGCAATATTTGATGCGGACAAAGAAGGCTTCTTGCGTTCTGAGCGTGCCTTGATTCAGACCATTGGTCGTGCTGCGCGTCACATCAATGGTAAGGCTATCCTTTATGCTGATCGCATTACCAACAGTATGCAAAAGGCGATAGACGAGACCGACCGTCGCCGTGAAAAACAGGTAGCATTTAACCTTGAGCATAACATTACGCCAAAAGGGGCACGTCGCAGTATCACCGATAAAATCGATACGGGTGACGATCAGAATGCCAATGACAATCAAGTGATTCCTATCAAGAGCAATCTGCCTGATGTCGATATCAGCATTTTACGCAGTCCTGATTTGCTGGCGAAAGAAATCAACCGTCTTGAGAAGCTCATGAAGCAAATGTCACGTGACTTGAAATTTGAGGATGCCGCGAAAACGCGTGATAAAGTGCTAGAGTTAAAAGCGCATTTGATCTAATAGGTTATTTGAACTGTCGTTAATATCAGTTTGTATCTAATAAAAAGGTGAGTTGCCAACGGTGCAGCTCACCTTTTTTATGGTTTTCTTATCAGCAAAACAAACTCGATTTTTTTTCGATATAATTATAACTAATAATTGGTTATATCAAAACTTGTGTTTATACCAAATGCCACTTAATATGATATCAATGAGCAATATGAACTTATAACAACGGACGTTAAGGCACATAATCCATCATGAAAAATAATAAATTCTTAGAATTAAATGCGAATGAAAACTCACTAGGTATGGCAGATTCTGCCAAACAAGCCATTATAGAGTCTTTAGGTGAGGGCTTTCGTTATCCAGATAATCCACGCGCGGCGCTCATTAGCAAAATTTCCACCATCCATGGTGTGGCAAAAGACCAAATCTCCTTAGGCAATGGCTCGACTGAAAATATTCGAGCGACCTTACAGATGCTGCAAAACAAAGCACTAAAAGAGGGCAAGCAGTTTCAAATGGTGATTCCTGTGCCAACGTTTGATTGTGCAGAGATGTATGCAAATTCCATTGGCGTGCCTGTGGTCAAGATACCGTTAACCACTGAAAACTATGATTATGATTTTGATGAATTACAAAAAGTAGCTGACGATTTTGATGGTATTAGTCTGCTCTATATTTGCAATCCAAATAATCCAACTGGCATCATTACATCAACTTCAAGGCTTAAAACCTGGGTAAGTAATGCACCAGATAACCATTACTTTTTATTAGATCAAGCTTACTTGGAGTATGTGTCAGACCCAAGCTTTGAGAGTGGGATTGAGTGGGTGAAACAAGGGCTATCAGACAATCTTATTGTTATCCATACTTTTTCAAAGTTATGTGCTTTAGCTGGTATGCGAGTGGGCTACGCGGTTTCTAACCCGCAAGCTATTGAGACTGTCGAAGCCTTTATGTCTATGGACAATACCAACTTGTCGGGTGCGGTCGCCGCCATTACGACGTTAAATGATGCAGAATTTTTAGCACTCAGCTTGCGCAATACCAATCAATCGCGCCGGATGATTGAGACCGTGTTAGACGATCTGGGATTGCGTTATTTACCCTCACAGACCAATTTTATTTTTCATGAAATAAAGGGTGACTTAAAAACATACATCGATAGAATGCGAGACAATGGCATAAAGGTTGGGCGTGAATTTCCCCCTGTTACCGGATTCAACCGCCTAACGCTTGGCACGCCTGATGAGATGGCAGCATTTATTAAAGTATTAAAGCTGTTCCGTGAAAAAGGCTGGGTCTAATGCATGGCGTGCAAGATGCGCGTAGGGCACTTGTATTCACATTGAATGCGCCTTACCATATTAATACTTATCGGTATAAAGCTTACCATTCATCTGACATACCAATGCAAAATAGTAGAGCAGTAAGTTTGATACTGCACATCGTAATTTTGGTGTTGATATAAATTAGGCGTATTACTATAGTGCTTACCAAGCAATTATTAGAGCTGAACTCTAACGAAAACTCACTGGGCATGGCAGACTCTGCCAAACAAGCTATCCTCGACTCTTTGCGCATCGGTTTTCGTTATCCAGATGATCAACGCGCTGCGCTTATTAGTCGAATTGCCAAGATAAATGGCGTGATCGAAAGCGAAGTGTCACTTGGCAACGGCTCTAGCGAAAACATCCGAACCGTGGTGCAGATGCTATTAAATCTTGCATTTAAGACCGGCAAGCGCTTCCAAGTGATTGTGCCTGATCCTACTTTTGCTTACGCTGAGTTGTATGCCAGCTCGCTTGACGTGCCCGTCATCAAAGTACCGTTGAAGCCCGAAAGCTACGATTTTGACTTTCAAGGTTTGCAAAAAGCTGCCGACGATTTTGATGGCATCAGCCTGTTTTATCTTTGCAACCCTAACAATCCAACTGCCACCATTACCTCAACCGCGCCTTTTAAACATTGGGTAGCAAACGCTCCTGCAAACCACTATTTCTTATTAGACGAAGCCTACTCAGAGTACGTCAACGACCAAAGCTTTGAGAGTGGCGTCGAGTGGGTAAAGCAGCAGCTAACAGCCAATCTAATTGTCGTTCGTACCTTTTCGAAGTTATGTGCTCTGGCTGGCATGCGCGTCGGTTATGCCATTGCCAATCCATCTATGATTGCGGCTATCGAGGCCTTTACTTCTATCGATAATACCAACCTTTCAGGTGCCGTTGCCGTGCTAGCAACCCTCGACGATGAGGGTTTTTTAGCCCGCAGTTTGCACAATACCAATCAATCACGGCAGATGGTTGAAGCGACTTTAGATGAGTTGGGGCTGAGCTATCTGCCCTCACAAGCTAACTTTATTTTTCATGAGGTCAACGGTGAGGTGAAGATTTATATGGACAGAATGCGCGAGTATGGCATTGTGGTCGGTCGCGAGTTCCCACCGATTGAGGGTTTCAGTCGGCTAACGCTTGGCACGCCTGATGAGATGGCTGTCTTCATTAAAGTACTAAAGTCGTTTCGTCAAAAGGGTTGGGTGTGATTAAGCCAGATAGAATAGTTTCATAATTAGAAAAGGGGAGTTGCCTAACGTACAGCCTCCCTTTTTTATTGCAATAGGATAGAGGAGCCAGAGCTAATATTTCATTTTTACCAACATCAAACGCAGTTTTACATATCCGGTCTTAAAAAATATCACGTCATCTTATAGTATTGACTCATAAAGCACGAACGAACAAGCAGCAGATTACATGCTGGACAGTGGCAATAAAATCAGGCGTGCTAACGTATATTATAATTTTAAGGTCAGGGATATATCCATGTTTGATATCAAATCATTTTTTAAAAGAGAAGTAGAAAAAAAACTCATCAATGTAGACGATTATATTTTTATGCCTGAGCGAGTAGAGATGGAGCTAGAGGGCGGATTATTAAATTGTGTACTCAACAGTGATGGTCGAGTCGATATTTTTTATAGTAAGCAAGGAGTGACAGAGGTTAGCTCGGCATCACGTAAGCACCCCTTTACGGCATTCGAAACTGAGCTATATCATGGTGTTTATGATGACGTTATTAATGATTTGATCAAAGAAGTAGACAAGATTATCGATGGCTCTTCTAAGTATTTTAGTCGCAGCAAAATACTGCCCTTTACAGCAGCGCTGTCACAGAGTCCAGTTGATAAAAACAAGTTCTAAGCCAAGCTAATACGCTGAGAGGAGTGAACGATACAAAGACTCAGCAACAAAAAGGGTGCGTTATTTATAACGCACCCTTTTTATTATTTTGTATTCTCAACGAACATTACTTTAACGCTTTAAATATCTGTAGTACTTAACGATACTTATATTTTCACTCCGAAGGCTTTATTTACAGCAGCTAAAGCCGCGACATTGGCGATAGGACGAGATTGACTGCCCTCAACCAAATGATTGGTCTTCGTCTGGGTATACAGCCCTTTGGCAAAGCGCGTACCGTCATCACGCTCAGTCAGCGTGTCGGTATAGTACCATTCACACTGACAAGCCTCTTCAGTGATATCGAGTAGCATATAACCACGATCGGTCTGATTGTTGAACTTCTGATGTGGATTTAGCTCAATGCCTGCTGTCTCAGGGAAAGGTAACGAGGTCAGCGCCGGACAGACGAACTCTACCGCTATTGAGCCCTCGCCTGTCGTTGGATTATAACGGCTTGCATCAAACGGATCTTTGCATATATCAAAGGCAAAAGAGGCGTGATAATCGCCAGTTAATACGACGGTATTGTCGATACGATTGTCTTCGATAAAGTCGAGCAAGCGAGTACGTGCGCTCGCATAGCCATTCCAGATATCGCCAGAGTTGGTCGCAAAAGTGCCTCTAAAGGGCGCTAGAATGACTTGTTGTCCCAGTATCTGCCATGTCGCATTGCGGCGTTTGCCTTCTTTCATATTTAGATAGAGCCAGTTTTCTTGCTCAAGTCCCAACAGTTGACGTTCAGGCTCATTGCTGGCTTTCGCATCGAGCTTTTCTCGACCAAATATACGCGTGTCTAGCATATTTAGATCAAACAACTTACCAAACTCAAAGCGTCGATAAATCCTCAGCTGGCTATCCAGTTCATTGCTGCTATCGTCACGAATGGGCATCCACTCGTGATAGGCGCGAACCGCTGACATTTTACGTTCTATATAGCTGCCTTTGCTTTCAGTATGGAATCCAGCACCACCTTTCCATGAGTTGTCTGCAATCTCATGATCGTCCCAAACGGCGATAAAGGGGTGTTGACGGTGGCATTCTTGCAAGTCAATATCAGTACGATAGCAGGCATAGCGACGACGATAATCTTCTAAGCTAATAATTTCGTTTTTGGGCTCTATCGGACGCTCTTCGATCAGTGACTGGTCACGATAAAAGCCCTCTGGATACTCGTAAATATAATCACCCAAATGCAGGACAGCTGATATATCTGCTTGCTTAGCGATATCTGCATAGCCATTAAAGTAGCCAAAGCCATAATTGGAGCAGGATACCACTGCCAAGCGCACGCGGTCTATTGCGCTCGCAGGCAAGTCTGGCTGTGGAATAGTGCGTGTGCGACCAGTAGGAGAGAGGTAGCCTAAGGCTTCAAAAATATAATAGTAGGTGGTGTCGGATTTTAGGGACTTGGCATCGACTTTGACGGTAAAATCAGACTCTGAAGTAGCCAACGCTCGGCCTTGAGTGACGATGTTTTTTAGCTCAGGATCGGTAGCCACCGTATAGCTGACAGGAATACTGGTAGCATTGATGCTACCGTCATTGGTGATGCGCGTCCAGAGTATTACTCTATCTTGTAAAGGGTCACCGCTGGCGATGCCATGTACAAAGGGTGATGCGCCTTGATAGCCCAAGTCGTCTACCTTATCCAAGGTATTCGAATTGGTGGAGTCATCGTCTGATGAGCAAGCACTTAGCTGGGTCAACAAAGTACCCGCCACCGTTACTTGACTACCTAGTTTTATAAACGCACGTCTTTTCATCTATCATCCTTGATATCTGTTAAAAGTAATGACCATTTAAAGTCAGCTTAAAATAACTAGGATAACAGCAATTCAGCTAAAAGTACTGCTAATAGTCGACTGATTTTGACAATTTATCCGATTTATATAAGGCTGGCTATATTTTAATAATCTATATAGATAAGCTGAGTTAAGCAATCGATAACCCAGCTTATGTTAGCTCCAAAAATACAAAGCGTTTTAATTTATTTGGTGAAATTTGCATAACAGGTTTGTAGAGATTTGGCGACGACTCTGGTCACCAACTGTGTGCGGTATTGGGTGTCTATCGCTGCATTACCCAATTCAACAAGGGTCACTTGCTGCGGTGCTTGCTCACTGACACAGCCACAGACATTGCTTTTTATCGCTTCTTCTTGTGTTTCAGTCATGGCTACACTGGCAATGCGCCAGGCACTTTGTTTTTCGATCTGACTACGGCACTGATTATCAACTGCTGCTTTAAATACGTTCATACCGATATTATTTGCTGTACCAATCGCATTACCGGTATTGGTATTCATGCCGTCAGTCGCCGTGCAACCCGCTAGAGCGAAGGTAGCAAGCATAGCCGTTGAAATTAAGATTTTTTTCATGGGTTAGTCCTTTAAGGTCTTGATTGATTTTAAAGTGTCTGTTTGATAAAACTGACATTGGTAGCAAGGGATAATCGCTAGGCGAAACGTGTTTTGTCCAAGCAGGTCGTATATTATCAGCAAAACTTATCAATGACACCATCAACCATTATCTTAAACCTCACCTTACCTCTGACTTGCGTGGTTTTTATAAATATTCACCAATTCTTTAAAATAATAAATGGTTTAAATAGCTAATCTGGATAGGTTTTATTTTTAAATAACCGTTCATTACTATATCTTGTCCTGAAGTTTTGGGTATGATTGACAATAATTGGCTGCTACGGGTAATCCTATGTTATTACGCCTATCTGTATTATATATGCTCTCTATAAGTGCGGTCTCGTTTACTCATGCCGCTGATGTGGTATTGCCGGATTCATTGATTGTGGACTTAGTAGAGCAGCATTGCTCGTCCCCACAACCAAATCCTGAGGTAAATAAGGCAACTAAGGCAAGTCTTGACCTTGAGTATGATTGCTCCGATAAGTATGACGATGCTGATGGCACTGAGCAAAGTATGGATTATAGTCTGCGTTTATTGCCTTTGATGACGCAAGATTTTAATCGTGATGGAATTAAGGACATCGTATTAGAGATTGAATCTTCTGGGCCTTTGGGTGGCAGTGTGACGACCAATAGTGCGGTGCATTATCTGCTCTTAGATAAGAGTAATCGCGTTATTAACGAACATGAAGTGCTACTGTACGCGCCGTTTAGTGAACATATCGTCGAGTACGAGGTGAAGGGCAATCGCATACATTATGCAGCTGTGCCTAACTATCGCTCACATCCTGAGGCTTATGACAATGGTGAGCTGATAGAGCCAACGATAAGTTTCGATATTAATTGGATAAAAGGCGTTCCAATAAGCACGTATTATCGGGACAACTGCCAATTGTCAGAAGAAACGGATAAGCGGATATTTGCCAATGCACCTAGTGTGAAGCGCATTGCTACCATTGATATTCATGACTATACCCAGCTGGTCGAAGAAAAACTGCATATAAATAATATGCAAGTGTCCGCCGAACTGGGTGGCTGCGATACCAAAAGTGTGCGCTTTAGCATTCAGCCGAGTGCAGGACACAACTTGCCAGTTTTAGCAGATATTTTGCAAACCTTGATTCCAGTGACGTCTCAGCATAAGCCACTTAGAGAATTATTAAAAATGGATCAACAATCGCAAATTGTATTTGGCGAGGTAATGAGCTTGTCAGACAATTGGTCGGGGCAGGTACATATCGAGCGCGGTTTTGAGAATGCCAGTGTGATAATCAACATAGCGGAACAAGATTAGGGATATCGTCGTTTAAAGTGAAAAAATACCGAATGCATTTATAACAGTATCAACAAATACAAAAAACCCGCTAAGGCAATAAGTCTTAGCGGGTTTATTTTATAAAGCTATTTTCTATTGTTTAATAGCGTTAGACATTCTTACCGTGTTGCTTTTGCTGAATGTCTTTTGCAAGCTTGTAGCACTCATTGATATGGTCATTGGCGATTTTTTTGAAAATCATATAGCCCATGGTGGCTGCAACCATTTGACCACCCAGCGGGATGAACTTCGTCACTTGCTTGGCAGCGATACGACCACCGAAACCTTGTACCGTCTTTTTGACGATACCGCGTGTCGCCATTAAGCCTGCAAAATCGACAGTACGATCTTTCAGCGCGCCCCAGTGAATCGCGCGCGACTCTAGATCAACTGCTGATTGACGGCCTTCAATCAAACCAAAGCGTTCACTGATTTCTGGCAATAGCTGAGTAAGCATGCCTGCATCCACAGCGACATCAAAGAAGGGTACAGGAACGATGGCGACACCAGCAGAATATTTGGCACGTTTTTTGACCAGCTTTTGGCAGTCTTTCTTTACTTTTTCCAAGTCTAAGCTAGGATCGATGGTATTTGGTAGTTTTTCAGCCAGTGGTGTGGTTTTCATAACGCATCCTTATAAATAGTTAAAATAAAAAAATCAGATTAAAAGTCTCAATAGATAACAAGTCTCTCAGTTGGTTACTATTTTATGGATTTATAAGCGGCATACAATCATTGCTTTGTAGCAAAATGCAGAAAAATACGGTCACTATGCACCGTTTTTGTAAATGCGCAGTTATGTGCGCTAGACAGGTAAGCATGGATAACTTGGTTTATGCAGGCAGTAGAGTATGATTTATTGCAATGTAATGCAATAAAAAATGATAAACCAAGCCGCTAAATTTTATCATTGTGACCCTCTGCCAAAGCCAGTAGAATAGCACCATGCTAAATTTAACCCCCCGTTATACCAGCACTCGCACTGACGAGCTGCCCACCGCGTTGCAACCACTTGCCGCCCAATCATTAACGCTCGCTCGCTTGTATGCCGCTCGCGGTATTACCCAGCCTGATGAGCTTGAGACTGGGCTTTCTGGTCTTCTGCCCGCTGAGATGTTGCACGGTGTCACTGAGGCGGTGCGGCTATTAGATGTCGCTATTGATAGGGGTCAGCGTATCCTAATCGTTGGTGATTTTGATTGTGATGGCGCGACCAGTACCGCGCTGATGATGCGTGCACTCACGAAAATGGGTGCAGTCGTCGATTTTTTAGTACCTGATCGCTTTAAGTACGGCTATGGTTTGACGCCAGAAATTGTCGAATTAGGCATTAAGACGTATCAGCCAGAGTTGATCGTCACAGTAGATAATGGTATCTCAAGTCATGAAGGCGTGGCGCGTGCGCAGGCCGACGGCATCACTGTCATCATTACGGATCATCATCTGACGACCAAAGAGACACCACCTGCAGAAGCGGTGGTCAATCCCAATCAACTCGATTGCAGTTTTACTAGTAAAGCGCTCGTAGGGGTCGGTGTGGCTTTTTATGTGCTCGGACGTTTAGCCAAGCTGCGCCGTGAAGCCAATAAATCTACCGTGCAAGTCAGCCAATATTTGGATTTGGTGGCGCTCGGAACGATTGCGGACGTTGGAGTGCTTGATAAGAACAATCGCATCTTGGTGCATCATGGACTGACGGCTATCCGCCAAGGGCGCTGCTGTCTGGGTATCTTGGCATTGCTTGAGCAAGCGGGCCGTGATCCCAAAAAAATGCAGGCGCAAGATTTTGGTTTTGTGTTAGGACCTCGTATCAATGCTGCCGGACGTATGGACAATATGCGCATTGGTATCGAGTGTTTATTGACCGAAGACTGGAGTACGGCGCAGCGCTTGGCGCAAGAGCTTGAGCAGCTAAACCGTACCCGTCGTCACGTAGAAGGCGAGATGCGCGCGCAAGCAGATAATATTGTGCAAGCATTAGCTACTGTTGCAAATGAAAACGATGAGAATACTGCTACTGACGAGAGCGATGAAATCCTTATTCAGTCTAAAACTGATAAAGAGACTGTGAATAATCAAACCCGCAGCATTGTTTTATATCAAGATGACTGGCATCAAGGCGTTATCGGTATCGTCGCTGGACGTTTGAAAGAAAGTCATTATTTGCCCAGTATCGTTTTTGCACCAGCAGATACAGAGCGTACAGGTGACGACGATGCCATTAAAGGTTCGGCGCGGTCTATCGCTGGCGTGCATATTCGTGATGCGATTGAGCAAGTTGCTGAACGCTATGCTGATCTAATCAGCCATTTCGGTGGTCATGCGATGGCTGCTGGGCTAACCTTGAAGCGTCGCAACTTTGACGCCTTCGTGACAGCTTTCGATGCTGTTATGGCAGAGATGGAGGATGAGGTTTTTGCCGAGCAAAAATTCACCGATGGTCCCTTGCAAGCAGGCGACTTTAGCTTATGGTTTGCTGAGCATTTGGCCAATGCCAGTATTTGGGGTCATGGCTTTGCACCGCCGATATTTGATGGGGTGTTCGAAGTATTGAGCTTTAAGATACTAAAGGACAAGCACCTCAAATTATCACTGCGTTATCCTGATGTGCAGTATCCGATTGAAGCGATTTATTTTAACTTCGATAGCGAGGTATGGGATTATCGTGCCGAAAAAGTGCACGTATTGTTTCAGCTAGACATCAACGAGTGGAACGGCAAACAAAGCTTACAGCTGATGGTAAGGGATTTAGCTGTGGTCAGTGAATAAGCATATTGCTTTATTATAAGACCACGAACAGACAATAATAAGGCGTCAACTGAGTTTAAAGTTGACGCTTTTTTAATATTTGCATTCTAGGGCGTGTCTTCATTTCAGAAATGGCGATAAAAATGAGATAAATTGCCGTCAAGCAAGAAAAATAGCGTAGATAATATCGGGATATTAACAAGCTATTCGACGATATTTGGCCATTTTTAGCCCATTTAGATGACTATCGAATGAATTGAAGACACACCCTAGGGTTTAGTATTTCCATTCAAGAGCAGGAAATTGCCAATCGTAGCGAATGGCGAGCATTCTTATCGTAAAAATCGTCATCATGGCAGAGATGTCAGCAACCCAATCAGTCACGCCTAGGTTGTGCAGGGCAAAGTAGAGAATGCCGCCCGTCAAAGCCGCCGTGATATAAATCTCTTGCTGCAATACCAGCGGAATCTCGTTGCAGATCATATCGCGGATGATACCGCCGACAATAATCGTAATCACCCCAAGTAATAATGCCACGGGTACATTGGTGCCCATGCTATCAGCAACCTTGATACCAATTAGGGTAAAGGCAGACAGACCGATGGTATCGGAGAGCTTGAGGAACTTATCAACGCGCCTTGAGTTGGGATGAAAAAATATTTGCGTTGCTAATGAGCAGAAGGTAATGACGGTCAGATAGCTCATATCTACCATCCAAAACAGCGGATGACGATCCAAAATCACATCACGGACGGTGCCGCCGCCGATAGCAGTGACGATCGACACCAATAAACAGCCAAAGACGTCGAACTTTTTATGTTTTGCCAGTATCGTCCCTGAAATACTACAGGCCACAATGCCAATCATGTCAAACAAGTAGAGCAAAGAACGCGGGTCGAACGTCGTGATCAGTTCCGTAGGATCCAATGCGATAGTCAACATGAGCGAGTCTCAGTAAGTTTTTATGATAATTATATAATCATTGTAAATCAGGGTCTGTTGAACATTCAAATATTAGGACTGCTGATTGCTAAAATCGTCCCAAACCTTTTATCAAATCAGGCGTAAACCGACGATAATGTCGAGACCTTAGCTAGGTTTACAACAACGTTTGGGGTGATTTTAGTATCAGCCTTTCAGGGCAGGGCTATTTTTTGCCAATACATGGCGAAATTATCTAACCTAGAATGACTAGGCGTCAAAAATTTCACTGCGTATTGTCTAAAAAATAGCCACTGCCAGTGCCACATTTGAATGTTCAACAGACCCCAATACAACAGCGCTTACTTTTTAAACCCTATAAACTGGTCTTATTTAACCAAGCGAATAGAAGGAAGATGCCAATCAAAGCGCAGCGCTAACATACGCACCGCAAAGATAACGCCTAGCATCACAAATTCATTCAATCCAGCATCCATGCCCAAACTGTCAAGCAGCAGATAAGTGACCGAGCCTGCGATACTGGCAGAGATATAAATCTCGCGCTGCAGCACCAACGGTATCTCATTACAAATAATATCACGCAGCATACCGCCAATAATGGCTGTCCAAACGCCCATCATAATGGCAATCACTGGTGACATACCTTGGGTCAATGCTATCTTAAAACCAATGACGCTAAAGGCTGCTAGCCCAATGGCATCGAAGAGTTTGAGGGCGTTATCAATCTTATGATAGAGATGAAAAAAGATTTGCAGGACAAGGGAGGTGATAGTGATGACAATCACATAGTTGAGATCGGACATCCAAAATAGCGGATGGCGATCTAGCGCCATATCACGTAGCGTACCACCGCCAATGGCATTGACCATTGAAACTAAGATACAGCCAGCAATATCAAAGCCTTTATGCTGAGCGAGCAAAGTACCGGCGATAGCACAAGCAATCACGCCAACCATATCGAGCAAATACAGCAGAATATCAGGAAAAATAAAATTATTCATCATAGCGTTATTTTGGTCTCATCCATCTTTGGCAAATAGTACCAATCCCAACATAATCAATCCAATACCTACCAACCCCAGTGCCGAAGGTATCTCGTTATTGAGTAATAATATACCGCCAATCAAGGCAAATATCACCTCGCTGGCTTGGGTAGAATCAACGCCCGCCACTTCACTGGAGGTGACGGCTTGTTCGCGCGCATATAAAAAAATACTGGTTGCTGCTACCCCTGCTAACAGAGCCACGAGCAAAGTATTGAACAGCTGTGTGCTTTCGGGTAACTCAGGACGCACTATAATGCCTAAAACCAGCCAAAATGGCAAACTACCTAGAGTCATTAGCCATACTTTATTAAAGGCATTTTGCAGCAGCACCGTTTCGATAGCGGGGATACGAGCAATCAAGGTTTGTAAGGGTGAGTGCGTTTCAGCCGCCGTTTTGGCTTTTAGCTTTTCAGGGTCAATATCAGTGTCGGTTTTGATACTAGAACTATCAGCATCCGCTGAGTGAGTGCTATCGACAGGTAAAGCGTAGGCTTCTGTGACGAGTGGTTGGTTATGAGTGTCAATAGTACTTTGCAGAAGGCTGTTTTCTCTGACCTTGCGCTGCGCAGCGCTATGCTTGCGAGCGTTGTGAGACACCTGCCAGACCAACTGATTGCCGATTGGATAGCTAAAAGCGGCTATCAGTGCAGGCAGCGCACCATACAGTAGCATCTCTGCCATTGGGGTGGCATTTATACCTCCGAGCGCAGCAGCGCGCAGACCTTCGCTGACATTGACCAGTATCACTCCGATGAATACCAGTATGGCGTAAAAAATGAATTTTTTGTCAAAGCGTTGCCCAAATGCCAGTAGGACGAGGAGGCTAGTCACCACGGTAAACATAAATGTCGCCGCCACCACCCAACCGGCGACATGATCACCGGCATAACAGATGCCCGTGTAAAAGATACCAAAACCAATACTGCCAGTGATACACCAAAAGCGCCAATGCTGACGAAAGATAATCGCCAATTCTTTGATACGACTAAAACCATGCTGCATAACGATAATAGCGGTGATAATCAGCCACATAAAGACATAGCGGAGACTGGCTGACCAAAACCAGTGACCACCTGCATCACTCATCAGCTCGTTTAAAATAAAAGTGGAACTAAAGAACGCACCCGCCAACAAGCCGAGTAAAATGAGTTTGACCATCCCTGAATCCTTACCGTCGGCTATATGTCAGTTCGTTTAGCGGTTTTTACCTGCTTTTTTATGCGCTTTTCTATTTGCCTTTGGCATCTGCCCAGATGATTTTGTGCAGTTGTAATTGAAAGCGCACGGGCAGGGCATCGGCCAATATCCATTCAGCCAACTCGCGCGCCAATACTGGCACATCGGGGCTGGCCTCTTCGTCAATATCGTCTGCGACATTAAACATCGGAGAAAACCAAACGGTGCTGACCAATTCATTTAGCTTATGCTCGATCAACATGGCTTTTGCCCACTCATAATCGGCATGGTTCATGATGACGAACTTAAGCTGATCATGCTGAGTCAGATAGTCCAGATTTGACCATAGGTTTTTATCGACTTCGCCTGAGCTTGGCGTTTTGAGATCCATCACTTTACTGACTGCTGGCGGTACGTTTTCTACCGTGAGCGCGCCTGCAGTTTCAAGCGAGATTTCATAATCATCACTCAGTAAGCGCTTCATCAGTTCAATGGCATTCGGCTGTGCTAATGGTTCGCCACCCGTCAGACAAATACGCTTGCAAGGATAGCTTTTGATGGTCTCTATAATGGCTTCTAGCGACTGACGTTCGCCGCCCGTAAAGGCATATTCGGTATCACAATAAACACAGCGCAGCGGGCAGCCGGTCAAGCGTACGAATATCGTCGGCAAGCCTGAGGTCAGTGCTTCACCTTGCAAAGAATAAAAGATTTCTGTCAAACGTAGACCTGCTTCAGGATCAGTGACAGGAATGGCGGCGGTGCGTAATAGTGATTCACTCATAATATGTCAAATACAGTTAAAGATTGATAATGAGATTAAGCATTTATCAATCGTAATAAAAAGGCAGGTTCTGGTATGGGAGTTTTGCGTTTGGATAAAGCCAAACCAAAAAAATGGATTATAACGCAACAGCCTATATTAAGCTGCAAAAAAGATGCTGGAGGATGACTCCAGCATCTTTATGTAAAACAATGATTGTACGTGCTAAATGATTGTACGTGCTAAATGATTATACGCTGTACATATTTAGGCTAAACGTAATAACTCATTTACTGATGTTTTAGCACGGGTTTGTGCATCGACTTTTTTGACGATGATAGCAGCATATAAGCTGTGTGTGCCATCTTCTGATGGTAGGCTACCTGGTACGACAACTGAGCCTGCTGGTACACGGCCACGATGAATCTCGCCCGTTTCGCGATCATAAATACGCGTTGACTGACCGATAAATACACCCATCGAGATGACTGAGCCTTCTTCAACAATAACGCCTTCAACGATTTCAGAACGCGCACCGATAAAGCAGTTGTCCTCAATAATCGTTGGATTGGCTTGTAATGGCTCTAATACACCGCCGATACCAACACCACCTGACAGATGCACGTTTTTGCCGATTTGAGCACATGAACCTACGGTCGCCCACGTATCTACCATCGCGCCTTGATCGACATACGCGCCAATATTAACATACGACGGCATCAATACCGCACCGGCTGCGATGTATGAGCCTTTACGGGCCACGGCTGGTGGCACTACGCGTACGCCAGCTTCTTTGAACTGTGCTTCGGTCCAGTTGGCAAACTTAGTTGGCACCTTGTCATAAAACTGTATGTGCTCACCAGCGGCTTGCACGTAATTATCGTTTAAGCGGAACGATAGTAAGACGGCTTTTTTTGCCCACTGATTGACGACCCACTCGCCATCCTTTTTTTCTGCAACTCGCAGTGTACCGTTATCTAACTGCTCAAGCACTTGCTCGATAGCATCACGCACATCTTGTGGCATAGTAGATGGGCTGTATTCGTTGCGGTTTTCAAAGGCTTGTTCGATGGTTTGTTGTAATGACATGGATAAAAATTCCTAAGATGAATGAAAAGTAAATAAATCTTATAGTTAAAGATAGCGTCAAAAATCGACTAAAAATATTGCCTGCCACATTGTCGCTAATTTGACGACTTTTAGCAAATAAGTTGGGCGCAAAGGTCTGTATTGATAATAAGTAATGCCATTTAGAACGATGAGCTATTGCGTTCTATCCATTCTAAGATATCGTGATACACCACCTTGTTCGCCTGCTCGTGAAGGGGCTCATGGCGCATGTTTGGGTAGAGCTTTACTTCCACATTATTGAAGTTTTGTTTCTTTAGGCGACTGACAATGTTGCGAATGCCGCTGCCCATATCACCGATGGGATCACTTTTGCCACTGACAAAGAACAGGGGAAAGTCTTTTGCAATCGTCGCAGCCCAGCCTTTATGGAGACCTGTTGTCATCAAGGTGAATAGCGTCATAAAACCATTGTTAGTAAAGTCAAAACCGGTGAGTGGATCGGCTTCATAAGCGGCGATATTGGCGGGATTTTCACTGATCCACGCAAACTGCGAGTCAGAAATACGGTTATCAAGTTTGCTATTCAGTACTTTGTTCATTACTTTAGCAAATACAGTATTTGGTTTTTTTGGTGCCGCTTTGGCCAATAGTTTATTAATAGGTAATAGTACTTTGGTCAATGGGTTGGCGTCTGCAGTGCCCATTAAGATGGCCCCAGCAAAGTCTTGTGCGTGATGTTTGAGTACATTACGGACGATAAACGAGCCCATAGAGTGACCCATAACAAAGTGCGGCACATGAGGATGACGCGATTTTAGGCTATCAGCCATAACGATGACGTCTTGTAATAAAGACTGCACTGGATGCTCACTGCCAAAAAATCCCAAATCAGCCTTTGTTTTTACCGTTTGACCATGACCGAGCTGATCGTAGGTTGCTACTGCAATACCATTATCAGCCAAAAACTGAGCAAAGTCCGCATAGCGACCGCTGTGTTCTGACATGCCGTGGACGATTAGTAAAGTGGCCTTAATTTTTTTATCACTATCACGCGGCTCAAAAAATGTATGATTCAGATAGTGGGTATTGTCAGAAGAGGTGATCTGGTCAGAGGTACTCATAAGCGTAGAATCCTTGCATGGTTAGAGAATGAAAACAGACTGTTTCTAAATTTTTTAAGCATTGAGCGATGGGTGCTAAATGCATGGTCAATATGACTTATTTACAAATTAAGCAGCCAGTCAGGTTTTATAATTGGGATGAATGATTGCTACCATCAATTTAATCATAAAGCCTTATCAGGTCAATATTATTTACTGCGGCGTCGTTATCGTACAATAGTCTTGCTTTAAATGCTTTTAACTTATGTTTTAATTTCGATAGCGTTTTTATCTTTCCTAAGTTTCCAGCGTTGGTACACCCTAGTAAACCAGTCAAAACTATTTAAAAGTATCAAAAACATTGAGCGATAAAATGCCCATAAAAAATATACCTATAAAAATAATGCCCTTAAAAAAGTTGCTCTTGGTAGGTGCTGGTCATGCGCATATTGGTCTGTTGCGTCGACTCCGTGGGACGCCTCTAATAAATGCGGATATCACATTAATCAGCGAGCAACCGCAGTCGATCTATTCAGGTATGTTGCCTGGCTGGATGGCGGGGCACTATATACTAGATGATATCCGTATAGATATTGCGGCACAATGCAAGCAGGCTGGCGTGCATTTCATTCAGCAGCCAATCGTAAAGATAGACGCCAAATCACAGCGAGTCATGACCGCTGACGACTATGATCATAGCTATGAGGTAGTGTCGTTAAACACTGGCGCGGATACGGATATGCACTGGTTAAATAATGCTGACACTAATAATGCTGACACTAATAATGCTGACACTAATAGTGTCATTGCGATTCGTCCGTTACATAGCTTTGTGAATCAGTGGTCGCAAGTGCTTGCTACCGCTCAGCGCTCAGCACATTATCAATTGGCTATTATCGGGGCTGGCGCAGCGGCAATCGAGCTGGTTATGGCTGCCCAAGTCGCCTTGCAGCATATTCACCCGAATCATCAAGTGTTTTTAATCTGCGGTGATGTGCTATTGGCTGGTTTTAATCAAAAGTTTAGACATCGTGTTATCAAGCAGCTTAATCGTCTGAGTATTGAAGTTATCTACGAGCGCGCCATCGCCTATCAGAATGGGACATTGATTACTGAGAGAGCGTCATTGCAGCAATCCTTTTTAATGGATGCGGTTATCGCTGCCACTGGCGTGACTGGTGCAGCGTGGACAGCCAGTACGGATATTGCCACAGTTGACAACGGCTTTATCGCAGTAAATGCGCTGCAGCAAAGTGTCTCTCATAATAATGTATTCGCCGTCGGTGATGTGGCAACGCGCGTGGATAAAGATGTCGCGCACTCAGGGGTTCATGCCGTACATGGCGGTGCAGTCGCAGCAGATAATTTATTGGTGGTGTGTCAGAAAGTATGCTGAGGAGATAAAAGGAGGGTGACAGCCAAAGCAAGATGATATATTTAAGGTTATGAAGACACAAATAGATATCAGCTGCCCCGACTGTCACAGTCCCAGTTTAAAGAAAAATGGCATAAAAAGCTATGGTAAGCAAAACTACCAGTGTAAGGACTGCAAACGTCAATTCATTGGTGATCATGCTTTAACCTACCAAGGTTGTCACTCCCAAATAGAAGATAAAATACGGCTAATGACGGTTCATGGTTGCGGTGTTAGAGACATAGCGGTTATGGCCTCAGTCAGTATTGGAAAAGTGCTTAGTACCATAGGCTCATCTGTTTATAAGATCGCGCCTAAGAAGCGCTACTATGAACGCTTAGAGGTTGATGAATTCTGGACTTACGTGTATCGCAAAAAGCGTAAAGTTTGGCTTATTTATGCTTATGACCGTGCTACCAATGAGATTGTTGCTTATGTTTGGGGCAGACGTGACTTAAAAACGGCTAAGAAGTTAAGAGCGCGTCTTAAGCAGCTTACAGTCAGCTATGACTCGATTAGCATGGATAACTGGGACAGTTTTATAACCGCCTTTAAACTTGATCACAAACGAGTTGGCAAATCTCATACGGTAGGCATTGAAGGTAATAACTGCCGTCTTAGACACCGATTGCGTCGGGCGGTTAGAAAAACCTGTTGTTTCTCTAAGAAGCTTGATAATCACTTTAAGGTGTTTGATTTGGTGTTCTTTTATGTCAATTATGGCTACGTCTAATGCCAGCATACTTTTTAGAACACCACCAATTTATTAACTTTTATGGTAGATCAAAATAAACCCTTACAAAGCTATCAGCCCAAAAATCGCACTTTGTATTTATTATCTTGTGGCGATAAGTATGCCATTGCCAGTTGGGGCAGTGTGAGTTTGCAAGGTCGCTGGGTTTGGTATCTTAAACGCTATATTGATAAGCGTTTCGTCAATGCAAATTAAGCTATAGTCAAATCCATATAAATCCGCCACACCGTTATCCTCGCTAAGCGTGCTCATGTATCGCTTACACCCAGCTTCCTTGTATCGTAATAATTTGAATTCAACTATGACTGGCACTAATACTGCGAGCTATTCTCTCAACATATTTTCGATAGCTTATAAAGATTGAATATATTTATTGAATACACAATGATTAAAAATGCTAGTGACATAATAGGGTATCATTGATTAGATAAACTTGATCTTAACTGCAAATCGATTAGAAGAATAGTAAACAGACCCTAAGCAGTTGAGTAAATATCACAACACGGATTCTATAATTTTATGAAATCTACCATTGAACTACTCGAATTTACTGACTTTCCAGCCATCAAACGTCGTGAGTTAACTACGCTACAAGTGAACATGGGCTATTTGTGCAATATGTCCTGCGTACATTGCCACGTGGCAGCCAGTCCTTATCGTACGGAGATGATGTCGCGTGAGCTGGTCGAGCTGATACTGGACGTACTAAAAGTACAAGATATGGATACGCTTGATTTAACCGGTGGCGCGCCTGAGATGCATGAAGACTTTAAGTATCTGGTTACCGCCGCGCGCGCTTTGGGTGTCAAAGTGATTGATCGCTGTAATTTAACAATTCTGATGGCAGAAGGCTATGAGGATATGGCGCAGTTTTTGGCAGACAATGAAGTCGACGTGGTGGCATCAATGCCTTGTTATTCATTAGAAAACGTCGATAAGCAGCGCGGCAAGGGTGCGTTTGACGACAGTATATTGGGACTGCATAAGCTCAATGCCTTAGGTTATGGCAAAGCTGGCTCAAACTTAACGCTGAACCTCGTTTATAACCCGCAAGGCGCCACGCTACCGCCCAATCAGCAACAGCTAGAGGCGGACTATAAACGTGAGCTAAAAGAACATTTCGATATCGAATTTCATCAGTTATTTGCTTTGACCAATATGCCGATTCAGCGCTTTGGTGCGGTGCTATTGGCCAAAAACCAATTCCATCCCTATATGGACTTGCTTAAGGCCAATTACGTGGCTGGCAATTTAGCCGAAGTCATGTGCCGCTCGACGATCAGTGTCAATTGGCTGGGAGAGTTATTTGATTGTGACTTTAACCAGCAGTTAGAGATTCCAGTACCCAACAAGTCCCGTCGGCATCTGAGCGATTTATTAACGCAAAATCCTACTGGCGATGATATTGCGATTGCAGATCACTGCTATGGCTGTACAGCAGGACAGGGAAGTAGCTGCGGTGGCGCGCTGGAAGAAGAGACAGCAGGGCAGACAATAGCAAAAACATCCTCGATCTAAACGGAGTTAATTATGAACATCTTTAATAACATAAGTAAGAGTACAGGTAGTTTTTCAAGCAAGCGTTTACTGATTAAGACAGCAGTAGCTACTTCTGTGCTATTGGCTAGTATGGCAAGTTATGCTGATTTTAATCATAGTACTTGGGATAGCTTGCTGAGTAAAAATGTCACTATGACCAATGGTGGTAAAGCCTCGGTCGTTAATTATAACGGTATGAAAGCGGATCAAAGCAAGCTTGATAGCTACATGGCAGCAACTAGCAAAGTCAGTCAATCAGAGTTCAATGGTTGGAGCAAAGATGAGCAGTTGGCATTTTTGATTAACGTCTACAATGCTGGCACGGTAGAGTTGATACTGACTAAGTATCCGAATCTCAAATCGATCAAAGATATCGGTGGGATATTTGGCTCGCCATGGAAACAAGATTTTGTCACGCTATTAGGCAAAAAGCGTTCACTTGATGACATCGAGCACAATCTAATCCGTGGCTCTAAACGCTATAATGAACCGCGCATTCACTTTGCGGTGAATTGTGCTAGCATCGGCTGTCCTGCGCTATTAAATGATGCTTTTACCGGTAGCAAACTGGATAAGCAATTAGAGCAAGTCACAAGTAAATTCCTCGCAGATAGTAGTCGTAACCGTCTTAAAGGCGGCACGCTTGAGGTTTCTCCCATTTTTAAATGGTATAAAGAAGACTTTGAGTCGAATTGGCGCGGTACCAAAGATTTGGAAGGATTCTTAGCTCGTTATAGCTCATCTTTAGGGCTTAATAAATCGCAAAGCGCTGATTTAAAAAGTGGCAAAACTAAGATCGACTATACTAGCTATAATTGGAATCTGAATAAGAAATAATACTGATAAAACATAACAGCGAGCACTGCCAATTATGACCGCTATAGCTACGGTTTCTATTATTATTCCAGTAATAAATGAGGCGAATAATTTGCCTCATTTGTTTGCCAATATTAACAGTCTAAAGCCAATGCCACAGCAAGTTATCTTGGTCGATGGGGGCTCAAACGATGATTCTATTGGCATCGTTCGAAGTTTTATTAATGAGTTAGTGCTTGGCAGTGAGTGTAAAATTGATTGGCAAGTTATTACGTCCAAAGCAGGGCGTGCGCGGCAAATGAATGCGGGTGCAGCATTAGCCACTGGCGATGTTTTGCTATTTTTACATGCCGATACGCGGTTGCCAATTGACGCTATCGATAGTATTTCTAGGGCGATGACACTAGCAAACTGGGGACGTTTTGATGTGCAGCTAAATAGTCGTCAGCCGATGCTTTGGGTGGTCAGTGCCATGATTAATTGGCGCTCACGTTTAACTCATATCGCTACAGGCGACCAAGCTATTTTTATCAGTCAATCTTTATTTGCGCAAATGGGCGGCTATCCTAATCAAGCGTTGATGGAAGATGTTGAATTATGCAAGCAACTAAAAGGTATTGCTAAACCTGCTTGTCTGAAAAATAAAGTCATCACATCGGCAAGACGTTGGCAGCAGTATGGCACATGGCGGACGATTGTCTTAATGTGGCAGCTACGTTTTGATTATTGGCGTGGCGTGTCGGCTGATAACATTAACGCGCGTTATTATAAATAATAGAAAAATTTCAATATGACTCAAAATCAAAAAACCTGCATTATTCTTTTTGCAAAATTCCCTGCACAGGGCATGGCAAAGACCCGTTTGCAGCCTGCGCTTGGCATTGACGGTGCAGCAAAAATGGCACGGCAATTACTTCTACACAGTATCGAGCAAGCTGTGGCTACTGGCCTTAACGTTGAGCTGTGTGTCAGTCCAGCGCCAAGTGATCCGTGTTGGCAAACACTAAATCTGCCTAATTCATTGACATGGTCAAAGCAAATAGATGGCGATTTGGGCACACGTATGTTTAAGGCTAGTCAACAAGCATTAGCACGTTTTAAGCAAGTGATTTTGATAGGAACAGATTGCCCTAGTCTCATCTCTATTAAAATCCAACAGGCCGCACAGCAGTTAATTACAAAGGATAGCGTCATGATTCCTGCCTTTGATGGCGGTTATGTGCTGTTTGGCTTTAAACAAGTTGCTGCTCGTTTATTTAATGATATCCAATGGAGCACGCCGAGCGTAGCAAAGATTACTCAACAGCGCTTGGCAGAATTAAACTGGTCATTGGCCTTTTTAGACTCTTTGCCTGATATTGATGAGCCTGAAGATTTGCAGTATTTGCCTAAAGGCTGGCTTGATGGTGACGAAATTGCTAATTTTTGACTTATTTTTCCTTCTCTTGCTTAAACCAAAAAAGCCATCAAACAGTTTGATGGCTTTTTTATGCGAATAGAATTAATACTACTTTTTATATTATTTTTGATATTACCTTTAATTTTACTCGGGCAACAGCGCTGCAAGTTTAGTTTTAACCTCAATACTCATGGATTCAACAGGCGTCACTAACGCTTGAGCAAGCGCATGATGAGCAATTGATTTAGGTTGTTCAACGGCTAACAAAGCAACCGCTTCTTTAATGACTGATTGAGCATTATCGGCATTTTTCATGAGGTTTTGAATCGCATAATCGGCGCTGACGTCTTCTTCAGTAGGATGCCAGCTATCAAAATCTGTGACCAAAGCTAAAGTCGCGTAAGCGATGCTAGCTTCCCGCGCCAGCTTGGCTTCTGGCATATTTGTCATGCCGATGATGTCAGCGTTCATTTGGCGATACCAGTGTGACTCTGCACGAGTCGAGAATTGCGGGCCTTCGATACACACATAAGTCGCTTGTGCATGACATTGCCCTTCATTGATATTCGCTTGAGTGTAAGCGCGATTCAGAATATCAGCGACTTTCGGGCATAAAGGATCCGCCATCGAGACATGCGCAACTGCACCTTTACCAAAAAATGTGCTGGCACGATGTTTAGTCATGTCGATCATTTGATCAGGGACGACCATGTCTAACGGTTTAAGCTCTTCTTGCAATGAACCCACCGCTGATACTGAAATGATATAGCGCACGCCTAGAGTTTTTAGCGCATAAATATTGGCGCGATAAGGTACTTTAGAAGGTGTAAATTTATGCCCTTGACCATGACGGGTCAAAAAAGCAACGGTCACACCATTCAATTCCCCTAAGATAATATCATCGGACGGCTTGCCATAAGGTGTTGAGATGCTGACGCTACGCTGGTTAGTCAAGTCTGCCATTTGATACAGACCGCTACCGCCAATGATAGCGATGTCAGCAGAGTGTTTTACAGTGTCTTCTTCTTTTAAAGTCATAGGACGTTTCCAGATGTTTGACAATAGGTATTTAACTAAAAAAACTTAATAAGGAAGATAACTAGTCTTTTGAACGGATACTGCTAGCGCTTAGTGACTCTCTTATACATTCCTTGAGCCAGCTCCTTAACCGCCATTGTCTGACTTTGCACAACACCGTTATATTTAGGCAGATTATCATCCACATCTTTAACACGGCGATTGTAAAACAGATGCATCGTCGGTTCAGGTAGAGCGGCTGCATTAGGATAGTTATCGGTAGGAATGAAGACCAGAGCACCGCCCACAGCCATCTCTATACTGGGCTTATGACAGCGCTTACACAGTCCACGGCTGATATTCGGTGGCATTTTCCAACGACGAAAACGCGTTTTATTGATGTCCATTTCGCTGAGATCTGACTTAAACAAAACCGTGACATCGTTATAAGCCTTACCCGTATAGTCCTGACAGATAGTGCAGTGACAAATAAAGCGAGCTATCGGAGTATGGTTAATCGTATAAGTGTTGCTATAACAAGCGCAAGAGCCTTCTTGCGGCGTAAATTCGGTGCTCATCGGTCAATCCTTTTTTTATAAGAGAGATATCATTATTTTCGATTCTAAACTATGGTTTCAAAATATAGCACGATAGTCAGTTCTATATAACTTGGAGACTATTAAGACGAGTGAAAGTACTCGCAATAGTAGATTAATCGAGCCTGACAGCGTATATAACTTATATGGTATTGACCATATCCTAGCTTGCTAGTGTAGCCGCTTTCGATAAGGGTAGTATTATTATTCGTTGATTTTCAGTTATTTAGAATGTTTTTCTAAGGTACAGTTAATCCTAAGAGACTATCTATTACAGACACAAAATAAATGCAGAAATATAGTTTAAAGCGTGTCTTCATTTCAAAAATGGTAGTAAAAATGAGATAAATTGCCGTCAAACAAGCAAAATAATGCAGACAATATCGGGATACTAACTAGCTATTTGACGATGTTTGGCAAGATTTAGCCATTTTTAACCCATTTAGATGACTATCGAGTGAACTGAAGACACGCCCTATTCATTCTTGGTAAGCATTTTTTGACTCCGTAATAAATAACCTTGATGCTATTAAGACGATGATAAAGGTTTACACTGTGCTTAATTTTTGTTTAAATAGCTTGAATAATGAAACTTTGTTTCGCATAGCAGAACTTTACTAAACAAATATCAATACTCCGAATCGCTATTTTTAACTCAAGTTGCTTTATCTACAAGGTTTTGAGACATAAAAGGCTTTGGTTTATTTATGGTGGGAATTGCTATACTATTACAGGTCTGTAACGCATTAATATTTATATAGTGATGCCGTTAGAGGTATTAAATCGATTATTTCAAGGATGAATGCAATGTTCAACTCTCTAAAATCTCCGTTATTTTTATCAGCGATGCTAAGCGCCACTTTAGGCCTAACCGCATGCTCATCACCAAGTTCAGAAAATACTGACAGTACGGCAACAGATAGCGCTGCTACTGACACTGCCGCCGACAAGCTGGATACCAAGTTTCTTACCATCGCTACTGGCGGAGCATCTGGCCCTTACAACATCATTGGTACTTCATTATCAGAAGTCTATGTCAAAACCTTTGGGGTGAACTCAAAGACGCAAACCACCGGCGCTTCAGTCGAAAACGTCAATCTATTGACCCAAGGTAAAGTCGACATGGTATTGGCGCTCAGTGATGTGGTCACCGACGCGGTCGAAGGCAAAAACAACTTTGATAAGCCAATTACCAACATCCAACAAATTGCGGTCTTGTACCCTAATGTGGTGCAAATCGTCACCACCAAAAAATCTGGCATCAAAAATATTGAAGACTTACGTGGTAAGCGTATCGCTGTGGGCGATCAAGGCTCTGGCACAGAAGTCAATGCTCGAACGTTATTAGAAGGTTTCGGTATCACGTACGATGATATCACTGTCGATTATTTGGGTTTTTCTGAAGCGGCGGATGGCATGAAAGCGGGTAAAATTGAAGCAGCTTTCTTTAGTAGTGGTCTACCGAACTCTTCATTGATGGAGCTAGAGCAGGGCTTGGACTTACAGTTAATCACCATTAATCAAGACAAGCTAAAAGAAATCATTGCAAGTAAGCCTTACTTTAAAACCTTTGAGATTCCTGCTGGCACTTATGGCAATGACGCCGCGATTCCAACCGCAGCGATTATGAATGCTCTATTGGTAAGCTCTGAGTTGTCTGAAGCAGATGGTTACAAGTTGACCAAAGCGTTATTTGATAATTTAGACGGCCTAAAAACAGCACACCAAGCGGCCAATGATATTAGCTTAGAGACGGCTCGTGAAGGCATGGTTGCACCTATCCATCCTGGCGCCAAAAAATACTATGATGAACAAGCCGCTAAATAAGCAGTTATGGTTACTAAAAATAAGACATTATGGTTAATAGCTGGCGCAGTGCTCATTGCTGCGCTGGTTTTTTTTATGCTGTGGCATCTCTTTGTCCGTCAGCCTGTGGTGGAAGTTCGCGTCGCAGGTGTTGACGGTGCTAATGACAAGGTTTGCTATTTCGTCGAGCCTGACTTTCAATTGCGCTGGATACATTCTGTAGAAAAACAATGGTGGGAAGAACAGTATCAGCGTATAGACGGCAGCAGTACAGAAGACGCTGAACTGCTGCTGACCACCACTTATTTTGAAGCTTTTGGCGCAGGTACACCCTCTACTGAGGCGCTTGCTCCCATACAAAAACCTGGCTATCTGGGTTATCAAATCAATGAGAAACTGCCCAAGCTTAATTGGGTGGTCTCACGGCTTACCAAAGGTGAGATTGACTATGGTAACTATCGGATACGCATTCACCGCTGGGTGCCAGACTATTCTGAAGTAACGATCATGCCGACAGCGTATGGTTTCATTGATAGATTTAACAAGGACTTGTGTCATGAACTCCCAAGTGACGGATCACGATAATTTGACAACGATGTCAGATAACCATATCAATAACGATAGCGACTCGCCTATACATTCTCATCCTGACGTTGAGACTAATGTCGACGCTGAGCTTGAGGCGCAAGCCCATAATAAAGCCATATTAGAAAAGTACGACCGAGAGTCCATCACGCGCCATATCACTCAAGGACCAGTGAAGTATTTTATCGCTGCAATTTGCATTTTTTATTCTCTTTTTCATTTGTATATCACTTTTAATCCCATGCCTGCGCTGTTACAACGCTCTGTGCATGTTGGTGTTGGATTTGCTTTAATATTTCTTATTTTTCCAGCCAGTAAAAAAAGCAGCCGACAGCGGGTGGCTTGGTATGACTGGATTTGGTTTGCGCTGTCCTTATCTGGGATGGCCTATCTCATATACGAGTACCAAGACATTGTGACCTCGCGTGGTGGCATGGCCAATCAGGTTGATGTGATATTTTCTATTATCACCGTTATCTGTGTACTTGAAGGCAGTCGGCGTATCACTGGTTGGATTTTGCCTATATTAGCATCGATATTTTTGGCCTATCCATTTGTCAGTCATTTGGATTTTATGCCAGACCGGCTACTGACTCGTCCTTATGACATGGGTGATATTTTTGGTCAATTATTTCTAAAAACCGAAGGTTTATATTCTGTTGCGATTGGTGCATCGGTCACTTTTATCTTCTTATTCATTCTTTTTGGTGCATTTTTAGCACGTTCTGGAATGGGACAGCTATTTAATGATTTGGCATTGGCCATTGCAGGTCATAAAAAAGGAGGTCCGGCAAAAGTGGCGGTCATCTCCAGTGGCTTTATGGGTAGTATTAATGGCTCTGCTTTATCGAACGTGGTCAGCACTGGTGCCTTTACCATTCCGTTGATGAAAAAGGTTGGCTATCATAAAGACTTTGCTGGTGCAGTAGAGGCGAGCGCTTCTGTGGGTGGGCAGATATTGCCACCGATTATGGGTGCCAGTGCCTTTATCATGGCAGAGACGACAGGGTTACCGTACAGTACGATTGCGCTAGCGGCATTATTACCAGCGATATTATATTATCTTGGCGTTATCGCGCAGGTGCATTTTCGCGCTGGTCGTCGTGACTTAAAAGGCATTGCCAAAGAAAACTTACCAGCAGTCAAAGAAGTCTTAAAAGCACGCGGTCATATGCTGCTACCGATTGTCTTTTTGGTCTTCTTATTAATCAAAAACGTGCCCGTCGGCTATGCAGCGGCATATACCATTGGTTTTACCGTCGTGGTTAGTATGCTGCGCAAAGAGACCAGAATGGGTTTTTCTGATATTTTGGGTGCGCTAGAAGATGGTGCTCGTCAGTCGCTCGCCGTGATGGCTGCCTGTGCGGTCGTCGGTATCATCATCGGAGTTGTGAGTTTGACCAGCTTTGGAACGGTGATGACCTCATCAATTGTCACACTTGGTGCAGGGTCGCTATTTTTCACGCTGATTTTAACGATGCTTGCCTCGATGGTATTGGGCATGGGACTACCGTCTATTCCTGCTTATATCATTACGGCAACGATGGCAGCACCAGCTTTAGCAGGGTTTGATATTCCGATTTTGTCAGCGCATATGTTCGTCTTTTACTTTGGTATTTTTGCCAATATTACGCCGCCTGTGTGTTTGGCTGCTTTTGCCGGTGCAGGCATATCCGGCGGTGATCCGATGAAAACAGGGTTTTTGTCGCTCAAACTGGCACTTGCCGGATTTATCGTGCCGTTTATGTTTATTTATAATCCGACGATGTTGATGATAGATCCTACGGGTCTGGCAGTCACAGCGAAAGATTTCCCATTGCCGCCTATTATCGCTATCATCACGGTCGTAGTCACTTCGATCACGGGTGTTATTGCCTTAAGCTCGGCGCTGGAGGGGTATTTTAAAGGTACTATGAATTCGGTGACGCGTATTATATTGGCTATTGGCGCTTTATTACTGATTTATCCTGAGATTACCACGGGATTATTAGGCGGCGTCATTGTCCTTAGTATTGCTATATTCAATATAAAAACAGCTGGCAAGCCAACGCCAACTTTAACCGTGTAAAGCGTTGGGTTTGGAGGCTTTACAGGTTCATTAAAGTCAAAAAAAAGGGTGAATAACATAAATTGTTATTCACCCTTTTTACATGCTTAGCTTAATGTTTAAGCTTTAGCTCATTAAAGCCTGACATTTAACAACCAAGTTTGCCTTCGGCTTCTAAGGCTTTTTTGCTACGGATAGGCGCTGGGCAATCTTCACCATAGTATTGACGATCGGCAAAGTAGCTTGAGCGTACCATCGGGCCTGCCCAAATGTTAAAGAAACCAATCTTTTTGCCGTAGTCCATATAACGCTGGAACTCGTCTGGATGGACATAACGATCAACTGGCGCGTGGTTTTTACTAGGTTGTAGATACTGGCCAACCGTAATCATATCGACGTTATGTGCTTTTAGATCATCAAGCAGTGCATAGATTTCTTCTTCCGTCTCACCAAGGCCAACCATAAAACCGCACTTGGTCGCGATATCAGGGCGACGCTCTTTATAGAGCTTGAGCAAATCTAATGAATGTTGATAGTCAGAGCCTGGGCGGAAGGCTTTGTACAGACGCGGAACCGTTTCAATGTTGTGGTTAAAGACATCTGGTGGGGTTTCTGTCAGTAGGTCTAAAGCCACTTCCATACGCCCACGGAAATCTGGCACCAATATTTCAATGAGGCAATTCGGGCTAAGCGCTCTTGACTCATTGAGTACTTCAACGAAATGCGCCGCGCCGCCATCTTTTAAATCGTCACGATCCACAGAGGTGATTACTGCATATTTAAGCTGCAAGCCTAAAATGGTCTCGGCAGTGTGGCGCGGCTCATCTGCATCTAGCTCATTCGGACGACCATGGCCGACGTCACAGAACGGGCAGCGACGGGTACAGATATCACCCATAATCATAAAGGTCGCCGTACCATCAGCGAAGCACTGCGGCAGGTTAGGGCAAGCGGCTTCTTCACAGACGGTATAGAGCTTTTGCTCACGCAAGGTGGCTTTGATACGTGCCACTTCAGTAGGCGAGGACATCTTGACCCGAATCCAATCTGGCTTTTTCTTCGCCTCGACGGTCGGAATCACTTTAATTGGGATACGCGCAACTTTATCATAGCCACGTAGCTTTTCGCCTTGGATGGCTTTTCTAGGTTTGACCTTAGCAGCAGGCACATGTGTTTGTACGGCAGTTGTCATAATAAATTATCTCTTAACCCTTTATCGTATAAGGGTTTATGGAATTATTAGCATATGTTATTAGTTGAACTATTATAGCAGAAATTTAGAGGTCGATTTTTAATCAATATTGTTTAACCGACCTTTTAAGGTTACTGGTTCAAAGTACTGTTTTAAGACTACTGTTTTAAGACTACTACGATTGCGCTTGCAACCATAGTTTTAAATATCAATATCAATATCCAACTCATTCAGGATATCTATGGCGGCACGAAACGCCTCTTGGGTGGCAGGTGCACCGCAGTAAGGTAAACTGTGCATCAATACTTCTCGAATCTCAGCGACAGTTGCGCCATTATTAATCGCACCTCGAATGTGCCCTTTTAGCTCAGTCGGGCTTTTTTGTGCAATTAAAAAGGCGATGGTGATTAAGGAGCGATATTTACGCGGTAATACTGAATCATCTTGCCAAGTGCTACCCCAAGCATGTTCAATAATCCAGTCTTGTAACGGTTGGGTAAATCCAGTCGCCGCATCAAGCGAGCGTTTAACATGTGCCTCGCCCATTACTTCAGTACGAACCTTAAGGCCGTTTTGATAATTAGCGTTATTCTTCATATCATTGTTTTCTATGTCGTGGTTTTCTATATTGCTATCGTCCATGTCGTCATCCCTAATATTTATTTAAGGCATGTCCTCAATTCAATTGATAGTCATCTAAATGGGCTAAAAATAGCTAAATTTTGCCAAACAGCGTCAAACAGCTGATTAATATCTCGATATTATCTGCGCTATTTTTCTTGTTTGACTACAATTTATCTTATTTTTATCACCATTCTTAAAATGAGGGCATGCCTTAGTATATGGTTAATAAAAGCTGTTTTTTCAAGCGCTATTTTTTTAATTGATATTTTCTCTAAGCTATCGTAGCAAGATAATATTTTATCAAATAATATCCTGAAAAATGTTTGGTAGTCTCGATGTATTAATTTGATTATGAATCGAGCTATGCTTGACGAGAGTGACAAGCAGCATATTGGTTGCGAAAGGCTGCCCAATCATATTATTGATGGTACTATTTTTATAATAAATGTCCAATATGGCCCTATATTGAGCCTTTTAAAGGCTGAGCCATTAACATTTAGAGCGTTTTAAGCTATGATTGCACGGATAATTATTCCATCTAGTATATAGACGCAGGCTGTCATGCTGACTACCCACGTAATGTGCTAATACCCCCAACTGACGAGGACGACTATTGTGTTAGAAGCTTATCGTAAACATGTCGAAGAACGTGCTGAGCTAGGAACGGTTCCGCTACCACTGAACGAAAAACAAGTAGCAGAGTTGGTTGAAATATTAAAAACCCCACCAGCAGGCGAAGACGCATTCTTAATGAACCTGCTAGAAAACCGTATTCCTGCTGGCGTTGACCAAGCTGCTTACGTTAAAGCTGCATTTTTAGCGGCTATTCTTAAAGGTGAAGCATCATCACCACTTATCAGCAAGCAAAAAGCCGTCGAAATCCTAGGCACTATGCAAGGTGGCTACAACGTGCAGCCATTGGTTGCTGCACTAGATGACGCCGATGTTGCACAAGACGCTGCTGAAGCGTTGAAAAAAACGCTACTGGTATTTGACGCATTCAATGACGTCACTGAAAAAGCTGAAGCTGGTAATGACATTGCAAAAGAAGTCGTGCAGTCTTGGGCGGACGCTGAATGGTTCTTGAACCGTGCTGCCGTACCAGAAAAGACCACTTACACGACGTTTAAAGTGACTGGCGAAACCAACACTGATGACTTGTCACCTGCGCAAGATGCGTGGAGCCGTCCTGATATCCCATTGCATTCATTAGCCATGCACAAAAACTCTCGCGACGGCATCACTGCTGACGAAGAGGGCGTCGTCGGTCCAATGAAGCAGATCGAAGCGCTAAAAGAAAAAGGCCATCCACTGGCTTATGTTGGTGACGTGGTTGGTACGGGTTCTAGCCGTAAGTCTGCGACCAACTCAGTACTGTGGCTCATGGGTGAAGACATTCCTAACGTGCCAAACAAACGTGGTGGCGGTTTAGTATTAGGTAACAACATCGCTCCTATCTTCTTCAATACTATGGAAGATTCTGGCGCATTACCAATCGAAAAAGTAGCGGTTGATAACCTAAACATGGGTGATGTTTTTGACATCTATCCGTACGAAGGCAAAATCACTAAGCATGACTCTGATGAAGTATTGTCAACGTTCAAGCTAAATTCACCAACATTGCTTGATGAAGTCCGTGCTGGTGGCCGTATTCCATTAATCGTTGGTCGTGGTTTGACTAATCGTGCTCGTGAGTACATGGGTCTTGGTCATTCAGACGTATTTGCTAAGCCAGAAGAGCCAGCCGATACGGGTAAAGGCTTTACCCTTGCACAAAAAATGGTTGGTAAAGCTTGTGGCCTGCAAGGCGTACGTCCGGGTATGTACTGTGAGCCGAAGATGACTACAGTTGGTAGTCAGGACACTACGGGTCCGATGACTCGTGATGAGCTAAAAGATTTGGCATGTTTGGGCTTCCAAGCAGATCTAGTTATGCAGTCATTCTGTCATACGGCTGCTTATCCAAAGCCCGTTGACGTTGAGACGCAGCACACACTACCTGACTTCATCATGAACCGTGGCGGCGTCAGCTTACGTCCGGGCGATGGTATCATTCACTCGTGGCTTAACCGTATGCTACTTCCAGATACCGTTGGTACTGGTGGTGACTCGCATACTCGTTTCCCAATGGGTATCTCGTTCCCAGCTGGTTCTGGCCTAGTTGCATTCGCAGCCGCGACTGGTGTGATGCCACTTGATATGCCTGAGTCTGTCCGTGTCCGCTTCGTTGGCGAACGTCAGCCTGGTATCACGCTACGTGACCTAGTCCATGCGATTCCTTATCAAGCGATCAAAGAAGGTCTATTGACCGTTGATAAGAAAGGCAAAATCAACGAATTCAATGGTCGTATTCTTGAAATCGAAGGTCTAGAAGACTTGACCGCTGAGCAAGCGTTTGAGCTATCTGATGCCTCAGCTGAGCGTAGCGCTGCTGGTTGTACCATTACTCTATCTGAAGAGTCAGTGACTGAGTACTTAAACTCAAACATTACCCTTCTTAAGTGGATGATCTCAGAAGGCTATGGCGATGCGCGTACTATCAGTCGCCGTATCGAGCAAATGCAAGAGTGGCTAGCGAACCCAAGCCTTATGCGTGCTGACGAAGATGCAGAATACGCTATCGATATGACCATCGATATGAGCACGATTAAAGAGCCGATTCTTTGCTGCCCGAACGATCCAGACGATGCAAAAACATTGGCTGACGTGGCTGGTGACACCATTGATGAAGTATTCATTGGTTCATGTATGACCAACATTGGCCATTTCCGTGCTGCCGGTAAACTGCTACAAGACGTACCAGCAGGTAGCCTCAAAACTCGTCTATGGATTGCACCACCTACTAAGATGGATGCACGTCAATTGATGGAAGAAGGTTATTACAACATTTATGCTCAAGCGGGCGCTCGTACTGAAATGCCAGGTTGTTCACTATGTATGGGTAACCAAGCACGCATCGCACCGAACTCTACTGCGGTATCAACGTCAACCCGTAACTTCCCGAACCGTCTAGGTCAAGGCGCTAACGTATACCTTGCTTCTGCAGAGCTTGCAGCCGTAGCAGCGGTACTTGGTAAATTGCCAACGAACGACGAATATCAGCAGTATGCTGGTATGCTAAACAGCATGGGTGATGAAGTATATCAGTACATGAACTTTGACCGTATGACTGATTATACTGAAGAAGCTGATAAGATTAACGTTGCTCAATTGACCTAATTTTGGTTTAAAAATTTAGATTATTTAAAACGAACCTCGTGTCTTATGATGCGAGGTTTTTTGTTGAGTGTGATAAATTAACACGTCATTGATTGACGCTTAAATATAATACCCAGTTGTAAACTGTCATTTGTTGGTTAATAATTAACTAAACTAATTTAACAAGGAGTTTTTATGGCGGGTTCTAGTGGTGGTCAAAATCAAGATGAAAAAGTATATGAAATAGTTAATAAATACTATTATGATATTGAGTCTATTACAGTATATTTTAAAAGGTATTGTATATTTTCTAAAAGATTTGAGCATAAAGGAATTGCTTGGCTCATGTTATTTTTGATGCTGTCTATAAGCTACCATGCAATTATGGTAATTGTTATGGAGTCATCGATTTTACAAAGTGTGTTCCCAATTTATATTTATAAGAGTAAAATTTTAGGTTGGATATTTTATCTTGCATCTTTAGCTGTATACGTAGCAGTCTTACTATTTATAAATAGCAGAAAAACAGATATTCTAGAAAGTAAATATGGCAGTAAGGATATCCAAATAATACAAGATAAGTGGTTAAAAAATAATCTTCCTGAGAACATGAATTCTTTTAGTTTAGTAAGTAAAAGCACTGAATGGTTTCAGAGTTATCATAAGGTAAATCATAATGAATTTTTATCTACTGGAAAATTACTCCAAAATTCAAAAATTAACATAATTATGAAAAATTTTTTGGCTGTTATAGGCTTGTCCATATCAGCTAAGTTTTTAGGTGGAGTCGAAGTCTCTGAGATAGCAAGTAAATACCCTAATGAGACAGTACTAATAGCCTTTAATTTATTTATTTTAATTTTATTATGCTTATTTTTATATAGTCTTTTTCAGATTTTTGCTAGAAGGTTCATCTCTGCTATAGATGGCAGAAATAGCAAAAGTTCATATAGATTTAATATTTTTAATAGAATGTTGTTACATCATGTGACTCTAAAAGACTTTAAAGACTAAAAAAATCACTAACGCAGTTAAATACTTAACTAAATTTATTGCTAGCTTTATGAACGATAGAGCTGAAATACTCTTTATGGGGTTTAACTTCTATGCTCAAAGTAAGCTGACACAAATCTTAGGTAAACACCCAAAAAATTACTATCTTATTCAAAACTAATCTATTAGAAAAAGCAGGTGAAGGTATCTTATTAATTAGAAATTGGCAACTTAGCAATTCCGAAATGACTCGGATGTGTTTGACATAAGTACTAACTGATTTTTTAACCTATCTTCTGTATAATATAAGTGCAGGCGGAAACCGTGGCTCTGCACTCAATATATCTTTTTTCTCTCGGGACGGACCGATACTTTGATAGGCACTTTTTTGTTTACACTCAAGTGCTTTGGAGTCTTGGTTGATTACTTTATCCCCACTCAAACGTCGTATTCTCTATGTGACTGTTTTTGAGCTTATCGCTATTATTGCTTCTACTCTTGTATTGATGAAACTCAGCGGTGGTGATGCGGCAGAGTCTTTACCGGTCGCTGTGATGGTGTCATTGGCAGCGGTGATTTGGAACTTTCTCTACAATACAGCTTTTGAAGCGTGGGAACGGCGCAAGCAGGTGACAAAGCGCACGTTATTTATCCGCAGTATTCATGCGATAGGATTTGAAGGTGGCTTGGTGTTGATTTGCCTGCCGCTTTATATGATTTGGTATGAGGTTGGCTTGATCAAAGCTTTTATGATGGAGGCGGCATTACTGCTATTTTTTTTGGTTTATACCTTTATTTTTACCTTGGGTTTTGACAAGATATTTACCTTACCGCATCACTATAAGATAGCCTCTAATTCTTAAGAGTTAAAAGTGTCACTTAAAGATATGTTTAATACGGAATTTTCTTGATATCGTATGACCTAAAAAAAGGCTGCCATTAGGCAGCCTTTTTGATGATAGTGCAAAACAGAGTGTGATCAGGTTATTATTTACCTTGATAAACAGGCTTACGTTTTTCCATAAAAGCGGTGATACCTTCTTTAAAGTCATCGGTAACGGCCATCATGTTTTGTTGTTCAACTTCCATATCAAGCGCTTCATTAAGACCAGAAAAGGCATGGACATTAATCATATGCTTCATTGAAGCAAGCGCTTTACCCGGTAAGTTGCTTAGGCGCGTCGCTAATGCCTGTACAGTGGCATCTAGCTCGTCCGCACTAACGACGTTATTTACTAGATTTAGACGTGCGACATCGTCCGCTTTGAGCTTATCACCAAGCATAACGAGCTCAGTGGTTTTGGCAGCACCAATCAATTGATTGAGTAAATAAATACCACCAGCATCGGGAATCAGACCAATATTAACAAAGGCTTGGACGAATTTTGCATTGTCAGCGGCGATACGGAAATCACAAGTCAGTGCTAGATTCATGCCTGCACCAGCGACTGCACCTTCCAATTTAGCAATAATTGGCTTATGGATATTACGTAGCTTTAAGCTCACTTCCGCGACTTCACGTAGCATAAAATCAAGCTTTGCGACCAATGCCTCAGACTCCATACCGTTCTCTAGCATTTCACCGATATGACCGCCACTAGAGAAATTATGACCGCTGCCTTGCAAGACAATCGCACGTACGTCTGCATCGCTATCTGCTTTATCAAGCGCATCCATAATGGCGTTTTTTAATGGCGTGCTAAAGGCATTCAGCGTTTTTGGATCGTTCATAGTAATGGTGGCAATGTGGTTTTCGCTTTTGTACTCGACGAGAGACGGTGACATCTTGGCTTTCCTTAGTTAAATTAGTTAGGTAATAGGCGATTCAAAATAAAGGCTGAGCAGGTTTTGTAACAAATCATTCACTATTGATTACTATAGCAGCTTGCTATGATTATAAAAGCAAGTTTTGTGGGCGCTTAGGACAAATCGCCAGTGTGGTTTAATCTGTCTCGCTATGTTAATTTCTTAGGATGCACCGATAAAAACGGCTCATTCAGAAATAAGACTGTCAACTGAGTGGCTGGTGAATTATGCTAAAAGATCAGTGGAAGAAGTAAAGCGTTAGAAAGGCAGGGCTAAAAAGAAAAAGCAGTCATATGCTTAATTTTTTAATCGATTATACAAGGAAGTTGTTATGCCAACTATTGAAGTCAATAATGCTAATATCAATTACGAAGACAGCGCACCAAACGATACGCAGAAACCTGTCATGGTCTTTGCTCATGGGCTACTTTGGAATACGAGAATCTATGACAAACAAGTCGAGCACTTTCAGGACCGCTATCGCTGCATCGCTTTTGACTTTCGCGGACAAGGCCAGTCGCAAATTACTAAAGACGGCTACGACATGGACACCTTGGCAGATGATGCTATTGCTCTCCTAGCAGCGCTCGATATAGACAGCTGCCATTATGTCGGACTATCGATGGGCGGCTTCGTTGGACAACGCATCGCTATTAGAAGACCAGAGCTGCTAAAATCCTTGACCCTAATAGACACTTCGGCTGATGCGGAAGACCCTGACAATATTCCCGGCTACAAAAAGCTCATGACGGCTATTCGCTGGTTGGGGATGAAAAGGGTGAGTAAAAAAGTCATGCCTATTATGTTTGGTAGTACTTTTTTAGAAGATAAATCGCGTAAAGCGGATCAAAAAGAATGGTTGGCAATGCTCAATGGTAATCGCAAAGGTGGGGTCGTCAAAGCCACGATGGGAGTCATCGAACGCGACGCTATTTATGATCAAATCGATCGCATCACGACGCCTACTCTAATCATCGTGGGCGATGAGGATGTCGCCACTCCTTATGCCAAAGCTGAGCGTATGCACTTCGCCATCGATGGCTCTAAGCTTGCAATAATCAAAGGCTCTGGACATACTTCGACGGTAGAAGAGCCTGAACAGGTCAATAAAGTGCTGAGTCAATTTTTGACGAGCTGTGTATCATAAGTATGACTAGAGCGTGTCCTCAATTCAATTGATCATATCTAAACGGGCTAAAAATGGCTAAATTTTGCCAAACATCGTTAAATAGCTGGTTAATATCCCGATATTATCTGCGTTATTTTCCTTGTTTGACTGCAATTTATCTCATTTTTATCACCATTTTTAAAATGAGGACACGCCCTAATTAGGGCATGCCCCTATATAGTCATTCCACTATAAAAATATTACTGCGTTGACCTCGCTTGAAGTATCACCTATACATCTACACTCGGTTGCCTTGTACTACTTTTAAATTGAATCGACTATACTAAAAAGACGCCGTTATCATTGCTATGATAACGGCGTCTTTGGTTTTGGTATAAGAGGTGCTTACAATCGTGATGTATAGTCACTATTGCCGTCATCGATAGTGCCAAAGGCATCGGCACGATTGACGATTTCGGTCGCCCATGCGCGATGTGTGGCAGGCTCTAGCATCGTATTATTATATTTAAATACCGCTTTGGCTTCGCTATGTAATATGGCTTGCGCCTCATCTAATGTGCTCATTGGCACGCAGTAGGCTTGCTGAACTAAAGCGATTTGGCTAGGATGAATAACCGTTTTGCCGACTAAGCCCAAACTGACGTCGCGAGTCAGCTCTTGCATAAACAGCGTTGGCTGATCTAAATACTCAAAGACCGGTGCGGTGAGATAAAAGCCGTGCGGCACAAAGCAGCCGAGCAGCTGATAAGCAAGCGTGCCGATAGGGGTATCATAGACGATACTGTTCTTCGGACGGCGCAGACGCAGCGCGGCAAACAGATCATTGCCGCCGATGCGCAGCGCAAAGACTGGCTGGCTAAAAGCTTCTTTAAAACCAATGGCCAGTTCTTGATTGTGATGTGGGTTAAATAATGCTGCGGTCTCAAGCGTCGGCATTAATAAATGATCGATGCTGAGATTCTGGCAGGCCATGCGCCAATTGGATAAGCTATACATATCGACTTTGGGCATGACGAAGCCGTCGATGAGATCGATATGAGCGTAGTCTGCCAGTTGTTGCAGCATCATTGGATTGCGCGGACGTATAAAGACCAAGGGCCGCGTGGGATGCTGGTTTTTTTGCTCTGATTGCTGATTCGATTGCTGATTCGATTGAAAGCCAGATTCTCTTGACGGATCATTGATACTATCGACGTGTATCGCCCAAGTATGAAGCAGGGTTTGCAGCCGTGTCAGCGCCAGCTCGACATCATTGTGGCTAACGGCATCTTCTAAGCAGATGATAATGCTATTAATCGTTGGTAATTTATCGCGCTTGATGACTTGCCAGATATCTTGGCGAGTAGCAGGCATATAAAGGCTTGCACCCAGCTGATACGGATGATGGGTATTGGGCCTAACCATCGCATGACGCTCAGTGATGAGATGCGCATAAGACTGGGTATGGCTATAAATGTTTGATTCGTTATTTGGCATATCTGGCATAATCGGCATCGTAAATAGTGATAAATTGAATGGTCGTAAAGGGTTATAAAAGACAGAACGTATGAATTGATCAGCAATAATAGCTTAGCTGTCTTTGCTACGCTGCTTGATCAGCGTGATGGCTTGATAGGGGAGTATTTTAGCACCTAATACCTTGATATTGATATTTCGTTCGGTACATAAATGGCGCAATAATACGGTATCGGGATGATCAGCAGTGGCCAGTAGAATGCGCTCGGGATCGCGGCGTAATATGGCGCGTGTCGCCTCTGCAATCGTCGGCTTAATGCGGTTACGATTGGTGATATTGTAATCTGCAGCCAGCTTATCTATTAAATCAGCAGTCTGATAGCGCGGCTGCTTAAATGTTGGCAAACGTTGCAAAGGTATCGTTAATGCACGTCGTGCAGTATCGATGTGATCGATAAACGTCAAGCTATGATCTGCCTCTACTAAATTATCATAAAAAACACTGCGATGTAGACCTGATTGCGGCTCAGTATAAAGACTACGTGAAATCAGTCCCGACACCGTGCTATTTAATAAACCTGATGGGATCAACCAGTCTTCTTCACTAGCAGCTAGCCATGCTACGCCCGCTGGATCAGCAAGTGTCAGTAGCGGGATTACGTCTTTTCCTTGATGAAAAATATTGGCAAAATTGGGATGGCTAGGGTCACTAAAGACTTCTAAGCTATGAGCAAGCTCTTGATAGATGGCACCTTTACCTGTCCAGCCATCAACGAATACGATGGGGCTGTCTGGGTAAGCGTCCAATATCATCTGTAAAGCGACTGGATCAAGACCGCGGTCACGAATGATACTAATACCGTAATGCACACTTGGCAAGTTATAGTCGCTATCGGTATCTGACCTTTCATTATCTGACCCTTTCTTATCTGATAAGGCACGCTGTAATAATACGCCAACTGGCAAACCTGCTCGTACTAAGCTGACCAATACTAATGGGTGCTCAGCACTAACCGTTTGCTCGAAAGTATGGTGTAACGTATGCGCTAAATTAGCGATATCAGTCGCGGTTCTCGTTGTGCCTTGCTCTAATGCCTGCGCGTATAATTGCTCATGCATGGCTGACGGCGCTTGCTCTAAAGTCAGCATGTCTGAATAGTGGCGCTGACCACTTTGGATCAGTGCTTCTTTTTGGCTAACCGGCACGTCTGCAACCGCGTCTTTATCAACGATATCGAGTAGCACTGTTACATCGCTGGCAAGGTAACTGCCTGAGCCGTATTTATCGAGTTTTTGAATATTGGGAGTGGTCATAGGAGGTTTTTTACTCGTATAAGCTGCTGTCGTTATTGTAATTATTGATATTTGAGAGTTGTTAAGAGCTGAGAATTACTAAGAACTAAGATTGTCGTGCAGTTGACCATGATTGGGCATACCGTACCAGTCTAGCAGTTGCAGAAACGGCAAATCTGCCAGACTGTCACCGAAGCCAAAACTTGGGCGCTGACTATCTAAATAATGGTCTAATAAAAACTGTACCGCATGATGCTTATGTACCGCATGTGGCAGTATCGCGAGGTTGTTAGCGTTTACATGGACATAAAAATCCTGATCAAAATCACGTATTAATGTAGGTAGCTTTTTGGCTAATTCGACTAACGCTTGATGGTCTTTTTGCGCATGCTTAATAGCCAGATAAATGGTTAGCTCTTCATTAACAGAACCATTATTAAAACTATCAATATGCGGTGTAAATACTAGCTGACTGTTATCGTTTCTACTGTGACCCGCGAATAATTGGCTCAGTTGGTTAAGTTTGTCTTGCAAAGGACTCAACTGTTCATACATACGCTGTTGCCATGCGCTTAACAGCTCGCCATTAGCTGTCAAAATAATTGCACCGTGAGTCAAAACTTGCCAACTGTCAAAAGGCAGCTTTACACGTTTGATTTCGCTACGGTCGCGTGCAGTGACCACTATCAATTCGGTACTAGCAAGCAACCAATTAAAGAACGATGCTTGCCGTTGGCTCATAAAGCTTAATGGTTCGGCTTGTTTGTTTACCGTGGCGCAGACTAAGCTTTCAGATTCAGCGGTAGGTAAATCCCAAGCGTCGATCTTACGCTGTGTTTGAAATAGGGTATCGTCTAAATCCATTAAGGCGTAAGGTTTGATAATGTTGGGGCTAGTCTTAAAGAAAGGGGTGGTCATAAAAGTGTCCGTAATAATAGATTTGAAAATCAGAGTATGATTTAGAAGATAGTTCAAAGTGTAGGACTCACCACCAATACATTATCCAAACCTTTCCACATGTCATCAACGCTATCCGCTGATGTCTCTACACACAAGACAATCACATCCCAATCGCTAGGCTCAACATTATAAGCAAAGTTGGTCATACCAAGCCCATAGTTATCGCTAAAACTTAGCATAGTGGTAATCGCGCCACCAAGGGCAATCGGTGAACGTGTTAACGCACTAAAGTTAACGGTAGCGTTTTGAGTCTTCGCCTCAAGCCATTCCGCCAATAAAAATGGCAACCAAACAAACTCATTACTGCCTAATACCAAAATTCGCTCAGGTAATTGCTTTTTATCAAACGGTGCTTGGTTACTGAAACGCGTAAATGCGGATTGAAACTTCGCTAAATAATTATTAAATCCATCTGTGCTATCTAGCGTTGGGAAGCGTCCCCAATTACCAGTATTGCCTAGTGGTTGACTGCCAGCCTCAGTCGTATCGACCGACGGCATAGTAATCGGCTCAGGGTTGGGCGCATCCGCCCATTGCCACGCACCAGATAATAGGTGATGACGATGAAAGTCAATGTTAGGCAAACGTGCAGATATATTGTCGTCTACGTCAGCTTGAGCTTGGTTCTGATTTAGAGACCAATCAACCAAAGTGGTCAGATGTACTTGCTCTAATTGATCAAGCCCTGCGTTACGAAGGGCGGTAACTACATTGACGCAAGTATTGCCCGTTGATGCTTCGTCATCAACCATAATCAATGTTTTGCTCGCTAGTAGCTGTGCTTGGATAGCTTTATCTGCACTTTGATAAATCAGATGCTGGCTAGCGTGACTGTGATCTTCGCTAAAAGTTGTTAGCAAGGTTTCAGAATTATCGTCGTTATGTTGTGCGTGACGGGTAGAGTTCAGTAGTAAGGCATTGGGATAACGCGTTTGTAGCGCTTGATGCACCCCAGCAGATAACCCAACGGCAGTCTCTGCCATACCGATGACCAAAAGTGCCTCGGGCAAATCGCTCGGCACTAGGCTTGCCAAATCAGTAAAAGCATGTCGCATGGTGTTAGGGGCGACTGGAATATGGCGACCTAAGACTTTTGAGACAAACAAAAATGCGCGTTTAGGATTGATGCGCTGCGCAAAGCCAAGCAAGTCTTCTAATTGATAGTGATTGCTTGTTTTTGTTCCATCTTTTGCAGTGGCTGAATTGGTTTGATAAGTTAAATCAAGAGTGCCGCGTGGTAGGGTGATGCTGCGTTTATACATAGTATTAGATATCATGGTATTAAGTATTGTGTTATTTTTAAGATCAGTCATCGCTTATTTCTATCCCATATTTTTCACAAAGATAACGTAGGTCGCCATCTATATTTTGATGCCTTGGCATAAATTGCCATTGTTTGCCTGCTCGGTTTAATGTAAATAGAATCAAACTTTTGCCTGACTTATCTTTTATGTCAAATTCACCTGAAAATAATAATGCATTCTGTTGCTTGTCAAGGATGCTCAGCTGAATAGGTGTTTGTGGAGGATCAGTCGCTAAGTTCTCAAGCTCACTTGATAAAGCAAAGTTAAGTTGTTCAATATTGGCAGGCTGAAGGTTTAGATCACAACTAAATTCAGATATGGACTTCTCAGATTCAAGTTGTTGATCCAGTTCGACTGCACCATCTTCACTATGGGTCTGTCCGTAAAATATCATGTCTTCATCGCCCCGTACTTTTGCAGTGGCATCTACTCTAAACAATACAGCATTGATAGTAGGTGCCGTTGTTATTTTGACAATAATGGGCGCAGCGGCAAAGAGGTTGGATGCTGATTTAGAAATTTGTTTTTCATGAATGGTATTATTAGTTTGTAAGTCTAACGCTGATTTACTGTTAGTCATCACAGGAGATTGTGTAATTTTTTTACTTTTTAATTTAATTAACATAACCTTATTTTCACGGCGCACATCGTATAGACGTAGTGTCGTAATAAGATCAGAGAATTTTTTATAGCCATATTTATCTAGTTTGATATTTTCATGGTTTTTATGAATTTGGCTAGCAATATAAGATAGGTTTGACCAACCATCTTTAGCATTAGGATTTTCATTGATTAGTTTATTTATTACGCCAATAAGATGATTTTGGGTATGTAATTGCTTAGTCGTCCAACGTTCTGATGCAATGTTTGAAGATGGGGTATCATTCTTATTCGGTGTAGGACTGACTGTAATGGAGTCGTTTTTAGCAGTTAATAAATCCTCTACATAAAAGAATTTATCACAAGCCTGTGAAAACGCGCTAACCGTATTACGCTTTCCAAAGCCAAATACTTTTACATGGTTTTTGCGGATACGTAGCGCTAATGAAGTAAAATCACTATCACTTGAGATCAAACAAAACCCATCGTAATTATCACTGTATAGCAAGTCCATTGCTTCTATAACCATGCCGATATCAGTGGCGTTTTTGCCTTTCACATAAGCGAAATGTTGCATAGGGTCGATGGCGTATTTAAGCAATGCTTCTTGCCAACTCTGGATATGCGCATTGCCCCAGTCGCCATAGATTTTTTTACAAGTGACATGTCCAATATTCTCTATCTCTTGCAGAATATGACCAATATTTTTTGCTGAGGCGTTATCGGCATCAATAAGTACGGCTATACTTTTGAGTTTAGCGGTCATCTATTTTCCTTAACACACTTTGTTAAAGTGGCTATTTTTATATTAACTTGATTTTATATTAACTTGCGTTGCTTAGATATTTTAACCCTGACAGCCGACCAGCCAAAGCGCTCCGCGACTTTGTTTACTAAGCTGCGGGGTAGTCAGTGCAGCAGTTGTAGAGCTAGATGTGGTAGACGAGCTAGCCAAACTAATGCCAGCGCTCGCGAGTAGGGCCGATAATAACTGGAACTTCACCGCATAATTCATGTTTTGCGCATGCTCATGGACGAGGCTAGCAGTCACCATGCCGATGACTTCACCTGTCGGCAAGAGCAGCGGACTGCCACTAGAGCCGGGCTGAATCGGTGCGGTAAATTGCATATAACGAATATCATCACTTAAGCCTGTTAATCCTGAGATACAGCCTTGTGTGACTTGTAGCTGGCTACTGAGTCCTGATAGCGGAAAGCCCAAAGTGGTAATGGTCTCGCCCAAGATATCCGAACACTGCTGCGCTAATGGTAGGTGGCAAGCCAAAGGATCGTTTACTCTGATAATGGCAGAATCGCTACCGATATCACTAAGTACCACTTGCGCCTCACGGTCAGGCTGGCCCTGCTGGCGCACACCAATCATCGCCGCCGACTCAATGACATGATAGCAAGTCAATAGATGATAAGGGTCAATAGCAAAAGCCGTGCCTGTCCATGTTTCACCAGCTTGGACTTGGCGGGGCGGGCGAGAGTCGCTATCTGGGTAACCACGCTGCTGCTGCTGCGCCGCTTGAATGAGTGCATGAGTATCTGGCGGACGAATATCAAGACTGACTTGCACTCGTTGCTCAAGGCTTGTCAGTCCTTGGGTCGAGCTTTCACCAAGAGCGCGACATTTAAACTGCCCATTACGCTTGTAAATCTCAAAAACAATAGCGGCTTTGACATGGCGCTCGCTTGCTATGAAGTCATAGTGAATAGCACCATTGTTTAAAGTTAGGCTTATATTTTTTAATTCGACAGCGGGCAAATTAAGTGTCGGCTCCTGATAAGTATAAGCGATTAGTTGTAAGAAGCTCACCCCTTGCGTGTCAAATAACGTGAGTAAATCCAGCTGCCATTCGCTGGGACTGTCATCATCGTCTAGCTTTGCCCAGTCTTTAGGCTCATGCAAATAGGCGGGGCTACAGACTGCCTTGCGCTGCTCATTTAAAGGTAGCCATAATAGTCCAAGCTGCTGCCCAAACCTAAGCGAATTTGAGGTCGTAAAAGCAACAATACAGCGCTCTTGAGTGATCACCGTGTTTGCGCCTAATACTAATGTGGTCTGTGCTGTCATCACCCGCCCCCTCATTGACTTTATAATGGCTCAGTATATTTTTATTATCCTAAGATATTTTACTTATTCAACGATGTCTTCTTCAATTTTTACACTTACCATTAGCGAGCGCACCTGACAAGGTTTAATTTTTTGAGCAATGTTTTCTAACTGTGGCTTGTCCGTTAAGCCCAGCCAATAGGCAAACCCCAGTTGTGTGAGATCGATCCCGCTATGCGCCGTATAACCGATGCCACCAGAAGGGCGACTGTTAATTTCAAGCACACGGTGCTGACCATCATCATCTGCTTTAGTTTGAACACTGACGATACCATCGCAGCCAAAGACTTTGATTAATGGTATCACCACCTCCATGACGTCCTGCTCGTAACCGACATGCTGGATTTTTCCCGTTTTATGACGAGTAACGGCTGCCAGTACTTCACCATATTCACAGACCACATCGATAGAGTACTCTTGCCCTGATAAATAAGGCATCAATAACATGGGAATAGGGCGCTCACGTATCATTTGGCTGTTTGTGTAAGCATTGACAAACTGCGCTGTATTAATTTTTTTCTCTTCGGTAAAGTATAAATGCTCAAAGCTATCGTACTGCTCGCCATCGTCTTTGGCCAAATCAAGCCGCCAAAAGCCTTGTGCAAAAATACCCGTGACCGGTTTGACACATAAAGGCTGATGACCATGCTCGCTAAGTAGGGCCTCAAGCTCAGCAGTATTGTCAAAGCGCCACGCGTCTGCCACTGGAATATCGTGGCGATGACACTGCTGCATAAAGGCAAATTTGTCATCGATACACTCTAGGGCTGCGACGCTGGTTGCTCCTGTTAATAAGCGAATACCAACAGCATCAAATGCTTCACGCTGTGCTTCATAATCGATACCATTACGACCAGTCAATAATACTTTTACATTGTGTTGCTTGGCTTGCTCCAGTACAAACTGCCAACGCGGTGTGATGGGTTCAGATATGACTTGCTCATCGCTGTCGAGCGCCGTTGCAGACGGCTCAATATATACGCTGTCGGCAAATTCAAAAATCTCGGGTCTGTCATGGCGGTGTGAGGCGATGATATTAAAGGGCGAGTGCGTTTGTGCTTTTAGGGCTTGCAAGCTGGCTAACATATCGCGTTGGCTAGACTGACCTTCGGCCAACCAAGCAGCTGGCGTTATAAGGTTGTCATTGGCAAGGCTATCGTTAGCAAGGTTACTCATAATTCTCTCAGCATTGTTATCAATGTTATAGATAAGGGTTATAGGTATTGGATAACTGGGTGTGATTGTCGCACGTTTCATATCAAGATGGTCAATACTTATCTGTTGCCAAAAAAGCCACGCTGCGCCGCCGTTGATAGCAAAGTCTATTATATAGAAATGCTACGCTCTAGGGCGTGTCCGCATTTAAAAAATGGCGATAAAAATGAGATAAGTTGTAGTCAGACAAGGAAAACAGCGCAGATGATATCGAGATATTAGTCAACTATTTGATATTGTTTGGCAAGATTTAGCCATTTTTAACCCCTTTAGATGACCATCGATTGAATTGAGAGCACGCCTTAGTGTGCTGATTAAAAGTCTGGCATTATCCATGCTACTATATAACGATAGTGAACATAAAAAACGCTAATATAATAAATTTAAAGGACATATGATGAGCCAGAACCAACCTCAAAAACTGATTGCTGGTGCCAATGCGCCACTACCGACTGACAATATCAGCATCCGAATTTTAAGTCAAAACGCCATCGATTGTGCCGCTTATCGTCTGACTACTGATGGTAAAGTGCGCGGTGATGGCGATATGATATTTTATGGGCAGACGCGTAGTGATGACGGCAATGTCAGCTTCCGAGGTCACGAAAGTGATGGGTTTTTCGACATTAATTTAGCAGCGCAACCGGCGAATATTGATAAAATTGCCTTGGCATTTTCTAGTACGCAGACATTGGCGCAAGTTGGCGATGTAGATATCCAAGTATTGCAAGGCAGCCAAGTGCTGATGACTTGTCAGCTTAGTAGTGCTGGGCGTAATGAAAAAGCCATTATTTTAGCAGAATGCTATCGTCGGCAGGGCAGCTGGAAGTTTCGCTTTATTGCCCAAGGTTTTGAAGGTGGCTTAAAGCCTTTGTCCGAACATTTCGGTGTAGAGATTGCCGATGAAGCACCAGCGCAGCCCCCATCTCAAAATAGCAATCAGGCTCAACCTATCAATACTCAACGTCCAATCAATACGCAAAAGGCGGGCAGTGCCACTCAAGCAAGCGCGCCGCCACCGATTCCAGCCAGCCCTTCGATCAACTTGAGCAAAATTACCTTAACCAAAAACCAATCCAGTATCAATCTAAAGAAACGTGATGATTTTGGTAAAATTTCTGTCAACCTAAACTGGAACCAACGTCCAGATATGGATAAGCAAGCACCGAAAAAAGGTTTGTTGGGTGACCTGTTCAAACAGCATAAAGCGGGCGGTATTGACCTTGACGTCGGGGCAATGATTCATCTAAAAAACGGCGAAAAAACTTTGATTCAAGCCTTGGGCAATCGCTTTGGTAGTTTGCAGTCAGCACCTTACGTCTGTCTGCGTGCTGATGATAGGACAGGACAAGTGAGTGGCGGGGAGTGGCTCGATATCAATGGTCAGCAGTGGTCGCAAATTGAGGAAGTATTTATCTTTGCTTTCATCTACGAAGGTGCGCCGAATTGGGCAAAAACGGATGGGGTAGTGACCATTCATGTGCCCGATCAGTCGCCGATTGAGACGCGTTTAACAGAAGGCACAGGCAACTTGCCAATGTGTGCCATTGCGCGTTTGGTCAACCAACAAGGCAGTATCAATGTTGAACGTATCAATCAATACTTTAAAGGCCATCAAGAAATGGATAAAGCCTTTAATTGGGGCTTTAGCTGGAAACGTGGTAGTAAGTAAGTGCTTGAATAGCATCCATTAATACAAAAAATCAGCCCGTCTATTATTAATAATAGACGGGCTGATTGCTTTTAAGTGTTAACGTTTTAAAGCGTTACAAGTAAAAACTGTTTAGACTTTATAGGCCTTTAAGCATGTGGCGTAATAGCAGGCATCAAATCATGGAAAGTACGACCTGAGGCAGTTTCGCCAATGGCATGCATTTTCCATTCATTGTTATGACGATAGACTTTTGCCATCACCATCGCTGTATGACTGCCTTGCGCTGATAGGTTATAGCGTGCGACCTCTTGGTTATTATTGGCGTTCACGATACGGCAAAAAGCGTTTTCTACTGTTTCAAACGTTTGACCAGTGAAGCTATTGACGGTAAATACCAGCGAGACGACATCAGCAGGGATTCTTGAAAGATCGACGTTGATAACTTCGTCATCGCCATCACCGTCGCCAGTACGGTTATCGCCAGTGTGGACGATACTGCCATCTTTTGATTTAAGCTGGTTGAACCAAATGGCATCGACTGCTTGTTTATTGGCATCAAACATGATGCACGAAGCGTCTAAATCGATAGAATCGCCGCCGCTGCCACCTCCAAACAACTTGCCTAAGAAGCCCCCTTTTTTCTCTTGCGGTCCTTGTGCTACGTCCCAACCTAAACCCAATTTTACTTGAGTCAGATCGCCACCGGCTTCTTTGCTTAGGGATATCTTTTGTCCCTTTTGTAAACTAACTGCCATGATAAAATCCTTATATCACTCTCAAAAAATACGGTTAGTGGTGTCAAACTTGCTTAGTCTACAAAGCGTAGTACTTGCACTTGTTTTACTTGCTACTCGAATTTTCGTAAATGATATGATAATAATTGTGAGTGGAATACTGCAACGTTCAGTGATATTTTCAGTTGTTCATTTTGGTTAAAAATCGAGCTATAAAATATTATCTAAAAAGCCGCCACCGCCACCACGACCTCCGGAGCTACTGCCCAAGATGCTTTGTAGCCAGCCTTGATAGCTGTCACGATTGCGCGAACAGATAATGACTTTACCAGTGCCAGAGAAGTTCAACACCATACCTTCGCCACTGGTGACCGAGTTAATGATGCTGCTCATGATACCTTTCTTCTTGCTGGTTGAGACCGACAGCTTGTACTCAAGATTTGAGTCCCAGCAGACCACATGACCATTATCGATGATGACGTCTTTGTCTGGGGTGACATCAATCTCAAACAACGAGCCAAAGCCAGATACCACGACCTGACCTTGACCTTGCGTCTGCATAACCATAAAGCCACCAGTATCACCAAACACCGCGCCGCCGAGGTTACGCTGAATATTGGCTCTGATATCGACACCCGTTTGTGCAGCGACGAAAGCGCCATCGCTCAAGGTATATTGCTGAGCGCCGCAATCGATAATTTGCATATCACCATCGAGCGTCGGTGCTAGCAAACAATCGCCTTCACCGCCCGTCGCCTCAATCTGCTGCTGAAACAGTGATTCGTCATTAGCAAAGCGGCGCATCAATGACTGCATAAGGCCACCTTGCAGCTTACCTTTTAGCTCAAGGTTAGATTCCATCATGACCATGGCATTGGCTTCACAATAGATCGAGTCACCCTTTTTGAGGTTGCAATGTAAAAAAGGCTCAATGGTACCGATTAAGCTAAATGTTGCGGCCATGGGTGCAAATCCTTATTCTAATGCTTTGACATATACTTTGAAATTCGATAGATATTCTTTTGATACGTTGTTTTTCAATTTTAGAGGAGCTATTAAATTTAAAGCCATCAAATGCTTTAAAAAGGCACACTTGATAGCTTATATAGCGGGCAATCAGCTAGCTGACTGCCGCTGTTAACGATCTAAACGATTTAAATTAGACGTTTACGCCATAAGAGGCAGCTAATGGTCCAAGACCACCGCTGAAGCCTTGACCAACGGCGCGGAATTTCCAATCGCCGCTATGACGATACAATTCGCCAAAGATCATTGCTGTTTCAGTGCTACCGTCTTCTGATAGGTCATAACGAGCAATTTCAGTATCGCCATTGTCGTTTACGACACGGATATAAGCTTCGCCTACTTGACCGAAGTTTTGGTTACGGCTTTGACCTTCATAAATGATGGCGCAAATAGCGACTTTGCTGACGTCAGCTGGGATGCTAGCAAGGTTGATTTTGATTTTTTCATCATCGCCATCACCTTCACCAGTGCGGTTATCGCCAGTATGCTCGACCGCGCCATTGTCTGACTTTAGATTGTTAAAAAAGATAAAATCTTGATCGTTACGTACTTTGCCGGCTTCATTGACCAAAAAGCCAATCGCGTCTAAGTCAAACTCTTGACCGTCAGTGGCGCGTGGATCCCAGCCAAGACCGACCGTAATATTGGTTAAACCAGGCGCTTCTTTTGATAAGTTTACGTTGCCGCCTTTCGTTAAGCTAATAGCCATATAGATATCCTTTAGATTAATAATTAAGTGGATTGGGTTTTCGAACGAATGAATTAAAAATTATGCAGTTATGGTAGTGTTGGTATAAAAGTTAAATGAATATACCTGTATGCCACGTCCTGCATATCATTACGTTTTACTATACTAAGCGAGTGCTCACTAAGCAAGGTCTATTTTGTGCGCTTACTAGATGGTTACTAAGGGACATATCAGTGCTGTAACTCTGATACTTTTTAACAAACTGAGCAACAGTAGTTAAGATATTGTTATCACAAAGTATTTATAAACGAAAACAGGTTATACCAACTTTTTGGTATAACCTGTCATTAAAACAATATGATGCTTACTACGCTTCAAACTTGCAGTTTATCAGCTAATCGATTTTGCTTCTTGCTTGCGATAATTGAGTGAGGCCACGAACGCCCAACCAATAAAGGCAATACCAATCAGACCAGTGATAATTTCTGGCACATGGAATTTCACTGACAATAGCATGATAATCGCTAAAGCACCGATAGCATAATGCGCGCCATGCTCAAGGTAAACAAACTCATCAAGCGTGCCTTTATCGACTAAGAATATCGTCATCGAACGCACAAACATCGCACCGATTGCTAGACCAAGCATAATAACGATAACGTCATTGGTAATCGCAAATGCGCCAATCACGCCATCGAAACTGAATGAAGCATCAAGAACTTCTAGATATAAGAAGCCGATAATACCGCCTTTCATAATCGCGCTGGTCGCCGCAGCGCCCGAGCCATTTTCTTCATTTTCTAAATCTGCTTCAAGGTCACCTTCAAGCATACCCGAAACCACTTGTACGCCAAGGTATACCAAGATACCCCATACGCCTGCAATCAATACCGCTGCTGACTGCTCAGGGTTAGCAAATGATACCGCAATCATCAACACGATAAGCGCCACAAACACACTCATGGCATCGACTTTACCCAGTTTTGCCAAACGGCTCTCAAGCCAATCAAACCAATGTACTTCTTTATCGTCAAAGATAAAGTTCAAGAACACCAGTAATAAGAAGATACCACCAAATGCTGAGATTTCAGCATGATGCGCCAATAATCTGGCTGAATATTCTTTAGGATCGTTTAACGCTAGGTCGACCACTTGCATAATACCCAAGTCAGCAGTAACCGCAACGATAACGATAGGGAATACCAAGCGCATACCAAATACAGCAACTAAAATACCAACCGTTAAAAATATCTTTTTCCAAAACTCATCCCAGCCTTTGAGGACTGAGGCGTTGACCACCGCATTATCAAATGATAATGAAATCTCCATGACGGCCAAAATAGCAGTAATAGATAGGGTGGTTATCAAGCCGCCCATACCACCATGTGAATATCCCCACCACGCCGCGACCGCTAAGGCAATGGCCGTGAAGATAAAGTCTAAATAAAAATGTCTCATGACACATCCTGTCTGGTTGCGTAAAGCTAAGGTCGGTCTATTATAGACTCAAACCACAAAAAAAGTGGCTATTGCTAACCACTTCTTAGTGCATAATTTTAAACGAAACATAAAGCATTATTGGTCGTTTGGCTATCAATAATTGTGGCTATTTTGCAACTAAAAGTACGTTGTAAAGTTACTCGATAATTCGCCCATAAAATTATTTTGTATAACTGGCTAATAAAGCTGCTTTAAACGCTGGTTTTAGTCTTGCTAATCATCCCAACCATGATGACGATACCAACCTAAATACGGCTTTAGATATCAACGCCGTATTGCTGACACATGGCTTGCAAGCCACCAGAGTAGCCTTGACCAACGGCGCGGAATTTCCACTCACCGTTATGGCGATAGACTTCACCAAATACCATCGCGGTCTCAACAGAGTAATCTTCTGCCAAATCAAAACGTACCACTTCGGTGCCGGTTTCTTCATTAACGACGCGAATAAAAGCGTTGGCTACTTGACCAAAGTTTTGACTGCGAGCCGCTGCATCATGGATAGTGACAGTGACGACGATTTTGTCGACATCAGCAGGTACTTGGGTGAGGTTTACTTTGACGACTTCATCATCACCGTCGCCTTCGCCCGTACGGTTATCACCAGTATGCTCAACCGCGCCATTGTCAGATTTGAGTTGGTTGTAAAAGATAAAGTCATGATCGCCGCGCACTTTGCCTGCGGTGCTAAGCAAAAATACACTGGCATCAAGATCAAACTCAGCACCAGAGGTTGCGCGCTCATCCCAACCAAGACCAATAAGCAACTTGGTTAAATTTGGGTCAGTTTTCGTTAGCGATAAGTTACCGCCTTTATTAAGTGATAAAGCCATGGGGCTGTCCTTGTTATTAGAGTAAATTAAAGTTATTAGAGTAAATTAAACGTTTTTTTTGAAAGTTTGATATTAGGGTTTGTTGAACATTCAAATGTGGTACTGGCAGTGGCTATTTTTTAGACAATACGCAGTGAAATTTTTGACGCCTAGTCATTCTAGGTTAGACAATTTCGCCATGTGTTGGCAAAAAATAGCCCTGCCCTGAAAGGCTGATACTGAAATCACCCCAAACGTTGTTGTAAACCTAGCTAAGGTCTCGACATTATCGTCGGTTTACGCCTGATTTGATAAAAGGTTTGGGACGATTTTAGCGATCAGCAGTCCTAATATTTGAATGTTCAACAAACCCTAATTTTATAGAAGTAAAAGCGTTACTAGAGTCAGAATTATCCCGAGACCAACGCTTAATCACGCTCTATCATAACAACAAAAAATGACCCAATCAAAGTAGATTGAGTCATTATTGTTTTTAAATAAAATTTGGTCATTTTACTGAGCGTTAGAAGGGTTGCAAGGCTTTCATTTACCCTTGACGATGACGAATCTCAAAACTTTGATGAATCGGCTTTTTGATATTAAAATCGAAGCCAATGGTTTTTTGTGTGATATCAACGATGTCATAGCGCTCGATTAATTGCTCATCGAGCTCAAAACGGGTAAAGTTGTTTGAGAAATATAAGACGCCATCAGCGGTTAAGCGATTCATCGCGCGATTAATAATAGCAGCATGATCTCGCTGCACATCAAAAGTACCTTGGAACTTTTTCGAGTTTGAAAAGGTCGGTGGATCGATAAAGATAATATCGAATTGCTCGGTATTTTCCTTAATCCACTCAAAGATATCGGCAGCAACGAATTGATATTTATTGCGGCTGACGTCCAAACCGTTGAGCACAAAGTTTTGCTTACCCCAATCGAGATAGTTCTGTGACAAGTCAACGCTGGTGACTTTTTTGGCACCCGCCAATGCCGCATGCACACTTGCCGTACAGGTATAAGCAAATAAATTCAGTACTGATTTATTACGACTGTTGTCTTTAATCCGTGCGCGCATATTACGATGGTCAATAAACAAACCGGTATCGAGATAATCGGTAAAGTTGACGTAGAAATATGCACCATCTTCGCGAGCGACATGAAACTTGCCGCGCCTTTCTGTGGTGTTCTGTTTGCTATATTGATCATTACCAGATTGGCGTGCCCGAGTTTTGATAAAGATTTGTTCGCGGTTAATATCGAACACTTCACGAATACCCATCAAAGCTAGATTAAAGCGTTTTTTGGCGGTCTCGGGTGGTATGGTTTTCGGCGGTGCATATTCTTGCACGTGCGCGTAGTCACCATATAAGTCGATAGCCACTTTAAAATCTGGCAGGTCAGCGTCATAGACACGGATATTACTGACATTGTCTTTTTTAGCCAGTTTTTTTAGCTTGGCAAGATTTTTTTGTAGGCGGTTAATAAAATCTTGACCGTCTTCTACTTCAATCTCACGCTTTTCAAAACGGCTCACAAGATTGCCTGTTTGCCCAGCAATCAACGTGCCATAGCGGAAATAAACGGTAATGGCACCATTATGACAGCGTAAGGTTTTTGGCTCTTTAATCGGCAAGATATCGACTTGCTCGACATGAGAGGCCAATATACCAAGCATCGGATCAATGCCGCTACCGGCAAAGCTGTCTTGCAGAATAAGCCCAATCGCTTGATACAATGGCTTAATCATCTCTTCATCACCCAAACGCTCACCATAAGGTGGGTTGGTGATAATTAGAGGATTGCTCAATCGACCATCATCGACCAACGGCTTTAGCACACTGCTTAGACGGTCAAGTGCGCGTGTTTCGATGTCGAGTAGCGGTAGCAAGTCTTGTAGGCCAGCGGCAATCAGGTTTTTTTCTGTGGCGAGAATCGCGCCACTATCCGCATCATAACCCAAGATTAGTGGTAGGGTATCTGGCTGCTCGTTAGCAATTGCTAAGGCTTCGCGGAAGCGTGTTTGGGCATCATCAATCATCTGTTGCCATAACGCATCATCATGATGCTGCCATTGATAAAAGCCAAATTGATTGGCGGCTTTATCAATACCCACTGCGTAATCACAATGCATGAGTAGTGCTTCAATAATAAAGGTGCCTGAGCCACACATTGGATCGATTAACGCATTATAAAAAGGTGCATCGCCAGCGTCGTTCTTCTTATGCCAACCTGCACTATAGAGCAAAGCTGCTGCCAAGTTTTCTTTGAGGGGCGCTTCAGTCATTGCCACGCGATAACCACGGCGATGCAAGCTAGTACCTGATAAATCTAAATACAATTCGGCTTGCTTGTCATTAACGGTCGCGAAAATAGCAAAATCTGGGTGCTTGCTATCGACGTTAGGGCGGCTGTCATAAACTTCATTAAAGGTATCAGCAATCGCATCTTTGATACGTAGCATGGCAAACTGCTGGCTGACAGCGACGCGTTTGTCGACAGACAGACGAATGGCAAAGGTTTGCTCAAGTTTAAACTGCTCCGTCCAATTGACCGACTTCGCTAAGCCATAAAGCTGCTCTGCCACATCATACTCGGCATTAATATTTCTGCGTTTAATCAGCATCAATACCCGCGATGCCACTCGCGACCACAGACAAATCGTATAGAGATCACGCAATGTACCCGTAACGGTCAGACGGCCGGTACTTTTGATGTCACTTGCAATACCAAAACTCGTCAGCTCAGTCTGTAGCGGTGCCTCAAGCCCATCAGCACAAGTGATAATCAGCTCAAGTGACAACTCTGCTGAGAGCGCTGGTGAAAGTGCTTCTGACAACGCTGGTGAAGATGCGGCGGCAAGGGCTGGCGCGGTTGTTTCGGTCATACGGATACCTGTGGGCTAAATTGATAAATATTGATAAATAAGGCACATCATAAGATAAGATGTTTAACCGTCAATTTTACCATAATTACGCTATGGATGGTTTAAGTGGCTTTGATTAAAAGATGGTGTTTAAAATTTTGGCGTTAAGGTATTATTAAAATCATTATTATCTATAGTGAGTGAAAAGTCATACAGATACATCATGCACTGCTGATATCCATTTTTCTTGCTTGCTGTGCCTGCGCCGACAGAGGCTACAAAAAATTGATAGCAGCAATACCGTCGTGTTTTTAGGATATTTTGGCTATAGCGTCAGACTAAAAAAAATGGCTCATTATTGGTTTTTAATCTGAAGCATGTTCTCATTTTGAAAATGGTAATAAATATGAGATAAATTGCAGTCAAATGAGGAAAATAACACCGCTCAGCGATAGAGGTTCTTGTAAAGAACCATAAAAAAACTGCGTAGCCCTTATGTTCAAGGACTACGCAGTTCGACAGTATTCGAGCCTTAGTATTTGAGCCTTTATAGACGCCTGATAATACTATTCAAGAGCCAATGTACTTAAGTGTTGTGATTAAGCATTACTTTTTAAATAATCTAACATGGTGTCTGCATCTGATACTTCAAATGGGTCTATTGGGCAGTTGTCACCAAAATTAGGTTCCTTAAACACTTTTTTGATGGCTTTGTTGTCGACAAGCATCGAATAACGCCATGAGCGCATACCAAAGCCAAGATTACTCTTATCAACAAGCATGCCCATTTTACGAGTGAACTCACCATTACCATCAGGAAGCAAGAAAACATTTTCACGGTTTTGCTTTAGGCCCCATTGATACATGACAAAGGCGTCATTGACAGAAATGCAAACGATTTCATCTACGCCTAACGCCTTAAACTCATCGTAAAGCGCTTCATAACGAGGTAGATGGCTGGTCGAACAGGTTGGCGTAAAGGCACCTGGTAGTGAGAACACGACCACTTTTTTATTGGCAAATAGCTCATCTGTGGTTAAGTCTTGCCATTTAAATGGGTTGTCTCCTTCGATAGATTCATCACGAACACGGGTTTTGAAAGTCACATCAGGTACATGGGTAATCATTATTTACTCCTATTTAGGTTATTGTGTTTTTTTCAAAATTCTGCATATATATGATAATAGTTATAGCAATCCATAAGCAAATCTTTAAGCTGATATTTGCTATATAAGGTATCAAACTATATGAGATTTTTTTAGACCTTACAAGCTACGTTAGCTGCTTTGGCCCTATCCTAGAGAGCTATGTTTGAAGTAGTCTCTGTCGTTTAAGGCTTTTGCACTTACTGTTCTACATTAGGGACATCCCTAATAAACGTTATTTATCATTCTTTTTTAACGATACTGCTTCTGTAACCAATTGGGTAGTGGTAGCAAAAGGTTTGGTCGCGATAGGATAATCCACGTCTTTTGGCATGAGCAGGCGCATATGCGGATAAGGGGTGGATATATTGGCCGCATCAAAGGCACGCTTGATATCTTCTCTTAGACCTTCTTTAATCTTGGGCATACGCGCAACAGCGGCTGGTTTTACCCAAAAACGCACGATAAAAAATACCCCATATTCGCCAATTTCATCGACGGTTGCTGAGGTTTCAGGACGATTAAGCACCATATCATTGCCGGCAAGTACCTGCAAAATCTCTTTGCGGGCGTTATCAATGTCATCTTCAAACGCAATACGCACACGAACATCAAAGCGGATAAAGTTTTTGGAGGTTAGGTTGGTTACCTCAGAGGAGGCGACGTTGGAGTTTGGAATAATGACAGTGATGTTGTCTCGAGTCAAAACGTGAGTAGTACGTAGGGCAATCACCACCACACGACCTTCATTATCGTTGATATTGACCCAGTCGCCTACTTGAAAGGACTGCTCAAGCAAGATCGTAATACCAGCAATAAAGTTGGCGAGCGTCGATTGGGCAGCAAAGCCAACTGCTAAACCAGCGATACCCAAACCTGCCACTAAAGACACAATATCAAAGCCAAACTGCGCCATGACACTGGCAAGCCCCAATACCAACAATAATACCGACAAAATATTTTTAAGCAGCTGCTCAATAGAGGCATTGAGTCCGTAATGCTGTAGGATCTTGTGAATGATTTGTCCAGAAGACGTCCACAGCACGTAATAGATGCCCGCCCAAGTACTGGCCTTAGCCGTGGCTTTGATCGTCTCTGGTTCAAAGCTAATCTGACTCATAATGGCAATCAAGCTGGCAACGATCCAAATATAACGCAAAACTGAGCGTACTATTTTTGACCGGCGTTCATTCAGACGGATTCGGGATTTGCTTTTTTTGACAATATAAATAGCCAACCAATAAAAAAACCCTAATACCGCAAGCAGTATCAGGATTTTAATACCCGTGCTGGTCAGCTCTACCGCTTGCGACGTCCAATCGAATGACTCCTCATCGATTGAGCCGCCGAGAGCAAGGTAAAGGCTAGTATGTAAGTCACGAATGATCTCTTGAAAAAACTCGGTAATACTAGCGATTGCCATTGTGTCGTCCATGCAAAGTGTTTTTAGATGACCTCAAGTCGTGACAATCAATACAACACGACATGAGCGAAGATTGGTACTAAGCATAATGTTTAAAAGCGCTACTGTTTTGGGCATTAAGAAGTGCTTTCTTGAGTGTCCTGAGACTGAAAAGGTATCTTCATTTTGTGTTGGACATCGCGTAGCGCGGTACGCAAACCTTCTAGGATAGTCGGATGATAAAAAGGCGTGTCCAGTAATTGTTTGATACTTAAGTCATTGGTGATAGCAACCGCCAATATATGACCGATATATTCGGCATCGGGACCGACCATGCTCGCACCTAGGATTCTGTCTGTTTTTTTGCAGCCATAGATATGTAGCAGGCCACAGTTGACGCCCATGACTCGGCTGCGTCCTTGATTGTCGAAGCTCACGCTGCCAATCACGTGTTCGAGCTCTTCATCTTCCTCTATTTCGGGGAGAGACTTACCGACGTTGATGATTTGTGGCGAACAAAATACGATAGAGAAGGGTACGGCTGGTGGGCGAATATGAGCATTTTTTACATTGTCGCAGACCATATTGCCCGCACTAAATCCTTCATCACTGGCCACATGCAGCAGTGGAATATGGGCATTGGCATCGCCAACGATAAAGACATTTAAATCACCAATTTGACCGGTCTTTTTACTCAGATTCTTTGGGCGATTTTTGTCATCAAGCTCAACCCCTAGGTTTTCAACGCCTAGCTGCTCAATATTATTACGGCGACCCGTCGCGACCAGTACATATTCACCTTGCCACTGCTGTGTCTCACCTGCGCTGTCTTCATAATCAATAAAGGCGAGTGCTCCTTGACTACCTTCAGCCGCCTGCGTGCCAATATCTTTGATTTTACTGCCCAAATGCATCGTCAGCTCACGGCTTAAACAGTCGATGGCTTTATTGCTAATGTCTGAGTCTTTCAGTCCGGCTACTTTTTTAACACGGTTAAATAGTGTCACCTCTACACCCAAGCGATTAAATGCTTGTGCAAGCTCTAAACCAATAGCACCAGCGCCAACCACCGCCATAGATTTTGGTAAATCTGGTAGCTCAAAAACCGTATCAGACGTCAGTAAAGTGTCGCCCAACTTATCATTCCAACCTTCTGGAATAAAAGGAGAGCTGCCAGTAGCCACGATGATTTTATCTGCTTCAATCACCTCGTCATTGACCTCAATGAGACCTTGCTCATTGATATGAGCGCGACCCGCTATTTTTTTGTGGTCAGGCCAGCTATCGACTTGTTTTTCAATATAGCTTTCAAAATGACTGCGTTCAGTGCGGACGCGTTCCATGACTTGTTTGCCATTTATCTGAGCGCTGCCATGAATCCCAAATTCCGCAGAGTGATTGGCATCATGAGCGCGGTCGGCTGCGGCAATGAGCAGTTTGCTGGGCATACAACCGACCGCAATACAGGTGGTCGTCCAAAAGCCATCATTAATAATGACGATATCATCTTTGGTTTTACTGGCTTGGCGAAAGGCATTCTGTCCTGCTGTCCCTGCGCCAATGACGGCAACCGATACCTTGCGCGTGACTTGATGGTATGTACTAGCGGCAGTGCTGTCTGACTGGTTATTCATATTATTCTCAAATAGTTATATTTTATATGATGTGAGTGACTGATAAGATGTTGGCTTTTAATCGTTTGTGCTTAGCGTCTCAATAAGCGCTATTCTATGACGATGTTAGTGCCAATAACCATAATAAAAGTTATGGCGCTAACATCGTCAGTAAGCGCTCGGTATAGTCTTTAGCACGTAGATTACGCTGCGCATGAGTAAGATTGCCGTCTTTGTCAAATACGAAGGCCGAGCGTACCAGACCTAACGTAATCTTACCGTACATGTTCTTTTCTTTAATGACGTCAAAGTACTGGCATAGCTCTTCGTCGTTATCACTGATCAGTGGAATCTGTAAATCATATTTTGCGATAAATTTTTCATGAGATTCGGCACTATCGCGGGACACCCCAACGATATCATAGCCTAAGCCATCAAAATCATTAATGTGCGCTGTGAACTCTGTCGCTTGTGTGGTGCAACCTGGAGTATTGTCTTTTGGATAAAAATAAAGAATCAGTCCTTTGTTAGTATGCGCAACCAAGTCTTTTAAGCTAATATCGTCATGAATAAAATGACCATCTAGCTCACGTACCATCGTCACTGGAAAGTCGGGCAGGGCAATAGTCTCTGTGGTTGGCTTAGCCATGGTAAAATCCTTAGTTGTTTTATGGTTTTTTTAGATTATGGTGGTCTTATTATAGGCAGATTAGCAGAAATAAATACTCAGTTTTACACTTCACTTATTCATTCGCAACAAAAAAGACTGGTCATTGCCAGTCTTTTTTGTATTAACCCATTTATTGCTTATGCAGGTTTTTGTGGTTGCTTTAAGTCTAGGCCAACAGTGCATTGCTGCAAGTCTTTTTGCATTTTCTTTACATAGGGTAGGCCTGACGGGTCTTTTTTGTCTTGGGCATAGCTCTCAATTTCCCACATTTGACCGATTGTCATGTTGCTACGGACATCAATAGTGCAATTGCATAGCTTGGTCGCGTTGCTCTTGTCAGCGACTTTATACTTGACGGCACCGCTCACGCAAGTATTGATATTGTTTTGCTTAATATCGATAGCATTGGCTTGTGGCATGGCAAACAGCGCAGCGAGGGCTAGGGGTAATACGGGCAATAACTTCATAAATATCCTCTCAAAGGTGGCGGCAATTTTGTAGATTTTTACGCAGAGCAAAATAAAATGACGGTAGATAAAAAATGGAGATAAATAGCACTTTTTCTCTACCATTTGTCTATTTAATGACAAATATAATCGTTCATACCATAGCAAGTATCACAATTAAAATACAACGGCGGCGTGCTGTGTTAATGCAAGCGAATGTTTCGCTAATGTTTAGTCATAGCGTCCGCTGCTATAGTCGAGGCAATTTTAAGTCAGTACAAAGCAACTGAGCACAGATATGACAATAGTAAATCATGCGAGGTTATCACCGTACCAATTTACAAATGCTTTGGTTGTATATAGTCGATACTAAATAGAGTAGAGACACAACATGAAGGTGCGTGACTGTTACAAATTTTTCTTGCTTGCTGTGCCTACGCAGACAGAGGCGGCAAAAAATTTATATCAGTCACGCTGTATCTTTTTTATATTGACCTGCTATAACCCATATAACCCATATAACCAATCCAAGCGCTAAGATTGATAATGGGTGGGATCAGCGACACCTGCTTTGGCAAACCCTTGACGACGTAAGGTGCAGCTGTCGCAAACGCCGCAGGCAAGACCGTTGGCATCGGCTTGGTAGCAAGAAATCGTCTGGCCATAATCGACACCCAATGACAGCCCAAGCTCAATGGTCTTCGCTTTGGATAACTGCTGCAATGGCGTCTGAATGGTTAGATGATGACCAGTCACACCCGCTTTAGTCGCTAGATTCGCCATGTGCTCAAAAGCGGCGATGTATTCAGGGCGACAATCTGGATAGCCAGAATAGTCGACTGAGCTGACGCCAATGACGATATGGTTGGCATCGATGACTTCAGCGACGGCTAGGGCATAAGATAAGAATATGGTATTGCGTGCAGGCACATAAGTGTTTGGAATGGCATCGTTATCAATCTCATCGCGTTTCTTATTAGGGAACTTCTCTGCATCTCCGTCAGGAACGATCATGCTGTGATCGGTCAATGATGAGCCGCCCAACTGAGCGATATCAATATCGATAACACGATGATTGACCGCGGCTGTTTCTGCGATACTTTTTGCGGCGACAAGCTCACTATTGTGACGCTGACCATAGTTGAAGCTGACCGCAGTAACCGACGCATAACGCGCCTTGGCCCAATATAAGCAAGTCACTGAATCGAGACCACCAGACAGTAGCACAACAGCATTTTGGCTTTTATGCAGTGTTGTTAAGCGCTCATCGGCTGTTTGATTTTGGGCGTTGGCTGGTGTGGTAGCGTTAGTCATAGTGTTGTCTATTATTGATTGGCGAAAAACGGCTATTTTAGCAAAAATACGGCTATTACAGAACCATAAAGGCGATAAGATTTTGTTCCTCGCATCGATTTTCACTACATTCTATGATTGTTTGCCCACAACGATAGCATTTATGCTAATAATTTAGCCTCATCTTTTCAATACCTTAGTGATTTTTGTTATAATCGCTGCGGCTTTTAGCGTCTCACTCGTGTGTCACTATTAATATTGAGACGCCTTCTGTTTTATAGCTTGCTTTATAGTCACATCATTATAGTCACATCATCCTTGCAAAGATATTGAGTAATTTATGACCGCAGCGACCTTGTTTACACCAACATTCCCTCCTCAATTTAACGAGTTGTCTACCAATGCTGACTTCGATAATCATTCTTTAGAGACTGATAGACATAGTATGGAATACGATGAGGTGAACGACGAGCTCAATGATGCTATGGACGTGGCAGCTGATAGTGAGCATGCTGGTGTTGACTATGGCAGTGCTGAGCAATTGGCTGACGAACAAGCACTGACAGAAACAGCGATATTTCGCAAACTACAAAAAAAGCTGCGCCGCCAAGTATCTTGGGCGATTCGTGACTTCAATATGATTGAAGATGGCGATGTGGTGATGGTTTGCGTGTCAGGTGGTAAGGACAGTTATACATTGCTTGATATTTTATTGCTGCTAAAACGTATTGCGCCGATCAACTTTGATATCGTCGCGGTCAACCTTGATCAAAAGCAGCCCGGTTATCCTGAGGATATTTTGCCAGCGTATCTGAACGAGCAGGGCATTGCTCATTATATTTTAGAAAAAGATACTTATAGTATCGTCAAAAGCGTGGTGCCAGAAGGCAAGACTTATTGCTCAGCATGTTCGCGTTTGCGTCGTGGCTCGTTATACGGTTTTGCCAAGCAGATTGGCGCGACCAAAATTGCCCTTGGTCATCACCGTGACGACATGCTCACGACTTTCTTTTTGAACTTATTTCATGGCGGCGCGCTAAAATCGATGCCGCCAAAATTGCTCAGCGACGACAAGCAAAACATGCTCATTCGCCCTTTGGCATACGTTGAAGAAAAAGACATCATTGAATACGCACGCCTCAAAGCGTTTCCGATTATCCCGTGCAACTTATGTGGTAGCCAGACCAATCTACAGCGCGCTATTATTAATGACATGCTACGCGAATGGGATAATGCTCATCCGCAGCGTTTGGCCTCTATCTTTAAGGCCATGCAAAACGTTGCTCCTTCACAATTAGCAGACCGTGAGTTATTCGATTTTGAACACTTAAGTCTCGACCGTGATAACGATGAGCGTTTATTTGAAGGCGACAATATTCAAGCCGGGCAGACAGATAGTTTGGCTGAGATTGGTTTACCTGTATCGCCAAGGACGCAAACGTTCAATCCTAAGTTCGCTAGTGACAAGCCTTATTCTACAGAGACGGATAAAGCCGCGCAAAACGAGCGCAAAGCGCAGAAAATTCCAACGATTAACCCAGTGATTTAGTAGTTTATAAGTTAGTACGAGATTAAATAGTACCTATTAATTAGTAGAATACTAAATAGCTCAAAAAAACCAGCCGATCTCTGACGAGTGGCTGGTTTTTTTATGTCTGGATGCTATTAACAGCATTAACTTTTAGCAAAAACTGGTAGTGGGTCAAAGCTGACCTTTGAACGAGGCAGTTTTGCGACATCTTGCATACGCCAATCATCTTTACCGTCGTTGCTAACCTGTAGGTAATACTTGGCTTTTACCGAATCAATATCGACTTGTGCGCTGTATTTATTGCCCTCAACATGCTTAAGGACAACGTCGCGGTCTTTTTTGATATCCGTTGCATGAGAAATAGAAAGCTCTAACGTATCAGGATAGGTAAGTGGCGTACCATTTAACAGCTTGCCTGACTGGACGCTTTGTTCAGGGTAGTTAAGATAAAACACAATATCGCCATTTTCTGCAAACTGCATTTGTCCATGCAAGTCTAAATCATACGTGAGCTTGTCACGAGAGACATCATGATAGAGCGTTTTGCCATCCATATACCAGTCGTCACGTACCACGCTATCACGGATCTGGTAAGAGTAATAAACAAACCAAATACAAGCGATCACGACCGCAGCAGGCATGCCAATCACAAAGATAACGACCATGTAATTCTTGTACCATGGCTGAGTATCTTGATGTTTAAAGTTCGGTGCTGGAGTAGACATAAAATACCTATGCATCAGATACGCAATCAATAGATAGCTGTTCATTAGACATCTACAAATGGTATCAACGGATAATTTGGCGGCTAAGCGCTACCAGTTTAATGGTAAAACATTTATTCGATAGTCTTTGACTCTCAAAGTCGCTGACTACCGAATGACATAAAGGAAACTAAATAATCAGTTCAGTGATGAATTACTGACCTTGAGTCGTAAAGACGTTTTGCTTACTGACATTGTACTTACCGTCTTCACTGGTCACATTTAACGTCACTGGCGTTTGACCAAATTCAATCACATCAGGATCACCATAAATACTGACAGGCATATCGAAGCTTTCGCCTGCTTCTAATGGTACATCATTAAAGCGCAGCTCTAAACTCAACCCTTTTTGCGGTGCTAGTGTTATCGTGTAGGTATGAGCATCCTGCGTCTTATTGGTTAGCTTGACGATATAGCTGTTTTCGATCATGCCTTGATTATTGATAGACGACAACTGATTACGGTCACGGCGGATATCAATCTCTAAGGGCACGCGATCGGTCAGCGCATATATAACACCGCCACATAGCACAGCTAATAACGTCAAATAAGCAAATAATCGTGGGCGTAGTACGCGGCTTGGCTCTTTTTCTGCTAACTGACGTTCGGTCGTATAACGAATCAGTCCACGCGGATAGCCGACCTTGTCCATCACTTCGTTACAGGCATCAATACAAGCTGCACACTGGATACAGCCAACTTGCAAACCATCACGAATATCGATACCAGTAGGGCAGACCTGCACACACATGGTACATTCAATGCAATCGCCTAAGTGCTCTGGATTTGTGCCTTTTTTACGGGCACCGCGTGGCTCACCGCGTTCATAATCATAAGATACGATCAATGTGTCTTTATCAAACATCACACTCTGAAAGCGGCCATAAGGACAAATCTGTACACACATCTGCTCACGCATGTAGCCTGCATTGGCATAAGTAGCGAAGGTGAAGATAAACATTGAAACCCATACCCACGTTGGCCAGTCAGGGAATGGAATTACTCCTATTGACTGCCAGCTATGATATAGAGAGTCTGTTCCCGCCACATAACTAACAAAGGTCGCTGCTGTAATCACAGAAAGCAAAAACCAAATTGAATATACCACTGTGCGCTTGAACACTTTGCTCGCACTTAACGGTGCTTTATCAAACTTGATACGCTTATTACGATCACCAATCACCCATTTTTCAACATACTGGTATAGATGCGTCCATATCGTTTGAGGACAAGCATAACCACACCAAACGCGTCCTGCATATACCGTCACCATAAACAGCGTAAACGCGGCAATAATGGCAAATGCAGCAATAAAATAGAAATCTTGCGTCAAAAACGTCATGCCAAAAATATAGTAATGCTGCGAGGGCACATCAAACCATATTGCTTGTCTATCATTATAGCGCAGCCACGGCAGTAACAAAAACAGCGCCAAAAAGGCATACATACTAACGACGCGGATATTTTGATAAAAACCTGTGACAAACCTCGGGTGCACGCGTTGCTTGGTCGCATCAAGATCGACCTGCTGTACGGGGATTTTATTAGATTGTTGTGCTGACATAAACGTGCCTCTTTAAAAAAAGAATCAGTCTGCTGGCATGATGAACAAACACCTATAATAAAAAGATGTTGGAATGTGCGATGTTATCAATGTCAGTAAGTAGCTGAGTAGGATAATCACTGTAAAAAACAGCGAACCCTGCTACCAAATGAGCGATTGTAAATAGCCAATTACGATTGAACCACTCATACTAAAAATAGCGACAGATAAGTGGTGTTTAAGTTTTGCTATTTTAACATTCTCCCTACTATAAATGGGGTGATAATGTTAAAACACAATCATTATATAAGAATAATAAATGTCATGTAGTGATATAAAATAAACTGGTCGGCATAGAGGTGCAAGTGCAAGTCATTGGCCAAATAAAGCGAATATCATGACAAGGATAATGAGGTCATTAACTCAACACCTTTAGCACAACAGCCAAACAAAAGGGAGAACTGCAATAACAGTCCTCCCTTTTTTCTATCTTATCCATTTATCGTATCAAGAATGACTAAATCAATCTTAGTTAACAGTAGCTGCTGCTTCGTTCGGCGCAGTAGCAGTAACTGGTAGCGCTTGAGCGGCTTTAGCGGGCTTGTCTGATAAAGAGTAAATATAAGCAGCAAGTAGCATGATACGCTCATTACCTAGCTTGGTTTCCCACTGCGGCATAACACCAGCACGACCATAACGTAGTGTATTTCGTACCGTTTCGCGATCGCCGCCATACAGCCAGATATTATCAGTCAAGTTAGGTGCACCTGCTGAGATCATTCCTTTACCATCTTTATCATGGCACAAGGCACAATTTTGCTGAAAGATTGCACTGCCTTGAGCGACCAAAGTTTGATCGAGCTTGCCGTTATCTTTGCTACCGTTGTTAGCAGATAGTGATAGTACATACTCTGACGCTGCACGCACGCCATCTTCACCGATCTGATCGCGCCATGCTGGCATACCACCAACGCGGCCATTGTGTAGCGTCGTCAAGATGTTTTGTGCTTCACCACCGTACAGCCAGTCGTTATCAGTCAAGTTCGGATAACCCGTTGCACCTTTCGCATTAGAACCATGGCATACCGAGCAGTTCTGTAAGAACAAACGGCTACCAACTTTCAACGCATTTGGGTTTTCAGAGAGCTTTTCAACATAAGGCGCAAGCTCTGCAATTTTTCCATCGATCTGCGTTTGCAAATCTGCAGGTGGTGTTTCACTACGGCGCATTGTTGCTTGCAAATCATTGAGTGTACCTAGCGTTTGAGCAGCTCCGGCAGCGTTTGCTTTAACCAAAATACTTTTTTCAAAGTTATCCGTAAATACTTTGTTGTTCTGTTCAAGTTCACTGTTTAGCTCATTGTGCGAGGTCCAAGGTACCGTTTCGCCATCGACTTCTACTGTGGTAATACCGTCCCAATGCTTAGGGAACATGGCTGGGAAAAACACCCAGTAAGCGATGCCCCAGACGATTGAGCCAAAAAATATCACTAACCACCACTTGGGCAGGGGTTTGTCGTATTCTCGGATGCCATCGTATTCATGGCCTGTTGTACCGTCTTCTTCTACTTCTGGCTTGTACTTTAGAACCATCAAAAGGACGCCAAGAATAAATAGCCAACAAGCAAAACTAAATACAGTGATCCAAGAACTCCAAAAAAATGTCATCGTTTATCCTTATTGCGCTGCTCTTCAGACAGAGACTTTATATCCTCGTCATCAAGCGCAAGTTGTGCATCTTCTTCGAAGCGTTTTTTGTTTTTTGGCGAATACGCCCACCATGCAACGCCTACAAAGGCAACAAAGGCAGAAACGGTCGCAATTGTTTGTAATTCACCAATACCCATTAGCGCTGTCCTTCCATTGCAGTACCCAACTGTTGGAGATAGGCGACCAAAGCATCAAGCTCAGTGGCACCAAGCACCGCATCAGGAGCACCTTCGATATCTTCTTCAGTGTAAGGTACACCAAAGCGATCACGGAATAGACGCATCTTAGTTTGAACGTTTGTACCATTCACCTCATTGGTCGCAAGCCACGGGAAACCAGGCATCACAGACTCAGGAACTAATGAACGTGGCGCAATAAGATGCTGCTTTTGCCAGTCTTCTGAATAGCGTCCACCAACACGTGCTAGATCTGGTCCAGTACGTTTTGAGCCCCATAAGAATGGGTGATCCCACGTAGATTCAGCAGCGCGTGAATAAGGTCCATAACGTTCAACCTCAGCACGTAGTGGGCGAACCATCTGCGTGTGACAAACGTGACAACCTTCACGAATATAAATATCACGACCTTCGAATTCAAGCGCAGTCCATGGCTCCATAGCAGGTAGCGGCGCGTTCACACCACCGTCTTCTGGACCCTTGTTATCATAAATCAGCGGTACGATTTCAACGAGTGTTGCAAAACTAATCGCAATAACGATACCGATGACCAACAGGCCTGTATTTTTTTCAATAATTTCATGCGGTGTACCAGCCATGATCGCTCCTTATACGTTAGCTGTCGAGGTATCGACACTAGGTTCATGATCCGTTGGATCAGCGACATCTACAGGCTTACCTTCTGGCATCTTGAGTGTTTTATAGCAGTTATAAGCCATCACAAACATACCTGACACATACAAGAATCCACCAAAAGCACGCCCGATATATGGGAAATGCGAGAACTCAACTGTATCAACGAAGCTGTATACCAAAGTACCATCTGGATTAGTAGCCAACCACATCATGCCTTGACCAATACCTGAGATCCACATTGATACGATGTAAAAGATAGTACCTGCAGTCGCTAGCCAGAAATGGGTGGTGATTAAGCTGATAGAGTACATTTTTGGTTTGTTATAAATACGTGGTAATAGTACATATAGCGAACCAATGGTAATCATACCTACCCAACCAAGCGCGCCTGAGTGTACGTGACCGACTGTCCAATCCGTATTATGCGATAGCGCATTAACGGTTTTAATAGACATCATTGGGCCTTCGAACGTCGACATTGCGTAGAATGACAATGCTACGATCATAAAGCGAATGATTGGATCGGTACGTAACTTATCCCAACTACCAGATAGCGTCAATACACCGTTAATCATACCACCCCAAGAGGGTGCAAATAAGATGATTGAGAATACCATTGCTAATGACTGCGTCCAATCAGGAAGCGCTGAATAATGCAAATGGTGACCACCAGCCCACATATAAGATGCAATCAATGCCCAAAAGTGAACGATAGACAAACGATACGAATAAATAGGACGACCAATCTGTACTGGAACGAAGTAATACATCATCCCAAGGAAGGCTGCCGTCAAGTAAAAACCTACCGCGTTATGTCCGTACCACCATTGCACCATCGCATCAGTTGCACCGCCAAATAGCGAATAAGATTTGAACGCGCTAACCGGAATCGCCATGCTGTTTACGATATGTAGTAATGCAATCGTAATAATAAAAGCGGCAAAGAACCAGTTGGCCACATAAATATGTGAGGTTTTGCGTTTGATGAGTGTCCCGAAGAAAACAATGGCATAAGATATCCATACCAGAGCAATCAAAATATCGATTGGCCACTCAAGCTCAGCGTATTCCTTAGTCGAGGTCAAGCCTAGAGGAAGGGTGATAACGGCAGAGACGATAACCGCTTGCCAACCCCAAAAGGTAAACCAAGCCAAATAAGGGGCAAATAGCCTTGTCTTACAGGTGCGCTGAACAATATAGTAAGACGTTGCGAACAGGGCAGAGCCACCGAAAGCAAAAATCACTGCATTGGTATGTAGCGGTCTTAAACGACTAAATGTCAGCCATGGGATGTCAAAGTTAAGCGCTGGCCATGCCAACTGTGAAGCAATGAACACGCCAAGGCTCATGCCGACGATGCCCCATACCACGGCCATTATCGTAAAAAATCTTACGATGGTAATTTCATACTCACGGTCAACTGGGGCGACTGCTGTGTTTTGTAAACTCATTGGATGATTCCTTTACAGCCCGAATTATCAACAGAATTAACTAACTCTCCGCATTATCTGCAGCAACCATACTGGTGCAGGCAGATAGTCATCGCGGTACATGCTGTCTCTTGACTCAATTATTATCTTAAGGTTATTAACTATCAAGCTAAGCTTCCACTCAGTATCAGTTGATGCAAAGAGGAAGAGGGTAGCGCTAGGAACATGCAGCGCTTACAGCCAGTTGATAGTAGGATTGTTAATAACTCGTTAAGGTAAATAAGGAGTGACACCGTATAGAAGCATCAAACATCTAGTGATATTAAGGATTTATCTTAATTATTACTGAAAACAACAGCAATAACGAAGATAGACACTGATATCCATCTGGTCGTAAAACAGCATGGACCATTGATGTATGCTAGCGGTGGCTGACAAAAAAACAGGTTAACGTAATGTTTAGTTAAAACTCCCGACTCTGTTTAAGGGTATTGTAACGCAATCCTAATTAAATATCATCAGAACTATGCGGCAAAATACAAACTCTTTGGTAAAAATCTGCGTAGGCAACTTATTATTGCTACGCTATCAGCCTATTTTATACCCAATTTTAAGACTATTCTAGAGGGCAGAATCCTATGAATCATAGGGTATAAGTACAAAATATAGAGAAGTTTTTGTAACAATGGCAACATTAGCCTTATAAATAACCCCACTCTCAACTTGAAATAAGCAATTCAAACTGAAGAGGCGGATTACCAAGTTTTTTGTTGAGTACAAAGCACAGATTGTGTGACAGGATTTTACGAATCAATCGATGAGACAAATGCCATAAATCTCTTGCTCTCACTCTTTGTATATTAAATCGTTCTGATAGCTGACCAATGACTGTTTCAACGATACGGCGGGCTTTCATTAGCCGCCTTACCACAGGTTTGGGTCTATCCTCTTTCATGTTAGCTCTGAGTGGCGTTTGTAAATCCACGCCTTGAGCGTCGTAGTACGATGTCAGACTAGGGCTGATATACCCTTTATCAGCGCCAAGTAGCCCATGAATATGAGTGGTGATTTCTGGGGCAACCGCTCTTTCATCAACATTGGCAGGAGCAAAGGTAAAGCCTTTAATCATGCCCGATAAGTTAACAAGCAAATGTCCTTCAAAGCCATAGTACCTCTCTTGCTTAGCCGCACAGTAGCTAAAAGCCGCTAAGTCTTGATAGTTTTTATGCCGATAAGCGCGTCCATAATGACAGACGGGTATCGGAAAGCCATCCATAAAATGGATGTTGTCACGGCCCTCAAGTTCACTGACTTTATCTTGTATCTGCTGTTTGACTTGCCACAGATTGGCGCAGTGCTTTGCGAAGTTAGGGTATGAGCCGATGGCTGGAAACCAGTCTTGCCAATGCTGGGTAAAGTATTGCCAAATTTGTTTGTCTTGATCAAGGTGTAAAAATTCACCGACCATCTCCATGCAAATGATCTCAGGATCACTCAACTTTGGTGCGTAACCTGCACCTCGCAAGGGCTGGGTGACGACTATTTTGTAATATTGCTCTACCATTAAATAGATATTGATGATAAATTCGTCTATGGGCATCTCACAACTCCATTGTATTCTTGGTCGAAAACAATAGATTAGTGAGGTGCTCTTCTTTTTTCAATCACTTTTAAAGTTGAGAGTGGGGTTATAAATAGGTTTTACTTATCGGTAAATCGCCCCTTATAATGAGATTGAAAAGTATCGACAGTAGTTTCCTACGCATTGTTATAATAACGATGACACAATAACGATTTTAATCATTTGAATACGATTGGGCGGCAGTAAGCAGTAATTGATACGGTTAGCCTAGCACCCTATTCATTAAGGACAATAATATGGCAGTTTTTTTGACAGATGCATGGTTTGATGACGTTGAGAAGTTAGGTAGCGAAGCTGGTGAGCTAAATTTGCCACCCGCGCTGGCTAATATGGTTATCAACCTAAAAGTGTCTGACACCGATGGAGATATCGAAGCCAACTTTGCTGATGGCCTATTGCATCGCGGCTTAAATGATAATGCGACCACCACATTATTGCTTGACCGTAGTATCTTGCAATCAATCATTACCGACTTTGATACCAACGAAATCATGGGCGCATTTATGAGTGGTAAAATTCGCGTTGAAGGCGATATGTCACAATTGATGGCGGTACAAACGGCACGTCCAAGTGCTGAGCAAAAAGAATTGTACAAACGTGTCAAATCTATGACGACGATGGCTTAACGGCTTAAGTCTATATCTTTCACTTTTTCAATTGATTTTTTTTATCGATATTGTCTAAGCAAAGCACAAAAAAGCTCCTAATTTTATATTAGGAGCTTTTTTACGAATGATAATATGAGTAAGAAGAAGTAATTGTCGCAATGAATGCCTAGCGATGCTGCTTACTTAGACTATTTAAATTAATTAAACGACTTAAGTTTCTTGAATGTTTAGCTGGCTTTTGATGCCGCCGTCGCATCTTGTGACTTTTGGTTTTCTTTATACATCGCTGCCTGTAGCCAGACATTCGCTTGTACATAGTCATGTACGTTAATAGAAGCAGTCTCTGTCGTATTGAGCGCACCAATACGCACCACGAATGGATCGGCGTCTTGTTCACGTAGTATTACCACATCAAACAAGATAATGGGCTTGCCATTAAAGAGGGTTTCTTGCTTGCCAAGTACTTGACCTTGGCACCATGCCTCGTCTTCTTGTCCCAGAGTATCACCGAACAAATAAGCACACATATGACCTAGGTTAATCTCGACTGGCGCCATTTGTTCTTTGGTCTCAGGCTTCCACTCTTTGATTTGCTCTTGTAGATCATCCGGTATTTGACCATCATTGGCGGCGACGATATCGTTAAAGGCACGATGGTAGCGAATGGCTTCTTGATCTTCTACCATAATAACTTCGTGCTGCTCGCTTAGCTTGATTTCATGTGCCCAAGCACTAAAATTCACGAAGTAAGACGTATCGCGTTGATACAAATGACGGTTGGCGGTATAAAGCTGGTCAAAGGCATAAATAATACTGCCGTCAGCCGTGCGCAAACGCAGTACTGCGTCGTGTGAGTTGTCGTTGGCAATGATACGCTCGATTTTGCAATGTAGCCCATAAGGACTGTCGACACATGGATAGGCGTTGATAAAGCATTCGGGCTTACCGTCTTTCATCGCCAGCACTTGGTTGATGTGGCAAGGTTGGTCTTCAGATAGCAACAAGCAACTGTCTTTGGCGCTGACGTTGGGGTTGAGACCTTTCGGCATGGCCGCCTTTTCGATCATCTTTTGCAGCCACTCTGGCACATCATGACTCATATCATCGGTTAAAATACGCCAATGATCGGCATGACCGGCAGCTTGCTCGTCAGATAAGGTGATTTTGGTAGGAGATTGGATGTTTTTATATTGATAATTAATGGTCATGAAAATACTCAAACTTAAGTCAGCGATGAGGTTTGGACCTAACGCTGACATTGCTCATCTAGCATCCAATATTTATAATCATTGGTCTAAGATAGCTAGCAATGTCGGCAGTATAGGGTCAGCAAACAACAAGGAGGGGTTATTGACAATTGTCCTTAGCATACAATATATAGGTATAGACGCAAGTAATAGCAAGCCCCTCATAAAAAATAATAACAAAACCCGGTTTTTTGGCAAAAAATACGCGCAGTTTTTGCTAATGACTGGCACATATCCGCCAAATTGTGTCAAACTAGCTCCCTTTTGATGGCCAAATTTGGCCTGTTTTAAACCCTATTTTTGTGTTCAATTTATATGTTGGTATGGCAGGCGCACTCTATAGGGCGTTTGTCGCTGCTCGTTTTGGCGCATATAAAAGTCGCACGTAGATAAGATAAAGAGTTTGAATATGTTTCGTCCTTTAGCGTTATTTATCGGCTTACGATACACCCGAGCAGAGCGTAGTAATGGCTTTATCTCCTTTATATCGCTGATCTCGATGATAGGTTTGACCCTTGGGGTTGCCGTATTGATTACGGTTTTGTCGGTGATGAATGGTTTTGACCGTGAGTTAAAGACCCGTATTTTGGGCATGGTGCCGCAAGCAACCGTTATCTCAACCGAGGTGATTGGTGATTGGGAGCAATTGGCTGATCGTATTAAAGAAGATCCAGAAGTCGCTGCCGTCGCGCCCTTTATTCAGCTGCAAGGCATGCTGACCTCGAATGGTCAAGTGGCAGGTATCATGGTCACTGGTGTCGATCCTCAGTACGAAAAAAACGTCTCGATCATTAACGATCACATGACTGAAGGCAGTATCGATACTCTACAAGCGGGTGATTTCAGTATTGTGCTGGGTGAAGAGATGGTGCAATCGTTGGGCTTGAGCATCGGTGATAAGGTGACTTTGGTGTTGCCAGAAGCATCGCCATCACCGGCTGGTGTGATACCGCGCTTTAAGCGTTTTACCTTGACGGGTATTTTCAGTATCAGCCCAGAAGTGGACAGCCTCATGGCCTTTATCCCGATGAGTGATGCCGGTAAGTTGCTCCGCCTCCCCGATGGCGCTCAAGGTATCCGTATGAAGCTAAACGATATCTTTACCGCGCCCATTGCTGCCCAAAAAGCGGCTGCGATTGCTCCTGATCGCCTCTATCCGAATGACTGGACGCAAACGCACGGCAATCTATTTGGGGCGATCCAAATGGAAAAAGCCATGGTCGGGTTGCTACTGTTCTTAATCATCCTAGTGGCAGCATTTAATATTGTCTCAAGTCTGGTCATGCTGGTCACCGATAAAAAAGCTGATATTGCGATTCTAAAGACTTTTGGGGCATCTCCTCGTCTGATTACACAGGTCTTTATGGTACAAGGCGTGGTCATCGGCTTTATTGGTACGATTGCAGGTACGATTTTGGGTGTGATATTTGCGTTGACAGTGAGCGATATCTTAGGCTTCATTAATCAAGCCTTCGGTCTCAATCTCTTCGATGCTTACTTCGTTAATTATCTACCATCACAGCTGCGCTTAACGGATGTGATATTGATCACTGGTGCGTCATTTGTATTGAGCTTTTTGGCCACTATTTATCCAGCGCGCCGAGCGGCTAAAATTCAACCTGCGCAAACGTTGCGTTATGAGTAATTGATACTCAAGCGAGGCGTAGTTATCATTAAAATGAGAAGCCATTAAAGTGAGAATAGCCTCGTTTTAAGCAACTATGCTGCAGGTGATAAGTGTTAGCCAAATTAAAAAATCATGAATATCGGTATCAATAAAATAAAGGAAGTGCTATGTCTGCCATTTTAAAGGCGACCAATATCAATAAGATATATGATGAAGGCGCGGTTAGTACCCAAGTATTGACAGGCTTGGATTTGACCGTCAATGCTGGCGAGCGCATCGCTATCGTTGGCACCAGTGGCTCAGGAAAAAGCACCTTGCTACACTTGCTGGGCGGATTGGATACGCCAACCAGTGGTGAAGTCTGGCTGCATGGTCAGTTGTTAAACAGCATGAATGAGACTGAACGCGGGGCGATGCGTAACAAGCACCTAGGGTTTATTTATCAATTTCATCATCTGTTAGCAGAGTTTACAGCGATTGAAAACGTCGCGATGCCACTGCTGCTGCGCCCTAAAGTATCGACGACTGAGGCAAGAGACCAAGCGATTGCCATCCTAAAAAGCGTTGGTCTGGAGCATCGTTTGGCGCACAGGCCAGGCGAGCTGTCAGGCGGTGAGCGTCAACGCGTGGCCATTGCCCGTGCCCTCGTCACCAAACCCTCGCTCATATTGGCAGATGAGCCAACAGGCAACTTGGATTATGACAATGCACAAAGTGTTTTTGGCTTGTTATCAGAGCTGCAAAGTACCATGCAAACAGCACTATTGATGGTGACCCATGACCGTAACTTGGCGGCGCTGGCAGATCGCCAAATGTTGCTACGTAATGGTCATTGGGAACAGTATTAATGCGTCGAAACTGTTTAACCGTACCATTTGCCTAGAGCGTGTCCTCAATTCAAACGCTTGTATCTAAATGGACTAAAAATGGCTAAATTTTGCCAAATATTGTCAAATAGCTGATTAATATCTCGATATTATTTGCGCTATTTTCCTCGTTTGACGGCAATTTATCTTATTTTCATGACCATTTTTAAAATGAGGACACGCCCTAATGTAGTCGATTTATATAACATTGACGACAGTAGTCCTGTCTCACGTTACAAGGATAAATACAATGAACGAAGATGAAGATCCAATCGCTGCTTTCGGCAGTGCGGAAGAGGGCAATGAACCATTAAAACCCTATATGGATCCAACCCTATTTGACACCATTGATAGGCAGGCGCAGATTGAACTGCTTACCCCAGTTTTTGATGCTATTACGCTTGCGGGCGTTGATTACGATCTAAAAGCACAAGACAGCGCCACTGGCAAACGCTATACGCTGCTCAAAGATGAACAAGTGATCGATATATTTGAGATGGATAGCAGATTTACAGACAATGTCATTGCGGCAATAGAGAAAGAGAAAGAAGACGATTGATCAAAATGCCTAAGCGCTGTATTGAAAGCATCCATCAGCGTTTAGGTGTCTTGTCGATAGGTTTGTGTTGGCGTTTTTGCCAGCTGGTGACGGTTTTATAACGCCAAATTGCCTTAAATGCCAAGCCACAAACGATGCTAGTAATGACGGCAAGGATAGTGATACCCACACAGAATGCGGTTAACGATACAGTGCCTTGATATGTGATAAAGGGGTTGGCACCATCAGATAGTGCCCATAAGCTAAAGTCAGCAATCATTCTGCCAATAAGCCGTAAACTGATCATCGGCACGTCAAGAATTTTGGCACCGATGTAGTAACCAGCGTAAAAGATAGGTAGGCTAGTGACAGGGTTGGTAATCCAAGTTAAACCAAGCGCCATAGGGACATTGGCACGAAAAATTAGCGAGCCAATTAATGCTAATAACATCTGTCCGGGTAGCGGAAAAAATGCACTGAGCACGCCGATATAGACCGCTTTATTTAAGCTGTGCCGGTTAAAATGCCATAAGCGCGGATCAGCCAAATGCGGTGCAAATAATTTTAAAATGCGGCTTTCTAGAATTTTCTCTGGTGTGGGCAGCAAGTTTTTAAGACGTTTTTGGGACACAGCATCGCCTTTAATCGTTATCAACCGCTGGTTCAATCACATTGATGGGCTGATATAAAGAGATATTAGGAATAAAATACGGGTAGGAATAGTATCAGAAAAACAAAGTAATGGTATTGAATAATCAGTATTGCAATATGTCCCGTGAGTATAGGGTAATAAAAAAATAAATGCTATTGCTGGACGAGGGCGTGGCCTCGATCTGAATGGTAGCGACTAAAGGGTTAAAAAATGGCCAAATCTTGCCAAATGGCGTTAAATAGCTGGACAATATCCTGATATTATCCGCGCTACTTTTCTTATTTTGTTACCATTTATCTCATTTTTATCACTATTTCCAACATGAGTACACGCTCTAACGACAGTCTTTATTGCTAGCGTGAAGCTATAGATTCCCGCCCGTTTTTGACTGGCAACACTCAAGCAAAATTGGTCGTATTTAAACGTTCAGCTCATCAAGCAAGGAGCGCTGGTGTACTGGTTACTTGGCAGTTTAGTGATTATCGCTATGATGGGGGTTTTGGCAGTCGCAGATAGTATGGCGATACCATTTAACTCGTTAATAGCTATGAGCGGCGCCACTACGTTGTTACCGCTACTATTAGTCATCGTCGCTATTATTTTGATAGCTATTAACCAGCGTCAAGCTCTGTCTATAAGCTCAGTGGACGTCCATAAGCTTTCTTCTCAAGGCGACTTCTCTCAGCCTTCTGTTCCTCAAAATACCTCTCCATACGGTTCTTCTCCCTCTAAACTCCCCATTCGAATGATCAATTATTCGCTGATAATGATACTGGCAATAGGGTTAGTGATTGGTAGTGCATTACAAGCTTTGATGGGTTACCAGCGGGCAGAAGCAACAAAAATTATTGAGCCTATACGTGTGCAAGCGTTGGTTACTATCGAGGGTATTAGCGATAGCGTTTATGATGACGTCACCAATAGCGGCTATCGACAAATCGCTACCATTAGTCATATGTCGCCATTGATCTCTGAGCTAACGGCTCAGGAATTAGATAGCATTGCGGCCGATTATGTTACAAATATTGATAATAGCCTAAGCAATAATAGTTTAGCTGGCGCTGATTTGAACGAAAAAGCTGAAAACATTGCTAACGACATCAAATACCGCGTGCTACTCAATGCTTATCCAAAAAGCGGCTCTAAAAGCTCGCAGATGATTGACGTAAACCAGCTGCAGCCGGGTGATCAGTTATTTATGACGCTAACACTCGCAGCGCTTGCTACCTCTGAGCAAGCGATTAATAACCCTTCTGGTTTTGACAGTTATCGCTGGTTACGAGGTCGTCATATCGATGGGGTAGCCAATATAGTGGCGACTAGCACCTTGCCTTTTGCGCTCGATGAGTCGTCTGCACTGGACGCTAATTCTCATTCCTATCTTAAGCGTTTTCGTACTCGGATTGACCAAGGGCGTTGGCAATTGCGGCAGCATTTTTATCAAGATTGGGTGGGACAAACTACCGCTGCGCAGCAAGCAAAAGCGGTCACTTTAAGTTTGCTCACAGGTGATCGCAGCTTGATCAATCGTGATACCAAGGATCTGTATCAGTTGGCTGGTATTTCACATTTGCTGGCTATCTCTGGCACTCATGTGTTGTTTTTAGCGATTATGCTGGCAGGAGCAGTTGTATTATCGTTCAATCGTCTGTATCCAGCCCTATATCGTCGCATACCACGCTGGCAAGTGCGCTGGTGGGTGATGATCAGTGCCGCTTTTATTTATGCGCTATTTACTGGCTTTGATGTGCCGGCAGCGCGAACCGCATGGATGTTACTGGCGATAGGTCTGGTACGATTAACCTTACTACCGATTAGTACGATGCGAGTATTGTTAGCGCTAGCAGTCTTGATGGCATGGCTTGATCCTTATGTGCTGTGGCAGGCTGGTTATTGGCTGTCTTTTATCGCTGTGGCGCTCTTGCTAAAGTACGATAGTGGCTCACAGGCGCAAAACAACTCAGCATTATCGCAATCAGATATACCTTTCTCTCATGGTGATAGTAAATATAGCCGTATTTTACTTAGAAAGGCATGGCTCACAGGCAAGCGTGTCTTTAAACTGCAATGCTGGCTATTTATCGCCCTGCTGCCCATTACCTTGCTGTTGTTTGGCAAAGCCTCGCTATGGGGATTGGTCATTAATTTATTTGCGATTGGTTTATTTGGCTGGGTTATCGTACCGCTCAATCTATTAGCAGGGCTTTGTTATTTATTATGGCCTGCACTTGCCGATAGTATTTGGGCGCTGGTCAGTACCATTGTCGCTAGCTTACATGATTTGATTAGGTGGCTGACTTCATTACCAGCGCTGTCAGAGGCGTGGTTGTATACGCCAGTAAATATGGCGATATTACTGATGGTATTGCTGGCAATATTGCCTTGGTTATTACCGCGTGGGTTTATCAGTCGTTGGCTGGCACTACCGCCTTTAACGCTATTAATGATGACGGTATATGCCAACCAGCAGTCATTATCTACGTCACCAACTTTATATGTCTTGCCCACTGGAGATCGCTATATAAGCGCTGCTGTGCTGCAATATCCTATAATGAATGAGGTTGGGGGCATTGGAGGCAAGTATAATAAGGCGCAGTCAGCAAAGGATAGCGTGAGTTGGTTATTTTTGGCAGACCATAGGCCTAATGCTACGCGTACCATGCCAAGTAATTTGACGGCAGAGAAGCTGTCCGCAACACTAGAACAGCAGTTGCGCACCTTGTCGATTAAACGTTTAGAAGGGCTCATAGTGCAGACAGCCAGTACAGGACTGACGGATACGCTCACGACTCATGAGGCAAGCAATACATTTAAACCTAATGCCTCTGAGCTGTTGCCGATGACGGTTGCTCAAATAAGTCAACGCCTACCGATTAGCCAGTATTGGCAGGCAGGGCGCAGTAATCGATGGTTCGATCGAGAGAAGTTTTATAGAAAAGCAAGCCAAGCTGATGATTCAGCTCAGATCACTAACAAAACGTATATCAGCCCGAAAGGCTGTGAGCAAGGTGACTCATGGCAGCTCGCCAACGGCGCTTTATCATTAGAGGCTATCACGGGCTGGAGTGAGATAGACGATGCCAGTGTGTGGGAGTGCACGCTTGTCATTGATAGCAAGTTACCTATTAATATACGGCAGTATAATGCAGCCGATCCCCTAAATTCACCGCTTGCTAGCGCGCAAATGATAAAGGCAATACCTTCTATATCAAAAAGTACGCAAACAGACAATCAACACCTTACTGCGCAAGATCAGTCACTGCCATCACGTATTATTGTTAATGCGGATACTCATAAGCGTCTTTGGCAACTGTGGGCATTGATCTGCCAAGCTGAGTCGTTTGAGGATAATAGAACCGACAGTCATGTTACTTGGCTTGGACACAGTACCTCGCAAATAACGACTGAGGTCATCAGCCGTCAGCAAATAAGTGAAGCAATAACCTATGATGATAACGCCTTAGAAGCAGCATTAGCTTTTGAGACCACTCCATAAAAATTGTCCTCATCCTAGCAGCGTTATAATAGGGTGATATTTCACGGTTACACTATTGAACCACAACCAAAATGGCACCATACTTAGTAACCTATTAATATAGATGACCGAGACAGTGAGAAAATTTGATTTCTTACTGACCTCATTTTCTATATCATCTCTTTTATCGTTTTAGATTGTTTCTGACTTAGGAAGTTATATGCCCAACTGGCCACCAGACCCTAACAAACGTCCTGACAATTCGGCAAATCAGCCAGCGCCGATGCCGCAGTCAAGCCAGCCGAGCGGACAAGAATGGCGCTTGATTGAAAATACCTTGCTCGCTAGTGTGGTAGAGCAACGCCGTGCGCGCCGCTGGGGTATCTTTTTCAAACTCTTGACCTTTGGTTATATCCTATTGATATTTTTGACCCTTGGCCGTGGCTGTAGCAGTAAAGCGCCATCAGCTCTTGACGGTATGGATACCAGCAAGCCACATTTGGCCGTGGTTGAGTTGCAAGGCACTATCAGTAGTGGTGATGTCGCCAATGCTTATGATGTCAACGAAGCATTGACGCGTGCTTTTGAAAATAATAACTCAAAAGCAGTGGCGCTAGATATCAACTCACCTGGTGGCTCACCTGTACAGTCTGATGAGATTTGGCAGACAATGAGGGATCTACGCCAAGAGTATCCAGATAAAAAACTCTATGCGGTGATCGGTGATATCGGCGCTTCTGGTGCTTATTATATTGCCTCAGCGGCAGACGAGATTTATGTGAACCCATCAAGTTTGGTTGGTTCTATTGGCGTGATTATGCCAAGCTACAATGTCGAAGGCTTGATGGATAAAGTCGGTGTTGAAGATCGCACTATCACTGCTGGTGAATATAAAGACATTTTAAGCTTATCGCGCCCGCTTACCGATTATGAAGAAAAGCATGTCGAAAAAGTGCTGGCCAATACTCATAAGCACTTTATCAATGCGGTAAAAGAAGGACGCGGCGCTCGTCTAAAAAACCCAGAAGAGAATAAACTGTTCTCAGGATTGTTCTGGACTGGTGAGCAATCGATTGCCTTAGGTCTCGCTGATAAAAAAGGCAGTATTTCTAGCTTAGAAAAGCAGTTAAAGCTCGATAATGTCGTCAATTATACCCCAACCGATCCGTTCAGTTTATTTATGGATCGCTTTGCAGTTAAGTTGGGCGCGGGTATCGGCTCAAGCGTCAAGCTTGATGTTTTGCCACAAACCGATGGTAATGCAGAAATGCGCTAAGCCTATGGTGTTAGGTTTACTGTGACCAATAATTAAGGCTGAGCGTATTATTATGCTCAGCCTTAATTATTGGTCAGTACAAATTTATGGATAATGGGCATTCCAACGGAATAGCGTATTCGAAAAACATTAAGTCCACAAAATACCAAGTCCAAAAAATACCGAGGCCAACAATACCTTTGGTTGATCAAAATTGCTTTAACCAAGCAGTGCTTTATTTACGTCAGTAATTGGTCTGGTTTTCTTTCGCCATGCTCATTTTTTGAATGCTATAATCTTTGATGACTATTAATGGCACAGCGACTATTAAAGGCATTCTTACTATTAAAGTAACTACTATTTAGGGCGTATCTTTATTTTGAGAATGTGTTCATTTTGAAAATGACCATAAAATACACGCCTTAATATCCCATAATGATAAAAATCAATGAGAGCTTGTTATGAGTGACATCAATTTGCAAACTTTTGCAGCGCTACCCGTCTCTAAAAAAACAAGGAAGCCCGTGATACATTTTGCCCATGCCAATGGTATGCCAAGCGCGGTTTATGAAGCATTTTTTGCAGGTCTTAGTGAGTTTTTTACGATCGAATATATTGCGATGTTAGGTACTAATCCTGACTATCCAGTTGATGATCACTGGCGCAGTCTGACTCAGCAAATTATCGATAGTGTGAAAAGTACTTGTGAGAAGCATGGTGTCGCGCAAGTCGTGGCCGTTGGACATTCGCTGGGCGCTATGTGTACCATGCAGGCATTGTACCGTGAGCCTCAGCACTTTGCTCAAGCAGTATTAATGGATCCCCCTTGGATTTATGGTAAAGTCAGCTTTTTTTGGCATTTGGCAAAGACGGCTGATAGGCTGCCATTGATGAACAACCGCTTGATGGATAAGCTATCTCCAGCTGGGGTATCTAAGCACCGCCGCGATGTTTGGGATAGCCGCGAAGATGCCTACGATAAAATGCGTCACAAAGGTTTTTTTAAAAACTTTGATGAGCGTAGCTTTCAGGGTTACATTGAGCACGGTTTACATGAGCGTGCGGATGGCAAAGTGACCTTAGCGATTCCAAAGTCCGTTGAGGTAGATGTCTTTCGAACCAATCCCTCATGGTATTGGCTAATGCCAAACCGCGCCCCAAAGCCGCCAGTTACCCTCATTATTGGGGAAGAAAGCTTGTTTTTAAAACGCCGTTTCCCGCAGCAAATAAAATCACGACTTGGTATTCCTTATACGACCCATACGGGTGGTCATATGTTCCCGCTTGAGTATCCAGAGTCTGTGTCACGGCAAGTATTGGACTTAATCAAGCAACAACTACCAAAATAAATCATGCGCGCTACTTATTTGACTGCTCAGATTAGGGCGTGTCCTAGTCCTAATATAAAGTTGTCGTCAGCATTGATACTCTATATCACTGAGTCACCATTTTATGCCAAATCATTTTAGTGCTGCCAAGCAACGGCTGATAAACTCGCCTAAGCGTTTGCCGTTATTTTCACGCTTGGAAGTGTTTTTACTGACCATAGGTATGGTCGTCGCATTCTTTATCAGTCAACTGCTAGGAGTCTATATCGCAGGCAAGCTGCTGCTACCGGCTGCTAAAAGCGCAAACGTGGCTGATGTGTTTTTCTATGGCAGCAGTAATGGCACGGTCGTGAGTGTGTCCATTATGATTGGCGGTGTATTGCTGGTCGCCCTCATCGTTATGTTGATTCGGTTAAAAGGCGGTAATTGGCAGCGCTATCTTGCGCTCAAACCATTTTCAGTCGCGTTTGGCGTTGGGATGCTAGGTATATTATTGATATTTATGATTGGCAGTCAGGCGCTGACTTACTGGCTTGATAAATCGCCACTGGTGTTTGTCGATCCGTTATATCAGTCCGTCAGCTCAGTGTGGCTGCTAGTATTTGCAATGGTGATAGTCGCGCCATTATACGAAGAGCTGGTCTTTCGCGGCATCCTATGGTCGGCCATTACTGAGCAATTCGTCGCCTCACCAAGTCAAGAGCTGCGCGGGGCGATCATTGCTAGTATCGTCACCAGTGTAATATTTGCGGTGATTCACTTGCAGTATGGCGTTTATGAAATCAGCACTATCGTGGTGCTGGCATTGATATTTTGCTATGCCCGTATCAAATCTGGCTCGCTGCTACTGCCCATGCTGCTTCACATTGTCAATAATGGCGCAGCGATGGGGCAGTATTTAGCGCAAACCGCTTAATCAAAATTTTCTTAAGAGAATTTGCTTAATCAAAAAGAGCTATGCATCAGGGTTTAATGCCAAGACTTCAGCGGCTGCTTGTTTAACGTCATCTATCGTCAGTTTAGGTTTGCCACTCAATGCCTGTCGCCATTTGCGAGCTCCCGTCAGCCCTTGAAATAATCCTAAATAATGCCGAGTCATCGTTGGCAGCGCTTCACCTTTGGCCAGTTGCTCTTCTAGATAAGGATAAAGCTGCGCCAATATATCTGAGCGCTTAGGTGCAGGCTCACCCCATAAGCTATTGGCTTCTGCTAGCAGATAAGGGTTATGATAAAAGGCGCGGCCAATCATCACACCGTCTATATGCTGCAAGTGCGCTTGAATATCTGCGACGGTCTCGATACCACCGTTTATCTCGACATCAAGGTCTGGGAAGTCTTGTTTGAGGCGGTAGACATCATCGTAACGTAGTGGTGGAATTTCGCGATTTTGCTTGGGGCTAAGACCTTGTAGCCATGCGGTGCGAGCGTGGACGATAAAGCGCGTACAACCAGCAGCAGCGACCGTCTGCACAAAATCTGCCATAAACTCATAGCTATCAAAATCATCTATACCAATACGATGCTTGACGGTTACTGGGATATCGACCGCCGTTTGCATGTGTTTGACCAAGTCAGCGACAATATTTGGCTCGGCCATGAGACAAGCGCCAATTTTATTATGTTGGACGCGATCCGATGGGCAACCAACATTGATATTAACCTCATCATAACCATGCTGTTGCGCGAACTCGGCACACTGGGTCATCTCATCAATATCTGCACCGCCAAGTTGCAGCACGATAGGCTGCTCGAGCGCGTCAAAGCGTAGATGCCGTGCTCGATTACCATGTATCAGCGCCCCTGTACTGATCATTTCAGTATATAAGTAGACGTGCGGATTAAAAAGTCGCGCAAAATAACGATAATCCGTCGTCGTCCAATCGATCATGGGGGCAACTGAGAGTCGTTTATTGGTCATATCAACCATGGATAATAAGCCTTAATATTTTATTCTTTGAGTGTGAGTGTTTTGCATAGAGACAACAGGTGTCGTAAGCACAATGGGCGAATATTCAATACGCCCTTGCTAGACCACCTGATCAATTCTTTTGAACTGGGGTAAGTTGTAAAAATACAGTCCCATGATAATGCCAATAAAGCCGATAAAGGCGATATAGAGAGCGGGGGAAAAACTGATAAATAACGTGGCATAGCCCAGTCCAAAAGGTATAAGTACGCCCACGATGCCATAGGTGATATTATAACAAAAAGCCATTCCGGTAAGGCGCACATTGGTTGGAAACAGTTGCACAAGAATAGCCGGTACCATACCGACAATGCCAGCACAGAAGCCCAGTAGCGCATACATAATCAAGATATAGTCGCCGCCTGCTTGCAAGTGATAAAAGAAAGCAAGCATTTGAGCGATTAACAAGGCAGAACCAACAACCAAAATTTTGCCAAAATTCTCATGATTAGACACTAAGCCATAAAATATGCAGCCAAAAATCATAAAAACAATACCCAAACTGTGCGAAAATCCAAACAAATCAGTATCTAAAGTAAAGCGTAATTCGATTAACTCTGGTAATAAAAGAATGACGACAGTCGTAATGCTAGAAATAATCAACGTCAGCATCATGCCGACAAATACTGAGTGTTTGTGATTTTTAAAGAGCAGGGTAAGCGGCTTGGCAAAATAGCTCTTGGGTTTCGATTTTTCCATCGCGATAAAAAACGGTGATTCACCAATCAATCGCCACGCAAGTAACGGCAAAAAGCTCAGTATTGAGGCGATAAAAAATGGCAGCCGCCAGCCATAATCTGTCAACTGCTCAGGGGTCATTGCTCCGGTAAGCCAACTAAAAAAGGCATTAGAAAATAATACACCGACGAAGAAACTGGCAGTTACATAGCTACAACCTACAGAAAGATACTGCCGCGGCACATGTTCCGCCACAAAAACCCATGCTAAAGGTACATATAGGCCATAAGCCATCCCCTGTACCAGCCTGAGTAAAATAAATAAAGCGGGCGCAACCAAGCCCCACTGCGCATACGTCGGCAGACATGCCATCGCTAATAAACTGGCAGCAGTGACGAGCAAGCTTATAAATAATATGGGCTTTCGACCTTTGATATCCCCATAACGACCAAAAATAATGCCGCCAAGTGGCCGTGCCAAATAACCGACCGTAAAGAGGCCAAGCCCTTGTAGCTTGGCGACGGTAGGACTGGTACTAGCCGGAAAAAAAGCAAGCGAGACGATATCTGCGATGTACAGATAAATCAAAAAGTCAAAAAATGTCACCGCGCTGCTAAAGCTGATAAGCATCACGATATTTTTGTCTTTAGCAGACATCAAAGCATATTGAGAACGAGACGGCATAATAGATCACGCATCCACACAGTAAACTGATTGTTAAGACGGTCATCATCTAGATAACCGACCATAATAAAAACCGGCAAATCAATATAGATAGATAATGATTTGCCGGCATAATAAAAATAAGGCTTTTTGAATACGAAGGCTAATGAGCCACTGACTCTTAAAATAAGTGACAGACATTCAGTACGCTATAAATTTGGTTAAAAGGAACCTATAATCTATAGCAGCCAATCGATTGGCAGCCATGACATGATGGTCAGCCAAACGTGGTCACCCATATCAACGCGCGGCTCTGTATCGTAAATCACTTTTTTACCATTTTCCATGGTATGCCACTGTAAAGCACCGCTCTCCAGCAACTTGACTTCATACGCCTGATTTAACAAATCATCGCTGAGTGCACCGTGTAGCTGGCTCGCCAGTTCTTCATCATTAATAATGACGCCCATTTCAGTATTGATATTGGCAGAGCGCGGATCGACATTGTATGAGCCAATAAACACCTGATAATCATCCACAGCAAAGGTTTTGGCATGTAAGCTGGTTGAGGATTGGCTGCGAGCTTTCCACAGTTTGTTTTCGCGTTTTTCTTCCGCAGCGGTGGACTTAAGCTCGTAGATTTTCACCCCTGAGCGCAGCAAATTGGGACGCCATTGACTGTAGCCAGAATGCACCGCCGTCACATCGGTTGCATCAAATGAATTGGTCAAAATCTTGATTTCAATACCTGCTTCGGCCAATTGTACCAGCGTCTTGACGCCATCTTTGGTTGGTACGAAGTAGGATGAAATAATAGTCAAGCGCTTGGTGGGCGTGCCCAGCAAGGTACGCAGCTGATGTACCAAATTGGTATTGGCAGGAACGGTTTTGGTCAGTTTGCCGACATCATCACTCAAAAACTGCATATCCGTCCAACGAAAGGGCACCTGCTTATTGATTAAATCAGTATCGATAGAGGAGTCTTCGATGGCGGTCTTATAAACAGCCAAACTACTGCGAGTATTATTTTTTTCATCTTGATCGAGCTTGTCTAACGACGCTAAGAAATCTTTACTTGTCCCTTTATCAGCGGTTACCAGCGTTTCGATGTCAAATGAGATGGGCGAGGACCAGTAGCTAGCAAAGCTATTATCGATATCGGCCACTACTTTGCCGATCAGTAATACATCTAAATCCGCAAATTGGCTGTTTTGATTGTTACTTAAGTATTCATCACCGATATTTCGACCGCCAATAATGGTAATTTGCTTATCAAAGGTCATGCTCTTATTGTGCATACGCCGATTGATACGCGGTAAGCCCGTGACAAAATTTAAGGTCTGAAATTTACGATGCATTAACGGATTGATAATGCGCACCGCGATGTTTGGGTGGCTGGCAAAACGTAATAAACGCTGATCAAACTTGGCGTTATTATTAAAATCATCGAGCAATAAGCGCACGATAACGCCGCGCTCAGATGCTTCCCATAAGTCTTTTAAAAGTAGCTGACCGGCCTGATCATCGTGCCAAATATAATATTGCACATCGATATTGCGCGTGGCCATACCGGTCAGGATACTGCGCGAAGCAAAAGCATTGGCGCCAGTCACAATCGGATGATAGCCGGACAAATCAGGGTGAACGTTGTTCTGTTCACTAATGGCCGCGACCAGATCCGTATTTTCACCGCCATTATTCTTATTGTTAGTACTGTCATTATTTTTAAGTTTGCTGTCTTGCTGATATAAAGCATTAACACGCGCTGATAACGCTTGGCTTTCAGGCAAATGTGGCTTCTCAGGCAAACTCTGGCAGCCAGTAAGACCTAAGGTTAATCCGAGTGTTAGACTGAGCGATAAATTGCTTGGTTCTATACTTAGCATCGACATAACTGATTAACCCTAATGAGCCTTGATTTATTGGAATGCTGCTAAAATTTTAATGAATATGTTCATTTTTATAAAATAATAGCACTGATGATGACGCTTATAAAAATAACGTCCTAGGCCAAGCTTAAATAGTCGCTAAGCTTAGCAGTTGTTGTCTTATCTGCCTATTATAAATACGTTATTTTTTGGCTTAAGCGCTTGACTAAGCTCGCATTTAACTCTAATTTCGGGTTTTAGTATTCTGCGAAAGCGTATTCAAAAATAATATTTAGTAGTGCTCTGAAACCAGATGTTTGGAATAAGTTGACATGATATGATAACGCTGATGAATGGTGTCGATAATTAGAGAATAAGCCGTCATTTTATGCTCAACCATTTTACTAAGAATTATTTTACTACCAACAAGAGTAACGGAAGATTTATGAGTCAGTCGCAAGCGCATGATTATAACCATTTAAATAAATTAGATCCTAACTGGCGCAGTGACGCGCTCAATTTAGACCTTGATTATGGCATGCAGACCATCGCTGTGCGTGCAGGGCAACATCGCACCGATGAAGGCGAGCATTCAGAGGCTATCTTTACCACCAGCTCCTATGTTTATGAGTCGGCGGCGGACGCGGCAGCGCATTTTAATGGTGACAAGACGGGCAACGTTTACTCACGCCACACCAATCCAAGCGTGCGTACCTTTGAACGTCGTTTGGCAGCGCTTGAAAATGGTGAGCGTGCGGTGGCGACAGCCTCAGGCATGGGGGCGATTTTGACCATGTGCTTGGCGTATTTAAAAGCAGGCGATCATCTGCTTGCTGCCAATCAATTGTTTGGCTCATCCATTGGTTTATTTAATAATTATATGGCAAAGTTCGGTGTGGAAGTCAGCTATGTCGATTGCTTCGATAATGACGCGTGGGCTAAGGCTGTACAGCCAAATACCAAGGTTATTTATTGTGAGAGTCCTAGTAATCCATTGGCGCAGATTTGTGATATCGACTATTTAAGCAAGCTATGCAAGGCCAACGATATCTTATTGGTGGTGGATAATTGCTTTGCCACGCCAGCGCTGCAGCGTCCACTCGACTTGGGTGCCGATGTGGTGATACATTCTGCGACCAAGTATTTAGACGGGCAAGGTCGTGTATTGGGCGGTGCCTTGGTCGGTAGCGATGCGCTGATGCAAGAGGCCTTTACCGTGGTGCGCTCAGGCGGTATCAGCATGAGCCCGTTCAACGCGTGGGTCTTTACTAAGGGGCTTGAGACGCTGAAATTGCGTATGCAAGCGCACTGCAACAATGCCAATCAAGTGGCGGATTTTTTGGTCAATCATCCCAATGTCAGCACGGTGCACTTTTCAGGTTTGAGCGATCATCCTGCGCATGAACTGGCGACGCGTCAACATCATATGAAAGGCGGCTATGGTGCTATTATGGGTTTTGAAGTCAAACCATCTGCTAGCACTGATTCAAATAGTCAGGATTCAAAAGCCGCTGCATGGCATGTGATAGATTCCACGCAAATGGTCTCTATCACCAATAATTTGGGCGACGCCAAAACCACGATTACCCATCCGGCGACCACTACCCATTTTCGCCTGACGCCTGAAGCACGAGCAGAAGCAGGCGTCAAAGACGGCCTTATTCGTCTGTCGGTCGGCTTGGAAGATGTAGAAGACATCATTAAAGATTTGGCGCGTGGTTTAGACAGTTTGTAAAGATAACGGTATAATCACCGTTAACGCATAAAATTTACGTTATGATCTACGTTAATAAAAATTACTCATTACTATATTACTCATTACTATAAAGACAAAGAGGCAACTATGAATATCCAAGCATTGATGCAACAAGCACAAACGATGCAAAAGAAAGTCGAAGCAAACGTTGAAAATGCTAAAAAAGAGCTGGCCAATAAAGAAGTGCAAGCCGAGGCGGGCAGTGGTTTGGTAAAAGTCACTATGACGGGTCGACACGTGGTTAAGCGTTTGACCATCGATCCAAGCTTGCTTGAAGATGAGCCGGATATGATCGAAGACTTAATCGCTGCGGCTATCAATGACGCGGTGCGTCAAGCGGATGAGCTGTACGAAGAAACGATGGCAGGCGCGACCTCAGGTATGGGTCTGCCACCAGGTATGCAAGGTATGTTCTAAGCAACTGCCTTTTAACTACTAAGTTTGTAAAGGTTAAGTTTTTAGGTGCCAAATACTGCATATTGAAGACAAAAATGGGGTTGTTATCGACACGATACGACCCCATTTTTATAGCTACGGTTTATAAATTAAGTTAAATAAAGGAAGTTACTTTGCTGACAGCCAAATTTGATCAACTGGTCAAACAACTGCGCATTTTGCCGGGTGTGGGTCAAAAAAGTGCCCAACGTATGGCGCTGCATCTGCTCACCAAAAAACGTCCACAAGGCATGGCACTGGCGCAAGCGCTTGATGAGGCGATGCGTGATATCGTTGAGTGCGAGCGCTGTCACAGTTTTAGTGACGAGGCCGTTTGTCCACTATGCCAAGACCCAAGGCGTGATGATGGCCTATTATGCGTGGTCGAAACCGCAGCAGATGTGATGGCTATCGAGCAAACGGCAGGTTATCGTGGTCGCTACTTTGTTTTAGGCGGTCATTTATCACCGATTGATGGTATTAGCGCTGATGATTTAAATATCGATCAACTGGTCTGGCGGGTTAAGCAAGAGCCTGTTGAGGAATTGATCTTGGCAACGGGTACGACTGTCGAAGGGCAGACCACCGCCCACTTTATCAGCGAAGCCGTCGGCCGTCATGTCAATAAAGTGACGCGTTTGGCACAAGGTGTCCCGATGGGTGGCGAGCTGGAGTACCTTGATAGTATGACCCTTGGACAAGCGATGCAAAATCGTTCCTTCTTATAGTATTTTCTATAGCAATTTCATAAGTTCTCTATAAAACCCAAATCTTGCCCATTTTATTTTATGAACTTGTTATAATTGCTTAATTGCTACTATTGTTATCTTTTATTAAGACGCAGTTTGGCGTTTTATTTTCTCCTATTTATGCAGGTATCTGCCCGTGTCCAACAATGCTTCATTAGCTTCAACCGCTTCTACCCAATCAAACCGTGCAGACAACACTGCTGCTACTGACGATGCATCAAAGCAATCAATTAATACTGATATAGCGTCAACAGCTGTGCCGCCTGAACCAAATATCGATGCATTATTGGATATTGCGGATGAAGTTGCCATCACGTGGGTGCGTGAGCAAGATGGTTTGGCTGAAGTCATCGATGCATTGGCGACTTGCGGGCGAGTGGCGTTAGATACCGAGTTTATCAAGCGCGATACTTATTATCCACGCTTGGCATTGGTACAGCTAAATACCGGCAATCATGTATATTTATTGGATGCGCCGCAATTGCAGTTGGCTGATTTTTGGCAAGCGCTTAGCGAAGTTGACGTAGCGATTTGGCATGCTTGTGGTGAAGATTTGGGGATTTTTTATCTGTTGTCTGGTTGCCCGCCATTGACCAATATTTTTGATACGCAAATTGCGTTGTCTTATTTGACGGGACAGTTGCAAATGGGCTATCAGCAAGCGCTCGATGATCAGTTAGATATGCATATCGATAAAGAACAAAGTCAGTCGGACTGGCTACAGCGTCCGCTCTCAGATGAGCAAGAGCAATATGCGATTGATGACGTACGCTTCTTGCCAGCGCTTTATTTGAGCCTCGAATACGAGCTAAAAAAGCAAGGACTGTTTGAATATGTCTGGGCGGATTGTCAGCTTTATGCCAGCGATTTGTACGACGCTCAGCATGTTGAGGACGAAGCGATGTACTTAACGATGGCTGATTATCGCTATAACTCGCAGCAAATGGCGATATTAAAAGCGGTGGCGACTTGGCGAGAAGAGCTGGCGCGTTCGACCAATCAGCCGCGCACTTTTGTGATTAAGAAACAAGCCGTACGCGAGATTATCACTGAAAAGCCAACCAGCATGCGCGAGTTGGCGCATAAAACCACGATGCACCGTAGCATGTTGCGACTGTATGGCGAAGAGTTGCTTAAAGTAATAAAAGAGGCAAAAAATCTGCATCCTGCTGAATATCCAGACTGTCTATTGCCGCCTTATCGCTCAAAAAACAAAGTGCTGTCAAAGGCTGTGCAACAAGCGATCGATGAGCAAGCAGAAGCTATTGGCGTGCCTGCTAATGTATTAATGCGTAAAAAATGGCTGGGGCAGCTGTATGAAGTGATTGCATTTGATAAAGATTTAAGCAAGCTACCAGAAGGCTTAAAAGGCTGGCGCAATGAGTGGGTGACGCAAACCTTGATACCAGTAATTGAGAAGCACAAAACTGAATTACAGCAAGGCATGGGTGTTAAGTAAAGCGATTGTTGTTAACCAATAGATTATTCGACCGTAGCCAGTCGTTGTGCGATGTCCATATCTTTAATTTGACAAGCATACTGTGAACTATAATAATTTAACATATCATCATTGATGGCAACAGCTGGTAACGGATCGTCGTATGTATTCATAAATCGTGTTTTGCCATCAACTTGAGTATAAATTGTATTTAAACGTTGATAAGTACTATTCGAACAATTTACTAAGAAGTGACTAATAATAGTCTCTAAAGGTTTGTCAAAATCCAATAGTATTTGATCGTTGATGTCGTCACTTACTTCAAATCCGTTTAGCATAACTATCTTTTCCCAATAATCTACTTTATCAGAGTCTTGATTTTCCATATTTACATTGACTAAATCAGTATACACTTCTACTTGCTCGTTACTAACAACAAAACTCCAAAAAGGGTCTAAAGGTGGCTCATTTAACTTTATGACTTTGGACTTGTCGCTAAAATATGAGTAGACACCAAATAAGCCAGAGCAGAGTATTATAACAATTAATATTTTAAGATTATTTGGTCTAGTCTCTAAATAACTATATTTATTTGGATCAAATTCATTATTGCTCATTAGTTTATACTCAATTTAAATCTAACTTGTTATCTGGTTTTTTTCCAATCTAACGCTCAAACTTCCCATGCTCTAGAAAGTAAAAGGCTTGTTTAGCGACTTCTTTGTTAACTAACATGCCGGTATGTGAGACTGGCATGACGATATGATCGACTGCTGCCTCCATTTTGGTTTCTTCTACATACACTGTGCCATCGTGGTCAAGTTGCTGCTTCAGTGGTGGCACATCTGCTTTACGCAGTTTGCGGTTATGATGATGCAAAAATAACTGTCCCAAACCATACGGGCGATTCCCTGCAATCACACCAAGCTCAATGTGTTTTGGTAAAGGTGCGACGGTTCCATCTAATGCATCGATATATGAGCGTCCCACCACAGCTGGGATCAAGCGCCAAATATAATCCGCACAAATGCTACCCATATGCGGCGTACCTAGTGTGACGCACCGTCCAATTTGCCATTGCGGATACGCAGTGACAAAATCGCGAATAATTAAACCGCCCAAACTATGACCGACCAAATCGATTGGCTGGTCTGGATGATGATGGTTTTCTAGCCAGTCATTTAATCGGGCACTATTGGTTTTGATGCCGTCACGCATACTGCGATAGCCATATTGATGGGTATCAAACCCTTGTGCTTGCAAGCGTTTAGCCAATGGACGCATAACAAATGCGGCTTGATGTAAGCCATGAATCAGAATGACGCGGTTTGTTGGCATAGGTAATGGCACTCGATAATTATTCATCAAATACGCGTATAATATCATTAGCCTATTGATTTTTCTTCTTATCAACTGTTATTAGCTATCATTAACTTGTAGACCAATAAAAACCTCCAAATCAGCTACTGACTTGGAGGTTTATTTTTATATCAATTATTCATACTTGTTTGAAAACTACATATAGTTTTCAATACTTGGGCACGAACACATCAGATTCTTATCGCCATAAGCATCGTCAATACGAGCAACACTTGGCCAGAACTTATGAGCACGTACATAAGGCAATGGGAATGCGGCAACATCGCGGCTGTATGGATGCGTCCACTCGCTATTGGTGACCATAGCGGCAGTATGCGGTGCATTGACAAGTGGGTTATCTTCTAGCGTCCAGTTGTCCTCGCCTGCTTTGGCTTTCATCGCTTCAGCTTTGATAGATTTTAGCGCACTGATAAAGCGATCTAACTCTTCTTTAGATTCAGATTCAGTTGGCTCAATCATCAGAGTGCCAGCCACTGGGAAGCTCATGGTTGGTGAATGGAAACCATAATCCATCAAGCGCTTGGCAATATCGCTTTCGCTGATGCCAGTTTCTTCCTTTAGCGGACGAATATCGATAATACATTCGTGCGCGACGCGACCATTTTTGCCAGCATATAACACAGGGTAATGATCTTTTAATTGCGCGGCAACATAATTAGCATTCAATAGCGCAAGCTCAGTGGCTTTAAGCAGACCATCACGGCCCATCATGGCAATATACATCCATGAAATTGGTAAAATGCTGGCTGAGCCATAAGGCGCTGCCGATACGGCAGAACAGTCTTTTTGGGCATTATGTACAGGGCTTAGCGTATGGTTGGCCATAAATGGTGCTAAATGTGCCTTCATACCGATAGGGCCCATACCAGGACCACCGCCGCCATGTGGGATACAGAAGGTTTTATGCAAGTTCATATGTAGGACGTCTGCACCGACATCCGCAGGCTGCATCATGCCGACCTGCGCATTCATATTGGCACCATCCATATAGACTTGGCCGCCATGCTTATGAATCAAATCACAAATATGACGGATACCTTCTTCGAATACACCATGCGTCGACGGGTAAGTAATCATCAATGCACCTAGATTGGCGCTATGCTCTTCACATTTAGCGGTCAAATCTTCGATATCAACGTTGCCATTTTCATCCGTTTTGACCACGACGACTTGCATGCCCATCATCATGGCAGTCGCAGGGTTGGTACCGTGCGCTGACATTGGAATGAGACAGACATCACGATTGGTCTCGCCCAATGATTCATGATAGCGGCGAATCGCCAGTAGGCCAGCATATTCACCTGACGCACCAGAGTTTGGCTGCATAGACACATCATCAAAACCAGTAATGGCTTTGAGTTGGTCTTGTAGGCTATCAATCATGTCAATGTAGCCGGTGACTTGATCGCGCGGTGCAAATGGATGCACATTGGCAAATTCAGGCCACGTAATCGGTAGCATCTCACTGGTTGCGTTCAGTTTCATGGTACAGCTACCGAGTGAAATCATACTGCGGTTCATCGCCAAATCTTTGTCTTCGAGCGATTTTAAGTAGCGCAGCATCTCATGCTCGGTATGATGCGTGTTAAATACCGGATGGGTTAAGATGTCGTCGGTACGTAAATATGCACTATCAAGTGACAGGCTAGCAGTCTCAGGCAAATCATGCGACTTATTCACGAACAGCTGAGTTAACACCGTAAAGTCTTGCTGATCACTGGTTTCACTAAAGGCGACACCCAGTCTGTTATCATCGAGACGCCATAAGTTATAACCAACATTGTCCGCATTTTCAAAGATTTGCGTCGCCAGTTTTTCTGAACCGCAATCGATAACGACGGTATCAAAGAACTGATCATGTACCACGCTTAAGTTGCTGTCATTAGCTTCTCTAATGACATTGGCGAAGGCTGTGGCAAAAGCATGGATACGTGTGGCGATACGCTTCACGCCACCTGGACCATGATAAACTGCGTACATACCTGCTAGGTTCGCCAGCAATACTTGCGAGGTACAGATGTTTGAGTTGGCTTTTTCGCGGCGGATATGCTGTTCACGAGTTTGTAATGCCATACGTAATGCCGTATTGCCTTGCGAATCTTTTGAGACGCCAATGATACGGCCAGGTGCTGAGCGTTTGGCTTTATCAGAGAACGCAAAATAAGCGGCATGTGGACCACCAAAGCCCATGGGAATACCAAAACGCTGGGTGCTACCTAACGCTACGTCTGCGCCCATATCGGCTGGTGATTTTAGTAACACCAAGCTCATGATGTCACTGACGACGCTGACGTAGGTTTTGTTTTTCTTCACCGCAGCGATGACGTCGGTTAGGTCTTTTACATCGCCCTCAACACCGACGTATTGGAATAATGCCCCAAAATAATCACCTGATTTAGCGGTTTCAAAATCACCAACGACCACTTCCCAACCAAAATACTTGGCACGAGTATTGATGACATCTAAGGTTTGTGGATAAATGCGGTCATCAACAAAAAACTGATTTGATTTGCTTTTGCTCACCCGCTTTGACATGGCCATGGCTTCAGCAGCAGCAGTGGCTTCGTCAAGTAACGATGCCCCAGCCATTTCTAGACCAGTCAAATCGATACAAACTTGCTGGAAGTTAAGTAAGGCTTCTAGACGACCTTGAGCAATTTCAGCTTGATAAGGGGTGTAAGCGGTATACCAACCTGGATTTTCAAGCACATTACGCTGAATAACCGCAGGCATACGTACAGGTGAATAGCCTTGACCGATGTAGCTTTTATTAACGGTGATATTATCTGCCATGGCGCGCAATTTAGCCAACGCGGCGTGCTCACTCATCGCCAGTGGCAAGTCTAAGTCTTTGTGCAAGCGTACGGGCTCAGGCACCGTATCATTGATAAAGCTCGCCATGTCTTTATAACCAATTGTACTGAGCAGATCAGCTTGTTTGGTCTCATTTGAGCCTAAATGACGATAGACAAATTCAGCTTCGTTGAATAAACCTTGAAAGGTATCAAACGTCGGGTTTTGAGAGATAGTCATGACAGTCCTTGGTTAAGGGAGTAATAAAGGGATTGACTTAAATAAAATAACGTTAGGGTTAATTAAACGTAATGGACAAACTGTTCTTGGTCAAAGCGGAACTGGCTACTGTAAATGCCATTGTCAGCGCGTTCGCCAGCACCAATCATCATAATGATGTGCTGATCATCGCTTAAACCTAACAGGCGCTTCATGGCAGGCTCATCGAAGCCGCCCATCGGACAGCTATCAAAGCCGTGCGCACGTAGTGCCAGCATTAAGTTTTCAGCAGCCAGTGCCGTATTGTTGGTGGCCCAGTTTTTGGTGTCTTCGAAAGTATAGTAAGGTGACTTGATCGGCCCTTTTACCCGTCTAAATACTTGAGTAGCACTCCATTTTGCCGCTGACACCACGTTGGCTGGCCCTCGCAAAAAGTCCATGGCGACGACTTTGGTGTAGTAGTCTTTGACTTTTTTGGGCACTGGCGATTCAGGATATTCACGTAAGATTTGCTGGGCGTGATCTTGCCAGATATCCGTACGCGCAACGACCGCAATCAAGCGCGCTGCCGTTTTTGCCGCATTTTGATTCATGCAGTTTTTGACCGTACGTTTGCGCTTATCCGCATCATCGATCACATAAAATTCCCACGGCTGTAGATTGCTCGAGTTCGGCGCTAGCATGGCCAAACGCAGACAATCTGCTAACACATCGTCAGGTATCAGTGTGTCAGTAAAGCGACGCACGGAACGGCGTGACTCGACCACTTCACGAAACGCTTGCAGCTGCGGTGTGTGTTTGGGTGTGGCAATATTGTCGTTGTTATCAGAGTCGGAAGTCATATTAGGATCCATGCTGGGGATTAAGTGATCAACTCGGTCAGTATTGAGTGTGTCTGCTCAATAGCGTCTGACAAGTGATTGATATGAATAAATCAGATAGCGATTAGACGTAATAAATTGAGCGATAAGTGTTTTGGAAAAAAGTGGTCAGATACCAGCTGATGCCAATATCTGTCATAGTAAATTATATTTTTCTAGTTGTATTTTTAAGTTACATTTTTTTAGATTACAAATAGCGGTATTTCAGTTCAGTCAAATACCGCTTTCAAGCGAGAGAATAAGAATCAGATTATAGAATCGATTCAATTTAAAAGTGGTACAAGGCAACCGAATGCAGATGTATAGATCATACTTCAAGCGAGGTTAACGCTGTAACACTTTTATAGTGGATTGACTACAGCTCGTTTTCGTACTCATCAGCGGTTAGCAATGCTTCGTAATCAGCAATATTGTCAGGCTTCATTCTAAAGAACCAACCTCCACCGTATGGGTCAGAGTTGATGATTTCTGGATCATCTTCTAGTGCTTCATTGATGGCAACGACTTCACCTGAAATAGGCGCATAGACGTCAGAGGCAGCCTTTACAGACTCTACGACTGAGATTTCGTCATCAACGGCAATGGTGTCGCCAACATCAGGAAGTTCAACAAACACCACGTCACCCAATAGGTCTTGAGCATGGTCAGTGATACCAACAGTGATAGTACCGTCGTCTTCTAGGCGTAGCCACTCGTGGCTGGCGATGTATTTTAGTTCTGCTGGGATATTGCTCATGGTCTCTCTCCTAAGTGATAGAGGATGGTTTACAAAAATAGTGGAAGCTAATAATAGAATTTATGATGACTAAGAGTCAAACTGCTGCTTGCCATTACGGACAAACGGTAGTTTAAGGACGCGGACATCAGCGAACTTACCTTTGCCACGCAAATCGACCTGTACATTGTCATCATCTGATAAGCTGGCAGGGACACGGGCAATCGCAATCGAATTTTTTAGGCTAGGGGAGAAGGTACCACTGGTAATCACCCCAGTTTGTTCATTGTCCGTGCCTTGATTGATAGTCACACTCATACCTTCACGTAATACACCGCGCGTTGTCAATAGTAAGCCAACTTGCTTCATGGCGGTGTTGTCGTCTTTTGACTGCTGGCGTTTGCTGACTAAAGCTTCACGACCGACAAAATCACGCTCGTCTTTTAATGCGAGTGTCCAACCCATATTACATTCGTAAGGGCTAATGGTCTCGTCCATATCGTGACCATAGAGGTTCATACCGGCTTCCATGCGCAACGTGTCGCGCGCGCCAAGGCCGGCTGGCTTCACGCCATTGACTTTTAATAATTCAAAGAATGCTGGAGCAGCATCGCCATGCATAATCACTTCGACGCCATCTTCACCAGTGTAACCCGTACGAGCCACGAACCAATCAGCGCCTTCGATGTCTGTTAAGTCAGCACCAACGAAAGGCTTAAGTTCAGCCAACGTATCTGCCCAGCTAGGTTTAGCTTGTGCCAGTTTTGCAACCGCATTTGGTCCTTGCACGGCAATCATGGCAAGCTCTGGACGCTCAGTAATATTGATGTCAAAACCTTCGGCGACTTTTTCAAATTGTGCCATGTCTTTATCACGAGTAGCAGCGTTTGAGACGATACGATATTCGGTAGCCTCTTCATTCATTAAGTAAACGATTAGGTCATCAATGACGCCGCCTTGCTCGTTGAGCATGCCAGAATATAGCGCTTTACCGACGGTTTTTAGTTTATCAACATCATTGGCCAATAGTTTCTGTAGCCAAGCTTTGGCATCACCACCTTTGATATCAGCGACGACCATGTGTGAGACATCAAACATGCCAGCATCGGTACGCACCGCTTCATGCTCTTCGATTTGTGAACCGTAATGAATGGGTAATTCCCAACCAGAAAAATCCACCAGTTTGCCCTCACTATCGACGTGAGACTGGTAAAGGGGCGTGCGCTGCGGTGCTTGAGTATTTTGAGCGTGAGTTTCTTGAGAGTGGGTATCGGTCATAACAAATCCTTATGTGTACATCAGTCGTACTCGGTAGAGTAATGAGCGATGTGCAGTATCATAGTAGAGAGAAGCAATATTGCAGGGTGCAAGCATTGCAACCAAGGGCGGCACAGAAAATAAAGATAGAGCAATAAGCCAAACAAACGCTGAACGTCGGTTTAAGCAAAAGCCCTATCTGTCCTGTGACCTGAGATTTTCAACACGAATCATCATAGTTTTAAAGGCAGCTCTAAAAAATATGTAAAGAGCTTGGCTTTAAAAGACCTATCACTGATGATAGCGTATTTTCTCCCCTTCGGTGGGTAAGACGTCGTCCGTCCTTACCGCTCTCCAGATTTGTTATGCCCAATGCTTGAGTATGTGATGCACAAATGATGGCATCACAGCAAACAAAGATGACATGTGCTTTTCAGTCCTTTTACCTGAGCGATTGGCAGGGTGGATGCGCCTTCGGTGGTCTGGTGGCAACGTGCAACGTGGTATGACCAATACGGTCTGATACAACAGTTGTGCCCGCAGACTCTCTCCTGAAAAACGCTTTTATTATGAAAGGTTCAGGGCGCTTTTACAAGTCATCAACCGCATTAAAGTGCATAATTTTGTCGAAAACGACATTATTGTTAGAATAAACGGTCGAAGTATCGATAAGTTGAACGCTTTAGTCTTTATGACAGCGCATAATTTTGGCATGGTTTACCATAGCAGAACGTAAAGCGACTACTGAAATTTAGCGAAATTATGCTAACCTACGCCTATAGTTTCTGATAGGTGGTCCTTATGCATTGTGATATTTATAAATTTTCCAAACATGACGGTATGTATGTCTATATTGCTCGCCCTGATTATCCTGATGACACCGACGAGCTGAAGGACTGGCTTGGCGTGTTACCCAAAGAATTTCGTGCTGGTTTAGGTCGCAGTAAGTTTGTGATGCATCTAGATTTAGGGGCGACACCGACGCTTGCGCGCGTTGATAAAGCAGAGGTATTGGCAAAGTTACAAGCGCAAGGATACTTTGTACAGATGCCGCCACAAGACGTTATGCGCCGGCAAGCAGAGTTACGTGCACGCGAAGCGCAGGACAATATTTACGACTAACATGCTTTTTTGCAACGATTAATAGGCAAGTACACTTCATTCTTTTCTTTGAGTAAGCGATAAAAAAACAGGTCTCAGCAATGGGCAGCATGCTTTTTATTAAGAAGTCGTGATAAACTAGAACCTATCAAGCGTACATGTCGATGATGTATTCGGTCTTATTTTTAGTACGACAGAACGTACCATATAGCTATTGTAGCTACTGCTAGGCGCACAACGTCTTGCTAGGTTTATAAACGCAGGTAACTAAACACGCATGGACTGGTTAAAAAATATCGTAAACAGCTTACCGCTAGAAGCCATCAGTGATATTCTCGGTGAGATTACTATCTGGTGGGGACAGCTGGTAAAAGATGTGCCACCCGCAGACTTACCGATGTATGCGTATCTTGGTGGTGTCGTGATTGTGTTGGTATTGTGGTTGTTGGTCGCTCGCATGCTACCACGGCCGCTCGGTGGTATGAGCTGGATGATACTGTTTGCTGTGTTGTTGGCACCGGGCACCACCCTTGGCGATCCTAGTGTGATCGCGCCGGCGAGCATTGGTGTCGTCTATGCCATCATGATGAAGGATATGGCGGGCGCAGTTGCTAATATGCTACCGATACTGGTGGTGTTAGTGGTTGGCTTGTTTGTTGGTTTTGTCTGGCAACTTATTCGCGGCGCGTTTGAGTCAAGTTTGGACAAAGCACGCAGCCGTAGTGCAGAAGACACGCAGGCAACGGTTCAATTAACCACTGGCAATTATCTGACAGAAAATCCAAACCTCGTTGGACAGCCTGATAATGGCTCATTAGCGTCGCAGCCTAAAGCGGACGTCAATTTAAAAAAAGACAGCAAATTACCCAAAAAAACCGATCAGCTTTAACGGTAAAGTTGCCCTGATGAAGGTACTAGAGCTCTGAATAAGTAACAATCTGCATAAGCAATAATCTGAATAAGTAAAAAAAGACACCCGCGCGTGTCTTTTTTTATGTGAGCGTGTTCGTTTATCAATCCATGCCTAGATAGAGTAGTATGTTTGGATATTGGTGATAATTGCGAGCAACTGCGAACGCATGAGTATTTTGGCAATCAATCATGCTGTGCTAATCTAATTCATTATTTACCTTTCATCACTTGCCTTCTAATTCATTTAATTTATAACAATAACTGAGACTTGATTATGACCACGACTGACAAAACAAAGAAAAGCTTTACTGGCACGCAAAGCTATATTGCAACCGATGATTTACAACTGGCAGTCAACGCGGCGATGACTTTGCAAAAGCCGCTACTCATCAAAGGGGAGCCGGGTACAGGTAAAACCTTACTGGCTGAAGAAGTGGCTGAAAGTTTGGGTATGCCGCTGATTACGTGGCATATCAAATCAACCACCAAGGCGGAGCAAGGGCTGTATGAATATGATGCCGTCTCGCGCTTGCGTGATTCGCAGTTGGGTGATGATAAGGTTTATGAGATTGGCAACTATATCAAGCCCGGTAAGCTGTGGGATGCCTTTACCAGTAACGAGCGCAGTGTGTTATTGATTGATGAAATTGATAAAGCCGATATCGAGTTCCCGAATGACTTGCTGCATGAACTCGATAAGATGTCGTTTTATGTCTATGAGACAGGCGAGACCATCACTGCTGCACAGCGTCCTGTCGTTATTATCACCTCAAACAATGAAAAAGAGCTGCCCGATGCCTTCTTGCGTCGTTGCTTCTTTCATTATATCGACTTCCCAGAAGAGGACACTATGCGTCAAATCATCGACGTCCATTTCCCTAATATTCAAGAAAAACTGGTCAATGATGCGCTCGATATCTTTTATAAGCTGCGTAATGTTCAAGGGCTTAAAAAGCCACCATCAACCTCAGAGTTGGTCGATTGGTTAACGTTGCTACTGGCTGACGATATGGCTCAAGCAGAGCTAGAAGAAAACCTGCGCGGTGAGAAGTCTATTCCGCCGTTATATGGTGCACTGCTCAAAAACGAAGCCGATGTCAATTTATTGCAGCGCTTTGCTAATATGATGCGTCGTTAAGCGACAGACCATTTGTCATGATTAAAGCTCATGATTGAAGCCCATAAAACGGCTTCATTCGTCACCATATCAGCCAATAAGTGATGCGACTCTTATGTTTATCAAATTGTTCTATACCTTACGTACTTACGGTGTGCCGGTCAGTACCCGTGAGCTACTTGACCTAAATGCCGCGTTAGATCAAGGGCTGATGATGCAGACGCATCCTGAAAATCCAGAGCTGTCCACCTTTGCCAGTCGTGATGATATGTATCGGCTGATTCGGCTGTGCATGGTCAAAGACGAGCGCCACTTTGATAAGTTTGACCGCGCCATGTCAGATTATTTTGAAGGCGTCGACAGTCTCGATATGGATGAGCTGTTGGCCAAGCTGACGGACATTCCTAAAGAGTGGCTAGATCTCAAGCTCGATCCAAAAAATCTGACCGAAGAACAGCGCCGATTGCTAAAAAAATATGGCTCGTTAGAGGAGCTGATGAAAGCGCTTGAAGAGCGTCTTAAAGAGCAAAAAGAGCGTCATCAAGGCGGCAGTAAATGGGTCGGCACTGGCGGTACGTCACCCTTTGGAGCCTATGGCGACCATCCAGAAGGAGTACGCGTCGGCGGTGAATCGCGTAAGCGTAGCGCAGCCAAAGTCTGGGAGCAGCGTAAATATCGCAATCTCGATGACGACAGTCAGCTTGGTACGCGCCAAATTCAGATGGCACTGCGTAACTTGCGTCAGTTTGCCCGCACCGGTAGCGCCGATGAGCTAGACATTCATGAGACCATCAAGCGCACCGCCAAAAAAGGCGTGCTCGATATTCATATGCAAGCTGAGCGGCGTAATCGTGTCAAAGTGCTGATGCTGTTTGATGTCGGCGGCAGTATGGATGTCCATGTCGAGGCTTTAGAGAAGCTATTTTCTGCGGCTAGAAATGAATTTAAAACCTTAGAGTTCTTTTACTTTCATAACTGTCTATACGACTATGTCTGGAAGGACAATAACCGTCGCCATAGTGCGCCGATGCCAACCTATGAGCTGCTCAATAAATACGGTCGCGAGTATCGCGTTATCTTCGTTGGTGACGCGTCGATGTCGCCATATGAGCTGATGACGGTCGGTGGGAGCGTTGAATATATGAATAATGAGGCAGGTATTGTGTGGTTGAAGCGGGTACTGGAGCATTTTGACAAGGTGGCGTGGCTCAATCCTGAAGCGCCTTCTTATTGGCAGTATACCCAGACCATCATTGAGATCAAAAAAATCTTTGATAACAAGATGTACCCCATGACTCTGCACGGTGTTGAAGAGATGACCAACTATATGGCGCGCTAGTTATAGCGCAATCGTTTAGAGCATTATCCTGATTGCTCTAAAGAATAGTCGCCAACAGTATTATATTTGCATGTATAACAGACTCTAATCAAGCAGCCATTATAAGCTCATAATGGCTGCTTTTTTTGGCACAAAATAAGCGTCCGTTTGCAGCTTTGTTGGTTTTTACCAGAGTAGTAATCAGAGATACTTATTCTAAAAGCCTGTTACTTTAAAAACTTGTCACTCTAAAAGCCAATCACGCTAAAAATAACTGAAAATACTGATTCAGTATTGGTATGCGTAGACAAATATGATAAGATTCATTTTAAATATATCTTATAAAGATTTATGTCAGCCCTTCAATTAGAATTGCCAAAATGTTTGATTGATTTAGGCAATTCTAATCACCGCTGACAACTTAACTTTAACCTTACCCAAGCAATGTTATACATCACTAAGAGAGATATTATGGCTTCACCAAAAACGTTAGAAATCGTAAAAGCAACCGTACCCGTCCTTGAAGAGCATGGAACGGCAATTACCACGGTATTTTATAAAAACATGTTTGAAGAGCATCCCGAGCTGTTGGACATATTTAACGAAACCAATCAAAAATTGGGCCGTCAACAGACGGCTCTGGCGACGACAGTGTTAGCCGCTGCTAAGCACTTAGATAAATTGGCGACGTTATTGCCACAGGTCACCCAAATCAGTCACAAGCATCGCGCGTTACAAATCTTGCCCGAGCATTATCCCATCGTTGGTAAGCACTTAATCGGTGCCATTAAAGAAGTGCTAGGCGAGGCTGCCAATGATGATATCATTACGGCTTGGACGGAAGCTTATGATGAGATTGCTTCGGTATTTATCCAGATTGAACATGGTATGTATGAAGAGGCGATGTGGCAGGGTTTTTCACCTTTTAAAGTGACTGAAAAGGTAGCGGCTGCCACGGATATCGCCGCCTTTACGGTTGTGCCAGTGAACGAGCATTCAGAAAGTACACAAAGTATTGACCTGAGTAAATTAAATCTAACCGCTGGTCAATATATCACGGTCAAAACAGATCCAAAGGCCAGCGACCATGTTGCCCTGCGTCATTATTCTTTGTACTCTGCCAGTACCGATACAGGCGTCCAGTTCGCTGTGAGACGCGACAACCGTAATGAGCATCACGGTTTGGTTTCTAACTATCTACATGATGATTTAGAAGTGGGTGATACCGTTCTATTGTCGGCACCGGCGGGCGACTTTGCGCTCAACCAAGAGCTGGTTGAGCAAAATGAGATTCCATTGATATTGATGAGTGCTGGTGTTGGCGTGACCCCTGTATTATCCATGTTAGAAGCGCAAGTATTGACCAATCCGAAACGACATATTATCTGGGTTTATGCTTGCCAAAATGAAGCGCATCACGCTTTTAATCCTGAAGTGAATGCGCTGTTAGATAAGGCCGACCACGTAGAAAAGCATATTTTTTACTTCGAGTCTGGGCAACTATTAGATGAGGCATGGCTTGCTACCTTGCCTGAGCCTGCTGATATTTATGTCTGTGGCTCGATGCCATTTATGGAAAGTATGATTGATGGCTTGATGACATTAGATCATGGCGTTGATAGCGTCCATTATGAGCCCTTTGGTCCTAAAATGAGTCTGGGCGGCTAGTTTTTAGCTATTGTTGATAAAGAAAAAGCACTTGGATGACAAAATCGTCTCAAGTGCTTTTTTAATTTCAAACAATAAATGGTTAGTAACTGCTTAGGAAGGCAGAGGTATAAAAGGTATATTAATTTTTATTTTCAACCAAGCCAATCATCACACCCATCTCTTTTTTATCATGTGTAGCGATGCTGGGTGCATATAATGCCGATGCAATCCCGCCATCTAAAAATAGCGCATTTGCACAGTTTAAGTCATCTTTAAACAGCGCAGCAAATTGATAAAACGTCACAGGCTCATCGCTATTGACGAATTGGATGCTACCATCGCTGCAAACACCGGCACCATTGCGTAGCTTGAGTGAGGTGCTATCAGAGTTGAACTGCGGATGTATCTCGTTATTGATAACCAACATCGGACCCGATTGGGTGGCATACCAAGGCTGCGCTTTGCCGCTCTCAAGCTGCTCATTTAAAGCATTGCTTTCAGTGATTTTTACCTTGCCAGACTTATCCCACCACAGCACACCATTGGGCAATAAATGAAAATTGCCGCCTCCTTCTTTGGTATTTAACGCACGAATCTCTTTACCATCGATGACAGTATAGCCAATCGGTGCATAATTTTCGTTATACATGCCTGCATTCATGGCAAAACTAAGCGTTTGATTGTCTGGCAAGGTCGCTATTACATTGTCAAAGGTTAGCAAAGGTTGCTCGCTTGCAGACGATTGCCAAAACAGCTGTAAAGAGTAGCGCTCGCTATTTAATGCATTGGTATCGATACGGCAGATGCTATAAGAAAACGGCGAGTTTTGTGTTTCGCATGACCAGTTTTCTGTATCATTGTCAGATGCATCAGCACCTATCGGCTGGCAGGCACTAACGCTCAAGGCCATAAGCGCTGCCGCCAGTAGGGAGTGGGGTAAAGCAAAACCGAAACTTGGCATCAATGAGGTGTCTTTTATATTAGGACTATAGTCAGTGAAAAGTAATATCGATATATCATGTACAACTGATATCAACTTTTCTTGCTTGCTGTGCCTGCGCAGACAGAGGCTACAAAAAACTGATATCAGCAATAGCATCGCGTTTTTAGAAGATTTTAACGATATAATTGGGTCTATAATTTATAGGCTTGTATGGCTATTAGCTTATTATTTGCTAGCAGGCGGGAAGTCGCGAAAGGTATTATTGACATTACCAATCAGCCGACCACCATTGATTTCATTATATTCAGGACTACCCAGGCTTGCTTCTGTGGGTGCGCTGGTTTCTTTGCCTTTATCACGCGAGTCCTTGTTATAAGCAATCAACGCATCGTTATTGGCTAAGAAGCTATCGGGGTTTGCCATGACCCACATCTGGTTGAAAACGTCTGCGCGGGCACTATGATCAAGTAAAGCGCCTCTATCGGTAAAGTAAAAGAACTTAGATAATAATTTGATTTGGCCGTCGTCTAAGCGGCGAGCGATATGATAAGGCTGCAACTGACTTGGGTGTTCAAGTCCCACCGCTCCCACGATACTGGCGAGAGATTTGAGGGTGTTCTTGTGGAAGCTTGCGACGCGCTCGGCTTTGCTGGGGACATCCAGTGCTTTTTGACGATACGGGTCTTGAGTAGCCACACCAGTCGGGCAGGTATTGGTGTGACATGAGCGTGACTGAATACAGCCAACGGCAAACATAAAGCCACGCGCTGAGTTGCACCAGTCTGCGCCCAAAGCAATCATACGCGCAATATCAAAGCCGGATACGATCTTGCCGCTGACGCCAAGCTTAATCTTGTTGCGGATGCCTGCACCAACCAAGGTGTTGTGTACCAATAAAAACCCTTCAACCATCGGCATGCCGACGTTATCCATAAATTCAACCGGTGCTGCGCCCGTACCGCCTTCAGCGCCATCGATAACAATAAAGTCAGGATAGTTATCCGTTTCTATCATGGCTTTGACAATGGCCATAAACTGCCACGGTTGACCCACACATAACTTAAAACCAACGGGCTTGCCGCCTGATAAGTCACGTAGCTGTTGCCAAAAAGCCACCATTTCGCGTGGCGTACTAAAGGCGGTATGCGAAGATGGCGACACGCAATCCTGCCCAAGAGGAACTTGACGGGTATCAGCAATCTCTTGAGTGATCTTCTCAGCAGGTAGCACGCCACCTTTACCAGGTTTTGCACCTTGAGAGAGCTTAATCTCAATCATTTTAACTTGTGGATCGACCGCTTTTTCGGCGAAAGACTGTGGATCAAAATTGCCGTTGTCATCACGGCAACCAAAATACCCCGTACCCAATTCCCAAATCAAATCGCCACCGAACTTGCGGTGATACGGGCTAATCGCGCCCTCACCGGTATCGTGAGTGAAGCCGCCAATCTTTGCACCTTGATTGAGCGCCATAATGGCATTGGCTGATAAGCTACCAAAGCTCATCGCCGAGATATTAAACACCGACATATCGTGCGGCTGTTGGCAGCGTTCGCCGCCAACGATAATACGAAAGTCTTGGCTCTCTAACGGTTGACTCACTGCCGACTGCAAAAACCACTCCTTACCATGCGCGTATAAATTATCCAACGTACCAAAGGCATTGGTATCGCTGACGTTCTTTGCACGTTGGTAAACGAGCGCACGTTGCTGGCGTGAAAACGGTACTTGCTCTTTATCATCCTCTAATAAATACTGACGAATCTCAGGACGGAAGTCTTCGAGGACATAGCGAATATGACCCGCGATAGGGTAATTGCTAAGAATAGAATGCTTTGATTGAATCAAGTCATAAATACCCAAACCTACTGCCAAACCACCGAGAATAATCAGCCACCAATTGGTTAATAGTAGCCCTGCTAAGAATAGCAAGATAGCTGCCGCAAAAGTGCTGTAACGTAGCAGAACACCAGTCAGGTAAGGGGAGTTGTTTTCAGGTTTGGGGTTTAGATTGGTACGAGATTCAGGCATAGCAAGGCTCAACAGTAAGGCGTAAAGATTAAAAAACGCAACGATATAGTCAGTCCAATACGAAAAAGATACAGCGGGACTGGGATGCTTAGTTTTTAATGTTGGTTTTGCAGCCTCTGTCGGCGTGGGCAAAGCAAGCCAGAAAAATTTATACCAGTTCCACATTTGAATGTTCAACAGACCCTAAATAACGTATCCATTTTATTTAGTATCGACTATAAGTTAAAAAGGCGCTAACTTAGCAAATAACAGGTTAAAAAATAACTATACGGTTATCATTGTTATTATGGGAAAATAAAGCGCTTAAATTTATCGATGATATCATACACATATGATATCACTGCATCGGTTTAATTGGGTAACAGAGTGCTAATTTTGCTCTTAGAATAGGCTAAGGGTAGTCTATGCGCTTAAAGCAAACACATAGAAAATTCTAAAATTTTTGATTGAATAATAATTAGTCTATTTCATCATATTATCAGTATCTGTATACCTCGATGAAAAATAATAAATTCAATCATCTTGTCTAACCACCACTGCCAATCCTTTCAGCCAACGCCTGCAATTTTGGCACAATCATCGCTGCATATTCGTCCGCTTGCCAATTGGCACTCGGCACACTGGCATTAAGCGAATAGGCATGCTGTCCAGTGGCCACATCAAATACGCCAACGGCGACGGCCAATATATCGGTAGAAAACTCACCATCTGATACCGTATAGCCGTATTTTGCATAATACTCTGCAGACTCAGATAAAGCAGTCTGCGCGCGGTCATACTCTTCTTTGGATAAATGCTCTTGTAGATTGTTTCTAATAACAGCCTGTCTCACTGGCGAGCTCACTGCATAAAAAGCGCGACCAATAGCGGTACGGGTGACCGGCACTGCTGAGCCAACTTGCAAATTGACCGATAGGCGAGCAGGGCTGCGACAACAAGCGTGATAGCGCATTTCTCCTTCGACCTCTGTTGCCAAGTTCACCGATACTTCATTGCTACTCGCAAACTGCCTTAGCAGTGGCTCAGCGGCTGCGACCATATCGTGGCGACTCCACGCAGTGGCGCTGAGTCGCACCGTGCTACTGCCCAATTGATACTGTCCGTGCTCGGTAAGACGTAAAAATCCAAGCGTGGTTAACGTATAAATTAGGCGTGTAACGGTTGCTTTTGGTAATTGTGTCATCTGGCATAATTGTTGATGACTGAGCTGCTCACAGTCTTCAAAGGCTGCTAATAAAGTCAGTCCACGTCCCAGCGCAGTGACAAACTGTCGGTCATTATCTTCCTTGCTTTGACCAATGACAGTAGTGATTCGGTCTAATAATGGCAGAGCTGTTGATACATTTTTTGTCATTTTATAATCGTCTGTGTTGATAAAGGGTTTACAACGCGGCTAAATTTTGCTTAAATAGTTTTATATTATGAAACTAAGTTTCGCACAGCGGAATTAAGAAGTCAATATCTTACTAAGTTAGTTCATATCTCATTCACTACTCGTCGGTCAGGATGACTGACACCAAGGAGCTCCACATGGCAACATCTACTAGCCCACGTTTTGATTGGGAAGATCCTTTTTTATTACGCGATCAGCTGACTGACGAAGAGCGCATGGTCACTGAAAGTGCTCGTCAGTTTTTTCAAAAAGAGCTGATGCCTGGTATTTTAGAGGCCAATCGCAACGAGAACTTTGATCGTAATATCATGCGCCAAATGGGTGAGATGGGCTTACTTGGGGTGACGATTGAAGGTTATGGCTGTGCCGGTTTGTCTAGTGTCGCTTACGGCTTGATTGCCAAAGAAATTGAAGCGGTTGACTCGGGCTATCGTTCAGCGATGAGTGTACAGTCAAGCTTGGTCATGCATCCTATTTGGGCGTACGGCACCGAAGAGCAAAGAGAGCAATATTTGCCGAAGCTGGCTTCAGGCGAATATGTCGGCTGCTTTGGTCTGACTGAGCCAGATTCCGGCTCTGATCCTTCATCGATGTCGACTCGTGCGCGTGCAGTGGATGGCGGTTATGAGCTGACGGGTAATAAGATGTGGATTACCAACAGTCCTATCGCGGATGTGTTTGTGGTGTGGGCAAAAGATGACGCTGGTGATATTCGTGGTTTTATCTTAGATAAAGGCATGAAAGGCTTATCAGCGCCGAAGATTGAAGGGAAGTTCTCACTGCGTGCCTCAGTCACTGGCGAGATTGTCATGGACAAAGTGTTCGTTCCCGAAGCCAATGCCTTCCCAGATATCCGTGGTCTAAAAGGGCCGTTTGGTTGCTTAAATAAAGCCCGTTACGGTATCGCTTGGGGCTCAATGGGCGCGGCTGAGTTTTGCTGGAAAGCGGCTCGTCAATACACGCTAGATCGCAAGCAGTTTGGTCGTCCGCTAGCCGCGACGCAGCTCGTACAGTTGAAGCTTGCCAATATGCAAACTGAAATCACGTTGGGTCTACAGGCAGCGCTACGTGTTGGGCGTCTGATGGATGAAGACAATGCAGCGCCTGAGATGATTTCGCTGATTAAGCGTAATAACTGTGGTAAAGCGCTGGATGTCGCGCGTATCGCTCGTGATATGCATGGCGGTAACGGTATCTCTGATGAGTATCACATCATCCGTCACGTCATGAACCTAGAGGCGGTCAACACTTATGAAGGGACGCATGATATTCATGCGCTCATCTTAGGTCGTGCACAGACGGGTATTCAAGCGTTCTTTTAAGCGTTTTTAGTTGATACAACTGTATTTTGTGACGTACGTTATTGTTTTGCTTTTTACGAAGCAGTTATAGACAGTAGCGTACGTTTTTCAGTTGTTCTTCATGATTTAACCGTTAAGCGGCTAAATGATGCAGAACAGTTTTATGATCAAAAAATCAAAGAATACGCTACAAAATAAGGGATGATTATGACTGATAGGGCTAATATGCCAGAGGGCGCGTTGCATGGTATCAAGGTACTGGATTTATCGAGAGTATTGGCGGGCCCTTCTTGCACACAAGTACTTGCTGATCTGGGCGCAGAAGTCATAAAAGTTGAGCGTCCACATATCGGCGATGAAACGCGTCATTGGGCCCCGCCAAAATTCAGCGATGACACTTCCGCTTATTACGCCACTATTAACCGCAATAAAAAATCGCTTACCGTCGATATTACTAAACCGGCAGGACAAGCCATTATCAAACAGCTCATTGCTGATAGCGATATTGTCGTTGAGAACTTTAAGGTGGGTGGTTTAAAGAAATACGGCTTAGATTACGACAGTTTAAAACAAGCCAATCCACGTCTGATTTATGCGTCATTGACGGGGTTTGGTCAGACAGGTCCCGACGCCAAGCGCCCCGGTTACGACTATATTATTCAAGGGCTATCAGGACTAATGAGTATTACTGGGCCAAGCGACGGCGAACCGCACAAGGTTGGTGTGGCCGTCGTTGATTTGTTTGCAGGCTTGCAGCTGACCATTGGCATTCAAGCGGCACTGCTGGCACGTCAGCATACTGGATTTGGACAACATGTCGATGTAGCATTGCTTGACAGTGCACTGGCGATGTTAGCGAACGTCGGTATGAATCATTTAGCCTCAGGTGATGTACCGCCAAGACTGGGTAATCAGCATCCCAATATCGTGCCTTATCAAGTGTTTGCTGGTGAGGGGGAGGCGCACTTTATCTTAGCATGTGGTAATGACAGCCAGTTTGCCAAGCTTTGTGACGTATTGGGTGTTGATTGGCATAGCGACAGCCGCTTTACGACCAATCCGCAACGCGTTGCCAATCGTGAGCTGCTATGTAATGAGCTGGCCAAAAAGTTCGGCGAGCAACCACGCAACTATTGGTTAGAGGTATTGGATCAAGAAGGCATTCCGTGCGGTGCTATTCATAACGTGGCCGAAGCTTTAGCCATGCCGCAAGCATTGGCACGCGAGATGATTGTTGATTTTAGTGAGCAGGGTAGTCCTGTTAGAGCACTGGGTAATCCCATTAAGCTTTCTGCATCACCTGTCAGCTATCGTACGCCGCCACCGCAATTGAGCGAGCATACCGATAGCACGCTTGCTGATTTGGGTTACGACAGCGAGATGATTGCCAAGCTTAAAGCGGATGGGATTGTTTAGTTAATGGTTCATTTGACTGTTTGAGACGTTTATCAGACAGCTAAGCCAAATGCTCCTCTTTAAAACCCAAACGCTGCTCAATTTGCTGTGCCAATTCAATCAGCACAGCACTGACCTCAGCATACTTAGACTCGTACTCTGCCTGCAAAAAGCTAACCGCCATACCTGCAACGGCATTGCCTGACGCATTGCGAATATAAGTACCCAAGCAGTACATACCTTCGCGTAATTGCCCGTCATCGAGTGAGATACGACTGTCATGAATGGCGGCCATCTCAGTAGATAAGTCCGCAAAGTTATCGACACCGTTTGGCGTCAGTGGTTCAGGGAAGATACCTTCGTACAAAGATTCGATGGTTTGGATGGAGAGCGTAGACAACATCGCTTTGCCAGTCGCTGAAAATACCGCTGGCACGCGCACACCAGCACGGAAGGTAAAGCCGAGCGGGGCAGGCGCTTCATGACAGGCCAAAAATACTACTTCGCCCAAGTCAAGTTTGGATAAGGTAACGGTATGCTGCATGAGTATAGGATACTGCACGATGAGGTCTTTAAATAGCTGGATGACGCCTTGCTGCTGCTCATACTTGCCGGCCCAATACATCAGATAGGAGCCTAAATGAAAGCGGCTGTCGCTATCTTTATAGATGACATGCTTGGCCAGCAAGCTTTGCAAAATGTTATGGGTTGAACTACGCGGCAGCTTTAATTGCTTGGCGATATAAGCGGCAGTCAAGGGCTGTTGACTTGCTGTAATCAAATCTAAAATCTGAAAGGTTTTGTCCAATGCTGGAACGGCCGTTGTGCTCATAAGTCGCCTATAAAAAAGTAAAAACCAAAATAGTGAAGAGAATACTCAAAATAATTTGAATAAAGGTTGCAAATAGTGACGCATCATTCTTATAATGATGTCTCATATATAGAATTAATGTTCAGTATATTGAACAAAATACAGATGAGCAATAATTATTACTGACTGATCGTTTTGATTTTTAGTCTCTTATAATGAGCTTACTAACAATGAATGGTGTTGCCGTACTTTTAAAATGGCATAGTTTTGAGTTTTCACTTTAAATGGCCACATTATCAAATTGTTAAATAGCTTGCCCATAATAAATGCGCAAATCACGACCCACATGGAGTGTTACGATGCCAAAAAATACGCTAACCCTATCGAATTCAGAGCTACTAAAACAGCAGTGTTTTATCAAAGACGGCTGGCAAGGTGCCAGTGACGGCGCGACTATCGATGTGACCAATCCTTTTAATGGCGAAGTCATCGGTACGGTGCCAAGCTTAACCAAACAAGACGTCGATGAAGCGGTCGCTTACTCTCATAAAGCGCAAGTATCATGGGCGGAAAAAACGGCCAAAGAACGTGCCGAGCTACTGCAAAAGTGGGCCGATCTTATTGATGAAAACAAAGAAGATCTCGCGATTCTTATGACTGCCGAACAAGGTAAACCATTGACGGAATCACGTGGTGAGATTGGTTATGCCAACAGCTTTATTCGCTGGTTTGCCGAAGAAGGTAAGCGCGTCTACGGCGATGTCATCCCCGCCAATCAATCACAACTGCGCCACGTTGTTTTAAAGCAACCGGTCGGTGTCTGTGCAGCAATTACACCTTGGAACTTCCCTGCGGCAATGATTACCCGTAAAGCGGCTCCTGCTTTGGCTTCTGGCTGTAGCATCATCATCAAACCTGCCACCGAAACCCCGTTTTCGGCCTTAGCCCTTGGTGTATTAGCTGAGCAAGCTGGTATCCCAGCAGGCGTCATTCAAGTAGTGACGGGCAAATCATCGGTCATCGGTGAAATCTTAACGGGTGATGCCCGTATTCAAAAGCTATCGTTCACCGGTTCTACTGAAGTCGGTCGTACCTTGATGGCACAGTGCGCACCAACCATCAAAAAATTGTCTCTAGAATTGGGTGGCAATGCGCCCTTTATCGTCTTTGATGATGCCGATCTCGAAAAAGCTGCTGATGGTTTAATTGCCTCCAAATTCCGCAACGCTGGTCAAACGTGCGTATGTGCCAACCGTGTCTACGTACAAGCCAGTATCAAAGATAAATTCCTCGATATTTTTGTGAAAAAAGTTGAAGCACTTAACGTCGGCAATGGTATGGATGAGGGCGTTAATATTGGTCCTTTGATCAATGAAAAGGGCTTAGAAAAAGTACAAGCGTTATTAAAAGATGCCTTGGATAAAGGCGCTCACTTGGTCACTGGTGGTGACAAAAATGACGCTTCTCCGCTTAGCTTTAACCCAACCGTCATTACCGATATCAGTACCGACATGGATATCGCTGCTGAAGAGATTTTTGGTCCTATCGCGACGATATTCGTTTTTGACGATGAAGCAGAAGCCATCCGTCAAGCCAACGACACGATTTATGGTTTGGCCGCTTACTTCTATAGCGGCAGTTATGCACGCTCATGGCGCGTCACCGAAGGTCTTGAGTACGGCATTATCGGCCACAACACTGGTTTGATATCTACTGAAGTTGCGCCATTTGGTGGCGTCAAGCAGTCTGGCTTTGGCCGTGAAGGCTCAAAATACGGCATCGAAGAATATGTCGTGACCAAATACTGGTGTTCTGACGTCAGCTAATGTTTGATTTCAACGCCGCACTGTAAGCTGTTTATTAAAAGCACCTCTTATCTAGCACCTAATGCTTGTTAAATGAGCGACTATCTAATCAATGGCGCTCATATTAAAAATAATGAAAAGGACATTCTCATGACTACGACCAATCAATCATTACTTGCGCGCCGCAAAGCCGTTTTACCAACAGGACTTGGTGTTGCCTTTCCTATCTTCGCAGAAAAAGCCAAAAACTCTGAAGTTTGGGATGTGGAAGGCAATCGCTATATCGATTTCGTCGGCGGTATCTCAGTACTCAATACTGGTCACAGCCATCCGAAAATCACTCAGCGTGTCCATGAGCAACTTGATAAGTTTACCCATACTGCGGCACAAATGATTAACTATGAATGCTATGTCGATCTTGCCGAAAAGCTTTGCGAAAAAGCCCCTATCAGCGGTGAGAAAAAAGCGTTCTTTTTAACCACTGGCGCAGAAGCCGTCGAAAACTGTATAAAGATTGCTCGTGCAAAAACTGGTCGCCCGGGCGTCATCTCTTTCGTTGGCGGTTGGCATGGTCGCACGCTGATGTGCATGAGCCTAACGGGTAAAGTATTGCCGTACAAAAAGAACTTCGGTCCGATGCCTGGTCCTGTCTTTCATGCGCTATTCCCAGCAGAAGAGCTGAACGTCACCGAAGCACAAGCATTGCATAGCCTTGAGATGATCTTTCAAGCGGATATCGATCCTAGTGAAGTGGCGGCGATGATTATCGAGCCAGTACAAGGCGAAGGTGGTTTCCATCAAGTGACGCCATCATTTGCCAAAGCCTTACGCGCTATCTGTGATGAGCATGGTATCGTACTGATTTTTGATGAAGTGCAGTGTGGTTTTGCGCGTACGGGTACGTTGTTCGCCAGTGAGCAGTTAGGCGTTGAGCCGGACTTGATGACCAGTGCCAAGAGCTTGGCAGGTGGTTATCCTATTTCTGCGGTTATCGGTCGCGCTGATATTATGGATGCGCCGCAAGTAGGTGGTTTGGGCGGTACTTATTCTGGTAACCCATTGGCGTGTGTTGCTGCATTGGCAGTGATGGAAGTCATCGAAGAAGAGAACCTGCTTGAGCGTAGTATTGAGATTGGCGACAAAATCGAAGCATTCTTAAAGGATTTAAACCTAAGTAGCATCGGTCATATTCGTCATAAAGGCGCGATGCTTGCGTTTGAATTAATCGACAGTGACGGCAAGCCTGATGTCGAGGCGACTACTAACTTAAAAGCCAAAGCATTCGAGCAAGGTCTACTATTAGCCTCGTGCGGCATGTTTGGCAACGCCATTCGTGTGATGGTGCCGCTCACCGTTGAAGATGAAGTACTGCAAGAAGGATTAGATATCATCAAAGGTATCCTAACGGCTTAATAAATATTGAGCCAATAGTTGATAGAACAGCAAGATTGCCCATATGGCACTCGCTTTGAGTACATTTTTTACAACGGCGCCTTGCAAGTCAAGACGCCGTTGCTGTCTCTACTATTTGAATCTCAAACAGGTATAGTCAAGGAATTTTAAAATCGCTATAAGGCGGCCGACCGCAGATAGTACATCTAGGGCGGGTAACACCGTAGCGGTTTAAAAGTGCTCTGGTAGTATATGACAGCTTGAATCAAAAGGTATATATGATAATTATGATGGGTGCTATCCCACTAAACAAAACATAGTGTGGCCATAAATAGTGTGGCCATAAAAGGTTAACACGGACGACACACAGACAAGGAGCAAGTTATGTCTGAATTAAAAAAATCGTTAGGGACGCTAGATATTATTGCCTTAGCATTCGGAGCTATGGTCGGTTGGGGCTGGGTAGTCTTGGCAGGAGGCTGGATTTTATCTGCTGGGACATGGGGCGCGATGCTGGCGTTCTTTATTGGCGGTTTGGCAGTGATACTGATTGGTGTGACTTATGCTGAGCTGGCGGCCTCCATGCCGATTACGGGCGGTGAGCATACTTATACGCACCGAGCACTAGGGGTGAATGTCTCCTTTATTTGTTCGTGGAGTATTCTGTTCGGTTATTTTTCAGTGGTCGCTTTTGAGGCAGTTGCTTTACCGACCGTCGTAGAGTATTTCATTCCCAACTATAACCAAGGGTATCTGTGGACCATCGCTGGTTGGGATGTCTATGCCACCTGGGTAGGCGTCGGGATGCTCGGCTCAATTATTGTGACGTGGCTAAATATACGCGGTATGGAAGTCAGTGCTTGGTTTCAAAAAACGGCGGTATTGGGCATTTTATTCGTCGGTACATTACTGTTTATCGGTGCGGTCTTGTTCAATCCTGAGGGCTCAAATTCGATACAAGCGCCCGCGTTTATTGGTGGTATCGGCGGTATGATGGCGGTCATCGTCATGGTGCCTTTTATGTTTGTTGGTTTTGACGTTATCCCGCAGGCAGCAGAAGAGATCGATCTAACTCGTCCTAATATCGGTAAGTTTTTGATCATCTCTATCGTCGTTGCGGTGATGTGGTATGTGGGTATTGCTTGGAGCGTGGGGACGACGCTGCCACTTGTACAAGCAGAGGACTCAACCCTTGCTACTGCTGATGCGATGACCAATGCATGGCAAGGTAAGTGGGCAGGAATTTTGCTGGTGATTGGCGGTGTGCTTGGGATTTTATCAAGCTGGAATGCCTTCTTAATCGGTGGTAGTCGTCTACTATACGCCATGTCAAAAGCACGTATGTTGCCTGCCTTCTTGAGCAAGCTACATCCAAAGTATAAGACGCCGTCGAATGCCATTCTATTAATCGGTGGTTTGGCGACATTAGCGCCATTATTTGGTCGTAAAATGCTGGTTTGGATCGTCGATGCCGGTGGCTTTGGTATCGTTATTGCTTATACCTGTGTCGCTATCTCATTCCTAGTACTACGCTACCGCGAACCTGATATGGTACGTCCATTTAAAATACCAGCAGGTAAGCTCGTTGGTATGGTTACGATTGCACTAAGTTTTGGTTTATTGATGTTATATATGCCAGGTATGCCATCGGCGCTAACACCCATTGAATGGTGGATTTTCTTTGGCTGGACTGTGCTAGGTATTGCATTATATGGCTATGCAAGGATCAAGTATCCGGGTATTAGTGAGTCAATTATGGCAGAAGAGCTACGTGAATTAAAAATTGTTAACCAGTTGTGGCTAAAAGATAACCCACCTAAACGATAAGATTTTTTTATCAATGATCATGCATAAAAAAGCCTAACATTTAATGTTAGGCTTTTTGTTTATCTAAAAAATACGCTATTGATTACGATTTATCGCGGATCAACTTGTAGTTTAGAAATTCTGTAATACCAAGAGTACCTAGCTCGCGACCAAATCCTGAGCGTTTAACGCCACCGAATGGAGTGTTGGCTTCGGTACCAGAAGGAGCATTAATAGTTACCATACCCACTTCTAATTGCTCAGCAATCTCTGCTGCCAATGCGGCATCTTGAGTTTGGATAGAAGCACCCAAACCAAAAGGCACATCATTAGCAATTTTGATAGCATGTGCAATGTCATCCGCTTTGTAGATAACGGCGACAGGACCGAACAACTCTTGACTATAAACATCCATTGAATCATTGACGTCTGTCAATACAGCAGGTGCAAACCAAGCACCGGGCTTGTCTTTGACTATGCCGCCTTCGACTAGAACGGTTGCACCAGCTTTAACAGCATTGTCTAACTGCTCTTGCAAGTTGGTTGCTGCGGCCTTCGAAGACATCGGACCAATGAAAGTATCTTCACTTTGTGGATCAGCTAGGCTCATGCCACGTACGGCGTCAGTAAAGCCTTTAACAAACTGGTCGTAAACGCTTTCGACGATAATTAAACGCTTAGCAGCATTACAAGCCTGGCCAGTATTACCGAAACGACCTGTGATCGCACCTTGTACGGCTTGTTCGATGTCAGCATCTGCTGCAACGATAAAGGCATCAGAGCCGCCAAGTTCTAAAACGACTTTTTTAAGTGCGCCGCCTGCTATTTTTGCAACCGCTTGTCCTGCACGTTCAGAGCCTGTCAAAGAAATACCTTGAACTCTAGTGTCTTCAATAATCGTTGCTGCTTGATCGTTAGTAGCAAAAACATTGTTATACACGCCATTAGGCAAGCCTGCTTCTGTCAGCATCTCAGCGATGACTTCTGCCGTATTAGGGCATTGCGGTGCATGTTTTAGAATGACCGTATTACCTGCCATAAAGTTCGGTGCGACAAAACGTGCTACCTGATAATGTGGATAGTTCCATGGCATGATGCCAAGTAACACACCAACTGGTAGTTTTTCTACCGAGGCTGAACCTTCTGCAACATCAATCTTATTTGGTGCTAATAGCTGCGCTGCGTTGTCTGCGTAATAACGATAAATTTCGGCAACTAGCTGGATTTCACCTTTGGCTTGTGCGACAGGCTTGCCCATTTCGTTGGCAACGATACGTGCTAGCTCGTCTTGGCGCTCAATATAGAGGTCAGCGACTTTATTTAATATAACACTACGTTCGCTAAGCGACGTTTTTTGCCAGTCCTGATACGCATTATCCGCTTGCTCAATGGCATTCTGGATATCTTGCTCAGTCGCTGTAGGATAAGTGGCTTCAATTTCACCTGTAGATGGGTTGCTAACTTGATATTCGCTCATAGTTATGTCCTTTAGTTTAAAATGTCCTTGGATTAAGATCCATTTTTGATTGTGTGGCAAATTACTCTATTTTTTATCATAAAGCGCGTGGATTGTTCTTATGGTTGTCAGTCATTTTATAGTTTTCAGATTCGTAAAAAGAGTGCCAAAACATCTACAATGACTCTAGCATTTTAATAGCGCTGTCATTGTAGTGTTATTACTTGACGGCTGAGGTTGAGTAATAATAGTAATGTGGCCGCCGCCTAGAACCATGTCTTTCTTACTCCCACTACCTGATGACACGCAAAGGGTTTTTCAAGGTATATAGTCATTAAAATACCAGAAATATCATTGTATTGGCAAATAATGAAGGAATAATGACAGGTTAAGGATTTGCTATAGAAGGGGGACAAAATATGTCGAGTTTAGGTAATGAAATACCACTGCGTATCAGGAGAGGTTTCTATATTTGACGATAATAAAGGATAAACAGAAGGCTGTTGACGTCATTCGATGAGGTTTTGTACAGTGAATTTGGAGGTTTATTTAGAGCTTGAGATCTTCCTCAGTAGACTTTGCTATATGACCCGTTTTATCCTCTTTTTTGAGTAGCTTTGCCTTGCCATTAGTATTAATACGCTCAGGCTTGATATAAATCGACCCAGTATTTTTGTGCGTGGGTGCAAGGGTAAGCTTAGCAGACTTCTTTAGGCTCTTTTTAATTCTTCGTACCGCTGCCGCATCAGCTGCCGCTTGCTCTTCTACTAGCGATTCATCATATAAGCCTTGATAGACGGCAAGCGTTTCTTCGATCATCTCGCGCATGGTAAATTGATTGGTCATCTCTGGACGCGTTACGCTTTCTAGCTGGTTCCTAACCGCTTTACACAAGGCATTGGCATTGTATTTTTTTACCAAGCCTTGCGGGTAGAGCGGCTGTAGAATTTCACTAAATGCTGCCTGATCCCAGCCAATCACAGGCGTCCCTAAATGAATGGCTTGCAGCGCATTGATACCAATTGATTCGGGCTCATTGGCAAGCGCCATAACAATATTGGCCGCTGACAACCATTCACGCATATCATTGCGTTTGCTGCCGACGTAAGTGATGCGCTCAGCAAGTCCCAAGGTATTGGTGCGCTGACGAAAGTCTTCGTGGGCGACATCACCATCTCTAAAGTCATCGTCCATAATAATGGCGTGGATATTAGGAAATTGTTCTTGCAGATTGCCCAATATATCGATGAGCCATTCTTGCCCGTATTCGTTACCGATTACGGTCGGAAACACCAGCCACTTTTTATGCTCAAGCTCAGGATATTCGGCAAAGGTATGCCGCAGCCAATAGACAGACGGATTGTGGCGATAAGGATAGCGACGGGTATCGATACCGCGGTAGATACGCTTAATGACTTTGGGATCGACGTCTTCGCGGCGCAGTCCTTTTTTTAGATAGTTGGTGACACTATCGGACACCGTAATAATGGTATCGACATCGAGCAACGCCTGTGAGTATTTATTGATGGGATAAAAGCCATACATGGTCGACACTAGCTTTGGCGGACGTTTAACGCGCGCGCGGCGTAGTGCCAAATGTAATATCCACGCAGGCGTACGCGAGTGCACATGAATGACGTCAGGATTATACTTCTCGATGAGGCGTCGTAAGGCGCTGACTTGGAGCAGGGATAGCCAAGACTTTTTATTCATATACAGCTGATGATAGAGGTTGCCGTCACGCTCTAAGCGTTTTACCAAATCATTGTCATAGTCCGCGCTAGAGACAATGATAGAGGTATGGCCATTTTTGACCAGTGCGCGCCCAAGATGAAAAATACCGCGCTCGGATTCATCATGCTTTAAAGACGACAGTAAGCGCATAACTTTCATAATAGCGTGGGTCACCGGTTAAAATATTAAACTGCTATTGTCAGTTAAAAGCGCAAAAAACTCAACCATGAAGCGTAAAAGAGGCGTTTGGTTTTTGAGTCGTTTAGCAAATAAGTAATAGACACTCTTATTGGGTCAAAAACGTATGACTACCTTAGCGACGTTTTTGCAGATGCTTAGCATTGGGCAGTACTTGTTTTTCGCTTAGGTATTTCCAATAGCGCTGCGGCAAATATTGCTTATGCAAACGCGGGTTTTTACGCTCTTTGATATTGACGTTGGTAAAGTAACCCTGCCAAAATCTTTGATAGCGCTGCTCATCAGGACTATGAATGCTGGCAGGATTACGCAGTACTGCATCATCAAGGTCAGTAATCGTTTGCAGGGCAGCGGGGCGTTTGGGCGTGCTTTGGCTTTTGTCATAATAAATACCATAATTACGAGTCAAATCATAAATCGCCCAGTGTTGGTCTTGGTAGCGCTGACGAAAATGCTCACCAATCAATGGCAAAACATTAAAGTCAGGCTCAACGCGGGCAAAGTAGATATCATCAGTGGTATGTTCAAAGCGCACAAAGGCTTCCATGCGATGCTTCTCACGACCGACAGACTTGACCGTCTGTACCAGTTCAAGCACATCTAAATTACCTAAATCCTGCATAATATGACGGCTAGGGTAGTCAATGGCATACTTCACCACTTGAAATAAAGTGGTGCCGATGTTGTCTTTTTCAGATAAAAACCCCCAAAGCAAGTTACGTATGCCCGAGCGTCCCAAAAGCTTATGCAGCTTGGTTAGTACCCGTTCGGCTTTGTCTTCATCAGTGGCAACACTTGTCGCTTGTGAGATTAATGACGGTACATAACAATCCTCAGCAATTATCCGTAAGGATGCATCGTCCTGTAACTTATTAGCATAGACATAAAAAACGGCACTCAGCCAACCTTCAAAACTTGGCTCATAAAGCACAATACTGGGCATTAAGTGACCGACAGAATACGTTATGTGTTGAGCAAGTATCGACATTGTCTATCCTAAGATAACTCTAAAAATGTTATGGCTGATTTTAAAGACAGTTTTTCTAAATACTCGTTCTAAATGGTTTTTAAAATAGCGCCAATTGACCACTACGTTGATCTTTATACTTGGTCTGCGTTTGCGCCAGTACATATTGGCGGAAGTTATCACGGGTTAAATGCGCTAAATGTTCATTCTTACCCGTTGTTGCAATAAAGTATTTGGCACGGTTAACCGCTGCGCCCATCTTTTTTAGATGATAAAGCGTTAACTGATTAAACTTGCGCGCTTTCATTATCTTTTTGGCCGTTTTGGTACCAATACCTGGGATGCGTACAATCATCTCATAGCTCGCTGTCTGAATATTGACCGGAAAATGCTCACGATGGCGGATTGCCCAAGCCAATTTTGGGTCACAGTCCAAGTCTAGAAATGGCGAGTCTGGCTCTACGATCTCATGCGCACCAAAACCATAGAAACGCATCAGCCAATCCGCTTGATAAAGGCGGTTTTCACGTATCATCGGCACGGGCGTTCCAATCGCTGGCAAGCGGCTGTCGGACAACATCGGTACATAGCCAGAGTAGTAAACGCGTTTTAAATCATACTGTTTATAAAAATGACTCGATAGCTGAATTACTTGCAAATCGGTCTCATTACTGGCACCAACGATCATTTGACTGGTTTGACCTGCTGGCACAAATTTCGGTGCTTTTTTATGGGTTTTACGGCTCTCTTTTATCGTAATAATTTCAGTTTTAACGGTTTCCATTGGTGCTTTTAATTCATCATGCGATTTCTCTGGTGCGAGTAAAGCCAAGCCAGATATCGTTGGAATCTCGATATTGACGCTCAAACGATCAGCATAAAGCCCTGCTTCTAACAAAAGCTCTTTTGATGCGCCCGGAATAGTCTTCAGATGGATATAGCCATTAAAGCGCTCACGGGTACGCAATATCTTGGCGACCTCGACCAAGCGCTCCATCGTATAGTCACCACTTTTGAAAATACCTGAGCTGAGAAACAGTCCTTCGATATAATTACGACGATAGAATTGCATGGTTAGATCGACTACTTCCTCAACACTAAAGGCCGCGCGTGGGGTGTCATTGCTTTTGCGCGAGGTGCAATAAGCACAGTCGTAAATACAATGATTGGTCAGCAGAATTTTGAGTAAACTAACGCAGCGACCATCTTCGGTATAGCTGTGGCAAATACCCGTTGCTGAGGCATCACCGAGGCCACCGCCTTGGTTTTTGCGCGTACCAGCGGAAGATGAGCAAGAAACATCATACTTAGCCGCGTCCGCTAAAATATTGAGCTTGCCTTGTAGTCGTTCATAATTGATGGTGGCCATAAGATTACCAATTCATTTATTGGCTATTATTTTAGCAAATTGTCTTGTAAGTCACTGTAATTATTAGGGAAATATCGATTTCATACGACAACTGTTGTCGTGCTATTTATGAGTTTTTTAATTAGAGAAACAGGGGTTAGGCAACGTTTGAACCACTTCTTCTGAGAAGTATTCTTTGATAATAAGACGTCCTTTTTTGTCAAACTCGACGTTGTACTTGGGGTAAGCTGCAAAAGCGTCAGGGTCATAGGTCGAAGGAAAATCGATTTCTTTATCTGAAAAAAATCGGCTAGCCGTCCATAATTGTTTATCACTATTATATCCAACGCTACACGGACTGTTTAGGTCAAAGGTGAAATAACGGCCAAAGTATTGCTCCTTGCCGCCACGACCAAATAGCATATTAGCACCGCACGGATTGCCACAGCCAACGTAAACATGATAAGTATCTTTATCGATTTTTTTGAGCGAAGTATGGTTCCAGCCGTAATGACCTATTCCATCCATAAGTTTAGTTTCTTTTACTTGACCGTCTTTCAAGGTTTCGCTTTTAAGGATGTAACCATCATCGCAATACTCATGACCGTCTTTACTCATATAGGCAGTACAAATTTTCGACATATAAAAGCTATCGTCAAATTTTGGTTCGGCAGCTTCAGCCCAAGATATAGAACTCAAAATACAGCTGTAAATGATAAAAGCCAATGAATAGAGAGGAGTAAATTTATACATGGAAGTAATGACCGGATATTTGTTTTGAATTAATAGCACTATAGCAAAAGGTTGGTTGTTAAGGAATAAGGTACGCTCATCAAAAAGGTCTTGCTGACTAGGAAATTAGCCGGCAAGACCTTTTATTAATTTTAAGATTTATTAAATAACAATACTTTCAAATCTAAACTTTCAAATCTAATTTTTACTGAACCTTCGCACGTATAACAACCGTTTGCGGTACGTTAGCAGGAAGATCTACCAAGTTCCATTTGAGTCCAGAGTAATTTTCTGTGATAACTACAGTATTGCCAACTTGTTGGATAGTCTGATAACTGTCGCCGCCTGTTGTCGCAAGCGTTGGTAGTGGGCTATTCAATGATACCAATTGCACGCCATTTGGCAGTGACACCATGGCATTGATGTCAGTGACGGGTTGTGCCGTGGTATTGGTATAAGTGGTGTGGTATTCGATGATGTCGCCAGGTGCGATATGGTTCGCAGGTACAGCCACTTCGCGACCATCTTTATTTTTTAATATTTTCATCACTTTGGTTTGTGCATTCACCACGTCAGGCGTGCTAAAGGTCGGGGTCAGTTGCAGAGCATCTAAAGACGTAGATACTATTTGCGTCGTTGCAGGTTGGTTCGTCACTATGGTTGTCGTTGGCGTATTGATGACTGGCAATTGGGTAGCCGTCGTCACAGGCAATACTTGTGTCACGCTAGTCGTCGGCACGGCTATGACATCAACGTTGCTTGTTTGATTGGTGACTTGGTTGGTCACAGGTACGCTCGTAACCGTGGTGCTGCCTTGGGTGACGACCGTATTGCTCGCACCACTGGCGACTTGGCGAACCGTATAGCGAGGAACGTTAGTTACTTGAGTCACAGCATAAGGCATGCCGTCTTGCATGGTGATGCCGTGTGGTGTCGCTGTAATGGTCGCGGTTTTACCGTCAGAATACTGCTCAACGACGGTAGTGCTACTACCAGCAGACGAAGTGATGGCGATCTCAGGCGCAGCATGTGCGGTAGATACCGTCAATAAAGCGCCTGCTAAAATTGTTGGAATAGCAGTGCTTATCACGCTTTTTTTGACGAGGCTGTGCTGGGTAAACGCCTTCTTATTTATAGTCAGTAACGCTGGCATATCGATGTGTATGGTCATAATAGATTCCTTTAAAATAACAGTAAATAAAGCCGCTAATGTAGTAGCAGAAAGCAAAGCGTAAAAAATAACGCTTAGAAAACAACACCTAGAAAAGAAAAACCCCCGTCAAATGAGCATGTAAACCATGTCAAATAACGAGGGTAAAGATACTAATGATAGCCAACGTTCGCTATCTCTCCATCATTATTTTAGTCAGTTGCTAAGCACTTATGTCTAATACTTATAATGAGACACTTGTAATAGTCACAAGGCTCAGCATCTATACTCGAGCAATTATGCGCTAAAACAAACAGACTAAAAAAGCAGCGTTGTGTAACTTCTGCTCTATTCATAATGAGGTTGTGTACTACTTTCTACGCTCATTTGCTAGGCGAATTGCCAGCTGATTCGCGTTAAGATACTTCTGTTATCAAAAGCTTTTTCTTTATCAAAGAATTGCTATCAAAGGCTTTCTATCCAGATATTTCTCAAATCAGGAAAATTAATCGTAAATCACTTTCATGATTTCGTATTCGACCACGCCTTTTGGCGTTTCAATACGTGCTTCATCGCCTTCAGACTTACCAATCAAACCACGTGCGATCGGTGAATTGACTGAGATTTTACCCGCTTTAAAGTCCGCTTCATCATCACCAACGATTTTGTATTGTTTTTCTTCTCCGGTGTCCATGTTTTCGATAACGACGCTCACGCCGAATATCACACGACCATCTTTTGGTAATGTTGCAGGATCAATCACTTGCGCGCCGCCAAGTTTGGCTTCGATATCACGGATACGCGCTTCACAAAAACCTTGCTGCTCACGAGCAGCATGATATTCAGCATTTTCTTTCAAATCGCCGTGTTCACGGGCTTCAGCGATAGAAGCAGTGATGCGTGGACGGTCGATACTTTTTAACTGTTTTAATTCGGCTTCTAGAGCCGCATGTCCTTGAGGAGTCATGGGATAACGTTGCATGTTTTTTCCTTAAACCAATAACACCACACCATCTCCTACTCTTAGTGAATAGTGAGATGGTGTCAGTGTTGTTGCAATGAGTATGTGAAGATATAAAAAGAATGAGGTTTAGACTGCGTAACAACTAAACATGCGCTTATCTGTGAGCGTGGATACACTGACAAGCAAGGCACTTTAACTTTACGTAATAAAAAGCATAGTCGCAGTTTAGCCACTATGCTTTTTAGGTCTATCTTTTTAAAACTTTATTTTTTTAAAGTACTGCTTTTTTAAGCCGTACGTTTTTTTAAAGCCCTATTGTTATATAAAAATCGATAACAAGTTTTGCATCCGCTGTTAAACGAGCGTTGCCATTATGCTTAATCTACTGAAATTATGCTGCTAAGTCAATAGAGCTAAGCAATAGTCTTTGCTTGTTCGTGCAAATCTTGTAGCTTATAGACCTCAAACGGTAGGTCAATGCCATAAGATTTACAAACCGCATCTGCCGCGCCTAACGTCGTGACATAGAAGACTTTGCCTTGTAGTGCACTACGGCGAATAGAGAACGAATCCTCTTGAGCTTGTTTGCCTTCAGTCGTATTGATGATAAGGTCAATCTTACCGTTTTTCAAGGCGTCAACGATATGCGGGCGACCTTCGGTGACTTTGTTGATTTGCTTACATTCGATACCATTCTGAGCCAAGACTTCTTGCGTACCAGTAGTAGCGACGATGTTAAAGCCAAAGTCCGCTAGCTGACGGGCGATAGGGGCGATTTGTGTTTTATCACTATCACGTACCGAGATAAAGACCGTTTTGCTTTCGCCCTCAACAGGTAGACCGGGCAGGCGCTCATTACTACCGATGACGGCTTTATAGAATGCTTCGCCAAAGGTTTTACCCACACCCATGACTTCACCCGTTGATTTCATCTCAGGGCTCAAGATAGGGTCGACACCAGGGAATTTAGCAAATGGGAATACCGCTTCTTTTACGGCAAAAAATGCAGGAACGATTTCAGTGGTAAAGCCTTGGTCTTTCAATGACGTGCCAGCCATACAACGAGCGGCGATTTGTGCTAATGATGTACCAATACACTTAGAGACAAACGGGACAGTACGGGCAGCACGAGGGTTCACTTCTAAGATATAAACCGTTTCACCTTTGACCGCGAACTGAACGTTCATGAGGCCAACCACGCCAAGCTCTTTTGCCATCGCGACTGTTTGCGCGCGCATGACATCACATAGCTCTTTAGACAGTGAGTATGGCGGCAATGAACAGGCTGAGTCGCCTGAGTGGACACCCGCCTGTTCGATATGCTGCATGATACCGCCGATGACGACATCAGTACCGTCACATACACAGTCGACATCGACTTCGATGGCGTCATCTAAGAAGCGATCGAGTAGGACAGGCGCTTCGTTCGAGGCTTGTACCGCAGTACGCAGGTAATGTCTTAGCTCGTCTTCGTTGTAGACGATTTCCATCGCGCGGCCACCAAGGACATACGACGGGCGTACAACCAATGGATAACCCACGTCTTTTGCTTTGACCAAACCATCTTCCAAGCTCGTTGCTAAGGCGTTCGATGGCTGTACTAGGTTTAGCTGTTGAATCATATGCTGGAAACGTTCACGGTCTTCAGCGCGGTCGATCGCATCAGGGCTGGTACCGATGATTTTTACGCCCGCTGATTCTAACGCGCGGGCAAGCTTCAATGGCGTTTGACCACCGAACTGGACAATCACACCGTCTGGGTTTTCGATACGGACGATTTCTAGCACGTCTTCTAATGTGATTGGCTCAAAGTATAGACGGTCAGAAGTGTCATAGTCAGTTGAAACCGTTTCTGGGTTACAGTTGACCATGATAGTCTCATAGCCGTCTTCACGCATGGCAAGCGCTGCATGTACACAGCAGTAATCAAACTCGATACCTTGACCGATACGGTTAGGGCCGCCACCGATGACCATGATTTTTTTCTTGTCAGTTGGGTTGGCTTCACATTCGCTATCGTAGGTTGAGTACATATAAGCGGTGCTGGTCGCAAACTCTGCAGCACAAGTGTCAACACGCTTATAAACTGGATAGACGTTCATATCCCAGCGTTTCTTACGTAGTTGCTTCTGTGACACGCCTAGCAATTTAGCCAAACGTAAATCTGACAAGCCTTTACGCTTAAAGCTGCGCAAGTTTTTCTCGGTTAAACCGCCAAAGCCGAGTGATTTTACGGTTGCTTCGGTTTTCACGATGTCTTCGATCTGTACCAAGAACCATGGATCAATCTTGGTGAAGTTGAACACCTCATCGACGCTCATACCAACGCGGAAAGCATCAGCGATATAGTAGATACGATCAGGGGTTGGAATCGTTAAGCGATTGATAATTTCGCTACGAGCCTTCTCAGCACTGACTTTGGATAAATCAACTTGCTCATCAAAACCATCTGCGCCTGTTTCCATACCGCGTAGTGCTTTTTGCATTGACTCTTGGAAGTTACGACCAATCGCCATCACTTCACCGACCGATTTCATCTGAGTCGATAGGATGTTGTCCGCTTGTGGGAATTTTTCAAAGTTAAAACGAGGTATCTTGGTAACGACATAATCAAGCGCAGGCTCAAAGCTGGCTGGCGTTTTGCCACCCGTGATGTCATTTTGCAATTCATCCAATGTGTAACCAATCGCTAGCTTTGCTGCGATTTTGGCAATTGGGAAGCCAGTCGCTTTTGAGGCGAGGGCAGACGAGCGCGATACGCGTGGGTTCATCTCGATGACCACCATGCGGCCCGTATCAGGGTTGATACCGAACTGTACGTTTGAGCCGCCTGTTTCTACACCGATCTCACGCAGTACCGCGAGCGAGGCGTTACGCATGATTTGGTATTCTTTATCGGTCAACGTCTGCGCAGGGGCTACGGTGATTGAGTCACCTGTATGTACGCCCATTGGGTCAAAGTTTTCAATGGCACAAATGATGATGCAGTTGTCGTTTTTGTCACGGACGACTTCCATCTCGTACTCTTTCCAACCGATGAGTGACTCATCGATGAGTAGCTGATGGTTTGGAGACAAATCAAAACCGCGCTCGCAGATTTCGATGAATTCGTCACGGTTGTACGCGATACCGCCGCCCGAGCCGCCCATGGTGAATGAGGGACGAATGATACAGGGATAGCCCATCTTTTCTTGGGTCGCAAAAGCTTCTTCCATCGTTTCAGCGGTTTCAGCGCGTGGGCACTCAAGACCGATACGTTTCATTGCCTTGTCAAACAAGTCGCGATCTTCTGCCATCTCGATTGAGTCTTTGGTCGCGCCAATTAGCTCGCAGTCGTACTTAGTCAGTATGCCATGTTTGTCTAGATCTAGCGCACAGTTGAGCGCGGTCTGTCCGCCCATGGTTGGCAAGATCGCATCAGGACGCTCTTTGGCAATGATTTGCTCAACCGTCTGCCATGTGATCGGCTCGATATAGGTGGCATCCGCCATGACAGGGTCGGTCATGATGGTCGCAGGGTTTGAGTTGACCAAGATAACGCGGTAACCTTCTTCTTTTAGTGCTTTACACGCCTGTGCGCCTGAGTAGTCAAACTCACACGCTTGGCCGATAACGATGGGGCCTGCGCCAATGATAAGAATGCTTTTTATGTCGGTACGTTTTGGCATAATGTTTTTAAGTCCTATTTTGGCGGTTTGGGATTTGTTAAATATTTAAAATTCGTATAGATTAGATAGTTGAGTTGAATTCTATAAAAAAATCATTTTCTATCAAACATTTTATAGAACTCTTTATTAAAATCAGCAGTACATATGGTTGCAGTCCCATTTATAAATCTTGCTAAAATACCATTATCAAATTCGAAAGTGGTCAGCATAGGATAATTTGTTAAAAATGTTAAACCTGGAGACTCATGAATATTTTGTAGAAGTTCCAAAAGTCGAGGGTTTTTCAACATCTTGTCGAGTTGTTGCTCATCCTTTGTTAGCAAGGCTTTTAGAGATGAGTCATTATCTTCTATTGCTTTTAATGAATGTTCCCAAGTCTGAGCTAAAAGACTATAGTAATCCTTTATTAGCTGATTATTTAATAGCAACAGTTTTTCGTTTAACTCTTTATCATTAATGGAATTTACATATATTAAGCTATAAGTTAGCAGATGCTCTGCATATTTTTCTGGAGTCCAATTATTTTGTAGACATGTTAAATATGCCTTTTGATGCGGGGCAGTCACCTTTTCTATAGGATCATGGTCGTTCATATTAGTTCGAAATTGCTTAAGATAACCGCTGTAATCGTATAAACCTAAAATAGCATTAGAAATTTTTTCAGCGTCTTCTCTTTTGTTATAAAATTTTGGATTATTAGCGACTAAAACCCCTAAAGTAATAGGCGTATCAATTGAATTATTAGCAACTAGTTTAGCAACCTGCTCTTTTGTATCTTCAGGCAATAAATTTCTTCTATCATCGGCATTAGCTACTGAAAAAGATATCAAGAACAAAGTTGCTAAAACTAATTTCAACATTGATTATGCCTTAGCCTTTTCCATCATCTCTGCAAACTTATCAAACAATGGCGCAGCATCATGCGGGCCAGGGCTGGCTTCTGGGTGACCTTGGAAGCTAAAGACCGGCTTATTAGTCAGCTCAATCCCTTGGTTAGTACCATCGAATAATGAGCGATGAGTCGATTTAACATTGGCAGGCAAGGTGTCTTCGTCAACCGCAAAACCGTGGTTTTGACTGGTAATCATCACCGTACCAGTAGCCAAGTCTTGTACTGGATGGTTGGCACCGTGATGACCGGTTTTCATTTTAATAGTATTTGCACCGCTGGCTAGACCAATCAGCTGATGACCTAAGCAGATACCAAAAGTTGGAATTTCCGTTTCTTCAATGATGTGACGTACCGCATCGATGGCATAATCACAAGCAGCAGGGTCACCAGGACCGTTTGATAAGAAAATGCCATCTGGATTCATCGCTAGCACGTCAGCGATAGGCGTTTGTGCTGGTACAACGGTGACGTGACAACCACGGTCGACTAGCATACGTAAGATATTGGTTTTGGTACCAAAGTCATAAGCGATAACATTATATTTTGCTTCAACGTGCGTGCCCAAATTCTTAAAGAAGCCGCCCGTACCGCTATCATGGCTACCAGCTACATCACGATTAAGCAAGGTATCTGATAAATCCCAGCTACCAGCGGTCCACTCAAACGTCGTCGGCGTACAGCATTCTTTTGCTAAATCCATACCTTCAAGACCAGCGAACTCTTGCGCCAGTTTGATGGCTTGCTGTTCGTCTTCGCTGCTAATCGTGTCGCCGTTAGATGCGGTCATGATACAACCGTTTTGAGCGCCTTTATCACGTAGTAGGCGGGTCAACTGACGGGTATCTATATCAGCAATAGCGACCGTATCATGGCTCTGTAGATAATCACTCAACGATTCAGAGTTACGGAAATTTGAGGTAACCAGCGTTGCATCACGAATGATCAGGCCTTCTGCCCATACTTGGTGTCCATTACCAGACTCCGTATCTTCAGCATTGGTACCAGTATTACCAATGTGCGGATAGGTGAGGGTGACGAGCTGGCGCGCGTAGCTTGGGTCGGTCAGGATTTCTTGATACCCTGTCATGGCTGTATTAAAGACCACTTCACCGACACGATGACCAAGACTGCCGATACTCACACCGCGAAAGATCGTACCGTCTGCTAGTGCCAAAATTGCTTGTATTTCTGCCGATGAATTCAAGGGTTGCCTCCGCTGTTATTGGTGAGTGCCATCATGATTTGTGGGTGAAAATATTGACTTATAATCACTATTTATAGGGTTATAGCTGCTGTTAAAACCAGAATAAAAAAGGACTAAAGCCAAAATTTTTCCACAAAAAAGCGAGAAGACATTATCGATGGAAACTACAAAACTCACTAGGTAGTGAATAGGTAACTTGCATCATGTCCGCTCGCTTAGGCACAGATTTTGCGCATTATATACAATATCCGCTAAGATAGCCAGCCGATTCTCAAGGTTGATGACTGTGGCTTTGCTGATCGTAGTAAATAGCCGATATTAACTTAGCTAAAAGCCGATATCTGTATACTTGGGCTTTGTTTAAAATTTGCGTGACATGCATATGTATGGTCGTCTTTAAAGAACATGATTGCCTAAAATAAGAGCCATATAAAATGGCCTAAGTAATATCGATAAATCATGCACTGCTGATATCCATTTTTCTTGCTTGCTGTGCCTACGCAGACAGAGGCTACAAAAAATCGATATCAGCAATACCGTCGCGTTTCTAGGATATTCTAACTATATATAAAATAGCCTAAGTTATAAAAATGAATTTTCGTGACTGATATAACCATAAATCTAATACTAAAAGAGCTAGATTTTCACAGGTAGCTTTGCCACAATGGACGGCGCTGTTATAAATATAGCTTTGAACCGAATATAATTATTAAAATACCCAATGTAACAAGGACCCGTTATGATTTACCAATATTTAGACAAAGTGCCTGAGTTTGCCGTTCCATTTAACGGTTGGGTGGCAGATACCGCACGTGTCATCGGCGATGTATATTTGGGTCATCAAGCCAGTGTTTGGTTTGGGGCGGTGATTCGCGGGGACAATGAGCGCATTCATATCGGTGATTATAGTAATGTGCAAGAAAACAGCGTCATTCATACCGATGCAGGCATCGAAGTAAAGATCGGCGATCATGTCACCATTGGTCATTTAGCGATGCTGCATGGCTGCGAAGTCGGTGATAATAGTCTCATTGGCATCGGTGCAGTTATTTTAAATAATGCCAAAATTGGTAAAAATTGTATCATTGGTGCCAAAGCGTTGGTCACTGAAGGCAAAGAGATTCCAGATAATTCTCTGGTAATGGGCGCACCTGCAAAAGTAGTCAAAACCTTGACCGATGAGCAAGCTGCCATGATGAAGTGGTCTGCGCTGCATTATAGCGATCGTTGTCAGACATTTAAGACTGGCTTAAAAGAAATAGCCATGCCTGATTAATCAATATAAAAGTGAGCATTGATTTATCTTTAGATAATCGTTTTATAAGTGATAAGCAGATTGAGCGTTATTGATTTCTCATCCTTTATTGAAACGTTTTTTGAGCAAATAATTTTGGGGCAGAAGCTTTTATGTTATTTATGCCATTAGCATCATGATAAGCCAAATAACGGCAAAAATGATAATACCGATGATTATTCCACGAAAAACGTCATGGCGTATCGAGTAGTCGTTAAGATAAGCATTGTTGTTGCCAGTTTCATCATTATGCAAAGCATTGACGCTCTCGGCACCGGCGCTTTTGCCAACGATAAAGCCTATTAAAGCACCCAAAACCAACATAAACGGCGTAAATAACCAGAATATCTCGCCATTGCCCATGCCAGCAAGTGAGCGAATGACAACAATCGCAAGGTCGATAAGTAAGCCGCCAAAGCCATACATCAAGCCATTTAACAGCGCATAAAGCAGACGCTCTAAAGGCGATTGATAGCTTTTGCCTAACTGCCGTCGCCTAATTTCTCTGATGGAGCGGGCAGGGCGTCGCGGTCGATTAAACAAAGCAGTTTTATCATCAGGCGCTTTCATAAGGTTCTCTATTGTTATTATCAAGCAAGCTAAAGATAAGCTAATGAGATTTTAAAGTAAACAAGTTAGCATAATTTTGTTCGGTGAACAGTAGGCTTATAGAGAATTATCAGCACATTTTATATCCAATATTTTCTCTAAAATATTTTTCATTCAAAAAATCATTCCCTTAAAAAATCATAAGGCTCCAATTATGCAGGCAACTCAAGCACACACTGATGGAAAAGAATTGGCGTTATTCGATCTAGATCATACCTTGCTCGATGTCGATAGCGACTACCTATGGGGCGAATATATCGTCAAGCATAACCTCGTTGATGAAGCTGAATATCGTACAGCCAATCAAGCATTTTACGAACAGTACATCGAAGGCACGCTTGATGCGACCGAATATAATGAATTCGTCGCCCAGTTTTTGAGCAGTTTGCCGATGGATAGACTGCATGAGTTGCGAGAAGATTATATTAAGACTGAAATCGAGCCTCATATTCGTCCAAAAGCGATGGAGGCGCTCTGTCATCATGTCGAAAAAGGTCATGATGTGGTGATTATTTCGGCGACCAATGACTTTGTAGTGTCGGCTATCGCTAAACGTTTTGGTATTGAAGATGCCAATGTCTTGGCTACGCCTTTGGAAATCAAAGATCAGCGCTATACTGGTAAGCTGATGGACAAACCAAACTTTCAGGCAGGCAAGATATACCATCTCGATAAGTGGCTGAATAAAAAGCAACTGGCTGGCATAAAATTTGATAAAACCTATGCCTATTCAGATTCCAAAAATGATATTCCTTTGCTTGAATGGGCGGATGTGGCTATTTGCGTGTCCCCTGATGACGCGTTGCATGCGCATGCGTTAGCCCATCGCTGGGCAGTAGAGGATTGGTCAATTTAGCTGGTCTATGATTATTTAATATAAAGGCATTGATAATTAGTCAACTATTTATCGTCAATCTCATTTAAAATAGCGCCATATCAGTGAGATATTTATTTAAAAACACAGGAATACTTATGGAAATCAATCCGTATCAAGAACAAATCAAAGATCTATCTGAGCGTGGACAGGACTTGCGGAGGTATCTTTGACTTCGATGGTAAGCAAGAACGCTTAGAAGAAGTCAATTTAGAATTAGAAAACCCCGAGCTATGGAATGATCCAGAGCGTGCAACCAAGATTAATAAAGAGAAAAGCCAGCTTGATGGCGTCATCGATGTCGTGGTCTCGCTTGAGACCACCTTAGAAGATGCATCTGCCATGCTGGAGCTGGCGGTAGAAGCAGAAGACGAGTCGTTACTTGCTGATGTACAAGCCGAGCTTGACGATGCGGAGAAGCGCGTTGCTGACTTAGAGTTCCGTCGCATGTTTAGTGGCGAGATGGATCCTAATAATTGCTACTTGGATATCCAGTCAGGCAGTGGCGGCACAGAAGCGCAAGATTGGGCCGAGATGCTACTGCGCATGTATACGCGCTGGGCAGAGGCGCATGGCTTTAAAGTTGACGTGATTGAAGTATCTTCTGGTAGCGTTGCTGGGATTAAATCAGCCACGATTGAGATTAAGGGTGATTATGCCTTTGGTTGGTTACGTACCGAAATTGGCGTGCATCGCTTAGTGCGTAAATCACCATTTGATAGTAACAACGGTCGCCATACCTCATTTGCCGCTGTTTTTGTCTCGCCTGAAATTGATGATAACGTTGAGATTGATATCAACCCAGCTGATTTGCGTATCGATACTTACCGTTCATCAGGCGCGGGTGGTCAGCACGTGAACACCACTGACTCTGCGGTGCGTATTACTCATGAGCCGAGTGGTGTGGTGGTGACTTGTCAGAATGAGCGTAGCCAACATGGCAACAAAGCGACGGCGATGAAGATGCTACGTGCCAAGCTTTATGAGCTTGAGATGCAAAAACGCATGGAGTCGCAACAAGCGGTTGAAGATGGTAAATCTGACGTCGGTTGGGGCAGTCAAATCCGCTCATATGTGCTGGATGACTCACGTATTAAAGACTTGCGTACTGGCGTTGAAACCTTTAACACCGGTGCAGTGCTAGATGGCGACCTTGATCAATTTATCGAAGCAAGTCTAAAAGCGGGATTGTAAAAAAACTTTCAAATATTACCTAAAACCTTATTAAGGAAAACTATGCCAAGCGTTAATAATTATTTTGATGATAAAGTCACTTCTATTGCTTTTCAAACCGCGACCAAGCCCGCTACCGTTGGCGTGATGGAAATTGGCGAGTATGAATTCGGTACTAGCGAATTTGAAACCATGAGTGTGGTGAGTGGTGCATTGACAGTTAAGCTACCAGAAAGCACTGAGTGGCAAACCTTTAATGCGGGCGAGCAGTTTACCGTTGAAGCCAATCAGAAATTCAATGTTAAAGTTGAAGTGGAAACTGCTTATTTATGTGTATATGGTAAATAAGCGATTTTAAAGTAGTAATATAATAATTAACGCCAAGTGTTTAACGCTTGGCGTTTTTTTATGGTTAAATTTTAAGATAAGTTTCAGTCGTAAGATTAAGTTTCAGTCGTAAGATATAGTCAGTGAAAAGTAATATCGAACCATCACGCACTGCTGATATCAATTTTTCTAGCTTACTGTGTCTGCACAGACAGAGGCGACAAAAAATTTATATCAGCAATACCATCGCGTTTTTAAAATATTTTGACTATCTTTGTCAATCGTTATAATTTTTTACGATATTGCACCATGTCCGTTTGGGTGGCGATGGCATCATAGAGTTTGCGTGCTGTGGTGTTGCCTTCTTGCGTGGTCCAATAGACACGGTTGCAATGTTGCTTATCAGCAAAGTCATAAACCTGTTCAATCAGTGCGCGTCCTATGCCTTGCCCGCGGGCAGACTCACTAACATACAGATCCTCTAAGTAACAGCATTCGGTGGTATTCCATGTATTGGGATGTAGCACGACATGCGTGATACCTACCAGCGTTTCATCGACCCATGCCCCAAAGCCATAAATTGGCATATTGCTATCAAGCAGGTTGCGCCAAGTCTTTTCTGTGGTACTTGGTGGCAGACGAGTTTCATAAAAAATTAAATAACTTTGCCACAATTTTAACCAAGCATCGTAATCAGCTTTAGACAATGGGATTATTTTTATCGAAATATTTTTCATGGGTGTTCACTTGATTTTATTAATGGACAGACGTTCAATTATGACGCAATCAATCATAATTGATAACCCTTCTATACAGCATTTTTACATAGCGATTACACTTTATCCGTGGCAAGTAAACAGCAAAAATTCTCATAGTTAATTATGCTAAAACCACTATTATTTAAAAGTGTATTATTTATGACCAAAGCAGCTGCACAAACGACCTCAGAGGATATTCGTCACGATTATGAGCATTTAGCACGTCGGGCGAATTTGCGCTACGTCAGTGATAATGAACCGGGTTATAGTCGTCAGCGTTGGGGTCGCGGTTTTACTTACCGAGATGCTACTGGCAAGACGGTGAAAGACAAGGCTTTGCGCCAGCGTTTTGATGCCTTGGTCATTCCACCGATGTGGTCAGAGGTATGGATATGCCAAGATGATAAGGGTCATCTGCAGTCGACCGGTCGTGATGGCAAAGCGCGCAAGCAATACTTATATCATCCTGAGTGGGATACGGTACGTGACCAAGCCAAGTTCGATGCGATGATAGGTTTTGCGGAGGCATTGCCAAACCTACGTGCGCAAGTCGAAGAAGACTTAGAAGCAGCGCCGCTATCACGCGCCAATGTACTGGCTGCCGTGGTTAAATTGCTTGAGACGACGTTAATTCGAATCGGTAATAGCCGCTATGCGAAGATGAATAAAAGCTACGGTCTCAGTACATTGCGTAGCAAACATGTGAGCGAGATAGACGATGGCTTGGCATTCGATTTCGTCGGAAAAAGTGCCAAAGCCCATCATATCGAATTGCAGGATGAGCGTTTGATTGAGATTGTACAAGCGTGTTCTGAGCTGCCCGGTTATCAAATTTTTAAATACTTAGATGATAATGGTCATAAGCAAGTCGTCGATAGTGCCGATATCAATGATTATTTGCGTAAGCACCTTTGCACTGATGCCAGCAATAATAAAAGCGATCATTTATATAGTGGCAATCTGTATAGTGCCAAGGATTTTCGTACTTGGATGGCCAGTGTATTGGCTGCCAGTCATCTGTATGACGAGCTTGAAGCCGCCAGTGGCAAAGAGATATTGACTAGCGAGCCGGACAGTCGGACGCGCCAACAGTTGGTCACTGATATGGTTAAAGAAGTGGCAGATGAGCTTGGCAATACTCCAAGCGTGTGCCGAGCATCCTATATTCACCCTGTTATTATTGAACGGTTTTTGGCAGGTCAGTTTTTTGAGCCCTATAAACAAGCGCGCCGTGGACGCACTCGAAAGTATCAAAGCTGTGAAGAAAAAGCACTGCTGGGCTTTTTGAGTACATTCGATTAAGCGTACTTGACTAAGCGCACTAGAGTAACTGCGTTAGAAAATAAGAGGCTTATAAAATAAAGGCCTCGGGAATAGTTGCTTTATAAAGTAAGCACATTAGAAGAATATATAGCAGTCTAACAACTGCTAATAGTAAGATAATTATCTGGACTCAGATATTTATAAATGATACGTTATGTATTGAATTAGATGTTAACGTGCTTTTTTAACAGACCCTAATGATTAACGCCCAATTTTATCAAGTAACACAGTCTATAGGATATCGACTGTTGTGATAGCAATTGATATTTTCAGCTCGATCTCCACCGCTAAAGGATTAGCCCATGAATACCTCATCTACACAAACCGCGCACGCTACAGCGGATACTTCTAAAACACCCATCAATTATAGTGATTATTATAATAACTTCGAGATGAATGCGTTGTTAGAGGAAATATTTGGCGCGCATTTGGATGATCGATTAAATGCTTACATGGCTTGCTGTGGTCGCCATGTGCGTGACGGTCGCGCGGACAATACGGCCTTAGTCCATGAAGATACTAGCGGTAACATAACGCGCATGAGCTTTGGCGAGTTGGATGAAGCGAGTGCGCAAGTTGCCAATTTATTATTGTCCTATGGTGTAAAAGCCGGTGACCAAGTCGCCACCATGCTACCGCGCACGCCTGAATTACTAACGGTTGTATTAGCGACATGGCGCATTGGGGCAGTGTACCAGCCGCTATTTACCGCTTTTGGTTACGATTCGATTAAGTACCGTATGGATAAGGCCAATACCAAGGTGGTATTTACCAATCAGGAAAATCGTGGCAAGTTTGAAGATTTGGCCAAACAAGCCAAAATGGTACTTATTGGCAGTATTCATGATAGCGACGCTTGGGGTGATGACAATTATCACGAGATGAGGGTGACGCAGCCGCAAGCGATAGAAGCTGTTTTGCTAGATACGGATGCACCATTCTTGCAAATGTTTACTTCAGGTACGGTGGGCAAGTCAAAAGGCGTTAGTGTGTCATTAGCGGCGTTGCCTGCTTTTTATCTATATATGCGTTATGCGATTGATCTGCGCGAGACTGATAACTACTGGAATATGGCTGATCCCGGCTGGGCGTATGGGCTATATTATGCGATTACTGGGCCTTTATTATTAGGGGTCACGACCTACTTTAACGAAGCAGGCTTTGATGCGACCAATACCCGCGACTTTATGGTGCGCCATAAGATTACCAATCTAGCGTCATCGCCAACGGCTTTTCGGATGATGAAATCGAGTGGTGTTTTTGATGCATCGTCCGCAAATGACGATAACGCCTTGTCTCTACGCTGCGCTAACTCGGCAGGGGAGACGCTGAATACTGAAGTAGTAAGTTGGGTGGAAAGTCATTTGGGCTGTCAGGTTTGCGATCAATATGGGCAGACAGAGACTGGTATGACCTGCTGCGAGCATCATGCTTTGGCGCATAAATGTCCAGTCGGCTCGATGGGCATGGCGTTACCGGGGCATACGCTGGTAGTGCTCGATGATGATATGCAAGTATTGCCCGATGGTGAGCAAGGACAATTGGCAGTCGTGGTCAGTCAGTCGCCTGCGTTTTATTTCCGAGGCTATAGTTGGAATGAAAAACAAGCGTTTTTTGAAGATTACTATTTGACAGGCGACGTGGTCGAGCGTCATAGTGACGGCAGCTATTGGTTTTCAGGACGTGATGATGACATCATTATCACGGCAGGCTATCGGGTCGGTCCTACCGATGTCGAAAACACTGTGCTCGAGCACGCAGCGGTCGCGGAGTCTGCTGCCGTTGGTATACCTGATGAGGTGCGTGGGCATACGATTAAGTCCTATGTGGTACTCAAAGATGGCATCGAGGGCTCTGAAGAGATTGCTCAGCAAATCAAAGACTTGGTACGCAAACGTTTATCGACTCACGCTTATCCGCGGGAAGTTGAATTTGTGAGTGCACTACCAAAAACACCAAGCGGTAAAATTCAGCGCTTTTTGCTGCGTAGCCTGTCTGCAGATTGAAGCCTCTTGGTCCAGAGTAGGGGCGCAGAGCAGTTATAAAAAGAGCAGTTATAAAAACGTTAAACATCAACATCAAACAAAAATTTATTAAGGGAATAATATGCAGATTAAAGAAAATAGCTTTTTGGTCACCGGCGGTGCATCAGGATTGGGTGAAGCCGTGGTTCGCGCTATCGTCGCTCAAGGTGGCAAGGTCGTCATCGCTGATTTGAATGAAACAGTAGGGTCAGCGCTAGTAGCTGAGCTGGGCGATAATACGCGTTTTGTTCGTTGTGATGTGACCAGTGGTGATGAGGTGCAAGCGGCGGTAGATACAGCAGAAAAAGAGTTTGGTGGTCTGCAAGGTTCTATTAACTGTGCAGGTATTGCCGTGGTGCAAAAGCTACTGGATCGTGAAAACAATCCTGCTGATCTCGATCAGTTCAGTCGCGGTGTTATAATTAATCAAGTGGGCTCGTTCAATGTTGCACGTTTAGTAGCAGCTAGTATTGCTAAGCGCGTAGCAGCGAATGTGAACCCTGATAGTGAGCAGAACGCGGACAATGGTATCATTATCAATACTGCTTCTATCGCTGCTTTTGATGGGCAAGTCGGGCAAGCCAGTTATGCCTCATCTAAAGCTGGCGTTGTCGGTATGATGCTGCCATTAGCTCGTGAGCTGACTCGTCATGGCATTCGCGTGATGACGATTGCACCGGGTGTCTTTGCCACCCCAATGATGGAGAGCTTACCGGAAAAAGCACGCACGCAATTAGAATCAGCCGTTCCTTATCCTAAGCGCCTAGGAGCACCGAATGAGTTTGCCAAACTGGTGACCCATATTATTGATAATGCCTACCTAAATGGTGAAGTGATTCGTCTTGATGGTGCCATTCGTATGGTTTAGTTTGACAACTGCCAGAACACGTTGTTATCTTATTCATCATTTTTGCACAAAACCTGATCATTAAATATGACATAGTGCTTTGATATATTATGACTCGTTGCTATCAAGCATTGCTTATAAGGACCAAAGCCTATGTCATTTTTCTCTTTCAGTCTTAGCACCAAATCTCGTTGGTTGTTTATTGCGATAGGACTTGGTCTGACTGCCATCATTAGTACCAGTGCGATAGGCTATGTCAAAACCTCCTCGCAGGCAAAAAACGCGGTTGATAAAGGTCAGTCTATTCCTAGCACGCTCATTGTCGATAAGGTCTTTGTTGACAAGTCTGAGCGCATTTTAAAGTTATTAAGCAAAGATATCGTGGTCAAATCCTATCGCATTGCATTAGGTGACAGCCCGATAGGACATAAGCACCAACAAGGGGATCAGCGCACACCAGTAGGCTACTATACCTTAGATTATAAAAATGAAAACTCAATAGCCCATCGCTCCATCCATGTCAGCTACCCAAATGCGGCAGATAAAGCACAGGCTAAGTCTCGCGGCGTCAATCCAGGTGGCGACATTATGATTCATGGGCAAATGAATGGCTTTGGTCATTTAGCCGGGCTCAATCAACAACGCGATTGGACAGATGGCTGCATCGCCGTCACTAATGATGAGATGGATGAAATTATGGCGGCTGTGAAAGTAGGCACCGCGATTGAAATTGTTGAATAAGCCACTTTTAAGGTTTATGTATACTTAATGCTTGCTGAGTTGATTAGCTTTTTAGATATTTTGTAATAACCGCATATTTTTTTCGACGATTTATTCACACTCCTAAACTATTCCTCTCTCTTTTTCACAAACTTAACACTACCTATTTTTCTTTCCTATATTCCCTTGAAATAGCTCATCAATGTGCCTATTAATGCCTTATCGTCATATCATTGTTATAAGTAAGGTTTATATTAATCAGGTGCAATGCGCACTGCTTGCTATTGGCTTGTTATTGATAGGAGCTGATATTGATAAGCCATTATTGATTGTTGATAACCGTTAAATTGATATTGAAATATTACTCAACAAACCTGATATAGATAACAACGAAAAGCTTGGGCATTGTTTGATACTTATAAAAAGCCGCAGCTACTATCAGATATAAAATATTATTAATTCTAAAAGGACACCAATATGAGGTTCGAAAAATTTACCCAAAAATTGCAATCTGCGATTCAAGAAGCCCAAAGTTTGGCGCTAGGGCGCGACCATACAGGAATTGATCCTGTGCATTTGCTTGCCGTGTTGCTGCAAGACGAGTCTAACTTGTCTATCTGCCAGCAAGCGGGCGCGTCTATTCCTGCGCTAAAAAATGGCGTGGCAAAGGCGCTTGATAATCAAGCGACGATTAGCGAGCCAACTGGTGACGTTAATTTGAACCCTAATTCGGTCAAAATTTTGAATTTGGCCGATCGCCAAGCGCAAAAAGAAGGCGACGATTTTATTGCCACTGAATGGGTGATATTAGCACTCGCTGAACAAGGCGAAACCAAAAAAATATTTGAAAGCGCTGGCGTGACGGCAGCCAAATTAAAAGCCGTTATTGAACAATTACGTGGTGATGAAACCGTGAACAATCAAAACGCGGAAGATCAACGTGACGCGCTGAATAAATATACGATTAACTTAACTGAGCAGGCGGAGCTTGGCAAACTGGATCCAGTCATTGGTCGTGACGAAGAGATTCGCCGCACCATTCAAGTACTGTCACGTCGGACTAAAAATAATCCAGTACTTATCGGTGAGCCGGGTGTGGGTAAAACCGCTATCGTCGAAGGCTTAGCACAAAAAATCATCAATGGTGATGTACCAGAAGGGTTGCGCCGTAAAGAAGTACTGTCATTAGACTTAGGTGCGCTTATTGCCGGCGCAAAATTTCGTGGTGAGTTTGAAGAACGCCTCAAAAGCGTATTGAGTGATTTGGCCAAGCAAGAAGGCAATGTCATCTTATTTATCGATGAGCTACATACCATGGTTGGCGCGGGTAAATCAGAAGGTGCGATGGATGCGGGTAATATGCTAAAGCCTGCGCTAGCCCGTGGTGAGCTGCATTGCGTCGGTGCGACGACTTTGGACGAGTATCGCAAGTATATCGAAAAAGATGCCGCGCTTGAACGTCGCTTCCAAAAAGTATTGGTCGATGAGCCAACGGTCGAGGATACCATTGCGATTTTGCGTGGCCTCAAAGAGCGTTACGAGCTGCATCATGGGGTCGATATTCAAGACAGTGCGATTATTGCTGCCGCACGCATGAGCCATCGCTATATTACTGACCGCAAGCTGCCGGATAAGGCGATTGATTTAATCGACGAAGCTGCCAGTCGTCTGCGTATGGAGATGGACAGCAAGCCTGAGTCACTTGGCAAGCTTGATAGCCGTTTGATTCAGTTAAAAATGCAGCGTGAAGTGCTCAAAAATGAAGAAGACGCTGGCGCGCAAGTCGAGCGTAAAGTACTTGATGCACAAATAGAAGAGTTAGAAAAAGAGTACGCCGATCTCAATGAGATTTGGCAAGCAGAAAAAGCGCTGGTCAAAGGCAGTCAGCAGCTAAAAGACGAGCTAGACAAAGCGCGTATCGCCTATGATAAAGCCAGCCGCGAGGGCGATTATGAGACCATGAGTAAGCTGCAGTATGAGACCATTCCGCAGTTAGAGCGCCGAATTCATGAGTCGGACTTGGCTGAGCAAAAAGAGCAGACTGGTGAAAATAGTGGGGTAAAACTACTACGTAACAAGGTCACGGATAATGAAATTGCCGAAGTGGTTGCCGCCGCCACGGGCATTCCGGTCAGTAAAATGATGCAAGGCGAGCGTGACAAAATGCTGGCGATGGAAGAGAAACTCCACGAGCGCGTCATCGGTCAAGATGAAGCAGTCGAAGCGGTCGCCAATGCCGTGCGTCGTAGCCGTGCGGGCTTGTCGGATCCGAATCGACCATCTGGTTCGTTCTTGTTCCTTGGGCCTACTGGTGTCGGTAAAACCGAGCTGACCAAATCATTGGCGAACTTCTTATTCGACTCTGAAGATGCGATTGTTCGTATCGATATGAGTGAGTATATGGAGAAGCACAGCGTCAGTCGCTTAGTGGGTGCGCCTCCAGGTTATGTTGGCTATGAAGAAGGTGGCGCGTTGACCGAAGCGGTACGTCGTAAGCCCTATAGCGTGATATTGTTTGATGAAGTCGAAAAAGCGCACCCTGATGTGTTCAATATCTTGCTACAAGTGTTGGATGATGGTCGTTTGACCGATTCGCAAGGTCGCGTGGTGGACTTTAAAAACACCGTTATTATCATGACCAGTAACCTAGGCTCGCATAAAATTCAAGAGATGGTTGGCGAAAGCTACGACGATATCAAAGCGGAGGTCATGGATTCTGTCGGTCAGCATTTCCGTCCAGAGTTCGTCAACCGTATTGATGAGATTGTGGTTTTCCATCCGCTCGGTATGTCGCAAATGGCAGGTATTGCTGACATTCAATTGGATCGATTACGTCAGCGTTTGCATGAGCGCGAGATGGACATCGAGCTATCCTCTGATGCGATGAACAAGCTGGTCGCCGTGGGTTATGACCCTGTGTATGGTGCGCGTCCGCTAAAACGTGCTATCCAGCAAGAGATCGAAAATCCGCTGTCATTAAAATTGCTGTCTGGTGACTTTGTCGCTGGCGATATCATCAAAGTCGATGTCGGCGCTGATGATAAGCTTACCTTTGATAAGCTTCGAATGAGCTAATAGTAAACGCTAAATAATTGTTGCTAAATGACGGTTATGCTTTAAAACCAACCCTTTATTTGTCTATTTTTTATATAGGCAGATAAGGGGTTTTTACTTTGCGCTCTATAATCATTTTACCGTTGTCATACTTTGATTATGTTATAACTATAGTCAAAATATCCTAAAAATACGATGGTATTGCTGATATCAATTTTTTGTCGCCTCTGTCCGCGCAGGCACAGCAAGCAAGAAAAATGGATATCAGCAGTGCGTGATGGTTCGATATTATTTTTCACGCACTATCACTTAAGCCCTAATAAAGCCAATATAACATTAAGGGAGATGACATCATGATGATGACCAATAAAAAATATATTAGCACGCCATTAATCTTGCCGTTAATCATAGCAGCCCTGCTATTTAGCGCCTCTGCGTGCTCAAACCCATCAGCAGTCAATACCGATGCAGATCTGACAGAGTACAAAGAAGGTCAGGCTTCTGCCAAAGATTCGGCAGCGAGCACTGAAAAACCTGCCTTTGCCACTAAGACTGTCGCTACCTTTAATGAACCATGGGCGATGACCGCGCTACCCAATACCAATGATGAGCCACCAACATTACTGGTTACCCAAAAGACCGGTGAGCTCTTCATGGTCGATACTGCTACCGGTACTAAAACCGAAGTAAGCGGTGTGCCGACCGTTGCGTATGGCGGGCAAGGCGGTCTAGGTGACATTATTCTAGCATCAGATTTTGCTACCAGTAATGTCATATATCTCAGTTATATTGAAAGCGGCACGGGCGCTGATGACAATAAATTTGGCGCGAAAGTGATTAGCGCTAAGCTCTCAGGTATAGGTAGCGCTGCTCCTAGTCTGCAATCTATTACCCCGATTTGGCAGCAGACGCCAAAGGTAAAAGGGCAGGGGCATTATAGTCACCGTTTGCTATTCTCTCCCGATGGTCGCTATCTCTATATCAGTTCAGGTGAGCGGCAAGAAAAAACGCCAGCGCAAGATATGAGCGTCAACTTGGGCAAAATCATTCGACTATACCCTGACGGTAGCGTACCCGCAGACAATCCATTCGCCAACGAAAATAAGGAAATTAAGGCACAGTTTTGGACAACTGGGCATCGCAACGTACTGGGTATGGCCTTTGATGACAGTGGTCGGCTGTGGGCAAATGAGATGGGGCCAAGAGGTGGTGATGAGTTTAATTTAATCGAAAAAGGCAATAACTATGGCTGGCCGCTGGTCTCTAATGGTCGCAACTATTCGGGTACAGATATCCCTGACCATGACACTCGGCCTGACTTGACTGCGCCCAAAGTGACTTGGACACCCGTCATCTCACCTTCTTCATTAAGTATATATTCAGCCGGGACTCATAATGATTTTCCAGCATGGCAAGGCAATGCGCTAATCAGCGGCCTGTCATCAAAAGCGCTCATCATAGTGAGTTTTGATGACAGCAACAGTGCCTCTGAACGTTACCGCTATGATATGGGGAAGCGTATTCGTAGTGTACTGAACGTGGATGGACAAGTCTGGTTATTAGAGGACGGCGATGCGGCTAAGTTACTGCAATTGCTACCTAAATAGTATATTGCTATAAAGAGTGAATGATAGCACTGTTAAAACTAATTCATAAATCTACATAAAGGGTACTGCGATTTTTACCATAAATCCAGCGCCTTTTGTAGTTTTAAAGCTTAGAAAATGAATAGAGTAGATGGCTTTTATTTTACTCTAAACCAGAATTTTGACTTGTTACCATCTATACATCATATTTTTAGACAAGTTTAAGAATAGGAAAACATTAGAGCAAATAGGGTGTTTCTTGATGGCTATATTTTGTAATTATTTGATAATCAAAGGTTATTTTGTTAAGGTAGCATCCCTTATATAACGAGATTAGCACATGGACGAAGTAAAAGTAGGTCGATTGGGTCCGTTTCCACGGGTCAGTAAACCTGTGTTTATAACCTCGACGTTGTTGATTGTCGGATTTATTATTTTTGGCGCTTTTTTTACGGAAGCTGCCGGCGCACTTTTTAGTTTTTTACAGAGCTTTATTACCGATAAGTTTGGTTGGCTATTTATTGTCTTGGTCAACGTGGCACTCGTTTTTTGTATCTATTTAGCCATGAGCCGTTACGGCGATATTCGCTTGGGTAAACAAACAGAACGTCCGCAATATAGCCTCATCTCTTGGATAGGGATGTTGTTTTCGGCAGGTATCGGTATTGGTTTGGTTTATTGGGGTACGGCTGAGCCGTTGTATCACTTTATGGCCCCACCACTTGGTGAAGCGGAGACAATAGAAGCGGCCAAACAAGCGATGAACATCTCGTTTTTACATTGGGGTTTACACGCTTGGGCGATTTATACCATCGTGGCATTGTCGTTGGCTTACTTTCATTTTCGCCGTGGTCTGCCATTATCGATTCGCTCGACGCTGTATCCGATATTGGGCCGCAAGATTTATGGTCCTTGGGGTCATACCGTTGATATTTTAGCAGTATTCGGTACGATGTTTGGGGTAGTGACTTCTTTGGGTTTAGGGGTGATGCAGATAAATTCTGGTCTGGAGAACTTGTTCGGTATTCCTAATAGTTTGGGCGTGCAATTTGCGATTATTGCATTTGTGACTGCCATGGCATGTATCTCTTTGATGCTGGGTCTTGATAAAGGCATCAAACGTCTAAGTGATATTAATATGGGACTGACGGGTATTCTGTTGGTCTTTATGGTGATTTTGGGTCCGACGCTATTTATCTTCGACAGTTTTATCGAAAATATCGGTAATTATCTAGGGTCGATTGTGACGTTATCGGCGTGGGGCGAAGCCTATAGCAATACCGATTGGCAAAGCGGCTGGACGATATTTTACTGGGCGTGGTGGGTAAGTTGGGCACCCTTTGTCGGCGTATTCATTGCCCGTATCAGTCGTGGTCGTACTATTCGTGAATTTGTCTTGGGGGTCTTATTAATCCCAATGACGATTTTATTCTTCTGGTTTACTACGTTTGGCGGTGTTGCTATCCATATGGAGCTATTGGCATCGATCAACCCTGACATGCTGAGTCCTGGACTGATTGAAGCAGTGCAAGCCGATACCGGTAGTGCGATCTTTAAACTGGTCGAATACTATCCACTGACAAAACCTGTGACCTTGTTGATTGTTATCATGATTGTATTATGGTTCGTCACGTCTTCTGATTCGGCAAGCTTTGTCATCGATATGTTGACGGCAGGCGGCGATACCAACCCGCCAAAGATTCAGCGCTTGTTTTGGGCGACGATGGAAGGGGTCATTGCTGCAATATTATTAGCAGCTGGTGGTTTGGGTGCGCTACAAGCCGCCGCTATCGTGGCAGGTTTGCCGTTTGCTCTGGTAGTCTTTGTCATGATGTATGCGCTGTTGCGTGGTTTAAGTCGCGATCGCTTGATTTTATATCGTGCGCAGCAATATTTCATCACCGAAGAGTCTGCTGATCATAACTCGGCTAATGAGTTCGTAGATGAGCATTTGCTAAAAGGTCCACCTAAAATTGCAAAGGGTGACTAGGGCATTAATGATATGCTGATTGTTGCTTGTTTTAATTAAGCCTGTTATCTGAGTCCTTAAGAAAGTTTTTAAAACAGGCCTTAAAAAAATATTTAAGACAAGCAACGATCAATTATTTACTGTAAAAAATCCTAAGATAAACCGATATCTTAGGATTTTTTGCTTTATAACAATAAATGGTTGTTAACCTAATTTGATAGTTCGTAAGTATCTTGTTAAGGTTGGCATCCTAAAAAATTGAGATTATTAAATGGATCACGTTAAAGTTGGCCGTTTGGGCCCTTTTCCACGGGTAAGTAAACCCGTGTTTTTAACCTCGGCGATTTTGATCGTCGCGTTCATTATTTTTGGTGCCTTTTTTAACGAGCAAGCAGAGCTGGTATTTAACCAAGCAAAAGCCTTTGTTTCTATGCGCTTTGGTTGGTTTTTTATTGTGGTGGTCAACTTAGCTCTGCTCATGAGTATTTATTTGATATTTAGCCGATACGGCGATATCAGGCTTGGGCACCAAACAGAGAAGCCAGAGTACAATTTAGTCTCTTGGATTGGGATGCTGTTTTCGGCAGGTATCGGTATTGGCTTGCTCTATTGGGGTACCGCTGAGCCGTTGTATCACTTTATGGCACCGCCATTGGGTGAAGCTGAAACCATTGCAGCGGCCAAACAAGCGATGAATATCTCATTCTTGCATTATGGCCTACACGTCTGGGCAATCTATGGCATTGTAGCCTTGGCTTTGGCGTATTTTCACTACCGTGTTGGCTTGCCATTAGCGATTCGCTCGACGCTGTATCCGTTAATCGGTAAAAAAATCTATGGTCCTATGGGGCATACAGTTGATACACTTGCGGTATTCGGTACCATGTTTGGCGTGGTGACTACCTTAGGTCTTGGGGTGCTGCAGATTAACTCCGGTCTTGAGACGCTATTCGGTATTCCGAATAACATTACCGTACAGATCATTTTGATTGCGTTCATTACTATGTTGGCAGGCATGTCGCTCTTGATGGGTCTTGATAAAGGTATCAAGCGCTTAAGTGACATCAATATTTTCTTCACAATTGTACTGTTAAGCTTTGTCATTATCTTAGGTCCCACGCAGTTTATTTTTAACAGCTTCGTTGAAAACATTGGTAATTACTTACATCAAGTGATTCCTTTGGGTCTGTGGACAGAGTCTTATGAAGGTCAAGAAAACTGGCAGTCATCATGGACAGTATTCTATTGGGCATGGTGGATTAGCTGGTCGCCATTCGTCGGTGTATTCGTCGCTCGTATCTCGCGTGGTCGTACCATTCGTGAGTTCATACTAGGCGTGTTATTAATCCCTATTACCATTTTATTCTTATGGTTCACCGCTTTTGGTGGTTCAGCGGTACATATGGAGCTGATGGCAGCGATTGATCCTAATATGGCCAGTCCTGGTCTGGTTGAAGCTGTGCAAGCAGATACGGGTAGTGCCATCTTTAAGCTAATGGAGTCTTATCCATTTACTTCAGCGCTTAACTTGTTGATTGTCGTGATGATTGTTCTTTGGTTCGTTACTTCGTCAGATTCAGCCAGTTTTGTCATTGATATGCTGACTTCAGGCGGCGATACCAATCCACCGAAGATTCAGCGTTTATTCTGGGCAGGGACAGAAGGTGTGATTGCGGCGGTATTGTTAGCGGCAGGCGGTTTGGGTGCGCTACAGGCAGCCTCTATTGTCTCAGGCTTTCCCTTTGCCGTTGTCATATTAATCATGATGTATTCACTACTGCGGGGATTGAGCCGCGATAGATTGATTTTGTATCGTCAGCAGCAGTGGTTCATCACCGAAGAATCGGCAGAGCATAACTCAGCCAATGAGTTCCGCGACGAAGGTTTACTGACAGGTCCACCAAAAATCATTGAGCCTAATGATTAATAGCCTAGCTATCTGCTAAAAGTACCATAAAACGTAAAAGTCCCAGCCTTGTGCTGGGACTTTTTATTCAGCTACTTTAATAAGGTCAATAAAAAACCCAAGCCTACTATGAACTGACCCCCGAAACTTGGACGGTTTAATTAAAGATAGTACTGAGCTCTGTATTGTACAGGGCTCAGTCCTTTTAGTTTAAGCTGAATTCTCTCATGATTATAATAATGCATATACTCATGAATCTGTTTCTCTAAATCTTCAATGGTTTTCGGCTTCTTAATATAAATCGTCTCACACTTTAAAGACCCAAAGAAGCTTTCCATCAATGCATTGTCTAAGCAGTTCCCTTTTCGGCTCATACTTTGCTTAATGTTATTCTCTTTAAGCGTATTCGCAAACGCTTTCATCTGATAATGCCATCCTTGATCTGAATGCAGCGTGAGCTGCTCGGTGCGCTTTGTTGGTATGCCCTTAAGCGCACAATCAAGCATCTGTTTGACCAAGTCATAGACAGGTCGTTTTGATAGCTGGTAGCTGACAATCTCATTATTAAAGCAGTCAAGTATCGGTGATAAATATAGCTTGTCATCGCCGACTTTAAATTCAGTAATGTCTGTCAGCCATCTGCGATTGGGCGCACCCGCCCGAAACTTGCGCTTGACTCTATTCTTAGCAATGACGCCGCACGCTCCTTTATAGGATCGGTACCTTTGTCGTCTGATTCTCGCTGTCAGCTTAAGCTGTCCCATCAGCCGTGCAATCAGTTTGTGGTTAAGAATGAGACCCTCATTCTTAAGGGTTTGGGTGATTCGACGGTAGCCATATCGACCTTTATGCTGATGATAGATATCACTAATACGCTGTTTGAGTTCGGCGTATTTATCTTGACTACTAAGACTCGCCCTATGGTAGTAGAAACTACTCCGCGCAAGCTTTGCTATGCTGAGTAAGTCAGATAACGTGTGCTTTAGTCTCAATCCTTCGATGAGCCTTGCTTTGTCGCGGCTTGTTCCCTTTCCCGAAGCAAGGCATCAAGCTTTTTTAGATAGGCATTCTCCGCTCGTAGATATGCGTTTTCACGTTTGAGCTCTGCTAGTGTCTTTTCATTATCGGGTTTGTCTGTGATAAAAGAGGTCATGGGATGACTACCTTTATATTTGGATGTGAGTCCAGACATACCATGGAGCCTGTAAGCTTTATGCCAGTGGCTAATAAGCGCAGGTGAGCTGATATTAAACCTAAGGGCAGTTTCAGATTGACTTAATCCTTCTGCTAACATCACAGCGATCACTTTATACTTAAAGTCGCTACTGTATTTAGTTTTATTAGTCTTAGGTTTGATGGCGTCTATACCACTATGCTGATACTGCTGAACCCACTTAGATACCATTTTGTTATCAAGTCCAAACTTCTCACCTGTCGCACCGCTACTATGTCCTTGACGATAGTATGCTATGACTTTGATCTTAAAGTCCTTAGATTAACACATGAAGTGCAATACCAAATGTGAGGTGAAAAAAAGACCTAGATGCGCTAGCATCAAAGTCTTTATCCACCGACCAAAGTGAGATTGCAACCATAAACTATACGCATCTAAGCCTAGGGGAACGATACCAGATTTATGCCCTTATAGGGGCAGAACATAGTATTAATTTTATAGCGCGGGCGTTAAACAGAAGTCCCAGTACCATATTAAGAGAAATCAGACGCAATAAAAGCCTGCGCGGTTACCGAGTCAATAACGCTCACAAGAAAGCTTGTGCAAGACGATCAAACAATGCGCTCAGCATCATCGCTGACGTATGGGACTGGGTCACAGACAAGCTTAAAGAGAACTGGAGTCCCCAGCAAATAGCAGGTGTTCATGGTGGACTCAGTCATATGAGCATTTATCGCTATATATGGACAAACAAGCGTAAGGGCGGCAGGTTATGGCAGTGTCTCAGACGTAAAGCCAAGCCTTATCGGCAGCGTTTAACTGCTGAGACTCGTGGTCGTATTAATGACAGAGTCTCTATCCATGAGCGCCCCTCCATCGTTGATGCGCGCACGCGGATTGGCGACTGGGAGGCGGATACCATTATCGGTCAGCATCACAAGCAAGCGATTGTCACGCTCGTTGAACGTAAAACAGGGCTGCTGAAGATGAAACGTGTGGATAATAAAACGGCACAGCAAGTATCAGAGGCAATGATAGAGCTCTTAAAGCCAGTGAGGTTGCAGGTTAAGACCATTACCTCTGACAATGGTAAAGAGTTTGCTCAGCATAAAAAGGTGAAACAAAAGCTCTTTAGCTCTTTCTTCTTTGCCGATGCTTATGCGTCATGGCAGCGAGGAACCAACGAAAATACCAACGGCTTGATCAGAGAGTATCTGCCTAAAGGCTGTGACTTTAGACAAGTCTCTGATGATGAGATGCAGGACATTGAGAACAAACTAAATAACAGACCAAGAAAACGCTTAGGGTTTAAAACGCCTATGCAGGCGTTCTATAATATTAATTAGCGTTGCACTTGGTGTGTTAATCTAAGGTCTATGTCGTATTTCATAAAATAACCCCCAGAAGTTGTGTCCAACTTATGGGGGTCAGTTCACTATTAGACTTGGGTTTAATATTTAACGATATCTCATAGATTTAAGAAGACTTATTTAGCAACTTTATCATCTTGATTGAGTTGAACGTATTTATCAAAGTTTTGCGCATAATCGGTTAAGTTATCACTTAGCATCTGGCGATATTGTTTGACATAGAACTCGACGATATCGTCTTTTTCTTTGGCAAAGTCATCGCCTTTAACAAAACCGATAGAGGCCACTGAGGCGCTATAACGCGCGGCGGCGTACAATAAAGACGCGCCGACTTGACCTGAATGAGCATCAGGTCCCAATTGACTGTTTGCTACACCGATGATGGCATCCGCACGTTGATAAAATGCCTGCATTTCAGGGGTGATTTCAACATTAGCATCAACATTGTTGTCTTGAGTGTTGCTGTCTTGAATATTGTCTTGAGACATAAGCAATTCCTAATAAGTATCGGTAATTTTCAATTTATAGAGACGGTCTGTATGTAAGAGACTAAGGGGCATCAGGTAATATTTTACAACCCTGCGTCTGCTTTTAAGATTTCAGCTTTGTCTGTTTTTTCCCACGTAAAGGCAGTTTCAGAGCCGGGACGACCGAAATGGCCAAACGTCGCAGTCTGCTGATACATAGGCTGCAATAAGTTCAGCATACGGGTAATGCCATAAGGGCGCAGATCAAAATGGGTACGAATCAGGCGAATGATCTCGTCATGGCTGATGTTGCTAGTACCAAAGGTGTTGACCGAGATAGACGTCGGTTCAGCGACCCCAATGGCATAGCTCACTTGTACTTCACAGCGGTCAGCCAGTCCCGCAGCGACGATGTTTTTGGCCACATAACGCACGGCATAAGCGGCGCTGCGATCTACTTTTGAAGGGTCTTTGCCACTAAAAGCGCCGCCGCCATGACGTGCCATGCCGCCATAAGTATCAACGATGATTTTACGACCTGTTAATCCAGCATCACCAACTGGCCCACCAATGACAAATTTGCCCGTGGGATTGATATGGTAGCGAGTGCCAGCATGCAGTAGATCCGCTGGTAATACTTGCTTAATGATAGATTCCATCACCGCTTCTTGCAGATCTGCCTGCGAGATACTAGGGTCATGCTGGGTCGATAGGACGACAGCATCGATAGCAATAGGACGAGTGCCATCATATTTTAAGGTCACTTGCGCCTTGGCATCGGGACGTAACCATGGTAGCTCACCTGCGCGGCGTAACTCAGACTGACGCTCCATTAAGCGATGGGCATATTCAATAGGGGCTGGCATCAATACTTCAGTCTCGTTGCTGGCATAGCCAAACATCAAGCCTTGATCGCCTGCACCTTGCTCTTCAGGATCGCTACGATCGACACCTTGGGCAATTTCTGGAGATTGCTTACCAAGCATGTTGATGACCGCACAGGTCTCGCCATCAAAACCCAAGTCTGAATGGTGATAACCGATACCATTGACGGTATCACGTACGATACGCTCAACATCGATATTTGCCGTCGTGGTCACTTCACCTGCCAATATCACGGCACCGGTTTTAACCAAAGTTTCGCAGGCAACGCGGGCATGAAGATCTTCACGTAAGATGGCATCAAGGATAGCGTCTGATATTTGGTCAGCCATTTTATCAGGATGGCCTTCGCTCACAGATTCTGAGGTAAATAAGTTGTATTCGCGCATAGTTGGATCGCTTAATGGCAAGGACTGTAATCTATAAACTCAGTCATGATTAAATGTTAACGGAAAAATAAGGCAAAAGTGAATCAAAAAATTATGACATTTTACCGTGAATTGAGTGAAAACTCTAGCGATGGATAATACTAAGAAGTAACTAGGCATGGGTTAGCCACGGTAAAAGTCATCAATATCGCTATTTTCTTGCCAGCGATATTCAGTATAGTGAGCGATCTGACGAGCCGTCTCTATATCATGTCTATCAGTGATAAAGCCAAGCGCCATATCCATGCCAGCACTAACCCCTGAAGAAGTATAAAACTTGCCATCGACGACCCAGCGCGCTTGCTCTACCCAATCAACTTTATCAGACTGCGATATTACCCATTGCCATGAGAGCTTATTAGACGTTGCGCGCTTGCCATCCAGAACACCAGCTTTAGCCAATAATGCACTGCCTGTACAAACGCTAAGCGCCCAATCAGCGTGCTCAACCAATGCCCTAAGCGCCTGCAAAAACGGCTTGTGATAGACTTGCTGGCGAGTACCCATCCCGCCAACCATCAATACAATATCAGTCTGATACGCCAATTCTGTGACAGCGACCGTTTGCATCGCAACGCCATGCTTACTGCGAATGATACCACCACTCAGTGAGGCAAATTGCAGACGATAGTGCTCAGGCAAGCAGCCAAACATCTCGATAGGCCCAAACAAATCCAAAGTTTCAAAATCATCAAAGAGTAGAGCAGTCAGCGTATGCATTAGGATTCCTTAATTCTAAATAAAGAATGGTTATAATTCCAAAAACTATGATCTTAAAAACTATAATCTTAAAAACTACAATTCCAAAAAATATAATCCTGAAAGCTATAGTTCTAAAAACTTGGCTTTGTCCTTAAACATACATTCCTCATAAACAGGGCAAGCACCGCATTTGGGTGTGCGAGCCTGACAGGTATAGCGGCCATGCAAAATCAGATAATGATGCGCATCTACGATAAAGTCATCTGGGATACGTTCGACCAGCTTGTTTTCAACGATTAACACGTTTTTACCAGTGGCGAGGCCAGTACGATTGCCGACGCGAAAGATATGCGTATCGACTGCCATGGTCAGCTGCCCAAAAGCGGTATTTAAGACCACATTGGCAGTTTTACGTCCAACGCCAGCGAGTGATTCTAAGTCCTTACGATTATCAGGAACGGTACTATTAAATTTCTCAATCAAATCTTGGCAGGTTTTAATGACGTTTTTGGCTTTGGCATTATATAAGCCAATATTTTTGATATAGGATTTTAAACCCTCTTCACCCAATGCCAAGATGGCTTCAGGGGTATTCGCCACAGGATATAATTGCTTGGTGGCAATATTGACACTGACATCCGTCGCTTGTGCCGATAAGATGACGGCAATCAGTAGCTCAAAATTACTTCTATAATGTAATTCCGTGACCGGCTCATCAATCGTTGCTGCCAACTTTTCAAAGAACGGACGGACGTCACGATTGGGCATACGCCGAGACGGCGGGGTATCGGCAGTTTTGTGTTTGACAGTTTTACTCATGGTATTTTTACTATGATTTTATTCGTTGGTTATTCAGAAGTGAGTACTCGCTATTAAAGTTGTGCAAGTTCAGTTTTTAATCCTTCAAGTTCTATTTTTTTGCGCTCATTTGGACGCACATTTAACTGCTTTTCTAATTTTTTAATTTTACTGCGCAGCTTGGCAGCGGCAATGGTGTTTTTTGCTTGAGCTTCACTGATATCTATAGACTGACTGGCGGCATTATTCAGTTTTGCCTCTACCATACTGACAACAGGCTTGCTATTGCTGCTGTCAGCAAGCTGCTCAGTGACGCGCCTAAGGTGCGTATGATAGCGCAGCCTTAAATCCTCTTGTTCTGCCTCGCGCTCAGAGATAGACAGCTCGCGCTCAATTGTGACTAGGTCAATGCAATCGACTGGGCAAGGGGCGATACAAAGCTCGCAGCCCGTGCACAAGTCCGTAAAAATAGTATGCATGTGCTTGCCAGTACCGACGATGGCGTCAACAGGACAGGCGGGTATGCATTTGGTGCAGCCGATACAGTCATCTTCACGGATAACGGCACGTACCTCGGTCGGTCGCGTCGATGTGGCGTCTATCGGCCACTGAGATGGCGCGGCTCTAAGGGTTGTTGTAGCGCTGGCGGGATTGACGATTTGCGCAATAGCATCAGTAACTGGTTGACCGCCCGGCACACATTTATTGTATGGCTCGTTATCCACTACAATCGCGGTAGCATAAGGCAAGCAACCGTCCGGATGTTCGCACAGACCGCACTGCGTCTGCGGCAGACAGGCATCAATACGGGCAATTTTTGCCTGCATATCAGCAGGCAATGTCTCGATACGCAAGGTATCGAACAGGATTGGCAGATTGATTAGGCGAATATTACGACTGCTTTGCATTTAATTAAAAACCTTAACATCAGTCATCAAGACTGTCGTTATTAAAATAGATATAAATATTGAAATGATTGTCTTTTAATCTAGTTATATAGTCAACCTACTATAGTGCGATGCCTTGCTCATGGGCAATCTTGGCAATCAGCTCGTAGGCAATGCTGCCCTTAAACGGTATTTTGGGCAGATTAGAGAGGTCAAAAAAATCGGCGTGCGACAGCTCATCTTCTTGTATTACAATATCGCCAGCCGCATAAGATGCGCGAAAACCAAGCATTAAATTGGAAGGAAATGGCCATGGCTGACTGCTGACATAGCGAATATCTGATAGGCTGATGTTGACCTCTTCTGCCACTTCACGAACGACCGCATGCTCTAGACTTTCACCCACTTCTACAAAACCTGCAATCAAGCCGTACATGAGAGGACGTTTTTGTTCTCCATGGCGGTGGTGGTGTGCGAGCAAAATTTGCATCTCTCCCGTCTGTGGATTGGGGCGAGTGATAGCCGTGATAACGCAAGGCTGGACACGGGGGTATTGGCGTAATCGGCATACTGGACAGACCATGGCGCGCTCATCTGCTGTGGCATGAACGACTGGGGATGCGCAGCGACTACAAAACTGCGTATCGGTTTGCCAGCGTAACAACTGTATTGCTTGGCTAATCTGAGCCGATAAGGCGGCAGGTAGCTGGGTGATAAGCTGTCGATACGGCACAAAAGCGTTCCCGCTGCCCTCTGCAGTAATAGGCAATACGATATCATGCGCGATCGCATAGTCATAAGTGATGGCATTGGCTACTGGTGCAGTAAAAGTGGCAGCCTCAGACTCAGTAACAACTAAATTCTCTGTACCATCATTAACCCTATTATCAGCATCGGACTGCCAGTGACTTGGTGCTAGGCTTTCGAGTAGGGCGACGTTGCCTATTTGATAGGCGGGCACTGGTAGGTTGCCATTGTCGTTTGCATTTGACGATGGTGGTAGTTGGATTTGTAATGGCCACCAACCGTCAATCGTCTGATGGCAGAGGACAGTATCATCACTAAATACAAAAGCACGAGTCATAAGCAGGTTTCCAAACAGTCTAAAGTAAGTACGTAGCAAATGAAGAGCGAACTTGCTTTAAGTGGCTGTTTTGAAGTAACTATTTCAAAAGTAACATTCAAAAGTAACATTCAAAATCAATCGTTATCACAGCGCCGTCGCCGCTATCATTCTTAAGCGGCAAGTAATTGGCTTAAGCTTTGTTGACCAACATCAAGCGCCTGTTTACTCACGGGACGATTGTGCTCAAAACCATCTAAATGATGATCGACAGCCATAATCACATCAGCGATATAAGCCAGCGTACTATCATCGATACGGTGTCCGCTTTCGATGCGCTGCTGTATATAATTGGCCAATTGGCTCAGCATGCTAGCTGGGGTCGGCAGTTGCAAAAAGCGTACCGCGCCTGCCACTTGGCGTAGCATTTCAGGTATATTCTGAATATTGAGCATATCGCGCTCAGGCTCAGATAAATAATCATTAATCGCTTGCTCAGCACTGGCGATAGCCGTACGACTTTCTTGTATTAACGTATCATAGGCAGTATTGAGCTGATGCAATGAGATATGGGGGTTGTTCAGCGGCAGATAGATAGCCCCAGGGGTATGCATCTCAGCCATGGAAATAGTGGCATTTTCAGCATGCATCAATGCCAAGAGTAAATGATCGAAATCTTCAGGCGAGGGCGCACGCCACTTGCTTACCGCGTCGGCTGCTGTACTCAGGCTGCTCGCGGCATTTGACAGTCCCAACAAGCGTAATGCTGAGCCCAGTACCGTCAGCTGTTCGATAATTTGTGCCGTCTGCATATCAGCAGGATTGAGCGAATCACCACGCGCGTAGCTATCCACATCTTCTTTAATCGTATTGATTTGAGTCTGAATAATAGCGTTTAAAGTGTCTGTCAGCGCGCGGTTAGGACCGAATAAGAAGCGCTTCATTTGTTCGCGCTGTGGGTCTTCTAATTGGTTGACCGCATATTGTTCACGCAGCAGTTGCGCCGCTTCATTATCACGCTGACAGGCAAAGCTGACTAGATCAGCAAAACGCGTGTCCATGATAGGTAGATAGCTCTGGAACTGCTGCTCTAAATAAATAAGCGTATGCTTTTGGCTGAGGTTAAGCGGCAAAATGGTCGCGATATCAGTGACAGCGGCGGCGGCAGCTTGCCAGAATAGACTCTTGCTCTGAGCAGCTATCAAAGCACAAGCAGCACTCATGGCATCTAATTTTTTCTGAGCGTCTTGAGTCACTACGCCATCTTGGTTGAGCAGTGCAATACCAAGACCACTACGATACGCATACGTCAGTAGCTCACTGTCAAGGTTAAGCTCTTGTAAGGGCTGAAAGTTCTTTTCAGGGTTGGCAATAATGACACTACTACTACCAAACTTCGCAAAATAATCCGATTCGATTGGCGCTAGCTGCCCATGAGCATTAAGCTTATTAATGATTGGTAATAATAAAGTCGGCTCTACTGACTCTGTCAACAGTACAAATTCCACATAACGATCGAGGGTCATGATGGCTTCTGATAAATCCATAATCAAGGCAGTATCATTATTATCACCACTGTCATAAAGGCGCTGCAGACCATTGACGATGGCGGTATTTAACACTTCTGCACCAACCAAAGAAATCAGCTCAAAAATACAAGACAGCTGCTTTAGCACGGTAATAGAGTCTAATAATAAAGGCGCTTGACTGTTATCATCGTTAAATTCGCTTAGATGAATCTCAGTGTCTTTAAGGGTGACGATAATTTCATCATGCAACAAATGTAGCGATGGCAAATTAAAGTCAGTAACGCTAAGCGTGGGAGCAGTTAATTTCATTTGGGCAGACTGGTTCATAGGTGTTTTTCCATAACGTACTGATGAAAATAGCGATCATTTAGAGGATGAGTTAACAGGCGTTTATGCGTAAAGGCTAACGCTTATAACAATCAAGACTACCGTATCCAAATGTCAGTATAAGAGGTTATTTTAATCACGTGCTACATGTTTGCTTTTAATTCAGGATATTGTTCGGCCAACTCGCTATACCACTGCTGGCTGGCCATCTCATCGGTGGGTGACACTAATAATAAGGACGCCAAATTAGCAAAGCTGGCGTGGGCTGTTTGTCCGCCGTCTGCTTGTGAGTCTTCTTCGATGGCGAGGGTGACCTGACCGCCCGTCATTGCTAGATAGACTTCAGCTAAAATCTCGGAATCCAATAATGCCCCGTGGAAAGTACGGTCTTGTTTACCGACATCTAAGCGGCGCACGAGGGCATCTAGGGTGTTTTTTTGTCCTGGATATTGCTGTTTGGCCATGACTAGCGAGTCAGTGACTTTTACCCGCTGTGCAAAGTCATGCATGCCAACTTTAGCGAACTCCATGTTTAAGAAGTTCATATCAAAGGTGGCGTTGTGAGCGATGATTTCAGCACCGTCCATAAAGTCATAGAGCGACTGAGCGACTTGATCAAAGGTTGGCTTGTCGGTTAAAAACGCTTCAGAGATACCATGAATGCGAATCACTTCCTCATCCATCCCGCGCTGCGGGTTGATATAGACGTGTAGCTTTTCACCGGTGAATTTGCGCCCGATCATCTCAACAATACCAACTTCAATGATACGGTCACCTTTTTGTGGATCAAGTCCGGTGGTCTCGGTATCCATAATGAGCTGGCGATCGGACTCGTGACGGTGTATCGGCTTGGGTAGCAATGGCTTAAAATATGGATTGGCACGACTGGTGTCACCATCAAATTTTGGCTCATCAGTTGCCATATCTGGATTATCATTATTTATTATGGTGTCAGTCGTCATCGTCTGGGCTTCTGGCATGTTGGGGGTACTCATTGGTTTGCTAGCATTGTCATGGCTTTGTTCGTCTAATAAAGGGTTGTCGAATGGTTCATCATCGAGGACTTCTTCATCAAGCGCTTCTTCGTCAAGCGCTTCTTCGTCAAGCTCATCATCGATATCAAGACCCAACGGATCATATTTTAGCCAGTCATCATTATTAGAGCCACTTTGATTAGAGGCGCTTTGATTAGAGCCACTTTGTGCTTTATCAGGCATTATTTGCTCTTTTTTTTTAGCCATTTCTTGCGACTCTATGCTCGATGATGCTTCACTACTGGACGTCACGCCTAAGTTTGCCAGCTCATCGGCTTTTTCATTGCCCGCATGTCCGGCGTGACCCTTCACCCAGTGCCAGTCAACATCGCGCTGTTGGCATAGCGCATCTAATTGTTGCCAAAGGTCTTGATTAGCGACGGGTTTTTTACTGGCTGTTTTCCAGCCTCGTTTTTTCCAGCCTTCAATCCATTCGGTAATGCCTTTTTTGACATAGCTGGAGTCTGTCCAAATCTCGAGGTTTTGCTCATGTGGACTATGAGTCAATGCTTGTATCGCGCCCATCAGCTCCATGCGATTATTGGTCGTTTCTTTATCGCCACCATATAAATCCTGCGTACGCCCATCACTGAATATCAAATGCGCGCCCCAACCACCAGCGCCCGGGTTGCCTTTGCAGGCGCCATCGGTGTAGGCCACTGTGGTGTTTGCTTTGGCGGCCAACGGATCAATCGCGTGGTCTTTATAACTATGTGGCGTAGAGGTACGATTGTCTGACATAAAAACTTTGTGACCTAATAAATGAGAAACGTAGGGTGGCGTTAAGAGATTTTGGGAGCACCATAAAAACAATAGCGGCGCACCACTTAACTGCGCTTGAGTATAACAAATCTATCGCTGATATGGGCAATCGTAACGCACAAAATCGCAAAACCACATATCATAATAGTAACCCTGCAGTTTTCTGTTAAAATAAGCAGGATTGCGCCAAGCTGACCAGCATTTGGCAGCACGAGCATCAACGTATTTAACCCAAAATAGCACTAGTAGCAATTCTCAAAGTAGCTGCGTCGTTTTAAAGATGAATGCATAAAAAATAGCGTAAACTGCCATTTAAATAACGATGGTCATGGCTACTTTTTCGCCATTAACAATTAAAATTAACGATACTGTTTATCAACGGCTTGCTTCCTAAAAGTTTTAATGCATGAATGCAGGATAACCCTATTATGTCCTTACGCTCAAACGTTTTTTATAAAAGATTGACGCTGTTGATGGTCAGTATCACGGCAAGCAGCGCGTTACTGTTGAGCGCTTGTAATGATAGTAATACCCAAGCCGATACCGACGTGGTTGAAGCCGCAGCAGATCTGTCTGTCTTTGAAGGCTGCTATACGGTCAGTCATGACGAGCCTGCGCAAATAAAAGTCAGTCAACAGGACGGCGCTTGGGTGATGCAAATGAAGGAGCCAGCAAGCGCCAAGCGTGTTTGGGATGACGCTGAACCGTTAGAAGTACTCGAAAATAGCGAGATACCCACGTTTTTCTCTATCGACCCTGACAATGTCGATGCAGTCATCGGCCGTCCCGATAGGGTGCTGGTACTGGCTCATGTGAAGCCTGTCTATGCCAATATCGATCCGCTACTGGACAGTGAGTATTTGTCGTATATCTATCGCGGTGCCAATACTATCTATCGCGTAGAGTGTGATGACGTTAATACTGATATTTTAGCCAATCCCCATGCCAATATCATCATTGATAATGTTGGTACAGGCAGCTAAGCATAGGTCATCGATTATAAACAATCTTTTGTTATAAGCAGTCTATTCTTATAAGTAGTCTTTTCTCATAAGTAGTCAAGTCATTAGAGTCAGGTAATATGAATTTTTTTAGTTATGTGGTGTTGGGTGGGTTTTCTTATGCGGCTGGTTGGGCGATAAGAAGCTATGTATTAAACAAAAAACCTGAACCTGAGCAGCCTTATAATCTTAAGCATCCAGCCATCTTGGCGTATTTGGGCGGGTTCTTTATTGTTATGCTCATTATCTCATGGCTCATCGGTCGCTACTTGCTTGGGCATACCGCTATCGATTTGCCGTTTATCATTATAAACAGCCTCGTTGCGACCTTTGTTTATTCATTCGGTCTTAATCCAGAAAAAGCCCGTTATGATGTGCCAGATTGATAAAGAGTTGAAAAGGTAAATGTATAAATAGCTTAAAAGGTTTCTATTCTAAGCTTGTAAAAAACACGGTCAGTGAGTGCCTCATTGATCGTGTTTTTTATAAGTGATTGTTTACTAGATTATTTATCTGTTTTCTTTGAGCTTTTACTTTTATCTTCTAGCTTTTTATCAGTCGGCTTTGAGGCAGCGTCTTTATTAGACTTTTCATCTTTAGAAGCTGTCTGCTCATCTTTCCAAGTTTTGTACTTGCGCAAGTCTTTTTCCATGAGCTTGAGACAAAATTTCAGTACCAATGCATCATCGATTTGACCGATAAAGGGAATAAAATCTGGAATGATGTCAATAGGGTTTAGGACATAGAGCAGACCGACCACTGCCGCAGAAATAGTTTTGTAGGGAATATCGCGATAGTTGCCTTGATAATAATCTTTGACTAAACTCATCAGCAGTAGCAAATCCTTAGCATAACGCTCAAGGCCGCGACCATTTTCGAGCTGGTCATTGAGCTTATCTTCTTTACCTAAAATGACCTTAATACTGTCTATCAGGCTTTTATTATCTTTCTCTTTGTCAGCCATACTCATATTCCTTATTTTTTGTTAAAGACTATTGAACGCCCTTTACTATAACAAGAGTAGCGACTTCAGCCAAATAAGACTGTGAGTGATTCTGTATCGTTTTGTTGACTATAGCAGCGATAGATTGAGCTGAGCTAAACCATCCTAAGACGCGATATTGTCCAAACCTGCGTTATAATCCAGTTTATGAGATCTTATAAAACAAATATTTAACGTGTGCTAAAGACGTCTGTCCAACAGACCCTAGCTGCATGGCAAAAAAGGTAGAATAATGACTAAGAAATTTTCTGAGCTGAATCGTCGCCAGTTTTTACGTCAAGTCGGAATCAGCGCAGGGGCAGGGCTGTTAGCGACCCAAAGCATTACTCAAGCACTGGCTGCTAATACTACTGGGCAAGATAACAGCACGCAATTTACCAAAGATGATCTGCCAACGGCGTTGATGGATGAGAGCCTGCCATCAGGACAAGCACAACAAGCAGCGCCCGAAACATTGCAGGTGCAAACGAGTTGTATCACGCCAAATATTGAGACGCGGCTTTTTGCCAGCTCCAATGTCGGCGGTAGTGACGAGCGTAATGAGTTGGCGTTAGATCGCATGGCTTGTGCGGGCTTTAAGGTGGATAATCCTGCGATTACCAAACGGCAGTATTTACGCTTTGCAGGTACAGATTCGCAGCGCGCTAGTGATTTGCAAAACATTGCTACGGGTGCGATTAAAGCGCCTAAACTGCTACTTGGTGTACGCGGCGGCTATGGTGCGATGCGTTTATTGCCGATGGTTGATTGGTCAACTTTAGGTCGTATTATGAAGGAGCGCGGCACGATACTGGCGGGCTTTAGCGATGTGACCGCGATTCAGTGTGCGCTACTGGCAAAAGGCGGTATGAGCTCACTTGCCGCGCCGATGCTCTATAGCGAGTTTGGCAAAACCAAACCCGACCAAGTCAGCTGTCGCCAATTTGTAGAAGCATTAACCAATCCCAATCTGACTATCAATATAGCAGATGCGTCGTTAACCAGTGTAAATTTACCCAGTATTCTGACAAATTCTGAGCCAAAAAATCTAACCGGCACTATGTGGGGTGGCAATCTAAGCGTGGTATCGGCGCTGGCAGGTAGTGAGTATTTGCCACGTATTGCTGGCGGTATCGTATTTTTAGAAGACGTCGGCGAGCAAGCTTACCGCATCGAGCGCATGCTCTATGATTTGTATTTGGCAGGGGTGTTTAAAGGTCAGCAAGCGATTGTATTCGGTGCGTTATCGGGTAGCGGTGAGGACAGTTATGATAAGCGTTATGATGTCGCCACCGTCATTCGTCAATTGCATCAGCTGACAGGATTGCCGATTTATAGCGGCATGCGCTTTGGTCATATTGGGCAAAAGCACAGCTTTACACTTGGCGCGATGTGTCAGATTAGTCCAAATACAGTTGGTGGCTATCAATTGGCATTTAGCGATTATCCAACGATTAAAGCCGATGCCATTCATGTCGAAGGCTTGTGGCAAAAAAGTTTAAGCCTATAGTCAAATCCAAATAAATCAGATACGTAGTTATCAGGTCGCTCAATGAAACGTTGTTTTTCTTGCGTGCTGTGCCTACGCCGACAGAGGCTACAAAAAACAACGTTTCATCTCGCTGTATCGTTTTTATATCGAATGAATTATATAAAAATTGTTGCTGTGATAAATTTATTGCAGCCACGTATTACTTCTAAAAAGTCTACTATCAAGTTAAATCGCCAGTCGTGAAAATTTATCCTGATATTCTTTCGGGGTTAGCTCAGTAGCGCGTTTAAACAGCCGCGTAAATGACGAGATATCATCATAGCCGACTTGCTCAGCTAGCGATTTTATCGTCACATCGCCCAATTCCAGTAAGCGCTTGGCCTGCTCAATTCGTACTGCTTGAATATACTCAATTGGGCGCATAGTAACGCATGACTGAAAACGCCTGTTTAAGGTGCGCGGGGTGATATTCACCATAGCAGCCAAATTGCTCACCTGCATAGGTTGTTTGAAGTTTTCCTCGATAAATTCTTGTACCTGCTTAACCAACTGGTCAGCATGTGGTTTATGCAAGGTTACATTGGTATAGCTGTTTTGATTGCCGCGTTTACTATCAATAATTTGAGTTTTTGCCACTTGGGTAGAAATCTCACGTCCGCAATACCGCTCGATTAATAATAGTCCCAAGTCATAAAAGGCGCTACCGCCTGCCGCACAGAATATATTGCCAGATTGATTCTTTGATTGAGTGACAAACTGGTTTTCCTGCAAATCAACCAATGGAAAATCGGTCTTAAACTTACGGGCATAACCCCAATGGGTGGTGGCTACTTTGCCATCGAGCAAGCCTGCTTTTGCCAAAAAGAAAGCCCCGCTACAATTACTAGCGATATCCGCCTTGGTATTCGCCAGTCGCTTGATGTGTGAAATTAAATCGCTATTTTGGCTCAATACTTTATCAATTGAATCGCCAATGGTTGGAATTAATAGTAAGTCGCACTCTGTGACTTCCTGAATATCGCAATGCGCTCGCATAATCAAACGGTTGCTGCATCTGATATCCGCGCCACCTAAGCTTGCAATCTGCACGTCAAACCTTGGTTCTACTGCCTCATCCAAGAATCGCTGCCAGCTGACGCCAGTAAACGAAAATAAATCTAGCGCCCCAGCAAGCACACTACCGAGCACGCCATCGAAGCCAACGATAATCACTTTAAACGGTTTGAAGTAGGGCAAAATTTGGCTTCCTTTAAGTGTATGCAAATTTATAGCTGATATTCACCAGCCGCACGATACGTAATTTGAAATTCACTCACTATAGGTTAGAGAAGATGTCTTATTTGACCATAATTATGTCATAAATGACAATACGGCAAGGCGTTAAATTAGATTAATATCAATGAATCATCAAATTTAATGAGTTAACGAGAATACTATGGCAGCAGATACGCTTATCAATGACTTTGAGTTACCGTTCCAACTATATGATGTATTGGGCACTGAACATTTAACCGAGCATCCGAAGTTTGCAGAACACAGCCGCGAAACCTTTGATGCGGTATTAGGCACCGCCAATAAAATCGCGACCAATTTATTCTTGCCCCATAACCATGTGGCAGATAAAAACGAGCCACAGTTCGATGGCAAAAAAGTCAGCATGATAAGTGACGTAAAAGTCGCCTTTGATGCGTTCCGCGAGTCGGGTTTCATCGCTGGTCGTTATAGCTTTGACGATGGTGGCATGCAATTACCCGAAACGGTTATGACCGCAGTGGCAGGCTATTTTATGGCGGCCAACCCATCAACGACGGCTTATCCGTTTTTGACCACGGCGGCGATTAATGTTATCTCACATTTCGCCAGTGATGAGATTAAAAATGCCTTTATGCCGCGTATGCTAACGGGTGAATTTACCGGCACCATGGCGTTAACCGAGCCGCATGCTGGCTCATCGCTTGCCGATATCAAAACTACCGCTGTTAAACAAGACGACGGCAGCTATCGCGTAAAAGGCAGCAAGATTTATATCTCAGCAGGCGATCACGAATTGTCTGACAATATCGTGCATTTGGTCTTAGCTAAAGTGCCCGGCGGTCCTGGTGGCGTCAAAGGTATTTCTTTATTTGCCGTGCCGAAGTATCGTTTAAATGACGATGCATCGGTCGGCGAGCGCAATGATGTACATTTAACCGGACTCATTCATAAGCTTGGCTATCGAGGCGCGACTTCCACGGCATTAAGCTTTGGTGATGCAGGCGAGTGCTATGGCTATCTTATCGGCGAAGAGCATTTTGGTCTGCGTTATATGTTTAAGATGATGAATGAAGCGCGCATCGCGGTTGGCTTTGGCGCAGCGATGATTGGCTATCGTGGTTATCAATACTCGCTCGATTATGCCAAAGACAGAACACAGGGCAGAATCGCGCCCAATAATAAGCCTGAAGATGCAGCAACGGCGATTATCCAGCATGGCGATGTGAAGCGTATGTTGTTGGCGCAAAAAGCCTATAGCGAGGGCGGTATCTCGCTGTGTTTATACGGCTCAAACCTGATCGACCGTATCAATACTTGTGAAGATGCAACACTAAAAGCTGAGCTATCAGAGTTATTGGACTTGCTCACGCCAGTGTTAAAAGCATGGCCATCTGAATATGGTCCAAAAGCCAATGATTTAGGCATTCAAGTATTGGGCGGCGCAGGTTATACGCGTGAATATCAAGCCGAGCAGTTTTGGCGTGACAATCGTCTCAATCCCATTCATGAAGGCACAAATGGCGTGCAAGCGTTAGATTTGTCATTCCGTAAGTTATGGCAAAACAAGGGTCTTGGTATTCAAATTCTAAAACGTGAAATTACCCAAGACTTAGAAAGTATCAGCACACCAGAAACCGCCAAACTTGCCGGTAAATTGATGCCTTATATGGGTCATCTGCATGAAGTATTGGTACATCTAAGCAAAATCCTGCAAACGGAAAAAGCACTTACATTAACGGGTAACGCACAAGCACTAATGAATATCTTTGCCTCTATCGTGGTCAGCTGGATTTGGATTCGCCAAGCGAGTAAAGCTGAGCAATTGCTAAGCGAGACAACAGATATTGAAAAGCAAAACTTCTATCAAGGTAAAATCCAAGCAGCAAAATACTTTATCGATTGGGAGTTGCCGTTAATCAATCGTGATATCGAACTGCTAAATAATGACAATGCGGTATGTACCAATATGCAAGCAGAATGGTTTTAAGTAATTGTTTGGAATGTTTTCAATATAAGAACATGCCTGAACAATACGACTAATGTGATGCTGGGATGAATTTTTCGAAGCCTCTGGAGTGCAAAGCGCACAGCAAGCGAGAAAAATTTATCCCAGAAGAACGCTTTTTAATATATTTGGCTTATTTTGAATAAACTCTTTTTAAGCAAACGATACCAATGGCTTTTTATAAAAATTTAAAGGAATAAATAATGACAACAATGAATAAGCAGTGGCGTTTAAAAGAAAGACCTGTTGGCGCACCGAGTGCGGAGACTTGGGATTATACCGAGTCAGAACTACCGACCATCACAGACGGTCAGTTACTGATAAAAATTGAATATATCTCGATGGATCCAGCGATGCGTGGCTGGTTAAACGATGCCAAATCTTATATCGAACCGGTACAGATTGGTGATGTCATGCGCGCGGGTACCGTGGGCGAAGTGATTGAAAGTAAGCATGAGAAGTTTGCCGTCGGCGATTATGTCTGTGGTCACAATGGCGTGCAGTCGTATGCAGTTAGTGATGGTACTGGTTTATACAAAGTTGATCCAAACCTTGCACCCTTATCTTATTACTTAGGCGTGCTCGGTATGCCGGGTATGACCGGTTACTTTGGCTTATTAAAAACAGGTGAGCCAAAAGCTGGCGAGACGGTGGTCGTCTCTGGTGCTGCGGGTGCGGTTGGTGGTTTGGTTGGACAGATTGCAAAACTAAAAGGCTGCCGTGTCGTTGGTATCGCAGGCGGTGCTGAGAAATGTAAATTCTTAGTCGATGAGCTAGGCTTCGATGCTGCGGTAGATTATAAAAATGAGGATGTCAAAAAAGGCTTAAAGCAAGCTTGTCCAAATGGGGTAGATGTCTTCTTTGACAACGTAGGCGGCGATATCTTAAATGACGTCCTGACCCAAATTAATCTGCGCGCGCGTATCGTGATTTGCGGTGCGATTAGCCAATATAACAACACCACAGCGGTAGAAGGGCCGTCAAACTATCTGTCATTATTGGTCAATCGTGCCCGTATGGAAGGCATCGTTGTCTTTGATAATATCAAAGAGTATCCAATCGCGATGAAAGAGATTGCTGGCTGGATTCAGTCGGGTGAGTTAAAAGTAAAAGATCATATCGTTGAAGGTATCGAGACTTTCCCTGATACGTTGATGATGCTCTTTAAAGGTGAAAATTTCGGCAAACTGGTACTTAAGGTAGAGGGATAAATCATGACACTGAATACAAATGGAATTGCATCAGACGTAGCCAGTAACGTTTCTGGTAAACGTATTTTAATCACGGGCGGTGCGTCTGGCATTGGTGCGGCAAGTGCGTTATTGTTAGCCAGTCGCGGTGCGAAAGTCGTGATCGGTGATATGGCCGAAGAGATGGGCGCAGCCGTTGCCAAGCAAGGTCAAGATGCGGGCAATAGTATCGTCTTTAAAAAAGTTGATGTGACGAGTGGCGACGAAGTGCGCGCATTATTTACCTTTGCCATGGAAACGCTGGGTGGTCTTGATGTGGTGGTAAATAATGCGGGCATCGACCATCAGCCTGCACCGATGCATGAGCTAAGCGATGAGGATTTTGACCGCAATATCGCCGTTAATTTAAAGGGTGTTTGGCATTGTATGCGTGCCGCCGTCACTTGTATGGCTCCGAATGGCGGTGGTCATGTGATTAATGTGGCATCAATCGCAGGACTTCGTTCTGCGCCGTTGCTATCAGCTTATAGCGCTGCCAAACATGGCGTGATGGGACTGACGAAGTCTGCTGCTCATGAATATGCGCGCGTCAATATTCGTTTTAACGCCGTATGTCCAAGCTTTATTGATACGCCAATGGTGCAGAATACCATGGCGAAGATGGGCGAGCGCGCGCAAAAAGCCACTATTAATGCCAGTCCATTACGCCGTTTAGGTAAAGTCGATGAAGTGTCTGGCGCGATTGCTTGGCTCGCGAGTGATGAAAGCAGCTTTATGAATGGTCATGCGTTTACCCTTGATGGCGGTATGTTGGCTTAATAGTCAAATAACTGCTAAATCATTACGCTGTTAGCCTCGCTCGATGTACCATGCGTACTATCTACACTCAGCTGCCTTGTAATAGATTTGCAGTTTTTCGACTATAATTTATTAAGTGGTTACGATAAAAAATTGAAAACTGAATAGCTAATTCAAAATATAAGGAATAACGATGAAAGATTTATTTGATTTAACCGGCAAGATTGCTTTAGTCACTGGTGCCAGTCGTGGTATTGGCGAATCTATCGCCCGCTTATTGGCGTCAAGAGGCGCGCATGTGATTGTCTCTAGCCGTAAGATTGATGCTTGCCAAGCGGTCGCTGATAGCATCGTCGCCGACGGTCATAAAGCCAGCGCCTTTGCTTGTCATGTGGGTGATATGGATCAGATTGAGGCGATTTTTGAGCATATCAAAAGCGAATTTGGTCAAATCGATATTTTAGTTAATAACGCCGCGGCAAACCCTTATTACGGCCATATCTTAGATACCGACTTAGCCGCTTTTGATAAAACTGTAGAGGTCAATATCCGCGGTTATTTCTTTATGTCGACGGCAGCAGGTAAGATGATGCGCGAGCAGGGCGGCGGAGTGATTTTAAATACCGCATCGGTCAATGGTTTGGTCGCGGGTGACAAGCAAGGTATCTACTCAATCACTAAGGCGGCTGTCATTAGCATGACCAAAGCCTTTGCCAAAGAATGCGGGCCATTAAATATTCGCGTTAATGCGCTGCTGCCAGGGTTAACCGACACCAAATTTGCCTCAGCATTGACTACCAATGATAAAGTCTTAAAGATGGCGCTACATGCAATTCCGTTAGGACGCGTGGCTAATCCTGACGAGATGGCAGGTACGGTATTGTACCTAGTCTCTGACGCGTCAAGTTATACGACGGGCGCAACGGTCGTGGTTGATGGCGGCATGTTGGCTTAATCCGTTTATCACTATCGCTATATTTTTATAATAAAAAACACGTTCATTAGTAACGTGTTTTTTTATGTCTCAACGTTCATTACTTTTAGTTCACTACTTTCAGCTCATTGCTTTAAATTTATCTACTCGCACGTTTTGATATGAGGCGATTTAATAAGTGTAAGCCCTTTTCAATGATATTCGTCGTCCGCTGCATTAATGGACTCAATGGCTTGGGGTGCATATTAATTTTACTCATATCATTACCATAATGGGCTCTGACACGATTATTCATAATAGCAAACCACAGTGGCGGGATATAGGCGGGCATAATCATCGTGGCATAACCTATCGGCAGTTGCGGCGCTTCCTCAAAGTGTCTAAGCAGTTGATAGGCGCGGCTTGGATGCGCATGATGATCAGAATGGCGCTGCAACTGATACAAAAACAAATTGGTCACCGTGTGATTACTATTCCAGCTGTGCTCCGGCTGCGTACGCTCAAACTGCCCGTTATCGTCTTGCTCTCTGAGCAGACCGTAGTGCTCTAGATAGTTCACCACTTCTAACAGACTAAAGCCGTATACCGCCTGCAAGCCAATAAAGGGTAGAATCTTTTTGCCAAAAGCCTTATAAAGGGTGGCATAAAGTACCGCCGACATCGCCCAACCTTGCAACAGCTCGTTGTCTTTACTCCAAAAGCCTTTTTGTCGACGGGCGAGCCGTTCGGTTTCAATGTTTACGGCGGAACGTAGACCACCAAAAACCGTACGCGGCAAAAACTGCCAAAAGCTCTCGTTGTACTTGCTACTGGCTGGATCTTTTGGGGTCGCGACCCAGCGGTGATGACCGAAATTATGCTCTATGGCGAAATGTCCATAGGCCGCTGGTGCAAGGCTGACGCGCGCCAAAGTACGATTTAAGTGGTCAGACTTATGACCAAGCTCGTGCGCGGTATTAATCGCAATACCACTGCCAATGCCTGCTGTCAAGGCAACGCCTAAACGATTATACCAAGGCAATTTTCGCTGACTATACTGGTAAGCTAGCAGACCAAAAGCCATATATTGTAACGGTATAAAAGCATGAGCAATCCACTTATAATAGGGGTCTTGGGCAAGCGCTTGCATAGCGCTATCAGGTGGGTTGCTATCATCTCGACCGACCAACACATCCGCCAACGGTATGATACCGTGGATCAAGATAGTCCCTGCCCACGCCAGCGCTGTATTTTTAAGCTCAAAACCTTTTTGATCTCGTAATCCTAACGCGAACAAGCAGCCTAATAGAGGCAGTGATGGACTACACAACCAAAACCGCCTTTCTGGGTCGCGCCATAATGAGCCATCCACCGCATCTTGAATGATGGCATGTTCTTTGATGCTTAATGTCTTAGTCATTATACGGTCCTTGTATAGTTAAGCTTCTATAAATCAGAAACGGTCTCAGACTTATCCAGTCTATTATTTATTGCACTCTTACTTGATTGCCTGATAGCCACTTCAAACCGTTCCATTTATATATAGTTGAATCACTATAAAAAATATAGTGCTGCTGGGATGAATTTTGCGCAGCCTCTGTCAGCGCAGACACAGCATGCAAGTAAAATTTATACCAGTAGCACTGGTAATATTAGCGTATCGGTTTTATGTCGAATTGACTATAGTATCAATCAAAATTCTGATAATTTATTATGACCTTTGATATCATTCAAGACGGCGTTGATTGACAAAAAAATCTCACTTTGCGTCCAAAAGTGCAAATATATTCAGATTTAATCGTCGGACTTCGTTATGTTGAGAACTTATACATAGCGTATATACGGTAATTAACGTTGATAACGCTCTTTGAAGTGAGTAGTTTGGGCGTGTCATCAATTAGCATATTGATACATTTAGTGGTCTTAAAATGGCTAAATTTTGCCAAACATCGTCAGAAATCTTGTCAATATGTTCATATTTACGGCAATTACTTCCTTGTTTGGCTGCAATTTTCCTCATTTTAAGCCTCACAATCTAAATGATGACACACCCTAGTATTGGTCTAAAATATGGATATTTTAAGTCGACTGTTTGATGAGATGCATTTGCAAAAGGTGCAATATATCACTGTCAATGCGCGCGGCTCTTGGCAACTGGTACAGAGTAGACAGGATGATTATTTGAGCTTTATTGTGGTTATCAGTGGCGAGGTGCATCTGTGCTATGGTAATGATAATAATGACAGGCAAGTGATCACAGCCAACAATATGATGATGTTGACCACACAAGACAGCTATGTCTGTCAATCAGCACCAATGGTGTCTAATCTAACGGCTAAAACAATCATGCCTGCACACACTGAAGGTCAGATTGGCTTAGAGATTGACAATACAGATAGCGGTCATAAAATTATTGCCCAAGGTAACCATGTTCAAACTAAGCATACTCAAACTAATCATATGCAAGATAATGAGACTCAATTTATTGTGGTACGCAGTCAGTTTGACACCGATATGGCAAGACCTTTGCTATCTGCGTTGCCAGCCAGTCTGCCGCCAGTGACCCAAAAGCACTCGGCTTACAATGATGTGGTGAATATTGGGTTGCAGTTTTTCTTATTAGAAGTGAGCTTGCAGCGCCCCGGCAAAACCACGATGCTTAAGCGCTTGGCTGGCATGTTGATGATTGAATGTATACGCGAGTATGTCGAACAGCTAGAAATGGCATCAGGATTTAATGACAGCATAAATCACGCTACGGATAATACCCTAGACAGTACGCCATCGTGGATTGATCATCCATGGCAGATAAACATTGATGCCGACAACAGTGGTGAAAATAATGCCATTAGTAACGGAGATGAAAAGGGCAACTGGCTAGCTGCCCTAAAAGATCCTTATCTATCAAATACCCTCTATTTGATGCACCGCTACCCAGAAGATGCTTGGACGCTACAGAGCCTAGCAAAAGCATCTGGGCTGTCGCGCTCAGGACTTAATGAGCGTTTTAAGCAGTCCGTTGGTATCACGCCGCTGGCATATCTGAGTCACTATCGCTTGCGACTGGCGGCAAGATTTTTGCGGCAAGAACAGTATTCAATTAGCAAGATTAGCGAATTGGTAGGCTATGCGTCAGATCACTCGTTTAGTGGTGCATTCAAGCGGCGTTACGGGCAGTCACCCAGTCATTACCGCAAATCCCATAGCAAAAAATCAACGCCATAACGTGAATGTTGGTCACAAATAGATGGATGACTACGGGCGATTAATTGTGAGGATAACGATGAAAACAACAATAGAAACCACAATAGAAGCAAATATGAAAAGTCCTATTAAAGATAAAAAGCAGCCTCATCATAATGTAATGATAAACAATCATATAAAAACGAAGACGTGGCTATTTGTCCCTGCGACTCGAATCGATAGAGTAGCAAAAGCCTTTACGAGCGGCGCAGATGCAGTGATTGTCGATCTAGAAGATGCGGTCGCCTGCGAAGATAAAACGCAAGCTCGCGACTCTGTAAAAAGTTATTATGACGAGCAGGATAATGTACAAAACCCACGACCGATTTGGCTACGTATCAATAAAGCGGGTAGTGATGAGTATAAAAAGGATTTAGAATTGTGCCAACAGCTGCCTAATCTGGCGGGTGTCGTATTGGCGAAAGCCGAACAAGCATCGGATATTGAAGCAGTTTATCAAGCCACTAACTTATCGGTAATTGCCTTAATAGAAAGTGCGCTTGGTCTGTATCAGATAGACGAGATGGCAAAAGCATCAGGGCTGTTGACATTTAGCTATGGTTTTTTAGATTTGTGTAATGACTTGGGTGTCACTGTTGGAACGCCAGCAGCAGACATCATCGCCAATCAGATTCGCTATCAATTAATCTTAACGGCAACAGTACATCAATTATTAGCGCCTATTGATACGGTTTATCCTGACTTTAAGGACGACGAAGGTTTAAGTGCTACAGTACAGCTTTGGTCACAGATGGGCATGTCAGGGATGCTGTGTATTCATCCCAAGCAAGTCGCCACCGTGCAAGCATCTTTACAACCAACAGAGAGCGAATTGTCATTTGCCAAACAAGTGCTAGAAGAGTACGACAGAAGCGGACAAGCGGTGTTTAAAATAGCAGGTCAGATGGTCGATGCGCCCGTAATCGAGCGCTGCCGTCAGTTGCTGAGTGGATAAAAGGTTGTTAATAGAGTGCGCCGAAATAGGCTAAAAAAGTAAAAAAGGCGCAGTACGGCTGGTTTTTGACTTTGCGACTTCTGCTGGCGTGCCTTCTACCACAATAAGACCGCCCTCATCACCAGCACCCGGACCCATATCGATAATCCAATCGCTGTTGCTAGCAACTTGCATATCGTGCTCAACCATAATCACCGTATTACCGGTTGCGACCAGCCCATTTAACTGTGCCATCAGCATCGCGACATCAGAAGGATGTAAGCCAGTCGTTGGTTCATCGAGCACATACAGTGTATCGCCGCGCTGGGTACGCTGCAGTTCGGTAGCAAGCTTGATGCGCTGTGCTTCGCCACCAGACAACTCGGTCGCTGGTTGCCCAAGTCTTAGGTAGCCAAGCCCAACTTTTAGCAAGGCATCTAAGGCGCGCATTATTGGGGCATCATCAACGAAAAATTCAGAAGCCGCTTCGACCGTTAAATCAAGTACTTCAGCGATATTTTTACCTTGATAAGTAATTTCTAAGGTTTCGTCATTGTAGCGCTGACCGTGGCACACTTGGCAAGGCGAGTAAACACTCGGCAGAAATAGCAGCTCAACGCTGACAAAACCGACACCTTCGCAATTTGGGCAACGTCCTTTTTTAACGTTAAATGAAAAACGTCCAGCATCATAGTGCCTTGCTTTTGCTACTTTGGTGGCAGCAAATAACTTGCGCACATGGTCAAACAGTCCAGTATAAGTGGCCAGATTTGAGCGCGGTGTGCGCCCGATGGCTTTTTGGTCTACAGTGACTAAGCGTTTGATATGCTCCATACCACTGACTATCTCTCCGCCTATTGGCGTTTCTTGTTCTTGCTCCAGTAAGGCCGCTTCATCGGTGGGCGCTTCAATCACAGTTTTTTGCCCTAGCGCATTGTAGACCAGTTCAACCAACGCTTGACTGACCAAACTCGATTTCCCCGAACCTGAAACGCCCGTCACTGTGGTTAACACCCCTAAAGGAAATGCCGCATCTAACCCTTGTAGATTATTACGCTCGATATTGGCAAGTTTTAGCCAATGATTAGGTTGTCTTGGCTGCTGGCTTGTTAATTGATGGGCTTTTGGTTGCTGGGTTTTTAATTTTTTATTTTTGGAATCCCCATTAAAAAGATATTGTCCAGTATAGGAATCAGAGATATCTTGCAAGCCTGCGACAGGGCCGCTATAGATGATTTCACCGCCGTGACTGCCCGCTTTTGGTCCGACATCGACTATCCAATCGGCGTGGCGAATGACGCTGACATCATGCTCGACAATGAATAATGAATTACCCGCGGCTACCAGTTCATCTAGAGCGCCTAATAGCGCCTGAGTATCGGCAGGATGCAGGCCAGCGGACGGTTCATCGAGTACATAAACCACGCCAAATAGTTTAGAGCGAATTTGAGTGGCAAGTCTTAGGCGCTGTAGCTCACCGGGCGACAAGGTAGGTGTGGTACGTTCAAGTGATAAGTAACCTAGCCCAAGTCTGGTTAACGCTTCTACACGCGATAAAATGTCGCTGGCAATACGCTTGGCAACGATGGCTTTTTCACGATCGGGCATATCATCGCTGAGTTTTTTATTGGCAGCGTTGTGAAGTTTAAGCGCCAGTTCAGTCAAGGTTAATTGTGACAACTCGCCAATATCAAGCCCTGCAAATTTAACCGACAGCGATTCTTGTTTTAACTTTTTGCCATGGCAGCTTGGGCATTCTGAAATTTGCATAAACTGCGCCACACGTTTTTTGGTACGTGGACTTTGAGTGGTGGCAAAAGAATGTAAGACGAAATTTTTTGCACTGGTAAAAGTGCCTTTATAATTGGGTTTTTCACCTTTTTTGATTGCTTCGCGTACTTGCTCGAGATTGTATTCTGGGTAAACTGGCACTTCTGGGGTTTCATCGGTAAATAAAATCCAATCGCGGGTTTCCTTGGGTAAGGTGTTCCAAGGTTTGTCGATATCGTAGCCCAGTGTGGTCAATATCCGGCTCAGATTCTGCCCTTGCCATGCTGGTGGCCAAGCAGCAATGGCGCGTTCTCGAATGGTTTTCGTCTTGTCAGGCACGAGCAAATCTTCTGTGACCTCAAACACGCGGCCAATACCTGAGCAAGTAGGGCAAGCACCTTCTGGCGTATTTGGCGAAAAGGCATCGGCATATAGCATGTCTTGCCCAGCAGGATATTCGCCTGCTCGCGAGTACAGCATGCGTAGACCATTTGAAATCGTCGTCACGCTACCAACCGATGAACGTACCGACGGCGTACCGCGCTGCTGTTGCAAGGCGACCGCAGGCGGTAAGCCTTCTATCGAATCGACATCAGGCTCGCCAACTTGGTCAATCAAGCGCCGCGCATAAGGCGATACCGAATCAAGGTAGCGGCGTTGCGACTCAGCAAACAAGGTACCAAATGCCAGTGACGATTTGCCTGAGCCTGATATACCGGTAAAAACGACCAACGCATTACGCGGTAAATCTACATCGACATTTTTGAGATTGTGCACCCGCGCGCCCCTGACCTGAATGCTTTGTGCAGCGGTAAGGTTGTGATTTTTGAGAGAAGTGTTAGATTTTCTATGATTAGATTTCTTATTATTGGTTGTCATACAACGCTTATTCCTTTGACTAAAATCGGCTTATTAACGCTTTGATTCAACAATACCCTATCTGTTTGATACTGTGTTCTTTTAATATCGTATCTGCTTAAAGTCATCCTACCACCTTAAAATCAAATCACTGCGCAGGCTTACGCTTTATATACAGAGGATAGACACAGCAACGTCAAACGATAACCTTTATAAGGTTTACCCTATAAATTGCAGATTATAGAGGTTAAGAGATACGGCGTTTTGAACGCTATTAAGCGGGCAAGTGGCGCGTTAATTGAGAATGCTTTATCATTAACCTTATCTATCAATCATTTATAAAAGCATTCTATGATTTTTATCAGCAATACCATTAGCCTGAATGACAGTGAAGTAGAGATTAGCGCCATACGCGCGCAAGGAGCAGGCGGGCAAAACGTCAATAAAGTCTCTTCTGCGATTCATTTGCGTTTTGATATTCCCGCTTCGAGCTTGAGCGATGTCATTAAACAGCGTTTATTGGACAGCAAAGACAGCCGAATCACCAAAGAAGGTGTGCTTATTATTAAAGCGCAGCAGTTTCGTACCCAAGAACGTAATCGAATTGATGCGCTTGAGCGGCTGCAAAGCTTTATTATAAAAGCCACTCATGTCAATAAAACCCGCAAAGCGACCAAACCTAGCAGAAATGCCAAACGTAAACGCGTCGATCAAAAAACCCAGCGCGGTAAGACCAAAGCGTTACGTGGCAAGGTAGATTTTTAAATAGACTGCTTGTTTGCTACTTTTAAATAAACCAAACAGCAAAATGCCAGCCCATTTAATTGGCTGGCATTTTATATAGGCTTATTTATTATCAGATTTTTAGCTAACCAAGTCTTCTGCTTAATTCGGGAAAGCGCTTTATCATAAATAACATCAGTAGCAGTGACACACTGGCGATAGCGGCACCAACATAGCCGACGCTTGATATTGAAATATGCGTTACTGCATAACCACCAAACAGCGCACCTGCGCCAATGCCTAAATTAATAATCCCTGAGAACATCGACATCAGCATGTCTTGCGCCGTGACATCGACCATGATGACTTTGGCTTGCATGGAGATAATCAGCAGCATCAGCGCCGCGCCCCACAGTAACGCAATGAAACTCAGCGCCCAGATGGAGGTCACGGCAAACAATAGCACCAGCATAGATATCAGCATTAATATGATCGATATCAGCATCAATCTGGTATTAAAACGATCACCCCAGCGACTGAATATCACACTGCCTGCAATCCCTGCTACTCCAAATAATAGCAAGACAACCGTCGCGGCGTTTTCACTTATAGCGCCAACCTGCCGCATAAAGGGTTCGATATAAGAATAAGCGGCATAGTGCGCGGTAAAGACCAGTAAAATGAGTAGATACAAACAGACCAATAAGGGGTTTTTAAGCAATTCTGGAATTTTTCTAAACGAGCCTTCAAACATACTTGGTAGCATGGGCAATAGCCTTGCTTGCAAGATAAAGACGATAAAAGCAATCACCCCAATACCGCCAAAGGTTGCCCGCCAGCCAAACCATTGACCGACTAAGCGCCCTAGTGGCACGCCGAGCACCATCGCCAATGAAGTACCGGTTGCAAGTACACTAAGTGCCAGTGCTTTTTTGCCTTCTGGTGCTACGCGTATCGCAATCGCCGCTGTGATTGACCAAAATATCGCGTGCGAAAGTGCAATACCAACGCGGCTAATCAGCAATACATCAAAGCTCCAAGCAAATACTGATAACACGTGGCTGGCAATAAATACCACAAACAAGCCCAAAAGTAAGCTTTTACGCTCAAATCGGCTGGTGAGCAGCATCAATGGCAATGACATGGCCGCGACAATCCACGCATACAGCGTCAACATCCAGCCAGTTTCTGCTGTAGTGATGGAAAAATCTTGGGCGATGTCACTTAATAGGGCAACGGGGACAAATTCGGTAGTATTCATAATAAAGGCGCTGACGCCCATCAAAAATACTTGGAAATACTGAGTTCGGCGAGCATTTGCGCTCACCTCAAGGTTATGTTTCATATGATCCAATACAAATAAAGAAGGCGCTAATAGTGCAAATTAGCTGAAAAATAATTCATGAGTTTAAGCGTGATGTCGGAAATACATGGCGGCATAGGTCGTAATGATGAAAAAGAGGAGGGCAAGATAGCAAATCAGTTGCGGTATGTCAGAGCCTATCATCAGACCCTACTATTTTATCAGGAATCGACCGTTTTTTTGTAGGAGAGTCTTTAAAATTAGCGACCAAATAATTGGTTGAATGGCTAAGTAAATCTGATGATGGCATCAGTGTCAGTTACATAGTGTTTATAGTGAGGTATCGCTATTTACGCTTGAATATAGGTATGATGACGCCATAGGCTAGGAATGCCTGATAACGTGATTTTAAATAATCATTGATATTTTACTAGGGCGTGTCTTCATTTCAAAAATGGCGATAAAAATGAGATAAATTGCCGTCAACCAAGAAAAATAGCGTAGATAATATCGGGATATTAACAAGCTATTTGACGATGTTTGGCAAGATTTAGCCATTTTTAGCCCATTTAGATGACTATCGAGTGAATTGAAAACACGCCCTAAGATGGGATAAAAGAAAAGCAATCTATGAAAACCGACACCAATAAACCATTAGCCTTTAGACGATATCCTTCAACGACGGCGCTGCAATGTTTTGAGACCGCTGCTCGTCATTTGAGTTTTACCAATGCCGCGCAAGAGATGCACATGACCCAAAGCGCCATCAGTAAGCAAGTGGCGCAGTTGGAGGAGATGCTAAACCTGTCTTTGTTTTATCGGACGCCGCACCGGATTTCACTGACCCCTGCTGGCAAGTCATATTATCTTGAAGTGTTAGAGATTTTAAAACATATCGAGGTGGCGACCACCAATTTGATGTCGCATAGCAGTAATACCGAGCTGCTAAAAATCGTCTCACATCCGACATTTTGTGCCCGTTGGTTGATTCCAGCACTCAGTGGCTTTAGTCAAGAATACCCGCTTATTAACTTGGATATTAAAGAGCTGGCGGGGCCATTTTTTTCTGAAGACCAAAATGTCGATATTGCTTTTTTATATGGTGATGGCATGTGGAGCAATATGGAGGCCATAAAACTGTTCGATGAATACTGCGTTGCGGTCTGTCAGCCGCAGTATTTGCGAGATAAAACACTGAGTACTGAGTGTATAAATGACTATGTGTTATTGCAAATAAGCTCGCGCTTAAGTGCGTGGTATGAGTACTTTAAGCAACAAGATATCAGCGTCGATGGCACTTTTGTAGGTCCACGTTTTGAGACTTTCCATGCTTGCATTTCTGCCGCCTTACTGGGCTATGGTATAGCCTTAGTGCCGTTACGTTTGGTTGAGCCCGAGCTACAATCAGGCGCTTTAGTGCTGGCGTGGGATTATGCGGCAAAGGGTCGCGGCAGCTATTATGTGACTTATCCTGTCTCTTCAGGGCAATCGCATAAGGTCAAAGCGGTTTTAGAATGGATTACGGCTTATTTAGCAATCTCAGATGAGCGTGAAAAGGCGTTAGGGTTGGTTTTATAATGTCCTGCTGTTTTTTTCGATAATCTAAAGTGTTTTTTATAGCACTGGTCTTGTTTTTTTTATCCTACAAAGTTATTTGCTGTGAAAATTTAACAAGCTAAAAAAACTGCCTTAATACGCAGTTTTTTTTGTTTTTAAAGGATTCGTTTAGGGAGCTAATTTACTGGCAATGACAAAAAGGAATGCCACCACAACTATTATTCGTTTGCTGCCGGAATGATGTTTTGTTGAAATGAGTCTAACTCAAGGAAGAGATAGAGATTCATCATGGACAAGCTTTATAACGTGACCGATGCCTTTACGATGGTGCATCCGCTCACGCTCGTCAAAGGCAAAAATGCCAGAGTTTGGGACGACAATGACCGCAGCTATATCGATTTTGTCGGCGGTATCGGCGTTTTAAACTTTGGTCATTGCCATCCTTACATCGTTGACGCCATCATTCAGCAAGCCCAGGCGCTGATTCACTATGCCTACAATGCGGCAGCGCATCAGCCGTATCAAAGCTTTATGCCGCGATTGTGTGAGCTTGTGCCTATTAGCGGCGAGCTGGCAGGGATGCTCACCAACTGCGGTGCAGAAGCAACCGAAAACGCTATAAAGATAGCATGCATGAAAACGGGTCGCACAGGCGTCATTGCGTTTGATGGTGGCTTTCATGGGCGCACACTGGCTGCGGTCAATCTCAATGGTAAGGTCGCGCCTTATAAGCGCGGGCTTGGTGCATTAGGGAGCGGCGTTTATCATATTCCTTTTCCCAGCCCCGATAACAATATCAGCGACGAGCAAGCGATTGATGCGCTCCAGCGTTTATTTATGGTAGAAACCGATATCGATAATATCGGTGCCATCATCGTCGAACCTGTACAAGGGGAAGGCGGTTTTCAATTGATGTCGCCCACCTTTGCGCAATATCTACGTAAGTTTTGTGATGAGCACGGCATGTTACTCATCATGGACGAAATTCAATCCGGCTATGGTCGTACGGGTACGCCGTTTGCTTTTACCCATTTAGGGATTGAGCCTGACCTTATTTTACTTGGCAAAAGTATAGCAGGCGGCTTGCCTTTAGGTGCGGTCATAGGCAAGGCTAGTGTGGTCAATGGTCTTCCTAAAGGCAGTTTGGGCGGTACTTATTCTGGCAATCCAGTTGCTTGCGCCGCTGCCAATGCCACGCTTGATATCATGCAAGCTAATGACGTTTGGCAGTCAGCCAAGCATTATGCCCAGACGATTGAGACGACCATCAGCCAATGGCAGCAAGAAGGTATCTCACCTTGGTTATTTGGTCTTACTGGTATCGGTGCGATGCGCGGTATCGAGCTGCGCCATCCTGAGCATGATGTGCATCCAAGTGTGATGGCGCAAGTATTAACCAAAGCCCGCGAGCGTGGTCTATTGCTGATGCCAAGTGGGCAATATCGCCATATCATTCGCTTATTACCGCCACTTACCATAGATTCTGACACCCTAAAAGAAGGGTTGGATATTCTAAAAGAGGTACTCATCGCGCTTCCTGATGGATTGCCTGCCGCTTAATGTTTAGGAGTGCTTAGGCATGTTTAGGAGTGCTTAGGCGTGCTGAGGATAGATAGCGCATCGTCATAACCAAATGCTCGAAACAAAATACTTATTATTAAGCTAAAGATTTATTAACTCTATTACAAGGATGTTTATTTGTGAAAAATAGTAGCGTCAGTCCAGATAAGGATTTTATCTGCAGCGATGATATCCGCCATCATTTTTCTATGGCCATGTCAGCCATGTATCAGAACGAGGTGCCGCTATACGGCGACTTGGTTGATTTGGTCAGTGAGGTCAATACCGAAGTATTAACCTCACATCCTGATATCAAATCACAACTGCTGCATACGGGCGAGATTGAGCGCCTAAGCATGGAGCGCCACGGGGCGATTCGGCTGGGTAGCGCAGCAGAGCTGAGCATGATGCGCCGTCTTTTTGCCGTGATGGGTATGCACCCTGTCGGCTACTACGATTTAGCGCCTGCTGGCGTGCCGGTGCATTCAACAGCTTTTCGCGCGCTTGACTCGCATTCATTGCATAAAAGCCCCTTTCGCGTTTTTACCTCGTTATTGCGTTTAGATTTGATTGTCGATGAAAATTTACAACAAGAAGCCACGGCCACACTGGCGCAGCGTCAGATATTCACTGCTGGCGTTATTGAGCTTATTGAAGTCTTTGAGGCGCAAGGTGGTTTGACTACTGAGCAAGCAGAGCAATTTGTCCAAGAAGCGTTAGAGACATTTCGTTGGCATGATAAAACGCCGGTGGCAAAAGCGCTCTATCAGCGTCTATTAAATCAGCATCCGCTCGTCGCTGATGTGGTCGGCTTTAAGGGTCCACATATCAATCATTTAACGCCTCGAACCTTGGATATTGATGCCGTACAACAAGGCATGCAAGCAAGAGGCATACCCTCAAAAGCCATTATCGAAGGGCCACCGCGTAGAGCGTGTCCTATCTTATTAAGGCAAACCAGTTTTAAAGCGCTACAAGAAGCGGTTGGCTTTAAAGTTGCTAATAACTCAGACGCTAGCCATGAAGAGTACGAGCAAGGGCATCATACCGCGCGCTTTGGAGAGATTGAGCAACGCGGTGTGGCGTTAACACAAAAGGGCCGCGCGCTTTATGATGAATTATTGGCCGCAGCTCGCCGCCAGCTTGGTGCTACCCCAAATGAGGACAATGCGGCTCAGTATAATCAAATTTTAACTGAGGTATTTACCGCTTTTCCTGATGATTATCAAACTCTACACGATGAGGGGCTGGCGTATTTTTATTACCAGTTGACGGACAGCACCCTTGATTCTGAGGACGGTCAAGCGTTGTTGGCCGGCAGCTTAAGCAATGATGATTTGAATAAACTGCCTAATGCTAAGCTGACTGCTCTGATTAATGATGAAGTGCTTCGCATTGAACCCATCGTTTATGAGGACTTTTTGCCTGTCAGTGCCGCCGGTATCTTTCAATCGAATCTGCAACAGGCGCAGCCAAGCCAATATGATGGTTACTCAAGCCAACAAGAGTTTGAACGTGATTTGGGGGCAGTCATTTACGATGAGATGGCATTGTATGAAGCGATGCAGGCGCAAAGCCTTGAGCAGTGCCTGTCTAGTGTCAATATTTAGTAAAATTTAGGCTAAAAATAGCCAGCGTATAGCCGACTTATTACTACGTCATTCCAAAAAGGAATGACTGCAAGAAATTTATTATTTTGCAACTTAGTAGGTAGCAGGGTAATTTTATAAGTCAGTCAAGGACGTAGTAAACCATTATACCAATAAGCAAAGGATTGATTATGATTAAGCAATACATGTCTGCCATGGGTGTCAAAGAAGAACAATATCAACATGGCGATTTTGAAGTCAATACGCCTATAGACGGTACGGTTATTGGCAAGATAACTCTAGATAGCGTTGATGATGTTAATAATAAAATCCAAAATGCCAAACAAGCCTTTCAAGAATGGCGTGTCGTTCCTGCCCCTAAACGTGGTGAGCTGATTCGTCTGTTGGGTGAAGTCCTGCGTGAACACAAAGAAGACTTAGGTATCTTAGTATCGCTAGAAGCCGGAAAAATCAAAGAAGAAGGCCTTGGCGAAGTACAAGAAATGATTGATATTTGTGACTTTGCCGTGGGCGTATCGCGTCAGCTTTATGGTCTAACCATCGCCTCAGAACGCCCAGGTCACCACATGCGTGAGACATGGCATCCACTTGGCGTCATCGGCGTCATCTCTGCCTTTAACTTCCCAGTCGCCGTTTGGTCTTGGAATACGGCACTGGCCATCGTCTGTGGCAACCCTGTCATCTGGAAACCTTCAGAAAAAACCCCACTTGTCGCCTTAGCTTGCCAAGCGTTATTTGAAAAAGCCTTGGCAAAATTTGGTGAAGCACCAGCACATTTATCGCAAATTATATTGGGCAAAACCGATATCGGTAATGCGTTGGTTGAAAACAAAGACATCGCTTTAGTCAGTGCCACCGGTAGTACGCGCATGGGCCGAGAAGTGGGGCCAAAAGTCGCTGAGCGTTTTGGTAAATGCTTGCTTGAGCTTGGCGGTAATAACGCCATGATTTTGGCACCCACTGCCGATTTAGATTTGGCGCTACGTGGCATTTTATTCTCAGCAGTAGGAACGGCAGGGCAGCGTTGCACCACCTTACGCCGTCTGTTCGTTCATGAGTCAGTCAAAGACGATATCTTACCGCGCGTTAAGTCTGCATACGAGACGGTGAGCATCGGCCATCCGCTTGAAGGCAATTTGGTCGGTCCACTGATTGATGAAGACAGCTTTAATAACATGCAAGCGGCGTTAGAAAAGGCTCGCAATACTGGCGGTACAGTCACGGGCGGCGAACGTGTACTAATGGATAAATTCCCCGATGCTTATTATGTGACCCCTGCGATTGTTGAGCTTGATGAGCAAAATGACGTGGCACGTAGTGAGACGTTTGCGCCTATTTTATATGTCATGCCTTATAAAGAATTTGACGATGCGCTAGCGATGCAAAACGATGTACCACAAGGGCTGTCTTCTTGTATCTTTACCAATGACTTGCGTGAAGCTGAAACGTTCCTCAGCGATCGCGGTAGTGATTGCGGTATCGCCAACGTCAATATCGGCACCAGCGGTGCTGAGATTGGCGGCGCATTTGGCGGCGAAAAAGAAACCGGCGGTGGTCGTGAATCAGGTTCTGATGCATGGAAAGCTTATATGCGTCGTCAGACCAATACGGTCAACTATTCAACCGAGCTGCCACTGGCGCAAGGCATCAACTTTGGCTAGTAAGAATGTGATGTGATGTGATGTGACGCTTGTTAAGTAGGCTCAGCGCCTATTTAACAAGCCAAGTATCAATTGTTTTGGTAGCCAATTATTAAGTATTTATTGTTTTGGTATGAAAGCCTGCGCAAGTGATGAATAACTATTCATGATTTCAAAAACAGGTTTTTTTACTCCCTTTTTAGTACTCTTTTCAGCGTTTTTTTTAGCATTATCAGCAGCCATGGATTGGTTGTTCCCACTACTGTTATATCTATGACAACAGTAACCACTACTAAGGAAGGTAGGTGTCTTATGATGGATGATAAACCTTATGACGAAGCTAAAGATGGCTACGGTCCGTCTTCTAGTTTTTTATTAGATATTGCACCTCTGGTGTTGACTGCCATTATTCTGATGGTGCAGTTTTTTGTATTCAAAGATTTTACCCCTCACATTCCCTTAGCTTGCGGTCTTTTAATCACCGGCTTGTTTATGAAGCTGCGTGGCCGTGATTGGGACGGCATGGAACAACGCTTTTTAAAGGTTGTTAAAATTGGTCTACCGGCCATGATTATCTTGATGGGCGTTGGTATGCTCATCGGGGCTTGGATTATCGCTGGTACCGTCCCTACGATTTTATACTACGGTTTTAGCATTTTTTCCCCTTCATCATTTCTAGTCTCCGTTTGTCTTATCTGCGCCATTATTTCTGTCGCAACCGGTACCTCTTGGGGCACGGTTGGTACAGTCGGTCTTGCTATGATGGGTATTGGGCTAGGCTTGGGAATCCCGCCGTCACTAACGGGCGGCGCTATCGTTTCTGGTGCTTTTTTTGGCGACAAGATGTCTCCTCTATCAGACACCACCAACTTAACGCCAGCAGCGGCTGGTGTTGAGCTTTGGGATCATATTCGCGGTATGTTGCCAACGACGGTACCTGCCATGGTGACTGCATTAATTATCTACGCTTGGATTGGTATGGGTTACGGTGCAGAAAATGTCGATTTATCGTCGATTAAAGACATTCAAACCTCACTAGCGGCAAACTATAACCTCAGTATTATTACTTTATTACCTGCACTCGTGGTTGTCATTGCGGCGGTGATGAAAATGCCAGCCATCCCAACGGTATTATCCGGTGTAGTGGTTGCAGGGCTGGTTGCTTTTTTTATGCAAGGCGTGGGTGTTCATGACATCTTCAACGTCTTACAAAATGGTTTTGTCAGCGAAACTGGCTTTGCTGTCGTCGACCAACTGCTGTCTAAAGGCGGTGTCATGTCAATGACATGGGTTGTGACCTTGACCATCTTTGCCTTAGCATTCGTCGGCGCCATTGAGCATTACGGTACGCTCAAAGCCATCATGGCAAAAATTAATAAGATGGTGAAATCGAGATTTGGTTTAGTGATAACCACTTATGCCAGCACGATCGGTGTCGGTACTTTGATTGGTGACGTCTATACCACACTGGTGTTGCCAGGTCGTCTACTCAAAGACAAATATCAAGAAATGGGCTATAAGCGCACGACGCTTACGCGCTCTATTGAAGATACTGGCACTCTGTTATCTCCTCTGATTCCTTGGAACATGGGTGGTAGTTTCGTTGCGGCAACCCTAGGTATTGCGACCCTTACTTATGCGCCCTTTGCCTTTGCCTGCTGGTTATCGCCGCTATTTGGTTTGTTATGGGCATTCTTGGGTAAATTTATACCACGTGAAGAGCCATCCGTAGAAAAGCTTGACACGACTACTTCAACGTCAATTAGTGACGTGTGATACAAGGGAGCATGAGATGTTACAAGAGCACTGTTTATGGAACATGACTGCACCCAATATTGAGTCCCACAGTCAAATGACTAATGATACTCAAGCAACTATCTGTATTATAGGCGGCGGTTATACCGGGTTATCGGCTGCGATTCATTTGGCAGAAAAAGGTGTCAAAGTTATCCTCTTAGAGAGCCATACCATTGGCAGTGGCGGTTCAGGAAAAAGCGTAGGGCTCGTCAATGCAGGTACTTGGGCGCGCCCTGATGATTTGAATATTGCGCTAGGTGAAGCAGCAGGTGAGCGTTTAACTGAAGCCCTTGGACAAGCCCCAAGCTTAGTATTCGACTTAATCAAGCGTTATAATATCGATGCACAAGCCACTCAAGCTGGCAATATCCACATGGCACATAACGCTAAAGGTGAAGTCGATGTCGATGTTAGATACGAGCAGCTAAGTCGTCGCGGCGCGAATGTTGAGGTATTAACTGGCAGTAAATGCCACGAATATTGTGGCACCAAAAATATCAATAAAGCGTTACTCGATCACCGTGCGGGTACCATCAATCCGCTGGCTTATGTCAGAGGACTGGCCAAAGTAGCGGCCAGTCTTGGTGTCACTATCTACGAACATTCAGCCGTTGAGGCACTAGAAAAAGTAGACGGTCATTGGTATACAAGAACCACTAAAGCGCGCGTGAAATCTGAGCGCGTCATTATTGCAACCAACGCTTATACCGAAGGCGAGTGGACAGAAATCAAAAAGACGTTTTATCTAGTGTATTACTATCAGATTGCGTCTGAGCCGCTCAGCGGAGAGGCGGCAGATCGTATTTTGCCATACAAAACAGGGGCATGGGATACACGCTTGGCCTTGTCTAGCTTTCGCCGTGATGACGATGATCGCCTCTTATTGGGAACAGTGGGTGGTACACAGCTTAAACCTAAATCCTTCTATCAATCTTGGGCCAATGCGGTGCAACAAAGCTACTATCCAGATTTGCCAGCATTTAAGTGGCAGTATGAGTGGACTGGTAGCTTCGGCTTTACGCAAGATCATATCTTTCGAGTCATGGAACCCGCTGAAGGTTTACTGACAGCAACGGCTTATAATGGTCGTGGCATTACCACAGGCACGCTAATGGGTAAGTGCTTTGCAGATTATATAATGACAGGTAATAGAGACAGTATTCCCTTACCATTTAAGAGGTTAGAAGAGGCAAAAGTCTCTTTTGGAGGGATTAAGTCTGGCTTTACTGAGCTGGGACTGACTTTATATCATGCGGGTCAATGCTTGAGAATCATTGGATAGCTTTATATTGGATAACTTTATTGAGTTATCGTCTGATTTTGCTAAATTTTTTTAAATATCAAGATATTTAGACTTTGACGATGATAGAAAGACATTAATATTTGTTTGATTACTAAAGCGTATCAATATCAATATTTATTTTCTAGTATCTGATATGCTATCATCACTGAGTCATTATCGTGGGTTTAACAGTTTTGTATCGTCATCCGTTATTTTAATGAATGGCAGCGTACAAACCTTGCAACTTCCAGCACGATATAAAACAATTCTGGTAAAGCGCATGAGCCTGTACTCCGACATCCTCATCTGTGCCTGTTTTTATTTGCCTACTTGGGCTTATTTCAACCTTTTTCGTCGGAGTTACAGGAGTCTAAGGTGTTCAATATCATGAGCCACATTGCCAACCAATCCAAATATACCCGTCATTATCATCCACGTCATCTTCTTGCACAGTATGCGATCAATCAGATAGCAACACTTGAGCTGCGTCCGCAAGATATTATCAAAGCCATGGGTTATCCTATCAAGCATACCATCCCTGCTTGTGAGCGACTGCGTCATGTATTGTCGAACAAATATCTTGGGCTTGATGGCAGCTATCTTGATAAATATTTTACTGCTGATGAGTTTTTAATAGCATTATTTACAGTGCTTGAGATACCTCATGTACCGTTTGCAGAAGATATTGCTCAAATTAAAGAGGATTTAACGCATTATCCTAGCCGGTTGCCAAAATATAGTTTGCGAGCAGAGGTAAACTTTGAGTTTACTGCGAACGTGAACTGGATGGCTCGTGGTGCTGCTTCACGCTTGGCTCATATAAGGCTGCCAGAGGGATTTGCCAAACTAGATGAGTCTGAGCGAGCGTCGATAGTGAAAAAAAGCATTGCCGAGCATTATTGGCAGTACGAGGGCAACCTACCTAATAATGGTATGGTTAAAGGTTATCAATTAATCACTGAACAGCGTAATGAAGTGGTTGATAGCGTAAAATATGCTCTACCAAAATCTAAGGCGTGTTAAATGCTAAATGTCTAAGCAAAGCCTGACGGTAATGTCAGACTGCTGACAGTGGTGCCGAGTGCGAGATTTGACTAGTCACTTAACGGCGCTTTTTCACACACCTTTCCTTGCTCGTCTTGTTACAGATATTCTTTAATTCACATTACTTCTAAAGCTTAGATATTCGGCAGTGATAGCATTGGCATCTTCAATTTGTGGATAATGTCCCAACGCTGACATCTCAGTAACATTGGCATTCGGGATCAATTCACGGTAACGCTGAATCATATGTTTACCTGAGATGGGATCTTTGGCCCCTGCCACCAGTTTAATTGGTATGCTGCTATTGATAATCGCGTCTACCCAGCGTTCACGATATTGTTGACGTTGTGGTATATAGTTAATCAGTTTATGCATCACTGCTAGACCATTATTATGAGTTAACAGCTGCCATAACGTTTCGATGACCTCAGGGGTTGGCGGCGTTGCTGGCCCAAATATTTGTTGTAAATTATCCGCAAACTTCTGCTTATTAATGAATTTGGATACCAAAGGACCTAAGGGCGACAATAATAATTTTTGAATCAAGATTGGTTTGTGAGTCTCAGGAAACAGGCCACCATTTAGAAAACAAACACTGTCAATGCGCCTTTTACTATTGTCACTACTGCCACTAACTTGCCTAGCTAATAACTCTTGTGCGACTGTGTCACCATAATCGTGTGCCAAAATATGATAGTCATGGATGCCAAGATTTTGCAAAAAAGTCTCAAAAATATCAGCCTGCTCACTAATTAAGTAGCGCGCGTCTTTGGGTTTGTCAGACAAGCCAAACCCCAACATATCGAGAGTGACAACGTAATAATGCTCAGTGAGCTTCTCCCACATACCTTCCCAATCCCAACTGGCACTGGGGAAACCATGAATTAACAGTAATACTGGCGCATTTTTATCTCCACCCTGACGGGTAAAAATTTTCTGACCGTCAATAAATACGAATTGTCCCTGTTGTTGCCATTCATTCAGCGTTATCATTATTGGCTCACTCCTCAAAAGACGGATCAGTTCGGTGCAGCTTTCTTAATAAGGCCGGCCACGCAATATCACCATTGGCTTCTTTAGTTACTTGCTTCGATGCCGCTTGAATGCCAGCCAATATTTGCGGTGATATCAAGGTTAATTCACTGCCGCCGCTCTGCGCTTTGATTTGGACCTCGCACGCTTTTTGCAAGATGTACATGTTTAAAAAGGCATCGGCCACAGTGCTTGCACAAGTGAGCAAACCATGATTGCGTAAAATCATGAAATTGGCTTCTCCAAGATCAGACACTAAGCGCACTTTTTCTTCAGGGTTCAAAGCGACACCTTCATAGTCATGATAAGCCAAGTTAGATAATGGAAATAAGGATTGTTGCGAGATAGGCAGTAATCCTTGCTGTTGGGTAGATACAGCCACACCGTCGCTGGTATGGAGGTGGATAACGCAATGGGCATCATTACGAGCTTCGTGGACGGCACTATGAATGGTAAACCCTGCAGGATTGATATCGAATTCTGATGACGACACTTTTTCACCAGCTTGATTGACTTTGACCAGACTAGAGGCGGTAATCTCTTCAAATAGTAAACCATAAGGGTTAATCAAAAATTCATCCTCAGTATTTGGCACACGTGCCGAAATATGAGTAAAGACCAAATCATCCCAGCCATACAAGGCAATCAATCGATAACAAGCGGCAAGGTTGACTCGCATCTGCCATTCTTGTTCAGTTACATTGTCTTTTACGTTTCATTTACATTGAGTGTTGAATTGCTTTTCATTATGTCATCCTTGAATTTCTTAGCTATTTTTGAAAGGCGATGAATCCATCATTTTGTCCGCACGGCTCCCTCAAATCTATATCCTACGATAAGTAAAAGCAATTGAATTCTTTATAAAGATAACTGTTACTCGCTTATGACACGTTTAAGATAGATGTTTGAAATCAATAGATTTCATTTAATTTCTATTTTGATAATTAGATTAAACGTTTGTATCCTCCAATTTTATTTCTTATGATCTCACCATTGTCATACACCTAAAGGAGCCTATGAGTACCATATCCTCTAAGAGTGAAAATTATTATTGAGGGTCAGTGTTCGCATTGTTATCATAAGCGAGTGAAAGATGTTGCTGCTGTTTATCGTGAAAAAGATAAAAGTTTAAATATTATCTATTTATTGATTGCATCTGACAGATTATCAAAGACTATGAGAGCTTATAAAAAATTTTGATAACTGTTGTTGATCATTAGAAGTCTTTGCAGAGCGATATCGCTCTGCAAAGACTTTTTCTGTTAACTAATGAGACAGAAGATTTTAGAAGCTAATACAGCGTAATAAGAGCTAATTCTTGCTGAATGAGTAAGAATATAAAGGAAGAATGAGGTAACATTAGCGTTAGAAGTAAGGGACGATTTTCAATAAAAAGGGAGTTTTACAATGAAGGGAATCACGCGTTTTTCGAATAGTTTGATGGAAAAATACTTACCGGATCCATTTTTATTTGTCATCATCTTAACCGTCGTGATTTTTGGTATGGGCTTAGGTCTAACCGATTCTTCACCGGTACAGATGGTGGCATATTGGGGTGAGGGCTTCTGGGCATTACTCGCGTTCTCAATGCAGATGGTACTGGTACTCGTCACTGGCTTTGTATTGGCAAGCAGCCCAATATTTAAAAAAGGATTGGGCAAACTTGCCGGCTTTGCCAAGTCGCCCGGTAGTGCGATTATTTTAGTAACCTTAGTCTCGCTTGCAGCGAGTTGGATCAACTGGGGATTTGGCTTGGTCATCGGTGCGTTATTCGCCAAAGAATTAGCGAAGCGTGTTGAACATGTCGATTACCGCTTATTGATTGCCAGTGCTTATTCTGGTTTTATTATTTGGCATGCCGGATTCTCGGGATCGATTCCTCTATCGATTGCCACAGAAGGCCATCCGTTCGTTGATAAAATTGGTATTATTCCGACGAGTGCGACTATCTTTGCGAGTTATAATTTAATTATCGTTGCAGCCTTGGTTATTATTGTGCCGTTATTAAACCGTCTGATGATGCCAAAAAAAGAAGATACGGTGACGGTGGATCCAAAAGTGTTGGCTGATCCAATCATTGAGGAACTACCAGAAAAATCAGCCATGACACCAGCAGAGCGTTTGGAAAACAGCTGGATACTATCGATGGTTATCGGTGTCATGGGCATAGCCTTTATCATCTATTATTTTGTGCAAAACGGCTTTGCATTGACGCTCGACTTGGTCAACTTTATGTTCTTGTTCCTTGGCATCATATTTCACGGAACACCGCGCAAGTATTTGATTGCCGTGCAAGAAGCGGTCAAAGGCGCAGGCGCAATTATTGTCCAATTTCCGTTTTATGCAGGCATTATGGGTATGATGACGGCGTCTGGCTTGGCAGCTGTTATGTCAGAAGCGTTCGTCAGCGTTTCGTCAGCAGACACGTTGCCACTTTTTGCCTTCTTAAGTGCAGGACTCGTCAACTTCTTTGTCCCGTCAGGGGGTGGACAGTGGGCAGTGCAAGCGCCGATTATGTTGGAAGCGGCAGAAATGCTTGGTAGTGACCCTGCAAAAGTTGCCATGGCGGTGGCATGGGGCGATGCTTGGACAAATATGATCCAGCCATTTTGGGCATTGCCCGCCTTAGCAATCGCTGGACTAAAAGCCAAAGATATCATGGGCTTTTGTGTCATCGTGTTGATTGTCAGTGGCGTTGTGATTGGTCTGGGATTATTGTTCTTATAAATAAATGCTAAAGTAATGACCTTGCTTTGAGTTAGGGGCGAGGTCTTTTTTATTCTTCTTTCCTGATTTTGAGTTACCTGTGAGAGATATTATGACTGTTCCACTGCATCGCCTGTATTCTTTTCGTCGTTGTCCTTATGCCATGCGTGCTAGGCTTGGCATCTTATTCGCTGAGTTACAAGTGGAGCTGCGGGAGATAACGCTCAAAAATAAACCGATGCAGATGCTAGCGATAAGTCCCAAAGCTACAGTGCCTGTTTTGCAACTGGCTGATGGTAGGGTGATTGAAGAGAGTAGAGAGATAATGGAGTGGGTGCTTGAGCAGCAAGATCCGCAAAGGTTGCTGGATTCAGAGGTTTTGCAACAGGCCAACGCTCTGATCGATAAAAACGATAACGAATTTAAACATTGGCTAGATCGTTATAAATATGCCGACCGTCATCCTGAGATGACTCAGGAAGAGTATCGACAACGGGGCGAAGTCTTTTTACAGGTGCTAGAAGAACTGCTGACTAAAAACCCTTATTTGCTAGGCGATAGCATAACGATTGCCGATATTGGCGTCATGCCTTTTGTCCGTCAGTTTGCACATGTGGATCGCGATGTTTTTTATGATCTACCTTACCCAAATCTACAGCGCTGGTTGCAAGATTGGCTGGCGCATCCATCATTCCTGCAGGCAATGAAAAAGTACCAGCCTTGGCAAGAAGAGGATGATGTGGTGTTGTTTCCTTCTTAACCCTAAGTGCTTAACGATAAGGGTTCATTAAGATGAACGTGCGTTATTAACGAGATGCTTAGTGGATATAACCACGCTTCATGGTTAAAAGCAGTATTTGGCCTCCTAAGGCGAAACTGTACGGGTAAAAGTGTATCGACAAGCACTATAAGACGTATAATGGTAACCTGCCGTATAACGGCGTGATTAGTCATTGGTAATTAGTGGTTATCGACTTATCACTAAACAGCGTAATGAGATTATTGATAGCGTTGAGTATGAGCTGCCAGGGTGTGAGCTGCCAGAGTGTGAGCGGTATTTTATGTATCACTTATTATCTAATAGCAATTAGCAGCAATAAAAATTTAACAAAGTACCTCCAAATAAAAAGGCCGTCCTGAATGAGCAATAATAACCCGTATAATTTTTTACCTTTGCAGCCGACTGGTAGAAACGAGACTGATACTGCTAACACTTATGCTCCTGAAGACATGATTAAAATATACGAGCAGCAGTTTCTCATTCAAGTACCTGAAGAAAAGCTGACCGAGTTTTTACCCGCGCTAAAGAGTTTTTATGATATTGACAATCATACGTTAGACGTCAGTGCGATTATTTTTGACGCAATCGCGGAGTCCTCTATCATTTATAATCATAAGGTCAAAGCAGGGCGCTATGAAATCCTAGGCGAGTTGGTAAAAGAAGTGATTGAATATGATGAAGACAATAAAAATGATGAAGGTATTGAAGACCTAGACGCTGAAGACAAAGAGATTCAAGCTTATACACTAGAGTGCAAGCGCACCTTTTTCATTAACGATGTAGAGATACCTTATCATTTTAACTTGTTCATTTATGGTGACGGTTATTCTACTTTGACCAAAAAAGAAACCGTATTAGAAAAAATGTACTGGTTCGTTAGAGGCAGATTCGAAGAAAATCTATTGGACGATACCGAAGAGAATGACAGTTTAGACTCGATCAATAAGCAGCTAGCCAGCTTAGGTATTCGAGAAATGGATCTGAACACTATAGATGAGACAGTGAGCTATGTTGAGGACAACATCATAGACGATGCCATGGTGGACGAGCTTAACACCTTATTAGATGCTGCTGAGTAGGTAGCAAGCGCTAAGAGTAGGGTATGTCCTAAATTCGCATGACAGTTATTTTAAAATACTGTTTATGCCAAAGCTGTTATAAAAAAGCCGTTACAAAAGAACATTTATACAAGATTATTGATATAAGGCACATTGCTATGCAACAAACACAGAACCCTGTGGATCAAAGACAAGATGCTGTAGAACATAAACCCGTATTCATGCCGAGAACCAACAGTGATAATCTGGTCAAAACGGACATGGTTCGGTTTGAGCGGCATGTGGGGTTTGCGAGTCGCCAAAAGAAAAAATCCATTAATGATATGCATCAAGTCATTCGTAAAAAGTATGGCTTTAGTCATGTCCTAGAGCTATCGAGTAAATCGGGCAATAAATTGAGTTTTCCGCTCAGTCCATTGAGCTTAAAGCTCACGAATGAGCAAGATGGGCAGCAATATAGTGTCGAAAACGCCTTTCAAAGCAGTATGGTTTTTGAGGATGATGGCCCTTATATCGACTTGCTAAGTGTGCCGCCAAGACAAGCCAAAAAGGACGAGCGCTTAATAACTTCAGGTGAGCTGATTGGCTATAATTATTTTGGCATGGAATGGAGCGTAGAGCCGTTGACGACATTTTATGACTGGCTGTATATCAATGCCCTAAAGCAAAACCCGCATCTGCATGAGGAAGTCATGCAATATCAGGCCTTTACTGATCGTGATTTTAATCCCAAAAAAACTATCCATTGTGCCGCTTATGCGCTGGCGATGTTTGTGGCGCTTAATAAACGCGAGTTGCTCGATAACATTGAAGACCCTGCGGTATTCTTCAATTTATATCATGAATTCAAAATAAGTAACACCGAGCAGCTTTTGGAAGAAGGGTGGGTTTGATTGCTCTGTGCTTTCAATTTGATATAAGAAGTCAATTGGTTTTCTAAAAGCGACGATACAAATGAGCACTGAGTTTCCTATATAATACGAGCCATCCAGTTATTAATTATTCATTCAATTTAGGTTTTTTTCTTAGCAGGAAAAGCCTTTTATTAAGTAAAACGGTGCTTTATGTTTAACGCTTCCTCGACTCGTTTAAATAAATACATCAGCGAAAGCGGTATTTGCTCCAGACGCGACGCTGACCGCTTTATTGAACAAGGTAATGTGTACGTCAATGGCAAGCGTGCTCAAGTAGGCGCGCAAGTAGTCGCTGGAGATGCGGTAAAAGTTAACGGCCAGCTTATTGAGCCACGAGAGCCTGATGATTTTGTTTTTATTGTGTTGAATAAGCCAGTAGGTATTGTCAGCACCACCGAGAGCTCTGAGAAAAACAACATCGTCGATTTTGTGAGACATAGTTTACGTATTTTCCCCATCGGTCGTTTGGATAAGGACTCCCAAGGTTTAATCTTTTTGACCAACAATGGCGATCTGGTGAATAAGGTATTACGTGCTGGCAATAATCACGAAAAAGAATATTTGGTCACGGTCAATAAACCGATCACCGATAGTTTCATCGAGGGTTTGGCCGGTGGTGTGCCTATTTTGGGGCAGATGACAAAGAAATGCCCGGTTACTAAGGTCGCACCCACCGTGTTTAACATCACGCTAGTTCAGGGTTTGAACCGCCAAATTCGCCGTATGTGTGAGCATTTTGGCTATGAAGTGGTGAAGCTTGAACGTACACGGATTATGAATGTCAGTCTTAAGGGAATTCCCGTTGGAGACTGGCGAGATTTGACCGAAAAAGAGCTGTCTGTTTTACTGAAGTCTATAGGAGCGTCTTCTTCAGAGGACAATAAATCGGGCAAGAAGTCTCAGAATGCGCCTCGAAAAAAAGCTCGCACTGATAGCTCATCAAAGCCAAAATCATCTTCAAAACCAACGGGCGCCGCAAAGGGAAGTACCAAACACTCAAAGGATGGTGCTAGAAAGCCGAAAGGTTCTAAAGATAAGCGTCCTTTTGGTGATAGCAATAAATCTCGTGGCAATGGCAAACCTACTGCACGTGGCAATCGGCCTTCAAAAGGTCGAGGCTCTAAGCGGTAACAGTCTTCAAAGTCATAGATTGGTAAGTAGTGGTTGACTGGTTTAGAGCGTTTTACAAAAGATACTGTATCAAAATCCAGATAACTTAAAGTTTGATTGCTTTATTCATTTATGAAATGGCAATAAGCTAAATAATCTTAACCTTAATGAGATAATATTATGTTCAAGATAAAAGTAGAACGCATTGTCAAAAAACCGATTAATGAGGTTTTTGAAGCACTAAGTGACCACGCTAGCTATGGATTATTTAAAGCTGTAGGTACTGCTAAATTGTTGACTGAAGGTGACGAGGAACGCAATGGCGTTGGCGCTTTACGATCAGTACAAACGGGCACCTTTAAAGTATGGGAGCGCATTACGGCGTTTGAGCGTCCCACCCATATGCAATACAAAATCGAAAAATCTAAACCTATAAGAATGCAACATAACAAAGGCATGATTGATCTAAAAGATTTAGGAGACGGAACCACACACGTGACTTGGCTGTCTGAAGGTCGAATAGTTGTGCCATTAATTGGATGGGCGTTGGATCGTAAAATGCAAAAACAAGGTACAAAAGTATTTAATAGTATGCTCAAGTCTTTAGAGAGCAGATAAACTAAAAGCCGCTAAACTAGCGGCCTCGCTTGATTGTATTCCAAGTATTGCTTAGCGTTTTTATAGTTGTTCTCAATCAATATTGATTCATTGATTGAGAGCAACTACAATTACTCTTAATTGGACTCGTTCTTGGCGGCTTCAATGTCGTTAAAGCGTGCCAATTGCTCTGGTGTTGCTGGTTGTTGATGCTTCTCTTTCCACTCAGAATAGGGCATGCCATAAACAAGCTCACGCGCGTCTTCGTAGTCGATGTCAATCCCACGCTCTTCACCAGCTGCTTTATACCATTTGGATAAACAGTTGCGACAAAAGTCAGCAAGGTTCATTAAATCAATATTTTGTACATCTTTACGCTCGTCCAAGTGAGCCAATAAACGACGGAATGCTGCGGCTTCTAATTCGATGTTGGATTCTAATTTTGCCATAAGATTCTTCCTAATGGTTAATTGTTAATGGGTATTTATGCATTGTTATACAGGGCATTTTAAGAGTAATGATAACCTGTTTTCTGTTCATTTAATGGTTGTCCATTTATTAAAAATTTATTTACATGAGCTAACATTGAAATTCCCTCCAAACCTGAAAAATTGGATAAAAGAACTCAGCGCTTTATAAAATCGCCTGTGTAGATAATGGCTTTTGATAAAATAGCGCAGTCAAGTTAGGTGAGAAACCAAAGTAAGTAGTGATATAATGCCCTGATAATCAATATTTTATGAAGGTTTACGTTATGGCTCGCACCGCTAGCGCATTACACATTTTAGTCAAAGATAAAGCATTGGCTGACGACATTATTGCCAAACTCAAAAAAGGCGCGCAGTTTGATGTACTGGCTAAGAAACACTCCACCTGCCCATCAGGCAAAAAAGGTGGCAGCTTAGGTGAGTTTGAAAAAGGCGACATGGTACCAGCATTTGATAAAGTCTGCTTCAGCGGCGAACTCTTTACCCCACATTTAGTGAAAACCAAATTTGGCTGGCATGTGGTTAAAGTGCTTTATAGGACGTAAGCGTTAGAGACTGTAGTGGCATAGAAGCCTTAAACTGTTTTTAATAGATGATGCACACAAGAAAAGCCAGACAGCTTAGTTGTCTGGCTTTTTTAATTCTTGGTACTTATCTGTCTGCTAAAAATCATGCTGACGTATATGTGTACTTCAATCGGATAGTTATAACCATAGTATTTACATACAACATCATCTAAGTGAGCATAGCGTTGAGAAATCATCTCAAATTGTATTTATGCGCTAAGCTCATAATTCCCGCAAAGCGTCTTTACGTGCTTAATAAAGCCGCCTTTATTATTGTATGCCCAGTAGTCCGCCCATATTTGAATATCATAGGTGCTCTGCGTAATCCCCTAAAAATAGACAAAAAAAAGCCTCACATCTCCCATTAAGAGATGTGAGGCTTTTGCGCTTTATTCAAGCTAATTTGGAGCGGGAAAAGAGATTCGAACTCTCGACCCCAACCTTGGCAAGGTTATGCTCTACCACTGAGCTATTCCCGCTGATTATCAATTAACTGTCGTTAGTTGATGAAGGCGTATTATACGCAGTTTTTTAAGAGTGTCAATACCTATGACGAAAAAAGTAAAAGTTAGTAAGACAGGTATGTTATCTGGCCATAAATGTATGTTATAACAGTTTCTTATAATATGCATTCCAAAAGCTTTGCATTAAATAAATAAGCTGGGATGTACTTTATAGTTAGTCATAATCAAATTAAAAACCAACAATACTTAGAATGATAAGTCAAAGGATAAGAAATGAGTCAACAATATACCATCGCTGATTATTTGTTTGATCGAATCGCTGAAGCGGGTGCCACTGAAATATTTGGTGTGCCCGGTGATTTTAATTTAACATTTTTAGACAATGTTATCGCTTCTGATAAATTGCGCTGGGTGGGTAACACCAATGAGTTGAATGCAGGCTACGCAGCTGACGGCTATGCACGTGAGCGTGGTTTTGCCGCTATGGTAACGACTTTTGGCGTCGGTGAGCTGTCAGCGATTAATGCAACGGCAGGCTCGTTTGCAGAGTATGCACCGGTATTGCATGTGGTCGGCGCACCAAGCACAGCATTGCAAGATTCCAAACGCCGGATTCACCATACTTTGGGTGACGGGGTATTTAACCATTTTATTAAAATGGTCGAGCCGGTGACTGTGGCGCGCGCGCACATTACACCTGAAAATGCTGCTTCTGAGATTGATCGGGTTATTCGTCTGATTCTTAAAAAGCATCGTCCCGGTTATTTACTGTTATCACCAGATGTTGCAAAAACGCCAATTTATCCGCCAACGACCAAACTTGTCGATAGTGAAGAAGATATCACCAGTCAAGCGGCGTTAGATGATTTTAAGCAAGCGCTAATAGAATTTCTGCCAAACAAAACCACCACGCTTATGGCAGACTTGATGGTGCATCGTTTAGGGCTGCAAAAGCAGTTAAAAGCGTTGCTTGCCGATACCAATATTCCTTATACGACGCTATCGTGGGGCAAAACTTTGCTTGACGAAAACAGTGATCGTTGGGCAGGGACTTATGCAGGCGTGGCATCGCGTCCCGTCGTTAAGGATATGGTCGAAAACTGTGAATGTTTGATTAAGATTGGCGTGCAGTATACGGATACGACGACAGCGGGTTTTAGCCAAAATATTGATGAAAATGTGGTGGTTGACCTGCATTATGAGCGTGCAAGTATCGCAGGCAGAAACTTTGCACCCATTGCCCTAAAAGATGCTCTAAAAACATTGCATGAGGTGATGACTTCAGATATTAACATTGTGCCAAAGCAGTTCTGTGAAGAGGTAAAGCCGCATGAGCAACATGGCAAGGATGATGAGGCTATCCGTCAAGATGACTTATGGCATATCATCGCTGATGCGCTTGATGATAAAAACTTGGTGTTTTCTGAACAAGGTACTGCCTATTTTGGTATCAGTGATGTGCGTCTGCCAGAAGGCGTGACGTCTTATGGACAGCCTATGTGGGGTTCTATCGGTTATACTTTGCCGGCGAGTTTAGGCGCGGCCATTGCATCGCCGCATAAGCGTAGTATTTTGCTGATTGGTGATGGCTCGGCATTATTAACCATTCAAGAGATTGCGGTCATGATTCAAGAGCGGGTCAATCCTGTGATTGTACTGATTAATAATGACGGCTATACCGTTGAGCGGGCGATTCATGGTGAAAATCAGTATTATAACGACATCCCTAAATGTGACTGGCAGCTGATGCCAAAAGCGTTTGGTGCTACTGATGATAATAGTCTGCTACTAAAAGCAGAGACAGCGGGTGAGTTAAAAGCAGCTCTCAAGCAAGCAGCTGCCGCCAAAGACAAGCTGGTTATGTTGGAAGTCATCGCTGGTAAGCATGATATCCCGCCACTACTGGCCGACATCAGTGCCGCGCTGAAGCCAAAAAATGATTGAGTAATTAATAAAAAACTCGCTTCATAAAAAAGTGCAAGAAGCCCCATCTAGCAATGTTGCTAAATGGGGCTTCTTGCACTTTTTTATCCTATAGATTAATTAATCAGTTATTGCTCTTATGTCGGTTTGCAGACTTTAGTATCATGGTAGATTGGGTTATTTCCAGCCCTTATCATTCCATAGGAGATGACCCCGTCGTGATTTGGCTAAAAATGCTTATTGGCGCTTTGATGGTTTTGCTCATTCAATTATTTGCGCAGACCAAATTCTTCTATCTGGCGGCATTGGCACCGCTATTCCCTACATTTACCCTGATCAGTCATTTCATCGTTGGTACTGAGCGTAGTGCCGCGGATCTAAGAGTGGCATTGATATTTAGTATGCTTGGTGTCATCCCGCATCTTATTTATACTTTTGTGGTGTTTTTCAGTATTGGCTATATGAGCTTATATAAGGCTTTACTATTGGGCGTCGTCGCTTGGATGATAGCCGCGGCTATCTTAGTACTGACATGGCAATACATTCAAGCTTAAGCATTCAGGCTTAGATTAGCTGATACAGATGACAATTATCGTTGAATAAAAGTTGACGTTTACATGAGGTAGTACAGACAGCTTTCATCTATAAACGGATATGATTTGGCTAAAATATCTTTTATAAAATTTGATAGTAGATGTTACGCTTGGCAGTGGTCGATTGACCATCGCTGATAGGCGCTTATCTGGTGTGATATCTACTGACAGTGCGACAACGTAAGTTTTTTTTGAATCAAGTAATATCCCACTCATCATAAATATAACCACAAATACAATCACGACAACGACAAAATAGGGCTTAAAAAATGGATACCTTAAATATCCTCTACTTGGTAGGCGCGATATTAATTTTCGCCAGTATCATGGCGAGTACATTATCGGCGCGCTTAGGCGTACCATTATTGTTGCTGTTTTTGATAGTGGGTATGTTGGCAGGCGAGCAGGGTATCTTGGGTATTGAGTTCTCTCAATATGCGCTAGCCAATTTCGTTGGGCAGGCAGCCTTAGCCTGTATCTTGCTAGATGGTGGTTTACGCACTTCCTTTAAATCGTTCCGAGTGGGTCTAAAGCCTGCGATTACGCTGGCCACGTGGGGCGTGTTGGTCACGGTCATGGTGCTAGGTGTATTTGTCACTTGGCTGCTCGATGTCGATTGGCGCTTTGGTTTGCTGATGGCAGCGATTGTCGGCTCAACCGATGCGGCAGCAGTATTTTCTCTATTACGTAATGGCGGTGTCAAGCTTAACGACCGTGTACAAGCCACGCTTGAACTTGAGTCTGGTGCCAACGATCCTTTGGCTATTTTATTAGTCACTGGTTTGATTGCCCTAAATGTTGATCCTGCTGGTCAGACAGTGTCTGGCTTTTTAGTTTTATTGCTACAGCAGCTGAGCTTTGGGCTAGGGATGGGCTTGTTATTCGGTTATTTCTTATCCCGATTATTGCCCAAGGTACATTTGGCAGAAGGCATGTACGCCATTTTAATCCTCTCCGCTGGCTTGGCTGTGTTCGCCGCGACCAATCTCATTGGCGGCAGTGGATTTTTGGCGGTATACCTCACTGGTGTGTTAATCGGTAACCATAAAGTGCGCTCGACTGAGCATGTCATGCGAGTGATGGACAGCTTTGCTTGGCTGTCTCAGGCGGTGCTGTTTGTGGTATTAGGACTGCTGGTCACTCCGTCAAACGTCCTCAATGTCTGGCATTATTCGGTTGCAATCGCGCTCTTTATGATCTTTGTCGCGCGTCCTATTGCCGTCTATACCAGTGTCAAACCTTTCAAATTTAAAGACAGAGAGATCGGGTTTATCTCTTGGGTTGGTTTACGCGGTGCAGTGCCTATTACTTTGGCAATTTTACCTGTTATGGCTGGTATAGATAATGCCTTTATGCTGTTTGATATTGCCTTTGGTGTCGTGGTCTTATCATTGATTTTGCAAGGCACAACTATCCCGACGATGGCCAATCTATTTAAAGTACGTATTCCAACCAATAAAGACCCAAAAGAGGAGCACGAGGTCTGGGTATCCGATAAGGCCAGTATCACGCTATATGAGTTTGAGGCAAAGTCAGGTGCATTTGCCATTGGGCGTCATCCTATGGGTATCTCTAAAGGCATCAATCCAGATGAAATCAGTGTCTTTGCGCTAGTCCGTAATCAGCAAATCGTAGTAGTCAATGACAACACAAAGCTAAAATTCGGCGATAGTGTCTGGTATGCCATGAGAGGTAATCACGCGAGCAAAATCGCTAAGATTTTTAATGACACGACATTGGATCGCAAAGCTATCGATGACTTCTATGGCGATTGGTTGCTATCACCGAGTGTCAAGCTTGGAGACTTGCCGTTTTTTACAGGAATTATGGCGTCTGAGACATTGGTAAAAACACTTAAAACGTCCGATGAAGACAGCGCAAAAAACATGTGGGAGCAGACGGTGGCCGAGTACGTGAAATCACACTTAGGTACTGCGCCAGTGTCAGGCGATACTGTTGTGATAAGCGATGAATGGTCATTGGTTATTAAGGAAGTCGATGACAAAGGGAAGCTAAGAACCATTGGTCTAAAGTACCAAGACCAAGCAGCGACCGCCTAAAATTTTGTCGCAAATTGTTAACAGCTGATGATCAAAACAGTAAGATAAAGCCTTGTCTTTAAAGGCATTACTTTCAATACAAGACAATGCACCAGCTATTAGGACACTGTGATTAAGAAACACTGAGAATCCGAGTAGCAAAATCTGCTGATAAATTACGCTTTAGAATAATTCTCTGACAACAAATTTATCATTTTATTCAAAAAATCTGCCACATGTTTGTGTAGGTTTTCTCGGTATGCCCAGTGATGCTTCACTTCATAGCTTGCCTCATCAGGCAGTAGTATTTTCATCAGCCCCATCTCTTCATAGCGCATTGCTAGATCGCGTGGCAAATAGCCAACATGATGACCTGCCAAAATCAGCTGCGCGGTTGCCTCCATATGATAAGTGGTAGCGCTTAACGTCTTGGGGCGGACATGATTGATGCTCATATCAGTAATATACCCTCGTTTTATCCATGGATGGTTTTGTTCCAAGTCCTCAAAGCTTAAGTTTTCTGAGTCATAAAACAGTTTATGCTCGCGTCCGCAGCAGACGACCTGTCTTTCAATAAATGCTGGCTGAAAAGTGAGTAATGGTGGAAAACTACCAAAATAACCCACGCCAATATCACTCTCGTTACTCAGCAGCTTCTCCAGCATGCTTTCAGGGCTTTGCACATCGATAGAAAAATGAATGAGTGGATTGTCACGATAGCTAGCAGCCAAGCATTGGCGCAAGGCGTCATAAAAAAACGTCGGCATCTGGTCAATGAGACACAGTCGGATATGACCGCCACGCACCGAATCTAATTGGCGAATATAGTGCAGTTGATGCTGAAAGCTGGCCACCGCTTCAGTAAAACTCAAGCAAGCCTCGTAAACCGCAGCGCCATCTTCTGTCAGCTTAAAACCCGCGCGGCCACGATGACAAAGCGTCATACCCAAGCGATCTTCTAAATGGGTTAAATGTCCACTAATAACAGAGGGCGTCACATTTAAGCGCGACTGAGCGGCGGTCACGCCTTGACACTCCACGATTGCCATAAAGCTACGCAAGGTTTTGATGTCTATTTTTATCAATTCATCTAACATCGAAAGTTATGTTCCCGTATCTATTGTCTTGACCAAAACTTTTATAAAACTTCTAATAATAACGATTAAATCTAACTTACTACGAAAAAATAGAAGTTTACTTCTGAATTTTACCATGGTCTGCCTACCGATATTTAGGTATTGTCAGAGTCATATAAAAATTGATATATAACAAATTGTCTATTTCGACGACATAAAACAAGGATGTGAATTATGAAATTCAATCAACCATTGAGCGGCAACGACATGCCAAGATTTGGCGGTTTTGCTTCTATGATGCGCCTGCCAACTCAGGCTGATGCAGCAGGATTAGACGTGGCTTTCGTTGGTGTACCTATGGATATTGGGGCGTCAAACCGTAGCGGTGCCAGATTGGGCCCTCGCCAGATTCGCGATGAATCACGCATGATTCGCCCTTATAACGTTGCCACTCGCGCGGCACCCTTTGAGTCTTTACAAGTCGCTGATATCGGCGACGTACCTATCAATACCTTCAATCTCTTAAAAAGTATCGATATCATCGAAAAGTTCTATACAGAAAAAGTCGTGAATCATGGTGCTATCCCATTGACATTGGGCGGCGATCATACCATTGCTTTGCCTATTCTGCGTGCACTCGCCAAAAAACATGGCCCTGTCGGTATGGTACATATTGATGCGCATGCAGATATCAATGATGAGATGTTCGGTGAAAAAATCGCTCATGGTACGCCATTTCGCCGTGCTGTCGAAGAGAACCTCATCGATGGCAATCGTGTGGTGCAGATCGGTCTGCGTGGCACTGGATATAGTGCTGAAGAGTTTGATTGGTCAACCCAGCAAGGCTTTCGCGTGGTACCTGCTGAGGAATGTTGGTATAAGTCACTGACGCCATTGATGGCAGAAGTGCGTGAAAAGTTAGGCGATGGTCCTGTTTATCTAAGTTTCGATATCGATGGTATTGATCCTGCATTTGCACCGGGTACGGGCACGGCTGAAATCGGTGGCTTAACCTCGACGCAAGGTATCGAGATTATTCGCGGTATGCGTGGCCTTGATGTCGTCGGAGGTGATTTAGTAGAAGTGTCACCACCGTACGACCCATTTGGTAACACCTCTGTATTAGCCGCGAACTTATTGTTTGAGATGCTGTGTATCTTGCCGGGCGTCCGCTACGACGATAAAGTCAAAGCGATCTATTAATCATCATTCGTTATCTTTTCGCCAAATTCATCCTTTGTTAATAGGGTGGTATTGGTTTTTATATTAGATTTAACGATTTCTTTAAATAATAATTAAATATTTTAGGATGATTAACTCATGACGCAAACGATGCAAACGCCTGCTTCAGCACCAGCCACGCCGTCTCTAACCTGCGGTGAGCTGCTCGTGCAATGGCTAGAGTATTATGGGGTAGAGACCGTATTTGGTATTCCGGGTGTCCATACGGTCGAGCTATATCGAGGTCTACCGAGTACCAGTATTCGCCACGTGACACCGCGTCACGAGCAAGGTGCTGGGTTTATGGCTGATGGCTATTACCGTGCGTCTGGCAAAGTTGGCGTCTGCTTTATCATTACTGGCCCCGGTATGACCAACATCATGACTGCTATGGCGCAAGCCTTGGCTGACTCTATCCCAATGCTGGTAATCTCTAGTGTCAATAAGGTAAAAGATACGGGTAGCGGTGAAGGGCACTTGCATGAATTGCATGACCAACAAGGCATGGTTAGTAAGGTAGCGCTCACCAGCAAAACCATCTGGCAGCCTGAAGCATTACCGAAAGTCATCGCTGAAGCTTTTGCTTTGTTTAATGGCGCGCGTCCGGGCCCCGTGCATATCCAGCTACCTATTGATGTGATTACCGCCGATGCCAGTCATGTCGCCAAGCCTCCTAGCTTGAGTCATATTGCAAAAGGTCAAGATAATACGAATGGCTTGACCTTTCCGCAAGTGATGCGACCGCTGCCCAATCCTGCGCAATTAGATTTGATTGTTGAAACTTTGAAAGCCGCAAAGAATCCCGTGATTCTTTATGGTGGTGGCTGTGTTGATGTCGACCATGATGCACAAAAACTGGCAGAGCTGATAGATGCCCCAACCTTTTTGACCATCAATGCTAAAGGGTTGCTACCACCTAATCATCCGTTGAGTTTGGGTAGCAATCAGTCATTAGATACCGGCCGTGCTGTTATTAGCGAGGCTGATTTAGTATTAGCCATTGGCACTGAGCTGGGTGAGACTGATTATGACGTGTTCTTTAATGGTGAGTTTAAAATCAATGGCACGCTGATTCGCATTGACTGCGATGCTCAGCAATTGCAGCGTCCTTTTAGAGCCGATATCGCCGTATTATCCGATGCGCAAGTGGCTATCAGTGGGCTGTGTAGCCGTTTAGAGGATCAGGCGTTAAACCATCAAGCAGTAGCGCGAGTAGCTGATGCAAAACAGTCACTTATAGAAAACATGACACCAGATTTTGCGGGTCAAAACGCGCTGCTGCAGCTGATTCGGGATGAGGTAGAAGACGTTATCTTTGTTGGTGATTCGACCCAGCCTGTCTATAGCGGCAACCTTGGCTTTGAAGCGTTGGCAACGCGTCGATGGTTTAACTCATCGACTGGATTTGGCACGTTAGGCTATGGTTTGCCTGCTGCAATTGGGGCTATGATTGGCTCAAACAGTCCGGTGGTTAGCTTGATTGGCGACGGTGGTATTCAGTTTACGATTGCCGAGCTCATCTGCGCCGCTGAGCTTGAGCTGCCGTTAATTGTCCTGCTGTGGAATAACCAAGGCTATGGCGAGATTCGTCGTTATATGGAGGAGGGCGGGTTGCCACTGATCGGGGTTAATATTAAGACGCCGAATTTTGAGCCATTAGCCGCAGGCTTTGGTGTTGGTTATCGTAGAATTACAGCCAAACAGCAACTGCTAGATGCATTGAAAGAAGATATTAAAGGCAAGCAACCTATTATTTATGAAGTTGATGAATCTGATGCATTTCTAACCGAAATGGGTAAGAGTTTTAGTTGTTTTAGTTAAAGGTTAAAGGCAGTGACATTAATAGTAAGAACACTAACAATAGTGAGGCTGGCTATATTAAAGTGTGCTGAATGAAGGACATAAAGAGGCAGATAAAAAACTCATTGCTAAATACGGTATCGATGATACGGTATCGCTATTTATTTATTTGAGAGATTGAAAAACCGAACCATCAGAAATTTACCCATAAGAAACTGAATCGACTCATTCGCTCAACCCAAGGATCGGTCAAAAAGCGAAAGAAACATTGGCGGTCGTCGCCTATCATGGAGGAATAAAATGACGAGTCATATTAGTAAGTCACAGCAGCCAGTTTTAGGTAACAATGCTGTCGATCCAAAAACACCAGAGGGCACACAATGGCGAGCAGCATTGTGGAAATTCCTGTTATTTTCCGCCCTTGGTATCGCCTTATTTATCATTCCATTCCAGTGGGATGGCAAGGTTACTATTTTATTAGGGGTATTGACCGATGCGCTGCAAGGCTGGATAGGAGACTATGTGGTTTACGTGGCCTTAGCGATTGTTACTACCTCCTTTATCGGTGCACTTGCTATTAAGCTGCTACGACCTACTTTGCAGCAAGACTCGATGCTAAAGAAGCTCTTCGATGTTGAATGGTTATGGCTCGCCGCCCGTTTTTTAGGCGCAGTATTTATCTGGATGATCTTTTTACAAGTAGGCCCCGAGTTTATTATTAATCGTAATACTGGCGGCGTTATTTTTGAAGATTTGATTCCGATTTTGATTCCTCTCTTCTTTTTCGCCATCTTATCGTTACCGTTTTTGACCGATTTTGGCTTGATGGAATTTTTAGGGACGCTATCGAGCAAGGTATTTATCAAGCTGTTTAAACTGCCCGGACGCTCAGCGGTCGATGCGATGTCTTCTTGGTTTGGCGCGGCGTCTATTGGTTTGCTCGTGACCATGCAAGAGTATGACAAAAGCTACTATAGCCAGCGTGAAGCGGCGATTATTGCCACGACTTTTTCGGTGACCTCAATTGCCTTTACGTATGTCGTTGCCAAGACTATTGGCGTTGACAATAACTTTGTCTTCTTTTATCTCACCATCGCGTTGACCGGTTTTGTCGCGGCCATTATCATGCCACGTATCCCGCCATTGTCATTAAAGGCCAACACTTACCATTCTGGCAAATGTATGCTAGATGAAGAGATTCCTGCGCAGTATAGTATGCCGCAGTGGGCGCTCAATCGTGCCGTGACGCGTGCGCACTCTATGCCCAGTCTGGCGAGCGTATTTAAGCATAGCGTAAAGAATCTATTTGATATTTATTTCGGCTTAATCCCTGTTATTTTCGCTATCGGCACCATTGGTCTGGGGCTAGCAGAGTACACGCCTGTATTCAACTGGATATCCGCGCCCCTCGTGCCAGTGCTTGAATTGTTAAAGATTCCAGAAGCGGCAGAAGCTGCGCCTGCCATGATTATGGGCTTTGCTGATATGTATCTACCAGCGTTGGTTGGTAAAAGCATTGAAAGTGAGATGACACGATTTATCGTTGGAGCGGCCTCTATTACCCAGATTATTTATATGTCTGAGGTCGGGGCGCTAATTTTGAAATCAAATATCAAGCTCAATGTGTTAGAGCTGTTTATGATCTTCATTCTCCGTACTTTAATTAGCTTAGTTATTATCACCTCAGTAGCCCATCTTCTATACTAGTTAGATATATTGATACTTAGTCAAAATTATCAGATATAACTGATGGTTTTGGCTAAGTTTGACGCGATTAATTCTACTTCTACATAGGCTTAACCAATTTTTAGTGGTTGTAAATAATAACTTTTGACTGGTGTTAAGCTATAGTTTATACAATTTAAAAAAGATAAAAAGTGACTGAGTGCCGATGTATATGTAATAACTCAAGCACGCTTAAGAGTGTAATTTTTTTATAGTGAATTGACTGTTTTTAAATAGGTTTGATATCAAGCTGATGATGGTTATTTAGTTAAAATCCGACGAAAAATATATGCTACGATTAAATGAAGCAATTCAATATATTCAAATAAAATAATGGTGTTCTTTTCACTCTAATGGACTAGATAATAATATGAATATTAACTTCCCTGACCTCGAAAAGCTGATAAAGATAGCTGAACGCTCTAACATAAATTCCTTAGAAGTAACGGATGGTGACGCGCGTATCTCTATAATATGTCGATCTGATGGCAACGAGAGTATCAGTGGTGACAACAACAATAACAATAAGCGCAATCTTGCTAGCACTTCCGGCTCAAAACAGCGAGCGAATATAAGCGCTGAGAGCAATCAAAACGATGTTGGTAATGATGACGCAGTTCTCAATAAAAAAGAGGCAAATGAAGACGCCCAAAAACAAGTAACAGCACCTATGCTAGGCACTTTTTATCGACGCTCAGAGCCTACAGCTGACGAGTTTGTTAAAGTAGGGGATAAGGTAGACAAAGGACAGACGCTATGTATTATTGAGGCTATGAAAATGATGCACGAGGTCAAAGCTGAGTTTCCATGCACTATTAAAGAGGCATTAGTTGATGAAGGTGATGTTGTAGAATATGGACAGGCCTTGTTTGTTATTGAACCAGCCAGCTAAGATTAGCGTACATTGCTTACGTACTATACTTTTTAGGAATATCAGCTTAGGAAAATCGACATGTTCTCAAAAATCTTAATTGCTAACCGTGGCGAGATTGCCTTACGCATTGTGCGAGCTTGTAAACAGTTGGGTATCCAATCAGTCATAGCCCATTCGGAGGCGGATAGAGACTCGCTACCCGTACGTTTAGCTGATGAGAGCATATGTATCGGCCCTGCCAATGCAACACACAGCTACTTAAATAAAAAAGCGATTGTCTCTGCGGCAAAAATGACCAATGCCGACGCCATCCACCCAGGCTATGGGTTTTTGTCCGAAAATGCTGAATTTGCGGATTTGATTGAAAAGTCGGGTCTCGTTTTTATCGGGCCGACCGCAGATAATATTAGACAGATGGGAGACAAGGTCGCTGCTAAAAAGCAAATGATTGCCGCGAGTGTGCCTTGTGTACCTGGTTCCGAAGGTGCTTTGCCCGCAGATAGCGATCAGATAATCAAGATTGCAAGTGATGTTGGCTATCCCGTCATTATCAAAGCTGCGAGTGGTGGTGGTGGACGCGGTATGCGAGTCGTGGAACAAGAGGCCGATTTATTATCCGCTATTTCTATGACGCAGACAGAAGCCAAAGCCAATTTTGGTAGTGCTATCGTTTATCTCGAAAAGTACCTACAAGCGCCACGGCATGTTGAAATCCAAGTGCTGTCTGATACCCATGGCAATGCTATTTATCTAGGTGAGCGCGATTGCTCTATGCAGCGCCGCCACCAAAAAGTAATAGAGGAAGCGCCAGCACCAGGGATTACTGATGAACAAAGACAGCGGATAGGTCAAGCTTGCGCGACTGCCTGTCAGCAAATGAAATATAGAGGGGCGGGTACGTTTGAGTTTTTATACGAAAACGACGAGTTCTTTTTTATCGAGATGAACACTCGTGTTCAGGTTGAGCATCCTATTACCGAGATGGTTACTGGGGTCGACATCGTTCAAGAACAAATACGAGTGGCCGCAGGGTTAGAGCTATCACATAAACAAAGTGATATCGTTATCACTGGACACGCTTTTGAGTGCCGTATTAACGCTGAAAATCCGAATACGTTTTTGCCTAATGCTGGCCGTATAGATTACTGTCATATGCCAGCAGGGCTCGGTATTCGAGTTGATAGCCATATCGAGTCGAACTATACCGTTCCGCCCTCTTATGACAGTTTAATCGCGAAAATATGCGTGTATGACCATTCAAGGGAAGCGGCGATTAAGAAGATGCAAGCAGCCTTATCAGAAGCGCAAATTACAGGCATTGATACCAATATCAGCCTGCACGAGCGACTGTTTAAAGATGAAGCGTTTCGTCAGGGTCAAGTGAGTATTCATTATCTAACCGAATGGATAAAAGAGAATATCTAAGTTAAGTTTTAATATCTAAAAATAGATCTGAAGCCGACATGAAAGACAAAGATAACGGAGCGTGTGCTAATGGAATTACAATGGCAGCTATGCAGTGAGACCAATCTAACTTTGTTTTTCCCTAAACCTATAACGTTAGAGAAGCAGCAACAGTGCTGGGCGCTCGCCGACAGCATACAGCAAATGCCAGAAGTCTTAGAAGTCGTCATCGGCATGAATACACTAAGTGTCTTCACCGTCTCCTTAACATGGGTGGAGCTTGAAGCGTTTAAAGATAAACTATCAGCTCTACTTGATGACATTCCTTCAAAAACCATAAACGGTAAGCATGTGGATATTCCCGTACATTATGGCGGCAAATATGGCCCTGATTTAAAAACACTGGCCACTGAACTGGGTCTCTCCGTTGAAGCGGTTGTTAATTTACACACCGAGGCGACTTATACGATTTATTTCATTGGTTTTCAGCCCGGATTTCCTTATCTTGGCGGCTTATCTGAATCCTTATATTTTCCAAGACATGCGACCCCAAGAACGAAAGTGCCTGCAGGTTCGGTCGGCATCGGTGGTGAACAAACCGGTGTCTATCCTTTTGAATCCCCAGGTGGTTGGCAGCTGTTAGGCCAAACTGATATACCTTTATTTGATTTAACAAAAGCGTCTCCTACTTTGCTTAACGCAGGCGATACCTTGAAATTTACCGCTATTGATATTTATGAATAAAACACCTTTAAATCAGGTATCTGCTCATACCAATAAATAGGGGCTATCAATGAAGATTTTAACCACTAGTGCGCTTGCTAGCATCCAAGACTCGGGACGATTTGGCTATCGAAGCATGGGCGTGGATAGAAGTGGGGTAATGGATAGCTGGGCTTTGCAAGCGGGAAATGCGTTGTTAAAGAACGACCTTAACGAGCCTGCTATCGAAATAGCGGTCGGTAGTCTCACGATACAGTTTGAAGAGGACGTCAGTTTTTGTTTAACGGGTGCGCTCTACGAGGCATATATAGATGATAAGCGTATTCCTTGCTATTGGCGTATTAATGCGCAGGCAGGGCAAACGCTTAAACTGCTGCGTCCATTACAAGGTATGTATACCTATCTGTGTGTACATGGCGGCTTTGATATCGAGCCAGTCCTACAATCGTCCAGCACCAATCTAAAAGCCAGTTTTGGCGGTTTTAAAGGTAGATACCTTAAAGCAGATGATGTTCTAAAAGTGAGAACATCCTCAAGCTTACGGGTTATAGGAGTGGCTCGCCTTGAGCCAACCAATAGGATTAGAGTAATAAAAAACAGTGAGTATGAGTACTTTACCTCTGCCTCAAAAGCCGCGTTTGAATCACAGCAATGGCAACTACAAAGCAGTAGCAACCGTATGGGCTATCGCTTGGATGGTACCGCACTTGAGTTTAATGAAGCTACGCAAATGAGCTCGCACGGTGTCGATATTGGCATGATTCAAGTACCGCCGCAAGGGCAGCCGATTGTTCTGATGGCTGATGCCCAAACGACGGGTGGCTATCCTAAAATTGCGACGGTAATTAACGCTGATATAGGGCTCATGGCGCAAATTCGGTTTGGTAAAACTTGTCAATTTGTCATCATAGAGGTAGAGCAAGCATTGCGTGAGCAGCAAAAAAGACAATACTATATCGAGCAAATTAAGGAGTACGCCCATGAAAGTTGATTTAAATGCCGACGTTGCCGAAGGCTGCGGACAAGATGAGAAGCTGATGACCATAGTAAGTTCGGCTAACGTGTGCTGTGGATTACATGCCGGTTCTTATGCCGAGATGCTAATCACCTTACAGTTGGCAAAAGAAAATAACGTCAGGGTAGGGGCCCATCCCAGTCTAGACGATAGAGAGAACTTTGGTCGTACCGATCAAGTTTTAGACGAAGAAGGCTATCGTGCCTTAATGCGGTATCAGTTGGGAGCAACCAAAGCGCTTTGCGACTTGGTTGGTGTGCCGTTAGAGTATGTTAAACCGCATGGCGCTTTATATAACCAAGCCGCTGCCAATGAATCATTAGCAGATATTCTGGTCAGTGAAATTAAGAATTTCGATTCCAATTTAAAAGTGATGGGTTTGTCGGGTGGCTATCTGGTCAAGTCAGCAAAAAATCATGGTCTAGAGGTGATATCTGAAGTATTCGCTGATAGGAACTATGAGAAGGATGGCTCGCTAGTCTCGCGTAGCAAAGACAATGCCCTAATAACGGACACGGATGAAGCGACCAATCATGTGCTACAAATGATTACTGAAGGGTTTGTAACCAGTGTATGCGGTGAAAAAGTGCCGGTAGATGCCCAAAGCGTCTGCTTACATGGCGACGGCGAACACGCCATTCTTTTTGCTCAAGAAATAAAAAAGCAGCTTGAGCTAAAAGGTATTGAGATATCAGCTTAATATTAGATTAATAATAGTTTGAACAACCTACTCTGTATAAAACAAGGATGTTTATGAGTACCTTAAAAAAACACAATACAGCTATTTTAGGTGCCGCCTTTTTGATGGCAACCTCAGCAGTAGGGCCAGGGTTTTTGACACAAACTGCTACTTTTACCGAAAGCCTGATGGCAAGCTTTGGTTTTGTTATTTTAATCTCTATTGTCATGGATATTGGCGTCCAGCTTAACGTTTGGCGAGTAGTCGCCGTATCCAAAAAGCGCGCGCAGGAAATTGCTAACTTGGTGTTTCCTGGAGTGGGTTATTTGCTCGCTTTCCTGATTATTGCTGGAGGCTTAGCATTTAATATCGGTAATATTGGCGGCGCTGGTCTTGGTATGCAGTCGATGTTCAATATCTCGCCCATTACTGGCGCACTGATCAGTGGTGTTATCGCTGTTGCTATATTTCTAGGCCGCGAAACCGGCCCTATCATGGATAAGTTCACTCAGCTAATGGGCTTTATTTTAATTGTGTTAATTATCTATGTAATGTTTAAGTCTGATCCACCATTAGCTGAAGCAGTTACCAAAACCATTATGCCTGATAAGATAGATGCGGTAGCGATCGTAACCTTAGTAGGCGGTACGGTTGGTGGTTATATTACTTTCTCTGGTGCTCATCGCTTGTTAGAAGCAGGCGTCAGCGGAGAAGAAAACCTAGACTCTGTGACCAGAAGCTCGGTCTCTGGCATTTTGATTGCCTCTGTTATTCGCGTCTTCTTATTCCTTGCTGTCTTGGGCGTGGTCTCCAAAGGTATCGCGTTAGACCCCTCAAATCCAGCAATGTCGCCTTTTCAGTATATCCTAGGCAATACTGGTAAAGTTGTTTTTGGTATGGTGATTTGGGCGGCCTCAGTGACCTCTGTTATTGGCGCTGCGTATACTTCCGTATCTTTTATGACCAATTTTCATCCCTTTATCGAGACCCATAAGCGCTATTTTATTATTGGTTTTATTGTCATCTCGACATTCGTCTTTGCCACTATCGGCAAGCCAGCTCAAGTACTTGTATTAGTCGGGACGTTAAATGGCTTAGTACTACCTATCGCTATGGTGATTATACTTATTGCGGCCTATAGAAAAACTATCGTCGGCAATTATAAACACCCTATTTGGATCGCTGTCTTTGGTTGGTTGATTGCTATTGCGATGAGTATTCTAAGCGTGATGACTATCGCTCAATATCTTGGTATCAGTTAAGGAGTTTATGATGGATATAGAACAAGTGGCGCGGGTGGTTAAACTCGTTGAAAGCAGCCGATTGTATAAAGTAACGATTGAAGATAACGGGCAGTCAATTACCGTAGTTAATAACATAAACCAGCAGAAGACTGCCAGCCCCGTAAAAACAAAGGCTGTTCAAGATAGTACGGATAAAAACAGTGCAGATCAAAATGGTAGCGCCATTAAAAATAATCTACCGAAGGTGCGCGCGACGCATGTTGGACGGGTTTATTTAAGTGAAGATGGGGCAACTGATCCTTTAGTGAGCAAGGGCGATCATATTGAAAAAGGTCAAACGATTTGCTTTATTGAAGAGTTGACTCGACTGCTACCTGTGGTCAGTGACAAAGAAGGGGTTGTGAGCGATATATTGGTTGAGGATGGGCAAGGTGTTGAATACGGGCAGTCTATTTTAGCTTTGGAATTATATTAAAATGATCGTTAGGATCATCGATGATTAGGCGAGCTTAGCATGTGAAGTATGGCTTACATGCTTTAGCTAATATACATATTACTCTCAATATTATTCTTCATATGCAGTAGACGCGGGGCAATGTCTTCTTCTAGTTTAGTACGACTAAGAACAAAACTAGGTGCGCCGCAATTAAAAGTCAGTAAGCCCTCAGTTGGATGCATGATGGCAGTGGCGACAGCGTTGACGTCTTTTTGCCATTCACTAATCGAAAAGCAATAACCATAGTCGTCATAATCTCTAAAGGCTTTATCCAGTCCGCGTCTAATTTTCAGCCAATCATCTTTATACTTACTACGGATGGCATCAAGGATAAATTCTTGCTCAGCAGCGGGCATACTGGCTAAACACGCACGTCCCATTGAGCTTAAATGAATGGGTAGATATGAGCCGACATTACGTCGCATGGTAGTCGTCCCAGACCCTTGTACGACATTGAGATATACCATCCTCAGGCGATCACGGGTTGCCATAGCGACCGCACTATTGGCATAATCTGCCAGTTCTTCCATATAGGGGGTGACTAAATTGTTGATAGAGATATTCGCCATCATCGTATAGCCAAACCCTAAGACACCGGCAGAAAGCTGATATTTACTACTGTTGGTCGATTGCTTTAGATATCCTAACTTCACAAGAGTATAAGTCAGACGCGTAATTGTCCCTTTAGGCAGCCCAGTTAATTGGCTTAAGTCTTGATTACCCAGATAAGGGCGCTGCGGGGTAAAACAACGCAGCAGCTCTAGCCCGCGTGCCAAAGCGGTAATGAACTGCCTATCGTTTTTATCTCTCATGTCACTAATCGGCTCTAACAGCTCAATATGTGTTGATTTATTAGAGTCTTCATCAGCAAGGATATTAGTTGTCATATACGATTTGTTGCTCTTAGTTAAATTGATTTAAATAGCATAGAATCCACTACTTTTAGGGCGTGTCTTCAATTCACTCGATAGTCATCTAAATGGGCTAAAAATGGCTAAATTTTGCCAAACATCGTCAAATAGCTGGTTAATATCCCGATATTATCTGCACTATTTTTCTTGTTTGACGGCAATTTATCTCATTTTTATCACCATTTTTGAAATGAAGACACGCCCTAGTACTTTGCAAGCCAATAGTTGTACGCTAATAGTAGTATACCGCTTCTGATAACACTCTATTAATGTACATTGAAATTATTAACATAGCTATTATAAATATAAAGTATTTCGCTATGCGGTATATATGGACTTAAAAGTATCACGCCTTTTGTGGATCATATTGCTGTTCTTTGATGAACAACGTTGGAATAAGACCACATAAGAAATACGCGCCTGCCATAAGTAACAGACCTGCGCCGATAGAGTTTTGCATAGCCATATAACCAATGGCAACTGGTGCAATAACTGAGCCCAGTCGTCCGATATTGAACGCACCGCCAATGGCCGTACCTCGAATAGCGGTAGGAAAGCTTTCCGTCAAGTAAGTGGCATTGATCGCATAAGGGATGCCGTATAAGAAACCAAAGGTTATCATTAACCAACCGATGTTCTCTGGAGTATGCATATAGACTAACACTGGAATAAATAGCGCTGTGCCCATAGTGCCGAAGGCAAATACTATTTTGCGACCAATTCTATCAGCCACTAAACCTGCCACGACTTTAGCAAACATCATCGTCAAGTAAGTACCCGCCATATATAGTGCCATCTCCTTAAACTTGATACCCAGTTCAGTTTCTAGATAAGACGGTAGCCAGTTACTTACACCGAAATAACCAAATAGTAATAGCCCTGAACTCATGGACCATAAAATGAACATGATGCGATGTTTTGGATTTTCAAAGATGGCTTTATAAGGGTTTTCAGGTTTTGTGAGTGAGTTTTTCGTACCACTAAGTTTGAGAGCACGAGCCTCTTTCCAAGAATTTGGTTCAGGGATAAGGAAATACATCGATATCGAGAGAATGATAGGTAAGAATGTTAAGAGATATAAGGTACGCCAACCATAGGTAGGAATAATCCAAGCCGAAATGCTTGTGATCACTAAAGACCCTAACGTAAAACCTGTCATCAGTGCTGCAAGTACCGTCGTTCGATGTTTGGTAGGTACCATTTCAGACATCAGGGTGTTAGTGGCAATATATAAACTGCCAAGACCCAAGCAAGCGGTGAATCGCAATGCTACAAACTGCTCGTAGCTCTGTACAAAGCCACTAAAACCAGATAACACAGAGAACATCGCTGTCGCAATCACGATAACACGTACCCGGCCAAAACGATCACAGGCCCAGCCACCGAAAAATCCACCGATGGCCATGCCAAATAACGACCAACTGCCCAAAGCACCCGCTTGTATATTGGTCAATCCAAACTCTAGCTTGAGACTTGACAGGGTAAAGGCGAGAATCCCAATATCAGCCCCATCACATAACAGCACTAGAAAACAAAAAAAGAAGGCCAATTTCCAAGGTTGCTTTTGGATAGAGCTTGAGCTTGGAGTTGACGTTATAGCAGCACTTTTCACAATGTATATCCTTATTGTTGTGAGAAAGAAATTTTATGGTAACAGCGACATAAACCAGATATCTGCGTCCTAGCAAATACCTCGATATGCTTTGATAATGTAAATACCTTTTAATAATCAAATAAATAGCATTCAAATAAATGACAACTACTCGCTAACTTCTTTAATCATATTGCGGGCAATAATGATCTGCTGGATTTGGGTCGTGCCTTCATACAAACGATATAAGCGCACATCACGATAAAAACGTTCAATGCCATAATCGGCAATATAACCAGCACCGCCATGAATTTGCACGGCTCTATCAGCAACACGGCCACACATTTCGGTGGCAAACATCTTGGCACATGACGACTCGGTAACGACATCTTTGCCATCATCGCGCAAGCGTGAAGCATCTAATACCATCGATTTGGCCGCATAAATCTCTGCTTTTGAGTCAGCAAGCATCGCTTGAATCAGCTGAAAATTGGCAATGGGTTGACCAAACTGTTTACGCTCGACGGCATAGCGTAGCGCGTCATCTAACATGCGAGTGGCTGCGCCTGTACTCGCTGCAGCGATATGTAAGCGGCCTTTATCCAGAACCTTCATGGCGGTTTTAAAACCTACGCCTTCTACACCGCCGATCAACGCATCAACAGGTACGACGCAGTTATCAAAAATGACATCACAAGTATGTGCGCCTTTTTGCCCCATTTTTTTGTCGATTTTACCAAGTGTAATACCAGGGGTGTCGCTCTCAACGATGAATGCTGAAATACCGCCCGATCTTTTGTTTTCGGGGTCAGTGCGTGCCATCACAGTAAATATACCGGCTTGAGGGGCATTGGTGATATAACGCTTGGTGCCGTTGAGTACGTAAGTATCGCCGTCTTTAATTGCAGTGGTTCGCAGCGATGCGGCATCGGAGCCTGACTCAGGTTCGGTCAAGCAAAAAGAGCCAATAATTTCACCACTGGCGAGCCTTGGTAGATATTTTTGTTTTTGTGCTTCAGTACCATCGATGACAAGGCCAGAAGAACCAATACCATTATTAGTGCCTATTAATGAGCGAAAAGCCGGTGAGGTGCGCCCTAACTCAAATGCCAGTGTGACCTCTTCTTCCATTGTAACGCCAAGCCCGCCGTACTCTTCGGGAATGGTCAGTCCAAATAGACCCAACTCACGCATTTGACTAATAATCTCTTCTGGTAGGCGGTCATTTTCTGCCACCCAATCTTCTTTCGGTATGAGTTGGTTATTCACAAATTGACGAATGGTTTGGACAATATGGTCGAGTACTTCCTTATCTCTAATCATGTAGTTCTTCCTTGTTGAAATGATATCTAATATTGCTAATAGGGACTTTATGGTTAATTCGAACAAACAGCATAATCGATAGTTTATTAAATTACAATACTTTTGGTTTAAAAAACCGCAATGCGGTATTTATAAATGAAGTAAGGTATTAATGAACTGATTATTTATCAATTTAACTGGATTTTACTCTTCACAAAAGAAAATAAACAGTATATATTGGTACTGAATATCGCTATGCGATATTAATAATCATAATTGTTAGGGTGTTTTAAGGGTGGGCAGTTTACCTAAGGACATTACTTAAAGGACAGCATCATGGAAGAGCAAATCATTATTTGTGAAACGTTAGATAGTGGCGTTAGTGTGATAAGACTGAATCGTCCCAAGGTTCGCAATGCTTTAAACACTGAACTACGCGAAAAAATGGCAGAGATTTTCATCAAATTAAACGATGACCCAAAGACCAAAGCTATCGTGCTGACGGGTGGTGATAAGGTGTTTGCGGCTGGTGCTGACATCAATGATTTCTTAACCGCCAAAACGGTTGATGTGTATCTCCGTCATAGCGAGCGTTATTGGGATGCTATCACCAATTGTCGTAAGCCGATTATCGCGGCGGTAAATGGCTATGCCCTTGGCGGTGGCTGTGAGCTTGCTATGCATGCCGACATCATCGTCGCTGGCAAGTCTGCTAAGTTTGGACAACCAGAAATCAAAATCGGACTGATGCCCGGTGCAGGAGGTACGCAGCGTTTGTTTCGCGTGATTGGCAAACATAAAGCCATGAAGCTGATACTAACAGGCGACATGATAAGCGCTGATGCAGCGGATCAAATGGGGCTGGTCTCTGAAGTGGTCGAAGATGAGGCGACTATTAATCGTGCTATTGAAATCGCTGAACAACTCGCAGGGTATTCACCGATTGCTCTAACCCAAATTAAAGAAGTCGCCAATCTCGGGGTAGATATGCCGCTACAAGCTGCCTTAGCTTTGGAGCGTAAAGCCTTTCAGATTTTATTTGATACCGAAGATCAAAAGGAAGGCGCGAAAGCCTTTTTAGAAAAGCGTGACGCGAATTATAAAGGTCAGTAGCTTGTCAAAGCATAGACTTTCCGAGACATAGATTTCTCAAAGCGTAAATTTCTCAAAGCATAGAAAGAAACAGCACATATACTTTGAAAACGAGACTATTCAATAAGAGCATATAAATTAACAAGACCATATAAAGGATTATTATGACTGTTAAATCATTGGCCATTATTGGCACCGGTATTATGGGTATGGGTATTGCCCAAATCGCCGCCCAAGCAGACATTCAAGTGCTGTTATTTGATGCCAAAGCAGGCGCTGCTGAGCAGGGACGTCAATCGCTTCAAGCTATGTTAGAGAAGCTAGCGGCTAAAGGCAAATTCACCGATGAGCAGCTACAGTCTACTTTATCGAATCTAACCGTGATCGAAGATATAGCCAAAATTGCCGATGTTGATGTCGTTATTGAAGCAATCATTGAAAATTTAGACATAAAAAAACAGCTGTTTAAGCAGCTAGAAGGCATTGTCCCTGCCGAGACGATTTTGGCAACCAATACCTCATCGCTAGCGGTGACGGCGATAGCCTCCGATTGTGAGCATCCAGAGCGCGTGGCAGGATTTCACTTCTTTAATCCAGTACCCTTAATGAAAATCGTTGAAGTGATTCCGGGACTCTCTACCAAATCTTCAGTAGTAGAAACGCTTACAACTCTAGCCAAACGCATGGGACATTTAGGGGTCGTTGCAAAAGATACTCCAGGGTTTATTGTCAATCATGGCGGTAGAGCTTATGGCACAGAAGCGTTGAAAATATTAGGCGAGGGCGTTGCTAGTTTTGAGGATATAGATCGTATTTTACGTGATGGCGCTGGCTTTCGAATGGGGCCGTTTGAGCTACTGGATCTCACTGGTATCGATGTCTCGCATCCAGTGATGGAGTCGATTTATAACCAATATTACTTTGAGCCTCGCTATCGTCCGCATCCTTTGACCCGTCAAATGCTAACGGGTAACAAGCTTGGTCGTAAAGTTGGTGAAGGCTTCTACCAGTACAAAGACGGTCAAAAAGTGACATCAAATACAAATCAACAATTACCTTATAAGACAGATTCCGATACCTCCAACCTCTCAGTTTGGATTGGCGCAGATTTAGCAGAAGATAAACAACAGCTGATTGATCATCTAAACGCTAATGACATCACTATCGACGATAATGATCAGCCAAATCCTGACAGTTTAATATTACTGGCAATTTATGGCGAAGATACCACCAATGCGGCTATTCGCTATCAAGTTAATCCAAAGCAAGCGGTCGCCATTGATATGCTGACTGACTTATCCCAGCATCGTACTCTCATGCCAAGTATCGTTACAGAGGATAATTTTGTGGCGCAAGCTTATGCTCTATTTTCTAGAAATAATAAGTTTGGTAAAAGCTCGGATGAGGGCTCAAATATGGCTGTCGATGCCACGCTGATTACTGAAAGCACTGGTTTTGTGGCGCAGCGAGTCGTTACTATGGTCATTAATTTAGGTTGCGATATTGCGATGCAAGGTATTGCCACACCAAAAGATATCGACAATGCCGTTAAGCTTGGATTGGGTTATCCGTATGGCCCTATCTCATGGGGGGACGAGCTTGGTGCCGAGCGTATTTTACTTATCTTAGAACGTATTTATGGGTTAACGGGTGATCCGCGTTACCGTCCAAGCCCATGGTTACAGCGCCGTGCCAAGTTAGGCGTCTCATTGTTTACTCAACAGAGCAATTGTCAACGTTAAGAGCTAGACCAATTTAATAAACCCTATAATTCAAATTCTCAAAACACAACAAGGAACAGTTATGTTAGATGCCTATATTTATGACGGATTAAGAAGCCCTTTTGGTCGCCATGGTGGAGCATTAGCAACCGTGCGTCCTGATGACTTAATCGCCACAGTGATGAAGACTCTGATCGAAAAGCATCAACTGCCTAACGATATTTTTGATGAAGTGCTGATCGGTAACACCAATCAGGCCGGTGAGGACTCACGCAACATCGCTCGTAATGCTGCATTGCTAGCAGGACTAGATGTCAAAACCCCCGGTCAAACCGTCAACCGTTTATGTGCTTCAGGGTTATCTACTGTCATTGATGCCGCTCGCGCAATTACTTGTAATGAGGGGGATATATTTTTAGCAGGTGGCGTTGAGTCAATGACCCGCGCACCCTTTGTGTTTGCTAAGACAGAGCAGCCTTTTAGTCGTGAATTTAAAGTATTCGATACAACTATTGGCAGCCGCTTTCCCAATCCACTTTTGACTAAAGAGTTTGGCAGCGACAGCATGCCGCAAACGGGTGATAATGTCGCCCGCAAATATGGTATCACTCGCGAGCAAGCAGACAAATTCGCAGCAGCCTCACAAGCTAAATACCAAGCGGCAAAGCAAGCTGGGTTCTTTGATGATGAAATAACACCAATCATGGTGTCGCAAGGTAGAAAATTACCAGAAAAGGCGATAACAGAAGATGAGCATCCTCGCGCCACATCTACTGTGGAAGCGCTACAAAAACTTAAACCTTTAAACAATGAAGGTGTCGTCACAGCAGGTAATGCGTCAGGTATTAATGATGGCGCAGCGGCTTTAATTATTGGCTCAAAGCAGGCAGAAGAAAAATTAGGCTTTAAGCCTATTGCCAAGATTCTGTCATCTGGTGCTATGGGTGTTGAGCCTAATATTATGGGCGTAGGACCTGTTGAGGCCATCAAATTGGCACTAAAACGTGCTGACTTGACCCTTGATGACATGTCCATCATTGAGATTAATGAAGCCTTTGCCTCGCAAGTACTCGGCTGTCTAAAAGGTTTAGATATTGATTTTGATGACAAGCGTGTCAACCCCAATGGTGGGGCGATCGCTGTCGGACATCCGCTGGGTGCATCAGGGGCAAGACTTGCATTGAGCACAGCGCGCGAGCTACAGCGTACGGGCGAAAAATACGCAGTGGTCAGCTTGTGCATTGGCATTGGGCAAGGGCTTGCCATGGTAATAGAACGAGTTTAATTCTTTCGTTAATCCACTGTAAAAGAGTGACAACGTTAACCTCGCTTGCCTTGCCCTTCTTTTAAATTGAATCAACTATATGCCCTCGCCATACTATTTTATTATCAAGGACGACAATAATGACTTCTATACTTAACCAACATGAGGACTACCAACAAGCTGAAGAAGCGTATGGTTTTCCTTTAATTATCAAACAGTTGCTTAACCGTGCAAAAATTGCCTCTACGGATCAAACCATTAGTTATGCCGATAAGGTTACTTATACCTATGCTGAATTTTTTAAGCGCGTTAATCGCTTGGCAAACGTCCTGAAAAACATGGGTTTGCAAGCAGGCGATGTGGTTGCTGTTATGGATTGGGACAGTCATCGTTACCTTGAAGCGTATTTTGCCGTGCCGATGTCTGGCATGATTTTACAAACGGTCAATGTACGCTTGGCCGAAGATAAAGTGCTGTATACCATTAATCATGCTAAGCCCAAAGCTTTGTTGCTAAATGCTGAATTTGAGCCAATGGCGAAAAATTACCGTCATGAAGCCCCTTCTATCGAGAAAATTGTTTGGCTCGATGACACGCAGTATATCGAAGACCAATATGATAAAGATAAAATAAAAACTGAGCAAGTTAGAATGCCAGATTATGTTGAGGGTGAGTATGAAGCCATGCTAGCAGCTGCTAGTGATGCGTTTGATTTTCCAGATTTCGATGAAAATACCATCGCTACCACATTTTATACCAGTGGCACGACGGGCGATCCAAAGGGCGTCTTTTTTACCCATCGCCAGATCGTATTGCAGACGCTGGCAAGTACATTAGCATCTGCGCTAAATGCCGAAGGTCAAGGCGCGCGCTACAATGATGTGTACATGCCAATGACGCCATTATTCCATGTGCATGCTTGGTGCTGGCCGTATGGGGCAACCATGATAGGGCTTAAGCAAGTGTATCCGGGGCGCTATCTAGCCCCCACGTTGGTGGATTTAATTGAGCAGCACAAAGTCACGCTTTCACATGGTGTTCCTGCGATTTTACAGATGCTATTAAAAGAGATGGCAGCACGAGGACGTAAGTTTGATGGGCTGAAGTTGTTACTCGGTGGCTCAAAGTTGAATGAAGGGTTGGCCAAAGCAGCCATTGAAAGCGGTATTGAGTTTATGTCTGGATTTGGCATGTCAGAATCCTGTCCTGTGCTATCTAGAGCAGTATTCGATGATAAAACGGGCTCGATGGAGATGAAGGATCAGCTCAATTATCGGTGTCTTTCTGGCTCACCCATTATGCTCGTTTCAATGGAAATTTGGGATGAAAATGGCAAGCCGGTACCAATGGATGGTGAATCGACAGGGGAGTTGGTCATTCGAGCGCCTTGGCTGACCCAGAGTTATTTTAAAAACCCAGATGCTGGCAATGAGTTATGGCGCGGTGGCTGGATGCATACCCAAGATATTGCCTGTATTTCCTCTGACGGTACTCTAAGCATTACGGATAGGCTTAAGGATGTGATTAAGTCTGGTGGTGAGTGGGTATCTTCGCTTGAGGTCGAAACGATTTTATCCTTCCATCCCAGCGTCGCTGATGTTGCTGTCATTGGCGTGCCACATGAAAGATGGGGCGAATGCCCTTTAGCGTTAGTGGTTTTAAAACCTGAATATATCGATACCAAAGCGGATGATATTTTAGCCTTAGGTCATCAAGCGGTAGAGAAAGGCCATTTACCAAAGTATGGCGTGCCAAGCGAAATCAAGTTCTTAGCAGAAATGCCAAGAACCAGTGTGGGTAAGCTCGATAAGAAAAGAATGCGGATAATGTGCGCAGAAAAACTCATTTAATCCAAAAATTCTATCGATGACTGCAAAAGATAATTGCAAATTTTTTTTTGAATGTTCAACAGACCCTAATAATTTTAACGTATGTGTCAATAACATGTACGTTCACTGGCATGACGAGACGAAAAAACTATGAAAGCTTTAGCTATATTACCGGAAATCCAAGAGGTGCTGGACAAAGACAAAAACCATCCCATGCATGGCTTCGCGGTTATCTACTCTCAACAAGTAGCGTGGGGCGATATGGATGCTTTTGGTCACGTCAATAATGTGGTCTATTACACTTATGCCCAAAACGCTCGAATTTACTACAACAGTCAATTAAATCTATTTAATGAAAACACTTTTTCCGTCATGGCAGCATCATCCTGTCAATACTTCAAACCCGTGACTCACCCCGATACCTTATGGATTGGGGTTCGAGTTAAGAAAATTGGTAATGCCAGCTTGATTCATGAATATACCTATTATAGTACGGTGTTAAATACCATCGTTGCTAAGAGTGAGTCCGTGCTGGTATATCTTGATAAAACCAGTGGAAAAAAGAAAAATATCGATGACACCAAAAAAGCCGCGATTACTGCTTTTGAACGTTCTAACTAAAATAGGCTGCATGGGTTTTACACAAAAAGGTGGCGCTGATAGTTATGGTATTAAAAGCACAGTAGTGGGATTTACTTAAAGGGACTTAAGGGATTTTAAAATGAAACAGGGAATGTATCAATCATGCTTTATATAAAAAAGCTGTCTTTTGGTTTGGCCGCTTTTGCGGTATGCGCACAGGCACAAGCAATAGATATTGTCACAAATGGAGATACCACATTAAGTATTGGCGGTTATGTTAAAGCGGAAGGCATATTTTATTCTCCAGATGAAGGAGAGTCTGAGTTCAAAGGAAGTGCACGCCAATCTCGGATTAATGTTAAAACCACTAAAATGCTAGAAGATAAAAAAATAACGGGTTTTATTGAAGGCGATTTTTATGGAAACGCCGCAAATGGTGGTTCAGAATTGCGGCTCCGCCATGCTTATGTTCAGGTCGATGATTTAACTGTTGGTAAGACGTGGAATGGTCAGTTCTTAGCTGTCTACCCACTTTTAACTGAACAGATGGATTTTCGGGGCACGGGTTTGGGCACCATCTCTGGTGGCGGTGCTTATATTCGCCCAGATTTAACTGTGCATTATGTTCATAAGGGGTTTCGTTTTACTGCTCAAGAACCTGTTGACGAGGAAGCTAATCTGCCTGATATGGTTGTCAGCTACAAGGATAATATATCTAATTTTGGCTATAACGTGGCTGTTACTGCTCGTGAGGCTAAAAATGGAGAAGGTTCGGATGTAGGTGTAGGTGTCTCACTGGCAGGCAAACTAAAGTTGGGCGACGATTCGCTACATGCAAGCGTATACAACGGCAAAGGTATGGGCGTCTATTCCACAGTATGTGTTGGAAAGGTCGCTAGTATGACCGGTGATTTAGATTGTGATGCAGAAGATGGCAAACTTGTCTCGCAAACGGGTTACACGGTAGGGTATAGGCACAAGTTCACAAAAAAACTGATGAGTAATGCGCGTTATGGCGAGATTAAAGTAGATGATGCCGCAGATACCTCTGTGAATGTAAAAAGTATTAACCTCATCTATGAATATTTGCCAGATCTAGATATCGGTATTGAATTTAGAGATCGAAGCGACAAAACCCTTTCGCAGGTAAAAAAAGGTCAAGAAGTTGAAGTAATGGCCAAATACGAATTTTAAGTTGAATATAGTGAGTCCTATATAAATCAGATATGGTATGAGGTTCGCGCTTGGTCTACTATTTGTCGTATTTTCACTCACCTTCTTTGTATTCAAATCATGTTAAATATACCCTCTAGTTAATTTTTTATTGATCACAGGCTCTAATCATTGCTTATTCTCCTGTTACAGGATTATAAGCAATGGCACCGTTTTTAGGAAAGCCTCAATTTGAGAAAGTTTCATATTTTTCGTACTTTCAATCGCCTTTCTAGCTTGCCAACTATATCTACAGTCTCGCTAGCCTCACTCAAAAGTCCTGTCATTCAAAATCTTTATTTCATTCAACCCACACTATATTTATGTCGACTCAGTCTTGACGCCAATACACTTTCACAACGACTTCTGCACGGCTGAGCTCGAACCTCTCTCTTAACATAGGTCGGAGCGCTTTCACCGTGCTAGCCTCTAGTGCGCCCCATACCTTATCAATTTGCAATGGATGTTGAGTCAAGTAATCGCTTAGCTTACTATCGATCACTGTGGCTAAACTCTGCTCTGAGTTTATTGAGCTGGTTACGATAGGTAGTACGGTAAAGTTTCGATCCGTACCGCCCTCAACGTCGTCGTTCATTTTGATGTCATCAAAATAGCTTTGATCGGCTACATCTTGCGTGACACATACAACCAGTGGCGGTTTAGGGTTGTCCCAAAGCTCTAGCAAACGTGCAGCTGTTGGCATTGAAGTCTCGTCAACGATCAGTAGCGCTTGACCATCAAGTAAATGCTCAACCTTTTCTGGAAACTCCCTTTTAGTGATAACCGTATCACCTGCCTGCAAGGCTGTCGCCCAATCCCCGCCCGGGGTATTGCCATGAACAAAGACATCGACCCATGCTTGCACACCATCAGAGCTTTGCCATGCCTTTCTTAGGGTGTAATAGCAATGCTGACGAGCGGGGTGCGAGCTGTCTTTTATACTGTTTATGCTATCACTAACAATGACGTTGTGTTCTAAATCAAACAAATACGCGTAACCGGCCTCATTAATGGGTATCGAGGTTGGGTTGGTGTTTGATGGGTCATTTTCACTCGATGCGGGAACGTTTAATGTTGGCACGTTCAGTGTAAGACGCAGCATATTTTTGCTGACTCTGTAGCTGTCCTGCACTATAAAGGTCTGCTTGGTTAATTTGATGCTTTTCTTACCCAGCTTTTTATCCGCTTTTTGTTTGAGCAAAATATATTGAGTTTGTAACTCATCAGGCTCTGTAATGGGGGTTGCAAAAGCAATAAAAAAAGTCTGATCATAAAGGGTTTTATCTTGAGAGTCTGTGGGCTGTTGCTCTTGATTTTTGGGCTGTACTTGTAACGCCACACCCTCAGAGTAGATAGCGGTTAACTGCACGTCTATGTTATTTAACTCATCTAAAGATAGCGGCGTAAACACCCTAATAAACCCAAGTAGCTCATCAAGATGCTCTTCATTAAGATGGGCAATAATGTTCGATATTTCAGGGTCATTCATTAAGGTATAGGGGCGTACTTGGTTATGTACGCTTTTGTTAGTAGTTAAAAGAGGTGCTGTCATAGTAATACTCACAAGCAACAGTGAATTAGGATATAGAGTCAGTGATTTTTTGGTAATGATAATTGTTTTTATTATTGTTTGCGAGTAAAATCGGTTTTTATTGTTATATCAATTTACAGACAACAATCTTACTGACCATTAATTTCATTAACAACGAGTGCCTATATGCTACGTGCAAACCAACTAACTATCAGTCGTCAAGGAAATACTTTACTAGACAACGTGAGCTGTGAGATTGCCAGCAATCAATTGGTCGCACTGGTAGGGCATAACGGCTCGGGCAAATCGACTTTGATTAAAGCTTTGGCAGGCGAGATGAGCAGCAGTAGCGGTAGCATCACTCTGGATGAGCGATCTATTAGAGATTACGGCAGTAAAGAGTTGGCGCGGCAAATGGCTTATCTGCCGCAGCAGTTGCCTGAAGCGGCTGGATTTACCATACGTGAGCTGGTCATGCTAGGTCGTTATCCGCATCAAAAATGGCTACAAAAGCCAACCCAAATCGATAAAAATAAAGTCACGCAGGCGATGAGAGTGACCCAAACAGATGCGTTCGCCGACCGTGTTACTGCCACACTTTCAGGAGGTGAGCGCGCCCGAGCTTGGCTGGCGATGTGTCTGGCGCAAGATACCAGATATTTGTTACTTGATGAGCCACTGGCTGCCCTTGATATTCACTATCAGATCGAGGTCATCCAGCTTATTCGTCGTTTAGTCGATGAGCAAGGTTTGAGTGTGGTCATCATTGTGCATGATATTAATTTAGCCGCTCAGTATGCAGATCGAATCATTGCGCTAAAGAACGGTCGTGTTTGTCATAACGGTGATGTGTCCAGCACTATGCAACCCAAAATATTGCACGATATATTCAATATCGATATGCAATTACTCAGTCATCCAGTTACTGGTCAGCCCGTCGCAGTGGCTTAGCACTCGGTACTTAACTTGCTATTCAATTTGCTCTTTCTTCTTAACTCGCCTACAAAGATATGCTTCTATGCGTCCTGTTTTTTATAAGTATAAATCGTCCAAACTATCCAAGCTATCAACTGTTGTGCCGCTAGCAACCCTAAAATGGCTAACGGTTTCAGTATGTTTAGCTTTAACGGCTTGTAATAATGCAACGACTGCACAAAGCGCTGACCAACTTGATGAGCCACATTCTAAGAATGCTCTAAAAGCAGACAACCATACTGGCAAAACCAATCATACTAACAAAACCATTAATATCGTATCCCCTGACTGGGGTAATGCGGCGACCTTGACCGCTATGGGTTATCCGCCGATTGCTACTGGCGATGTTAGGGTCTGGGACAGGTGGGTGGGTAAGCCTACACTGCCAAGCTCAATCATTGATTTGGGCATTCGCTATCAACCCAATGCGGAACTCATTGCCCAATTGCCTGTTGATATGGTCGTGGATAACTTTTTTTATGAGCATGCGCGCAGTCTCTATGGGGACGTGCCCGCTGAGTCTGTCATGTTCGCAGCCAAAGGCGATACCGCGACTTGGGCAGATTATACTGAGCCGACCCGCAAGTTGGGTGAGCTGATTGACAATCCTAAATTAGCTGAAGACTATATTGCAAAAAGTCAGAAAGACATCAATCTGGCCGGTGAGCGGTTTAAAAAGCGCTATCCTAAAGTGAAGAAATTCGCCGTTGTGCAGTTTGCCGATGCCAATAATATGCGCATGTATGTGGCCAATAGCTTGTTCAAACCTGCTTTTGACAAAATGGATAAGGAGCTTGTGGTTTTAGGTAAAGGAAACAGCTGGGGTTTTGTGCCCATACGAATGGGTGACTTGGCACAACTAGATGAGGATACCTGCCTGTTAATCATAGAACCGCTGAGTCCGATAACACGGGCTGAGATAGAGGATAGTTTGGTTTGGCAACGTTTAGGCTATGGCGATACACGCTGTGTGGGTGAGCTACCACCCGTATGGATTTATGGTGGTATGTCGTCATTGGTCAGCTTGGCGGATAATTTATCAACCGTAGTGTTAAAAGGTGGAGCGGCATAATGACAATCAATACGACCCATCACGGCAATGCTATGACTTCGCTCTCTTCATCACAGTCTTCTGATCTATCACAACAGCCTTCAAACTCGCAAAAAGCACAATCTAAGCTCTCATCAAATCCGTTACCAAACCCATCACCAAAGTCACCTCGACCGCAAAACACTTCCTCTACTGCCAGTTCAGGACGATTATGGGCGGCGCTTTTTAGCCTCACGATTTTATCACTATGGAGCGTCTGGGCATTAATAGATCAAGAGTGGACGCGGCCTGTTAGCGACTTATTGATACCCAGCGCGCAATTGGATATTACCAGTCTTGCGACGCAGCTGCATATAGTAGCGACCAGTATAGTGGCGCTATTGGCAGGGGGACTGCTGGGCGTTGTCAGTATTTTGCTGCAGCAATTGGTCAAAAACCCATTGGCCTCAGACACCACATTGGGCGTCGGTGTTGGTGCGCAATTAGCCATGCTTATCGTGACGCTATTTCTGCCAAGCTTGGCGATTTATGGTGGGCTTTATGTGGCCTTCGTCGGCGCACTCATCAGTATGGGGCTGGTATTTGCTTTATCCGCACCGAGTCGTTTTAATCCTTTGATTCTCATATTAGCGGGTCTGGTGGTGAATATTTTGCTCGCTGCCGTTGCTAATGTACTAGTGTTGTTTTTCGCTGAGCGTAGTAATGGTATGTTGTCATGGGCGGCTGGCTTTTTGGCACAAAATAGCTGGCATACCAGTACGATACTGGCGATCACGGCAGTCGTAATGGCGCTCGTCTGTCTGCCACTGCTAAAACCATTAACCCTAATGAGTTTGGATGATTTGCAAGCCAAGCGGTTGGGTGTGCCTATTAATGGTATACGTGCATTAGTAGTGCTCATTGTGGCTATCGTAACGGCTTTGGTCATCAGTGAAGTGGGTCTGATTGGTTTTATTGGTCTGGGTGCTGCCAGTTTGGTCAATGCGCTGGGTATCTCCTCCATTAGCAAACGCTTGGCAGCAGCTTTTGCCCTAGGTGCGCTGCTGTTATGGCTGACCAGTAATGTCGCGCTACTGTTAGAGCCGATACTCGATATGCAAATCCCAGCAGGAGCGCTGACAGGTATTCTTGGTGCGCCACTGATTATTTGGCTGATTTTACGCCAGCGCCGTGAGCGTATAGAAACCGTGACACCAATGCTTACCGGCAAGCATACGTCTATTGCATTTTGGCGCTGGGGCATCAGCGTGCTCGCACTTATCATGTTGGCTTGTCTTTTTGTCCAAGACGTTAACGGTTGGGGGCTTAGTACTGATTGGGTGATTACCCAGCAGTATCGATTGCCACGCAGTTTGAGCGCGGCGGCAACAGGTCTTATGTTGGCTATCGCTGGCGTACTATTGCAAACGCTCACCCGCAATCCGATGGCAAGCCCCGAGGTTTTAGGGGTCAGCTCGGGGGCGGCGCTTGGGGTCATCTTAGGATTTTTGCTGTTACCAAGCTTGGGGTTGTCCGCTGGGGCAGGGACGTTGCTGATTTCAGGACTGTCAGGTGCTATGGCTGTACTATTGCTGATCATTTGGCTAGCACGCAAGGTAAGCTCAGGCTATCTATTATTGGTGGGTATCGGTATTGCCGCGATGATGGATGGGGTAATGCATATGGTCAAGTTATCTGGTGACCCGCGCCTAGAAGCGATGCTCAGTTGGCTATCGGGGACGACTTATAGCGCCCAGCCGAGTACGGTCTGGTATCTTATTGCTATTGCTCTTATTTTATTTGCGCTCAGTTTGCTGATTATCAAACCGCTGCGCGTACTTGGTTTGGGTACAGGAATCGCTCGTAATTTGGGAGTGGCAGTGACACCAGTGACGCTCGCGCTATTGGTATTGGTAGCAGCGCTAAGTACGGCCAGTACACTCGCGGTCGGGCCATTAAGTTTTATTGGTCTAATGGTGCCGCACTTGGCGACATCACTCGGAGCTGTGAGGCTGGAGCGCCAATTACCTTTAGCGGCTTTGTTAGGCGCAGGGGTGATGGTCATAGCAGACTGGATTGGACGTTATGTCATTTTCCCCTATGAGCTGCCTGCGGGTACCATTGCTGCCATTATCGGTGGTGGATATTTCTTATGGCTGATTCGTAAAGTGCCAGTCGCAGTGAGCCGATAGTTTTCTGCTTTGATCGGGGCGTGTTTGATCTTTTGACCGTGGCAGTGACATCTTGTGAATGTTCAACACGCCCTAGATATTTCATAATGACAAACGCAGGTTAGGATAAATTCTTAACTCAGCTGCGTTTGTCAGCTATGCCTCATAAAGACATAGCTCAAAAATCGCTATGTGAGTTGATTGACTTTAACATTGCAGAAAATCATAAAAAATGAGTTGACAGCAAATTGCTGATAGTAAATACTACACCCCATTAAAGATAATGATTATCATTTACATTATTATTCAATGTTTCAATAAAAATGACTTTTCAGACGTAAGGTTTATGTTTGATTGTTTATTCAAGATTACTAACAACAAGGTTGATGCTATGGACACGCTGCTTTTAGACGAACCACTTGATAACGACTGCTATTTACATCGCCAAGCAAAGTTTGAATCCAAGGTTCGTAGTTATCCACGCAAGCTGCCCTTTGCGATTCAATCGGCAAAAGGGGCATGGATTACCGATGTTGAAGGCAATGATTACATAGATTGCCTGTCAGGTGCTGGCACATTAGCACTTGGACACAACCATCCTGTGGTCATAGAAAGCATCAAAGCGCTGTTAGACAGTAATCTACCAATGCATACATTGGATATCACCACACCGTTAAAAGACAAATTTAGCCAATTTATGTATGAGCTACTTGGCACCAATAGCGACGAGTATTGTTTGCAGTTTTGCGGGCCAACGGGTGCCGATGCGGTAGAAGCGGCTATCAAGTTGGCGAAGCAAGTCACTGGGCGTTCAGGGCTTGTTAGTTTTAGTGGCGGTTATCATGGCATGACGCATGGCGCGCTGGCTGTCACAGGGAATCTGGCACCGAAAGAAGGTATTGAAGGTCTGATGAGTTCGGTACAGTTTTTACCTTATCCCAATATGTATCGCTGTGCATTTGGTTTGCCTTTTGAGCAAAGCATTCATGCCCATATGAACTATTTCGAAAACTTCTTAAAAGATGTAGAGAGCGGCGTGGTCAAACCAGCAGCCGTTATTTTGGAAGTTATACAAGGTGAAGGCGGTGTCAATCCTGCCCCAATTGAGTGGTTAAAGCATGTGCGCCGAGTGACAAAAGAGCTTGGCATTATGCTGATTATCGACGAAGTACAAACAGGGTTTTGCCGTACAGGACGTTGGTTTGCCTATCAACACGCGGATATCGATCCCGATATGATCGTCATGTCAAAAGCGATTGGTGGCGGTTTGCCACTTGCGGTATTGGGTATCAAAAGACAATACGATGTATGGCAAGCGGGCAATCATTCTGGCACGTTTAGAGGCAATCAATTGGCAATGGCGACTGGCCTTGCCACCCTCAATTACTTGAACGACAACAATGTCGCTGACTATGTTTTAGAAATAGGCGCATGGTTTATGTCACAGTTAAAGACACTTCAACAGCGTTATCCGAGCATTGGTCAAGTCAGAGGGCGAGGCCTCATGATTGGTATAGAAATTATCAACCCTAGCTTGTCTAAGCAAAATGATGGTAGCTATCCAGCAGACAGCGATGTGGCTGCCAAAATTCAGCAAGCGTGTTTTAAACATGGTCTAGTGATTGAAAAGGGCGGACGCGGTGGCACAGTACTGCGATTATTACCACCGCTTAACGTGACCAAAGATGAGCTACAGCAAGTCTTGCAAAGGCTTGATATGGCGCTAGAAGAAAATCAATAGCGTTGCCAACGCCTTAGGATGATTCACATATCTATAAAAAAACTCTGATAACAACTCTAATAACAAGTCACTTATCTATGATTTATAACATCGTAGGATAGGACGGGTGAGGACATTTTGCATTTATTAAATCAACAAACCAGTGAGCAATATGTCACGCATATGCAAAAAACCAGCGCTGTTATCAAACAGTGGCTAGACGACAATAACGTATATTTGGGCGGCACACCGCAACAAGTGCAAGCGACCAATACTTTTAGCATCCGTGAGCAGGGCCGAGACATCGACACGATACTCGCTGATATTCAAAGCAAGTTTTTACCCAGTTGTGTCTCGACGGCCAATGCGAATTGTTTGGCACACTTGCATCCGCCAACCTTGGTCATCGGTCAGATTGCTGAGATGATTATCGCGGCTACCAATCAGAGTATGGACTCGTGGAATCAAAGCCCAGCAGCAACCTATATCGAAAAAGATTTAATCAAATGGCTGTGCAAATTATGTCAGTTTGGCAGTGGTTTTGATAACAGTTTCGATAACAGCTTTGATAGTCAGGCTGATAGCGACTCTGGTGGTGTTTTTACTAGTGGCGGTACGCAAAGTAATCTGATGGGTTTACTGCTGGCACGCAATAGGTTCTATGAGTCTAAAGGCGTTGATGTGCAAAAGGACGGCCTGATCGGTCAGCCTATTAGTAGTATTCTATGCTCAGACCAAGCGCACTTTTCTATCGAAAAAAATGCAGCACTATTGGGTATAGGTCAACAATCTGTTATTAAAATAGCGACCGATGCATCGGGTGCCATGCTGGTGTCTGACTTACAACATCAGATAAATCAGCTAGGCGCTGACAATGTGATGGCTATCATCGCAACCGCTGGCACGACTGACTTGGGTGCTATTGACCCTCTCATGGCTATTGGCAAAATTTGCCGTGATGCACAGATATGGCTACATGTCGATGCGGCATGGGGCGGGGCATTACTATTATCACAGCGCTATCAACACTTGATTGATGGTCTGAATCAAGCTGATTCTATCACCTTGGACTTTCACAAGCATTTTTTCTTACCGATTAGCTGCGGTGCTTTTCTCTTACGAGACAATCAAAATTTCGAGAGCATTCGCCATCATAGCGAGTATCTAAACTCTACTGATGATGAACAAGACAATATCCCAAACTTGGTGACGTACTCTTTACAGACTACACGCCGATTCGATGCCTTGAAGCTGTGGATGGCTCTGGACTTACTAGGTACGGATGGCTATGCAACCTTGATTGATAACTGTTTGGATACCGCTAAGCAGGCGGCACAGCTGATTGGTGCCAACGACAATTTTGTACTGGTACATGAGCCCATCATTAGCAGTGTTTTGTTTTATTTTACCCCTAAAGAGGCTGCACTATCTAACGACCAACTAGCACAGCTCAATCGTCACATTGCGCAAGCATTATTGGTCAATAATATTGCCAATGTGGCCACCACTCAGTTTGAACAGCGCCTTTGCCTTAAATTCACCATTTTAAATCCCAGTACTCACATCAATGATATTGCAGGCATCATTGAGCAGATGGCTATTGCTGGTTTTAACCAACTCAATTCTGACAAATCGAAAGTTGATGGGAAGAAACAACATGATGCAGCATAAAACGCTTGATCGTCTCACGCTACAAAATCTAATCAACGCTTACTGTTTTGAGACTGGGCGCGGTGACATTATTGCCGTAGAGCAGCAGGATGATATACAGAAGCAGGCCTCACAGAATAAGCCTCTATTAGTGCTAACGTTAGCGCCTTTAAACACAGTAATGGTCGTACCTGTCGATAGAGTAAGCCAATTGGGTCAGCACCGTTTTGCAGGTACGCCGCTTATATTAAACAAGCAAACGGATAGCTCATTGCAAAACAAACAATGGATAAAGTCTTCTGCTATGAGCTTAGCATCTTTGATTATTGAAGACATTGTCCATCGTTATAAAGACAAAGCGATGCTAGATGCCAATGGGGTATTAAAGCGTTGGATTGAGAGTTATGAAGGGCTACAGATTATCTTAGAGCATCGCAATGATGAGATTGATGACATTATTGACTATCAGCAAGACTTTATTCAGACCGAACAAAACCTTATTTACGGTCATGCCATGCATCCCACACCCAAAGGCCGTGCAGGGTTTTATGCTGACGAGTGGGCAAAGTATGCGCCCGAGACCAGCAGCAAAACCCAGCTGCATTATTGGCTGGTGCACCCCAGCTGCATTGCAGAAGAATTCGTAGATGGCGAGAGCATTACCACAGCGCTCAAACTAAAGCTAACAGCTGGCATGAGTCATTATCAACAGCAACTGGTCGATGAGCATCCTGACTATAAGCTGTTGCCACTGCACCCTTGGCAAGCAAGGTTTTTGCAGCAGCAGCCGTGGTATCAAAAGCTGCTAGAAAAAGGCCAATTGTTTGACTTGGGTGAGCTCGGTTGGTATTTGCACCCAACAACATCAGTACGCACGCTAGCGGCCTTTGATGCGCCTTGGATGTTTAAACTGTCGTTGTCTGTAGCAATTACCAATTCGGTGCGGATTAACCTGCCTAAAGAATGCAAACGCGGGATGCATGCCTGCCGAATCTGGCGTAGCGACTATGGTACCCAGCTCAAAACCGAGTACCCTACGATTGCGGTATTGAATGATCCTGCTTGGATTGCCTTACGTGTCGACGGTAAAATTATTGATGAGACTATTTGTATCTTACGTGACAACCCTTTTACAGAGGATACGCAAGTCACCAATCTTGCTAGCTTAAGCCAAGACCATCCGACTCGTCTCACCAACCGGTTAGAAACGTTGTTTAAGTCTATTCATAAAGGCACCGACGAGCCGTTGGATAAAATTGCTGTCCAGTGGTTTGATACTTATTTGCAAGTCGGTTTTATACCGCTCATTCATATGTATTATCAGCATGGTATTGGGTTTGAGGTACATCAGCAAAACAGTCTGATCGAGCTAACAGACGGCTATCCTACTAAGTTTTGGGCCAGAGACAATCAAGGGTTTGGTTATATCGCAGAGTACGCTACGCGGCTCATTGATGCTTATCCAGAGCTTATTAGCGAAGGAGAGTGCGTCATTCCAGAGGACTTTGCTGACTCAAGATTTGCCTATTATTTAGTTGGTAATAGCATATTTGGCCTTATTACCGCCATTGCTCGTACTCAGCTTGTGAGTGAGGATGCATTAATTGCGATGTTTAGAAATTGTCTAATGGCGTTAGAGCAACAATACCCGCATCGTTCGTTATTTGACTTGTTGTTGCGTAGCCCTACATTGCCGTTTAAGGGCAATCTACTCACCAGACTCTATGCGCTGGATGAGTTAACCGCACCTGTTGAGACCCAGTCTATTTATGTCGATATTCCAAACCCTATGATGACGTAGCCTTTTATATCACGAAACGAAAGCACAAATAAGCGTACGACAGAAACTAGCAGTAGAATAAAAGTAATCACTAAGGGGTGACAGTGTTAGATATTATCGGTATTGGCGTCGGGCCATTCAATCTCAGTTTAGCGGCATTACTGACGAAAACAGAGGTAACGGCCAAATTTTTTGAGCAAAAAGCCGAGTTTAATTGGCATAAAGGTATGATTTTACCGAATACTACACTGCAAGTGCCGTTTATGGCAGACTTGGTGACATTAATAGACCCAACCAGCCCGTATTCCTTTCTAAATTATTTGCATACTCAGCAGCGATTGCTTAAGTTTTACTTTTTAGAAGAATTTAAAATTTATCGCAAAGAGTATAACCACTATTGCCAATGGGTAGCAGGGCAGCTGGATAGTCTGAGTTTTGATGCGACAGTCATAGATGTGGCGTTTGACGACAGTAACGATGGGTTTGTCGTGACGGTCTGTGAGCAAGGTATACAAAACACCTATCATGCTAAAAATTTAGTCATAGGCACGGGCACACAGGCCACGCTACCACTATCGTTGCAAGACATTGCCAAGCAAGCACCCAACCGTTGTATGCACACCGCCCATTTTGCAGACAGTTTTGACTTAGATAGTCTAAAGCCAAATAGCGGTAAGGTAGAAGAGGGGTTACCCAAAATATTGGTATTGGGATCTGGTCAGTCCTCAGCAGAGGTATATCGAACCTTATTCGATCAACAGTTTGATGGCGATGATAGTACTAATGACAACCCTAAGTTTCAGCTAGATTGGATGACGCGCTCGGCAGGATTTTTCCCCATGGAATACTCCCCATTAGGCTTGGAGCATTTTAGCCCTGCATATACCGATTACTTTTATCATTTAGACTCAGTAACCAAACCCCAAATCACTGCCAAGCAAGACCTGCTCTATAAAGGCATGGGCTTTGAGACCATACGAGATATTTATTATCGTCTCTATGAGCGCAGTATCACCAATCAAGACTTGTATTCAACGTTGCTGTCTAACTGTGAAGTGGTTGAGGCAACGCTGACAACAATGCTAGAAGAGCCAGAGCCGACAGGCACCATAAAACTAGTAGGTAGACAGCGTGAACAAAATCAAGATTTTACTGCTGAGTATGATTGTGTGATTGCTGGTACAGGCTATCGTTATGGTCTGCCTGAGTGTTTAAACACGATACTACCTAGCATCGCACACGATGAGTTTGAGCAGCCAATCATTGATCGAAACTATGTGCTGAAATATGTGCTGACGTATCAAAAAGAGATGGCGACTGACGGCAAGATTTTTGTGCAAAACCAAGAGGTGCATACCCATGGCGTTGGCGCTCCAGACTTGGGACTGGGTGCGTACCGAGCAGGTTGCATCATTAATCAGTTGACGGGTGAGCAGACTTATGACACCGACGCCTTAACAGTGTTTCAAAATTTTGGCGCGTAGTGCTTTATCAGACTCATATTTAACAGAAACGATATTAGAGAATATTAATCATCTAACAAAATAATAATTAGGAGCAAGTCATGCCGACCATCACCCAAAACCTGCCAGATACTTTTAGTATTGAAGCGTATCAAAAGACATTTGCATTGAGACCTGTCAGCTATCCAGAAGACATGCCATTACTATATCAATGGATGCATGCCGAACATGTGGTTGATCAGTGGCAGCTGCATCTACCAATGGCGCAGCTAAAAACCCATTTTGAAAAAATGCTTGCCGATGACCATCAGCGTCTTTACCTCATACTTTGTAATGATGAGCCGATTGGCTATACAGAGATTTATGAAACGGCTCGTGACCGGTTGTCTCAGTATTACAAAGCCAAAGAGACGGATATGGGCTGGCATATCTTGCTTGGCGATCCAGCGGTGGTTGGCAAAGGCTATCTAAAACCAACTGGGATGATGATTAGTAAGTTTATATTTGAGCATACTGAAGCCAAAAAAATCGTGGTTGAGCCGGATAGCAAAGTTGAAGTATACCAATGGATTGCAGATAGCTTCGCTTATAGAGTGCAACGACTGATTGATATGCCAGAAAAGACCGCCTCCTTGTATTTTTGCAATCGTGATGAGTTCTTAGAATCTAGAGGATATCTCAGCTTTTATGGTGCCACCGCTTAATGAGCAACACCTCTATCAATGAAGCGCCTATAGGTGAATTGCCTACAGAGCAACCTTCTTCACAGCTGTCTTCAAATAGTGCCCTTGAGGAGAGCGATGGCTTGAACGACAAGCAAGTACAACGAGTGTTACTGACACTACTACTCGGCGGCACGGTGGTCAGCTTTAGTAATAGCGCGCTCAATCCAGCAATTCCTGTCTTTATGTCGGTGTTTGATGTCGACATTGTGATGGGCGGCTGGGTGCTAAATGCTTATGTCTTGGCCATGAGTGTGGGGCTGATGCTGAGTGGCTACTTAAACAAAAAGTTTCCTTTCAAGTATGTTTATTTAGCCGCGATTTTCGGGTTTATGCTAGGCTCAGTCATTGGCATGTTGGCGTCCAGTATGGGCTTTGTCATCATTGCCAGAGCCATACAAGGGCTGAGTGGCGGTCTGATTATCCCGCTGTCTATTGGCATTCTATATCAGATTTATCCGCAGAAGCAGCACGGCAGAGTAATGGCGCTATGGGGCATTGTTATTATGATGTCATTAGCGTTTGGCCCTTTGGTCGGGGCTTACTTGGTTGAGCAGTTTGCGTGGTGGACATTGTTTGCCATTACGTTACCACTTAGTATGGCGGTCATGGCGATGGTGTGGTGGTTAATACCTGACATGCGCTCACATGACAAAAAAAGCCCTTTCGATACCATCGGATTTGTCAGCTTACTAATTTGGCTGCTCGCGATGATGGTTTGGCTGAGTACACTGAAAATAGATTTTACTAGTGGTCTGTCAAGCAATGATGGTTTATTAGAGATAGCCACGTTGGGTTTGTTGTCTGTCGGATTTTTACTGTCCGCGATGGTTTGGTGGGCATATGAACGTCGTCAGCGTCACCCATTACTGAACGTGCGCTTGTTTAGTAATCAAACCTATTTGCACAGTACCATTATCAGCATTACCCAAACAGTCGGTTTGATGCTGTGTCTCTTGTTATTACCCGTGTTGATACAAGACGTGATGGGCGAGAGTGCTTTATGGACAGGTGTTGTCTTGATGGTCGCGACCCTCGTAGCCAGTATCACCACGCATTACGCTGGCAAGATTGTAGACAGGCGCGGTGCAAGAAGCATTGGCATTTTTGGAATTGTGATTAGTGCGCTGTCTACCTTTATGCTGGCGTGGTGCTTGTATCAGCCCACGCTTTGGCTACTGATGCTGATTATGTGCGTGCGCGGTGTCGGAGTGGGTCTAGCATACCTACCAACCACTACCGTTGGGTTTAGTAGTTTACCCAAAGACTCGGTCACTGAAGGGGCGGCGCTTAATAACATCAGTCGCCGTATCGTTTCTACATTGTTCATAGCATTGGCTACTATTTATATAGATGGTCGAGGCGCTCAATTATTAGCGGCAGGCAGTCGAGAAAGCACGGCAAGCGCGATCCAAGAAGTATTGGTAATTATCGCTGTAATTTTGATATTTACGATTCCTTCAGCGTGCAAATTACCACGATCCCCATAAACAAACACCCCGTATCGGGGTTTACTTTAACTTATTAATGTAAATAATTATCATTCGCTTTGCACGCATCTAAATTCATACTTTTACTTGATTCAATTTTCAGACAGGAAGCTTATATCTATGTCCAATCATCTAGCAAACTCTACCAAAAACAATAATAGCAATCATAGTGCTGATATCACTTATGCAAATAAACCGTGGCAAGCGCCTGTCGATTCTAAAATTATAGCACGCGCTGAGCAACGAGTGATTAAGCAATTGCTACAAGCATTGCTATATGAAAATATCATTGAGTTTGAATCTGAAAGTGCGAACACCACTCATGAAAGTACTGGTAATGAAACGCTGCTGAATTTTGTTATCAAAGCAGGTAATGATGTCAACTATACCGCGCAAGGTCATATTCATTATAGTTTTGACATCATTCGTTTAAATGACTTGAATGTGCAGCGAGTGGTTAACGGTGTTGCCGAAGACGCTATTCTTGAGCATGTAATCAGTGATATCTTGCTCAACATTGAGGGTGCAGAACTCAAAGACAGCTTTATTAAAGAGCTGCGTCATACCTTAGTAAATGAAACACAAGCTCAGATACTGGCTTCTAGCATACCTGTGCCTATTGATACGCTCACTTATGAGCAACTCGAAGGCTATTTGACGGCAGGGCATCCTTATCATCCGTGTTTTAAGTCTCGTATTGGTTTTGATTTGCAAGATAACTATGACTATGGCCCAGAGTTTGATCAAAATATCGGTGTGGTGTGGTTGGCGGTCAAAAAACAGCTACTGGTGAGCAATACCACCACCGGCATCGATATAAATGAATGGGTGAAAGATTATGTGGGTACTGATGAATTTGCTGCACTTAATGCCAAACTGACAGAAGTACTTACAATCGCAAATGAGACGGCTAATGACTATTGCCTAATACCTGCGCATCCTTGGCAATGGCAAAACACCTTGATTCAAGCATTACAACCATTACTTGCCACGCAAGAGATTATCTATTTGGGTAGCGCGGGTCATCAATACCGCGCTCAGCAGTCTATTCGCTCACTGACGATACTTGGTAATAGCGATGACAATGGTAACAATGACACTATTAATGATAAAGCCTACCTAAAACTAAGTATGCATCTGATTAATACCTCAAGCACGCGAATACTAGCAAAGCATACCGTGATGAACGCTGCTGTTGTCACTACTTGGTTAAATCAACTGATTGCAGACGACAAGACCGCCCAAGCATTACCCATTGCGTTTTTGGGTGAGACGGTTGGCGTCAGTTTAGACCATGAGGCGTTACGCGCGCGCGGCTATCAGCATCCAAATATGTATGGCGGGCTGGCTGCGATTTGGCGAGAAAACGTGAACCAGTATCTATCAAAAGAGCAAGTAGCATTTCCGCTCAATGGTGTCAGTTATGTCAATGCTGACGGCTCGCATCTGATAGCACCTTGGCTTGATAAATATGGCGTAGAGACATGGATTGCGCAGTTAATTAAGGTCACTGTCACCCCTTTATTACATGTCTTATTTGGTTATGGTGTGGCATTAGAGTGCCATGCGCAAAACATCATCTTGGTACATGAAGATGGCTATCCCGTAAAAATATTATTAAAAGATTTGCATGACGGGGTTCGCTATTCACCTGAGCACTTAACCCAACAACACTTGCGTCCAGATTTCTATAGCTTGCCACCTGCTCATGCTGCCTTAAATAGAGGCTCATTTATCGAGACCGAAGATACCGATGGCATTCGGGATATGACGGTTGCTTGCTTATTTTTTGTGGCGTTGTCAGACATTGCGATTTTTATGCAGACGCATTATCACTATGCTGAAGTGGCGTTTTGGCAACAGGTTACTGACTGCGTGACTGACTATCAAACCTCCCATCCAGAGCATCAAATACGGTTCGGCTTGTTTGATATATTTGCCAAGCAAACTCGCATTGAGTCATTGGCTAAGCGCCGATTATTCGGAGACAAAGCATTCCCGATTAAATACATTAATAACCCATTGTTTAAAAGTCGGGGGTGAAATGATGCATACATTATTTCCTGTGCAAACTTCTGCGCAAAACAGCCATCTTGATGTAAATCCTGAGCCAGATATCGAGGCCATTCAATGGTCGCTGATGAGTCATTTAGTAGAGTGTTTTCTATTAGAGCAATGGGTGGATGAGCAACTTATTCAAGTGACAACAACGACATATTATCTATCAATTCATGAAGCTTCTAAAACTCAAGATACCCGTCAATTTTTAGAATCACTACCACAGCAGTATCAAGACTTCTTTGACCAAGATAACTCGTTAATGGTTATGAAAGTTGACCAAAATAGACAGTTATTACTACTGGTCGAGCCTGCTTACACGTCACCATGGCGACTATCTAAATCCTGTTTGCCTGTCATACACAGTGTCAATGACAGTCGTAATAACAACTTTAATAACGATCTTAATAGCATCCTCAATAACAAGCATCACAAAGATAGCGCTTTGCTAGAGCCAGTAAGCTCAGCACAGCAATTGTTAGATATCTTTTTATCAATGATGGATAGTGCCACGTTGTCTGATGTCGGTGTTTTAAAGCTAAAAGAAAGCTTAGAGGCTTCTTTTATAGCTCAGCAACAATCAACAACTGCAAATATCACGACGGCAGTTTGTCAACATCCGCACTGGCATCAAACCTTGATTGCAGCGGAGCAATGGGCATCGTTGATGGATCGTCCTTTTCATCCATTGGCAAAAGGTAAATTGGGCTTTACGGCAACAGAATACCAACGTTATATGGCAGATTTTAACCAACCCATTAAGCTGGTATGGGTCGCCATTGCCAAAAGCCATGTCATGGTGGCAGAGCATGTTCAAGACATGACAATACAAAATCCAGCGACTTATCTTTTGGATACTATGCAGCAGCAGAGTTTGATGCGAGAGCTAGACGAAAAAGGCATTGTGGATACGCACATTGCGATGCCCGTACACCCTTGGCAAATAACTCATGTAATTGATGAGATGTATGCCGACGATCTTGCTAATGGCACAGTTGTCACTCTCAAGTTTGATACGCTCATCACTTATGCCAGCTCATCCATGCGTAGTATGCTGATTGACGCGGATACGCCGAATAGCATTAAGCTGCCTATAGGGGTGTATGCACTGAACTCAAAGCGCTATCTACCAGCACTTAAGCTGATCAATGGCGAAAAAAACCAAGCCATACTGATGCAGGCAAGAACGTTAGACCCTGCACTATCAGCGCAGCTACGATTATGGGATGAACGTCTTTGGTGGGGCTATATGTCGCCGTCTCATGTGCACGATAAAAGCTCAATCAATCCTTACTTTTATCAAGGAAAACCCACGCACTTAGGCGCGATGCTACGCCAACTACCAGCAGATCTATGCGACGATACAATTCAACTGTTACCCATGGCAAGCTTGGGTATGTTGGTATATCAGCAAGGTGTCAGTCACCATATTTTTGACGATATTGTTCAGGAAGGTATTCAGAATAGTAGTCAAAGCAGTGTTCAAGAAGGCTCGCCGCAGAATAAAAAAATAGCGGTTATCAAGTGCTTTAGCAATCTGTGTGAGGTGTTTTTGGGGACGATGCTGCGCTGCTTACGCTTAGGGTTTGCGCCTGAGATGCATGGGCAAAATATTGTTATCGTGCTAAAAGATAATCGTTTTACCAGTCTGTTACTGCGTGATCATGATTCAGTACGTATCTATCTACCATGGCTGGCACGCCACCAAATCGCAGATCCTGACTATCTGAGCCCGCCAGATTTTAAAAATCGGCTATACCGAGAGACGCCGCAAGCGCTGGTATTCTATCTACAGTCATTAGGGTTGTTGGTCAATATTCGCGCCATTATCGAATCCTTGGTCGAGCACTACGAAATTAATGAGGATGCCCTATGGCGTGAAGCAATGACAAGTATTGAGGAGGCGTTGATGACTATCGATTTTGATGATGATCAACGTCAGATTATTCGTGACGAGTTATTGAGCAACTCACACTACCCGCATAAGACATTGCTACTGCCTGTGATAGCACGTGGCTCTGACCCTCATGGCAGTATGCCAGCTGGAGAAAGTAGGACGATAAACCCCTTTATGCGCGTCAATAGAAACATCTAGCTCATAGCGCTATAAAAATAATATCCAACTAAAACGTATTATGATGAGAAAAAAATGAGCGAAGTTGATATTAATAAACTCATAAATATTTATAAAAAAATCGGTACATCGACTATTGGTCATCTGACTGGGGAAGGGTATTTGCCAGATATCAAAGCGCTGAATCCTTGTACGGCTACCATAGTCGGCCGAGTGTTAACGGTACAGCTAACCTCTGACAACACGGATGTGATCAATCAGGCATTGATTCAAGCAGCGCCAAATGATGTGCTATGTATTGATGCTCAAGTATTAGGCATTAAAGCATGTTGGGGAGCACTGCGAACTTGCGCGGCTATCTATGAGAAGCTATCAGCCGTCATTGTCATTGGGCAGGCAACTGACTCGGTACAAATTAAGCAGCTGGGCTTTCCTGTGTTTGCACAAGGTATCAGTTCCATAACCACTTTCAAGAGCAACCAAGCACCAGGCACGCTAGCGTCCGATATTTGCTATCGCTTTGGTGAGCAGATTACGACGATTCGTTCAGGAGACATCGTCATTATGGATAATGATGGCGTGTTTATCTTGCCTATTGACGTGGCGCAGAAGTTATTATTAGATTGCCAAAACAAGCACAAAGCAGATGAGATAAAGTTTCAGCTATTTTTTGATGCTTATCGTCATAATCAGTTAGATCAACTCTTTAAGTAGTCATTACTTAAACAACGCTTAAGCAAGCTCTTTTAGCCAAGGATGGCATTCACAATACTGTAAATAATTGTAGAAATAAAAATGATTATCATTTACAATATCATTCACAAACTTAGTACACACAGTATTATTAGCTAAATATAACTTTTACCACTATTTGACCCTCCAACTAAGTGAAGTGAATATGAAACGCCATCATCAAGTTGCTCTATCTGTTCTCACCCTTTGTATTAGTCAGCAATTATATGCACAAAACAATGTCAATGAAGCGGATGCCGTATTAGATGCACAGACCTCAGCGGAACTGGCTTCAAGTACTGTGTCTGATGAGACTCCCAATGTGACTTTAGACACTATCAATGTCACTGCTAAAGCCAGAACGGGTACGGCGCTGGCTCAGAAGATTAGTGAGATGCCAGCCGTCACGCAAGTAATTACTGAAAGCGAGATTCAGATGCAGGCGACGGGCAACCGTACCACTGGTGACATCTTGGCACAGCTGATTCCGAGCTTGGGTACCAGTAGTGGTTCGACCAGTAACTACGGCACCACCATGCATGGCCGTCCAGTACAGTTTTTGCTAAATGGTGTGCCATTAAGCGGTTCACGCAGTCTTTCACGTGAGCTTAACAGTATTGATACGTCACAGCTTGAGCGGGTAGAGGTGCTTTCGGGTGCCACTAGTATCTATGGTGCTGGCGCGTCAGGTGGCCTGATTAACCTTGTGACTAAATCTCTGGTGGGTTATGGCCCTATTAGACAAACCAGAGTGGGCGTTAGTAGTAGCCGCGACTTTGACTCAGATTCATTTGGCTATAATGTAGGGCAAACCTTAGGATATGGCGGCGAGCGGGCTTATGGACGCTTAGATGTTGATTATGAGACCAAAGGTGGAAAGTTCGATAGCAAGGGCGATCGAGTTAGCCCAGATGTCAACCAAACGGATCAACAAGATACCGAATCACTAAGTGTGAATGGTAGCTTAGGTATAGAGCTAACGGACACCCAACGTCTTGATCTCGCAGTGACTTATTATAAAGATAAGCAAGATACTGACTACGGCCCAGACTACGGTGATGGTTTAGCCGTGTTATATGGTGCCAGCCCATCTTTAGTAGCCATTGATGGCGCCAACGTAGAAAACCAGCCTTATACCGAAAAAAGCTCCGTGAATTTAAATTATAGTGATGATGATTTTGCGGGTTCAGGTTCTAGCTTAAGTGTAACGGGCTACTATAGAGATGAAAAAGGCCGTTTTTATCCTTCTGCCAAGAGTGCAGCAACCCAAGCAGCTGAAGTATGGCAGGCCAATGGTTTGACTAACGAAAACACAGTGAACAAGCTTACCAGTGCCGCAGTATTTGTGACCCAGTCAGAAGCTGATATCGAAGTGATGGGTCTACGTGCAGCCATGCAAACTGAAACCGAAATCGCAGGCAAAAACACACTGTTTAGTTATGGTGTGGATGTCGAACGCGAAAACAGTGAGCAGACCTACTATGGTCAAGACTTAAATATATTTCTTGCTAGTAATGGCTTGACCGCCCAAACCAATGGGCTTACTTACAATGGTGGGCCAGATACTACCATCGATAAATTGGGTGCTTTTGTCAATGCAGATGTTGACTTGACCGACAAGTGGCATACTAGTGCTGGCGTACGTTATCAAAAGCTAAAATCTGAGACTGATACCTTTACGCCCATCTATGAGCAGCTGCTTGAAGAGTATTTTAATAGTTCTGCTATTAGCGGGACAAGTGCAGCTTATGGCATTGACTATCAAGCAGGCGACGTAGAAAAAGGCAACACCGACCATGACAAAGTACTTTTCAATCTTGGTACCAGCTATCAGATAACACCGAAAGATCAATTGTTTGCCAATTTTTCACAAGGTCTTGATACTGCAGATATACAGCGAGCACTGCGTGATGTGCGTGCCGGTTTCGTGGTTAATTCAGACAATGTTCAACCGATTGCAACCAATAACTATGAGTTTGGTTGGCAAGGAAAACACGGTGATACAGCGGCACGCTTGAGCGGTTTTTATAACGAATCAGACAAAACGGTACGCTTTACCAATGACTATACGGTAGAAGTGGTCGATACCGATGAGCGTGTCTACGGCGTAGAAGGCTCATTCAGTCACGATATTAATGAGCAATGGCAAGTGGGTGGCAGTGTCGCCTATACCCGTGGTCAGTACGACAAAGATGGCGATTGGTTGGAGCTCGATGCCGTGCGCTTGACGCCACTTAAAGGCACCGCATTTGCGCAATACAACTTTGATGAAGGCAGTAATGTACGTCTACAAGCGTTAGCAATTGGCGGTGATGATAAAGCCTTTAAGGATCAACAGAAAGACCCTGATTCTAGCGCATTGCCAGTGACAGGTTATATGACACTAGACGTTTTGGGACAAGTAAAAATGCCAGTAGGCCGAGTAGACTATGGGGTTTATAACTTACTCAATAAGGATTATCTAACGGTCTATCATCAAACAACCTATGGCGACTTGAATCGTCTACCTGCCTCGGGCACAACTTACGGCTTGAGCTACACTGTAGATTATTAAAGAAGGGTACGATGACATGCCCTACAAATCCTTTACGTTATCTAAAAAGGATTTGATCTAAAGATTTGATATAAGAATTTAAGCCTACCCCCATCAGTTGGATGCAACTGATGGGGGTAATTTTATGGCGTACGCCCTAAATATTCCATTTTTTAATAACTGTATTCTACTTATTACACAACTGCCTCAACAGCGGTAAAAGATTTAATGCTAAAATCGCCAGTCATTATTACCCCAGCCGCTAGTGCCTGTGTAAATGGGCTAATCGCATCATCGATCAAATCATGTATTTGATACCGCGCGTACCAATATTATATTAATAGGAAGCTCTCATGATCGTTTGGCAAAAACCGAATGCATTCAGAATACTTTTTACTTTGCGCGGCTCTGTCATACCCCATATTTACCCCCAAGTTTTGCTGATTACCCTACTAAGTGCCATCATTTCAGCGGTTCAGCATTGGTTTCCAAGCTCTTTTTCCTCTTATGGTGCTGCGCCATTTACCTTGCTTGGTATCGCCTTATCGTTGTTTTTAGGCTTTCGTAACAATGCAAGCTACCAACGCTGGTGGGAAGGTCGGTGTTTATGGGGGCAACTGGTCTATGATGCTCGTAGCTTTACCCGCCAAGTCCTCTCTTTTATAGATGATGAAACTGAGACTGGACGCCACACACAGCAGTCTATGATTCATCTGACGATTGCTTTTACGCACGCACTGCGGCACAGGCTTCGCAAGACGTCTCCATGGGAGGATGTCGAGCGATTTGTAGAGCCGGAGCATCACATTAGTATGCGCCAAGCAGGCAATCTACCCGAGTATCTACTGCGCCTAATGGGTAAAAAGCTCGGATATAGTCGACGCCAGCAGCTATCATCAGATCTTATGATACAGAACATGGATGAGCGTGTGACCTCGATGACGATAGTATTGGCAGCTTGCGAGCGCATTCATAATACGCCTTTGCCATTTGCCTATACCTTACTCGTGCATCGTACCACCTATCTATATTGCTTTATGCTGCCTTTTGGCTTGGCAACATCTTTGGGCTGGGTCACTCCTTTGGTTTGCGGTGTCATTGCCTATACTTTTTTTGGTTTAGATGCGCTCAATGAAGAAATTACCGATCCTTTTGGCGTTGCTGCCAATCACTTGCCCCTCACTGCTATATCCCGCACCATCGAAATCAATCTGCTCGAAGCATTGGGAGAGACGGAGCTTCCCCCTGAATTAATGTCTGAAGATGGTTATTTACAGTAAATTAGTTATTATCACTTAGATTGAGCACATGCCTTTGTTAAGCCTGTCACGCTATAAAGTATCCAGCGTGACAGGCTTTCTTATATTTTGAGGCTGAGAAATGATTTCTGTCTTTTAAATTTATTTAAGACTGAGCATATAAAAGAGAAGGGCTTAACCTCGATAAGTTGAGAAGATAATGATGATTAATCTTTTGCGGATAACGTTTGAGAGCGATGTTTGGCAGTGATGCTTGAAAAAGCACGCTGAGGCAGCAAAGAAGAGGCGACATCTAAAGAAAAAATGTTATATTTAAGCTCATAAAGACACAGAGTCAGATGAGTTAACCAGACTGTTATTGTTTCAGCTTAAAGGTAAGCAGTCTCAAAAACGATGATAATAATGAAGGAAGGAAAAGTTATGCATATCACGGCAAATTTCGATGCGGGTAATATTGACGTTATTAACTTGGACAATAAAAACAATATTCAGTTGGCGATTCGTCCTGACGTTGGCGAAGAGTTTTTTCAGTGGTTTAACTTTCGTTTATCAGGCGAAGTGGGCGAGCAGTATGTGCTGAATATTGTGAATGCAGGGCAGGCATCCTACCTTGCAGGCTGGGAGAATTACCAAGCGGTTGCCTCCTATGATCGAGAGTATTGGTTCCGTTTGCCAACCTCTTATACAGATGGCAAGTTGACCATAACGGTAGAGCTTGAATGCGATACCATTCAAATTGCCTACTTTGCCCCGTACAGTTATGAGCGTCATCAAGACTTATTGGCAGCTGTACAAACGCATCCCTTGGTAACCTTAGAACATTTAGGCGAAACGCTGGATAAGCGCGATTTAACCTTAGTTAACATTAGCGATGGCAATAATGAGGTCAATAAACGCAACATTTGGATCACGGCACGTCAGCATCCGGGCGAAACCATGGCTGAGTGGCTGGTTGAGGGACTATTATATAGCCTCTTAGACAGTGATAACGCTACTGCTAAATTATTATTAGAAAAAGCGAACGTCTATATTGTACCCAATATGAACCCTGATGGTAGTGTGCGTGGACATCTGCGTACCAATGCTGTCGGGACGAACTTAAACCGTGAATGGTCCAATCCAAGCTTAGAAAAAAGCCCTGAAGTCTTTCATGTCATTAATAAAATGGAGACGACAGGCGTTGACCTATTTTATGATGTGCATGGTGATGAAGCCTTACCTTATGTTTTCTTAGCAGGGTCGCAAGGCACACCAAGTTATAGTGACCGCCTTGCCCGTTTACGCGATAAATTCTCCGAGGTGTTAAAGATAGCCAGTGCTGATTTTCAGTCCGAAGTTGGCTATGACATTGATGCGCCAGGTACGGCCAATATGACTATCGCAACTCACTGGGTGGCGGAACGTTTTGATTGCCTTGCCAATACTTTAGAGATGCCGTTTAAAGACAATAATAATTTACCTTTTGAGGATACAGGCTGGTCACCAGAGCGTTCTGCTAAACTGGGTGAAGCGTCGCTAGTTGCTATGTTGGCGGTCGTTGATGATTTACGCTAGTGAATAGTTTGATATTATAGTTCATTAAAAATAAAACGATTATATAAATTTAAACGCGCTACTGGTATAAATGTTACTTACGTGCTGCGTTCCCATAGGCTGCGCAACCCATATTTAAAGACAGCATCCCAGTAGCGCTATGTTCTTTTTAGAGTACATCGACTATAGTTAAATATTCAGGTTAATTGTTTGAAGCTTAATCCTTCCTTATTTAATATCTCTCATTTCTCTTCCGCTATTTTTAATTGGCGTTTAAGTGGCTTGATTCCTTCAAGAACGGTCAGCACTCCAGTATAATAGGTTGCTGTGACGACAAGCATGCCTTCTTTTGACCGCTTCTGCTTTGAATTCCGCATTATTGCTCTGCAATTTTTTGGTCATGATACACTCATCATAGAGTGGCTGTTTTACCAAGTTCACCACTACGATTTTTTCAACACGCTCTAATAAATCAGTAAAATATTTGACCCATTGATTTTTCATCCATACGCCTTTAATAATTAATAAGAAGACTTTATTATGCAAACCAAACGTCCACTATATATTCCCTTTGCAGGTCCTGCATTATTAGAAACCCCTTTACTAAATAAAGGCAGCGCTTTTTCATCAGAAGAGCGTGATAGCTTTAATCTGACAGGTTTGCTACCTCATAACATTGAGACGATTGAAGAGCAATCTCTGCGCGCTTATCATCAACTGCGCTCATTCACTAGTGATATGGATAAGCATATTTATCTGCGTAATATACAAGACACTAATGAAACCTTATTTCATCATCTAATTGAACAGCATATTGAAGAGGTCATGCCGCTCATATATACCCCAACGGTTGGTCAAGCATGTGAAAAATTCTCGCAAATTTATCGCCGCAAACGTGGTTTGTTTATCTCTTATCCTGAGCGCCATAAAATCGATGACATGCTGCAAAATGCCACCAAACAAAACGTAAAAGTGATCGTTGTCACCGATGGTGAGCGTATATTAGGCCTAGGCGACCAAGGTATTGGCGGCATGGGAATCCCCATTGGTAAGTTAGCGTTATATACGGCTTGTGGTGGTATTAGCCCAGCTTACTGCTTACCGATTTTGTTAGACGTCGGCACCAATAATCAACAGCTAATTGACGACCCTATGTACATGGGCTGGAGAAATCCACGCATCTCTGGTGATGACTATAATGAGTTTGTAGACTTGTTTATTCAAGCGGTCAAACGTCGCTGGCCAGAGGCATTATTGCAATTTGAAGATTTTGCCCAAGAGAACGCGACGCCATTATTGAATAGATATCGTGACCAATTATGCTGCTTCAATGATGATATTCAGGGTACTGCTGCTGTTTCAGTCGGCACCTTGATTGCAGCGTGTTTAAATAAGGGTCAAAAGCTTAGCGAACAAAAAATAGCGTTTTTGGGTGCAGGATCTGCAGGTTGCGGTATCGCCGAGCATATCATTCGCCAAATGCAGCGTGAAGGGTTAACGGAGGCGCAGGCGCGTAGCCAAGTATTTATGGTGGATCGTTATGGCCTACTTACTGATAGCATGACAGAGCTACAAAAATTCCAAGAACCGTTGGTACAAAAAGAATCGGCCATTGCAAATTGGGATAAAAGTAAGAAGCTTGGTTTAGCCCAAGTGGTGAAACAAGCAAAAATAACGGTATTATTTGGCGTCAGTGGCCAAAAAGGTCTGTTTACCCAAGAGGTGATCGAAACGTTATGTGCTAATACTGAACATCCCATTGTCTTACCGCTTTCAAACCCAACGTCTCGTGTCGAAGCAACGCCGCAAGAAGTGACCAATTGGAGCAAAGGTCGCGCAATTATTGCAACCGGAAGCCCTTTTCCTCACACCACTTTTGAAGGTCAGACTTTCGAAGTGTCGCAGTGTAATAACAGCTATATTTTCCCTGGTATTGGCCTAGGAGTGTTAGCCTCACGTGCGACGGGTATCAGCGATAATATGTTAATGGCCGCAAGCCAAGCACTGGCAGATATATCTATGGAATATGAAAAAGCACCAGGTGCAATATTACCGCCAATTAGAGTCATTAGAGAGATCAGTGAAAAAATAGCCTACGCAGTTGCACGACAAGCAATTGAAGATAAATTGGCGCTACCTGTCACGGCAGAGAATTTAGAACGTCAATTACAAGCCAATTTTTGGTTACCAAAATACCGCAACTATCGTCGTACTTCTTTTTAGTAGTCAAAAAGTAGCTGCTAAAAAGCACTCATAATAAAATATAGTCAGTGAAAAATAATATCGAACCATCACACACTGCTGATATCTATTTTTCTTGCTTGCTGTGCCTGCGCAGACAGAGGCGACAAAAAATTGATATCAGCAATACCGTCGCGTTTTTAGGATATTTTGACTATACATATAATAAGGCCAAACGTTACCGTTAAAAGTAGCATTTGGCTTTTTTCATTATTGTGGTAGTCAACTAATTCAGGACGGCTGATAAGAGGGTTTTATTAAAGTGGTGTCTCTCTTCTTCTAGCGCTACTAAGACGAGTTTTGCATTGCCTCAGGTTTTGACATCGAACGCCATAATATATCAAATAAGGCATCAAAATTTGCATTGAGCGGGGCATCTGCTTGACGAATCGTTTTCATAATACCGAGACGGCTGATAAACCCCATAAACACGTCAAATAAGATATGCAGTGGAACCGTCTCCACCAGTACCCCTCGCTTTTGACCATCCTCAAGCACGCTCAAAAAAGCATTGATAAGCTCTTTATTATTGTAAATAGCGATGTTATGAAAACGCGCTATCGATACCTTCGATAACACCATCACGGCGTCAGGATGAGTGTCGACAAAATCTAAGCACACCCATAACGTCTTACGCAGACGATCTTCTACGCTATCAATACCTTGCAAATGATCCATCATCCTTGTCGCTAGCCTACCAAGCACTATATCCATAATAGTATAAAGTACCGTTTGTTTATCGCCAAAATACTTATAGAGTGTTTGCAACGAGACGTTTGCAGCCTTAGCAATTTGTATCATCGTAATATCGCTAGCATCACTACTAGCAAAAAGCTGGCGTACGGCTTTCTCTATTTTATCTAAAGTAGCAGGGCGCATATCGGACAATGGCGCTAAGGCTAAAGACTCCGTTTGAGCAATCAAATTAGCAGAGTTGCTTTTATGTTTGCCACGTTTATTTTTGGCGCTTTTTTTATCAATGTCAGTTTTGCTACTTGCTTGCGCTTTTGAGCGAGTGGTTTTCATATTTAGTATCTCCTTGATAATTCTAGCTTATCAATTTTTAAAACCAGCAGTTAATATTTAGGATAATTATAATTACCATTATAATGAACTCTGTTGCAAATGTAAGATTTATTTTATAAGATAAAAGCAACTAGGCTAGTATTAATATGTATTTTTATAACTTTATAAAAGGTAATATTAATTACTATTTTATAATTTTTTATTATATTATCCGTGTAAGAAGTTTAACATCCATTAAAACTAATACCATATCAAGGAAGACTTTATGACTATCGCCTGTTTTAAACCGAAGTGGATGGACGAAGAAATCGAGATGCTGCATGAGAGTGCGCTAAAAGTGTTTAAAGGTTGGGAAGTGCATGATGAAAAATGGCGTGAGAACGGCATGCTTGACCGCGCAGCTTGGCTAGAAGCTGGCGAGATGGGCTTTTTATGCGCCTCGATGCCAGAGGAATATGGCGGCGCAGGCGGTGATTTTCGTCATGAAGCGGCGCTGATTTATGCACAGTCAGAAGCCAATCAAGCAGGTTTTGGCGGCTTTTTGCATTCAGGAATTGTCGCCCCTTATATTTTGCATCATGGTACCGAAGAGCAAAAGCAGAAATGGCTACCCAAGATGGCGACCGGTGAGCTGATTGGTGCAATCGCGATGACTGAGCCGGGTACAGGCTCTGACTTACAGAATATCAAAACCTTCGCAGTCAAAGACGGTGATGATTATATTATCAATGGCTCTAAAACCTTTATTACTAATGGTCAATTGGGCAATTTAATAATCGTGGCTTGCAAAACGGATAGAGAGCAAGGGGCGAAAGGCGTTTCGCTGATTGTAGTAGAGACGGACAATGCGCCCGGGTTTGAGCGTGGCAAGAAGCTAAAAAAGCTCGGTATGGCGTCTCAAGATACCTCGGAGCTGTTTTTTAGTAATATGCGAGTGCCACAAAAGAACCTCTTGGGTACGGTTGAAGGTATGGGGTTTATGCAGCTGATGCAAGAGCTGCCGCAAGAGCGTCTCATCGTCGCCTTGGCGGGGGTTGGTGCCATGAAATTGGCACTGGATCTCACCATTGATTACACCAAAGAGCGCACCGCTTTTGGTAAGCCAGTATGGAGCTTTCAAAATACCCGCTTTAAGTTAGCAGAGTGTAACAGTCATTATATCGCTTCAAGTGCCCTATGCGATGCTGCTATTGAATCATTACTGGAAAAAGAGCTAACGGTTCAACATGCGGCTTTAATTAAGTATTGGGTGACCGAAAAGCAATGCATCGTCATGGATGAATGCGTACAACTATTTGGTGGTTATGGCTACATGATGGAATATCCAATTGCACGACTCTATGCCGATGCCCGAGTACAAAAAATCTATGGCGGTACCAATGAGATTATGAAGGAACTGGCCTCACGTTTTATGTAAAAGCGGTTTTTTGATATCAGTACTTTATACCCCTTTTATACCTCTATTTTATATTTATTATTCAGAACGAACTTTCAAGGAAGAAAGTATGAAAAGTATGCTCGGACACATGATGCAACGGCCATTGTTGATTAGCCATTTGATTGAACACGCTGCCGATTACCATGGTGATACACCGATTTATTCGCGTGAGACTGATGGTAGTACGACTCATACTGATTGGAAAACGATACATAATAACAGTAAGCGCCTCGCAAACGCTTTAGCCAAGCTGGGCATAGAGCAGGGCGATCGCTTAGCGACCATCGCATGGAATAACCGTCGTCATCTTGAGATATGGTATGGGGTGTCCGGCTCCGGCATGGTATGTCATACCATCAATCCACGTTTATTTCCGCAGCAAATTATCTATGTTGTTAATGATGCTGAGGATCAAGTGCTGTTTTTCGAAAAGACGTTTTTACCGCTGGTATTAGGGGTTAAAGACCATCTGCACACGGTTAAGCATTTCATTTGTATGACCGCGGCTGACGAAGAGGTCAGAGCGCAACTCCCTAATGTTCTATTCTATGATGAGCTGATAGATGAAGAGTCAGATGACTATAAATGGCCTGAGCTTGATGAAAATGCACCAAGCTCGCTATGCTACACCTCAGGTACCACGGGCAATCCTAAAGGCGTGTTATATACCAATCGTAGTACGGTGCTACATAGCTTCGCGGCCAGCTTACCTGATTCAATGAATTTATCGTCACAAGATATCGTGTTGCCTGTAGTACCGATGTTTCATGCCAATGCATGGGGTTTGCCTTATGCGGCGGCGATGATTGGGACCTCAGTGGTGCTACCAGGGCCAAATTTAGATGGACACAGTTTGGCCAATATGATCGATGAGTATAAGGTCAATGTGGCGGTTGGCGTACCGACTATTTGGCAAACCTTACTAGCAGCGGCCAAAGAGACGGGGACTAAGCTGCCTAGCCTTAAACGTAACGTCGTTGGTGGTTCAGCTTGTCCATCGTCCATGATTAAAGCTTTTCGTGATGAGTTTGATTGCGAGACCTTACATGCGTGGGGTATGACGGAGACCAGTCCACTAGGGACCGCCAATCAGCTCAAAGCCAAACATAGCGAGTTATCAGCAGACGATAAGCTAAAGACGCGTCTGTCGCAGGGTCGTCCGCCATTTGGAGTGGAGATTCGTCTTGTTGATAAGGATCAGAACAATAAGCTACTGCCTAATGATGGTAAAACCTCAGGCAATCTACAAATTCGAGGATATTGGATTGTCGATAGTTATTTCAATAGTGCAGAGTCGGCACTTGAGGCTGACGGTTGGTTTGATACGGGTGACATTGCAACCATCAATGAGGACGGTTATCTAAGCATTCGCGACCGTGCGAAAGACTTAATAAAATCAGGTGGTGAGTGGATATCCTCAGTAGAGCTAGAGGATATTGCTATGTCGCATCCGGCGGTGGCTATGGCAGCGGTCATCGGCGCTAAGCATCCAAAATGGGATGAGCGTCCAATAATTATTGCTCAATTAGCAGTTGGCGAGGAGTTAACAGAGGAGGCCTTAATCGCTCATTATGAGGGAAAGCTTGCAAAATGGCAGCTTCCGGACGCCGTAGTCTTTGTAGACACTGTTCCGCTGAATGGCACTGGAAAAATGCTCAAAAAGGATATGCGTGAACAGTATGAAAATCATCTCATTGAGCGCGGTTTGATCGATTAATTAAAGTGAAGCGCTAGTTTCCCTAGTATCAATATATATTTATAAACTCTAAATGGACTTGTTATGAAAACCAGAATCACCGAAATGCTCAATATTAAATACCCTATTATCCAAGGCGGCATGATGTGGGTGGGCACTGCGGACATGGCGGCCGCTCGCTGTATCAAATGCTGGCGGTTTAGGCATGGTTACCGCCCTCACGATGCCGACGCCTGAAGCGCTGACCAAAGAGATTGCCCGTTGCCGTGAGATGACGGATAAGCCCTTTGGCGTTAATTTAACCATTTATCCTACTATCAATCCGCCGCCTTACGATGAGTATATGGACGCCATTATCGAAAGTGGGGTCAAGATTTTAGAAATCGCTGGCAATAATCCCAGAGACTTTATGGCAAAACCCAAAGCGGCCAACTTAATTACTATCCATAAATGTGTGTCGGTTCGTCATGCTTTATCTGCTGAGCGCCACGGTGTCGATATAATATCTATTGATGGGTTCGAGTGTGCTGGTCACTCAGGAGAGGAAGATATCGGTGGCTTGGTGCTCATCCCAGCTGCCGTCAAACAGCTATCAATCCCTGTCATCGCCTCTGGCGGTATCGGGCCGCCGCTTTAGTATTGGGTGCAGAAGGCATCAACATGGGCACGCGCTTTTGTGCCACTGTCGAGGCGCCCATGCATGATAATATTAAGCAAGCGTTAGTCAACGCCTCAGAGCGTGATACTCGCCTTATTTTTAGAAGCCTAAATAACACGGTCCGCGTCCTCAAAAACGCTATTTCAGATGAAGTTGTCTCAATGGAGTATCAAGAAGGCGGCGTTGAATTTGCTGAGATACGTCCGCTAGTCGCTGGTGCGCGTGGTCAAGCCGCACTGAATTCAGGAGAGGTGGATAACGGGGTTATCACCGCAGGTCAAGTTGTCGGTCTTATCGACGATATCCCTACTTGTGCCGAGCTCATTGAACGTATCGTCGCTGAGTGTGGTGAGCGCTTATCTGTTGCTTCAAGCTGGATGAAGTAAAATCTATAAAGTTAAGCCATATTAATTTGTTTGAATAATGGTAAACCCTGATATTAACAACATCACCTGAGAAAGTTAAAATTCATACCTAATCCCTACATGCTATGCAAGTAATAGCATGTAGGGATTTTCCGAAAACTTAGACAACAAAAAAACCCTTCAAGCCTAATGAACTGACCCCCATAAGTTGGACACAACTTCTGGGGGTTATTTTATGAAATACGACATAGACTTTAAGATCAAAGTCATAGCATACTACCGTCAAGGACATAGTAGCGGTGCGACAGGTGAGAAGTTTGGACTTGATAACAAAATGGTATCTAAGTGGGTTCAGCAGTATCAGCATAGTGGTATAGACGCCATCAAACCTAAGACTAATAAAACTAAATACAGTAGCGACTTTAAGTATAAAGTGATCGCTGTGATGTTAGCAGAAGGATTAAGCCAATCTGAAACTGCCCTTAGGTTTAATATCAGCTCACCTGCGCTTATTAGCCACTGGCATAAAGCTTACAGGCTCCATGGTATGTCTGGACTCACATCCAAATATAAAGGTAGTCATCCCATGACCTCTCCTATCACAGACAAACCCGATAATGAAAAGACACTAGCAGAGCTCAAACGTGAAAACGCATATCTACGAGCGGAGAATGCCTATCTAAAAAAGCTCGATGCCTTGCTTCGGGAAAGGGAACAAGCCGCGACAAAGCAAGGCTCATCGAAGGATTGAGACTAAAGCACACGTTATCTGACTTACTCAGCATAGCAAAGCTTGCGCGGAGTAGTTTCTACTACCGTAGGGCGAGTCTTAGTAGTCAAGATAAATACGCCGATCTTAAACAGCGTATTAGTGACATCTATCATCAGCATAAAGGTCGGTATGGCTACCGTCGAATCACCCAAACCCTTAAGAATGAGGGTCTCATTCATAACCACAAACTGATTGCACGGCTGATGGGACAGCTTAAGCTGACAGCGAGAATCAGACGACAAAGGTACCGATCCTATAAAGGAGCGTGCGGCGTCATTGCTAAGAATAGAGTCAAGCGCAAGTTTCGGGCGGGTGCGCCCAATCGCAGATGGCTGACAGACATTACTGAATTTAAAGTCGGCGATGACAAGCTGTACCTGTCACCGATACTTGACTGCTTTAATAATGAGATTGTCAGCTACCAGCTATCAAAACGACCGGTATATGACTTGGTCAAACAGATGCTTGATCGTGCGCTTAAGGGCATACCAACAAAGCGCACCGAGCAGCTCACGCTGCATTCAGATCAAGGATGGCATTATCAGATGAAAGCGTTTGCGAATACGCTTAAAGAGAATAACATTAAGCAAAGTATGAGCCGAAAAGGGAACTGTTTAGATAATGCATTGATGGAAAGCTTCTTTGGGTCTTTAAAGTGTGAGACGATTTATATTAAGAAGCCGAAAACCATTGAAGATTTAGAGAAACAGATTCATGAGTATATGCATTATTATAATCATGAGAGAATTCAGCTTAAACTAAAAGGACTGAGCCCTGTACAATACAGAGCTCAGTACTATCTTTAATTAAACCGTCCAAGTTTCGGGGGTCAGTTCACAATGACTGTAAGGGTTTAAATTTGGTGGGCCCAGTAGGACTTGAACCTACGACCAAAGGATTATGAGTCCTCTGCTCTAACCAACTGAGCTATGGGCCCTAACGGTAGACGCACAATGATACCTGATTTTTTTTATTTTTCAAGTAAAAGTTAGCAAATCGCGTAGAGTATTTGACGGCTTGTTAATAACTGCCACCGGCCAGCGTCAAACTACGTCCACCATCTACCGCGACTATCTCGCCGGTTACATAACTTGCTTTAGCCAAATATAGCACGCAATGTGCAATTTCATCAGGCATTCCTATTCTTTGCATGGGAATGGAGCTAACGATGCTTTGTTGTTGCTCATCATCAAGCGCTTGATCGCTATCAGTCTCAGGCAAAATATTGACTCCAGGGGCAACGCCATTGACGCGTACATCAGGTGCCATATCGAGTGCGAGAGATTGTACCATCATTCGGTGAGCGGCTTTCGCCATGTTATAGATGGTATAAGTGCTGAATGGCTTATTGTGTGCATGGATATCGAGTAGGCTAATGATGCAACCTTGCCGTGCTTTAAGATAGGGATATAACGCTTGGCTTAATAGTAAGGGCGCTTTTGCATTAGTCAAAAACAATTCGTCCCATTGCGCGTTTTCGATACTACCAAGCGGACTCGGATAAAACCGTGACGCATTATGTACCAGCACATCGAGCTGACCAAAACTTCCTATGATATTTTGGATGAACTGGCTAAGAGCCGAGCTGTCATTAACGATTGCCAAATCAGCGACGATTACCACGGCACTATCGGCTCGATTTTCATTTAGCTCATTGGCTAGGGTATTTGCTGCATTCTTACTATGATGACAATGGATAATCACCCGATAGCCCTGATAGTGTGCGGCACGAATAATAGCGGCACCAATACGCTTGGCGCTGCCAGTCACCAGCATCACTGGTGCAACAGTATTTTCTGTTAAAGATATCTTAAGTTTTTGATTCATAGTTAGGTTTTAATAGACATTGAAGAGTGATTTCTAAGCCATCTTTTCAGAAGGTATTGATGACATATCGTGCGCTTGTAAGTGTTCAATTCTGGCTTGTCGCAATGCAGCACCAATCGCTGGACCTTTGAGGTCTGATTCGATATCTTTGACGCCAATAGCATGGAAGCTGCCTAGAGCTAACATCATCTCACGGTGCTGAGAGGCGAGCTGTAACACGTGACTGGTTACTAGCAGTTGCGAGAGCTTATCAGGCTCTTTATGAGCACTACAGGCTTGAATAAGGTCTATTTTTTCGCTCGGGCTCAACTCGTTTATACGCTTTAATTTTTCGCCTTGTTGCACGAATAAAGTCGCAAACTGAGTTTGGGCTTTTGGTATTTTGGCGGTGTTGCCTATTTCAATAATGGCTTTTGTGGCAGACATCGTTTCACTGGGTACTAAACCGAATAACGCCGGATTAAGGCTCGACAGTAATAACGCCCAGCGTTGTGATAAGTTGAATTGCATTTGACCCGCGAAATACAGTGCGGTCTGTACCGTCTCTCTTATGTGACCGTTAATGCTCCACGTCTGATGTAAGGGCGCAAAGTATTCTGTTAAAGCATCGATTTCGAACAGTTGCTGCCAGTATACCTGAGGAGAGACCTGCATCATTGCACGGCTCGATTCTTGCCAAATGCGCTCGCTACTTAAATGTGTTAGTTCGCCCGAGCTGACCAACTGACGCATCAATTCCAGTGTTTCGCCAGCGATGATAAAGCCCAAGTCATAATACCGTCCATAAAAGCGCGCGACTCGCAGAACACGTAATGGGTCTTCGCTAAAAGCACTAGAGACATGACGTAGGGTTTTGCTTTTTATATCATCCAGTCCACCATAGTAATCGACCACTTCGCCACTGATAGGGGTGGCGTCAGTGAGGCTAGTAACTTCGATTGCCATGGCATTGACGGTCAAGTCGCGACGTTGTAGATCGTCTTTTAAGCTGATATCAGGACTGGCATGAACACTAAAGCCTTGATAGCCTTGACCTTGCTTACGTTCGGTACGAGCTAGCGCATACTCTTCATGACTGGTAGGGTGCAAAAACACAGGAAAATCTGCGCCGACTTGTTGAAACCCAGCAGCTATCATCTCAGCTACTGTCGCCCCAACGACGACGAAGTCTTTGTCTTTGATAGGACGACCTAACAGTCGATCACGTACTGCGCCGCCGACGAGATAAACTTGCATAATATTCCCTAGGTATTGACCCAATTGGCATTCATAGCATGAATAGAAGTGGTACTGAGCAAAAAAAACCAGTCAATGCTTTATTAAAAGCGTTGACTGGTTTTAGTATAGCAGACCGTCGCGATAAATAAATTATAGCGACGGTCTCAATAGTGTACTCATACTATCATTGAGCTTCGTCCTTTAAATCCTGAGCTTCATTCTCTAGATCTTGAGCTTCCGTCACGGCAAGCGCAGTCATGTTGACCACACGACGAGCGGTAACTGATGGCGTTAGGATATGGACTGGTTTATTCGCACCGAGCAAAATAGGACCAATAGAGGCGCTACCAGTTGCTGTTTTGAGCAGGTTAAAGGCGATGTTTGCTGAATCAAGCGTTGGCAAGATAAGCAAGTTTGCGGCACCTTTTAATGGGCTTGATGGCATATCTTCTAGACGAATCGCTTCGTTCAGAGCAGCATCACCTTGCATCTCGCCTTCAAAATCAAAATCAACATTCATATCGGTTAGTAATTGATACACTTTACGCATTTTGACCGCGCTGGCACGGTTTGAGGTACCAAAGTTAGAATGTGATACGAGCGCAACACGTGGCGTGATCCCAAAGCGGCGTAATTGATTAACGCCCAGAACGGTCATTTCAGCCAGTTGTTCAGCTGTTGGATCTTCATGGATATAAGTGTCAGCGATAAAAATATTGCGATCTTGCATAAGTACGGCATTCATCGCATAAAAATCTTTGACGCCTTCTTTTTTGCCAATGACGCTTTGTACGTAGTCTAAATGCAATTGATAATGGCTAAACGTACCACATATCATACCATCGGCATCGCCATTTTCGACCAATAGTGAGCCGATTAATGTGGTCTTGCGACGAACATCACGGCGGGCAAGTTCAATACTAACGCCTTTACGCTTGTTCTTCTCATAATAACCCTGCCAGTACTCTTTATAGCGTGGGTCGTCATCTTGATTGACGATAGTGATGTTCACGCCATCTTTTAGACGCAAGCCCAGTTTTTCGATATTGGCTTCGATAACTGAAGGACGACCAACCAAGATAGGTTGCGCCAGCTCTTCGTCGACGACGACCTGAACCGCAAGTAAGATGTTATTGTCTTCGCCTTCACAATAAACAATGCGTTTTGGTGCGGCTTTGGCACGAGCAAAAATAGGCTTCATGACGAAGGCTGAGTTATAGACAAACTCAGATAGACGTTGACGATACGCCGCAAGATCTGTGATAGGGAGCGTGGCAACACCGGAATCCATCGCCGCTTTGGCAACCGCAGAAGCGATTTCAATGATTAAGTTTGGCTCTAGTGGACCGGGGATTAAGTAGTCACGACCAAAACTTTTCATCGATTCGATGTTTCTTACGTTTGTGGTCGGTGTCGCTTCAACGTGCGCCATGGCAGCAATCGCACGTACACAGGCAACTTTCATCTCTTCATTGACAGTTGTGGCACCGACGTCTAATGCACCGCGGAAGATATAAGGGAAACATAAGGCATTGTTGACTTGGTTTGGATAATCCGAGCGACCAGTTGCCATAATGACGTCTGGACGCACAGCATGTGCCAACTCTGGCATAATTTCTGGTGTGGGGTTGGCAAGGGCAAATACAATAGGGTCTTTTGCCATACGACGAACCATATCTTCTGATAAAGTTCCTGGCATAGATAGCCCAAGGAACATATCGACATCATCCATCACTTCATCGATAGTAGTCGCGGTCGTGTCACGAGCGTAGCGTTGCTTTGTTTCGTCAAGGTTTTCACGGCTGGTGCTAATGATACCGCGTGAATCTGACACAATGATATTGTTTTTATTGACACCAAGTGCACAAATAATGTCTAAGCAAGAGATTGCTGCTGCGCCAGCACCTGAACAGACGACTTTGATATCTTCAATTTTTTTGTCAGTGATAATCAACGCATTGAGCATGGCAGCGGCAACAATGATTGAAGTACCATGTTGATCGTCATGAAATACGGGAATGTTCATGCGCTTACGCAATTCACGTTCGATTTTGAAACATTCTGGTGCTTTGATGTCTTCTAAGTTAATACCACCAAATGTTGGCTCAAGAGAAGCGACGGCTTCGATGAACTTATCTGGATCGTTTTGGGCAATTTCAATATCAAAAACATCGATACCCGCGAACTTCTTGAATAGAACGCCTTTACCTTCCATCACTGGTTTTGACGCCAATGGCCCGATATTACCTAGACCCAGTACGGCAGTACCATTGGTGATGACGCCGACCAAGTTGCTACGCGCGGTATATTTGGCAGCTAAGGCTGGGTCTCTTTGAATTTCAAGACAGGGTATGGCAACACCTGGTGAATAGGCGAGTGCCAAATCACGTTGATTGGCCAATTGCTTGATAGGCGTAACTGAGATTTTACCCGGCCTTGGGAACTCATGATAATGGAGGGCAGCTCGTTCAAACTGCTCTTTTTCCGTAGTAGGGTTATCCGTATTCAAAGTGATATCGTCATTCATAATAATTGCCATGGTTGGAATAAATTGGAATAGATTAAATGGTGATAAAAAAAACTAACGCCTAACCCTCAAAAAACCATGAGATATGATGAGAAGAGGGTAAAGTCACACTAAAAAAATAAGTATCGGCAAAAGATAAGTATCGGCGCTTAGATAGCAGCGAAAAAAAGCAATCCTGCAAAATAGTCATTCTAGCATTATTGGCATTTCACTGCCTAGTCAACAGCTGTGAATTATGCGAATAATATAATTAAATGATATTCATCATTTAGCCCGTTGATAATGCCAAAGATTGGAGTCAAATATCAACCCCATTCCTATTATGTTTCAAAATATTACAGTATAGCAGGCTTATTAAGACGAACAACTAATGGGCATTTGCGGTGCATGAGGCGTAGGCGGCTTACTATCCAGTTCGATAGCGATATCTTGAACATTATAAGGGTCGGCGAGTAGCTCGAACACCCGATTAACTTCTTCAAATTGACCTTGTTCAGCGGCAGTAATGGCACGCTGAGCCATGCTATTACGCAGCACATAAACGGGATTATTCTCTCGCATGCTATCGAGCGCTTGTTTGACAGACACTGACCGTAATTGGGCCAGATAGCGCGTCGACCAATCTTGCCAAACTTTACTTGCCTCATCGGTGAGTTCTGCTGTCAGGGTAGACAGTAGCTGCTGCTCATGAGGATAATCATCTGGTGCTACGAGAGCCAATAATGCTCTAAAGCTATTGGTATAATCGAGTAAGTTATCTTCGAGCAAGGTGAGCCATTCAAAGGCCAAGGTTAAGCTCTCTTTTTCGTGCGGCAGACCGAGCTTACGGCACAGTCCCTGTTGGTAGTGCTGCATAAAGGTCGCCTCGTAAGGCGCCAAACAGTCAGCCAATGTCTCACGGGTGACTCCTTCTAGGCGCATAAAATGCGGTAGCCAAGTATTGAGATTCCAATGTCCGATAGCAGGCTGATTTTGATAAGCGTAACGCCCAGTATGGTCAGAATGGTTGTTAATCCACGCCGGATCGAAGCGCTCCATAAAGCCAAACGGCCCAAAGTCTAAAGCACTTCCTGTAATGGATAAGTTATCGGTATTCATCACGCCATGAGCAAAGCCGATTAGCTGCCAGTCCGCAATCATTCGTGCGGTACGCTCAACCACGGCGGTCAAAAATGCCAACACGGGTGTCTCGCTTTGGCGGCACTTTGGATAGTACGTATCAATCATATAGTCGGTAAACTCGCCGAGCAGGTCAGGTGCAAAGCTGGCAATCCACTCAACATGACCGAAGCGAATGTGACTGTCAGCAACGCGCATTAATGCCGCTCCAGCTTCCATACGCTCACGGCGCACTTTGGTATCTGATACCACAAAGCCCAAGGCATTGGAAGACGGGATACCTAGCTGAGTGAGGGCATGACCACATAAATACTCGCGAATAGTACTGCGTAACACGGCGCGCCCATCACCCATCCGCGAATAAGGCGTCAGGCCGATACCTTTAAGATGTAAGTCTTGCAACGTATCATTATTATCGAGCACTTGTGCCATCAGTAAGCCGCGCCCATCACCCAATTGGCCTGCCCATTGCCCGAACTGATGACCCGCGTAAGCCATGGCTAAGGGTTCAAAATCTGCTGGCAAGTATTGACCACCGAGTATCTCAACCCAGCGCGCCATTAAATCCTCATCATCTGCCCAGCCCAATTGCTGTGCCACCTGCAGGTTGAAGTGACCAATCCGTGGATTTTCTAGCGGTGTAGGAGGTTGTTTGTGATAGAGACGTGTGTCTAGATTGACGTAGGTGTTTTGATAGCGCATACAAGGCTTTCCCATCGGCTGATAAAATCGAATTATAAAGTGAGTAACTTACTATAGCATAGCCTTACCATTGCAGCGTTTCGCTCTGTCCATCTCTTGTAATCTATACCTTCAAATTTTGCCTAATTAATCCTGTCCGATTTCATGCGCCTTGCAGATAAATAAGTGCTGTGAATAAACGCTAAACAAAAAAATCCCTCTATCTATTACAGATAAAGGGAAGGAGAAAAGCAAAAATAAGAAAGTCACATTAACGTCACATTACGGGTCTGCTGTTAACGCTTAAGCGGCTTTGGAGCTGTGACCAATAGAGCGAAATGCTGTCTTTAAATTACTGTTATGCTCAAGGATTTTTTGCTCAATCTTAGCATAATCATTTTTCAATGTCTCTTCAGCTTCATGCAAACGGTCAGCAAGCTCAATCTTTTTCAGTTCAATAGTTTTGGCTTTTAGCGCTTGCCATTCTTCTACCGTCTGGGTGAATGCATCAAATTCAAACTTAATACGATCTTGGAAACTTTTCATCGCATGCGGAATATCAAGTCCGCCTGCAGTGGCTGTTTCAATTTTCTGTTGTGCTGCCTTAAACTGCATTTGCACTTCAGCATGTTTGATGGTCGTGTCATCTACCGTACGTAGATCTGTTGTCAGACCAAGCTTCGATAAACCTACAATCAACCATTTGGTTGGATCATATTGCCACCATTTCACGCCATTACGATAGTCGTATTGGAAGAAGTGATGATAGTTATGATAACCCTCACCCCACGTAAAGATAGCAAGGAAAAAGTTATCGCGCGCACTATTGGTATCCGTATAAGGACGCGTACCAAACATGTGGCATAACGAGTTGATAAAGAAAGTAAAGTGGTGGGTCAATACCAAGCGCAGTAGACCTGCCAATACGAGCGTGCCCCAAACGTCACCGATTAACCAACCAACTGCCGCAACCATCGCAACGTTGGTAGCCAGTACCCATAAACCATAGTATTTATGCTGAATCTGTAGCACTTTATCTTTGGTCAAATCAGGAATGTTTTTATAATCAAAGCGACCACTAGGATAATTGCGTAACATCCAACCGATATGACTGAACCAAAAACCACGTCTTGCTGAATAAGGATCTTCCATGCGGTCATCAACATGACGATGATGCGTACGGTGGCCCGATACCCAGTCAAAAGCAGAGCCTTGAACCGCAAGGGTTGAGCCAAGTAATAGGAAGTTTTTTACCAAGGGATGGGCTTTATAAGCGCGATGCGACAATAGGCGGTGATAGCCTGCAGTGATACTAATACCGGTCCACACCATAAAGGCACCAAACACGCCCCAAACCGGCGCACTAACTTGATGGGTCATCAAGTACCATGGCGTAATGACGGCAGCAGCAATAGGCGTTGTAATCAGAAAAATCGCTGGAACCAGATTGATGGGCGACTTTTGAAATTCAAGCTCAAGCGGATCGATACCTTCATAGTTAGCGACTGCATTGGCATCTTTATAACCGCTCGTCGTCGCAAACTGCGTATCGGCAGCCTCATCAGTTTTGCTTTTGCCAGTATCAAGCCACGTCTTCACGCGCAGCGCCTGAGTGCCAGCATGCTGTATAAGCGTATCACCCGACTTCATGGCAAAACGCAAGCCCTTAAGTGGTAAGCCTATTACTTTTTTAGCAATCATGTAATATTCCTAATGATATTAATTTCAGCCTCCATATTACCCTAAAAGACTAGTAAAGTGAACAGTCATACACTAGAAAAATATTGCTAAATAACAATAACTTGTAGGAGTTATGGTAGTGATTAACCCAAACAATCCCTTACTTATCAGCAATTAAGTGAAAGTGTAAGTAAAAAGATAAATATGTGTGCGATAAAAACGTACAAATGACTATCGAGCCAATTAATTAGCTGGCTTTTTTAAGCCATTTTCAAGCAAGTTTTTTGAAATATGACAAAAAGATAGGTAAGAAGTTCACTTACTTAGCGCGTGAGAAAATAGGTTGGATAATCGGTAATGATGACGTCGACTTGCCACGTAATAAGCTGTTTAATCGTCTCGCTATCATTGACGGTCCACGCGCTGACTGGCAGGTGATAACGATGACAGTGCTTAATGACTGCTTGAGTCAGCAATGGATAGTGAATACCTAGCTGGACGCAGCCAAGTTGCAGGGCAGTTTGTGGTGCGCTTAGCAAAGTTTTAGGGGTGCGAATCAGTAAGCCACGCAGAATATGTTGTAAGGTTTTATTGCGTTGCAGCCGCGCGTGTAATTCGACATCAAAGCTAGTCAGGACAATAGGTAAGCTAGCAATCGGGGTGTCAAGGAGATTACGTGTCAATGCATGTACCAACTGCGTGTAATTGGTACGCTCATGAGTCTTTATCTCAAGCTCTATATAGCTAAAATTGGTCAATGCTTGATATGCGCGGTCTAAAGTAATAAGTGGGTGTTTATCCTGACGATAGCGCTGAATCTCAGCGAGCGTTAATTGATCGATGCGCGATTGCTGACCACACATGCGTTGTAGATTGTCGTCATGGAATACGATTAATTGCTCATCCGCACTCAACTGTACATCAAACTCAACCCCTGCTAAACCTTGAGGATTGAGACGTTGAGCGTGTTCAAAACCTGCTAAGGTATTCTCGACTGCTTCACCACGCGCACCGCGATGACCGAGTAAAAGTGTATTGTTAAGATTTATCATAATGAGGAACTGTCGGCTATTTTTACGAGTAATGATATAGCGTCCAACCGACAGAATCTAACGAAATTTGCAAAATAGTTTTGGATTAAATACCGTCTTAGAGGGTTGTGATATTGAAAAGTAAGCTAATATTTGAAAGTTGTTTCAGGAATAGTTTGTTGCAAGTTTCCGCTAGAATTAAGCCCTTGTTTAAATATTCTTAGCGATGATATAAGTATGTATTTGTTATGTTTTTGCAACCAAACATAGGTTTTGGGCACAATGTAAGACATTATTTGTACAGCAAGGGGTCACACTAATGACCATCTCATTTAAACACCTTATAATAATGTGATTTTCAAATCTATCGCGGCAAGTGTTGCGATCTGAATGTCAAATACTGTCCATCGCTGACGGTAAGAATTAGTAAATTGGGAGCAAATTGAGTATGAGCGCAACAAAAAGCAAGTGGATCAAATGGCAGCACGTCGCCGGTATTAGTCTGATATGTGGTTTGGCCGTGACAGGTTGTGATCGCTCAGATAAAGACGATAACGCTGAGACGACAGAGGCAACAGTAGAACAGCCAGCAGTTGACGATAATGTCATCACGCCTGCCGTCAGTTGTGATGATCCGATGGTACAAGACCGCTTGAAATCCGCGCTAAAAAACACGCTCAATCAGCAGGCTCAAACGTTGGCTGCCAATTATGCCAATGAGGCAGAAATCAGTCTAAATAGTGGTGTTGTCACTGACAAAATCAATGGTATTGTCATTGACGTACAAAATGCAGCGATCTTACAAGAAGCCAATAACAACGGCATGACCACTTGTCAGGCAAGCGTTAGCATGACTCTGCCAAGCGAAGATTTGTATCAGGCCAGTCAAGTACAAGCGGCCGGTAACCAGCCAAGCTTGCAGTCTCGCTTAGCGCAAAACAATATTCGTATCAATAATAATATGCTCGTTGACGACGCCTTTACTTATGTCGTCGGTACTCAAGGTGGTCAAGTTCGTACCCGTATTGCTGGACAACCGGCATTATTGACTGTGGTGGCAGATATGATGGCAGGATCTGCATTTAAGTCAGCAGTTGATGAGCAACGTTCCCAGCGTGCCGCTCAACAGGCTGAGCGTCGCCGTGACACTGCACAGAACAATAATAACAACAATCAATCAGCGCCAACCCGTCAGCCAAGAACTGTGACGCCGACGGCCCCTGCTCGTCCAGCTGAGCCTGCTACGCCACCGACCATTAACAATCCAAGTAATAGCCAAAATAACAGTCAGAGCAGTGCTACAGAAAATAATCAAGCAGCGCCAAGCACTGACACCAAAAAACCGGCAACCCAAACCTCGCCAAAATTAGTACCTAATGATGAGAGCATTGATATGGTCATCATTGAAGATGACAGTGCTACTTATTAAGTCATAAAAACGCAGCAGTTGCTACGTGATACAACTATAAAAAAGCCCGCTACATTAACGTAGTGGGCTTTTTTATAGAACTAACCTTTTTGGATAAGGTGGGATTGCTATAGTAAAACTACATCATTTGCCTTTATGCTATGGGTGACTATTTATCATTAGCAAAATCTTGCAAGACTTGATTGTCCCACAGCACCTCAGAGACTTGGGCAGGGTCGGTACAAAAACGCGCGGCAACGAACAACCAATCAGACAAGCGATTGATAAAGCTAACGGCAGTACTGCGAATCGCTGCTGGACGCTCTTGCTGCAATAGTACCGCTTGGCGCTCAGCGCGGCGGCAAACCGTACGCGCGACGTGTAGTTGACTGACCAATAGTGAGCCTGTCGGCAAGATAAAGTCCTTGAGCGGTGGCAGAGTTGTGTTCATCGCATCAATTTGTTGTTCTAGCCATTCAATATGGCTGGCATTAACGCCTTCATATTCTGGCATGGCGAGCTCACCGCCGATATTAAATAATAAATGCTGAATTATGACCAAGGCTTGAGCAAAGTCTAACTCTTTTTGCTGTTGTAAGCGTTCAGGCAGATGTTGTTGGTTTGCGTTTTCATTATCAGTAGCTTGTGTTAAGTGTGCCCGTACCAAGCCGATGTGTGAGTTGAGCTCATCGATATCGCCCATTACGCTAAATAAATTGTCGGCTTTACTTACGCGACTGCCATCTGCCATACCGGTGCTACCATCATCTCCGGTGCGCGTATATATTTTGCTTAAGCGATTGGCCATTTCTACATCCTTAACGGTTTTTATCATTGAATAGGGTTAGTTGCGCGCTCATTGTAGTATTTTCCAGCCGATTTCGCTAAGATAATGGGTTAAGTTTTATAAAGCGTTTATAAAGCGGTAACTTTCAAGTTTATAATCTTATTAGTCGCGGTTAGTGGCTAATAGTACGATACTCATATTTTATCGTCATCTCAATTTATCTATCTTGTTCTAATTAAAAGGCTTTTATACCATGACCACACCTCTTGCCGATGCGATGTCTCAGCTTGCCATTTATGATTCACTGACGGGCGGTAAACGTCAGTTTGTACCACTTAAAGCCGGGCAAGTAGGTATGTATGTGTGCGGCATGACCGTTTATGATTATTGTCATATTGGTCATGCGCGGATGATGATTGGCTTTGATATGGTGGTACGCTGGCTGACGCAACTCGGTTATGACGTTAATTATGTGCGCAATATCACCGATATTGATGACAAAATCATCGCGCGCGCGAATGAAAACGGCGAGGCTATCAGTGCATTGACTGAGCGCTTTATTAAAGCAATGCATGAGGACTTCTCAGCCCTTGGCTGCTTGACGCCTAATGCCGAGCCGCGTGCGACTGACCATATCGATGAGATGCAACAAATGATTGAGACGTTAGTTACCGGCGATTATGCGTATGCTGGCGATAACGGCGATGTCTATTATGCTGTAGATAGCTTTGCAGATTATGGTAAGTTATCAAAACGTAATCTCGATGATATGCAGGCAGGCTCGCGCGTTGATGTCGAAAACGACAAACGCAACCCGTTTGATTTTGTCCTATGGAAAGCGGCTAAACCTCATGAGCCGCAATGGGCATCACCGTGGGGTCAAGGACGTCCAGGTTGGCATATTGAATGCTCGGCGATGTCGACCAAGTGCCTGGGCAATACCTTTGATATTCATGGCGGTGGTCATGATTTACAATTTCCACACCATGAAAATGAGATCGCCCAGTCAGAAGCGGCAACCGGCTGCGAATATGCCCGCAATTGGATGCACGTGGGCTTTATCAATGTCGATGGCGAAAAAATGTCTAAGTCATTGGGTAATTTTTCCACAATTCGTGATGTTATTGCACATTTTCATCCTGAAACGCTGCGCTTCTTTTTATTATCCAGCCATTACCGTAGCCAAGTAAACTTCTCGGATAGTGCGTTAGATGAGGCTCATAATAGCCTAAGCAGACTATACCAAGCGCTCAAAGTTGCTGAACAGCAAAAAGGTGAGGAATTGACGATTAATGATTCTTTAATAAATGACGCTTACAGCAGCCCTGCTGGACAAGATTTTATCAAAGCCATGAATGATGATTTTAATAGTTCAACGGCGATTAGTGTCTTGTTCGGGTTGGCCCGTGATATCAATAAAGCGATCAAAGCTGAAGAGGTAGATACTGCATGGCAGTTGGCGCAGCAGCTCAAAGCCTTGGCACAGGTATTAAATATTCTGCAGCAACCAGTATCACAGTTTTTGCAAGCTGTCATTGGCGATCAAGCGGATAATGGTTTAAGCGATGCGGCTATTGATGGTCTAATCATTGAGCGTGCAGAGGCTAAAGCCAACAAAGACTTTGCGCGTGCCGATGAGGTGCGTGAACAATTAAAAGCGGCGGGCATTGAGCTTGAAGACAGCCGAGCTGGTACGACTTGGCGCCGTGCTTAATAGTGCTTTGCTGAATATAGAAGCTATCAACAATAAAGTACGTCAACTAATAAATTAAGTCAGCATTGCGCTGGCTTTTTTTTGTAGACTGCATTAGGTTAGAAACACACCGAGGCCAAGATTTTTCGTATGCAAAACTCCCTTAATTCTCTAAATACGACCCACGTTAAAAACGTCAATCATAACGCTAATGTTATTGAGGGTTCTGCTAGCGATGACAATGTTGTGCGTCATCATAGTGGACTGACATTTTTACTCAGTATGCTCGTCATGTTGTGCAGTGTGTTTTATATTCCAGCAACTGCGGCAACCGGTAGCGATACAACAGTTGATAGGCAAGACACTACAAAAAATACTGAGATGGCAAAGCCAGAAAACCTGATAGATTATACAGCGCAGAAAATTGATCAATTCAAACAAGACGGCATTAGTGTCTCAGATATTGCAGAAGAAACCTTCAATCCTTTAGACAAGGATGCCGTGCAGCAGGCAGGCATACTGCAAGGAGATACTGGTCTCACTGGTGATTATAACGAAAGCTATTATTCCTTAAACAAGCTAAATGCAGGATTGCCGCCGTTAGCTGAACCACCGAATTTATCTACGCCGCTTGCCACATTAGAGTTTTTTCAGTCAGCCGTCATGAAGCAGCAGTATGACTTGGCCGCTTATGCACTCAATATGAACCTCATTGATGACAAGTTGCAGCGTAATCGGGCGATTGAGCTGGCCAAACAGCTTGATTTTTTGTTGGTTGAAAAAAAACTCTATGTTTTTGATAAATTGCCAGACCGTCCTGATGGTTTGATTGAGCCACCGCTTGGCAGCACCAACAGTATTCAAGGGATTCCTAGACGCTCCATTCAGCTTGGTTATATCGATTATCGTGAACGTCGCGTACCGATATATTTGGAGCGTGTGCGCATTGATGATAGTGCGCCTTTTTGGATATTTTCTGCCCAAACGGTTGGTAATATCGATAACCTCTATGAGCAATATCATCCTGCAAAGTTTGAGCGTTATTTACCGGCGTGGACAAAATTACAGTTATTTAGTATCGCCATCTGGGAGTTTTTAGCATTACTTATCTTCTTCTCATTTACCATGGGGGTTGGCTGGTTATTGAGTAAAGGCGCAGGCAAGCTCCTTAATTGGTATGTTAGAGATAAAGAAGGCAATCGGCTGGGTACGGTTCACCATAATAGCGTGGAAGATTTGGTCAATAAGCTGACGGTACCCTTGACCTTTACCATCAGTTTTTCCTCGGTATTTACCTTGGTATCGGGCGGTTTTCCTTACTTGGATGCGGTCGCTTCATCGACACGTCCGATCATTTGGGTGGGATTGGTCTTTAGCGCGTTGTGGCTGGGTATTCGAGCGATTAATTTTTTTGCCAATCGCTACAAAGATTTGCAGATTGAAAATCTAGGCGACGAGCAGTTTGATAAAGGTCGTCGTCGCCGTACTTACGTTTCTATATTTCGCCGCATTTTTATCTTCGTCATGATCCTTGGTAGTATTTGGATTGGCCTCAGTGAGTTCACCAATATTCAAGGATTGGGTAAGACCTTGCTGACTTCCGCAGGTATTGCTGGTGCCGTTATCGGTATCGCCGCTCAGCCGATATTGGGTAATGTCATTGCTGGTATGCAGGTTGCCATCACTCAGCCAGTGCGTATTGGTGATACGGTCATGATGGAAGGTGAGTGGACGACGATAGAGGATTTGGGCTATACCTATGCGGTTCTGCAGACTTGGGATGAGCGCCGGTTGATTATTCCAATGCGCCACTTCGTCACCGAAATCGTAGAGAATTGGTCGCATACAGACTCGCATCAAACCTGTGTGATTTATCTCTACGTCGACTATGGTGCTGATGTCGAAGCAATCAGGCAACAATATATCAAGCTGGTCAAAGCGAACGACTTATGGGACGGTGAAACTGAGCCTGAAATGTATACAGTATCCGTGTCCGAAAACACCATAAAATTACGCTGTAGCCAAGCGTCTGATAGTCCTATCAACGCTTGGCGGTTGGAGTGTCAGGTACGCGAGCAGATGTTAAGTTATTTATATGCTGAACAGCAAGCTTATCTCCCCGCTGAGCGCTTGATATTTAAAGACACTAGCGTATAAGTTGGAACGGTCAATAGGTATAGTGGACAGCAAGCAAAGTGGCAAAAACAGACAAACTATTGATGTTAAAATAAGCTAACAAATAAGCATGCGATTTGCTTGTTTATTTGTTATAATATGGCGTTATTTTTAAGGGATAACTGAGCGATTAAAGATAAGAGGTTGCAGTATTTGTGTCTTCTTACCACTGATAAATCAATAGCTGTTTTCCAGTGCTTTTGTTTACTGATAAAAAATATCTAATGACAAATAACAACTGGTACATTGCTTATTATCTAAAGCTCTATGATTCAAAGCCTTTCATAAATAAGGGTTGAACGTCGTAAAGTCATAATGGTGATCTTGATTGATTGTCTTAATGCGAAAATCCCACCCATCAAAATAACCACCACTAGGGGTCTGTATGTTACGAATTGTCGATGAAGCCTTTACCTTTGATGACGTTTTATTGTTACCAGCCTACTCTGAAATCCTGCCAAAATCTGCTGATCTGTCCACGCGTCTGACCAAAAGTATCACACTGAATTTGCCATTAATCTCGGCTGCTATGGACACGGTCACCGAATCTGAAATGGCTATTACCATGGCACAGCTAGGTGGTTTGGGTATCTTGCATAAAAGCATGGATATCGATAAGCAGGCCACGCAAGTACGCCGCGTCAAAAAATTCGAAGCAGGAACCGTGGTTGATCCTATTACCGTTCACCCTGAAATGACGATTGGTGAATTATTAAGATTGACTCAAGACAATAATATTTCAGGTGTACCAGTGGTAGAGAAGGGTACTGATAAAGTCGTTGGTATCGTGACCCATCGTGACTGGCGTTTTGAGACCAATTTGTCGTTACCAGTTAGCCATATCATGACGCCAAAAGAGCAGCTAGTCACCGTGCAAGAAGGTGAAAGCAATGAAAATATCAAAAAATTGCTGCATGAGCACCGTATCGAAAAAGTGATCGTGATTGATGAAGACTTTCGTCTGCGCGGTTTGATTACGGTCAATGACTTTGCCAAAGCTGAGAATAATCCAAATGCGTGTAAAGATGAGCAAGGTCGCCTACGGGTTGGCGCTGCTGTCGGCACTGGCGCAGATACGCAAGCGCGCGTTGAAGCCTTAATCGCCGCTGACGTCGATGTTATCGTGGTCGATACCGCCCATGGACATTCAAAAGGCGTGATTGAAAAAGTCTCTTGGATCAAGAAAAACTTCCCTCACGTACAAGTCATCGGTGGCAACATCGCAACCGGTGATGCCGCTCTAGCATTACGTGATGCGGGCGCTGATGCAGTAAAAGTCGGTATTGGCCCTGGTTCTATCTGTACCACCCGTATTATCGCGGGTATTGGTGTGCCACAAATCTCGGCCATTGATAATGTAGCCAGCGCCCTGAAAGACAGTATTCCATTGATTGCTGATGGTGGTATTCGCTTCTCAGGTGATATGGCAAAAGCTATCGCGGCCGGTGCTTCATGTATCATGGTCGGCTCACTAATGGCTGGTACCGAAGAAGCGCCAGGCGAAGTTGAGCTATTCCAAGGTCGTTATTATAAAGCGTATCGCGGTATGGGTAGCTTAGGTGCGATGTCAGGTCAAAACGGCTCATCAGATCGCTATTTCCAAGATGCCAAAGATGGGGTAGAAAAGCTGGTTCCAGAAGGTATCGAAGGTCGCGTTCCTTATAAAGGACCAGTGGCAGGCATCGTCAATCAGTTGGTTGGTGGTTTACGCTCATCAATGGGCTATACTGGCTGTGCGACTATCGAAGATATGCGTACCAAACCACAGTTCATTAAGGTGACGTCTGCGGGGATGAAAGAGTCGCATGTTCACGATGTGCAAATCACCAAAGAAGCCCCGAACTATCGAGTAGATTAATTCATATTCTGTAGTCCTACTGACGTTGATAATTGCTGACAGACAGTAGGATAGTGACATCAAGATACAAACAGCCAACAATGCCCCGTCATTGTTGGCTGTTTTTTTTGTAAAATACACAAATAGAATATACTGGTTATTGCCTTGCCTACGCGCACGTCTGGCGTTTCATTTTTAGACTTGAGGAACATTTATAATGAGCTACTTTGGCACTGATGGTATTCGCGGAAAATTTGGTGAGTTGCCGATTACCCCTGATTTTATTTTGAAGTTAGGTTATGTGACTGGACTGGTGCTCATAGAAAAAAATGACAATCCTACTCGTAAACCGAGCGTAGTGATTGGCAAAGACACTCGTCTATCAGGCTACGTCATTGAGGGAGCACTTCAGGCTGGCTTTAACGCAGCTGGGGTCGATGTACATATGCTTGGCCCATTGCCAACACCCGCTATCGCGCATCTAACCCGTAGCTTCCATGCGGATGCAGGCGTCGTTATCTCAGCATCGCACAATCCATACTATGACAACGGCATCAAGTTCTTTTCAGCTGACGGCAAAAAACTCACTGATGAGATGCAAGCAGCGATTAATGATAAGTTAAAAGCTATCATGAGCGACTCTAATAGTGGCGATGTACTCATGCCTATTCTTGATCCAGCACAATTAGGTAAAAATAACCGTATCAACGATGCCAAGGGTCGCTATATTGAATTCTGTAAAGGCAGTTTCCCTTATCAGTATGACTTAGATCATCTGACTATCGTTGTCGATTGTGCCAATGGTGCAGGCTACAGCGTCGCCCCAAGAGTCATGCGTGAGCTGGGTGCCAACGTGATTGCTATCAATAATACGCCGGATGGTATCAATATTAATGCTGACTGCGGCTCGACCCATCCGGAGAGTTTACAAAAAGCAGTGCTTGAGCACGAAGCAGATGTTGGTATCGCCTTAGATGGTGACGGCGATCGTATCGTGATGGTTGATGAGGCAGGTAATTTAGTTGATGGCGATGGCATTTTATACGTGCTTGCCACTCAGGGAAAGACGCCTGCAGTGGGAGTGGTTGGTACTCTCATGACTAACATGGGGCTGGAGTTGGCACTAAAAGAGGCCGGTATTGCCTTTACTCGGGCTAAGGTAGGTGACCGTTATGTCATGCAAGAGCTTGCCGCTCATGACTGGATACTAGGCGGTGAACCATCTGGGCATATATTGTGCTTAGACAAAAGTCGTACCGGTGATGCGATTATCGCAAGCTTGCAAGTATTGGCCGTTATGCAAGCACAGAATAAAGCCTTGAGTGACCTCATGGAAGGCTTTGAAATTTTGCCACAAAAACTGGTCAATGTGCGCTTGTCTACCATGCAAGATCCTTTTGAGCATGAAGAGCTGGTCGCCGCTTTTGATAAAGCCCGTGCCACTCTAGAAGGTCGTGGTCGTCTATTGATTCGTCAATCGGGTACCGAGCCAATGATTCGAGTGATGGTCGAGTCAGACGATGAGATAGAGTGTGATGTTATGGCCAATGACTTAGCTGAGCAGATTAAGAAGGTATTGGGCTAGGACATGTAATTCATTCGATAGTCGTCTAAATGGGCTAAAAATGGCTAAATCTTGCCAAACATCGTCAAATAGCTGGTTAATATCTCGATATTATCTGCGCTATTTTTCTTGTTTGACAGCAATTTATCTCATTTTTATCACCATTTTTGAAATGAAGACATGGCTTAATAATCTCGATAAATAGATCGTGAAAAAGGGCTTAATAATATAACGCAATCAAGGAATAGTTATGAGCATGGACTTTACCGATCAACGTCTCTCCTATGAGAAGGGCGCGCTTGATCAACAGTCAATACCCACCTCACCATTTGAGCTATTGAAAGCGTGGATGAATGAGGCACTAGCACAAAAAGTGCAAGAACCATACGCCATGAGTTTGGCAACATGTGGGGCAGACAACAAGCCCAGTGTACGTATCGTATTACTGCGCGAGATTACCGATAATGGCATTATTTTTTATACCAATTATGAAAGTGCTAAAGGTCAAGATATCGCTGAAAACCCCAATGCAGAAGTGCTGTTTTTTTGGCATGAGCTTGAACGTCAAGTTCGTATCAGTGGTTCTATTGCTAAGATTGATACTGCAAAATCCGCTGCTTATTTTCAAAAGCGTCCACACGATAGCCAAGTAGGCGCATGGGTCAGCCAACCACAGAGCGGTGAAGTGGCCAGCCGTGACGTCATGGAACAGACCTTTGATCAGCTACAAGCTGACTATCCAGACAATAGCCAAGTGCCAGTGCCAGCATTTTGGGGTGGTTATGAGATTACCATTGAGCAAGTTGAGTTTTGGCAAGGCCGTGCCAATCGTATGCATGACCGCATTGTGTATACCCAAGATAGCAAACAGAATAATGCCAGTTGGACAACTAAACGTTTACTACCATAAAGTTAAATGAATAAGTGTAAGACTGATATATTTCAGCTTGTTTTAATGCTAAAAAAACCACTTTAAATCCAGTTATATTGGTATTTAAAGTGGTTTTTTTATGCTGGAGTGTATTCACTATGCTCTATAGTCAAGATATACTAAAAACGCGACGATATTGCTGATATCATTTTTTTGTGACCTCTGTCTGTGCAGGCACAGCAAGCAAGAAAAATGGATATCAGCAGTCTTAGGGTCTGTTGAACATTCAAATGTGGCACTGGCAGTGGCTATTTTTTAGACAATACGCAGTGAAATTTTTGACGCCTAGTCGTTCTAGGTTAGATAATTTCGCTATGTATTGGCAAAAAATAGCCCTGCCCTGAAAGGCTGATACTAAAATCACCCCAAACGTTGTTGTAAACCTAGCTAAGGTCTCGACATTATCGTCGGTTTACGCCTGATTTGATAAAAGGTTTGGGACGATTTTAGCAATCAGCAGTCCTAATATTTGAATGTTCAACAGACCCTAGTTTTTTGCTTTAATATTGGTATCGACATCGACCGAAACAGACATACCGGGACGTAATTGGGTAAGGGCAGCCTGATTTTGGTCTAAATTAATGCGCACGGGGATACGCTGGGCAATTTTAATATAGTTGCCCGTCGCAGGGTTGGCAGCTGCAGCACTAAATTCACTGCCAGTGGCTGGTGAGATGTTGCTGACATGACCACTAAATTTGGCACCACCCAGCGCGTCAACATGGATGGTTGCAGGTTCACCAATAGCCATATTAGCAACTTGCGTTTCTTTAAAATTTGCGATAATCCAAATGCCTTTGGGTACGATATACATGAGCTGTGTACCCGCACTGACATATTGCCCTTCTTTGACACTGACTTGACTCAACTGTCCGGCTTCAGGGGCGGTGATAATGGTGTTGTCTACATTAATCTGCGCTTGCTTGAGAGCTGCTTCAGCATTTTTTATATTGGCATCGAGCGAAGCGCGGCTACCACTGGTCTTTTTACGGTTTTCACGAGCTGCTTGTAAGTTCGCTTCAGCTTGTTGAACGCCTGCCTGCGCTTGTGCAAGTTGTGCTTTTATATGAGCCACTTCTGCCTTTGATACCGCGCCGATGGCATCTAAACCCTGATAGCGATTGACATCTTCACGAGCACTATCGACACTCACTTTGGCGCTATATAAATCCGCTTCGCGTGCTTCAATCTGTGCTTGGCTGGTTTGTGTGTCCTGAGCATTGCTAGAGCGGTTGGTAATCGCCACTTCAATATTGGCCTGCGCCTGCTCAAGCTGTTGTTGAAACGCGCGATCGTCTATTTTTATTAGTAAATCACCCGCTTTTACTTGGGCAAAATCCTGTACGGCTACTTCGGTGACATAGCCAGATACTTGCGGACTAATAATGGTTGTTTGCCCTTTCACAAAGGCATTGTTCGTTTGCTGCAAAGTCGGGGTAAAAGGCGGTAGCTTCCATGCATATAAAATCAATGCCACGCCAATGAGTATTAAGGCAATCAATAAACCTAGATTTAGGTAGGATTTTTTCATAGGTGACCAGCCAGTGGCTGCCACAATCGGCTCTTTGGGCGGCATTGGTGGTTTATCACTGGTATTTTGGCTATCGACAGCCGATTTATCTGTATTTTTATTTGTATTGATATCCGCTTTTTTATTCGAGTCGGTAGCGGCAATTTCAGGCTCTACTGATTCGTTATTATTTTTTGGAGAGGCAGTTACTTTTACTTTAGCTGTATTAAGGGTCGTATTAAGCAGCGCGTCAGTTGGCGTCTGAGATTTTTGGTTAAGCTCACTGGGGTTTTCTTGGCTCATGACGCGCTCCTAAAGTTTGAATAAATATAACAATTATGTTCGATATTTCGATGATGTTATGCAAGATGGCGAGCAAAAATTAAGGCATTTAAAGCCGTTATTTTCCTTCACGCATTTTGGCAATGACAGCCAGCTCTTTAGCAAGGGGATTACGTTTGTGATAACGGTTATAGAGATAATTTATCAATAAAATAACAGCCGACAAAGTCGCAATACTGGCCATAAGAAAAAACAAGTCATCGTAAGCTGCGACGGTAGCTTGCCGCTGGATGCCTTGCAGAACTTGTCCCATGGCAGCAACGTTGGCTTGGGTAGAATCTGTTATTTGACCTGATAAAGCCCTACCTGCGCCTGCCACTTGTGCTACTAACTCAGGCTCCCCTAAGTTGAGTGAGCTGACCATATCGGCATAGTGCACTTGCGTGCGAATAGTGGTAAAAGCTTGAATAGCCGACGCTCCTGCAAGCCCGCCCACCGTCTGCGAAATACCAAAAATCACTGAAAAACTAATAATATACGCAGGGCCACTGGCAATGGCTCGTAAAAACCCTTCAAAAACCAGAGGACCCATAAAATACACTGCGGCAAAAGCAATGAGGAATTGGCTAAAATAAAACATCGTCGGCGCCGAGTTAATCGATACACCCGTATCCAGCCAAGAACCTAGAGCGATTAGCGCCACTGCAAAAATAACAGGTCGACGCAAATCTATTGGATTGGTACTAAAAATACTAATGACCAATGCCAAGATACTGGCTGCTAATATCACAGCATAAAAAGTGACCAGCTGATCATTACCATAGCCAAGATTGGCCAGTAGTCCGGCAGCGCCAACACTTTGCTCGGATAGCAAGATACGCATGACCGCACCCGTTGTCATAAAAGCAATAATGTTGCGACTACGCATCCAGCGCACCTGTAGCATGGGGTTTTTTCGGTGAGTCTCAATCCATAGTGCAATGCTAATATTGACGCTTGCAATGATGAGCGGGTAGCTCAGCCAAGGTGTTGTCCACCACTGTATGCGGCCTTGTACTAAAAACACCGCCAATGCTGCAAGACCACTGGCAAAAAAAGCAAAGCTTAAAAAATCCAGTTTTTCGAATACTTTTTCAGTATTGCCCGGTGGTAGCTCTAATATATTAATGAGTCCAAAACAAATCAAAGCCAAACCAAATTGAAATAAAAACAAGCTTTCAAGCTGACCATCGACAGCGAGATAGGGTGAGATAATCCGTGATAAGGGAATACCAAACTGTACCAAGCCAAAGCCTAATATCAAGCCACTAGTACGTTTGACGGTTGGCATACCTTGCAAGCAATAGAATAAGCCTAATATGGTCATGCCACTAGCAACCATACCACTGAGTCCTCTAGCAATGATTTCTAAGTAATAAGGATCAATTTGGATACTGGTAGCGTTCAATAGATGGCTACTGACCAACCACTGCAAACTCGTGGCCGCCAATAAAAAAAACAAGGTGATTTTACTAAAGAGTGACATGCCAAATTGCTGGCGAATTTTGTACAGTAGCACCGTAATACAAGCATTGGTCATATTATAGCTGACAGATATCCAACCACCTTCGACTGGTGTTAAGCCCATTTCGCCCTGAATTTGGGACAGGTTTGCCACCAATAGCCCATTTTGAAAGCTGGCGGTTATCCCAATAAAAATTCCGATCATTAAATAACATAGTTTACGGCGTGTAGGATGATCAGGGTTGGCAGGAGAACCAACCATCATTGGCTGTTCATGCGGCTTAAATTTGTATTCAGTATTCATGGGCGTAAGATAATCGGCGTGGTTGGATAGAACAAGACTGGACAAAACAAGACTGGGGTATTGCTACCCATAATGGGCAGCGCTATCATCAGAGTGATAAAATGAGAAAAATAGCCCAAGCTGAGTTTGAACTATTTTATCATAATTCTATTAAGAGTTATCTTACAGCGCCCATTTATTTATGAGTACGCTTGCTACGAGAAGTAAAATATTAGCGGCATAAGATTACTATGGACAAGGGGTAACGTCTAAATCATAAAGGATAAACAGTAATAGTTAATCCTGAGCAAAGGTCAAGATAGGCAGTAGCTGCTTTGAATCTCTATTAGGGCATGTCCTCAATTCAATTGACCCTATTTAAATAAGCTAAAAATGGCTGAATTTTAAAAAATTAGTGGCAATAGAGAGTTTAAATATGGGATAACGTGTAATAGCCATAAGCACAATGACTGATAATTGTTGAATTTTTATAGACAGGATGCTTGCCGGTTTAACTTTGTCGGGTCAAACTGTGATGCTTATTTATCAATTTCCATCAATAAACCACTAAGCAATAAAAAAAGAAAAAAGACACAAGGCAATGTCTATAAAGGCGTAATTACTCACTTTTATAAGGAAGCAAAATGGATTTTGCGCAGATAACGATAACAGCACCCAAATCACCGAGTGCGTGGCTCGACATGGATGCCCTCGATCATAACATTCAGCTGGTCAATCAAAAAACCCAAGCCGTTAGCCTACGTTTGGCAACCAAGTCACTGCGCTCGATTGACGTCTTACACTATATCAAACAACACTCTCCTCATTTTATTGGCCTCATGTCTTATGCTGCCGACGAATCTGTCTATCTGTTAGAAAATGGCTTTGATAATATTCTCTGCGCCTATCCGACATTAGATATGACGAGCGTCACGCAAACTTTTCCCTATATAAAACAAGGCGCGACCATGATTTGGATGGTAGATCGTCCTGAACATGTAGAGGCACTGAATAAAGTCGGTAAGGCGCATGATGTGGTGGTAGATATTTGCCTCGATATCAATATGTCGATGCCGCTGCCAACGTTGTATTTTGGCACCAAGCGTTCTGCCTTAATGAGTAAAAAAGACATTAAAAAACTCATCAAACACATCAAAAAATTGGCCAATGTCAATGTCTGTGCAGCGATGGGTTATGAAGCACAAATTGCTGGACTGCCCGAGCATTTGCCAGGTAAAGCGCTACTAACGCCAGCCATTAAGCTGTTAAAAAACCGCTCAAAAAAACAAGTCAGTCAGCGGCGTGGCTCGCTGGTCAGTTGGCTCAAAAAACAAGGTTATAAGCTAAAAATCGTTAACGGCGGTGGCAGCGGTAGTATGGACTTTACTTCTCGCCAGCCTGAAATCACCGAAATCACTGTTGGCTCGGCATATTATAAGCCTGCATATTTTGACTACATGGACAGCATGATGGAATTTCAGCCAGCGGCAGGATTTGTGTTACCCGTCACACGTCAGCCCGAAAAAGGCGTAATTACTTGTCATGGTGGCGGGTTTATCGCTTCAGGTGCCACGGGAGTGGACAAAGCCCCTGTGGTGTATTATCCATCCAATTTATCAATAGTAGCTGACGAAGGTTTCGGCGAAGTACAAACGCCGATGATGGCTAGTAAAGTTGGTAAAAAATCTGCTAATGGTAAAAATGAGCTAAAGATTGGTGATGCTGTCTGGTGTCGACATGCAAAAGCGGGCGAGCTGTGTGAACACTTTAATGAGCTAAGCTGTTATCGAAAATCTGACATACCTGCACCTGCGCATTTTTCAAATACTGAAGCACTATCAAACGCTACAAAAGCTGAGCAAACCATGACCACTTATCGAGGAGAGGGTAAATGTTTTCATTAAGACAGTGGCAGGGCAATCACGACTGGCAGAATTGGGTCGGTTATGTGACTGCGCAGCCTGAGCAAAAGCTCACGCCCTCATCCGTTGCAGAACTGCAAGATATTGTCAAAAGTGCCCGCGCCAACAAAAAGCGAGTCAGAGTCACGGGTGCGGCGCATTCGTTTAGTGGCTGTGCAAAGCCAGAAGAGATTGCCGTCAGCCTACACAATATGCGCGGACTTGTTTCAGTAGATAAAGAGGCCAAATTAGCGATTTTGCAGGCGGGTACTTATTTATCTGAAATTGGGGAAGCGCTAAAAGAACACGGCTTGGCACTAGAAAACATGGGTGATGTGCAAGCACAGACCATTGCAGGGTCAGCAAGTACCGCCACCCATGGCACAGGCATTAGCTTGGGCTCAATCGCCAATCAAGTCGTGACATGGGAATGGGTAGATGGGCGCGGGGAGCTGCATACTCATCACCGCGGTGATCCCGAAACTGACGATTTAGGCAATGCCTTGCATGCCAGTCTAGGTATGCTCGGCATATTTACCAAGCTCACCATCAAAGTTGTTGACCTTTATGGCCTAAAAGAGAGCAATGAAGTATTGGATTTTGAAGAGGGTTTGGCCAGATTTCATGAGACCGCCCACAGTCATCGCCATCTGGAATGGTTTTTATTTCCAGGTACCAATAAGCTCCAACAAAAAACGCTGTCTGTGATAGCGCCAAAACCCATGAGTGGCTGGCAGAAGTTTAAAGATCAGTTTGATAGTGCCGTGACCCTCAATGGCGCTTTTTATCTGCTTTGTGAGCTGGCACGTATGAAGCCCGCTCTCACCAAAAAAGTCAGTGAAATATCGGCGAGCTCGATACCGAACACCAAGCGCGAAGGCTATAGCTATGAGGTGTTTCCGACACCGCGCGGCGTCAAATTCAACGAATCAGAATACTTTATTAAACTCTCTGACTTTGATGAATGTATCTCGGAGGTCAATCACCTTTTACTAAAAGATAATAAGGGCTCACATTTTCCGATTGAAGTGCGCACCCATAAAGGCGAAACAGGCATGTTGAGTCCAACTCAAGGAGAAGACTGTGCTGTCCTATCATTCCATGTGTATAAAGGAATGAATGATGAGCCACTATTTGAATGGTTATACCACTATATGAAAAAATGGGAAGGTCGTCCGCACTGGGGTAAGGTCAATAAACTGAGCCATATAGAACTACAAAACTTGTATCCTAAGCTAAATCGATTTTTGGAGATTCGCCGTCAATACGATCCCGATAATGTCTTTATGAACCGCTGGCTTGAAGAAAAGTTTCTCAACCGCTAATTTTAGACTTTTTCGAATCAGTCTCGTCAAACGATTAAGCGTTCATTTATAGTCATAATATCCTAAGAACGCGACGGTATTGCTGATATCAGTTTTCAGTTTTTTGTAGCCTCTGTCTGCGCAGGCACAGCTAGCAAGAAAAATTGATATCAGCAGTGCATGATGTATCGATATTACTTTTCACTGACGATAAGCAAATCGCACGTCTTTCGTTTATGACATAAAAAAGCAGCTCGTTAAAGAGCTGCTTTTTATAAAATTAATAATAGTTTAAGACTGGATTGATTCATCGTGTTCCGCTTCTAAGCGCATCGCACGTTGATGACTATCAAGACTGGCCAAGTGTAATGCATACTGCTTAATATTTGGATAGTTGTCTAATTTCTGACGACTGGCCAAAATAATTAAGTCAAATGACAACATAAAGTCAGCACCGCTAAGCTGGTTGCCGACGATATAAGACTTACCCTCGACCGCTGCATCTAAATACTTGAACAGTCTGGTTTTTTCTGTCTCTATATAACCGTTCAAAAACTCGTTGTCATTGATACCTGCTTTTTTAGAAAACAACTCAAGCATCAATGGCAGCATGAGCGAGCTTTCAGCAAAATCAATCCACTGTAGATAATGTCCATAATCCACACTATCAGTAGCGGGGCGCAAACGCTCTGGCGCAAAGCGTTCGATCAATAGCTCAGTAATGGCCCCTGACTCCGAGTATATTTCACCATCCATTTCGATGACCGGTGACTTACCAAGGGGATGTACGGCTTTTAAGCTATTAGGTGCCAGATGCGTTTTAGCATCGCGCTGATGACTAATAATTTCGTACGGCTCGCCTAGCTCTTCTAGCAGCCACAAAATGCGTAGCGAGCGTGATTGGTTTAGATGATGCAGTCGAATCATAATAGTACTCTTCTTTACTTTGTCAATTGGATTAACCGTTAAGCTTTGCGATCAAACGCTTAGCGGCTTCTTCTGACGATGCTGGGTTTTGACCTGTGATTAACAAGCCGTCTTCTACCACAAACGATTCCCAATCAGCTGCTTTTTCATAATTACCGCCATTGGCTATCAGTGCATCTTCTACTAAGAAAGGTACCACATCTGTAAGGCCAACCGCCTCTTCTTCTGAATTGGTAAAGCCAGTGACTGTTTTTCCTTTCACTAAATATTCGCCATCGATTTTGACATTTTTGAGGGCAGCAGGAGAGTGACAAACAAAAGCAACCGGCTTATCTTGCTTCACAAACGTCTCAATCAAATTAATAGAGTTTTTATCCACTGCCAAATCCCATAATGGGCCGTGACCACCTGGATAAAATACTGAGTCAAAATCTTCCGCTTTCATATCAGCAAGTTTTTTGGTATTGGCAAGATGCTTCTGCGCCTCAGAGTCTTCTTTAAAGCGCGTCGTATCTTTCGTTTGCGCATCTTCAGTATCGCTACTAGGATCAAGAGGTGGCTGACCGCCAGCAGGAGAGGCTAGGGTTACATTGACACCAGCATCCAAAAACGCATAGTAAGGGGCGGCAAATTCTTCTAGCCAAAAGCCTGTCTTCTTACCAGTATCGCCTAGTTGATCATGTGAGGTTAGTACCATTAAAATATTCATAAGTGTCCTTATTTATTGTTGATGTTGTTTTTAAATTATTGAGTACTAGCAGTCATGCTTAACTATTTATACTGAATTAATTATTCGTACTTAATTAATTTAATATTGTCATTAGCAATGACTGCTAACAGTATTCATGGTTAATGTGTCACTTTCAGTAGTTGTCGTAACGAATTATGTTGTGAAGTCGTTATTTAATGACTTAATTAACGTCACTTACTCGACGTCCGCTACTTTTACGACGGTTTTGCCAAAGTTATCGCCATTGAGCATACGAACAAAAGCATTTGGTGCATCGTCTAAGCCTTCAGCGATGTATTCTTTGGTTTTGACGTCGCCAGACTCTACCCATTTACTCATGGTTTTTAAGAATTCAGGGTAGTGATCGCCATACTCTTCAAAGATAATAAAACCTTTGATAGTTAAGCGCTGGCTTAAGACAAGTCCTGTCAATACACTTAAGCGATCTTGACCCTCAGGGAGTTCAGTGGCATTGTATTGTGAGACCAAACCACATACTGGGATACGGGCATGAGCATTTAATAATGGCATTACCGCATCAAACACTTTGCCGCCGACGTTTTCGTAATAGATATCGATGCCATCAGGGCAGGCGGCTTGTAATTGCTCAGCGAAGTCATCGGCATAATGATCAATACAGACATCAAAGCCTAGTTCATTAACAGCGAAGTCACATTTTTCTTGACCACCAGCCACACCAACAGTGCGCGTCCCATATTGCTTACCGACTTGACCGACTGTGGCTCCGACTGGTCCAGTTGCGGCTGCGACGACTAGCGTTTCCCCTTTTTTTGGTTTGCCAATATCAGTTAAACCCATATAGCCAGTAAAGCCCGGCATACCAAGTACGCCTAAACCATAAGAAGGGTTGGGCATGTCTTTGTCTAACTTGAGAATGCCTTCGCCATCACTGACGCTGTAATCCTGCCAGCCAGAATTGGCGACGACTAAGTCACCTACTGCAAAGTTATCAACATTAGATTCGACCACTTGCGCCACTACGCCGCCAGTCATGACGTCACCAACTTGCAATGGATCGGTATAGCTTTTTGCATCGCTCATACGCCCACGCATATAGGGGTCTAATGACAGATAGACCGTACGCAGTAGCATCTCATTGTCATTTGGCGTCGGAATATCGCTGGTAGCCATATCGAAGTTATCAGATTTTGGCTCACCAGTAGGACGACTGGCCAGTTTAATTTGACGGTTTGTTGCTTGGTTTTGTTGCTCATTAAAATTATTGTCAAAGCTCATAGTAAAGCTCCTTTTTTATTTATAGAGTGTTAGATATTGATTGTCAGTTGACTACTAATATTTAGAAAGTGAACGGTTTAACGGTTAGATATTGCATAGTCGTTTTTTAATAGTTATTGACTCTTTGCTTGTTGAAAGCTAATGGCGGATTAAAAGGGCAGTAACTACTCATATTTGAATAGCTACTGTTACTGCAGTCATTAAAGATACTGGTATTCTAAAAAGTGGTATTTTGGCTATCAATATTTTGAGCGTTGTTGTTTCAGCCAAATACCATTCAATCTCAGGCAGCATTCGTTTACTGTGTTGATTGGTTACGAAGCTTTGCTGGTCACTGCACGATCTAAGATGCGACGTGATACGTCAAGATCATTCGTGCCGTGCTCACCCAGTTTGACCATTTTATGAGATTCGAGCTGCTTAATAATAGGGTCAATTGCTGACTGGTCTAATTCAGCATCTTCTAAACTGACTGGTAAACCAAGCTCGCGGAAGAAGTTCTCAGTATTGACAATCGCTGTCTCAATGATGGTGTCATCGTCTTGAGTGCTATCAGTAAGGTTCCAGACATTGCGTGCATACTGGAGCAGTTTGTCTTTTTTGCTGTCTTTTAGCTCACGTAGCACTGAGGGTAAGACGATGGTGAGCGTACGTGCATGATCAATGGCGTGCAATGAAGTTAGTTCGTGACCAATCATATGCGTCGTCCAATCTTGTGGCACACCAGTACCAATCAGACCGTTCAATGCCATGGTCGCGGTCCACATGATGTTTTTACGCGTTTCCATGTTTTCTGGATCTTTTTTGACGGCAGGGCCTTCTTCAATCAAGATTTTTAGTAAGCTCTCAGCGAAAGCATCTTGCACTTTTGCATTGACTGGGTAAGTCAAATACTGCTCCATAACATGGACAAAGGCATCTGCAACACCGTTCATTACTTGACGTTCAGGCAATGTTAAGGTTTTCGTTGGATCTAAGATTGAGAATTTAGGGAAGGCCAATGGGTTACCAAAGGGCAGTTTTGCCTGACGTTCGCTATAGTTGACGACACCGCCTGAGTTCATCTCTGAGCCCGTTGCTGGAATGGTCAATACAGCACCTAAATCAACGGCAGAGTCGATATTTCTGCAATAGCTGGTCAATGCATCCCATGCTTGCTCACGTGAGACAGACCCATCTTCTTCAGTTAATGAAGACACAAGCGCGACAAACTTACTGCCATCAATGACTGAACCGCCACCGACTGCTAATAAGAAGTCAATGTTATGTTCATTGACCATGTCAGCTGCTTTCAATAAAGTCACAAATTCTGGATTGGGCTCGATACCACCAAACTCAAAAATTTCACGATTTCCGCTCGCCGATAACGCTTTTCTGACTTCGTCTAAAGTACCTGTGCGTTCAGCCGAGCCACCACCATAAGTGATAAGTACTTTTGCATCACTAGGCACTAGCTCTGATAGTTGTTTGATTTGGCCTTCACCAAAAACGATACGTACTGGGTTGTAATATTGGAAGTTGTTCATAATTTTCCTAAAGGTTATAGAGTGTATGTCTTACGTTTTAAAACTAAAATTCGTGATGCGTGTTCTAAACATCTGCACGCATTGTACATGAATTAGACCGGTCGTCTATAGCTTGACCGTGAATGGTTACAAAACTATCGTAAAGCAGATGGTATGAATCTAACGAATGACTATTTATAACCACGGTGCGTTTTTATCAAAAATGTATAATCTAATTTATCAGAAGCATAGACCTAATTAGAGACGTACAGCTTCATGAAAAACAGGCGGCTTCGTTGAAAAAGCACCGTGAGTGACAGTGTGTGATGATGGTGCGTGCTGACAGTTAGCGACCCAGTTGCGACGTCGTCATTTGCCAGACTTCTGCAAGTGGGGTATTGGTTTGGCTGGTTTTAGCGATTAAGCTGGCACCAAGCCACGCAAAGTACCAGCGCTTTGCCATACTCTCAGCAGCGATATTGTCGAGTTGTGGTACAGAGCCATCAGCCCAACCAGTCTTTATTTGTGTGGCAAGCCAAGTGACGGTTTGCTGATAGCCAGCGTTTAAGGCCTCACGCATTGTCTCTGACATATCTGCCACCTCTGCGCTAAGCTTGACGACCAAGCACTTCCCATGGTCACAGCCATTTTGCTGAGTGTCGTACCAGTTTTGAAAGTAGTTATACAGTTTTTGCTGGGCACTTACATCTTGTTCGCCGATCGTTTCTAAACGATTTTTATAATTAAAAAAATAATCACCGATGATTGCCTCACCGAAAGCTTCTTTTGATTCAAAGTAATGATAAAAGGAGCCTTTGGGCACCCCTGCGGTATCCAGTATTTGTTTGATACCAACGGCTGTGAAGCCTTTTTTGGCAATAAGCTGGTAGCCTGTGGCTAATAGGTGGGCTTTAGTATCTGATGAAGTGGTCGTTGTAATAGTAGACATAAAGATAATGTCCTCCTGAGATTTTTTTGATAATTGGGATGGAATAGTTTGTGCAAAATAAGTTGTGCAAATAGCATATTCGATTATAAAGTGCTTCATTGGTAGGTTTGGGCGAGATATAGATCATTACTTTTAACGCTCTCTTTCAACGTATTTTATTTGGCGTTACGTTTATTCAACAATCTTTAATGATAAATTATTCTCGTTTTCATGATGCCTATGGTAGCATTAGACCAGTCGTCTAGCAAGTTGCGTTTTATAACGGCTTATAACTGATGATTGATAACTGATTATGATTGAGATTTTATCAGATACTAAATTTTAAAGACGTTGACGAGATTTTTAATCTCTACTCGTTATCTTTTAGAATAGTGCGTTCAATAATGAAGTTTTATCAAAAATGTTTTCACATAGATTTTTTGGATGACGTTACTTATTAAGGGCATCATTTATTAATAATATTATTAGTTATCTATCATATTGCTAGCTCAACCGTTCTACCTCATAACCATAAGATAAATAAGGACAATTATGTCAACTGATACCAATAAAACCAACGCTTACAATGATTTTCATCTGCAATATATCGCAGGCTCATGGCAGCAGGGTAAAGACGATAGCGTCAATACCAACACCAATCCCTTTAATGGCGATACATTGGTCGAAATTCAGCAAGCAACAGAAAAACAACTTGATGAAGCGTATCAAGCCGCCAACAAGGCACAACAAGCTTGGGCCAAGCAAACGCCCGCCGAACGTGCAGCAGTGCTTTATAAAGTCGTTAATATCTTTGATGAACGTCAAGATGAAATTGTAGATTGGCTAATCAAGGAGTCGGGTAGTACTCGTATTAAAGCCATGGCAGAGTTTAGCAATGCGCGCGCGATTACTTTGGAGTCCGCTTCATTTCCTAGCCGTGTACATGGTGAGATTCGCGCTTCTAACACCCCTGGTAAAGAAAACTATATTTATCGTGAGCCGATGGGCGTCATTGCCGTTATCAGCCCATGGAATTTTCCATTACATCTAACCCAACGCTCAATTGCCCCAGCATTGGCATTGGGTAATGCTGTGGTGCTTAAGCCTGCTAGTGATACGCCGATTACTGGTGGTCTATTGTTTGCAAAAATATTTGAAGAGGCGGGTCTGCCAAAAGGCTTGCTCAACGTCGTCGTCGGTGCTGGTAGCGAAATAGGCGATGCCATCGTTACCCACGATATTCCAAGTTTTGTCTCCTTTACGGGTTCTACGTCGGTAGGCAAACACATCGGTGAGCTGGCCAATGGTGGTGATTACATCAAACAAGTCGCGCTTGAGCTCGGTGGTAATAGCCCATTTGTGGTATTAAAAGACGCGGATATTGAGCAAGCGGTAAAAGCCGCCGCCTTTGGTAAGTTCCTGCATCAAGGTCAAATCTGTCTCGCTATCAACCGTATTATCGTTGAAGACGAGATTTATGATGACTTCGTAGAGCGCTTCTTAGCTCATGTTAAAACCTTAAACGTTGGTGATCCGAACAAGCAAGATACGGCAGTGGGTCCAATTATTAATGAAAAACAAGTCAAATCGCTGAAAGAAAAAATCGCTAAAGCACAGGAAGAAGGTGCCAAAATGATTTTGAGTGGTGAGATTAAAGGTCAAGTCGTACCGCCGCATATCTTTACTGAAGTGACTCGCGAGATGGATTTGTCACGTAATGAGGTGTTCGGACCATTGGTTGGTATTATTCGTGCCAAAGATGAGGAGGATGCGTTATCGATAGCCAATGACTCCATGTATGGTTTATCTAGTGCGGTATTTACAGCAGATATGCAAAAAGGTCTGCGCTTTGCTCGCGGTATCAGAGCGGGCATGACCCATATTAATGATATCTCAGTCAATGATGAGAGCAACATGCCATTTGGCGGCGAAAAAAACTCAGGTATTGGTCGCTTCAATGGTGAGTGGATACTGGAAGAGTTTACCAGAACGCATTGGATATCAATGCAAAACGAACCGCGTCAATATCCATTCTAATTTAGCCGTTTTAGCTAGTCTTTTTAACTAGCTGTTTTAATAGTATGTTCTAGTCGAGTTAGAATTGTTAATAATGAAAAAGACCGCTTTTATAGCGGTCTTTTTTTTGTGAGTGTCAGCTGTCATTGTGAATCGCTTTATCTAAAAACAGGCTATCGAGAATGAAAACCTAGCAAAGCTTCAATCTCTTCAATAGTTATCTTTCTAACGAGCGCTTGCTCTTCTACTGATAGGCGATTGGTATGTTCTTTTATCATCGTATGGATGCTACGGGAGATCTCAGATGTCGTTGCATAATACATTTGCGGCTGTTCTTTGGTCAGCGTCATCAAAAACTTATTAACGATTTTACGCTTTTCAGCAGGTGCATTTTCTTCAGTCATAGTATTCTCCTAAGTGTCCACCATTTAATCAGCCCACTCAAGTAGAGTCAATGCTAGCGATTACAGTAGCTGCAAAAAGGCAGGTATTTAACACGTCCTATACTGTATCGCTTTTTTTAAAATATTATAGTCATAGCGTAGGGGCTTTTAAATTCTAAAGGATAAGCATGAGCAATCAGTTAGTAGCTAATGAGTCAGGTGAAAAAACAGTATTAATGCTGTTTCATAATGATCTGCGCGTGCATGACAATGCGACTTTGAGTCACGCTGCAGTGTTGGCTAATAGTGGGTCTTTGATAATGGTTTATGCGTCGGAGTTGGCTGATAGTCAAACGCCAAACTGGGGGCAAGCTTATCACTTTGATGAGAGAGGATTGGCGCGCCAGCAGTTCCTATTAGAAAGTTTGGTAGATTTAGAGTCATCGCTACAGCGTTTAGGCAATAGGTTGTTGCACTTAAATCAAGATAAAAAAGCAGACGAAGATGCGTTTACCCAGCTTTGTCAGCTTATTGAATCACAAAATGTTAATGATATCTGCGTTAGTAACACCGCCGACTACGCTCAGAATTTGGCTTATAAAGCGCTACGAAATAAGTATCCACAAATCATTTGGCACTATCAATCGACCGCAACGCTTTTTGCCTCAATGCCAACTCAAGAGCTACCCAAAAGCTTTACTCAGTTTCGTAAAAAAGTAGAGTATGAGCATAATCTATTGAGCGCTCAAGACGATCTTGCCATTTGTCAAACCCCTACTAAGTTACCACCTATGCCTAAAACGCTAGATAGTAGCCATTATATTTTTGAATCCAAAACATTTGATAAATCTGTACAGTTAGAGCCAAACTTCAAAGGCGGAGAAGGGCAGGCACTTGTACATCTAAACAATTATTTCAAGTCGGATGCGCCAAGTCGCTATAAGACCACTCGTAATGCGCTCGATACTTGGACTGACTCAACAAAGTTCTCGCCGTGGCTGGCTAACGGTTCACTATCGGTCAAAGTCTTATTAAACCGTTTGCGTCAGTACGAGCAGGAAGTGATCGCTAATGACTCGACGTACTGGATTTGGTTTGAGTTACTCTGGCGTGAGTATTTTTATTGGTATGCGGTTACGCATGAGCATAAACTATTTTTGTTTCAAGGAATTAGCGATCAAACGCCAACGACAACTTTTAATAATAAGCGTCTGACACAATGGCAAAACGGCACGACGCCGTATCCTATCGTCAATGCCTGCATGAATCAGTTAAGACGTACGGGCTATATGTCAAATCGTGGCAGACAAATAGTTGCCAGCTGCTTTATCCATGAGTTGGGACTTGACTGGCGTTATGGCGCGACTTATTTTGAACAACATCTGATCGATTATGATGTAGCAAGCAACTGGGGCAACTGGCAATACTTAGCAGGAGTCGGGGCAGATCCTAGAGGCTGTAGACAGTTTAATCTGAAGAAACAAACCCAACAGCATGATCCTAAAAATGAGTTTATCGATAAATGGACATAATCTTATAATCATAGAAATTTAGTTAATGTCCAAATACAAAACCTTAATAAAAGATTGATTTACCTTATGAAAAAACCCAGTCCCTATTTAACGTTTGCCGGTGTCATTCCGTTCGTTGCCTGCGCCATCTTTATCACTATGGGCATTGACGCTATACGGGTACTGGGCGCAACCACGCAGATTCTTTCAGTCTATGGGTTAGTCATTGCCTCATTTATGGCAGGCGCGCATTGGGGCAATCATCTGGGGTTGGCTGATAACCATCCGTGGGCTGTCAAGCTACCTATACTCAGCAATATTATTGCGCTGCTGCTATGGCTTGGCTTTTTAAGCCTATCAACGACGGGTTTTATCTGGTTGCTTATAATTGGCTTCATTTGTCTGCTGCTCATTGATTATGGTTTACGTCGCGCTGATATTATTGATAATAAGTATTTTAAAGTTAGAAAGTACGTGACCCTAATCGTGGTTTTTTCTTTGTTTGTAGCCGCTATACAAATTTAAAGGCTGCTTGCTTAGCATCTGTATTACTTTATCAAATAGACATTAAAAAAGGCTATCACTCTAGTCGCCTTTGTTGTATGCATTCATCATTTTATAAGCTATCAAGTGCATTGCGCATATTGTATAATTTATAACATTCATTTAATATGAACTTTTAAGTAAGCGATTTAAATCAATTCTAAGAAGACTGCTATGCACTCTATCAAGCTACCGAGTAAAGCACCATACTCTCCACATCCTATTCTTAACCTCAGCTTTCGCCTATTTTTTAGTGCTGCGGCAGTATTTGCGATTATCATGATGGTGTTGTGGTCGTTTGTGTTTACCGGACATACCGACATCGATGCTCAGGTTTTAAACCCGCTGTACTGGCACGGTCACGAGATGATTTATGGTTATGCACTCGCTGTGGTGGCGGGTTTTTTACTGACGGCAGTAAAGACATGGACAGGAGTGATGATGCCGCATGGTTATTCGCTACTGGCAATCTTTGCTTGTTGGTTGCTGGCGCGTTTAGGATGGTTGGCTTTTGGGCTTGGCGTCACCATTGCAGGAAGTAGTGCATGGTTATTATATGCAGCGGCATTATTTGATTTGTTGTTTGTCGGCTCGATGGCTTTCGTTATATTTCGCGCAGTGCTACAAGTCAAACAATACAAACAAATGGGAATTTTGGCCAAGCTGGCGCTACTAACACTGGGTAACGGTCTGTGCTACTGGGGTATTATAAGCGCAGACATGAGTACGACCAGAGTAGGTATCTACTTGGGCTTTTACTTAATCATTGGCTTAGTGCTAACTATTGGGCGGCGAGTAGTCCCTTTCTTTATTGAGCGCGGATTAAGTGGGGCTGGCACTGGCACTATAACGCTACGAAATAGTAAAATTCAGGATATTGCCAGCTTGGCTTTTTTCTTCGCTTTCTTTTTGGCCGATTTGTTTTATCCTAATAAGTATTTGCTGACGATCACGGCACTTGGCGTAGCCGTGGTCAATATCATTCGTTTGTTGGGATGGTATAATCGCGGTATTTGGCAAAAGCCACTGCTGTGGTCATTATATATTGCCTTTTTGGGAATGTGTCTGAGTTTCCTGCTCTACGCTTTGCAGCCTTGGCTGGGCTACGCGCATAGTATTGCGCTGCACGGATTGGCCATTGCAGGGGTTGGGATGATGACGGTGGCGATGATGACGCGGGTATCGCTTGGACACACGGGCCGCAGTATTCATCAGCCACCAAAGAGCGTGAATGTCGTATACATTCTGATGATACTGGTATTTGTCAGCCGAGTGTTATTACCGCTGGTTGATATGAATCATTATTTGTTATGGATTATGGTGGCACAAAGCGCGTGGATTGCTTGCTTTGTACTGTTCTGCATCAGTTATTTACCGATGCTAGCACGACCAAGACCAGACGGCTTATTTGGATAATATGCATTAGAGCAAAAATTTCGAAAACGTATAATATGAAAGCATTAACTTTTAATAATCTCAAACTAGACAGGAGCGCGAATCAATGCGACTAACCAATTATAGTGACTACGCACTGCGCTCATTGATTTATTTAGCAGTGAAACCAGATCAGTACTCACTGGCCAACATCAGTGATATCGCCAACAGCTATAATATCTCTAAAAGTCATTTGACCAAGATTATTCATCAGCTCGGTCAGCTTGGCTATATCGATAGCGTCCGTGGCAAAAACGGCGGTATTCGGCTGGCATGCGCGCCAAAAGACATCAACTTGGGTGTATTGATTAAGCAGATCGAACCAGATTTTGCGTTAGTAGAATGTTTTGCGACGCATTTGCCCAATGGCGAGCGCCAAGCGCATGCAAAAGGATTACCCATTACGCTAATAGATGAGTCCGCACCTATCTCTAAGGTAGGCTGTGTGATTAGTCCAGTTTGTCAATTAAAAGGGGTGTTTTTTGAAGCGCTGACTGCCTTTATTGCGGTGCTTGAGCGCTATACATTGGCTGATGTGATGAATAATGAAGCGGAGTTGGCCGCATTATTGTCTTAAATTGCTTTATCATCAAAATCTTTGTTTTCGACAGTTTTCTCTTTGATAGTTTTTTTACGAAATCATTCTGTTCAAGGTTTTGAAGATACAACTATTGTAATAATACATTCATAAAAAAGCCGCTGATAATAGCGGCCTTTTTGCATTGAAAACTTTAGATACTGATAAGCTTTAAGCGCTTTCTAGTTTAGGACGCGCTTTATCAATGGTCTTTAACAATGCTGCGGTGAATTCGCCTGCTTCAAACTTAATCATATGAGTATGTGCCGCGCAGAAGTGACGGACATCCCAATCATGAGCCAAGCTCGTTGCCCATTCACAATACTGTTTGCCCGCATTAGTCTCATTCTTTAGCGCTTTTTCGGTATCAGGTTGCAGCAGTACGTCAGGCAATACGGCATCTAGTAGCTTTAAAGGTGGCGTCACAAAGGTATCATCGACGTGCAAGCTGCGGCTGGCAGGATGATAAACCAATAGCGAACCAGCATGAATCTTTTCATCAGGCGCAATATAATAAATGCCCTTGGGTAAAGAGAAAGCCAGCTCAGGATAGCGCTGAGCTACTGCTTCGCTTTCAACCAAATCATCTGCCCATGCTACCTCTGGCACTTGTTCGGCATGACGGCTACTACCGTAAAATATAGCCTTTGGAAAGTCCTTGGCCATTTGCGCACAGTGTACCGTATGGAAGGGGTGGACATTGAGCACCGCCTCGACATCTTGACCGTCATTGGTCAATGCCATGACCTGAGCACGAACCTCATCGGTCAACGTATAGCTGTCCAAGAATACAAACTTTCCTGACTGTAAGCGTACCAAAGAGCATTGCGCGCCTATATTAACGACACCGCCTATTTTAAACGAGCCGCGTATGTTCCAAAAGCCTGAGCCCAAATCATGAATCTCGTCTGACATAGTTATTATTCCTTTTCATTTTTATTTATCATAACGGTACTAATCATAACGGTTCTACGACGTTACGCCTGCTCAAGCTTAGGACGCGCTTTGCTTACTGCCTTGACTAACGCCTTTTCAAACTCACCGTCTGCAAAGGTTATTAACTCTGAATGCGCGGCGCAAAAGTGACGGACATCACGCCATTCATGAGCCAAGCTCGTTGCCCAGTCGCAATACTGTTTACCAGCATTTGGTTCATTTTTTAACGCTTTTTTGGTCGTTGGGTGTAACATTATCTCAGGTAGTACAGCGCGCAGTAACTTCGATGGTGGATTCATAAAAGTATCATCGACATGTAAGCTTTTGCTGGCAGGATGAAATACCAATAATGAGCCTGCGTGAATCATCTCGTTAGCAGAGATATAATGGACACCTTGAGATAAAGAAAAACCTAGTTCAGGGTAGCGCTTTGCCACCGCTTCGCTCTCTACCAAATCATCCGACCATTGGACCTCAGGTATTTTTTTCTGATGGCGACTACTACCATACATAATAGCTTGCGGAAAATCCTTTGCCATCTGTGCGCAATGAACCGTATGAAAGGGATGAACATTGAGTATTGCTTCGACATCTTGACCGTCATTAGTCAATGCCATAACCTTGGCGAGAATATCACCCGTGAGCTTGTAGCTGTCCAAAAATATAAAGCGTCCCGATGCCAGCTTGACCAGTGAGCATTGAGTGCCGATATTCAATACACCGCCTATGCGAAAGCTTCCGCGTATGTTCCAAAATCCTGAGCCTAAATCTACTATTTTGTCTGCCATGAGTATGGTTCCTTAATTGATCAATGATAAAGTGTGGCAATCTAATTGGGCTGTTTTGGTAAGATAATTATGGGTAATTATTGTTGGTGATGAGTGGCTGTAATTAGCGGCTGTCATTAATGCTTATAATTAGTGGCTGTAATTAGTACTTGTTATTTATAAGTGTTTCTTGTGATTCTTCAGGTAATTTAAGACTTCTCAAGCTCAGGACGGGCGCTGTCGATAGTAGCCAGTAGCGCCGTTTCAAACTCACCTTTTTCAAAAATGACTAAACCTGAGTGCGCACCGCAAAAGTGACGCACATCGCGCCAGTCGTGTGCCAAATTAATTGCCCAATCGCAATAAGTTTTGCCCGCATTTGGCTCATCTTTCAGTGCTTTTATAGTCGTGGCATGTAAGTTTATACCCGCTTGTACCGCATTAAATCGTTTTGAAGGTGGGAGCTCAAACGTATCGTCGACATATAGGCTTTGGCTGGCAGGATGAAATACCAAAAGCGAGCCTGAGTGCACAGCATCATCAGGGGAAATATAGTAAATGCCTTTTGGTTGAGAAAACTCAAGCTCAGGATAACGCTCAGCTACCGCTGCACTTTCAACGTAATCCTCACTCCAGTTTACTTCTGGCACTTCCTTATGGTGACGTGCACTGCCATAAAATAAAGCATGCGGAAAGTCTTTTGCCACTCGCGCACAGTGCACGGTATGAAAAGGATGCACGTTGAGCACCGCTTCTATATCTTGTCCATTATTGGTCAGCGCCATCACTTGCGCGCGGACGTCACCAGTGAGCGTATAACTATCCAAAAGCAAAAACTTTCCAGAGTGTAACTTTACTAAGGCTGATTGATTGCCGATATCGATCATGCCCTGTCTGACGAACGAGCCGCGGATATTCCAAAAACCTGCACCCAAATCATGTATCTGGTCTTTCATTGTAGATAATCCTCTTTGAATCATAGCTGAATTCGAATGTACTTAAATCTAATATACGCAAATAAAGGCATACTTAAAGCGAATGTCACCATTCCTATACACCGATTTACAGACAGTTTTTATAATCATAAGCTGAGATACGAGGGCTTTTGCTATAGTTTTCGTTGGCACATAAAAATTTATCGAAGCGTGTATCATTATTAATATAACGCTGCATCCACGCGATGCCAGGCTTACTTAAGAGTATCTCGTTAAAGCGGTAGCTTGGACAAAAGTGGCTGCCATTGTTTACTTCAACCTTCATCTTGGGGCCGATGGCATTTTTATAGAACGCGTTGGCATATTTATTAGTCTCAGCAATCCGGTCATTCTCACAGGCAATGACCAAGGTTGGCGTTTTTACCTCGCCATAGCTTTTGTCATGATAGGGTGCTAGTGGCATAATAGCTCGTACTGTACTGCGCTCCGTTGCCAGTTTAAGCGCGCCGCCGCCGCCCATTGACCAGCCAATAGCGCCCAATCGCTTAGGATCTATCATACTGCCGACGGTGTCATCCGCAATCATCTGGTCTAGTGCCGCATTCAGTTGTGTGGCTCTACTATCTGGATCGTCGTAGATAGAGTTGGTATTGATAGTGATAACGACAAAGCCCCAAGAAGCCAGACGCGGTCCCCACCACTTGATAGAATTCTCGTAAGAAACGTAACCAGGAACCACGGCAATAGCGCCTAACAGACCGCAGCCACTAGCGTTGGTCGGGTAGTGAATCGTACCGCCACCAAAACCCTTTGCTGACTGTCGCGAAACGCGTTTGGTGCGGACAGAGAAGGGACCATTATCACGAGTATCTGACAGAGCATCTGCCGTGATTGCGCTATCTGCAATACAGTCTGATGGCATCGCTGGTACTTCTGGTAATGCTTCATTTACTGTATGAACTGTAATCTCAGATAGGCTGAGTTCAGCCAAAGTCGGCATAGAAAAAAACAACGCGCCCGTGACAATAATAGCTTTTGCAAGCCCAGTATTTTTTATCATGATAAACATTCTTGTATGTGAGGGTTGTATAATTTTGATTGGCTTAGCTATTGGTTTTTTATTCTATTTTTGACGCTATACCTGATAAGGCAAAATAATAGTAGACATTAATCTTTTAATTGTCAAAGCCATAAACCGCCTGCACGGTATCGAATGCGACTAGGCTACAATGCCAATTTGAAGGTAAAGCGTGGCTAATGTTAAGTAGCGCGGCTAATTTTAAGCAAAGGTATTTCTATAAATGGCGGCGCTATGATATAAAGAAAAATGGCAATATTTTTTGGTCAAATAACAAGGCTAATGTAGCGCCAATAACACATCTAAAACTGAGTATGAGGTCTGATGTGGTAACATAACTCGCTTGTCTTTAGGATAAATATTTATCATTTAAGAGGTGTTTAGTATTTAAGAGGTATTTACTATTTAAAAATACCATTTTATCCTATAGATTTATCATATAACGCTTTTAGTATCTATAGTCAGTGAAAAGTAATATCGAACCATCACGCACTACTGATATCCATTTTCCTTGCTTGCTGTGCCTGTGCAGACAGAGGCTACAAAAAATTGATATCAGCAAGCAATACCGTCGCGTTTTTAGGATATTTTGACTATAGCTGTATCAACCATCTTTCATCCAAGTCAATAACAGGTATTTATCACTGTCATGGCATAACCAATATAGTCAGCCTCCTTGTGAATCATTCTACTGATCAGACCCAATATACCGCCCCACAGCCTTCCACTTCGCCAAATGATTCTACGTCATGGGTTTTAAAACTCACCTTTGGCTTGATTGGCATGTTTGCTTTTTTACAAGTGTATTCTATTCAAGCGGTGCTACCCGTCCTGATGCTAGATTTTGCGGCGACTGAAGTCCAAGCGGGCATGATCGTTGGAGCAACTGTGTTAGCGATTGCTATCATGTCACCGTTTTTGGGTATGCTCTCTGATGCCGTGGGGCGTAAATCATTTATCGTTGGCGCGTTACTGTTTTTAGCGATTCCGACGGCGTTAATTGCGCAAAGCCCTAGCATTGGCTGGATGGGTATGTGGCGCTTTATACAAGGGTTGTCCGTGCCCGGTATCACTGTGGTGACGATTGCTTATATCGGTGAAGAGTTTGAGGGGCGGGCAGTCACTGAATTGATGTCTTTTTACGTCTCAGGCTCAGTGTTTGGTGGCTTTATGGGACGGTTTTTGCTCGGTCATTTACACGAGCTTATCGGCTGGCGCGCAGGCTACTATGTAATGGCAGCGATGACGCTGATTGGTGCGCTTTGGGTGGGTAAGATACTACCATCGTCACGTCACTTTGAAGCCAACCCGAACTTTCGCTCAGCGATACAGACACTTAGCGAGCACCTGACCAATCGTTATGTGGTCACTGCCTGTTTACTTGGTTCCTGTGTGCTATTTTCCTTAGTTGGCTGTTTTACCTTTATCAATTTGTACCTAGCAGGCACGCCCTATGAGCTTAGTACTGGGGCGCTGGCTAATATTTTTGCGGTATATTTAATTGGGGTGGTCATTACGCCATTATCCTCTACCTTGCTAAGACGATTTGGTTCAGCACGAACCGTTCGGGTGGCCGTGGTTGTTTCAATGCTTGGAGTATTATTGACGCTTGTGGCACCACTTTGGGGTATTGTCGTAGGACTGGCGATTATGTCCTCGGGCGTGTTTGTCACGCAGGCTGCGACCATCAGCTATATCGCGGTCAATGTGAAAAAAGGGCGCTCACTGGCTTCTGGCTTATACTATATGGCCTATTATACAGGCGGTACCTTAGGGGCATGGCTGTGCGGCATCGCCTATGCGCGCGGTCAATGGTCGCTTACCGTATGGTTATTATTATTCGTGCAAGTATTGGCATTATTAGTCGCTAGCTTTGGCATGATAAAAACCAAAACTCGTACTACTTAACCTATATAGCCAATAAAAAAGGGCAGGAAAATCACTGTTGCTGTTTCAGTACTTACGCAAGCAGCCTTTACATATAAGCGGTTTTTTCTTACTATCAGTATCAGGCTTATCGAACATATCTTTTATTAAAACAATAATTTTAGTTTGCCTCAAACCCTTTAATAGCCATTAAAATTATCAAAAATACTCAACAAGGACGTCAGATTTATGTCAAATATTTACCACAGCGCACCAGCTGCTTATGAGTTTCCACTTCTGATCAAGCAATTGTTAAACCGTGCCAAAACCGTCTCACAAGATCAAGAAATCGTTTATGCGGATAAAAAACGCTTTACTTATAAAGATCTGTTTAATCGTATCAATCGCTTAGCGAACGTTTTAGCCGACTTGAATCTCGCTACTGGTGATGTGGTCGCCGTCATGGATTGGGACAGCCATCGCTATTTAGAATCCTACTTTGCAGTGCCGATGTCGCAGTATATTTTGCAGACCGTCAATATCCGCTTATCACCAGAAAAAGTGCTGTACACCATTAATCATGCGAAACCAAAAGTGCTGATGCTGAACTCTGAGTTTGCCGCACTGGTGAAGGATTATCAGTTTGAGAACTCTAGTATCGAGCATATCATCTGGCTAGATGACAATGGCATGACAGTAGAAGGGGTCTTTGGTGACAATCAAAAGCGCGTAACGGGTGAGTACGAAGCTTTGTTAGAAGCCGCTGATGATACTTTTGACTTCCAAGACTTTGATGAAAATACCATTGCGACGACCTTTTATACTTCGGGCACCACAGGCGATCCAAAGGGTGTGTTTTTTAGCCATCGTCAGCTAGTACTACATAGTATGGCAGAAGCCGCCACCCTAGGTATGTTGCCGAACAAACAAGGCGTGAGTAACGGCGATGTTTATATGCCGATGACGCCGATGTTCCATGTACATGCATGGGGCTTTCCTTTTACCGCGACGATGGTCGGTCTCAAGCAGGTCTATCCGGGACGCTATGCGCCTGATACCTTGCTGGATTTGATCATTAACGAAAAAGTCAGTATCACCCATTGTGTGCCGACGATTTTGCAAATGGTACTCAAAGAAGCACAAGATCGTGGGGCCAGTTTTAATGGTCTAAAAATGATCATCGGTGGTTCAAGGTTGACCGAAGGTTTAGCAAAGTCTGCATTGGCGCAAGATATCGAAGTCTATACGGGCTATGGTATGTCAGAGACGGCGCCGCTTATTAGCTTGACAGAGTTTAGCCTCAACGAACCAGAAATGACGGAAGAAGAGGATATTGCTCGCCGTTGTATGACGGGCAAGCCAGTGGTCATGGTCGATGCACAGGTATGGGGCGAAAACAATCAATCGGTGGGTACGGGTGAAGAAAATACAGGTGAGCTGGTACTGCGCGCACCGTGGTTGACCCAGAGCTATCTGAAAAATGACGATGCAGGCAAAGAGCTGTGGGAAAACGGCTACATGCATACTCAAGATATCGCCTATGTCCGTCCTGATGGCTACATTAGAATCACCGATCGTCTAAAAGATGTGATCAAATCAGGTGGCGAGTGGATATCATCGCTTGAGATTGAGACGATTTTATCTCTGCATCCAGCAGTGGCTGATGTGTCAGTTATTGGCGTTCGCGATAAGCAGTGGGGCGAGCGTCCATTGGCCTTGGTGGTACTCAAGCCTGATTGCCAAGATACCAAGGTGGAGGACATCAAAGCCATCGCTGAGAAAGCGGTAGAGCGCGGTATCATTCCTAAATATGGTGTGCCCAGTCAGTTTAAGTTCGTTGATGAGTTGCCCAAAACTTCTGTAGGCAAACATGACAAAAAAGTCATGCGTGAGATGTATGCCGATCAGACCGAGGTATAACGTTACTGGCCCACTTTTTTAAAGCTATAGGCTGTTAAGGTATTTGAATGCTGATGATAATCAAACAGATTAGACGCTTAATAGTTGACCTTTATTGTTAGCTCTGCTACATTTTAAACCGATACATAATGTATCGGTTTTTCAGTTCTGGCACGGATGACCAGTACCTTATTACGATATTATTTATCACCGCTATATTTACAATTATATTGCATCATATCTTGTTTACGCTAAGGACAGCTATTATGAGCGACCCAATCAAAAACCAAGCCACAACCCAACCTTCTCAAAATGGCCAAACTCAAGTCACTCAGACTCCAAGCTTTGCTGATATTTATCACGATTCTATTAACGACCGTGAGCAGTTTTGGGCAGAGCAAGCCAAGCGTATCTACTGGCATAAAGAGCCTGAGCAAATCCTCGATGACAGCAATTTGCCTTTTGCCAAATGGTACGTCGGCGGTGAGACCAACCTTTGCTATAACTGTGTCGATCGCCATCTGGCAGAGCGTGCAGAGCAAGATGCCTTTATTTGGCTATCCTCTGAGATTAACCAAGAGTTAGTAGCAACATTCCCAGCAGTCGTCGATGCCTTTAGCGATTTAGGCAATAACGTCGAGTTTTATACCGACTATACCAAGCGCCGCCTGACTTATAACGATTTGTATAAAGAAGTGAATTACTTCGCCGATGTGCTACAGCGTCATGGTATCGAGAAGGGCGATCGTGTCATTATCTATATGCCAATGATTTTGGAGGCCGCTTATGCGATGCTAGCATGTGCTCGTATTGGCGCAGTTCATTCTGTAGTCTTCGGTGGCTTTGCCGCGCACAACCTAGCGATTCGTATGGACGATGCTGAGGCAAAAATGGTCATTACGGTAGATTCAGGATTGCGCGGTGGCAAGGTTATCAACTATAAAAACCTCGTCGATCAAGGTGTTGAACAAGCCACTGTGAAGCCTGAGCATGTGCTGGTCGTCAATCGAGGTATCTTGCCTTATGAGCCAAAAGCTATCGATGTCGATTATGCAACCCAACGCCGTATCAGTTGTGAAGCCAATGCGATTGTCGAGCCAGTGTGGTTAGAATCCAATACGCCATCGTATTTGCTCTATACTTCTGGTACTACGGGTACACCAAAAGGCGTGCAGCGTGATACCGGCGGTCATGCAGTGGCGCTAACAACGTCGATAGATTATATCTACGATGGCAAAGCCGGCGAGACCTTTTGGGCAATATCCGATATCGGTTGGGCAGTGGGGCACTCTTATACCATTTATGCGCCATTGCTCGCTGGCATGACCAGTGTGATGTATGAAGGCTTGCCGCATCGTCCAAACCCTGGTATCTGGTGGCGGATTGTTGAAGCCAACAAGGTTAATATCCTATTTACCGCACCGACGGGTGTGCGTATGCTGAAAAAGCAAGATGAGACGTGGATGACACGCTATGATGTCTCTAGCCTCAAGTCATTCTTTTTAGCAGGCGAGCCACTTGATGAGTCAACGGCCAATTGGCTGACCAAGCATTTAGGGGTACCGATTTTAGATCACTATTGGCAAACAGAGTCTGGCTGGCCGATTTTAAGCAATACGCCCAAATTTAATCATAAACCGCACAAACAAGGCTCGCCCGGTTATCCCATGTATGGTTATGATGCCCACGTCATCAATGAAGAGACCGGCGAGCCTTGCGCGGCTGGTGAAAAGGGTTTGCTAGCGATTAAAGCGCCATTACCACCCGGTTGTCTTACTACGGTATGGCGTAATGATGAGCGCTTTGTCAGCAGTTATTTCGGTCTGTTTGATGGTCAACAGTATTCCACCTCAGACTATGCGGTAACGGATGAAGAAGGTTATTTTTATATTCTCGGTCGTACCGATGATGTGATAAATGTCGCGGGTCATCGTATCGGCACCCAAGAGATTGAGGAGGCAATTAGCATGCATCCAGAGATGGCTGAGTGTGCGGTCGTGGGTATTCAGGATCAGTTAAAAGGCGAGTTGCCCATTGCTTTTTGTGTGCTAAAAGATCATGACCAAGTAGCGACGACCGAAAACCGCTTCCGTCTTGAGCAGCAAGTGATTGGGGCAGTGGTAAAATCTCTTGGTGGTATCGCAAGACCCGCAGCGATTTATTTCCCGCAGGCGCTACCAAAAACGCGCTCGGGCAAAATTTTACGTCGTACTATTCGTGCTTTAGCGGAAGGTAATGAAACGGGAGATATGTCAACGCTTGACAATCCAACGGCCATTGACGCCATTAAACAGTCTATGAAAGATTATTAATCTAATGGCGTATCAATTGAAAAAAACCAGCCACCTTTGATACCGAAAAAGCCCATGCACAATCATGGGCTTTTTTTGGCCTAAATGTAGAGACAAGCAGTACACATAAAACACTTGACCCTAAAATTGATTTATTGTTATAGTCAATAATGATACAAAATAAATCACTTTAAAATAAAGCTTTATTCGTAGAAACTTATCGTTTCTAATTCTCTTTATAGATATGAAGATACCGTCAAACGGTAATCTTGCAAAAAAGATAAGGATATCTTATGCACCACGTTCAGCAGCTCATCAATGGTCAATTTGTTGATTCTAATACCAGCGAATGGATTGATATCACCGATCCCGCCACGCAAGAAGTTATCGCTAAAGTCCCTCAAACCACTGATGATGAAATCAATCAAGCCGTCGCTGCCGCTCAGAAAGCCTTTCAGACGTGGCGCAAAACGCCAATTACTACTCGTGCGCGTATCTTCTTGAAGTATCAAGCACTCATACGCGATCATATGGATGAGCTGGCAGAAATCCTGACAGCAGAGCAGGGCAAGACTATCGCTGACGCTCGCGGTGATGTATTCCGTGGTCTAGAAGTCGTCGAACATGCCGCAGGTATTGCCAATCTGCAAATCGGCGACTTCGTTGAAAACGTCGCCTCAGGCGTAGACACTTATAGCATTTGGCAGCCACTTGGCGTCTGTGCTGGTATCACCCCGTTTAACTTCCCAGCGATGATTCCACTATGGATGTTCCCAATGGCGATTGCCACGGGTAACACATTCATTCTAAAACCTTCTGAGCAAGACCCAATGGTCACCATGCGTTTGATTGAGCTGGCAGTAGAAGCGGGTGTCCCTGAAGGTGTACTCAACGTGGTACATGGTGGCAAGGCGACGGTTGATGCCATTTGTGATCATCCAGACATCAAAGCGGTTTCGTTTGTTGGTTCTACCAACGTCGGCAAGCATGTCTACGAGCGCGCTAGTAAATCTGGCAAACGTGCCCAGTGCATGATGGGTGCCAAAAACCATGGCGTTATCCTACCTGATGCCAATAAAGAGCAAACACTCAATCAGCTAGCGGGTGCAGCCTTTGGTGCCGCCGGTCAACGTTGTATGGCATTGTCAGTCGTGGTGTTAGTCGGTGCAGCAGGTGAATGGATTGACGATATCAAAGCCAAAGCAGAAGGCTTAGTGGTCTCAGCAGGTAAAAACGACAAGGATTTAGGTCCGCTCATTTCACCAGCAGCAAAAGCGCGTGTTGAGCATCTGATTGGTACAGGGGTAGAAGAAGGGGCTAGCTTGATTCTTGATGGTCGTGGCATTACTGTCGAAGGCTATGAGAAAGGCAACTTCGTAGGACCGACTATCTTTGATAACGTCACCGCTGATATGCAAATTTATCAGCAAGAAATCTTTGGCCCTGTTCTATGTATTATGCGTGCAGCCGACCTTGATGAAGCGATTGAGCTATTGAATGCCAACCCACATGGTAATGGTACCGCTATCTTTACTCAGTCAGGCGCTGCTGCACATAAATTCCAACAAGATGTACAAGTGGGGCAAATCGGTATTAACTTGCCAATTCCTGTGCCACTACCGATGTTCTCATTCTCAGGCTCACGTGCTAGTAAGCTTGGTGATCTCGGTCCTTATGGTAAGCAGGCAGTACAGTTCTATACTCAAACTAAGACGGTCACTGCCCGCTGGTTCGATGATGAGGCAAGCCGCGGCGTGAATACCACTATTTCAATGTAATCGTTCATTCACTATGTTTGCGATATAACGTCAATCTTACTTAATATGTGCTTTACTAGTAGAGCATAATTTTGAGAATGTCGTTATGTCGCTGCTATACTGTATAAACAATATTGAACTGATGACTTACCAAACTTTCTTCACCATATTTGCTTTGCAAGCACAAGGATGATCTTATGGATTTCTCATTGACCGAAGACCAAATTGCCTTTCGCCAAACCGCTCGGCAATTTGCTCAAAAAGAGCTAAAGCCGAATGCGGCTGAGTGGGATCGTACCTCACATTTCCCAATCGATGTCATCAAGAAATCAGGCGAGCTTGGCTTTTTGGGGCTGTATACCAACCCAGAATATGATGGTTTAGGGCTACCACGCTTAGACTCTGCCATGGTGTTTGAAGAGCTGGCATGGGGTGATACGGCAGTCGCCGCGTATATGAGTATTCATAACATGGCGGGCTGGATGATTGGTGAGTATGGTAGTGATGCCTTGTGCAAAAAGTATTTACCCAACATGGTCAGCGGTGAATGGCTTGGCAGCTATTGCTTAACTGAGCCAAACGCCGGTTCTGATGCTGCCTCATTACGCACCAAAGCTGATAAGCAAGGCGATCATTATGTACTCAATGGCGAAAAAACCTTTATCTCGGGCGCAGGCTCGACTGACGTCTTAGTGGTCATGGCACGTACCGGCGGTGCAGGGCCAAAAGGGGTTTCAGCATTTGTGGTAGACGCTGACAGCGCCGGTATCGAATATGGTAAAAACGAGCATAAAATGGGCTGGAAAGCGCAGCCGACGCGCACCATTAGTTTTAAAGATGTCAAAGTACCCGCTGAAAATCTCATCGGCGAGGAAGGCCAAGGTTTTGGCATTGCGATGAAAGGCTTGGATGGCGGTCGTATCAATATTGGTATCTGTGCGGTAGGTACGGCGCAGTCAGCGCTAGAGACCGCGACCAATTACGTGCAAGAGCGTAGCCAGTTTGGTAGCCCGATTGCCAGCTTACAGTCCGTACAGTTTAAGCTTGCTGATATGCTCACCCAAACGATTACCGCGCGTCAAATGCTTTATTTAGCGGCTAATAAAGTCGATAACAATGATGGGCAAGCTTCTACCTACTGTGCGATGGCAAAGCGTCTCTCCACTGATCTTTGTTTCGATGTTGCCAATGAGGCCTTACAGCTACATGGTGGCTATGGTTATCTGAATGAGTATCCGCTTGAGCGCCATGTACGAGACTTGCGTGTCCATCAGATTTTGGAAGGCACCAATGAGATTATGCGAGTGATTGTCTCGCGTCAGCTTATGCAAGATGATGCACTGAGTCAATTGCGTTAATCGAAGTACGCAACTATTTTATGACAATATTTTTATAGCAATATTTTAAGTTAGCTATGATTTTCTATGGCTATTTTACCTAGCGCTTAACCAATAAATCGTACCAAATTCAGATAAAATAAAGGATTATTTATGACGGATTATACCAATCTCAAGTTATCAATTGACGGTCACATTGCTACCGTAACACTGAATAACCCGCCAGCCCATACGTGGACGATGGACAGTCTGCCAGCGCTCAAACAGCTGGTCACTGACCTGAATGCCAACGATGAAGTTTACGCCTTAATTATTCATGGCGACGGCGAGAAGTTCTTTTCAGCAGGTGCGGATTTAAATAACTTCTCAGACGGTGATAAAGGGCGAGCAATTAGCATGGCTATTGCTTTTGGCGAAGCGTTTGAAGCGCTATCAGCGTATCGCGGTGTCAGTATTGCAGTCATCAACGGCTATGCAATGGGCGGTGGACTTGAGTGTGCGCTGGCCTGTGATATCCGTATCGCAGAAGCGCATGCACAGATGGCCTTACCAGAGACCGGCGTGGGTTTATTGCCGTGTGCAGGCGGTACGCAGAATCTGCCTTTACTGGTTGGTGAAGGCTGGGCGAAACGTATGATATTGTGCGGTGAGCGCGTCGATGCCGAGACTGCATTACGCATTGGCTTAGTCGAGGAAGTCACGGCAAAAGGTGGCGGTTTACTAGCGGCGCAAGCATTAGCGCAAAAAGTCGCTAAGCAATCTCCTGTTGCCGTCACTTATTCTAAACAGCTTATCCAAGCCGCAAGAAATACTCCGCCCGCACAAAACCTTATCCATGAGCGCGAAGCATTTGTTAAGTTGTTCGATACCAACGATCAGCGCGAAGGCGTACAAGCATTCTTAGAAAAGCGTAAACCCACTTGGCAAAATAAATAGGCCAAATTAAATCAGACTTAGCGCTAATATTTTTCCTTTTAATTTTTAGGTTACTTTTATGACAGCAGCTACGACAGCGACGGACGATATTAATAATCAAAAAGCCGTAGAAAAAAATACACAAGAAGCGCCGGTATTGTTCAATACTGAGCCGACAGATTGTGGCCACCTCATTGGGATAATGACACTAAATACGCCCAAATCTCTCAACGCGCTCAGTGTTGAGATGTGTCAGTTGTTAGCCCAGCAGCTAGAGCAGTGGCAAAGTGACGATCAGATAGTGGCATTGGTATTAAAAGGGGCAGGTGACAAGGCGTTTTGTGCTGGTGGTGATATCCGTAAGCTGTATGACAGTATGTCTACCAGTGCGCCACTGCCGAACCCTTATGCGACAGAGTTTTTTGGTCATGAGTATCGTCTTTATCGGCAGATGCATTTTTATTCAAAGCCTTTAATCCTCTGGGGCGACGGTATTATTATGGGTGGCGGCATGGGTTTGATGGCTGGCTGTAGTCATCGTTTGGTCACCGAGCGCACCCGCTTTGCCATGCCAGAAGTGACTATTGGACTGTTCCCTGACGCCTCTGGCAGTTGGTTTTTACAGCGTATGCCGGCAAAAACGGGTTTATTTTTAGGGCTAACAGGTGCGATGTGTAATGGCAATGATGCCCTATTATCTAATCTTGCAGAGTATGCCGTTGCCAGTAGTGATTATGATGCCATCATACAAAGCTTAAAACAGAGCGATTGGCAAGTGGCAGCAGGTAGCACCGATAAATGTCGCAACAATAGCGCTCATAGTATCGTTAGCCGTGCATTGGCAGCGCAACCAGTAGCCGAATTGCCTGCTAGCAAATTAGCGACATATTGGCATCCTATCCAGCAGTTGATGAACAGCGGCGGACTGGGCGATATCGATGCACTTCTACAGAGCGATGAAGCGCTAGCAAAGCTAAACTCAGACTTTGCAGCAGACAGCTGGACGCAGCGGGCAGCAGACACATATCGTCAAGGTTGCCCAGTTACCGCCGCTTTAACCTATGCGCTGTATCATAAAGTCACGGACTTATCGCTAGAACAAGTTCTGTATTTAGAGGCCAACGTAGCCGTACATTGTGCGGCCAATCCTGACTTTAAAGAAGGCGTACGTGCGCTATTAATTGATAAAGACCGCAATCCACAATGGTCGCGTTCATTAGCAGACTGCCTAAGCACCGAAGGGCAGGAATATATACATCAGCACTTTGTGAATCCTTATGCTAAAGGCGAGCATCCGTTAGGCGATTGGTTGGGTGATGAAGCCTTAGGCAGCCAGCTTGTGCGCTAAGAGCTTGTAAGCTCATTATAAGAATCAGGTATAAACTAAAAAACGTAAAACTATGTGTAGCACTGTCTGCATAAGCAATCATCAAGGAGCGATGAGATGGGTACAAAGGATTCAGATTTAAGCAATAAAGAGTCAAACAATACTGCCAAGCCAAATATAGCCTTTATTGGGCTTGGCAATATGGGCGCACCGATGGCAGAGAACTTATTAAAGGCAGGTTATATGCTCTCTGTCTATGATTTGTCTGAAGACGCTACCCAGCGCTTGCAACAAGCAGGTGCCAGTGTGGCTGCTAGCCCTAAAGATGCTGCGAGCAATGCACAAGTCGTCATTAGCATGTTGCCTGCGGGCAAGCACGTCCATTCTGTCTATTTAGGTAATGATGGAGATAACGGCTTACTAGCAGAATTGCCCAAAGGTACATTGGTTATTGATAGCAGTACCATCGCGGCAGCTGATGCAAGATTGGTAGCAGAGGCTGCAAGTAAGCTTGGTATCGACTTTTTAGATGCGCCAGTCTCCGGCGGTACGGGCGGCGCCATCGCTGGTAGTTTAACCTTTATCGTCGGTGGTAGCGCTGATGCGTTTGCCAAAGCTGAGCCGATACTAGCTGTTATGGGCAAAAACATCTTTCATGCAGGCGAGCACGGTGCTGGACAAGTCGCGAAAATCTGTAACAACATGCTGTTAGGCATTCTAATGGCGGGAACGGCAGAAGCAATTAACTTAGGGGTTAAGAACGGCCTTGACCCTAAAGTGCTATCAGATATTATGCTACAAAGCTCAGGTCGCAATTGGACATTAGAGGTCTATAACCCTTATCCGCAAGTAATGGAGAACGTGCCATCTAGCAATGGTTATCAAGGCGGCTTTATGAGTAAGCTCATGCAAAAAGATCTTAACCTTGCGATGCAAACGGCTAAAGATACGGAAGTTGAAACCCCAATGGGAGCCAAAGCGACAGAACTTTATGAAGCACATACGGTAGACAACGGCGATAAGGACTTTTCTAGTATTATGGCGCGCCATGATAGCTCAGTACTATCTTAATGCTCTAAATGATTAAGTCTCTTAAGCAGTTTTGAATACTGTGGTTTAATGAAGTATTAAAAGACTGTTCTTGATAGTGCGACTAAGAAAAGTATAAAAATAGCCCTGCCCTGAAAGGCTGATGCTAAAATCGTCCCAAACGTTGTTGTAAACCTAGCTAAGGTCTCGACATTATCGTCGGTTTACGCCTAGTTTGGGACGATTTTAGCAATCAGCAGTCCTAATATTTGAATTTTCAACAGACCCTAAGTTCATCTATCTATTACCTTCAATTTTGTAGCTCGTATACCAGCGTCTGAATATCCTTCGCCGCTGCCTGCAAACGCGGCACGTGTGTCATTAGCTCATCTAATGACACGCGGATGGTTGGGGCGTGAATATATAAAGAAGCCAAATAGCGTGACTTTTTATCCAACACAGGCACCGATACCGCTACCATCTCTGAAATAAACTCTTCATTATCGATACCAATACCTGTTTCAGCGATACGATCAAGCTCGGCATTTAGAGTATCAACGTCAGTGATCGTATTTTTGGTGAATTTGTCTAGCGGCAGTCCTTGGAGGATTTTGTTGCGACTGGTGGTGGACAATTGACTCAGGTACAGCTTACCTGTAGCGGTACACCACATCGGTGATTTTGCGCCCACTGGTAGATAAATCTGTAATGGCAGCGACGTTTGAGCGCGGTTGGTATAGAGCATATCCATGTGATAGGGAATAGCAATACCACAAGTTTCTTTGATCTCATCAACTAACTTGTGCAAGATCAGCTGTCGTTCATTAAAAAACCGGCGCTGTTGCCAGAGCTCGACACTTAGGTTGCGGACCCGCTTACCGGGTATAATACCGCCACCGATATCAACGGTCACAAACCCTTCATCAACCAAGTTCTGAATTAGTCGATGGATGGTGGGTTTTGGGATATTTAGCTCTTGCGACAGTTCAAGTGGAGAAAGAGGTTTGGAGGCATAGGACACCGCTTCGATAATCTCTAACACACGGGTAATCGACGATACTTTAGGCATAAAAATGGCTCAATAATAAAAAATAATAAGGCAGAGAACGTCAAAACGTTTTAATCGATGAGTCAAATACTGGTAAAGCTAAGACACGACTGAATAACTCTCTAATTTAGCATAATATCAGTCTCAGACAAGCAATAGTCGCACTATGTAGTCAATCCGCTATAAAAGAGTGACAGCCTTTACCCAACTTGAAGTATGATTGCTAATTCTGCACTCGGTTGCCTTTACTCTCTTTTAAATGGAATCAACCATAATTAGTTGAATTATTATTTAAACATAGGCTTGTCGTATGATTCCTGCTCAAAATGGTTTTAGGCCAAAAGCTGCAGGATAAGCAATAAAAGATACCTCAACTCACAAATCACAACAAACTGTAGTAATAAGCCATATAACTACTATTGAATTAGTTTCATGGCTCGTCCATCATAATGACATATTTTGTAATACCATTACATGAACATTAAGCCATTTAGTATTCGTGTCTGTGCTCTTAAGTTACTTTGAGAGCGTTGTGTAACTGGAAGCCGAAGTTTTGCTAGTTAGTGTAGTAATTATTACAATTTCTATGCAATCTTTACATAATGGCAAATAAAAAGCGCGTTTATAGGGGTGACTTTTTGAGCCAAAATTGTTTTAATCTGCTCAACAAAATGATGGTTTAAAAAAAGCTGAATTATCATTTTTTATGGGCGAGTTATTTCACACTTTAGGAGAGTAATTATGAAATTTATTAAACTATCTGCAATCTCTGCCGCTATTCTAGCGTCAACTGCGGCTTTAGCTGCTGAACCTGTTATCGTTGTTGACGAAGCTGATGCTGTTGTATACGAAGCTGAGCCTGTTGCTGTCGCTTATCAAGCTGAACCTGCTTATGCATACAATGCCGACGCTGGCATAGTTCGTAACACGACTGGCGCAGTTTTTGGTGGTACTAAAACTTTCTTCCAAACCGCTGTTAACCCAGCCGCTGTTAGCGCTGAAGTGGGTACTTTAGGTTATGGTGCGAACATTGCTTGGGCAATGAACGAAAAAACTGAACTACAAGCCGGTTGGGCAGGTGGTGATGTTGCTGATTTATTCGGCGGTGACTTTGATGCTGACGACGTAAACTATGATGTTGATTCTGATTTTAGCAACCCATACCTAGGCGTGCAATACCGTCCTGCAGCTAACTGGTTCACTATGGGTGCCGGTATCATCGTTCCTGACAACGATATCGATGTAACTGCTAATGCTAATGGTGGTGGTGAAAACAGCTATTACCAAATTAACGATGTTAAGTATAGTGCAGATGATGTAGGTACTCTACAAGGTACGTTGGAACACCGTAACAAGCTAGCTCCTTATGCTACTATTGGTTTCCGTCCTAACATCGGCAACAACTGGGGTGTATTCGGCGAAATCGGTGCAGCATACATGGGTAAAACTGATGCGACTGTTAATGCAAAAAACCCAGAAAAACTAGTAGGCATTTCTAATGGTGTTAATAATGTACCTTCTGGTTTAAATGCTGGCCAAGTTGCAAATCTTGCTGAGCAAGAACTTGAAGATAAAGATTGGTTAGAGTGGTTCCCAATTGTTAAACTTGGTGCAACTTACCGTTTCTAATCTAATCGCAGTCTAAGCACTGTATTTAGAGTAAGTAAAAAAGGCGGCCTTCGGGTCGTCTTTTTTTGTTTGCATTAAAGCGGTAATCAGTAAAGTATTATCCAAGTAGGTGAATAATCTGGGCTATCTAAAAAATAACGACAGTTTGCTGCGACGATAAAACCGCAATGTGATAGTCAGTCTTATCATCACCAGTGATAACGAAAGATGATTTCTCACTCATTTTGTCAACCAAGCTGGGCAGTAAATAAGAGTAATCCATTCCCAATCCTTGCGCCAATTTATACTGATGAATCTTGATAAAGCTTTCTTTTATTTGCCAAAACAGCTTAGTCATGGTGCTGCGATCGCTTGCTGATAAGGCTTGTAAGGCGGCAATTTCATAAGGATGATAAAAGCGCTGTGCCACGTTCCGTGCAACCTCATTGGTCTCTATATCGATACCTACGGCGTGACGTCGACTGATGGCCACTGCAATTTTATTATTAGAAGATTTATGGCTAGGGTGACGAAAGTCTGTATCACTATCTGTATGCCTATCGTTTTTATAACCCGCACCCGTATGGCTAAAACATACGTAATATTTACTGTTCATCAGTCGATACGGGAAGTCGGATTCATCTAAGGTGTCAGTGATTGCTAACTTATTGAGCAATGCTTTTAACAGTAGCCGAACGCCTTTGCGTTGTTGCTGACGTTGATTGTAAGCGATATCCCGCACAGACAAATGACTTTGCGATGTATAATGCTGCCAGTTAGCATCATGTAGCTGATGCAAATTCATATCTGGTATATTAAAAACGGATAAGCATGCCGATTTACTCCTTGTTTCTCTAAGGTGTAAAGAGAGAGATTCGCTCACCTCTGCGGTAGCGCACCATGTCATTGGAGCAAGCTGAGTATATTTAACGTCTATTAACTGCAATTTTTGCATCATTATTATTCATTTTGTGCTTTTTGATATCCGCTATCTTAACTGACTGAAATGCAAAAAGCCCAGCAATATTGATATTACTGGGCTTTGATAAAGCGTATAAAGCTTTATGGATTATTGGCAGTTTACTTGATTTTAGTAAGACAACTCAGCACGGCGGTTTTGTGCATAGGCGTCTTCAGTATTGCCAGCTGCCGCAGGACGCTCTTCGCCATAGCTGATGACACGAATGTTATTTACAGCAACACCTTGAGCAGCAAGATAGTCACGTGCTGCTTGGGCACGGCGCTCACCAAGGGCGATATTGTATTCACGGCTACCGCGTTCATCGGTATGACCAGCGATCACGACACCAGCGGCTGGGTTTGAGCTTAACAAGCCTGCGTGTTGGTTCAACACACTGGCTGCTTGTGAGGTGATTTCACTGCTATCAAAGCCAAAGTAAACAACCGCTTGTAAGTTTTCAGCACCAGTAATAACGGCGTTTGAATTGTCTACAATAACAGCACCATTGTAGCCAGCTTGACCACCTGGGATACCTAGTGGTGCAACCACGACTTCAGAGGTAGCACGCTTGGTTGCACAACCTGTGGTAATGGCAACGGCGCTTGATAATACAGCGAGGACAGCGATCTTAGAAAAACTGATTGACATGACGAGCTCCTAAAATTTTAATTAGATTTGTTGTTTTAAACTGCTTACGATAAAACTTAGGCAATTACTATCTATCATATACTAAATGTTACTTTATGTAAGTAGTATTACTGTAAATAATCTGCAAATTACATAAGGTCTTTCATACTATTCAAACAACACGCGAATTTTTACCAACGATGTTTGCCCCAGTTTTCAGGATTGGCCCAATAATCTGCATTGAGCCAGTTTGGTAATTGCTTATAATCGTACAAATTAAATTGCCATAATGTTGGTAATGAGGCGTCTGGTAGGGAGTCATCTATAGCACTGCTGCCAGTTACTTTCACAGACGGTTCGTCTAAAATATCAAATGGCGTAAAGCCATAAGCTTTTAGGTCTATGGAGCTATCAAGTGCAATCAGTAGATGCGCGGCATAAAGATCGCGATAGCGCATGAGCAATGGAATATATTGTGGTAATAGCTCTGCTGATAAAGTGGGTAGCCAAAAGCAGGCAAGCTCATAACGTTCTGATAATTGCTGTTGCGTAAGTTCTGATAACGTTGATAAATGCATTTTTCCATTTTCATCAGCGTATTTTTTCAGTGTTGGCTGTAGGGCTAAACGCTGATTTTTATCTTGCACCACCCACAGCAAATCAGAGCTATCATTGATTTGATCAAAAGTGATTTGATCAGCAGTGGTTTGTTCATTCGTGTCTGGTGACTTCACTTGTGTTGCTAATGATGGTAATAGTACATCAATATAATCTATTAAGAGTGGTAGGGTAATAGTTGCGCGATTAGCAGATTGTGTTGTCATTAATAAACCATTGATTGTTGGTGAGCTGTGTCTCTATTAAATCATTTTCATGGCGACTATCCAATGGATGATTGACGCTTTTGATATTTGCGTCGGATGATAGGCGTAATAATCTTGAGGGTTGCTCTTGAAATCTGCTGGTTTAGGTCAATGTAGCTAAATGTCGCTATTATTCTAATGATCATAAAAATTGTGCATAATTGACGTCCCGCCCTAATGTGATTTACCCAAATTTTTACTATAAATAATAATAGGAATCCCTATGTCTACTGCTGAAACTGATGCTCAAATTATCAACCCTGAAATGCCAGATGTGCCGCCGCATGCACCGAGTAAGATCAACTTAAAAGATTATAAAAAACCAAGCTTTGATGTAGAAACGGTTGATTTAGATATTAAGCTATTTGAAGAATATGCTCAGGTAGACAGTACCCTGAAGATGGTGCGCCAAACCGCTGGGAACATTGTATTATTTGGTGAAGAGTTGGAACTGCTGGCTATTACCATGAATGGTCGTAAGTTATCAGATGCAGATTATCAGCAACAAGCCGGTAAACTTACCATCACTGATATACCTGATGAACTTGAGGAAATCACTTTAGAGATTCAAGTACGTATTTGTCCGCAGACCAATACCGCCCTTGAAGGGCTTTACATGGCAGGTAGCGGTGACGATACCATGTTTGTGACTCAATGCGAGCCAGAAGGCTTTCGCAAGATTACTTTTTATCCAGATCGCCCCGATGTACTCGCGATATTCACCACCCGTCTTGAGGCCGATAAGCGCTATCCGACGTTACTAGCCAATGGTAATTTGGTAGAGGCAGGTGAGGTTACTGGTGCGTCAGACCGTCATTATGCGATTTGGCATGATCCGACCAATAAGCCAAGCTATCTGTTTGCCTGTGTCGTCGCTGACTTAGATGTATTGACGGATTCTTATACCACTAGCGAAGGTCGAGGCGTTTTACTAGAAATATACGCCAAGTCTGCCGATATCGATAAGTGTGATGTCGGTATGCAAGCCCTAAAAGATTCGATGAAATGGGATGAGGTTAATTATGGCCGCGCTTATGATTTAGACCGCTATATGATTGTCGCCGTTAGTCAGTTTAATATGGGCGCAATGGAAAACAAGGGTCTGAATATCTTTAATACCGCTTGTGTGTTGTCTAGCCCTGAGACCACGACGGACTCGCGTAGCTTTAGTGTGAAAGCCATCATCGCGCATGAGTACTTTCATAACTGGACAGGCAATCGCATCACATGCCGCGATTGGTTCCAGTTGTGCTTAAAAGAAGGCTTTACTGTTTACCGCGATCAATCTTTTTCAGCCGATCAACAGTCAAGTGCCGTACAGCGTATTGATGATGTCGCGACTTTGCGTGCCCATCAGTTTGCTGAGGACGCAGGGCCGCTTGCACATCCTGTACGCCCTGAAAGTTTCGTCGAGATTAATAACTTTTACACGACGACCGTTTATGAAAAGGGCGCTGAAATCGTCCGTATGATTGCGAATACCTTGGGGGCAGATAACTTCCGTAAAGGTACGGATGAGTATTTCCGTCGTTACGATGGGCAAGCAGTTACCGTTGAGGACTTCTTGTCTGCGCTTAGTATTACTGATGATAAAATTGAAGATTTTATTGATTGGTATCGTCAACCTGGTACGCCAGTGGTGTCTGGTCACCAAGATTACGATAGCACCACGCAAACGTTAACCATTACTTTAAGTCAGCAAACCCGTCATGTTAGTGGTTTTGATGCGCCTAAACCTTTACCTATTCCCGTAGCGACCGCACTATTTGACCAAGATTCTGGTGCTATCGTCGCCGAGCGTATGCTGCTACTCGATCAAGCCGCGCAAACCTTTACCTTTGAAAATGTGACTAGCGAACCAGTAGTATCATTGCTGCGTGACTTTAGTGCGCCAGTACAGCTTAATTATGACTATCAAGATGAAGATTTGGCATTCTTACTCAAGCATGAAACCAACGGCTTTAACCGCTGGCAAGTGACGCAAATGCTGGTCAATCGCATCTTGCTGCAAGGCCAAGGCGAGAAGAGCAACCCTGAAGTGTACCTACAAGCATTAGCGCAGACCTTGCCCGTGCTCGCAGCTGACGATGCGATGTTGGCGGCGCGTTTGCTTGATATTCCATCAGCGCAAGAGTTGGCTTCTGCTATTGCTGAAGATTATGATCCAGAGTTGGTCAAAGCGCAGCGTGAAGGCTTATATCAGCAAGTGGCAGAGATGCTAAAAGACCAATGGGCAGTACTTTATAAGCAGCTGCCCATGCAGTCTTATGAAGATAGCGCCGCCGCTCGTGGTACTCGTGCCTTGCGCAATGTGATATTAGACATGGCATTGACGGCTAACGTTAATGGTGCCAATGAATGGGCACAGCAGCAGTATGACAATGCCAGCTGTATGACGGAACGTTTTGGTGCATTAAAAGTGATGGTTAATCATCAATTGGCAGATGCGGATGCCTATTTGGCGGACTTTTATCAACGTTTCCAAGCAAATGACTTGGTTATCGATTTATGGTTTAGTGTGCAAGCATCAGCTGATACGGTCACTACTGAGGCTATCCAATCGTTGCTCACTCATACTGATTTTGATTGGAATACGCCCAATCGTGTGCGCTCAGTGATTAGCGCTTTTACCTCGCAGCCGACCGTCTTATGGACGGCAGAGGGTTTAGATATCTATATTGCTGTGATTAAAAAGTTGGATGATGCTAATCCTGTCTTAGCATCGCGCTTGTTGCAGGTGCTGGCGCGCTGGAATACCTTGGCTGAGCCACGTCGTCAGATGGCGCATGATAAGCTGTTAGATTTGCAGCAAGCCGTGTCTTCTAAACACGTGCTCGAAAGCTTAACGAGCGTACTAGGCGAAGCAAGTGAGTAGGACGGTTAGCTTAAGGCCTGTCCTCAAATTTATAAGCTGAAGTATAAAAAAAGCCCGTTTGACATTAATTATGTCAAACGGGCTTTTTGCTGAGTGGCCTAATAACGATTCATTATGACCAATCGCTATTAACGGTTAGGCAATACATCTTTTACCATGTCACGTAGATTGTATAGCGCAGTGACTGTGCTATCCCAATCTAAGCAACCATCGGTGATAGACTTGCCATACTCAAGCTGGCTCAAGTCAGCAGTTAGCTTTTGACTGCCGCCTTTAAGATGACTCTCAACCATCATGCCGATGATGGATTTGTTACCGTTTTGGATTTGCTCGGCGACGTTATTAATAACCATCGGCTGCAAGTACGGGTCTTTACCTGAGTTAGCATGGCTTGAGTCAATCATAATCTTGCTGTTGGTTTTTCCTTTTGCTAGCTCATTTTCCACTTGCGCAACAGCAGTTTCATCATAGTTAGGCTTGCCATTACCACCGCGTAGTACCACGTGTGCGTAAGGGTTGCCTTTAGATTTGATGATAGAGACTTTGCCATCTGAGGATAACCCTAAGAAGCTATGACCTTCTTTAACCGCTTGCATGGCGTTAACCGCAACCGTCATACCGCCGTCCGTACCGTTTTTGAAACCAACTGGGCATGATAAGCCAGAGCTCATTTCGCGATGCGTTTGGCTCTCAGTGGTACGTGCGCCGATTGCTGACCAGCTGATTAAATCCTGCATGTACTGCGGAGTATTTGGATCCAACGCTTCAGTCGCGCAAGGTAAGCCTTTCTCATTCAAATCAAGCAATAGCTTACGAGCGGTACGCAGACCTTTTTCAATATCGAAGCTGTCATTCATATCAGGGTCGTTGATCATACCCTTCCAGCCGACCGTGGTACGCGGTTTTTCAAAATAAACGCGCATTACAACGAATATGCTGTCTTCGATCTCTTTTGCCAATGCAGCTAAGCGATCGGCATATTCGTGAGCGGCTTTGATATCGTGGATAGAGCAAGGGCCGATGACCACAAACAGACGCTTATCTTTACCATCCAAAATATCTTGGATCGTATTACGCCCTTTTAGGACGGTTTTATAGGCTTCGTCTGATAAAGGTAGCTCAGTTTTTAGCTCAGCGGGGGTGATCAAGGGAATGAATTTTTCAATATTCACGTCATCAATATCTGCATTATTGGTAGCTGGTGTTGTCATGATTATATATCGTCTAGCTGATTTATAGGAATAATCATTATGAGGACAAAAGTGCTGGTTGACAAGGGCAGTCGCGCAGTTAATTGACTGATAACTGGAATGTGCAAACCAAAACTTCGTTATACTTAACAACACTCAGCCCTAAACTGGGATTTTTAAACATCAGCTTACTGCGCATTTTTTTGCGTATAAAAGCTTCTTTTGGTATTTATCAGCCAACTATGCTGGACTTTTATAAGCTAATTTCGCTATTTGTACCATGGTGACGTATGATGACAACATAAATGATATAACGCTACAATAGTAGTGAGGCAAGCGCTTGCAGCCATTAGCGCGGTGTTACTCACTCGGTGTGCTATATTTTATAATAATGCTATTTTTGTTCATAATAATTGTACCCATTGTCATTCTTCATATTGAGAGCTTGTTATGACCGATTCTGCTACTTCCCATAAACATACTGACTTTATTGATCAGACAGATACCAATCAGCAGATGCCTGAATTTAAGACGGCACCACTGGTTATTGGTATTGTCGCAGGTGAGGTGTCAGGTGACAGTTTGGGGGCAGATTTTATGCAGCAGATGAATAACCTGCGTGATGATATCGTTTGGGTAGGCGTTGGTGGTACTAAGATGCAAGCGCAAGGATTGCAAAGTATTTTTCCACTAGAACGTCTGGCAGTGATGGGCTTGGTGGAAGTCATGGCGCAATTGCCTGACTTACTTAAAGCGCGCCGCGAGTTATTGAGCGCCTTCAAAATCGCTGATATCAATTGGTTTATCGGCATTGATGCGCCTGATTTTAATCTACGAGTCGCCAAAAAGTTAAAGCCAAAAGGCGTGTTTTGTGTACAGTACGTTAGCCCCTCTATTTGGGCATGGCGCGAGTCGCGTATTCATAATATTAAAGCAGCGACCGACCTTGTACTCTGTCTATTTCCGTTTGAGCTGCCAGTATATGAGCGCCACAATCATCCAGCGATATGTGTGGGTCATCCTTTGTTACGTACTATTGATCAGACCTTGATAGAGACGCCTATCAATCAGAGGCGCAGTGAGTTGGTCTGGCACAACGATGGTTTGCAGCAGTTTTTTATCGAGCGGTTCGATGATGTCAGCCAGCTTATTTGTGTGATGCCAGGCTCTCGGCGCGGGGAGATAACGGCTATTTTACCTCTTATGCTGGATGGTATTCAAAAGTTAATATTACTAGATCCGAAGCTGTGTTTTATCATTCCAACGGTCGATCAAAACCATCAGTATATCGTCCAAGACGTCATTGATCGACGCTCAGAGCAATTGCGTGCCGCTATCGTGGTGGTCTATGACGACAGCCAGCCAGCGTTTAGTCAGCAGGCCATGGCTGCCTCGGATATGGTGATGCTAGCATCTGGCACGGCAACCCTTGAGGCGATGCTGCTTGAGCGCCCAATGGTGGTGGTGTATCAATTAAATCAGCTGACCTATCAGATTGCCAAGCGTCTGGTCAAAGTCCCTTATGTGGCGCTGCCCAATATTTTAGCCGACAGCGTCATCGTCCCTGAGCTGATACAGGAGCAGGCGAGTGGTGATAATATTTGCCGCACCGTCATGCGCCTGTTGCAACCGCGTGCTTATGCAGAACAATTAAAAGCGCTTGTCGCCACCAAGCAGCTATTGCAGCAGCAAAGCAATCATGAGCCTGCTAATAGCGTGATTGATCAATGGTTTATGCAAAACCAGCATAAATCCTAAGGGATAATTGCGCATTATTTATCTTTAACACCCAAATCAATAAGACCACAAAAAATCATGAGCATTCAGAACAACCCTACAGATAGTATTATTCCGATTGACAAAAAAATCCAACAGATTGATATAAAACCCCAGTGCATTGATTTAGCCGAACCTATCCATTTATATGGGCAAGTGAATGTGACTAAGCTGCTCGCTGAATATGGGATAAATGAAGAGCCACACTTAAATACACAACAGCATGTAGAACGTTCAACGCTGCACAGCTCAACGCTGCAAATAGGTGTTGATGAAGCAGGGCGCGGACCACTTTTAGGTAGCGTTAATGTGGCCGCAGCGATACTGCCTGCCACGTGGTCAGGATTGATTGAAGAACAACCCTTAAAAGACACACCTTTATCCATACTGACGGATTCTAAACAGCTGAGTGAGAAAAAACGCGATATTCTTTATCCATTGGTGCAGCAAAATGCTGTGGGTTTTATCATCGCTGAAATACCAGCAACGGTCATCGATCAGGTCAATATTTTGCAAGCAACGATGCTCGGTATGCGCTTATGCACTGAAGGATTGTTAGAGGCTATCGCTGAGCATCTTGCCACATCTATGCTGACATTTGAGGTTTTGTTCGACGGAAATCGCTGTCCTCAAGTAAACAATACCAAGCTCGCTGAATTAGGCATAGATCACTCTGCGATTGACTGCCAAGCATGGGTAAAAGGGGATGCGCGTCATACCAGTATCGCCGCAGCCAGTATATTGGCAAAAGTCAGCCGTGATACTACTATGTATACACTCGATACTCAGCATCCTGAATATGGGATTGCCAAACATAAAGGCTATCCAACCAAAGCGCATATGGAAGCGATTCAACAGTATGGGGTGCTGCCCGAGCATAGACGTAGCTTTGCACCAGTGCGAAAGGCGTTGGAGAGTTAAAGGCAGATGGAGAATTGCTTATTTATATAAATAGCCTAAGCAGAAATTATTTATCAATTTAAAAAAACATCCCTTAGTCAAAAATGAATGGTTTTTTGAGATTATGCGTATTAAGTTTTCATGTTTTATTAAATGACATTTGAATCGTTATTCGATAATATCCGTCATAGCTGATTTATTGCTCATAATAGGCACACCACTATCTTACAGGATAAAAGATGACTCTCAAATTACGAGAAAAAAACCTCGCGGCAGTAATATTTTTAACAGCGTTTTTGACGGCTTGTGGCGGCAGTGGCGGCAGTGGCGGAGACTCAGATGGCAGCACTAACAATACTACGCCCAAGCCAACACCGCCTGTTGCTAGTCCTGATGATACCTCGACTGATAAGCCTAATGACCAGACTGATAATGAGGCAAAAGCTGCATTAATTGCCAATAATACCTTTAGTCTAGCGCGCACCAGCTGTGGTCTAGGTGGTTTGTCTGCCGATACTGCACTGGATAATGTTGCGATTCAACATGCAAAATACATCAAGCATGTATTTGCTAATAGCACGCCGACTGCTTTTAGTCCGCACTATGAAAATAAGATTGCAGATATCGCCAACGTCACGGGTGATAATAACCCATTCTTTAGCGGAGTCAGCTTCACAGATCGGTTGTTACAGGCAAACTACGGCAACGCCCAATATGGTGTGACTGAGAATATTGCCCAGTCGGTCTATTATAGCTCGGCTGGCAATATTATAGGCTCTGATATAGTGGCAGGTGCAATGGCGAAGTCATTATTGGCAGCGCCTTATCATCTTCGTTCTTTGATGCTACCAGGCTCGAGTTTGACGGGTACGGGTATGGTCACTTATAAGCCTTATGGCAAAGACACGACCAACAATCAGGGTTATATCTTAGTCAACCATGCCTCAGCGACCAAGGCAAGCAAAGACAATACGGTGGCAGGCATATTCACTTATCCTTGCCAAGGGGTCAGTGGTACGGTGACTGCGCTGTATAACGAAACGCCAAATCCTGTCAAAGGAACGGGTCGTGACCTACGAGCTGATCCTATCGGGCAGCCCATCTATGTCAGTATGCCAGCTGCCCAGACCATTAAGCTCAGTAATATCAAGTTCCATGATGTTCAGCGTAACATCGATGTGCCCACTGAACTGCTTGATTATGGGCAAGATCCCCATAAGAATACCGTTTATGAGCTACCAGCGAACGAAGCTTTTATTTTACCCATTACGGATAATCTAAAAAGCTGCAAAATCACCACTAAAAAAGATCAAAACTGTGGTTTGCATGGCGAGAGTGAATATCGTGTAAGCTTTGATGTGTTAGTGGACAATCGAACGCTAAAGCAGCAGTCGTTTAGCTTTAGCACGGGTAAAGTGAACTACTAATCTATAGGGTATACCCTAGAATAAATAGGATAAAACAAAACAAGGGCTGAACCAGTTATCTGATTCAGCCCTTGTTTTTGTTATTATAAGTAATAACGCTTAGAATGAAGAATTCGGCTGCTGTAAAAATGCGTCTTCTTCTGCAGTCGACTCACGACCCAAGGCTTCATTACGGTGTGGATAGCGTCCAAATTCATCAATAATGTCTTTATGACGGCGTTCAAAGTCTAAAGTGGTTGGGTCATTTAGTTGCTCAAACAGCGGCAGATAGCGTTTATGGATAACAGCTGATTCAGAATGCATAAACGGCATAATAGTAAACTTGCGCCACTCCATCGGTAGGGTCTCAAAATGTGGCTGGGCAATGGCTTCTTGCGCTAATGCCACGGCCATACCGTCTTGAGCAAAGGCGCACGCTTGCTCGCGACATAGATTGCGAGAAAACTGATCTAAGACAATAATCTCTGCCAATCGTCCTGCCAAATTAGTGATTGAGCTATTCACATCGTTGTGATTGTCAGACCATCGCCACGGCGCACATTCACCGTGTTTTGCTGCTTGCCAGATTTTGCCAAACTTAGCCTTTATTTGCTTATCAAAGTTGTCATTTTGGGTAAACCAATATGGCTCATTATCTTGGTCGAACCAAAAATCCAACACTGCGCGCGCCTCAGCATCTAGATACTCTACATTAATATTCTTTGAATCGAGTTGCGATAAATTGGCTTGGCTAGCAGAGCTGGAATAATCGGTTGATAATGACATAAGATATTCTAATTACGGTGGATTTAGTCTACTATAGCGCAAATATTTATATCTGTCATGATGCCAACAGCAGCTATTAGGTAACCTCTTATGAATGCAAAAACTTCGCTGAAAACCACAAAATCATCCTTGCCACCAACGCCTTATTATCTACTCGACGAAGCGGCAATCGTTGCCAATATGCAGATTATCGCGCGACTGTGTGAGCTGTCAGGCGCCAAAGCCTTATTGGCGCTCAAATGCTTTGCGACTTGGGGCGTGTTTGATGTGATGCAGCCCTATTTGCACGGAACCACTTCGTCGTCACTCAATGAAGTGCGTTTGGGCTATGAGACCTTTGGTAATAATAGCGCTGATAGCAAGGATGAAGCGAATGGTAAAGATAAAAAAGAAACCCATGCTTATAGCGTTGCTTACAGCGCAGATGAAATCGATGAAGTATTAAGCTATGCCGATAAGATTATCTTTAATTCAATCTCGCAACTTAACGCCTTTAAAGAGCAAGCGGCGGCAAAGGGTATTCCAGTTGGGCTACGCTTAAATCCAAAGACTAGCAATTCATCGTTTATCATCGCTGATCCTGCGCGTCCATTTAGCCGCTTAGGTGAGCATGATAAAGATAAGATTGCGGCGGTATTGAGTAATATCACTGGCGTCATGATTCATAACAATTGCGAAAATGACAGTTTTGAGGCTTTTAGCGACAGCTTGGCTGATATCGAAGCTAGATTTGGTGACGTTTTAGCGCAGCTTGAGTGGGTCAGTTTGGGCGGTGGTATTCACTTTATCGCCCCTGATTATCCACTAGAAAAACTTGCTGAGCGGTTGAAAGGCTTTAGTGAAAAATACGGCGTACAAGTTTACCTTGAGCCGGGTGAAGCGAGCATTCATGGCGCTGGATCACTAGTTACAAGCGTTTTAGATACTATGCATAATGAAAAAAACCTAGCAGTCGTCGATGCCTCAATAGAGGCGCATATGCTGGACTTACTCATTTACCGCGAGTCAGCACCCATTGCAGCGATTAATAAAGAGTCGATTAATATATTACCTGTCGATATGGCCAAAACAGCTGACGTGGTGGACAACACTATTATTTATGGTCGTTCTTGTTTGGCAGGCGATATTTTTGGTGAGTATGCCTTGCCTAACCAATTACAGGTAGGCGATACCATTGCGTTTGGTAATGCGGCAGGCTATACCATGGTAAAGAAAAACTGGTTCAATGGCGTCAACATGCCAGCGATTGTAATTCGTCGTCTGGATGGCAGCATTGATGTGCAGCGCGAGTTTGATTACCAAGATTATAAGGCGAGTTTGTCATAACACTATTATGCTTGGCATTATTCAATAACACTGCCAAACAACTATCTAGAAATGAGTATTGCTCTCAGATTTTCTAAGTTATGTTGTAATTTTTGCCGAAAAGTAAGTAAAAATTGTTATAATCGCCACGGGCAAAAACAGCTGATTTTGCCCGACGGGTGCGTGGGTTTTCCTCGGTCTTCCTTTTTAATTCACGCATATCATTCACTCGTTTCTGTTTTGACTAGCCACCTCTTAGGCGATGACAGGGACACAAAGGAGGATTGTTGCATTGAATACCAACCAACAAGCTAAGCCCAATAAAAAAGACGTACTCATCATCGGCGCCGGCGGTGTCGCTCAAGTGGTCGCGCATAAATGTGCGATGCATAATGATGTGCTCGGCGAGATTCATATTGCCTCACGTACCAAGACTAAATGTGATGCCATCGCGCAAAGTGTCAAAGACAAAGAGAGCTTTAAACAAGCTGCTATCTTGCACACGCACCAAGTTGATGCTATGGATAGCCAAGCATTGGCACAGCTTATCCAAGATACTGGTATACAAATTGTTATCAATGTCGGTTCGGCATTTGTCAATATGACTGTATTAGAAGCTTGTATTGAGACAGGTGTTGCTTATATTGATACCGCTATCCACGAAGATCCGCGTAAGATTTGCGAGACGCCGCCATGGTATAACAACTATGAATGGCAGCGTAAACAGCGCTGTGCGGACAACAATGTCACGGCGATTTTGGGTGCAGGCTTTGATCCCGGTATGGTCAATGCCTATGCGCGCCTTGGCTACGACATGATGGATACAGGCTCGGTCACTGATATTGATATTATTGATATCAATGCGGGTAGCCACGGTAAATACTTCGCCACCAACTTCGACCCTGAGATTAATTTCCGCGAATTCACCGGAACGGTCTACTCTTGGCAGAACAGCAAGTGGCAGTCTAACAAAATGTTTGAAGTAAAGCGTACTGACGATTTACCAGTTGTGGGTGTGCAGAACAGCTATCTGAGTGGTCATGATGAAGTGCATTCATTGTCAGCCAACCTAGATGTGCCAAACATCCGTTTTTGGATGGGCTTTGGTGAGCATTATATTAATGTTTTCACCGTGCTACAGAACTTAGGTCTATTGTCTGAGCAGCCAGTGATGACTGCGGAAGGGCAAGAGGTTATTCCGCTAAAAGTGGTCAAAGCCGTGCTACCAGATCCAAGCTCGCTTGCACCAAACTATACGGGCAAGACTTGCATCGGTGACAAAGTTAAAGGTAAGATTAATGGCGTTGATAGCGAAATCTTTATCTATAACGTCTCCGATCATAAAGACGCTTATAATGAAGTCGGCAGCCAAGGTATCTCTTATACCGCAGGCGTACCACCTGTCGCGGCTGCGATGTTAGTCGCGACTGGCGAGTGGGATGCTGGCAAGATGGTCAACGTTGAAGAGCTAGATGCCAAGCCATTTATCAATCTGCTCAATAAAATTGGCTTGCCAACGCGTATCAAAGATAGCGAAGGTGACAGAGCATTAGAGTTTGATGTTTAAATAACGAGTTTGATTTAGAAAAGCCTATCTTTTATAGATAGGCTTTTTTTTATGGTTGAAGCTACTTGGAATCTTTGAAGAAGAAATAGATCAGGTACTGATATAATCTATTATCTACTTAGATGAGTGAAGAGTTGACATAGTCTATGTCTATTTCTATTATCACTCAGGTCTTTTTTATCTTAATATCTGTATAATAGAAACATCAGCCGTCTAACAAATTAAAGTTTTTTGTATCAAGAAATATAGTTCTATAAGGCAGAGTTCGAAATATATGCAAAATAATCACTTCTCAAGAGACTTAAACAGGTAGTTATATGAATAATAGCGGTAAAGGAAAATTAATTGTAATAGAGGGTGGGGATGGCCTAGGCAAAAGTACACAGTATAGTCTCATAGAAGACATGCTGATTAAAGAAGGTTATGAAGTATCAACTTATGATTTTCCTCATAAAGTAGGTAACCCACTATCAGATTTGATAGGTGACTTCTTAAATGGTAAACATGGGCAGGTTGAGCCTGAATTCTTGAGCTTAGCCTTTGCTGCTGATAGATATATCTCAAAAGATCCTATTAATGGAAGTCTTGAGAGTGGAGCTATTGTTCTCTGTGATCGTTACATACTATCAAATATAGCTTTTCAAACTTCTAAGTTAATAGATATAGATAGAAGTGAGAAGCTTGTAGAACTCATTCAGTGGTTAGAGTATGAGATATATAAGCTTCCCAAACCTGATTTGGAGGTTATTATTACTGCTCCAGACTCTCATTACATAGATGGTATACATTTAGAAAGAAATGGCTCGAAAGATAGAAGTTACTCTTTAGATAGTTCAGATATTCATGAAAAAGATGAAGGTCTACAGGTAAAGGTGAACAATTTCTTTAGCAATGTTGAAAATAAAAAAAATAGAGTGTTTATTGATGCATATGATAAAGGTAATAATCGTAAGTCTATAAAGAGTATTTATAAAGAAATAATACCTTTTATTAAAAAAATACTAGAGGAATAGTACATGAAAATATTAGTTAGCAAATTAGTTGAAGCCCACTCTTATATTGATAAATTTTCAGATATGACTAATATCGTAAATGAAATGAGTGATAAAGAGAAAAGCTTAGTAGAACATATAGTTGAAAAAATTGATGAAAAAATTTTAGAAGATAGCGATGAACAGACAGGACTTATAGAGCTTGATTTAGAAAATAAAGTAAGGTTACTAGCCACTATTTATAATAAATCGAGCGATATACTCTTGTATCCTAAGGAAATGCGAGAAGGGTATATTCAAAGATGGTCTGATAATCTGGGCTTAGAAGATTTTGTGATACGTAAGTGTTTAGTTATGGGTGCGGATAAAATTGAAAGTATCATAAATATACACGACGTTTAACTATAATAACCATTAAAAATTAAGATTAAATATGGCTAGTTTTAACTTAGATGAACATGAAACAATTCGTAAGTTATTTAATTCTACTACTTCACTACTAGTCTTAAATATTTCAATACTGATACTAGGGTTAATATTAATTTTTTTTGATGAAATTCCACGTGCAATTGGAACTTCATTAATAGCTAGCTCTCTTGTAAGCTTTAGCACCTTATGGGTTAGGTTTATTAAGACATCTGAAGATAGACTCTTGTCTAACATTAGGAGCTATGGCTTAAAGGAAATACATAGTCAGAGAGCCTTAGTGAGTATATATGAGAAATTATTAGAAACGTCTAATGAGATTGATGTTACAGGTTATTCGCTATCAGGGTTTTCAAATCAAGCTTTAGATATAATAAAAAGAAGAAATGAGGGTAAAAATCCTATAAATGTTAGAATTTTACTAGTTAATCCAGATACTGAAGCATCAAAGAGTCAAGCTCTTAACGAAGGGCACGTTAAAGATTATTACCAAACATTATGTACGAATATATTAGCCAGTTTTGAAGGTATTGAAAATGTTGAAATTAGGTTTATTGAACAAAGTTTACCAGTCATGATATATCGTCTAGGAGATACATTATTTACAGGACATTATTCAATAATTAAAAAATCCAGAAGTTCATCCACTGTTACTTATGAAGTTAAAAATCCTGGTCGACTATTTCATATGTATCTATCTGAATTTGAAGAAATGTGGCGTATAGCCGATAAAAAGGATACTTCATGTTAGTTGTCTTTTGTGGGTTGCCTTCTTGTGGCAAAAGTACGTTAACAGCAAAAATAGCTGAAAATTGTAGTAGCCAGTACTTTCTAGAGCCAGAGGAGGATTTTTGGCCAAGTTGGATTAAAGAGGATAACCTAGATCAGTTTAGTGCTTTGAATTGGTTTAGATCTGCTAGAGTTCCTGAGTATAAGAAAGCTGCATTAATATCTGAGAAAGAGTTAGTCTTCGTTGACAGTTTCTATGATGTATTGATTAAATATTATATTAACGACCCGTCTTTTAGTTGGTTGATTTCAAAAGAAAATGCCTACTATGAAGTTGTTAAGAGAACTGCTGAATTAGATGCAGAACTATTAGCCGCTCCCGATTTATTAGTATTTATAAAAGTAAGTGAAGATGATTGGAGTACATTACAGAAAAAAAGAAATCGTGTATACGACGAAACAGTGAATTTGATTGAAAACTATCAAATGCAAGATTCAATCTATAACGCAGCAAGAAATTATTGTAAAGATACCGGTACAAATTTTCTCGAAGTTGAACAAAAAATAGATGGTTATGAAGAGATAATAGAGGAAATCACTAAATGTCTAAAATCTCTGCAGTACATATAAATCATAGGTAAGTTTTAGTATGTCACTTAATCTGCTAAGAGATAGCAAATTAGGAGTTAATTCATCAATCTTCTTATTATCTCTCACTAGGATTATAATTCCGCAACGCCGCAATCCGGTCATCAAGCGTGGGGTGTGAGCGGAATAGATTCGCGATACTAAAGCCTTGCGTTTGCCCAGACGAGATCGCAAAGGCTTTCATGCTCTCAGGCATCTGGTCAGGTCGCTGTGCAGAAGGACGAAGCGCATCAAGCGCACTGATCATTTTTTCGCGGCTGGCAAGTTTTACCCCCATTTGATCCGCACGGAATTCACGTAAGCGTGAAAACCACATTACGATAGCAGACGCCAAAAACCCAAGTAAGATATCCATCACAATACTGGTAATAAAGTAACCGATACCTGGGCGATCACTGGTGTTTTTGAACACAGTACGGTCAACGAAGCTACCGACAATGCGTGCAAAGAACATCACAAAGGCATTGACCACGCCTTGAATAAGGGCAAGGGTTACCATATCACCGTTGGCTACATGACCAATCTCATGTGCCAATACCGCTTCAACTTCATCGGCTGTCATATTCTGTAGTAGACCAGACGATACAGCTACCAGCGCCTTATTCTTATTCCAACCAGTCGCAAAAGCATTTGGCTGCGAATTATTAAAGATACCGACTTCAGGCATACCGATATTTACTGCTCGCGCTTGTTTGGCTACTGTATCGACTAGCCATTGCTCAGTCGAGTTACGAGGGGATTCTATCACCACCGTACCCGTTGATCTTTTAGCCATCCACTTTGATATAAATAGCGACACCATCGAGCCAACCATACCGTAGATACCACACATAACAGCAAGACTGACATAGTTAAGACCACCTGCACTATGCACACCGCCAATCCCAAAAAATCTGGATAGTATGCCAAATACAATGCTAAACACCACAATCACGGCTAAGTTGGTCAATAAAAACAAGCCAATACGCATCATTACGTTAAATCCCTATTCAATAGATCGGTATGACCTCGATAGACGGTTATCTAAGAGGTTTGCTATGATAGATTTTACTGTGATTTTGACTGTAATGTCAGACAAAATAGTCTTTTATAAGAGGTGATAGAGATAGAGTGATTATTTTGGGAAATACCGTACAATACCTAACTGGTTTTGTTAGATTAGAAGAGTAGTAGGTGGGGAGTAGGTAAGTTTGACAGAATTAAAGACGGTTGGCCTTTTTGCGCTGACAGCATTAGCTGAGATTGTCGGTTGTTACCTGCCTTATCTATGGCTGCGAGAAGGTAAGTCAATTTGGCTGCTTGTTCCCAGCGTGCTTAGTTTAGCCGCTTTTGTTTGGTTGCTGACATTACATCCAACGGCTGTGGGTAGAGTCTACGCAGCTTATGGTGGGGTATATGTGGTGATGGCGATTTTATGGTTGTGGACGGTGAATGGTATTCGACCAACCACGTGGGATATAGTGGGTTCGGCGGTCGCGCTGTTAGGGATGGCGATTATTATGTTTGCACCGCGCAGTACTTAGGGCGTATCTTCAATTCACTCGATTGTATCTAAATGGTCTAAAAATGGCTAAATTTTGCCGAACACCGTCAAACAGCTGACTAATATCCCGATATTATTTGCGCTATTTTCTCGTTTGACGGCGATTTATCTCATTTTTATGACTATTTTTAAAATGAGGATACACCCTAGTATCAAAGCATCATCTAATATAAGAAATGCCAATCTAATATAAGAAATGCCAATCAAATATAAGAAATGCCAATCAAACCTTGAGGTTCGATTGGCATAGCTTTAATTAATAGGGTTTCAATTAGCACAGTGGTGCATTGAATATTAATGTTTACCTAAAATACTACCACTGTCTTCTTTCTTTGATTGTTTAGCCGCTTTTTTCTCTTTTGCCGTTAACAGTGGCTTCTTTTTTACATTCTTCTTACTATCTTGACCTTTACTCATGATTTTTTTTCCTTTTTAGGTAGCTTATACCATCCTCTAAGCCAAATTAGCTGACTAGTAGGCGATATTGCTACAATGGCCGCAAACGCTGCGTACTGGATTGAGTATAGGCTGAAGGGTAGGTAATAGATAGCCTCTGCACAATTCACCTACGATTCGATCCAACCCTGCCTTTGTCGATGCTATGCCTTAAATTCGTATTTTATAAATAGACGTTGTAGGCAATAGATTTATTTAGCCAATATTGCTATTAATAAGTGCTTACTTACGGATACATGCCAATTTGCTATAATAAGCGACAAGCCAATGATTCGCTGTGGCAAACCTTTAGTTATTAATATTTAGCACGATAGTGCTTACTGTTTTGGTCAAAATTATTATGCGTATCCGTAAACTTTTTAAATTTGAAAATGCTCATATCGTGCGTAACTGTAGCTCTGAGCGTTGCAAGCATTCTATCCATGGTCATAGCTATCAGATTGAGCTGATTCTAGAAGCCAAGCGTTTAGATCACGGGCAAATGGTCTATGATTTTGGCTTATTAAAGTCTTCGATTAAAGACATCATCGACAGCTTTGATCATGCCATTTGCTTTTGGAATAAGGACGATCCTGAGTATATTGAGGCTTGTAAAAAGTTCAGCGCACGCTGGATAAGTTTGCCAGTCTCGCCGTCCGCAGAGCAGTTCTCGCGCGTGATATTCTTTTGGGCGCAAGAAATTCTAAAACAAACCCAAATGCAAAACGGTGAGTCTGATGTCAGCGTTTACTCGGTGATTGCCCATGAGACGGCAACCGGTTACGCACAGTGCTTTGCTGATGATGTGGCAAACGCGCAAATGGGCGAGCTTAATTTAGAAGAATTTGAGTTCAGCGACCAAGTGAGTGCTGAATGGCATGACACCGAGTTGTATACCAAGCTGATTCGCGGTGAGCGCTTTGTCAATCCATCCGTGACTATGCAGGTACATACGCAAGTACAGACAGGTAAGCCTGATGCTTAATAGTACAATGGAAGACAAAAACGTAAAAATGTTGACGCTGTATTCTGAAGCCGATACTCAGCGTTTGGCGGCACAATTGGCGGCATTACCACTATCCGGTAGTGTCTGGCTAGCGGGTGATTTGGGCGCAGGTAAAACCACGCTAACGCGTTATTGGTTGCAAGCGCTCGGACATTCGGGTGCCGTTAAAAGTCCGACTTACACCTTAGTGGAACCTTATAGCATTCAGCAAAATGACGACTCAATTAAGCCTGTTTATCATGCTGATTTATATCGTCTGCAAGACCCAGAAGAGCTGTCTTTTATCGGTTTCGATGAGTATCTCGATGAACCAAATGCGCTGGTCATTATCGAATGGGCCAGCCGTGCGGACAGCTACTTACCGCCGCCGACTATGTTTATCGATATGACGCAAGCCAACAGCGCTGATATAGATAAAGAGGCTCGTCAAGTTGAGCTGCGACTATCGAAGGCGGGCCAAGCACAAGGCTTAGATTTATCCTCTCTTAAAATTTAGGTTAGACCCCGTTAATGCTGCTGAGACTATAGAAAAGTATGACATCCATTAATGCCAGATAATCTCTCCAATAGCCGCATCAAAAAATTATCGCCGTTGCTCATCAATCAATTAGCAGCAGGTGAGGTGGTCACGCGTCCAGCCGCAGTGGTCAAAGAACTGCTTGAAAATGCGATTGACGCTAGTGCGAGTAATATTGAAATTCATATTACCCAAGGCGGCATGGGAATGATTGAAGTGATGGACAATGGCACGGGCATTCATCCCGATGATATGGTCATGGCCATTACCCGTCATGCGACCAGTAAAGTTGCTGATGTCGCTAACTTACATGGTATTACAACGTTAGGCTTTCGCGGGGAAGCCTTGGCAGCGACGGCAGCAGTTTCTCGTTTGACCTTGACCAGTAGCCACGATGACAGTGGCATCGGTCGTCAGTTGCAAGTTGCTGGTGTATTGGACGATGTGCCAAAGCTCATACCCGTTGTGCATCATCGTGGTACGACCATTACCGTAAAAGATTTATACTTTAACGTGCCAGCCCGTCGCGGTAATTTAAAGTCTATCGCGACCGAGTTTGGTCATATTGAGACAATAGTCCGTGAAGTCGCACTGGCGCGAGCAGATGTGGCACTGACGCTGTTTCATGATAATAAAAAGCGGCTGTCGCTGTCTTCAAAGTCTGTCGATAACAACAATCATAGTAATATAAATCGTCTGCCATTATCGCGTCTTGAACAAGCGACTGGGTCATCACTAATGGATAATGCGTTAGAAATAGCGATAGATCTCAGCAGCTTGGTGCAGTCACCTGCAGAGTATGCTGGCAATAGCTTTGGCGCTCAAGCAAGCATTAATGGTTGGTTGTGGCCTATCGCTCATTCGCAGGATACTTTACCAAAGCTAATCTATGTGAATGGCAGGCTAGTAAAAGAAGCCTTGGTTAGCAATCAATTGCGCCAACTTGCCCAAAGTACTCAGCTGGCAGGTATTGGCTACGCGCTTTATTTTGATTTGCCAACCGAGTGGCTCAATATCAATGTACATCCATCCAAACAGCGCATCAAAATCAGTCCGCTCAACAATATCATGGCGCATCTAAGTCATGATATTCGGACAAAGCTTAAAACGATTATTAGCAAAAAGACCATTGATTCTGCTAATGATGATAGTCAAGTATTAGATAATCGTCTACCTATATATAACGCCTTTGCTGCTGAAAGGGAACAGACATCATCTACCATTCGTTTAACCAAAACCCAGCAAGTACAAGCACCTAGACAGCCATATCAGTTGTCAGTAAGTAAAGATTTTTCGCAAAATTTAGAAGAGCGTCTTTCAGGAAAATTCTATAGTGATGACTCTTCAGCGAAGAGTATTAAATTATTAAGTCCAGTTTCAACCAATAACGCTAATATGCTAAGTAGCTCGTTACTAACAAGCGAGTCTTTACCAGTTTGCTTAGATATCATTACGAGCTTAAATAACCTAGCAATCGAATCTTCTTATACTAAAGACATCGATAATAAATCACTGCCTTGGTTATTATTTTACTATCACGGGCAATGTTTACTCATCAGTGCAGCAGATTGGCAGTCGATGTTAAGCTCATTATTTGAGTCACAAGTGCTTAGCAATAATTTTTCCAAAGAAGGGGAAATATTAGAGGGCAAGTCGATAGATAGTGCAGTATATATTAATCAGCAACTGGCTACCGTGAGCGCGCAAATGTCAGCGCAAGATTTGATAGTATTCTTAGCTGATATCGACTCGTTACTTATTAATAACGCACTCAAAACGATAGACAGTCAGCAGTTAGTCGCGTTAATGCTCTCGTCTGTGAATAAAAAAAATAACTAAATTCTCTTTCTGTTACCCAAAACATTATTGGTAAAGGCAACTTTATGCAACATTCGTCTGATAGCTCGTCTTATCGCCTAAATCCCAATTTGGCAGATAATAGCGTGGTGTGCTTGATGGCACCAACCGCGAGCGGTAAGACAGCACTGGCTTATGAGCTGTATGATACAGGACGTTATGAGCTCATTTCAGTAGATTCAGCGCTGATATACCGCGACATGAATATCGGTACAGCCAAGCCTACGACGGAGGAGCTGGCGCGTTATCCGCACCATTTAGTTGATATTATTGACCCGACGCAGAGCTATAGCGTTGCAGAATTCGTTAATGATGTTGCTCGTCTGATTGATCGCTGTCATGAAAACGGCAAAATACCCTTGCTCATTGGCGGTACCATGATGTATTACATGGCGCTATTAGATGGGCTATCTCCAGTACCAGATAGCGATGATAGCGTCCGTGCGCGGGTGGAGCAATGGCGACAAGATGAAAGTATAAGTGTGCTATATGACTATCTAGGTGAAGTTGATGCGGTGAGCCACCAGCGCCTCAATGCCACTGATACTCAGCGTATTACCCGCGCTATTGAAGTGTATTTGCAAACAGATATCCCAATTAGTGACTGGCAGCGAAAGCCCAAACAAGCATTGGCCCATAATCCCAATCAGAACTGGCATGTATTGGCAGTGATGCCTGATCGTCCATGGTTACATGAGCGTATCGAGCAGCGTTTAGACATCATGTGGAAAGAGGGTCTGGTAGCTGAAGTAATCAGGCTGCTTGAGCAGTATCCACTAACACCGAATTTGCCGTCGATGCGCTGCGTTGGCTATCGGCAAGTCTTAGAATATCTCGTGCATACTAATCATCCAATATTTGAACAGCCGCATTTAGACAAGGCGTTGTTTTACGAGGCTTTTGGCGAATTAGACAGTTCAATAAGTAATAAGTCACAACAAGATAAAGCATCTCAGCCTCTTCTTGAATCAAGTTCGGCCGATAGCCAAACCGAGTTGCTTGCTTGTCAGCAAATGCAAAATAAGGCATTATATGCGACAAGACAGCTAGCAAAGCGCCAGTACACTTGGCTTCGCAAAGTAATGCAACTGCCCAGTACTGCGACACCAGTAGCAATAAGTCCCAACTCTGCTGATGATACAAATGACTCTATGAACCATACGTTAGAGATTAAAGCATTCACAACAATGGCAGAGGCAAGAAACTATCTGCTTTAGCCATTCTTAAAGGCGTTATTTGCCTTAAAGTCTGTCTTGATTTTGCTCCATCTTATTAGAAACACAACATAGCAGCAACGCTTCATAAACACACTAGAAAGTAATGACAATTAGTTTCAAAATACAACGTTAATAGCTGTTATAATTTAAATTCAGTAAAGTGGTGTATTTTGCGCGATCGCCATTGCTTTATTAACTATTATTAATTGACGTTTGTTGATAAAAACAGTTTATGAAACAAGTAGTTACTTAATTATCTACAATAATAATGTATTCACGATAAAGTGGAATCGCTTAAGAAGGACCAGTGTTTATTTAGATACGTTTTATAAATAAAACTTATTATTGTATCTACTCTTAGCCATTATAATTAAATCAACACTTAAAATAATTGGCGCTTAAAACATAATTATATAATATTTAGGAGAGATTTCATGTCAAAAGGACAAACTTTACAAGATCCGTTCTTGAACTCGCTGCGCAAAGATCGCATTCCTGTCTCTATTTTTTTAGTTAATGGTATCAAATTGCAAGGTCAGATTGAGTCGTTTGACCAATATGTCGTGTTGCTCAAAAATACCGTGAGCCAGATGGTTTATAAGCATGCCATCTCGACGGTTGTACCAGCGCGTAACCCGCGTAGTAGCACAGCGACAGGCACTACCTCTCAGCCTCAGAGTGCCGCGCCAACCAGTTATCAAGGTAGTGGTTTTGAACGTGGTAGTAATCCTGCTAGCGGCAGTGGTTTTGAAGAGCGCGGTTTTGCTGCTAATCGTAGTGGCTTCAACCGTGGTGGCTTTAGCCAAGGTCAAGATCGCGGCTTTGAGCGTGGTAGTTTAGGACAAGGTCAAGATCGCGGTTTTGAACGTGGTGGTTTTGGTCAAGACCGTGGGTTTGAGACGCCAGCAGACAGTGCGAGCTTCGAAAGTAAGCCAAATAACGAGTCTGATGATAACAACTAAGTTGATAATAAATAACCGATCATAGACAGGAAGTATTTTGCCTATAGATGCGTTATCTCGACTTGATATACTTAATCAAAACCTGCTGCTATAGTGGGTTTTTTTTGTATAAATAGACGTATAATAACTACTAAACATTGATATCGATTTGACGTTGCTATTGGGTTTTGCGGGGCATTATTAATATTGCTCAGAGTATAGTAAAATATCTTATCGATTCATTATAAACATAGAGCTGATGCATGAGTAATAGCCAAAGCAATCTGACCCATGAGCAATATATTAGTACCGCTATCGAAGCCATCAATACCGAGATATCGGCGTTAGCACTACTGACAGAGCAGATAGACGATAGATTTGCACAGGCTTGCGATATTATCTTGGCCTGTAAAGGTCGGGTAGTGGTGACTGGTATGGGTAAGTCAGGATTGATTGGGCGCAAAATCGCTGCGACCTTTGCCTCTACTGGTACACCCGCTTTTTTTATGCATCCTGGTGAAGCGGGGCATGGAGACCTAGGTATGCTGGTGAAAGGCGATGTGTTGCTGGCCATCTCAAACTCTGGCGAGTCAGACGAAATTAAAATGCTGCTGCCTGTGGTTAAGCATTTAAATATTCCACTGATTAGTATCAGCCGTGATAAGCGTGGCATGTTACCGCGCGCAGCTGACATTGTATTGACTTTGGGTAAATCGCAGGAGGCCTGTCCGCTAAATCTTGCGCCCACTTCTAGCACCACCGCTACATTGGCGCTAGGCGATGCCTTGGCAGTGGCTTTAGTGCATGCGCGCAATTTTACGTCAGAGGATTTTGCTTTATCGCATCCAGCAGGGGCGTTAGGTCGTCAACTGCTCACGCGCGTCGAAGATTTGATGCATACTAAGTCAGAAGATTTGCCACTTATCAATCAACAAGCCCCATTGCAAGAGGCGCTTTTTACCATGTCTGCTGGGCGTTTAGGTATGACAGTGGTCATTGATGATAATGACAGAGTTGTCGGCGTATTTACAGACGGTGACTTACGCCGTGGCTTAGAAAAAGGCATTGATCTACAAACCCCGATGCGCGATGTGATGGTACACGACCCACGTCGCATCAGTAAAAGCATGCGCGCATCAGACGCTTTGAGTGTCATGAACGAAAACGGCATTAGCCAGCTATTGATTATCGATGACGAAGATCGCTTGGAAGCGATTATTACGGTTCATGACTTACTACAAGCGGGTGTTAAGTAAGCATTATGCATTTAAAAAAATAATGCTACATAAATAAGAGCCAAAAAGTCTTTAAGAAGGGATGACTCATGCAAGACTTAATAAAAAAAGCCGGACAAGTGAAGCTATTGGTACTGGATGTTGATGGTATTTTATCCAATGGTCAAATTATCTATGACGCCAATGGTATTGAGACTAAGGCCTTTTCGGTACACGATGGTGTCGGCGTTAAGTCGTTAGCACGGTATGGCATTTTGACTGCTATTATCACGGGTCGTAGCAGCGCCATGGTGGATAAGCGCGCTGTCGAGATGGGTGTGAATTATGTGGTACAAGGACGTGATGATAAGCTCATTGCCTTAAATGAATTGTTATCTACCCTTGACCCGGCACTCAATATTACGGCGGCCGATTGTGCTTATATGGGCGATGATTTGCCAGATATTAAAGCAATGCAAACCGTGGGGTTTGCGGCAACGGTGCCCAATGCTCATGCCGAAGTGATTAAGCGTAGCGACATGGTCACCACCCGCGCAGGCGGTACGGGGGCAGTTCGTGAAATATGTGATCTTATCTTAAAAGGTCACGGTCATTATCAAGACTTTATCGCGCACTATACGCTTGATGAGGCACAAACTCAGGATAACTTGTCGTGAATACTCGTGTTTTAATAGTTTTAGCGTTGATTATTGCTGGTATTGCTGGCTGGTTTTTTCAGCAGCAAGGAGATATATCACCGCCAGTCAGTATGGAAGCGACGGATGTTGATTATGAAGCGACCGACATCAAGGCGGTGCAAACCAATGAGCAAGGCGAAACGGAATATGAGCTTACCGCTGAATCGTTGACACACAATCCGGTGACTAATGAGGATGAGATGTCCGGTATTACGATGAATTGGGAGCCCTCAGATGAGCAGCGCTATCGTATCGAAGCGGGTAGTGCTGCTATTAGCCAACAGACTGGAGAGCTGAGTTTGTCTGGTGGCTTTACCTTAGTTAGTGAAGATAAAGCTGATGGCACATCAGATATTGAACCCATCAAAGTGACGGGTAATATTCTTAAAGGCAATACCAAGTCAGGTCAAGTTTATAGTGATGAAGCGGTCAAGATTGAACAAGGGATGAATCGATTTGAAGCATCGAGTATGAAAGCCAATCTTGAGACTGGAGAATATGAGTTCGGTCAGGTCGCTGTGAATTTTTCTCCTGCTGACCGTCAAGACAAAGCCTTGTTTTAATCACCGTTGCCTTTTACAGTAAATGATTACGTCAAAAAGCATTAAAACAATATAGTTGGTTCAGAATAATTGAGAGACAGGACAGATGAGCGAAAGTGCTATCTATAGTACGCCGAGCGACTCTAATAACCTGAGACCGTGTCCGATTAATATAGAATTGACTATCGTTAGCATAAAGTTTGCAAATCCTACTACTAATAATAAAACGAGTAATATTTATGAAATCTAAATTTTTGCCTACTTTGCGCTTATTATCGACCCGCTCGATTCAAGTCTCTCCTCGTCTGCGCACGCTATCTGTCATGATGTTGCTAGCGTTACCACTATACAGTTATGCGCTGCCATCAGACGCCAACCAGCAGATCAAGCTGTTGGCAGATAAAGCCACGTATAGTGAACGTACCGGCGTCACCAGTTATTCTGGTGGTGTGGTTATTACTCAAGGTACGTTTAAGATGACCGCAGATAATATTACGGTCAACTTATCACAGGGTCGTAGTATCAACTCTGCAGTAGCGACCGGTCGCCCAGCCACTATGCAACAAGTAGTTACCCAAGAAAAAGGCGTGGCGAAAGGTCAGGCCAATAAAATTGATTATAATGCCATCACTGGTATTATCACGTTGACTGGCAATGCAAAGCTTGTACAAAATGGTGCCAGTTTCGCAGGTAATGTCATTCGTTATAGCTTAAAGGCGGGTGATGTAGAAGCGACTGCTGGCGGCAATCAGCGCGTGGAGTTGGTTTTCCCGCCCAGCAACAGTAATAGCCAGAGCGGTGTACGCTAAGTTGTACAAACCAGTCTGTAGCAGCGCTTAAATTTCGATAACACTATGAGTAAGTTATGAGTGATAACCAAAATCTTGACCCTTTAGCCCCAACCATCAACGCTGAGCCTGTCGCGCGCTTGTGTATGAAGAACTTAGGTAAGCGCTATGGCAAACGTTGGGTCGTCAAAGATGTCTCGTTTTCTGTTGACCAAGGTCAAGTGGTTGGATTATTAGGCCCTAATGGTGCCGGTAAAACCACCAGTTTTTATATGGTCGTCGGACTGGTTAACATGGATAAGGGTAGCGTCAGCTTAGGCAACATGGATTTATCCAAATATGCCATGCATGAGCGTGCTCGTGCTGGTATTGGCTATTTGCCGCAAGAAGCCTCTATCTTCCGCAAACTGTCTATTGAAGACAATATCTTAGCTATTTTACAAACGCGTACAGAATTGACGGCCAATGAGCAGCGCCAAGAGCTTGAGAAACTGATCGGTGAATTCAATCTAGGACATGTACGCAAATCTTTGGGAATGAGTGTATCGGGCGGCGAGCGTCGCCGTTGCGAGATTGCCCGTGCCCTAGCAGCTGATCCGAAGTTTATCTTGCTCGATGAGCCTTTTGCGGGCGTTGATCCTATCTCTGTTGGTGATATTAAAGATGTGATATTAACGCTAAAAAATCGTGGTATTGGCGTACTAATCACGGATCATAATGTCCGCGACACGCTCGCTATTTGCGAAAAAGCTTATATCGTCTCAGAAGGTGCCATTATTGCTGAAGGTACAGCTTGCGATGTTTTAGATAATGAATTGGTGAAATCTGTGTACCTAGGTAAAGATTTTCAGGTATAAATCAGTAAGTTAACCACTATTCACGTTCGTTTCTGTTTTTATAAGTTGGCATAAAGTCTCAGCTATCTTTTGTGTCAACGACCATAATTCATACCCTATTCGTTATTATCCCTGCTACACAGCCTGTCATCTTAACGGCTTCTTCATACAATTATTCTCATATAAACACTTAAAAAAGTATTCTGATATTTTATTATTGATCGTCTGTATAAGGCTCATACATTATGGCAAAAAATAAAAGCAGTTATGTCTGTCAGCATTGCGGGGCGCATTTTGGCAAATGGGCAGGGCAGTGTACGGATTGCGGGGAATGGAACAGCTTGGTTGAAGCGCCAAACGTCAGTATGCCGCATCATAATAAGAATACTGCTAAGCCTAATGCTAGTCGAGCGGTGTCTCGTAGTACAGGTGCACCCGCTGGCAACTATGCAGGCACTCATAGTGCGGTCATGCCGCTTAATGCTGTCAGCGTCGGCCTAGATACGCGCTTGCCCACTGGCATTAGCGAGTTTGATCGTGTGCTTGGCGGTGGATTGGTTGCCGGATCTGTCGTATTAATAGGCGGCGACCCCGGTATTGGTAAGTCGACTATCTTATTGCAAACAGCGACCAATATGGCTCGTGCTGATTCGCTGGCAGGTAGTGCGCTTTATGTGACCGGCGAGGAGTCACTGGCTCAGGTTGCTATGCGTGCCAAACGTTTGGATCTGCCTGCTGACAGACTTCGGGTATTGGCCGAGACCAACGTCGAGACTATTTGTGCGGCTTTAACTCAAGAGCAGCCAGCCATTGCTATTATTGACTCTATTCAGACTATTTATACAGATGCCATCAATTCTGCACCGGGCGGCGTCAGTCAAATTCGAGAATCTGCGGCTATTTTGACACGGTATGCCAAGCAGACGGGCACTGCGCTATTTTTAGTGGGGCATGTGACTAAAGAAGGTACGCTCGCAGGGCCACGCGTGCTTGAGCATATGGTTGATACGGTATTGTATTTTGAGGGACAGTCAGACTCCCGCTTTCGGATGATTCGCGCCGTCAAAAATCGTTTTGGTGCGGTTAACGAGCTCGGTATTTTTGGTATGACCGATATGGGACTGAAAGAAGTCGCCAATCCGTCAGCGATATTTTTGAGCCGTTATGATAAGCCCGTGGCTGGATCGGTCGTTATGGTCAGTCGTGAGGGTACGAGACCGCTATTGGTCGAGGTACAGGCGTTGGTTGATGATTCGCAAGGTCAACCTAGACGTATGGCGCTGGGGCTAGATTTTCAACGCTTATCCATGCTGCTGGCCGTCATGCATCGTCACGGCGGTATTCATACCAGTGGACAAGACGTGTATGTCAACGTGGTTGGCGGCGTCAAGGTCATAGAGACAGGGTCTGATTTGGCTGTATTATTGGCTTGTGCTTCAAGTATCAAAGAAAAGCCCTTGCCTTCATCCTTAGCCGTGTTCGGTGAAGTAGGCTTGTCTGGAGAGATACGCCCTGTACCTAACGGTCAAGAACGATTGAAAGAAGCGATGAAGCATGGTTTCAAGCACGCTATTATTCCTAAAGCTAACGCACCTGCGAAGGATTCTCCTCAATTTAAAGGCATTAATGTGATTGCCGTTGAACGTCTTGACGATGCTATCGAAAGTGCGTTTGAGTTGTAAGCGATAGGCTTATAGCTTTATATTAAAAAAGATAAATGTCAGACATAAAAAAGCGCCTAACTCATCGTGGTTAGGCGCTTTTTTCGTTTTAGCTATAACTTTAGTTATAAAACTGTAGGTTTAGAACTAGGGTCCTGAAACACGCTCAATCGAGACGTTGCCAACCCCTTTGTTAGTGATACCTAATTGCTTAGCAGCACCATAAGACAAATCCATTACCCGGTTACCGTGGAATGGACCGCGATCATTGACTTTTACCACGACGCTTTTGCCATTGGTCTTATTGGTGACTTTGACATAGCAATTTAATGGTAGTGAACGATGAGCCGCTGTCAGGGCATTCATATCAAATGTATCACCGCTGGCCGTTTTGCGACCATGAAATTTACGGCCGTACCAAGATGCCAAACCGGTTTGCTTAAATTTGCTCACTGAGTTAGACGCGACTGCTGTTAAACGCTCTAGCACGTCTTCGTCATTGCTTACTTGAGCGGTATCGCTCGCTAATAGTGAGCTGCTAAGTGCTAATGAGGTAGGCTGACGGGCAGACTTAACCAAGCTTGAAGCACCGTCATGTTGACGACTAAGCTCACCGAGGACACGGTCGATATGGGAGGCGTTATCTTGCGAAATCATTGCAAGGGTGGTTTTTGCTTCTACCGCATTGGCATTAGATGCGACTGCAGAGCCAGCAAATAGACATACTGACATTGTAAGTAAACCAGATAAACGCTTATTCATAAATACCTCTATAACTTATACATTAAAACCTAACTCTAAAAATCTTAGATCGAGTGTGACAGACTTAGACCAATCTAATCGTGTCGCAAGCTCTAAAGCCTATATATCAATCGGTTATTCTAATCACGATTGATGCAAAAGATGGCTTTTATAGGGTCTAACATATGATAATTTTCATTTTGTTATCATAAATGCGTTGCAGTAGTAAATGACTGAAACGTTTACGATGTGCTCAAATGATAGTTAACAACATTAATTAAGTACCGACTCTCATAGTTAAATAACTAAAGTTTCAATGGTCAGTACCGACATTTATCATATCCGATAAACAAACTTCCATGTATTGCTAAATTAATAAACGTTTTAAAGTGTATTACGTATTACTTTGTTATTAAAGCGTTAACTAAGTAGTCGATTTGAAAGTCTGAAATCTCGGATTTGCTAACTATACGGATGAGCTATAACTAAAATATAATTAAATGCTAAGTTTGTTAGTAGCTCTGTACGGGTTATGTAGCAAAACACAATAAAACGAGGTTAACGCAATTATTTGTAAAAAACAAGGATTAAAACCTATCAGTGTAGAGTAACAATAGGGGGAGTTTTAGAGGAAAAAAGCTGTAGTATAGAGATATTTTTTCTAACTATATTAGTAGTTTAAGGTGGAATATGGCTATGATAAACGATGGGTAATATCAAAGAATATGTAGCATTAATTACAAATAAAACGAATTATTAGCTCCTAAAAACTGCTTAAATTCTATCTTAATATTCTAATTTTTGGATATTAAGGCTGCTATTTTTTAATTAATAAGTCGCTATAGTTTGCATTTTTGATACTCTCAAGAGTCACGTATGGCGTGTTTATACAGACATTCCAAGTCCAAAATTTCATGTAGGCTTTAAAAAAGGACGCCATAAAATAGCGCCTTTTTAGCTGTTACCGACATAGTGTTTTTTCATTCTCTCATATTAAGATTAAAGCCATGCTCTAGTTAGATTTATGGGTATGAATGGACATTAATAACCCAAAGCCTGCCATCAAAGTGACGATTGCCGTGCCGCCATAGCTAACGAAAGGTAGAGGAACGCCAACAACAGGTAAAATACCGCCAACCATACCGACGTTGACGAACACATAGACAAAAAACGACATGGCGACCGCGCCTGCCAATAGTCTGCTATAAACATCGGTATGGGTAAAAGCAATATATAAGGCGCGTGTGAGTAGACAGGCATACACGAACATCAATAACATAACGCCCAACAGACCGAATTCTTCAGAAAACGCGGCAATAATAAAGTCAGTATGGCCTTCTGGTAAGAAATGTAGATGCGACTGTGTGCCTTCCAAATAGCCTTTACCCGTCAGCCCCCCTGCGCCAATGGCGGTTTTGGACTGAATAATATTCCAGCCAGCACCTTGCACATCCGCTTCCGGGTTGAGCAATGTCAATACTCGGGTACGCTGATAGTCATGTAACAAAAAATTCCAAGCGATGGCGATAAGCGGTATCGCTAAGATGGCCGCTCCTGAAATCATTCGCCATGACAGACCTGCTAAAAAAAGCACAAAAATGCCGCTGGCCGCAACCAGCAGCGAAGTACCCAAATCAGGTTCTTTGGCAATCAATAGCACCGGAACGATAATCAACGCTAATGTAATGGCGATACTTGAGGCTGAAGGAGGTAGATCGCGCTTAGACAAAAACCAAGCGCACATCATCGGCATGCCAAGTTTCATAAATTCTGAAGGCTGCACGCTGCCGAATCCTGGCAGGTTAATCCAGCGCTGTGCACCCATGCGCACCTCGCCAATAATATCTACCAATACTAATAGTACGAGTCCTAGAACGTAAAAAACAGGCGTAAAGCTACGATAAATGCTGGGCGGTATCTGAGCCATGGTAAACATGACGGCAAACGCTACCCCGTAGCTAATCATCTGGCGTATGACCATGCTCCCATCTTGGGTCGAAGCACTATATAAAATCGTTAAACCAATACAACAAACCGTCAATAAAAGCAGGGTCAACCATGGGTCAATATGAATACGTTGCCATAGCGTCGGTGCATGACCCTGACCTAAATGGTGGCTCTGACGGGAAAAACGGTATTGCGGATTAGAAGACATAGGCAAAATGTGGCTGGCAATTGGCGTAAAAGAGAAGTCTGATTTGACACAAAAAAATAATTAATCAATAAATATAAGGTATTCATTCTAATAGATGCTAACCAATAAAGTAACACATTAGTAATAAAGTCACGTAACTATGAAGATTATAAGGATAAGTGTTAATTACGAATAGGTCGCTAAGAATTAGATGCGATAGTTTAGCCTGCTTGCTAAAAATTTGATAGTATCGGTAAAACGTTTTTAGCGGGTGTTTCTTGCAATGATCAATAAAAAAAACCATGTCTATGGGCAGATTCACAAGCCTATTATTGCCTTATTGGTTTGTGCCAGTAGTATCAGCGTTCATGCGGCTATCGTGAGCGACAGCAGTGAGCGCCGCATTCAAGTCCGTCATGGCAATAGTAGCGATAATAGTAGCAGTAATCCCTATATCAAGCCTTCTACTAATGCGACATATAACTCTGGTGTTACTATGTTAAGTGGAGCAAGGCTAAGTGGCGCAAATGTGGTGACTGGCGATAGCATGCAGGGCTTGATTCAGCAAAAACAACGCGATTTCAATTTTGATGCCAGTGTATCCATTGAAGAGAACAAACGCGTCAACATCAATAGACGCGCGCCTAGCTACAGTACCACCTATCCCTCTACTTACAGTACCAGTAATAATACTTATAATAATTTTACCAGTATAGATTTTAACGGCTGGCTAAACAGCAATAGCTACCGAGCGAGCCAAGTTGCCGACTATCAACGCTATTTAAATGCGCGAGTGGGTGCTCGTAATGTACCGCCCTTGTCTCAATTACTCACGACGGCACGCAGTTGGGATAAATGTGGCTATGAGCCTTATCAGCTGCCGCCGCAAGAGTTATGGGCCAATGTCGTGCCCACATTGCGCCTGTATAGTGAGCTAAAAAACCAAGGTATTTTACCCGCTAGTACTGAGATACGCTCGGTATATCGCAGTCCTGGACTCAATGACTGTGCTGGCGGGGCAAGTAGCAGCAAACATATGACCGCAGGCGCTATAGATATTTGGGTGCCTGAGTACGAAGACAATTTATGGCTGCTCAGCACCATGCAAGATGGCTTATGTCAGTTCTGGCAATATCAAGGTCAGTCTCATAACTTTGGGTTGGGGTTGTATTCCACAGGCGCTATCCATTTGGATACTGATGGATACCGCAAATGGGGCTTTAATCATGCCAGCAGCAGCTCTTCCTGTCGCTATTGATAAAGCCGATATTATCGTAAAAACGAATATAATTATCCAGTTATACTCATACGTATATAAACCATTTTCTATTGCAACAAATGATGGTGTATTATGTCAAAAATAATACACCATCGTTTGCTGTAAGCGGGATTTATGAAAAAGCGGTACTCAGCAGTAGAAAGATTGAGTCAATCAGACAAACCTAAAAAAAGCACTTTGCGCTCAACCCAGATGTATACGGGGTTATGTTGCTCAGTGGTTTTGTCTCTTCTGTGTGTTAGTGCTTGCAGTCCAGACCCTGCTTCTGAAAATAGCTTGCCCAATGCAAATGCTTCGGATGCAGAAGATATCGAAGAAAATATCAGAAATTCTTATGCGCTTCTCGCCGCTAAACGTCCTGATATATGTCCAAAACTGCTGCAAAAAAACGTCGATGATGACACTATCGTCCGTACGGCTGAGGTCTTGATATCAGATTATTGTGACTATTATTTATACCCAGAAGCAGGTCAAAGCATCGATATTAATATTAATAGCGATCAAATCGAGACGTTATTAATTGTCCCAACCATGCATAACTTTGCCAATGGTCCTTATCAAGTTCAATCTTATGATAAACATGTGATTCGCTTAAATTATGTCGGGGCAACTCATAAACCCACGCGCTTAAGCTATGACGTAAACATCACCATCACTAGCTAACGTAACCTAAGCTGACGACTTTACATAATAGTTAGTACTTGTAACGTCATCCTTTATTTTTCTATTGTCTATTCTTCTTGTATTTCATATAGTTACTTTCAATAGTTACTGCCAATAGCTATCTTTAATAATTTGTCTAAAAGCACTTTTATAAGTGCTTTTTTTGATCTTCATTATTATTAATAATCACTATTTATCGGCCTTCCAAGGATCCTCTTGTCCAACAGTGACAATCAAAAAGTTATCAGGTTTGAGCGTATCGCGCATGGTTTCATTGACCTCTGGTAATCGTACTTGCTCAATACGGCTCACATAATTGGTCAGATAATTATTGGGCAATTGATAAAAATTCATCATTCCCAATAAGCTATTGATACCGGCGTTGCTGGCAAAGCCCATCGGAAAACTGTTCTTTAAATTGTCGGTCGTCAAGCGCATCTCAGTGCTAGTAATACCATTATCCAAAGTATCATTGATGACGTCTAAGCTGGAATCAATAGCAGCGCGCGCTTTATCATTGCGCGTCGAAAAACCAATCTGGTAAGGGCCGCGCGCTAGCATCGGACTCATTGAGCCTGAAATACCATAGGTATAGCCAAGGTTTTGTCTGATTTCAGTCATCAGCCGCGCATTAAAGTCACTTCCTGCCAGCACTTCGTTACCCACGGCAAAGTTAGTTTGCTTCTGCTGTGCGATAGCATCGGTGGCGCGTTTATCGCCCAGTTGTCCCATTAGTACGGTCGTTTGGGTGCTGGGAAAAGGAATGTGAATATGCTGCGCTTTTGTCAGTGGTTTGGGCTCAGGTAGCGTTGTCGCGGCTTGACCGACCGGCAAGTCAGCAGTGATATTGTCAGCAAGTTTTTTGGCTTGGCTTAAAGTCAGATTGCCTGTCATCGCGATAGAAGCATTTGCCGCAACCAAATAGCGATTTTTGAAGTCGATTAATTCTTTTCTTTCAATAGTCGGTACACTGTCGAGTGTGCCAACGGAAGGGTGGGCGTAAGGGTGGTCGCCATATAAAGCTTCATTAAAAGCAATACTCGCAAGGCTATTGGGGTCTTGTTTTTGCTGCTGCAAACCGACCAATAACCGCGCTTTGTTACGAGCTAGGATATCTGCATCAAACGCTGGCTCATTCAGCATTTGAGTCATCAAGTCGACGGCAGGCAGTAGATGTTTGTCATCGGATAAGCTGCGTAGCGAGACGATAAACATATCTTTATAGGCGCTACTGCTCAAATTCACTCCCAAGGTTTCAACAGCGCGGGTGAACTCATTTTCATCTAAGCTTTTAGAGCCTTGTTCCAACATCGTAGCGGTCATATTGGCAATGCCAAAACCGGCTTTGCGTATGCTGCCATCTCGGGCACTACCTGCATTAAAGCGTAAATCAATATCAACAATGGGCAGGGCGGTGGTGCGTACAAAAAGCACAGGAACGCCAGATTTGGTTTTGAACGGTTGAATGGTTGGCACTGTGACTTTTAATGGCTTGGCATCAGCGACACTTGTGAGTGTTGATAGTGCGGCTATTGGTGCATTTATATCAACGGCAGATGATGGCGTACGAAAGTCTTCGCTACCAGTGGTATCTGCCTGAGCGGTGGTCGTCAATATCGTCAAACCTAATAATATACTTAGGCTCAAGTAGGAACGCTGCTTAAACCCAGGTTCGAAACGAGGTTCGAAATGAGGTTTAAATTCGCGCTTTACTAATGACATTAAAGGGCTTCTTTTTATATTCATGAGAAAAGTAGTCTGAGTCATGGCTTTCTTCTTATTAATAAGGTCTTTAGCATTGTCTTATCAGTGAAAATATTGACAGCACGTTGTTATTATTGATTTTTGCTTACCGTTTTTTGACTTATTTGCTTTGTAGATGCTTTTTCTTTAGACGCTTGCTCAGTAGGCGGTATCACATGCATGACGGTCAAATTATCTTTGACCAAGTACTTTTTACTGGCCGCTTGAATATCAGAGATTTTGACACCATCGAGCTTGGCTGGTAATTCGGCAAGCAGCCTGTCATCGAGACCGATAGACTGTAGCGAGCCAATCATGCGCGCCTGACCCTCCATGCTATCTTGGGCATAGACCAGTCCAGTTACTGTATTGGTTTTGGCGCGACTGATTTCATCATCGGCAATGGGATCGGTTTTGAGCTTTTCTATTTCAGAAATTATGGCTTGCTGCGCTTGTTCTAAGCTGACACCTTCACGCGGCGTCGCTTGAATTAAAAACAGTCCATCACCGCGATCGAGCAAGTCATAAGAGGTGCCAACTGTGGTGAGCAGGCCTTGTTCGCGTATCAGTCGGCTCTCTAAGCGAGCAGACAGACCACCATCCAATACGTCTTGTGCCAACGATAACGCGTAAGCTTGTTTTTCATTGGCTGTGCCGGCAGTGACGAGACTGGGCACGTTATAACCCATCAGCAAAACCGGTACTTGTACCGCTTGTTCAGACTCAACTTGCTGATAACCACGAAAGCCCTTTTGACTGACAGCAGGGCGTTTGGGCAGATTGCTTGGTTTGAGATCACCGAAGTAGCGTTTGACTTGCGCCAACACTTCTGTTGGGTCAACATCGCCAACTATCACCAAGGTTGCATTGTTGGGTGCGTACCAAGTCTTGTACCACGCTTTTAGCTCTGGGAGCGTAATGGATTCAAGCTCACTCATAGGGCCAATGACAGATTCGCCTTTTGGGCTATCAGGTAGCGCCAACAATCGAAATGATTCATAAGCTTTAGCAAGTGGGTTGTCATCAGTACGTTGGCGTCGCTCCTCCATGACCACTTGGTGCTCTTTGGTAAATTCTTTGTCATCAAAGATTAAGTTTTTCATTCGATCGGCTTCAAGCTCTAGCGCCAGTGGCATACGGTTGGCTGGGAATAGCTCGTAATAACCCGTATAGTCATAACTGGTAAAGGCATTGTTAACGCCCCCAAATTTGGCGATTAGGCGTTCATAGTCGTCACTTGATACAGTAGAGGTACCTTTGAACATCATATGCTCTAGCAAATGCGAGATGCCGCCTTTATCAAGCGGCTCATCTGTCGAGCCTACTCGATACCAAATCTGGGTCATGGCGACGGGTGCGCGGTGGTCTTCTTTTACCACGATCTTTAGACCGTTTGCTAACTGATACTCATGCCGACCTGACATATCCATAGACAACGCTGACGATGGCTGGGATTCCTTGCTGTCTGGGCTTTGGACAAGTGCGTTTCCATCCGCTGACGAAGTAGTGCCAACGCTGTTAGTCTGACAAGCGGCAAGGGTAGTTGCTATCGCCAAAGCGCAGGCAAGGCGTAAGAAGCTAGCAGGTAAGGGTAAGGTCGAGGACATGGTAGGTTCTACTTATATAAAAAGATGGCTGAATGTATGCATGCTAAATATAGTAATCGACAGTGCTGGCGTTACAGCGATTTATGCGCGCCAACCATCACGCTAGCCGTCGGCTTAAACTCTTGCGTGGTGTTACAGCCAGTCGCTGACAGCGCGATGGTGGTTATTAATAGAGCCGCACTGATATTGGCAATTTTTTTATAATAATCTGATAGCGATGACATAGGTGATTCCTAATATGAAGTTATTGAATAAAGCTCGCTAAGAGTAGGCGAAGTTACGCATATTGAAGGTCAGATTTTTGTGTCCAAACCTTAAGCTAAACTTTCTCAACCATTCATCTCATCTAATGAATTCTAGCATTTAACCTCGGTCTAGGATGGTAAAGGCTGAGAGCAACTTGAATTATGCTAAACTAGGCTAAAAATAATCTATCATTTGAATGATAGAAAACGGACGATATACTGACCGATTTTAAAATAAACATCTTACTAATAATGATAACTTTTAGGGCAAGCTTATGAATAACCCAAACAATAGCAATCGTGTGGTCATTAACCTTGAAGGTGGTCTTGATGATTTAGATGACGATGATATTACCTTACCCAGCCTACCGGTGCAATCTATGCCCATCGTTGATGAGGATATCGTACCAACCAAACCGTTAGATGATGCTGGGATGACCGATAAGCATCATGACAATGCGGCAAATAATGACAATGCAGTGAATAATGACAATGCAGTGAATAATGACAATGCAGTGAATAATGATAAGGCCACAGAGCAAGAAACGACGACAAACAAAGACGTCTCAAGCGCCCATGCTGCTGAGAGTATCGCTTTAGCCACGCCGATTGTCACGACAGAGGAGCATAACGTACCTAAAAGTTCCTCTGAAAGTTTTTCGCGTGCCAAGGAAACAGAAGCTAACAGCAAGACTAATACGGCTTCAACCATTCCAACCATGCCATTACAAGAGCAATTGGGAGATACAGCAAGCGTAAGCCCAGAAAATAATAAAGTACAACAAGCAGAAAAGCCGTCGCCATTGCCAGAAGACTCACAAGAACAGCAGGATAATAAGAAAAAAGGCAGCTGGTTTAACCGTATGAAAACGGGGCTGAGTAAATCACGGAAGAACTTAGCCGAAGGGATGGTCAGTATCCTGATCGGTGGCAAAGAGATCGATGATGAGCTGTTAGAAGAAGTCGAAGATCAGCTATTGGTCGCCGATATCGGTGTCAACGCGACCAACCGTATCATCAAAAGTCTCACTGAGCAGACAGACCGTGGTGACTTAATTTATGCCCATTCATTGTATAAAGCGTTGCAAACGGAACTGGTTGATATCTTAACGCCAAAAGTCGCGCCACTGGTGATTGATACCAGCAAAAAACCCTTTGTAATTTTAGTAGTGGGCGTCAATGGGGTCGGTAAAACGACGACGATTGGTAAACTTGCCAAGCGCTTACAAGGCGAGGGCAAATCTGTCATGCTCGCAGCTGGTGATACATTCCGTGCTGCCGCAACCGAGCAGCTACAAATCTGGGGTGAGCGCAATAATATTCCAGTCGTGGCGCAGGGTCATGGCTCTGATAGTGCCTCTGTGATCTTTGATGCCATGCAATCTGCCAAAGCAAAAAATATCGATGTACTGATCGCCGATACTGCTGGACGCTTGCAAAACAAAACGCATCTCATGGCGGAGCTAGAAAAAGTCGTACGCGTCATGCGTAAAGCTGATCCAAGCGCACCGCACGAAGGCATGATTGTTCTCGATGCTGGCACGGGTCAAAATGCGATCAATCAAGTAGAACTCTTTAACAAAGTCGTCCCATTAACGGGTATTACGATTACTAAGTTAGATGGAACGGCCAAAGGTGGCGTGGTCTTTAATATTGCCGAAACCACAGACGTGCCGATTCGTTATATTGGCGTTGGTGAGTCAATTGATGACTTGCGCGCTTTTAGTCCAAAGCAGTTTGTCGCAGCCTTGTTCGAAACCGACGATAAAGAGTAGTACTCGATAGTTTGTTTGAGTCGATGGTCAATGATAGAGCCTTAAAAACGTAATGATTTAACAGGGGAAAACCATGATAGTCACCGAAGCAGCTTTTGGATCTAACCAGTTAACGTTAATTGCCAGCGTCAATGAGCATAGCAGCCCTAAACTGGTTGAAGTCAACTGGCAGCAGACGGGTGACGCTTGGCATAGCTCAAAATCCATTCCCAAACTTAAAAAGCACTATGGCCTTGTTGATAAGAGCTTTACGTTTATCAATGAGGATAAGCTAAGCGAAAATGAACCGGCTCAAGCGCTACTATTAGAGACTATAAAACAGTTGGATGAGTACTTTAAGGGTGAGCGTCAAGCGTTTGACTTAGCATTAGATCTGTCTTTGGGCACGCCATTTCAGCAACGAGTATGGCGGGCATTACAAAACATCGATCATGGCGCAACTATCAGCTATGCAACGCTGGCACGAAATGTGCATAATCCCAAAGGCTTTCGCGCGGTGGCCAATGCCAATGGTAGGAATCCTTTTAGCATCATCGTTCCTTGTCATCGCGTCATTGCTAGCGATGGTAAGCTTGGTGGTTATACGGGTGGGCTGGATAAGAAAGAATATTTGTTAGCGCTTGAAGGGGTCACTTGCAAGGCTTAGTCTAAAATAAGTGCTTATCACTCGTCACTAAAAAAAGGCCAAACATTAAAAAACGTTTGGCCTTTTTATTTGATATTCTCAACCCGAACTATTGCTCAAGTTGCGCCATTACCTCATCTGAGAAGTTCACATTGCTATAAACTTCTTGCACGTCATCGATGTCTTCTAGCATATCAATCATCTTCATGACTTTTTCGGCATCATCCACATTGTCTATCTCAGCAGTAGTTGACGGCGACATGGTTACTTCCGCGTTGTCAGAGACCAGACCTGCAGCATTAAGCGCATCTTTGACTTGACCGAAAGTTTCCCATTCGGTAATGACCAGCAAGCTGTCGCCATCATTTTCGATATCAAGCGCACCAGCATCTAGAGCGACCAACATTACTTCGTCTTCTAAGCTTGTGTCATTGAAGGTGATTTCACCGCGCTTAGTAAAGAGATAAGCCACTGAGCCAGAGGTGCCAAGATTACCGTCATTCTTAGTAAAGGCATGGCGTACTTCGCTGACGGTTCGGTTAAGGTTATCAGTCATGGTTTCGACTAATACTGCCACACCGCCAACGCCATAGCCTTCATAGCTCACTTCATCCATATTGTCATTGTCATCGCCACCCGTACCGCGAGCTACTGCACGATTGATAGTGTCCCTAGTCATATTGACTGACAATGCTTTTTCGATAACAGCACGTAAGCGTGGGTTTTTATCAGGGTCAGGGTCGCCTTGCTTGGCAGCTGAGACAATTTCACGAATAATCTTGGTAAATACTTTGCCTTTTACCGCATCTTGACGCGCTTTACGGTGTTTAATATTTGCCCATTTTGAATGGCCTGCCATATGACATCCTTAAAGTTTTACGTGGTTTTTATGGTGTGAATAAAAAGACTATGAATGATAATATTTGATACTTCGTAAGCGGTTTTTATTATATGATTGAGCTGTTTTTTGAGGTAATTGACTTACCTGCAAGTTAACGATTTGTATGTCGTTAGCAGTGCTTTTTTGCTACACTATTATTTTTTGCGTTATGGCTGCCTATATCGTCACTTATCGAACCTTGATAATAACTATTGATAGTCATAAGGTGTGGGATATTATAAACCACTTTTACGCGTTTTGACCAATCTTAGCTTGTCCATGCTAGCCTAAATCGTTCGGTTTTTTTAAACCATTGATCTTGTGACTCTATTGACTCTATGAAGCAACCAACTAACGAAGCTATTACTCACCTGCGTAACCGCATTCATATTATTATCGAAGGCACAGATACCCGCATGGGTAAGCTGTTCGATGTTGTATTGTTGATAGCCATTTTGGCCAGTGTTGGGGTGGTAATGCTGGACAGCGTGCTATATATGCGTTTGCAATATGGCACGCTGTTTTTTTATGCAGAATGGTTTTTTACGATTTTATTTACCATTGAGTATGCATTGCGCTGGTTTTCAGCGCCCAACCGCTTTCGTTATGCCTTTAGCTTTTTTGGGGTAGTGGATCTACTATCCGTATTACCCAGTTACTTAAGTTTATTGTTTGTAGGCGTGCAGTATCTGTTGGTTATACGTGTTTTGCGTATTTTACGTATCTTTCGCGTACTCAAGCTCAAAGCTTACATGCAACAAGCAGGTTTTTTGGCCTCGGCACTCAAAACCAGCCAGCAAAAAATTACGGTATTTTTCTTATCGCTGGTATTATTGGTTACGATTTTCGGCTCGATTATCTACGTGGTAGAGGGGCCTGAAAATGGCTTTACGAGTATTCCACTGTCTATCTATTGGGCGGTTGTTACGATGACTACGGTAGGGTATGGCGATATGTCACCTAAAACTCCGTTGGGTCAAGCGATTGCGAGTATGGTCATGATTACGGGTTATTCAATCATTGCGGTACCAACGGGCATTTTTACTTCTGAGCTTGCTCGAAATATGCGTCCACAGCTTAACCCCATTACGTGTCCAAACTGCGGAAAATTTGGTCATGCCGTGAGTGCTGTTTTTTGCGACCGCTGCGGCCATGCACTGCATGTGTAATGTTCACTAGTCTTTATTTTTCTATGTAGGCTAGAGGCTAGGGCGTGTCCTCAATTCAACCGATAGCAATCTAAATGGGCTAAAAATGGTTAAATCTTGCCAAACATCGTCAAATAGCTAGGTAATACATCGATATTATCTGCACTATTTTCCTTGTTTGACGGCAATTTACCTCATTTGTATCACCATTTTTAAAATGAGGACACGCCCTAGTTGGTTATATACTCAGCGACCAGTGGTGACAGGTCTATTTCAACACCCAAATTGACTAGGTTCCAATATTGTCCTGACACGGTACGATCTAGCATCATCGTCGTGGCTGAAGGTTGAAATTGCCCGAAGTATTTTAATGAGGTGCGCATTTGGCTGATGGCTTCATGATGAACTTGACTGCTGCCAAAATCAAAAGCCCCTTCTTGATAAGGTGCAATGGATAGCGGCTTCATACCAATAGCCAGCCACTTTTCATAGAATTCACCCGGCACATTTTTATCATCCTCACGGCGAATATCAAGAGCGATTAAGTCTTGCTCTAGTGCGGTCACATCACCTTTGACGGCATGCTGCGCGAAGCGGCGAAACAATTGAACCTCACTATGACTATAGCTGCGAATACCGCCAAAATCATAGGCTACGACACTGCCATCATGACGAAACGCAAAATTACCGGGATGGGGGTCACAGTGCATCCGGTATAAGCCAAACAGTTGACCTGCAGTAAAGTGAAACAGTCGTTTGGCGATTTTCTGTTTGATCTCATTATTCCACGTCGCGGCGACGGTCAGCGTCTCTCCAATCTCCTCAGTCAATGTCAAAACCCGTCTGGTAGAGTGGCTGTTAATGACTTTGGGGATAATAAGTCCTTGGTCATCAGTATGAAAAGCACCGAATACCTGTAGGTTGTGAGCTTCTTTGACATAGTCCAACTCATCATGCAGGCTTTGACGAATCTCGTTAAAGAGCTGCTCCTGCAATTGTTTGCTCATATTCAAGACGCCAGCGATTTTTAGCGCCATGCGCACTTGTTTGAGGTCACTATCACAGTTTTCATCGACATCGGGGTACTGTACTTTGACCACGACTTTTTGCCCAGAGGGTAGAATAGCCCTGTGTACTTGTCCAATGGAAGCGGCGGCAAAGGGTGTTTCTTCAAACATCGTAAACAGTTGATCGACAGGAGCTTTGAGCTCACGTTCTATTTGTGCCCGTATCTGCGCATAAGGCATGGGCGGTGCATCTTTTTGCAACTTTTCTAAAGCGGTCGCAACCTCAGGTGGAAATACGTCCTTATATTGTGAGGCAATTTGTCCCACTTTCATCACCGCGCCCTTCATTTCACCAAGCGTTTCGGCTATTTGAATACCCACGTCTTGCATCAATTCTGAGCGTGCCTGCAGACGTTTTTCTTCGTCACTTGATAGGTGCCTTAATGAGTTTTTAGCGGCTTTGCCGGCAATACTCGCTGTCATGCCAGCCAGTTTCATAAAGCGTTTTCCGGACGATTTTGCCATTCATATCACCATGTAGAGGTTTATTTACCAAACCGTAATTTTATTATTTTAAGCAAGTAATTGCTGTTTGACTAGTGTGCTAAAGATAAGGTTGTCTTGCGCGAATGAGTTTTTTCTTTCTGTATGACTTTCTCAATATATTTTAGCATCAGCCTAAAAGGACAGGGCTATTTTTTGCTGATTCTTTGATAAAAAGAGACGCTTAGAATGACTAAACTTACTATTTTTATCTTTGAATCGCCTAAAAAACAGTCTCTGTCAGTGCCATGATCGAATGTTCAACACGCCCTAATCATTTAGGTTTATCTTATAGGTATTAGCTAGCCAATAATCTAAAGCCATCTGATAACCTCTATGTCCTAAGCCACAAATGACACCGACTGCAATATCACTAAAGTAAGAATGCTGCCGGAAAGCTTCGCGAGCGTGTACATTAGACAAGTGCACCTCGATAAATGGCTTTTGCGTGGCCGATAACGCATCACGGATTGCGACCGAGGTGTGAGTGAACGCTGCAGGATTGATAATGATGGCATCTACTTGCGCTGCTGACTCTGCTAAAAGCCCATAGTGTTGAATCTCATCGACCAGCTTGCCTTCATGGTTTGACTGTATGCAAATCAGCTCAACACCGTAGTTTGCCGCGCGCTCAATGAGGCCCTGCTCAATATCTGCCAGCGTCGTATGGCCATAAATCTCCGGCTCACGCTTGCCCAGTAAATTGAGATTGACGCCATTAATCAATAATAATCTTTGGGTCAAGGTTGTTTTTACTGATTGGTCAACGTGTGCTACTGGCGCTGCTGATTGAGAAGGGGTGGTCATAATGCTCTCTATCGCTATTGAAGGCTACGGATGATTGATGCGTTACTGCTAAATAAGTAGGGTTAATACAGAAAAAGCTGTGCCATAAAACCCCTCTTATCGCATTATGATAACAGCTTGTCAGCAAGGTTATAAAAAAATTACATCAAAAATCAAGCTAAGTTTTAAAAACCGTGTTAAAAGTCTTTATGTTGCTAAAAACCCGTGCTATGATATTTTTTAAGCAATCTATATTGCGAATTTGTTACTACTACCATTATAAGTTTTTATAATGAAGCATCTAACATAAACGATGATGAGTACAAAAGCTATTTTGGTATGAGTAAAAGGTATAGCAAAACAGTACATTCAACATAGTTAAGATAAGCATTCATCTTGTCTGTCTATACGAATGTATGTTGCGTCATAGCGTTTAATTCTGATTTCTCAATCTTAGACCCCGTTTATATGCAATGTTGCAAAGGAATTTGGGGCTAAGTGACTTTTTTAGGAAGTAATATTATGTCAGCTCGTGAGCAAGGTATCGTTAAGTGGTTTAATGACTCAAAAGGCTTTGGTTTCATTCAACGTGATAGCGGAGAAGATATTTTTGTCCATTTCCGCGCGATCCAAGGTGATGGTTATCGCTCTCTAAAAGATGGCGAAAAGGTTGAGTTCAGCGTGGTCGAAGGCGACAAAGGTCTTCAAGCTGAAGAAGTCAGAAAAGTAGAAGAATAGTCGATACAGTCATTAGCACAGTTTAGTTATAATGTCTGGATAAACTACTGATATACTACCGAGTCAAGCCCGTCTTATCTTACCTATGTTGATTTTCATTCAGCATGATTGGTGAGAGTAGGCGTTGTGCTTGGCTTTTTTTATGCTTATCAATGTACAACTTTTAGAGGCGTACTTATATTGGTAGCGATATACAGCTAGGCTGAGTCTTGGCATAAGCCTATCATTGATTGAAAAATACAAGCGATTCATACAAAAGGATGATTTTTTGAGTAATTTTACAGCGTTTACTGATTTACCACTCTCTGCACTGACCTTGCGCGCGGTAAGTGATTTAGGTTTTACTGAACTGACGCCTATCCAAGCACAAATATTACCGCATACCTTGGCAAATCAAGACGCTATCGGACAGGCACAAACTGGCACCGGTAAGACGGCAACGTTTTTGTTGACCATTATGGAGGCATTACTCAAGCGTCCTTTTACCAGTGATGAAGAGCGCTATCTAGGTGAGCCGCGCGCAGTGGTTATGGCACCAACCCGCGAGCTTGCACAGCAAATATTTGATGATTGTATCGCTTTGACCAAATACACCTCGCTACACAGCGTTTGTATTATGGGTGGCACCAATTATGAGACCCAGCAGCATGAGCTTGAGCGTCAAGATGTCGATATTTTAGTAGCGACGCCCGGTCGTCTAATTGATCTTGCCAATAAGGGCATGGTCTATCTGGATCGAGTAGAAGTGCTGGTGCTAGATGAAGCAGATCGCATGCTGGATATGGGTTTTATTCCGGATATCAAGCGCTTGGTTGGTCGGATGCCTTCGAACACCGATCGCCAAAGCTTGTTATTCTCAGCCACTTTTAACCAAGATGTGATGAACTTGGCCTATCGTTGGTTACATGAGCCGCAATTTGTTGAAATTGAGCCTGAGCATAAAACCAGTGAGTTGGTCGATCAGCACTTTTATTTATTGACAGAAGATCAAAAACTAGCGGCATTGCAGCGTATTATTAGTGATAGCGCTGTCGATAAAGTGATTGTCTTTGCCAATCGCAAAGATCAAGTCAAGCGTCTATATCATAAGCTTCGTCAGGGACATAAAATTGTGATGTTGTCAGGCGATGTCATTCAGCAAAAACGCGAAAAATACTTACAGCGTTTTAAAGATGGTCACGCTTCTATCTTGGTTGCCACCGATGTCGCAGGGCGCGGTATTCATGTCGATGATATCAGCCACGTGGTCAATTATACCTTGCCTGATCAGCCAGATGATTATGTACACCGCATTGGTCGTACGGGACGCGCTGGACAGACTGGTATCAGTATTAGCTTCGTTAGTGAAGATGATGCTTTTAACATCCCTGCGTTAGAGAAGCATTTAGATACTAAGTTTACGCTTGAGCAATGGCAGGAATAAGTGGTCTGCTTAATAATTTCGGATGTATAGAAAAGACCTTAACATCGTGATTGATGTTAAGGGCTTCTTTTGATTAGGGCATCACAATGCCAAGCGCTTTAATTTTTATTCAGCATTTTCTATCATAGTATCCTGATTGTTTTCCATGTTTGCTTCACTACTCGTATTGCTCATATCATGCATACTGTGATCCATTGTGTCAGTCGTAGCAAGTGTCATCTCATGATTCATTTGACTCATATCATGATGGCCATGGGTATCAGTAGTCGTCGCAGAGTGGCTGCCATGATCCATCGATCCATCCATGGGCATATCCATCATTTGCGAATCACTCATCTGCATATGATCGCTATGCATAGTGGACATATCATGCCCACTATGCATATTTGCCATTACTAATGGGACGACAATGATCGCCATACCTGACACGACCATCAGTGCTCCATTCATCTGACGCAGACGAAAGCGTCCAATTTTGTCGCGTAGCCAGCCAACGGTCTCGTGCGTGGCAACCAGCATCGGCACTGTACCCAGGCCAAAGACGAACATTAATGCCGCGCCGCTTAATGGGTTGTGGGCAACCACTGCAATCAGTAGAGCGCCATAAACCAAACCACAAGGCAAAAATCCCCACAATAGACCCGCTGACAATGCTCGTGGAAAAGTGTTTAAAGGAAAAACTTTTTGACGAAGGGGACTGAGATACTGCCAAAAACGCATGCCATAGCGCTCAAGCTTGCTCAAAAATGGCGCACCAAGCATGGTCACACCAACAAACACCAATACCAAACCTAATAAGATACGCGGCATATTATTGCCTCGCATCAAGGGTTCTAAAACAGTCGTACCAATCAAACCTGCGACTAAACCCAACAGCGCATAGCTGCTAAGACGCCCTAAATGGTAAGTTACCACAAGGGCGCGGCGTTTAGCGGGACTAATGTCTTTCATCGATAGACCAAACGCTGTCACCAGACCCCCGCACATACCCAAGCAATGTGGTGAACCAAAAAATCCCATTAGTAATGCCGCAACAAGTAAGGCGGTGGTCATGGGGCAATTCTCCTAAAAATGGCAAAAGGCGCGCCTACTTTTATAATTGGTCTTTAATATAGCGGGTCAGCAATATAGTTTGATTACTGACAAAAAAATCAACAGTAGGGCGCACAGGTAAGATGATTTAAAGCTATGGTTTGAGGTTGTCATCGATATCATTATCGAAGGGATTTTCCCCATTCGCTAATTTGTCATTATTAGCAGTATCCGTCGCGACGGTAAGGTTAATCTGTGTACTTGCAGCTGATTGCTCGTGAGCCTGCATGGTTTGCCGACGTTCTTGACGATCATCTAATATAATACGCTGTGAAGCGTTGTCTAAATCTTCAAATTGGTTTGATTTAACCGCATAACGTACTGCCCAAATGGCAACCACAAACAGCATGAGACTTAATGGAATTAATAAAAATATACTGAGCATGGCAAATCTCTTTTATAGCAGTTTCTGACGTTATTATACACTTGTCATCAGGGTGATGGACGACTTGCAGAGTTGAAAGTAATATAGTAGATGATTGGAAAAGGAGCAGGTACAGAGGTTAATGGTGGCGAAAACTCATTACCAACGTTATTGCACAGGCGTTTTTGTTGCATTTCCTCTGGGGGTCAATAGCTGCTGTGAAGTGACATCATTGGCATTGCGACAGTCCATCTGTGGACGTATCACATCACGCAAATAGGCGGCGACTTCATAGACGGCGCGCCGTGAGTGGCTCAAGTTTTGTGCTGGTTTCATCCAATCACGCCTGACGGGCAATGGCGCATCAATAGGCGTGCTATTGATACCATTTAAAGCAAATTGTCTACGCGCCCGTGCCATATGGTAGCTGTCGGTAATAAGATACACGTGATGTAGCGGAATGCGCTTAGCGGTAAAGCGGGCATTTTCGCAGGTATTCATGCTAGCATTTTCGCTTATCAATCCATCAATGCCATGCTCGATGAGCCATTGACCGAGCCACGGCGCTTCGGCACCGCTGAGGACAATAGGCAACGGTAAATCGTGATAAGCGGTGGCAGCAGTACGGGCGCGATTAAGACTGTAGCTATTGAGGATGATTTGGTTATTGTGATCGTTGGTGAGGCCGCCACCTAGCACCACATAAGCAGTAGGCGGAGAACTCTTGGCAGCCGGAGGCATGTTAGGTAATGGCAAAAGCGAAAACATATAAACGATCGCTTGCGAGAATAGCGGGGTGAATAAGCTAATTAGCACTAAAATAACAGACGTTGAGCCGAGCAAAAAGGTGATGTTAATGATGCGAAACAGCTTCACCATACGTTCGGCTGACTGCAAATAATAGCGCCATAAGCGTTTGGATAATAGGCGCTTAGACCACATGCTCATCATACCCAATAGAGCCATCTGCATTTATCCAAACCGGCTCACGCGATAGTTGAATCGCAAATTTTTCATAGACGTGAGCAGCGATGTAGTATTGGGCAGTTGCTACGTCATCTTGGGTTGCTTGATAAGGGCTATGATTGGTCAGTACCAGCGCCTGCTGCTGATGGGTAACAATAGGGGCAATACCACCCCCTTTTAAGCCAGCTTGTTCAATCAACCAACCAGCGGCAACTTTCACCGTTGCATCAGGCATTGGGTAGCCAACGATAGTAGGATAGATTTCTTTAAGAGTGGCGAATTGTGCTTGCGGAATAATTGGGTTTTGAAAAAAACTGCCACAATTCGGTAGCTGTTTAGGATCAGGGAGTTTTTGCTGACGAATATCGATAATTGCTTGCATGACATCGGCAGGGGTAGGCTGTCGGCGATTTTTCTGCTCAGCATAGCGCTGCGCTACTGTCTGTACATCACCGTAACTGGCTAAGATTTTACTCGCATCGGTATGCAATCTAAATCCCACACGGCTGATCAACCATGTATTGAGTGCGCGCTTAAAAATACTATCGCGATAGCCAAACTGGCAGTCTGCCAGCGATAGACGATGCCACGTTTGAGTTGGCAAATGATAAGCACGAACGTATTGCAAACAGTCTTCTAACTGGACACCGTAAGCACCGATGTTTTGTACAGGTGCGGCGCCGGTCAGACCCGGTATCAAGGCTAGATTCTCTAGTCCATACCAGCCTTGGTCAACGCTATAAACCACTAAGTCATGCCAGTTCTCACCCGCCATCACTTCAATATCGACATAATTCTCTGTTTGCGCCGTCATCGTGATGCCACGCATCTGTGGCTGTAATACCGTCGCCTCTAACTGCGCTGGCAACAACACATTGCTGCCGCCAGACAGTACAAACAATGATGGCTTACGCTCAGGATTATTGGCATAGCTTGCCATAAAACTGTCTAGCTGAGCTTCATTTGTTAGGGTCACGACAGAGTCAGCGACACATGCCAATGCCATGGTATTACCATGCGACAAATCGACCGACTTAGCATTAAGTAAGCTAAGCGGTAAATCAGTCGACATAGTCTGTTGAGCGCTAGAATCAAGGCGAACAGCTGAGGTCATAACATAGCCTATATGGCAAATATAAAAAATTATGCGATGTTTAGGGTCTATTGAACATTCAAATATCAGCCTTTCAGGGCAGGGCTATTTTTTGCCAATACATGGCGAAATTATCTAACCTAGAATGACTAGGCGTCAAAAATTTCACTGCGTATTGTCTAAAAAATAGCCACTGCCAGTTCCACATTTGAATGTTCAACAGACCCTATTATAAAGGATGCAGGGTGCAAAAGTAGCATAAATATAGATTGTTTGGCTAGCAAGTCTTCCAGCTTTCAATCCAAGCTTGTGCACTTGACTCAATACGTTCAATCACTTCTTCAAAAGCATCGCTATCGCCTTGATAAGGGTCTGGCACGTCATCGCCGCCGTAGGTTGGATCTTCTTCACTGAATAATGCCAACTTCGCTAAATGGTCATCTGTAACCGCTAAGCTATCCTTGATAGCTTGTAGATCAGCTAAATTCTGCGTGTCCATCGCCAGTATCAAGTCAAAATTACGAAAGTCGTCTGCACTCACTTGGCGAGCGACCAGTTTATTGATTTTATAACCATGGGCTTTTGCATGGCGCTGCGCTCGCTCATCAGGGGCATGACCAATATGCCAGTCGCCAGTGCCTGCTGAGTCTACTTTAATTGACAAGCCTGCGATCGCCGCCTGCTGACGAAAAACTTCCTCGGCAGTCGGTGAACGGCAAATATTTCCTAAACAAACCAATAATACAGACGATGGGGTACAGGTTTTCATCAGCATAATATGACCTTTTTTTACAGCAAAAAAAACATGCCATAAAAAACCAACACGGGTAATGCGGTTTATGAGCATGCTATCTAGTAAATAAGTAAGGGATCAGCGTAACGCTTAATACCTTGAATGGCAAGGGCAGAAGCTAAACAACAGGGTCACATCAGTGATTATTGCTCAGCTTTTAGATATAGAATGATTTGTTAACATTAGTCTTGCTTGTTTTTAAAGCGTTGTAAATCACGACGCTCTTTTTTATTGGGTTTATTATCAGGACGGGCAAGATTGGCCAGTTTGCGCTGTTCGGCATAGTAGGCGCGGCGCTCTTCACTTTCCTCAGTTTCAGAATACAGCACTTGGGCGGCAGTTGCATTACCACGTTGGGCACTTAGCGCTTCGACAACCACTGTTTTTTCAGTCATAGCGGTGGCTGAGCCTTGGCGAATACTAAGCTCATCTCCGACAGCAATCTCTTTACTGGTTTTGACACGGCTCCCTGCATAATGGACGCGACCGCTTTCGATGGCTTCTTTGGCAAGAGTGCGGGTGCGATAAAAACGCGCAGCCCATAACCATTTATCAAGACGCATACGTACCGTATCTGGTTGGCTATGGCTTGGCTGATTGTGGTTTTTGTTATGTTTACTCATCAAAACCTCATAAATATCAATAAACTAAGATAATAATGGTGGTTTTTTTGGGAATTAAAAGAGTAATAAGTGATTAAAGTTTTTCAAAATGGGTTTTTATGATGAATAAGTAAAAAATTAGCCTTTATTCTGATGTGTAACTTTAATAGCCATTTCTTTAGCGTCATTTGTACGTAAATTCTCTAAGCCGTTTATCACCCCTGTGATGTTTTCTACAGTTTTATTTTGGCTTAATTTAAATTGGGCTTGTATCGAATTAATAGACAATCTAAAGCCAATAATCCCGCGACACATGGCATCGATATAAGCAGCTGGTGCGTCATCTAACGACCAAGGATTATCGTTTATTACTTCTTGTTGCGCGGTCATGGTAGCTAATATCCATTTAAGGGTATCAGTGTCTTCAAGCAGCTCAATTTTAGATTGAATATGGATGCTTTGATAGTTCCATGTCGGCACTTCTTTATGAGTTTTGGCTTTGCTAGGATACCAGTTAGGGCTGATGTAGTGTCCAGAATCTTGAAAGATAATTAACCATGAGCTGTCTGCTAAAGCCTGTTGATAAATAGGATTTTTGCGACCAAAATGACCGTAAAGATAGCCGTATTGAGAATTGATGTTTGCATCATCTTTATACCAAAATAACGGTATATGACAGGCTTCCATACCATCATTAGTTTGGGCAATCAAAGTTGCTAACGGATTAACGGCGATAAATTTAATAATATTGTCAAAATTGTCTTCGGCAAAAACAGTAGGGATATGCATCGCGTTCTCAATATTAGTAAGCGGCCAATCCTAGTGGGGTAGGCCGCTTAAAATATGTTGTCATCATTATGGTTAAAAAACCATTTTTGAGATTACTTTAAAAATAATTGATAACCGACATTGTCAGTGATGGAAGTACAATCATAGCCAATATCAAGTAAGGCATCTTGCAGTAAACGTGAGTTGCTTTCAGAGGCTTGTAGACCTACTAACACGCGTCCTTCGGCAGCACCATGGTTGCGATAATGGAACAAGGTAATATTAAAGTCGTCACCCAGTTTTTCTAAGAAGGTCAATAACGCACCCGGACGCTCAGGAAAGGTAACTTTTAATAATTGCTCATTTTCGACATGGGCATGACCACCAATCAAATGACGGATATGCGATTTAGCGATGTCATCATCAGTTAAGTCATGTGCTGTATAGCCATCAGAAGCTAATTGGTTACTAATCGTTAGACGTTCTTTATCACCTTCTTTTAAAGCAATACCGACGAATATGGCTGCAGGCTCCATCGAGTCTGGTGATTTTTTGCTATCGGCACGGTAGTTAAACTCGGTGATATTACGTCCATGTAAGCTACGGCAGAAGTTTAAGAATGCCCCAGTCTGCTCAGGGATGGTCACGCCAAAGATGGCTTCCTTTTTCTCCCCTATCTCAGTACGCTCAGCGATATAGCGCAGACGGTCAAAGTTCATATTGGCACCGCAGATGATGCTTACGCAGTTTTTGCCTTGTAGATTATGAGCTTCGATATATTTTTTCATGCCCGCAACGGGTAACGCGCCAGCAGGCTCAACGATGCTACGGTTTTCTTCAAAGATGTCTTTGACCGCCGCACAGACTTCATCATTGGTACAAGTGACAACGTCAGGCTCGACCAAAGGCCCTGAGTTATCGCTTTTTTGCATACGGACGATATCAAAAGGCAATTCACCAATTTGCGCGACTGCCACACCATCGACGAACAGTCCTACTTGCTCAAGTTTTACGCGTTCGCCAGTCTCTAACGCCGCTTTTAGGCAGGCCGATTGTTCTGCTTCTACAGCGATGACTTTAACGTGCGGGGCAACTTCACCTAGGAAGGCTGCGACACCTGAGACCAAACCACCACCACCAACGGCAACGAAAACATAATCCATGTTGCGCCACTGCTGGGTTAGCTCAAGTCCAATAGTGCCTTGTCCAGCGATAACCAATTCATCATCGTAAGGAGGAATGAAGGTTAAGCCTTCACGCTCAGCACGATCAATCGCATAGCGGTTGGCTTGATCGAAGCTATCACCATGCAGATCAACGTTGCCACCAAGCGCTCTGACGGCATCTACCTTGATATCAGGGGTAGTGGTTGGCATAACGATGATATTATTAAGCGATAACTTGCGTGCCGAGTAAGCCACGCCTTGCGCATGGTTACCTGCCGACGCACAAATCACGCCGCGCGCTTTTTGTTCATCGCTCAATTGGCTGATGCGGTTATAAGCACCGCGCAATTTAAAGGATTTGACTGGTTGCAGGTCTTCGCGTTTAAATCGAATATCATTAGCAAAACGTTGGGTCAGCTTGGGTGCCGCTTCAAGTGGCGTTTGAATAGCAACGTCATAGACAGTGGCTTGTAAGATGGCGCGTACCCAATGTGACAGCATAATGATCCCTAAAAAATGAATATAAAAACGAAATAGATTAGCCTATGCTGATTTTGATTATCATGCAAGGCCCTATTGCAGTTTTTATAGCAGTTTTACTGCACTGATGGTTTTTAAGTAAAAAAACAGCCTTCTTATAGGGTAGTGAATTCAAAAGTATTGAATTATTTCCATATGTCTGTATTATTGGACATATGGAAATAACAAATGCTATCGCAAGCTTCGCTGCGCTGTCTCAAGATACTCGTCTCAAAGCCTTTAGGTTACTTGTCAGTCAAGAGCCTGAGGGCTTGCCTGCGGGTGAGATAGCCCGTCAGCTGTCTGTGCCGCATAACACTATGTCGGCGCATTTATCGGTGCTGGCACGAGCAGGGTGGGTAGTGTCAAAACGCCAAAGTCGGCAAATAATCTATCGCGCCTCGTTGTCGCATATGGAGGCGGTCGTGCAGTTTTTATTGCAAGACTGCTGTGCGGGACATCCAGAGCTGTGTGCCTCGCTCATGGAAATTTTGAGTGGATGTGAGACTGCTAAACTTAATAATAAAGACAATCTGTAAAGTAAGCGCTAAGCCGATAGCTGACTCAATAACTATCTCTTAACTAATAGAAGTAGTAGAACTAATAGATTCTTAATAAACGTTTTCTGAACAAATATATTATTAATAACCATACCCATAAAATAGGTGAGATTGCTATGAAACCATTAATTTTTCATAATCCTAACTGCGGTACTTCTCGCAATACGTTAGCCATCATGAAGGCATCAGGCGAGCAGCCAAAAGTAGTGGAGTATCTGAAAAACCCGCCAACCCGTGATTACTTGGTTGAGCTATTGGCAAAAATGAACCTCTCGCCAAGAGAGTTGCTACGTAGTAAAGAAGCCATCAATGATGAGCTGGGCTTAGACAATCCTGAGTTATCTGATGACGACATTATCGATGCGATGATGGCCCATCCTATCTTAATTAACCGTCCTATCGTGGTCACGGATAAAGGCGCAGCGTTATGCCGACCTTCAGAGCGAGTGTTTGAATTGTTAGAAAACCCAGTGAGCAGCTTTACTAAAGAGGATGGAGAGGTTCTACATCATGGTAAAGGTTAATACAGGGCAATCTGACATACACGATTTATCCAATCTAGATGGCTTATTCAATCTAGATGACTTGCCCAATATTGATGCCAGTCAATTACAACCGATTGATATTGAGTCATTGATTGCGCCAAATGATCCGCGTCATCCGCCTAAAATACTAGTGCTATACGGGTCATTACGTGAGCGCTCGTTTTCGCGGCTGGCGGCTGAAGAGGCAAGCCGTCTATTACGTTGGTATGGCTGCGAGGTACGGATGTTTAATCCATCGGGTCTACCGCTGCCAGATGATGCTGATATCAATCATCCAAAGGTACAAGAGCTGCGCGAGCTGGCGCAGTGGTCAGAGGGTATGCTGTGGGCGAGTCCAGAGCGTCACGGTAGTATGACTAGCATTATGAAAGCACAAATCGATTGGATACCACTCGCACTGGGCGGCGTACGTCCAACCCAAGGCAAAACCTTAGCGGTGATGCAAGTGAGCGGTGGCAGCCAAAGCTTTAATACCGTCAATCAGCTGCGTATTCTTGGGCGCTGGATGCGCATGATTACTATCCCGAATCAATCGTCTATCCCTAAGGCCTTTTTAGAGTTTAATGACGATAATCGCATGGACAAGTCGCCCTTATATCTGCGTCTCGTTGATGTCTGTGAAGAGCTGGTAAAGTTTACTTGGCTCACTCGTGGACGTTCAGCCTATTTGACAGATAGGTACTCTGAGCGGGTGGAAAGTGCTGAAGCAGTGTCGCAACGTGTCAATCAAAAGTCGATTTAGTCTTTTATATAGTTGACCCACTTTAAAAACGATACAGTACGGTTGGGATGAATTTTGTGCAGCATCGAAAGATAACAGCACGCAAGGAAAATTTATCCCAACTGCACGATAACATCAGCGTATCGATTTTATTTCGAACTGATTATAGATTCAATCGGCTAAACCAAATAGCTCAACAAAATCGGTTAAACCAATACGGTTAAAAAAGCCAGCTCAAATAAGGTTGCTCCATGCTCGCATTAATTATCTTTATCGTGACTTTGGTTTTGGTGATATGGCAGCCTAAAGGATTAGGCATTGGTTGGAGCGCGCTGGGTGGGGCTTTAATCGCCTTAGCTTTTGGCGTGGTGCAGTTATCCGATGTCGGTATTGTATGGGACATCGTCTGGGATGCAACCTTTACTTTTGTGGCGCTAATTATCATCTCGCTTATCTTAGATAGAGCGGGATTTTTTGGTTGGGCGGCGCTACATGTGGCCAGACTTGGCAATGGGCAGGGACGGTTGTTGTTTCCCATGATTGTGATACTGGGCGCATTTATCTCCGCGTTTTTTGCTAATGATGGTGCCGCGTTACTACTAACACCGATTGTCATCGCTATATTGCTACGTCTTAATTTTTCACCGCCATCTGCGTTGGCTTTTATCATAGCCACTGGCTTTATCGCTGATACCGCCAGCCTGCCGTTAGTGACTTCTAATCTGGTTAATATTGTTAGCGCCAATTATTTTGATATTGGCTTTGGACGTTATGCAGCAGTCATGGTGCCGGTAAATATTGTCTCTGTCATCGCGACATTAGCAGTGCTATGGGTGGTATATGCCCGCCAAATTCCAAAACACTATTCCATCGCCAGTCTTAGTGCACCTGCATCCGCTATTGAAGATCCGATGGTGTTTAGGGCAGCTTTTCCGCTATTAGCATTATTAATGGTTACTTATTTCGCGACTGAATCACTAGGTATTCCTATTTCCCTCGTCACTGGCGCTGCTGCACTGCTGCTAATAGCTATTGCAGGGCGCTGTTGGCAAGGTGGTCGGGGTGCTATTGTTTCTGTATCTGATGTCGTACGTAAAGCGCCTTGGCAAATCGTGTTGTTTTCAATCGGTATGTACTTAGTCGTTTATGGCTTGGGTAACGCAGGATTAACGGCTTATGGTGCTCAAATACTTAACTGGTTAGGGCAGCAGGGCAATGTTATCGCTACAGTAGGGACTGGATTCCTTTCGGCTATCGTGGCTTCTATCATGAATAATATGCCATCGACCTTAGTGGGCGCACTGGCTATTGATAGTGCGCAAGTACCCGCAGCCACTCGTGAGCTGATGATTTATGCTAATGTGATTGGTAATGATTTGGGACCGAAATTTACGCCTATCGGTAGTCTGGCGACTTTATTGTGGCTCCATGTATTGGCAGAAAAAGACTATAAAATAAGCTGGGGGCAGTATATGAAAATCGGTCTGCTCATTACGCCGCCAGTATTACTAGTCACGCTGTTGGCCTTGGTGTTTTGGTTGCCTTATCTGTCTTCATTTTAAAAGTTGAGTAAATGACTTGCGATTAGTGTGGCTATTACGCTGACATATATCAAAGTCATCGGTTATAATAGCGGCGCATTTTACCTTTTTTACAATGATACGTTTATTCTGCCAAGGATTTATGATGAGTGATCAGCAAGTACAGAAACAAGCCGCAGCCAAAGCTGCTCTAAGCTATATCGAAGACGACATGATACTTGGAGTAGGCACAGGCAGTACGGTGAACTGTTTGATTGAATTGTTGCCGACCATCAAGCTTGCTGGCGCGGTTGCAAGCTCGCAGGTGACGGAAGACAAACTTCGTGCTTTTGGTATTGAAATCGTTGATTTGAACTTTGCTGGCACGCTAGATGTCTATATTGATGGTGCTGATGAAGTTAATGCCCATTTACAATTGATTAAAGGCGGTGGTGGTGCACTGACTCGTGAAAAAATCGTCGCTGCAGCGTCCAATAAGTTCATCTGTATGGTTGATGAGAGTAAGAGCGTTGAGATATTGGGTCGCGAGTTCCCCGTACCGATAGAAGTACTACCACAAGCGCGCTCGTATGTGGCACGTCAATTGGCTCGTCTAGGCGGTGATCCTGTTTACCGTGAAGACTTTGTGACTGATTATGGTAATGTAATTTTAGATACTTATGATTTGGATGTCAGTAATCCGATAGCGCTTGAGAAAGAGTTGAACAATATCGTTGGGGTCGTCTGTAATGGTATCTTTGCTGCCAACCAAGCCGATGTATTATTAAAAGCGGGCAGTACTGGCGTAACGACCTTTACCCGTTAAAGGGCTTGTTAACTGACTAATAATTGTTGGGCGACAATAAAAAGGCAGACCACAATAGATGTGATCTGCCTTTCTTATATGGTTTATTTTATAATTACTTCGGGCAGAGGTTTTTTATGCAGGTATAGTTAGCGAAAAGTAATATCAATAAATGACGCACTGCTGATATCAATTTTCTTTGCTTGCTGTGCCTGCGCAGACAGAGGCTACAAAAAATTGATATCAGCAATACCGTAGCGATTTTAGGATATTTTGACTATAGTTTAATCTTATCTTTTAATAAAAATTCCATCAGTGCTTTTTGGGCATGCAAGCGGTTTTCTGCTTCGTCCCACACTACTGAACGCGGGTCATCAAGCATATCGTGAGAAATCTCTTCACCGCGGTGCGCTGGCAAGCAGTGCATAAATACCACGTCAGGATCGGCTTTATCGAGTAGTGAAGGTGTCACTTGATAAGAGGCAAAACGGCGTGCACGAGTGTTTTGTTCAGACTCTTGCCCCATACTGGCCCAGACATCGGTGACAATCAAATGAGAGTCTTTCGCTGCCTCTTGAACGTCTTCCACAATACTAACGCAATGCGAGAAGCGTTTCATCAGTTCAGGGTCAGGCTCGAAGCCATAAGGCGCCGCTACACGTAACTCAAAGCCAAATTGATTGGCCGCTTGCATGTAAGAAGCACACATATTGTTGCCGTCACCAACCCACGTGACGATTTTATTTTCGATACTGCCGCGATGCTCATAATAGGTCTGCATATCAGCCAAGAGCTGGCAAGGATGAAAGTCATCGGTAAGGGCATTGATAATAGGCACGCTTGAGTATTCAGCAAAGGTTTCAACTTTCTCATGACCAAAGGTACGAATCATGATGATATCAACCATACTAGAGATAACGCGAGCTGAATCTTCTAATGGCTCACCGCGTCCTAGCTGGGTATCGTTGGGTGACAAAAAGATAGCACTACCGCCAAATTGCCCCATACCAGTCTCAAATGAGATGCGCGTACGAGTGGACGACTTCTCAAAGATCATGCCGAGCGTACGACCCACAAACGGTTGATATATCTCACCGGCGTGTTGCATCTTGCGCAACTCGCTGGCGCGTTTGATTAGGTTTTCTAGTTCTTGTTGGGTTAAATCAGATAAGGTCAAAAAATGGCGCAAACTCATAGTAATCCTAGCAGTCGATCGCGGTCAATGAAACGTCATCAGTCTGTAATAGCATTGCGTCAGTGCGTATGCTGGGGTGACAACAAACTTTTAGTATAGCGCAATTAGTCTTAATGTAAATGTCCAATTTTTCTGCGCCTAATATACCCATCATTCGAGTGTTAAGTTTATGGTTACCTTGCGATATTAAGCTTGTATACGGTTTGGCCTTAAGCTGAGACGGCATAATAGCTCGTAGCTAATGGTGCCAGCGTGGGCAGCGACTTCGTCAACGTGTGGCGCATCGCCCCAGAGTATGACCTTACTATTCAACGCGGTATCTTCTGGTACGCTACTGACATCAATGACGATCATATCCATGGCTACTCTTCCAAGTACCGCACATCGGTAGCTTTGATGATTTATGCTATCTATGACAGAGACGTAAGCGTCGTCGCTGACCACACGCGGATAGCCATCACCGTAGCCGATACTGACCAGTGCCGTTTTGGTGTCCTGTTGTGCGGTCCAGCGGCTACCATAACCAATGGCATCTCCTAGATCGACCGTCTGCAGTGCCATAATCTGGGCGCTAAACTCCATCGCTGGCTGCAAACCCAATTCTTGCGCATTTTTATCAATGACGGGGGCACTACCATATAAGATGATGCCGGGACGTACCCAGTCGTAATGGTGCTCTGAGAAATTGACGATACCGGCTGAATTGCATAAGGAACCTTTAATATCGGCGCTAATGGTTGCTTGCAACGTACTTAACACCTCCGAAAACCGCTGAATCTGTAGCACGTTTAATGGATGAGTGCGGTCATCGGCATTGGCAAAGTGAGTCGTTAAAATAAGCTGATAACCTGCTTTATGTAACTGTATAGCCGCTGCAATCACACCTTCTGCATTGAAGCCCAAGCGGTTCATACCAGTGTTGTATTTAATCCAAACTACTCTGGTTGCGCTATCAGCGGCTGGCATATTGTCCAACGCCCACTGCAACTGCTGGTTATGATGAATCACGCAGCTAATATCATGCTCAATCGCTTGTTGCCACTCATCAGCGGTAAAGGCACCTTCGATTAAACCAATGGTTTTATCCCAGCCCAATTGTCTGGCTTCCAGCGCCTCAGTTAAGGTTGCAACGCCGATACCATCAGCTTGTGATAATGCGGGCAGTACCGCTGCGATTCCGTGCCCATAAGCATTGGACTTGACCATAGCGAGGACTTTAGACTGGGGTGCCAGTTTTTTAACTTGGTTAAGATTATGAGTGATGGCTTTTGGTTTAATAGTAATGGTGCGCATAATCGGCTTCTTTATCAGCAAAGTTATAAAGCCAGTGAAACATCGATCAACTGATGAATCACTGGCCTTTTTATTAATCGTTATTTATTGATGGATACTTATTCATCATTTTCGAAACTCGCGTTTTGATAGTATTCTGGCGTCAGGTTAATAAAGCGGGTAAATTGCCCTTCAAAGCCCAAACGTAGGGTACCGATAGGGCCGTTACGCTGTTTACCAATGATGATTTCAGCCACGCCTTTGTGATCTGAGTTTTCATTATAAACCTCATCGCGATAGATAAACATAATCAAATCGGCATCCTGCTCAATCGCGCCCGATTCGCGCAAATCCGACATGATAGGGCGCTTATTGGGGCGGTTTTCTAGACTGCGGTTAAGCTGTGATAAGGCGATGACGGGGCATTCAAGCTCACGTGCTAGCGCCTTGAGACTCCGTGAAATCTCAGAGATTTCCCCAACACGGTTGCCATCAAGATTAGGGACTTTCATCAACTGTAAGTAATCGACGACGATAGCGCCAAGTTTGCCATCATGGTTTTTTGCAATACGGCGGCAGCGTGAACGCATCTCAGATGGTGGCAAAGCAGTACTATCATCAATATAAAGGTGCTTAGATTGCAAGTGTTGAATGGCATTCATCATTTTTGCCCATTCATCTTCATTCATTTGCCCAGAACGGAGATGCGTCTGATTAATCGCGCCCCATGAGGACAGCAAACGCATGACGATAGACTCTGCGGGCATTTCCATCGAAAATACCACCACGGGCAAATCTTCATTAAATAAAATCCCTTCTGCCAAGTTCATGGCAAAGGTGGTTTTACCCATAGAAGGACGCGCCGCTACGATGATTAAGTCACCTGCTTGCAAGCCTTGCGTTTTGTTATTCAACTCCGCAAATGGCGTTTGTAGACCAATCATGCCGTCTGGATTGGACTTTAGCTCTTGAATTTTATCAATAACGTTGGTCAAAACCGCGGTAATGCCGACGGGTCCACGCTGCTCAGCGCGTTTGTTATGCTGCTCATTGATACTGAATATCTTGCCCTCGACGCTGTCCAAAATATCACTGACGGTTTGGTCTTTGGGATTATAGGCCAGCGTTAGCATCTCGTTGCCAGTCGTGATCAATTGGCGTAGGGTAGACAGCTCACGTACGCGCTGGGCGTAGGCGGTCAGGTTGAATAAGGTGGCAGGGCTTTGGCTCAAGATGTCGGCCAAATAACTGTCACCGCCCGCACTTTTTAGCAGTTTCTGTGCTTCTAGCCAATCATGAACCATGACCGTATCGTAAGGCTCGTTGACCGCCGCTAGATGAGCAATGGCATCAAAAATATACTGGTGCCGCCCCGCATAAAAATCGTCTTTGGTGACGATATCTGCAATCTTGTCATACGCCTCTTCGATACTCATCAAAGACGCGAGCAAGGCCTTTTCAATATCAATATTGTGCGGCGGTGTCTGATTGAGTAAGTCGTCGGTTTTTTCTTTATCTGCCATGAGTGCCTAATATGTCAAAAGTCGTATAAAAAAGGGTGTGAAAAGTGTTTAATATAAATGCTTATTTTAGCAATGATACAGCAAAGCAAGCGCGCTGCACTTCTACGACAGTAGTACCAAAAGGTGGTCTCAGCGTTTGCTTAAAAATGTTAAAATGAGAAACGAAAGTTTAACACATAATGCACTTTTTTCAGACGCTATAAACAACTATCTAACCTAAATCAGGGTTGTAATACGTAAAGAAATCGTTTATACAATGTGAATATAAATATTTTTTCTAACAATAAAAATAATAATTAAATCAAATACTTATTTTGAATATAAAGGGGTTGCTATTATGCAAGATACACAAAAAAAACTGCCATTATTAATCACAACCGGTGAACCGGCAGGCATTGGTATGGATGTGGTACTGCTATTAGCGGCTGCGGGCAAGTTGCAAGATTTTGAACGTCCAATATGGGTCACGGCAGATAGCACCGCTATACAAACGCGGGCAAACGAGCTTGTGGTGGCTGGTGTGCTCGAAAGCTGTCCTGCTTGGCAAATACTGGATGTAAATATAGAAGCTGATGATTTTTTAAGTCAACTATCACAGCAAACTATGGATAGCGATAGTGCTTTTATCCTGCTGAATACGCCTTGTGCTGCGCCAGTCGTTCGTGGAAAAATCGACATTAACAATTCAGCGATGGTTGCCAAGCAATTAGCAATTGCCCATCAGATGGCAACCAACCAAACAGTCGCTGCTATCGTCACAGGGCCATTGCAAAAATCAGCGTTGATAGATGCTGGTATAAAGTTGCTCGATGGCACGATGTTTAGTGGTCATACTGAATTTTTTATGCAGCAAAGTGGCTGTGAGAAAGTCGTGATGATGCTCGCTAATCAAGCGATGAAAGTGGCGCTCGTCACCACACATTTAGCATTAAAGGATATTCCTGCCGCCATTACCGCTGAGAATGTGCGGCAAACGGTACAAATTGTCATTGATGATATGCGCGAGAAATTCGGCTTAACGCAGCCGCGTATTTTGGTCTGCGGTCTCAATCCGCATGCAGGCGAGGGCGGGCATTTGGGCGTCGAGGAGATTGAGATTATCAATCCCGTATTGCATGAGTTTATCGATGCGGGCGTCGATATATCAGAGGCAATGCCAGCGGATACCTTGTTTACACCAAGACATTTGGCAAATTGCGATGCGGTGATTGCGATGTATCATGACCAAGGTTTGCCGGTGCTCAAATCGCACGGCTTTGGCGATACGGTCAATCTAACCTTGGGTTTGCCTTATATCCGTACTTCTGTCGATCATGGTACGGCGCTTGATTTAGCAGGCTGCGGCGGTGCGAGTGCGACCAGCTTATATCAAGCGTTGAATATGGCTAATGAAATGGCAGACAAATCGCTTATTAATAGACCTCTGGCATAAGTCGGTGCCTTAGCGAGATTTATCGCGCAGTATTGGATATACCTTAGTGTGAATAATGGTCATTTATGAATCATCAAACACAGTCTGGCCCCTGCCGTCAAATCCGTACAAACAAACTTGGGTTATTTTGATCAGGTGGCTTAACGATAATGCCCCATTATTCCCATAACGGACGTTATGGTAAATGGCTTGAGGGCAAAAAAACAATGTGTCGATTGCGCTAAGGTATGAGCAGTTTACCGATAAAATTTCTCAAAAATACAGCAAATTTATGAGCTGTGCTATAATTTGTCATTATAAAGCCAATATATCACTGGCATCGACTTATCGACCCTTTTTTTTACCTATTAAGACTTTTTTATGTCCAAGACTACGTTTGATGCTCAAACTATTTCTAACAGCCTACGGGCTGCCAAACACCAACCGCGTAAACGCTTTGGTCAAAACTTCTTACATGACCGTAGTGTTATCCGTGAGATTGTTGAGAGCATTCGTTTAGAGCGTAATGATAATTTAATCGAGATTGGACCGGGCATGGGCGCGCTAACAGAGCCGCTATTGGCAGAAGTCGATGCGATGACCGTGGTAGAGCTGGATCGTGATTTGGCCGATAGTTTGCGCATTCGTATTGGGGCTAATAGCCATCCAAATTTTACGATCATCAAAGACAATGCCATGCACGTTGATTATCGTGAGCTCTATAGCCCTGAGCGTGGCAAACTACGTGTGGTGGGTAATTTACCGTATAACATCTCTACACCGATACTTTTTCATCTGCTCAGTTATGCTGATGTGATTCAAGACATGCACTTTATGTTGCAAAAAGAAGTGGTCGAACGTATCACCGCTGATGTCGGCAGCAAAACCTATGGTCGCTTGTCGGTCATCATGCAATATCACTGTGATACCGACTATCTATTGACTGTGCCACGTGGCGCATTTAATCCACCACCAAAGGTCACCAGCGCAGTCTTTCGCCTGACCCCGCATATCAATAAGCCAATCGTGGCAGAAGACGAAGAGTATTTCGCCGTTGTCGTGCGCGAAACCTTTAATCATCGTCGTAAGACACTACGTGCTATTTTTAAGAAGTCTACCTTGTTGCCGACATTGAGCGAAGAAGACTTTGCTACTTGCGCTATTGATCCACAAGCGCGTCCCGAGACCTTGAGCGTAAAAGACTTTGTCAATTTGAGCAATCAGGCGCGCAAAATAGAGGTTTAATTCATCATTCAAAAATATTTATTTAGAAATAAAAAAAGTCATTAGATAGAGATATGAGGGTTTATGAGTTTTCGCCACCAGTACGTCATCGGTGATCTGCAAGGTTGTTATGGGGCGTACCTTAATCTACTCGACACATTAGATTTTGACTCTGCGCAGGATAAGTTGTGGTTTGCAGGTGACTTGGTGGCACGCGGCGAAGACTCGTTGAATACCTTGCGTCATGTAAAGGCGCTTTGTGAGCAAGGCGCAGCAGCGACAGTACTAGGTAATCACGATATTAATTTGATCGCTGTTTGGCGCGGCGCTGCAAAGCTCAAGAAAAAAGACAAAACAGCTCCTATTTTTGCCGCCGATGATTGTGATGAGTTGTTAAACTGGCTACGCCATCAGCCAGTATTGGCTTATCCTGATGAGCAGACGGTATTGGTACATGCTGGTATCCCGCCGCATTGGACTATTGAAGCAGCCGCAGACTATGCCCAGCAGTTAGAGGCGCAACTGCGAGGCAGCTTAAAACAGCTTGATCGATTGTTGCCGAACTTATATAGCAAGACCGCTGATGAGTGGCATTCAGACATTGATGGCTTTACCAAGATGCGGGCGATTGCAAATTACTTTACGCGTATGCGTTTGTGCAAGCAGGATGGTTTGCTCGAGTTTAGCTTTACAGCAAGTTTAGATGACTCGATGCCAAAAGACTTTTTGCCATGGTTTGAGTGGCAAGTACCGCGCACGCGTAAGATATTATTTGGTCATTGGGCGGCATTAAAAGGTGAGGTCGATTTACCACATGCCCGCGCCTTGGACGGTGGCTGCGTCTGGGGTAATTACTTATTGGCTTATCGATTGGGCGATGAAGATGTCATTACCTCAAGTGCCCATTGTCATCCGCCATAACGGCTGGATTTGCTAGCCATAGCTGTAGAAACAGTTGGCTGTAACTGTTTCTATAAAAAAATCATCTGCTAGACAATAAAAGAAGCGATTATATAAGCCACCAAAACTGCCGATTTAACTGGGCAACTTAGGTGGCTTTTTCGGTTTTGGCAGTGGGGTTTTGGCATCGCCTGCGTTTTTGCTATCAGAGTCAGCATTCCCTGTCTCATCACTACTCACTTCATCGCTGTTAGCCGCCAGGCTATCAAGGGTTTTCGTAGTTTTATCATATTGAATATCATCGGTGTATGGCACACTATTGAGATCGTCATCCAGCAGACCATCATCGAGATCTACTTTTTTTTTGGCCATGGTTTGATTCGCGGTGTTGTGCGCTTCACGATTACCCGTCGTAGGATCAAAGTTATTGTCAGCTGTCTGATTGTCGTATTGTATGTCGGTCACTGCTGGATCATTTTGCATATTGCCTTGCATTGATTTGGGCAGTATTTTTACGTCCGATAAACGTCGTACCACATAATTACTGGGTAAGGGCTTGCCGCCTTTTTGCGCTGAGGTATCGTCAAAAATCATGCGACCTTGGCTATCGATACGCGCATATTTCATGGGTTTATCACGTGGCCAAAAGAAGTCAGATGGATGACTGATAATGTGACCAAACACCAGTTTGGTCAGGCGACCCCATTCAAAGAAGCGCACTTCTTTTGAGCGTAGCGCCACGAACAAGGCGAGGGAGAAGCTGACCATTAAGTTGACGATACCGATAAGGGCGACACCAAGAATGGACAGTAAGATGACGTTCCAGCTGATTTGATCGGCAGGCATGTTGAATAACCCATGTGCCAAGTTGGCTGAGGCAAAGGCAATATGGCGAATATCAATGGGTAAGCCAAAGATAAAACCAATAGTGGCGGTGCTACCTAAAAATACGCCGAATAAGAAGTTGCCCATGATGGCACCTAAATTGGCTTCTACAAAGCCGCCTAAACGCTGTAACCATGATTTGGGAAGCAGGAACTTTAGCAACTTATGGCGCTGTATACGGGCGCCAACATGATTATAAACCGCTAAATTATCGTAATAGCCAGCGATCAAACCCGATAAAAATAAATACACACCAGCGATAGCAGCATGGGGCAGGGCGAGCGAGCGAAAAGGGTCGAGATCATGGAGGAGATGGCCCGCCTTCTCGGTATCAATCATCGGTGTGCCCGTATATTGCAGCCAAGCAAAAGAGATGATAAGGGCAACGGGTATCGCCACCATCACATTACCCATAATAGCGATAAATTGGGTACGCAAAATATCAACGACCAATTCTGACAGCTTGGTCAGCTGTCGAGATTTTTTACCAGAGCCATCTGATATGGTGGAGGCAATAGCCGCCGCTGTCATGGCAGGCTGCTTGGTGGCGACCGTACCGCGAATGACATGAATAAAAACAAAGCCCAAACCATAAATCATACTATTAATAAATGCCCGACCCATCGGTGCGAGGGCCAAATGATAAGCCAGTATCTTGGTGGTCGCCATAAAAGCAATGATAAAGCCCCCAATTGAGGCTTTTTTGAACATTTCCTGATAACCGGCCTTATCAGTACTAATGTAATGCTCACCGACGCGGCTTGCATTTTCTGTCACTTTTCGCGAGAGTAACTTGGTATTATTATCGATCAAATAACCGATACTATAGCGACGATTGGCGGTGGTAATCAGCGTTTGGATGAGTTCAATGACGGCAAGATCACGCTTGTTATAATCGTCAGTCACCAGCTCAGTCAAGATACGCATACGCTGCAAGCTTTGGTCTAGACGTAGCATCATATTGGTCAGACGAATAGAAATACCCGTCTTATAAATACGTTTACGCACCGTGGCAACGATGTCTTCGCACTGCTCAATCATGACGAGCAACGGCGCTGGATCGACCGCTTTTTCGGGGGTAATATCAGTCAAGGTATCAAGCTCATGCGCCTGTCTATATTGATTGACGAACAGTACTGCTTCTTGATTTTGTGCTACAAAAGACGCTGAGTAGTTTAATATTTGGGGGTAAGATTCCATCAAATCAGGGTGCAGACCGATACCACTGATGCGATAAGACAAAATGATAATCGCGTTTAAAATACTATTTTTCGCCGTAGCGACCAGATCTAAATGCGCTTCTTCGACTCTGATTAATTCAACCAGCTCATCCCACTTTTCTTTGTCGATATTGGCCAACCAGCGCTCGTCAGAGCGCTTATCAAATAAATAACCAACCAGCTCAACAACGGAGTCCTCTTGCGGCAGTAATGGCAAAAAGCGATGACCGACTAAACGCCGCAAACTGTTAAAAAATCCTTGATCCGACATGATGCCCGTGTCGGTATAGAGCGCAATTTGCCGGTATTGGATAATGAGTTTTAGTACAAAGCTTGCCAGCCCGTCTCCATATTCTGGATGCTGGCGTAAGATATCAATCAAATCCTGAATGTTTTCATTGGCGAGCGCAGGCTCTTTATCGCTCACCCGTAGCTCATCTATTAAGCGTTTTAGTACCGCAGGATCGGGTACATCACTTAGCGCCGTAATCTGCTGTAAAATGCGTTTTAATTCTGGCACGTCGCATCCTCTATTATGGTGGTTTTAGCCGTTTTTATTGTTAGGTTTCGAATATTTTTATTGTTAGGTTCCAAACAGTGTTATTTGGTGTACCGTATAGGCTATGCTAAAAACTTGGTCATCTTATGAAGTCACTCGAACGCTATAGTCAAGGAATTTTAGAATCGCTGCAAGGCGACCGACCGCAGATAGTACACTGAGTACATCTAGGGCGGGTAACATCGTAGCGGTTTAAAAATGCTTTGACTATAGTTTGTCTTGCGTTATTCTAATCGGAACCATGCATTGATAGTGAGTTATTTTGTTAGCAGTTATGCTGAAAATATTTTTGGCAAAAAAAGGGACAGTAGCGTAACTGTCCCCTTATTTAAAATCTTATAGAATGGTGATGACTGCTATTTAGCTAGCAGGTACATCAAAGTAGTCAAGATCAAAGTTCATCATCGGATCGCTACCTGCTTTTACCATTTGCGCATGCGCATCGATACGTGGCAAGACACGACCGACAAAGTAATCAGCCAGTTTGGCCTTGTTGGTGTAGAACTCGCCCTCTTGACCGTTAGCGGCTTCCACCATCAATGCAAACATGTACGAGTAGCACAGATAGCCAAAGGCATGCATATAGTCAACAGCACAGCCATTGATTTCGTTTTTACGCTCGCTAATATTAGCCAGTACCGTTTGGGTAAGAGTTTCTATCGTATCCGCAGCCTCTAGGGTTGCTTGTTTGATCGCATGATCCGCTTGCATATTATTGACGAAATCACGAATCTCACCTAAGAAGTGGGTGACGTATTTGCCATTATTTTTCGCCACTTTACGACCTAGTAGGTCAAGTGCTTGAATACCGTTGGTGCCTTCATAAATCTGGGCAATACGCGTATCACGAACGATCTGCTCCATACCCCATTCGCGAATATAGCCATGACCGCCGAAGACTTGCTGACAATCAACCGTGGCTTCTAAGGCTTTGTCGGTCAAAAATGCCTTGGCAACTGGCGTCAGTAGGGCAACGCGAGCGGCAGCAGCAGCAGCTGCTTCTGGATCGGTACTAAATTTTTCTTCATCAAGGTTTTTGGCGACATACATTGCAAAACAGCGTGATGCTTCAGTATTGGTCTTAGCATTTAACAGCATGCGGCGGACATCGGCGTGATGAATAATCGCGTCAGCTGGTTTTTCTGGGCTTTGTAGTTGGGTGTCGCTACGGCCTTGACCACGGTCATTGGCATACAGTGCCGCGTTTTGGTAAGCAAGCTCAGAACCACCAAGTCCTTGCAGACCCATGGTGACACGCTCATAGTTCATCATGATGAACATAGAAGACAGACCCGTGTTTTCAGCACCAACCATCCAGCCTTTTGCATTGTCAAAGTTCATGACGCAAGTGGCCGACGCTTTGATACCCATCTTATGTTCGATAGAACCAACAGCCAAGGTATTACGCTCGCCCAAGCTGCCATCTTCGTTGACCAAGAATTTTGGTACGACGAATAAAGAAATGCCTTTTGAGCCTTCTGGGGCGTTAGGCGTTTTTGCCAATACTAAGTGAATAATATTATCAGTTAGGTCGTGTTCACCACCTGTGATGAAAATCTTAGTACCAGAAATCTGATAGCTACCATCATCATTTGGCACCGCTTTGGTCTTGATAATACCTAAGTCAGTACCAGCATGTGGCTCTGTTAGGCACATGGTACCAGCCCATTCGCCGTTATACATTTTTTCTAGATAGGTTTGTTTCTGTTCTTCTGAACCGGCAGCATTAAGACACAATGTGGCGCCAACAGTCAAGTTAGGGTAGAGGGCAAACGATTGGTTGGCAGTGAAAACCATCTCTTCGGTCAGCATAGTGACCATTTTTGGGAAGCCTTGACCACCGTATTCAGCGTTACCGCTTAAACCAACCCAGCCAGATTCGGCATATTGTTTATAAGCGTCTTTGAAACCTGTTGGCGTAGTGACAACGCCATCACCCTGAAAAGTAGCACCTTCTTCATCGCCACTACGGTTAATAGGTAGCAGAACGTTTTTGGTCAGTTTTGCCATTTCTTCTAAAATCATATCGACAGTGTCCATGTCAACATGAGCCAGATTGTCGTTGTTTTGCCAAAATTCATTCGCTTTAAAAACATCATTTAAGATGAAGCGCATGTCATTAAGAGGGGCATTATAAACAGCCATAAACATTCCTTTGGTTCAATTGAATAAAAATTAAATACGTTAAGGTTATCGGTTGTTCTTTTTGAGTTAACCTTAATGGTCAATAGCTAAAGTTTAGCAAATTAGAGGCTTAGCTTGTGTATTTCTTCGTGAATTGCGCGTACACCAAAAATGTTTTTTTGGCAAATAATCGTTTTTATAAGCGCAACTATATCGCAATAAGCAAATCGGCAACACACCTTGGTATGTTGCCGATTTTAATTACAATAGTGATGTTCATTAAGCAAATATTGGATCTACTTAGGGCTTATTAAAAAGCAAATTGATCAACATCCATCGTCATGTACGGTTCAACGCCAGTAGCGATACGCTGTACGTGAGTAGTGGTACGTGGTAATAGTTTTGCAAAGTAGAATTGTGCGGTTTTAATCTTGGCATCATAGAATGCTTGCTCGCTGCTACCGTTAGCGATTTCAGTTTGCGCGACCAATGCCATACGAGCCCATAAGTAGGCTAGAGTGACGTAACCACTGAAGTATAAGTAATCAACTGCCGCGCCGCCGACTGCATCTGCGTTTTCAGTCGCTTGCATACCGATACGTGACGTCAAATCGCCCCATTCTTTTAGATGCTTGGCAAGTGGACGGATAAACTGACCCATCTCGTCATTGTCACTGTTTTCTTCACAGAACGTTTGGATGATTTGTACGAAGTTGGCAAGCAATTTACCTTGTGAACCCAACACTTTACGACCTAAGAGGTCGAGTGCTTGTATTTCAGTAGTACCTTCATAAAGACAAGCAATACGTGTATCACGGACGTTTTGTTCCATGCCCCATTCGCTGATAAAACCATGACCGCCATAGACTTGTACGCCATGGTTAGCCGCTTCTAGACCAGTCTCAGTCAAGAATGCTTTAGCAATTGGTGTCAATAATGACAGCATTTGGTCAGCAAATTTCAGGTTGTCGCCTTCGCCTTTGGCAACGGTATCCGCAAAATGCGAGAGGTAATAAACTAGGGCACGACCGCCTTCTGCAAAGGCTTTTTCGGTCAACAACATGTTACGAACCGCTGGATGGACGATGATAGGGTCGGCCACTTTTTCTGGCGCTTTAGCACCTGATAGTGAACGCATCGCTAAGCGGTCTTTGGCATAAGTCAGTGAGCCTTGGAACGCATACTCTGCTGCCGTTAAACCTTGAACTGCCGTACCGATACGAGCGACGTTCATAAAGGTAAACATGCACTGTAAACCACGGTTCTCAGGGCCAATCAAGTAACCAGTTGCGCCATCAAAGTTCATGACACAAGTCGCTGAGGCTTTGATACCCATTTTGTGCTCGATAGAACCACAAACGACTTTATTGTTTTCACCCAAGCTGCTGTCTTCGTTGACCATGACTTTAGGAACGATAAACAACGAGATGCCTTTGGTGCCAGCAGGAGCGCCTGGTAGACGAGCCAAAACGATGTGAATAATGTTATCGGTTAAGTCATGCTCACCAGCTGAGATAAAGATTTTTTGACCAGTGATGCTATAGCTACCATCTTCTTTTGGCTCAGCTTTGGTACGAATGATACCCAAGTCAGAACCTGCATGCGCTTCAGTCAAGCACATAGTACCTGACCATTCGCCAGTGACCATTTTTTCTAAGTAAGTTTGTTTTTGGGCATCAGTACCATGATGTTCAATGGTCTGGATGGCACCATGTGATAGGCCAGGGTACATAGAGAATGACCAGTTAGCTGTACCAACCATCTCATTAATGACCGTCGATAATGAAAACGGCATGTTTTGACCACCGAATGCTTCTTCAGCAGACAACGCTGGGAAGCCAAGCTCACAATACGCTTTGTATGCTTCTTTAAAACCTTTTGGCGTGGTAACAGCGCCATTGTTAAACTGACAACCTTCAGCATCACCGCTTTGATTCAGTGGTGATAGCTCATTTTCAGCAAAGCTCGCTGCCATCTCAAACAGGCTGTCCATCAACTCGCGATCTGCTTCTTGGAACGCAGGCAAAGTTTTGTAGTGACTTTCGCTGTCGAGTAACTCATGCATCACGAATTGAATGTCACGTAAGGGCGCTTTGTATTGCATAACTTCCTGTCCTTTTTGGAATGCAATCGAGAACAATAGCTGGTTATCCTGTCTCATGCGCTAAAGTTTCGCGCATGAGACAGAACTGACTGTATCCGAAGTGTCTACTGGAATGGTAGAGACGGATACGGCTCATCTAAGGTGTCGATTGTATAAAATAGTATTGAAACGAATGGTGATTGTTAAAGTCAGTTTAATGTTTAATTGGCTCTAACAAATGCACCATAAAAGATAGGCTTTCATAGGCGATTATACAAGTTTGGTGACAGCACTGATAAGTCATGAACCTACCTTGCATCCGTTATGCAATCAACGTTAGGCGAAAAAAATGAATGATAATAATCGACTAAAAAACTAGCGAGTCATTTTTACAAAAAGATTTGAATTTGTCTTCAATCTGGACAAAAAAGGGGTTAATAAGCTAAAAAGGGCAAAATCGACGAAAAATGGTATTAAATAAGTTGTTAATATCATTATGTTAACTGCCTTACTGACTTTAGTTTGCTGATATTTCTCTTGCCCTTTACTATCATTACCAAAGTCAATATATATCTTAAGATGTCTTATTTGGATGAGTACTGCTGCCTTAGCAGTTCGGTTGCGATATCAGCAGTCACTGGTTTGCCGAACCAATAGCCTTGCCCGTACTGGCAACCCATGTCTAATAGTAAATCACGCTGCTGCTCGGTTTCGATACCTTCAGCGATAACTTGCATGTCAAGTGCCACTGCCAAATCTAAAATTGCCTTGACGATGGCGTATTGAGTACGGTTGGTTTCAATCTTTGATATAAAACTTTTATCGATTTTGATAAAGTCAAAAGGGTATTCTTGTAAATAGCTTAAAGATGCATAACCTGTGCCGAAGTCATCTAGCGCCAAACAAATCCCCAACTCTTTTAGTAAATCGAGCTGTTTCTTGACATTGGCATGGCGTTGTATCAATGAGGATTCTGTTACTTCAATATGCAATTGTTGAGCGCTGATGTCGTACTGCAAAAACAAGTTGCTGACCATTTTATAAAAATCAGGATGGCTAAATTCAGCAGCATCCGCATTGATACAGATATGCTGATCGAAGCCAAGTTTTTGCCAAATTGATAGCTGTTGTGCAATTTGGACTGCCATTTGTGAGAATAGCTCAAACGACAGTTTGTGAGTAATGATGGCGTTCATAAAGTGGACAGGTTTTAGCAGTCCGCGAGTGGGGTGCTGCCAACGTACCAGCGCCTCAAAGCCAGTGATGGCTCCGGTATCTAAGGCAAACTTGGGTTGATAGTAGGGTATAAACTGAACTTCATTGCTGGCTGCTCTAAGCTCGGCCTCTAGCTGTAAACTATTGGCAGTCGCTTCGCTGATTGCTTTATTGTACCAACAGATGTCGTCGCCACCTTGTTGCTTCACATAATGTAAGGCCTTCTCGGCTTTGGTCAATAGCCCCGCCATTTCGTGATCATTTTCAGGGAAGTAACTGACGCCAACGGAGATATGACAATAAATGTCCGCATCTTCGGCTGGCTCATCATTGATAGAGAACGGATGCTCACACATTTGCATCAAGCTATCTAGCTGATTACGTACGGTATTGGCGTCATTACATTCGAACAATAAAGCAAAATCATCACCACCAAAATGAGAAAAACAGCGTAAGTTGTCAAGCTTTAAGGTTTTGACCCGCAGTACAAAGTTCTCTATGAGTGTATTGATACCGTCAGGGCCGAGTAGGCTGGCAAGATTGCGATAACGATCAATATTAAGACGTACAATCACCACCTCTTGATAACTCTCTAACAACAGCTCACTGGTCTGACTCAAAAACACCTTGCGATTGGGCAAGCCGGTCAGTTGATCGTAATTAAGCAGATGAGCCACTTGTTTTCTGTCCTCGACAACAGACGACATATCACGAACCACCCCGACATAATAAGCCGTTTGCCCCACATAGATTCTGCGATAAGTAATGTGACAGTTTAGGACTTGTCCATAGCGATTCGCCATCGAAAAATCGATTTCATGAAATCCTTCGCTGTCTAAGGCTTTGGTGAGATCATGTAAAATTGCTTGCTCTTCTTTTGATAAGAATTCAGCCGCATATATACCAAGCGGTCGGCCCAGCAAAAAAGATTCGCTGTAACCAATCATAATCTCATAAATGGCATTGACTGATAGATAACGAAAGTCTGCATCTAGGATAAAGATGGCGTCTTCAGATTGCTCGCATAACTGGGTCAACAGTTGCTGCTTGTCCGAGAGTGGAAGCGTGGTAAAAGTAGTCATAGTTGGACTCATTAAATCAACATCAAGCCAAAAAAGTTAGCCAGTCTTTGCTAGACATAACCTTGGTAAATAATATCGTAAGCTTAGCGGTACAAGTTATACCCCCAGCGTGCAAGGCAATGAAAAGGGTCGTATCAGCACGCTTCGTTTACCCTAGCTATCAGCATGATATTGGCAATAACATTTTGTCGTTAACAACGAAGCGCGTGCAATGTCGCCAAGGCAACGACCGGCGCAGTCTCAGTGCGCAATACGCGATGGCCAATTTGCCAAGGCGCAAAGCCCCTTGCTTGTGCTTGTGCGCGCTCATCATTACTCAGACCACCCTCGGGGCCGATGAGCAACTCTACGTAGGGTTTATCTCTTTTTAGTGCAATTGATAGCGTCTCTGGCCGCAAAGGTTGTCCTGCTGCTGGCACGCTCAGTTGCAAACGTAAATCTGCCGGTTGCTGTAATACTTGATAATAAGAATCTTGGCTCAGCTCAGCTACTATAGGGCTGACCACCATTTCTTTTTCGTTTAATTTTTCGCTAGCGGCTATATTTAATAGCCAGTCATCAATCGATAATGGCGCAAGAATAAGTGGTGGGCGATTGAGGCCGCATTGCTCACAGGCGGCGATAGCGACTTGTTGCCAATGCGCCAACTTTTTTTCAACTTGTGCGGGTTTGAGGTTGACCTCGCCATGATGACTGCTGAGGAGTTGGATCGCAGTAACGCCAAGCTCGGTAGATTTTTGAATCGCATAGTCCATGCGTTCGCCACGACTCATCACCAGCCCGATTTTAGTTAATATAGAAGCGCTGCGGTCATTCTCGATCTGGGTCAGTAAAGTCGCTGTGGCATTTTTTTTACTAATTGCTTGTAGCTGTACCTGATATTCGCCGCCAAAGCCATCGAACAAAATGCCTTGGTCACCGATATTTGCGCGTAGTACCCGGCACCAATGATGGACAATACTGTCTGTTAATTCGACACTAGCACCCATAGGCAAGGTGCTAAGTTTGGGGAAGGGGGTGTTCGTATCGTTACTGGAGGCATAAAAAAAACGTCGCACAGTCGCTTAATCCTTTAATTGAACAATAATCCATCCCAATATATTAGCAGAATATGAGCTGAGAAGAGAGGGGTATTGTTACAGGTGTTTGGGGAATAAAAACAGCTCAAATAAGGCTGTCCTTAGCATAAGATGAGTCATCAGCAAAACAAAAAAACTGGCGCTCCTAAGAACGCCAGTCATTAAGCAATACATTCGGTCAATATTTAAGCAATCAAACCTAACGCTTCAACCAAACGCTTGTTTGGCTCAACCTTATTCATGCTATAAAAATGCATGGCAGGTACGCCCTCGGCAATCAAGCGCTCACATAAACGATAGACCACATCAAAGCCGAACTCGCGAATAGCGGTGCGGTCATCGCCAAAATCTGCCAAGCGCTTACGCACATAGCGAGGAATATCAGCACCACAGCTATCGGCAAAGCGTACGAGATTGCTAGAGTTGGTAATCGGCATAATGCCTGCGACTAACGGCTGCGCTACTGTATCGATACCGCGCTTCTCTAACGTATCACGCAGATATAAATAACTATCCGCGTTATAGAAAAACTGGGTAATTGATGCATCGGCACCAGCCTGATATTTATTGACTAAGTTGTCAACATCAAACTCAAAGCTACGCGCTTGTGGATGCATCTCAGGGTAGGCTGCGACCTCGATACGAAAGTGATCACCTGAATATTCACGGATAAACTTCACCAAGTCTAACGCAAACGGTAGCTCACCCATACCAACCTGACCTGAGGGTAAGTCACCACGCAGGGCGACCAAACGCTGGATGCCTAAGCCTTTATAAAGATCGAGCAGTTCGGCGATTTGACTTTTATCATCACCGATACAAGACATATGCGGCGCAATATCCGTCTCACCGCGCGCGCACAAAGCTTGGACAATATCCAAAGTGCGGCTACGGGTTGAACCGCCCGCACCGTAGGTCACTGAAAAGTAAGCAGGTGATAGCTTATTTAACTCATCATAAGTGCTGAGGAGCTTTTCATGTCCTTGCTCGGTTTTGGCCGGAAAAAACTCGAAGGAGAAAGCAGGCTTACTCACAGGCTAGCTCCTTTTAGTATTTATAAGCGTCAGGCTTGAACGGACCTTCGACAGGCACACCCAAATACTCTGCTTGTTTTTCCGTCAGCTTAGTTAATGTACCGTTAAAACCAGCAACCATGGCAGCAGCGACTTCTTCGTCTAGCTTTTTAGGCAATACTCTGACGTATAAGTTGTCAGTGCGCTCATCAACTGGCAAGTCAGCAAACTTTTCTTCAAACAAATACATTTGTGCCAATACTTGGTTGGCAAATGAGCCGTCCATCACGCGTGATGGGTGACCAGTGGCATTACCTAGGTTTACTAAACGACCTTCAGCAAGCAAAATCAAATAATCGTTTTCATCGTCTGAGCGGAAGATTTGATGCACTTGTGGCTTAATCTCAACCCAGCGCCAGTTGTCACGCATAAATTGGGTATCGATTTCAGTGTCAAAATGACCGATGTTACAAACGACCGCACCAGGCTTAAGTGCCGCAAGCATGTGTCTATCACAAACATGATAGTTGCCAGTAGTAGTGACAATCATGTCAGTGTCTTCAAGCAAGCGCTTGTTGATATTCTCTGCGCCGCCGGTGTTATCGCCGTTGATGTAAGGTGACAATACTTCATAGCCGTCCATACAGGCCTGCATAGCACAGATAGGATCAACTTCTGAGACACGTACGATCATGCCTTCTTGACGTAAGCTTTGCGTTGAGCCTTTACCCACATCACCATAACCGATGACTAGCGCACGGCGACCGGCAAGGAACATATCGGTAGCACGTTTGATGGCATCATTTAAGCTATGACGGCAGCCGTATTTGTTGTCATTTTTAGACTTGGTAACCGCGTCGTTAACGTTGATAGCCGGTACTTTTAGCGTACCCTTATTTAGCATTTCAACCAAACGATGGACACCTGTAGTAGTTTCTTCAGAGATACCATGGATGTTATCAAGCATTTGGGCATAATCGTTATGAATCAAAGCAGTCAAATCACCGCCGTCGTCCAAGATTAAGTTAGCATCCCAAAGTTGACCTGAGGCTTCGCCGCCAACATGGATTTGTTGACGTAAGCACCACTCGTACTCTTCTTCGGTTTCGCCTTTCCAAGCATAAACAGAGATACCAGCAGCAGCAATCGCCGCAGCAGCATGGTCTTGAGTTGAGAAGATGTTACATGAGGTCCAGCGTACTTCCGCACCTAGCGCGACAAGCGTCTCAATAAGGACAGCCGTCTGAATGGTCATGTGGATACAGCCAGCGATTTTTGCGCCTTTAAGCGGTTGGTCGGCTTCGTAGCGACGACGCAAACCCATCAGGGCAGGCATTTCGGCTTCAGCTAGGGTGATTTCACGGCGACCGTAATCAGCAAGGCTAATGTCGGCGACTTTATAGTCAGTGAAAGAGGGGTCGATCGTATGGGCAGATGGGGTGTTAGACACTGCGTCCATAATATGCTCCTATCAGTGGTTAAGGTATGATAAAAAGAATAATAGCGCAGGTGCCGTTGTTATGCTGTCAAAGACTGGAATAACCAGTATCAGACAGTTTACCGAGCCTAACATAACGAATTCATCAGCTTAGTTTGTTTATAGAGCGCAAACGCAAGCATCAATTCATATGGTGCAACACCTCTCGGAGGGTGATTATTGTAATAGATGGCGGTTAATTTGTCACCCATTGGCTGATATAAATAGTAAGTGTCCATGATATATAGAAGTATGTTTCGCAAATAACAGCCATAAAAAAGGCCATCTAATGGATGACCTTTTTTATTATTAATATAGTTTTTATTTTGGACTAAGTAAGCTTAAAACCAGTTATAGGTAAGTGAGCCGAAATAACTGGTACCTTCAGTGGCATAGACGTTACCAAATTGGCTTGAAAGCGTATAGTCTTCATCAGTGATATTATCTACCCGCAAGTTGGCGCGAAGATTAGGATTAATATAAACAGCGCCACTCAAATTAAGCAGCGTGTAACTATCAAGTTTATTGTTTTCGGCCGTGATTCTATCATCCGTATGTTTGGCTTCGAGGCGAACATCAAACATAGGCTGTTGATAACCGATATAAATCAAACCGCTATTTTTAGGACGGTAGGCAAGTTGTTGATCATAGTTAGTACTGTTTGCGGTTTTGTTCTTCGCATCTAAGTAGTCATAACCTAAGCCAAATATAAAGGCGTTCATATTCCAATCCGAGGTTAAACTTACTCCTTTGATTTTTGCTTCATTGATGTTGTTACCATTTGCAATCAGGTCTTCTGCATCGGTGTAATAACCGGTCAAGCGCGACGTCTGAGCATCATTAGCATATTCAACGAATACCTCAGTATTTTCAGTTCTTTCAGGCTTTAAGTCAGGGTTTTCATAGCCTGGGAAATACAAATCATTGAAGGTCGGTGCGCGAAATCCAGTCGCATAGTTTGCACCAATTCGCATGCCAGCCAACGGACGTATAGCCGCTCCTAAATTGTAAGTGCTCTCGTTACCATACTGGGAGTTATCATCTACACGGTAGTTGGCTTGCAGGTCGTAATAAGTGTCTGCAAGCTGATAACCAACAAAGGCACTTTTGACCGTTCTGTCGTCAGGGTCATAAGGAGTTTGCACAGCAGGATTAGGATAACCTGAAAAATCTAAAACATCTGATGCGTCTAATTTTTGTGACAACCATTCTGCCCCGATGATAACGGTACCAGGTTGCGCGTTGATACTGGTCTCTAAGCGCGCCTGCTCTTGGGTAGTATCAAATTGACTGCCTTCTTGATAATTAATAGAGTTGGCATCATGAGAAGTAGATTTATCGATACTTTGACCGTAACTAAGTTTACTGACTGTCAAAGGCGTTTGATATTGAAGATAAGCATTGGCACTGCCGTTTTTTTGATCTGAATAAGCATTCGGAAACGCGTTTCCTGCTGAGTCAATATCAGTGGTAGAGTCAGAATATAAAGCACTGAGTCCTGCGCTTAGAGAGTCCGAGAGCTTATGCTGTAACGCCAAACTGGCATTGGTAGACTCAAAGCCATCATCATCGGCGTTATAATCAAAAGAATCACTATTAGCAATCGCGCTAAATCCGTCTGTTTCATTGCGACTGACGCCTAAGCTTAACGACGAAGTATCGTTTTTAAGCTGACCTGTGACGCCTACTTGGTAGTGATTATTACTGCCGTAACCCACGCTAGTCGAAATATTAGACTGTTCTACATTGTTGCCCTTGGTAAAGATCTGAATGACACCGCCCATGGCGTCAGAACCATAAATACTAGAACCTGAGGCGCCGTATAAAATTTCAATGCGATCAATTTGATCTGCTGATAATAAATTTAGAGAAGGGCTACCTAAAGAGATAGAACCATAGCGTATCCCATCGATAATCACCAAGACTTGCTTGCTATCAAACCCGCGCATATAAAAATTACTGGCTGTGCCCATACCGCCACTTTGCGTAATATTAATACCAGGCTGATTCTTTAATACATCAGTAACTGTCTGACCTTGATAACGTTGTAGCTCTTCACTATCAATGATCCGAGTTTGAGCAATGACGTTACTCGTTTTAGTAGGCGTACGTGTGGCGGTCACCACAATTTTATCAAGCTCAACTTGTGGTAATTCACTATCATTGACTGTTTCTAAGTCAGTGTCAGCTGGTGTGACAGCCATGGCTGTATTTACGGCAAATACACCAAGCGCACTTAAAATACAGCAGCGTAAATAAGTAGACGAAGAAGAACGTGTTAACAACATAATGATTTCCAAGGTTACATGAGCAAAGGTTAAGAAGGTAAAGTTTACAAAAAACAGTAGACAAGTTAAACAACGCTCATTATCTATAAATATGCCTGCTTTATAAACCACTTTTAGCCAATATTTATTCACGCTAAGCTGAGCCAGTTTCATGATAGTAGATTATTAAGTCATCCTCGTGCACTATACAAGGCATTTGTTCTCTGATTACTGTGTTCATACTCAGTACTGACCTATCATTAGACACATCAGTCGGCATAAAAATATGTAATCAAAAACACGACCGTTAGTTATAATTGCTATCATGGCAGCAGGTCATATTCATTATTGGCTGTTTCAGCTATTTTTTATGTATCACTGTTGATATTTATAAATATTTTATCTATAAATTAAGAGGTTTGTTTTGTCTACTAAGCGTCGTATGAGTCCTGCTAGCTTACCTTTGTCTTTAACGGCATCATTATCAAGAACACTGATTGTGCTGAGCTTATTGCTGACTTTATTATTTAGCCTGATACTGCCAAATGCTGCCCTTGCTGCTGAGGCCAGTGTATTGGGAATTGGCGGAACTAGTGAGGCTGCTAGTACCAGCGAGCCGCTACCTGATTCGTTCGGACGAGATACCCCGCGGCATACGGTGCAAGGATTCATTAGTGCGCTTGGCGAAAATGATTATTTGCTGGCGAGCAATTATCTTAATTTGTCAAAATCAGACAATCCAACGACTGCTGTGCGTCAATTTAAGCAAGCGCTTGACGCGGGTGGACGCTTTTCAGCTGATTTGCAGATTAATAATACGCTCGAAGGCAATTTAGCCGACCAACTACCGCCCAGCCAAGAAAATGTGGGTAACATCAGTATCGGTGATAAAAGCGTGCCGTTATTGCTTGAGCGCGTCGTCTCAAAGCAAGGTGAGCAATACTGGCAGTTTTCTACCGAAACGCTCAGCTCAATACCAGAAGTTCTAGAAAACACCGATCCTACCTTGGTATCTCGTTATACGATCGACTCGCTAGAAGGTAAAAAGCTTTTCGGCTATCAATTGGTGGATCTGTTCGCCGCCTTGGCCATGACTGTGAGCAGTTTTTTATTGACCTACGTCATGGTATGGCTGCTGTATCATTTGTTAAAGCTCGTTTATCCACGCGTGCGCGGTGTGGCATTACCAGTGCCGGACAAGGTTATCTTGCCCCTTGCGGTAGTGATTATGGCGCTGATATTGTCTGAGGTGATGGTCTATTCTGGGGTGTCAGTGACGCTGCGTGAGCCGGTCAATCGCTTTACCGAGATTGCATCGTGGCTCGCTATAACGTGGTTATTATTGCGTGTCATCGATGCGATTTTCACGCGTGCTGTTAACTTAAGCTATAAGAAAAACCATACTGAACGGGTTTCGATATTAGGGTTGATGCGAAAAGTTGTTAAGGCCTTACTACTGATATTTGCTGTGATCGTCATTTTTGGTAATTTAGGCTTTGATTTGACAACAGGTATCGCAGCCTTAGGTGTCGGTGGTTTGGCTTTAGCACTTGGTGCGCAAAAAACCATCGAGAACCTCGTGGGAAGCGTGGTCGTCGTGGCGGATTCGCCCGTACGTATCGGCGACTACTGTAAGTTTGGCACTTATGAAGGTACGGTCATCGATATCGGTATTCGCTCATCACGTGTACGCACCTTGACTCGCACGATTGTCACTGTCCCCAATGGTGACTTCTCGTCCATGCAAATCGAGAACTTTACCTCGCGTGATATGTTTCGCTTCTTTCATCAGTTATATCTCAAGCGTACTGCCGATATTGACGTGGTCTTCAAAATGGTCAAAGACTTAGACGAGTTTTTAAATGAGCATTATTTGACCAATAATGAATGGAATCAAGTCAATATTTTAGAGCTGCGTCAAGACTGTTATGTGATTCAGTTACAAGCTTATATTAATGCTAACGACGTCATGGAGTTTTATGACAAGCAAAATGTGGTATTCGTTGATGTGCTCAATCAAGTGGCAAAATATAAGGTCGAGCATGCGCTACCAACCCAACAGTTGATTGTCAATCAAGCGGAGCTTGAGCATCATATGGATAATGGTCGTGATAATAATACTGCGCTCGACTCTGTTGCAAATACGCCGAATGATGACAATGCTTATCACAATAGCAATGATAATCTTAGTGATGATGACGACGCTAATATTGATAACAATGCGGATAATAGTACTGCTAGTGATAGCGAGCATAAATCTATCAACGTCAGTAAAAATAGCAGCAAAGATGCCAGCAGTGCGAACAACGACAAAGTCGCTGACAAACAGAAAGAAAAGGCTAAAAAAGCTCAGTCAAAAAAAGCCCGTAAAATTCATACTTATGCGTTTGCAAAACGTAAGTTTAAGCATTCCAAAAGAAAATTTGGTTTCTCTATTTGGAACCAGCCATAGTATTTATGGTGAATCGACTTTGTAGAAATGGCTTTGCAGAACTGACTTTTAAGCAGGCGGTAGCGGGTGAAATGAGGGCGACGGTCGTTGGCCATCCCTTTATTTTTTTGGTTTATAGCGATAAAGGGGCTGCCAGTTATCCAGTTATAATGGTACGGCAGTTTTATCCCGTAACAAGCCATAGTACGACCATAGCAGCAGACTGGCGGCGCTACGATGTGGCGACCAACTTTCGGTCAAGTGGTTTAGCTGTTTTGGAGTCGGACGCTCTGCTAAACCTAGTAACTCCATTGCTGCGACTTTAATCGCCAAATCGTCGACTGCCAATACATCTGCGCGTTTTAAAGAAAATAGTAGGTACATCTCAGCCGTCCAGCGCCCAATACCAGTGACTGCTGTCAGTGTGTTTATAACCTCTGCATTTGCCATCCTTACTAGCGCCGCAAAGTCTATGTTATGGTCTACTAGTGAGCGGACATAACGTATCTTTTGCTTAGATAGTCCTTGAGCGCGCAATGTTTCATCCGTCGCTTCGCTAATGGCTTTAGGAGTGGTCAAACCTGCCGCAACAATCCGTTGCCAAATGCTGGCCGCCGCGGCTACCGATAGCTGTTGCCCAACCATCGCTCTCATTAATTGTTCAAAGCCACCGGCATTGTGCCTGAGACTGGGCACGCCAACTTGCTCATAAACAGGTGCAAATCTCGGTTCGATGGCAATCAAGGCGATGATATGCTCTTCTAATGCTTTAGCATTTTCAATAGTTTGTAGACTCATAAATATCTTATCCTCATTGATTTAGATACCGCTAAAGCTATAGTGAGTGAAAAGTAATATCGATAGATGACGCACTGCTGATAGAGGCGACAAAAAATTGATATCAGCAACAGCATCGCGTTTTTAGGATGTTTGGACTATAGATGCAAACAGTTGCTTCGATGATGAGCATAACAAAAAGGACTGCATAGATGCAGTCCTTTTTTTTCTTTAACCGAGCAGCTTATTCGCTATCAGTTTTAGGCTTTTTAAGCAGTACCAATACAGCGCCATTGCCACCATCTTTCGGCGGCGCAGAGCAAAATGCCAATACTTCTGGCAATTGACGTAGCCAACCGTTGACGCAGGTTTTTAAAATAGCCTCAGAACCTTTACCATGAACGATTTTTACCATGGTTTCGTTGTTCTGTTTCGCTTGGCTCAATAGTTGAGTCATAGCCGCGCGCGCTTCGTCAATGGTACAGCCATGGATGTCTACTGCGTCATACCAACGCAGCTTGCCCTGTTTTAGCTGGGTAAAAACCTTATTTTGCAGCGTTGGCTGCTTATAAGACAAATACGCTTCGCCAGCGACAGGATTGAGTAGCGCTTGCATATCTGATAAGCCTGCACCCAGATCACTCGCTTCACTGCCTTGCGCAGCGGCACGTTTTGACAGAGTCGCGGCGTCAGGTTTGCGCACTTTTGCGGCATTGGCAGGGGAGCGGACATTTTTGTCCTCTAGCTGATCTACACCATGCATCGCTTGCATAAAGAGAACTTTATCATCATCGATATGCTCACTGTCTAATTGTTTGACCGTTTTTTTGACCTGCTTTTGGGTAAGTAGCGAGACAGGTTCTGTGGGCTTGCCATTGTCACCATCAGGCGAATTGGTATCGCGACCTTTGCTCAGTTGTCCTTTGAGCTCTTTGAGCTGGTCTTGCATTTCTTTTGAAAATAGAGAGTTTGACATAAAAGTTAACGTATCGTTGGTTAATGAAGGAATGATTGATTGATTTAAACTGTTCAGAAGACTGAAGCCACTTTACCCGTCTGCTGCGACGCCCGCAAGTAAGGATTGTAACGCTTGTCCGGGGTGATCCGTTTTCATAAATTGCTCACCGATCAAAAAGTGCTGAATATCGTTATTGAGCATCAAACGAATATCATCGCTGCTATGGATACCGCTTTCGGTGACGATAAGCGGTTTCTGTGCTGTGGCTGCGCTATTAGCGTCATCCGCCAATGCTTCGATTAAAATATTTTTTAGATCAAGCGTGGTTTGTAGATCGACATCAAAAGTATTCAAATCACGGTTATTGATACCATAGATATTATGCTCGGAGCGTGGCAGTTTTAATGCGCGTTCAAGCTCAGCTTTGGTATGGACCTCAATCAATACATCCATGCCCAGCTCGATACTGAGCGCATGTAGTTTTTGTACTTGAGTATCATCCAGACAAGCCATGATTAATAATATACAGTCGGCACCCATTAGATAGGATTGGTAAATTTGATACTCATCAATCATAAAGTCTTTGCGCAGTATCGGTAGGCTTGCGGCATTGGCAGCTTGAATCAGGTAGCTGTCATCGCCTTGGAAATAATCGCGATCCGTCAATACAGACAAACAGCTCGCGCCAGCTTGCTCGTATTGTTTGGCAAACAACGCAGGCGCGAAGTTATGATTGATAACGCCTTTAGAGGGAGAGGCTTTTTTAATCTCAGCGATGATACCGATACCATTGTCTTTAGCAGCGGTAACTCCTACAGCTCCCACAGCTCTTAGAGCAGCGGCAAAACCTCGACGTGATTTTTTATCAGTCGCTACTTGCGCTTTTAACGCTTCAAGAGATAGCACATCGCGAGCGGCTTTTACTTCTTCTACTTTGGTGGCGACGATGCGCTGTAATACCGAAGGAATATCTGTATTGGTTGTGTTCATACTGGTATCCGAATATTGTTAAAGGTAAATAAATAAGCAACAATGGCTATTTTTGCATCTCGTTAACACGGATGTATCCGTTAAGAGCTAGCCGCTAGCTGCTGAGTATATTTGGCTAAAGACTCAAGCTTGATTAACGCATCGCCATTTTGGATGACTTGTTGAGCACGGCTGACACCATTAGGATAATTGCTGGCAAGTCCTGCGGTATATATCGCCGCACCTGCATTTAGGGCAATCATATCACGAGCTTTTAGGACCGCGCGATCATGAGTCTCTTCACCTGATAAAGCGGCGCGTATTAGCTCAAGGCTTTGTTCTGGAGAATCTACATCAAGCCCAATCAGCGTTTGTGATTCGATACCCGCATCCTCTGGCATCATCTCATAGACAGAGATTTCACCCTCTTTTAATTCAGCTACTGTGGTCGAAGTGGCGAGGCTGATTTCATCTAAGCCATCCTTTGCACCGACGACCATGACATGACGTGCGCCTAGATTTTTCATAACTTTGGCGATTGGCTCACACAGCTGAGCAGTAAAGACGCCAATGACCAAATTGGGTGTGCCAGCAGGGTTGGTTAATGGCCCTAAGATATTAAAGATAGTGCGCGATTTGAGCTCACGACGGACTGGATTGGCATAACGCATCGCGCTGTGATGATTGGGCGCAAACAAAAAGCCAACGCCTTGATTTTCGATGCAGTCTTTTGCTTGCTCAGGTGTGAGCGACAGACTAATACCCGCTTGCTCCAACAAATCTGAGCTACCGGATCTGGTAGAGACGCCGCGATTACCATGCTTAGCAACTTGAGCGCCTGCCGCTGCCACCACAAACGCCGACGCTGTAGAGACGTTGAATAAATTCGCACCATCACCGCCCGTACCGACGATATCGACTAAATGAGCACAGTTCTTAGGTTCGATATTCGCAGCCAAAGCGCGCATGGCACTGGCTGATGCCGTAATCTCGTCGATGGATTCACCCTTCATACGTAGACCCGTCAAGATAGCACCCATCATAGCGTCGCTACATCTGCCTTGCATGATAACCAGCATGACTTGATACATCTCATCAAAGGTCAAATCAATATGCTGAAAAATTCGACCCAAAGCCGTCGTTAGTAGCTTATGGATGCCTTCGTCAGACAGTTGTGCAATATTAGCTGCGGTGTGGGTGTCCTCTATCTTTACATTATTCATTAGGTTCTCGCTTTATATTATTTATATTGGTGTATAGGGTGGTCAGAATTTTTATTATCAATCATGCATTTTTAGTAACATTAACCGACTTGCGGCAATGCCTTTGAGGCTGATACTGCCAGATTATGAGTTTGCAAAAAGTTATTGAGTAGCTGATAACCGGCTTCGCTCAAGATGGACTCAGGATGGAACTGTACGCCTTCAATGGCCAATGTGCGATGACGTATGCCCATGATTTCCTCAATACTACCATCGGCGTGCTGCGTCCATGCGGTCAACTCTAGACAGTCGGGTAGACTGGTTTTGTCAACGACCAGCGAATGGTAACGCGTGAATTTTGAGGGGCTAGGTAAGTTGGCAAACACGCCTTTACCACTATGGTAAACGGCAGATAAGCGCCCGTGCATCACTTCGCCAGCTTTGACTACCTGTCCACCGAATGCTTGTCCAATCGCCTGATGCCCGAGACAGATGCCCAATATAGGGATAATACCCTTAAAAGTTTCGATAACGTCTAAAGAAATGCCGGCACGGTCTGGATCGCAAGGTCCTGGGCCAATCACAATGGCCTTGGGAGCCAAGGTTTCAATCTGCTTAATGCTCACCTGATCGTTACGCCATACCGTGATGTCCTGCTGCAACTCACCGAAATACTGTACGATATTGTACGTAAAGCTGTCGTAATTATCGATCATTAGAATCATTGTGTAGTCAACTCATTGATTTTATTTTTCAAAAGGTAAATTTGCTCTTATTATTATGCATTGAACTCAACATAAGAGGGGCTTGCTTTACTGGCTAGTTGTTTCAAAGGTCATCATCTTACCACTATTTTGTGGTCTATAAAATGTAGGACATGGCCTAGCGTTTCAAAGAGCTAAAAAATTAAAATGCACCATAAAAACGCAATGTTAATCATTGGTGCACTTGCTACTGCACTAATACAGTGCGAATATGCGCTTATATCTACTACTCTTAAATGTTGTCCATAAAAATAATGGCTCAGTTACCTCTTAATATAGTTAAATTACTATTATAAATTACTGAAATTATTGCCAATAATTGGGTTGTTAGTACTAAATATTATATTTAGCAAGGTAACTTGGCACAGCAGTTGCACCATTAGTGTTATCAATATTATTAGATATTGGATATTGGTTACTCTAAAAATAATTGTTAATAAGCAATTGAAGAGTTCAGCATTATGAGTCAGATGTTGCTAAAATGGGGTCAGTCTGCATTTGGCTGATGACTATTTTGGGCCAATGATTTTAGACCAGTAATTTTAGCCCAATGATAGCTGCGCACACTGACGGATAGTGTCACGAGTGTTGATAAACATGACCTTGCAGGCGCTACAAAGCCGCTATATAGATCCAAAAGCCAGTCCCATATTTTAAAAAGTTTTCATTCATTACTTTAAATCGTAATTTTTTAATTTATTACTTTAAATCGTAATAACGTCATAACCATAACGGAGATTATTCATGTCGAACAAACTACTAGATCTTATCAAATCCTCCAATGCCAAATGGGTCGATTTTCGCTTTACTGATACCCGTGGTAAAGAGCAGCACATCAGTTTTCCAGCGCATAGCGTAGACGAAGAAGTCATGGAAGACGGTAAAATGTTCGATGGTTCATCTATCGCTGGCTGGAAAGGCATTGAAGCGTCAGATATGATCTTGCGTCCTGATCCTGAGACCGCTTTTTTGGATCCGTTTTTTGATGCCGTGACCGTTGTGGTGACTTGTGACATCATCGAACCCTCTACGCTACAAGGCTATGACCGTGACCCACGCTCTATCGCCCGCCGTGCAGAAGAGTACTTAAAGTCTACTGGTATCGGTGATACGGCTTATTTTGGTCCTGAGCCAGAATTCTTTGTATTCGATGAAGTAAAATGGTCAATTGAGATGTCAGGGGTTAGCCATAAAATCGTTGCAGAAGAAGCTGCATGGTCAACCAATAATGACTATGAGTGGGGCAACATGGGCCATCGTCCACGTGTTAAAGGGGCGTATTTCCCAGTACCACCAATCGATAGCTCGCACGATATGCGTGCGGTGATGTGTGAACGTATCGAAGAAATCATCGGCGAAGGCTGTATCGAAGTACATCATCATGAAGTAGCCCCTTGTCAGTCAGAGATTGGTGTCGCTTTCAATACGCTCGTCAAAAAAGCAGATGAAGTACAACAGTTAAAATACGTGGTTCATAACGTTGCGCATCAGTTTGGCAAAACCGCGACCTTTATGCCAAAACCAATCGTTGGCGACAATGGTTCGGGCATGCACGTGCATATGTCAATCTCAAAGGATGGTGTCAATACCTTCTCAGGCGATGAGTATGCTGGTCTGTCTGAAACGGCACTATATTTCATCGGCGGCGTCATCAAACATGCCCGCGCTTTGAATGCGATTACCAACCCATCGACCAACAGCTATAAGCGTCTAGTACCGCATTACGAAGCACCTATCAAGCTTGCGTACTCAGCGTCTAACCGCTCAGCGTCTATTCGTATTCCGCATGTTAGTAGCCCGAAAGCCGTCCGTGTCGAAGCGCGCTTCCCTGATCCAGCCGCCAACCCATACTTAGCGTTTGCTGCGCTATTGATGGCAGGCCTTGATGGTATTCAGAACAAGATGCATCCAGGCGAAGCCGCTGACAAAAACTTATATGACTTACCACCAGAAGAAGAAGCACAAATTCCAACGGTTGCTGAGAGCTTAGAAGTAGCGCTGCAAGCATTACGTGATGACCATGAATTCTTGTTAAAAGGCGATGTGTTCACCCAAGACATGCTAGAAGCATTTATTGCCCTGAAAGAAGAAGAAGTGCAGCGTGTCAATGTGACGGTACATCCAGTAGAGTTTGACTTGTACTATAGCTGCTAATCCATCGTTAAAAGTTTGAGTTTCTAATTAAAAAATCAGTCAAGTAAATCTTGGCTGGTTTTTTTTATGGCATTCAAACCAACAATTGTTCTAGAATGAGAGGCTGATGATGAATGCTTGATAATAAGTGCTCGTTACATTTTTACTCGCGATACCGTTTCTTACTGATGAATTTTTTTAGGATTTAAGCCCACGGTTTCAGTTTCTACAGGACGGTGCGGACAGTGAGTTGCAATGCTCAGTTTTTCATAGCCAGCCATAATAATGATAACAGCAGGCAATGCCATGAAACGCTCAACCTTAAGCCTTTTCTTAGTAATCACCTTGTCACTATTTCAAATAGGCTGTATGCAACAAGAAAAAAAGCAAGATCCTTATAAAGAGGGCGACATCGTCACTTGGTTACTATGGGGTGAGATGATTATCAAAGCAGAAATAGGGGAGAGGCGAACTCATTCGCTTGAAAATCATTCTAAACGAGGAGAATCAGAGTTCTATCGTCCACATGCAGAGCATTATCTCGGTCAGTTCCCGATTGATTATCAGCCTAAAGCATTCGACACTATTAGCAAGGAAGAAACACTTGCCATGCCAGTAACACCAATTATGCCAGGGCAAGCACTAGAGTTTAATCTGATGCTTAATGGCTCATGGGTACAGGCATCGGATAGGAGTGTTGTGTCTGATGAAACGTTAGATCACCCCGATCAGGTGAAAGTTATCGTAAATAATTATTCTCTAGGGGGAAATACCAAGCAGTCCTTCGATAATTACTCAATGTTAGAGTTAGACGCTGATTCTACAGAAACTAACAATGGAGTGACTTGTTATCGGTTTAAGGGAGAAAAAGGCGAATATAATCATAAAAAATGTTTTGGTCAATCTGAAAACTCACTCATTTCAGGCTATGAAATTTATATTCCAATAACTAAGCAAGTTCCAATGTTTGTTGAATATAGAGAGTCCATTTATAACGGCGTAAAAGTTAACTGGTATGCTGACCGCAAGAACCTTGCTCAAGCCCAAGCGATTGATGATGCCATTTGGCGACTATTAGACACTTGGAATATATCGCCAATAGAGTAAACATGGATTAACTCAAGAAGTCATATCCTCATAAATGCCTACATAAAAGTGCTGCTGTCGTAGATTTACTATTCTAGATTAGAGTTTGCTTTCCATTTATCTAATATAACAGACGCTACTGTTATTACTTCAAAAATACCCCATAATGGTATCATTATATTTATTAAACACGCGCACTTATTAGGTTAACTGACTATGCACTCACTCTTGAACCGTTTACAACTTATTCAGACCGCAATGACCATACGCAGCCATGCACAAATTAAAAATAAAATGGTATTGGCTGGTTTATTAATGGGTGCAGCCAGTTTTTACGCACCGATGGCAAATGCCGCCGCTATTTATAAAGTTGTTGATGAGAAGACCGGTCAAGTCACCTTTACCGATCGTCCACAAAATTACGAGCAGCAAGCGGGCAAAGAGATTAGCCAGACGACGTTGACAACCGGTAATGAAACGAATAGTTCAAACAGCAATAGCACTGAAAGTAGTCAAACTGCTAGCAATGCCGCGCCCGCCAATGACTCAACAGCTAAGGCAGCGGTCAACTATCAGCTCACCATCACTGAACCGAGCGAAGAACGCGCTTATCGGCGTCCAGCGCAGAGTATCAACGTAGCGCTACAAGTTCAGCCCGCGCTGCAAGCAGGCGCTAGTGTCCGTATTTACTTTGATGGTAACGAAGTTGCTCAAGGTCTAAATGCAACGATTGCGACAATAGACACTTTGCCAGGCGCGCATACGATAACGGCCGTCATTCAAAGTGAAAAAGGTCAAACGCTGCAGCAAGTCACAAGGACTGTCTATGTGATTCAAAATAATACCACCTTGCAAAACAATAAAAAAATTGCCCAGCAGCTTTTGGCGTATCAGAATTTACCATTTCATCAAAAAGTGATGCTAAAATTACGTCAAAAAAACGGGAAGCAGGCCAACTCTCAGAGCAGTAAACCTATTACTAGCAATGCTTTTACTAACTAAGTGTGGAAGTAGTTGATTTATTAAAGCCGCTAGTTGCAGGATTGATTTTAGGCTATTTAGTTTTTAGACGTTAAAAAAGGGCAGTCGCTACATTTAGTGACTGCCCTTTTTTTAAAAACTATTAATTACATCTATCTTTTTAACTTATTTGGTCAGCTCAATCGTGCCATTGGCAGTGACTGAGATGGTGCTTTCACCAGACTCAAAGCTTTGGCTTGGTACCGATTCATCAGCAGAGGCCGCTTTCATACTCATTGCGCTATACATGGGACGAGGGTAGTTGCTACCAGTGTTTAGGTTGACAGTGACGACACGATAACCGCGAGCATCCCAAGCGCGGGTGAGATTTTTAGCTTGTTGTTGAAACGCGCGAGAGGCTTCAGTCATTAACTTCTGTTCTAATGCATCTTTTTTGACGTCTGAGACACCAAAGTTGAGATTGTCCATGACCAAGGTTTCTTGCAGGTCAGCAATAAGCTGGCTAGTCGCGGCGAAATCTGTGCTTTTTAGATCGATGTTTGCTTGTCCAGTCCAGCCGATAATTTTATCGTTTTTGTCATAGCGTGGGTAGGTACGCTGCTGTCCCGTAGTCACTGTCACGTTAGGATAGCGCTTAGCGATTTTCATCGCATTATTAATAGAGGTATTGAGCGTGGTGGCCAACGTCTTAGCATCGGTGGCTTGTGCTTTTTTATACAAGCTGGCTCGTACTTCATCGTTTTGAATCTCTTCTTTAACTTCTGCCTGAAAGCTAAGCTGATCATAGCCTGTTGGTTCAGCATGGGCGCTTCCCATCATTACTGTCATTAAAGCCGCGGTACTGGTGGCTAGAGCCACTTTATTCAGTAGAGTGGTTTTCATCATTATCTCCTAGTAATTGATAGTAGTGACATTTATATGAGTCGTGTATTGATTACGCTTATTCTTATACGGTATGTTGTTTGTATCGTTTCTTATTCAACATACCTCAACTAAAATAGCAAAAATTAAAGAGGTTGCTGTGAGAATTTTGTCACTTAAGTTACAGGCTAAGTTATAAGAATGACGTGGTTATCTCCTTTATTACCTTAATTTTTGCCATTATTTAGCCTCTTAAACGAAGAGTTTTACGATTGGGGTTGTAATCACAAAAAATTCTTGTATAATCTGCAACTGGTGGCTCCATTGGTAGCCTCGCAACATTGTTCTATGAATCCCGCCAGGACCGGAAGGTAGCAACGGTAATAGTTATGATGTGTGCCGAGGATGTGCTTTTGGAGTCGCTTTTTTTTGCCCAAAATTTGAGTGCGATCTTAATAAAATATAAACAACGCTCATTTGCTATATTAAGCCCTTCATTGTAAAGGGCTTTTTTTTGGCTCGCATTTCGTTAAATTTTAACTTCTCATTGATTAAGATAGGTTAAAATACAATGTAATAACTTTTATTAACATTCTAGATACTTTGGGATTCTTTTATGAAATGGTTCGTTTGGCTGTTCATTGCATTCGTGGTGCTAGTGGTGGTATTTGGCGTCTCGATATTTAACAAATTGGTACGCGCCCGCAACCAAGCAAAGAATGGCTTTGCACAGATAGATGTGCAGCTCAAGCGCCGTCACGATCTGATTCCAAATTTGGTCGAAACCGCCAAACGTTATCTGACGCATGAAGAAGAGACGCTGACTCGTGTGATTAGTGCACGTAATCACGCCCAAAGCTTGCAAGACTCTAATAAACATCAGCCAGACTCGCTTGAGCATATGGCGCTATTTGCCAAAGCAGAGGGTATGTTGTCGAAAGCCTTGGGGCAATTTTCTGCGGTTGTGGAGGCTTATCCTGAGCTAAAAGCAGATAGCTTGATTAAGGAGTTGATGGATGAGCTGACCAATACCGAAAACCGGATTGGCTTTGCCCGTCAGCATTATAACGATAGCGTGATGTTTTATAACAATGATCGCGAAGTGTTTCCTAATAATCTTGTCAGCACAACTTTTGGCTTTCGTCCACTTAGTCCATTGGTATTTGAAGATAGAAAACTCATTGCTCAAGCACCTGTCGTCGATATGGGCTGATATTTACATACTGTCAAATGCACTTAGTTATGGTTAGGTAAGAGTAATAGATGGATTTTTTTGGTGCACAGCGTAGCCGTACTCAGCGCAGCTTATTGCTCTATGGGCTGTTTTTTCTCATTGTCTTTGCCCATTTGGCAGTAGCGCTGGCTATCATGGCGCTACTGCTGACGATATTTACTGGTGGCGTTTATAAGTGGGTATTAATACTGGTTGCTGTTTGGACGCTAGGTAGCTTTGTCATTGGTAGTTTTTTGGAATATGGTCGCCTAAAAGCAGGTGGTCGAGCGATTGCTAAGCGCGTGGGCGCGGTGCGATTGTTTATCGACCACAGCCAAGATGCTTGGGAGCATAGCCAAGGAGTTGCCCATCAGCATCAGCCTGTATCTAAAGTTCGCTTTAGTGCCCGCCATATTGCGGTGCGTGATGAGCGCGATTTCCCGCCTGTCTATCGGCGTTATTATGAGATTGCCCAGCAGCTAGCTATTGCTTCAGGTTTGCGAATGCCTATTCTATATGTGCTGCCTGAAGAACAAGGCATTAATGGTTTTGTAGCGGGTCGCCATAGCCAAGATATGGTGCTCGTCGTCACCCAAGGCGCGCTTGATAAGCTATCTGATGAAGCGCTATACGGGCTAATAGGGCATGAGTATGGTCATATCTTACATGGTGATGCGACGTTTAATTTGCAGTTAATGGTGATACTGGCAGGTTTGCAATTACTCTATGATTGGAGTGATTCTATTAATAATTTTGGTGCTGGTTATAAAAGCAGTCATAAAAACAGTCAGCAAAACTATTTTGATGGCTCTTTTATTAATAGTGCGGTTAAGCAAAACAACCCCTTGCCGCAAAGAGCAATTGATAGCCATGCGCGTCGCACTGAAGCGTTAACAGCAAACTTTAACACTCATAGTGAATGGGTAAGCTATTGGCAAGCTCAGTCGAATAAACAGTCACAAAGCCAGCAATCATCAACACAAACTCAGTCGATGTGGCTGCAAAATAATAATAAGTTCGATAGCCAAGCACCGCGCAATATTTGGACATTATTAATCCATGGATTGAGCTTTTCCAGTATGGCCAGTGCGCAACTGATTAAACACAGCTTTAACCGTGAGCGCGAGTTGCTCGCCGATGCGACCAGCGTACAGTTGACCCGCTCACCGGCGATTATGGCAACGCTAAAAGCCATTCATCAAGACTCGCTTGGTTCGCGCTTAACTGGCATCACCGATATTAATGGATTAAGTCATTTCTTTTTTGCTAGTAGTGGTGCCGATTTGGGTGACGTATCGTGGTTTGCCACGCATCCAAGTTTGGCTGAGCGCATGAGTGCCATCAATGCCAATGCTTATCATGATTTCGCCGTGCAAGTGGCTAAAGAAAAACGTCTCAATCAGCAAAAGATAAAAGAAATTTATGAGCAGCGCCGCTTGGGTGATTGGGGTGTAATAGTAGTAAATAGCCTAAGCAATAATAAGCAAGAGAAAAATGCACATCAATCGCGAGTATCTGCAGTTCAATCAGCGTCAGATATTTATAAAAGCGCGACCGATAAAAACCGCTATTCGGCTGATAAAAGACTTAATAGTAACTTCAATGATGTTATTGACGAAGGTACTATTCAAAAAGTTGCTATTCAAAAAGTTGCTATTCAAAAAGATATTATTCAAAAAGCTGCTATCGAAAAAGAAATTGCAACTTTTTCGACTAGTGAGATAAATAATGAATTGCAGGACGATAACGGGCTTGAATTTTTTGTAGAGCAAGATGTCGTTATTGACGAGCGTTTGCAGGTGCAAGCAGAAGATGTCGGTACGCATCAGTTGCTTAAGCCATGGCAAGCCAAACCTGATAGTGATTTGCCATCAGATACCTTGATTGGTATCGAAGATATACAAAAAGTATCGCTACCGCAGTATATGCTCAATCACAGTTATCACCCGCTAGGGGCGCAAGCTTTGATTGAAGCTGTGCTGCTTTGTCATCAGGGTTATGTGCTGTCAACAACAGCAACTTATGACTTAACTGATATCTGGCTCGGGCTCGATAGCGATAGAGCTTTTGCTACTAAAACTAAGGTCGATATAAATAACACACAAATTTTACCGCATACACTCGATCATAAATTATTAGCGGCAGTAGCAAATCTTGATCGGCGTCTAGACAGCGCTTTGATTGCGTTGGCGTTAAAGCAACTACGCCAGCATGATTTATCAGAAAGTGCTATTGATGAATGGCGCTTAAAATATGAAGCCAGTCATAGTAATCAAGATCATCAATATTATGTGCAGAAAAAAAAGTGTCGGACGATGCTAGTGCGCTATCAGCAAGGTATCATTGAGCTGTTTGAAAACTCCCTTACGGCTGATCTAAGCCAAAATATCGCTGATAATATAAATAATGATGCTTCTATTGATAAATCTACATCCGTATTAAATCCTTTAGAGAATACGCGCTCTCGATTGTCTCGCTCGCCTTCGATTTTAGCGTTATGGCAGGCGCTACAGCTACAGCAATTGTTGCCCGTATTGTCTGCCGTATTAAACGATACACAGGTTCAGTCGCATCTTCCCCCTCAATATCCATACTATCAATGGCAGCAAGTATTGCACGCCGGCACGGATGATATCTATGCTCAGCTTGACCCATCAGGGCAGGTGTTTGATGGTCTTGATGTTGCCGCAAAAACCATGCTTACTTTATTGGCGTATCGCTTAGCAAAGGATGCTAAAGGGCAAATAATATCCGCACTAGATAGCTCAGTACCTATCTCAACACCTATTTCAGTGCTCAGCTATAATAGTGCTAGCGTTGCTCATTATCTTGTAGATTTACGCCGTCATGCACGTTTGATTGATATTGATTTAGCTGCCGCTAGTGAGGCAAATTTGCAATGGCTATTATTGACTGCGCAAAATCTAAATAGCGTTCAATTATTAGCATTAATAGCAGCCGCACCTATTTTTATAGCGCCTGCCAGTCAATCGTTTGGTTCTAAAGCCAAAGGTGATGATAATTATCGACAGAGGCAACAGGGCGGCGCTCAAATAGATTATAATGCGACTACTAATAAACCTTATGGTTATAATGATTACCGGCAATGGCTAAGCACGTTGCATACAGTGATGTTACACGATACGATAGTCAGTCAAGATGAGTATGATTGCTTGACCGAGCTTGCCAATCATTGGCTAGGCGTTCGGCAGCTTTTTTGAGCAATGTCATTGACGGCATTTGAGTATTCTTTTTTAAATCGAATCGACTATATTTTTAATCCTTTTTTTCAACATCGTTCTTTAATATTATTTTTGACATTAAAAGCCTGTAAATCCATTTTAGATAAGTAGGATAGTAAATAAGCATGAGTGATATCCAAGACCCGCTAGTTGTCATGCAACATCGTATGCAGCAGCGCCAGATTTTAGCGATGATGGGTATCAATCAGTGGGTGCAGCCGAGCTCTGAAACCATGAATATCGCCGATATTTCTGCGCCTGCCTTGCCTGATGCGGTTACAGCTAACGCTAGCATTGCATCTCATTCTAATGCTACTACTTCTACAACGAGCACCGAACAGCCAAGCATTGAATCTTCTAATATTGAACCCCCAAATATCGATACTATAAACGTCGCCATAGCAGATATGGTAGATGATGAGTCTAATCATTCTTATGATGACGCTAATGAAACAGGCTTAAGTCCTTCTGACCAACAAAGCCCCGTCATCTATAGTTTTGACTCGACTGCCCCTGATATCTCCAAGCCGGCCGTTACCTCACTTGTAAATACGGTCGTTCAGCACACTACGATTGATAATATAAACGACGCTCCGAGCTTTGAAGACGTTGGTTTTAAGGAAGAGGGCTTTAAAGAGGAAAGCTTTAAAAAGGTAGCACCATTTGATTTACAAGGTGGTCGCTATGGCGATTGGGTAATTTTGGTTGATATCCAAGCCCTTAATAATGACAGCCAAAAGCTGTGGCAAAATATCACCCAGGCGCTATCCATCAGTTGTGAGACAACCTCATTTCCTATTTGTGAAGGTATGGATACCGCTGAGCTTGCCAATGCCAGCCTTGCAGGATATGTCTTTAAAATTGGTCGTCGCGAAGAGATAAAAGTTGCCGCATTGACAGTGTTACCTGACGGTCTTGAGCATCCGAACTTTACCACTGTGCCGACACTCGATGAGATGCTGGCTGATAGTAGCCTTAAACGTCAGCTGTGGGAGCAGTTATCAAAGTAGTATTAAAGGCTTACCACTTACTATTATTACGACTACTACGGCAGAGATTAAAAAATAACGATAACATTCACCTTTAACATTTAATCTTTAATAACCACGATGATTTCATCATATTTAGGATAATGATTATGACCACTAAAGCCGCTTCTAACCGTGTACCCAACTTTTCAGCGGGACCTGCCACCATACCTACCGCCGTCTTATCACGCGCTCAAGAAGAGTTGCTTGATTGGCAGGGACGCGGTATGTCGGTCATGGAAGTGAGTCACCGTAGTAAAGAGTACATCGCGATTACTGAAAAAGCGGAAGCCAAATTGCGCTCGCTCATGGACATTCCAGATAACTATAAAGTGCTGTTTTTACAAGGCGGTGCCAGCTTACAGTTTTCAGCGATTCCATTAAACTTATTAAATGGTAGCCGCGCAGATTATTTAACGACAGGTACTTGGTCTGGTAAAGCGGTTAAAGAAGCACAGCGCTATGCCAAACTGGGTTTGGGCGAGGTTAATGTGGTGGCAACGGGTAAAGACAGTAATTTTACTGACGTGCCAGCCCAAAGCGATTGGAACCTAAGCGAAGATGCGGCGTATTTCCATTACTGCGCTAATGAGACCATTCATGGTTTGCAGATTTTTGAGCCGCCACAAGTCGATGCACCAATTATCGCCGATATGTCTTCTTGCATTTTGTCACAGCCAATCGATGTCTCTAAATTTGGCATGATTTATGCGGGTGCGCAAAAAAATATCGGGCCAGCAGGACTAATTATCGTCATTATTCGTGAAGATTTATTGGGCAAAGCGAGTGAGTGGTGCCCACTACTGATGAACTATGAACACCAAGCTGAAAAAGAGTCGATGTCAAACACGCCAGCGACCTATTCTTGGTATTTAGCAGGACTAGTATTTGATTGGTTAGAAGAGCAGGGCGGCGTTGCTGCTATTGGTAAAATCAACCAGCAAAAAGCCGATTTACTCTATAAAACGATTGATGACAGCAGCTTCTATAGTAATCCCGTTGACCCCAAATATCGCTCTATCATGAACGTGCCGTTTACGTTAGCCGACAGCAGCCTTGATAAAGTGTTTTTAGAAGAGTCAGAGGCGGCGGGCCTCATGAATCTAAAAGGTCACCGCGATGTCGGCGGTATGCGCGCCAGTATTTACAATGCAGTGTCATTAGAGTGGGTACAGCAGTTGGTTGACTTTATGATTGACTTTGAAAAAAAGCACGCTTAAGTTAGTACAGGCTTTGAAACAAAAGGCGCAACTTTAAGAGCTGCGTCTTTTTTTATGTCTATTAGCGTTTTTTTAAGTAGCATAATGCGTTATGTAGCACCCTTAACACCGCAAAGCATTAGGTTAAAAAACCTAAGTTTGTTATGATAAAATTTCTTCAATTGCCTATTTTGCCGTCAGTCGCGCATTTTTTATCCAAGTCGGTTTAGAGTAGAAGGTCGTTATGAGGGGTATTACATAGTCATGATGCTAAAAAACACCATGCTAAAAGCCGTCTTGCTTGTCATGACTAGCAGCTGGATACCTGTCAGTATCGCAGCGCCAATCACCACGACTGCGCTTGGGCACAATAGTACCACTGAGTATATTGACGTACCATACATGCCCTATGCCAATCCAAAGGCGCCCAAAGGTGGTACGCTGTCATTGGATGCACGCGGCACCTTTAATGCGGCCAATAAATGGATGACCACAGGTGTGGCGATGGTTGGTACGGACTATCTGTATGATACCTTGATGACAGGCTCACTCAATGAAGCCTTTACCATGTATCCGCAGCTGGCTGATAAAGTCACGTATGATCCTGATGATACCAGTTGGATTATTTACCATATTAATCCTGCCGCACGCTTTTGGGATGGCTCGCCGGTGACCAGCAGTGACGTCAAAGCCACTTATGATGCGATATTGAATAAAGGCCCGATGTATATCCGCAGTTATTTAGGCGATATTAAAGACGTTGAGATTATCGATAAGCAGCGGGTAAAGTTTGTTTTTAAGTCTGATGAAAATAAAGAGATTTTATTGACGGTCGGCCAGTTTCCTGTCTTTGCCAAGTCCTCTATTGATACTGATTTTGAGAAAATTACCCTGACGCCATTGATGGGTAGTGGGCCTTATAAACTCGGCCGTGTCGATGCCGGACGTGCGGTCAGCTACGTGCGTGATCCCAATTATTGGGGCCGTGATTTGATGGTCAATCGCGGTCGTTATAACTTTGATATGATTAAATTCGTCTATTATCAAAGTGATGAGATTGCTTTTGAGGGTTTTAAATCTGGGCAATATCGTTTCCGTCCGGAGAATAAAGCGTCGAATTGGGCCACCGGTTACAATTTCCCAGCCGTCAAAGCAGGTCTGATTAATAAAGAAGCCATAAGCAGTCAAAACCCAGTGCCGATGCAGGGTCTGGTGATGAATATGCGCCGGCCACTTTTTCAAGATATTCGCGTCCGTCAAGCATTGAGCAAGGCTTATGACTTTGAATGGATGAACAGAACTTTATTCCATGGGCAGTATGAGCGCTTGCAAAGTTTTTTTCATGGCTCAGAGCTTGCTGCAACTGGTACGCCATCTGCGGCTGAGATGCAGGTATTAAGCCCATTGCTCGCCAAACTTGAACCGAGTCAGCGGCAAGCAGTACTAGACGAATGGCAATTGCCAACCAGCGATGGTAGCGGATTTAATCGTGAAGGATTGTTAAAGGCGCGGCAGCTGTTACTAGATGCGGGTTTTTATTATGATGATATGAAGTTGTATCAACCAAACGGCAAGCTTGCTCAGATTGAGATTTTGATGACAGGCGAAACCATGGGGCGTGTATTATTGCCTTATATCCGTAATCTAAAGCGTTTGGGCTTTGATGCGAGCTTACGTCAAGTCGATGGGCCGCAATATTACGAGCGCATACGCCGTTTTGACTATGATATGGTCGTCGATGTCTTCGCCCAAAGTCTATCACCTGGTGCTGAGCAAGTGGGTTTTTGGGGCAGTGCCGCTGCTGATGAAGCAGGTAATCATAATACTATCGGTATTAAAAATCCTGCGATTGACAGTGTTATTAAAAAACTGGGCGACGCTAAAAATCGCGATGAGATCGTCTTATATACGCACGTACTTGATCGCCTGCTACGGGCAGGACATTATTTAGTCCCTTTATACGGCAAACCTAGCACCAATGTTGCCTACTGGAATCAATATCGTCATACTGCAAAACTCCCGACCAATGCTATCGGTATCGATTATTGGTGGACAGATAAAGAAGCAGAAGCTCGCGTTAATCTATACTTAAAGCAATAGTTTAAAATAATGGCTTAAAACAGTTATTTAAAAATTATCATTTAAACCAGTAAATAAAATCGTGTTTCATTTGGTTTTTAAAATTTAATAAAAAACATCAGTAATAAAGACAATCACTGCTAAGGATTTTATATGAGTATTCGTATTCACCCCATTAAAGCGTTCAATGACAACTATATTTGGACACTCATTAATGAAAATAATAAGCAGGCGATTGTCATTGATCCGGGTCAAGCCGAGCCAGTTATCGCCTATTTAGAAGAAAACGGCTTAGAGCTGACGTCCATCTGGACCACACATCATCACCATGATCATATCGGAGGCGTCGCCGAGCTACAAGAATCTTATCCAATGACTCATTTGGTTGCGCATACCGAGCACAATGTCGATGAAGATCAAACTATTAAAGACGGCAGTACGGTCAGTGCTTGGGGCTGCTCTGCCCAAGTATGGGATATCTCAGGTCATACTGCCAGTCATGTAGCATATATCTTGGATATCGATGGACAGAAGCATTGCTTTTGCGGTGACACCTTGTTTAGTGGCGGTTGTGGGCGTGTATTCACTGGCACGATTGAGCAGTTGTATGAGAGCTTTAAGCGCTTAAATGAGCTGCCTGCTGATACGCTGCTGTATCCAGCCCACGAATATACTGCCAGCAACTTACGCTTTGGTTTGTCTATCGAGCCTGACAATGCGGCGATGCAGCAAGCGCTGGCTCAAGCAGAAGAAAAAACCGCTCAAGGTATCCCGACGCTGCCAGTCACTTTAGAGCATGAACGCGCAATCAATGTGTTTTTGCGTACGCAAGAATCGAGTGTGATCGCTGGTGTTAAGTCTAAGGTAAATATCGATGACGATAAGTCTTTGACCGTATTTGCTGAGTTACGTGAGCTTAAAAATAACTTCTAAATACTAAGTTGTCATCTCTCTTTATTTTAGGAAGCCGTCGTTATGGGTCGTTATATCTTGAAAAGGTTACTGCTGATATTACCGACGCTTTTTTTGATATTACTCGCAAACTTTGTGATTGTACAAGCAGCGCCTGGTGGTCCTGTCGAGCAGCAGCTGGCGCTTATCGAACAAGGCGCAAAAGACAATGTGCTTGGTGGTAATATTGGCGCGGGCAGTGCAGGCAACAACAGCACTTATCAAGGGACACGCGGTTTATCAGAGGAGATGGTGGCGGCGATTAATGCTCAATATGGCTTTGATAAATCGGCACCAGAGCGTTTTTGGCTGATGCTAAAAAATTATGCCCAGTTGGATTTTGGTGAGTCGTTTTTTAAAGGTCAGACGGTGACCGACCTGATTATAGAGAAACTACCCGTATCGATCTCGCTAGGGCTTTGGAGTACGCTGCTGATTTATATGATCGCCATTCCACTCGGGGTTTATAAAGCGATGCATCATGGTTCAGGGATTGATAAAGCAACAGCCATGCTGCTTGCTATCGGCCATGCAATACCCGTTTTTGTATTTGCCGTCATATTACTAGTATTTTTTGCTGGTGGCAGCTACTGGAACATTTTTCCACTGCAAGGATTAACTTCCGAAAATTTTGACCAATTAAGCACGCTTGGTAAAGTGAAAGATTACTTTTGGCATCTGGCATTGCCGCTCCTAGCAAGTACCGTTGGCGGCTTTGCTGGCTTGACTTACTTGACCAAGTTTAGCTTTTTAGAAGAGCTCGGTAAGCAATATGTGCTTACCGCGCGAGCCAAAGGCTTGGGCGAACGGCAAGTGTTATACGGCCATGTGTTTCGTAATGCGATGTTGATTATTATCGCCGGTATTCCAGCGGCTATCGTTGGGATTTTCTTTGCCGGTAATTTTTTGATTGAGATTATCTTTAAACTTGATGGTTTGGGGTTGTTGGGTTTCGAAGCCATTCAGCAGCGTGATTATCCGGTGATATTTGGTACGCTGTTTATCTTTACTTTGCTCGGGCTGTTATTACAGTTAATCAGTGATTTAAGTTATCACTTAATTGATCCGCGTATTGATTTTGAGGGGCGCTAATGTCAAGTCATCCATTATCTTCTGTACCCTCAAACACATCTTCCATTGTCCCAGAAAAAAAACGCCGCCTAAATCCTATTTGGCAGGCACGCCTAAACCGTTTTCGCCACAATCGCCTTGGAGTAATATCGCTATTTATTTTTGCCCTGATATTTGTCATTTGTATGGCAGCCAATGTCATTGCCAATGACAAGCCGCTACTGGTGCAGTATCAAGGTGATTATCATTTCCCCGTCCTAAAAGCCTATCCCGAAACGACTTTTGGTGGGGTGTTTGAGACCGAAACCAACTATAAGGACCCTGCAGTGCAAGCGTTGATTGATGAGCAGGGTTACTATGTGATGCCGCTCATTCCCTTTGCAGACCAGACACCGAACGTTGAGCTAGGGATTCCATATCCAGCCGCACCCAATAGCCAAAACTGGCTTGGGACAGATGATTTGGGTCGTGATGTGCTGGCGCGGATACTTTACGGCATGCGGGTATCGTTGCTGTTCGGTCTGGCACTGACGCTAGCAGGCGCGCTTATTGGTATTATCGTTGGTGCGATACAAGGGTATTACGGTGGCTGGGTAGATTTGGCAGGGCAGCGCTTCATGGAGGTATGGGGCGGTATGCCGCAGCTATTTATGATTATTATTTTGGTCAGCTTGTTTAGCCCTAGTATCTTTATGCTGTTTGCGATGATGCTGTTATTTGGTTGGATGGGGCTGGTCGGTTTGGTACGGGCAGAGTTTTTACGAGCGCGTAATTTTGATTATGTCCGTGCCGCTCGCAACCTTGGGGTATCGGACAGTCAAATCATGCTCAGACATATCTTGCCTAATGCGTTGGCCTCAAGCTTGTCACAACTGCCGTTTATCCTAACCGCTAATATCATTGCTTTAACAGCGCTAGACTTCTTAGGGTATGGTTTACCGCCTGGGTCACCATCGCTTGGTGAGTTGATGGTGCAAGGGAAAAACAACCTCGATGCCCCTTGGCTGGCCTTATCTGGATTTTTCAGCTTAACCTTTATTTTATCATTGCTCATTTTCGTTGGCGAAGCGCTGCGTGATGCCTTTGATCCGAGGCGTTCCTGATATGACAACTGATAAGATGATAAACGCTAATATGATAACTGCTACTGAGCAAAATAATCGTTTAAATAACAGTCATAGCAAAGCACAGAATAAGCTCATGCTGACAGTGGATAAGCTTAGCATCGCCACCAATGCAGGTAATGCTTTAGTCGATAAACTAACGTATGAGCTTAGGCAAGGGCAAACGCTAGCCATCGTTGGTGAGTCGGGCTCTGGCAAATCGATTGCCAGTCTCGCGCTGTTGGGCTTGTTACCCGATAGTTTGACCGTTACTGGTGAAGTGCAGTTAGCAGATGCGACAGGAATGGCTACATTGCCGATAAGCAATCACAAAACAGGTGATGCTGCGCTACGCTCTATCCGTGGTCAACGCATCGGTATGGTGTTTCAAGAGCCGATGACGGCGCTCAATCCATTACATACGGTTGCTAAGCAAATCGCAGAGTCTCTGCGTCTCAGCGGTGTACCCAAAAAGCAATGGCGCGAAAGAAGCATCGCTTTGCTAGACGATGTCAATATTACTGACCCTGCTGATAAACTGAATCGCTATCCGCATGAGCTATCGGGTGGTCAACGTCAGCGGGTAATGATTGCCATGGCATTGGCGCAGCAGCCTGATATTTTAATCGCTGATGAGCCAACCACCGCGCTTGATGTGACCTTGCAACATGAAATTCTCGCCCTGTTAGATGACCTTAAGCGTCAGCACAATATGGCGATGGTATTAATCAGCCATGATCTCAATTTGGTTAGACGCTACAGTGATGAAGTCATCGTTATGCGTCAAGGGCACACTATTGAGCAGGGGAAAACTGCAGATGTGTTTAGTCAGCCTAAAGCCGACTATACTCGCACACTTATTAAGCAAGACTTTGGGCAGGCGCTAAGTTTATTCGCTGATAGCAGTGAGCAACCAACCGTATTGCAAGTCAGTAACCTACAAGTGCAGTTTCCTGTAGAGAAAAGTCTATTTGGCGGTACCAAACGCTGGTTTGATGCGGTAAAAAATGTCGATATGATCCTACACAAAGGGCAGGCACTGGGTATCATTGGTGAGTCAGGCTCTGGGAAAACCACGATTGCCCTTGCGCTAAGTCAATTACTCAGCAATCAAGCGCGTGTTGGTGGCCAGATAATGGTCAATGGACAAGATATCTCGGCATTATCAAAACGCGATCTGCGTACCTTTCGCTCGCAGATTCAAATGGTATTTCAAGACCCCTTTGCCAGTATTAACCCGCGTATGACGGTCATGCAGATAGTAGAAGAAGGGCTATTAGTACAAGGCGTTGATAAAACATCCCGCCAGCAAGCAGTAATGGATAGTCTTGCTACTGTGCACTTACCGTTAGCGTTTGCGCAGCGTTATCCACATGAGCTATCAGGTGGTCAGCGTCAACGCGTGGCGCTGGCGCGCGCACTCATTATGCAGCCAAGTTTATTGATACTGGATGAGCCAACTTCTGCACTTGATAGCACTACACAAGTCACTGTGGTCAGCTTGCTACGTGAAATTCAGGAAAAACTGCAAATCAGTTATGTATTTATCAGTCATGATTTAAAAGTAGTCCGCGCCTTATGTCAGCATATTATGGTGCTAAAAGAAGGTAGGTGTATTGAGTATGGTCGTACTGAAGAGGTTTTCAATAACCCAGAGCATTCATATGCTCAGCAGTTATTGCAGGCAAGTGTGCTATAGCCTAGGGTCTGTTGAACATTCAAATGTGGCACTGGCAGTAGCTATTTTTTAGACAATGCGCAGTGAAATTTTTGATGCCTAGTCATTCTAGGTTAGACAATTTCGCCATGTATTGGCAAAAAATAGCTACTGCCCTAAAAGGCTGATGCTAAAACCACCCCAAACGTTGTTGTAAACCTAGCTAAGGTCTCGACATTATCATCGGTTTACGCCTGATTTGATAAAAGGTTTGGGACGATTTTAGCGATCAGCAGTCCTAATATTTGAATGTTCAACAGACCCTATTAAAAGATCAACCGTCAGAAATGAATAGCTACGTAATTACATAATCATGTGGCTGCACTAATTTTGAAATAAGTGGAACACTCTACATGATCGGCAGGCTCAAAATAAAACCTATCCAAGCCCGAAACCCTAACGAGCCAAATCGACCGTCAACCACGCTTGAGCTGCTATTTGACTTGGTTTATGTCATTGCTGTCGCCGCCGCTGCCAATGGTTTTTATAATCGCTTGAGTGAGCACGATTTTTCAGGTTTTTTGACCTTTACTGTGGCATTTTTTATCTTGTGGAATGCGTGGACCAGCTTTACGTGGTTTGCGTCAGGCTATGACCCTGACGACTGGTTTTATCGCATCTCAGTCATGTTTCAGATGTTTGGCTCTCTCATGATAGCCGCCAACATTCATCAGTTTTATGAGCAAGGGCTGACTTGGATTGGGGTGACGGGTTATGCCATTATGCGGCTAGCAAGCTGTAGTCAATGGTGGCGTGTCTATCGACAAGTTCCAGGTCATAAAAAAGTCGCTGGGCGCAGTATGGTCGGTCTGTTAACTTTACAGGCGTTGTGGATTATCTGGTTATTTTTACCATCCGCGTTACAAACGCCCGCCTTGTTTCTGTTCATAGCAGCAGAACTACTCATGCCAGTATGGGCGCGTTCAGAGCAGTTTGATAACTGGCACCCTGGACACATTGCTGAGCGTTATGGACTCTTGACCATTATCGTATTGGGCGAGGGTGTGGTAGGGGTTAGTAACAGTATTCAATATTTTTTGGTTAACTCTACCTCGGCTGCGAGTAGCATCCTGTTACTCGGCTCAAGCTTAGTCGCTCTCGTGTTTTCTTTATGGTGGCTGTATTTTATCGTGCCATTTGATACCATTTTAAATAAAGAGCGCCGACGTCATGACTTGTTTTTATTTGGTTATGGGCACTTTTTTATCTTTGCTGCCTTAGCAGGTTTGGGTAGTATGCTGAATCTGGTTACCGAATCCGTCGCCGGTGAAACGGGTGATAGCGCCCAAAAAATCATCTCAGAACCTTATGCAATGGGCATGCTAATGAGTATGTTGGTGGTATTTTTATTGACGCTGACCATCTTACGAGAATTGATGTGCCGTAGATCGAGCCATAATGTTATTGCGATGCTCCTTGCACTGACCATCATTGGACTGAGCTATATAGCGGTCACGCAGGGATTGCCAATCACCTATGGCATTTGGCTGAGTATCTTGGCACCTGTGGTGATGATTTGGTATTTTGGGCAAGACAATAACCAGTGGCTGGTCAAAGAAGAGAATTAAGGTTGCCTTATTTATGAATACTGCTGCTATTGGACGATTCGATAAAACCTTCTAAAAAATCAGAACATAGCAGTTCATAATAATCACGACATCCTAAAAAATGCAGTGGTACAATAAATTTGGACATGAGTCTACTCTATCGATATATATTTTACTTATGTATTTACCTGTTTTGGCTTCGCTCCCAAGGCATGTCCTCATTTTAAAAATGGTGCTAAAAATGAGATAAATCGTAGTTAAACAAGGAAAATAGAGCAGATAATATCGATATATTAACGGGTTATTTAACGCTGTTTAGCGAAATTTAACCACTTTTAGTCCATTTAGATGACTATTGCTTGAATTGAGACACGCCCTAGTTAGCGGAATTAACACAGTTATTGTTGCTATTAAAAGCATTATTAAAAAAGGATTTTTTATGCCCAGTAAAAAACAAAGCAGTCTTTCTAAGTTAGTAAATAACAATCCATTGCAGCATGCTGGTTATTTGGCAGTTGCCAAAACGCGTGCCAAAGTGCTAAAAGCCTTTTCTTACGTAGTGCCTATCAGAAGACCGATGCTATTCGTTGGTGAGACTGCCTGTGATGAGTTATGTGATATGCTCATCAATGAAGGCAGTAGCAATGTATTTATCGTCACTGATGCCGTATTGAATAAGCTTGGTATACCTGCCAAAGTGACCGACTATCTAGATAGTAAAAACATCCGCTATCAGCTCTATGATGGTGTGACACCAGATCCTACTTTTAAGATCATAGAAGAAGGCCTGCGCAAATCTATCGATGCTAAGTGCGACTCTATACTGGCTATCGGCGGCGGTTCAGTCATCGACGCGGCTAAGATGATTGCAATGTCGCAGGGCAATAATTGTAAACCTAGACAACTTATTGGAATTCTAAAAGCCAGAAAACCTTCTACGCCGCTATATTGTATTCCTACTACTGCTGGTACGGGCTCAGAGGCAACGCTTGGTGCGGTAGTGTCAGACGATGAAACCCATCAAAAGGCCTTATCTATTGATCCAAGAATGGTGCCATTAGCAGCGGCCATCGATCCGGTCATTATGAAAGGTATGCCTGCGCATATCACAGCCGATACCGGTATTGATGTATTGACCCATGCACTAGAGGCGTGGATGAGCGTGAACGCAAGCGTAGAGACTGACTACTATGCAGCTTCGGCTGTTAAGTCTGTCATGAAATATCTACCGATGGTTTATAAAGATGGTGGCGATTTAAAAGCCCGTGAAGCGATGGGTATTGCGGCTCACTACGGTGGTATTGCCTTTAATAAAGCTGGTCTAGGTTATGTTCATGCTATCGCTCATCAATTAGGCGCGTATTATAGTATTCCTCATGGTCGTGCGAATGCCATCGTCTTGCCTTATGTATTGGACTTAAATCGTAAAGCAAGTGAAAAACGACTGGCAACATTGGCAAGAAAAACGGGCATGGTCAAGCACGATCAAGCGAGTAGTAGCAATGGTCAGATAGCAGATGACTTAATCGCCCAAGTACGAGAGCTGATCAAAAGCTTAAATATTGATCCAACCGTCAAAGGTATGAAAAGCAGTGACTTTGACAGTATCGCTAAAGCCGCTGCTAAAGAAGTCAGTGATACCTATGCAGTGCCGACTTATATGCCAGCGTCTGGTATCAAGGAAATCTTGACCAAGATTATGCAAGAAAGTGAAGCTCTTGCTGGTAAAGATAAAAATAGTGACAATGCAGCATAGCAGCATAGATTATTTTATCTATTTAATCATGTCGCTGATAAACTAAAAAAGCTTATTATCATAGGATAATAAGCTTTTTTTATTAGAAACAATTGAACTCGTTTTATATATATAACAATATAGGAATATTGTGGTGACACCAAGGGGTCACTATAGTTACACGAAAATTCTTTTAGGAAATAGTTATGAATCGTATATTGCCGTCTAGAATTATCGGATTAGTGATCGTGGCAAGCAGTGCGTTGTACGCAGGTTGTGCTTCTACCGAAACCAACACCGCTGTGAAGGATGTAAATGCTGCCAATCCTTATGCGCCGACGACTCCAGGACTGGCAGTAGCAACGGTCGCTGGTGGGTGTTTTTGGTGCGTGGAAGCAGGCTATGAGAAAATCCCTGGGGTCATAGAAGTGGTGTCTGGCTATACAGGTGGTAATGTCGAAAACCCAACTTATAAACAAGTATCAGCAGGTGGTACGGGTCATACGGAAGCGGCGCAAGTATATTATGACCCTACACAGATTACCTATAACGGTATCGTACAGGCGTTATGGCGCATTGCTGATCCCACTGATAATAAAGGTCAGTATGTGGATCGAGGTACGCAGTATCGCCCCGCTATTTTTTATAATAATGCGCAAGAAAAACAGATAGCAGAAACTGCCAAGCAATCATTGCAGGACTCTGGGGTATATGACAAACCAGTGGTGATCGAAATTGTACCTGCGAGCACTTTTTATCCAGCAGAAGAGTATCATCAGGATTATTATAAAAAAAACCCGCTACGCTATAAGGCTTATACCTTCAACTCTGGTCGCTATCAATTTATCGAAAGCGTCTATGGCAAAGACTATGAGCTAGATTTTAACCAGTTTAAACCGACTGCGGCCAGCTCTAAACAGGCAGCTTTAAATGAAGCAGCAACTACCAAAGCAAGCGCAGGCTTCAACCCAAAAACATTCGTGAAGCCAACACAGGAAACACTGAAAAAGTCGCTGAGTGACATTCAATATAAAGTTACTCAAAAAGAAGGTACCGAGCGCGCCTTTGATAATGCTTATTGGGACAATAAAGCGCCGGGGCTTTACGTCGATGTGATATCGGGCGAGCCGCTATATTCTTCTCGTGACCAATTCAAGTCTGGTACAGGCTGGCCTAGCTTCATCCGTCCGTTGAGTGCCGACGTGGTCGTCGAAAAAGAAGATCGTGGTATTTTTTCAACCCGTACCGAAATCCGCAGCCGCTACGCTGATTCGCACGTGGGTCACGTATTTGATGATGGTCCAGCGCCAACGGGCAAACGCTATTGCATGAATTCAGCCGCAATGCGTTTTATTCCATTAGCGAAGATGGAAGAAGCAGGTTATGGCAACTGGATTGATGCCGTAAAATCAGTGAGTTAGGATTTGCTCAACACGGCACAGTATCTCTGTTTTAAACATATCTGAATTGCATAAAAAAAGGACACTTGATGAGTGTCCTTTTTTTGTTCTATAGTCAAAACATCCTAAAAACGCGACGGTATTGCTGCTATCGTTTTTTTGTAGCCTCTGTCTACGCAGGCACAGCAAGCAAGAAGATTGATAGCAGCAGTGCATGATGGTTCGATATTACTTTTCACTCACTATAGAATACCATTTTAAAATGCCGGTTGACGCTTAGGTACGGCATTTAAAAACTCGTTGCGTGCTTGGTTATCATGCACATATTCACCAAGCATTGCTGTGCTGCGTGTGGTCGAATGCTGCTTATTGACACCGCGCATCATCATACACATATGTGATGCATCCATTACCACAGCTACACCACGGCAGCCCGTCACGTCCATGATGGTCTGTGCCACTTGCTCACTCAGGTTTTCTTGAATTTGCAAACGGCGAGCAAACATATCGACGATACGTGCAAACTTTGACAGCCCTAAGACTTGTCCATTCGGCAGATAACCGATATGTGCCACCCCATGAAAGGGGAGCATATGGTGCTCACATAACGAATAAAACTCAATATTTTGTACTAAAACCAATTCGCGATTGGTCGACGGGAATACCGCGTCATTGACCACTTCATCCAAGCTTTGATGATAGCCTTGGGTTAAATGAGCAAATGCTTTCGCCGCTCGAATGGGCGTATCTAGCAATCCAGGACGATCTAAGTCTTCGCCAGTTGATTCAATCAGTTGACGATAGGATACAATACTTTCTTGATAATCTGAGGAGACGATAGGGGTGTTACTCATAAGTTTGGCAGCCATCCAAAATGTGGGTGTAGCTTAACGCTAAATCCTTGTTTATAAACAACGGTTATAAAGGATTTTTATAAAAATTGTGCAAGCTGGGAGGGCTGTGATTATACTTTAAATCTGCTCAACTTCATACCGCTGTGGCAGTAGTTAAGTGTTTAATCAATATAGTCACTCATTGAACACTCAAAACAGTTTACGACTGTATACTTAAATTATTTCGTGTATAATAAGTCATCTTTATATCTATCTTTTTTATTCATGGTTATTATCTTATTAAAACAAACTAAATAAATAACGTTGATCGACTCAAAAGGAAATATTATGCTACTGCAAGGACAACGGTTCGTCGTCACTGGTATTGCCAGCAAGCTCTCTATTGCTTGGGCTATCGCAGAGGCGTTGCATCGCGAAGGCGCGTCACTCATCTTAACTTATCCTAATGATAAGATTAAGAAACGCGTTGATATGGCTGCGGAGAAGTTCGAAGCGGACTTGGTATTAGAGTGTGATGTGGCTTCTGATGAGTCTATCGCGGCGTGTTTTGAGCAAGTCACCGCACATTGGGGCGACGGTATCGATGGTGTGGTACATGCGATTGGCTTTGCCCCGATGGATCAACTCGATGGTGATTTCGTTAGCGCCACAACGCGTGAAGGCAGCCATATTGCTCATGATATCTCCAGCTATAGCTTTGTCGCGCTAGCCAAAGCAGCACGAGAGCTTTTGGCCATGCGCCACGGCTCAATGCTGACCTTGACTTATGAAGGTAGTATTTCGGTATTGCCAAATTACAACGTCATGGGTATGGCAAAAGCCAGTCTTGAAGCCAGTGTTCGCTATCTAGCGACCTCTATGGGCGGTGAAGGTATCCGCGTCAATGCTATTTCGGCAGGTCCTATCCGCACGCTAGCTGCCAGTGGTATTAAGTCTTTCCGTAAAATGCTGGATATTAGCGAAAAAATTGCACCGCTACAGCGTAATGTCAGCCAAACAGAAGTGGGAAATGCGGCACTATTTTTATTGTCGCCTTGGGCTTCAGGTATTACTGGTGAGATTATGTTCGTTGACGCTGGTTTTAATACTGTTGCTATCAGTGAGCAATTGATGATGCTTGATGAGCCACAGCAGTAATTGTTTAAAAGGTCTTTAATTGTGTTTTATCAGGGTGTGTTGAATATTCAATATGCTCTAATTCTTGAGATTTATAAAATCCATTGACCATGACAAACCTTTAGTGCAATCATAGTAATGACAGAGAAGGCAGCCAACCGGCTGTCTTTTTTGGTTATACTACGGGCTTTTTGGTAACAAGCCTTTAGGTGCTAGATATGATAACCAAATTACCAAGGTGGATATTGTGGGGCGGTGCTGTACTTGCCTTTAGTGCGGGCTGCCTCAATACGGCAGCATTAATGGGATTTACCAATTTATCCGTGTCGCATGTCACTGGCAATGTGAGCCTATTTGCTGCCGCTATTGCTCATTTTGATGCTGTCAGTATTCTATATATTGGCGCGTCGTTGTTATCATTTTTGGCGGGGGCAGTATTGAGTGGTTTTGTCATTGGGCAAACCTCATTGAAGTTAGGACGGCGCTATGGCACTGCGCTTTATATTGAAGCGGCGTTATTATTGCTCAGTTATTGGTTATATCAGCAGCATGATTATCTAGGACAATTGGCCGCTGCCATGGCGTGCGGATTACAGAATGCTATGGTGGCGACCTATAGCGGCGCAGTCATTCGTACTACTCATCTAACGGGTCTAACGTCAGACATGGGTGCTGCTATCGGTAATTGGCTAGCAGGACGCTCAATCAGTAGGCCGACATTGGGCTTTCAGGCGATTATTTGGTATTGCTTTTGCGGTGGCGGGGTAGTGGGTGCGTTTTTATATGCCAAAATTGGCTATGGCGCATTGTTTGTACCGATCACTATCGTGCTAACGGCGGCATTTGTCTATAACTATGCCTCAGATCATTTGCCAGAACAGAGACCACCACAAGCAAAAAAGCGCTCATCAGCAAGATAGGCGCTTTTAGACTATATTTTATGGCTTTTTATACCGAACCGAACTATTTATCTTCTTCTGGATTGTGATCTTCATGTTCGTGCATACCTTGCATCATATCTAAGGCAGAGTCATCAGTACGTTGTTGGTCTTTTTTATCTAGACCATCTTGATTGATATCCTTCGGTGCCATCTTCGTGGTTGCATCCGTTTTGTTTGGGTCTGTCATAACGTGCTCCTGTTTGTTTTTGTTAACTGCCAATAAAAATAGCTATATGCAATATTTATGGGCGTTTGGTTTTATATCACATAGTAAGTATGAGATAGAGCTACCTTGTTGTACAGGTACGGTGTAGGCTTGTTTAGTGACGATGTGTAACGAGGTATCACTGGGATGCTGATGATTTCTGTTCAATGTCATTTACAATAGCAGATGATAAGTTTCGTAATAAATTGCTGTTAGCAATTATGATTAAAAGTTATCTTTATATTTCAGTTTTTTATAACGTCTTTGAGGACAATAAGGATATGTTATGTCAGAGCAAAAGTTAGACAGCCATCTTCCTGATGATGGCAATGAGTATTTATTTACCGACACCTTTCCAAAGGGTACAGGTAAAGGGCTGATAGTGGTCATCATCGCTGCCATTATCAGTATGATTATTTATAACGTGTTGCCGTTCGATATCAATGCCAATAAAGGCTTGGCCCTGCTGTTCTTCATCGGTGTGTTATGGCTGACAGAAGCGCTACATGTGACCATTACTGCGCTATTAGTGGTGGTGGTTGGCGCACTGATTGGTATACCAGAGTTCGATGCCGAAATCGGCTTGCAGAGTTTTGCTAACCCAACGATTTACTTGTTTTTTGGTGGTTTTGCTTTGGCTGCCGCTTTGCATGTACAGCAATTGGACAAAAAAATAGCGCTAAAAATTCTATCGATGTCAGGTGGCAAGCTTGGTACGGCTGTATTTTTAATATTTGGGGTCACTGCATTTTTGTCGATGTGGATATCGAACACTGCCACGGCTGCGATGATGCTACCCCTTGCACTCGGTATCCTGACGCAGGTTGACCGCGAAAAAGATCGCGGTACGTTTGTGTTTGTATTATTGGGTATCGCTTACTCTGCCAGTTTGGGTGGTCTGGGTACGATTGTTGGTTCACCGCCTAACGCCATCGCGGCAAAAGCGCTTGATATTGCGTTTATCGATTGGATGAAATTCGGTATTCCAATGATGTTAGTGCTATTGCCACTATTACTGGGGGCGATGTATTTGTTCCTGAAACCCAATCTTAATCGTACGGTCGTCCTTGTCGAAGAGGAACCTATTGAATGGAATAAACCTCGGGTAGTGACTATTATTGTCTTTATCGTGACAGCACTCAGCTGGATATTCTCCAAAAAAATCGGTGCGGCACTTGATATCACTGATACTGACGCTGTTATTGCCTTGTCAGCAGCTGCAGCGGTGGTGAGCTTAGGGCTCGTGTCATGGAAGCAAGTCTCTGACAACACCGACTGGGGCGTGCTCATGTTGTTCGGTGGTGGTATCGCACTATCAACAATCTTGAAAGTTTCTGGCGCCTCCTTAGTGCTAGGCGAGACCGTGGCTAATGCTTTATCCTCTGCACCGCTTATTATCGTGATGATTGCGGTATCGGCATTTATTATCTTCTTGACAGAGTTTGCGTCTAATACTGCCTCTGCCGCATTATTAGTACCGGTATTTGCTGCTATTGCTGAGCAGATGGGTTTGCCCCATGAAGTGTTGGTATTGGTCATCGGTATTGGAGCCTCTTGTGCCTTCATGCTTCCTGTCGCCACACCACCAAACGCGATTGTATTTGGTACGGGGCTTATCAAGCAGTCAGAGATGATACGTACTGGTATCATTCTCAATATCATCGCCACCTTTGTAGTAGGGCTGTGGGCGTATTTTTTCTTAATTTAGCCTTATAATAATCTGACTATAAAACCATTAAACCCGATGTTTGAGTTACTCTCAAGCATCGGGTTTTTTGTTTCCTTTTAGGTTTAATGACTGTATAACATAATCAATAACGTCATCTCATTAAACGGATTTAATAAAAATGGCAAAACGTCTAACGAAAATCATGGTCTTTATTGTTTTGGGGCTACTTGTTTTATTGATAGCTTTAATCGCACTTTATTGGGCGGCCGACAGAAGCGTCGCCGACCTAGAGCGCTGGCAACTGCCCAATAGTGAGTTTATAGACGTGCAAGGGATGCAGGCGCATGTGATCAAATCGCCAAGATGCACAGCCTATCCGAGCAAAAATGCCGTAGAAAATGAGATAGAATCTGATCTTAATAGTGTTAAAACCATTGAGAGCTCTAAAACTATCGTATTACTACATGGCACTTCAGCAAATTTGCATACGTGGCAGGGCTGGACACGTGAGTTAAGTGATGACTATTGTGTCATCAGCATGGATCTGCCGGGGTTTGGCTTGACCGGCCCTTATACCGATGAATCCACTCAGTATGACAGTGCTAATTATGCTAAGTTTGTCATTGATGTGCTTGATCATTTAGAAGTGGGTCGCGTGACGTTAACAGGCAACTCGCTGGGTGGTAAAATCGCGTGGCGTACTGCGGCATTATATCCTGAGCGGGTTAATAAACTCATATTGATCGATGCAGTTGGCTACCCTGCAACGCCAAAACAGGTGCCTATTGGTTTTAAACTGGCGAAATACCCCATATTGACTCCACTGCTTAGCCGTGTGCTACCGCGTGATGTTGTGAAAAAAAGTATCTTAAGCGTCTACGCGGACGACAGCAAAGTCGATGAGGCTTTAGTGGATCGTTATTACGATTTGACTTTGCGTCAAGGCAACCGTCTGGCGCTAAACCGCCGCTTGCTGGAGATGGATAACACGGCAAATCAAGCACAAATCAAACAATTGGATTTACCAACCCTCATCTTATGGGGTGCGCAAGACGACCTAATCCCAGTAGAAAACGCCAAACGGTTTCATCGAGATATCGCTAATAGCCAGTTAAAGGTATTTGATAATTTGGGACATGTACCACACGAAGAGGATTCCGTAGCGACGGTTAAAGTAGTACAGCAGTTTTTGGTTGGTGAACAAATAGATGAATAATCCAAAAAACAAACGAATAACGACAATAGCCGCTGTTTCCGACATTCATAGCAACGTCTTCGCGCTTGAAGCTGTGTTGGCTGATATCAAACGTCGCGATATCGATCAAATTGTCAATCTGGGTGATATTTTATACGGACCTATTGCCCCTAAAGATACCTATGCGCTTCTCATGGCGCATCAGAACGATATCATTACGATTCGAGGTAATCAGGATAGACAGATTTATGAAGCGACAGCGGCGGATATTGCTGATAACGCAACCATGGCTTTTATCCTTGAAGACTTACCTAAAGCAGCGGTTGAATGGATGCAAGCTTTGCCGTTTGATTATCATGTCAGTGAAGATGTATATCTATGCCACGGGTCACCAACCGATGACATGGTATATATGCTCGAGAATATCGAAACAGGGCAGCCGATAGTACGTGATGACGCAGATATTCTGACATTGCTTAACAGTATTGAGAGTGCCGTTATCATCTGTGGTCATACTCATATCCCACGTACCGTTACGCTATCGACAGGGCAAACGATAGTCAATACAGGTAGCGTTGGTTATCCAGCCTATGAAGATAATTTGCCTATCGCGCATAAAATGCAAACCTATTCGCCCCATGCTAGTTACGCACTTATTAAAAAATGCGTTGGTGCTGAGCAAGGTACTATACAAAGTACTAAGCAAGATACAAGCTGGCAAGTTGAGCATATCAAAGTGCCTTACGATTATGAAGCTGCGGCCAAATTGGCTGCAATGAACGGTCGTGAAGATTGGGCGTTTGCGCTAAGGACAGGGCGGGTGTTATAACTATAGGAATGGTCAAACTGCCTTTAGACCAAGCTGATAACATTGAGTAGACTAACGATGGATTTTATATATTTAATAAGGACTGTGTAAGATGCCAACACTATTTATGGTGCAACTTGGTGGTCGCCCAAAAGGTCGTTTGATTGAGCAGCATGACATGTTTTTTGGCGTGGCCAATCAGGTGAGCGAGTTGATAGAGGATATTAATCACCATTGGCCTGAAGTCAAAAATAAATGGCACATCGACTCGTATCGCGCTATTACTAAGGTTGGTAATCACTCGATAAAGTTAGTCGAATCAGCAATTAGAGATAGCAATAATGGTTTAAAACTGTTCTTTATTAATTTAGGCGGCTATCAGCAGGGGAGCTTCGAAGAGTTTCATTACAAACTACTTATCGTTGCTGCCACTCAAGCAGAGGCTATCAAACAAGCCAAACAGAGTGCATTTTATAAAGAATTTACTTTTAAAGATAAAGATTCACCTTTCGATGCCGCGTCGCATATTGATGATAAATTTGCGGTGGATATCGATGATATTTATAACGTTAATGATCTTATCTCAAACGTACAGATTTTAATTGAACCTATTGCTCATGATAGTCATGCACTTGCAAAAACCGACGATGATAAAGAGTACGTCGGTTACCTCAGTATTAAGAATTTAAGGAAGTTGACATAATATGGCTTTAAATATGTACTTTAAGAACGGCATAATTCGCAAAACGCGCTGCCAAATCTCTGATGAGCTAGTACCCGCCCTATATCAGATTCATGATAATGGCAGTTTTCCACAGTTGACATGGTTGATTGATAATCTTTATGACAATCCGCAGATTCAACCTGATATTGCTCAAGCATTGGCTGATGAGATGGTAGGGTTTGAAAAGTTAATACTCTCGCTACACCTACCTTTTCCTAGGGTGCCACTGCAAAATTTGCAGACCTTTTTTACGGGAGCTGCGACTAGTCGACAGCTCATTCATACCAGTAACGCTTAATTTTACTTTTTAGGCCGTTTTCATTAGTTTTAGGGCGTGCTTGATGGCTTAACCAGGGCATCAAAATAGCTATTACATTATCAATGCCATCAAAGCTAGGGCTCTCAAAACTGATAAAAGATTTCAATGTGCAAACCAAGCACTATAACCATCTTGAATCATGCCCAAATTACCCCCATAATCTAACCACTTCCAAATAATAAATAGCCTAAGTAAATATGTCCAATACTTCTAAAAATGTCTCAGAAATGCCTACTGAAAACACCGCCAATGAACGAAACGCCAGTGCCTTTAGCCCCAATCAGCCAAGCAATGAATCAAGTAAAGCTGTTAACCCAAATAATGATGACTCAAATCTTACGCTACACACTGATAACACATCTTCGCACGCTAAAGTTGCCACTGACTTACCCGTACTAGCAAAAGACAGCTACTATCTAAGTCGCTTAGAGCGTGAGCTGGCGCGTGCAGCTGTTGCTAAGAATAAGAAAGCCAGTAGCAATTCTGATAATAAAGCAGTTGATGAGCTAGCTAAAAAACGTGCGCAGTATGACAAAATTAAAACCCGCTCACAGCAAACCGTGCAAGCGCGTATCAATAGTATTCCTCAGGACTTGCCAGCTAAATTAAATCTTGATCTGCCCGTTAGCCAACGTGGTGATGACTTAATTCAGGCTATTATCGATAACCAAGTCATTATCGTCGCAGGGGAGACGGGCTCAGGTAAAACAACGCAATTGCCGAAATTGGCAATGCTAGCAGGACGTGGTATTACTGGACAGATAGGGCATACCCAACCAAGGCGACTAGCGGCTAGAAGTGTAGCAAACCGTATCGCTGAAGAATTGGGCGAGCAGCTTGGTAATACGGTCAGTTTTAAAATTCGCTTTAATGAACAAGGTACCGCGCAGTCAGTCGTTAAACTTATGACTGATGGTATCTTATTGGCGGAATTGGGTCATGATCGATTTTTAAGTAAATACGATACTATTATTATTGATGAAGCGCATGAGCGTAGCTTAAACATTGACTTTATTATGGGTTATCTGAAAAAGTTGCTACCAAAACGCCCCGATTTAAAAGTCATTATTACCTCAGCAACGCTTGATACCAAGCGCTTTAGTGAATACTTTAGCCGTTATGATAATAAACTAAAGCGTAACGTACCTGCGCCGATTTTTAATGTCGAAGGGCGCAGCTTCCCCGTCGAAGTTCGCTATCGTCCGCTGACTGATGAGCCAGTAAACAGCTCGGATGATGACAGCTACGATGATTTTGAAGAAAATCTGCCGCGTGCGGTTGTGGCTGCGGTAGAGGAATGCTTTGGTGATGCACAAAGCAAAGGTCATGCTGACCAAGCAGATATCTTGATATTTGCCGCCACTGAAGCAGAAATTCGTGAACTCCAAGAGGTACTTGAACGTCATGGACCCAAGCATACCGAAGTACTGCCACTATTTGCACGGCAGACTTATGAAGAGCAGCAGCGTATTTTTCAGCCCTCAGGTCGAGGTCGACGTATTGTGATCGCGACCAACGTCGCTGAGACTGCGCTGACCGTACCCGGCATTCGCTATGTCATTGACTTAGGATTTGCGCGGATTTCACGCTATTCATATCGCTCACGCGTACAGCGTTTACCGATTGAGGCGATTTCACAAGCGGCTGCCAATCAGCGCAAAGGTCGCTGTGGTCGTGTCGCACCGGGTGTTTGTATTCGTCTCTATAGTGAGGAGGACTTTACTGGTCGTCCTGAGTTTACTGAGCCTGAGATTCTACGTACCAATTTAGCGTCCGTTATTTTACAGATGGCCAATCTACGTTTGGGCAGTGTCGATGACTTTGAGTTTATTGAGCCACCCGATAGTCGCTTGGTCACAGATGGGCATAAATTGCTTGATGAATTAGGGGCGATTACGTCTAAAGATGAAGCAACTTCTACTAAGCAAACCAACAAGCCAAAAGCAAAAAAAGGTCTCGATCATCTAAGCCTGACGCCCACTGGTCAAAAGATGGCACGTATGCCAATCGATCCAAGGCTAGCACGTATGCTAGTTGCCGGTAGCGATTTTGACTGTATTCGAGAGATGCTTATCGTGGTCGCCGCGCTTGCGGTACAAGATCCTCGCGAGCGCCCTGCCAATAAGCGTCAACAAGCAGATCAAAAGCATGCAGAATTTCGTCAAGATGACTCGGATTTTTTGTTTTATCTAAGTCTGTGGAAGGCTTTGTTTGAAACCGATGAAGACGGCAATAAGCTCTCTGGTAATCAACGCAAGCAATTCACGAAGAAAAACTATCTGAGCTTTCCGCGGGTGCGTGAATGGAGTCAGACCCATCGCCAGTTGGTGCAAATGGTCACCGACCTCAAGCTTACGGATGTTAAAGAGGCAAAAACTACGGATACGTTAGAAAACGTGACTAACGATCCAACGGCGATTGATGATGAAGAAATCAAAGCGGTTAAGTATGCCAATTTACATCGCGCATTATTAACAGGTCTGTTGTCTACCATCGCCCACAAGACTGAAAATCGTGGTGAATATCTAGCCGCGCGCCAGCAAAAAGCTAAAATCTTCCCAGCGAGTACGGTATTTAAACAGATACCACCTTGGGTCATGGCGTTTGAAGTCGTAGAAACGTCGCAAGTCTTTATGCGTACCGTTGCCAAAATTGAACCAGAATGGATTATCTCAGCGGCAGGTGATTTATTAAAATATCACTACTTTGAGCCGCATTGGTCGAAAAAGACGGGGCGTGTCAAAGCTTACGCGCAGATCAGCTTATTTGGTTTGATTATTATCAGTAAGCAGCTGACCAATTACGAGCAAGTCAATCTGGTTGAGTCACGAGAAATCTTTATCCGCGATGGTTTGGTCACGGGTAACTTAGGTCGCCAAGCGCCATTCTTGCAGCATAACATGGACAAAATCGCTCATGTTGAGCGTATCGAAGACAAGCTGCGCCGTCGTGACTTACTCGTCGATGAAGAGACGCTATACCAGTTCTACGACAAAAAAATCCCTGAGCATGTCGCCAGTCGCAAGGCCTTTGAAGACTGGCGGGCTGAGGTTGAAAAAACTGATACCAAGCATCTATTCTTCACCGATGATGACGTGCTCAATAGTCAAGCACCGACCACAGGTGACTTTCCTGAAGTGTGGCAGTTGGGTGATTTAAAGCTGCCGCTACGTTATGTCTTCGATCCGGCGAGCGATGACGATGGAGTGACGATTCGCGTGCCACTCGTTGCGCTACCGCAGCTAGATGCTATCGAGCTGTTATGGGGCGTACCTGGTTGGCGTTTTGAGTTGGTATTGCAATTACTTAAGTCATTACCCAAAGATATCCGCCGTCAAATCGTACCAATTCCTGACACCGCTGATAGCTTGTTTGATGAATTGCAGCCCGCTGGTGGTCAAGGCTTACTTAAGCAGCTTTGCCAAGCCTTAAATCGTCGCGGCATTATGTCGGTGACAGCAGACAATTTTAATCCCTCTAGTATCGATCGTTATTTGCAGCCGCAAATCTGTGTGGTCGATGACAAAAACCGTATTATCGAAAAAGGTCGCGACCTACAAACGCTACAAATTCGCCATGCTAGTGAAACCAGACAAGCCGTGAATGAGCAGCAAGGCACGCATACCGAATTCCCTGAGCACTTTGCTTTTAGCAAAAACCATCACAGTGCAGGCGTGGTGATGAAGCAATTTGCCGCCTTGGTCGCTGACGAGGCCGGCGAGGCAGTATCGATTCATCAGTATACCGATGTAAACGCTGCATTGCAGGCGCATCGTATCGGCGTTTTGACTTTAATCAAAGGCAAGCTTGGCGCGAAGAAAAAACAACTGACCAGTCAAATAGACAAGATATTCAAACTGGCATTTGCGCCCCTTGGCGATATGGAAGCCCTAAAAACTATCGTTATCGATGCGACACTAGATGCTACACTCGAAGAGCACTATGTCTTGTTTAACCATAGTGACGCCTTGCCAGAGAGCGCTGATGATATCGCTGTTGGCTTAAGCGAGGAGCTGCCGTTCACGCCAGAGGAGTATGGGCAAACACTTGAAGTTGTGTTGAGCAACTTCTTATTGACTGGTCAAGCGGTCATAAAAACCCTTAAAAATGTCTATACCCGCTGGCAGCGTATCCGTCAGAGTTTGCTCATGCTCGATCGGGAGATATTTGGTGAATCTATCGAAGACATCGAAGATCAGTTGGAAGATTTGCAATTGGCTAACTTCGTCTATCGCATGGATTACAGTCATTGGCAGCAGTATCCGCGCTATCTAGAGGCGCTGGAGGTTCGCATTGAGCGCCTTGAGCACAACTTAGATGCCGACCTCGATGGTGTCTATGCGCTAGACTTGCATATGGAGCGACTGTCAGGTCGCGCCAACAATGAGTCTATCAGCGAGTACCGCTGGATGGTCGAGGAATATCGAATCCAGCTATTCGCCCAGCCGATGAAAACCCGTATGGCGGTATCACCGAAGCGTCTAAGCAAGATGTGGGATAAAGTGAGTTAAGGCTCGATTTGAGTTTTAAAACTTGCTAATTGACAATATATGACAATTGCCTGATATAGCCCTTTAATCTAGTCGATAATATTTGATTAAATTAAAGGGCTATTATTCTTTTACACCAGAGTTTCTTGGACTTTATTCAATACATTAACGTAGGTGTTTGAGCAGGATAAAAAATAATGATTAAAGGTAGATTGATAATATTAGGATTTGCATCAACTATATTTATGAGTACGGGCTGTAATGAAACACAGGCCAGTAATAATAAAAATGCGAAGGCATTCGCGCCAACAAGCGTAGAAAAAGAGGTGCAGTTACGGGGCAGTTTTAAAAGAAGCTTTGAGGTTCATGAGTTTGTCTCTAATGGCATTACTTACTATGTGTCAGATCCAAAGCAGTTATTAATAAAAGATTCGAAAAGTATAAATCAAAAAGGCTATTACAAACATTTTGAAACTTGCGTCGTTGGGAAGATTGGCTCTATGGGTAAATATGGTCATCTAGGTAAGTATCAAATGCAAATAACGGTTCGTAGAATGTGTACGTAGTTTGAGTAGGTTGCGTTCTACGCACTAATTTTATCAGATCTATTTCTTATCAGTGAACTTAGTGAACCCTACGTGAACTCTAATATTCAAGCCAATACCGTTTGTTTAAAAAAAACTAGAATAAAGCATTCAAGCTAGCATTAGGTTGCCTTAGACATTAGTTTTAATTATTTAGATTTCCTTTTATCACGCCCATGCCATAAGCCAAGAAAGCAATGAATGTTAAAAAGACGATAAAAGGGGTAAACAGCCATATCGTAATATTGATGAGTAAGGGTGATAAGAAGCCATCAAACATATCGAAATCGAGCCTTAAAGAGTCACTCAATACGTCAATCGCTCGCTTGGAAAGGGGGAATAGCAATGTGCTTAGCGCTAACATATAGTTATATTTACCAAAATCAGGATCTGTCATTAATACGGCAAAGTAAAACACCGAGTAAAAGACGATGCTTAAGCCCAGCATTTGAGAGTGTAGCTTAAACGAATCATAGTAGCTCCTCACGAAATATACTTGTGATTAACCTAGGAATAACAGTGTTTCAATATTCATAAATACTATATATAGTATATGTTATATTATGAATATATAAGTCAAGTCAACTGTTATTTTCTTGATTAAAATATCTCATGAGTGATTCGATTGGGAAGTTGAGTCGTCCAAGTGGCTTCTTGACGTAAATATGTAAAGTAATAAAACGAAGTCAAAGACTACATTGACTTAGAAGACAAAAGTCATCAAGGTCTGAGTATTATTTCATAATGTATGCGCCAGACAGATAGCAAATGGGTCAACCAATCACTTTTGGCGGTAAATAGATAGTAAACCTATTTAAAGGCTGGATGAGTACACTATAGGGAGTATTTTGCTCTGAAAGAGTGACAATACCTAAGTCTGATAACAGCTTGAAATTGGCAGAAATCAAAGAGGCTGGCTGTACCTCAAGTCTTTTATGCCAGACCCGATAAGTACCAAGCTTGCCATCACGGCGATGATAAAATCCTGCTAGCGGATGGGTCAAATAAATAAGCGCTGATTCTGTATCAGGGAAGCCTGGGAACGAAAAATTATCCACTGTATGTTGCGCAAGCGATACCGACGCCGCTGCCCATTCTGACTCAGCGTTTACCGAATACTTTACATACTTGCCAGTTGCGTCATCAAATTGACAATCAAAAGTCATCTTCGCGCTATGCCAAGGCAGACTCCATAAGTACCTTGGTACTGCTAATGTCCAAGAATCTAAAGTGGTGCCCAAAAACCATACGCAGCGCTCACCAGTCTCTGTATCTATGATATAGATACGATAGTTGGTCTGTCCCATGGTGAATGTTGGAAAGGGGTAAACCGCAGAAGTAAAGTCAACATCGATAAAGGGTACAATAGAGATCAAGCCTTTTTCTTCGCCGTCTATCATGACCGTATCGAGCTTGAACCTGTCAGGAAATATTCCCTCGAATCTGTGTACTGGCACTGCATACGTGATAATAGAAAAATGTTTTAATCCGCAGACAACGTCGATACCTGTGGGCTTAGGTCTCTTATATAAATAATCCTCAAAACGTCGTAATTCTTGCACGATATTTCCTTATATAATTATGATAATGGTTAAGGTTAAGATAATGAATCTACACCCTTTATAGCGCTCAAGGTGCGTCAGTTATTAATTAAGCTCACTGCTCGGACTGACTCCAAACAAACGCTTGTATTCACGGCTAAATTGACTAGGGCTTTCATAGCCTACCTGCATGGCGACTTGCGAAACTTGTGATTCACCACGTTGAATAAGCTGCCTCGCTGCCATCAAGCGTAGGCTTTTTTGGTATTGCAGCGGACTTAACTGGGTAATTTCTTTAAAATGCTGATGAAACCCTGAGATACTCATACCACATTTACTGGCCAGCTCTTCGATGATGACGGGTTCACTCAAATGCGCTTTGAGCCAATCCGTCGCTTGGCTGATACGATGCGTATGACTGCCATTGACGACGAGCTGCCGCAATTTATTGCCTTGCTGTGCTGAGAGCAGTCGGTAGTAGATTTCTTGTTGAATTAATTTAGATAAAAATTCGATATCGTTTGGATAATCGAGCAAGTTGATGAGTCTCTCAAAAGCGGCGAGTATGGTGTTATCCAGATGCCATTTTATACCCAGATGCTTTTCTTCTGTATTTCGTGCGGGCGGTATCTGGGCCAATATTTCTCTAATCATAGCAAGGTCTAACTTCATAGACAGCACAATGACAGGATTGTCTACTGAGGCGTGTTTGACATGCATACTCAGAGGAATATTTACGGGGCAAAACATCAAATTACTATTATCAAATCTTTGGCAATCATTTCCTAAATAGATCTCTCGCTCACCTTGCAACACAATACAAATACTAGGCTCTTGAATATAGCTGACGGTTCTATTGGGTCTATCTGCACAGTAAAAAAATAAACCAGCAATAGCAGACTCGATGGTTTGATTCTTGGGCAGTATGTTAAGTAGTTGCACAATCGTTGTTGGCTGCATAATATTTATCTTAGATAAAGGGGTGTTGATTGAAAGTTTATAAGCTTGGTGTTTCTCGGCTTGATGTTTTTTATGGTATGCGTTTGATGTAATGAATAGCTTAATCATATAATTTTTTATAGAATTAGGCAAGAATTTTGGAGGACTATTCTAACGCTTTAAGCTGAGAGTGCCTATAATAACTCCATTGAAACAAAACAAGCACGACTTCTAATAACATCAAACAAGGAATATATTATGAAAATTTTTTACAAAACTCGCGCAACAGCAACCGGTGGTCGTTCTGGACATACAGGCTTAGATGATGGCTCATTAGGCTTTGACTTGGTCTCTTTTCAAGAGCAAGACAAAGAGGGTGTCAATCCAGAGCAGCTTTTTGCGATGGGCTACGCGGCCTGTTTTGATAGTGCCTTGAACCTGACGGCGCAACACATGAAACTGCCGATCACGGCTTCGAAAACCTCTACCCAAGTTGGTATTGGCATGAAGCAAGATGGCAGCTATAACTTAGATATAGATTTATACGTTGAAGTGTCTGGTATCGACGAAGCACAAGCGCAAACGTTGATTGAAGCAGCCCATCAAGTCTGCCCATACTCCAATGCCACGCGTGGTAATGTTGATGCACGCCTGCACGTGACCGTTGTCTAATATAAGCTCTATGCAGTAGAGTGCTTATATTTTAAAAACGCCAATAGCTTAAGTTACTGGCGTTTTTTTCGTCATCAATAAATATGATTTTCAGATGGAGGCACCACAATAAACAGCGATTTTATTACGCAACCAATCATAATATCTCTATCGTCATAGCTCGTAATGCGTATTATCTGGAATCACGGTCATTTTTATGCCGCCCCATGTGACCAATACCACGCCAATGGCTATTAATGAAGCGCCTAATAACAGACCTTCTGGTGGACTTTCCCCTTGCAGAAAAATAGCCACTGGCACACCAACGATGGCGCCGACTGACCCCAATAAACTCAATAGCACAGGACCGCCTGTTTTTTGTAATAAAAACAGCAGTAAAAACTGCCCAGCGAAGATAAAGGCTTGTAGCACAATCAAACCTAGCGGCAGTAATGCGTCCGTTGGCACCGTAAGCGAGAAGTTTGGCAATATACCGACCAGACCTAATAAGATAGCGGCGACAATGAGCATGCCAGGCGCCAACGAGCTGGGAGAAGCTGCGTCTGGCCAGCGCAAGGTGCGATATATATTACCAATCGCTAGCAAAACAGGGCCACAAAGCGCGAGTAAAATCCAAAAAATACTGGCATCAGGGGCCGAAAACTTACGGATGGCTAAGACACCGACACCGCCTAGTGCTGCTGCTACGCCAAGGGCACGCACGATATTAAATCTCTCCATACGCATAAATAACGCACCAAGATAGGTGAGCAGTGGGGGCAAAGCGATCATTAAGGCCACGAAGCCTGCACCAACTTGTGGAATGGCGGAAAAGAAAATCAGGTTGGAGCCTGCGACACTGACAAGGGCAGCGACCGAATAATATTCCAAGCTACGTAGCGTCAGCGGCGGCAAATCACGTCGCACAATCGTTACGACCAATAATAGGAGCGCTGCACCAGTAATCGACCAAAAAAGAAAGGCGAGCGGCGATAAGCCAATTTGCCCAGCAACCTTGGCCAGATTGGTAGAAATTCCGATCAATCCGCCACCGGCCAACAGGCAAATCACTGGGATCAACCATATGTGCTTGTTAGACAGCGAGTTATGACTGGTTGATTCACTCATGAGCTATCCTATAGTCAGTCCCAAATAAAATGAGTACAAGTATTACAACGTGGCACTGGTATAAATTTTCCTTGCTCGCTGTGTCTGCGTAGTTTCGATGCTACAAAAAATTTATATCAGTAGCCAGTTTATGACTCTTTATTCATAGAGAGACCAATTAATTAACTAGAATCATTCCACTATAAAAGCATTACTGCGTTAACCTCGCTTGACGTATCAAATATACATCTACACTCGGTTGCCTTGTAATGCTTTTAAATTGAATCGACTATATTGCACAATAGACGCTCATAAAAAATGCCAGTAGCGTAAGTTATGGGCGCTACTGGCATTTTTGTTTTTAACGAGTATTACATACTGTCAGTCATTTTATTATTATTGATTATACTTGACAGTTTACGCTGTACTGCTGTCCGTTATCTGAGCTGATGGTCATAATGCCATAATCAGCCTTGGTGTGCCAATCGAATGTCGTTTTAGGGTTGGTGTCATTTACATAACGAGCACCAGAACCTGATACCACTTGCTTTAACGATATTTTTGCATTGTTTAAGCCGACTTTAGGTAGCGAGACGTTTAAGTTAGCAATTTGACCATTTGCGGTATAGGCGGCTGTCACTTTGCCGTTGTCTTCGCACGTTAGTGTCTGAACTTGGTTGCTTGCACTGCCACTTGCTGTGGTTGTAGTTGTTGTTGGAGCGTTAGTGGCACAGGCCGTTAGAAGTACAGCAAAAGGCGCAACAGCTAATAGTTTTTTCATAATATTCCTTAATATTGTTAATGATTGTTTGTAATTTCACAAAGCAATATCATACAGTAAACTTTGTTATTTCGTGTTGTGGTTCGAGTTTATCAGCGTAACGTTTACTTTCTTTATTACAAATAATGGGACTATTTATTTTTCATAAAAACAAATAGTCTTTAGGGCGTGTCCTCATTTTAAAAATGGTGATAAAAATGAGATAAATTGCAGTCAAACAAGGAAAATAGCGCAGATAATATCGGGATATTAACCAGCTATTTAACGATGTTTGGCAAAATTTAGCCATTTTTAGTCCGTTTAGATATGATCAATTGAATGTTCAACAGACCCTAAAACAGGTCGAAATTTTTTATGATCTAACTTACCGTCTTTGGCGTTTTTTTATTTAAAATAAATATTAAAACCGCACCCAAAATGACCGTGCTTGCTATGATAAAGTTTATGGTCAGTTGCTCCGATAAAAATACCACACCAAGCATGGCAGCCAATACCGGTACGCAGAGTTGTACTACTGCCGCCTGCGTACTTTTCAGTAAGGGCATTGCCATATACCAAACGCTGTAGCCCATGCCAGAAGCAATTGCGCCCGATGCGCAAGCCAATAAGATGCCCTCGATACTGATCGTTGCTAACGATATGTTTTTTAAATAAACCATGCTCATGGTGAGTAGTAGCGGAATCGCAAATAGGCTCCTGAGAAAGTTAAAGCCTGTCGCTCGTAGCGGTGACACGCACGCTTTACCGCGTATACTATATATCCCCCATGCCACGCCACTGATGGCCATCAATGTCGCTGCCAATACTGACGGCACAGCCGCTGATGGCAACATGAGATAGACAAATCCTGCCACTGCCACTATAAAAGCCAGCCATTGTAAGGCACTTAATTGCTCTTTTTTATATATCCCCCAGCCAATCATGGTGAGCTGAACCGCTGAAAATAGAATCAGTGCGCCAGTTCCGGTATCAATCTCAACATAGGCGATTGAAAAGCAAAGTGCATAAACCACCAAACTTATACTACTGAGCCAGCTACCTCTGTCGCTTAAAATGGCCTCGCTAGTGGGATGCTTAAGAGTTGCCTCGTTGCGTCGTAAATTATAGCTATAAACGCCCATAATAATGCTCAGACAGAGCGCGCCGCTGAGCAGGCGAATGATGGTGAAGTTCCATGCATCTATATAACCTTCTGCTAACGCCATTCTACAAAAAAGAGAGTTTGCGGCAAATGCTATTAAAGCAATAATCGTATATAACGTGGCTTTCAAAATAATCCCTACAGTCGTTAAATTGGCTTTTTGAATAAATGGCAGTCGTAATGACAACGATAATAATAACGACAATGACTACGGCTTATCGCTTTAGCCCTATATCGTAATGACGATAGTATAGTGCAATACCAAAAAACCTGACTGACAAATTAAATGTAAACATACCCTATAAATAGATGCGATTGAAAAATGACGATGAAAGATGAGCTTATAGTGAACCGACTCTAATCAGGTGAATATAAAAAAGATACAGCGTGACTGATATAAACTTTTTATAGCCTCTGTCTGGGTAGGTACAGTAAGCAAGAAAAATTTGTAGCAGTCACGCATCATAATGTTGTGTGTCTATTTTATTTAGTATCGACTAGGGTCTGTTGAACATTCAAATGTTCAACAGACCCTATATTAAGCAATCTTATACCAGTCGATTTTACGGGTCATGACCATCACGCAGGCTAGCAATACAAAGCAGAAGATAGCACCCAATAACAGGTTTAGGTCTTCTGTGGTCAAAATACCATAAAAGGCGGCATACAGACTTCCCAATATAGCGGTAAATATGCCCGCTCGCTTGATACCATCTAATACATAATAAGTGTACCAACCAATCAATCCGACACAGGCGCTTGCAGCAACTGCATAGGCTTGCCAAAAGACGATTTGCTCGGCCAGCGGTAGCAACAAGACATAAAAGCACAGCAGTGCACAACCGACCAATAAGTATTGGATAGGGTGAATACGGCTGGATTTGATCACCTCAAATAAGAAAAATGTACCGAACGACACCAAAATTAATAGCAGTGCGTACTTCATCGTGCGCTCTGTTTGTAAATACACGTCATTTGGCTCCGCGAAACTCACTCCAAAGCTACTTAAGCGCACATCTCGCTCGCTATTGGACACGATATTACCCTCTGCTGTGACAATGCCTTCTATTGCTGTGATAGCCTCATCATCTTGGTCAGCGCTATCGAGCACGGCGCTACTGGCTACCATACATTGATTATTGGCAGTGCTGACACACTTTGATAAATTTTGATTGTTAGCGACCGTTAGATATTGATTTTGCCATTTGGCCTCAAAGCCTTTTGAGGTGAATTTTTTAGCATTGGGCAAGGCTCTGCCAATAAAATTTGGGGCATGCCAATTGCTGCGCATAGATAGCTCAAAGTTTTGCCCCGTTGGCACGGTATTTAAGGTGCTAATACCTGAGAGAGGCAAGTCCACCACAATATCAAGCGCTTGATGACGACTATTATCTGATTGCTGACCGTCTAAGTCTTGATGGTTTGGGTTTTGGCTAATAGGCGTTTGTATGTTAGAACTTTGCGTATTTAGTGGTTCGCTATTCAGATTTTCAGCCACAAGGTTTGTTTTTTCTTGCTGGCTTGCGCTCGTTGTGGTTAATCGATTCAAAACATCGTTGGGCAACGATACTTCAACATAGCTTAAGCCATTAAGCATGGCACTCTGCGGATAGGTTGCTTTGATGGCTTGCTTGTCGATCGTTACTGTTGGTAAGGTTGCCACACCGCGCAAATCAGAAACTGGAATAATCAACTTAGCGTCATTCCAGTGTATATCGGTCTTTTCTGTTTTTGTGTTGCCATTTCCATTGGTACTATTGTTAGCTGTGCTAAAGGTTTTTGAGTCGTTACTCACCGACTGGTTATCTGCTATTAAGCGTTGTAGGGTTTGATTTATGGTATAACTTTGATCGAATTTTAACGCGCCGTTATAGCTAGTGGCATGATAAATCCCTCGTCGATAGGTGTCCGTACTGACTTCAAGGTCTTGAGTGGCGCTAGTTTTATTAGCAAAGACCGTTAGCGTCGATGAATAAGCGGATTTGCATTTAGCGGCATCGGTATCGCCTACTATTGAGCATTCTGGCGTTATGGTGGTTGGAATAATGATGAAAGGGGTAATGACTTCTTGCGGATTGACGTGCTGCTGGGCGATTTCCTTCACCACTGATTGTGCATAATATTGTCGTTCAGCGATGACAGTGCGAAACATCATGAGCCCGACGACAAAAATAATGCAGAGCCCCACGATGATAGTCAATTTGGTGAATAGGGTGTAATGGACAAAATTCATGCTAAAAAGTAGAAGGTAGTCGCTAATGGACATAATTCATGCTATTTGAGAGACTTTGACCCTAAAAAGTCTTTAATAAACCGCAACTTACGCTGCTCATTTAGACCATGATGACTGTGTAATTGTCGCTTGAGCTCGCTGAATAATCCTTCAAGAGAATTGGTGGTATTTGGTATATCTAAATGCTTATATTCTTGATAAATGAATAACCAATCACTATTGGTTCTGAGGCTACGATAAGCACTTCTAAGGCGCTTATGCGTGTACCACGTTCTACTGTTATCGTCATTGGTACTACGTTCATTGAGATAGGCTTCATGAGTCACATACCAGTGATCTAAGCGCTGTATGAACGCCTCTTTATCAAGCAGTTTTATTTCTAAAGTAAGTCGTCTAAGCTCGATACTGGCACTGTTCTTAGGTCGACGAGTGAGGTAGCGGGTCACTATTTGCACCTGATGAAACTGGCACATCTGGCAAGGGGTGCGGGTGAATAACGTACGCAGTCCTCGTCTACCATCACAGGTGATGCTTTGTATATCAACGCCTAACGATGCTAGATGATCAATTCCTTGTTTGTAGGCACTGTTGGTTTCATGACTGACTATCGCGTAGTAAAGAACGGCTTTAGTGGTATTGTCCATAAAAACCATTAAACCGAACTTACGACCGAAGTAAGTGGTGTCCATGATGATGTTAGCAGTATTCGGTCGCTTAACTTGATAGTCAATACTGACTGTGTCTAAGCGTCTTTGAATGGTTTTAAGACTACAGCTATACTTGTCAGCCAGTTGTTTGTAGGTCTGTTTGCCCTGAGTGTATTCCGTCCAAAGGGTTTGGTTATTGAGTCTTTTGCCACCTAAAAACTGCCGTTTGCAAGCTAGACATTGATACTGTTGTTTGCCTAGCTTGCGTCCGTTCTTTTTAGTGTGTTTATCACGACAAAAAGGGCAGTTTTTTGATTCATGGCTTTGATTCCTTGCAAATATAGACAGTATATAGCGTTAGACCCTACGCCAGCATGAATAATGTCCATTACACCGTGAATAGTGTTTTTTGCATAAGAGTGCCTCATATGAGTCTTTAGTCCAAAACTGTGCATATAACAGTCAGTAGGTTCAAAGAAGATCATAGAGGAGAGATAAAGAAAAAATATGTAAGAACGATGGAGAGTGTGTGGAAAAAATAAGCCTTAGTGTTTTCTGATATCAGTATTTTCTGATATCAGTGCTTTCTGGCATCAGTGTTTTTTAGTATCACCAACCACTTTATCCATAATAGCAAACAATAAGCCAGACACTACGAAAGTCATATGAATGATGACTTTCCACATGAGCTTGTCCGCTTCACCATTACTCAATTCATTAGGAATGTCCATAAATGATTTTAAAAGATCAATTGCAGAAATAGCGACGATGGCACCAATGACTTTTAGTTTTAGACCAGAAAAATCTACTTTACCCATCCAACTAGGTCGATCAACGTGATCACCAGTGTCAATTTTTGAGACAAATATCTCATAACCACTAAATATGATAATTAATAATAAGCTGGCTACTAAGGAGAGGTCGACTAATACTAATATATTAACAATGACGTCTGATACAGAAGCGCTAAATACAGTATTAAACATCATGATTGTTTTTTGAATGAATTTTATAAATAATAAGACAATCCCTAAGATCAGCCCTAAATAAAAAGGCGCTAATATCCAGCGGCTGTTAAAGATGGTTTTTTCTAGGTAAGGTTCAAGGTTTTTTAGCATCGACATCTCTTAATATTCCTAAAGGTTGTAGGTCATTTATTTATAACGTGGGATAGGATGGATTTAAGAAAGCCATTTGAGCACTTGTTGTACGCGCTCGTCTCTAGCACCACCTATGCGATGAAACGGCTTTTGGTGACGAGTCAGCTGACTTTCAAAATAAGCACTGATTTCGTCGCGCTGATGCGGGCTATCGCGCAAATCATCAGCGACCCACGGGATATCAACTTCGGTTAATAAAATCAAGTCATAATGATGTATTAACGCCGCATTGATGAGCGCTTTAGGGCAGTCGCCATAATACCAATTGGCGTAAACCATCAACTCAAACAGACTGGTATCACAGAATAAGTAGCGCACTTTATCCGGCATTTGAGCGGCTTGTTGAGCCAGTTCATTTTCTAGTTTTATTTGACCCTGCGCAATGGGAAGTAAATCGTCCCATGTACAGGTCAGTTGCTCCTTATCCCATTTCGTTTGTAGATAAGTGCGCATATATTCTGGCACCCAAGGACAGCCAAAATGCTCGGCTAAGTCGCGACATAGTGTGGTCTTACCAGTGCTCTCTGCCCCTAGGATAGCGACATTGATGACCGATTTAGGCGTATGCTGCTTTAGGTTGCAAGCGGTAGCGTCGTTGCCATTCATAATATGCCCAGATTGCAATGAGAGTGAAGACTACATATTGTAGTGCGGTGAAGGTCAATCCTTTGTAAAAGTACAGCGGCACAGAAATAGCATCGGCGACGATCCACAGTAGCCAATGCTCAATTTTGCGCCGTGCCATCAGCCACATAGCCATCAAAAACAGCGCGGTAGTCAGCATATCGGTATAGTCCACCCAAGTAAATAAGTGCACTCCAAGTACGGCACCGTCGAAACTAAACCCATTATTAATCACCGGTCGGAAGTAATAAACCAAGGCAACGAAAGCGATCGTGCCTGCTGCTAAGGCTGATAGAATAGGAATGTCATCGGAATGTAGATGTTCTATTTGGACATTGTCTACTTGCTGAACCTCACTATGGTGAGATTTTTTATTCTTTGACCAGTTAATCCAGCCATATAGACTCATAACCGTATAATACGCATTGATAAACATGTCGCCGAATAGCTGCCATTTCCATAGCAGATAGACAAAAATGGCAGTACTGACTAGTCCGATGGGAAAGACGAGGATATTGGTTTTGCTGGCAAGTAATACACTCGCCACGCCAAAGATAACCGCGATTAATTCGAGCGCAATAAATACGGTAGGGTAATCGGCATATTGCCCAAATAACCAGTTAAGAAGTTCAACCATTAATATTCCAAATATGAGCTTTTATAAGTATAGTCAGCGAACGGCTAAACGGTTACAGTGTTAACCTTTCTAAGTCTACTTTAGTAGTAGTTTCGCTCGGTTGCCTGGTAACCATTTTAGACTTCTTTGACTATATCCGTCATGGATTTTACGAGAGTATGTACTATTGATTATAACGTAGCTGTCTTAAGTAGCTAACTTGAAATGAAGCCAGTCTTTGTTAAATCTTAGCAAGAAACAGATTATTTGTAACAAAGTATTAGAAAAATTAAAATATTCAGGCATAATAAAGGCACTGATTTTAAGTTTACAATTATTCACTGAAAATGAACGATTGTTATTTTCTCCATTTTTATGCTTATTCCAAGCCCTATAGTAGTAGACAAGGAAGCTTATCATGACGACTTGTATCACAGGCACCGGCCTATATATTCCCCCTTATAGCATCAGCAACGAAGAGCTGGTGGCGTCTTTTAACCAGTATGTTGATAATTATAATGCAAAGCATGCTGATGACATAGCAGCAGGCACGGTGACTGCACTTGAGCCCTCATCGGCCGCTTTTATCGAAAAAGTCTCTGGCATCAAATCTCGTTATGTCATGGAAAAAGACGGTATCTTAAACCCAGAAATCATGGCGCCCGTGATTCCTTATCGTCATTTAGGCGAAGAGCTGTCAATTATGGCTGAGATGGGTGCTGCGGCGCTCAAAGATGCCCTTGCTGATGCTGGACTTGAGGCCAATGATTTAGACGGTATCATCCTTGCCTGTTCAAACTTCCAACGTACCTATCCAGCAGTCGCTATCGAGATTCAAAAAGAAATCGGCATGATTGGCGGATTTGCTTATGATATGAACGTCGCTTGTAGTGCCGCGACTTTTGGCTTATCGCAAGCGCATGGCTCTATCGTCTCTGGGCTTGCCAAGCGCATTGCGGTGGTCAACGTTGAGATTACTTCAGCGCATCTTAACTGGCGCAATCGTGATAGCCACTTTATCTTTGGTGATGTGGCAACCGCTTCTATCGTTGAAGAGCTTGAGACGCCAAAAGGTTATGAGATCATCAACTCGAAGTTGTTTACCGAATTTTCAACCAATATCAAAAACGAATATGGTTTTATGGATCGCTCAGAGTTTTTGGCGGCGCAGACTGAGATGTATCCAGATATCAAAGAGCCGGTTACTGATAAACTGTTTTTACAAAACGGCCGCAAAGTATTCCGTGAAGTTTGTCCAAAGGTATCAGAAATCATCACCGAGCATTTGCATGAGAACGAAATGCAAGCCAGTGATGTAAAAATGATGTGGTTACACCAAGCCAATGCCAACATGCTAGATTTAATCTTGCGCACCGTTGTTGGACGTGATGCCGATAAGGCGATTGTGCCAAGTGTTATCGCAGAATTTGCCAATACCAGTTCAGCCAGCCCAATGATTGTCTTTCATCGTTATAAAGACGCGCTAAAATCTGGTGATTTAGGTGTGATTTGCTCGTTTGGTGCTGGTTACTCTATTGGGTCGGTACTGGTTCGTAAGGTCTGATTTTTTAAGCCTTAAGTCTTAATTATTGTTTAAATAGCCAAGAATATTCTTGGCTATTTTTTTTACTTAAATTTTAAGCAAAGCTTATGCTGTATTCAAATCATCAGAAAAAAGTGTCGATATGACACAAGTAGCAGAAAAGTTTGTCCATATATCGACAAGAATGCCTAGAGGTTTTAATTTACCCCAAAAAATTTGCTATAATCACAGTCTTATTCCTCTTATCCAATTAAAAGTCCTTTTATGAAAGAATCCTTACGCCTGCGTTTAGACCAGATGGTAGACCGTTATGAAGAGGTCACCGCCTTATTATCAGACCCCAGTGTCATCAGCGATAATAATAAATTCCGTGAATTGTCTGTCGAGCACAGCGACTTGATGGATATCACTACTTTATGGCAGAACTATGTGCGTGCAGAGACGGATCAGGCCGATGCTGAGACTATGCTAGCCGATGCGACAGATCCTGACATGAAAGAGATGATGGTCGATGAGATTGAGACGGCACGTGATACCATCGTCGAGATGGAAGAAGCGCTCAACGTCATGATGTTGCCAAAAGATCCCAATGATAAAGTGCCAGCTTTCTTAGAGATTCGTGCTGGGACAGGTGGTGATGAAGCGGCGATTTTCTCCGGTGATTTGTTTCGTATGTATCAAAAGTACGCGCAGACTCAAGGCTGGACAATGGAAGTGCTGTCAGCCAATGAAGGCGAGCATGGCGGCTATAAAGAAATCATTACTCGTGTGTCCGGCAACAGCGTCTATGGTCGTCTAAAGTTTGAGTCTGGTGTACACCGTGTGCAGCGTGTGCCTGAAACCGAAAGCCAAGGTCGCGTGCATACCTCAGCTTGTACCGTGGCGGTGATGCCTGAAGTTGAGATTGATGATACAGTAGATCTAAATCCAGCAGACATTCGTTTTGACACCTTTCGCTCAAGCGGTGCGGGTGGTCAGCACGTTAACACCACGGATTCAGCTGTACGCTTAACACACATTCCAACGGGTACCGTGGTAGAGTGTCAACAAGAGCGTAGCCAGCACAAAAACCGTGCGCAAGCGATGAAAATGCTGATTTCAAAGATTCAGCAAGTCAAAGTACAGGCTCAAGTTGATGCCGCAGACACCATCCGTCGTGATTTGGTCGGTAGTGGCGATCGCTCAGAACGCATTCGCACTTATAATTTCCCACAAGGTCGCATGACCGATCATCGTATTAACCTAACGTTATACAAGCTTGATGCCATTATGGAAGGCGACTTGGATGAGATTCTTGATGCACTGTTGCGTGAGCATCAGGCGGACTTGATGGCCAGTATTGGTGCGGACTAAAGCCATTGGTTTATAAAAGCGAGACACTGTCCACCTGACAGTGTTTGTTTGTCTATAGCTGTTTTTTTACAGCTGACTATGATGATAATAAGTATAGATTCAATTCACCGTTTTCGTTTGTTCCTTTAATTACCTAATAATTTTGAGAGTGTTATGTCAAATCCCAACAATAAAAATCAGAACCAAGACCAAACCCCAGTTGTAGAAGACGCTAACGAGCTGATTGCGCAACTGCAAGCCAAGCTAGACGATATCACTGCTTCAGGCAAACAGCCGTATCCAAATACGTTCAAACGCACCGATTATGCGCAAGATTTGCAAACTGCTTTTGACGGCGTCTCAAAACAAGAAATTGAAGAAAAAGCGGCGAATGGCGAAAAAACACAGGTCAACGTGGCAGGTCGCGTCATGCTGAACCGTGGTGCCTTTATTGTTATTCAAGACATGACGGGTCGCATTCAGTTATATGTTGCACGCAAAGAGTTGGATCCAGAGACGTTAGCGACCATTAAATCATTAGATTTGGGTGATATTGTTGGCGTATCAGGCTATATTGGTCGCTCAGGCAAGGGCGATCTATATGTGCATATCGAAGAGTTTCAGTTATTGACTAAAGCGCTACGTCCGATGCCAAACAAGTTTCATGGTTTAGCTGATGTCGAAGCGCGCTATCGTAATCGTCATCTTGATTTGATGACCAATGAGACGACTCGTGATACCTTTATGATTCGCAGTCAAGTCATTAGCGGCATTCGCAAGTTTATGTTAAATGAGCGTTTCATGGAAGTTGAGACGCCGATGATGCATCCTATCCCAGGTGGTGCGGTGGCACGTCCGTTTGTGACGCATCATAACGCTCTAGATATGCCTTTATATCTGCGTATCGCGCCTGAGCTTTACTTGAAGCGCTTAGTCGTTGGTGGTTTTGAAAGAGTGTTCGAGATTAACCGCAGCTTCCGTAACGAAGGCGTATCAACTCGCCATAATCCTGAATTTACCATGATTGAGTTTTATCAAGCGTATGCTGATTATCATGACTTGATGGATTTGACCGAACGCTTATTTAATGAATTGGCGATGGATATTTTGGGCACAACTGAGATTACTTATCAAGAAGAAGACATTAGTCTAAAAGCGCCATTTATACGTTTGTCTATGTCTGATGCAATTGCAAAATATGCTGAAAATTTCGATATGGCACGTATCAATGACCGTGAATATCTGGCAGAGTACGCCTCGACCACCCTTAAACAGCAAGTAAAAGAGGGCTTTGGTGTGGGTAAATTGCAAACGATTATCTTTGAAGAGACCGCTGAGCATCAATTGCGTCAGCCAACCTTTATCACTGAATATCCTGCAGAGACGTCGCCATTGGCACGCCGTAGCGATGATAACCCTGAGATTACTGACCGCTTTGAACTATTCATCGGTGGTCGTGAATTGGCCAATGGTTTTAGTGAGCTGAATGACCCTGCCGATCAGGCAGAACGTTTCCGTGGTCAAGTCGCTGAAAAAGACGCTGGTGATGATGAAGCGATGCATTTTGATGAAGACTATATCGAAGCTTTATCTTATGGCTTACCACCGACAGCAGGCGAGGGCATTGGTATTGATCGCTTAGTGATGCTATTTACGGACTCAGCAAGCATTCGTGATGTGATTTTATTCCCACATATGCGTCGCAAGCTTGACAACTAGACTAGAGTCTACTTACTATGAAATATAGTCACTCCTATATAATTTAGATAGGGTATCAGGCTCGCTTAGTCTACTACTTGTCGTACTTTACTCGCCTTCCTTGTATCTAAATTATATTGAACTGGCTATCACACTGTTACTGAACTGAGTATAAAGCGAGTTTTGCAACGTTGGTGGCAGACACTCAGTTATTTATGAGCACTCATCTATAGGGATATTATGGACACTCAGCACGCACCGCTCTCAGTTTGGCAGCAGATGATTCAGCAAAGCTTCTTATCTTTGTATGATGTATCAGAGGACAATAGCAATCATCCCGAGCATGCCTTTCAGGGTTATGACTTTGTTTGTGAATTCTCTGGTGCGACGGTTTACCTTATCGTTAATGATGTGGTGATACAGGCTAACCAGCAAGAGATTGATAGTACACAGGTGCGTGAGTGGAGAAAGGAAGTTGTCAACCAATTAATCAAGCGTCATGCCCAGCTTTATCTAAAAAATGACAAGGTACTGGCTGACGTAAACGCGTCGGCATCGGACAAGGCAATTTATTTTATTGGTTTGACGTCACTCGCCATCAAGCATGAAGGCGATAACCCAGAGTCGCAGCCCTATACCGTCAATTACGAATACGGCAGTCAGTTCTTTGCTGAAGACTGTGTGCTGGACTTGGACGATGAGCAGAGTGTCTTACAAGTATTTAGCCATCAAAACTTTGTCGACATTCTTAATCAGTTGGTGACTCCAAGTGATCTCAGTGCTTATTTGGATTTTCACCGCCGCAAGCTTGCTGGCTTTGAGACATTTCAAGACGAGTCAACGTTACTTGCCCAGTTCTTACAGTCACCTGATTTTCATCAAAGAGCCGTTGAGGTGCAAGAGCAGTTGGTTGCTCACCAGTTAATAGACCAAGTGGAACCTCGCTTGCTTAAAGCTGCAGAACCTGACCAAACTGCTTTTGCTAATGCGTTGATGCTAGAGATTCAAAAGAATACTCGCATGTGGTATAAGCTCTTTAATCGCTTGATTCAGCAGTATTATGAGGCGGGGACGCCACTGCCAAAAGAGCAGGTCGATGTGTTAGTTGATGAGTCGATGTATACCTATGCGTGTTTAATAGAAAAAATATTGGCACATAGAACGATTGATCAAAATTCACGATGGAATGGTTATGTTCGTCATGAGCATTCTTATCATGTATTTGGTCGCCATTATCTGATGGTGTTCTATGGACAAGATGAAAATAGTGCATTGAGTGCAGACAAAGTTCGCGCATCGCATCAGGATTTATTGTTTGAGCTTAATTCACAAATGCAGCAGCCGGTAATGGATGATTTGTTTTTAATTGGCGTAGAAGTTAGACCGTGCGAGGACAGCGTTAATACCGAGGTGTATATTGACACTTTTCATCAGAATGGCTCGGCTATCGATGCAAACACGCAGCGCTTATACGAGCAGTTGGCTGAGTTGCGATCGCAGTCATAGACTTTCCTTACTATAGATCGCTGATTTGATGCTTTAACTATATTTGTACTTTTTTATATATTCGTACTTTTCACATTGGCAGTTACTATATTGGCAGTTACTATGACGCAGCAATATCAAGTTTTAGCTCGCAAATACCGCCCAAAAAACTTCCATGAGTTGATTGGGCAAACGCACGTCTCGCAAGCATTGATAAATGCCATTGATTACAATCGTCTGCATCATGCCTATCTGTTTACGGGTACGCGCGGTGTCGGTAAGACGACGATTGCCCGTATATTATCCAAGTGCCTGAATTGTGATACTGGGGTGACCAGTACGCCTTGCGGTGTGTGTGATAATTGCGTTGCCATCGATCAAGGTCGTTTTATTGATCTGATCGAAATTGATGCGGCCTCTCGCACCAAAGTGGAAGACACCCGCGAGCTACTAGATAACGTGCCTTATGCACCAAGCCAAGGACGTTACAAGGTTTACCTGATTGATGAGGTGCATATGCTGTCCACGCATAGCTTCAATGCACTACTCAAAACCTTGGAAGAGCCGCCTGAACATGTGAAGTTCTTGCTCGCGACCACTGATCCGCAAAAATTGCCAATTACTATTATCTCGCGCTGTTTACAGTTTGTTCTACGCCCGTTGCCGCAAACCTTGCTGAGTGAGCATTTGGCAAATGTCCTTACCCAAGAGCAAGTAGGCTATACCCAACCTGCACTTTGGCAATTGGCCAGTGCAGCAAAAGGTTCGGTACGTGATGCTTTATCCCTAACCGATCAAGCCATTGCTTTTGGCCAAGGTGCGCTTGATGATGTCACGGTCAATGCCATGCTCGGTTTGATTGATGCCGCTGACTTGGTGCGGCTCATCACTGATATCTATAATCATGACAAATCTGCCGTCGCCGCTCATATTGAGCAGATGCGTGCGCAAATGGTTGATGCGACGAGTATGTTTGATGGGCTGGCAGAGCTATTACATCAGTTGGCATTGACCCAGCTACTGCCCGAAGTCGCTCTCAATGTCAATGAGGCGCAAGCCCAAGATATTAATGCGCTGGCACAGCATATCAGTCCTGAGGTATTGCAGCTCTATTACGAAATCGTTGTGCAAGCGCGTGAAGGCGTGAAACTTGCCAGTACACCGATGCAAGCGCTGGAGATGTGTATCTTACGTCTGTTGGCCTTTCGTCCATTACCAATAGACGAAATACTAAACCCTACTTATGATGACTCCGTGTCATCTGAAGTACCCGCCATAGAAAATACATCTTCTACGCAGGCGACCATTACCCATTCAGCTTCGATGCCGCCGTTACAGCCTTATGATATCGACTATCAAGAGCAGGTCAGTATTGAGCAGCCAAACGCTAGTTTTGACAGTAATGAAGTCAGTGTTGATCCAATTCATGAATCAGCACACACGTTGGATGTGTTGGATAGTAGCGCAAATGCTGAACCCGTTGTTGAGCCTGAACCCGTTGTTGAGCCTGAACCCGTTGTTGAGCCTGAACCCGTTGTTGAGCCTGAACCCGTTGTTGAGCCTGAACCCGTTGTTGAGCCTGAGGCGAATGATTCTCAATTAACATCTGAATCTGATGATCCACGCACTTTACTTCGTTGCCCACCGCAAGAGTTGGTAGGTGCGTGGACACCAGAGAAGTGGGACTATTGGCTACAAACCGCTCGTGAAGCGGAGGTTTTGGCTCAAGATGAATTGGCACTTGCCCGTCAAGGTATGATGACTGGTCTATGCAATGGTAAAGCTACCTTTGTTACCAGTGTCGACAGTAAGCACTTGCAGATGACCTTTCAGCAACTGGCAGAAAAACTACAGCAGCAATTTACACAGGCAGAGATTGGCTTGCAAATCGATGGTAGCGTCATGCAAGCAGAAGACAAAACGCCTGAGCGTCGCCAACAAAAGCGTTTGATCCAAGCGAAGACGGTTGCAGAGGCAAAATTGCTAGATACACCCGTGATGAAATATCTGACCGAGCGCGGCGAAGGAAAAATGGGCAAAGTTCAGTTATATTAAAAAGTTGCAAATTTTAGTAATGGCATTGTTTACCAATTAAATAATCATTAAATGTAATGTTATGATTAAAATATCAAGGTGATGTTCGTTTATCACCTTGATATTTTTGCTTTTATTAACAGATAAATAGGATCTATTTATAAGGTAAGCTACATTTAAAAACGGTAAGATTAAATAAAATACTTTATAATGGTTAAGTTATATTAAAAACTGAAAAGTGGCTTAGGTGAGTATATGTTAGATAATTTACGCGGTATGGCCGTGTTCGCCAGTGTGGTCGGACACGGCTCTTTTAGTGGTTCAGCTCGAGAGCTTGGCATCACAACCAGTGCAGTCAGTCAACAAATTCGTTCGTTAGAAAATGAGCTTGGCGTGGTGCTATTGCATCGCTCTACTCGTAAGCTCAGCTTAACGGAAGCGGGTGAGAGCTTTTATGAAGCGGCAAAAGACGTGGTTAGCGCGGCCGAACAAGGTAGAATCAAGGTCAATCAGTTACGTGATGAGCTCGCTGGTAGCTTACGTGTGGCCACGACACCCGAGCTTGGGGTCAACCATATTTTACCGGCCTTGTCGACTTGGATGGCGGCACATGATGACCTAAGTATTACTTACTTAGCAGACAATCATTATATTGATATGATTGATGAGCGTATCGATATTGCGATTCGTATGAGTCCAACGATTAATGATTCTAATTTGAGCAGTCATCCATTGACGGATGTACGCCAAATGCTTGTCGCCTCACCACAGTATCTGCGCCAACATGTAAAATTGAAAACGCCTAAAGATTTGGCCGAGCATCAGCTGATTTGTATTGAAATCATGAAGGACGCCAATCAGGTTGATATGATTCAGACCGAAACAGGTAAAAAATCACGTATAAAAATGAATTCGCGCATTTATACCAACAATGTCTTTATGGCCACGACTTTAGCCAAAGAAGGGCACGGTTTGGTTAGAATGATGGAAATGGATATTAAAAAAGAGCTCGAAAGTGGTGAATTGGTGGAAGTCTTGACCGGTTATCAGCTGCCGAGTTTTGTGCTCTATGCCGTTACTTTGAACCGCGATCAGCAACCTGCAAAAATTACGCGTTGTTTAGAAGTATTGAAAAAATACTTTCATGCTAATTAAGTCGAGCATTTAATGATCTTTACTTGAAAGTATTTTAAAGCGTTAAAAAGCAAAAAGCCTATAGATAGCTACTATCTATAGGCTTTTTTAGTGTTAGCGTTTGATTAAATCAATAAATTAAAACAACACCTTTAATAGCTCAATCAAACGATCAGCCACTTGCGTGCTTTCATCACGGCTCATGTTAAGCGGTGGTAGTAAGCGCACCACATGACCACCAGTCACATTGATAATCAGCTTTTGCTCATCACGGGCTCGATCGACCAGCTGACTACAGTCCATGTCTTCAGGTAAGGCAATACCGATCATCATCCCAGCACCGCGACTGGTGACACCATGTTGTCCTAAGCTATTGACCAAGCATTCGCGAATGAACTGACCTTCCGTCACTGCATTATCCATAATATCGCTATTTGCCAATACCTCGTAGACGCTGTGCACCACACGACTGGCTAAGGGCGTGCCACCGTAAGTAGAGCCATGGCTACCAGCACCGAACAAACCGTTGGCGCGGCCACGTACCATACAAGCACCGACTGGAAAGCCATTGCCTAAGCCTTTCGCTGTCGTCAAAACATCAGGACGCGCGCTGCTATGCTGATACGCAAAATATTTGCCAGTGCGGCCATTGCCAGTTTGTACTTCATCTAGCATGAATAGCCAGTTATGAGCATCACACTCTGCTTGCAGCTCTTCTAGATAAGTAAAGCCATTGGGAGCAGTATTGAGACCGCCTTCGCCTTGAATAGGCTCTACAAAGATAGCGCAAATATCATCATGTTCTTGCGCGGCTTGCTTGATCGCTGCGATATTGCCAAAGGGGACACGGATAAAGTCATCGTCTAAGGTATAAAAGCCTTCGCGCGCTTTTGGATTGGCTGTTGCTGATAATGACAATAAGGTGCGACCGTGGAATGATTGCTCCATAACGATGACTTTTGGACGTTTAAACCCTTGCTGATGAGCGTATAAACGCGCCAGTTTTAACGCAGCTTCATTTGCTTCAGCACCACTATTGGCAAAAAACACGTTGTCCATCTGAGCTGCCGTACACAGTACTTCGCCAGCACGCTCTTGCCAATCGATACCGAATAAATTGCTCGTATGCACCAAAGTAGCAGCTTGTTGTTGAATGGCATCGGTGATTTGAGGGTAGCAATGCCCCAAGCCACAAACAGCGATACCCGTCAGGGCATCTAAGTAAGGCGTATTATCTTTGGTATACAGCCAGCTGCCTGAACCACGAGTAAAGCTGATCGGCTGACGATTATAAGTGGGCATCAGGTAAGTAGCTGACATACAAAATATCCTTGCGGTGATAACGTTATAAAGTGATTAGACGGATTGATTATAGCTCATCCGAAAATGGAGTCGACTCGGCCGGTAGGGTGTACTCTTCGTTGGCCCAAGCACCTAAGTCAATAAGCTTGCAGCGGTCACTACAAAAAGGCTTATATTTATTGTCTTGCCATGCGGTCTGAGTGCCGCAGCATGGACAAGGGTAAGTTTTGGGCACAGTGTTGGCAGTATCAGTCATAATAAGTGAGGTCATCCTCATAGGTAGTAGGAAAAGTATGCTCAGCGAATGGGAGTCGGTATAATAGCATGAGGCTAAAGAATGACAAAAGGCAAATAGCTTTCTATGTCAAACCAGCCTAAACAAAGCGAATAAAGAATACACCTAAAGCATATGCTGTAGTGCTTAACAGAGTTTTTATAAAATAGACATTACAACTAAATCAGTAATAGTTTAATAATCAAATTGATAGCCTACTAAAGACTATCGCTTACAGGACGAAATCCTACTATGACGCAACAAGCAACGCTTTCCCATCAGAAAAATCGTGCCTTTCAACCACAAAAGCTGTCAGCGCCGCGCGACTTTATTGTTCCAAAGATAATCAGCGAAAACCAAGACAACGCCCCTTTATTGTTAGAGATTGGTGCCGGGAAGGGCAAGCACGCGCTCAGTTTTGCCACACAAAATCCTGATAAGCAACTGATTGCCATTGAGCGTACCCGTAATAAGTTTGAAGCCTTTGCTAAGATTGCAACACAGCAGAATTTATCCAACTTAAACGCCATTCATGCGGATGCCATCGCCTGGATCGTACATGCCGTCGCGGCCAGTAGTATCGCCAAAATTTTTATATTATACCCTAACCCAGAGCAGCACAATCCCAACCAGCAATGGCTGAATATGCCGTTTTTTGAGTTTTTATTATCGCGACTACAAGTAGGAGGAGAGGTAGTATTAGCGACGAATATCGAAGCGTATATGGATACTGCAGAGCAACAAGCTTGCACGGTATGGTGCTTACCAAACAAGCGTTATCATGTGCCGATAGACAGCGAGCGTACCCACTTTGAGGTAAAGTACTTAGCGCGTGGAGAAACATGTTGGGAGTTGACTATGCATAAGCCAAAAGGCTATAAAACAAGGTTTGATGATTAGCAAGTTAGCGAAATGGACATTAAAAAATAGCCTAAGCAAAAAATAAACCTAATAAGGATTAGCTTCCGTATAAATAAGACAGTTGTTACATATGAAATAGCCTAAGCAAGTAAAATTGCAAAACAAAAAACTGCCCCTAAAAGGCAGTTCAAAAATTACACTCATTTCATATTACAGATAAGGCTTCACAAGTTTATTAGAATCCGTATAAGCATCTAAAACCGTTAGAAGGGTATAGGCGCCGATAAACTTACGGCTAATGAACATAAATTCTTTTGGCGGCAGATTAAATTCAAAAGACTGCATAGCGCGCGTCGCAGCAGAGGAAAGGCGTGAGTGTAGTTTACTATTTGCCCAGATATAACGATTTTGTTCATCCAAACACTCAGTAGGAATATCAGGATTGGTCGCTGGATCGCTAAAAGGCTCAGTTGCCAAGAGGAACAAAGAGGCGATATCGGAACAAACTTTTTCACTCATCGTGTCAAAAAAATCATAACCAGTCATGGCTTGCATCATTGCCTGATGGTCGTGACGGTAGCCAGCTTTTAGTAAGCCATGAGCAATTGTCAAAAGAGTATTATCAAACTGACGAATCGCCCCAAAATCCAATAATACTAACTTATCGACCTCGTGGTCATTGTCGCTGACACGAACGAGATAATTACCAAAATTTGGGTCTGTTTGCATCTCGCCCCAAACAAAAATCTCTTGCATCATGATCTCTATTGCCGACTGACCAATGGCATTGCGACGTTCGTGCGGTAAAAGCTGCAGTGCTTCCGAGACGACGCTAATGCCGGGCTCGTAAGACATACACAATAGGCGTTTGCTTGAGTAAGCGCGATTAATTTTGGGCACAGCATAGCGCGGATCATCTATCAGCCGCTCATAAAAACGCTCAGTAGTTGCAGCTTCTGCCTCATAATCGACTTCATGATGAAGTAGGTCGCGTATCTCTTCAAACCATGCATCGAGCGAGCGCGTTTGCGGGACAATATTACTGACTTTTAGCAAACGCTTAAACAAGGCAAGATCAGAATTGATGGCATCTGCTACCCCTGGATACTGAATTTTTAACACCACTTGCTCACCAGTGGCTAATACCGTGGCGCGATGAACTTGGGCGAGAGAAGCCGTACCGATCGGAATAGTATCGACGTCGAGCTCGCTGAGTCTATCGCCTAATAATTGACGCAAGGTCTGCTCGATGGTTGGCCATGACAGGGTAGCGGTATCGTCATTGAGTGTTTGTAGTGCGCGCGTTATCTCAGGTGGCAATACATGCTCACCGTAAATAGCCAGCATCTGACCGATTTTGACCACGGAGCCTTTTAGTTTGCCCAGCTCTTCTGCGACATAATTTGCCTGCGCTTCCATAAAAGCTTGGTTACGTGCCGTGCGCGCTTCTTTATTCAAAAACATACCAGACACGCTGTTACCTGCCCAACGACGACCAATGTTTAGAGAAGTTTTGGCAATCGACATTCGACGTTCAAACCCTGAGGTTTTTAGATTGTCAATTGATTGCTTATTATTAGAAGGTTTAGACGTATCATTTGCCATAAATATAATCATTCATCCGGTTGGTATTGATGTGCGGGTTTGAAACCGACAATACAAGAGAGATGCGACGCGCAGGTACAAACGGGTACAAAATTGTATCATATAAAGGGGCAGGGGTTTATAAGCCTTAGCCGACCGCTAGCAGTTAGTTTGTAAGCTAACGTATTAATCTAAATGATGATACGCCCTAATAAGGTAGCAAAAAATTCGACCTAGTATAGTACTAGGTCGAATCATAACTCACTTAGAGAACATAGCACTCAATACAATACATAACGTCAACGATGGTTTAAACGTACCAGATAAGTGAATTATCCAATATTGCTAAATAGCTGATGATGAATTACGCCTGTTCGCGGGCAATGGCATGATGACCAATATCGCGGCGATACTGTGCCCCATCAAAACTAATCGCACCTGTCACTGCCAGTGCTGCTTGCTGAGCGTCTGCAATACTATCTGCTAACGCCGTCACACATAATACTCGCCCGCCGTTGGTAATGATTTCTGCATTAACGTTGTCCGCATCAGCATTGTTATCATCCGAAAATGCCGTGCCTGCGTGAAAGACCTTAACTGCGCTATTATTGTTAGCATCCAGCTCAGGCAAGCCAGCAATCACATCACCTTTCGAAGAAGTTTCAGGATAGCCTTTTGAGGCAACAACGATACCAAGGGCAGGGCGCGCATCCCATTGAGCATCGCTTGGTAACTGGCCTGCCAGCCCTTGAGCGACCAAATCTACCATCGACGATTGCAAGCGCATCAAAATTGGCTGTGTCTCTGGATCACCGAAGCGGCAGTTGAATTCGATGACATAAGGGTCACCTGCGTCATTAATCATGAGTCCTGCATATAAAAATCCAGTATAAGGATGACCGGCCTCATTCATCGCATCGACCACTGGTTGAATAACTTGTGCCATGACCTTGTCGTGGACATCTTGGGTGACAACTGGCGCAGGAGAGTAAGCACCCATGCCGCCAGTGTTGGGACCTGTATCGCCTTCAAAAGCACGTTTATGATCTTGGCTAGTCGCCATCGGTAATATATTGTCACCATCAATCATACAGATAAAGCTGGCTTCTTCACCTTGCAAGAACTGCTCGATCACCACACGGCTGCCTGCATCGCCAAACTTATTGTCGGCCAGCATATCATCGATTGCTTCATATGCTTGTTCGATAGTCTCCGCGACGATGACGCCTTTACCAGCAGCCAGACCATCCGCTTTAATAACAATGGGCGCGCCTTGCTCATCAATATAAGCTTTGGCAGCGTCAGTATCTGTGAACCCTTGATAAGCTGCCGTCGGAATATTGTTCTGTGCCATAAATTCTTTGGCAAAGGTTTTTGAGCCTTCTAACTGCGCACAATATGCCGTTGGGCCCCACGCCTTAATACCAGCAGCACGGCAGGCATCGATGATACCCGTCACCAATGGGGCTTCTGGTCCAACGATGACCATATCGATGGCGTTGTTTTGGCAAAACTCAATGACAGCATTGTGTTCATCAGTTCCGCTACCTGTAGACTCGAGAACAACGTTTTGGCATTTGGGTTCAAGGGCAGTACCAGCATTACCTGGGGCGACGTAGACGTGTTGGACGTTGTTATCTTTTGCACATTGCCATGCTAGCGCGTGTTCACGACCACCTGAGCCAATCACCAAAATATTCATCATACGTCTTGCCCTTAGCATTAAAGTTAATAATGAGTTAGTCATACACTCTGAGAGATAGCCGTATTCTAACAAAAAAAGTGCCTTGATTGCCATGAGTATCCACCTGCCAGCCGTTATTCATCAATAATTAAGGTGTGTTGTCTCATTAGCAAAGGTTATCGGCATGTTGCTGATTCATGAAATGATGTTGTACGCTTTAGCTATGCGCCTAGGTGCGTTACACTTCAATATATTAATGGTATTAAATCTAGCCAGCCGTTTGCTCTTATAAACATTAGGCAATAAAAAACAACAGAGGATGCCAAAGAGAACGATGTGGTTTATTAGAAGCTCGTTAATGGATGTTTAGAAGCTCGTTAATGGATGTACTGCTATCTGATATTGGTGATTCATTACATTCAGACCTTGCTAATAATTAATACTGATTAATAAGTAGAAACCAACTAAGTGCTAACAAAGAAAAGCACTTGAAAAGAAAAACACTTGAAATACTAAACCTATAAAAAGGACAAAGGACATGCCAAACTCCCTAAGTATCGCAAAAGAGCGCATCAGCCAGATAAGCGATATTGCCACCAATTATGTACAAAATGACAAATCACTATTTGATCATTTTATTCATAGTTATTATCAGCCCCTGCATCAAGAGACGGCAGAGGCTATCAGCAATACTGACTTAGCAGGCATGGCGCTCCATCATTTTACGCTACTCAAGTCTTATGATGGTAAACAACCGCAACTCGCTATTTTGAACCCAAAAGCAGAAGAGCAGCATTTCCACAGCTCGCACACGGTCATACAAATAGTGGCGTACGACAGACCATTTTTAGTAGATACTATTTTGATGAGTCTTGAGGCTCAAGGTATCGACGTGCATCGCACTTATAACATTATTATCAGTGTTGAACGCGATGATGACGGCAACATTGCTCATATTGAAGGTGCTCATGAAAGCGCGACGTCGCACTTATCTATGATTCATTGTGAAATTGCCTATCAAGACAACGAAGAGTTGGCCGCATTACAGCAACTGTTGTTGGCAAAAGTGGATACGCTCGATACCGTCGTTGGTGACTGGAAACAAATGCGCGAGAAGCTAACGGACATCCAGTCGGAGCTGTCAAAAAAACCATTGCCAGAAGTATTCTATTCGCAGCAAGAGATTCAAGCGTTCTTAGATTGGATATTGGACGATCATTTTATCTTCTTAGGCTACCGTGAATATCGCTTAGAAGGCGATAGCATGATGGATGTCAACAGCGACGCTACCAATTCTAAGAACGCAGATTTGGATTTATTTGCCATTGGCAATAGCGGTCTTGGTTTGCTACGCGGTGCCGCAGAAGACACTTTGTCAGAAAGCTTTAGCCAATTGCCAAAAGTGTTAAAGCAGCTGTTGACCGAGCCGCGAGTATTGATGTTATCCAAATCGAGCCGTGTCTCACCTATACATCGTTCTGTATATATGGACTTCTTAGGTATTCATAAGTTTGATGACAATGGCAAACTGGTCGGTGAATATCGATTTATTGGTTTACTGACGTCGCAAGCCTATCAACTTACTGTCCAACAGATACCATTACTGCGTGAAAAAGCCAATAAAATCATGGCAATGGCAGACTTACCGCGTGATGGTCATGCACATCATAAGATGATGCACGTCATTAATACTTTACCGCGTGATGATTTGTTTCAAGCCAGCGTCGAAGAGCTTTATCCGATTGTCTCTGGTATCAGTCAATTACAAGACAAAAAGAGCCTGCGCTTATTCAGTCGTATCGACCATTATCAGCGTTTTGTTTCTTGCTTGGTCTATATTCCCCGCGATAAATTCAACACTGAACTGCGCATCAAAGTGCAAAATGTCTTGAAAGACGCGTATGGTGGCACGTCATCTGGCTTTACCACTGAATTTAATGAATCTGCCCACGCCCGTGTGCATGTCCACGTACGTACTGTGCCCGGTCAAGTTAATGATGTGAATACAGCCGCTTTAGAAGAAAAGCTGTCGGCACTCATGCAATCATGGGGCGACCACTATCAAAAAATGTTACTCGACAATGTCGGTGAGCAACAAGCCAATGCACTTAATCGTCGTTTCTTCAACTACATACCTGCCGCTTACCAAGAGCACTTTGATACCCGTACGGCTGTCGAAGATGTTAAACGCTTATCAGGATTGACCGATGAGCAGCCAATGATTTGGCACCTATATCAGTCAACCGGTGACGCAAGCAATCAGCTGCATCTTAAGCTGTATGGACGTGAGCAACCCGTTATTTTGTCCAAAGTCTTGCCAATATTAGAGAACTTTGGTGTTTCAGTGATTTCTGCGCAAACCTATGAGTTTGACTTACCTGAGCTGCCTATCTGGATGCAAGAGTATGAACTGACCTTGGAGCATGTCGATACGGTTGATATGCAAGTGGTGCGTAATCAATTTGAAGACAGTCTCAAGCAGATTTGGGCGGGACGCGTTGAGAGTGATTCCTTTAACGAGCTGGTATTAATCACCAAACTAGACACTTATGATGTGGTCGTACTCCGTGCCTTGTCCCGCTATATGATGCAAGCACGCGCGCCATTCTCTAGTGCTTATATTCAGCAAACGGTGGTAAAAAACAACGACATTAGCGTGGCACTAAGCAGCTTGTTCGATGCACGTATGAATCCTAAGTATAGTGAAGAGGCGCGCACAGAAAAAACTACGAAAATTCAAGAGCAAATCACCGCCGCCTTGATAGACGTTGATAGCTTGGATGAAGATCGTATCTTGCGTTGGTATTTAGACCTAATCAATGCCATGGTGCGTACCAACTTCTATCAAACGGATAGTGAAGGCGCACGTAAAGACCGTCTGTCGTTTAAGTTCTTAGCTGCAGATATTCCAAACTTGCCAAAACCGAAGCCGATGTTTGAGATATTTGTCTATTCACCACGCGTTGAAGCCGTGCATCTACGCGGTGGTAAAGTTGCCCGTGGTGGCTTGCGTTGGTCAGATCGTATGGAAGATTTCCGTACTGAAGTACTGGGTCTGGTCAAAGCGCAAATGGTCAAAAACGCAGTTATCGTACCGGTTGGCTCAAAAGGCGGCTTTATCGTTAAGACCAAGTCGATGGCAGATGGTCGCGAAGCGTTCCAAGCTGAAGGGATTGCTTGTTATCAGACATTCCTACGCGGTATGCTCGATATCACTGACAATATCGTTGATGGAAAAATTGTCCCGCCAGCCGATACCGTGCGTCATGACGAAGACGACCCGTATTTGGTCGTTGCCGCTGATAAAGGCACGGCAAGCTTCTCCGATATAGCCAATGCCTTAGCTGCCGAATACAACTTTTGGCTTGATGACGCCTTTGCCTCCGGTGGCTCGGTCGGTTATGACCATAAGGCCATGGGTATCACAGCCCGCGGTGGTTGGGAGTCAGTCAAACGTCACTTCCGTATGCGCGGTATGGATATTCAAAACCGTGATGACTTTACCGTGGTCGGTATCGGTGACATGAGCGGTGATGTATTTGGTAATGGCATGTTGAGATCTACCCATACCAAGCTGGTCGCGGCCTTTAACCATCTACATATCTTTATTGATCCCAATCCAGATACTGCTGCGTCTTATGCCGAGCGGGAACGCTTGTATGAAACGCCGCGCTCGACGTGGGACGATTACGAAAAGTCGCTCATTAGTCAAGGTGGTGGGGTTTTCTCACGCACGGACAAAAGCATCGCTATTAGCGCTGAGATGAAAGAGATTTTTGATATTAGCGAAGACAACTTGGCCCCTAATGAGCTTATTAGTGCACTAATGAAGTCGCCAGTGGATCTCATCTGGAACGGTGGTATCGGTACTTACGTGAAAAGCGAAAATGAAAGCCATGCTGATGTCGGTGACCGTGCCAATGATGCAGTCCGCGTCAATGGTAACGAGCTGCGTACAGCCGTCGTCGGTGAAGGGGGGAACTTGGGCTTTACCCAGCAAGGGCGTATTGAATACGCACAGACGGGCGGACGTATTTATACCGATGCCATCGATAACTCAGGCGGCGTGAACTGCTCAGATCATGAAGTCAATATCAAAATCTTACTCGGCAAAGTCGTTGAGCAAGGTGACATGACCCTGAAGCAGCGTAACGAGCTGCTAGAAAGTATGACCGATACTGTTGCAGAGCTGGTGTTGCGCCAAAACTATCTACAACCACAAGCAATTGAGCTTAGCCATATCCGCGCCGCTGCTAACCTAAGCGATCACCAGCGTTTTATCCAAATGCTAGAAAGCGAAGGTCGTCTTGATCGTGCCATTGAATACTTGCCAGCAGACGAAGAGATCGCCAAACGTCAAAAAGCGGATACCGGTCTGACCAATCCTGAACTGGCGGTGGTCATGGCCTATGGCAAAATGTGGGTTTATGACAACTTGTTGCTATCGGACTTGCCAGATGATCCATACTTTATCAATGAGCTGCGTAAGTACTTCCCAGACGAGCTGGCTACGCGTTTCTTTGATGAGATGACTGAACATCGTCTGCATCGTGAGATTATCAGTACCTATCTGACCAATAGTGTGGTCAACCGTTTGGGTATCGAGGCACTGTTCCGTCTCTATGAAGAAACCGATCAGTCTCTAGCGACTATTATTCGTGGTTATGCGATTAGCCGTGATGTCTTCAATGTGGCAAAAGCTTGGAACACGCTTGAGTCGTTAGATAATAAAGTCGATGCGACGCTGTTATTGAACCTCGAGCTGCGTCTACGTGATGCTCTCGAGCGCGGTGTGGTGTGGTTCATCAATGCCTTTGGGCAAAACTTGCAAGTGGCAGATATGATTAGCCGCTTTAGTGAAAGTGTTGAGAAACTAACCAAATCAGGCGGTTTTATTGAGCAGCAATTTTCCGAGTACTTAGAGGCAGACACCCATAGCTTGGTGGAAAAAGAGCTATCCGATACGGATGCTACCTTGTTTGCTATGCTGCCTTATCATGTTGATGCGTTAGATGCAGCGCGCCTTGCCGAGCAATATGAGCGTCCTGTCGATGAGATTGCGACCTTATACTTCGAGGCCTACCATGTCTTGCAGCTAGATTGGATGATGGATAATATCGCCAACTTACCACAGCAAGACTATTGGGATCGCCGTGCCCGTCATGCCTTAGTGAATGAGCTGTCACGTAGTCTGCGTCTGTTAATGGACGCCATATTGTCCAAGCCAGATGCACAGCAGGCATTTAGCGAATGGAAAGCGCGTCATAAAGACCATCTTGAAGGGGTAACGACGGAGATGCATAAGCTCGATAGCAATGATGAAAGTGCTATTAGCTTGTCAACGCTCTCTGTCCTTATGAGTGAGCTGAGCGGCCTAGTGACTAAATGAGTGAAAGTGAGCAAGTGACTAAGTAAAGAGTCATGAAATAAATAACAAGATAAACGTCTTTTCAAAAAAACCACCGTTATTAATTGACGGTGGTTTTTTATTGCCTTATTGTCATAATTTTTATTAACTGCCTTAACTGCTGTCTTAATTTACGAGGCTTTTTCGTCGGTAACATTGGTAACTCGGCGACAGCCTTGACCGCTGATTTGGCTAAAGCCGCCAGAGAGTTTTTCGACCTTAATTTGGGTTAGGATACGATCTTTTAACGCCTGTACGTGCGAGATAATGCCAATAAGTTTACCTTCTTGCTGCAAGCTGGTTAAGGTGTCGAGCGCAATATCAAGCGACTCTTCATCAAGCGTGCCAAAACCTTCGTCCAAAAATAGCGAGTCGACGCGGATGTTGTGACTGGCCATTTGTGATAGTCCGAGCGCCAGCGCTAAGCTGATAATAAAGCCTTCACCGCCGGAGAGATTTTTGGTACTGCGAATATCGCCGCCTTGATAGTTATCGATGACATTAAGCTCAAGGGGATTGCTGTCATCATGAATGAGCAAATAACGGTCACTCATTTTTTGTAGCTGAGTATTGGCATGGCTAATCATGACCTCAAACGTTAAGCCTTGGGCAAAGGTACGGTATTTCTTGCCATCAGCGGAACCAATGAGCGTATGTAGCTGTTGCCAAACTTGTAGTTTTTGTTTTTGCTCATTGATAGCAATGAGCTGTGCCGCTTGTTGGCCTTTTTGACTGTCGTTATCCTTAAGTTTTTGGTCAATCGCACCGATTTTTTGACTTAACTCATCAATATCTATTTGTATTTGATGGTGCTGGCCAGCAAGTATTTCTCGGTCCTCATCCGTCATAGGATTGGCAAGTTTTTGCTCTAACGCTTGCTGGGTGCTATCCAACTGTAATTTAGCTTGATGCAATGCATTATCAATCGCTAATTTACGTGTCTGTAGTGACTCACGCTCTTCTTTAGGCAGGCGGGCACTCACAAAAGCAGCTTCATCTACGAACTGTGATTCTGCGAGCAAGTTAGTAAATCCGCTTTGCTGCGTATTCAGTATAGACATCGCCGCCTGTAGCTCTGTGTCTAGCTGTTGTTCTCTAGCTGTTAATTGCTCTAGAGTCTGCTGTACAGTGTCTAGCTGCCTTTGTGCTACTACTTGCTTGGCTTTAGCCTCATCAACCGCACGGCGTAATTGATTTTCTTCATTGTCTGTATTTTTATCTGCAAAAATCTCTTTTCTATCTTGCTTTAATTGTTCGATAGCATTGGTTTTATGAGCAACTAAGTTCTCTAACTCTTTGAGCGCTGCTTCATCATTGCTAAGCTGTGCTTGCTTGGTTTCAATCTGCGCGGTCAAACTGCTTAAGCTATTGGTTAGCTGCTGCTGGCGGTTTTTCTGCTCATTAAATTGTCGTTTTAACTGGTTTAAAGCGCTGCGCTGTTGACGCAGTTTTTCAATATGACGGTCATAATCTGCGCTGTCTATTACCGTTTGCTCATCAAAACTATTACCCAATTGCTTAAGTGCATTAGATAAGTCTGCCGCATTGAGCGCTATAGTTGAGTTTAAGTGTTCTTTATATTTATCCGCTGGGTATTTATGCGTTAGAGATGAAACGGTGGTCATCAGGGGTGCCAACTCCGAGAAATTAGCGGCAATCTTATCTTTTATCCCATCAATCTTTTGTGAGTTAAGCTTGATGTCAGTTGTTAGATTATTAATATCGTGACTAACTGTTTGTTGCTGTTTTTCGTCGGTTTCGATGGCAGTACTGAGCTTTGCCGCACTCTCAGTTAAGTTGTCATATTCGACCACTATAATTTTAAGAGACTGTTTATGTTCAGTCAGATCATGTTTGGCGGTGTCTAATAAGGATAAGCTATGATCTATATTCGTGATGGTCGCATTAATATCATCGTTTATCTGAGTAAGAGGATTGATAATTGCTGCGATTGCTTCAGAGTAATCGTTCTTAGTCTCAAATAGTGAAGATAGGTAAGACTGAATATCGCCATATAATATTTCGGATTTCTGCTGTAGTGGGGCTAGCTGTTGTTGCTGGTTGTTAAGCGTTTCTTTCTTTGTAGCATATTCGATATTGTATGTTGATAAAGCCTGCTCAAGGTTATCAATAATGGTTTCTAGTTCAGCTATTTGCTGCTGAGTTTGTTGCGTCTTAGTCTGTTTTATTGTGGACGACTGGTTTTGCTTGGCATTGTCATCGATATTATTACTGTCTAATAACGGATGATGCTTACCATAAGGATGCTCATGCGCGCCGCATAACGGGCAGGGCGACCCATCTTCTAGCTCTGCTATGTAGTCTTCAAGCTTAGCGACCTTTTGTAGTAAATTCAGATGTTCTTGCTTTTCTTGCCTCTTGAGCTTAGCATCTTGAATATCTGACTGACGACTAGCAATGAGTTCTTCTAAGGTCGTTAATTCCTCGTTTAGCGTAGGTAGCGAGAGGTTAGTCTTTTTGATTTGGCGAGCAAGTTCAGACATCTGCTGTAATTTAAAGCTGGCTTGCGCAATATGATTGTTGATCTGATCCACTTGCTCTTGCTCGAAGCGCATACTCGCAAGCGACTGTTTTTCGATGAGTATTGCTTGCTGCTGTTGTACGCTGACCAATTGCTCGCGTTGCTCAGTTATTAACAACTTATCAGCATCTTGCTGCTTAGAGAGCTTATCGAAATGAGCTTGTAGCTTGCTTGATTGGTTGTCATGCGCAAGTTTATCCGCCGCTAAGCTGACATTATCTTCCAGCAGCACCACTAATCGGCGACAGCTGCTATCAAAGGTCGCCATATCTGTATCGAGATCGTTTAGCTCTTCATAATCGCTAAAATATTTTTCTATACTGCTAAGCTGAGCTTTGGTCTCTTGTTCTGTTTGTTTGTGGCTGGCTATTTCTTGGCGTAATCGTTGCGTATTATTGACTAAGACGTCTTTACGTTGATTGTCATCTTCCAAAGAATGGGATTGCTGTTTTATTTCAGCATCCAACTCGCGCGTTTTTGCAATGATAGGTAAGGTGGTCTGCAGATTGTCCGTGGCTTGCTTTTCAATGGTATTGATATTGTTTAAATGGGTCGTGGCTTGTGCCAGCGCTGCTTGCTGTGTTGGAATCTTATTAAGCAAATCTTGCTGCTCGAAACCCAACCTCTTGACCGACTCTCGGCTATAGCTAAGCTCTCGAAATTGACTATCAATCTCCAAGGCTTTATTAGCAATATCTAGGCGCTGCGCTTCTGGAGTAAAGGCTTGCTGAGCCTGCTGTGCCGCTGCAAATTCGGCCTGATAGGTCGATAGATTTTGTTGTAGCTGCTGTACATTATCCAGCCACTGCAGCTGCTCGCTCAGGGTTTTGAAAGTTTGTCGCTGTGTGCTTTGCTGTTGATTAAGGGTCTGTAGCTCTGCTACCAGTAGCTTTTCATCTTCAAGATTTAATAATGATAAACTATTAACGCCCGCTTGTAGCTTACCAAGCACTTCTTCTTCAAAGCGTTTCTTTTCATGGACGTTTAACGATATTTTGGCATAGATAGCAGTGCCCGTTATTTTCTCTAAAATGGCGGCTCTATCGCCGATATCAGACTTTAAAAACGCGGCAAAACTGCCCTGTGCTAGCATGATAGAGCGGGTAAATTGATTAAAATCCATGCCGATGAGGTCTTGAATGTAGGCGGAAGTCTTAGATTTTTTCTCTTCTAAAATCTTGCTGGTTTTGACCTCACTAATCTCATGCTTAATCGGTAATAAGTTGCCCTTGGCTTTTTTGTGGGCGCGATGCTGGTACCAGTAGCATTGATAGCGTTTGGAATCTATCTCGATGATAACTTCTGCCGAGCATTCCCCCGTACCTTGGGTCATGATTTCGTTCGTTGAGCCGGTAATATCACCCAATCTTGGCGTTTGACTATATAGTGCTAAGCAAATCGCATCCAAGATGGTGGTCTTGCCAGCGCCCGTCTGCCCAGTAATGGCAAAAATCCCTTCATTCAGAAAAGCCGGATCACTAAAATCAATGTGCCATTCGCCTTTTAGGGAGTTCAAATTTTTAAGTCGTAGTTCAATCAGTCGCATGGGTAGGTCTTATTTTTATATAGAACAGTTATAAAGAGAACAGTGATGAAAAGTGAAGAAGTTGTTGGCTGGCATCCAAAATGCGCTGCTATTATTCGGCCTGAGTATCTTCATGACGCAGGTTATAAACGATTTGATCATAGGCGTCACGTAAGGATGATTTTTGCTCATCAGGAATATTGTGAGCAATTAAGCAGCGCTCAAATACTTCTTCCTCATTTAAATCTTGTAGGGTCTCAGAGATTTGCTGTTGGTTCAAAACTTTATTATAGGTGCGCGTGTTTTTAATTTTTAATACTTCACACGGCAAACCATCTACCATCGCCTGAATATGCTCACGCAACTCGCTGACCACCTCATCACCCGTATAAATAATTTCAAGCCAAACAGATTCTGTTGCATCAAGAGCTTGAATGGTTTTATCGATAGTCTTATTAATAGACTCCAGATCACCTGAGATTTGCGCCAATTTTTGGAATTTTGGAATGGGTAGGGAAACCACTTGCATCTGACGTGACTCATCATCATGCAGCAGTTGATATGCTAACTTAGCACCTGTTTGAGTTAAACCTTCTTCAACCGTGCTTTCTTCCTTTACATCACTTTCTACTGAGTCATCAAAGTCAAACAAGTCATCTATAAAACCAGTTGACCGACTTGCTACTTTTTTAGCGGCTTTTTCTACCGATTGTTCAATCTTAGTCACTGTATTAGTAAGCTTAGGCATATTGCTTTCAGATGTACTATTTGACGCTGCTTTTTGATTGCTAAAATCATTTTCTACTGCGCCAAACTGTACCAGCAATACTTGCTTTTGTTGCTTGGCCTCACCAAAGCCCATCGCAATAGGCGAGCCTGAATAGCGGATATGCTCACAGCCGCCGACGCGCTGCGGTACGTGCAAATGCCCAAGTGCCACATAATCAAAGCCTTCATCGAACATATCAGCAGAAATCTTGCCGAGTGAGCCGACATAAAGCTCACGCACACCATCGTCATCCGTAGTCTGACCACCAGCCGCAAATAAATGCCCTGTGGCTATGATAGGAATGTGCCGTTGGTTTGCTTCGGCTAATTCGGCTTGCTTGGCTTTAGCAATCCTAGCGACTTCATCGTAGTGGGCACGAATGCCGTTTATGACATTGGCGTCTTTGCTATCTGCGGACTCGCCAGCGCTGCTACTGCGGACATCTCTATCACGCAAATAAGGGACAGCGACGATGATGCAATGCGGTGTACCATCTGCATCATCTAAAACAAGGATTTCATCGTGTAAATCTTCACAAGCAGTACCGATGACATGCACGTTTAAGAATTTAAGCACATTACTTGGGGCGTCCAAAAAAGTAGGGGAATCATGATTGCCCGCGACGATGACGATATGTTGGCAGCATGATTTTGAGACCCTACCTAAAAACTCATAATAGAGTGCTTGGGCGCGATTACTTGGGGTCATGGTATCGAAGATATCGCCTGCGACGATTAATACATCTACTTGCTGCGCGCTAATGGTGTCTTGTAGCCAACTTAAAAAGGCTTCAAATTCCTCATAACGCATGCGGCCATAAAGCCTGCGTCCCAAATGCCAGTCAGAAGTATGCAGTATAGTGAGAGGTTTGGTAGGCATAAACTTGGTATCAGCAGGTATGGACATAGTTGAGCTTTAGGATATTTAGTAGAAAGTAGTCATTCTAGCAAGATTTGCTTTGGTTTTCTCTGTTAGTGTCTGGTTTAAAGTAAGCATTGGCTTAGTAGCTATTTAGTATTTAGTACCTATTTGGAATAAAAAAGAACCATTAGGCCGAAGCTCAATGATTCTTTTTTTAGCAATCTAGATATAAATTTATACTACTGAGCATAGATATAAACTAATTAATCACCAACTGTTCCAAACCATTATCAGCCGCTGCCAAATTAGCCACCATTGATAATGCATGGGCCTGCTGGTTAGCATCAGTATGTCCTTCTTTTGGTGTAGCAGCTGTACCGCCACGCAACCAATTGTTTGCGGTGTCACGGGTGTTTCGATTATGCTGCTTATTTTGCAGGTTATACCAAGCCAAATCGTGATGTAGCGCGACGACATCACCCATAATGAGTAAAGCTGGCGTGGGTAGCTGATTTTGTTCTTGTAATTCAACGATATTAGCAAGCGTACCAGTCAATACTTGCTGGTTTGGCATACTGGCATTAGAGATGATAGCGATTGGCGTATCGGCACGACGACCAGCATCAATCAAGCCTTCAGTCAAACGCGCCAGCGAATGCAGACCCATATAGAACACCACGGTTTCGTCAGTATTTAAAAAGCTCTTAAAGTTGCTATTGGGCGCGCCAGCCTTTAAGAAGCCAGTGACAAAACGCACGGATTGTGAATGGTCACGGTGAGTGAGCGGAATACCTGCATAACTGGCAGCGGCGTTAGCAGCGGTGATACCGGGAACGACTTGATAAGGTACGCCGTGCGCACGTAGGCTTTCAATCTCTTCGCCGCCACGTCCAAAGATAAAGGGATCGCCACCTTTTAAACGTACTACACGGCGACCTTCTTTTGCACTATTGACCAACAGCTCATTGATACCAAGCTGAGCGACCGCATGGTTGCTACGCTTTTTACCGACAAATACTTTATCGGCATCGCGGCGGCATAAGTCTAATACTTGCGGTGATACTAGCGCATCGTAATAGACAATATCGGCTTGCTGCATTAAGCGCAGCGCTTTAAACGTAAGCAGCTCTGGATCGCCGGGGCCTGCACCGACGATATACACTTCGCCGATAGGCGTTTGCTTAGGCGATGTTGATGGATGTTCGATATGTTGTAGCTGATCTATTGTATCGGTGGTTGATACAGACGAAGACTCTGTTTGTAATGTTTGGGTGTCGGCGCTGCTGGTTTTAATTTTAGCAGCTGTTTCATCCAAGTCGGCTTTTAGTTGCGCGGCGGCTTGGGTTTCGTTACCCGCAAACATCAGCTCACTGACTTGACCTTCAAAAGCACGCTCCCAAAACTGCCGACGACCCGTTAAGGTTGGAATCTTGCTTTTTACCTCAGTACGGAAGTCGCCTGCTAGTTTGGCCAATTTTCCATAGCCTTGCGGAATCAAAGTTTCAAGCCGCGCCCGTAATAGACGTGCCAGCACCGGCGCTTTGCCATTGGACGAGATACCAATCACGATAGGATTGCGGTCGACGATGGCGGGGAAAATAAAATCACAGAGTGGCGGGGTATCGACGACGTTCACTGGAATATTGAGTTCCGTAGCATCAGCGTGGACTTGATGGTTAAGCATTTCGTCATCGGTCGCGGCAATGATAACGCGCGCGCCTGTCATATAGGTTTTATTATAATTATCATAGATAAGTTGGTGCTTGCTATCTGATAGTAAAGCTTGTATCTCAGCACTGATACTTGGTGCAAGGACAGTGATACACGCACCAGCGCGGCTGAGCAAGTCAGCCTTACGTAGCGCCACATCGCCGCCGCCGACGATCAGCACTTTGCGGTCTTCTAATTTAAAAAACAGTGGAAAGGTGTTCATAGCATCACCAGTTATTCATTAAGTTGAAATATGTTGCCATTATGAGGTATCAGGCTGCGCGTCTCACCTAGTGTATTGGCATTAGCATATTCGTTTTTGTCATGTTAGTGAGGGTTTTTGGGTGAATCTGGAATAGGTAAGGACATAGTCAAAATATACTAAAAACGCTATGGTATCGCTGAAATCAATTTTTTGTCGCCTCTTCTGCGTAGGCACAGCAAACAAGAATAATGAATATCAGCATTGCGTCATGTATTCATGTATAGATATGACTTTTCACTCACCAGCTATTCTAATTTTTTCGAAATAAACTGAACGAAAATAAAAAAACACCTCTTATATTTAAGAGGTGTTTTGGTTATAAATCTACTGAAAATTACAGCTGAGTATGCAAACCACACTCACGGCTTTCTTCTACTTTCGTTGGATCAAAGTAGTCATGCTCGTTAGGTAAGTTATGCTCGTCCAAGTATACATCTAGATCTGCATCTGTTTTCTCAAATAATGGGGCTACTTTTAGTACGCCATCTTTTGATAGGCTGAGTACATCAAGACCTTGGCGGAATTCGGTTTGATCTTTACGAATGGCGTTGAACCAAACGTCAGGCTTTAGCTCATCTAGTGCACGACGGAATGGCTCAAGTTTCACTTGTTCTGTAAATTCATCATGCTGTGGGTTATCAATCCCTGGGATGCCATTCATCGTGGCATCACGATGCGCCGCCGTTTGCTTAGGGATATAGGTAACGACATTAAGATCTAAGTCTTTGATCACTTTATTAGCAAAACGATAAGTGGCGTCCGTGTTATAACCAGAATCTACCCATAATACGGTGATATCAGGACGTTGCTTGGCAACTAAATGCAAGATAGCCGACTCGTAAGGGCGGAAGTTGGTGGTAATGATAGGGTTTTTAGCCTGACTGAGTGCCCATTCAACGATTTGCTCTGGTGATTTTCCTTGTAGCGCTTGGTTGGCTTGATCAAGGTCTAGATCTGGGTGTAATTGACTCATAATATGTTCCTTAATGGTGGTTAATAATTTAAATGCATAAAGTTAAAGATGATAAAAAAATTAAGTATTTAATAGTAATCGTAGGCTGGGTTTTTAACCCAGCTGTGAAAATTTATAAAAGTAAAATGCTGGGTTAAAAACCCAGCCTACAAAAATAGGTCGTTGCTGTCATAATTTAAATTGAAATAATACAAATTAGGCGTCCGCAAACATCGGTAAGTCGGCGGCGTTGCGACCGTCATAACTGCTAGCCAGCGCGTTAAATGCTTGGCTGATGTCGGAGATGGACTGTAGGTCATGCTCGCTTATCATAAAACTGTCCGCGCCCGCACGTAGTAGGTAGGCAATTTGGTCACGCCCAAACTTGCCAGCCATACGAATCTCGCCTTGGTAACCGATCTGGCGTAGGGTCTGGGCAAAGCTAAAGCCGCGTCCATCGGTGAACACTGGCACATTAATCACAATTAAATCTTGCTGCAATAAAAACTCTGGTATGCGAGTTAGCACTTCCGTATCGCTATTCGATGTCACCCAGACACCAAGATTGCTGGTATGTTGAGCGAGTAATTCATACACCTCTTGCAATAGACCGCCAGCAATATTGCCCTTAGTATCCAATAAATCGCTAAGCGGTAAGAGCACATCGAGCTTTTCTTGCTTTTGTAAAATTTCGAGCAATGATATGTGGGTCAGTGCGATACCATCTGGTAGATCGTTAGTCGTCAGTACATGCCAAGTATCGTTTTGACTGATGTCCACAGCCTCGCTATTGAAAAGATGATGATTACCCATAGACCTTCTCCTTAAAGGGTGCAAGGCCAATACGATTGATCAGCTCACCAAAGCCTTCTACCTCATTCTCATTAGCCACGCGTTGCTCTAGATAGACGTCTACTATCTTTTGTATCGTCGTCGCGACATCATCAGATGGCACCGCTTTACCCAATATCTTGCCGATTTTGGCGTCGTTACTAGAGTTTCCGCCGAGGCTGATTTGATACCAGTATTCGCCTTTTTTATCGACACCAAGGATACCGATATCGCCGGTATGATGATGCGCACAGGCATTCATACAGCCAGACATATTGAGGCGGATTTCACCCAAATCATAAAGATAGTCGAGATCATCAAATTGCTTTTCGATTTGTTCAGCGATATTGTGGGTTGTGGCATTGGCGAGCGAGCAAAAGTCCCAGCCTGGGCAGACGATCATATCGGTGAGGGTATTGATATTTGGACGGGCCAAATGTAGCGCAACCAACTGTTGCCATAGCTCGTATAAGCGGTTGGTTTGTACATCAGCGAAAACCAGATTTTGCTGATAAGTACCACGCAATTCACCAAAGCTATGTTCATCAGCGAGGTCGGCGAGGGCGTCCATTTGCGACTCACTGATATCACCTGAAGGCACGTACTTACCATTGACCAACCCTGCTTTTAACGAAATCACCACGGCGCGATAACCTGCGATTTTATGGGCGACCGTATTTTGGTTATACCAATTGGCAAAGTCTTTATCAGCGTTTAATTGCTGCTGCAAGTCCGACTGTACTTGGAGCGCATCAAAGCTTAGATAATCAGGTTCGGTAAAATAACTACTGGCTTTGTCAAAGCTGGCATCGGTTAGAGTTAATGAGCCATCTTTGGTGTGTGCTTCCCATTCAGCGTCGACCAGTTTAGCAAAGGCAGGACCGCCCATGCTCTCGACTAATATTTTGATACGCGCTTTGAATTTATTATCGCGGCGACCATGCAGATTATAGACGCGCAAAATCGCATCTAAATAGCTGAGTAAATGATGGCGTGGTAAAAATTTATTAATGGTTTTGCCAATCACTGGCGTACGTCCAAGCCCGCCACCAACAATCACCTCAAATCCAAGCTCGCCTTCTTCATTGGCTTTTAAATGCAGTCCGATATCATGCACCTGCGTCGCTGCCCGATCATTGGCGGTACCAATGACGGCAATCTTAAATTTGCGCGGTAAAAATGCAAACTCAGGATGAAAGGTTGACCACTGGCGAATAATCTCACAATAAGGACGTGGATCAGCAATCTCTTCTTTATGAATACCGGCGTAAGGGTCAGTGGTGGTATTACGAATACAGTTGCCCGAAGTCTGAATGGCATGCATCTGTACCGATGCCAGCTCCGCCAAAATATCTGGCACTTCTTCAAGTTTTGGCCAGTTCAGCTGCATATTGGTACGAGTGGTAAAGTGTCCGTAACCTCTGTCATATTTGCGGGTAATCTCGGCGAGCTTACGCAATTGATAGGTTGCCAGCAAGCCATATGGAACCGCAATACGCAACATCGGCGCATAACGCTGGATATAAAGACCGTTCTGCAAACGCAGCGGCAAAAATTGCTCTTCTGGCAGCTCGCCTGCCAAAAACCGTTCGGTTTGGTCGCGAAATTGGGCGACTCGTTCTTCTACCAAGGTTTGGTCAGCATAATTATATTGGTACATGACGTAATCTCAATAATGATAGACGTATATGATAGCTTAAAAACTGCTCAGTGACAGTTTAGTTTAGCTTAGCGTCACATCATATAAGCTATAGCGTTAAAACATAAATTCCTATAAGTCATATCCATATCCAAAGTCAGCATAAATTTTCATAACGAAAATTCGGTAGCCTATGCGTATTCTATTTATAACCCATTTACTCAGCTTTCTCACTCATCATTAAGGTTTTAAATTAATATGACATCTTCAGTCCCCAATCAAGCAGCCTCAAAACTAGTACCCCCTCATGGTAGCGACACCCTAAAGCCACTATTATTAAAAGGTAAAGCACGCGAAGAGGCTCTAGAACTTGCCAGCACTTTGCCGACTATCACGCTAAGCTCACGTGAGCGTGGTGATTTGATTATGCTTGGTATTGGTGGCTTCACCCCGCTAAATGGCTTTATGAATCAAGCCGATTGGCAAGGCGTTGTTGACAACATGCGTCTGCAAAGTGGTGAGAATGCTGGCTTGTTTTGGCCAATCCCCATTACTTTATCTGCTCCAAGAGCACTGACCGATACTTTGAGCCAAGGTGATAAAGTGGCTTTGGTCGCGGATGATGGGGAAGTGATGGGCATCATTACTGTCGAAGAAACTTATGATATCGACAAAGACCATGAGTGCCAGCAAGTCTTTACCACAACTGATCCTGAACATCCGGGCGTGCAGCAAGTCCTGAACCAAGGCGAAGTCAACATCGCAGGTCGCGTCGAAGTACTAAGCGAAGGCGAGTTCCCCGCCTTATACCCAGAGATTTATAAAACGCCAGCTGAGACGCGCGAGATATTGGATGCCAAAGGCTGGAAAACAGTCGCCGCCTTCCAAACGCGTAACCCTATGCACCGCTCACACGAATATCTGGCCAAGATTGCGATCGAGATTTGTGATGGCGTACTGATTCATTCGCTACTCGGCGCATTAAAACCAGGAGATATCCCAGCTGAGGTACGCCAAGAAGCCATTAAGACCTTGATTGATAATTATTTCAGAGCTGATACCGTGATCCAAGCAGGCTATCCGCTAGACATGCGTTATGCCGGTCCGCGTGAGGCGCTACTGCATGCAGTATTCCGTCAAAACTACGGTTGTAGCCATCTGATTGTTGGTCGTGACCACGCTGGTGTCGGCGATTATTACGGTGCCTTTGATGCGCAGACTATCTTTGAATATGTTGGTAAAGACGACCTTATCACTCAGCCGTTAAAAATTGGCTGGACCTTTTGGTGTAATGCTTGTAATGCGATGGCATCAGACAAGACTTGCCCGCATGATGCAAGTGAACACGTTAAGGTATCAGGTACTAAGCTACGTAAAGCCTTATCAGAAGATGAGGATGTGCCAGACAACTTTAGCCGTCCAGAAGTTTTGCAGATTTTGCGTGATTACTACGCTGGTATCGCTCGTGAAGAGCGTGCAGAGATCAAACTTACTGGCGCATCAGCCGTATAATTAACATTTGTCTTATTAGCAAATAAAGCTAGTACTAAAAAATGAAAAAAGGTGTCAGACGATAAATCTGACACCTTTTTTCTGCTCTAAAGCTAGATTATTTAAAGCTACGTATTACCTTATGTTATCGCCTCATCGAATTCTAATTCAGCTCTAAATCCCCCTCAAGTTTCTCATAGTTTCCGGCTAGCGTCCCGCCACCTGAGCAAAAATAGTTTAATGCATATTTATCTTGGCTATCAATGGTCAGCGTATCCTCTTTAAATTGGAAGAACGCCATGCTGTCATTGCTGTTGTTTATCTTGGTCTGAAAAATAATACCATGTGCATCGTCTTGACCTAGCAACGTCGCCTTAGCGTCAAACTGACACGTTGGTTTTTTGACATCGCTGCGGGCACGCACCTTTATGGCAATATCTGCCGCTCCATCAGCTCTCACTATGACGCCCACCCAATCACTGCCTTGCTTGCGCGTCGCATAGCCGTTTGAAGCATAGTCACCAACGATTTTCTGTACCGCAGGTGTCTGCACAATAGCTGTAGCCTTACTCTTCACGGTGTTATCCATCTGGTTGAGATCGCTATAACTACAGCCAGTAACGCTAATAAGAACGGTGCTGGCACAAATTAAGACAGTAGAAAATACTGAGCGGCGTTGGTATTGAATCATAGGGCGGCACCTTGGTATTAAGTGAATGATAGGTATGGCTGATGACAGATGCTGACTATAAGTACGGAGCATAAGTACGGAGCATAAGTACTGACCGATCGAGGCGATTGGTTGGCTACGTATAGTATGCCACAGTCGGTAGCATAACGCTCTTAACCCCCTAGAGGTTAAAGCTGTTCTCATTTATTTCTTAGATTAACTGCTCGATTAGTCATGAAACAAATACAACTGCTTGCTTATGCCAAGTTCAGCACTCGATAAGCTGATTTGTCACTAAGCGTTCATAAAACAAGCTGCTAGCATGTCTCTCATTATCCACAGAAGCCAGTTAATAAATTGGCCAATAAGCTACGTTAAAAATTCAGTTCAGAGAGCCAAGCTCATCGAGCAATGGCAGTTGAGACCGTCATAAGTATTTTAATAAAAACGGTCGCATCGAAACTAAAAAATACGCAATTTAAAAATACAGAGAGCATTTATGCAAACCAATAGTACTATCAATAAAGTCTCAGCGCGCATCAGCACTAGCGCTGGCGTTTCACTGTCTCAAAGTGCGCAACCTCGCACCCTTATCATAGGCGGCGCGTTGACAGCGTTAATGCTAATGGCAGGCTGTAGCCCTACGCAAGCCACACAAGACGACACAGATAAGTCCGCAAGTGCGCAAAAAGACATCAGCCTGCTTAACGTCTCTTACGATGTGTCACGCGATTTTTATAAAGACTACAATGCTTTATTCAGTGCGGATTATCAGGCAACGCATCCAGACAGTAAAATAAATATCAATCAGTCGCATGGCGGCTCAAGCAAGCAAGCCTTGTCGGTTGCCAGTGGTTTGCAAGCTGATGTGGTGACCTTAAACCAACAAAGCGATATGAATTTGCTGGTCGAAAAAGGCTTAGTCGCAGCCGACTGGCAGCAAGCACTACCTAATAATGCCGTGCCTTATACCAGCACTATGGTGCTACTGGTACGGAACGGCAATCCAAAAAACATTCAAGACTGGTCTGATTTGGCACGTAATGGTATCGATGTGGTCATCCCGAATCCAAAGACCAGTGGTACGGCGCGTTATGCCTTTTTGGGCGCTTATGGTTATGGGCTACATCAGTTTAACGAAAGCCCGCAGAACCCAACCAAAACCAATGATTTTATCCAAAAGCTACTGGCGAACGTTGTCACTTATGACAATGGTGCACGGGCAGCGACGACCAGCTTTACCCAGCGCGGCCTTGGCGATGTGCTCGTCACTACCGAAAACGAAGCACATCTGGCCGCGAAGCAGTTTGCGAAAGGAAAAGTCGACATCGTCTATCCGAGCTACTCGATTGTGATTAAAAACCCTGTTGCCGTGGTGACCGCGGTCACCGAAAAAAGCGGTAAAACTGAGGCAGCTAATACCTATCTTAAGGGTTTATGGGACACGCCAGCACAAGAGCTGATGGCACAAATGTATATGCGTCCTAGTAATGAGCAGGTGCTGACCGCGCACAAAGACACATTGCCTGATATTGACACCTTTGAGCCAGTCGAAGTTTTCGGTTCTTGGGCTCAGATTATGGAGACATTCTTTGTCGATGGTGGGCGTTTTGATCAGTTGGCACGGGTAGAGTAATGGCTAACTGTAATACCGCATTTGATTAGATCGTTACAGCTAGCCAGCACTCGACAGCAGGCAGACGTCATAAAAAGTGGTATGCCTCAAGAGATAACCACTTATAAGTTATTGATAAATTTATTTATATGACTTGGTTATTCCATTTTGGCAATAACATACACATATTCATCATTAAACATAATAAGATGGCGCTGTTAGCATACTTGCACAACATAACAAACAGACATCTCTGAGGTATTTATGACTGACGCAGCTCGTTATCAACAAAAAAACAAAGCGCTAAGTGCTCTAAGCATTGCTGGCGTGGCACTGACACTTGGACTCGCGGGCTGTAGCAACAGCGAGCAGACCGATACGACGGCCAATGCTGATGGCACGCCAGCTGCAGAAGGTCAAAATATCGAGCTGTTAAACGTCTCTTATGATGTGGCACGCGACTTTTATAAAGACTACAACCCGCTGTTCGTTGAACATTATGAAGCGGAGAACCCAAACAGTAATATCCTAATCAAGCAGTCACATGGTGGCTCAAGTAAGCAAGCCCTGTCGGTTGCTAATGGTCTGCAAGCGGATGTCGCGACCATGAATCAAGGCTCAGATATCGAGCTGCTTGAGAAAAAAGGCTTGGTTGAGTCAGATTGGGAAAGCAAATTCCCAGATAACGCTGTGCCCTTTACCAGTACTATCGTATTTTTGGTGCGTAAAGACAACCCAAAAGGTATCAATGATTGGGAAGACTTGACCAAAGATGGCCTTGAGATTGTAATGGCCAATCCGAAAGTTACCGGTAATGGTCGCTATGCATTTTTAGGGGCTTATGGTTATGGCTTACACGCCTTTAATAACGAAGAAGCACCAGCGAAAAAATACGTAAAAGACATGCTAAAAAACGTCAAAGTCTATGAGAATGGCGGGCGTGCAGCGACGACGACCTTCGTTCAGCGCGGTATTGGTGATGTCTTAGTTACCTTTGAAAACGAAGCCAACCTTGCGGCCACTGATTTTGGTGCGGGTCAAGTTGACATCGTTTATCCTAAATACTCTATCAAATCAGAAAGCCCTGTTGCGATCGTCAAAGCTGTGACTGATAAAAAAGGCACCACTGACGCGGCAAAAGCTTATCTTGATTACTTATGGAGCGAGCCTGCTCAGCAATTGGCCGCTGACCTTTACTTACGTCCTAGCGTAAAAAGCGTCCTTGATAAAAACGGTGACAAATTACCACCGGTTGAAACCTTTCGCCCGAACGATGCCTTTGGTACGTGGGATGAGATCATGAGTACTTACTTTGGCGATGGTGGTGTATTCGATCAGTTAGCGATTAATGCCCCGCAGTAACCAATACGCTTGCTTTTAAACGTACTGTCGTTACCCGCTTAGCAGTTCTAAAGTAACGTCCAATCATATAAAGGACATGGCACCCGCGCTATGTCCTTTATACCGTAAGCGGACTAATAATACATTTGATAAAACGTGGTCTTTACGATAAGTACCATCAGATAGGCAATAGGACATCACTATGAGTGCAACACCATCTTCGAGCAGCAAACCTTTGCCAAAAAAAGGCTGGCTGAACCGTTTGCGTCAGCGCAATGTGCTGCCAGGGTTTGGTCTGAGCATGGGCATTACCGTCTTTAGCTTGTCGTTATTAGTGGTACTACCGTTTGCTATGATGGCCTATACTACAACCCAAATGGGCTGGACGGGCTTTTGGGAAACCATTACCCAGCCGCAAGTAACTGCTGCTATTAAATTAAGCTTGTGGATGTCGTTTTTAGCCATGCTCACCAATATGGTGTTTGGGACGCTGGTCGCCTGGGTACTGGTGCGTTATGAATTTTGGGGTAAGTCCTTAATCAATGCCTTGGTTGATTTGCCTTTTGCACTACCAACCGCTGTCACTGGGATTTCTCTGGCCACTCTTTATGCGCCGAATGGCCTGATTGGTAAATGGTTTGATAAGTTCGACATTCAGGTGGCTTTTACGCCTATCGGTATTTGGCTCGCTTTAGTGGTGGTCAGCTTTCCATTTATTGTTCGTGCCGTGCAGCCCGTATTGGCTGAGCTATCGGTTGAGTTTGAGGAGGCGGCCGCGGTACTGGGCGCAAATCGTTTAACCACGTTTCGTAAGGTGATTTTGCCAGAGCTGTTACCAGCATTATTAATGGGCGCGGGCATGATGTTTGCCCGTGCGACTGGCGAGTATGGTTCGGTGATTTTTATCGCGGGTAATATTCCGATGCAGTCTGAAATTTTACCACTCATTATTATTAGTAAGCTTGAGCAGTTCGATATCCAAGGTGCTTCTGCCGTGGCGTTATTTATGCTGATGATTTCATTTGTGATTTTATTGACCATCAACATTGTACAGTGGAAACTGTCGCGCCGTGTAGGAGCTCGCTAAGATGCAGATATCCAATAGCTACGACTATCAAAGCAACCCAGCAACCAAAGATACCCCATGGATACGGCGCACCTTTATTGGCATCGCTGTCTTATTCATGGTTATCATGCTAGTAGTACCATTATTTGCGGTGTTCTATGAAGCCTTTAAAGGTGGCTGGCAGTTGTATATTGCCTCGCTGGTCGATCCAGAAGCGCTGCAAGCGATTAAGCTCACATTAATTACCGCCGCTATCGTGTTGCCAATTAACATGGTGATGGGTATCGCAATTGCATGGCTCGTGACGCGTTATCAATTCAAAGGTAAGCAGCTGGTCACGACCTTGCTTGATTTGCCGTTTTCGGTGTCACCAGTGGTCGCCGGTTTGATGTTTGTCTTGTTATTCGGTCTTAACTCTACTGTTGGTGGCTGGCTTGAGAGCATGGGCTTTCAGGTTATTTATGCCGTTCCGGGTATTGTGTTAGCCACGTTATTTGTGACCTTTCCCTTTGTGGCACGTGAGCTGATACCGCTGATGCAGACTCAAGGTGATAGTGAGGAGCAGGCCGCGCTTACTTTGGGTGCCACCGGTTGGCAGACTTTTTGGCATGTGACCTTGCCCAATATCAAATGGGCATTGCTCTATGGTTTGATTTTGACCAACGCTCGGGCAATGGGTGAATTCGGTGCCGTGAGCGTGGTCTCAGGTCATATACGCGGTGAGACCAATACCATGCCGCTCTTGGTTGAGATTGCTTACAATGATTATAACTTTACCGCCGCTTTTGCTTTATCAAGCTTACTTGCCGCACTGGCGTTAGTGACGCTATTGATACAACAAGTCATGACCAAGGTACAAGAGCGCAAGTTTGCCAAATCTGAACGGCTAGCGAGCGCGCCTGAGCTACCAGTGAGTGCCAATGCCACCGTAGCAAAGCGCGCAGATGACAGCGTATAAGCGGCTAAAGTAGTGATTGATAAAACAGCGACTAGTAAAACAATAATCGAAATCATCTGCTACGATAAGACAAAAGATATAATAAGAGACACTATTATGAGCATCGAGATTAGGAACGTTAATAAAAAGTTTGGCAATTTTACTGCCTTAGACAATATCAATATCACCGTACCTACAGGTAAATTGACAACGTTATTAGGGCCTTCTGGCTGCGGTAAAACAACCTTGTTACGCATCATCGCTGGGCTTGAGTATTCGGACTCGGGGCAGATATTGTTTGATGAGTTGGACGTTACCCATACGCCTGTGCAAAAACGCCATATCGGCTTTATGTTTCAGCACTATGCGCTATTTCGCCACAAAAACATCGCCGATAATATCGCCTTTGGCTTAACGTTATTGCCCAAGAATGAGCGACCAAGCAAAGCGGATATCAATAAGCGAGTGGCAGAGCTTCTAGAATTAGTACAGCTGCCACAAATCGCTAATGCTTATCCGCATCAATTATCTGGCGGTCAGCGTCAGCGTATTGCGCTGGCACGTGCCTTAGCAGTAAAACCAAAGCTGTTGCTATTGGATGAGCCATTTGGTGCGCTTGATGCCAAGGTACGTAAGGAGTTGCGTACTTGGCTAAAAGACATTCATCATGAGCTGGGTATCACCAGTATCATGGTCACCCATGATCAAGAAGAAGCCCGCGCTGTGTCTGATGAGATTGTGGTGATGAATCATGGCCATGTTGAGCAAGTAGGTACTTCAGAAGAGTTGATACATCATCCAGCTAACGCCTTTGTCAGTGATTTCTTAGACTTAGTATAGAAGGGTTATAATCCACCTGTTTTAAGTCTTATTTTCACAGGGCTATTTTCAAAAGACTATAGCTGTTTTTAGAATAAGCATGGTGTGCAATTACTATCGTTTGCATATAAAAAAGACCTACTGATGTAGGTCTTTTTTTATGGCTTAAATTATGTATGGGCTTCAACGTAGAGGGCAGGGCAATGACTAAGTAATAGTCCAGTTAATAGTAAACTCAGCAACTATTAACTGAATGAGTAGCCTCTAAGCAAGTTTTGACATATTTAGGTTCAAGTCTTTGAGTGAGGTTTGCTCATAGGTGATATCCAAGATATCTTGACACCAGTCAGGCAGATCATCGGCTACTTCATACCACATCCAGGTACCATCGCGAGCACAGCTTAAGATGCCCAGTTTTTTTAAATGGTTCAAATGGCGCGAGATGGTTGGCTGTGGTTGATCCAATATTTCTACCAATTCGCCCACACAGCGTGCTTCTTTTTTGAATAAGATTTGGAAGATTTTTAAGCGCGTCGGATCAGATAAAACCTTAAACAATTCGATAGGTTGTATCGTAAAATTATTATCAGACATAGGATAATTCCAATAGAGCTTCGTTAATAGGGGTTCAATATAACAGCAGTTGCTTATTAAATCGATTAAAAAATGAGCAAAATTACACTTCGTCGTCATTTTAGTACCGTTAAGTATAATCGGTTACACGTTTATCTATATCCAGTTACATGAATTCATACCCAAACTCTCTAGTGGTGCATTAATGATAAACAGATAGGCTAATGCTATTGCAAATGGTAATAATTATCGTTATTATAACGACTAACAAGATAAAGTATTGAATGTTAAGTAACTTATCCGTTCAAAAAGCTTTTCTTTAATCCTTTAAGTGCATCAGCAAGACATATAGTAACCATCGTAGGAGCCAGCACATGTACGTATGTATCTGTAACGACGTAAAAGAAAAGCAAATCAAAGCCGCCATTGCTGCCGGTATCGATACCCTTGACGGTCTAAAAGATACCCTTGATGTTGCGACGTGCTGTGGTTGCTGTGAGCCGATGGTCAATGATTACCTTGATGAACACCATGCCAAGCTGGATGTCTTAGCTTACGCCGTCTAACGGCTATTAGATAAGTGCCTTTTAGGCTTGTGCATCACAAGTACCTGCCTTTCATTGCAAATACCCAGGCTTATGTTATCAGGCTTACCTTTTCTAACTCAGCTAAAAAAGTTAGCGAACAGTTATAAAGGGTAGGGCCATTGCCATTCGTATATATCGCGCTGAACTCTCTCTGTATTACTCACATACCTCTTTAGCCGCTGCAAAAAAAAGCTGGCTAATTATGATTCTCAATTAGCATCTTATTCTTAGTTCATAACGTTACAAGCCATATAGCGCCTATATGCTACTATATATGTCTTGCTTTGGAAGAATTTTTGTTGTTTTTAACTTTACTGAGCAGTTTACTGATAATACTGTTAATATATGCATTATTATGAATGTAATCTGCCAGACGAATATAGGAGTGCATGTGATGATAGGTAGCCCAAAAGTCATTGATTATTTAAACTTTCTGTTAGGTGGTGAGCTTGCGGCTCGTGACCAGTACTTTATTCACTCTGAGATGTATGCTGAATGGCATTACGGTAAATTATACGACCGTATCAACCACGAAATGCAAGATGAGACCTTGCATGCACAGGCTATCATTCGTCGTATTCTAATGTTAAGCGGTACGCCAAAAATGCAGGTTGACGGTATCAATATCGGCAGCACCGTTCCTGAAATGCTACAGCTTGACCTTGATTTAGAGTATCAAGTACAGCAGCATTTAAAAGACGGTATTGCGCTGTGCGAAGAAGAGCATGATTACGTCACGCGCGAGATGTTGGTCGAGCAGCTCAAAGACACGGAAGAAGATCATGCGCATTGGCTTGAGCAGCAGCTGCGTCTTATCGATATGATTGGTCTGCCAAATTACCTACAAAGTCAAATGGCTGAGGTATCCCCTCATCTGGCTTGATGGCTATTGATAGCTATAGACGACATTTAACTTATTAGGTAATGATAAAGGGAGAGAAATTATGAAAGGGGATAAAGACGTTACTCGTGCACTCAATAAAGTGCTTGGCCAGTCATTAATCGCTATTAACCAGTATTTTTTGCATGCGCGTATCGCACGTCATTGGGGGCTTGAAGCGCTGAATGAGAGCTTCTACAAACAGTCTATAGCGGAAATGAAGTGGTCTGATGATCTGATTGCACGGATTTTGTTGCTAGGCGGCCTACCGAATTTGCAAGATTATGGCAAAATGTTTATCGCTGAAGATGTGCCTGAAATGATTGACTGTAATCTACGCTTAGAAAAGCAGAAGTTCGACATCCTGACCGATACCATTGCCCTGTGCGAGACTCACCGTGATTATGTATCTCGTCAGCTAGTGGTAAAACTGAAAGATGGCAATGAAGAGTATCAAGACTGGCTAGAGACTCAAGAAGACTTGATAAAAGACGTTGGTGTAGAGAATTATATCCAATCGCAAATGGATGATGACAAAGCACCTTAGTCACTCATCAACAGTCACTCATCAATCAAAAAGCCAGTAGAGGTTTGATATCGTTCAAACCTCTACTGGCTTTTTTTTGTTTAGCACTTATGAGTGTGTCTTATGACATCAAGTGTCTTCAGTTTTTGAATTTAGGGCACGACCTAATACAGACCGCGACCATCTTCAGGTTTGAGACGTAAAAAATACAATCCTGAGAGAATGGTTAAAATACCCAGTATCCAATACGTCGTCTGAAAGGCAGCCAAGGTATCAAGCTCAAACCGCTCACGTAGTAGGTTGAGTAGCGCAGCGCCAAAGGCAATACCAAAGCTAATCGCTAGCTGCTGATTAACGGCCATCAAACTGTTACCGCTACTGGTTTGCACACCTTCTAAATCACCGATGGTAATGGTGTTCATCGCGCTAAACTGCATAGAGTTGCAAGCACCCATCACGGTCAAAATAGGGATGAACCAAAGCCACTGTGAGGCATTATTAAACTGCGCCAACATAATGATGAGTGTGCCCATAAAAAATGTATTGTAGACCAGTACTGTGCGGTAGCTATAACGCTGGATAATTCGACTGACCCAAGGCTTGATGCCAATCGCCCCAACCGCGATAGGCGCCAGTAGCCAACCTGCACGCGACGGTGAGTATTCAAACACCACTTGTAGTAATAGTGGTAATAGGAACGGTACGGCACTGATACCCAAGCGCGTAAATAAGTTACCCGTAATCCCAATCTTAAAGGTGCGAATATCAAATAGGCTCAATGGAAAGAGCGGCGCATGACGGCGTTTGGCATGCCAGACATAGGCGCCTATCAACGCCGTCGAGAAGAACGCTAACACCAAGCCATAAGTCCCGCGACCTGTTTGTGAGCCGAATTCAACAGCGAGGGTATAGCCGCAAGCTGCTGCCGCAAACAATAAAAAACCCGTCCAATCTAAATGCTTGGTATCTTCAAATAAAGCAGGTACCAGTTTTTTGCCCATGATAAAACCAAAAACACCCATGGGTACATTGATCAAAAATATCCACTGCCAGCTGGCATATTGCACGATATAACCACCGAGTACGGGTCCTACTAACGGCGCTACCAATGCGGGAATCACTGCAAAATTCATGACGGTCAATAGCTTATTGCGGGGATACGACTTGACCAGTATCAAACGGGCAACCGGCGTCATCATCGCGCCACCGATACCCTGAATAATGCGCGAACCAATCAAAAAATCTAGGGTAGGCGATGCAGCACACAGTATAGAGCCCACGCAGAATATAACGATAGCGTATAAAAACACCCGCCGCGTACCATATTTATCGGCCAAAAATCCACTGATAGGAATAAAGATAGCCAAGGTTAAAGCGTAGCTAATAACGGCCCACTGCATCTTAAGTGGCGACTCACCCAGCGCTTGTGCCATTTGCGGTAGTGAGGTATTCAAGATAGTGGCGTCTAAAATCTGCATAAACAGCGCCACCGCTAGCACATAGGGCAGGTATTTATTCTGGGTAGGAGTTAGCGTTACCATACTGACATCACTTTATCTTAAGGTTATGGGTATTCAAGAATTACGTTTATGAGCCGCTCATCTCTAAAAACCATTAAATTGCGCGTAGTATAGAAACAACGCTAGCGCAGTTAAAGATGAGCAAAGTAACCAAAGGATTTTTTATCCTAAAAATCACTACATTAATTACACGACAGGACTTTAATAAGTCGGCATAGAGCCGTTATAGTAGAACACGTATATAGTCGGTTTTACATCAATTTTACCTGCCAGCTTTATATCACTAGTATCTTTCATTGACTATGTTTCGTAGAACCGTATTTTTACATACAATTTTTTGCACACAATAATAAATAGGATGTTTTATGAGTAATGATAATAATCAAGCAACTGCCAACCATAATACAGATAAAAGCACTTATACACCGCCTAAAATCTGGACCCAAGACAAGGAGAATGGTGGCAAATTCTCTAGTATCAACCGTCCAACAGCTGGCGCGCGCCATGATAAAGCCCTACCAGTAGGCGATGCACCGTTACAGCTGTACTCACTGAATACCCCAAACGGTGTCAAGGTAAACATCCTATTAGAAGAGCTGGCTGAGCTGAATGTTAAAGGCGCTGAATATGACGCCTATAAAATTGACATCTCGGAAGGCGATCAATTTGGCTCAGGCTTCGTGGCGATAAATCCAAACTCAAAGATACCTGCATTGGTTGACCATGCTGCCAAAAACAATGATGGCGAGCCTATTGCGCTTTTTGAGTCCGGTGCCATTTTATTATACTTAGCAGAAAAGTTCGGTCAGTTTGTTCCCGTATCTTCTGGTAAGGCCAGAGCAGACTGCCTGTCTTGGTTGATGTGGCAGATGGGTAGTGCACCTTTCTTAGGTGGCGGCTTTGGTCATTTCTATGCTTATGCGCCAGAACCAATGGAATACCCCATCAATCGCTATGCCATGGAAACCAAGCGCCAACTTGACGTACTCGATAAACATCTAAAAGACAACGTCTACATGTGTGGCAATGACGAAGCAGACTATAATATTGCCGACATGATCATCTGGGCATGGTATGGACAACTGGTACTTGGCAAGCTGTATGAAGCCGCTGAGTTCTTACAAGTTGATAATTATAAAAACGTGCAGCGTTGGGCACAGACCATTGCTAAACGTCCTGCAGTAAAACGAGCAGTCGATCTAGCGCTAAAACCAATCAATTAAGTGATTGTCCCTCATGGTTCGTTGTTAGAAAAATAAGAATGATATTAGAAAAATAAAAACAATGACGCTGTAATACAAGGCTGATAGGCAAGTTGCTTATCAGCCTTGTTATTTTTTAACATATTGATAGTGCTATCTTTATATATCGATAGTTGAATTAATACTATACTTCTATGTTTACACAATGGTACATTAGTACAACAGATAGAAACATTGATACGTTAAGATAACAGGCCACCGTCTTGAAGGGCAGGTGTTTATAATTCTTCTATTAATGAGTAACGACTATGAAGAATAATAACGTTCTAAGCGCGCCATTAGTGTCGACTGACCATGATGCCTACCGCTATACCCATACTCATAAAAATTGTAACGTAAAAAATATGACTCACTCTAAAACTAAAGTTAAAAAAACAATAAAGATAACCACATTGATGTCTAAAAATAAAACTTTGTTACCCATACTTGCCGCACTTACTATCACGTCGTTGAGCGCTATGAGCCATGCGGCGGCCGTTGAATTTACCAGTCAAGACTGGCAGGTTGCTTGTGATAATACCCGTACTTGCCGGCTGGCAGGATACCAAGCAGAAAACAATAGTGAATTACCCGTCTCTGTCTTGTTGATACGCCGTGCAGGGGCCAATGCCAGCGTAGATGGTCAGGTCAAGTTTGGCGGGGCTAAAGAAAGTTCTGCCAAAGCTCTGATGCAACTGGGCAATCGCCATCGCATCTCCTTGTTTATCGACGGCAAGGATCTGGGTGAAACCAAACCTTTCTCCGCTGCAGCGGGCAATGCTGAGCTGACCTCAGCGCAGGTGAGCGCCCTATTGGAGGCTTTGACTAAATCGAGCAAGATTGAGCTGGTACTACGCAACTCACGCTGGCAGTTGTCTGATAAAGGCGCCAGTTCGGTTATGCTCAAGGCCGATGAAGCCCAAGGTCGCGTAGGCACATCGAGTGCTTTTGTCCGTAGTAATGATGCTAAGAAGCCAAACAGTACGGTCTTACCGCCTAAGGCTGCACCGTCACTGCGTTTTGTCGCACCAAACCCTAATGCTGCGCCCAGCAGCAATAAAAAGTTTGTCATGAGATCCTCGCAGTTGTCAGCGATGATGAAAAGCACCATGCGAGACGCGGATAGCGACTGCCCAAGCCTGTCTGACAAAAACTCATGGCGCGTCAGCCGTCTAAACAGTACGCAGTTGTTGGCGCAACACGAGTGCTGGACAGGGGCTTATAACGCTGGCATGGGCATCTGGGTACTCAATGACACGAAGCCTTATAAGCCGACCTTGGTCACCACTAGTGCGACTGACTACGACAAAGGTAAAATTACTTCCGTACAGAAAGGTCGCGCAATTGGCGACTGCTTATCTAAAACTGACTGGGTATGGACCGGTAAAGCTTTTGAAAAAAGCCATGAAAGCACCACTGGGCTATGTCGCATGGTGGAAGCGGGCGGGGCATGGCAAATGCCAACTTACGTAACAGAAGTCAAAATGTCACGCTAGCAGCTTATGTATATTAATGCTTTATTAAACACTGCATTATTAAGAAGATAGCGCTTATTTTGATAGTAAATATAAAAATAGATACAGATAATGTTTTTACTGTGCTATACTGCGTCGCCACGTTAGCATTGACTAGCGTGAATTATGAGATTGATAACATCGCCTGCGATTTTGGGTCTAGGATGACCATAAGTAATTGTTGCCGATGATTTTGTGTACTTAAATAACATTTTATAAATATCAGTTATTTTTGACTCATATCTTATCTACTAACCCATGTATGGGATAGATTGGTTGTTACTTGCCTTTATCTGCTTTGGACAAAGCATCGATAATGCGTTTTTAGCAAACAAGGATGAGACACTCGGCACTACCACCAAAATACGTCAGACAGCACGAACGCATTTATTAAAGAAGTGAAGCTTTATTGGCTTGGCTTCTGATTATCAGCTATTTTATATGGTTTGATAGTGATTTAATAAAAGCTGCGTGGTGAACGGTTATCAGTGGTATGCATCAAGCTTGCTGAATTTACAGCAACTTATACTTACCAAGGATTCTCATGACTGACATCTTATCTGCAATCGCCGCTGAAAATGGCATTATCGAAGACACCACTCAAAACACGACTACTAATGAAGCAGCTTCTACTGACGCTGACGCTTCTGACGAAAATCAAGTCACTTTTACTGATCTGGGTATTGCCAAGCCGATTTTGACCGCACTTGATCGCAGTGGTTATACCAACCCAACCCCTATTCAAGCACAAGCCATTCCTTTTGCCCTAGCAGGTCGTGACTTATTATTGTCAGCGCAAACTGGTAGTGGTAAAACAGCCGCTTTCGTTATCCCTGTACTTGACCGTTTAAGCCGTGCGACTAGCTTTGACAAATTAACCAAAGCCCTTATCCTAACGCCAACGCGTGAACTTGCTCAGCAAGTACATGATAGCGTACGTACTTATTCTAAAGATATGCGTGGTCTATTCTGCGTACCATTAGTAGGTGGCGCTCCTTACAATGGTCAGATTACTGCTTTGAAAAAAGGCGTTCAAGTTATCGTTGCAACCCCTGGTCGTTTACTCGACCATATCAATGCCGGTCGCGTTGACTTATCAAGCCTAGAAGTCTTGGTACTTGACGAAGCTGACCGTATGCTTGACATGGGTTTTGCTGATGATATCAGCGACATTCTACGCGCAGCACCGACTGATCGTCAGACGATTATGTGTTCAGCGACTTGGGATGGCCCAGTAGGTAAAATCGCTGCCAGCTTCACTAAAAACCCTGAGCGTGTATCAATCAAAGTTGAATCAGCGCATATCGAAGAAAAAGTATACTACTGTGATGATTTTGATCATAAAAACCGTTTGCTTGACAAAATTGTTTGCGATAAAGAGATGGAACAAGTCATCATCTTTGCTGCGACCAAACGTAGTACTGAAAAATTAGCCAAATCTTTACAAGAGCAAGGCCATAAAGCCAGCTTCTTACATGGTGATTTGCCACAGAGCAAGCGTAATCGTATCGTTCAAGACTTGCGTAACGGCAAAGTCAAAATTCTAGTAGCAACGGATGTTGCCGCTCGTGGTCTTGACGTGCCAGCACTATCGCACGTCATTAACTACGACTTACCACGTCAAACAGAAGACTACGTGCATCGTATCGGTCGTTGTGGCCGTGCCGGTCGTACGGGTATTGCCATCAGCCTATGTAGCATGGATGATCGTCCACAGCTAAACGCGATCAACCGTTATTTAGATCGCAAAATGGAAGTATCGATCATCGAAGGTATGGAGCCTAAGAAGACTTATGTACCTAGCGAAAACAAAGGTAATGGTCGTGGCCGTGGTCGCGGACGCTCAAGTGGCGGCGGTAACGGTCAAGGCCGTGGTCGCGCAGGCGGTGGCTATCAAGGAAATCCTGCTAATGCTCGTGGTCGTTCAAGCGACAGCGCACCAACTGGTCAACGCGCTAGCAATGACAGCGGTTATCAAGGTAAGCCACGTGATTCATCTGGCAAGCCAAATGAGCGTTCAGGTGGCAAGCCGTATCAAGGCAAGCGCACTGGTGCTCCTAGCCGTGGTGATAGCACTGGCGTTCCACGCGGTGAGCGTGCTGCAACGGGTCGTGGTCGTCCAAGTGGCAGCCAAGGTCGCCCAGCTGGTCGTGCTGATAGCCGTGGTCAAGGTCGTTCAAGCGGTGGCAACCGTAGCAACAACTCGTAATACCGTTATATTTAATGATTAATAAAGGTTATTAATAAAATAGCCACTGACTTGATCGGATAAAATAGCGTAAAAAAGCCAGATACTTGTTATCTGGCTTTTTTGTGCGTGGTGGTTCTATCTATAGCCAATGAGTATTGGTGAGCAGTTTAAACAAACAAAAGCTATCTCTGTAGTCAATCGTTGCTTGCAGGTCTTTTTTGCCTTGTCTATACTGACAAGCCTTTACTTATCGTGTGCTGCGGAGCCATTTGATGCTCGACATTTCTCATTTAACCATTGCTCAATTAAAGGTAGACAGTTTACCAGTAGCCTTTGGCGTCATTATGGCGGTTATCGGATTGGTGTTCTATACTCAAGGATTACCGGGTAAATTTTGGCGACGTTTTTATGCGGTATTGCCGGGTATTGTACTGTGCTGCTTTATCCCAGCAACCCTAAACAGCCTTGGCATCTTTGCTGACGGCATTGGCTCACAGATTTATGGCTTTACCGCCACTTATTTGTTGCCAGCAAGTTTGCTATTGATGACCCTATCAATGGATGTGCCAAAGATATTGGGGCTTGGCTGGAAGGCCATTGCCATGTTTTTTGCCGCCAGTATCGCCATTGTCATCAGTGGCCCGATTAGCTTAGGCATTGCTAAATGGGTGTCACCTGAGATGTTTACCGACGATACTCTATGGCGCGGCTTTTCGGCGGTGGCGGGTAGTTGGATAGGCGGTGCAGCAAACCAAGCGGCGATGAAGGAATTGTTTGGCGTGAGTGATGATTTGTTTGGCATGATGATCTTGGTCGATACTACCAATGCGTCGTTATGGTTGTTGGCTATTTTGGTCATGGCCAAGCACAGCGCTAAGATAGATAAGTTTTTACGGGCTGATACCAGTAGTATTGATAAGGTCATCGCCGCTGTAGAGAGCTACGAGCGTGATCATGCCCGTCCGGCGACTTTAAATGATTTGATGGTGATGTTTGGTTTGTGTTTTGCGATGGTTGGAGTGGCGCACTTTATCGGCGGGCAGATAGCAGGCTTCTTTGCACCCTATAGCTGGGCAGTACAATACAGCTTTGCCAGCTCATTCTTTTGGATGGTGGTGATTATCACCTTAATAGGGGTAGTATTTTCCTTTACCAAAATTCGTCGCCTTGATCATGTTGGTGCCTCCAAAATTGGTACGGTATTTATCTTTGTATTGATTGCTGCTATCGGTATGCAAATCAATCTCGCCGGTATTGTCTCGCAGTGGCGCTTGCTACTCATTGGTCTATTGTGGATGAGTATTCACGTGGTGATTATCTTTATTGTCGCTAGAATCATTCGTGCACCATTTTTCTTTTTAGCAGTGGGTTCTAACGCCAATACCGGCGGCGCGTCTTCTGCACCGATTGTCGCCACGGCATTTCACCCCTCACTGGCGCCCGTTGGCGTATTCTTGGGTATTTTAGGCTATGCGGTGGGCACCTTTGGTGGTTATATCAGTACACAGATGATGCGGCTAGTGGTAGGGTGAGCGCTAACAAGCCTTAGTGTACATAAACCATAAATGTAGCTTTGGGTACTGTATGTGAGGCATTTATTAACGGCTTAATTTCCAAAAAAAAGAGAATGCTTGTTGACCAAGCCCTCTCTTTTTTTATTGATATAGTCAGTGAAAAGTAATATTGATCTTAGTCTATCTATTCTGATTCATTACTACTATCAAGCCTTCATCTGCGCCAATCATTTTTCTATTCCCAATAATCTGCTGGGCATTCAGGTAATTCACTTAAGGTATTACGTAGTGCAACCGACCACTGACGACTGATGTCGTTGAAGTATTCGTCGTCTTGCTCGATACGGTGACCCTTGGGCATCTTCAAACTGTCATTTTGATAAATCAACAAATCTATGGGCATACCTACAGACAGATTGGAGTGAATGGTTGAGTCAAATGACAACATCAGGGCTTGGGTCGCATGCTTGACGTCTGTCTCGTATTTAACCGAGCGGTCGAGAATGGGCTTGCCGTATTTACTCTCACCCAGCTGAAAAAACGGCGTATCTTGCGTGGCTCTAATGCAGTTGCCTTCTGGGTAGATCATATATAGCTCAGGAGGCTGGCCTTTGATTTGCCCGCCCAATATAAACGAGCTGGTAAAGGTGCTACTATTACTATCGTTAGCGATGCTTTGAGCATGAGTCATGATACTACGCATGCATTCACCCACCATTTGCGCCGCGTCAAACAGTGTCGCGACGGTATGTAAGCTGCTCTCAGAACGCAGGTTGATATCGGTTTTTAACTTATTAAAGACCGCTTGTGAGGTAGCAAGGCTGCCAGCGGTCTGTAGTACCATAAAACGTTCGCCTTCAACGCCGTATTGGTAGAGTTTTCTAAACGTCGAGATATGGTCAATGCCAGCGTTGGTACGGGTGTCACTCGCAAAAACCATCGCGTCTTTTAGACGAATAGCAGCGCAGTAAGTCATGAGAAATCCTTATCTCAATAAGCAGAATCGATATTGATATTGCTATTGATAGATAGACTGCATCTATTACTATGACAATCTTGAGACCAAAACTTGACTGTAAAGATTCTCATAGCCGCCGCCCATCCTTACCCCGCGTACTGGTGCGGCATCTAAGTAATCGCGACCAATAGCGACATACACATGCGAGCTTGGCTGGAACAGCAGATTTGAGATGTCAAAGGTATACCAGTAGCCCTCTAGCCAAACCTCTGCCCAAGCATGGCTAGCCATATGATTCTCTGTGTCATCGTATAGATAACCTGACACATAACGCGCTGGGATATGCTGATCCCTCAAGCAGCCTAAAAATACATGGGTATGGTCTTGGCACACACCAGCGCCGATATCAAAGGCTTCGGCTGCCGTCGTTCCCACGTGGGTGGCATCTTTTATATAAGGCATTTTGGTCAATAGCTCAGTCGCCATGGCTTTAAGGCTGTCATGGGTCGGGTCTTTTAGATAAGGGGCAGCAAAGGCGCGCATCGCCTCTGAACACTTAGTCAATGGGCTTTGTACCGTAAATAGCAAATAGGGGACGTTGTCCATGTCCTCTAATCGCTCGGTATCGGTATTGATCTCGACAATGCCGGACGCCTGCATTTGCAAGTTATTGTGTGCCTCATTACGACTAAGCGTTAGCCAGTCATTGCCAAAGCCGTCTTTTTGATTGACGGCAACTTTAGGCAGCATCACATCCCACCTATGAATCGTTTGATGCGGTAATTGCATCGGCGTCATACGAATATACTGAACGCTGCGCTGTGCCAGCTCGCCGTAGTAATAATTGGTTTGATGACTTATTTGAAGTTTCATAATGTTTTCCTCTTTAAGGTGCTTTTTGTCTATTTTACTAAGCTAAACGCTATACACCTTGCTGTAATATGATGTTGAATTCTCGGCTAATGAGCTTAAAGTCGCTAAATTGCTTTGATTTGATCATCTGATTGGTCAAGCGAGTCAGTTCACGCCAGCGCGTGTTTTCTGGCAGCTGATTAATCCAATACTTAAATCCAAGACTAATCTCGGTGGTGTCCTCATTGAGTAGGACTGCACGCTCTAATTGCTCAAAATACCGACCTAATTGCCAAAAACACGTCACGGTAGGGTGCTCTTGTTCCATTGCTGCATTACAGGCATATAGCTGTAGCGTCGCTGCTCGATAAGTACCGGCACTTGATAAGCGTTTAATGAGGTTGTACAGCTCTGCAGTATCTTTGCCAATCACGCCTTTGGCCTCTTGCACATTGGTCTCAATGGATTGGACCACGCTAGGGATTCTTTTTTGCTCTAAGTCATAAAGTATTTGTGCCTTCATTACTTTTAGCGGCTCATTCGCCTCTGCCGCAAAGCCTAAATGGCTGATTAAGTGCTGTATTTGTGATTTTTTTAGGTCACCTTTGATCAACTGTTTCATTAGGCTGTCGTAGTAGTAGAGTCGCTCGCTATACCTACCGAGCCAGATCAAATGACTACTGGTCGACAGCAGCAATATCATTGGCGCATCATCGAGGTCCTCAAAACCCGCTTCGATAGGCTGTATGCGATTGTGGTAGCTGGCGTGACCAGCAGCACTCAGTGCTAGATTGTTAGACTTATCCGCCTGCCCATTAGCCAAGGCGGATTTGCTCGAAGCTGGCGCGTTACGCTTGTCTGAAGATCTCTTCTCTAAACTGCTGTCATCGACGACCCAAGTATCTTTGATGCCACCACCTTGTGATGAGTTGACCACTAACGAGCCTTCGACCATCGCCACACGAGTAAGACCGCCCGGTACGATATCGACCGAACCGTCGCCATGACTGAGTACAAAGGGGCGCAGGTCAATATGGCGCGGGGCGATACCATCACTAACAGCGGTGGGATTGGTAGATAATGAAATTGTAGGCTGCGCAATAAAACCGTTGGGGTTGTCGAGCAGACGCTTGCGATAGTCGCTGATCTCTTGTTTGGTAGAGGTTGGCCCTATGAGCATGCCATAGCCGCCGGAGCCTTGGGTTTCTTTGACCACCAGCTTGTCTAGATTGTCTAGTACATAGCTTAGCTCGTCAGGCTTGCGGCACTGATAGGTCTCGATATTGGGCAAGACGGGCTTTTCACCCAAATAGAACTCAATCATATCGGGCACAAAGGGGTACAAGCTTTTGTCATCTGCCACACCAGTGCCGGGCGCATTGACGACGACCACATTACCAGCGCGGTAAGCACTCATCAGACCCGACACGCCTAGTATTGAGTTGGACTGAAATGCCAAGGGATCAATGTAAGGGTCATCAATTCGGCGATAAATGATATCGACTTGTACCTTACCACGGATACCTTGCATGTAGACTTTGCTGTCCTCAACCACCAAGTCATAGCCGTGTACCAGTGGTACATTCATCTCATGCGCCAAAAAAGCATGCTCATAATAAGCACTGTTGAAGCGACCGGGGGTTAAGATAACAATTTGTGGATCATACTTGGTGGTTGAGCTGGCAAGACAGCATTTGAGACGCTGCGGATAGTCGCTAACCCCTAATACGGGCGTATGAGCGAACAAATCAGCTAATAGAGTCTCTGAAATACTGCGACTCTCCAGCATGTAGGAGACGCCAGATGGCGTGCGAAGATTGTCCTCTAATACACAGAATTGACCGGTCTCGTCTCGAATGAGATCGATACCACTGATGTGCGAGTAGATAGGCTTATCAAGTTCAATGCCCATCATCCATGGCTCATAGCAACCACTGGCATAGACGTAGCTGGCAGGAACAATGTCTGCTTTCATAATGGCTTGATCGTGATAGATATCATGCAAAAAGGCATTGAGCGCAGTAATCCGTTGCTTGCAGCCAGCTTCTACTTGCTGCCATTCGCTGGCGGAGATAATGCGTGGAATGATGTCAAAAGGAATCATCCGCTCAATGTTTTTGGCATCGCTATAGACAGTGAAAGTCACGCCCTTACGATAAAATATATTTTCTGCTTGCTCGTTCAGGTGGTTGAGCGCATCCATACTGATGTTGTCTAGCCAGTCGCCGACAGCCTTAGCTGCAGGACGATATTCACCCTTTTCGTTTTGTAATTCATCGAAGCACTGTCGCTTTTTTTGCTTGTCTTTTGCGTGGCTCTTACTTATGGTTGGGTTAGGAGAAGTCGCCATTTGATCTTGGCTTTGACTTTGGCCATCATTTTGGCTTTGAGATTGAAGTGATTGTTGGTTCATAAATACCTCACGCATCCTTGGTAAAGTTATTATTTATGACGCATACACGGGTTATGATAGGCAGATCGGCAGGTGCAAGACGTCCAATATGTAGCCTGTGCCTTGTCTTGACTATAGCGCGTCTACGAGCCTATGCACAACAAGCCTGTGACTTTTTTAAAGTTGTCACCGTTAAAATACAACACAACAATAACTTAACTGCCGCAAAAAACAGCGATATCTTGCTTTCTTAAGGGTTCACTAGCGATGGTACTTATATGAAGTGCTCATCTGAACAAACCCTTATAAACCCATTTAAGAGGATGGAGCAACATGGATGAAAAGAAGTTCGAGATTTATTTGGCAGATGATGGGCAAACTCAAATTGAGATTCGTCTAGAGCGCGACACCTTGTGGCTCTCACAAGCGCAACTGGCGACATTGTTTGAAAAAGACTCTGATACGATTGGTTTGCACCTAAAAAACATCTATAAAGAAGGCGAACTCGACCCCGAAGCAACTACCGAGCAATCCTCGGTAGTTCGTCAAGAGGGAAACCGACAAGTGCGACGCAACATTCGCTTTTACAATCTAGATGCCATTATTTCTGTGGGTTATCGGGTTAATTCTAAAAAAGGCACGCAGTTTCGTATATGGGCGACCCAGCGCTTACGTGAATACTTAGTGCAAGGCTATACGCTCAATCAGCAACGCTTCGATAAAAACTCTGCCGAGCTCCAGCAAGCGTTAAACTTAATCAAAAAAACAGCCCAAAGCCCTGAGCTGAATACTGATGAAGGGCGCGGCTTAATTGAGATTATCAGCCGTTATACGCAGACGTTTTTATGGCTACAACGCTATGATGAAGGCTTGCTTGACGATCCAGCAGGGCAGGAGGGCGGTGTATTGCCTAGCCTAACTGAAGCGATGAGCGCACTAAATAATTTAAAAGCGCAATTAATATCACGCGGTGAGGCAACTGAGCTATTCGCCAAGCCTCGCGGTGACGGGTTAGACAGTGTACTGGGCAATTTGCAGCAAACCGTGTTTGGCGAGCCTGCCTATCCGACTATCGAGAGTAAAGCGGCGCATTTATTGTATTTTATGGTCAAGAACCATCCCTTTACCGATGGCAATAAACGCAGTGGTGCTTTTTTATTCGTGGATTTTTTACATCGTAATAAGCGGCTGCTCAATGAAAGTGGGGAAATGGTCATTAATAACACGGGACTTGCTGCTTTAACCTTACTGGTCGCTGAGTCTGATCCCAATCAAAAAGAGACGTTGATTAAATTGATTATGAATATGCTGTCATTAGAGGCTTGATATACAGAGATATCATCCATGAGCGCTACAAAAGATAAGTCTAACTATGAATATTTGCAGTTATCATTATAACAACAACGCTTGATAATCAATTTTAAGGAAAACAACGCATGTTTAGCATAATAAAAGACTGGCACAATCAGCGCGTACTCGATAACAGTGACTTTACTAAGGCGGACTGGATGCAGGCTGCCAAGCGTATTGTGATACTTGAGCACTTAAACGAGGACGAGATGACTCGTTTGTTTGAGTTGGCGACGTTGTTTTTGGATGATAAATCCATTACGGGCGCACAAGGCTTTGAAATCACAGATGCAGTCAGGCAGTCCATTGCCTTACAAGCCTGTTTGCCGATATTGAATCTAAGTCTAGAATGGTACGCTGGCTGGTCGTCCATTATCATTTATCCCGGTTCTTACAAAAGTGACAGTACCACTGTAGATGAGTTCGGTATCGTCCATGAAGGCAGCCAACATCGTAGCGGCGAAGCGTGGCTGCGTGGACCGGTCATTCTGTCATGGAAGGATGCCAAGCATTCAGGCGAACGCGATGGTCACAATGTCGTCATTCATGAGTTTGTCCATAAGCTCGATATGCTCAATGGCCGTGCTAATGGCTTTCCACCATTGCAACCCGGCATGGATCCTGCGCGCTGGACGGAGGTTATGGCGCGAGATTTTGAGGATTTTCAAACGCATCGTAAGTCAGGACTGGATCGATATGGCGCGACCAATCCCGCTGAGTTCTTTGCGGTGCTCAGCGAAGTGTTTTTTGAGACGCCAGAAAAGTTGGTCGACGCATATCCAGATATCTATGAGATTATGGTCAAGTTTTTTAAGCAAACACCGATGTAGTTGATGTTAAATATATTACATATTAAAAAATGAATATATAACAGTGTAAACACAAAAGGGGCAGTGCATCATACAGAATACACTGCCATTTTTTAATCTTTAATAATTAAATCATGTGCTTATTATCTAATTAGACCGTCCACTGATCATTAACAATAGCCACCAAATAACGTTTGCCTTGATAATTATCAAACACTAAACGCAATACACGCCAGTCCATACCATCATACTCTTCGCTACCTTTATAATAAAACTCAACAACATCGGATTTTTGATAGATTTTTTTTAAGTTATTGATGGTATTACCATTACGACGAAACTCATTGATGCTGACAGCGCTATCATTGTACTTTTTGGCATCAACCCAAGTATCTAAGTATTCTGGCAGCGGAATCACTAATGGGTCGCCAGTACCGTCAAGTTCGCCCCAAGTAAAGCGAATTTTTGACTGTTGCAGATATTGTGCATATTGCTCACGGCTAAAGGTTTTATCCGTTTCAGGGCGTACATAAGCGTACATGGAGAACCTGACGCCACGTGTGGGATGGATATCATCCGTGATACGAGCAAAGTCATTGTTAGCGAGTGCACGCTGGATACGTAGCGCTTGCTGTCTGAGTGTCTGCTGGCTCATATCAGAGAGCACTTGTGATGATGCGTTGCTGGTTTGCGGATTAGAGATGGTCGCGCTGGACTCAGCAGACGATTGGCAGCCAGTGACAATAAGTGTGGCCATCAGTATTGATGCCATACTTGTAGCGGTTGAGCGTTTATAAAGATAAGACTGAGGCATATGAAAACGAGATGACGGCATCATAAAAATATCCTTATCGTAATAACATTAGGTATTGGAATTATTTTTTAGATAGAGATCGTTCGATTAGATAATGACTTGTGTAGATATAAATTAATAATGGTTGTGATGTTCGTTAATACATAGCGGCTCATTGTTCAAAGCAATATTCAAAGCAACCATTGAGATTAAGTTAGCAAATATAGTCAGCATGAACTGTAATAATTGGTTTAATCCAATCTCCCTCAAACCGTTGGTTTGTTTTCGCATAATGTATATTATGTTAAATGATGGCTGTGTGGTGTTGAGTTCATGATATCTGTTTAATGCCTTCTAGCTCAATAGCAACACATAGTCTACAACTTATTATTCGGTTCTTACTTTGACCTACTTCACTATCTATTATAGTTTTGTACGCCTAAATATTTTTGGACTATAGTGTATTTTTGATTTAGCTCAATGTACTTATTAATACCAATAATGCGTTCAAATCTTGCCAGTACACCAACTTGCTATTCGGTGATTCCCACATGCTTTGTATTGAAGTATTATCAAAGCAATTGTCATGTTCTGATCTTTATCTTTAGCCTCTAAAATTATTGACCCCTATAGTCAAATCTATATAAACAAACTTGATATATTTTAGTTAGGCAGCCTGACGATAGAAACTCACCCACATCTGCATCCGTAATCTAGAGCTCAAAGGAACTACTAAAAACTGACTTATTCCATCTATTATCATTTGTCATAACGTTTCTTATAAAGATAAAGATTAGTTCCTCATACAGACATTCAGCTACTAGTATAGCTGAATGTCTAAATTAGTTAACCCTACACTTCTTCAACCTTCCTAAGTTGATTAGAGTAAAGTAATGTATTTAGGTATCTGAATGTACTTCTCTAGCAATCATCCCGTATTGCGCAAACCTGCTGCCAAAGCGTTAATACTACGGATTAATGGATCCTCAACATCAAGCTCATCATGATTGATGACGCCTGTAACGTCTTTTTGTCTGGCACGTTTTAACAGCTCGATTTGTATATAATTAATCGGATCTAAATAAGCGTTTCGCCACTGTAGTGAGGCGGCAAGATTCTGCTGGTGCTCTAATAACGATGTTTGGTTAAGCAAGGAATTTAAACCAGAAGAGGTCAGCTGGTGCTCATCGATGACCGCTTGCATAATTTTTTCACGTAACGCCTCATCGTCACATAACTGGCTATAAGCCTGAGCGATATTCATCTCAGATTTGGTAAAAGCCATTTCGATATTGCTGATAAATACGCTAAAAAATGGCCAATGTTTATTCATCTCCCTCATTAAGTCTTCGTCTGCTTTAACGCTCTGTAACGCACTGCCGACGCCATACCAAGCAGGTAAGGTGAAACGCGCTAATGACCAGCCAAATACCCAAGGAATTGCCCGTAAAGTCGTTTTGCTCGGCAAGCCTTTTTTGCGATGCGCGGGACGTGAGCCAATATTTAATAAAGAGATTTCTTGCACAGGGGTCACCTGTGAGTAGAACTGATAAAACCCTTCAGTATTATCAGTCAGTTGACGATAACGCTGTTCACCCGCGTCTGCCAAACGCGCAAAGAGTGCTTCATAATTTGGTAGTTCAGGCGGTTGCACAACGAATCTGGTAGAGCAGGCTTTCAATGTACCGGTGATGCCCATGGTCAGCTCAAATACAGCGGTGTCGGTGTTGGCATATTTGGCATAGAGTACTTCGCCTTGCTCAGTGACTTTAATTTCTCCATGCAATGTACCCGCTGGTTGTGCGGCAATCGCGTTATGCGTTGATCCGCCACCACGACTCACTGAGCCACCACGACCATGGAACAAGCGCGTTTTGATGCCGTATTCTTCAGCGATACGATTGATAGTTTGCTGCGCGCTATACAGCTGCCATGCAGAGGTAATGATACCGCCATCTTTTGATGAATCTGAATAGCCAAGCATGATTTCTTGGGTGTTATCTGAGTGCGCAAGCAACCCTCGATACAGTGGATTATCCAACACGGCAGGTAGAATCTTGTCAATATTTTTAAGATCTTCAATGGTCTCAAACAAGGGTGCAACGGGCAAATCAGCAGATAACTGTCCTGCCTCATCAACCCTGCACAGGCCAGCAAACCGCATCAATAATAAAACTTCTAATAATTGACTGGCATTATTAGTCATCGAAATAACATAACTGCCAAAAGTCTCTTGCCCTACCAGCTTACGTAATGTCGCCACTGAGTTCATCAATGCCAATTGTTCACGTGTTTTATCAGTCAAGTTATCAGTATAAATGAGCGGTGTACCAGGCTTTGCAAGCAAACGAGTCAGCCACTCTTGGCGCTCGCTTTCACTCAAAGTTTGATAATCTGGCAGATTAGAGGCACTGGCAAAAATATCGTCAATCACCTCACTATGATAAGACGACTCTTGACGGATATCCAGCGCGGCTAAATGAAAGCCACAGGTTTTGACCAAACGAATCATATCAAGTAATAAGCCTTCGCCATGTGCCGTATCGTGAGTATTGACACTTTTCCGAATGATGCGTAAATCTTCTAACAATTCTTGCGGATTGGTGTAAGCATCTTTTTCAGCCTCGCTATCACTACCTTTGCTTTGAATATGGCTATTAGTCGATTTTATTTTGGCAAGAATAATCGATAACAGTCTTCGGTACGGCTCATTGTTGTAATCGTCAGTATTGTAATCAAAGACTCGTCTGTCGAGCTCACGATAACTTTCAATTTTTGTATACACGTCAGGTTCGATAGCGACAATTGTATCGCTGTGAATCAGTTCACGACGCAATTTTTTGATCAACACTTGATAGTGACGCAACACGGTATCCGCATGCATTAATACAGCAAGCTCTGTGGTCTCAAAAGTCACGAATGGATTACCATCTCTGTCACCACCGATCCAAGAGCCAAAGCTCATAAACGCTGGTAATGGGTTGTCCGCTAGCTCTGGGTAGATATCGATAATGGCTTTTTTAATATTACGATAAACCTTGGGAATGGCATTAAATAAACTGGCGTTAAAATAGTGTAAACCATTATTTATCTCGTCATAAACCAAAGGCTTACGCGTACGCACCTCATCAGATGACCATAACAAATCAATGGTTTGCGCCGTTTGTTCTTTCGCTTGCTCGTAGGCGAAACTGTCTTCATTAAGATTGTTTAAGGCATCGCTATGAGTAAATAGACTTTGCAAGATATTCATCGTCGTGCGGCGACGCGCTTCAGTAGGGTGTGCGGTAAAGACAGGAATAAATTTGAGTTGATCTATGAGCTCTTGCATTTGGGCAGGTTCAATATTACGTTCACGACACTCAAGCAGGGTACGCCGAAACGAGCCTTCCCAGCTATGTTCCGATTGCATACGCAAGGCTTGACGTTGTTCTCGTAAGTAATTCTCTTCACTTAGATTGGCTAAGAAAAAATAGATAGAAAAGCTGCGGATGACATTTTTTAAGGTTTGGTTGTCTAACGAGGCAATAAAGTCGATGAGTTGTTGCTGGTTCGCTGCGTTAGGCGCCCGGCGTTGCTGGATAAAACCTTGGCGTAGGGTTTCAATCGTGTTGAGTGTTTGTTCGCCCGTTTGCCGAGAAATCGCCTCTCCTAGAAATGAGCTTAATAAGCGGATGCGTTCACGTAGTACGTCGTTATCAATAGTCATCCTTGATCTCCTGATCAAATTCATTCAAATATAGTCGTGCGGTCTTAAATGTAGGTTTTCTATGGTGTAAGCCATTTAACCTGTTTATGTGGATCTCGAAGCTCTCGCTTCTCATCAGCCAAGACGTTGCTAGCTTTATGTATTAATCATTTATTTTTTGGTGATACTGGGTCAGCCATTCCTGTAATGGTATATCTGTCTATCCCTAGTCAGCCAACAATATTATGAGTTTCATTATTACGATTGATGACTAAACTAACGGCTTCAAGTTTAATTCTCCAGCTTTACTAAACAGTCAGAATTAATATCAGCAATCGTTTTGGCACCAGTCAAGGTCATTGCGACGCGTATTTCTTTATCTAGCAGTTCTAACAAATTGCTTACCCCTGCACCGCCATCCGCTGCTAAAGCATAAATAAAAGCGCGCCCTAGCATGCAAATATCAGCGCCCAAAGCCAACATACGCACAATATCTAAGCCATTACGTATACCAGAGTCGGCTAAAATTTTAATCTCTCCTTTCACCGCATCAGCAATAGGAGGCAGAGCACGTGCACTGGATAAAACACCGTCCAGCTGTCGCCCACCATGATTCGATACGACTATGCCGTCGGCTCCAAAACGCACCGCATCTTTGGCATCTTCTGGGTCCAAAATACCTTTGATGACCATAGGCCCATCCCAGTACTCGCGAATCCAATCTAAATCTTTCCAAGAAATAGAGGGGTCAAAGTTATTACCTAGCCAGCCTATATAGTCTTCCAATCCTGTTGGCTTACCTAAATAAGTAGAGATATTGCCCAGATCGTGCGGACGGCCATTTAGCCCTACATCCCATGCCCATTGCGGATGCGTCATAGACTGTAAGTAACGGCGCATAGCAGCATTTTTACCGCTCATACCAGAGTGCATATCTCGGTAGCGTGCCCCTGGTACTGGCATATCTACCGTAAAAACCAAGGTCGAACACCCCGCCGCTTTGGCACGCTCCAAGGCATTTTTCATAAAACCTCGGTCCTTTAATACATAAAGCTGAAACCACATCGGACGGTTAATTTTAGGCGCTACTTCTTCAATCGGACAAACCGAAACTGTCGACATGGTAAACGGAATGCCTTTTTGATCGGCTGCCATAGCGGCCTGCACTTCTCCGCGGCGGGCATACATACCTGTCAGACCCACGGGTGACAACGCGACAGGCATAGACAGAGTTTCATTAAATAACTGCGTCTCGAGACTAAGCAGTGACATATCATTTAGTACACGTTGCCTAAGGGCAATTTTTGATAAATCTTCAACATTATGTTTTAAGGTATATTCCTCATAAGCACCGCCATCTATATAATGAAATAGAAATGGTGGCAGTCGGCGCTTGGCAGCAGCCCTGTAGTCGTTTGGAGATGAAATAATCATATGCTTGCCCTTATTCTGTTAAATATCTATGTAATATTTTTGAATCTCTAATTATTTATTGATTAGTGCTAAACGATGGATGCAATTGGCTTATTTTTGAAGCGGCAAGCTCAACCCACACTCACTATTACACACAGCACGAGCAGTTACGTTTGGTTTTCGACATTTTACCGATGCCGGGATTAAAGCTATTGGTTGGGTCTAGGCTTTTATAGAAATTCTGCAAATCAGGCTCTGCTTCGTATAGATGCCCGACATTATGCTCAGCAGGATATTTGGCTCCGCGTGCGCTCAATAGCTCTAACATCATCTTTTTAACAAGGTGTGCATCACTGCCCTTCTTCAAAATATAATCTTGATGAAACACATAGCAAAAGAAGTGTCCGTAATACAGCTTCATCTCTAAGTGTTTTTCAATTTCTTCAGGTAGGGTTTCAAGCCATTCTAATTCATTACGCGGTATGGCAATATCTAATGCCAATATCTCACCAACTTCTTTTTCATGTATGATTTCATAGCGTAATGCGGCACCGGCTGCCGCAAAACGATTTAAAAGCGCGCTTTCTGACTCTTCCTGGCTACATTCAAAATAGTTACCCGTGTCTGAAGCAGCAAAGAAGGTCTTCAGAAAATCCTGTGCCTCTGCTATCCCTTCATCACTCATTTTTAAGATTAGGTGATGCTCATATTGTTCACGATACTCAATCATGCGCTTCGGTAAATGCTTTGGAAATAGAGTAGCGATGAACTGCATGACTTTGTCAGTAAAATGCTTTGGCATCCATGACCACTTATGAAATTTAGCGTCAATAGCGCCTTTGATAGAAAACAATCTAGGTAAGGCATCTGTGCCGAGATGCTTAATACTTAGGAACGTGTCTTTACCGTATTTAGCGGAGACATCAAATATATCACGATGCATATACTCGCCCACTTCAGGGATATTGTCGAAGTTTGATAGTATCTGCCTTCTGAGCTGTGCAAGCTCACTCACACTGTTAGTGCCTATGTAAAAGGTTTTCTCTTTTGCCGCTATTGGATAAGTGTCAAGACGTACTGCAAACACCGCAAGCTTGCCAGCGCAGCCACTGGCTTCATACAGTCTGCGCTTGTCCGCATTAAAGCGACTGGGCGTGCTTGCATCAACGTCTTTTACTCTGGCGATGTACTCTTTGTCAGATGCGAGCTTGCCACTATCAGGTAATTCTCTTTTATCAAAATTACCATTTTGTAAGTTAGTGAGTATTTCTTCCGGAGTGTCGCCCAATTCGACGTCTAGATGATTAACCAATACCAGCTGTCCTTGTTCGTTTATTTGGGCAAACAACGCAAGCTCGGTATAGGCGGGCCCTCTTTTGACCAAAGCCCCACCAGAGTTATTAGATATACCGCCAATAATAGACGCGCCTAACGTCGAGGAACCGATGACGGAATGAGGCGCTCTATTGACAGCATTAAGCTGACTTTGTAGCTGATGCAATGTCGCACCAGGCAAGCTGATCACTTGCTCGTTGTCATTCACCAAATACAACTGGTTCATTGCAAGCGTATTAATCACCACAACTGGTCTATCGTAGTCATTACCGCTCGGTGTTGAGCCTTCAGTCAGACCTGTCTTAGCCGCTTGCATGATAATGATGCAGTCGCCTTCAACGCATACTTCTAGGCTACGCCAAATCTCCAGCAGTGTTTGCGGAAATAAAACGGCTAAGGCACTGCCACCACCAGAGCGCCACCCCATTCTATAGTGCTCATTTTTCTCTGGATCAGCCTGTACATTACTAGCACCCAGTAATTGTGTTAGCTTGTCTAGTACTTGATCAGCACTAAGCATGCCTTGAGAATCGCGATTTGACGAAGATATATGATGCTCCTTATCTTGTGATTGTGTGTCATTCATCATGCTAAGGGCCCTTGAAAACCAAAAATGTAAATGGCGGCCATGACGATGATGCCACAGAACAACACATAGTATATGGTGGGTAAAATAGTACGCCTAAGTGTGGCGCCCTCCATACCAAGTAAACCCACCGTTGCTGATGCAGCCACCACGTTATGTATGGCAACCATATTACCGGCTGCGGCACCAACCGCTTGCGCCGCGATGATTAGAGAAGGTGAAATATGTAAGCTCATGGCGGCTTCATATTGGAATTGACTGAACATCATATTAGATACGGTATTAGAGCCTGCGATAAATGCACCTAAAGCACCAATGGTTGCACTAATCAATGGAAAAACATTGCCAAAAGTACCCGCAAACAACTCGGCACTGGCGACTGGCATACTCGCCACATCTGATAAGTTTACCCCTGAATTGATAAAGATTCTGACCATTGGAATCGTAAAAACCAGTACAAAACCAGCTCCTAAGACCGTTTTAGTTGATTCTTTAAAGGCATTATTTAGTGCACTACCTGGTTTTTTGGTTTGCAGAGCAGCGGCAACCAAGGCGCTTATTACTAACAAGCCTCCAGGTAAGTACAGAGGACTAAAACTAGCGCTTACATCTGCCTCTCCTAAAACCGTCGTAAAATCTAACGTTGCACTGGTTAATAAGGATTCAAATCCAGCGAATACTCTTGAGCACACCAGTAAGACTGCAACGAGTAAATAAGGGAACCACGCCATAACCGCAGACATCTTTTTACTGGTTAAATCAAGCGTCACATCTTCTTTACTGACCACCAGTTTACCCATCCATTCGCTTGGCCAGTTTTTCTGAGGCGCAAAATCCCAAGTTGTTTTTGGGACTAAAAACCCTCTTTTAGCAGCGTTTACAACAATGGCTATACTAACTAAACCTCCGACCAGTGAAGGAAACTCTGGCCCTAAAAAAACACCGGTTATCATATAAGGGATTGTAAATGCCAAGCCTGCAAAAATCGCAAACGGCCAAATAGCGAAGCCTTCTTTCCAGCTTTTATTCTTACCAAAAAAGCGGGTGAGCATCATCACCATAAAAAGTGGCATAAACGTACCAATGACACCGTGAATAATGGCGACTTGACTGGTAATCAGTTGTAAAAAGTCGCCCCACTGTAGTCCTTCTTGTGCCAGTTGAGCGCTAATGGCCGCTTTATCTAACCCATTATTTACCCCAATAACGATAGGCGTACCGACCGCACCAAATGATACAGGTGTACTTTGTATCATCATGCCCATCAACACTGCACCCAGCGCTGGAAATCCTATCGCCACCAGCAAAGGCGCAGCAATAGCGGCAGCTGTACCAAAACCTGAGGCACCCTCAAGAAAGCAGCCAAAGCACCATGCAATAATAATGGCTTGCACACGCCTATCTGGCGATACATTGGTAAACCCAGCACGGATAACGGCGATTGCACCAGTATTTTTCAATGTATTCAGCAAAAAAATAGCACCAAAGACAATCCACAACACCGAGACAGTTATCACCAAACCCTGAATAATAGATGATGACACTCGGTTAAGCGTCATATCCCATATAAAAATGGCAAGCGCAGCGGTAACAGCTAAAATAATTGGCATTGTTTTTTTGGCCGACCATTGCAAGCCTATAAGAAAAATACCACAGAGAACGATTGGCAGTAATGCCAACAGCCCATATATTGTTTGATTCAAAATTACATCCTTTTGATTGTGTGATCTTCCTTGAACCAAGTCATCGCAGCCTTTATTTTGACGACTCAATGATGACTAAGTTGTATTAAACATTCACAAACAGGGACTGCTAATTTATCCAAGCCGTCTTGTAGACAAAACCGAGCACGACTTGCGACAGTCTATGGCCCATGTTCAAAAAGCCCTAAAATAGTCTACGCCTTGTTAATTAATTGATATATTGCATCAATGGACAATGTTATTTTCCTTTTTTGCTATAATCTAATCCGCATTACGCCAATTGGAGCACAAGTATGGTCAAAGCTGACGATATGGTTTTATTTGTCCAAGTTGTTGAGGAAGGGTCATTTTCTAAAGTCGCTGAAAAGCTATCATTAACCAATTCAGTAGTGAGCAAGCGCATTGCAAGATTAGAAGAGAACTTAAATACTCAACTCATTTATAGAACCACTAGAAAGTTGAGCTTAACCGATGCCGGCAGGACGCTTTACGACAAAGCTAAAATTGCTAAACATGCCTTTCAGGAAGCTGAAGATGCAGTAACGGGTTACAGCGAGGATATGAAAGGCACCATACGAATAACCCTGCCTGTGGTCTCTGCAAATTTGATATTGAGCGAATCTATTGCTGAATTCTGTAAACAACATCCTGAAATATCGGTGGATTTACAAATTACCAATCGCTTGGTTGACTTGATAGAAGAAGGTTTTGATTTGGCAATAAGGACCGCTGAGCTTGAAGACTCATCGCTCATTGCAAGACGTCTTATAGATAGCCGATGGGTGATATGTGCGACGCCAGACTATTTAAAGCGATATGGTACGCCTCAAACCCCTGAAGAATTAGACAATCATGAGTGCATAATCTATAAGTTAGATAATACCTCTAACAACATATGGCCAGTATGTATAGACGGCACAGAGCAATTAATGCCTGTCCATGGTAGGTTTCATAGCAATCATCTTAGTGCGATTAAACAAGCCACGCTCAGCGATTTAGGCATTGCTTTTTTGCCCCAAGCGTTGGTCCATGAGGAGATACAACAACATACACTTACTCAGATTTTGCAACGGTTTACACGAAAGGAACTGGGCATGTATGCAGTATATCCTAAGGCCAGGCAACCAGATCAAAAGTTAAAACTGCTCGTTGCACATTTGCGAGACTCATTACATCGGAAACAGGCTTACTACTGCTAAGTAAAAAGCCTGTTTTGATGTCTATAAAAAGATGAATGAAATAAAAAACTAATAGAGCCTTTCCTAAAAACTGTGTAACTGCTTATAATCCAATAACAGGAGAATAAGCAGTTACACAGAATTCAGGATAGCCTCTGCCGAATTTAATTTACGATCTTAGTACTAAGAGCCTTAGCCCAACCTACTGAGTGTTGACAACGGCTACATTCTTCATTTAGATCTGATATATATTTCACATAACCACAATGCATACAAGCGTAGGGCTGCCCATTCTCTATGGTTTTCGCTGCCTGAAACTCTTTGGGGAAAATAGGTAGCCCATACTGGGTCTCATTGCGTGGAAACAATAGTACACTAAACTCACCATCTGTTTCGAGCAATCCTGTCTCTACTTGTCCTAAATGACGCACGCCATATTGACGCATTTCAGCAAAGAACTCATCATGAGACATTTTATCTTTCTTAACATCTTCAAGTACAAACAAGCCATTTTCAACGATATAAGTAGCTTTGCCTTCTAGTAAATTCTCAAAAACCTTATATTTTGCGGTAACCCAAGTACACAATCTATAAAGTAGCAGCACAATACCCATGATAAGCACAGCTTGAATAAGCGGCAAATCTTTAGTGAACATGGGGTCACCAGCGATAGATCCCAGTGATAGAATAATAGTTAACTCAAAAATAGAAAGTTGGCGAATGCCTCGTTTACCCGTGAATCGTAGAAACGAAATAATCATAGCAAACATCACTATCACACGTATGACGATTTCAGCGGCAAACGACCAAGTCGTGTCATAGATAAAAATACTAGCCCAATCCATTAATTACCTCCCTGTGTATAATGTCTAGACCCTGATCTAGATTAAAGATGCTTTAGTTTTTATGATGTTGAAGAAGATTTAGTTTGAAGGTATTGAGGTAAGACGCCTCTCCCTCCTTCTTAAACTTTACGCACTTACTGGTATGAATATAGCTGTCTGAGGTTTGTAAGCTGTCGATTAAGCTTGTTTGACAGGATTTCTAATTAATATTTTTGAAGTATATCCACATTCAGTAATAAGTAAGTAAAATCTGATAGTGAGTATATTAATATAAATTATTGTTTTCTAGATTAGCTAAAAACACTGCAAAACCTTCTGTCGCCCGAGCTTTCAAGCGGCTACTGGTCAGCACACGAACGCGATTGCTCCAAGTAATAGCATAGCCTTGGTCTTCAAACTTTTTAACCAAATCCACATCTTCATGGCATGGCAGATGCGTAAAGCCGTCAACAGCTAAATAAGCCTCGCTGTTAAAACTTAAATTTGCCCCATGAATATGACGATGTCCCATCCTATCTTGATAATGAGCGATATAATCTTCGCGCGTTTGCGGCGTCAAATGTGCCCAGCTATCAATGTCTACCACGCCGCAAATCATATCAGTCGGCTGATAGATAATATGTTCAATTTGCTGTACCAACCAATCCATAGGCACAACTGAATCAGCATCTGTACAGGCAAGCCATGTCGCACCATTTTCGATCGCATAACGAATTCCAATGTCTCTCACTTGTCCCACACAGTGATAGTTACAGCATAGATAATCAACGCCCGTGGCCTTAACCAATTTCTGCGTATCATCAGTACAACTATCGAGGACCACCAGCGGGTACGCCTTAATGGTTGAAGGTAATTGATCGATAGCAGATTGCACTGATGCTAAGCATTTAGCGATAGTCATCGCCTCGTTATGAGCAGGAATTACAATACCGATTCTCATATCTCCTACCTTTGCCTATTTTGCTGAATGCTACACTTTGTCATACCAAGTTTTCTTGCATAGCTACCGAGCTTGGGGAGCGTTGCCAAACATCTAATAAGAAATCGCTGTCTATTATTTTGCTTTGATGAGTGAACGTAACCTGATGCTTCTCATTATTTGTGAAATTAAAAACATCGTGCAAGCGCTGGTGCACGGTCTCACCTGTCATCGTGAAACCCTCAATAGCATACCGCCAATGACAGCATAGTAATGTACCGCCTACAGCAAGGTTTTGCTCAGTCCAAGCGATTACTGTGTCAATATCATTGGGTGATAAATAATATAAAATCTCACTAATGACAATTAAATCAAAGGGCGGCTCATTAACAGGTGTACTAATCGATAAAAGATAAGTATCCCAAAGGGCATCTTTTAAAGTCAATAATCTATTGGGAATAACCCCTTGTATCACCTTAACATGAGGTAACTCTGCTAAGCGCTCTTTAGCAAGTTGCACCGCCTGCTGATTGCCATCAATACTCACCAAAGCATGACAACGTTGAGCCAATAGTTCACTCAGTACGCCGTTGCCACAGCCTAATTCAATGCCATGCTTATATTGAGATTGCGGCAGTATCGCTAGACACATATCACGTTTTCGTTTTTCATACCAACGAGTTTGATACTGCCATGGATCGGTATTGTCATTATATAACGCGTCAAAATACGATTCTGAATAAGCAGCTAATTGGTTGCTAATAGCAGTACCGTCAGCGGAGACAGTTTTAGAATACTCTAAACTATCGACTAAGTTACTGATATCCATTGGTGGCTTAGGTTTAGGGGTGTGACTCATATAAATAGACTTCCCAAGGTTGGCTGATTCTAGCAATCGCTTTCGCCGATAAGATTGGTGGGCTTCCCGTGCTGTCATCTGCAGTAATTTGACTTTTAAAGCAGGTGATGGCTTGGAGTTTACGCTGTAATTGCTCAGTGGTTAAATTAACTCTCATTGCACAGTGCCAAGGGATACGGCTATCGCCAGGTTTTGCCCAATGCCACGCCCAAATTAATACTTGATAACAAGCTAGGTGCTGCTGCTTGGCAAATGAAGCGACCACTTGTCCAGTTGCCTCATGATCAGGATGTCCGTCATTTATAAAAGTGGTTATTAAAATATCCTCAGGTTGAATAATTGCGGATAATTCTTGGTGAAACTGATCTTGTTGGGCAAAGACATTGCCATCTGCTAAATTTAGAGCCATAGTCGTGACCTGATTAGCCACACCCAATACTTCCAGCGCTTTAACACTTTCTTGTGGTCGGATAGTATCAAGGCTTTCTTGAGAATAAATTTGCGAGTTCGGATGACTTTGTGTGCCATTGGTCACGTGAATAAGAACAATAGGATTGCCATTTGCTGCCAGTTGTTGCAACAGACCCCCACAGCCTAGTACTTCGTCATCAGGATGCGGGGCGAAGATGCAGACTCGTTGATAGGGCGTAAAGCTTTTTGTAATCTCCAATTGAGTCAAATCTTGCAGCCCTACCCAATTTTGCCAAGCTTCTTGACTGGTGCCATCACCTTCAATAACACGGTCACCCACGATCGGATGGTTACCTTCAAAAATAGCAGCATTCGCGACGGCATCATCTTTGGGTATAAGCTTTGTAGTGTTAATAGATACTATAGTTGCCATATATTATCCTGCCTGTCTGTTAACTCATTGGCTAAAACGCTAGTTAACTCACCGATTTTCTGTAAGTCAAAAGCGCCATGGCTTTGGCGGATAAACACGGGCAGATCCGCTGACAATCTTGCAAAATGAGCATTGCGACAAAATGGCGCTGCGCCCAATGCCTGTCCGACAACCTCCACTACTTGGCGAGCGACTTGCTCAACTTGTGACCTTAACTGGCGTATGGCAAGTTCATGGCTGATCTGTGGCTGACTATCGATTAAATCAGCAACATAATGAAAATATTTCTGAGTAACTGCCAATGCCGTACTAATTTGACCCAAATACATGGCTTTATAATCGTTTGGCTTTTGCTGATAAGCACTGATTAAATAGTCTGCTAGGTAAGACGTTGCTCCATACCAGCAAGCCGCAACGCCTGCCGCCCCATGCCAAAAACCCACCCGTTCTAGGTATTCATTGGCTCTCCCAACTTGAATAGCCGATACTTCATGGAACTGTAATGTCGCTGTATCAGTGGCTTTCATCCCTACCGCTTGCCACTCCTCGTTATCAATCTCAATACCAGATTGCCTCATATCTACGACAAGCAATTGCGCTTGATCATTGGCATTACGATACGTTATGAGTCCATGATCTACCATATTGGCCCCTGAACACCACGCTTTGGTACCACTGACTTTTCCTTGCTCATAACCTATAGGATTACCTTCTGCTGCCCAAACAGCCCACCACCCTAGATCCGCTTTATCGTAGCCTACTTCATGTAAAATGCTTAGCGCATCCAAGTGCGACTCAAACCATTTTGCAATCGTTAAATCAATCCCTGCCACATAGGCCAGAATCTGCCAACGGCTCAACGTACCTGAGACTTCACTATTTATAGGGCTAGCGCCACTTGCCGGATGCGGGATTTTATCGCTATAGGTGATTAAGGTTTTTAAGATATTATGACGTAAAGTATCAGTTAAGCTAAGTGTACTAATGGCTTGATTATCAGCCAGCAAGTTATTTTCTATACTGGCTTTAATCTCTGATAATAAAGAGTTTTTTGCATTTAGCAGTAACATGAGGCCTCCTAATTATCCTTATGAGTCAGATATTGGAACTGAGATAGGGTTCAAGCGATCCGTTTGATGCTTTTTGACATCATACAAATCATTTAAAAAATTCTGCTGCCAAACCTGTAAGTCATCTTGTTGTAGTCCCTGTAGCAGCGATTGATAGCGCGACTGCCGCTCATCTAACGGCATCGTCAAAGCAATGCCTAAACCCTCTGTCATACTTTTTGGCTTATGTGGATCGATAATAATCGCGGCTTGCATTTGCTCGGCCGCTCCTGCATAACGTGAGAGCAATAACACGCCAGGATTGTCAGGGTTTTGTGCGGCAATATATTCTTTGGCAACCAGATTCATACCATCTTTAAGCGAATTGACCCAGCCGATATCACTTTGCCAAAATATGGTCATTAACGTCTCGTGGCTTATGACACTCTCACAATAGTTGATCGCTTGCCAACTACCCATAGTATTCTCATTTTCAGAAATATCATTTCTACACTTGCTGAGTGAGAACTGTTGATTTATATCATTAACAGCAGTTTTCACATCGTCATAGAGACGCTGATAAGTAGGCACATTTAGGCGACTAGGACAGGCAATTTGTACTAACGTCAGCTGATTCTGATATAAAGGATTTTGCTGTAAAAAATCGCGGTATGCCGAAAAACGCTTTAACAACCCTTTTGAGTAATCGATTCTGTCCACCGCAATAATTTTTTGGGCAGCAGATTTTATAGTGTTTATATTCTGATTGGCTTTAGCATATTGCAAGGATAAATGGCTAATTTGCTGCTGTATTCTTGTCACATTTATGCCGATTGGATAGGCATCAATCCGCAAATAGTGAGGATAATTTAGACCTAAGTTAAGCATAACCTGCGTATTTTTTGACTGAGTAGAGGTACTAAAACCTTGCGGGGCATGTAAGACGTTTATTAGCAAATCTTTTAAATAATAATTGCATACAGCAAAGCAGTTGGCTCTCCCTTGCTGAGTTTGTGTACCAAGCACGTCATAATGAGCAAGATGCCTAATGAGCTCACTGCTTTTATCAAGTGATTGCCAGAAAGGTAATGAGACAAAGGGGATGTGGAAAAAAAAGCCGATACGATTGCAAATACCCAGCTGCCTACAATGATATGCCACACTTAAAAAATGATAATCATGCACCCAAATCACATCATCAGGCTCAATAATCTTCTTTAATTGTTTGGCAAAAAGGCGATTTACCGTTTGATAGCCTGCGTAATCCTCTGGCGCTTGACTAATTAAATCAGTTCTCTCGTGCAATAATGGCCACAGTACATTGTTGGCAAAGCCGCAGTAAAACTGCTGATACTGCTCAGTGGTAAGTGCAGTGGTCATATAAGTGATGAATATATTGGCACACGGCGCATCAGCGCCTGATAAAGCAGTTTGTTTGATACTACTAAATTCATTAGTATAATCATCATTATAGCGCTCGACAATTTCACCATTCCAGCCCATCCAAACGACTGATTTTCCGTTTAATACGTCTTGCAGTGCTATTGCAAGTCCACCTGCCATTGGGTTGTTATCAGGCATTTTGACCCGATTAGACAAGACGATTAAGCGGCTCATACCACGTGTCTCCCTCTCACTCTCACGGTTTCTTTTACTAACTCATTATGTTGTTGGCAAAGGCTTAAAAGGCTATCTAGTAAAACAGTCACCTCATGAGTGTCATGGACGTAGTAATTGGCATGAGTAGGCTCACAACCGACCTTAATCCCCATCCCTTTTATTAACTGTGAGTCGTCTTCTAGCAATTTACTGTCACCTTGTACAGCCACAAATCCTGCTTCATCAGTAATATCATCACCAATAAAAATAGGAAAAAGAGGCTTAGGGCTCTGTATTTTTTCTAATAAGGTTAGAATGGCTGTGCCTTTACTCACTCCTTTCGGCACTACTTCCCATACATATTTACCGGATTTCAATGACCAATTATTATGAGTTTTTAAGGTTTCTGTCATGATGGTATAAGCCACATCGGCCAAAGCATGATTTTTTCGGAAATGGAGCGCAACGGAATAGGGCTTTTTTTCTATGATAAGATTATTGTAGGGTCTACAAGATTGAATGATAGCCTGCCTTATTGTCGCAAGCTCGATGGTATCAATAGATACGATATTTTCATCGTTACTAATACTATCATCATCAAACGCTATTTCTAATCCATGAGTTGCTGCGATTGGTAATGTTAAAGGAAACAGCATTTGCTTTGCTTCAGCCAAACTGCGTCCTGTCACGGCAGCAATTTTTACGCCATGGTTTTGTATCTTTTGTAAAAGTATTAAGGTTGCATTTGGGATGAAGCTGTTTTTAGGATTAAGTGTGAAATCGGCTAACGTGCCATCTATATCTAGAAACAAACAGTACTCTTGCTGATGGAATAAATGGTCAGCAAATTTTTCTGGCGAGATATAGATAGGTTCCCTATTTATGCTGGGGCTTCGTCCTGAAGTCACGTTTCTTCCTTTTTAATGTAGCGTCATGTTTCAGACAAATATGCCATACATTCGAAATAATTTGCGTATCAAAAGCCGTTGCGGTTTCTAATATATTTTTAATATGGACCTAAAAAAGTCTAATACTAAGCCATTGAATTTAATAAGAAGTGTGCCATAGCCACAGTAAAAATCTAGTGACTGGAGTGTGCTGTTTGATGTGAGTTCTGTAACTCACTAAACATGATTGCTATTTATGTTTTATTTTTTAAGAAAGCATTTAAACTACCATATTTAAACCGATTACAATTCACACTAAACCACCTAAGACTTCTGTTCATCAACTATAGATTAGACAACTTATAAAAGACATTTATTGAAATATAGTTGACTAATACAAGGCTGGAATAACTGCTTCATTGAGCGCTTCCGTCATCGAATCGGCATCTTGTAGCCATAAAATTCATGGTCCTCATTGTAACCACCTTGACTTGAGCCGAGATGGGAAAAATCATGGACAAATTAAATTGCAGTAATCCACTTAACCATCTTGAAACCAAGCTCGTTTTCACACCGCAGTCGTAGTGGCGCGCCATGTAGAACACTGAGTGGATCGTCATTCATATCGAGGGCCAGAATAGTCAGTTCGTGCTGCATATTCTCCATTTTGTGGCAGTCGTAGTAGACGCCGCCATGAGCGCCCTCAGTGAGAGAGTAGAAGACGGCGTAGCGCGCCTTCGGCATCGGACGAACCAAGTCGAGTATATGGCGCATTGGCATGCCAGTCCACTTAGCGACATCGCTCCAACCTTGAATGCAGAAATGAAATGGGTTGTAATTTGCTCCTGCTGCAGCATCGCCCGTAACTCATCCAGGGAGTATTCGCTTGGTCGTTCGACCAATCCATCATCAATGCGCAACTGATATCCGGCGAACTCATTTACTGCAAGATCATCAAACTCTGTTGCCGGGGGTGATTTTTTCTTCAAGTGGATCACGAATCGAAGGGGTATTATGCTTATTGACAGCAGTATTAGGATTTTGATCAGACTTACTCATAATACATCCTTATTTATGGATTAAGATTGTCTGGGTAAGACTGAATAATTAATACTATAGATAGTCTGTTGGCTCAGTTAGCAGTCTTAATAGTTTGTATAACTTGAGCACATGCTTTGCGAACTGTGTTTGACAAAGTACACCGTGGTCTTATTCGAGCACAGTTTTCATCCTTCATCTATTTTCTTAGCATGCTTTTTAACACACTATAGTCGGATGACCACAAAAATGTTATAAAATAAATCAACTAAACGATTACCACTATAAACAACTATGACTTACTCCCTAGATTTTCGCAAACAAGTTTTAAAAAGCTTAGATGAGGGCATGACCTTTGCCGAAGCTGCTGTTTTCTATGATATCAGTCCAACGACTATCCAGAAGTGGAAAAAGCGTCTTCATAGTAAAACCACCCGATATATTAAGCCCTACAAAATAGAGGATGGAGCCCTAGCTCAAGATGTCAAAGACCACCCTGACGATTATCACTATGAGCGAGCACAGCGTTTTAATTGTAGCCCAACAGGCATCAGCAAAGCCTTAAAACGTATTGGTATTAGCAAAAAAAAAGACACTTGAGCACCCCAAAGCTTGTCCACTAAAGAGGGCTCACTACCTAAAAAACTTAACCACTACATCGCTCAAGGGTTTGCTATTGTCTACATGGATGAGAGTAGCTTTGAGAGTGAAACGATGCGTCCTTGTGGTTATGCACCCATTGGTAGCCCCTGCATTGGCAGTTACAACTGGCAAGCCAAAGAGCGAACCAACGTGATTGGTGCGCTATATGGCAAAATGCTGTTTGCACTCGATTGCTTAAAGACCAACATCAATAAAGAGGTTTTCTATCACTGGTGCAAGTTCACGCTGATACCAAAGCTTAAGAAAAAATGTGTCATCGTTATGGATAATGCGACCTTTCATAAGCGCGTTCAAAAGTTGCTTAACAGGCATGGTCACAGGCTTCTATTCTTACCACCTTATAGTCCTGACTTAAATCCCATCGAGAAAAAATGGGCTCAAGTGAAGTTTTTACGCCAAGGCTGGATGGAAAATGACTTATCTAAATTGTTTTATGATATTCATCCAAATCATAACTCTTTTGTAGTGCAGTGACTATATAACAAATAAACGGCCATCTCAGAATTCTGAGTGATTGCTAATGGATGTTCAAACTTAAGCTCTTGTAATGCGCCCGATTCAAGATATTCAGCCAACGCCCATCGCGTTGACATTAGAATACCGTCGCCCGCGCAGGCTTTTTTTGCCAGCCATGGGCCATTGTTTGAAATTGCTACCACTGGTCCTGAGACATCATGCCACTGATCATCCATAAGACATAACCATGGCGTCATTCCTAATGGCGTCTTAAAATAAAGACCCTTATGTTCTCTTAATTCTAGTGCATGATTCGGTACGCCATGTACTTCCAAATAATGTGGTGACGCGACTGGAATAAAACTGTTATCCATAAGACGTTTTGCAATTACCCGCTCATTTGGTGCATAACCACCGCGAATCGCAATATCGACATCATCGCGTCCAAGTGTTGATCGCTCATCACTTAAACTGACATCGAGCACAATTTGAGGATATAACGCACTAAAATCATCCAACACAGGCAGCAATATCTTCTCGCCAAAACCCACCATTGCGCTGATGCGTAAACGCCCCATTGGCGTTGTCTGATAGCTACGAACGGTCTCTTTGCTTTGCTCTAGTTGATTCAATATGTGCTGCACATCGTTATAATAAACTTGACCCACTTCGGTCAGTTTAACGAGTCGAACGCTTTAATAGTGTCGCACCCAAACTCTTTTCCAAATCCGACACGCGTCTTGATAATGAGGATGGCGGTACATCGAACACCTTTGCCGCTTTAGTAAAGCTACCTGTTTCGACGACTTTACTAAAATATCGTATCGCACGCAGTTGATCGAATCCTTGTCTCCATTCAATAAATATTCAATTATTATCATATAAACATCAATATTTGAATGTTTTGACTCTATTATTGTCTTAAAAGCAATAGTGATTCACATTTTACGCTATATATCACCCTATTAAAAAACAGGAATAATATGTTTAGCTTGAGCACTACAACTAAAAGCAACCTTCACGTTAATAACGGAATAATAATTTATGCTTACTTTGCACGGTTTTGCTGCGAGCAACTATTACAATATAGTCAAATATGCTCTTTTGTATAAAGAACTGCCATTCCAAGAAAACCTTATATTCGCTGGTAGCGATGAGTTACTACGCGTCAGCCCAGTGGGCAAAGTATCTGCTATCACAACAGATGAGGGCGTTACTCTTTCAGAATCGAGTGTTATTTGTGATTTTATTGAAGAGACCTACCCTGCTATACCGCTCTATCCTGAATCTGCGACAGAGCGTGCAGCTGTCCGTCAAATCATGAAAATATCGGAGCTCTATTTTGAACTGCCAAGCCGCCGCCTGATTCCTTATGTATTTTCAGGCACCAACGCCCCTGACGCTGTCAAAGAAGAAGTACGCCAAGTATTAACTCGAGGCATAACTGCCTTAAATCGTCTATGTCAATTTTCACCTTGGATTGCAGGTGAACAGTTCACGATGGCTGATATTTATGTTCATTATGTAAACACAATCGTCAATGCCTTTGCCGCAACCCAACTTGACTGGGATGTGCTGGCAGAGATACCCGGCATGAAAGAATGGAATGATAAGATGAGTCAATCTGACATTGCCCAAAAAGTAGAGGCAGATCGCTTAGCAAATATGCCCAAATTTATGCAACACGTGAAAGCTCAAATACAAGCTGCCCAATCTAAATAATGTAGCTGAGAATACAATTAAGACTAAAATACAGCCCATATCAATCAAAGCAGTGATGCCACGCATCATTTGCAGGAGCAAAAATTATGACTGATAAAAATATCCAACTGGTTTCAACCATCAGTGACGACAATAAATTAACGCTATCTTTACAAAATGTTGAGATGCCGCAGCCTGGTGCCGATGAAGTCGTCGTTCGTATTGAAGCGGCACCATTAAACCCCTCTGACTTTGGGGTGATGTTTAGCGCGGCTGACATGTCAACCGCCGTACAATCAGGTACTGAGCAAAACCCTATCGTTACCGCTGATGTTCCCGCAAAGTTCATGCCAGCACTGAAAACACGTGTGAATAAAGACACACCTGTGGGTAACGAAGGCGCTGGCACGGTGGTCGCAGCGGGTTCATCGCCAGCCGCACAAGCACTAATGGGCAAAATGGTTGCTGTGATTGGCGGCGGTACATATCGTCAATATCACTGTGTCAATGTAAAAAGCTGCTTGGAATTAAAAGAAGGCACGACTGCTAAAGAAGGCGCTTCGTCTTTTGTGAACCCACTTACCGCACTGGCAATGGTCGAAACCATGCGTGCTGAGGGTCACAAAGCCATCATTCATGCAGCAGCGGCATCTAGCCTTGGACAAATGCTTAACCGCATTTGTATGGCTGATGGTATTGATTTGATCAATATCGTACGTAAGGAAGAGCAAGAAAAACTGTTACGTGATATGGGTGCAAAATATGTGGTCAACTCAAGCAGTGATACATTCATTGCGGACTTAACCGCAGCGATTGTCGAAACAGGTGCCACGATTTCATTCGACCCTATCGGCGGCGGTCAATTATCCAGCGATATTCTGAACTGTATGGAAGCCGCTATCACTGCTGATGTAGAAGAATACAACGTTTACGGTTCTACCACTTTTAAACAAGCGTATATTTATGGGGCATTAAACCGTGGTCCTATTACCCTAAATCGTAACTTTGGCTTTGCGTGGGGTGTTAATGGATTCCTATTATTCAATGCGCTCGCCAAACTGGGCACTGAAACGGTTATGTCGATGCGCAAGCGTGTGGCAGAGGAAATTACCACCACATTTGCCAGCAGCTATACGCATGAAGTCACGCTACAAGAAGCGTTGCAGTTACAGTCAATCGCCGCTTATGGTAAACAAGCCACTGGTGAGAAGTACTTAATCAAACCTCAGGACTGATCATTGCTTAAAAATAATGACTTAAAAAGCGACTTTGAAATACAAAAAAGCAGATATCGATTATGATGTCTGCTTTTTTATTGACTATTAAGGGAAGTGATAAGCTCTTAAGTCGCTCTAGGGCGTGTCCTCAGTTCAACCGATAGCAATCTAAATGGTGATAAAAATGGTTAAATCTTGCCAAACATCGTCAAATAGCTAGGTAATATCTCGATATTATCTGCACTATTTTCCTTGTTTGACTGCAATTTACCTCATTTTTATCACCATTTTTAAAATAAGGACACGCCCTAGTTTGAGTATAATCGATTGATTGCGATTTAGAGTCTAAACAAGGATTAGTGTGTTTAACTGTAAACTTTGACGGCAGCATAACGGCATAGGCTGTATTTGTACTGGTCAATTCCATCACGCCCAAACTCAACAATTTAATGTCAATTAATAATCATTATTTAGGATAATCTGATGACCCCAATCCACATTGCCTTAGCCGTATTGGTTACCTTTATATGGGGTGTGAATTTTACCTTTATTGCATGGGCGCTTGAAAGCTTTCCACCACTAATGCTCACTGCCCTACGCTTTTTCTTTACTGCCGTGCCGTTGGTTTTGTTCCTCAAGCCACCTAAATTCAACCGTACGCTATTTATTTATGCCATCGGTACCTTTGTCATGCAATATGCCTTTGTATTCACCGCCATGCATTTGGGTGCATCGGCAGGATTGACGGCGTTATTGCTACAGGTTCAGATTTTTATCACCGTATTACTGGCTTTTGTCATACTGGGTGAAGCGGTGAGTCGCATGCAAATCATCGGTATGGTGGTCGGTGTGCTAGGACTGGGTGTCATTGCACTCAATCTCGGCGGTGATATGCCTTTGATTGGTTTTATCTGTATCTTGATTGCGGCCATAGGTTGGAGCTTTGGCAATATTGCTTCAAAACAAGCCTCAACGCAGCAAAGCATTAGTAACACCTCTACTACCTCGCCTATTAATAGCAATAATAAAGCTTCAAATAAGACATCGGCACTGTCTGCGCTAGCACTGGTAGTATGGGGCGGTCTGATCGCTTGTGTGATTTTGACGTTATCATCTCTACTATTCGAGACCGAAGCATGGCAGCTTGCGACATTTACGCAGGCATCGATTAAGTCTTGGCTATCGCTTGGGTTTATTGTCTATATCTCAACCCTGATTGGCTTTGGACTATGGGCGCATCTACTGGCGCAAAATATAGCCTCTAAGGTTATGCCCTTTGCCCTACTGGTGCCTGTATTCGGTATGGCAACTTCAGTGCTGTTCACAGGAGAGATAGTAACGTGGTGGAAAATGCTGGCGATGACGCTCATTTTATCCGGACTGATATTGGCAAATGTGAAGATGGGACTGGGAAGAAAAGCTGCTAAAACTTAAGCCACTATTAATAAAAAATCATGAATGCCGATACTATTATTATCTTTTGTCTACGCACTGTTTTCGTGCAGGACAGCTGATTAAGTTACCTCCGTAATTTTAGTCGTTACAGTGTTTTCAATGTTAGCAAATACACTTTTACCCAAAGCGCCAAGATTGTAGGCGGCAAACTCATGATATAAGGTCACCACATCGCCCATAATTAAAAGCGCAGGGGTTGGCAAATTCGCGCTCGCTTGCTGACTAGAAATATTGCCAAGCGTGCCGATAAGTAACTGCTGCGTGGGTAAGCTGGCATGGCTAATAATAGCAAAAGGCGTCTCGCTGTCGCGACCTGCAGCCATCAATCCCTGAGTCATCTCATCTAACCGATGCAAACCCATATAAAACACCACCGTTTGCGTGCTATCTAGATGCTCATGATAGTCGTTGTTAGGCGCGCCTGCCTTTTTGCAAGCAGTGACAAACTTGACAGACTGCGCATGATCGCGATGGGTCAATGGGATACCTGCTCGGCTCGCAGCGGCACTGGCGGCCGTGATGCCGGGGATAGACTCAAAGCGAATGCCGTGGCGCACGACTTCTTGGAGCTCCTCACCGCCGCGCCCAAAGATAAAAGGGTCGCCGCCTTTGAGTCTGACGACTGTTTTGCCTGCCAGCGCATGCTTAACGAGTAGCTCGTTGATGCCTTCTTGCGGTAAGGCATGATTGGATCTGCGTTTACCGACGAATATCTTTTCGGCGCTCGGCGCGCACATATCTAAAATATCCTCCGAGACTAAACTATCATAGAGCACGACGTCTGCCCGCTGCATCACACGCAAGGCTTTTAGCGTTAATAGCTCAGGATCACCCGAGCCTGCGCCAACTAAATAGACTACGCCTGTACATACAGAGTCTTGTCTATTTAATGAATTAGCATTTTGAGCACAATTTTGATTCGCCAAATTATGGGTTGCAAGGTTTGGAACAAATACAGATGAATGACTCATGGCGATAGCTCCTAATAACAGTATGAATACAGCAAAGTGAATACTTGACGAACAAATAACTTGAATGACTTGGTTGCCCTGATAACAGTCCTTTTAAACGGTAACTGACTTACCATTAGTAGTACTTATCAGTTGCAAGTGATGTGCCATTTGCCTCTCTAAGTTTGCATAAGTGGCGCGTACTATGCGCGTACTGTGCGATCAATTCATTAATCTGACCGATACATGAGCCACAGTTGGTACCCGCTCGGCAAGCGTTGCCAACCGCTTGCGCGCTACGACACTGCTCATTGGTAATTGCATTAATAATGATGTTTTCTCCGACTGCCATACACGAGCATACCAATGGACCTGGGTCGATATAACCTGTGGCTGGACGACCTGCGAGCAGCCACTTATAGCGCTGATCAACGGGTATCGCCTCGGTACTGGCAAAGCAGCTATCGAGCCAATGACTGCTCGGTAGTTGAGTCACTTCTGGAGCGAAGTAAACCGCGAGCAGTAGTTGGACGTTATCTTTCGTAGCGCTTGTAATATCTGATGCGTGACCATCTATCTCTACACCATTCGTATCCGATTGCGTTGAGATAAAGCGCAGTTGTCCTGCCAATTGATTAAGGGTAAAAGCGCTATTAAGCAACAATTTATCTGTTAGATCATGTTGATAGGTGTCGATAAACTGTTGCCAAAAGTTAGGGTCGAGTAATTGTTCGACAACGTTATTAATTGGACTAGCTAAAGTAATTAAGACACTATTTACTTGCCGACTGATACTCCATGTCAGCGCTGGCAATACTAAATAGGACGAATCATTCTCTGTATTTAAATTTGAAAACGATGCTTGCTCTGATAATTGGGCTCGCTGTTGTTGCGCAAGACGACTGTTTATAGCCTGCAAGTGCACCAGCATGGCGTCTTGGAGATTAGGATGCACCAAAATCTTGCCAAGCGTCTGCATCGGTACGCGACTGATAAAAATGGCTGAGTTTTTAAGCTCAGGCTGCCCTGAATGCGGATCGACTACGGTTGGAATGAGCGTACCTACGCGGGCAAAGCTAGCAAAAGCATCGCTCCAGTGCATCGGCATAAAGCCATCACCGATGCGCATACTATCGCTGATGGCGACTTGTGCCAGTACCTTAGCATGCTCATTTGCATCAATCGACTCACTATCTTTTTCCCTACTTTCATAGCGAGGATGCAACTGCACATAATCATCCTTATCGATACTGAGTTTTTTGGCATCATCGGGATGCAGGGTTAGCGTCGGTACTGACTCATGCTGATTGAGCTGCGACGCCAGTCCCGTACGCGTCATGGTATGCCACTGATCGCGTAGTCTGCCGGTAATTAGTCGTAGAGGTACCGTCAGTAATTTATCACTATCAGACTCAGAAGTAGCGCTCCTGTTATCGCTTTTCTTATTATTCACTTTTGATTTTGAGCGATACTGATGCAGATTGGGCAAGCTGGCCTTGGCGGCTGGCGTGATAGCGATAAGGTTGGCTTGCAGGGGCACGATGCGCGCACCGCCCCATTGAAAGGGCGTCATGGTTTCATAGTCGTCATGACTTAAGAAAGGTAAGATGGTCTTTTGGCTCTTATGATGACTATCTAGCTTTGAGCTAACATGCATCACTGACAAATCTTTTGCTACATTCAGATAGCGCGGTTGATTGGTTGAAGATGCAGGCTGGCTAAAATCATTCTTAAAGGCAGTCAGGGCTATATGCTCATTGAATATCTCGCTAGGATGCTGATAATTAAAGCCTGCCAGCCCCATACGCGTAGCGACTTTCGAGAGTATCCACCAGTCGGGCTTGGCAAGACCGAGCGCAGGCATCAAGGTGCGTTGGCGTGAGATACGCCGCTCAGAGTTGCTCACTGTACCTGATTTCTCACCCCAACCTTGCGCTGGCAAGACAATATCCGCGCAGTGCACCGTATCACTGTCTACCGAGCAATCAGACACAATAACCAAATCGCAGTGAGCGAGCGCTTGGCGAAATCTGTCGGCTTCAGGTAAGCTCACCACAGGATTGGTCGCCATAATCCAAATGGCTTTGATACGTCCATCCAAAATCGCCTCTTCAGCATCGCAAGCTTGGATACCCGCTGTTGGTGCTATAGGCTGCGGCGTTTGCCAAAAGTCAGCTACCCATTGCCGATGTACGCTGTTATTCAACTCTAGATGCGCGGCTAATAGATTGGATAGCGCACCGACCTCACGCCCGCCCATGGCGTTTGGCTGACCAGTAAGTGAAAACGGACTAGCCCCTACTTTGCCGACCCGCCCTGTCAGTAGATGGGTATTGATAATGGCATTGACCTTGTCAGTGCCGCTTTTGGACTGGTTGACGCCCATACTAAACGCGGTCACTGTCTTATCATGGCTAGCGACTAGCTGATAGAACTGGCGAATACTTTGGATACTGACTTGGCAAGCGCTTGCCACTTTCTCAATGCTCCATGTTTTAGCCGCACTCAAAGCGTCATCAACACCGCTCGCATACTCAAGATAAGCCTCATCTGCGCATTCTTGCTCGCTAAGATAATGCAGTAGTCCATTGTATAAATGCGTATCGGTGCCCGCAGCGATAGGCAAATGTAAATCTGCAAACTCGCAAGAGTCAGTACGGCGCGGGTCAATGACTATAAGTTTTTTATGAGCATCCGCTTTTTTGGCAGTAAGGAAACGCCCGAACAATATAGGGTGACACCAAGCCATATTGGAGCCGACTAGCACCAATAAATCGCAAGCTTCCAAATCCTCGTAGTTACTGGGGACGATATCAGCGCCAAACGCACGTTTGTGTCCTGCCACCGCTGATGACATACATAGACGGGAGTTAGAATCGATATTGTTATTACCGATAAAGCCCTTGATAAATTTATTGGCGACATAATAATCTTCAGTCAATAGCTGCCCTGAGACATAGAACATAATGCTGTCGCGACCATGCTTGGCAATGGTGTCATTTAGGCGATGAGCAATATCTTCTAATACCGTGTCCCAATCCGTATTTTCTATGAGCGCTTTTGTCGCAGATGCGTTTATAGCTTTATTACTAGAAGCTATATCTAATGGCGCTATTGGTATAGCCTGTTGTCGTTGCATAGACATCAGCTTGTTTTGATAATAAGGCTCAGTCAATCGGCGCTCAACTCCCAGCGTTTGTGCCAGCGCACTGCCCTTTGAGCACAGTTTGCCAAAATTGGCAGGATGCTCAGGGTCGCCTGTTACACTGATAGTGCCAGCTGTATCAACCTGAGCTAAAACCCCGCAGCCGACGCCGCAATAAGGACAAGTGGTACGAATGGTCGTTACCGAATGGTTGTTTAAAGCGCCTAGTGGCGTTATTTGAGTAGGGTTTGTGGTTGCACTTATATCTTGCGTCGCAATGACTTGGCTTGTCATGTTTTGGGTATTTTTAGAAACCTTTAGAGTCTTTTCGCTGAGGTTGTCATTCATAAGACTTCCTCTACTGCATCCTTTGCTATATTGCTTGAATTTAGGGTATTCAAATCACAGTAGGCCGCACCATAGATTAAATGCTCTCTTATCGCTGTAATATCAGTGCTACTGTTAACCAGTTCACTGTAAAAACCGCCTTCATTTACCTCACCGTAGAGTACCGCGCCGACGAGCTTGTTGTCTCGCAAGTAGAGGCGGTGATAGTGGTTGATGCTGGTTTGCTGATAGGTGATGGTTTCTATATTTAAGGCATCACTTTCATCAAAATCAACTTGTCCTGCTGAAAAAGCACTGATACCAGATACCTTTAGTTTTAATGATAAAGGTTTGCTAATAAAGGGCTGCCAGTTTTTTTTGGGCTCTGAGCTGTTAACTACTATCCCTTCGTCTTTTAACACAGAGTCCTTAAGCACAGTATTTTTTGATAGGGTTTTTTCTAATACAGTATCTTTTAATAAAGCGCCCTTTAATACAGAAACCAAAGTATCGACTTGCTGATTGACGGGCGCGACCATCCCAAACAGCTCACCGTCCAGCTCCACACATTCGCCAATAGCATAAACATTGGGGCAACTAGTGCGCATATAATTATCAACGATAATGCCGCGATTGACCTCAAGATCACTGCCCTTTGCCAGTGCTACATTTGGCACGACGCCTACTGCCATTACGATAAAGTCAGCAGGCAAGGTGCGCCCGTCTTGTAGCAATAACCCGCAGACCTTGCTGGCTGTCGTCACTATACGTTCGGTAATAGCCGAGACTTCTAGCCTGATACCGCGAGAGACCAGTTCTGCTTGCAATAAGGTAGCAGCAGGCAAATCAAGTTGACGGTTAAGTACATAGTCATCCATGTGTACAACGGTCATCGACGCCCCCTGTGCGGTTAATGCACAAGCCGCCTCCAGCCCTAAGACTCCGCCACCAATGACGATCCCTATCTTAGCTTGACGCGCATACTGGCTGAGCGCCTTAACATCGGCGACCTCACGAAAGACGTGAACGCCTATAGCATCATGATTGGGAAAAGGAATAACACGCGCGCTCGAACCTGTTGCTAGTACTAGCTTGGCATAAGTTAGCGTCTGCCCATTATCCAATTCTATTAACTGCTGAGCGCTATCAATCGCATCGACGCTGACACCTGCAAGCACAGTGATACCAAGCTGCTCATACTCTGCTTGGTCGTAAAGATAAGTATCCTCAAACACGGTATCGCCTGCTAGTACAGGGGACAGCATAATACGATTGTAGCCTACGTGTTGCTCTTTGCTGATAAGCGTTATCGGTAAAGAGCTTGAATTTTCCGACGCCGTTTGCAGCCGGGCGCGCGCCAGCTCAATAGCAAAACGGCTGCCTGCCATACCCGCACCAATGATGACGATGCCTGTACTGTCAGCACTAGCATGTAGTGTGGTTTTGGACTTCTGGCAGTTCTTAGTTGTAAGTGGTGCTTGATCATTTGATACCAATGACGACATCATAAGAGTATTCCTTAGCTGCAATGTACAGTAGTAAATATATAGCGTGTCATATCATTTTTGGTTAAAGCTCACCTTATGTGAAATAAGCCAACAGCGATAAAATGAGTACAAACTCAATAAAGCAAATGCTATGCCATACCAGTAGTGGACGGCGGACAATAAGCGGTTCAGGCTCACTAGTATTGCTAGCATTATCAGGGTTAAAATCCTGTAGGAATTCGCCAATCGCTTGGTAGCGAGCTTGGGTATTAGGATGCAGCGCACGCAATAACGCTTGCTGGCTAGCAGCGGGTACACGGTACTTGCGTAAACGTTCGGTCGGCAGGATTAAGGTCTGGTTGGTTTGAGTCGCATTCATGAGTGCTTGCGAGCTAAAAGGACGAGTGCCAGTTAGCAGCTCGTAACCAATCACCGCTATAGAGAATAGATCAGAGTGCACTCCTTTTGGTGCATCGCTGTAATATTCTGGTGCAGCGTAATGTAGATCGCCGTTGGGAGGTCTGGTGCTGTCTTTGAGTATTGAGGAGCTTGCCGAACCAAAATCAATCAGTTTGATCGCACCATCAGCGCTTATTAGGATGTTTTCAGGTTTGATATCTTGATGCAACAGGTAGTGCCGATGCATCACTCGCACTGCCATACCGATCTTGGTGAGTAAATCATAAGTTTGCCACACATCACACGGTGCGTGACGATCAATAAAAGCTCTTAGACTCTCGCCTTCAATGTATTCAGTCAAGTGATACAGATAGTGACTGCTGGCAGGCACAGGATAATAGCGAAGCAAGCCTGACACACTATGTGCTAGGTTTTTGCTTAAACCGGCTTTGTAATTTGATGCGCTATGCGTGTCTGTAAAGGTATTAGGGTCAGCTTGATTATAAGCGCTCTCGCCTGCTCGCTTATGTTTGGATAGGCTAAGCCCTATGCTGCGCTCCTTTAAAAACTCGCGTAGATAATTGCCATCTGCTACAGTATTTAGGCTTGGGGACTTGATAACGAATGTCCGTTTATACTCGTCCTTGACTAAATACACTTCGCTACGAGCCGTACGCGCTATCACCTCAACGACTATGAAGCCATCGATCCGTGCGCCAACTTCTAAGCCCGTTAATAACTGATAACGATAGATATCGTGAAGGGCAAACGGGTCATTATTACCATTGTCATTATTTACATTGTCACTACTGTCGTTAGTATGATCACCGTCGCCTGTCTTTTTTTTATGGAGTAATTGCGCCTTTATACCGAGTATTATCATCGTTAAATTGTCATGACTGCCGTCATTAAACGCCTGCTCGCATAGGTTTTGACTGATAGAAATATCAGCCGCCAGCTTTGACGTCTCCATTGATGTACCTAGCGCTCGTGCTGCTGTACACAGCTCAAACTCAAGCTCTGCGTCGTTAATAGACTCATAGACGCCATCGGTCATTAGTGCCAGACATTCCTCTTGATGCAAGGTAAACACCGACTGCTGCAGCTCAATGTACATATCTGCGCCGATAGCCGCAGACAGCGCCCCTTTATCTAGACCACGATGGATACGGTGGTCTTTGGTCAGCACTGTCGAGCTATTGCTATCGATACGATAAATGCGCGAATCTCCCGTATGGAATAAATGGATGCGATCGCCGATGCATAGCAGACCTGACAAAGTGGACAACAAAGGCGGTACGCGCTGATGAACCTGCGGGAAATACAGCGCATCGTTGGCTTTGTTCACCGCTATTTTAATTAGGCTAGCGATTTGATGATCATCAAAGCTTGTCGATACTGTTTTATCAAGCAGCGTGTTTTCAAGCGCTAAAGTCAGGTGATGAGCCACCGTATTAACCACCAATCGACTGGCCTGTTTGGGAAACTGACAAGCGCTAACGCCATCGGCTATCAATACCAATAAAGGGGCGTGATAATGCTGGTTATTGATACCAATAGTCTCAGCTATCTTGCGATATGGCAGACAAGTGGTCACCAGCAAGCTGTCTTGGTTTTCAGCTTTACGTCCTTTTGTCGTATAAAAATCCAGCCACCACAGTGCTTCATGCGCACCGTCATGGCTCGTTGTATCTATACTTTGAGCGTTTAGCGTTGTATCTTTTTGCATAGTTAGCTTACCTGAATCTGCGCAAAACTACCGTCAGGCATCTCTTCAACAATCACGCCTTCAGGTTCTTTTAAAAAGAATAGCGCTATGAATCCAACCACGGCGGTTGCCGCAATGACAAAGAAGAACGCTTGGTAGGAGACGAGGCTGAGTACGGTCAGATAAACCACTGAGCCGACATTGCCATATGCCCCTGTCATGCCCGCGAATTGTCCGGTCATACTGCGCTTGATCAGCGGAATGACCGCAAAGACTGCGCCCTCGCCGGCTTGTACAAAGAACGAGCAAAACATGGTGATGAGTAGCGCCAGTGCAATCGGCCACGTCGAGTCGACAATACCCATCAGTACATAGCCGACTGCTAGTCCTGCGGTCAAAATCAGTAGGGTAATCTTGCGCCCAAACTTATCACTTAGCCAGCCACCGCCCGGACGCGACATCAGATTCATAAAGGCGTAACTTGAGGCGAGCACCCCTGCCATGACAATCGATAGATTAAAGGTCTCTTGATAAAACAGCGGCAACATAGACACCACCGCCAGCTCCGAGCCAAAGGTGGCAAAGTATAAAATGTTTAAAATACCCACTTGCTTGAAATCATAACGCTGCGCTTTTGGCACCGGCGTCGTAAATACCTCTTTATTAAAGCGGTAACTGCTGACAAACTCATAAATAAATAGCAGGGTCAGACCGATATAGACTATGTTCACAGTCGCCTGACTGAGTAAGCTGACACCCTCTGGTGATAGCTTCCACGCTAAGAGTGCTAATGCCAAATACATCGGTAGCTTAAAGGTCATCATCAGCCAAAAATCGCCGGTTGAGGTCACCATCATCGCGCCAGATTTTTTGGGTTTAAAATAGGTGGCACCCTTGGGCGTATCACGCACCATCTTATAAAAAATCACGCTATACAGCATCATCACCACCCCCGAGGTGGCCGTCGCATAACGCCAGCCTTCATCACCGCCTAATATAGCAGCGGCAGCAATAGCAACCGTTGGTAGTAGCAATGCAGCCGCAGCGGAACCAAAGTTACCCCAGCCGCCATAAATGCCTTCAGCCGTCCCCAGCTCACTGGCAGGGAACCAATCGCTCATCAAGCGAATACCCACTACAAAGCCTGCCCCAACGAAGCCTAGCAAGAATCGAGACAAGGCAAGGGTGTTGTAATCTTGCGCAAAAGCAAAGGTAAAACAGGGAATCGCGCCAATAGCTAAAATGGCGGTGTAGATGAGTCGTGGCCCAAAGCGATCAGTCAGCATACCGATAATGACGCGGGCAGGTATGGTGAGCGCGACGTTCAATATCAGCAAAGTTTTGATTTGATCTTTGCTCAAATTCAAGGTCTCACCAATGGCAGACAAAAAAGGCGCGTGGTTGAACCAGACAAAAAAGGTTAAGAAAAAAGCGATCCAGCCTAAATGTAGAATCTTATTTTTATCTTTAAAGGAGAAAATATTGAGCTTATCTTGTGTTGGCGCAGCAGATTTAGAGGTTGGCGATGATGACATAAACGAGTTCCTTAAGGGGCTAACTTTACAGTTGTCATAATAAGTAATGGTGAAAAAACTTATCAGTTAGAACACTTAGGGCGGTGCAATGGCTGTGCCAGTAGAAGACTTAGTGGTGATTATCGTTATATATCCTAATTATCAATAAAAGGGTCTACGCCTTGCTATCAAAGACATTCAAGCCTTAATGAAAAGATTAACTATATTTCATTAATAATAAAAACTATCTTGATTCGGTTATATCAATAAAAAATACTAATAGCGCCATTAGTAATCAATATGGTGCATCACGTCATCTATTTTGGTGCATAACTGAACGCTGTTGCCACTTTTTAAAGCGTAGTCGTTTTTAGCCACTCTTTATTATCCCAATCTCTTTTAGGGCTTTTAGCGCTTTGATTACTTATAAACAGACTAGGTGCACTGCACTCATCCTCACATTATTAGCGACTCATAAAGGGAAGAAGCTGCGCGCACCTTTGGTGCTTGGCACAGTTATTGAATCAGTAATGGAGGTAGGCACTAAATATTACTCTTCGTCACAACCGTTAGACCGCAATATTTAGACAACCCTTTATTGAGGATAAATGTATGAGTAACACAGCAATGAATACAACCAGTAAGCCTAAGCTAGTCGTCATCGGTAACGGTATGGTCGGGCACCATTTCGTTGAACGCGCCATAGAACAAGGCCTACATGAGCGTTTTGAGATTCATGTATTCGCTGAAGAGGATCGCCCTGCTTATGACCGCGTTTATCTATCCAGCTATTTTGAGCACAAAGATGCTGGCAAGCTTAATTTAGTTGATCTTAGCGCTTACAAGTCATCAAATATCGAACTGCATCTCAATCAACGCATTGTTAATATTGACTCAAGCGCCCAATCTATTACCACAGAAGATGGTGAGCAGATTGAGTATAGCGAGCTGGTACTGGCCACAGGCTCCTACCCATTTGTGCCGCCTATCGCAGGACGCGATCATCCGCACTGCCACGTTTATCGCACTATTGCGGATTTGGATGAGATATTGGCTATTGCCCAATTGCCCAAAGTCAAAAAAGGTGTGGTGGTGGGCGGTGGTCTACTCGGTTTAGAAGCAGCCAAAGCCTTGGTTACCTTAGGACTAGAGACGTATGTTGTAGAATTTGCGCCGCAGCTGATGGGTGTTCAGCTTGATGCCGCTGGTGGTGATATTTTAAAACGTAAAATCGAAGCGCTCGGTGTCACGGTTTTGACAGGTAAAAACACCAAAGAGATAATAGCCAATCCAAATACTGACGGCGCTGATGCGTGTCATCTGACCATGCAATTTACCGATGATACCTCGCTCGATACCGATATGATTGTCTTTAGCGCAGGTATTCGTCCGCAAGACGATATTATAAAGAGCAACCCTGATTGCGGTATTGAGATGGGCGCACGCGGTGGTATCTTAATTGATGAGCACTGTCGCACCAATGCTGAGCACGTTTATGCCATTGGCGAATGCGCGGTATGGGACAATAAAGTGTTTGGTTTGGTCGCGCCGGGCTACAGTATGGCGAGCATTTGCGCCGCTCAAATCGCAGGTCACAGTGAACAAGTATTTATAGGCGCTGATATGAGCACCAAGCTCAAACTCATGGGCGTCGATGTTGGTAGTATTGGCGATGCGCATGGTATTACAGAGGGCGGATTGAGTTATCTGTATCAAAACCCAGCAGAGGGCATTTACAAAAAGCTGGTCACGACCGCTGATAACAAACGCCTGCTTGGTGCGGTATTGGTTGGTGATACTGAGGATTATAATAACCTATTGCAGCTGTATCTCAATGATATCGACTTGCCCGCTCATCCTGAGAGTTTGATACTGCCTAATGTCGAAAAACCGACGATGGGTATAGAAAACCTGCCTGATACGGCAACGATTTGCTCTTGTTATAACGTCACCAAAGGCGCTATCTGCGCTGCAGTCGACAATGGTGCCTACTCGATTGGCGATGTCAAAGCGGTCACTAATGCTGGCACGGGCTGCGGTGGCTGTGCGCCCATGGTTAAGGACACTTTAGGCTACCAATTAACTACCTTAGGCTTTGAGGTCAATAACGACTTGTGCGAGCATTTTGCCTACTCCCGTCAGGAGTTATATAGCTTAATTCGGGTGCATGGTATTCGAACCTTTGATGCGCTACTCACCGAACATGGCAGTGGTCATGGCTGCGAGATTTGCAAACCAACCGTCGCCTCTATTTTGTCGTCATGCTGGAATGATTACGTACTCAAACCTGAGCTGACCCCGCTACAAGACAGCAATGACTATTATCTGGGTAATATCCAAAAAGACGGCACCTATTCAGTGGTGCCAAGAGTACCGGGCGGCGAGATTACCGCCGATAAGCTTATCATTCTCGGACAAGTCGCCAAAGAGTTTAACTTATATACCAAAATCACCGGCGGTCAACGCGTGGACTTATTTGGCGCGCGTATGGAGCAGTTGCCTGATATCTGGACACAACTGGTAGCCGCTGGCTTTGAGACCGGTCATGCCTATGGTAAGTCGCTACGTACCGTCAAATCTTGTGTCGGTAATGACTGGTGCCGATACGGGGTGGATGACAGTATGGGTCTGGCGATTAGGCTCGAGGATCGCTACAAAGGCGTGCGCTCGCCGCACAAGATAAAAATGGGTGTGTCAGGCTGTATGCGCGAGTGTGCCGAGGCGCAAAGCAAAGACTTTGGCATGATCGCCACCGAAAACGGCTGGAACTTATTCGTCTGCGGTAACGGTGGTATTACCCCGCGCCATGGCGAGCTGTTCGCCACCGACCTCGATACCGAGACGATGGTCAAATATATCGACCGTATTATCATGTTCTATATCAAAACTGCCGATAAGCTGCAGCGCACCTCAAAATGGCGTGAAAGTTTGGAAGGCGGACTTGAGTATCTACAAGCGGTCATTATTGAGGACAGCTTAGGCATAGCGGACGAGCTTGAAGCACAAATGCAGCTGCTAGTCGATAATTATGTCTGCGAATGGCAAGCCACCATTACCGATAGCGAAAAGCTCAAACGCTTCCGTCATTTTGTCAATAGTGAACAAGGAGATGATAACGTGGTCTTTGTCAATGAACGCGCGCAGATTCGCCCCGCAACGGATATTGAAAAAGTCAAAATCCAAGTGACCGAATTGGCTTAAACGCTCTACTGTCTTCTTTAAACACAGCGCTAGCACTTTTTAGAACTGGCTGTGTTTAGAGTCTGATTTCTATTTACTCATAGTCAAACGCTAAGGATAATCCCATGACCCAGCATACCGTTTGTAAACTGCAAGACATCCTCCCTGAGACTGGCGTTTGCGCGCTTATTGACGGCAAGCAAATTGCCATTTTTCGTACCAAAGAAGGCAAGTTATTCGCCATTGATAACTACGACCCTTTTAGTCGAGCAAACGTTCTATCTAGAGGACTGATCGGCGGTACGACGCTGACGAGCGACGACGGTATTAGAGAGTCGATACTTTATGTCGCCTCGCCGATTTATAAGCAGCGCTTTGATCTTGTGACTGGTCAATGCTTGGATGATACAGAGGTAAAGCTTGCGACTTATCAGGTAGAGCGTGATGAAGATGATGTGGTGGTAACTTACCAATTATCAGAAGATTCAAGCCTGACAACCATAGAAATTGATATGGCCTAACGATAGACTTTGCGCCTTTTTAGTTTAGCGTCCATTGATATAAAATAATAACGTCACTAAAGGTCATTAAAACTCACTCTCTGCAGCCCCTTACACCTAAGAGGTGAAGGGGATTTTCTTATACTAATGATAGTCAATACTTTATCACTCAAATACCAAACTAAGATAGAAGTGCATCTATACGGTAAGTATGAAAAGTGGATTTACTCTTTACTGTCACGGTATAAGGTATTTTTTGCCTCTTCCCTAAAGTCCTCATAGGTAATCGCTGGCTCAGTGCTGGCAGATTCATTTTTTACTGCTGTATTCGGTTTGATACTTTGTTTGTCTATCTCTTTTTTATTGCCATGCTTATTTTCTTGAGTCTTTACCATTGGCTCAGCCTCAACGACTGGCGCATTGGCGCTCGTCATTGATGTTTGTTTACTGAGTGACGTTACACGATCAAAGGCAGACACTAAGCTGCCATTCATATCAAGCATCACAACGGTAACAGCAATAATGACCGCGCTGGATACCGCCGTCAAAATGACCAGCTTAACGTTGCTGTGAGACTTGCCTATTGGTTGTTTTGTAGTACTTGATTTTGTAGTGCTTGCTACGGATGATTGAGTTTTATTGAGAATTGGTGGAAAAGTCGTTGTTTGCTCAGACTCGGCCTCTATAGCTGTTATATTGGGATGATAAGTATAAGTATCACAATCTGCTGTTTTTGATGGTGGGTTTTCTGAGCAATACTCTGGTTCATGTACCATGTCTTGCATGGTTTTTTTCAAATATTGTTCGTAAACACTACGCGAGCGTGTATTGATATTGAGCTCACTATCAGGGTGTTCAGGGTGTTCGCTGAGCTCTACACCTTCATTAAAACTGTCATCAAAATCGTGTTTTTTGTCTGTACTTTCCATAGCTCAATACCAAGTCAATCCTTGTCAACAACGGTATATAACCGCATCAATACATTCAATAATACAAATGTATTGATGCTATGCAAGTTGTTTTGGTATGAGCGCTATAACTGACTGACAAACGGTACGAAATATTGAATTTATATAAACGGAAGTTTATTTTTTAATATCTGATAAAATTTTATTTAAGCTAGGGCGTTTTGAACATTCTAAATCTTGGGTAAGTACAGTAACCAACCAATGATTCAAAATTATCAATCATTGGCCTCACGGTATAATGTACGTTGCGACTCTTTCCTAAAGTCCTCATAAGTAATGGCTGGATCGCCACTTGAGCCATCAGCAGATGCGTCTATTGACTGCTCTGTCTCTTCCTCTGTACTGCTATTTTTATTAGCGGCGGCATTTGTTTGCGGTGCGGCGGTTTGATTGCCATTGCTAGCTGTTGATTGCTCAGCATCAACCACTGCGGCCTTGTTTAAGGTAGTTTTAGCCTGAGCTGCTGATTGAGCATTGCTATTAATGTCATTATTTATTTTGTCCTCGACATCGCTCGCCATATTTTTAGAGGCATCAGTAGCAGGCGTTTCTGTCAAGGCAGATAAAATGCCGCTAGCATTCAAAGTGAGCACAATAATTGCGGCCAATAATGTGCCGAGAGCGACACCAATAATGAGCGGCTTTTTATTGCTTGCCAGCTTACCCTGCGGTTTTGTAATCGCTTCAATAACGGGAGCGACTGTATTTTCGATGCCCTTATTTTCAAGGATTGTGTCATCGCCATGAGCTGGATTAGCACTTGTATCATCAGTAGATGTTAAGTCAATTACCTCATTAGTATGTTCAATATGATTACTGTCTAGTTCGAGGTTTAAGTCTTCATTCAAATCTTCATTCAAATTATAGCTATGATAGTTATTGAACGAGTCTGTATTTGATGATTGCTGATTATGTTCTAGCGGAGAGTTATTGTTAAAGACATACTCTTCGTTACTAAAATCAAAACTGATATCTGTAGTTGTGGTATTTGAGGCTGCAACATTTATCTCTTGCTCAGCCTCTGAGCTGGCAAATAACTGTAACTCTTCTGCACTTAAAGGCTCATAGCTAGAGGATTTTTGCGTTTTTTCCCATGCCGTTAATTGGTCGGATTTACCCTCAGTCTGACTACATTCATCTGTACTGCCAACACGATTGATGAAGCGCTCGTAGATATTATTGCTGCGTTTGTGCTTACGTGGCTTGGTATTAGCAATTTTAGCCAATTTTTCTTCAAGGTCAGCACTATTGTCATTATTTTTGTCGTTCATAGAATGATACCAAGCCCGTTTATACTACTGATATGGGATAACTGCTAGAATTAAGGGGGTGATACTAATTGCTTGCTAAATTGTAACACTATCGTTAACCACTAATATAGTTAGTCATTTACTTAGCTTCAAACATAATTTGGCTAGGTGAGCGTATTATTGGTACAAAACATAGCCAATAGCGTATTATTTTCTCTTAAGTAGCTGATGAATACAGAAATAAGACAATGAGTAAAAAAGTAATAGGTATAACAACATGGATCTAAAGCAGCTCAACGCCTTTATTGCTATCGCCGATTTGCGCAGTTTTAGCGCCGCTGCCGCCAAGACAGGACTATCGCAACCCAGTCTGAGCCGAGTCATCAAGCAACTTGAGACAGACATGGGCGTGGTATTGGTAGATCGTTATCACAGACCACTACACTTGACCGAAGCCGGTGCGTTTTTTTACGATAAAATCAGTGCCATATTGACAGAGATTGACACCGTCACCAGTATGACCCAGCGCTTATCAGCGCCGAGCGCAGCATTGAATATTGGTTTTGTACCTTCGGTGCTATATGGTCTACTACCCGAAGTAATCGCCACCCTCAAACAGTCCAACCCTGATATCGAGGTTAATCTAAAAGATATCAGCTCGTATCAGCAAATGGATGCGCTAAAGCATGGTGAGATTGATGTGGGGTTTGGTCGTTTTGCGCATCAAGATCCTTGGATTCAACAGATACTCTTGCGTCATGAGCGCTATGTGGTGGCGCTGCCTAAAGCGCATCCGTTAGCGCATGTGCGTGAACAGCGCCTGATAGATTTGGCAAATAATCGCTTGATTCTATATCACCAAACGCATTTGCCCGTCGCCAAAACCCTAGTAACCTCAAACAAAACATCACGCACATCGACGGCAGCGACGTTCACAACTGATGCAAAAAGTAGCGCAGCACACGCTATTCCTAACAGCGAGCATTCACTGATAAATGAGCCAATCACCGAACCTTTGCTGCATTTATTTGCTCAATATGGCATCTCTCCCTTTATGACCACCACCGTGAGTGATTTGCAAGTCGCTCTTGGTTTGGTTGCTGCTGGTGAAGGCATTACTTTAGTGCCGGCTAGCCTACAGACAGTGCGGACGGAACAAATCAGCTATCAGCGGTTGATTCACGAAAATGTCACCTCTCCTATCTATTTACATACGCTAAAAGACTTTGTACATCCTAAAATCCCAGATCTGCTAAGCGCTATCTATCAGGTCTATGAGCAGCGCGGTATCACTTATCGGCAGCAAAAATTTACCTCAATGCCGTAAATGATAAGAATAGCCTGAAATTATCAGATATTAGCCAGTTATTATGGTATAAAGAACCGCAAAAAATAATCAGTCCTGACACTTGATAGTAATCGCTTATTATGATAACTATCTAGAATGGACATGCAAACAAATAGTAATAATAATTTTAATAACCATTCTCCTGTACGGCATCGTTATGCTAAAGTCGATACAAAATGAATCGTTTTATATTGAGCGTTTTAACATAAGCGCTGTGCAAATGGTATAAAGCGCTTCTCTAATGATCACTGGCAAACTGACACAGGAAAGTGATGATTTGCCGTATTAACCATCTCGAGGTATTCATGTCCACACCACCATTCCATAACCCTAGCACCCCTAATAAAGGCGCTGAAGATACCCTTGCTGCCCAGCAAGAAGGATTTAGCTGGCGCATCTTTGGTCCCGGTATTCTAATGGCGACAGCGGCTATTGGCGGCTCGCATTTGATTTCATCCACCCAAGCAGGTGCCATATATGGCTGGCAGCTGGCCATTATGATTATTTTGGCCAACGTCTTCAAATATCCGTTTTTTCGCTTCGGTACAGATTATGTCTATGATACTGGCGAGAGCTTAATCGCCGGTTATGCTAAGCGCTCAAAAGCCTATCTATGGATTTATTTTGTCTTATCTATCCTATCTGCGGTGATTAGTACCGGTGCTGTGACACTACTTGCGGCGGTAATATTGGGCTTTATGCTGCCAGCTTCCGTGGGACTGTCTAGTATCAGTTTAGCGGTCATAATCGTTGCGGTATCCTGGTTTTTTCTGATTGCCGGTCATTATAAGTTGCTTGATGGGGTCACCAAATGGATTATGATTGCTCTGGTCTCCGCAACCGTATTAGCGGTCCTGATTGCTGCTGGCAAGCCGACGGTGATGACGCCTGATTTTATCCCGACGTCTCCTTGGAATTTAGCGACATTAGGATTTATCGTAGCATTGATGGGTTGGATGCCAGCGCCGCTTGAGTTCGCTGCTATCACCTCGATGTGGACATCGGCAAAGAGAAAAGCGGACAACACCACTCATAAACAAGGTTTGCTTGATTTTAATGTGGGCTTTTTGGTTTCTGCTATTTTAGCGTTGTTCTTTTTAGCATTGGGTGTTTTCGTTCAGTATGGCTCCGGTCAAGAGATTCAAACCGCTGGCGTTGCTTATATTGATCAGCTTATCAATATGTATACTGCCACTATCGGTGAATGGTCAAGACTGCTAGTCGCCTTCGTCGCCTTTATGTGCATGTTTGGGACTACCATTACTTGTGCGGATGGTTACGGTCGTGCCAATGCTGAGTGCTGGCGTTTGCTAAAAGGTGAACACGAGATTAATAGGAAGCAGATTGCTTTTTGGACGACCTATGCCATTGGCGGTGGCTTAATTATTATCAGCTTCTTCGCCGGACAGTTAGGCGCGATGTTGAAGTTCGCTATGATATCTGCCTTTGTATCTGCGCCTATTTTTGGCTGGTTGAACTACTCTTTAGTGAAAAACCATCAAAAACTATCAGCAGGTATGAATATTTATTCGATTATAAGTTTACTGTTCTTAGGCGGTGTCGCCTTATTATTCTTAGCCAACCTCGCAGGTATGCTTGGTTAACTGGTTTTTAAGATTTAGCGAATGGCTGAAACGCCGCTTTTAGCTAATAAAAAAGCCCTTTTAGCTCAGCTACTAGGGCTTTTTCGTTGTTATAGTAAAACAAAGTTAATTGTAACTAAATGTAAAACACCTCAGCTGTCCTAATTCAATTTTTGAGGTTTATGAATAATAGTCTTCCTCAACCGCATAAAAATAGATAATGCTATTCATTTAATAAATAGGTTTAATTTAACTAATTTATATATTTATAAAAATTAAACGATTATCGTAAAACACTGCTTTGTGGGCTTGAATAATTGGGTATAATCAAAGGCAACAACGATAAGATTACCCCTCCACGTAAGGACTACGACATGACTTCATCATCCGCTGGTGCCCGCTTCCGCAGTGCCATGAAACAAAAAAATGATAACAATCAACCGCTACAGATCGTAGGTACAATCAATGCTTATACGGCGATGATGGCGACCCAAGTCGGTCACCAAGCACTATATCTGTCTGGCGCGGGCGTGGCAAATGCTTCATTTGGTCTACCTGACCTAGGTATGACGAGCCTTGATAATGTCCTAGAAGATGCGCGCCGTATTACTGACGCTGTAGAAACACCGCTATTGGTCGATATCGATACCGGTTTTGGCGGTGCTTTTAACATCGCACAAACGATTAAAAAGATGGAAAGAGCTGGTGTGGCCGCCGTACATATCGAAGATCAAATCGCCCAAAAGCGTTGTGGTCATCGCCCTAACAAAGAAATCGTCAGTATCTCAGAAATGGTCGATCGCTTGAAGGCGGCGCTTGATGCCAAAACTGATAGCGACTTTGTCATTATGGCACGTACTGATGCACTTTCTGTTGAAGGACTTGATGCCGCTGTAGAGCGCGCTGTTGCCTTCCAAGAAGCAGGCGCAGACATGATTTTTGCTGAAGCCTTAACCGATATCGAAATGTATCGTAAGTTCACAGATGTACTAGATATTCCAGTACTCGCCAACATGACAGAGTTTGGTCAGACCGACCTTTACACCACTGACCAGCTATATGGCGTGGGTGTCGAGATGGTGTTGTACCCACTATCAGCATTCCGTGCGATGAACAAAGCGGCATTAAACGTTTATCAGCATCTATTAACTGATGGCACACAAGAAAAAGTTGTTGATACCATGCAAACCCGCATGGAGCTGTATGATTTCTTAAATTATCATGAGTTTGAGCAGACGCTAGACAAGCTATTTGCTAATAAGTAGTTAAGAGTTAGTTATTGGCAACACTGAAAAGATAGCTCACCTTTGAGTGTGTTATCTTTTCGAAATCCGTCTTCTACTTTTAGGTTATTTATGCCATTTTTTACTGCTAATACTGCTCTTAAAACGTCACTACTGAGTAGCACGCTTGCGGCGCTATTATTCATGACGGGCTGTGATAAAACACCAGAAACCGCCGACGACACCACCAGTGGTGCAAGCACTGCTGAAGTTGATGCTACCGCACCTGCCACTCAAGATGACTTGGTCATGACAACGATTACGCTAGATACTGTCAACAGCCTACTATTCACGCCGATTATTAATAGCGGTGCGCTCAATGACGAACAAGTAAGCTGTCTTGAGTCGCGCGACAAAGACTTGGGCAAGGCTGAAATGGATGCTTTTTATAAGAGCCAGTTTACTGCTGCAGAGTTAAATGAGCTAAACGAATTTTATTCTTCAGATGTGGGCAAAAAGCTAATTGCTTTTGGTAATGAGCAATTGCGGGCTATGAACGGCGAAGAAATCGCCACGCCGATGGCTGACCCTACACCAGAAGAGATGACTAAGATTCAGACGTTTATGGAATCGCCGCTCGGTGTCAAGTATATGAAGATCAACAATGCTGAGGGTGAAGGCAGCGCTATGGAGGTATTAAACGTACCCATTAATGCTGAATTTGAGCGTTGTAATGTCGATTTAGATGCCTCAGAGCCTATGTAGCGCTCAGCTATATAGTGAACTATAAATTAACTGTAATAAACACTCCCTTTCCAACCCAAAAAAGCTACCAACAAAAGGAATTTCATCATGGCAGCACAAAACCCATCAACAAAAGTATTGTCAGGCGCAGGTCTACGCGGTCAAGTCGCAGGTAAAACAGCTTTATCAACTGTTGGTAAATCAGGCTCAGGTTTGACCTATCGCGGTTATGATGTGTCAGAACTGGCAGATAAATGTATTTTTGAAGAAGTGGCTTACTTGCTACTTTATGGCAATTTGCCAACCCAGAGCGAGCTAGAGGCTTATCAAGCCAAACTCAAAAAACTGCGTGGTCTGCCGCAAGCCCTAAAAGACGTACTCGAACGCATTCCAGCTGACGCCCATCCAATGGATGTACTGCGTACTGGTTGCTCTATGCTCGGCAACCTAGAGACGGAAACTGATTTCTCGCAAGAGAACGATCAAACCGATCGTATGCTGGCGACATTCCCATCAATCATCAACTACTGGTATCGCTTTACTCATGACAATGTGCGTATCGAAACCGACACCGATGATGAGACGATTGGTGGTCACTTCTTGCATCTGCTCAAAGGTGAAAAGCCAAACGAGCTACACGAAAAAGTAATGAACGTCTCACTTATCTTGTATGCAGAGCATGAGTTTAACGCTTCGACCTTTACCGCGCGTGTCTGTGCGTCTACTCTATCTGATATCCATTCTTGCATTACCGGCGCGATTGGCTCACTGCGTGGCCCTCTCCATGGCGGCGCGAACGAAGCAGCGATGGATATGATTGAAGGCTTTAGCTCACCTGATGACGCTGAAGAAGAAATGATGGGTATGCTGGCGCGTAAAGACAAAATCATGGGCTTTGGTCATGCGATCTATAGCGAGTCAGATCCACGTAACGTCGTCATTAAAGGTTGGGCTGAGAAGCTAGCCGCTGACGTTGGTGATGAAGTGCTTTATCCTGTTTCAGTTCGCTGTGAAGAAGTCATGTGGCGTGAAAAGAAACTGTTCTGTAACGCCGATTTCTTCCATGCATCTGCCTATCACTTTATGGGTATTCCAACCAAGTTATTCACGCCAATCTTTGTGTGTTCGCGTCTAACCGGCTGGGCAGCACACGTGTTTGAGCAACGTGCCAATAACCGTATCATTCGCCCAAGTGCAGAATATACCGGTGAAGAATTGCGTCCAGTACCAGAGATGAGTGCGCGTTAATTTTTCTTGATATAGATGATTTGCAGGGTGTGTCTTCCTTACGTGTTTTAAAACTATGTATGAATCACACCCTACAAATACTTACCTCTAACGCTTTAAAAGTTTTTTTAGCAAACTCTGCTTTTATCTTGATGATTTTGCTAAAAGAACTATTCTTTTTTAGCCCTCATTCCAACCAGCCAACAGCCAAAGGTGACTTATGGACAACGCCCTCGTACAACCGATGAATGAACCCTTTAAAAAGCCATTACCCGGCACCGACCTGTATTACTTTGACACTCGTGAAGCGATTGAGAGCATTGAAGCTGGCGCTTATGACAAGCTACCGTTCTGCTCAAAAGTATTGTGTGAAAATTTAGTGCGTCGTTGCCCACCTGAGGATTTGACCGCTGCACTTAAGCAACATATCGAAGGTAAGCAAGACCTAGATTTTCCATGGTACCCTGCTCGCGTCGTTTGTCATGACATCCTAGGTCAGACTGCGTTTGTTGATTTGGCAGGTCTCCGTGACGCCATCGCTGAGCAAGGCGGTGACCCTTCAAAAGTGAACCCAATCGTCCCAACGCAGTTGATTGTTGACCATTCACTAGCCGTTGAGCATGCAGGCTTTGAAGAAAACGCTTTTGAGAAAAACCGTGCTATCGAAGAGCGCCGTAATGATGACCGTTTCCACTTTATCAACTGGTGTCAGTATGCCTTTGATAACGTCAACGTCGTACCACCGGGTAACGGCATCATGCATCAGATTAATTTAGAAAAAATGTCGCCAGTCGTCCAAGTCGTACACAATAAAGCCGGTGAACAAGTAGCCTTTGCCGATACTTTGGTCGGTACCGACAGCCATACGCCAATGGTTGATGCGTTGGGTGTTATCTCGATCGGTGTCGGTGGATTAGAGGCCGAAAGTGTCATGCTAGGCAACCCATCGTATATGCGCTTGCCGGATTACGTTGGTGTTAAATTAACCGGAAAATTGCAAAAAGGTATTACTGGTACCGATTTGGTACTGGCTATGACCGAGTTCTTACGTGATGCAGGCGTGGTCTCTACTTATATTGAATTCTTCGGTGAAGGTGCGCGCGCGCTTACCGTTGGTGATCGCGCCTCTATCTCCAATATGACGCCTGAATATGGCGCGACGGCTGCGATGTTCTATATCGATGAGCAAACCATCGATTATTTACGCCTAACCGGTCGTAGTGAAGATCAAATTAAACTGGTCGAGCAATATGCGAAGCAGACCGGTCTATGGGCAGATGGCATGGAAAATGCCGTTTACGACCGCGTGCTTGAATTTGACTTGTCAGCAGTTGTCCGTAATATGGCAGGCCCTTCACGTCCGCATGCTCGCGTTTCAACCACGGATTTGGTTGCTAAAGGTATTGCTCACGGTGAGGGTGACAAACTCCCTGAACCAGAAGATGGCCTCATGCCAGATGGCGCGGTGATTATCGCAGCGATTACCAGCTGTACCAATACCTCTAACCCTCGCAATATGGTTGCCGCTGGCCTTGTCGCCCGTAATGCTAATGCCAAAGGCCTACTACGCAAGCCTTGGGTAAAATCATCATTAGCGCCTGGCTCAAAAACGGTAAAAATGTACTTAGAAGAAGCTGGACTGATGCCTGATCTACAAAAAATCGGCTTTGATGTGGTTGGTTTTGCTTGTACGACTTGTAATGGTATGAGCGGTGCATTAGACCCTGAGATCGAAAAAGAAATCATCGACCGCGACCTATTCAGCACGGCGGTACTTTCTGGTAACCGTAACTTTGACGGTCGTATCCATCCTTATGCTAAGCAAGCCTTCTTAGCGTCACCACCATTGGTTATCGCTTATGCCATCGCGGGTAATATTCGTTTCGATATCGAAAAAGATTCATTAGGTAAGGATCAAAACGGCAACGACGTTTATCTAAAAGACATCTGGTTTGATGACGAAGAAGTCGATGCCATCGTCGCCAAAGCTGTGAAGCCTGAGCAATTCAATGCCGTTTATATTCCGATGTTTGATGAAGCCAAAAAAGATACAGGCAAGGCACTAAGCCCCTTATACGATTGGCGCGAGATGACCACTTATATTCGCCGTCCGCCCTATTGGGAAGGTAAAATGGCCGCGATGAATAAGCTAAAAGGCATGCGTCCATTGGCTGTATTGGGTGACAATATCACCACCGACCATATGTCACCGTCTAATGCCATTATGGGTGACTCGGCCGCTGGCGAGTACCTCGATACCATGGGCTTACCAAGCGAGGACTATAATTCTTATGCAACGCATCGCGGTGACCATTTGACCGCGCAACGTGCGACCTTTGCCAATCCAAAATTATTGAACGAGATGGTACGTGATGAAGCAGGCAATGTTATTCAAGGCTCACTGGCCCGTGTGGAACCACAAGGTCAAATTATGCGCATGTGGGAAGCGATTGAGACCTATATGAACCGTGAGCAGCCGCTCATCATCATCGCAGGTGATGGCTATGGTCAAGGCTCAAGCCGTGACTGGGCGGCAAAAGGTGTGCGTTTAGCTGGCGTGGAAGCCGTCGTCGCTGAAGACTTTGAACGTATCCATCGTCAAAACTTAGTGGGCATGGGCGCGCTACCGTTACAGTTCGAAAAAGGCACAGATCGCCATACCCTAAACATTGATGGTACGGAAACCTTTGATGTAACGGGTGACGTCTCCGCTGGCGGGCTGATGACCCTAGTCATTAATCGTACCGACGGCAGCAAAACTGAAACCCCTATTATCTGTCGTTTAGATACCGCTGATGAAGTCAAAATGTATAACGCCGGCGGTATGCTACAACGCTTTGCCAAAGAGTTTATCGATGGCACGTTAGATATTGCGTAGATGTTTGCCTTTGATTTACATCTTTTAAAACGTTAAGTACAAAAAGAGCTACTTTGAAAGTGGCTCTTTTTTTATTTTCGCTAAATTAATGAACAAAATTCAGCCTTTGTTCTCTTGCTATAGGTTTCAAACCCCGTTGATTTATAATATACTGGTTTGGTTCACAACGTATTGTCCTAATCATTACCTTATTTTATTGACCCCCATCAGCTTCTGTTATTTCACAAATTACTGTAAAGACAAAAAGGAAATATAATGAGCACTCTTATCGTAGACAATGAAATCAAGCTGAATAAAAACAACCAGCCATTGAGCAGTCACCAAGCATCATTATCCTCAAAGCTATCTGCGCAGTTACCTGAAAAATCACCTACCAAATTACCTGCAGAAACAGATAACCGCCGTCATATCGTCTTAATTGGTGCAGGCTTTGCCGGTATTCGTTGTCTTGAGCAATTGGCCAAATATAGCGCTGACCGTATCACCTTAGTTGACCGTAATGACTATCACTTTTTCCCACCGCTGATCTATCAAGTCTCTGCTGGATTTTTAGCGTCATCAGATATCAGTTATCCGCTACGTCGATACATCTCAAATTATGACAATGTCCGCTATCGTCAAGGTACGCTCTTAAGCATCAATCCTAAAGATAAAACCATCACTCTGGACACCGGTGAGATTTCTTACGACCGTTTGATTATTGCAAAGGGTGCAGAGACCAATTATTTTGGCAATCAAGAGTTAGCCATGCATGCGTTGCCAATGAAAACCATAAAAGACGCACTCAGTATCCGCAACCACATGCTGTCACAGTTTAATTATGCGGCTTCATTGCCCGTTGCCGAGCGTGAGCCCTACTTGTCCATCGTCATCGCTGGTGGTGGTCCTAGTGGTGTTGAGCTGGCAGGCGTGATGTCTGAAATTCGTAGATATACCCTTCATAAAGAGTATCCAGAGTTATTAGATAATATCGGCGGTATAACGTTAGTGACGGCCGATCCTGTGTTGCTCGCGCCAATGAGTGAATCATCACAACAGTATACCAAGCTACAAATGGAGAAATTCAGAGTTGATCTGATCTTTAGTGATCCTGTAAAAAGTTACGATGGTCATATGGTTACCCTACAAAGTGGGCAGACTCTGCACACACACAACCTTATCTGGACGGCAGGCGTCACTTGTGATTTTATACAAGGGCTCGATACAGAGGATTATGGTCAAGGTAAGCGCTTACTGGTTGACAGTCATTTGAGTTTAATAAATCATAACGACATATACGCACTTGGCGATATTGCACTGGCCACTCATGATGAAGCGTACCCGAAAGGTCATCCCCAGTTAGGTCAAGTGGCGAGCAGTCAGGGCACCTATCTCGGTAAGTATTTAAGCGGTAAAACTGATAAAGCATTTCATTATAAACATAGCGGTGATATGGCGATGATTGGACGTCTCACTGCGGTTGCTGATATTAACGGATCGCATTTGAAGGGCTTTATTGCGTGGTTTGCTTGGGTTGTCATTCATATCTTGTCGCTTAGCACCGCCAAAAATCGTTTGGCGACGACTTGGAATTGGATGGTTGCTTTTTTTACCGGAAAGCAGTCCTTCCGTATGAGTATTGAGCCACACGAAGATTCGTTTAAACTTAAGAAAGAGTCCAAACTTTAAAATTCGTGATCACAATAGCTTCACCCAATCAGGATGGGTTGAGTTCTACTGATCAATAGTGTAACATGTACAATGTATTGTACATGTATAGGAGTCTCTCATGAGAGTAATCAGTTTTTCAGAAGCCCGAAAGCATTTGAAGTCTGTTTTAGATACGGTAAATGACGATGCCAATGCCACTATCGTGACTCGCCGTGATGCGGATGATGCGGTAGTGATGTCTCTCGATTATTATAATAGCCTAATGGAAACGGTTTATTTATTAAAATCACCTGCCAATGCGGCGCACTTAGCGGACTCTATTGCCCAATATAAAGCTGGCAAGACTGTTACGCGTGAACTAATTGATACAGCAGAAGGCAGTGGTAAAAGTGACGGTAGTAGCGATGACAATGAGCATACAGATAGTGATATTGAGAATGCTTGATCTCAAAGGCTTTCATAAACGTAAAAGATCTGATCATGAGTGAACAATTAGCATGGACAGATGCTGCGTGGAAGGACTATCTATACTGGCAAACACAAGATAAAAAAACACTCAAGCGCATCAACAAGCTCATTACCGAATGTAAGCGTAATCCGTTTGAAGGCATTGGCAAACCTGAACCTTTAAAAGAAAACTTATCCGGATTTTGGTCAAGACGCATCGATGATGCCAATCGGTTGGTGTACGCCGTTGATGATAACTATTTGACGATTATTTCGTGTCGCTATCATTATTAACGAGCATGTCCATTCGTTCGTGTTTACTTGATGACGCCGCCATACCCAATCTTATAACAATACAAAAAGGACTTCTAGCAATGACCCAACCAACTTCATTTTTCGCCCCGCAAATCTCCGTCCCAGCCACCTACATGCGCGGTGGCACGTCAAAAGGCACTTTCTTTAAACTATCCGACCTACCAGAGCGTTGCCAAGTCGCTGGCAAGTCGCGTGATAACTTTTTATTGCGTGTCATCGGCAGTCCTGACCCTTATGGTAAGCAAATCGACGGTCTAGGTAATGGCAGCTCTAGTACGTCAAAGACAGTAATTTTGTCTAAAGCTAAGCAAGCAGACCACGATGTCAATTATCTGTTTGGGCAAGTGAATATCGCCAAGCCAATGATTGATTGGGCGGGAAACTGTGGTAATTTAACCGCTGCGGTTGGTGCCTGTGCCATTAATATGGGGCTGGTTGACGCTGATAAAATTGCTAATAGTATTGATGACGGTAGTGAGAGTGGTATTTGCGAAGTACGCATTTGGCAAGAGAATATCGGTAAAACCATCATCGCCCATGTGCCTGTTTACATGGACGAACAAGGCAAGGTACAAGTCCAAGAAACCGGCGACTTTGAATTAGATGGTGTGACCTTCCCAGCCGCTGAGGTCAAAATTGAATTTATTGATCCTGTTGACTCATCAAGCGATATGTTCCCCACTGGCAACCTAGTTGATGATTTTGATGTCTCTAGCTGTGGTTTAAATACTGATAGCGTCAAGGCAACTTTTATCAGTGCCGGTATTCCAACTATTTTTATGAAAGCAGAAGATTTTGGGTTTACGGGTACCGAACTGCAAGGTGATATCAACAGTAATAGCGAAACCTTGGCGAAGCTTGAGAAAATCCGTGCCAAAGGTGGCGTGGCGATGGGATTGTTTAAAAACGTCAATGAAGCACAAAGCAGTCAACATATTCCAAAGATTGCTTGGGTTGCTCCTGCGCAAAGCTATACTGCTTCTAGTGGCAAGGCCGTTGATGCTAATGATATTGATTTAGTCGTACGAGCGATGAGTATGGGACAATTGCATCATGCCATGATGGGCACAGCAGCGGTTGCCATAGCAGCAGCAGCGACGACGCGAGGGACTCTAGTTAACCAAGCGGCAGGTGCAGGCGAATTGATGGAAGTGCGCTTTGGTCATCCTTCAGGAACGTTACTCGTAGGCGGAAAAACAGAACAAGTCGATGGTCGCTGGCAAGCCAAAAAAGTATCGATGAGCCGCTCAGCGCGCCGTATCATGGTCGGTGAAGTGTTTGTACCAGCGGATTGTTTTTAACCGTTAACTCTCGTCTCACCATATATCATTAACATCCCGCCTATAGTGACTAAGGCTAAGCCAGCGATTTTATAGATATCTATCGCTTTAACCGCTAAGCCAAACAAGCCCGTTTGGCTTAGAATAAGGGCAAAATACATTTGTCCAAGAAACACCCAAAGCAGTGTATTACCTGCGCCTATCTTTGGCGCAGCGATAAACATGAATAAGATATAAAAGCTGCCCAAAAATCCTGGCAACCACATCCACCACGTCGCGTTTTCAATCATTGGCGGCTTGATACCGCCACTCATCACATACGACAGCACTAAAGAAGCTAATGCACCTCCTAAGTATAAATAAAAGGTAGATTGTATTTGAGAGGCTTGTGTACTTTCTCGAAAAGCATTGACGATGGCCAGTTGCAGCGGAACAATAGCACCACCTAAAAGGCTGATTAAGACGTAAGGAAGTATTTTCAAATGACTGCCCCAAAATGAAATAAAAAATGTCTCTATACAATACTAAATAATACTAAACTTTATTTCAATTATTTAATATAAATAAGATTTAGTGAAATATTAATACCCATGAGTTAAGCGTTTATGCCAACACCTCCGCAATCACGCCATTTGCAATTAGATAAAAAACCGCCACTTAAAAAAACGGAGCGGCGGGCATTATTGTGGGATATTCTCAAAAAGCTTGCTGTCTTTGCCGCGCCTTATAAAATCTTAATCATTGCAACACTGATATTAACGGTACTTGGTTCCTTTACCGCACAGGTCAATGCCTTTGTGCTGCGCTATGCGGTTGATACTTTGACCGAAATTGCTACCCTTGCCGATCCTTGGGACGCGGGTTGGCGAATGCTAGGTATTATTAGTGCGGTGCTATTGACCAAAGAGGTGTTATCGATATTCATCTCGTTTGGTCAGCGCTTTTATGGTGAAAAGATTCGTATCAATCTGTCGCGTGATTTATCACAAAAAATCATTGAGCGTATCTTGACCTATCGCATGGCGTTTTATACCAGTAGCGAAAATGACAGCGGTAAATTACAAACCCGTATCGATTATGGCGTTAGCAGTCTAACCAGCCTAGTGCAAAATTTCTTTATCGATATGCTGCCGCTGTTTGCCAGTGCGATTGTCTCACTCATTATTATGTTTTCGACCAATTTTTGGATCGGCTTGGTCGGTCTTATTATTATCCCGATTTACTTTTTTATTAGCCAAAAACAAGCTCGGCGTCTGCAAGGCTTCCGTCGGCAGATGCGTGGCTATAGAGAAGCCAAAAGTGGTTTGGTTATTTCGCTGATTAACTCTATCAGCGTAGTAAAATCCTTTGTGCGAGAGAAGATAGAAGCTGAGAAGCACTTAACCATTCAAAAAGACATGACTGACAATCAGCTGCGTATTCGTAGTATTGGTTTTATTTATGACGCGATAAAGACTTTTATTGAACAAATAGGCGTGGTGGTGATTATCGTGCTGACGTCCTATTTTGTATTAAAAGGCCAGATGACCATCGGGATGATTTTATTCCATGTCATGCTGTTTCAAAACGTCGCCGCCCCTATCCGTCAATTACATCGTATTTATGATCAAATCAATAATGCCCTGACCTATGCTGAAGGCTTCTTTGAGATATTAGAGGATGACCAGCAAGTCGAAAACATATCAGGAATGAGTACCAAAAATCTAAAAGGTCACATTGAGCTAAAAAACGTTGATTTTACTTATCCTAATGGCACGCAAGCACTAAAAGATATCAGCTTTATTATTAAACCCAATCGCATTACGGCACTGGTGGGCTTAAGCGGCGCTGGCAAGAGCACCATTATCAATCTATTGGTGAAGTTTTACGCGCCAGATGCTGGCACGATATGTTTAGATGGGCATGATTTGGCCGACTGCGATACCCATGAATTGCGTCAAAATATCGGTCTGGTGCTGCAAAGCAATCATATCTTTTCAGGTACGATTAGTGAAAATATTCGCTATGGCGATATGAATGCTACTGATGAAGATATTATCGTCGCCGCAAAGAAAGCCTCGATTCATGAGCAAATCATATCGTTATCAGAGGGCTATGAAAGTACGGCTAAATCATTATCAGGTGGCCAACAGCAGCGTATCGCGCTGGCACGGATGTTCTTAAAAGATCCCCCCATTGTATTTTTGGATGAGCCAACCGCCAGCCTTGATGCGATTGCCAGTCAACAAGTGAAAAAAAGCCTAGATCTCATCAAAAAAGACCGTACGGTGATTATGGTGTCACACAATATCGCCCAAATTATCGATGCGGATGACTTGGTCGTGATAGAAGATGGCCGCGTGGTCGAAACAGGCACTCACGAAGCGCTGTATGAGAAACATGGCAAGTACTTCGAGATATTTAGCGCCATGTCTGATAGTTTAAATTTGGATAAGATCAGTCAAACCTTGAACGGTTAATGCAGAATAAGATTAAAGCGGTATAATACGCGACACTTTTTATCTTCTACTTACTAACCAACAATTTGCCAAAAGCCAGTAAACTATGACTTGTGAATTCTCTATAAAAACCTTTGATGAGCTGACCTCAGTTGATCTTTATCATATTTTAAAAGCACGCGCGCAGGTGTTCGTCGTCGAGCAAAACTGTGCCTATCAAGACATGGACGAAGTGGATTTTGATTGTTTGCACTTAGTCGCCCATCAAAATGAGGCGCTGATTGGCTATTGCAGAATTATCCCGCCTGAGTTTAATACCTTGCAAGCCAATCTTTCTGTCGCCCATCCGGCGGGCAAAACCGCCAGCTCTATGCCCGCTATCGGTAGAGTGCTGGTACTGGCGGAACATCGTGACAATGGCGTCGCGCGTCAAATCATGACGCAAGCGATTAAATATTGTCATAAAAAATACGCAAAGAAGACCATCGTCATCTCCGCACAGGCGTATTTGCTCAGCTTCTACGAGTCGTTAGGCTTCATTCCTGAAGGCGAGCATTATCTTGAAGATGGCATTGAACATATCAAAATGACCTTGCCTCTGCTTAAAAAAGGCAAAGTAAAAAGACAGCACACTGAAGGATCAGGCTCAGGAATTGTCACTAAGTTTTTGAGTTTATTGCTATTGATATTAGGTCTAATGTTTATCGCCGGCTTAATTTATCTAATGACATAGCACAACTTATCGTCAACCTTTGCTAAATTCTTAACATAATTCAATCTGGCAGTTCCATATTGACTGTGCTACTTTTGAGTCATGACCATGGCCGTGGTAAACGCTCAATGGTCAACAAAGTAGCTAACTTAAGGAAGAGGTGACGATTATGTCTAATGTCGAAAGCAATGTCCGTCCAGAATATGACGATGAAATTCAAAAAATTGCCGACTATGTTTTAAATTACTCTATCGATAAAGACTCCAAAAACAGTGATGACGCTTGGAGTACTGCTCGTTATTGTTTGATGGATACACTGGGCTGCGGTTTACTGGCGCTACGTTTCCCTGAATGCACCAAGCACTTGGGCCCCGATTGCCCCGATCAAATTACCCCAAATGGTGCGCGTGTGCCCGGCACGAATTATCGCCTCGACCCTATTAAAGCCGCCTTTGACATAGGCTGCATCGTACGCTGGCTAGACTATAACGATACGTGGCTGGCTGCTGAATGGGGACATCCGTCAGACAATCTCGGTGGCATTTTGGCAGTCGCAGATTATCTCAGTCAGCAAAACGTCAGCCAAGGTCGCGCACCGCTCACCATGAGAGACGTGCTCGAATCGATGATTATGGCGCACGAAATTCAAGGCGTATTGGCGTTAGATAATTCTTTTAATCGCGTTGGGCTTGACCATGTATTCTTAGTAAAATTGGCCTCAACTGCGGTCGTCGCCAAGCTCTATAACCTACCGCGCGAGCGTATCATGGCGGCTATCTCACAAGCCCTCGTCGATGGCCAAGCACTACGCACCTATCGTCATGCTCCCAATGCCGGAAGCCGTAAATCTTGGGCTGCAGGTGATGCGACCAGCCGTGCCGTACGCTTGGTAGATATTACCAGACGCGGTGAGATGGGTATCCCTGGTGCATTAACCGCACCGCAATGGGGTTTTTATGATGTGTTGTTCAGCCACACCAATAAAGACTTAGCCACTAAACCCGAAAGCGAGCGCCACTTTACCTTCCAGCGTGACTTTGGCAGTTATGTGATGGAAAACATCTTATTTAAAATAAGCTTCCCCGCTGAGTTTCATGCGCAGACGGCATGCGAGGCGGCCGTTATTTTGTACCCACGTATCGAAGATAGAATTGATGAAATCGAAAAAATCGTTTTGACGACGCATGATTCAGCGATTCGGATCATCTCAAAACAAGGCGAGCTTGCCAATCCTGCTGACAGGGATCATTGCTTGCAATACATGGTGGCTGTGCCGTTGCTCACAGGAGATCTGATGGCAGAAAACTATGAAGACGATTATCATGAGCAGCATCATATATTGATCGATGAGTTGCGCAGCAAGATGGTGGTAGAGGAAGATCCGCGGTATTCAAAAGACTATCATGACCCAAGCAAACGTTCGATTGCCAATGCCATTCAAGTGTTCTTTAAAGATGGCACCAGTACCGATAAGGTCGCTGTAGAATATCCTATCGGTCACAAACGCCGCCGTGAAGAAGGTTTGCCTGTATTAGAAGCCAAGTTTCGAGCCAGTCTGGCGACGCGTTTTATTGACAGTCGCTGCGAGGCTATTTTTGCGTTATGCAGCGACCAAAAACGCTTGGAGCAAACACCCGTGCATGAGTTTATGGACTTGTTTATGGCGAACTAAGCATTTGCTCACCTAGAGATTTACGCTTAATTTATCCTTGTCTTATCAACAAAATAGGGCGTGCCGTTAATATTATGATAACGACACGCCCTATTTTGTTCTATTGAATTGAATCAATTTTAATATTCAATCGTTTGGCGCTACCAAGGTATAGATTCCCCTGCCCAATCAACAAAGCTGCCAGATTGCGCAGCCGTCATGCGGCTTAGCACTTCTAATAAGCATTCTGCACTATAAGCTGGCGAGAATAATTGCCCATCAGCCACATTGCCTTGAAAAGGCGCTGACAGTTGCGTGTTGACGGTTCCGGGCTGCATGACGACCACGCACACATCTTTGAGCGACCTTCCCCATTCGATACTTAAGTTTTTCATGCCCATATTGAGCGCCGCCTTGCTCATCCTATAGCTATACCAACCGCCCAACTGATTGTCGCTGATACTACCGACTCGTGCAGAAATGGTGGCAAAAACAGCAGGACTGTCATTACTACGTTCAGATTTGGCTAATAAGGATTTAAAATGCTTAGCAATAAGCAGACCGGCTAAGGCATTGACCTGCATATTTATTAAGAAAAAATCCGTCTCAATCTGACGTAGTGATTTTTCGGGTTGCTGCGTCGCAGTATGTAGGAGTCCTGCACAGTTGATGAGCCAATCAATGTGGTCGGTTTGTTGACTAATGACATCAGCAGCTTGTTTGATACTCTGTTCGTCGCAGATGTTCATGGGCAGCCAATAGAGATTGTCTGCTTCAAAATCAGGAACGCTTTTATGATAAGTCGCAAAGACACGTAGACTGTCTTGGCTATCACTATTAGCCGTGCTTTCTACCAATTGCTCCACCATGGCTCTGCCAATGCCACCTGTACCGCCGATGATTAGATAAGTTTTGGTACTCATAACGATTCCTTTTTTTGTATTTCTAAAATGAGGACATGCCTAGTGTATGGCTTATCTTTATGGTTATGACTATCCTGTCTATCATTCATTCATGCATTCTGGCTGATTTTTATCACCTTTACCATGACAAAAATGCTGAATAATGGCTTATTTAGTTATCATTGGTTTGTGACGCTGCAAAATAACAGCAGTAATCGCTATTATATATACGCTACAATAATCAAAAATTGTCTTCTAAATGAACGCTTTTATACGGATATTATCACTTTATGCTCTCACCACAAGATCAATTGACTGAGCTGGTACGCACGCTTGAGACGCAGCAGCATGTCTTTGCCACTGACCCGCTACTCATCACGGAAAAGCTGCAAAATGAGGATGGAAAACCCGTCCAAAAACTGCATCGCCGTGCCTCACGTATCGATAGTAACGGCGCGCTGGCACGAGTATTGGGCAAGATTGATGGACGCATAAAAGGCATCATGGTGATCATGAGTGTGGTGTGGTGCATCTCGGGGTTTTTAGGATTATTTACCTTACTACAAGCCAATGTCGTCAATTTCTTTTATGTCTTGGTCTGTTTACTTGGGTTTCATACCCTTATGCTAGCTGGCTGGCTAGTCATGACCTTGCTTAACCAAGGTCGTCAGTCGCCCAGCTGGTTTGCGAGTTTTGTTAGCCCCAGTTATCTTATCCGTGGTAAGGACGATGTCACCAAGGCGGCAGTCGACTTGTACGAGCGCCAATTACAGCACAGTGGTATGCGCTGGTATTTGGGTCGTTTTAGCCATCAGCTATGGCTTGCTACCTTAACCGGTATGCTCTTTGCGATTATATTCTTATTAATTGTACGCCAATATAGCTTTAGTTGGGAGTCGACGCTGCTATCCGATCAGGCACTGATTACCCTCACCCAAGTGCTTGGCTGGCTGCCCAGTATGGTCGGATTTGGCGTACCTGACAATGCCGCTATCGTACAGAGCCGACTGGTGACAGATGCCATGCCATTGTCTGTGGCGCGGCAATGGGCAAGCTTGTTAATTGGTAGTTTGCTGATGTACGGTATCGTACCACGAGCGATAGCGTGGGCGTTTTGTGCCTTCATGTTCCGTCGTAAAAAAATGCGTTTGGATATCAAGCTGCCTTATTATCAAAAAATTCTAAATTTTTGGCAGCGTCATGTGGTTGATGCCGACGATTTTACTGAGGTAGCGGCGCCTATCGCTCCAAAGGCAACTGTAAGCGCTGGAAAAAAGCTGGTTGCGCTACTTGAATATCCGTCAGAGCAAGATAACTGGTGGCAAAAAGGTCTTGATGCCAATACTAATGAGAGTAGTGAGATAGAGAATTTTGGCATCGTTGATGACCGTGATGATATGGATCGATTAACAGTGTATTTAAAGACCCATCCAGTACAAGTCTTGCTCGGTATTCATAGCAAAGCACTGCCTGACCGTGGCACGCTACGCAAGCTTGATAAAATTTCGGCTCATGCTAAAGACGGGCTGATTGTGCAGCTACTTAATGATGACGCTGACACTACTGACGACTTGCAACACAATGTGCGATATCAACAATGGCAAACGGCTCTATCAGCACGAAAGATTGGCTTGGTAAGTACTTATACTGCTTAATAAAAAATGATAATAACTTTTTCAAATTTTCACCAGACTCTAATAAATATAATACGGGATCAGATGATGGATAATAATAAAACGAAGAATGAGCCTGTTGGTCTCTTCGCCGACAAGGCCTTAAAAGATGAGCCTATCAACGTAGAAAATTCAAAGACAGCACTTACCCAGCCTATTAACATTAATAAATCCAGTGCTAACAATATAACCGGCGTCGCCACTTCCATCGATACCAATTCTAATACTATGGATGAGGCTGAAGATTCGACAACTCGCGAGAGTAAGAAAACTACGATAGCCAGCGGTGAGCCATTAAAACTGGCGGTGGTCGGTCATACCAATACGGGTAAGACCTCTATTTTGCGTACCTTATTACGTGACGTGTATTTTGGTGAAGTCAAAAACGAAGCCGCGACGACACGCCATGTCGAACGCGCCCAACTGACCGATAGTCAGACCGGCGAAGTACTGGTGGCGTTATATGATACGCCCGGTTTAGAGGACGCATCGGGATTGATGGATTGGTTGGAGGACAATACCGCCAGTCGTCGCGATGGTATTGAACGTCTACAGCAATTTTTGGCAGCTGATATCGCTCAAGGTGGTGATGCGTTAAGTAGCAATGAGGACTATAGCCAAGAAGCCAAAGTTATCCGCCAATTGCTGGCAAGTGATATGGCAGTTTATGTTGTCGATGCGCGTGAGCCAGTATTGGGTAAATACAAAGATGAGTTGGCCATTTTATCGTGGGCAGCGATACCTGTTATGCCGGTGTTTAATTTTACTGATAGCCAAAATGCCAATATTGATGAATGGCAGACCATGCTGGCAAGACGCAATCTGCATATCTCTACCCGTTTTGATTCGGTCGCTTTTGAGTTCGAAGATGAAATGCATTTATGGCAAAATCTTGCGACCATGCTTACCCATTCAGAAATGCTAGAACAGCTCATGCAGAGACGCACAGAAGACTGGGCACAGCTATACGATGAGGCCAATATTATCATCGCGGATTTTTTATTGAATGTTGCCGCTTTTGTGCGTGAGATTAGTGATGATGATGACCCGATGCCAGTATTGCAGCAGATGCAAGAAGCCGTTCGGCAAAGTGAGCGCGCGATGCAGCATAATTTGCTTAATTTATATAAATTTTATGATAATGCGGTGGCAGCAACGCCGCTTGAGTTACAAGCCTATCAGCAAGATCCGTTTGACCCTGAATTGCTAAAAAGCTATGGGATTCGTACGACATCGGGCGCGGCAGCTGGCGCGTTATTAGGATTGGGCATTGATGCGGCCGCATTGGGCACGACGTTGGGTTTGGGTGCGGCAATAGGCGGTATCGCAGGTGGGTTATTATCGAATACCAGTAGCATTGCTGACCGGATTACTGGGGTAAAACGCTTATACATTGACCCTGCTACCTTAACCTTGCTCGCCACTCGTGCGATAGACTTACTCACTGCCCTACGCCATCGCGGTCACGCTGCGACTGATGCCACGCAACTATTATACAAAGGTGAGAATGACGGCAGCGACCCATCAGCTGAAAATAACAGTGAAGTAGACAACGCTGTGACGCCATGGTCAACCAACAAACTACCAAGCGAGCTTAAAAAAGCACGAGGCAAACCACAATGGTCATCGCTCAGTAGTGGTAAAGCAGAGCTTGCCCAAAGTTTGCGACTCGATATGGCATGGTCACTTTCTGGGAAGTTGCAATCACATAGGCGTGAGTAGTTAGACAACTCTGCTTGAATAAAACATGTATTTGGTTTTTCAAAGTTGCATTTACGACAATGGCTGCAACAATGCACTTAATGCCTCAGTACCACGTACGTCGGTTTGCTGCAGATAAATGGGATAAAGCGGATAACTAGTAAAGCTCTTGTCGATATCATACATCAGCTGCTGCTGGCGCTCAGCACGATGGCGCCAAAACTCATCAGACTGGGCCGGTGCTATGAGCTGATTGATGACTATCGCTGCTGGCGTGAGTTTGCTGTCTTCTAACTGTTCGATAGCACGTTTGGTCTCAGCCAATGGTAATACATCGGCGGTCATGACCAATACAATAGCAGTCTGCTGACGGTCATGCAGCAGTGCTCCCGCCTGACGAAACAGCTCTTTACGTTTCTCCAGCACGGATACTGCTTGCTCCCAGCGGTCAGACTTCTTTTCTGCAAATGGATTTGCTATATTATTTGGCTGAGTTTTATCTTTTTTCTGGCTGCTGTCTTTTTGATTGTGACGGTCCAAATGTGTCGCTACCGAGCGCAGTTTCGCCTGTCGCCGTTGCTGTGACAGTAATCCATCTGTCCACGCGCCCATCATCTCTGGTAGTACCAGCAATCGCAAAGTATGTCCAGTTGGAGCGGTATCAAAAATAATATGCTCATAATTGGCATCTGCTGCCGCGACCAAATGCTGACACATCGATTCGAGCATAGCGGCTTCTTGGGCACCAGGGGCAGATTTTGATAGCCTGAGATGCTCACGAATTTTGGGCATCATGTCTGGATTGGCGTAGGCGGTAATCGTGCGCTCAACTTGAGCAAAATGCGCATCGACGATGACATCAGGATTTAGCTCAATGGCGTCCAGATACGGCGTGATGGCAGTTTTTTCATTATTGAGCCGTACCTTTAACACATCACCCAAGCTATGCGCTGGATCGGTTGAGACAATCAATGTTTTTTGTTGTTGGCCAGCATAATAGCTGGCAAGTGCAGCGGCCGTCGTGGTTTTGCCCACACCGCCCTTGCCACCGACGAATATAATCGGTTGCGTCGCCAGTTGTTCTACTAATCCGTGTAGAGGGTGTAAAGCCATACTCATGTCTCAATTATTAATTGTTAATTGTTAATCAATAGAATCTTTAATCTAAATAGATATAACTAAAAAACGGCTATGACTAGCAGCAACCAACGTGGTCAAAGGGACATCTATCCATACCCATGCGGGTATGCCACTCATGGAAGTTTTCTAAAAATAATGGTTGTAGCTCTAACGTATAAAAGCTGGCAGGATTATCAATGCCTAAGCTCTCAGCGAACATCAGCAGCATAAAGAAATCTTCTTCATCACGTGCAGCACGTGCCATCGTCTGGCGATAAGGCGCATGATAAAACTCATTCAGCCCTGCCACGAACCGCTGCCACCATGGCTGAGTGTTTTCTATATTATCTGTCGTCATTATCGTCCCATTTACTAGATTTTTGTTTTTCAGCGTTTTCTTAAATGATTGCTCGTATTGTGAGTCTTTCTTATTATAATCAGTGAAAAGTAATATCAATACCTTACGCACTGCTGATATCAGCCATAACGTCGCCATTTTAGGATATTTTAACTATATCTATCATGCCTATTTCATACAAAAAACGCCAGCAGTTGCTGCTAGCGTTTTTTTGTATATCTATTCCAATAGTGATTAGACGTTATATCTAGATATTACTTTTCAATATTGCTTTTACCTTTATGCAAGGTCCACTCTTTACGCAATACCGATAGACTCTCAAACGTCACTAAAATCGTTGCGACTAGAATGATGATGTCCATAATGATAAGCAGCCAATTACCATCAACGTAAAAGGTTTTGAGCTGAATCAATAAGGCAAAAACCGTCATCACTAACAAGAATGACAATGGCGCCAAGGTGTACCAAACTGGCTTACCTTTACGTAATAAAATGACAGTAACGATCATGAGGGTTAAAGCCGCCATAAGTTGGTTTGTTGTCCCAAACAATGGCCAAATAATCATACCGCCAGCACCGTCGATACCACCCGCGCCAAATGCCAACAGTAGACAGCTTCCGACAGCGAGCAACGTAGCTACTACGCTCTTATTAAGAACGGGGATGTTATAAAATTCACCAAATTCTTGGAAAATATAACGTTGTAAGCGCACCCCAGTATCCATAGTCGTCCCTGCGAACAAGGCTGCCATGACAGTCAGCATGGTCTGAGATAGCACCATGTCAATGCCCACACCGGCATTTAAGATGGTCGCGCCACCATCAATAAAGGCACCGATAGAACCGTCGCCAAATTTTTGATAAACCGCTTCCCAATCTCCTAGAGTCGCAAAACCTGCTGTGGCTGCGAGAATGGCTCCTAGGGCAAGCATGCCCTCACCAAATGCACCGAAGTAACCAACGAAGCGCACATCCTCTTCTTTATCAATCTGTTTTGAGGTAGTTCCCGTAGCTACCAATCCATGGAAGCCTGAGATGGCGCCACAGGCAATCGTGACAAACAATAATGGCATCAAGGAAGGTGTGCCAACTGGTAGCGCCGTGTTTATGGCTGGCGCGACAATGTTGGGGGTCGCAATAAAAATCGCGGCGTACAATAAAATCAAACCGACAAATAACTGCAAACCATTAATATAATCACGTGGTTGTAGCAGCATCCATACCGGCAATAAAGAAGCGATGGCTGCATAAGCAAATAAAATAATAATCCATAGCGCATTATCAGGCAGACCTAAAAAAGTCTCAGGTAATACAATGGGGAACATAGGACCAAGATAGATCAGCCCGTATAAAGCACTGACCCCAATGATGGAGACCCAAACCAAATTCATCTTGTAGCGATAAATACACTGCCCGATGATAAAGGCCACTATCAACGCGCCCCAAACCGGTAATACGGCAGAGGGCGTTTTGATCATCATATTAGCAATAGCGACGCCAAATACAGCATTCACCATCAATAATAATAAAAAGATAACGACCATCATCAAGCTACGTACACGTGTACCCATGACGGTACCGGCAATAGAGCCAATCGATTGACCTCTATTGCGCATACTGGCCCAAATGGCCGACATATCATGTACGCCTGCCATAAAAATAGTACCCAAAACCACCCAAATAATGGCCGGTACCCAGCCCCAAATAACCGCAATCGCAGGACCAATGATTGGAGCAGCCCCTGCCACCGATGTAAAATGATGTCCCCATAATACATACTTATTGGTGGGAATATAATCTACCCCATCCTTCATCGTATGCGCTGGCGTGGGACGACTGTTGTCCAATGCCAAAATCTTGGTGGCGATAAACTTCGAATAAAATACATAACCGCAGAGCATTGCGGCGACACCAACTAACAGTACAATAGCACTATTCATCTTATCTCTCCCTAGACAAGTAGTAGATAGCCTTATGAGTTCAAGCTTTTTAAAGCAAAGTATAAAAAATATGCTAGATTAGTGGGCGGTGAGTGACTCAGATCACCCGTTATTAGGGAAATAACAGCACTCCCGTCAGATCATTACTAGGGTGTGTCCTCATTTTTATTACCATTTTTAGAATGAGGACACACCCTAGCTAAAAAAAACCTTGCATTGTAAAGTTAGAACACGCCACTAGTCAACATATAGTGTGATGAATCTTTGCTTAGCATGAGGTTTAAATAGTAACTGATTTGACAAGGGATGTAACGTTGGTAAGACGTTAAAAACAACAAATAAAGGAGTTATAATGACACACTATTTTGGATTCGTACCTTCACCTAAACTCAAAGCGCTGATCGAAGAGGCAGAACAAGTTATCGCTACTGATGCACAGGTAGATTATTACCCTTATCGCGATGCCCTAAGCCATCAAACCGCCCGAGACTTGATTGATAACTTATTGGTTGGCTTGGTAGATATTATTCCAAACCCTGAGCGTCAAGCATCCATGCGTAAAATCGTTGGAACCATTGAGCGTGCAGCAGACACCCTACTCAATATTTTATTGGGTAAAGAAAACAATGAAGAGGTATTGCCCAGTTTTCATTTTTTAAGAGATCGGGCCACCTTTATTGACAATGAAGGCGTGAAGCGTATTGGCTTTAAATTATCGGATGCCGATGCAAAAACCATTACTGAGGGTTTTGCCGCCATTACACCTGAACACGTTGATAGACCGACCTTTAAAACTGCGCTTGAAACGGTCAACGAAGAGACGTTGACTCATTTTGTCAGCCGCTACGCAGAAACGCTAAAGCTTGGCATGATTAAACGTAAGTCCGTGCCAGTTGCTAAAGCCGCCATCGACAAAGGCATGAGTATGGCATTGAACAAGCTATTGCCAGACCTACCTGATACCTCATTAAACCGTTTGGCTGACTATTATCGCCCATTCATCGTAAAAAAGCCTGAATAACGGCTACATTAGAAACTATTATGTTTTTATTAAGGCGGTAGTGTTGGGCAAATTTGCTAAAATTTGCTAAAATAGGCGGCACTTTTATCGAAGGCGCAACTCATGACCCAAATTAGTAATCAAGAAATCGAAAAAACCCTGCGCAACTCAGAGTGCCTTATCAGCAGTATCGAAGTAGCCGCTGCTTATGAGCGTCTTGCCGCCCAACTCAACCTACACTATGCTGGTCTAAACCCAATCGTGATGGTGGTTATGAACGGTGGTCTTATCCCAGCCGGTCAACTACTCACTCACCTGACTTTTTATCATCGTATGCACTATATCCACGCTTCGCGCTATCGTGATAATGAAGGGACCAACGAGCTTGATTGGAAGTTTAAGCCTGATGTCAGCATTGGGGGCGAGCACGTCTTGTTGATCGATGATATTTTTGACGAAGGTATTACTCTAAAAGCAGTGGTTGAAGAATTGAGTAAAGAAAAGCCTCTCTCTATCGAGTCTTGCGTACTACTTAATAAACAACATGATCGCAAAGTAGAAGGTTTTGACGTTGATTTTGTTGGTATTGATGTCGCGGACCGTTATGTCTACGGTTGTGGTATGGATTTTCATGGTTACCTGCGTCATCTACCGGGTATCTACGCCATTAAAGAAGACAAAGTCTAAATCTTCGTATTTGAATTTTAAAAAAGCATCCGATTTGGATGCTTTTTTAATGCCTAACTATACTGTTTGTTAAATATAGTCAGTGAAAAGTAATATCGAACCATCACGCACTGCTGATATCAATTTTTCTTGCTTGCTGTGCCTGCGCAGACAGAGGCGACAAAAAATTGATATCAGCAATACCATAGCGTTTTTAGTATATTTTGATTATCTATACGAGGCAACTAAAACTGTAATGCCAAACCCGTGTGGCGCTCAGTGGGTGTTTGAACGGCTTTCTCAAAAGCGTGTTTGGTACTATAAATGGTTACCTTTTCTTTAGCACGGGTCACTGCCGTATAGATAAGTTCTTTACTCAGCAATCTTGCATGACTATTGTCAAAAGTAATAGCCACATGATCAAACTCAGAGCCTTGTGATTTATGAATGGTCATCGCATAAGCTGTGGCAATCACTTCTTCATTTAACAAATTGACCGCAATCCCCTGCGTTTTATTTTCAAAGAAAACCTCTAATCGACTTCTTTCATCGCTTGTCTGCAAGCAAAAACCAATATCACCATTAAACAATCCAAGCTCATAGTTATTTTGCAGCACCATAACAGGACGACCATGGAACCATGTGTTTTGACCCAGTGGTAACTTGAGCTCAGCAAGATGCCATTGAGTGAGAATATTATTAATGTAGTGATCGCCCCACTCACCATTATGACCAGCAGTTAATATTCTAAATTGGTTGAATATTTTCATTAATGAAGCAATGGTGTTTTTAACGGTTTCTGGCATGGATTTTTCGATCGGACTTTCTAACAGAGTTCTTACTTTGTTCTGGTATGTTTGGTAATTCAAATTCAGTTCTGAGATAATTTTATTATTGCTTAGGCTATTTTTTGTCTTGCTGTTTTGAAGCACTTCTGTTTGTAGGGTGTTTACGTTATTAACATACTGAAAACTTAGCGCGTTATCTTGATTTAATAACTGCCAAATAACTTGGGTATCTGTCTCTGTTTTATTAATTTGATAAGCAAGCTTGCCAATCCCCGAGTCTGCCGTAAATCGACGGCTCTCTGTCAGCTCTGCATGAATGGATTGCAATAGTGGAATACGGCATAAATCCGCCAATACAGCGCCTGCATCGACCGCTGCTAACTGGTTCGCATCGCCTAATAATATCAACCTTGCACCAGGCTTTACCGCACTGACAAGATAATTCGCTAGCTCCACCCCAAGCATTGATGCCTCATCAACGATTATAATATCTTCGCCAAGCGGGTTATGGGCATCGTAACGCGGTCTACCCGTCCGACCAATACCTAACAAGCGATGTATCGTTTTTGCTTCTTGCAACTGTAGCTCAACACCAGCTGTGTCTAACGCCGCCTGCAGCGACTCTTGCATGCGCTGTGCTGCCTTACCCGTTGGCGCGGCTAACGCTAGACTGGCGCTATCAGTGCTGAATCTAATACTTTTATGTTCACCATCCCTACTCTCTGCGGCCTGTTGCAGCGCGATGACTAACTGAGCAACGGTATAGGTTTTACCTGTGCCGGGACCACCTGTAATAATACTAAAGGCGTTGTTATTAGCGACATTAATCGCCTTCACTTGGTGCTCATGAAGGTTTTCAGGTATTGCTATTTGTAAAGGGCTGACTTGCTGATTCAGAATGTTATTGATATTTTTTGCTAAGTTGAACTCGGCTTGCCAAGCTCGATGCAACCAAAAAGTGATGGAGGTATTTTGCTCATCAGCCTCTTGGTTATTAATAAGCCGATAAATAATAGGTTGATTACTTTTGCTTAGGCTATTTTTATTAGTGTTACACTGAGTATTGGTGTCAACATCGGCGAATAACGTATGCTTATGAAGTGACTGAACGAAAGATTCAAAGTCGCTATTTTTCAACAACTGATATAGCGTAGTCACCATATCAAAGCGTTTATCTAACACCTCTTTTTCATGATTACTGAGTGTTAGCTGTGCCCATAGTTGAGATTGCTTGTTAAACAGAGTTTCTAACAAGACAAATAGCGACGTCTCAGGTGTAGCATCATCTTCTGATTGGCTGTCTACTTGAGTATCGATTAGCGCAAGGATTGGCATTGCTAACACCTCTAACAATTGCTGCTGCCACACATGTAGCGTCACTAACTCGCCATTGATATGACCTTGTCGCGGTGTTTCATTCGCAGCCGATTCAATGGTTAAAACGGTATGCCCTTCTTCCAAATGAGTCGCCAACATAACGAATAAGGCGCTAAATAACCCACTGTCTTCAGTTTTGTCTATTTTGGCGCTACCATCATCAGTATCAGAATTATCATCGATTGTGTTATAGGCTACCTGCGTCTGCTGACGGCGTAGCAAAATATAATTACTGAGGTTACTAGCCCAGCTCTCTTGTAAGCTTATATCCGCCCTGCTCTTATTATTATTCATAGATTATTGCTCATCGTATGCTTGTCTCTTTTTAGATTTGGTTAAAAGGTATAACAATGTTCATGCAGTCAATCATTACTCAAAATCTGTCAATCTGGTCTGCCAAACAACGTATCTAGTGCTTTAATAAAATCGATGGGTATATCCCAAGTGACTAATCCATAGGAGCTGTTAATCTTTAATTCGCTACCGTCCGACTTATTAGCATTTTGTGACTCATTCGAGGCGGCTTTAACGTTCGGATCATATACGCCGCGTAAAAAGACATATTCAACAGCACCCAAGTATTTATCTTCATTGCCTGCATAATTACTGATTCGCATAGCTAGGAATCGATGCAAAGCCACTTGGTAAATCGCTGCTTGTAACCAATATCCCGCCTTGGACATTGCTTGCTTGAGCGTGTTTTCATCATAATCACTTAGGCTATTTCCTAAAAAATTACTCTTGTAATCGACGACGTAATACATGCCAGCATGCTCATACACCAAGTCAATTTCACCGCGTAGATAACGATACAAATACGCTTTGTTTTGCGCAACCAGCGTGACATGTTTGTCGGTCTCATCAGGCAAATACTGCTGAAAGAGTCTAGTAATATCTTGTGCCTTAAAGTTCTCTGATAGCCCCATATTAAACTCTAATTCAGCAAATCGTTGACCTGCATCAATAGAGCGCAAAGGTTGCTTGGAGGCCAATAATGGCGCATCTAAGACCTCTTCAATCCAGTCCATCAACGCCTCATGTTTGCTAGCGTCTACTGAGTTAAGATTAAATGAATCAGTATTAACGTCATTACCTTGCTCTTGCGTCTTTGCTTGCAATCGACGGCTTTGGGTTTCAGCACTGCTATACACCAGCGGCAGCTGATAACTACTGATGGCTCTATCGATAACTTGAGACCACTGCGCTTTATTGTTGAAATCAATTTTTTCAAATATCTCATGCAAAAATGTACCGGCATTAGCGCCTTTGACAAAAGTAAAACGGATATCATCTTCTGACTTGAGATTTAGCTCACCGGCTTGTTCAAGAGAGTCGTTATTATGCAGTGATGGTACAGCCGAAATTGAAGCTTCTGGCATATCGATGTCTATCGCATCATCAATACGCTCATCCATCACCGCCATTGTCTGTGTTGATTCATCTAGCTGACGCGCCAAAGCGGTAAAGCTGGTCTTGGCCCACCCATAAAAATAGTTGGTTTTCATAACTTCTGAAAAATCATCATACTTAATAGGCTCTGTTTTAGGTCTAATCAAATTAGGCGATTCATTTTCCGTTAATGCGCCTGCTTTAGCGGTAGCACGGTTATTGTTATAGAACTCATTAACTTCATGCCCTCTGAGCATACCTATGATACCTTTGAGTCTATCAGGCAATTCAAACTTTGGCTCTTCGGAGTCAAACCAATAAAACACTGGCTTTAACTCAAACCCTGTTTTATTACTAGGATCTCGTAGCACGACATAAAGCTGCTCACTGGCCCGAGTAAATGCCACATAGCCAAGCCGCCGTATCTCATCAAAACCTTCTTGCGTCTCGATATTGGTATAGTAATCCTCGACAGTGGCAGAGCCTTGCAATGGTGAGAAACGGCGCTGATTTCCCATTGCTTGATTATCTATCGACTGCTGCACTAACGCTGAAGGCGCTTGTTGCGCGTTATACAGATACAGCCCATAGTCTTCCTTATTGCCTGACTTCCTACTGGCATCGCCCATACCTAGCACATAGACAATGGGGAACTCGAGCCCTTTTGACTTATGAATGGTCATCAGCTGCACGCCAGATTCTGTCGGTAGCGGATATTGCTTGGCCCAATCACTACTGGGCGCTGCATCTATGTGTTGTCTAAACCATGCCAATAGCTCATGCTCACCCATGCCAATACCATACTGCGCCATAATATCCATCACATGACGCAAATCCATGATATGACGATCGCCTTCTGGATGAGCAGCCAACGCTTGCCAAACGCCTTGCGGCTGCATTGGATTCTTATCTAACAAGTAATGTAGTGCCGATAATATGCCAAAGTGCTGCCAACGCTGAGCGCCTTCCTTTAGATAAGTAATAAAGTCTTGATAGCTTTTTTTATTATCAGTAGCTGCTGTATTTTTAGAATTAAAGCTATTTGAATCGGAGCTTAGCGCGGTATTGCTGCCCTCGACTATTCCTGACTCATGATCCGTCATCATGGCTTTGATAGTTTTAATACTCAGACCATACAGATGACTGGTCAACACCCGATTAATCATGTCATGACGATAGGGATATAACATGGCGCTTAGTAGTGCTGCCACATCTTCTGCCATAATCGTCTCAAAGATGCTGACATCACTGGTGGTCAAGGTCGGCACATTGAGCTTTACTAGCTCGTCTTCCACCCGTTTTAAATCTTTTTTGGCACGTGCCAGCACGCCGATATCGCTCGGCTGAATCGGTTTGCCTTTTAATGTCTGACCACTGTTAAGCAAAGTGGCTATATGGCGCGCAGTGATTTCATGCTCATCGTACTCAAGCTCTTTGTCCTTATCATAAGGCAGGTGCAACACACTCACTGGCTGAGCAGAGAGCACCTCTGTGACCAACACGTTGTCCAGCTTATCTGACTCATTAAACCAAGACAGCTGATTGTCCATTTTTTCAGCTTTGATGTGCTGGTAATAAATACCTGTGCCTAATTGAGCTAACGTATTCTCGCCAGTGGTTGCATCAGCCATGCCAAACCAACAGTTTAGTGCGTTAATCACACCCGCATTTGAACGACGGTTGATATCAAGCGTCCATAGGGCACTTTTATCAAACTGAGCTTTCATATAGTTATAGTTGGCCACATCGCCACCACGAAACCCATAAATAGCTTGCTTGGGGTCACCAACCAATAGCAAAAACTCCTGACTGGATTTTTTAGTGCTAGATTGTTTACGTTTGTTCTTTGGCAAATAAATACTTTCAATCATAATGGCTTGCTCGCCATTGATATCTTGCGATTCATCAATCAATGCCACAGGATAGTGGTGACGAATATAACGTGCCAGCTTCTCTCCTTGCCGACCAGTTAATGCTTGGTTTAAGCGTACCATTTGCAGACTAAAGGTGGTCTCGCCGCGCTCTTCTAAAATAACGGGCAATCTGTCACGTACCGCCAGCACGATATGGCGGTTAAGATTGGATAATACCAATAAAATATGCTGATTTAAGCCGTCAACCATATCTAAAAGAGCCATTAATTTACTAATGGTCTCTAGCTCAAATAGGGTCTGATGCTCTTTTTCTTTATTTTTATTAAAATTCTTAATCTTGCCGTCTTCATTAGGATATCTGGAATCCTGCAATGCGGTAAGAATCTTGTTTTCACGTTCATTTAAATAATTGGTAAATGCCAGCTGATGTTCTATTATCTTTTGATGCACCTCAATAAGGGCATCAAATTGGTTGGTTAAGTTAGAACGCCCATTAAACCCTTGAGCTTTTCTATAATCAGGATTTAAATAAGGCTGGATATCTGCTAAATCTAGCTGAGAAAACTCCTTGATTAGCTTTTCATATGCAACAAAGTCAAAGCTTTTCTCATGTCTTATCTCATCAATAGGTGCTGAAATAAAGTTAAGCGAGCGAGTCACATACTTCTTATGATCACTAACGGCAGTCAATTTGCCTTGCTGATCCATCAATGCATACAGCTTTGGCTCCTCGTGATACAACCTGCTTTGGAACTGACGCAGCTCATCATGAATGATACTGTCAGTCACCTGCTCAATACTGCTGTCTTCAATAATACCCATGCCTTGCTGATGACCCGTCTCGCTACTATATTCCGTCAGCCATTTTTGCGCCAAGCTATCGAGCGTACCTACGAATAGCTTATCCAACGTCGTTAGCACCAGCGCGGTACGCCTAATAGCTTCTGTCATTGGATAGCTGTAGACATGATCCAATAAATAACCAATTAAATGCAGGTTAATAGGATCTTTCATGATGCCATCTAAGCGCGCATATTTTGCCTGATTGACTAGCCAATCTTCACGATATTTTTTTGCTTGTTTACGTTTATCAGTGGTAGCTTGCTTATCAGTAGCAAGGTCTTGATTTAGCTGGTCAGTTTTCTCTGCCTCAGCGTTTGAGGCAGCACTTGAGTTATCTGCTTGTCTATCCTTATCACTCTCAGGCATGACTTGTAATATGTTCGGGTATAAACTCTCTTTATTATTAGTATCAGCATTTAGGCTATTGACCCATTGTAATAATTGATAGAAATCTACCAAACGGTCATGAATACGCTGACGCATTTCAGCTGCGGCAGCGCGAGTAAAGGTCGTGGCGATGATTTGCTCTGGCGCACGCCGCGCTTCAATCAGCAGACGCAGCACGATACCAGTTAATGTCCACGTTTTGCCAGTACCAGCTGAGGCTTCAATTAAATGCTTGCCTGTTAGAGCAACATCAACTGCTGGTATTACATCCGCTTTTTGATCAGATATAGGATTGGCGTGAGGCAGCTCATCCGAGTACTCATCGAATAAATGTGGTTGCGTAGACTGTGTAGAAAGGTCACTGATACTGGTTGGGTCGGTAAAGTCTGTCATAAGGGCGGATACTTTTAATTATTATCTATTAGAGCAAGAGAGCAAAAATTAATGATTCTAAATGACTAGAATGAATTGAAGACACGCTCTAATTAGCCGTCTAAGTCAATTAACGCGGTAAACATTGGCTCATACAATGGTCGTGCCAAGGTAGTCAACGCTGCTGATAATGCTTTGAACGCATCTTGATCACGCAGTACGTACTGCCAAATGGCATGCTGAGAGCACGTATCGTATACCGTGTTTGCTTGATAGTTAGGTCTTAGCCAATCTGAGAAGTCGGCACGTTTTGGCCAATAGTTGCCGGCTTCACTTGCTTCAAACTTTAGGTACTTATCAAGGTAATTGAGTGCATATTCTGGCAATAACGTAATGGGTACTTGACCGACTAGCTTGCCAAAAATCGCCCATTTCATCAGCTCTATCACAGCATTTTCATAAACAACGGGACTTAGTTTAAAGGCGATTATTTTGTCATATTTTTTGACTTGCGAGCTAGGCTTATTAAAGCGCCAAATACTCACACCATCATTTAGAGCCACTTGCTCAGCAGTGGTACGTCTGGCCACCTGCCAATACAAGTGCGATAACCAAAATTTGAGTAAATGCCTAGGGCTAGCAGAGTTGGGCAGTATATTTAACCATTGCTTGGGTGATTGCTCAGCATAGGTCTTACCTGCCTGCAGATGTGTGTGGCGGGCATGCGCATCTGGCGGCACTGATGATGGTGGTAATGATACTGATGCTAATATTGGCACCGAGCCTTTTATCTTAATAATCTTCGGCAACAGCTTGAGCAGTGTTTCCATACCCTCTATATCTGTCTGGTTGCTTGATTCGCTATTGGTGCTATTCAACAGTTTTGCCAACTCTATCTGAACAGGGTGTTCGGTGATTGGTGTCAGTAGCTGTAATAATGTAGCGCTATCTGCTCCACCTTCGTTAATAATACTACTCTCATCAAAGCCATCAGCCATTAACTGCTCTTTGAACTCTAGACATTGCTGTTGCAGCTTTTGTTGTTGATTGGGTAGCGTGGTTTGACGAGCCACACCAGCTGGCATGATTTTTTGGTACATTAAGGTTTGATTAGCGCTGTCATCAGTCGTATTGGCAATAGTATTATCGGTCGCTAGCTCTTTAATCAAATGCGCTTTAATTTGATAGGTCGTCAAGCTGTCTAAAAATAGCGGCTCTTGCTGCGACAGCGCTTCTTCACCTTGCACCACATGCACCTTTTGAGTACGCAAAAACGCTTTGGCAGGATGGCGCACTTGGTACGCTAATACTCCTTCAACGTCTATCTCTCCAATATTAAATATGCTATCAGATACCGCTTGGGTAAGCGCTTCCGTCATGCTACCGACATCGCTAGCATCAACAACTGTATCTAGCGCTAGTATTTCAGCCAATGCAGACAAGGTTTGATTGTCTACTCGACCTAACTGACCCAAGCCTTGACCAAGTATCTTAGCGATTGACTCATATTGTGATTTTGTGGGTAAGCTCACCAGTTGCGCATGCTCACTAGATACTCGCCCTTTTAAAGTATGAAACACTGACTGCCAAAGCGGCGCAGGCGGAAACTGCTTTTTTTGCGCCAATTTGGTTTTGCGCATGGCTTTATTTAAGAGAACATTTAATTCATCCATCATATCGACAGGGCTGGAATCCTGAGCATTGACGCTTGCATTGCCATTAATATCAACGTCAATATCAATAGACGCTTGCTCAAAAATATCATTGCCTTCAATTTCTGTTTCAAACAGACTCTCATGAAAAGGCAGAGCAGGATGCTCAGTCACCAACCACTGCTTAATCAATTTAGGCAAATAGCGCTTGAGACTCTCGGTGGTGGGATCAATATTCTCTGGTAATATTGCTAAGTCTTCAAGCGAGTTCACCTGCCACTGTACTTCACCTTGCAAGAACTGTAGCAATTCGCTCACTGGGTTGGCTGGCAGGTGTTCATGAGTGTCTGTCAGACTCTGACCGTTGTAGAACATCCAACAAGCACTACGCGCGCACAGCAGCGCATCTAGAAATGCGCCATTGTCATCATCTTCACTAACTCTGTCACCACGACGTGAATTGGTCGCTTTCATCAAATCATAGCGGTTATCACGATCACGCGCAGGAAACTCAGAGAGATCCATATTGAGCATCACCACCAACTCAAAAGGCACGTTTCTTAGCGCACCAAACCGACCAAAGGTAATCACCCCAGTCGGCTCCGCACTGACCTGCTGGCTTTCAAGCTCGTTTTCAATACTGTCTAGCATAAAGCTCAGCTTTAGTGGCAACTGCTCCACACCTGCCAGCTTTTGCTCTACTTCTCTATTGTCGCTATCGCTACTGGCGTACTGTCTATAGTGACGATTGGCTCGCAAGCTAGATTTAAAGCCGTTCATTGCGTTGTAGATGGCACGCATGGTACGCGTTTGATCCACATCACCAAAGTAGCGATGTATCACTTGTCTCTCAATCTGATCGAGCCAATCTTCCGCTTTCATTTTTTGTGTATGGTCATTGCGTCGTGCGACCAAGCCAGTATAAATGCGGCAAAGCGCTTCAACGATCAACGCATCATTTAGGCTCACTTGCGGCAATGGCAAGGTCATTTCTGGTAATGCAGTACTTGGCCATTCATCTTCATTTAAAGGGTATAAACAATCGCTCAACTCAGCCTCTGGCATCACTAAGCCTAATGTTAATCTGTCTAACGCTTGCGCAAAGCTAAAGCGGTAGTCGTAATCATTGCTATCCAAAGTTTGCTTAAGATGCCGCTCATCAAACCCGCGGATAAAGCCTGCCTCTACCAGCAAATCACAGCCACGGCTCATTTGTTCATGAGTCAGCCCAAAACTTTCAAACAAAGGTGGCAGCATCAACCAATCTAAGACTTCAGCCGCTTCAAAACGGGCACTATGGCTGCCTAATAATTTATAAAAACCAATAATCGCGTCCCATAGCTGCCGAATATCGGCATCGACAACCCCAGTTACCTTGGCGGGCAAGGTCAAACCATCTTGACCTCTGCCATTGACAAAGATAGAGCCAATCAGCGCATGATGACGCTCAACATCGGGTAGTAACACCACAATGTCAGAGATATGGCGTTTTTTCTCACCCGCTTTGACAGGTTCATTTAACCAGCGCCCAATCATGATACGCAACACTTCAAGCTGGCGCTGCAAACTATGGCACGAATGAACGCTTAGGCTATTATCTTGCGAAGAGATTGCCCAAAAACGATTCTTCTCAAAACGCTTATTCTCCAAAGCCTCATCGTCATACCAAGCCGTCTCTTGTTTATCTCCATCAAGGCTCGACGCTATTTGCTGACTCACTGCTTGCGAGACTGTAGCGGCCGTTGCTTGTTGGGTCGATTGCTCATCAAGCATTAAAACGTCATTTTGCAAACGTCTTAATAAGCTTGGACTATTTTGCGTAGCTTGAGAACTGTTAGCCTCCTCATAGGCTCTGTCATCAACACTAGTCCCAAACTCATCATTCCAATCATTATCTAAACCATCATCGCTAATATCGCCAACATCGAAGCTATCTTGCCACTCTACTATTTCTTCTTGGTACTGCTCATTGCCCGACAAATTAGCAAGCATGGCAAAGGTATCGCGCGACTGCTTGCCCAAACGCGACAGTAAACTGTGACCATAATCCCGTAAAAACACACTTTCAGGGTTGATAATTTGTTGACGCTGTAACCAAGATTTATCAACGATATCGGCCCAAAACAGCTTTGATGGGTTGTAATGCAATAGCGTGATATTCATGTACTTCGATAAACGCTGCAAAAAATCTAGCTCGGTCTGTGGCAGTTGCTGAATGGTAAAAATGCGCAGTACTTTGGGCAACTGAGCGCGCTCATCCGCGGTGTTAGCTGCTAAAGCCGACCAGAAGACATCCTCAAGTGCCACACGGTGTAGATGAACATCAGCAAATAAATGCGACCATAAGAAGCGCTGAGCAGCTTCCAACTCAACATAATGCTCAACCAACCATTCAGGCGTGCCACGCGCATATTTATCAAAGCGTAGTGACAATGCATCTTTATCCGCTATTAATTCATCCACATTCAGAGGTTTGTTATACGACCATAGCGCCAACCAATCCTCACGATGGGTTAAGTAGCGGTTAAACACTCTTGCCAAATCACTTGCCAGCTGCCAGATACGGGCGTCTTGTTGCGCCTTGTCTTTTGTCATGTTCTGTTTTAAATTGTCTTGTCCTAAATTACCTTGTTGAGCACCTTCATGCGGCTCATCAATCAAAGACGCTAATAATGGGTTAACCGGATGCTTTTCATCGGCAACAATCACCTCTTGGTAATAGGTTAAATACCCAAACAAGCGCCATTGCATCACTGTGGGCGACAGCACCGCCACTTCTGGTACATTCAAGGTTGCCGCTTCAGGATTTTGAGCCAATAAATACGTATTATGACGGGTTAACACATCCTGCATGAGGGTCCACTGATACTGACCCCAAAACTTAGTACGCACCAACGTGCTAATTCCAGCACGGCTAGCAATGGTTTTGTCCAACCAATCGCCCAATACCATTGAAGGTACAATGACAATAAAAGGCTCAAAAACAGGCTGATCCTTAGACTGATATTGCACAAGCAGTTGATTGACAAGGTTTTCGGTACGGTGTGACTGAATTATTTTAAACATAGAAGGGCAATCTGATTGAAGTGATAAAAGAATAAGGGGGTTAATAGATAACACAGGGTTAAAATAGCGCACCAACGTTAATGATAAAAGCTTTGAGTACAATAACAATGCCACAAACGATACTCATCAATCCATGTTTGGCAGTCGTTACTGAGTAATATTTCTGCTAGCATAATCATAGTAAATCAATTGAAAGTAGTTATAATTAATAGCTGATATAACCACCAATCGCATCACCCGATTAGTGTGCCATTGTTCCCAGTGGTTTACCAGTTTATAAACCAAGGATGACATAGCCTGCGACAACGGATGTCGCTGATTTTTTAAATGAGCTTCTTAACGACGAGACAACTTAATCTTATGCCCCTGCGCCCTATCGATGCCCTCTTTATCCACCTTGAACGACGTGTCTATGTAGTCTACTATCGAGGGGAATTATGGCAATTGCCTCGTATGAAAATTGATGAGCTATCGTGGCAGCGTAGGCAACCTTATCAAGGTTCCCCCGATGCCTTGTATCTAAGTCGTCATCAAGCTATCCAAGATCTAGTGTTGGCACAAAAGCTGCGAACACTAAACTTGCCTATGGCAGTACGCGGCATTACACTACCACGCTTCGAAGCATGGTGGGAGAGCCACGGTTTTGACTGGTTAAAAGACCAATTAACAATAGGTGAATCCCCATTAGCCGCGCATACTACGACAAGCACGACTACAAATAGCGAAACCAGATCTATTGCGCCGCAAGACAGTACATCAACCTCAGCCAATAATGATAATAGCGCTGAGCAGAACAGCAGTACGCAAACTCAAGAATCTAAAAAAGTAAGTAAGCAAAACGATAGCATTCAAGCAACAGAAAAAACGGATGTTTTCGCTGAAATGCTAGCGGATTTGGTCGAGGAAGTATTGTATAAATAGCTTAGTTTTTAGCAGCAATGTTAGCCGAAAAGTTATGTGCTATAGGTCATTTAAGCCTAAATCAAATATACCAAAATAAGAACGATAATCTATGAAAGACTATAAGCTGCTATTGGCTGGCCTGCTTTTGCTACTGCTGATGATACTCATCGCCGTTTTTACTTGGTTGTGGAGTAGCAACCGTAAAAACATGGATCCACTGCCTATTTTGGCAAGCGAGAGTGAGACGATAGCAGAAGCCACTGATGAGGATGCCGATACTAGCGCTGATCGTACCTTGTATTTGCAAATACAAGACAGTCTACAAATACCATTAGACCATGTAATCACAAGTTTCGAATCCCGCTATCCTCATGTGCAAGTTTTCACAAATTATGTCAATTCTACAGCACTATTAACTTTGCCAAATAACAATCATAATGGCAATGAGAGTGCGCCTGTTGTCACTCATGCCGACATAATTATTGCTGATAATATCTTACCAAGCGAGCGCCTACTACCCTTACAAACCAAGCTTAAAGATGCTCAAGACAAGCGCAATCAGAGCAATATTGATACTGATAATGCCAATCAAGATAGTGATGCTAGCCTGAATGTAAGTGATCTGTTTAGCGAAGCAGACATTGCTACAAATACATCAGACAATGCCGAAGCGCGTCGTCTGAGTTCTTTTAGCTATGCCTTGAAAGATGAGCATGCGCTTGATGGTGTTATCCTGACGCATAATACTGTGGCGATTAATTTTCGTAACTTTTTGCTCTCAAGTACGGGGCAAGACATATTAAAAAAATATGATTATTACAATATCGAAGGTTATAAAAACAGTGTTGACGATTTATTTAGGCCTACCTCACAAGCCAAAAAACCATTAGGCGACAATGGAGAAGATGTCGCTGATGCACTTAGTAATGGCGAGTAAGGATAAAGTGCTTCTATTTATCTTTTGTTGATTGCTTTTATGCCTACTTTTTTCTACAATGTCCCTCCATAATGCGCCTATAGCTCAACAGGATAGAGCAGTTGCCTCCTAAGCGATCGATCCGAGTTCGAGTCTTGGTGGGCGCACCAACAAACATTCTTATAAGCAATCATAGAACTCCATAGCCTATACGCTCTGGGGTTTTTAATGTCTTAATATATCACAACATAACATTGCATAACTTACGATGCATTTTCATACAGCATACCTTCAAAGCAAAAAAAAGCCTTTCAAGCTTTATATTTTATAGCTTGAAAGGCTTTACCGATCACATGTCTTTATCTAAGTAAGCGTTTTAATATTGGGGTTTGCTTACAATTTACAGCCGCTCTTACTCTATGTTCAACATCGATTTTGCCACAGCTTCAGCCACTTTAATACCATCAATCCCTGCTGATAATATGCCACCTGCGTAGCCAGCGCCTTCGCCTGCAGGGAATAATCCTTTGGTATTAATGCTTTGGAATTCTTTATTGCGTTTAATGCTGATTGGTGACGATGTTCTGGTTTCTACGCCAGTGAGTAAACCGTCGTCAGATGAAAATCCTTTAATTTTTTTATTAAATGCTGGAATGGCTTCACGTATGGCATCCACCGCAAAGTCAGGTAACGCTTTGCTTAAGTCAGTTAAGGTAATACCCGGTGTGTAAGAGGGTTTTACATCGCCTAATTCTGAGTCTGGCTTTCCTTTTAAGAAATCACCAATGGTTTGCGCTGGTGCACTGTAGTCTTTGCCGCCCAATTCAAACGCTAAGGTTTCTAGTTGTCTTTGTAAATCGATACCAGCAAGAGGGTGATTTGGGTAATCTCGCTCTGGGTCAATGCCGACAACAATAGCACTGTTGGCGTTACGCTCGTTTCTTGAATATTGGCTCATGCCGTTAGTGACAACACGGCCTTCTTCTGATGCGGCGGCAACAACGGTTCCGCCTGGACACATACAGAAGCTATAAACAGAACGACCATTTTTACAATGATGAACCAGTTTGTAATCCGCAGCGCCGAGTATTTCGTTTCCAGCATTGTCACCAAAGCGTGCTTTGTCTATGGTTGACTGCTTATGTTCTATTCTAAAGCCAATTGAGAAAGGTTTTGCTTCAACATACACGCCTTTATCATGGATCATTTCAAAAGTATCTCGGGCGCTATGACCAACAGCAAGAATGACATGGTTGGTTTTTAAGATCTCGCCACTATTAAGTGTCACGCCTGTTACTTTTGAATCAGTGATATGCAAGTCGTCTACGCGAGTAGCAAAACGGACTTCACCACCGAGCGCTATGATCTCGGCACGCATTTTTTCTACCATAGTGACTAACTTATAAGTACCTATGTGCGGTTTACTAACAAATAAAATCTCATCTGGTGCGCCCGCTTTTACGAATTCTGTCATGACTTTACGGCCATAATGATTGGGATCTTTCACTTGGCTATATAATTTACCGTCAGAAAAAGTACCGGCTCCCCCTTCACCGAACTGTACGTTTGATTCTGTGTTTAATTTACGCTGACGCCAGAAGCCAAAGGTGTCTTTGGTCCGTTGTCTGACTTCATTACCACGTTCAATGATAATTGGTTTAAAACCCATTTGGGCAAGGGTAAGCCCTGCTAATAACCCACAAGGACCAAAACCAATCACAACAGGACGCTCAGTTAAATTTTCTGGCGCTCGACCAACATAGCTATAACTTGTATCTGGTGTTGCTTTAACATGGTTGTCTGACTCAAATTGAACCAGTAAATCATTGGTCAAATCCGAGTCGGTCAGGGTGATGTCTAGCGTATAAATTAATTGGATATTTCTCTTATTACGAGCATCATAACCACGTTTAAACATAACAACTGCGTCTATTTGCTCAGCAGAAATTTTAAGTTTTTTCGTTATTGCTGTTGTTAACTCTTCAGGTGCATGATTTAACGGCAATTTAATTTCAGTTAAACGTATCATTGGTTACTCACAAACTAGTGTAAAAAACATTCGCGCATTTTACTGGTACTGATGCAAATAAGCGAATAAATATTTTACTTAGGCAGGGTAAATTTACGGATTTGTATTGTAGTTTGAAAATGTTTTATGTTGTAGTTCGCTTAGCCATGTATAAGTCAATCTCATGATTTTGCTCTATCAGATTCGAATGTAATCGAACAAAACCATGGATTTTGAGTAGCGTCTAAAAACTTAAAATTAGCTACATTTATGAAATCGCCGTCATCTCAGTAATGATAAACTCATCGACCATCCCATCTGTCACTTTTACATAATTTTGGAAATGCGGACTTTGTACATGCTGCTGCAACGACTCGTTGTTTTCCCAAATCTCATAAACGATGAAACCAGTCATATTCGCATTATCTTGATGCAAGATATATTGAATACAACCTTGATCCGCTTGTGATGCTGCGGTTAGTGTCAGCAGCTCAGATTTGACCTGCTCGGCATGCTCAGGTTTAGCTTTAATAGTGGCAACGATAGTCAGTGGTTTGTTTGCTTGTGTGTTCATAAATGCTTCCTATGTTCAAATATTGGGATTGTTTTAGACGGTATAAAACATTTGTTTTTAAGAACTTATACAGGCCAGCCTTCTAGTACAACCTTACCATATGCTTGGCTGTTTTCTAACATTTGATGCGTGTCTCGTAAGTGCTCAGCCGTTATCGTACCAATATGATGGGCGATGGTGGTTTTAATCTCGCCAGCATCAATTATTTTTGCTACATCTATCAATAAACGATGCTGTTTAATCATGTCAGGCGTTTGGAATATTGAGCGGGTAAACATGAATTCCCAATGTAAACTTAAGCTTTTCATTTTAAGCGGTATGACGTCCAGTGTGACTGGATCATCAATAAGTCCAAGCTTTCCTTGTGGCTTTAAGCACTTAATAATCTCTTCATAATGCTTTTCCGTATTATTAAGACTGACGACGTAATCTACTTCAGTAATGCCAGTCTTTTGCAGCTCATCGTACAAAGCATTACGGTGATTAATCACATGATCCGCGCCCAAGTCTTTAAACCATTGTACGCTCTCATCTCTTAAAGCGGTGCCGATAATAGTAGCCGATGTTCTCACTTTTAATAGTTGCGTCAATATTGAGCCCACGCCGCTTGCTGCACCAACGACTAGTACCGATACATTATTTTCATAAGCACTTAGGATTTACCTATTTTTATAGAAATGGCACGGATGAACAATTTATCTGCCTGTGCCTGTCATGTGGATCTCTGTCCAGCGATCATGATTGCCTCTATTAAATACTTATAGAACAATATTAATACTTTGTTGTTTATCCGATCAATATATAAACTGCGCCTAATCAGCAAGGCTGAGCAGTGTTTTTAGCAATGCAAAGAGGCAATCGGTATTTTGGATAGTGTCACTTTATCTACATACACTGGTGGGCTTATTGGATATTGACTCAAGGTGAAATATTCTAAGTTAATGTCTATAGGATTGACAGCGTAAGTCTTATCCGTTCACACTTTTTAAACTTAATAGCACCTCGCTTACCACCCAATCGTTTTTTATGCACAGCTTTGGTTCTCTAAACCAGACGCTTATGGTGCATAAAAAACCATAAATCCATGATGGTGCATAAATAAGAACAATATTCTCTAATTAAGAACGATTTTGGTGCAAATTATTATACTTTAGGTTGGCACAAATATTGAGGTATTAATAGTAGTTAGGAATGGGCTGTTCATTCAGCCTAACCAAGCTGCTACTTTATCTTTTGGAGAAATATATGTCTTTGTTGCCCACTCTTATCACTGTTACTCCTATCAATACAAACTATCGTATCGATTCAAAATTGACATCACGTTTATCTGTATTAGCAGTCGCCATTATAGGAAGTTTAAGCCTGATTGGTTGTCAAAAACCTGCTGAAACCAATACTGAAACCAACTCTACAGCAACAAAAACTGAAACAACTGCGACTACTGCTACCCCTGCGGCAAATGGCGATACGATCAAAGTGGGTATCTTACATTCTTTGTCTGGAACGATGGCCATCTCTGAAACGTCATTAAAAGATACTGCCCTCATGACCATTGATGAAATAAATGCCAATGGCGGCGTGTTAGGTAAGCAGCTAGAGCCCGTCGTTGTAGATCCCGCTTCTGATTGGCCGTTATTCGCTGAAAAAGCTCGTCAGCTATTAACCCAAGACAAAGTTGATGTGATATTTGGTGGCTGGACATCGGTGTCACGTAAGTCAGTGCTGCCTGTCGTTGAAGAGTTAAATGGCCTCATGTTCTACCCTGTGCAGTACGAGGGTCAAGAGCAGTCAGAAAACATTTTTTACACTGGTGCGGCTCCCAACCAGCAAGCCATTCCTGCCGTTGAATACTTAATGAGTCCAGAGGGCGGTAGTGCAGAACGCTTTGTACTGCTTGGGACAGATTATGTCTACCCCCGTACTACCAATCAGATTTTACGGGCTTTCTTAAAGTCTAAAGGCGTCGCTGAAAAAGACATCATGGAAGAATATACTCCATTTGGCTTTAGCAACTATCAGACTATCGTTAGCAATATTAAAAGCTTCTCTACCGGTAAAAAGACGGCAGTTATCTCTACCATTAATGGCGACTCAAACGTGCCATTTTATCGTGAGCTTGCCAACCAAGGTATTAAAGCCTCTGACATTCCAGTTATGGCATTCTCAGTGGGAGAAGAAGAGCTTCGTGGTATCGATACTAGCTTGTTACAAGGGCATTTAGCGTCATGGAATTATTTTATGTCGGTTAAGAATCCCGTTAACAGCGCCTTCACCAAAAAGTATAAGAAATATGCGCTAGATCATAAGCTACCGAATGCTGAAAAGGTTGTGACCAATGATCCTATGGAAGCCACTTACGTCGGTATCAATATGTGGAAACAAGCGGTTGAAAAAGCGGGTACTACTGATGTCGATAAAGTGCGTATTAGTATGGGAGGTCAGACTTTTGACGCGCCATCAGGATATACCTTGAAAATGGATGAAGAAAATCATCACTTATGGAAGCCTGTCATGATCGGTCAAATCCGTGCCGATGGTCAGTTCGATGTGATCAGCAAAACGCCAAAAGTCATTCGTGCTGAGCCATGGAGTCAGTACATTCCTAAATAAGGTTGTGGTCACCCAAGCCTTAGCCCCTAATCCTTAGTCCCTTAATGGTATCAATACCAGCAACCCTTTAGCACCTCTACTGATAAAACATTTTTTTAGTAGAGGTTAGAGGAGTGTTGACTGTAAAAAAGGAGCCATCATGTCACGTTATTATTCCTATTCTAAAAGTGACGCGCCAGCCAATTATTCTAATAAGACTTTTATCATTACCCTATTATCTTTAGCACTATTACTGATCACTACCACATCGTCTGTTTATGCTCACGAGACGCTAATAGCACACAGTCATGACGAGGCAGTATCTACTAATACGGTGGCTGCGACATCCAATGCTGTTAATGATAAGACTTTGCTTGCTCAAGACGATAGCTTGCTTGCTCAAAACGAGAAGTCTCTAACTACGCCAGCTGATCTGACGATAAGTAAAGAGGATGCTATTGAACAATTTGTCGCCGCAGACTTTGGCAAGCGCCAAACCATGCTCAATCAGTGGCCAGGGTCAGTTGAGAGTCTAGATACTTTGATTGAGCTGATAAAAAACGATGAGTTATATCAAGGCAATGACGGTCAGACGTATCTCTTAAATAGCGAAGATGAGCTATTTACTTACCCTGCTAAGCAGCTAACCACCGAATGGCCCAGCGACTTGGCGCAAGTGACTTTGACCAATGCTCTGCGCTCAGCTTTGGTGTTTGGACAAGCCAAAGTTAAGCTTGAGTCAGACGATCCTAAGCAACGTGTGCAGGCAGTTGCTATTTTAGCGGACAATATCGAGCAGCTAGATCCAGCGCTCATAAGTACTGCTGCCACTAATGAGCAAGATGTCGACGTCAAAACGGCGTTGAGCACTTTACAAGCGAGGATTGATTTTAGAGATGGCGACGTCGCTAAGCAAATTGTCGCGCTTACCGTGCTTGCCGATAGTGATAGCCCGCAAGTCTTAGTCGATGTCAAACGGGCATTGGCGGCGGACGATATCGATCCTGTGCTCAAATCTGCCCTGTTAGACGCTGAGACGAGTATCGAGCGACGTATTACTATCAGTACTTGGATAGGACATCTCTTTACTGGTATGAGTACCGCCAGTATCTTGTTATTAGCAGCACTTGGTCTTGCTATTACCTTTGGGCTACTGGGTGTCATCAATATGGCGCACGGTGAGCTGATTATGATTGGTGCTTACGCCACTTATATGGTGCAAAATTTATTTCAAGCGTATTTTCCCGGTATGGCAGGTTGGTATCTGGTTGCCGCTATACCCGTTGCTTTTTTAGTCAGTGCCATTATCGGCATGATTATCGAACGAATCGTTATTCGACCGCTTTATGGACGGGAGCTTGAAACCTTACTGGCAACCTTCGGTGTCAGTCTGATTCTTATGCAGTTGGTAAGGATGATATTTGGCGCGCAAAACGTTGAAGTCAGCAATGTTGACTGGTTAAGCGGTGCCTATCAAGTGTCCTCTAGCCTTGTACTCCCCTTCAACCGTATCGCTATTATCGGCTTTACGATCATTATTCTTATGCTACTAGTGTACTTACTTAAAAAGACTCGTTTCGGGCTATTTGTGCGCGCTGTGACGCAAAACCGGCAAATGGCGCGCGCGGTTGGTATCTCATCTGCCCGTATCGATATGTTGGCTTTTGGACTTGGCTCGGGTCTCGCAGGTCTCGCTGGCTGTGCGTTAGCGCAAGTAGGTAACGTCGGACCTGATCTTGGTCAGACTTATATTATTGATGCGTTTTTAGTCGTCGTGGTTGGCGGTGTTGGACAAGTATGGGGTGCAGTATTGGCATCTTTAGGTCTTGGCGTCAGTGGTACGGTGCTTGAGATTGGCATTGGTGCTGTGATGGCTAAGATTGTGTTACTGGTTCTTGTGATTTTGTTTATTCAAAAACGTCCACAAGGTTTATTTGCCCTCAAAGGCCGTTTTGTGGATTAAGGAGAACCTAATGCGTTTGACTCAATTATTATCTGATTCCCCACGTAATGCCATTTTGATTGGTTTATGTTTTTTGGTGTTACTGATATTGCCTTGGCTCCATCTACTACCTGAAACCTCTAGTTTTCATTTGTCTGCTTACTGGATAACGCTCATCGGTAAAATAATGGCACTGGCTATGGTAGCACTGGCGCTAGATCTCGTCTGGGGCTACGCTGGCATTCTAAGCTTAGGACATGGTCTTTATTTTGCTTTGGGCGGTTATGCCTTTGGTATGTACTTGACGCGTGAAACGGCTGGCGCTGGTATCCCAGACTTTATGCGCTTCTTAAGTTGGACCGAATTGCCGTGGTATTGGGCAGGCACTCAACACTTTTGGTGGGCGATGGCTCTAGTGGTGTTAGTTCCCGGTTTGGTTGCTTTTATCTTTGGTTATTTTGCTTTTCGCTCAAAAATCAAAGGTGTTTATTTTTCGATTATCACTCAAGCCATGACCTACGCTGCCGCCTTATTATTCTTCCGTAACGAAACAGGCTTCGGTGGTAATAATGGCTTCACAGGTTTTACCACGCTATTAGGCTATGACATCACTGCTGCTTCAACGAGAGCTGTGCTGTGCTTTACGACTGCTTTGGCGCTGCTAGTGTCATATCTTGGCCTACGCTATCTGATGAGTCAGCCTTACGGGCGCGTGCTCGGTGCCATTCGTGATAGTGAAAATCGCTTGCAGTATTTAGGCTATCGCACGCTTTGGTACAAGCTTTCGGCTTGGGTATTGTCTGCAGTCATTGCTGGTATCGCTGGTGCTCTATATGTACCGCAAGTTGGCATCATTAACCCAGGCGAGATGAACCCAGTCAACTCTATCGAGATGGCAGTATGGGTGGCTGCTGGAGGGAGAGGGTCACTCATCGGTGCTATCGTAGGCGCAGGTGCCGTGAATGTTATTAAAACTTACTTTACGGTGGCCTACCCTGAGTTTTGGTTGCTTATTCTAGGTGGACTATTCGTGGTGGTTACTTTGTTTTTACCTAACGGGATTATTGGCGTACTCGATCGTTTTAAGAAGGAAAAAGAATAATGTCAAAAGTACCTAATGAAACTGACCGTAGTATAAATACCCCAGCTAGGACTCTTAAATCTGCTAACAGCATAGCGACTGCAGAAACCACACCTACCCGACCAGTCACTACTTTGGCTGAAGATTATGGAGATAGTGGTGGCTTGGCGCATCCTGTTCCTAAATCAGGTCCAGATATGAGACATGGTATTGCGCTATATTTGGAAGACGTTAGCGTCTGGTTTGACTCGTTCCGTGCACTCAATGACTTATCTTTATACATTGAGACGGGCGAGCTACGCTGCATCATCGGTCCCAATGGCGCAGGTAAGACCACGTTAATGGATGTTATCACTGGTAAAACGCGTCCGACCAAAGGTAGCGCGTTTTTTGGTCAAGTACATAATTTGGCCAAGCTGTCTACCGAAGAGATTGCCGAAGCAGGCATTGGTCGTAAGTTTCAAAAACCAACGGTATTTGAAAACTTTACCGTCCTTGATAACTTAATGCTAGCGGCCCCCAAAGATAAGCGGGTATCAAAAAGCTGGTTTACTAAAATTGATGCTGACACAAAAAACACACTTGACTCAACGCTACAGCAGATTCGCTTAAAAGACCTGATCAACAAGCCAGCCGGACTGTTATCTCATGGTCAAAAGCAGTGGTTAGAGATTGGAATGTTACTGATGCAAAGACCAAAGCTTATCTTACTTGATGAGCCTGTGGCAGGCATGACCGATGCCGAAACTGAACATACCGCTGAGTTATGTTTGCGCCTTAAAAAGAATCATACCTTAATCGTGGTTGAACATGATATGACCTTTATTGATGCCATCAGTGAGAAAGTGACAGTTTTGGCAAATGGCGCTATTTTGGCTGAAGGGACATTGAGTGAAGTACAGAACAATGAGGCCGTTATCGAGACCTATTTAGGTCGATGATACATTCAGGTCGATAATAAATAGTAGCTCTTAAACTTGACTTAAAAAAGAATAAAGGTATTTATATGTTAGAAGTCAATGCCATAAATCAATATTACGGTGGCAGTCACATCTTACGTGATGTCACCCTCGCCGCCCCGGTAGGAGAATGTAGCGTGGTACTGGGTCGTAATGGCGTCGGTAAAACCACTTTGCTTAAATGCTTGATGGGTATCCTACCCATCAAATCAGGTGAAATTTTATTAAACGGTAAGGATATTAGTAAGATGACGCCTGAACAGCGTGTACGCGCAGGACTCGCTTATGTACCGCAAGGCCGTGATATCTTTTCCACCTTGACCGTTGAAGAAAATATTCTAATTGGCATGGCTAAATTCTCTCAACGAAAAGCAAGTAAAGTACCCAAACACTTATATGATATATTTCCAGTGCTGGACGAGATGAAACATCGTCGCGGCGGCGATCTATCAGGCGGTCAACAGCAGCAGTTAGCTATTGCGCGTGCGCTGGCCTCTGAGCCTCAAGTGCTGGTACTTGATGAGCCTACCGAAGGCATTCAGCCGTCAATTATTAAAGACATCGGTAGAGTCATTCGTAGTCTTGCTGATAAAGGCGATATGGCCATCATTTTGGTCGAGCAATTTTATGATTTTGCTGAAGAGCTTGCCGATAACTATACTGTGCTTTCTCGAGGGCAAGTCGTTGCTCATGGAGCGGGATGTGATATGGCAGAAAATAATATCCAAGAATTGGTGGCAATCTAATGAGCAGCTACTAGATTCTACGTATTAAATAAAGCTTCGAGAAGGTAATACATGCTATATTTTTACTAGCTGTGATAGTCAAACTTATAGTTAAACTTATAGTTAAACTTATAGTCAAAATTGGGTTTAACAACATACAGCATAGTTTTAAGGATATTATATTTTGACTTGGCAATCCTCGCTACAGCTCCATTTCGACCATTTAGCGGATAAGACTAAAACTCGGCTGTGTCATCGTGCCCATACTGGTGCGCTAATGGTGCAGCGCGCGCTTTATCCTGAGCCTGACAGTCAAACAGGGATTTGCCATATTTATGTGTTGTATCCTCCTGCTGGTATTGCCGATAATGACCGCTTAACGTTAGCATTTAATCTACACTCTAATAGTCACGCGGTGATTACCACCCCTGGAGCCGGCAAATGGTACGGACAACGCAAGTCATTGCGATCCTCTAGACCCAACGCAAAATTTACCAACGGTACTTCATCAGCAAAAAACAACGTCTCCGACCATGCCCTTTATGATAGCTCCTGCTCTCATACTATTAGCAACACTTTCAACGATACCGTCAGCGCAGAACAACATATCGACGCGCGCCTTGATGACCACGCTATTCTTGAATGGCTACCCCAAGAAAGCATTTATTATGATCATTCCGTCTCTAATGCCAACAATCGCTTTTATTTAGCTAAGACGGCAAGCTTGCTGACTTGGGATATTGCGGTGTTCGGACGGCAAGCGTATCAAGAAACTTTTGCTAATGGTTATTATGCCAACCGCTTAGAGATATGGCGTGATGGCAATTTATTGGTCAGTGAGTGCACCTCCCAGCAAGCCAATACGCGCTGGTTTACCTCACCGCTTGGGTTAAACAATCATCATGTTCATGGCTCTTTTTGGGCAATACCTAGCACAGAGATTATTGCGCCTGAGCTGCAGAATAATCCGCTCAAGCTTGGTCAGTATTTAGATACCACTATTACCGAGATACGCCATCTTATCGATCAGCAGTCACTACCCATTCACTGTACTCATAATTATCAAGGTATTAATTGCCGTTATTTGGGGTCAGATGTGCGCGCCTGCTTTGAATCTTTTTACCAAGTCCGCGAGCTTATCAGGTCTAAATGGTACACGCTTGAGCCTCATCGACCGAGAATTTGGGACACCTAATATTATGTGCTTCCACTTAATCTCATCCTTAAACTACGCTTGGTCAAACCGAAATAACTTTATTTAAAATATTTGCTTTATAAAGGTTAAAAACGGTTAATAACCTTTAAAGTAAAATAATTATCGAGGAAGCTTTATGCAATTAAACCCTACCGAAAAAGATAAACTCCTGCTATTTACTGCCGGTATGGTGGCGGAACGTCGTAAAAATCGTGGCGTCAAGCTAAATTACCCTGAGTCTATCGCCTACATCAGCATGTTACTGATGGAAGGTGCGCGTGATGGCAAAACCGTGGCGCAGCTGATGAGTGAAGGGGCCACTTATCTCTCTACCGATGACGTCATGGAAGGCATTGCAGAGATGATACAGGATGTCCAAGTTGAAGCCACTTTCCCCGATGGCACTAAGCTGGTGACGGTACATAATCCCATCGTATAGCTTGTTTGCTATAAAACCGTATAAAACGATATTGAACGCGAATAAAGCCATTGCCGTAAGACAATTAAGGATAATAAAAATGACGATGAAAGCAGGCGAATATAAGATTAAAGCAGGCGATATGGCTTTAAATGCTAATCGCTGTGTTCAAACGGTAGCGGTAATCAATACAGGCGACCGCCCTATTCAAATCGGTTCTCACTATCACTTCTTTGAGGTAAACGCGGCACTGAGCTTTGATCGAGAGTCGACGCTTGGCTATCGACTCAATATCCTATCTGGCACTGCGGTACGCTTTGAGCCGGGGCAAACGCGTGAAGTGGAGCTAGTCGCTATCGCCGGTAGACATCACATTTATGGTTTTGCCGGAAAAGTCATGGGACTAGCCAAAGTCAAAGCCACCAAAGACACTTCGCAAAAACGCATTGATAGACGTATTTATGCTGAGCACTTTGGCCCTACTACAGGGGACAAAGTACGCTTAGCAGATACTCATTTATGGCTTGAGGTCGAGTATGATTTGACTAACCATAGTGACCAAAGTACTGATATTGTTAGCATCGGTGAAGAGGTTAAGTTTGGCGGCGGTAAAGTCATTCGCGATGGCATGGGTCAGTCACAGCTAATAGGTGAGCAAGTTGCCGATACTATTATTACCAATGCTTTGATTGTCGACTATAGCGGTATTTATAAAGCAGATATCGCTATCAAAGAGGGTCGTATCAGTGGCATTGGTAAGGCCGGTAACCCTGATATTCAGCCTAACGTGACGTTACCTATTGGCGCCGCTACCGAAATTATCGCTGGGGAAGGTAAAATTTTGACTGCTGGCGGTATCGATAGTCATATTCATTTTATCGCGCCGCAGCAGTGTGAAACGGCATTGATGTCTGGTGTAACTACGATGCTTGGCGGCGGTACCGGGCCTGCTGAAGGTACTCTAGCCACTACTTGTACGCCTGGTGCTTATCATATTCATAGTATGCTAAAAGCCACTGATTCTATTGCGATGAATATCGGATTCTTAGGTAAAGGCAATGTTAGTTTGCCTGCGCCTATTGTGGAGCAGATTGAAGCAGGCGCTATTGGTCTTAAACTTCATGAAGACTGGGGCTCCACGCCCAAAGCCATTGATAACTGCCTTAGTGTGGCTGAAGAATATGATGTGCAAGTGGCTATTCATACCGATACGTTGAATGAAAGCGGCTATTTGGATAGCACTCTAGGCGCGTTTAAAGATCGCTGTATTCATACCTTCCATACCGAAGGAGCCGGTGGCGGTCATGCCCCAGATATCTTAAAAGCTATTGGCGAAACCAACGTTTTGCCGTCATCAACCAACCCAACGCGCCCTTTCACTATTAATACCATTGACGAGCATCTCGACATGCTCATGGTTTGCCACCATCTAAGCCCAGCCATTTCTGAAGATGTGGCTTTTGCAGAAAGCCGCATTCGTAAAGAAACCATTGCCGCTGAAGATATCTTACAAGATATGGGCGCCATCTCCATGATGAGTAGTGATTCGCAAGCGATGGGACGCGTGGGAGAAGTCATTATTCGCACGTGGCAAACGGCTGATAAGATGAAAGCCCAACGTGGCCACCTTGCTCCAGATCAATCAGCTAAAACCGAGCAATCTTCAGAGCATATCATGCTAAGTCCTACTGACTCTGATAGCGGCAATGATAATTTTCGTATCAAACGTTACCTCGCAAAATACACCATCAATCCCGCAATCACTCATGGCATTAGTGATGAAGTGGGGTCACTTGAAATAGGCAAATGGGCAGATTTAGTGTTATGGTCGCCTGCATTTTTTGGAGTAAAGCCTGACCTAATCATTAAAGGGGGTTTAATTGCAGCAGCGCCTATGGGCGACCCCAATGCCTCCATTTCCACTCCGCAGCCTGTGCACTATCGCAGCATGTTTGGTAGCTTCCCCAAAACTGTAGCGCAGACTTGCATTACCTTTATGTCAAGCGCTGCTATAGACAAGGGCGTTGACAAGCAATTAGGATTAGAAAAAGTTATCAAAGCCGTACACAACATCCGTCAAGTACGCAAACAAGACATGAAGTTTAACAGCTACTGTCCTCAGATGGAGGTCAATCCCGAGACTTATGAAGTATATGCTGATGGTGAACTGTTGACCTGTGAGCCTGCTGAATATCTACCGATGGCACAGCGCTATTTTTTATTCTAGCTGCTTTTTATTTTAGTAGTGATGACCCCTAATCAAACATAAAACCTTAAATTATTGGTTTTAACTGACTATAGACATACTTATGAAAATTTATACGCAACGCCTCGATAAATCAGACCTAAACGCTGTACAGCAAGCCTTGATTGATAGCCATAAAAAGGCAGAAAACTTTTTATATCTAGATTTTGATACTCGTCAACGTAGCCGGTTTAAAGCAGAAACTCAACATCAAGAAGCCGTTGGTGTTGATCTACCGCGTACGGAAACCATTAAAAATGGCAGTGTACTGGCGGATAATCAAGGCAACTTAATACAGATTATGGCTGCCAAGCAAGCCTTAATCGAAGTGACTGCCGATAATAGCTTTGATCTCATGAAGGGCGCTTACCATTTAGGCAATCGTCATGTTCCTTTAATGATTACACCTAAGGCGCTATATTTTGAGCCTGACCATGTTTTAGAAGCAATGTTAAATCAACTTAGACTACGTACCCAAGCCGTACAAGCGCCGTTTGAGCCAGAAACTGGTGCATACAAAGGCAATCATGGCGGGCATTCTCATGGTCATGATCATTCACACAGGCATGGTCACTCTCATGACTAATCATGCCACGCCTTCACAGCAGACTACCAGTACAGCACAAGGTACAAACAACTTGAATAATACAGATGTGACCGGACGGCTGTTGATGTTGGCTTCAAGTAACTTGCCTATTGGCAGTTATACCTACTCGCAAGGCATAGAACCCGCTATTGAGTCAGGTCTCATTCATAACGAAAGCAGTACTTTAGAGTTTATGAGTGATTATTTGGAACTGGCGTTATGTCGTTATGAGCTACCACTACTGGCGCTCATGATTGAAGCCCTTATGGTTGATGACGTAGAGCTGGCTGATGCTTTAGGTGCAGATTACCACGCCAGCCGTGAAAGCAAAGAGTTCGTTTATGAGTCGAGCCAATTGGCACTGTCTTTATCTGCATGGCTAGACAATGTTCTTGAGCTCAACGTGCCTGATAGCTTACTCGCACATGGGTTTTTGCCACTATTTGCCCATATCAGCTCACATTGGCAATTTAACCCTGTACAAGCTATGACTACTTACGCCTTTGGTCAAATAGAAAATATGGTGCTGGCGGCGGTTAAAACGGTACCGCTTGGGCAAATGGCAGGACAGCGAATCATTTGGCAATTACAGCAGTTATTAAGCACGCAGGTATATCCATTGGCTACCAGCGTCAAGCAAAGCTTTTTGCAAGTTCAAGACATGCCGTTAGAGCTCAACACACCTAATGTAAGTATATTAAAGCTAAATCTACTTTATAAACAGCTACACATGTCCGCTAATTTACCCAATTTAGCGATACTGTCTTGTCAGCATGAAAGGCAATACAGCCGTTTATTTCGCTCTTAATCGCTAATCAACACAACCCTTCTTAAGGAAATTTATTTATGGCACTGACACCTAAAGTCGAAAGCAAACATTCAGACACGACACTGTCTCCCCTACGCCTAGGTATTGGCGGTCCCGTTGGTTCAGGAAAAACGGCATTAACACTAAGATTATGTCAACGCTTGCGTGATGACGTCGATATGGCAGTGGTGACTAATGACATTTATACCAAAGAGGACTCTGAATTTTTAACCCGCAATAATGCCATGCCAGCTGAGCGTATTCGTGGTGTCGAAACGGGTGGCTGCCCGCATACTGCCATTCGTGAAGATGCATCAATTAACCTCTCTGCTATCGCCGAATTACAAAATCAATTTAAAGATCTTGAGCTTATTATTATCGAATCTGGTGGTGATAATTTGGCAGCAACTTTTAGCCCTGAATTATCAGACTTGACCTTATATGTCATTGATGTTTCAGCAGGCGATAAAATCCCTCGTAAAGGTGGACCTGGCATCATGAAATCTGACTTACTTATTATTAATAAAACCGATCTTGCCCCTTTAGTAGGCGCATCGCTTGAGGTTATGGCACATGATGCGAAAAAAATGCGCGGCGATAAGCCGGTAGTCTTTAGTAACATGAAAACAGGCGAAGGGCTTGATGACATTGTAGCCTTCATCCTTGATAAAGGCATGATAAGTGTGGCGTAAGACGCTACATATAATGTCTCATGCCATGGCATAAAGAGATGTTATACAAACCACTGACTGATAAGTAAATTATTAGACAGTGATCATATCCATTTGTTAACTAATTAAGGATTTATTATGACAAAAAAAACATCACAAACTATGATACGCAAAAATTTTACTCGCAAAACTGCAACGGCTAGTGGCTTAGCATTGTTATCATTACTACCAACACTAGCATTTGCTCACCCTGGACACGACTTGCTAGCAGATGGATCATTTAGTACTTCTATATTATCTGGTATGTTGCACCCTTTAACTGGGTTAGACCATCTTATGTTAGCGCTGGGTATGGGCTTACTATTTTCTCAAATGCACAGTTTTAAAAAGGGCTTTGTAGCACTGTTAATTGGTTTAGTAGCAGGTTTTGCAATGAGTTTAAGTGTGAGCCTGAACAGCTTGTTTATTGAATACGGTATCGTACTGTCTATCGTATTACTAACCATGGCACTTATGAGCAGCTACTTTAACAGTGCATTAAATCAAAGCAGTGAGACGTCCGTCAAAACCGTGTATAACTTTTTAGTAATCGGCTTTGGGGCGCTTGCTATGTTCCACGGTGCAGCCCATGCAATCGAAGTTCCTGTAAACGGCAATACCGCTGGCTTCTTTACAGGTATGATTGTTGCTATGCTAGGTCTATATACTGTCGGCAAAGGCGTGGCCACTTATCTAAACAATTACCTGCAAGATAGCTTGATTATTCAACGCGTTATGGCGGTTGTCGGTCTATGCGCTGTACTATTTAGTTAGGGCGTATCATCAATTAAACCAAACAACACAAGACGCTTTAGTCGCTAGGGCAATACCTTCAACTGTCATGAGTATTTGAATGAAGTTATAAAATACAAATTCAAGATATTGTCGTCTGATAGAGACTTATTTGGCAAAATCACGGTATACATAGCGATTACTTATTTCTTCTTAAACGCTCAATGACCCAGCCTGCTAGTGGGAAAGACACCAACTGTGTCAGTGGAACAAGTATTATCGTTTCAATTAATACCACCACTGGCAGGCTTAATCCTTGGGTCACAGGCTTTAGTAACGTCAATACGATTAGGAGCGTTGGATAAAGTCCGACATATCCTATCAATATGCGTATAAGTCTGTCTTTGGAATTCTGATTCATTGCCTACTACCTATTGATAAAACGATAAAAGAAAAACCTTTAAGCGACAAAAACAATAATTGTCGCTTAAAGATTGACTGTCTGTGAATATCCAACAAGTCACAAATTTATAAATGAAAATAAGGCCATTAGTATTAATGGCCTTATCTCAGTCACTGTTTATGTACTTTGCTATTCTTGATAGTAAGGATAATCACTATAGCCAATCTCAGTGCCGCCATACATCGTGGCAGGATCTGTCTCATTAAGTGGCCAATTATTGGCTATGCGCTCAGGTAAATCGGGATTAGCAATAAAAGGACGACCAAAAGCAAATAAATCCCCATAACCTTTAGATAGTATATCGACCGACTTCTGCACAGTGTATTTACCCGCATAAATAATACGTCCTGAAAACTCAGCTCTGACCGCTTGATAAAAAGGCTCTGGTAAATCAGGCGCATTGTCCCAATCAGCCTCTGCAATGGATAGGTAAGCAATGCCTGCTTGTTCAAGTACTTTAACGGCTTCGATATAAGTATGATGCGGGTCTGATTCTACGAGACCCAAATACACACGGGTCTCGTTGGTACTCGCAAATAAAGGCGCAAAACGCACGCCTAAACGATCAGCACCAACCACATCACTGACGGCAGCGACCACTTCTTGTAAAAAACGCAGACGATTAGACAGTGAACCACCATATTGATCATCGCGTGTATTGCTATGCTCAGAGATGAATTGATTCACTAAATAACCATTGGCACAATGCAGCTCTACCCCGTCAAATCCAGCTTTTAATGCGTTGCGAGCAGCTTGTGCATACATCGCGACCAACTCGCCCACCTCTTCTGTACTGAGTGCGCGTGGCTCACTTGGATCAGCTAAAGCGCCCTCGCCTGGACCGGTTTCAATAAATACTTTGACGTTAGTGGCAGTGATAGCAGATGGAGCGATAGGCTGAGCTTGATTTGGTTGTAAGCTGGTATGAGACACACGGCCAACGTGCCAAAGCTGAGCGAAAATAATACTGCCTTTGGCATGTACCGCCTGCGTGACTTTTTTCCAGCCTTCAATTTGGGCTGGTGAATAAATGCCTGGCGTCCATGCGTAACCTTGACCTCTTGGCTCAATCTGTGTGCCTTCGGTCACCATAAAGCCTGCCGAGGCGCGCTGTGCATAATAGCTTGCCATTAAGTCATTAGGGATGTTGTCAGGTTGCGTGCTACGAGAGCGCGTCAACGGTGGCATCACGATACGGTTTTTAAGCGTATAAGGTCCAAGTTCTACAGAGGAGAATAATGTACTGGTATTTGGTATAGATTGTTTCATAACACTCTCTTTTGAAGCAAACGGATAGGCTTATTCTTTGAGCCAAGCACCCTGTTTTCAGGTTTGATTGGCGACTTAAGCAATGTTGGTCAGCATAGAGTTTTATAGGTACAATTAGAAACAACCTTTTCTTGTTTAAGATACAATTATTAATGGTATTAATTATGGATGGTATGAACCGGCTTGATATCAAGCAGCTCAGAGTGCTACAGGCATTACTTGATCTAAAAAATCTCTCAAAAGTTGCACGCAAAATGGGTCTGACGCAACAAGCGATTAGCGAGCAGTTGCGTAAGCTGCGCGATCTATTTGATGACCGTCTATTTATTCGTCAAGGCAATAGCATGGTGGCAACGCCAAAGGCACTATCGCTGCAACAACCTATTGACGAGATATTAAAGCAGTTGGAAGTATTATTAGAGCCGGAGGTATTTACGCCGCAAACCTATAAAGGCGTCTTTACGATTAGCGCGACCGACTATGCGACGCAGGCATTATTGCCGCAATTGTTTCATATAACGCGCCGTGAAGCGCCTGATTTAAAATTGATCGTGCGCGACTTCGCCTTGGACAATATTAATCAGCTGATTGCGGCAGGCGAACTTGATTTGCTGATTACTTTTCCAGAGTTTATTCCTGATAACTTATCGTATGTTACTTTGCTTGAAGAGCAGCACTTATGTATTACAGGTTATAAAAATGAGTTGGCAACAGAGATATTGACACTGGCGCAAATTGCCGTACACCCGCAGCTAGTAGTATCCCCTTCGCGTGCCAATTTGCGTGGCTCCCATGATCAATGGTTCGCAGAAAAAGGGCTCAAGCGCAACATTGTTATGTCAGTACCTAGCTTTTCAGCCGTGCCAGATATTCTGCATACCACCGACATGATTGCCTTTTATCCTGCGCGACTACTGCCAAACGATAAAGTTAAAGAGCTTAAAGTAGAAGCCTTGCCGCCCACCTTTAAGGTAATAGCCGCTTGGCATCCACGTACTAATGACAGTGGTATACATCGCTGGTTAATTGAGCAATTAAGAAAATTATAACGTATAGGGTTGTTAGCTACTTGTCTTGCATATTCTGAATGAGACAGTCAATACTGTAGCCACGCGTATTACAAGATCATCAAGCAGCACCACGACACGGTTGTTAAATAACATAGCATCGATTTTATATTCGTCGAAAAGTTAAGTTACTATAAAAAGTTAGGGCGAGTCATCTACTTTTGAGCGCGCTACTCTCGTTTTCTGTGAGCTTATCCTAAATCGTATTCATAAAATCAACTTTGCTTTTATACGTAAAGTCCTCACCCGCTACTACTTCGTTCTATAACTTTCTAAGCTTAAGTTAAGCGCTTACGGCTCATCACAAACCCTCTTGATACTTTTGCCAAAGAGGGTTTTATTAAGTTGATTATAATGACTAAAGACTTTTTGAGAGTCAGCATGATAAATCTGATTATTGACGCAGTTACCAAAACCAAAGGTTAACAAACTTATTTTGGCATAATTAGCAGGATCGCTGGCTTTTTCTTCCTCATAGCGCTCGGTCGCAAACTTGCGATATGACTGACCGCCATCACTATGCATAAGGGCTTGCTGCTCAATTCTTTGTTCAATGAACTGCCGCCATTTACGCTGTACGGCAGTTTCGTTTTTGAAGAAAGGTTCAAGATACTGTTTGCACATCGGCGGGCTCAATCTCATCGCTTGTATAGGATCTATATAAGCCAAAATACTCAATCTATCATGAACGTATTCGCCTTCAATAGACTTTAGTAGCTCACGCTTATACGTCTGGGCTGCTGGTACGACTTCTAATGGCTCAACTTTACGCTTGAGGACTCATACTCTTTATCTAAATTGGTTATGTCTGTCTTCGATACGTTGTCTATATCGTTAATATTCATCGGTGGAAAAAAGCTTTGTAGATTTGCCCTCGTTAAACCCTCCAATACGAAATGTGAATTCTTGATTTGCTTGGCGGTATATTTTTTATTGTCAAAATTACCCTGCATATCGCATAGCTCATCTTGCCATTTATAGATCTCGGCTCGGGCGATATTAGTGACTGTCATTGCGGTAAGTATGGCGGCGATAGTCATTGCTTTCATGATTTCAGCTCCTGATTTAAGTCCTTTTATTTATCTTAGTATTTATAAAGATAATGTAGGGGAAAATATTACCCATCTTTATACTTTCTTTATACCCCACCGCGTTATCTTGACAACACTTTTATACCCCTCTCGGCATACTGTTGCTATTAACAAGTAAGCAATAAAGAAGTAATAAAAGATCAGTCTAACCATCGCTGATCTTCATTATTCATGGTTCATTGTGCGTTTTTGGAGAGTGTCATGGAAGTTTTTGCAGGATTTCTAGCCCTCGGTTTATTCATCTATTTGTTATATGTACTGATTAAACCGGAGGCATTTTAATGACCATATATGCGCTTTCACAGCTGGTTATTTATTTAATCGTTCTATTTACCTTAGGGTATTTTCTATCAGGTTACCTGCTGCAAAGGATGCAAGCCCCTGTTTCTCGGCTTGAATCCCGTATTTTTACGACGCTAGGTATGATCGGTCAAGATACCAAGGGCAACCCTGCTTTTGGTATGAATTGGAAACAGTACGCGCTCGCCATTGTGCTATTCAATCTCATTGGATTGTTGGGGTTATTTGTGTTGCAGTTGGTGCAAGGACACTTGCCGCTAAACCCTGCCAATATGTCAGGCGTCACATGGGACTTGGCGATGAATACCGCCATTAGTTTTGTCACTAATACCAATTGGCAGGCTTACGGCGGCGAAAGTAGCATGAGCTATCTGACCCAAATGATGGGTATGTCGTTGCAAAACTTCTTATCAGCCGCAACCGGTATCGTAGTGGCTTTTGCCTTAATGCGCGGTCTAGTATTTAAAAAAACCACGCACTTGGGTAATGCTTGGATAGATTTATGGCGCTGTAATCTTTATATTTTGCTGCCGATAGCGGTAATTATAGCCGTGCTGTTGATGAGCCAAGGCGTCATACAAACGCTATCCATGTATACCGATGTGCAGACCCTACAAGGTGAATCGCAAACGATTGCTTTGGGCCCTGTTGCCTCGCAGGAAGCCATTAAGATGCTCGGTACCAACGGTGGTGGATTTTTTAATACTAACTCTGCTCATCCGTTTGAGAATCCCACGCCCTTTTCTAATTTTATCCAAATGTTGGCCATCTTCCTTATCCCAACGTCGCTTTGTTTTTGTCTTGGCAAAATAAGCGGCAACCTCAAACAAGGTATCGCTATCTTAAGTGCTATGACGATCTTGTTCATAGCGATGTATTCTTTGACCGTCAGCAGCGAGCTTGCCGGCAACCCTTGGTTGGCGTCACAAGTTCAAGGTCTGACCGATGCCAGTGTGAGCGGCAACATGGAGGGCAAAGAAGTGCGTTTCGGCATTGTTGCCACGTCATTGTTTGCCACGATTACCACTGCCGCTTCGTGCGGAGCGGTCAACGCCATGCATGATTCGGTGGTGTTCTAAAAAGTATGCTGGCATTAGACGTAGCCATAATTGACATAAAAGAACACCAGATCGAATACTTTAAAGTGATTATCAAGCTTTTTTGAGAAGCAACAAGTCTTTCTAACCGCTCGTCTTAACCGGTGTCTAAGACGGCAGTTATTACCTTCAATGCCTACCGTATGTTGTTTGCCAATTCGTTTGTTATCACTTTTAAAGGCGGTTATAAAACTGTCCCAGTTGTCCATACTGATAGAGCCATAGCTGACTGTAAGCTGCTTAAGACGCGCTCTTAACTTCTTAGCCGTTTTTAGGTCACGTTTGCCCCAAACATAAGCAACAATCTCATTGGTAGCACGGTCATAAGCATAAATAAGCCAAACTTTACGCTTTTTGCGATACACGTAAGTCCAGAATTCATCAACCTCTAAGCGTTCATAGTAGCGCTTCTTAGGCGCGATCTTATAAACAGATGAGCCTATGGTACTAAGCACTTTTCCAATACTGACTGAGGCCATAACCGCTATGTCTCTAACACCGCAACCATGAACCGTCATTAGCCGTATTTTATCTTCTATTTGGGAGTGACAACCTTGGTAGGTTAAAGCATGATCACCAATGAATTGACGTTTGCAGTCCTTACACTGGTAGTTTTGCTTACCATAGCTTTTTATGCCATTTTTCTTTAAACTGGGACTGTGACAGTCGGGGCAGCTGATATCTATTTGTGTCTTCATAACCTTAAATATATCATCTTGCTTTGGCTGTCACCCTCCTTTTATCTCCTCAGCATACTTTTTGATACACCACCAAATATTAAAACTGGATTTAAACGCTACTCGCTGATTTTCTAAGCTCATGGCGCAGTGTTTTACCTACGGTAGATTTGGGTAACTCGGTTATGAATTCAATATGGCGAGGGCATTTGTAGCCTGCTAGATTTTCTTTACAAAGCGCTTTTATCTCGTTTTCATTCAAACTCTGATCGGCTTTAACAACATAAGCTTTGACCGATTCACCTTGCCGTTCATCAACAATACCAACAACAGAACATTCGACAACTTTAGGATGAGTTTCAATGATGTTTTCGACTTCGTTAGGATAAACATTAAAGCCGCTGACAATAATCATGTCTTTTTTACGGTCATAAATTTTGATAGCGCCCTGCTCGTTCATAGACGCGATATCGCCAGTTTTTAGATAACCATCAGCAGTGAAAAAACCAGCATTGTCAAGATTATGATAACTAGCGATGACGTTATCGCCTTTGATACACATCTCACCCACTTCACCTAATTCGATAATTTCCCCTGCTTCATTACGGATACTAATATCGACTCCGGGTAGTGGCAGGCCGACATTGCCAGTGTACTCGGTGCCATCGAATGGATTGGCAGTGCCAACTCCTAGGGTCTCAGACATTCCCCACCCCTCTAAAATAGGCAAGCCCGTGACTTCAAGCCAGCGCCTTGCTGTCTCAGGGGTTGCTGCCATACCGCCAACCACGGTCAATTTGCATTCTGAAAAATCTAATTTGCTAAATTCGGGATTATTGACAAAAGCTTGAAACAAAGTATTGACGCCAGGAAGAAAGTGGAAAGGACGTTTAGCTAGAATCTTAATAAAGCCAGGAATATCACGTGGATTGGTGACTAAGGTGAGATGTTGACCTACGCTCAATCCTACTATCGAGCAGATAAAGGCATAAATATGATAAAGCGGCAGGGCAATAATACTATTCATCTGGATGTTATCAGCAACGTCCGCATAAACCGGTTTAAACCATTCAACGAACTGATAAGTCGCCGTCACCACGTTTTTATTGCTAATCAAAATACCCTTAGCAACACCCGTAGTGCCCCCTGTATATTGCAACATCAATAAGTCATCAGGTTTTATAGCAGGGCGAGAGTAAGGCAAGTTTTTGCCGTTTTTTAACAGTGACTTATAGCTAGTGACCTCATAATTAGCGTTAGATTTTAAATGATAACTAGGGATAGCTTTTTTGACATAGTTAGCGGCAAGGTTTACAAGTGTCCCTTTCGCTGTACCTAGCATGTCGCCAATTTTGCTAATGACAACAGTTTTGACTGGAGTATCTTTGACTATTTTTTCTAAAGTATTGCAGAAAGGCTCTAAGATAAAAATTGCCGCAGCATCAGAATCAATCAACTGATGTCTCAATTCGCGGGGACTATATAGTGGGTTGATTAAGGTCGTCACCATACCTGCGCGAACGATCCCTATAACAATAGGCAAGTACTGATGAACATTGGGCATCATAATACCGATGACTGAGCCTTTGGCTAAGCCTAAGTTCTGAATCCACGCGGCAATCGTTAATGATATCTGGTCAATTTGGGCATAAGAGTAGCTAACGCCCATATTGCTAGAGAACTCTCGATCAGCATATTCTATTAACTTATCATTGATTATATCAATCACGGTACTGTGCGGCGGGGCTATTTGGGCGTTCACCCCTTTTGGATAACCCTGTGTCCAAAACTTATCCATAACTTACCTTCCTTGGTAATGAGTTTAAAGAATAAATGATTTCAAAATTCAGCTTTGATAATTATTCTTTGATATCTTGCCATCCTATTGTTGAGTGATGCTCGTCCTGATGGGCAAATAGTGGATGTGCTTTGGCCTCTTCTAACGTCAGTACAGGAGTGGCGCAAACGTCTGTAGCCTCAAATGCTTGTTGCCAAAAATCAAGCGGCTGACTGGCAAATTTATCAGTAACCGCTTTAGCAGCTTCTTGACTAGCTGGCAGATTAGGCATAACTCCGCGCTGCCAATGAGCATCTTTGTACTGCGGCAGCTCTAAAACCTCACATAATCCTTGCCAAAATTTCAGCTCAAGCGAACCCACCGCCATGTAGCGATCATCTGAAGTTTTGTATAAGCGATAGCATGGTAATAACCCACCTAAAAAGTCATAGTGTGGTGGCGGATTTTGACCCGAGAAGCTCTTAACGAGCGTCCCCGTAGCTTTAGGCATAATCATATGATTGTATAAGCTATGCGTCATGCTGACTGCGACATGTCGACCTTTGCCCGTGCGCTGAGCAGCAAAGACCGCTGCAAGTAAGGCAATGACAGCCGTATCACTACCCCCAGCCAAATCTGCAAACTGAATATTAGGCATGGCTTGTTCGCCCTTTGCGGTACGCAGCTGATCCAGCACGCCACTCATCGCCATAAAGTTGATATCGTGACCCGCTTTATCCGCCCAATTATGCTTAACTTGAACTTCGGAATCAGCTTTAGCATCGCTGTCGTCTGCTAAACCATATCCTGTAATCGATATCATGACCAGCTTAGGATTAATTGCATGTAGGGTTTGAGCATCTAAACCCATACCCTTGAGCACTCCGGGACGGAAGCTGTCGAGCATGACATCGGCGTTCTTAAGATGCTCCTTAATAGCCTCGATGTCTGCAGTATTACGGAAATCTATCTTTTCAATCGTTTTTCCATGATTTAAAGCATCGAACAATCCACCTAGAGCGCGAGCAGGATCGCCACCTTTAGGCTCGATTTTTATGATTTCTGCGCCCAAATCAGCAAGCAAACGTGTCGCAAAAGGCCCAGGCAGATTGCGGGTCAAGTCAATGACGCGCAATCCTTGTAAGCAGTCGCTCATGCCATCCATAGCATTAGCTAAATTAGCCATCGAATCAGTCATCAGAGAAAACCTCACCACTTGACGCCATCTCTACTAGAATATTCGCCGGCTCAAAACGCTTGCCATATTGCTTGGCAAGTTCGCGACTACGGGCGACAAACTGCTCTACACCCATAGAATTAATAAACTGCAACGTACCACCTTGATGCGGCGCAAAACCCCAACCAAAAATAGAACCAATATTGGTATCGGCCACTGAGCGCACGACGTTTTCTTCATAACACTTAGCGGATTCGTTGGCTTGAATAAACATCAAACGATCCACAAGATCTTGTTGCGATGGTTGCTCAGCGGTGGTTGGGTATAAGTTCACCAGCTCAGACCATAAGTGCTTGTCGCCTTTTTCTGGATACTCATAAAAGCCTTTGCCGTTCTTTTTACCTTCGCGATCGTGCTCTTTAACAAAAGCGCTAAGGATATTATAAGAAGGAGGCATCACCATCGTTTTGCCTTCGGCTTCCATATCCTTTTGCTGCTGCTCGATGACATGCAAGGCTAAGCTCAATGACACCTCATCTTGTAGCGCTAGCGGCGGCATAGGCATACCGGTTTTCATGCCAGCAACTTCGATACTACGTGGATGCACACCTTCACCTAGCATGGCGACGCCTTCTGATACATAGGTACCGAATACACGTGAGGTATAAAAGCCGCGACTGTCATTGACAACAATAGGAGTCTTACCAATTTGCAGCACGTAATCAAAAGCTTTGGCTAAGGTTTCGTCGTCAGTTTTTTCACCGACAATGATTTCCACCAAAGGCATCTTATCGACTGGCGAGAAGAAATGGAGACCAATAAATTGCTGCGGACGTTTGCTCGCTTCAGCCAGTCCTGTTATGGGCAAAGTTGACGTATTAGAAGCGTAAACCGCTGATTCTGGAATCACAGCTTCAGATTGCTGCGTACACTTGGCTTTGATTTCACGGTTTTCGAACACGGCTTCGATGATTAAGTCGCAATCTGTTAGATCGTCATAAGAGACAGTTGGGTGAATACGTGCCAGTAATGCTTGCTTCTTGTCTTCGGTAGAGCGTTTACGAGTGATCGCTTTATCCAAAAGATTGGTAGAATACCCTTTGCCTTTTTCGGCACCTGCCAATTCAGTATCGAGTAGTACCACATCTAGTCCTGCTTTTGCGCTGACATAAGCGATTCCCGCACCCATCATGCCCGCACCTAAAATGCCCACTTTTTTAGTTTTATAGTGCTCAAAACCATCAGGACGAGACTGCCCTTTTTTGATGTTATTCAGCTGCGTCCAAAGGGTGCCAATCATGTTTCTAGATTCAGGGGATAGCACACAAGCGGCAAAGAAACGCGACTCAAGCTCGAGACCGGTGTCGATATCGACGATACAGCCTTCAAAGACGCAAGACATGATATGAGTAATCGCTGGATAGTTGCCGTGCGACTTTTGATTAGCCATCGCAGACGCGATAGAGAATACTTGCACCACTTTAGGATGCATACTATTGCCGCCAGGGATTTTGAAGCCTTTTTTATCCCAAGGTTGCTGCGCTTTCGGATTGGCTTCGATCCACGCTTTCGCTTGCGCTAACATATCATCATTATCAGAGGCAGTAGCATCGATAAGACCGATATCTAAGGCGGCTTTAGGACGTAGCTCAATTCCTTGCGTCATCAGCTCAAGCGCTTTTTGAATGCCTACAAGTCTTGGTAGACGTTGAGTACCGCCCCCACCTGGCAATAGACCCAACTTAACTTCTGGTAGACCAAGTTTGGTTTTTGGAGAGTCAATCGCTATACGGTAGTGACAGGCTAATGCAAGCTCAAGCCCGCCGCCTAAAGCCGTTCCCGTCATAGCGGCAACTACAGGTTTACCTGAAGTTTCAAGTTTACGTAGGCTACCTTTTAAGTCTTCGACTAAATCAAACGCTTGTTCAGCGGTCTCAATACGTGATAGTTGATCAATATCAGCGCCCACAACGAAGCTGTCTTTTGCTGAGGTTAGGATCAAGCCTTTAGCAGACTCATCATTAATAAAACTGTCCGTCATAGCGGCAAAAGCGTCGGTAAAACCATCGCCGATAACGTTCATTTTTCGATTACTTTGATCGATAGTGACCATGACGATACCGTCATCATCACGTTGCGCTGAAAAGTTTGCTAGATTATTAATAATATCGATGCTGTCTGTATTTGTAGTCATTTTTTATCCTTTAAATGATCTCAAAATTATCATTTTTATGCATTAAATAGAGGGTTTATACGCGCTCAATGATAGTCGCAATTCCCATACCGCCACCGACGCATAACGTCAGCATGGCGGTTTTAAGATCACGACGCTCTAACTCATCTAGTACGGTAGTCATTAGCATAGCGCCCGTAGCTCCTAGCGGATGACCCATAGCAATAGAGCCACCGTTTACATTGACAATATCAAGAGAAATACCAAAATCATGAGCGGTGTTCATAGGAACAGCGGCAAAGGCTTCGTTAATTTCCCAAAGATCAATATCAGAGGCTTGCATACCCGCTTTATCCAAGGCCTTTTTGCAGGCAGGTGTTGGACCCGTTAGCATAATGGCAGGTTCTGAGCCTATAACTGCGGCCATGGTAATCTTGGCACGCGGCGTAAGGCCGGCTTTTTTGCCAGCAGCCGCGCTACCGACCAAGCATAAGGCAGCACCATCAACGATACCCGATGAATTGCCCGCATGATGCACATGGTTTACTTTTTCGATAGTGGTGTATTTGTCCAAAATAACACTATTAAAACCCATCTGACCGGGCATCACAAAAGAAGGATTTAACCCTGCTAACGTCTCAACCGTCGTATTCGGACGGATAGTCTCATCTTTAACTAGTAACAGCATGCCATTAATGTCTGTGACAGGCACCACTGACTTATCAAAATAACCTTTTTCCCAAGCGTTGGCAGCGCGGCGATGGGATTCGGTAGCGAATGCGTCAACATCAGTACGACTAAAGCCTTTGAGTGTGGCTATCGTATCAGCGCCAACCCCTTGTGGTACAAAGGCAGTTGCGGCGTTAACTCGTGGATCCATGTACCATGCACCGCCATCAGAACCCATTGGCACTCGGCTCATTGATTCGACGCCACCTGCGACGACCAAATCTTCCATACCTGACATAACTTTGGCAGCCGCAAGATTGATGGACTCAAGCCCTGACGCACAATACCTAGAAAGCGTGACGCCAGCGACACTTTGATCCCAGTCGGCATCAAGCACCGCAATACGAGCAATATCAGAACCTTGCTCGCCTACAGGAGTGACGCAGCCAAGGACAACGTCATCCACTAAGCTGGTATCCAAGTTATGGCGCTGCTCCATCTCTTTTAATAAACCACGCACCAGCCAAATAGGCGACGCTTGATACAATGAGCCGTCTTTTTTGCCTTTACCACGCGGGGTACGAATACTGTCATAGATGTAAGCGGTCTCAGTCATAAAAATCCCTTTTTACTTTTTTAAATGGGTAACAAATATAATTGCTAATAAATATCAAATTGTCAGCTGAATGAATTATAAGTGATCAAAACCTCAATAAATAAATCCAGCTGCACTTCTCGAACAAAACGAGTTACATAAAGCGAGCAGCAAGCTCTTTCATAATCTCGTTGGTACCGCCATAGATCTTTTGTACCCGTGCATCAGCGTATAAACGCGCAATAGGATACTCGTTCATATAACCATAGCCACCGAACAATTGCACACATTCATCGATCACTTCGCACTGCTTTTCAGTGACCCAGTATTTGATTAGTGAAGCATGAGGAATAGACAGTCTTTTTTCCATGATGGCATCTATCGCTAAGTCACACATACTATGAGCAGCTAGATAATTGGCATAACACTCTGCCATTTTGAATTTGGTGTTTTGGAATTTCCAAACCGGCTTGCCAAAGGCTTCACGTTGTTTGACATAATCAAGCGTCAAATTGATAGCTAATTTCATCGCGCCGATGCCTGTCAAGGCGATTAATAAGCGCTCACGAGGTAGCTCTTGCATCATTTGAATAAACCCCATCCCTTCTATCGGACCAAGCAGATTCTTTTGCGGGACGCGCACGTTACTAAAAGAAAGCTCTGAGGTATCTTGGGATGTCAGGCCAACTTTATCCAAATTTCGACCACGCGCAAACCCTTCTAAACCATCAGTCTCTATTACGATGAGCGAGACGCCTTGCGCGCCTTTTTCGCGATCTGTCTTACAAGCGAGCAGAATGAGATTGGCATGCTGACCATTGGTAATAAAGGTTTTTGAACCATTAATAATATAGTCATCACCCTCTTTTACCGCATAAGTCTTCAGGGCTTGTAAATCAGAGCCAGTGCCCGGCTCAGTCATAGCGATAGCCGCGATATATTCGCCACTAGCCATTTTGGGCAACCACTCTTTCTTTTGCTCTTCGGTAGCATGGTTCAATATATAAGGAGCAACAATTCCTGAATGCACAATACCGCCAAAGCCTGACTGATTAGATTCTGCTTGCGCATAGATAATCGCGACTTCATCACGAAAATCACCGCCACCGCCGCCATATTCTTCAGGCATTGAGGCACATAAAAAACCATTTTCGCCGGCTTCTTCCCAAGCCTCGCGGTCAATCATGCCGTTCTTTCGCCATTGCTCATCTTTTGGTTCCCAACCTTTAAACATTTTAAGCGCACTCTCGTATACCATTTTGCGCTCTTCAGTCATCCAATCTGGCGCTAAGTTTTCGATACTCATATTGTCTATCCTTGACGGTGTGACTTAGTAATAACCAATTAATTTAAAATTATATAGAACTTCAATAGCGCTATTGGTAATTATAATTACCTTAATATAAAGCTATCCATTCATTTAAAGTTCCTTACCATGCTAGATATACTAAAATAGTAAGTATGCGGTTGCAACCCATATTTTAACAATGGTAATTTATATTACTTTATCACTATAATACTATTTTAAAGGTCAGTGCGGCTTTATTAAAATAGAAAAATTTCATACAGCCGCACACCATCAAAAACTCAGTTTTTAATGAGGTGTAATAAAACCTTAATACGCAGCGTTGGAGTGAACAATGAAGGCTAGGATATATATAGTTGAATTCAAATATTTTTCATACATGGAAACCAAGTGCAATCTATACCTTAGCAGGGTTATCGAGAATACATCGGGTTTATATGGATTTGGTTATATAGCCATTAATGCTGTCATCAACTACAAACAGAGGAAGCTGATGTCGTATTTGTTGTAGTTGATCCAATGTAAAAGTACTACAAAGCAACTTAGTGCCGATGTATATGTGATACTTCAAGCGAGGTTAACGTCGGAACTTTTTTATAGGGGATTGACTATAGGAGAATAAAAGGACAGTCTGCTTTTGGAAAGCTAGCGAAGAGGCAGTATTGGTAGCTAATGGCTTTTGAGCTTTGAACTTTGTTATTAGCTACCAATGCATGTACTATATTTTTTGATGCTCGTTACGTGGTAGCTACACTGCATAAATATGGCATACCACCCTGCAACCACTTATTTATAAAAGCTAAAGCTGAGGGAGTTTTGAAGTCTATAGGACTGTACTTTTATCCTTATCTTTAAAATGAGGACACGCCCTAGGCAAAATTTACGCGATAAAGGTCATCTCAGTGATAACAAAGTTATCGATCATATCCTTTGTCACTTTAACAAAGTTTTGAAAATGCTCGCTTTGTCCATGCTGCTCCATCAGCTCCTGATTTTCCCAAACCTCATAAGTGACAAAATTATTAGGATTGGCATTGTCTTGATGTAGGTTATACTGAATACAGCCTGTTTCAGCTTGTGACGCTTTGGTTAGCTTGAGTAGCTCAGATTTGGCTTGTTCAGTGTGTTCGGGTTTGATCTCAATAGTGGCAACGAGGGTGATGGCTTGGTTTGCTTGCGTGTTCATAATGGCTTCCTATGTTTATATACTATGATGATTTTGAGTGCATTCACTTTGTTATGGTATCCAATAAATGATCCGACTGACTATAAGTCTTATGTAGAAATCGATTTTAATACTGCCTGAGTTTGGCGTTTAAGCGCTGTAATGGCTTCTTTATTTAAAGCATCGGCATGCGGTTGACCGAACTCGCCTCTAGCATCGCCATGTGCCCCATCTTTAATATCATTATCAAAGTATTTGCCCGTATCATCAGCGAACTCATCCGAGATAGCCAACTCCGCTAGGATATTCGCCCCTTTATCTGCTGAGGACCAATATTGTCCGTAAGCCGCATCGACCATTTTGGTATTGAGTAACGAGCCTGGATTGACAGCAATCACACTGATACTATTGCCTGCGACGGTATCGGCTAAGTCCATACTCCACATCGTGAGCGCCAGCTTACTTTGCGCGTAGGCCTCTTTATCATTGAGATGCTCGTTTCCTGCAAATGCTTTATAGGATATCGGCGCTTGAGCTGCTGAACTTAGATTGACGATGCGCGCTTTATTAGTTTTTTTGAGTAGCGGTAACAAGGCGTTGGTCAGCTCGTAAGGCGCTAAATAATTGACCACAAATCGTACGTCTAATCCATCTTTGGTCATGGCCGATGCAGTGGTATAAATCCCTGCGTTGTTAATCAGCACATCAAGCTTTGACAGTTTTTCGCTTACTTCTACAGCCATATGACGTACTGCATTTAAATCTGAAAAATCAGCCACAGATCCATCAATATTATCTACCGCTGCACCTGTTGACACTGCTTTGACTTCTGCAATGACCCTGTTAAGTTTGTCAGCATCTCTGCCATGCAAATACACTCGATGTCCCGCTTCTGCTAACTTTAAAGCCGCAAGTTTACCAATACCATCAGTGCTGCCAGTAATTAAAATAGTTTTAGTCATGAGCCGTCCTTATGGTCTAAGTTGTTATTTGATTTTTAGAAGTGCGTTATATTGTATCCGTCGTCATGGCGATGATTGTAATGAAAATGTTGTGATTCAAATAGTAACCTAAGACCTCTACTTTTCTCTTCTTAAACGCTCAATAAGCCTGCCTGCTAGTGGGAATGACACCATTTGTGTCAGCGGAACGAGGATTATTGTCTCAATCAACACCACTACGGGCAAACTTAGACCTTGGGTCACAGGCTTTAATAGCGTTAATACGATTAAGAGCGTCGGATAAAGTCCAACATACCCTATTAATATGCGTATCAGCCTGTCTTTAAAATTTTTACTCATCACTTTATATCACCTTATAAAAATACTTACGTTTATAAGCAAAAAAATAAGACCACGAATGGTCTTATTTCACTAATTTATTTTTGGTAATAAGGATAATCACTGTAGCCCACATCAGTACCACCATACATCGTGGTAGGATCTACTTCATTCAATGGCCAGTTATTGGCAATACGCTCTGGCAGATCAGGATTGGCGATAAAAGGACGACCAAACGCGAATAAATCACCGTAGCCTTTTTCTAAAATGTTCACAGCTTTTTGTACCGTGTACTTGCCAGCATAAATAATACGGCCTGAAAACTCTTCTCTGACTGCTTGATAAAAAGTGTCTGGTAAATCAGGCGCATTATCCCAATCAGCTTCTGCAATGGACAAATAAGCAATACCCGCTTGCTCAAGCAATTTGACTGCTTCGACATAGGTATGATGGGGATCTGACTCTACCAAGCCTAAATACACGCGCGTCTCATCCGTACTCGCAAATAATGGCGCAAAGCGTACGCCTAAACGATCAGCACCCACCACATCACTGACAGCAGCGACGATTTCTTTTAAGAAGCGCAAACGATTGGTCAACGACCCACCATATTGATCATCACGGTGATTGGTGTGCTCAGAGATAAACTGATTGACCAAATAACCGTTAGCACAATGCAGCTCTACCCCATCAAAACCCGCCTCCAATGCATTGCGCGCAGCGGCCGCATACATCGTTACCAACTCACCAACTTCATCGGTACTGAGAGCGCGTGGCTCACTTGGATCAGCCAATGCACCTGCACCTGGACCTGTTTCAATAAATACTTTGACGTTATCAGCGGTAATATCAGACGGCCCTACCGGCTGAGCACCATTAGGCTGCAAGCTGGTGTGCGACACACGGCCTACATGCCAAAGCTGAGCAAAAATAATACCGCCTTTGTCATGTACTGCTTGCGTGACTTTTTTCCAACCTTCAACTTGGGCTGATGAATGGATACCTGGCGTCCAAGCATAACCTTGACCTCTTGGCTCAATCTGCGTACCTTCCGTCACCATAAAGCCTGCTGACGCACGCTGTGCATAATAGCTGGCCATTAAGTCATTAGGGATATTGTCAGGTTGCGTGCTACGAGAGCGTGTCAATGGCGGCATTACGATACGGTTGTTGAGCGTATAAGGCCCAAGTGCTACAGAGGAAAATAATGTCTTTGTATCTGGAATAGTTTGTGTCATAAGTATCTCTTTTAAAGCAGCTGATGGCTTATTATTGAATGTATTGAGCCTGTTTTAATGCTTAATAGCTCATTTAGTGGCTACTTAAGCAATGTTGGTAAGCATAGCGTTTTGCAGGTACAATTAGAAACAACCGTTTCTTGTTTAAGATACAATTATTAATGGTATGAAATTATGAATGGTATGAATCGGCTCGATATCAAGCAGCTCAGAGTGCTACAGGCATTACTTGATCTAAAAAATCTCTCAAAAGTTGCACGCAAAATGGGGCTGACGCAACAGGCGATCAGTGAGCAGTTGCGTAAGCTACGGGATTTGTTTGATGATCGTTTGTTTATCCGTCAAGGTAATAGTATGGTGGCAACGCCAAAAGCACTGTCGATGCGGCAACCGATTGACGATATATTAAAACAGTTAGAAATGTTGTTAGAGCCCGAGGTGTTTACGCCGCAAACCTATAAGGGTGTGTTTACGATTAGCGCAACTGACTATGCAACGCAGGCATTATTACCACAACTGTTTAATATAACGCGCCGTGAAGCGCCTGATTTGAGGTTGATAGTGCGCGACTTTGCTTCAGATAACATCAATCAGCTGATTGCGGCAGGTGAACTTGATCTACTCATTACCTTTCCCGAATTTATTCCTGATAATTTATCGTATGTGACGCTGCTTGAAGAGCAACATTTATGCATTACTGGTTGTAAAAACACCTTTGCAACAGAGGCACTAACACTGACACAAATCGCCGCACAGCCGCAACTGGTGGTATCGCCTTCGCGTGCCAACTTGCGTGGCTCACATGATCAATGGTTCGCTGAAAAAGGCCTTAAGCGAAACATCGTGATGTCAGTACCTAGCTTTTCAGCCGTGCCAGATATTCTGCATACCACCGACATGATTGCCTTTTATCCTGCGCGACTACTGCCAAACGATAAAGTTAAAGAGCTTAAAGTAGAAGCCTTACCGCCCACCTTTAAGGTAATAGCCGCTTGGCATCCCCGTACTAATGACAGTGGTATACATCGCTGGTTAATTGAGCAATTAAGAAAATTATAATAAATGTTCATCGCTATTTTATAAAACTGTCACCTGTCACCTGTCACCTGTCACCTGTCACCTGTCAGATAAATTTGAACAACCATTCAATAACCCTTACAATGCCTAACAGACCTATATTAGCCATTTTATTTGCATTTGAGCATTCACTCAAATTAAACCACATTGTTTGCATGTATTGCCCTATCTTTGATAAGGCATTCGAGTGGTTTAAGTTTGGGTAAAAGACTTTATCAGCTCAAGCTTAAGACAGCTGCTAGTAAGTCTGAGTAGTTATTTTGATCTACAAACTAAAAAACCATATGCAACGACGAATAATAAAAAAGTAGATTATAGTAAGACTGATGACATAACGATGCGTCTAGAAGTAAGACTTTTTTAAATGCTGTCATCCACATCCGCCCCTTTGCATGACTATTTTGCATGACTATATAGCTGGATAATCCATGATTAAAAAGATAGTTTTAATATTAGCCGTATTGATGTTAGTCATTGGCTTTTTTTACTTTGACCTCAACGAACTATTGACGCTTGACGGCTTAAAAGGGTCGATGGATCAGTTCGACCAATATAAAGCGCAAGCGCCGTGGCTGGTCATTGGTGGCTTCTTTTTAATCTATATATTAGTCACAGCCCTATCCTTACCGGGTGCCGCTATCCTAACTTTGGCAGCTGGAGCGTTGTTTGGCTTATGGCAAGGCTTACTGGTTGCCTCATTTGCCTCTAGTATTGGTGCGACACTGGCCTTTTTAACCTCACGTTATTTACTGCGTGATTCTATCAAACAGCGCTTTCCTGAACGCTTAGCAGCCATTGATGCTGGCGTTGAAAAAGAAGGCGGGTTTTACTTATTTACCCTGCGCTTAGTGCCGATATTTCCCTTCTTTTTAATCAATCTCTTGATGGGCGTCACCGCGATTAAAGCAAGGACATTCTACTGGGTCAGCCAAGTTGGTATGCTCGCCGGCACCTTGGTTTACGTCAATGCAGGTACACAGTTGGGGAAAATCGATAGCCTTTCAGGTATTTTATCGTTTAATTTAATTGTCTCATTTGCGTTGTTAGGTTTCTTCCCATTAATAGCAAAAGGGATATTAAATATGCTAAAAAAACGCCGCGTCTATAAAAACTACAACAAACCTAAACAATTCGACCGTAATATGATTGTGATTGGCGCTGGTGCTGGCGGGCTAGTCACCAGCTATATTGCAGCCACCGTCCGAGCAAAAGTGACTTTAATCGAAGCGGGTGAAATGGGTGGCGACTGCTTAAATTATGGCTGTGTACCGAGTAAAGCTTTGATTAAAAGCGCAAAAGTCGCAGAACAGATGCGCAATGCTGAGCGTTACGGCTTAGAAAATACACCACCAAAGTTCTCATTCAAAAACGTCATGAGCCGTATCCATAAAGTCATCGCTGATATCGCGCCAAACGATAGCGTCGAGCGTTATACGGAATTGGGTGTCGAAGTGCTAAAAGGTTATGCCAAATTCATCGATCCGTGGACGGTAGAGATTGCGCTAAACGATGGCGGCACGCAAAAACTCACCGCACGTTCCATTGTTATCGCTACTGGCGCGCGTCCATTTATCCCAGATTTGCCGGGTTTGGAAGAAACCGGCTATGTGACCAGCGATACTATTTGGAACAAGTTTACCGAGTTAGAAGAAGCACCGAAAAAGCTAGTGGTACTTGGCGGCGGGCCAATCGGTTCTGAGCTAGCACAAGCTTTTGCACGCTTAGGCTCCAATGTTACCCAAATCGAAAGAGGCGCGCGTCTCATGAAAAAAGAAGACGTGGAAGTCTCTGAATTTGCACACAAAGTACTCGTCGAGAGTGGCGTGAATGTCTTAACCTCGCATCAAGCGATTCGCTGTGAAGCTCGCGATGGTAAAAAATTTATTATCGTTGAAGCGCAAGACGACAGTACAGTTAAAAAAAGCGGTACAGATAAGCAAGAGATCGCTATTGAATATGACGAATTGCTTTGTGCCGTTGGACGTAGTGCGCGCTTAGAAGGCTATGGCCTAGAAACCTTAGGGATTGAAACTGAACGTACCATCGAGACCGATGACTATTTAGAAACCCTCTACCCCAATATTTACGCTGCTGGTGATGTCGTTGGCCCTTATCAGTTTACTCACGTGGCCTCCCATCAGGCATGGTACGCCGCCGTAAATGGTTTGTTTGGGCATCTAAAGAAGTTTAAAGTAGATTACCGCGTGATTCCGTGGACGACTTTTATTGATCCAGAAGTCGCACGCGTTGGCTTAAATGAGCAAGAGGCTATTGAAAAAGGCATCGACTTTGAAATTACTCGCTATGACTTTAAAGATTTAGATCGTGCGGTGACGGAAAGCGCCAACGATGGCTTTATCAAAGTCATTACGCCGAAAGGCAAAGATAAAATACTCGGCGTGACCATCGTCGCTGAGCATGCTGGAGACATCATGCCGGAATTTATATTAGCGATGAAGCATGGCTTAGGGCTGAATAAAATACTCGGCACCATTCATATGTACCCGACATGGGCGGAGGGTAATAAATACGCGGCTGGTGAATGGAAACGCAATCATGCGCCTGAAACGGTATTAAACTGGCTTGAGAAATATCATACATGGCGTCGAGGGTGATTAGCTTTCCAGTGAAACTCAATGCTGTTGGCACTCATTAGTTTATCAACTTTTAGACGATCGATTTGCTTTAGAAATAAGTGCTGTTGGTACAAATTTTCTTCGCTTGCTGTGTGACTTCGTCACTCCAGAGGCTTCAAAAAATTTATCCCAACAGCACTCTTCAGAATATATGACTGAATGACGTTTAACACGGGTTATAACGAGAACATAAATGTACGTTATTAAATCTTTACTAGCTTTGCCAACGCTAAAACATCTAAGCCGCTATAGCACCTATGCTATGGTGCTTAGCGTTTGCATTGGCATATCAGCAAGCACTGCCTCACCCACTACCGATGACCTTAATCAAACTTTATCATCTTGGCAGCAGATAGAAGCCCAAGGTAAAAACCAAGACGTTTACTTCTATGCATGGGGCGGTGACCCGCAAATAAATGCCTATCTACAGTGGGCCGCTGAAGAAGTGGATGACAAATATAATATTAATTTGGTTCATGTCAAATTGAGCGACACCAGTGAAGCCGTTAGTCGCGTACTCGCGGAAAAGTCTGCCAACAACAATGATAAAGGCAGCGTTGATCTCATCTGGATAAATGGCGCAAACTTTGCCACCATGAGTGAGAATTCGTTATTACTCAAACAATGGGCGAACAAGCTGCCTAACTTTGCTTTGACCGATCCAGAGAATAATCCTGCCGTTAACTTTGATTTTGGTGTGCCAACCAATGGTATGGAAGCACCATGGGGTCAAGCCTCGCTGACCTTTTATTACGACAGTTTATCAACGAATAAGCCACCAACGACTCTGAATGAGCTGGTCAATTGGACGGCGCAAAACCCCGGGCGTTTTAGCTATCCAAAGCCACCTGACTTTTTAGGCATGAGCTTTTTAAAATACGCTTTAGTCATGCTGCACGAGCAGCAAGATGCGAATACAGGCAAAAATATCAAAGCACAGCTCAACCTGCCAGCCACTGAGCAGAATACAGATATGATATTAGCCCCTTTATGGGCGTTTTTAAATGATTTGCATCCCACCTTATGGCGCAAGGGTGAGCAATTTGTGCAAACGGGCGCGCACATGCGACGTCTGGTCGATGATACTGAACTTAGCTTAGCCTTTAGCTTTTCCGCGCCTGAAATTCCTGCGGCCGTGCAGCGTTATGATTTACCCCAGAGCATTCGTAGCTATGCCATGAGCGATGGCAGCTTAAGTAACACCCATTTTGTGGCGATTCCTTATAACGCCAGCCACCCACAAGCCGCGCAGCTAGTGGCAAACTTCTTGCTAAGCCCAGAAGCACAGGCTAGAAAGCAAACGCCTGCTGTGTGGGGTGATAAAACCGTACTCATCCAATCGACGCTCGACCCTGAGCAACAAGCGCTATTCAAGACTAACAAACCGCATCCGAGCGCCCTACCTGTTGACGCTATAAAACGTACCGTGAATGAACCACATCCGAGCTGGGTTGATGCCATTATGCAAGGCTGGCAGACACGTTATGGAGTCAGCCCATGAGTAAAGATTCTAACAATAAAAGGGAGAAGAAAAACGTCAATTCCGCAACAAGCACTCGCATAACCGCGCCTTATAAAACAGATCTATTTACGCGTACCGTCTCCTTGAGTCCGACATTTTTACTGCTGCTACTGATATTACCGGTACTCGGTGGTTTACTCAGCGTGCTGTTACCTGCCTTTAGCTGGGTGCCTGCACTTGAGCAAACGACTTTTGGTCTACAAGGCTTTAACGATCTTTGGCAGACGCCTGGTCTTATCCAAATGGTAGCGTTGAGCATCGCTACTGGATTAATCAGCACGCTATTCGCTTTTGTCATGGCCTTAATGATATTGGCGGCATTTTTTAATAGTATTTGGCTGACCCGTATTGAGCGTTTGCTGAGTCCAATCTTGGTCATTCCTCATGCAGCGGCAGCCATCGCGGTTGGCTTTTTGATTGCGCCTTCTGGTATGTTTTCGCGCCTTATTTCACCGTGGCTAAGTGGCTGGGAGTTGGCGCCAGGCGGTATGTTTCCACATGACCCGTACGGCATCAGTATTATTTTAGGTTTGACGTTAAAAGAGCTGCCGTTTTTATTACTCATGGCACTAGGCGCTTTGGCGCAACCAGAGCTTGGTAAAAAGCTACGTCAGCAATATAAAGTTGCGCTAAATCTCGGTTATTATCCCATCACTGCCTTTTTTAAAGCCGTACTCCCTGTCCTCTATCCTTTTTTACGTTTGCCTATCTTAGCCGTGCTGGCCTATGCCAGTGCCAGCGTAGAGATGCCATTGATATTGGGTCCAAACACACCGCCAACACTGGCGGTTACTATCATGCAATGGTTTAACGATGTGGATTTAAACTTACGTATAAAGGCCTCGGCGGGCGCGTTATTACAGCTGGCGTTGACGGGTGGTTTAATCGCCTTGTGGCTTGGTAGCGAGAGAGCGATAAAAACTTGTTTTAACAGCACGTTGATAAATGGCAAGCGCCACTATGCCGATGCATTATGGCAAAAAATCACCGCCGCGTTGACCACTGTGGTGATTGGCTTTATCTTGCTGGCGCTCGTTGGTCTGGTCATGTGGTCAGTAGCTGGTTTTTGGCGCTTTCCCGCCGTATTGCCAGAGCAATTGGTGTTATTACATTTTCAAAGTGCCTTTACGCAAATGGGTACGCCATTATTTAATACCATCACAATCGGTATCGTGAGCACCGTATTTGCCATTGTGCTGACTTTATTATGTCTAGAAGCTGAACAATTAAGTAAAAAACCACTTTCAACATTTACCAGTTTCATTATCTATTTACCACTGTTAGTGCCCAGCATTGCCTTTCTATTTGGTTTGGTATGGCTACAGCAGTTGGTAAATAACCAAACGGCGTTTTTTAATGTGGCGTTTACCCATCTGCTTTTTGTACTGCCTTATGTGTTTTTATCGCTTGCCAGTAGCTACAGGCGTCTAGACCCTCGTTTTGCTCATGTAGCCGCAAGCCTTGGTGCGACCCCAGCAAAAGTATTTTTGCAGGTGAAATTGCCACAATTATTTGCGCCGCTGTTAATTGCTATCGCCCTTGGTTTGGCGATTAGCTTTGGTCAATACTTGCCGACATTATTAGCAGGCGGCGGACGAATCGCCACCATCACCACAGAAGCGGTGACTCTCGCAAATGGTGCCAGTAGGCGCACCAGTGCGGTGTACGCCATCATCCAAATGGCACTGCCGTTAATTGGCTTTATATTGGCGTGGGTATTGCCGAAGTATTTCTTTAAAAGTGGCACTCGTTAGAAATAACATCTATAAGCGCTCCACTTTAAAGAAACAGTTGGCGTAGGCTGTGGCTTTAGCCCAGCTTAAATCTTTGCAAAAGCAAAATGCTGGGCTAAAGCCACAGCCTACGTTCGTCCATACTAAGTTAAGAGTCAGGTAGCTGTGAAAATATCAGTCGTTAAAAACACAAAAAAGGGTCCTTGATGCAATCATCTTTACAGATAAAAAACTTACAGTTATATCGACAAGGCAAGCTATTACTAAGCCTAGACGAGCAGATTGCTGGTGGTGAAATATTGACTGTCATGGGCCCATCTGGCAGTGGTAAATCGAGCTTATTGAATTGGCTGACAGGTACCTTACCAAATGGTTTTACCGCTACTGGTGAGGTCTGGCTAAATGATAAAAATGTAAGCCACCTGCCGACGCACCTGCGCCATATTGGGGTACTGTATCAAGACGCCCTACTGTTTTCGCATTTATCGGTAGCGGGTAATATTGCTTTTGCGATGCCTAAAAATAATAAAATGGGCGATAGAAAACAGCGCCATGAAAAAATAGAACAAGCGCTTGCACAGGTTGGATTAGCAGGCATGGGAAATCGCCATCCTGACAACCTATCGGGCGGACAACAAGCACGAGTGGCACTACTGCGCACCTTGCTCAGCGAGCCAAAAGCGATACTACTCGATGAGCCTTTTAGCAAGCTCGATACCCAGCTGCGAGTAGATACGCGCCAATTGATATTTGAGCAAATTCGTACTCATAAACTCCCCGCCATCATGGTCACGCACGATCATAGCGATGCTGAGGCCGCAAAGGGTAAAGTTATTCATTTAGAGCTATAGTTTTAGGCCTATGCTTTTAGATTTAAAACTTAAAAATCAAAACAAAGTATAGCTGATTCACTTTAAAACCGGTACGGTGCTACTGGAATAATTTTTACTGGCTTGCTGTGTCTACGCTGACAGAGGCTGCGCAAAATTCATTCCGGTAGCATGCAGATATTAGCGTATCGATTTTATTTAGAACTTACCATATAAAAGGCAAGCGCATGCTAGACAAATTTCTCACGCCCATGATTAAGCCGATACTAGCCCCTGTGGTCGTTGTATTGCACAAGCGTGGTATTACAGCTGATCAGCTCACGGTGGCGGGCTTTTTAATCGGCATGTTAGCCTTACCATTACTGGCGTTTGAATTGTGGTATGGCGCGCTTGCGGTGATTGTATTAAATCGCATTTTGGATGGTCTTGATGGCGCGCTTGCCCGCTATGCACAGCAAAGCTCAAGCGCAGGCGGCTACTTAGATATTACGCTTGATTTTATCTTTTATGCAGCAGTGCCGCTGGGTTTTATCTTGGCAAATCCTGAACAGAACGCTATTGTTGGCGCTTTATTACTTGCTACCTTTATCGGCACAGGCTCTAGCTTTTTGGCGTTTGCCATCGCCGCGGAAAAGTTTAAACTGGATAAACCACAGTTCAAATATAAAAGTTTTTATTATTTAAACGGTTTGACTGAAGGTACTGAGACTATTGCGCTGTTCGTGGCCTTTTGCATTTGGCCACAGCACTTTGTACTACTCGCTAGCATTTTTGCCACGGCATGCGCGATTACGATTTTTACCCGTATCCATGGTGGCTATCATACCCTTAAACAGCTAGAGGCGAATGTTAGTAGCTCAGCTGGTTTAAACTCTCAAGAGGTAAGTAATGACTAACGAAGTATGGTGGCGGCTTGGGTTCTTTTTTAGCATCTTAGTCATCATGATGCTGATTGAATGGCGCATGCCTGCACGCACCGCGCCGATCAAAAGCAGCAAACGCTGGTTCGCTAACTTTGGCTTGGTGTTTGCGTCATCCGTTATTGCTCGTCTAGCCGTGCCTGTCGGTCTAACCGCTGTGGCGCTTTATAATCAGCAGCATGGGATTGGTCTATTCAATACTGTCAATTTACCAAACATTGTTGTCATCATATTAAGCTTAATATTGCTCGACATCATTATTTACTGGCAACATCGATTATTCCATCGCGTGCCTATTCTATGGCGTTTGCATAAAGTCCATCACGCTGATGCGCATGTTGATGCCAGTACAGGTCTGAGGTTTCATCCGATTGAAATCGTTTTAAGCATTCTAGTGAAGCTCGTTGCCGTCAGCTTATTGGGCATCCCTGCCATCGCAGTACTGATTTTTGAGATTGCTCTAAATGGCTTAGCGATGTTTAACCATGCTAATATTCGTCTGCCACCCGCCCTTGAAAAGCCACTGCGCTTAATATTGATGACACAGATTCTGCACCGTATTCACCACAGCCAACGCGTCAGTGAGACCAACTCAAACTATGGCTTTAGCGTTATCTGGTGGGATTGGATTTTTGGTAGTTATAAAGACGCTGCGCAGAAGCCTGACGAAAAGCTAGATATCGGGCTAAAAGAATATCCGTCACCCAAACAGAACGCCTCGCTATGGGGGTTGCTCGTGATGCCGTTTAAAAATAAAGCCTTTATAAATAAGTCATTCAAAGATTAGTATCAGTTGAATAAAAGAGCCTGCACAATAATGAGGAAGGAATACGTTATGACCAATTCAAAAACTCCACTTAGAATAGATATCATATCGGACGTGGTTTGTCCTTGGTGCGCCGTTGGTTATGGACAGTTGGCTGAAGCACTAAAGCAAACGGACACTGAACATGAGATTCATTGGCATCCGTTCGAATTGAACCCTGATACGCCAAGTGAAGGGAGAAATTGGCGTGAGCATATCGCCAAAAAGTATGGTTCTAGTAGAGAGGAGTCTGATGCCAGTCGTGCCCGAATCACTGAGGCTGGCGCGGAAGTGGGATTTGAGTTTAACTTTACCGAAGAAACTCGCACCTATAATACCTTTGATATGCATCAACTGCTGCACTGGGCAGATCAGCAAGGGCACATGCATGAGTTGAAGCAAGCGTTATTCATGGCTCACTTTACCCATGCTAAAAACCTCTCTAAAAGAGATATATTGGCAGATATTGCAGCACAGATTGGCTTAGATCGTAGTGAAGCACTCGCGGTATTAGAGGATCAACGCTTTGCCGAAATAGTACGTCAAGCGCAGCAGCACTGGCGGCAGCAAGGTATCCAAAGTGTGCCCTCCTTTATCTTTAATCAAAAACACTTGGTTAGCGGTGCACAAGGGGTAGAGAACTTCAAAAGTATCTTGCAGCATTTAGCAGAACTACCAGAGTAAGACGCATTTTTGATTATTTCAAAATTGATTTGGCAAAATCAGTTATTAAAATCCAGATATAAAAAAGGGCAACTCAAAATTTAATATTTGAGCCGCCCTTTTCTCATTTATTCATACCGATAATTGACCTTATTGCATATTGCTTGGTTCTCAGCTTAGCTTTTAATTATCCTAAAGATCACTCTTGCCTAAACCAGTTAGCAGTCTAATTAACAAACGCGCCATTACGCATGTTTTCTATAGACAATGCCATATCTTCAGCCAATGCTTGCACCGCTGCACTATCAACATCACGCTGAGCAAAGGCACGCAAGCCCATCACTTCAGCCTGCAAGCGTCGCCCCAGCCTAGTCGCATCAAGATCACTATCAAGCTCGCCTAGGCGCTGCGCCTCAACGAAACACTTTGTAAAACGTGTTTCCATGCCAGCCAGTAATTTTTCTACTTTATCTAATGCTGATTGCTCACGAGCACCAAGCTCGAGTAAGCTTTTGACCAACATACAAGCTCGACTCGGTATCTTTTGATCACAGATACCGCCAAGCTGACGCATATAAGCCGCCAATCCTAATAAAGGGGACTCGTGGCTGGCGAGTATGCGTTCAAGCTCAGTCAGCGAAGCGTTAGCATAATGATCGAGTGCTTCTTGAAACAGCCCATCCTTATTACCAAACGCCGCATAGATACTTCCCGGCCGCATATCGAGAGCTTGTTCGATATCTTTTAAGGAAGTGGCATGAAAGCCCTTTTGCCAGAACAGCTGTATAGCACGCTCCAAGGCTTCGTGACGATTGTATAGTGTGGTACGTGACATAATATCTTCCAACTTCTCAAAGCCATGACCTCTATATGAAGTCAGCATGGCTGTATCGTTTGAGTAATTAGCCAATTTTATCTTGAATGATTGCTCAAGTCCAGTTAAAGTAGGCGTAACCAGCCTTTAATGGAATGCTTAGCAAGGTTTACGCTAACTTATTCACAAACACTCATTACCCAATAATTAAATAAGTTTTTTAACCCTCATCACTCACATTAATACAACACCTCAAAGGATAATATGATGCAAGCAAAAGATACTCAAAAACTCCGCGCCGGTAGTCAATTCCCTGACATACAAGTACCAATGTTAGATGGTGAAATGAAAACCTTAGGCAAGCCTGAAAATGGTCACGATTGGAAGTTAGTGGTGGTTTATCGCGGTAAACATTGCCCGATCTGTACTAAATATCTCAATCAATTAGAAACGGTAAAATCATCATTCGCTGATGCTGGCGTCGACATCATTGCTGTATCAGGTGATAGTAAACAGCAGCTAGAGGCGCATTTAGAAGAGCTGGATATCAGCTTTCCAATAGCTTATAGCTTGACTGTTGAGCAGATGAATACCTTGGGGCTTTATATCTCCGACCCACGTTCTGAAAAAGAAACCGATCATCCTTTTGCAGAGCCTGGTGTCTTCGTTATTAATGCTAAAGAAGAGATTCAAATCATTGACATCTCTAATGCCCCATTTGCCAGACCTGAGCTTGAAGCCCTTGCCAACGGATTGTCTTTTGTTCGAAAAAACGACTACCCTATTCGTGGTACCCATGTTTGATTGCAGAGGGTTATATGATACTTCAAACGAGATGAATGCTGTCACGTTTTTATAATAGACTGTCTGTCTATTTCAGTACAACAGTGAAAGCATCTCCTTAAAATAAAAAACTTCAAGCTCTATATACTATAGCTTGAAGATTTTTTTATTAATCCAGTACTGGTTGATTATATTTAATCAACGAAACTATAGTCAGTGAAAAGTAATATCGATACACGACGCCCTGCTGATATCAATTTTTCTTGCTTGCTGTGCCTGCGCAGACAGAGGCGACAAAAAATTAATATCAGCAATACCCTAGGGCGTGTCCTCAATTCAACCGATAGTAATCTAAATGGGCTAAAAATGGTTAAATCTTGCCAAACATCGTCAAATAGCTAGGTAATATCTCGATATTGTCTGCACTATTTTCCTTGTTTGACTGCAATTTACCTCATTTTTATCACCATTTTTAAAATGAGGACACGCCCTAATGTTTTTAGGATATTTTGACTATATATTTAATCTTAACCGAAGAATATGCCGCTCTAATAATTAACCTGTATTGCGCAAACCTGCTGCCAAAGCGTTAATACTACGGATTAATGGATCCTCAACATCAAGCTCATCATGATTGATGACGCCTGTAACGTCTTTTTGTCTGGCACGTTTTAACAACTCGATTTGTATATAATTAATCGGATCTAAATAAGCGTTTCGCCACTGTAGTGAGGCGGCAAGATTCTGCTGGTGCGCTAATAACGATGTCTGGTTAAGCAGGGAATTTAAACCAGAAGAGGTAAGCTGGTGCTCATCGATGACCGCCTGCATAATTTTTTCACGTAACGCCTCATCGTCACATAACTGGCTATAAGCCTGAGCGATATTCATCTCAGATTTGGTAAAAGCCATTTCGATATTGCTGATAAATACGCTAAAAAATGGCCAATGCTTATTCATCTCTCTCATTAACTCTTCTTCCTCTTTAACGCTCTGTAACGCACTGCCGACGCCATACCAAGCAGGTAAGGTGAAACGCGCTAATGACCAGCCAAATACCCAAGGAATTGCCCGTAAAGTCGTTTTGCTCGGCAAGCCTTTTTTGCGATGCGCGGGACGTGAGCCAATATTTAATAAAGAGATTTCTTGCACAGGGGTCACCTGTGAGTAGAACTGATAAAACCCTTCAGTATTATCAGTCAGTTGACGATAATGCTGTTCACCCGCGTCTGCCAAACGCGCAAAGAGTGCTTCATAATTTGGTAGTTCAGGCGGTTGCACAACGAATCTGGTAGAGCAGGCTTTCAATGTACCAGTGATGCCCATGGTCAGCTCAAATACAGCGGTGTCGGTGTTGGCATATTTGGCATAGAGTACTTCGCCTTGCTCAGTGACTTTAATTTCTCCATGCAATGTACCCGCTGGTTGTGCGGCAATCGCGTTATGCGTTGATCCGCCACCACGACTCACTGAGCCACCACGACCATGGAACAAGCGCGTTTTGATGCCGTATTCTTCAGCGATACGATTGATAGTTTGCTGCGCGCTATACAGCTGCCATGCAGAGGTAATGATACCGCCATCTTTTGATGAATCTGAATAGCCAAGCATGATTTCTTGGGTGTTATCTGAGTGCTGAAGCAGTCCTCGATACAGTGGATTATCCAACACGGCAGGTAGAATCTTGTCAATATTTTTAAGATCTTCAATGGTCTCAAACAAGGGTGCAACGGGCAAATCAGCAGATAACTGTCCTGCCTCATCAACCCTGCACAGGCCAGCAAACCGCATCAATAATAAAACTTCTAATAATTGACTGGCATTATTAGTCATCGAAATAACATAACTGCCAAAAGTCTCTTGCCCGACCAGCTTACGTAATGTCGCCACTGAGTTCATCAATGCCAATTGTTCACGTGTTTTATCAGTCAAGTTATCAGTATAAATGAGCGGTGTACCAGGCTTTGCAAGCAAACGAGTCAGCCACTCTTGGCGCTCGCTTTCACTCAAAGTTTGATAATCTGGCAGATTAGAGGCACTGGCAAAAATATCGTCAATCACCTCACTATGATAAGACGACTCTTGACGGATATCCAGCGCGGCTAAATGAAAGCCACAGGTTTTCACCAGACGAATAACGTCAAGCAATAAGCCATCGCTATGAGCAGTATCATGGCCATTCACGCTCTGACGAATAATACGCAGGTCTTCTAACAGCTCTTGTGGGTCGGCGTAGGCATCTTTTTCAGCCTCGCTATCACTACCTTTGCTTTGAATATGGCTATTAGTCGATTTTATTTTGGCAAGAATAATCGATAACAGTCTTCGGTACGGCTCATTGTTGTAATCGTCAGTATTGTAATCAAAGACTCGTCTGTCGAGCTCACGATAACTTTCAATTTTTGTATACACGTCAGGTTCGATAGCGACAATTGTATCGCTGTGAATCAGTTCACGACGCAATTTTTTGATCAACACTTGATAGTGACGCAAGACGGTATTGGCATGCATCAATACGGCCATTTCTGTGGTGTCATGAGTGACAAAGGGATTGCCATCTCTGTCACCACCGATCCAAGAACCAAAGCTCATGAACGCCGGTAAGGGATAGTCTGTTAGCTCAGGATAGATATCAACAATGGCGTCTTTAATATTACGGTAAACTTTGGGAATGGCGCTGAATAAACTGGCATTGAAATAATGCAGGCCATTATTGATCTCGTCATAGACTAAAGGTTTACGCGTCCGTACTTCATCAGATGACCATAATAAATCAATGGTTTGCGCCGTTTGTTCTTTCGCTTGCTCATAGGCGAAACTGTTTTCAGGAAGATTATTCAAAGCATCGCTATGCTTGAATAAACTCTGCAATAGATTCATCGTCGTACGGCGACGCGCTTCAGTAGGATGGGCGGTAAAGACAGGGATAAATTTTAGCTGATCAATCAGCTCTTGCATTTGGGCGGGTTCAATATTGCGCTCACGACATTCAAGCAGCGTACGCCGAAACGACCCTTCCCAGCTTTGCTCAGACTGCGCACGCAGGTTATGACGCTGCTCACGTAAGTAATTTTCTTCCGTTAAATTTGCTAAGAAAAAATAGATAGAAAAGCCACGTATGACATTTTTCAATGCTTGATTGTCTAAAGAGGCAATAAAGTCAATAAGCTCCTGCTTTTGTGCGTCGTTAGGCTCGCGGCGTTGTTGGATAAAACCTTTACGCAATTTTTCGATGGTATGTACCGTCTGTTCACCAGACTGGCGAGAAATCGCAGCCCCTAAGAAAGAGCCTAATAAGCTCGTGCGTTCCCGTAACACATTATTATCTATCGTCATCCTTGACCTTCTCATCAAATTAGTTGGCAAAGCAGTCACACTGCTTTGAGGGTAATGTCTCTATTGTCTTCTGAAGTAACTATTTATTATCATAAAAATTAAGATATTGGTCTTTTAACTTACGGTTATTTACTACCACAAACCATGCGCTTTGATTTCAGCGACTTTAGCAATTTACCACACTAGCCCTAGCAAAACCATTAAACCTCGATAACATAAACAAGATTTTAGGCACTGCGTACGCAAGACTAAACTAGTGGAAGAAACGTATAAAATATAGAAAAAAGTTAAACCCACATAATGTTCATAAATTACACCACGCTTTTATCTCGATATAAATAGCAAATCATAACGCTGTTATTAAGTCTCAACCAACCACTTAAACACGATACAACTGCTCAGAATTTAAAAAAACCTCGTAAGCGTTGCGCTACGAGGTTTCTTTTATTTGAATCAAAATAATTAGAATTAGATAGCATTTGCACAGAGTGTCAAAAAAACACCATCAAATCATAGGAGATAAGCACAAGCGTTTAACCCATAGGAGCAGAATCTGACATGATTGTCTTCTTATGAGTTTGATGGGTCTGTATTCGACTGATAGTCACCCCTGTGAAGCCAAACAGAATTGTAAGTAGTAGCGATAAATAACAGAAAAAGGCATAAGGCAGATAATCAAGTACGGGAACGCCCAATGCTTGGCTGATAAACACGCCACACACACTCCAAGGTACCAATGGATTAATCACCGTACCGGCATCTTCAATGGTACGCGATAGGTTTTTTGGGTGTAGGTTTAAACGCTCGAACGTTGGTCGGAAGGCGGTTCCTGATAATAAGATACTCAAGTACTGCTCACCAATAAGTACGTTGATGCTTAAAGCCGACATGGCAGCAGCAAAAATAGCACGCCCTGCTGTCGTTAAATTGTCTTTAATACCTGATAATAATGCTGGCAAGATACCTAATGCTGTCAGCAAGCCACCAAGACTGAGCGCTAATATCACAATCGCTTGGGTAAAGAACATGCTTTGGACACCGCCGCGCGATAGCATGCCGCCTACCTCGCCCAACTCTAATGACTCAGCAGGGGCATAGCCTGCAAACAGATAACCACCCAACTGACCAAAGCTTGGCGAGCTATGTAAGTAAGTAATAATCAATGCCGCAGCGATGGTACAGATGATGGTATAAATGGCATTGACGCGGAATATCGCCAGTCCTACTAGCACGACGAAAGGCAATACGGCGTAACCATGTACCAAGCCACTTTCAATTAACTGTCCTTGCAGCACTCTTACTTGACTTAAGTCAGAGCCAGCCGTTTGCCCAGAGAAGAACCAAAACAATATCACCGTCAGTATCCAAGCCGGCACAGTGGTATACATCATATTGCGAATATGCTCAAACAAATCAATGCCGACAACCGATGAGGCAATGGTACAAGTATCCGATAATGGCGACATTTTATCACCAAAAAATGCTCCTGATACCACCGCACCAGCGGCAATCGCCACATTGGCATCAAAGGCATTGCTCATCCCTATGAACGCCACGCCGAGGGTGGCGGCCGTGGTCAAACTACTGCCCAAGGCAATACCAATAATAGAGGTTAATACAAAGGCTGAGATATAATAATACTCTGGCGATATCAGCTGAAAACCAAAATACATCAGCGTCGGAATGGCACCAGACATCATCAAGGCGGCGACCATCAAACCAATAAAGAAGAATAGATATATCGCACCGATACCGCGCATGACACCTGATGCCATTTGCGCTTGCATATCGTCAAAGGTCAAGCCTTTGAACAGACCAATGCCCAGCAAGACACAAATAGCGAGTATCAATGATAAATGCGGTACCCAGCCAAAGCCAATCATGGTAACGCCCATAATAGCGATAACGACGGCAGAAATCATAAATGCCAATTGCGGTGAAATTTGGGTAAGTATTTTTGGAGGCATCACACATCCTTAGCTTGCCAGTCAAGTCTGGCGTTGGGGTTGGCTTTGGGTTGGACAAGTTTAATGAGTTGCAATGATTATTGCTACCCTCGTCATTTACCCAGTAGGCTATCAGTCTTCGCGGCCATGACAAAATCATTGCGAGGCAAACCTTATTTGGTAGACATTCCACTTATTACTTTACAAGGGCTATTTATTGAACAAGTGACCATTGCTTTTAAGCAGTTTTTACAGTCGTATTTTGATGATCATTTCGATAATTTTCACAGTGATTGACATAAGCCACTGGCAGGCTGCTTAAATCGTTATCAACTCTAGGGCGCGTCCTCAATTCAAGCGCTTGTCTCTAAAGGGGCTAAAAATAAATCTTGCGTTGAGTTAATTATTGATTTGGATTATGCTTTTTGTCCGCAAGACTCATATTTTTGTAAGGACACAGAATGTTTAGACATGTAGAGTATTATGCTGGTGACCCTATTTTAGGATTGATGGACCAGTTTTTTGCTGACCCCAATCCCGATAAAGTCAATTTGGGCATCGGTATCTATTACGATGAAGAAGGTGTATTGCCCGTATTAGACTGCGTCAAAACTGCCGAACAGCAGATTGCAGATTCAATCTCTCCGCGCCCTTATTTGCCGATGGCAGGTCTGGCTGGACATCGTAGCGCTTGTCAGAATTTACTGTTTGGTAAAGGGGCTCAGGTATTGACTGAGGGCCGTGTGGCGACGATAGCGACTCTCGGGGGTTCTGGTGCACTAAAAGTTGGTGCTGAATTTATACATCAGTGGCTACCTCAGTCGAAGTGCTACGTCAGCGACCCAACATGGAGCAATCATATTGCTATTTTTGCAGGTTGTGACGTAGAGGTTGGCAGTTATCCTTACTACGATAAAGCCAGCAGTAGCATCAAGTTCGATGAGATGATCCGCTTTTTTGAAACCTTGAATAAACACGATGTGGTGTTGTTGCACCCTTGCTGCCATAACCCAACCGGTATGGATTTGACAAAGCAGCAATGGGATAAAGTGCTAGAGGTAATAAAGCAGCGTGAGCTAATTCCATTTATGGACATCGCTTATCAAGGCTTTGGCGAAGATATGGACAGCGACGCGTATGCTATTCGTAAAGCAGTTGAGATGAATTTGACGGTGTTCGTGAGTAACTCCTACTCCAAAAACTTATCACTGTATGGTGAGCGTGTTGGCGGTCTTTCCGTCGTTTGTCCGACAGTAGACGAAACTGAGCGCGTCTTTGGTCAGTTGAACTTTATTGTTCGTCGTATCTATACCAGTCCACCCTCCCATGGCGGCCGCGTGGTTGATATCGTCATGAATGATGAGGAACTATATCAGCAGTGGGTTGGTGAAGTTTATGGAATGCGCGACCGTATCAAAGCTATGCGCTTAAAGCTCAAATCGGTATTAGAATCCAAACTACCTGAGCGTAATTTTGATTACATTACTCGTCAAAACGGCATGTTTAGCTTTACCGGCTTAACAGTTGAGCAAATCGAGCGCTTACAAAGCGAATTTGGTATTTACCTAGTCTCTAACTCACGTATGTGTGTGGCAGGCTTAAACGTCAGTAACATTGATTACGTAGCCAATGCCATGGTAGAGGTCTTACAAGAAACCTCAACCGATTAGGCTTGGTAGCCAAATTTTTAATAGAACTATTTACTAAAAAAGCTGAGCCATTGCTCGGCTTTTTGCATTTATGAATGCATCTGCACTTAGATAACATTGGGGCACATCTTTAATTCAATCGATGACCATTTAAATGCTAAAAAACTACTATTTTAAAGCGCTCACTGCAGTATGCTCATCCGTCCTAGCTTCTTAGTATTCGTATTTCTATCCAGAAAGACTTTAAAATCAGTTTCACCTCACATTTGGTATTGCACTTCATGTGTTAATCTAAGTAACTAAAAAATAAAATGACAGGCTAAGGCGCTGTCAATGACACATACAACTGAGCGATGTGCTGTAAATATTTCATCGCAGGATCGCTTCTAACATTTATTTGACTATAATATTTTATATATGCAAATTATTGGTTGTATAGCGGTCAACTGTTGGCTATTCTTGGTATAGGCATTGTTATATCTCAAATTTAGAATTGATTTTTATTTATTAATTCTAAATCAACATACTGTTTTATTCATTAAAATAAGGTTGAAAATTATGAGTGATACACCTTCATCAAATAATAATAAAGACGCTCTACCATCCGATGCCGCTGAAGATGTTTATGATTTAGCCATATCGGCCAGAGAGGAAACAGAAACCTGTAGAAAAATTGCACCGATAGTGGTCAAAAAACTGTCAGCGCTATCACTATTTAGAATGGGGTTGCCAAAGTCGTTGGGAGGATGGCAAGGCAATCCTGTAGAAACGCTAAAAGCTTATGAGACGCTGGCCAGTGCTGAGGCCTCAGTATCATGGATTGTTTGGAACAATCATTTGGCTTGCACATTTGGACGATTTTTGGACGAGCCTAGTATGCAGGAAATATACAGTGACCCCTCTCATGTCTATGCCAACTCAGCTCGCCCTGAAGGTGTTGCTAAACAAACAGCAGAAGGCTATACGGTCTCAGGTCAATGGACATTAGTATCAGGGTGTGAGTTGGCCGACTGGTTTGTGCTACGTTGCTTGGTAATTTCCGAAGGCTCACCCACCACCCTTGGGCCGGGCGCAAATTTAAAACTGTTCTTTATTCCAAAAGAAGATGTTGAAGTGATTGATACTTGGCATGTTGGCGGCCTAAACGGTACAGGCAGTCACGATATCGTCGTTAAAAACGCTTTTGTAAAATCGGACTATGCGGTCGGATTTGATAGTCCGGTTGCCATCGACAACGCCTATAATCGCCTACCGATTGGTTGTATTAATGCAGCTGGCTGTGCAGCGATGGCACTGGGCGTCTTAAAAGCAGCGACAGATGAGTTAATCCAAATTTGCCTAGAGAAAGTAACGCCCGGTAAAAGCCCAGATTTGCGTGATCGAGCAGCGGTACAAGCGACTATCGCTAAGAGCAAAACACTTTTGGCCTCTAGGCGCGTGCAATTACACAATAGTGTCGAGGTAATATGGGATGCAGCGCAGCAACAAAACAGCTTTACCGATATACAGCTGGCTGATGTGTGGGCAGCAGCCTGTGAGGCAGCACGAGAAGCCCGAGCCATGATATCGGAGATTTACGCAGTTGCTGGTACGGTCTCGCTATATAAAAAACATAGGATAGAGAGAGCGCATCGAGACATTCATGCTATTTTACAGCATGGGATTATTCAGCCACATTGGATGGATCAAGCCGGTATGGCTTACGTCGGACTGACCCCAAATGCCGCCATGTTCAGAGTATAAAATTGCTTTTATGATAATAGACAAGCCCTCATAAAATGAGGGATTTTTATCGCTTTGCTATTCAGCCAAAGAAAAAAAATCATTGTTAAAAATTATATAGTGGCTACCAAATCATCACTCTAAAAACTTATGAATTCTCAGGTTGCAAAAAAGCAAGACATCTAATGCCTTGCTTTTTTATGATTAACGAATTGCTTTATTCGATACTGCGCTTGATTTCTTTAATCAAAATGGAAACCAGCACCAATCGAGCCGCCAGCATTACCTTGGGTATCAGCGGTGCCGTTTACCTTCATGACCCAACGACCATCATTGGACAATTTCGAGAAGCCAATCGCCACTGCGCTTTCTCCGTTATAAGTACCAATACCACCGCCGATTAATGACTTACCTGGAATAAAGGCTTGTGGTAATGAAGACATGGCCATGGCTGCCGAGATACCCGCGTTTGCATCATCTTCGACTTCACCAATTTTGTAGCCTAGATCGCTCATGTTATTATTGAGCCTGCTATCAAGTGCACTTAATTGACCGAAATTGACGGCATCTGTGGCTTCTGTAGCATTGGCAACCCCGGTAATGCGGCTATCGCCTGCATTGATACCGCTTGCAGTCATACTAGGTCCGCCGACAATCGTGACGCCATTGTTATTAATGGATGTATTGCCAGTCTTGACACTATCTACGTTGATGTTGCCGTTTAGATCAAACTTAATACTACTGCCTGCTGCTGTAGTGCTGATGTTATTGCCACCTGTGAAGGTGAGGACACTGTCATCACCTACTGGTTTGTTGATGGTAGCGCCGCTATCTGCACCAAAATTGAGACCCGCATCTATTTTGTCCTTATTCACTTTAATGTTGGTCGTGTTGGTTTCGATATTCGTGGTATTCGTTACGATATCGGCCGTATTGGTGGCAATGTTCGTGGTATTGGTTTGGATATTCGTAGTATTGGTCTGGATGCTTTCATTGATTATAACTTCACCTTGCTTGATAGAAGCTATTGCACCATCGATACTATTTTGACCAGTACCACCAATATTATTGTTCGTAAAGGTTCCATCTACAGGATTGTAGACTGTATCTCCTCCAATAATACTACTGATACCAGTGCCTTGAGCGTAGAGCTGACCACCGTTGATGGCATCTTTACTACCTTCAGAGACAGCACCATTCATCACGTTTGTAATCTGAGTATCGGCAGCATTGATACCGGCTTTGGTGACACTAGGTCCGCCTGCGATAGTCAGACCATTATTGTCAATAACGGTGTCACCCGCTGTGACGCTATCTACATTTAGGTCTGGGTTTAAATCAAAGCTAATATCATTTGCGTCTACCGCTCGGCCAGCTTGACTTGCTACACCACCATTTGCCGACGTTCTAGAAATAGTAATGTTTCCATCTCTGCTGTTCATATCAACAGCGCTTCCCTGTTTTACCATGGTAGCGGTATCACTTTGTGCACTTAATGCCCAACCTCTGTCTAAGGCAAACGTCGTCGCGTTCAACTGTCCCACAGTCGCCGCATCTGTGTCTGCCATACCGGCAGCTACATTGGTGATTCTATTAAAACCATTGTCAAGACCACCACTACTCAGTCTAACCGTTCTACCGGGACCATTGTCAGTAAAGGTAAAGCCATTGCTGTTCATAATGCTATCACCAATCTGCATGCTACCCTCATTGCCTAAGTTCAGCTGGTTATTCAGTTTTACTTGAACACCCGTTGCCGAGGCCATCGTCGTAATATTGCTATCACCCGTGACGTTGATGGTATCACCTAAAGCAAACTGCTGGTCGTTGGCACTATTGCCATCACCGATTTTGATGCCTTTGGCAATCTCACCATTAGTCTTAAACAACTGACTACCGTTAACCGCATCTCTACTAGTAGCGCTCAACAATCCATCAGCGACATTAGTAATCTTGTTGTTGCCATTATTCAGACCATTGTTAGTGAGTGCTACTTGGTTATTATCACCATTATATAAAGTAACACCTGCATTATTAACTTGAGTATTTCCAGTGGTAACGCTGCCTGTATTACCAAGATTAATATCTTTGTCCAATTTAACAGTCAAGGTATCATCTCCATTAGCGGTGACACTAATGTTTTTCGTTGCTGGATCAGCATTGATAGTATCCCCACCTTTGACTGTGAGTTTTTGACCAAGTTTACGATTAACGGTAGTACCCGTATCACCATCGAAGTCGAGACCTTTATTTATCGTTGTAGTCGTTGCATTTAGTTGTCTAATATTAACGGCATCAGTATCTAGTGATCCATCGGCGACATTGGTGATTTGGTTGCCGCCATTATTTAGACCGTTATTACTGAGCGTGACGGTTTGGTTACTGCCGCCTGTGAGGGTGACACCGTCATTGTTAATAACGGTAGTTCCTGTGGTCAAGCTGGTTAAGACTAAGTTAGCAGCAGTGGCAACTTTAATACCACCTTCGTCAGCGGTTAAGACAATATTGTCACCGCTAATAAAATTGGCTGTGTTATTGTCCTTATTCAGAGTTTTGACATCAGAACCATTGATTTGCGTTACTACTGTTTGCATCGCGCTATCGGCTTTGCCCAAGCTTGCTTTACTGCCTTCGCTTAGATCCACTTGGTAATCAGTGATATTGGTATCAGGATCTTTGATACTGGCGGTTACTGTTAATGCATTTGCATCTGCAGTAGAAACACTGGCGCCATTGGCATTGACGGTGTAGACGTCCTGTCCAGTATCGCTATCGGTTGAAAAATCAACACTGGCAACATTCGTTCCTTTAACCACTTTGGTTCTCGCTCCTGCAGCAGCCATCTGTACATCACCGATGTTTGCCGCATTGCTGACTGTATCACCACCACTTTTTACTCCCTTGATCTGGGTGTCATTGGCATTGATGCCAGTAGTAGAGATATTAACGCCGCCAAAGTCTGCACTGGTGAGTCCAGTCAAAGTTGGAGACAAGCCGAGGGCTATACCATCACCACTACCCAAGGCTGTGGTCGTTAAATTGCTGTCCGTATCAAGTTTAATCTCTTCACCTAAGGCAAAGGTTTTTTTGAGCGTGCCGCCGCTGCTTACATCGTTCACATTAAATTTGATGCCTTTAGCAATATTGTCAGCGTTGGTGCCAATATTGGTGGTATTGGTCGAGATATTGCCAGTATTGCTGGTGACTTGTTGGTTGGTATTAAATAACTGACCACCATTGATGGCGTCTTGACTATTTAGACTAACCGTACCATTAGAAACATTGACGACCTTCTTATTACCCGCATTGACCCCGCTTTTGGTGATGCTTGGGCCATTTAAAATGGTCAGACCATTGCTAGATATGAGAGTGGTAGACAGAGGGCTTGATACAGCAATTCCCACACCAGTAACGGTAGTATTAACTAGAGCGTTGCCTGTTCTAACACCTAAGCCATCGACTGTAGTCTTCGTCAGTATATTGCCAGTTGTGAGTCCAGAACGATCAAGGGTCGTAGTATTACCAAACCCTATAGGAAAACTCGAACCCATTTTTACACTACCTGTCTCACCTAGATCTATATTTTTCGCCAGTTTGACGGTTAAGGTGTTACTCACGTTATCTGCAACAACACCGATGTTGTTGTCCGATAATGCCGTGGTTGCACCCCCTTTGACGGTAAGCTTCTGACCCAATTGACGGTTGACAGTTGTCGCTGTGTTGTCACCGGTAAAGTCGAGGCCTAAACCAATGGCTGTGCTGTTATTAGTCACTTCTGTATTGGTGGCATGCAATTGACTGCCATTCACCGCATCCGTGCTGCTTGCATTCACCGCACCACCAGCGACGTGTTTGATCTGACGCTCAGCGCCGGCTGAACCAACTGAGACCTGATCACCAACTCGCATCGCAGGACCTGCAATGGTATGTGTGACCCCGCCAACGGTCATGGTCGACTCAGTGGTTGCATTTGTGGCAGTCGTTGACCCTGCACCTAGAGAGACTGAACCATCTTTGCTCGCGGATGCGCCAACACCGAATGCTGAGGAAGCGGTTCCCGATGTGTTAGAATGAACACCAACGGCTGTAGACAGATCACCTGTAGACAGTGATTTTGCACCAATGGCAATCGATCCAGCACCTCCAGATTCAGTATTGACATCATATTGATTGCTCTCTACCAGATCTTTACCCGTGTAGGATTTGAATGCATCGTTGACTGTGCCGCTGTTTAATGTTGACAAAGAACTGCCATCAATATTAGTTTTTGAAGCGACATCTAGATCATCGCCACCAATGGCAATCGATGATGCGCCCATCGATACTACATTGGCACCAATTGCGATGGACTGCTGACCACTGGCAGTCGTTTGTTGTCCAATCCCGCTACTACCAATGGCAATGGCTTGATCACCCTGAGCGTTTGCATTCTGTCCCATTGCCATGGAATTGTAACCGATTGCACCTTCGTTTAAATCATTGGAACCACCGATTGAGTTGACGCTGTAGTATTTGATTTTATTAGCGGCAACGGTAGTATTAGTGGCATGCAACTGACTGCCATTCACCGCATCCGTGCTGCTTGCATTCACCGCACCACCAGCGACGTGTTTGATTTGACGCTCAGATCCTACTGAACCAACAGAGACCTGATCACCAACTCGCATCGCAGGACCTGCAATGGTATGTGTGACCCCGCCAACGGTCATGGTCGACTCAGTGGTTGCATTTGTGGCAGTCGTTGACCCTGCACCTAAAGCAACCGAACCATCTTTGCTTGCTGACGATCCCATGCCAAAGGCTGAAGATGCAACACCCGCTGAGGAAGACTGTACGCCAATAGCCGTAGACAAAGCACCTTTAGAAAGCGCTTTTGAGCCAATCGCTATAGAAGCAGCACCACCAGCTTCGGTATTTCTAACGTAATATCCCGCTTCAACAAGGTCACGACCCGTATAAGCTTTGAATGCGGTATTGACATCACCTCCATTGATTGCAGATGCTGAGGTGCCATCAATATTGGCTTGAGAGGCGGCATTTAGATCGTCACCACCAATGGCAATAGAAGATCCGCCTTTGGTCACAACGTTTGCACCAATGGCAATAGATTGCTCACCCATTGCGGTGGTGTGTTGACCACTGCCGCCGCTACCAATGGCAATGCCTTGACTGCCAGTCGCACTGGCGTTTCGACCCATTGCCATCGCGTTTTCACCCGTGGCACCTAGGTTGTCATCGTTGCTACCACCCGTTGATTTCACGCTATAGTATTTGGTTTTATTAGCGGCAACGGTAGTATTAGTGGCATGCAACTGACTGCCATTCACCGCATCCGTGCTGCTTGCATTCACCGCTCCACCAGCGACGTGTTTGATCTGACGCTCAGATCCTACTGAACCAACAGAGACCTGATCACCAACTCGCATCGCAGGACCTGCAATGGTATGTGTGACCCCGCCAACGGTCATGGTCGACTCAGTGGTTGCATTTGTGGCAGTCGTTGACCCTGCACCTAAAGCAACCGAACCATCTAAGCTTGCTGACGATCCCATGCCAAAGGCTGAGGACGCAACACCCGCTGAGGAAGACTGTACGCCAATAGCCGTAGACAAAGCACCTTTAGAAAGCGCTTTTGAGCCAATCGCTATAGAAGCAGCACCACCAGCTTCGGTATTTCTAACGTAATATCCCGCTTCAACAAGGTCACGACCCGTATAAGCTTTGAATGCGGTATTGACATCACCTCCATTGATTGCAGATGCTGAGGTGCCATCAATATTGGCTTGAGAGGCGGCATTTAGATCGTCACCACCAATGGCAATAGAAGATCCGCCTTTGGTCACAACGTTTGCACCAATGGCAATAGATTGCTCACCCATTGCGGTGGTGTGTTGACCGCTACTTCCTCCGCCAATGGCAATAGTCTGACTTCCGAACGCTGTGGCATTCTTACCTATAGCAATGCCATGAAGAGGACTTGCCGTAGCATTAGTCCCACATTCTACTTCTGTAGCAGCATGGCAAGAGGCAGCATTCACCTGAAGACTAAAACCAGCCGCTATCAGCCCTAATCCGATGGCACTTAAGCGCAGACTATTGACGGATGAAAGACTGGGTGTCGTATTGATGGTAGCGTTTGCACTCACGCTAGATTTGGAAGATTTGCCACGTGCCTTAGCATATTCACCAACTGCAGTGAAACAATTCAAGGCTTCATTCCATATTACTTTATAGATGCGGTTCATAATGTGTACTCCCTTACAGACTTATCGGATTTAAAAAATCAGAGTCGTTATCTATCTTGTAGAGAGTCGATATAACAAAATAAAACGGGTTATAAGCTTATATGGATGAACCTTTTTAGAGTGTCACTTGCATGACTGTGTAATAAATAAGACGTTTTTGTTTTGTAACATTTTTATAACTCTCTGTATATTAGTATTACCGAATATACAGAGAGTAACAATGCAACTCATCAGCCAATTACTACCGTTTGTCCATTATATTCATAATAATGAATATAATGTCTTATCAGAAATGGACTAGTCTTGATTGTCCAGCTTTTTGAACACAGATTCATATTCTTATTACAAATTTGTATAGGGTCTGTTGAACATTCAAATATTAGGACTGCCAGTGCCACATTTGAATGTTCAACAGACCCTATATGTTACTGACTGATATTGTGTATTAAAGCACCACTTTGTGTGTGAATCTATATACAAGTCATAGTTAAATAAGTGTTATCCGATAGGCAAAACTATCTGCACCACAAGCCCTTGTACGCCATCTTTGCGGTTATAAACATTGATTCGTCCTTTGTGCGCCATGACAACCGCGTAGACGATTGCCAGTCCCAAGCCATAGCCACCCGTCTCGCGATGACGCGCAGAATCGAGGCGGACAAAGGGCTGAAAAATACGATCTACATCCTTATCCTCGACGCCGCCGCCCTCGTCAGTGATACTGATTTGGATAGCAGGTGTTTTATTGTCCATCTGCACTTCTGTCATCTCAGCAATCACGGTAGAGGCTGGTGAGGTATGCATAAAGGCATTGCGAATGACGTTCTCAAGCGCACTGTGCAGCTGTTCTTGATTGCCAGATATGGTCCAACACTCTGTCAAAAAATCCGTTCGTGATATTTTTAGTGAGGAGCTAGGCGGCTGCCATTGCCAGCGTACGTTTTTATGTTGAAACTCGAAACAAACATCTTGGGCAATGTCGCTAATAATCTCAGAGAGATTGACGGCCTCACTTTCTAGATTATCGATGGTGTATTGCTGCATTTGTAGCGATTGAATATGGATAATTTGCTCAATCAACTCATTCATTCGTGCCGACTCTTTATCGATACGGTCGAGATAACGACTGGCATTGGGCGCAAAATCCCGCGTCAGCTCAGTGGCGACATCCAAACGCGCCAATGGCGAGCGCAGCTCATGCGAGATGTCACTGAGCATCTGCTTACGTGCCAGCTCGCTATCAGCCAGTCGTATCGATAATTGGGCCACGTCTTTACCCAATAATCCTAACTCATCATCTCCCATCGTTGTTAAGTTTGGATTGACTTGATAATCACCATCAATCATGCGATGGACGGTATGTTGCACTCGGCGAATACGCTGGGTCAAGGTACGACTGAGCCAATAGCAGACCAAAATACTAAAGAGAATTATCAGCAACAAGCGCACAGGAAAATGACTGCGTTGCAGCGCGACCAATTCGGCAAAACGCAGATGGGGACGCAGCTGTATGATAACGCTCTGCTCATCCGGTAAAGCAACTGTCAGGTCAGCCAATTCAGGGCGATTATCGCTATCAGCTATCGCAGCTCTCCGACTAGGCATCACTGGCTGAAAAATGCTTTCGAAATAAGACGGCTTAGCACTGGGCATCTCATTAACGGGCTGAGCAAATGAAGCATTGTTAGGTTTCGGCGGTGTTTCCATAGAATAATCAAGTGCTTGCCGATCTTTTGGCTGATCCTCTCTGTCCCGATAGCGTGGAAATATGATAGCGCCTTGCCCATCGTAGACTCTAATCTGACTCATCAATCGTCGCTCTTGACGATACATATCTCTAACCGTGGGTAAATCGCCTATTTCTAACGCTGCAATCAGCTTTTCACGCTTGACCAATAAGCGCTCAATCTGCACATCCATCCGAGCGTTCAGCTCTTTTTCACTGAGCCAGCGCTCCACCATAATGGATAAAACCGAGGTGATCAAAATCGTCACCAATAAGCTTAAAAATAGACGCCAAAATAGAGTCATGCGTATCTTAAATATTGACGCTTTTATTGAGTAGTCCGTCATCACAGCACCAACTGATAGCCTTTACCACGAATCGCTTTTATCGGCTCATCGTGGAAAGGTTGAAGTTTTTTTCGCAGTCGCGAGACGTGGACATCAAGACTACGATCGAAGGGCTGTAACTCTCGCTGCAACACATGCTCTGACAGCCACGCTTTACTCACGACCTCGCCTTTTTGTTTGAGTAGCGCGACCAAGAGATCAAATTCTGTGCCAGTGACTTGCAACTCTATGCCATCTATCTGACAAAGCCGCTGGCTTTGATCCAGATGTAAACGGCTCTCTGGTAGCGGCATATGTTCTGATGCCGCCGCGTTGGTGCGCTTAATGACGGCATTGATACGTGCCAGCAGCTCTCGAGGATTACAAGGTTTGGTAATATAATCGTCAGCGCCCAGCTCCAGCCCAATAATACGATCAATCTCTTCTCCCTTGGCAGTCAGCATAATCACGGGGATATCACTAATATTGGGCAACTGACGCAACACACTAAGACCATCGATTTTTGGCATCATAATGTCTAACACTAGCAGATCGTAAGCAGCCTCATTATTCATCGCCGCTTTAAGTTTTTGTATGACCGCCTCACCATCGTGAACGCAGTCGCATGTCACCCCGTGGTTGTGCAAGTACTCTTGTAATAACTGGGTCAATTCTTCGTCATCATCGCCTAGTAATATGTGTGGCACATCTGTCTCCTTAAGCGTTATATCGCTTTATTAGCCATATTATCAGTCAATTGCTTATCCATTCGCTATAAACGTTACCTTTCTTAATACTTCATAAATGTTCGTAACCTTTAACTGTCGTAACATAACGGCTATCAGCGACAAATACTGATGATATGCAATGATGGATAGTGGCTATCCGGGACACTTACCATGCATAGGCTGATCAGATAAAAACTGACTTTTTCGCAACCAATAACGTTTGCACCATAAATTAAGGTAATAATGATGAAAAAATTATTAATGGGCTCAGTATTAGCAATGTCTAGCATTTTCACCGTAACAGCTTGTACCAGTGTGAATGCAACCACCGATACCACACCAACGACCAGCAAAATGCAGCATAAAGATGGCATGAAAAACGCCATGAAAAAAGACGGCATGAGAGGTCCAATGTCGCAGCTAGATCTAACAGCAACGCAACAAGCGCAAATCAAAGCCATCATGCAAGCACAACACGGCGATCGTAAAGCTGACCGTACAAAATACCAAGCAGAACGTACGCAAATGCAGCAACAAATGCAAGCATTGACCAGTGCCAGCACATTGAATACAGCCTCCGTTAATCGTCTAGCTGACCAGCAAGCGGCGAAAACCAAACAACGCTTTATTGAGCGTGTACAAACTCAACATGCTATCTCGCAAGTATTAACCGCTGAGCAGCGCGCCAAGCTTGCCAAATTGCAAGCCGAAAAAATGGCTAAAGGTTATAAAGGCTCAAAGCACGGTAAAATGCATGGCAAACCACATCAAGGCATGTAAGCTTTTATCAATACAGAGACATGTATTAATAGTTAATGTCTTACAAGTGTTAAAACTAAAAAGCGCATCGTATAAACGGTGCGCTTTTTTGGTTTTAATTTCAATAACGACTAACTAAACTTACCTACGATTAATCCGCTTTTATTCAATCGTCCCGAACTTCTCTTTAGCCATCGGCATGACACTAAACATCATCTTACCCATCGCAGTACCATTGCCATCACGATAATACTGCATCAACTCGCTGCCATACTCGCGCACATCAATACTATTACTGGCATTAGGCACTTGTACCTCGTTTGGTAAATTGGGAAACGCCATGTCTTTAGTACTGATAGCGGAATACTGCTGCAAAATATCCATGACCATATTATTAGAGGAAGTTTCACTCGGAAGCTCACTACGCAGATGCTGCCATTTGAGCTGACCACGCTTATCAAAGCCATACAACTGCTGTGTCTCTGCTTTCGCTAGTATTGTACCTTCTTTCGTCTCTTCTTTTGCCTCTGCCATTGTTTCATCTACTGTCTCACTGCCACTATCTATGTCATTCTTTATCATTGCCAACATTTGCTGCACTAACGCTTTACTGGTAAATTTCTTAGCATTTGTGTCGCCTGCCTCGTAAGCCGCGCTTTCTTTAACCAGTTCTGGATATCGCTGACTTAGCCGCTCGTAGATGATGCGCATGTAGTCTTGATAAAACTGCTCATAACTCTCAGCACTTTGTACACGGCGAATGACTTGATTACTTGCCAGCATGGCTGGTAGCTGATGCGCGGGCAGCTTGGGAGAGAGCGAGGCTAGCGTATTAGGGGCGACATAATCAAACTGGCTGACAGGTGCAGCATCAAATGTGGCATCTAATGCTGCAAAGTGGCTTTTTATCAATTCACTACCAAAGCCTTTGGGTAAGGTGCCGTCATCAATGGCTAGTTTTAACCACTTGTTGCGCCACTTTATGCCGAGCTTATCGTCTAACAGTTCTGAATTGAGCATCGCAAAATTATCTGCCCACAGATAAATATCACCGTTTTTAAAATCTATATAAACTGGCTGATTGATACTGCTTTGATGATTGCGCGCTTGATACTGCGCGCTCACCAGCATAGTCGCCTTGCCAGCCATTGGCTGATAAATGCCTTGTGCATTGATAGACAGTGGCTTTAGCACATAAGCATCTAGTAATTGTGACTTTTTGATATCTTGTTTGCTCTGCTTATTCTCATATTCATTAAATAGCTTTTCATAATAGGGCGATACATAGGGTGAGACAGTCGTAGCGCTTGCTTCACGAGCCGAGTCCATATCAGACGCGGTTGTTTCCATCTCTGCTACTGAATCTACAACGTCTTCAGCTGCCGCATCAATGGCATAGGATTCACTATCATAGTGCGCGTCTCTCCATGCCTCATAAGCAGCCGAACAAGCTAGGTAGGACTGTTTAAGTGCCTCACGCTGGTCATCATAATCAGTCGCTGCAATATCCTTATGCTGTGCTTGCGCCTTTGTTAATAAGGCCCCATAAGCTTGGTCGTGGCTATCATCACAATAGCTATCCACATATTCTGATGCCACCAGTTGCGTGCTATCAACATCGCTAAACTGTTGCTCGTTACTGATTTCAAAATTGCTATGGTAGCTAAAGGACTGGCGGCGCTGTTTTTGTAACGCCGTCGCCAATGCTGTCTTGGCTGCCGCTGGTGTTTGCTTAGCAGTTATCGCGTTAGATTGTTCGAGACTGGTAGATTGGCAACCCGTTAATAATAGTGCCCCTGTGATCAATGTACCAGCAAATAGGCGGTGGCTATTGATAACTGACGGAAAGCTAGCTGACGGAAGACGACTTGCAATGATTTGATGTGCTTTTTTCATTTTTTATCCTTAATAAATATGGGCTTGAACATGACAAGATAGCGTTATTGATCGTCTACCCTGTTGTCAGCATCATCTGCGGCATCGTCTTCGATATCATTATCATCTTGACGATCAACACTGTCATATTCTGCTGCCTCATAGCTGCTATCATCATCCGCATAATCGCTACCATAGTCGTCATCATCGTAATCACCACTGCGACCACTATAATCATAGCGGGCATCACGTGCCGCTTGCAGCCTGTCTTTTTGTTGGCGTTGCTCTGCGATCCATGCATTACCATCGATAGCAGCTTTAGCATTTGCGCCAAAAGACTCGGTCAATAAAGGCGTTAGTGCGTGGTTATTAAAGCTGCTTTTATCATAGCGTACTTGGTTTAATACAGTGGTCGTAGAACCCATCAAATCGCCACCGATATTTACTCGCTGCTGCTTAGCAAGCAGGCGATCTGAGCTATCTAAATAATAATAATTTATCTGATTAAAAGAGATCGGACCGATGGCCTCAATAAGCTGCAATAGCGCGCCCACATCCGCACTTTGATAGCCTTTATTGTATAGCTGCACTTTCGCCAGCGCGGTTTTTAGCATAGCGCCATCAGGATATTTTTGTGGATTGGCATCGACATAATCCTGTAGCGACTTTGTCATGTATTTTAAAGTCTTGCCAATCATCTCACCGCTTTGCTTACTGCCAAAATAGACTTTTACCGCACGCCTCGCCCCGACTTCTTTGGCAAAGGCATCACTGCGAATATCTACCGCGCTAAAGTGCTCGGGCGCAAGCTCTGCCATGCTACTCTGTATGGCAGCGATGGCGGCATCATAAAGCACTGCTGGCGGTAGCTGCGCCGTAATACTCTCGGGTAACCCAAAACTGACAGTATGCGAGGCCATTTGGTTAGGTAAAGGGGTATTGTCAGGATTAACAAGCGCCACGATAGGCATGATTGCAGACGGGTCTACCGTGACTTTGCTATGGTTAAAATCGAACGCTAACGGTATCTGGATGGATGAGCTAATCGTCGGTGTCACATAGTCATAGCTATAGACGCTCTGTAGTTGTCGTTGTTTGGGTTTGTACTGAGTGACACTATTAAAGGTTAAATTTTGATATTGATAAGCATTTGACGCAGCTATCTGTTCAGGCGTACGATGGAACATACTCAGCATTTGACCAATGACGCCAGTAGATGGCGTTGATGATTGGCTACCTTCTACAGCCTCTGATTGTTGTTTTGCCATCTGTATGGCTTCATAGTTTTTTAACAGATTTTTAGACTTTAGGTTTGAAACCCCTGAGAGAATACCGCCCTCTGCATTACTATATTCATTATAGCCATCTATGTCGTAACCCTCTCGATTGTAGCCATATTCGTTGTAACCGTCTTGATCATAGCCGTCTTCATCGTAGTTAATATCCTCTACAACACAGACTTCATAAGCGTCATCGTCATCATTTTTATTGCATGTATTCGACTCTATACTTACCGCTGCTAACTCTGCCATAGCCTCAGTTTGCCTGTCCTCATGATCACTTTCATCATAAGCACTTTCATCATAATCGCCGTCAGGCTCATAAGCATAAGCTTCTATAATCGTTCTAAGCAAGCTACTAGATCCTGCATCAATGCTATCTGGATCAATAAAAGGTGCGGCTTGATAATTGGCTTGCGCGACTGCCACATGTTCTGTTACCAGATGCTGACGAATAGCCGCCAGTAAATGTGATTTGGCTTGATTGTCGGTATTGGGGTATTTGTCTTGGTCAAATAATTGTTGATAACGCTCAGATTTGGCAGTGCGGCTTGCATTAAATGCACGTCCTTGGGCTTGGCTCTGCGTGCTATCAGCGCTACTAAAATCAATCATGCTTTTTGATACCGCAGATGATGATAGCGCTGGGTTTGATTGGCAGCCTGCCAGCCCAAACGCACTGCCAACCAGTAATGCGCAGCCTGCTATAAAGGTTAATTTGCGCGACTGATATGAATGCTTATTATGCTTGTTGTGGTTATAGTTATGGGCAGATGACTGATGATGAGCCATGCCAGAGTGACGCTGTTGGTCGCGTTTATGAGTATGGTTGGATGACATAGTAATTTCTTCTTATAAATAGACAGACAATAACGAATAAATTCTAGCACTATTATTTATATCACAATGCGTTACAATTTAGTAAGATTAGAACGTATTTCTTAAAAATTTTCAGCATTTTTGATAAGACTGTTTATCTAGCAAACGTGGCGCTAATCATTATGTCAATTAAGGCACGCCCTAACGTTCTAGCCTCTTTATTTTTACAGTCTTATTTTTACAGACCAAACGTGTCATCACTTGCTCAAAAAGGAATTTATAATGCAAAATCTAATATCAAAAGATGAAATCAATGCTTCTCAAAATAACTTTAAAAACAGAGCAAAAATAAAAACCGCTATTCTATTAATCAGCAGTACGTTTTTAGTATCGCTATCTGCTCATGCGGCTGAGCCAACCACCAATCAATCAACTACCATCAACCCAACATCGATTAATACTAGCGCCATCAATCTCGCTATTATGGCTGATAATCCTACTGTGTTGTCTGAAACCAAACGTGTTACACGAGCCAAAACCAATACGCTTACTTCCACGATTAACAACGCCAATGCCGATCAAGCCATTTATTCTGAAGATGCGATTCATCATCCGGTTTGGGCAAAGAACGGTATGGTCGCCACCCAAGAAGCGCTTGCCTCTGATATTGGACTCAAGATTTTAAAAGACGGTGGTAATGCGGTTGATGCTGGGGTCGCGGTTGGCTTTGCCTTAGCAGTGACTTTGCCGCGTGCTGGGAATATCGGTGGCGGTGGTTTTATGATGATTTATGACGCGAAGCAAGGTAAGACCGTGGCGCTTGATTATCGTGAAAAAGCACCAAGTGCTGCCACTCGTGATATGTATCTCGATGAGGAAGGCAATGCTGTCAGTGATTTATCACGCTATCACGGTCTAGCGGTTGGTGTACCGGGGACAGTAGCAGGATTGCTCAAAGCACTAGAAGAACATGGCACGATGAGCCGCGGACAGGTGATGGCACCAGCCATTGCACTGGCTGAAAATGGTATTGAAGTCACGGCTGGCTTGTCCGAGTCGCTCACCGCCTTGAGCGAGCGTTTACAAAAATGGCCAAGCACTAAAAAGATATTCTTTAAACCTGACGGCAGCGCTTATCAACCCGGTGAGCGTTTAAAGCAGCCTGAATTGGCAAAATCGCTAAAACTGATTGCCGCAAAAGGTGCAGATGGCTTTTATAAAGGTGAAACGGCCAAGAAATTGGTAAAAGCGGTTAATGATGCGGGTGGTCGTATGAGCTTACAGGATTTGGCTAATTATGAAGCCATCGCTCGCGAGCCAGTTAAAGGCGACTATCGTGGTTATGAGATCGTCTCTATGCCGCCACCGTCCTCTGGTGGTATTCATATCATCCAAATCTTAAATATTTTAGAAGGTTATCCGCTAAAAGAATACGGACAAAACAGCGCGCAAACCATTCACTTAATGGCAGAAGCGATGCAGCTCGCTTATGCGGATCGCGCTGAGTACTTGGGAGATTCTGATTTTATCGACGTACCTACCAGTGGTCTAACCTCTCAGGCTTATGCGGATAAACTGCGTAGCCTAATCGATCCAAACAAAGCCACACCAGCTTCGACGATTAAAGCAAACAATCCCCTACCATATGAGAGCGATCAAACCACGCATTTCTCTGTCGTTGATAAAGACGGCAATGCCATAGCCAATACTTATACGCTAAACTTCTCTTACGGTACAGGTCTTGTCGCTGATGGCACAGGCATTTTATTGAATAATGAAATGGATGATTTTTCTGCCAAACCGGGTGTGCCAAATGGTTATGGCTTATTAGGCGGTGAAGCAAATGCCGTTGAAGCCAATAAACGTCCATTATCGTCTATGAGTCCGACGCTGGTATTCAAAGACAGCAAGCCTTACATCGTTACTGGTAGCCCAGGTGGTAGCCGAATTATCACCACGGTTCTACAAGTCATATCCAACGTCATCGACCATGACATGAATATCGCTGAAGCCACTCACGCACCGCGTATTCATGACCAATGGCTGCCTGATGAGATTCGTATCGAAAAAGCCCTTAATGTCGATACCATTAAAAAACTAGAATCAATGGGACATAAGGTCAGTCCGCAGTCTGCCATGGGCTCAACGCAATCGATTATGCTGACCCCAAATGGCGTGTATGGATCTTCAGATCCACGTATTGTCGATGCGGCAGTCGTTGGGTATTGATTTGATTTTTTTATGATAAATGCGTTTGGCGAAATTGGCTGGGCGACAAACCCGTGAATTGTTTGAACTGACGGCTAAAAGCACTGTGATCGCTGTAGCCGCAGTTCAACGATATCTGAGTCACTGACACCTCATGACGAGCCAATAACTTCACCGCATACTCCAAGCGCAGCTTTTGCACAAACTGTAATGGCGACATATTCAGTACGGCCTTAAAGGTGCGCTCTAGCTGCGATACGCTTAAATTAGCCAAGTCGGCCAATTGGGCGATATTTATTTTTTGATCAAGATGTGCTCGTACAAACTGAGCGACTTCAGCCAAGCGCGCGTGTTTACGTAAAACGCGCTCGTTATCTTCATCAATATCGACCGATATCCCAACCATGGCGACCACTTGTTGGCTCTTATTATAGATAGGCAGTTTATTGGTAATACACCATCCTAACTGACCGGACGCATAACTGTGCAGCTCTAAGTTATCAACGATAGACTTCCCCTCTCGCAATACCTTCATATCTTGCAAAATATAATCCCTACTCTGTCGATGCGAAAACACCTCTTCTGTGGTAAATCCCACGATATCTTCGTGCTGACTCAACTGACAGCGTTTTAACAAGGTTTTGTTTGCCAGCTGATAACGCGCCTGCTCATCTTTCACAAAAAATACCACATTGGTCAAAGTATTCAGCAGCGGTAGTAATAATGAGACATTACCGATAAAAGCCTCACGGCTGTCAGGACGATAGACAGTCATACTCTGCTGCAATGACGTGGTAAGCATAGCAAGCGCGGTATCTTCTATTACATCTGTTATTACATCAGTCATCGCATCTCATCCCTGTCATATCAATTTTACATTCAGCCAAACATCCATAACTCGAAGGCTATGTCACGCTGGCGAACAGCACGCAAGAAAAATTTACCGCAGCAGCACGTAGCTATTAACGTATCGACTTTATTTCGAACTGACTATTTTATTGCCAATTTTTAGGCACAGACCTCTCTAGTGTACACCGAGCCACTATGCAGAAATACGCATTTATCCATGAGAAAACACCAAGACGCTCTCTCTAAAAAAGTCCACTCTATATATAGACCTCAGAAAATAACAACCAACTATTGGCTGTTAACTTAAAACCATTAGGTCTCATGCATAAAAAGCGGAATATAACTTTTTCACGGATGAATTAGGGCGTCAGTCATGTCTTCTATATTATTTAATTTTAAAATTATTGACTCTCATACGGGCGGTGAGCCCACTCGTATGGTCTATGACGGCTTTCCTGAACTCGTCGGCGACACTCTTCAAGATAAGCTGCAATACTTCAAACAAAACTTCGATCATCTACGCAAAAGTATCATCTTAGAGCCACGCGGCAATGATGTTCTTGTCGGTGCGTTACTCTTCCCTGCTACCAATCCTAAAGCCGCAGCGAGCGTTATTTTCTTTAACAATGCTGGTTATTTAGGCATGTGCGGACACGGCACGATTGGCGTTATCGTCTCATTGGCTTATCAACGAAAGATATCGGCAGGCGTGCACTGGCTAGAGACTCCTGTCGGTCTGGTTAAAGCAACCTTACATGATGATGGCAGCTGTAGTGTACAAAACGTCCCTTCTTACCGTTATAAAAAACAAGTTGACGTTCACGTTCCTGAATTAGGGCTTATCCGTGGCGACATCGCTTGGGGTGGCAATTGGTTCTTTTTAGTCAGTGAGCATGGACAAGACATTCAAGCAAATAATGTCGAAAAATTGACTCAAGTAACCATGCAAATTAAGCAAGCATTAATCGCTGCTAATATCACCGGCAAAAACGGCGGCGAGATTGACCACATCGAGTTATTTGCCGATAGCGATGATGACCAAGTCGATAGTAAAAACTTCGTTTTATGTCCAGGTGCTGCTTATGACCGCTCACCCTGTGGCACCGGCACCAGTGCCAAGCTTGCCTGCCTTGCTGCTGACGACCTCTTAGCGCCTGGTCAAATCTGGCGCCAACAAAGTGTTGTTGGCAGTGTATTCACTGGCAGTTATCAATATGCAACTAAGCTCAATAATGCAGCTGGTACGGCCTATCCTGCACAGACCATTATCCCAACGATTCGTGGTCATGCTTATGTTTGTGCTGAGACCACGCTCATTGTGCAAGAATACGATCCTTTTAAATGGGGCATCCCGTCTTAATGAGCTCTCAGCATTATTTATGAAATGACCTGATTTATGAAGTGGCTTAACTTATTAAGTGACCTTATTTATTGATAAACGCGTAAACACTATCAAGAGTGCTTAATCGACGAACGTAAGCGAGAAAAATTATGACTACCTCAAACGTCGACTTGCATATCATTGGTGGCGGCATTATCGGTCTAGCGGCTGCGGTGACATTGCAAGCGCGAGGCGTAAAAGTCGCACTGCTGGACGCCAATGAAGTGGGTCAAGGCGCATCATTAGGTAACGCAGGTCATATCGCTACCGAGCAAGTATTCCCCATTGCTGATGCCAGCATGCTCCGTCATGTACCCGCCATGTTATTGAATCCGACTGGACCGCTGCGCATAGACTGGCGCTATCTGCCGCGTTTGATGCCTTGGGCAATGCAGTTGCTAATGAATATGCGCCCTGAGCCCTTTGAGCGGATTCATCAAGCGTTGTTAAGCTTAAATCAAAACAGCCTCCAAGCGTGGCAAGGCTTTGCTGATCAGTGGCAATTGGGCGATTGGATACAAGTAAAGGGTTCGTTATTAACGGTTGAAAAGCCTAGTAGTCTTGAGCTATTAACAGCACACGGTAAGCGTCTCAATGACATTGATGTGAGCAATGAGCTGCTGAGCAAAGAGGATTTATTAGAGCGTGAGCCTGCCTTACAAGAGAACCAGTTAGCAGCGTTATTTTTCCCAAATACAGGACATATCACCAATTTAAAAGCCGTTATTAATCAGCTTCACCATACTTTTAGACAGTTAGGCGGTCATGTCATTGAACATTGCCGCGTCCTTGCAGCGACCAATGATGCAGATGGTATTCATTTGACCACCAGTCAAGGTGATATGACAGCGACCAAAGTGATGCTATCAGCAGGCGCCCACTCTAAAGCCTTGGCCAAGCAATTAACGGGCGTCAACATCCCTTTAGATACCGAACGTGGTTATCACTTAATGCTACCGCATGAAAGCGCGCGCTTACAGATTCCCGTATCGAGTTTGGATCGACGCTTTGTCATGACCCCGATGCAAGACGGCCTACGTTTGGCGGGTACGGTGGAGTACGCAGGACTGGACGCGCCTGCCAATATGCAGCGTGCACATATGCTATTACAACAAGCGCAGCCTATGTTAAAAGCGCCGTTAGATGCTAGTGATAGCGTGTCATGGATGGGGTTTCGTCCATCGACCGCAGACTCCTTACCAGTCATCGACAAAATCGAGCGCGTATTTTTAAGCTTTGGTCATCAGCATTTAGGCTTAACGCAAGCTGTCGTTAGTGCGCAAATGATTGCCGAATACTATTTTGATGAAGACCATACTATCGATCCAAAACCGTATCAACTTACCCGCTTTCAATAAGGTGCTTATCGAACGGTTATGAACCAAGTAAAAATCAACCGATTCATCATTGAATCATTACCCGTTAAATCACCATCAATATCAACACCAATAAGGATAGTCTCATGAACATAAATGGAATTTTAGTCCCAATCGTCACCCCTTTCGACAATAACGGCGACGTTGATGCGCAAAAATTAACGACACTGGTCGAAGCTTTTATCGACAAAGGCGTAGCCGGTATCGTCGCTTGCGGTACCACAGGTGAGTACTATACGTTTTCGGCCTCAGAGCGCGAGCTCGTATTAACCACTATCGCTGCAGCCGCAAAAAATAAAGGCGCTGAAAATAAAGTCACTCTGATTGCTGGTATCAACAGCTTATCGACTGACCACTCTATTGAGCTTGCCGCACAAGCCAAAGCCTTAGGTTATGACGGCCTGATGCTGTCTGCCACCCCTTATAGCTTACCTGAGCAAGATGGCATCATCGCTCACTTCGAAAAAGTCGCGGATGCTAGTGAGCTGCCGATTATTATGTACAACTTCCCTGATCGTGTTGGCGTTGCCATTGAATTTGACACTGTTGCTCATCTAGCTAAGCATCCTAACATCGTCGGTGTAAAAGAAAGCAGCGGCGACTTTAGTCATGCGCTACGCATGCTGCAAGCTAATTTTGATGACTTTGATGTGGTTTGTGGCTGTGATGATCAGCCCGTTGATTTCTTCTTTTGGGGTGCAAAAAGCTGGATCGCAGGCGCAGCGAACGTCTTCCCAGCAGAACAAGTCGCATTATTTAACGCCACCCAGCAAGGCGACTGGGATAAGGCCAAGCAAATCATGAGTGAGATTTATCCTGCTATCCATTCTATGGAGTCTGGCAACTACAACCAAAAGGCCAAAGCGGGATGTTTAAAAGGCAGCATGGATGTCGGCTCAGTTCGCGTGCCACTAACTGACATGCCAGAAGACGAAAAAGCAGAGTTTTTAGCCTTACTGTCTAAATAGCACTCAGCTCAGCTTAGTAAAAACAATGTTAAGGATAACCCACGCTAAATTTGATGCCGTATTCAAATCTCGAATCGATGACATCAAACTTAGCAGATAAGGATTAGAAAAATGAGCACCAAACAACAATCTACCAAACAACAAGTATTTGAGAAAGCAAAACAGCAGCAATTATGGGCGGGTCACTTAATAGCAGCAGATGGCTTATCAGACGCTACTTTGGACAATTACACGCCGATTGATAACAGTATTATCGGTCAAATTGCGTCAGGTACTAGCGATGATGTCGATACTGCCGTGCAAGTCGCTCGCGATGCTTTTGAAAACGGTGAATGGCGTCGTCTGGCTCCTGCTGAGCGCAAGGCTATTGTGCAGCGCTGGTGTGCACTCATGCATGAGCACGTCGAGGAGCTGGCAGCATTAGATTGTGTGGATGCGGGCAAGCCGATTACCGAATGCTTAAACACTGACATGCCAGCGACTATTGAAACTTTTGAATGGTATGCCGAGGCCGCTGATAAGGTATTTGGCAAAGTCGCGCCGACAGGTAACGCGGCTTTAGGACTTATCGTGCAAGAGCCCATTGGTGTCGTTGGTGCGGTATTACCTTGGAACTTCCCAGCCCAAATGTACGCTTGGAAAGTCGCCCCTGCTCTCATTATGGGCAACTCCGTTATTGTTAAACCTGCTGAGCTGACCTCTCTATCGGCTTATCGTTTAACCGAGCTTGCCTATGAAGCTGGCGTGCCCAAAGAAGCGCTGCAAATGGTCTGCGGTCTTGGTGAAAATGTCGGTGCCGCACTCGGCCAGCATATGGATGTCGATATGGTGTCGTTCACCGGCTCAACAGAGGTCGGACGTCTATTCTTACAATACTCGGCCCAAAGCAATCTAAAAGAGATCGTCTTAGAATGCGGCGGCAAAAGCCCACAAATAGTCTTTGATGATGCCGTACTTGATGACGCCGCCATTAACGATATCCTATCAGCCGCGTTTTGGAATATGAGTGAAAACTGTAGCTGCGGCTCACGCTTATTAGTTCACAGCAGCCAAAAACAAGCGCTACTTGAGCAACTAAAAAACGGTCTAAAAGGTTGGAAGGTCGGCTCACCCTACGATCCTGATACTGCCATTGGTCCTATGATTGAAAAAGCCCATTTTGACAAAGTTTCACATTATTTACAGACTGCTAAAGAGGAAGGCGCAACGATCGTTGCAGGTGGCAACATTCGTGAAGATTTAGGCAGTGGCTGGTATATTGAGCCGACTATTTTTGATGATGTTACAGCCGATATGACTTTGTTCAAGGAAGAAGTATTTGGTCCTTTGCTGGCGGTAACGAGTTTTGAGACCGAAGAAGAAGCCATCAAATTAGCCAATGAAACCAACTATGGACTCGCCGCTTCTTTTTATACACAGAACATCAAGCGCGCTTATCGTGTGGCATCGTCCATTAAAGCAGGTACTGTTTCAATCAACGGTTTTTCAGAAGGTGATATCACGACGCCATTTGGTGGTTATAAACAATCAGGGTTTGGCGGTCGTGACAATGGTTTAGAAGCCTTATCACAATACGCACAGACCAAGACTATTTGGTTAGTTAATTAACAAGCGTGTTCAGTCAGTACAGTCATAAATTAAAACAACAGCTTAAATGATTTAAGCCTTTAGTCACATACTTACAGGGAAGTAAGGCCATGGAAGCGATTATTAATACCATCGTCGGCTATATATGGAGCGATGCGTTAGTTTATTTGGCACTCGGTGTCGGCATTTATTTTACCGTGATGACTCGCGGTGTCCAGTTTCGCTATCTCAAAGAGATGACTAGACTGTTGTTTGATAAGCAAACTTCAACCCAAGGTATTAGCTCTTTCCAAGCCTTTTGTATGGCGTTATCAGGTCGTATTGGGGTTGGTAATATCGCAGGGGTGGCCACCGCTATCGCAGCGGGTGGTCCAGGAGCGGTATTTTGGATGATTGTCATGGGCTTACTTGGCGGTGCGAGTGCTTTTATTGAGTCTACCCTTGCACAGGTTTATAAGCATACGGTCGATGATCAATATCGTGGCGGCTCGCCCTTCTATATCGAACGTGGTCTAAAGATGAAGCCATTCGCTATTCTAGTAGCAGCAGTCACTTGTCTTTCTTATGGTGTTTTGGTGCCGGGCGTGCAAGCCAACACCATTGCCGACTCTTTCAATACCGCCTTTAATATCCCACCCGTCATAACTGGTGCCATCATCGTTGCTCTATTGGCCTTTATTATCTTTGGCGGTGTCAAACGTATCGCCAGTTTTGCTGGCACGGTTGTGCCCTTTATGGCAATTGGCTATATTCTGTTGATGGTTATTGTCTTGGCCTTTAATGCCTCAAACCTACCTGCTATGTTCGCTCTTATTTTCAAAAGTGCGTTTGGTATGGATGCTGTCTTTGGCGGTATTGTTGGTTTAGCAATATCTTGGGGTGTGCGCCGTGCTGTATTCTCAAACGTTGCTGGTGCAGGCGAAGCTACTTTCAGCTCCGCTGCTGCAGAAGTCTCTCACCCTGCCAAACAAGGCTTAGTGCAAAGCTTTTCTATCTATGTTGATACGGTTCTCGTCTGTACTGCAACTGCGCTTATGATCTTGTCTACCGGCATGTATAACGTTATTCCTGCCGAAGGCTTGGTCTTAGTCGAAAACATGCCTGGCATTGCAGCTGGAACCGCATTTACTCAAGCCGCAGTATCAACGGTATTTAGTCAATTCGGTAGCGGTTTTGTTGCTATTGCTATCTTCTTATTTGCCTTTACTTGCTTGATTGCTTATTACTACATCGCTGAAACCACCCTAGTCTATTTGGATAGCAAGCTACGCTATCCAGTACTAAAGCCAATATTAAAAATTATATTCTTAATAATCTGCTTCACTGGTAGTATGCAATCAGTCGGTGTTATGTGGGCGCTAGGTGATATTGGTTTCGGCAGTATGTGTTACCTTAACTTCATCGCCATCGTCTTACTCAGCAAAACGGCGTTAAAAGTGTTAAAAGACTACGACGAGCAAATGAAGCTAGGACTCGATCCTGTCTTTGACCCTAGAAAAGCAGGCGTTGAAAACGCAGACTTTTGGATAGCTTATAGTGATAAACATGATAAGCGTTAAATATTAGCTAAATAATCGTAAATCTTTCACCTATCAGAGCCTTCTACATCATTATGATATAGAAGGCTTTTTCCTATAATCAAACCCATTCCCAAAAACCATCCATTCAATTTGATACCCTTGAATCGGTGGCTGTACGTACCAAATAATGCTATTATTAGCAGCTAAATTTAAAATGAATAAATATGGCTATTGACGTCTTATTCACTTCTAATTAACTCTAAAACACCAATTAAATCATTGATAATAATAAATTTATTTTCTTAGCAACCTATTTCCTTTTGATCGTATCAGTAAGAGTCCTCTATGGCATTTGTACACCTTGGCATTCACAGCGAATATTCGATCACCGATTCTATCGTGCGTATAAAGCCGCTTATCAAAGCGGCGGCGGCAGACAACCAACGTGCGCTGGCGTTAACTGATTTATCCAACCTTTATGCCACGGTGAAGTTCTATCGTGCCTGCCTAGGTGCTGGTATCAAACCGATTATCGGTAGCGAAGTCATCATGGAGAATGAGGACACGCGGCTAACCCTGCTAGCGATGGATAACGAGGGTTATCAAAACATTACCCGTATCGTCTCGCTTGGCTTCACTGAAGGACGCGCTGACGCTGCCAATCATGGCGTGCCTGTCATCAAACGCAGCCATATTTTAGAGCATGCCGCAGGCGTCATTGTCTTATTTACCGAAAAGTCAGATGTGGGTCAAGCGCTAGTCGGCTCTATGCCAGAAAAAGCTGATGAGCTGCTGACAGAATGGCAAGCACAGTTTGATGATCGCTTATACTTTGCCATCAAGCGTACCAATCGTTCAGGGGAAGACACCTTTATTCAGGCTGCTATCCACTCAGGTGCCAAATACAATATTCCTATTATTGCTCATAACGACGTACGCTTCTTAGAGCAAGACGATTTTGACGCCCATGAAGCGCGCGTTTGTATCGCAGGCTCCTACGTGCTCGCTGACCAAAATCGTCCGCAAACCTATTCAGATGAGCAATATCTTAAAACCCAAGCACAGATGGAGCAGTTGTTTGATGATATTTCACAGGTAATTGATAATACTTTGCGTTTAGCAACCCGCTGTAATGTAACCTTGACCCTTGGTATTAACGTCCTGCCCGATTTTCCTGTCCCTGAAGGCGAAACGATTGAATCGTTTTTTCGCGCAGAGTCAATACGGGGCCTTAACAATCGATTAGATAAGCTATTTCCCGTTGAAGCACGTACTGATAACTGGAGCGATTTTCGCCAAAAGTATGATGAACGCTTAGAATATGAGCTGGAAGTTATCTTATCCATGGGCTTTCCCGGTTACTTCTTAATCGTCATGGACTTTATCCGCTGGGCAAAAGCCAATGGCGTACCCGTTGGACCCGGTCGTGGTTCTGGTGCAGGATCCTTGGTCGCTTATGCGTTAAACATTACCGACCTCGACCCTATCCATTACGACCTACTATTTGAGCGCTTCTTAAATCCTGAGCGTGTCTCCATGCCCGATTTCGATATTGACTTTTGTATTGAAGGTCGTGACCGTGTTATTGATTATGTGGCGCAAACTTATGGGCGTGAAGCGGTCTCGCAAATTATAACCTTTGGTACCATGGCGGCAAAAGCAGTGGTACGAGATGTGGCGCGGGTACAAAGTAAATCGTACTTTCTTGCCAGCAAATTGTCTAAATTAATTCCAAAGACCCCCGGTATTACGCTCAGCCAAGCGCTCGAGCAAGAGCCACAGCTTAAAGACTTAATCTCCAATCCTGACAATATGGATTATGAAGATGCTATCGAAATTTGGGAGATGGCAATCAAGCTTGAAGGTGTCTGCCGAAACGTTGGTAAACATGCCGGTGGCGTACTAATTGCCCCGCATAAAATCACTGACTTTAGCGCCATTTATTGTGATGACGATGGTCACCGTGTCAGTCAGTTTGATAAAGATGATGTCGAAGCGGTTGGTCTGGTAAAGTTCGACTTTTTGGGTCTACGTAACTTAACCGTCATTAACGCTGCGGTAGAAAACATCAACTTGCGTCGTGCGAAAGAAGGCAAAGAAGCGTTGGTGTTAGAAGACTTGCCATTAGATGACAAAAAAGCCTACAAGCTATTGCAAGATGCCAAGACTACTGCCGTCTTTCAGCTTGAAAGTATGGGTATGAAAAAGTATTTGGCGAAATTACAACCGACTAATATCGAAGATGTGATCGCCATGTGTGCGCTCTATCGTCCGGGTCCGCTCGATGCTGGCATGGTAGAGATGTATATTGATCGTAAACACGGTCGCGAGGAAGTCATCTATGACCATCCAAACCTTGAGCCAATATTAGAAAACACCAACGGCGTTATTGTCTATCAAGAACAGGTCATGCAGATCTCGCAGGTCATGGCAGGATATAGCTTGGGTGGTGCGGACATGTTACGCCGTGCGATGGGTAAAAAGAAACCCGAAGAGATGGCCAAACAGCGCGATATCTTTGTCACTGGTGCCACGGCGCAAGGTATCGATGAAGTGACCTCAGGTGGTGTCTTTGACCTGATGGAAAAGTTCGCTGGTTACGGTTTTAACCGCTCGCATTCTGCCGCATATGGCGTGCTTGCTTATCAGACCGCTTATCTCAAGCAATACTACCCTGCCGAATTTATGGCAGCGGTATTGACATCAGATATGAACAACACCGACAACGTGGTGTTCTTTATCAACGACTGCCGTGAAAACTTTGATTTGACCGTCGTTAATCCATCGGTGAATCGTAGTGAATGGCATTTCGTCGCCGATACCCCGACCAATATCATTTATGGCTTGGGTGCGATTAAAGGCGTTGGCGAAGGTGCCGTTGAGTCTATCGTTGATGCGCGCCGCCGTGAAGGTCCGTTTAAAGATTTATATGACTTCTGCCGCCGCGTCGATATCAAAAAAGTCAATAAACGTACGCTTGAGGCCTTAGTGAGTGCTGGGTGTTTTGATGACTTTGCGGCGACCCTACGTCCTGACTTGCCAGCCGATGAAGCTTACGAGATTCGTGGCGCGCTTATGAGTCAATTGCCAAGCGCCGTACAAGCCGCTGAACAAGACCGTCAGAACCGTGAAATCGGCATGATGGACTTATTTGGTGAAATGGACGGTGTCGTTGCTGCACCGCCATTGGTCATGACCTCAGAATTAATTTGGGGTGATAAGCACCGTTTAAAAGCGGAGAAAAACACCTTAGGTTTGTATTTAACCGGCCATCCAATCAATGAGTATTTGGATGAGATCAAACGCTATACCTCAGGCGCACGTCTCGATAAGCTAACGGACACTGGTTACAACGGTAGCTGCTATTTTGCAGGCTTAATTATCGATATCGCTAACTTTGGTAATCGTAATGTAATTATCTTAGATGATGGAACCTCACGCCTTGAAGTTAGCTGCTATGCTGAACGTTTTAACCGCGTCAAAGAACAGTTGAAGGTGGATGAAGTGGTCATCATCAAAGGCAGTATTCGTGAGCGTGACGGTCGTCTGTTTGCTCGTCTTGATAATGCCATGAGTATGGTTGATGCACGCTTGCGATGGCTGAAAAAAATCAGTATTAAAGTCCACGGCAGTGACATTAACCTACTGACACGTTTGCAGCCACTACTCAAATCGGCACAAGCTGACATTATCCCAAAACCGCGCTTGTCCTTTAATGACGAGCAGGACGAGCAAGGTAATAGCAACAATAACGTTTATGACCCTGCCATGGGTGGCAGCTTGTATGACGAAGACGGTAATGATTTGTTGGCATTAGAAAGTGATATGAGTCAAAGCGCTTCTAATCAAAGTTATGCCAATAATGCTCTGAGCAATACCGACGCCTCAATCAACGATAACTGCCTGCCGCTGGGACTTAGCATTTACGAAGAGTTCGGTATTGCTAATGTAGGGCTCTCCGAACATTGGCGCGTCTACCCTAACGATGATAATTTGCAGCAGTTGAAGAACATGCTTAGCGAAGATAATTTACATTTTCATTATAGCTAGGGCGTGTCCTCATTTAAAAAATGGTCATAAAAATGAGATAAATTGCAGGCAAGTGAGGAAAATAGCGGAAATAATATCGGGATATTAATCAGCTATTTGACGATGTTTGGCAAAATTTAGCCATTTTTAGCCCATTTAGATACAATCGCTTGAATTGAGGGCACGCCCTAAACTGTTTATTGTGGTTATTCGAACTGCACTAATTTTACGATATTGGACATACCCTTATGACTGAAAATTTTAATAACAATCCTATCAATGCTGCTTCTGATGAAGAAATTATCAATCACGAACAATTTGAAGACATGCGTGACTTGCTAGAAGAAGACTTTGCCGACTTGATACAAGTTTATATTGCTGATAGTTACCAGCGCCTCACAAAGTTACGAGCTGCCCAACAAAAAAATGATAATGCCAATGGTTTCGAAGTTGCTCATGCGCTAAAAGGGGCTTGCGCCAACTTGGGTACGACCCAGTTGATGAACCTGAGCAGCCAATTACAAGAGCGCTGCCGTGAGCGCCGTATCGGTGAGCAAGCGGCACTGATTGAAGATATCGCCGTCGCCTTACAACGTGCTGAACAGGCAATCAATCAACGCTTGGGGCAATCATGAGTAGTGTGAATGACTATCTTTCTTGCCTACAAGTCGTCATGGTTAATACCACTTTGCCTGCCAATATCGGCTCAGCGGCACGCGCCATGCATACCATGGGTTTGTCGCGTTTAACTGTCATCGATCCCAAGCTACCAATCGATGACACCAGCGTCTCTCATGCTGCTGGTGGCAGTGACGTATTATCATCAGCCTTGATATCGCCAAGCCTAGAGTCTGCTATTGGAGATTGCCAGCTCGTATTTGCGGCCAGCAGTCGCAGCCGTCATTTGCCGCGCCCTGTGGTGACACCCACGCAAGCTGCCAAAATCATGTTTGATTTTATCGATAAGCAAACTGCTCTCGATGTAGCCGATAATAATGAAAGCACTAAATTGAGTGAAAACACTCAATCTACAAATAAGCCAAATATTGCTATCTTATTTGGGCGTGAAGATCGTGGTCTAACCAATGAAGAGCTGGCTTGTGCTGATTATCATATTCAAATCGATGCCAATCCTGCTTATCCAGTGCTCAACGTAGCATCCGCTGTACAAGTGATTGCCAGTTTTATTTTTGCTTATGCCCAAGCGCATCTTAAGCTTAATGATAACGACGGTATCAACAGTCTGGACATGCATTTACGCCAACAATGGGATGAGCCAGCCATCACCCAGCAGCAACTGCAACAACTGACTCAGCGTATGACTGAGCTAATGGTGCAGCGCGGACTGGCCGATAGTGAAAACCTAAAGTCTTTACCGTCACGCCTATCACGACTGGGCTCACGCTTACAGCTTGATCAAAAAGAATATCAGCTATTAAGCGCTTTAATTGCTAAGCTTGCAAAAGATTAAAGCTTCTAATGCGCAATGTTTAGGGCGTTGAGTTTTTGGCATTGGCAACAGTAGTGTTAGTGTATTGCAAATCAGATGGTTTAATAATAAAAAGGAGTTAACAGTGAACTGGACTGTTTATTTATCTGGAGAGATACACAGCGACTGGCGGCAGAAAATTATGCAAGGTGCGAAGGATTATGGTCTTGCTATTACCTTTACCTCCGCCGTGACTGAACACGAAGCCAGCGACGCGGCTGGTGATGTGTTGGGTAAAAATGAAAATGGATTCTGGCGCGACCATCAGTCATCAAAGGTGAATGCGATTCGTACCAAAAATATGATTCAAAAATGTGATATTGCCATAATTCGCTTTGGTGATAAATACAAACAGTGGAACGCCGCCTTTGACGCGGGCTACTGCGCCGCTTTGGGCAAACCTTATATCACGCTACATGCTGAAGATATTATTCATCCGCTAAAAGAAGTGGATGCGGCTGCAATGGCATGGGCGCAAACGCCTGAACAGGTTGTCGAACTGCTAAAATATGTGACGAGTGATAATTAATTAGCATATATAGTCACATAGGATTGTTTGTAGACAAATCGCCACAGCTTGGCGTTTTATCTATGCATACTCTGTTTTAATTTATCACTCATTGCTATATTTTGTACTGCGAAACTGCTATAACTAAAAAGATTGTTATTAAAAATACGATAGGACGCCTTATGTCATTGCCAGCCAAATTGTTCAAATCGCTTGCCAGCATCAAAAAAGACCTAAAAGAAGATATCGATGCGGTATTCACCCGCGATCCTGCAGCGCGTAATAGCTTGGAAGTCATCCTAACCTATCCTGGCATCCATGCGCTTGTCTTACATCGTGGTGCCCATTATCTTTGGAATCATGACCAAAAGCTCGCTGCTCGCGTTATTTCTTACGGCTCACGTATTATTACCGGTATCGAGATTCATCCTGCTGCTAAGATTGGTAGACGCTTTTTTATCGATCATGGTGTTGGCGTTGTCATCGGTGAGACGGCTGAGATTGGTAACGATGTGACGCTATATCATGGTGTTACTTTGGGCGGTGTGTCTTGGAATAATGGTAAGCGTCACCCAACATTAGAAGACGGTGTAACAGTCGGTGCTGGTGCAAAAGTCTTAGGGCCATTTACAGTCGGCAAAAACGCCAAAATTGGCTCGAATGCAGTGGTAGTCAAACCAGTACCAGCAGGCGCTACGATGGTCGGTAGTGCGGCTCGTATGATCTCAGATCATCACGATGAAAAAGGCAATCCCATCGCGACAAAAGTACAAGATGCCAAGCAACAAGAAAAAGTCGCGAAAGCAGGTGACAGCAGCGAAGATCAAACAGCTGATACCACCCCTACCGCGAAACGTACCAATACCTTCCGCGCTTATGGTATCGATCCCTATTCGCAAGACCCTGTCGCAGAAGCATTTGCTAAAATGCTTGAGCACATTCAGCAATCAGAGAATCGCCTCGATCAACTGCAGTCAGCGATGTGTGATATTGATCCTAATTTTTGCAAAAAAGAATATGACAAGCTTTGTTTAGAAGATTTAGATGTGATTGGTCGTGCTGATGTAGAAGATATCAATGATGAAAAAAATCGCTAAGACAATCGTTAGAAGTAGGCAGTACTGTTACCGTATAAACTGATAACAAATGCTTATATAGGTTTTAGTGAAGAACCAATGAAATCAAAGCGGAATTAGATAAAATCTACCATGTCCGCATACATGGTAGGTTAACCTTCTTGATTTTCTAGCAAATTCTGACTTAGCAAATCGTTGCTTTTCATCTCAGAGTAAGATGCACGAGCTAGTAGCGCATGATAAAAGATATCTTTCATTGACTGTGACATAATATTTTCCCTTTAGTTTTAGAGTTATTAATTATTTATTAGCATGAGTATTGAATAATGATTCGTGTAGACTCAGTACGAATTCTTTCGGCATATAATCTTCAGTTATTTTGCCTGTCCCCCATTGCCCTCTGTCGCTTTTATCGCCCCACATCCAAGCATTGCCTTTATCATCTATAAAAGAATAATCAGCAAAGCCTCCAGTTCCATATTGGTCAACTTTTATATCCTGAGCAATCCGTATAGGTCTTTGAATATAGTCTTTGGTTGAACTAGATCTAGATGAATACACGTAATTACCCCACGTATAAAGGTCACCATTGATAGTATTAGACGATATACTATTTAATCTGACAACCTTTGATAGACCTTCTACTTTTTTTGGTGACTTAATAAAAATTTCTTTAGATTCTTTCTGAGCAGACCATTCATGCGAACGCCAACTCCAAACACTACCATCTTCTAATAAAGCAAAATTTGCGTACCCTTTAGTAAAATCAACTGCCTGTTTTGGAAGAGAAACAATGACTGGTGAATAATAAATTTTTCCATTGCTAATAGTGGTTTTCTTAGCATTTGGATTACCTAATGAATCTAATGTTGAAGATGATGAAACAATTGATCCATCCTCACTCAGAGCGACGATAGCACCTGCACTACCTTCGGCTTTGACAATGTATTCAAAACCTTCGACAAGCACAGGCGAATTAAATTTTTTCTGAATATTACCGTTAACAACACCTGTTTCGTTGTTCCCTAAAAAAAACACCTTTCCTTCGCTATCAACAAATATAGAAGCTTGCTGACCTGCATGAATGTATACCAAACTCTTAATCCCTTTAATCTGCCTCAACTCCTCAATAAAGGTGTCGTCATCATTAGGGTCTATCTCTCCATATCTGTTGCTGCCCCAGCCCCACACTGTGCCATCTTTACGTAGCAGTAACATATGTCCACCACCGCCTGAAACTGCTACCGCATCATTCACATCCTCGACTTGCCTAGGCGTTGGGTCTTGTCCTGTCTTGGTATCACGCAATAAACCATCTGTACCCCATGTCCAAAGCGTACCATCGTCCTTTACTCCTGCGCTCCATGAGTTGGTCATGGCTAAGCGCTTGGGCTCAATATTAATCTCAAGTGGAGTTTCTAGTGGCTCGTCTGGCATATTTGCCACAGGGTAGTTATCTTCGGTCAATGTCTTGATATGTTCGGAAGGCGTTTTATCGCAGGCAATCAGCATTGTCAAAGATAATATCAAAGCCACTACAGAGAGTGTGGACGAATACTTATGCATAGTAAGGTTTTGAAAAGACATAGATTCTCTTATTTTTAGTTTGAACAGCTACTATCACTATTTTCATCCATGTCTTCATAAGCAGCACGAGTTAGTAGCGCATAATAAAAGATATCTTTGATGGACTGTGACATAGTAAGTTTCCTGATAATTAAGAAGTTTAATTTAACGTAAATAGTGATTTTTCGGGGGTTAATACATAATCTTTTTCCATGCTTTCTACAATTTCACCCGTGCCGCGTTGCCCATTTTCATTCCAATTCCAAAACCAGACATTGCCATCATTTGTGACCACAGCATATGATAAGTACCCATAAACTATTTGGTCTGGATCAATATTTTGCATTATTAAAAAAGGTTTATTATATGTATACGCTGAAATAGAGTTTTTATTCTTCCCAAACCCGTATTTACTCCAAGTATATAAGTCACCTTGAGAAGTTACAGCAGCATGTATTCCAATATTTACAACCTTATGTAAATATGGATTTTTTTCTGGCATTTTAATATCTTCAGAATCTGATAAGGCTAGGTTATCAGAGCTGTTGCTTCCCCAGTTCCATACGCTTCCATCTTCAAGAACTGCCATTGCGCTTGTAGAGGTTACTGAGAAATCGATAGTTTTTTTAGGTAATGCGACTTTAGCAGCAGGATGATATTCTATTTCAGGTTCTTGTGATTGATAGAGAAGACGTCCTAACGCACGTTCTGATTTTCCTGTAGAGTACAACTCGCCTTTTTTATCTAACGCTAATAGAACTCCATTTCTAAATTCAATACGGATTATATCTGAAAGATTAGGAACTTTAGTTGGAATAATAAGTTGCTTTGGGATTTCATTAACCCAACCACCTTCATTACTGCCTAATACATAGACTTCACCGTTATTAGTTAAGAATATGGAGTCCATTTCACCAGCAGCGATATCTACAACATTCTCAATCCCTTTAATCTGTCTCAATTCTTCAATAAAGATGTCACCATCACTAGGGTCTATCTCTCCATGATAGTTACTACCCCAACCCCATACTGTGCCATCATCTTTCAGTAGTAGCATATGACCCGCACCTGATACGGCTACCGCATCATTCACGCCCTCGACTTGCCTAGGCGTTGGGTCTTGTCCTGTCTTAGTCTCGCGCAGTAGACCATCTGTACCCCATGTCCAAAGCGTACCATCGTCTTTTACCCCTGCACTCCATGAGCTGGTCATCGCAAGGCGCTTGGGCTCAATATTAATCTCAAGTGGAGTTTCTAGTGGCTCGTCTGGCATATTCGCTACAGGGTATTTCTCTTTGGTAAGAGATTGAAGATGCTCGGAAGGCGTTTTATCGCAGGCAGGTAAAGTAGATATAATGATTATTGCTACTAAACTCTTGATTATTTTTTTCTTCGAAAGGTTCATTGGTTTTTGCATAGGTAGTAGTATCTTGAGGATTACATCGTCACTTATACTAACAATTGCTTAGATAATCGCATAGTTTTTATTAGATTTTTGTCTAGTAAACTGATGGGTTAAGGCAGAGTGAATACTGAACAGCGATGGTTTCAGATAACAAGATACAATGGTGATTAAGATACGGCCACTTACTAGCCAAATTAGAGCTTGGTTGAAATCAATTCTTCAATCCCTGCCGCCTCATGTGCTTTAAATGGATAGCGATCGGCCATTACAATCCAATTAGACGTTGGTTTAAATGTCGATTTATTGCTTAGGCTATTTTTTTCTTCAGCCAACTTGATTAGCAAAATATCAATATCCATTGTCACTCGCCGTACTTGGTTCAAATCAGTCTGTCGACATCTATTACAATCTCCTTCAAGGTTTTTAAAGGTTTGCTGTAGTTGCTGCAGACTCATCGGTGTTGCTAGTATGAGATGTACACATTGATTGGTGTAATCAGGTTTTGGTTGTTCTAAGGTTGCGGTGAAATCAGGGTTTTGAAAAGCAGTAGATAGCCGTATCTGACCTAGCGTTACCAAACACTCTAGAGCAAGTGGCAGATATTTTTCTGCTTGATAATTACTACCCAGCGCTACTATTACCTCTACCACGGGCTGCACCTGCAAAGTCTCAGGTGAGCATTGTGTTAGCATTTCCAAATTCAAATGCAACGATGTTTTATGCATCATCGACTTGGCTGTCATTAACTTCTTCGGCAGCTTCTTTAGTAGTTAGCTCGTTAGTTGATGCTGGCGCATAGCGCGTTATTTGCACCCCTACCGCATCAGCTTGGGCAATAGCGGTAGGCTTAGCAATGCTCAACGTTATTTTTTGACAGTCATATCTTGCAAATATCTTATCAGCGATTTGCCCGGCTAGGTGTTCAAGCAACTGTGCCTTAATCGCTTTGCACCATTCGCTCACATCATCACAGACCGCTTTGTAATTGAGCGCATCATGGACATCGTCTGAAACAGCAGCTTTACTAATATCTGTTTCAAGCGTTATATCAATTAGGAGCGGCTGCGTAATAGCGCGCTCCCACGCGTAAACACCAATGACTGCTTCTACTGTTAAGCCTTTGACAAATACCACATCAGATTCGGTATGAAACATGCGCTCATCCTTATTTATTAATTTTTGACTGAGCTTTTTAATTTAAGTCTTTCGCCCAAAATTTTATTTACTTTGTTTTTTTACTTACTTTGCTGCAATGCTTCTTCGCGCAAGCGCTCGGCTTTTAATGCTTTACTAGGGCGATGACGCCACAAGTCAATGCTGAATAATAACAGTCCTAGCCAAATCAAACCAAAGACGGCTAAACGGTTTAAGTCAAAAGGTTCTTTATAGTAAAACACCGCCAAGAAGAAAATAAAGGTCGGCGTCAGATAATTCATAAAACTTAAAATACTATAAGCGACTAGCTTAGTCGATCTATTAAATAGTAATAGCGGTATCAGCGTAATGGGACCTGCTATCATAAGCAACCAAATATTTGGGGTAAACCAAAAACTCAGCTGGCTACTGACCACATCCGCTTGCCAAAACCACCAAATAAAGATGGGTACCAACATGGTAGTTTCAACAAACATTGCATCGACTGCGGTCAATGGCGTTTGGCGCTGAATCGTACCGTAAGTACTAAAGCTAAAGGCAAGAATGAGCGATAGCCATGGCAGACTACCGAGCATCACGACTTGAATGACCACAGACAATAGCGCAAAACCAATCGCGACCCATTGTAAAGGTCGCAGGCGCTCTTTGAATAAAATCATCGATAACGCCACGCCAACGAGCGGGCCAATAAAATACCCCAAGCTCGCCTCAAGTATCTGATCGTGATTGACCGCCCATACATAGGTGAGCCAATTGGTGGCGATAATAATACCTGACAAAAAGGTCAAGGCTATCCATTTTGGATTTTGTTTTAAGGTATTTATCCACTGCCAACGTTTGGTCACGACCACAACGATGAGCAAACAAGCAAACGTCCAAACAATGCGATGACCGATGATTTCTGTCGCGTTATAAGCGGCCAATTGTTTAAAATATAAAGGAAATGCACCCCATATACAAAAAGCGATCAGCGCAGTGACGATACCACTTCTCGTAGTTTTGATTGGAACGACTGGTTTTTTGACGACATTTTGAGTAGTCATAAGGCAGGACAACTTAAATTAGAGCAAAGCGCGACCTCACCTAATGTTTATCAATAATGAAAACTTAGCGGTAAGAGCGCAGGGTCACTACATATAGGGTAGAAAGTAAAAAGCAATGCGTTAATACTATTAAAGTATCAACACATTGCTGACGATAACCACGTTGAAAATAACTTTTATATCAAGGTCAAGAAAGGCTAAAAAGCAGCCTTGCTGGCTTCATTAAATCCAGAAGTCAACATCTCAAAAGCCAATAATACTGCTTATCAAACTATTAGGGTTTTTAGCATTAGGCTACACCATTATTCACTTGAATAGACATACCGATTTGATTGGCAAGTTCAGCAAACCCTGGAAAACTGGTATTGACGGTCTCAACGCCTTCAATGGTAATCTGCTTGGATGCGCGTAAGCTGGCAACCGCAAAGCTCATGGCAATACGATGATCATGATGTGAGGTAATTTGACCGCCACCGAAGACTGGCTGGCTGTTATTAACCTCATTAACATCAACATTACTGCCCTTGCCTTCAATACCTTTACCTTCAATAATTAGACCATCTTCAGTCACGGTGCAATCGATACCAAGCGTTTGTAGACCGTCTGCCATCACGGCAATGCGATCTGATTCTTTAACGCGCAACTCTTTTGCACCCGTTAATACTGTACGACCTTGGGCACAGCTAGCAGCAATGAATAAGACTGGAAACTCATCAATCGCTAAAGGCACTAAGTATTCTGGAATCTCAATACCTTTTAGTTTTGAGCTGCGAATCGTAATATCAGCAACTGGCTCGCCGCCCACATGCGTCTCATGGCTTAGGCTAATATCAGCATTCATCAGTTGTAAGATATCGATAATACCCGTACGTGTCGGATTAATACCCACTTGCGTTAAGGTCAATTCGCTATCTTGACTAATAGCAGCGGCTACCATAAAGAAGGCCGCCGATGAGATATCCGCAGGGACAGCGATATCACCGCCTGTGAGCGTGCCACCCCCTTCAACGCTAATGCGATTGCCATCAACAGTCACAGGATAACCAAAGGCTGAGAGCATACGTTCGGTATGGTCACGGCTAACTTCAGGTTGAATGACAGTCGTTGTGCCTTTTGCCCACAGTCCAGCCAGCAATAAGCAAGACTTAACTTGTGCAGACGCGACTGGCATATCATACTCAGCCCCTTGCAGCGGCTGTCCGACACTATCACGACCAGTGATACTTAGCGGCGCAGTACCGCTATGACCCGTACTTTGAATCACGGCACCCATGGCGCGCAATGGCGCTGCGACACGCTCCATAGGGCGCTTGTTTAAACTCGTATCACCGATTAACACACTATCAAATGCTTGTGCCGCCAAGATACCTGCCAGCAGCCGCATACTAGTACCCGAATTGCCCATATATAATGGCGTTTTGCTTGGCTTTAGACCATTCATCCCAACGCCATGAATGATCAATTTACCGTTATCAGGCCCTTCAATGGTCACGCCCATATCACGAAAAGCTTGCAAGGTGGCAAGCGCATCTTCCCCTTCCAAAAACCCAGTCACATTTGTCACGCCTGTGGCAAGACTGCCGAGCATAATGCTGCGATGCGAGATAGATTTGTCACCAGGAATCGCGATGGTGCCAGAAACAGTATTGCTAGGGGTAATATTATAAGAAGCTGACATAGCAGAAGTATCCGTATAAGGGGTGCTGGCTAACATATGGCCAAAATGTCGCCGTGCGGCTTGCGCGCGGCCCAAAAGTCCCATCAGGGCGGTTGAATCTTTATCAATAATAAGCTGACGCATGGTCTGTAAATAAACGCCATACTCGTCAAGAGCGCTTACGATGGCGCTTTGATTGGCAAAAAATATATCGTGCCACATTTTAGGGTCGCTGGCGGCAATGCGGCTAAAGTCGCGAAAACCGCCCGCGGCATAACGAAACATATCTAAATTGTCATCATGGCTTGCCAGCTGCTCGACCAGATTAAACGCCAGCAAATGCGGCAAATGACTGGTATGCGCCAAGATAGAATCATGGTGGTCAGCGGACATCGCCATCACTGAAGCGCCCACTGCTTCCCATAACTGCCGCAATCTAGCAATAGCGGCAGAATCCGTCGTTGGCAGCTCACATATAATCACGCTATGATTGACAAATAATGTGGCACGCCGCGCATGATACCCTGAATCTTCGGCACCAGCAATCGGATGCGCAGGTACCAATCCTGTCGGCAAAGCCCCAAATACTTCTTTGGCAGCTTCAATGATATTGACCTTGGTACTACAGACATCGGTAATGATGCAATCGGACACAAGCTGACCATTATCCATAGCGGATTTAATATCGACAAACACGGCTTTCACCGCTTGTACTGGTACGGCGATGACAATTAAGTCACTGCCTGATACCACGTCACTTAAGATAGCACTACCCGCATCTAGCAAACCATGCTGAATGGCTTCGTCGATGCTTGGCGCATGTCGATCTACCGCCACCAAGCGCGCGCTTAAACCATGGTCTTTGATGGCTTGGGCAAGACTTGCGCCAATCAGCCCTAGACCGATGACACAAACCTGCTTAAATAACGGCGGCTGGGTATTGATAGCGGACTGCCTATTATTATTTTGATCATTTTGAATGTTTTGCTGGCAACTCACGGCGTTTCTCTTTGAACAAACGAACGTCTTGTTAGGTGATATAAACTGACATTCATTTTATAAAGTTTAATGGCGTATTAAATATAGTCAGTAAAAAATAATATTCATAGATAACGCACTACTAATATCAATTTTTTTTGCATGCTGTGCCTGCACAGACAGAAGCTACAAAACATTAATATCAGCAATACTGTCACAATTCCAGGATATTTTGACTATAGTGTGTGTCTTCAATCTAAACGAAAGCGCCTAAAAACAGCTAAATCTTAATAAACGCCTTGTAAGATGATTTAATCATCAGTCAGTATAGAGCGTAGTGTATCAATCAGGCGCATATTGTCTTCTGCCACGCCTACCGTGATACGCAACCAAGTAGGCAAGCCATAGCCTACCAATGGCCGCACGATGACCCCTTGCTCAAGTAATGCTTGATTAATCGATAGCGCATTTTCATCGTCCATTTCTACCATGATAAAATTGGCATGAGACTTAACAAAACCCAACCCTAAAGCATCAAACTGCTTTTCTAACCAGCGCATTTGCTCTTCGTTGGTCAAGCGTACTTTTTCAATGAAATCTTGATCACCAAGTGCTGCTGCGGCGGCCGCCAGTCCAACACGACTGACATTAAATGGCTGACGGATACGGTTTAATAAATCCGCAACTGCTACCGAGCTTAGTGCATAGCCAACTCGCAGACCTGCTAATCCATACGCTTTGGAGAAGGTGCGAACGATGACCACATTATCAAAATCCTCGATTAGCGCTCTGTTATTACTCTCAGGACTGTACTCAATATAGGCTTCATCCAATACCACCAATACTGAGCTTGGCACACCTGCGACGAACTGACGCAGCGCTTTATGCTCAAGCTGTGTTCCGGTTGGGTTGTTAGGATTGGCAATAAAGACAATTTTGGTATTAGGATTGTCCTGAACCGCTTGGCTCATGGCGTTGAGATCATGACCAAAACGCTGCGCGGGCACTTCTACGCCCGTCGCGCCTTGCATTTTTGCTAGCATCGAATAAACCACAAAGGCATACTGGCTATAGACGATCGCGTCATCCGTACCCACAAAACCACGCGCCAAGATATCGAGCAAATCGTTAGAGCCATTGCCCAAGGTGATCTGATCGATATTCACATCATTAAAATCAGCCAATGCTTGCTTTAGGTAGTAACCATTACCATCAGGATAACGCGCCAGCTGACTAAGCTGCTCTGTCACTGCCAACGTCACTTGCGGTGAGCAGCCCATTGGATTCTCATTGCTAGCAAGCTTCACCACATCTGAGACGCCATATTCGCGCGTCAACTCTTCCACCGGCTTGCCTGTTTGATACGGAGCAAGCTCTAAGATACTGTCATAGGCAGGTATGAGCGGTGATAAATTTGACTCAGTCGATTGAGGTGTCTGCATGGTTTATCCTTAGAAGTGATGACGCATCTACGATTTATTGATACTAATGAGTAATTTAACGAGTCTTTCAAGCACAAACCAGCGCTGTAGAATTGCTTCAATTTAAAGTAGTTGATTCGATTTAAAAGAGCAACAAGGACAGATAGTTATAGTCGGTTCAATGCAAAAGTGGTACAAGGCAACCAAGCGTACAGCTATATTTAATACTTCAAGCAAGGTTAACGCTGTCACACTTTTATAGTGAATTGACTATAGCACGGCTTTTGGGTATGAACCCAACACACGTAAATCCTTCACTAACGGGCGAATATCATTGATGGCCGCACTGACATTTGGATCGTTGATATGACCGTCCATATCAATAAAGAAGACATAGGCCCATTTATTAGGACGTTCAGGACGCGTCTCAATACTGGTCATCGACACGCCATGATAAGATAAGGGCTTTAAGATTTCGATAAGCGCGCCCGCTTTGTCATGAGCTGAGACGACGATAGAGGTTTTATCCTGTCCTGATGGCGCAATCGCTTCGTGACCGATGATAAGGAAGCGTGTGGTGTTGCTTGGATTGTCTTCAATATTTGAGTAAAGCTTATGCAAGTCATACTCTGCGGCTGCGACATCCCCTGCAATTGCTGCTGAATGCCATTCATTTTTGAGTCGACGTGCGGCTTCACCATTGCTCGATACAGCGACACGCTCCACATTGGGATAATTGACATCGAGCCAATGACGGCACTGGGCTAGTGACTGCTGATGCGAATAAATACGGCTGAGACCGTCAAGCTTGGTGTGCTCAGCGACCAAGAAGTTTTGATGAATGGGCAGCTCAACTTCCCCTATTATTTTTAAGGTAGAAGACAAAAAGCCATCCAAAGTATGATTGACCACACCCTCTGATGAGTTTTCAACCGGCACAACGCCATACATTGCCGTCCCCGCTTCGACTTCACGGAATACATCAGTGATAGTAGTCATTGGTACGGTATCAGCCGCTTTACCAAAATGCTTGAGGGCAGCAGCATGAGTAAAGGTGCCAACTGGACCCAAAAAGGCAATACGTTGCGGCGCTTCTAGATCTAAGCACACCGACATAATTTCACGAAACAAACGGGCCATTTTTTCATCAGCGATTGGACCAGTATTACGTGCCATCACGGCTTTTAGTACTTGAGCTTCACGTTCTGGGCGATAAAAAATAGGATTGCTTTTTTCAGCCGTAGGACTTTTTGCTATGTGCTCTTTTTTGACCGTCGCCACTTGCTGAGCCAGTTTGGCACGGTTGTTGATCAGCGTTTGAATGTCGCAGTCTACGCTATCAATACTGTGGCGCAGCTGATCTAAAAACTCTTTTTCGCTTGAGTTATCGCTTGCGCTGCTTTTATTTAGGTTGTCCATTTTTTGCTCTGGTGACTGCTCACTCATTACCGCCCATCCTTTTTCTAATATTATTACTGAGTTTTATAACTGTTAATAATCACTGTTTTTATGTTTGCATATAATTATATTTATTGATAACTGAGTCCAACCATATTGATAGTCCCTGTTTGCTAAACCAGTTTATCAACATAGGCTGCTTTGCCCGCTTTATTCTAACGCTGCTCGCCGATACGGCTCATGGATTACTCTGTTAATACAACAGAAGATGTGCTGGCCGGCTCTACTATAACAAAAACTACGCGCAGTGCCCATTCGTAAATGCGTGTAAAGCATCGAACCGTCATAAATATTAGCACAGTTATCCAATTTGGCAGCCATGCACGGGGAACTATAGTTGATTAAATTTAAAAGTAGTACAAGGCAACCGAGTGTAGATGTATATTTAATACTTCAAACGGTGTTAACGCAGTAATACTTTTATAGTGGAATGACTATATGGCAGAACAGTGGCTCAAAACTATGTTACAGTTCAAAACTAATGGTAACTAGCACCACTAACAAAAGCATAAACACCTTTTAAATACATTTAATCTTTAGAACATAACCAATCTTTTAACACGTACACCCTTTTTAAAACCTAGATACTGTTTAAAACTTAATAATTTTAAAACACCACCCTGTTAATTAATTCATACAAGGATACCTGATGAGCGCATTACAACAGCTTCGCACCATGACCACCATTGTCGCTGATACTGGCGACCTTAGCGCTATTGCTCGCTTAAAACCTGTCGATGCGACCACCAACCCCAGCCTCATTACCAAAGCCCTTATTCATCCTGATAACCAGTCTATGCTCTCAGAGACGATGAGTCGCTATCAAGGTAACGTAGACGACGTCATTGATGCGCTCACTATCAAGATTGGCTGTAATATTTTAGAGCTAATCGAAGGGCGTGTCTCAACTGAGGTCGATGCGCGTTTGTCATATGACACCCAAGCGACGATCGATAAAGCCCTAGCATTTATGGAGGCCTATCAGCTAGCAGGGGTCGACTCAGAACGTGTCCTCATCAAGATGGCGGCGACGTGGCAGGGCATTGAGGCCGCGCGTTATCTAGAAACACAGGGTATTCACTGCAATCTGACGTTATTATTCGGACAGCATCAAGCGATTGCCTGTGCTGACGCTGGCGTGACCCTCATATCACCCTTTGTTGGTCGTATTTTAGATTGGCAAAAACGCCAACAAAACCGTCAGAACGTGCCTGTCTCTGATGATATGGGTGTGCAATCGGTCAAGCTTATTTACCAATATTTCAAGCAACATGGCTACAACACGCAAGTAATGGGCGCAAGCTTTCGCTCTACTGAGCAAATATTGGCATTGGCAGGCTGTGATCTGTTGACCATTGCTCCCGATCTCATTGATGAGTTGGCAGCGATGGATATAGAAGTCCCTCGTCAGCTTTCACCAAGCATGTCGATGGCGTTAGATGATATGACTCGAGTAAGTTTGACGCAGGAAGAGTTCAGTCAAGCCTATCAAAAGGATACCGTTACCCAAGACTTGCTACCCAAGGGTATCGATGGCTTTATCGGTGCGCGTGATGAGCTTGCTCAGGCATTGGCTGCGATGCGCAGTTAGTCGTTACGATAACGCGCAGTTAAACACCGGCAAATAAAAGAGATTTGCCTGCTAATAGTAAGTTAGCTATTATAACCTACTTCAAATAACAAGAAGTAAGGCTTGATTATGAGACGGCTATCAGTGGTATTAGCAGGTAGTGCGCTAGCGATTAGTGCACATGCAGTAAACTGGATAGAGATATCTGAGACTGATTCTGGTTCGACTTTCAGCCTAGATTCCGACTCTATTGAAAGCTCTGATATCAATATCATAGATGAGCATCATGTCGAAAACATTTTGGCATCCATTCGTAGAACCTATCCGCCGCAGCTACAACAGACGGATAAAAAAGATAAAAAGAGCAAAAAAGAAAGCGCTATAGACCATAGCGATCAGCAATTATTGATATCTTGTAAAGATGCCAGTTACTATCGACGAGCCTACGTGAATTATGGCGCTGATAATAAAGTCATAAAATCTTGGCAATCAGACAAACCCATATTGACCACCAAGGATTTTAAAATTACAACGCCAAAAACGATCGGGCGCAAAATAGTAGAGCAAACTTGCGAACGTTATCAACAAGACAAATAAAAAGTATCGATAGCAAAAAAGCGCGCTGACCTTATATCAGCGCGCTTTTTCTTTATGGTCAATTTAAAAATTGACGTTATGCTTTTAGCACCGTATAAACAGGCACGGGGAACTCACCATGCAAGTCAACCAAGTCTAGCAGTACTAAAGCCCCGACCACAGTATGATCCGCTGATTGGCACAGCTCATAAGCGGTGGTCAACGTACCGCCCGTTGCCAAAATATCATCGACCAACAGTACTCGCTCAGGAGGCAGGTTATTTTGCATTTCAAGCGTGTCTTTACCGTATTCTAGCGCATAGGCCTTGTTGGCAACAGGCGGCGGCAACTTACCGGGCTTACGCAACAAAATCATCCCTTTACCCAAGCGACCTGCCAGCAAGCTGGCAAACACAAAGCCACGTGCCTCTACTGCACCCAAACAGTCCACTTCATCCATCAGCCCATCTGGCAATACCGCAAGCAGCGCATCAATCACCGCATTAATGTGACTGCGCAGTAACGGGGTAATATCATAAAAATCAATGCCGACTTTCGGGAAGTTTGGTACTGTGCGAATAACCTGCCAAAACAGATGGTCGGTATTGAGCGTATGAGACGGCTCAGTTTCAGTATTAGTAGATGTAGCGGCGGCGTTGACGCTCATAATAACCCTTATTTCATATGGCTTAGATGGTAATAAGTGACGGTGATAAATGACAGACATCACCGTGAAATTAGTAGCGATTACTATAACATAATTTGGTGTAATATAGCGGTCAAACGAGCAATGATAGACTCGTTTAAATCAACGAAATGCTCATATCAGACTTGATAAAAGCGCGGTTATCTCAATATACAAGTGTAAACTTAACTATTAAAACACCGGTTATATGCTAAACTACGGGCGTTTTTACCGTCCAAATATGAGCGTCAATGCTCAGTAGACGCGCTAAAGACACCCTGTAACACTGGTAATGATCGATAGGACTATTTATGAAACGTTATGAATGTATCGTCTGTGGCTGGATATACGATGAAGCACTTGGCTGTCCTGAAGAAGGGATTGCGCCTGGCACTAAGTGGGAAGACATCCCTGAAGACTGGATTTGCCCCGAGTGCGGTGTTGGCAAGCTTGATTTTGAGATGCTTGAGATTTAGTAGACGACTCTCTAATTAGGACACTTCATGACAAAATCCAATGATATCAATAACGCGCCATTGCCTAAGAGCACTGGAGAGGATGGGCTATACCCTACTCCTGACTGGCAACGATTTGGCAAACACCAATGGCGCGAATCAAACCTGAGCGAACACCTCCATCAAGCGATGATAGATATAGGTGATGGCATCGAGTTGTGTGTTGAGGCAGGCGGCAATCCCAATCATCCACCACTGTTGATGATTATGGGTCTTGGCTCGCAAATGATATTTTGGCCGAACAATTTTATCAAGCGCCTTATTGATGCCGGATTCTTTGTGATTCGCTTTGACAATCGGGATATTGGCTTGTCTTCTAAGGTGCAGATCGATGGTCTACCGCGTATCAGCCAACTAAAAATGATGATGCGTTTGCAAACCGGATTGTCTAATAAAAGTACGCAGGTTGCTTATAATTTAACCGATATGGCCGAAGATACAGCGCGTTTGATTAAAGCATTGCAGCTGGGTAAGACACACCTACTTGGTGCTTCTATGGGCGGTATGATTGCCCAAATTGTGGCGGCACGCTATCCAAGCCTAGTACAACGCATGGCCTTGATGTTTACCACCACCAATCGGGCATTCTTAAAGCCGCCGAAGCCTAAGCAGTTGTATACGCTTATCAATCGTCCTGAGAGTCATTCTGAGCGCGATATCGTGCGCCATAGTGTCTGGTTTATGAAGACAGTCGGCACCCCAGGACATGTCAACGTGCGCATGGTGCGTGAAATTGCTAAGTTACGTTATCAGCGCAACTTTCATCCGCTTGGCACTGTACAGCAGCTCAATGCTATCTTAGCATCAGGCTCTATTAGCCGGTTTAGTAAGCAAGTCAAAGCACCGACGATTGTGCTGCATGGTAGTGCAGATGGGCTGTTGCCTCCTTCGCAAGGACGCGTAGTCGCTAAGACTATTCCGAATGCCAAGTTTCATTTAATCGAAGGCATGGCACACGATATTCCAGAGTACTACCAACCTTATATGGTCGATTTAATCAGCAAGCACCTATTAGACCAGTAGTTTTATTTTTTGCCCATAAAAAAGAGCGTAAACCCTACTATTGATTCGTAGGTTTTACGCTCTTTTTTATGCTGGCTATTTTACGTCGATCTTTTCATTTAAACACGCCCTAATTTAAACACGCCCTAATCGCAACCGACACCCGTCCCTTCTTTATCAATACACATCTTATTGCCATTTTTTAGGTTACCAATCCACGCTTTGCCACTGGTAAAGGTAAAGGCGGGTCTGCCTTGGTAACTGTCACCACTCGATACACCGCTATTAGCAAAGCGAAAAGGAATCACCAGCTCACCGCCCAGATTGACAAAACCCCAATTATCATCGATACGCACGCCAGCCAAGCCTTCTGAAAAAGGGCGAGCATCATCAAATGAATAAGTAATCATCGTCACATTGTTTTCATCGACGAAACCCCATCGACCATCTTGCTGACGTGGTTGTAACGTCGTAAAACGATTGGGCACTGCTTGCCTAGATTGCGCTGGCGCTGTAGCAGAGCTATTATTAGCAGTTTGCTTCGAGGACAAAGGCTCATTATTACTGTTACTACCATTTGGATTGCTAGTGGCTTTGCCATTTTTATCCAACCAACTGGTCGCTTGATTTTTACGTACTTGCGTCACACCGCCACGATAATCGTCAATATCACTGATTGACGCAGAAAACGACACGACGGTCTTATTCGCCGTATCGATAACCCCATAATTGCCATCTTTTTTGACCACGATACGTCCATCAGATACTGGGCGCGCCCAACCCTGACTTTCCTTTAGCATATCGTAGGTCGCAGGTATTACTTCACGGCCCTGCATATTAAGGTAGCCGACGTGACTATTGCGCAGCACGGGTAGCAAGCCACCAGCTATCTTATCTGCATCGACTTTTTGATAGCGTGATAAATCAACGACTTTTTTGCCTTTACTATTTAGCAACGCTACTGGTGCACCGAAGTCCTTTGTTGCTAGAAAATAACCGTTACTCGCGGTACAAGAGACATTTTTATAATAGCTTTTGGGAATTTTACAGCTGGCGGCGTGTGCAGTCGGCATCATAAATAACGCACTGATTAACAGGCTAATGGTAGCACCGTAGCGCGTTACTTTTAGCGGCGATCCAAATATCGGGGAAAGCAGCGCTTTTGATTGAGTCTGTCGATGCATAAATAAACCTAGGCTAAAAGTAGTAGGAACTATATTGAGTGTTTTAAAAGAGCGATAAAAGATAGATTAGCAAATCATGGGCTTTGCGCCAATGCTATTCCTGTAAGGATGCGACTCGATGATATAAGCACTATTACATACAGTCATCATAAGAATAAATTATGTTTCAACCATTTCATTTTGGCTGTAAAACATCGACAATGTCGGTATCTGAATTATATCGTGCATACCCTAAACTTTCAGCAGATCGTTACCCATTTGCACGTGACCAAACTAAGGACAATCTATGGCTATTGCCGCTTCACGCTCTGCACCTATTGGCTTGGTCATTGGTTGCGTTATATTCGGTCTAGGCAGTCTAATCGTCGCGCACGTTGATATCGGCGGTTGGGCCATGTCGTTTTGGCGACTCGCCATCTCAGGAGTGGTCTTTGCTATTTTAGCTAGAGTCATGGGGCAACGATTGCCACGTTCGAGACGCGCTATTTTTTATGGTCTATTATCAGGCGCATTTTTAGGGTTAGATTTGGCGCTTTGGCATGAGAGCATCTATGCCGTGGGGCCTGGTATTTCAACCTTACTTAATAGTTTGCAGATTTTCTTTTTGGCAGCGATTGGCTTTTTATATTTTAATGAACGACAATCTATTTTGCAGCTCATCAGCTTGTTTTTGGCGATGCTTGGCGTGGCGATGATAGGCAGCCCAGAGTTTGCGCAAAATACAGCAGCTAAGTGGGGGTTTGTGACGGGCATTGTCTCAGGGGCGATGTTGGCTGCCTCAATGACTTTCATTCGTAAGACGCACGATACCGAACCCACGCCCATATTTATGCTGATGCAGCTGATCAGTATCGGCGGTGTGCTGGCGATGGTTATTCCGATGTTTGTGTTTGATATGGGCAATATCCTGCCCAATACGTGGTCTGAGATTGGCTGGGTGCTTATTTATGGTACCGTCATGCAGTGCTTAGCTTGGGGTCTGATTGCCTACTCTATTCCCAAGCTATCTTTGGCACTGACAGGGCTACTGCTACTAACTGAGCCGATTGCCGCCTTAGTGATTGACTATAGCTGGCTGGACAAACCGATTAATACCTTACAATGGAGCGGTGCGCTGTTGACGATGTTTGCCATTTACTTGGGTTCATTGAAGCCCAAGCCGCGCGCACTTCGTCGTTATCGATTTTTCGCACGGTTTTATAAGCGTAACTATAAATAAAGATCGCAGCAAATAACAATGTTTATAAAGCAGTGTCATCACAAATAAAAGCCACAATAATTATTGTGGCTTTTGCTTATCAATATATTAAGTTCTTTAATTTTATGATTAAAAAAATCAGTCTTTTTGACGATTAAACTTTTTGTCTATTAAATAAGGCATTAAGCACAATCGCAGCCAAGGTAGCCGTGCCGATACCACCCAAGTCAAAGCCGCCCAGATGCAAGCTAAAGTTACCTGTACCCATGATGACAGTGACAGCAGCGATGATAAGGTTGCTGTTTTTGCTAAAGTCGATATGGTTGTCTATCCAGATTTTGATCCCAGCGACAGTGATAAGTCCGAATACCACGATAGAAGCGCCACCCAATAATGCCGGTGGTATCGTTTGAATAATTGCGCCAAATTTTGGTGATAACCCAAGCAAGATAGCCACCAGTCCAGCGATGACAAAAATTGTGGTGCTATATACCTTAGTCACCGCCATGACGCCGATGTTTTCTGCATAAGTAGTGACGCCTGTGCCGCCAAAACCTGCTGAAAAAGTAGTCGCTAAGCCATCAGCGAAAAATGCCCGACCCATATAAGGGGTCACGCGCGCCTTGGTCATGCCTTCCACCGCTTTGAAATGTCCCAAGTTTTCAGCCACTAGAATAAAAGCCACGGGCGCTATTAAGATAATAGCACCCATCTCAAAACGTGGTGAATGGATACTTGGTAGACCAAACCATGAAGCAGCAGACACGCCGCTAAAATCGATGGGAATACCGAAGCCCATCACATTGGTCATCACAAAATAGGCGACGTATGACAATATTAAGCCCACCAGTAATAACAGCCGACGTAACATACCGCGCGTAAAAACAGCCACACCACTAATAAGCAATACAGTTAAGGTGGCCATCCAAGCATCAAACTGATTGGCAGACACCCCTTGTATAGTGACTGGTGCTAGGTTCAAACCAATAATCATGACGATGCCACCAGTGACGATAGGTGGCATCAAACGCTCAATCCAGCCTGTCCCAGTCTTCATGACCAGCAGCCCAATCAGTGCATAGATGATACCGCAAGCCATAATACCGCCCAAAGCGACATTCAAATTGTCATTAAAGCCTACGCCTGCATAAGCAGTGACAGCAATGACGGGACCAATAAAGGCGAAGCTTGAGCCTAAGTAACTGGGCATGCGCCCACCCGTGATCATAAAGAACATCACGGTACAAATACCGGACATCAAAATCGCTAGATTAGGATCAAAGCCCATTAATAATGGTGCAAGCACCGTCGCCCCAAACATGGCAAAAGTATGCTGCACACCCAGCAGTATACTTTTTGACGGTGGTAGATACTCATTGATACCGACCGGATCACGATCCAAATCACCACCATAAGGTCGCCATGTTGGAAACCAACGACCATTTTCAAAATCTGGGTTCTTTGGGTAGCTCGTAGCTGCTGCTGAATGAATGCCAGCCGCCTCTAAGGCGTTGCGAGTAGATAATGTATCAGCGCTGTTGTCTGATTGAGAGGAATGATCGGTGGGAGATGTCATGCACGCTTGTCCTATGTGGGCGAAGCCAATAATAGGCTAAATAACTGGATCAATAAAAAACTGAGCGAAAAAATATCAATAAATAGCGGATTATAGCCAAAAACAATAGTGAAGCAAGGCTTTACACTATAGCACTTGTCATATATCAGCTAATTCATTCATTTATGTTGCAAGGTCGCAAACCAAAAGTATTATTTGGTACGATAGCCATGTTATGCTAGAGATATAAAGTCGGATACGTTCGACTTGAACCATCGTCTCGGTCATTTTTGACTGACTTATTTTAGCGATGACCTATTTTAGCGACAACTAACTTACAGGATGTTACATAAACGCTGGCTCCAAGCATCATAACGGAGTTTAGTAACAAATAAAAGTTATTATTCATTTGTCCCATGTAGACATACATTCATAGACAACACCCCAAACTAAACACTTATCGGTGTTTGGTTTGAGGTGTTTATTATATTTTTCATGCCAGTGCTAAAGCCAATCGATAAGCCATGCTGAAGCACATAAAATTTTGGTGATTTATTATGATTAGTGTTTTTGATTTATTTAAAATTGGCATTGGCCCTTCAAGCTCACATACCGTCGGTCCGATGGTGGCAGCCAACTTGTTTTTGGAATCACTTCTGCAGCAAACAGAACTGACGGCTATAGACAGTATTGAGATTGAGTTGTATGGTTCCTTAGCAGCGACGGGCAAAGGCCATGCAACGGATACCGCCATCTTATTGGGACTGCTAGGACATACGCCTAGCACCATCGATACACGGCTAACCGGCAGCTACTTAGCGCCGATATTTTCGGAAAAAAAGCTGAATGTGTCAGGTACTCATTCGATTGTTTTTGATACCGAGCGTGACATTTATTGGTACGATGATACCGTCCTGCCCTATCACCCCAATGCCTTGACACTCCGGGCGGTATTGGCCGATGGTACTCGTTATCAGCAAACCTATTATTCGGTTGGTGGTGGTTTCGTCATTAACGAAGAAGACGCCACTGATCCAGATGAAGACCATGCCAGCCCTACCATTGATAGCGTGCCCTATCCTTTCAATAACGCCGCAGAGCTATTAGAACAGTGTCGTCAAAACGGCTTGAGCATCAGTGAGTTGGTGCTGGCGAACGAGTGTCATTATCGTGAACAGACAGAAGTCTTTGCCTACTTAGATAGCATCTGGGACGTCATGCAAGACTGTGTCAAACAGGGCTGTGAAAGTGGCGGTATTTTACCAGGCGGTCTAGATGTCAGACGCCGCGCACAAGACTTATATTCACAGTTATGTGCGGAGAAGAACCAACCGATTGCAGAAACCGATAAATTGGCAGCGATGGATTGGGTTGACTTATATGCGCTCGCCGTCAACGAAGAAAATGCCAATGGCGGCAAAGTGGTCACCGCGCCTACCAACGGTGCCGCTGGCATCATACCAGCCGTCCTGCACTATTATCGTGACTTTTTGCCCAACTACGACCAAAGCGGCGTCTATAAGTTTTTGTTAAATGCTACTGCTATTGGCAGCCTTATCAAGCAAAACGCCTCTATCTCTGGCGCTGAGGTTGGCTGTCAAGGCGAAGTCGGCTCAGCATGTGCAATGGCGGCATCTGCCTTGGCTGAGATTATGGGCGGCGATCCTGCCAAATGCTTGAATGCCGCTGAGATTGGTATCGAGCATAACTTAGGTCTCACTTGCGATCCTATCGGCGGCTTGGTTCAGGTTCCCTGTATTGAACGCAACGCCATGGGCGCGGTAAAAGCGATCAATGCTGCCCGTCTTGCCTGTCGCGGTAATGGTCAGCACTTTGTCTCTTTAGATAAAGTGATTGAAACGATGAAAGTAACCGGCGCTGATATGTTAGATAAGTATAAAGAAACGGCTCGTGGTGGTCTGGCGGTTTATGCTGATAACCGTATTCCCACTGCGACTCATGGTGTCAGCGTAAAATATAGCCAATGCTAATAGCCGCTATCGACTGTTATTGTCATTATTGAATCAATGTTATGTCAAATTATCATTGAGTTGGCTTCGTTATTACAGTATTAAAAACAGCTCATAAAAAAAGCCTCTAAATCATTAGAGGCTTTTTTATTTTACAAATTATTTGAACATAGACTATTTACTTGTTCAAAAATTCATAAGGTCATCTGATTACTCAGCAGTTTTTGAAACCACTTCATTTAAGATCCAGATAGGCTTAACTACGTTAGAGGCTTCGTCAGTTACCGCTTCTTGGCGTACATCTAAGATGTAGCGATAGTTTGGCTCATAAGTGAAACCTTGGATGTTACCATTCAAAGTAGTATAGTTTTTCTGATAAGTTTGACGATACTGTAAGCACTCTGATTCAACTTTGGTGCCATTGGCGGTGGTCAGGTCACAAACCGCTTTACGTGGGGCAATCTCTACTTCAAAACTTGGAATGTTAATCACTTTAACATTCATAGGTTGGCCTTCAACGACCATCGTACGCTCATTATCCATACCCATAGTAGAACAACCTGACAGGGCAAAAGTAGTCATCAACGCAGCAAGTGCTAATTTTTTCATTATTCAATCCTCAGTTAATTAATATTCATTATCGCCCGTTTGAACTCGTTTTAATCATTTATAGACGTTCAAAACGTAGTAGGCATTTAGGGCCATACTGGCAAAATCGATTGAGACAGCCAAATAACGCTAGTAATCGCTCAGCAGTATGGTCTATTGTTTACTGGAGCTAGTATATGTCGCAAACCGACTCATCCTCTATAACTGGTTTGTAAAGTAACGTCAGCTTTTGCAACTCATGTTAGTTAAACGTACTAAAAAACAGTCTAAGCCGATATTTATTTGACAACTTAGATTAACACACCAAGTGCAACGCTAATTAATATTATAGAACGCCTGCATAGGCGTTTTAAACCCTAAGCGTTTTCTTGGTCTGTTATTTAGTTTGTTCTCAATGTCCTGCATCTCATCATCAGAGACTTGTCTAAAGTCACAGCCTTTAGGCAGATACTCTCTGATCAAGCCGTTGGTATTTTCGTTGGTTCCTCGCTGCCATGACGCATAAGCATCGGCAAAGAAGAAAGAGCTAAAGAGCTTTTGTTTCACCTTTTTATGCTGAGCAAACTCTTTACCATTGTCAGAGGTAATGGTCTTAACCTGCAACCTCACTGGCTTTAAGAGCTCTATCATTGCCTCTGATACTTGCTGTGCCGTTTTATTATCCACACGTTTCATCTTCAGCAGCCCTGTTTTACGTTCAACGAGCGTGACAATCGCTTGCTTGTGATGCTGACCGATAATGGTATCCGCCTCCCAGTCGCCAATCCGCGTGCGCGCATCAACGATGGAGGGGCGCTCATGGATAGAGACTCTGTCATTAATACGACCACGAGTCTCAGCAGTTAAACGCTGCCGATAAGGCTTGGCTTTACGTCTGAGACACTGCCATAACCTGCCGCCCTTACGCTTGTTTGTCCATATATAGCGATAAATGCTCATATGACTGAGTCCACCATGAACACCTGCTATTTGCTGGGGACTCCAGTTCTCTTTAAGCTTGTCTGTGACCCAGTCCCATACGTCAGCGATGATGCTGAGCGCATTGTTTGATCGTCTTGCACAAGCTTTCTTGTGAGCGTTATTGACTCGGTAACCGCGCAGGCTTTTATTGCGTCTGATTTCTCTTAATATGGTACTGGGACTTCTGTTTAACGCCCGCGCTATAAAATTAATACTATGTTCTGCCCCTATAAGGGCATAAATCTGGTATCGTTCCCCTAGGCTTAGATGCGTATAGTTTATGGTTGCAATCTCACTTTGGTCGGTGGATAAAGACTTTGATGCTAGCGCATCTAGGTCTTTTTTTCACCTCACATTTGGTATTGCACTTCATGTGTTAATCTAAGCAACATAAAAAATGGCCGAAGTAAGCATTACTCCGGCCATTTTTCACCATCTACTTTTTGCTAATTAGCACTTAGTACCATCATTAACTTCGGTAATCAGCATTTATCTTGACATAATCGTAAGACAAATCGCAGGTATAAACGGTATCGCTAGCGTCGCCACGTGCCAGATCAATATGAATGGTAATCTCAGGACGACTCATGACGGTCTTACCCGCCGCTTCCGTATAGCTGGGAGCAACACCACCATTTTGGCAAATCATCACCTCATCTAGATAAACATCGACTTGCTCGGTATCCAAATCTTCGATACCCGCATAACCCACTGCGGCAAGGATACGACCCCAGTTGGCATCACTAGCGAAGAACGCGGTCTTGACCAACGGAGAATGTGCAACCGCGTACGCCACATCGCAGCACTCTTGCGTCGTCTTGCCGCCCGTCACTTTTACAGTCATAAACTTGGTAGCGCCTTCCCCATCACGTACAATCAATTGTGCCAGACGGACGAACACCTCGGTCAAAGCTGAAACTATAGCCTGATAATGCGGGTGTTCTGGACTGTCAATCATATCAGCGCTGGCTGTACCGGTGGCAATCAATACGCAACAGTCATTGGTCGAGGTATCACCATCGACAGTAATACGGTTAAAAGACTGCTCATTAATGGCACTTAGCATCTCTTGTAATAAATCAGCCGCAATATTGGCATCGGTCGCCACATAGCCAAGCATGGTCGCCATGTTTGGTCGTATCATGCCTGAGCCTTTTGACATGCCGGTAATATGATAGCTGCTACCTGCGGCGTCGACCTTTTGGCTAGCAAGTTTAGGGACAGTGTCTGTGGTACGGATACCATTCGCCGCCACCAGCCAATTATCAGCGGCTAAACTGGAAAGCGCTTTATCTAAGCCTGCGATGACCGCCTCACTGTTTAGTGGCTCGCCAATCACTCCAGTCGAAAACGGCAACACAGAACTGACATCCACGCCTGCTTTACTGGCCAGCGCTGTACAGATATCAACTGCGCGGCGTTTGCCGTCTGCACCCGTCCCAGCATTGGCATTGCCCGTATTGGTGACCAAATAGCGCGGACTGGCTTTGGCAAAATGCTCACGCAATACTCTTACTGGCGCAGCGCAAAAGGTATTTTTAGTCGTGACCACGGCACTGTTTGCCGTCTCAGCAATCTCAATCACCACCAAATCATTACGATCTTTGTAGCGTACGCCTGCAGCGGTCGCACTTAACTTAATGCCATCGATAGGATAAATAATATCAGGTACTGCAACATTTCCAACAGCCATAGTGACTTCCTTACTTTCCAGTTTTTATGATTATAAATAGAATGTTATTTGTGAGTGTTCAACACGCCCTAGGGTTTGCTTAATTTAAATGCCGACCAGATAGGTGCATGGTCAGAGGGTTTTTCCATGGCACGTAGCTCATAGCTGATACCGGCATCAACGCAGTCATCGACTAGGTCTGAGGTGCACAAAATATGATCGATACGTAGGCCACGCTTAGGGTCATCGTTGAAGCCGCGACTGCGGTAATCGAACCAGCTATACAACTCTGTACTCTCTGGATAGTGCAAACGATAAGTATCGGTCAACTCGCGTGACATTAGTGCTGCATACCAATCACGCTCTTCTGGCAAAAACGAGGTCTTTCTATTTTTCAACCAGCGCTTAGCATTAACTTCACCAATACCGATATCAATATCTTCTGGGGCAATATTCATATCACCCATGACGATGAGCGAGCGACCTTCTGCTTTTAGCGTATCGATATAGGTCATCAAATCGGCATAATAAGCACGTTTCATCGGGAATTTGGTCGGATGGTCTTGACTTTCACCTTGAGGAAAATAGCCGTTGAGTACATCAACCTCACGACCATCAAATTCATAGCGCGCATGGATAAAACGCTTTTGTGCCTCAACGTCTTCACCAGGAAAGCCTTTTTGCACAAATATAGGCGCAACCTTGGACAAGAGTGCCACGCCATAATGTCCTTTTTGCCCAAAATACTCTACGTGATAGCCAAGGCTTTCTATGTTCTCTAGAGGAAATTGCTCGTCATGTACTTTGGTTTCTTGTAGACCCATCACATCAGGATCGATTACCTCACGCACCGCCTCTAGCTGATGTTGACGAGCGCGAATACCATTGATATTAAAACTGACAAAACGGGTCATAAATTATCCTATACTGATTGATTAAAAGACGGTGCTGATACGCGTATATAAATCACTATGATAACAGACGTAAGCAAGCCTGACTGTTGCGTGCCCTGATATCTTAAGCTAGAGTAGCTGTTATTAGGACGATGGCTATTAAATGAAAGCGAGCGCCTCAGGCCGATTACACAACACTTATTAAAATAATTATTGAGCATTGTTATGACAACCACTATTAGCAAAAACGCCAACACCTTGCCAAAGACAAAAAAACAAATCACGCCATTATTTGCAAAAGACTACAACGTCTATATTAACCATACTGACGCTGGCGGTATAGTCTACCACGCCAATCATTTGGTGTTTTTTGAAAACTGCCGCCGCGATTGGTTTGGCCAGCTGGGTTTAAATGGGTATTTCTTACAGACTGATGAGGGTCAAGTACAGCATTTTGTGGTGAGTCAGGCAGACTTACAATATAAAAGAGCCATTCTGCTGGATGAAGTCATTAGTGTGCGTGTCGATAAAATCGAGTTAAAACCTGCCAGCATCGTTTTTTACCAGAGCATTCACCGTCATAGTCCAGACAAGGCCTCTACTGATAATAACCTTACCGATAACGCTTCTACCGATAGCGTCAAGAACAGTGCCAAGAACAACGCCAACGCCAATAATAGCTTATTAAGTAGTGGTAAAATCGTCATCGCTTGCGTGCAAAATCAAGTCAGAGCAGAGCCGGATGTTGCCGTTGCGAGCGCTGCACCAATGCGTCCAATTCGTGTGCCAAACAAACTGCGTGAGGCCTTACAAGAAGCGATTGATCAACCTATAAATACACAATGATGCCGACCTATGAGCGTTGATAATGACATGCCTATCGTTGAATTTAAAGACATCTGTGTCCATAGTAAGCGTATCACGCTAATCGATACTGGTGATAAACAGCCCACTATTAGGGCACAAACAAATAACTTGTCTGCCACCTATGATAAGTGGACGCGCAAATTCAGAAAAAACGCTTCTTCTAAGCAAATATTATCGACACCCAAAAGAGTCTTGATAAACAACGTTAGCGGTACATTATTAGCAGGTCAAGTGACCCTTTTGACAGGGTCTTCTGGCAGCGGCAAATCCGTTTTACTGCGTGTGCTTGCAGGCTTACTGCCGATGAGCAGCGGTAAAGTCTGTTTGCGTAATGATAAAGAGTTAAATAATAGAAGTGATAATAGCAGCCTTTATCATAGTATTCATAATACGCCGCCGCCTGAGTGGCGCGCGCGTATCGCCCTACTGGCTCAGCAACCACAATTGCTAGAAGGCACGGTACTTGAGAATTTACAAATACCCTATCGCCTACAAGCGCATCAGCACCTTGATTTTGATATCGACTGGCATATCGCTCAACTTGTTAAGCTCGAACGCCGCGCTGATTTTTTACAGCAAGCGGCCAGTTATTTATCTGGTGGCGAGCGCCAACTGGTCAACACTTTACGTCTTTTACAACTAAACCCACAAGTGCTGTTATTAGATGAGCCGACGGCGGCTTTAGACAGCGATACTTCAGCTCAGCTGGTATATTTACTGATTGACTGGTTACGCGGTGATGCCCAGCGCAGCGTATTATGGGTGACACATGATACGCAAGACATTATGCCATTAGCCGACAGACATTGGCACATGCAAGCAGGCGTCTTAACCGAAGTGAGCTAACATTATCATCAGCTTTCAGTTATTGCTGTTGTTGACAATAGTGACGGCATTTAGGGTCTGTTGAACATTCAAATGTGGAACTGGCAGTGGCTATTTTTTAAACAATACGCAGTGAAGTTTTTGACGCCTAGTCATTCTAGGTTAGATAATTTCGCCATGTATTGGCAAAAAATAGCCCTGCCCTGAAAGGCTGATACTAAAATCACCCCAAACGTTGTTGTAAACCTAGCTAAGGTCTCGACATTATCGTCGGTTTACGCCTGATTTGATAAAAGGTTTGGGACGATTTTAGCAATCAGCAGTCCTAATATTTGAATGTTCAACAGACCCTAATATTTATTGACCTACATCACACCTTAACTCCTTAAACCCCTTTGATAATGAGCCGCTATGAACGCGACGGACGATATGCAAATATTCCTCACCTATGGTGATATTGCGCTTGCCAGCAGTTTAATTATTATCGTGCTTATCATCTCTTGGCGACTGCGTTTAGCTTTAACCAAAACACTATTAACAGCTGCTATTCGCACCATCGTTCAGCTCAGCTTTATCGGTCTGATTTTGGCATGGATTTTTGCTCGTGAACAGTGGTACGAAGTCCTACTCATACTGACTATCATGACCGTAATCGCTGGTGCTGCAGCCAAAAATCGAGTCAAACGCAGCTACAAAGGTTTATTCACTGACACCTTGCTCGCTGTCAGTCTATCAGCCGTATTGGTCACCAGTATCGCAATCATGCTTATATTAAGAGTACAGCCGTGGTATACACCGCAATTCGTCATTCCCATATTAGGCTTAATATTAGGCAATTCTTTGACCGCCATCTCCTTGACCAGCAACCAGTTGATTGAGGCCTTTCATGAGCAGCAAGGACGTATTGAAACGATGTTGAGTCTCTCTGCCAGCCCGTTCGAAGCTGTGCATGAGCAGATAAGAGCCGCCATTATTAATGGCATGACCCCAACGCTAAACTCTATGCTGGTGGTTGGTATTGTCAGTCTACCAGGGATGATGACTGGGCAAATACTAGCGGGTGCAGATCCTACTCAAGCGGTACGCTATCAGATTATCACTATGTTCTTGATCTGTGTTAGTAGCACGTTGGGATGTACTATCAGTGCGTTACTGATTTACCGACGTTTTTTTAATAGCAAACAACAGTTTACCTTGCCTTAGTGACCATGCGTCTTATTTATCTTGCCTCAGATATAAATCTAATTATCTAATTTTTGTATGTACTGCTCAGTACTTGCATGCTAATATTGCCTACAATTAGATTCATGCTAATGTGTTACTCAAATGTATCATTATATTCTCTCTAGTTGATATAACAGGTAATTAATAAGAAGTTTTTCGTACCAATCAGATCTTTTGGTATGGATTTACCCATACGTTTGCTTCGTTTATTTACCACTTTTTATCATGATATAAAATATATAATGGCAACAAAATCTTAGCAGCCAGTCAATAGATAAGGATGTTATCGCTCTCAGCGGCAAATGGTTCACGTCAGCGCTGATTTGTTTTATTGACACGGATATGACTGCTTTCTCACCAAACCTTAATCTATATTAAACCTCAAGGACGCTGACTATGACGTTAAATAAACCTTGGCTTGCCCAATATCCGGCAGGCATGCCGAAGTCGATCGATCCAGATAGATATGGCAGCATAGTAGAGCTATACGAAGAATGCTTTGATCGCTTCCGTATGCATCCCATGAGTATCTGTATGGGCGTCACCCATACGTATGACGACATTGATAAAGCGTCGCTCGCCGTTGCTGCATGGCTGCAAGCTCAAGGGTTACCTCAAGGTACGGTGGTTGCGCTCATGATGCCAAACGTCCCGCAATATTTGCCAACCATGATTGGTATTTTGCGCGCCGGTTATGTCTGTACGCCTGTCAATCCCCTATATACTGGTCGTGAGCTACGCCATCAATTGAATGACTCGGGTGCTCAGGTTATTTTTGTGGTTGATAACTTTGCCCAAGCGCTCGAGCAAGTTATCGACGAGACCAATATCAAGCGTATTGTCCTATCGAAAATGGGCGATATGATGGGTCTAAAAGGTATCTTAGTAAATACTATTATTCGTCAGGTTAAGCGTCTGGTACCCAAGTACAAGCTGAACGATCCTAAGCATGAAGTCACTAAGTTCCCTGACGTTCTTAAAAAAGGTAGAAACCTACCGCTACAAAAACCAAGAATGGCCTTGGACCAAAAAGCTTTTTTACAGTATACAGGCGGTACTACTGGTCTATCTAAAGGGGCGATTTTATCGCAGCGTAATATCGTGGCAGCTTCTATGCAATCAGAAGCATGGACACGCCCTATTACCTCGGAGATCAATGAAGTCTATATCAATATGGTCATGGCCTTACCGCTGTATCATATCTTTGCCTTTATGTTGAGTTTGCTCGGCATGCGCTCGGGCTATACCTTTATCTTGGTACCCAATCCACGTGATATCCCTGGATTTATCAAGACCTTGTCAAAACAACCGTTCCATATCTTCCCAGCGGTCAATACTCTATTTAAAGGATTGCTTGATAATCCAAACTTCAAAGATCTCAATTTTAGCTCATTGCGTATCTCACAAGCCGGTGGTATGGCAGCGACTGAGCAGACAGCGAAACGCTGGCTTGAGACGACGGGCTGTGCGATGATTGAAGGTTGGGGCATGACTGAAGGTGTCGCGGTAGGCACCGCCAACGTCATTACAGATCGTAAATTTAACGGTACGATTGGTGTTCCCGTCCCTAGCGTCGATGTGATTGTCATCGATGATGAAGGCAATCGTGTGGGCGTCAACCAAGCTGGCGAGATGTGTGTCAAAGGTCCTAACGTAACCTTAGGCTATCTGAATAGAGACAGCAGTGATGACTTCACCAGTGACGGTTATTTCCGCACTGGCGATATCGTTAGCATGGACGAAAAAGGCTACTTTAGACTGTTAGACCGTAAAAAAGATATGATTTTGGTCTCAGGCTTCAACGTCTTCCCGAACGAAATCGAATCGGTCATGCTCGATTGTGAAGGTATTCTTGATTGCGCGGTCATTGGTATCCCTGATGATCATCAAGGCGAAGCGGTGAAAATCTATGTGGTACCAGAAGATAATAACGTCACCAAAAGTACCATTAAAGAGTTTGCATTGGATAATTTGACGGGCTATAAATGTCCACGTCATATCGAATTCGTCAGCGAGCTACCAAAGAGTAACGTTGGTAAAGTTTTACGTCAAAAACTGCGTGAAAAACATGACGCGGATCACCCTCAGTTATAAATAAACTGAACGCAGTCACATATAACTGCTCTATAAATTTGATTATAAAAAGCGCTTTACCTACAAGGTAAGGCGCTTTTTTTGCTCAACTATTCAAAACAGTATAGTGATGATTTTCATAAATTTGATTTAACGCCCTGTTTCTTACGCGTGAATGACGGTCATTAAAGTATGCTTCTGTTCAAAAAATACATCAAGATATTGTAACGCTAGTTTTAAAATAAGTGACTCAAATACCGTATTCTATAGCGTTGCCCTACTTCATTATATTTTTTTATGATATAGCACAGCTTATCCTAACTTATCTACCGCTTGTCGTTTTTTGACTTGCAACACAGATCACTCTATTTATCAAATTTATATATGTACTGTGAAGTGCGCTTATCATAATATCGACTTCAGTTGTAGTTGTGTTAATGTGTTGCCAAAATATGTCAGTCGATGTTCTAAAGTTTTAATTGATAAGGTTTTTATTGAAAGTAACTTATAAGGGTTATTGAGACGTGACGATATTTTCTAAGTGACATTTTAATCGTTAAATGTACTTATTTGCCGTTTATCCTACAAAAGCCATCATTCTTTGTAGTTAAACAAAATTGTGTAAGGGCCACCGTATGTTAGCAGTCAGTTAATAGTTAGGATAGCACTCAGCACCGCGTTGATTACTACGCAATGATTTATGGTGTTGACAGGGATGTGACTACTTTCTTCTAAGACCTTAACTTATATTAATATTTAAGGACGCTAAATATGACCGTGAATAAACCTTGGCTTGCTCAATATCCTGCAAGTGTACCCAAGACCATCGATCCTGACCAATACGAAAACCTGATAGAACTTTATGAGGAATGCTTTGACCGCTTCCGTCCGCACCCCCTGTCTATCTGCATGGGTGTGACGCACACTTATGGAGACGTTGATAAGGCCTCACTAGCAGTTGCAGCATGGTTACAAGCGCAAGGCATTCCTAAAGGCAGTGTGGTTGCGCTCATGATGCCAAACGTCCCGCAATACTTGCCAACGATGATTGGTATTTTGCGCGCCGGTTATGTGTGTACCCCTATTAATCCGCTATATACGGGTCGTGAGCTGCGCCATCAATTGAATGATTCAGGTGCTCAAATTATCTTTGTGGTCGATAATTTTGCTCAAGCACTGGAGCAAGTCATCGATGAGACAGCCATCAAGCGTATTGTCCTATCAAAAATGGGCGACATGATGGGCCTTAAAGGTATCTTGGTCAATACAGTTATCCGTCAGGTAAAGCGCCTCGTACCCAAATATAAGCTTGATGATCCTAAGCACGAGGTAACCAAGTTCCCTGAGGTCCTTAAAAAAGGTAAAAACTTACCGTTTCAAAAGCAGAAGACCTCTTTAGAGCAAAAAGCTATCTTACAGTATACTGGTGGTACCACGGGACTGTCTAAAGGTGCTGTATTATCTCAGCGTAACGTGGTAGCAGCGGCGCTACAGTCAGAAGCATGGTATCGCCCTGTGACCTCAGAAATTAACGAAGTCTATATTAATATGGTCATGGCCTTGCCGCTGTATCATATTTTTGCCTTTATGCTAAGCCTACTGGGTATGCGTTCAGGCTATACCTTTATCTTGGTACCGAATCCGCGTGATATGCCGGGCTTTGTCAAAACCTTGTCAAAACAACCGTTCCATATTTTTCCTGCGGTTAATACCCTATTTAAAGGCCTGCTGGATCAACCAAGCTTTAAAGATCTCAATTTTAGCTCGTTACGTATTTCACAAGCTGGTGGTATGGCTGCTACTGAGCAGACTGCGAAACGCTGGTTAGAAGTGACTGGTTGCCCGATGGTTGAAGGTTGGGGGATGACTGAAGGTGTGGCCGCAGGTACGGCCAATGTCATCACTGACCGTAAGTTCAATGGGACTATCGGCATACCCGTACCTAGCGTTGACATCATTATTGTCGATGACAATGGTAAACGTGTAGGACTACACGAAGCGGGCGAGATGTGTATCAAAGGGCCGAATGTCACGTCAGGTTACTTTAATAAAGACAACAGCAATGACTTTACCAGCGACGGTTACTTCCGTACCGGCGATATTATTAGCATGGACGAAAAAGGCTACATTACCTTATTAGACCGTAAAAAAGACATGATTTTGGTCTCAGGCTTTAACGTCTTTCCGAATGAGATTGAGTCTGTCATGCTAGATTGTAAAGGTATTATTGACTGTGCAGTGATTGGTATTCCTGATGAACATCAAGGTGAGGCGGTCAAAATCTATATCGTTCCTACCGACAATAACGTCACTAAAGAAGTCATTAAAGAATTTGCGCTAGATAATTTGACTGGCTATAAATGTCCGCGTCATATCGAATTTGTGAGTGAATTGCCTAAAAGTAACGTTGGTAAAGTATTACGCCAAAAGTTACGTGAGCAGCATATGCTGGATAACCCACAAACGCTTTAGTCAAAATATCCAAAAAACGCGACGCTATTGCTGATATTGGTTTTTTGTAGCCTCTGTCTGCGCAGGCGCAGCAAGCAAAAAAAATTGATATCAGCAGTGCGTGATGGTTCGATATTATTTTTCACTCACTATATAACGATTAAAACGAAGCTGTTTTATTTTTATTGCTAGGGTCTGTTGAACATTCAAATGTGGAACTGGCAGTGGCTATTTTTTAGACAATACGCAGTGAAATTTTTGACGCCTAGTCATTCTAGGTTAGATAATTTCGCCATGTATTGGCAAAAAATAGCCCTGCCCTGAAAGGCTGATACTGAAATCACCCCAAACGTTGTTGTAAACCTAGCTAAGGTCTCGACATTATCGTCGGTTTACGCCTAGTTTGGGACGATTTTAGCAATCAGCAGTCCTAATATTTGAATGTTCAACAGACCCTAAATTGCTATACCAAAAATTAGCGAAAAAAAGCCCTCTACAGATGATATAGAGGGCTTTTTTTCTGAATTTACTTTTACCAAAATTTACGTCAAGAAAAACATCATCAGCTGAACTTATTGAGCACTCGTAACGGCAAATGCTTCATGGCATGACCGACCACTGCCCAGGGCAAGCTAGGTACACAAGCTTCTTGAACGCCTGCTTCGATCGCAGCAACCATTGCTTTCGTACCCGTATCTACATCCACTTCAAACGGTAACGGCTTAGCGTTTTCGTTAATTTCCGTACGGATATAGCCTGGATAAATAGTAGAAACGTTAATCGGTAATTTGGTCAACAGCATATCAGCTCGGATGCCTTCTGCCAAATGAGCGAGCCCTGCTTTAGTCGCACCATAAGTGGTCAGGTGTCTCGGTAAACCGCGCATCGCCGACATACTTGATATGACGACCAAATGGCCGCTATTCTGGGCTCGAAAAATACTCATGGCCGCTTCACACTGCGCCAGTGCTGAGATAAAGTTAATTTCAACCGTACGGCGATTGGTCTCAAAGCGACCTTTACCAATACGGCGACTCTCACCGACACCTGCATTGACCACCACACGATCGATACCACCAAAGTCGGCGGCAAAAGCATCAAACACCTCAAAAACTGCATCGTAATTACTGACGTCTAATACGCGATATTCAACGCGAATATTGGGATAAGTGGTCATCAGTTCTGACTTCAAACGCTCTAAGCGCTCAGTACGGCGCGCACAGATAGCGAGGTTGTAGCCAAGCTTGGCAAACAGTCTCGCCATCCCCTCGCCTAAGCCGGAGCTGGCACCCGTGATTAAAATGGTCTTATCACGCCCTACTTGCTGCTTATTCAAGCCTTTAAGATAGCGTGCCGGTTGCACAGCACTCAATATCTGCTGCTGGCTTTGCTTAGTGGTTTTGGTAGCTAAGCCAATTAATTGATTTTTCATGACCAATCCTTTGTATAACGATAACGAAATAGCTTCGATACCTCATAAAACGGTACTTATGAGGTATTGAAATCAATTGCTTACATTTATATTCTAACAGCTGATGAGTAATCACTGAGTCATGGTTATGTATTTAAGCCAGTGTGTATGACTAAAAGAATAGTCTGGTCACCTATCGCCACGTCACGAAGCGTTTACCGTCGGCAAATAGATGACTATATTCATTGAGAGACATCAGGCGTGTGCTTTGATCTTTTAGCGTAAGAGAGGTTACCCCGGTATTGACCAAGCTTTTATTAAGCTGATACGCAGTCTGGCTACCTTGCTGCAACAGTTGTGCGGTGATAGCAGCGATCACACCGCCAGAGGTGAAGACCAGTACCGTACTGTGGCGATCTAAGTTTAAACTGGTGACTTGCGTGCGGATTTGCTCAAGCGCTTGTTGAGTACGGCTATTGAATTGTGACCAGCTCTCAAGATAGTCATGATCATTATCACCCGCATGCCAGCGCTGCATCGCCAGATCGAACAGCTCAGCTAAGCGCCGCGCTGGAACCTCTGCCTTGGCAATCTCAATAGCAATTGCCGATCTACTGGCAAAAGTAGGATCTGATTTAACCAACACGTCTTTGTGATTAAACTCATCAAACTGCGGAATGATGTAGCTGTCAGGCTCATTTATATCGAGTGCCGCTAAGAGAGGCGCATTATCATTACCATTATGGTTAATAGAGGTCTGGTAACTCTCCCAAAAGTGCCGCGCCGAGTCTTTTTGCCGTTCTAAACTGCCACTAAAAATAGCGTCAATGCGGCGCTGCGTCGTTGCATAGTGCTGGCCGAGCATCTGCGCTTGCATACTCCCTAATTCTGAGAGCTTATCATAATTCTTTTGCCCAAACGATGCTTGACCATGACGTGCCAGAAGGATGGTTGTCATAAATAATCCCTTGTTATTACATTCACTAAACGGCTGCTTTTAAGACAATTATTCGTCAGAAGCATCAGTACTCTTGGCAAAATAGCCTTTTGGCAAAATACCTTTGACCACTTTTTGTACAGGGCTCGGTAGCTGCTCAATCGTCGTAGCGTCGACCCCCATCTCTTTTAGGTGTGGCTGTACATGAGTGTTAAACAGTGCCTCACCTTCATACTGAGCAATCAGCTTAAGACATTTGGCGTGTAGAACGTGGACGATAAGCCAAAAATTCTTAAAGGCGGGATTACTTGTTTGCTTATGGTAGTAACGATAGTAAATTTGCTGAACGATACCCGCTAAGCGAAACAAGCCAAACACTTCATAAAAGGTCCAGTTGTCTACCGCTAACCCTGTCTGCTTCAAGTAATAGGCAACGACTTCGTCACGCGTCATCATGCCCTTTAAATGGGTGGGCTGACGGCGTGACTGTTGCATGACGATATTGTCATCTTCTTCAATCCAATACGCCAAGGCACTACCCAAATCCATTAAAGGATCACCAAGGGTCGCCATCTCCCAATCAAGCACACCAATGACTTTGGTCGGATCATCAGCTGCCAAAATGACATTATCAAAACGCCAGTCATTATGGATGATGCAGGTTTTGCTATCAGCAGGCGTATGCTTACCAAGCCACTGCCGTACTAGTGCAAAGCTTGGTACGTTGGGCGTTTTTGCTTTGACGTAGCGTTTATCCCAGCCGCTAACTTGGCGCTCACAATAGCCGTCACCGCGACCTAGCGTGACCAAATCTGGATGCTCTTTATAATCTACTTGATGCAATTCGACCAACGCATCGATGACATTGGTACACAATGCACGCGTTTGCTCAGGATCTAAATCGATGCCTTTTGGCAAATTGGCACGAGGAATGATGCCTTCCATGCGCTCCATGACATAAAAATCGGCACCGATCACAGCTTCATCGGTACATAACGCCACCATCTTTGGCACATAAGGATAGGCGTCTTTTAAGGCTTTTTGCACGGTATATTCGCGCACCATATCATGCGCTGACTTGGCCTTGGTGCCTTTTGGCGGACGACGTAGAATTAAATCTTGGCCATCACCATCACTGCCGTATTGTAGACGATAAGTCCAGTTTGAGGCGCCGCCAGAAAACTGAGTAACCGTTGGCTCACCTTTTATATCGACGCCTTGCTCGCGTAGCCAAGCGCTGACTGCTTGTGCGTCAAGCTCTTCGCCTTCGCGCACTTCGCCACCTTTATCCAAGACTTTATTAAGTGTTTGATGGTCATTGTCAGTATTGTTGGCATGATTATCAGTTGCCATGAGATATTCCTTATCTTGTTGTCATTTTTATTTATAAAATATGTTGGTAATAAAAATTCACTATCGATATTTGATAGTGAATTTTTAATTAATTCTTACGTTAAGCACATGGATGTTCAATATATTGCTATTAAATGCATGGCTATTCAGCGAACCGTCATTGAAGCCGATAAACACACGCCCTAACAACAGAAACTATAACTATGCTTTTGCAGATTTAGACGGACGGCTAAAACCTTGACGTTTTAGCTCTAACTTAGCAATCATGGTTTTATGTACTTCATCAGGGCCATCGGCCAAACGCAATGCTCGCGCTTGAGCAAAGAAGCTTGGCAACATGGTATCTTGACAAACGCCCATACCACCATGAATCTGAATCGCCATATCGACCACTTCTTGTAACACAGTCGGTGCAACGACTTTAATAGCAGAGATTTCTGTGAGTGCTGCTTTGGTACCTTGGGCGTCCATTTTCTGCGCCGCGTATAGTGTCAGCAAGCGTGCTTGATCAATCTTGATACGCGCTTCAGCGATACGCTCGAAGTTGCCACCCAATTGTAATAATGGCTTACCAAAAGCGCTGCGCTGCATACCGCGATTGACTGCCAACTCTAGCGACTTTTCGGCCGCACCAATACAACGCATGCAATGATGAATGCGACCTGGCCCTAGACGACCCTGCGCAATTTCAAAGCCCATACCCGGTCCACCAATAAAGTGGCTGACGGGCACGCGGACATTATTAAAGCTGACTTCACCATGACCGTGCGGCGCATCATAATCACCAAATACTTTGAGCATACGCTCGATATTAACGCCTTCAGTTTTTGCTGGCACTAGTACCATAGAGTGCTGTTGATGACGGCCTTTACTATCATCAGGAGTGTAAGCCATCACAATCAGCACATCGACAGCCGGATCACCCAGACCCGATGACCACCATTTACTACCATTGATAACAATCTCATCACCATCGACAACAGCAGTCGCTTGCATATTGGTGGCATCACTTGAGGCAACATCAGGCTCAGTCATACAAAAGACCGAACGCGTTTTACCCTCTAAAATTGGGGTCATCCATTTGTCTTGCTGCTCCTTAGAACCATAGCGCCATAGCAATTCCATATTGCCGCTATCAGGGGCATTGCAGTTGAATACATAAGGCGCGAGCAAACTGCGACCAGTCAACTCGGCAATCGGTGCATAATCGGTCACTGAAAGCCCTGCACCTAGAATATCGTCCGGCAAAAACAAATTCCATAAGCCTGCTTCGCGCGCTTGTTTACGTAGGCTCTCGTACTTCTCTGGCCATTGCCAGTTTTTCCAATTACCATCTGGATTTTGCTCATGACAATCTGCCCAAAACTGCGCCTCGATTGGCTCAATTTGGGTTTCGATAAACTCCTTAACTTTGGCATGCATGGCTTGACCATGTTCTGTCGCCGTAAACATCAATGTATTGTTAGACATAATGACTTCCTTTTCTGTGTTGATTATTTTAATCAAGCATTAATTAAAAACTGAATAAAACTTTATAGTGTACGTACGTATACTCTGCTTTGTATGCACCATTTATAACACAGCAATTACGATTAAACAGCAAAAAGGCGCGACCAGCTAGGACACGCCTTTTACAAAATGCAAACAATGCACGATTCAGAACATAGCGACTACAATATCAGCTGTTGAATACCCTGATGATATCTAAAGCTATTTAAGAATATTCAGACGACTGTTAAAATCAAAACGTGCTAAGGCGTCTGGCAGCTTATCGATGGCTATGCTGAGTGTCGCTTCTGCCGCTTGAGCCAATCCTAGTTTTTCAGCAAAGGTTGGTTTTTGACGAGAATGCAGCGCATACACTTCATTGTTTTCCATCAACTCTAAAAGGTAGCTGTCTGAGGTTTGCAGTTTATCAACCAAGTTCAGATGCACAGCGTCCTCACCATACCAATGCTCACCCGTGGCGACTTTATCTAAGTCTAGCATTGAACGATAACGATTGACGAAATGCTTAAACAACTCATGCGTCTGCTCTAGCTCTTCTTGGTACTTAGCGCGATCTTCGGCATCGTTTTCTCCAAATACCGTCACCGTACGCTTGTAATCACCAGCGGTAAACATCTCATAATCGACGTCATGGTTTTTGAGCCATTTATGGAAGTTGGGCAATTGTGACACCACACCAATCGAGCCGATAATGGCAAATGGTGCGGCGACGATATTATCCGCGACACATGCCATCATATAACCGCCACTCGCCGCGACTTTATCGACACAGACCGTTAGTTTTAGACCGGCATCTTTTAGACGCGCCAACTGTGCCGCTGCCAATCCATAACCATGAACCAAACCGCCACCTGATTCTAGGCGCACCACGACTTCATCGCCTTTATTGGCAGTACTGATGAGCGTACTGATTTCTTCACGAAGATGCTTGACCGCCGTGGCTTTGATATCACCATCAAAATCGAGGACAAAGACCTGATGTTTATCAGCCACGTTTTTTTTCTTACTTTTGGCTTTTAGCGCTTGCTTGGCTTTTTTAGCCATGGCTTTTTTGAATTGCTTGAGAGCAGCTTTGCCTTGAGTGGCCTCCATAAGATCTTCACGGCGTTGCTTTTGGCTTTCGTTCAGATGTAGTACTTTTAGCTCAACAGGGTTTTTGGGGGGATGAAATAGCATAATACAAATCCTCAAGTCAGTAGATATATCTATATATAGTCGATTCAATTTAAAAGTAGTACAAGGCAACCGAGTGGTGATGTATAGGTGATACTTCAAGCGAGGTCAACGCTGTAATACTTTTATAGTGGAATGACTATAGCTGTTTTTATTAGCGTGCGGTTGATATGCGCACGCTTCGCAATATTTTCAAGCAAAATGACAATATTTAACCCAATACAGATGTTACTGAATAAATACCTTTGATGCCGACTCTCGAGACCGACGCGCTCGTGTGTTTTGATTGGACTGGGCTAGTTGTATAACTTAGCTGGTTGTATAACAAAGGCAGTTTAGGCATAATATGCGTTTATATCATATTTTCTGCAGCCAACGTGATGACCATTTGTCTTAATCGCGTTGTTTGTGCTTTTTTTTGCGCATCGCTTGAATCGCGCAACAATGGCTGCATTATTGTATTTCGAATTGGGCTGACAACTGGATAACCTTATTATGACGCAAAGCACTATGACGCATAGCGAATACCGAGACGAATATTGCGGAGCCGTAACCGAAAGCTTCATTGAGCAAACCATTAGTATCGTAGGTTGGGTACATCGTCGTCGCGATCACGGTGGCGTAATTTTTTTAGACATGCGTGACCGCGCTGGTATCTTGCAAGTAGTCGTGGATCCTGATACCCCAGAAGCCTTTGCTACTGCTGATGCGGTACGTCCTGAATATGTGCTAAAAATTACTGGTCGCGTACGTCGCCGTTATGAAGGTACTGAAAACAATAATATGACCAGTGGTCAGATTGAGCTACTGGCGAAAGAAATCGAAGTATTGGCAAAATCTGAAACCCCACCGTTCCCATTGAATGATGAGAAAACTACGGTATCAGAAGACTTGCGCTTGAAATACCGCTACCTTGATATGCGCCGTCCGCAAATGCAAGAGCGCATGGTGTTCCGTGCCAAAGCCACTTCAACGATTCGTCGCTATTTAGATGACCATGGTTTCTTAGACGTTGAAACCCCTATCTTGACTCGTGCAACGCCAGAAGGTGCGCGTGATTATTTGGTGCCTTCTCGTACACGTCCTGGTAACTTCTTTGCCTTGCCGCAGTCGCCACAGCTATTTAAGCAATTGTTAATGGTGTCAGGATTTGACCGTTATTATCAAATCGCTAAATGCTTCCGTGACGAAGACTTACGTGCCGATCGTCAGCCTGAATTTACTCAGGTGGATATTGAGACTTCTTTCTTAAACGAAGAAGAAATCATGAACATTAACGAAGGTTTGATTAAGCATTTATTCAAAACCATGATGGATGTGGAGTTTGAAGATTTCCCACGTATGACTTACGCTGAAGCGATGCGTGACTATGCCTCAGACAAGCCTGACTTACGTATTCCATTAAAATTGGTCGACGTTGCCGATTTAATGAAAGACGTTGATTTCAAAGTATTTGCCGGTCCTGCGAACGATCCTAAAGGTCGTGTTGCTGCTCTACGTATTCCTGGTGGCGCATCACTCAGCCGTAAGCAAATCGATGCTTATACCAAGTTTGTCGGTATTTATGGTGCACGTGGTTTGGCTTATATCAAAGTCAATGACGCAGCTAATATCAATAACGGTGTCGATAAAGAGTCTGGCTTGCAGTCTCCTATCATTAAAAACATGCCCGACGATGTGTTGGTAAGCTTAATTGAGCGTACTGGTGCAGAAAGCAATGATATTATCTTCTTTGGTGCAGATAAAGCCAGTGTCGTAAACGATGCAATCGGTGCCCTACGCCAAAAAATCGGTCTAGACCTTGAGATGACCACTTGTCAGTGGGCGCCACTTTGGGTGACTGATTTCCCAATGTTTGAGCAGACTGACGATGGTCGCTGGACGTCAATGCATCATCCGTTCACTAAGCCTAAAGGCTCAGTACAAGAGCTAAAAGACAGCCCAGAAACTGCGCTATCTATCGCTTATGATATGGTCTTAAATGGTACTGAAGTTGGCGGTGGTAGCTTACGTATCAATACCTTTGATATGCAGCAAGCGGTACTTGAAGCCTTAGGTATCGGAGAGCAAGAGGCAGAAGACAAGTTTGGTTTCTTACTTGACGCCTTAAAATTCGGTGCGCCTCCGCATGGTGGCTTGGCTTTTGGTTTAGATCGCCTGATTATGCTCATGGTAGGCGCGGACTCCATTCGTGATGTTATCGCTTTCCCAAAAACCAAAACTGCTGAGTGTCCACTAACTCAAGCACCTGCTGAAGTTGATAGCAAGCAGCTACGTGATCTTGGTATTCGTGTGCGCGAAAAAGCACAGGCTGATGCCAAATAACCTGCTAAATAAATGGTCTCATCATGCTCAGATGTGTTTTAACTGATTTGCTATGTGATTCATTATCATGTGAATGGTCATGAATCCGTATCATATTTTCAAATTCGTGCCACTGTCTGTGTTACAGATACTGGCACGTTTTGTTGCTTGGGTAATCGTAAAAATACCCAGTCTGAGTATCATGCGTACTGTCAATATTAATCTGGCGCTGATTCACCATGCACTACCAGATAATCAAAGACAGGCTTTAGTCAAAGACATTATTTATCATCAGTCTATGACCAGTATCGAGTCTATCAAAAGCTGGGCGATGCCACCTGAGTGGAGTATCGCTCAGATTCGTGATGTGCATAACAAAGACATTTTGTTAGAAGGACTGGCTAGTACCAATGGTATGCTAGCTATCGTTCCACATCTCGGTACCTGGGAGATGATGAACGCGTGGCTTAATCAATTTGGCTCACCGACCATCATGTACAAGCCAGCCAAGGGCAATTTGACCGACGACTTCATACTACAAGGTCGAGCACGCCTTAACGCCACGCTAGTACCCACTGATGGTAGCGGTGTCAAAGCCATCTTTAAGACCCTCAAACAAGGGGGCTTTAGTATTATACTACCCGACCATGTCCCCGATCCCTCAGGGGGCGTTGTCGTGCCTTTTTTTGGTATTGAGACCTTAACCAGTACGCTCGCCTCCAAACTCGCTAGCAAGACCAAGTGTGCGCTGGTCGGCTTATCTTGTATTCGCCGTGACGACGGACGGGGTTTCGATATTTATTGTTACCGACTTGATGATCCTGCCCTTTACAACCGTGATGCGTCTGTCGCTGCCTACGCCCTCAATCAAGCAATGCAATATATGATAGAAGACAAATTCAGTCATTATATGTGGGGCTATCGACGTTTTAAGCATATCCCTATTTTGGGCAATCCTTATCGCGCTGATGACACAGTATTGGCAAATTTTATTCGTACCAACCAGTCTCATTCTTCATTGCCTTCTAATAGTAAAGATGATCATAAAAAACTTCCTAACGATGATCAGCAGTAATAACCATACAAATTTTTAAACGTTTAAACATATCGCCAATGACAGCTGTGCTAACATTGACTCATACTTTCATGCCTCCTAATTTTGAATGTAATATTTTTTTATTCATATCAATACGAGTACACCATGGTAACTGACGTAGCCGAAAACTTATCAAAAAATAGAACCAAAAAAGATACTTCGCGAGCGGGACAGCGATATATTATTTGTATGAAATGGGGTGATAAGTACGGTCCTGAATACGTCAACCGTCTATACAATATGGTCAATCGCCATTTGACCTTAGATTTTCAGATGATTTGCTTAACCGATGACAGCACGGGCATCGACCCTGCGGTCATTTGTCATCCTATCCCTGAGATGGATTTACCAGCAGGACCGGAGCGTGGTTGGAAGAAACTCACCACTTTTAAGCCAGAACTATATGGCCTTAAAGGTGTCGCCTTATTCTTAGACATCGATATCGTTATCGTTGATAATATTGATAGCTTTTTTACTTATAAAGCCAAATACGATGATAGCGTCGTCATCATTCGTGACTGGAAAAAGCCATGGCGGATGATTGGTAATAGCTCGGTTTATCGCTTTAATATTGGGATGAACACCTACCCTGATTTGCTGACAAACTTTGAACGTAACTTTGAGACTATTCGTACTCAAGTTCGTCATGAGCAAGCTTATTTATCCAATTACTTACGTGAGCATCACCACTTAGAATATTGGGATAAGACGTGGTGCGTCAGCTTCAAGTACCAATGTATTGCGCCCATTCCTCTTAATTTGGTACGTACGCCTACGCTGCCTGATGGTGCAAAAATTGTTGTCTTTCATGGTGAGATTAACCCGCCAGATGCCATTAAAGGCGGCGGCGGTAAATGGTATCGCCACGTAAAGCCAAGTCCTTGGCTGATACCTTATTGGCAGTGACCCTGTCAACAATCCTTTATTCGAGTTCTTGCGATGCCGATGGTTTACTCAACATTTGAACGAATAAAAGAGGCTTCGGTAAAAATCTGGAAAGGTAATATAGAACTAACGCCCGGCTTACCTCGTGTCGTTGAAGATAACTGTGCGGATGAGCCGTTACTTGATTCATCAGCGATGCTAAGCCCTCGATATCGCCTAGGGAGACTAGGTTCTGCGCCGGCAACAACTCTCTTGGGCCAAACGGACAATCTGTACTGATTATCGGTACGCCTAGCGCTTGTGCCTCGACGATGGTATAACCAAAACCCTCAAACCTAAAGGATAGCTGCGTGCTGTTTTGGCGTAAGCATGCAATAACTCATGATGACCTTTCATACTATCGAATGAGGCCACGTGAATCATATATTTTTTATACGTAATACCGAACTGGCTGAGAGCCAACGGCTGCGTGGCTGCTTTTTTTATGTCATCGATAGCGCAAGGATTATAAATGGTCGTCTTATTCACAGGGCCTATCAGTGTTAACAAGTCCTTACGCGCACCATCGCTAACACAGCTGCATGGATGGGCACCATATACCATTTTTAGGTGGGTAATGGTTGTTTGCAGATCGCTTACTAGCTTCTCTTGAAACTGTCTGGACACTGCCGTATGCAATACATTGATGATATTTGTTAATTGGCTATACGCCATTATGCAGTTGATTTTATATATACTAGCTAGGATGAGATTTGGCACTCCTATGTTATCGAGCACATAATCATCTATCCGTTGCGCCACTGCTCTATAAGCATTTGCTTGCTTGGAATCAGCTGCAAATACTTGCTCAGAAAACACTTGGTGATATGGCACTACATGAACTTGCACGCGCGAATCCAATGGCATATCTCGGGTATATTCGAGACAAAGTACGTGAACATCATAATTTAGATCAGCATAGGCACCTGCCAAGGTTGCAACCATGCGCTCAGCACCGCGCCCTTCTAGTGCTTTTAATATCAGTAAAATAATGGGTTTCATCGTAAGAGTCTTGATCTGGTTATTGGATATATCAGTAAAGGACTTAACGTTACTTATTGCAGCCTTCTGGCTTTATATGCTAGTCTCATCTCCTTTTATAACCTCGCTTTAATAATCAATTGCGTTGATAATAATGGCGCTAAAAATAATAATTAGATCAATCTAAACCTGGGATAGTAAGGATTGAAATGCTAGCAATAAGCCAATTAAATAATAGGATAAGTTATGAAACTGCCTGACGAAAAACAATTGGATATCGTTATAGCTTGGGTAGATGGTGCTGACCCGATCCTAAAAGCAAAGAGGAACCAATATAAGTCCGGCAAATCAGTGGCCTCAGATGCGATAACTGCCACCCGTTTCGCTAGTGATGATGAAATATATTATAATATTGCTTCTATTCTAAAGTACGTTCCTTTTTGCCGTCATATTTATATTGTTAGCGATCAACAGCAGCCTACGTTTATAGATGAGTTTGCCAAACAAAATATCTGTGCCATGGATAAAATACGCATTATTGATCATAAAGATATATTTTTAGGCTATGAAGAATTTTTGCCTACTTTCAATACTCGCTCAATTGAAACTATGATAAGTAATATTGAAGGCTTATCCGATTATTTTATTTATATGAACGACGATTTCTTTTTTAATCAGCCCGTCGCTATAGAGGATTTTTTGGATAAAGAAAAGCTTGTGATTCATGGTCATTGGCGTAAAAGTACAGTTCTGAATGCCAAACTCAATTTCCGAAAATCTCGATTTAAATTCTTGGCAACACCAGTACAACCAAGCCACACCGTAGCACAGATGTTAAGTGCCAAAATATTGAATATGGATGAGTTCTTTGAAATTCACCATTATCCACATATCGTTGATAAAAAGGTAATACAAAACTATCTGCTTAGCCATCCACGATTTTTAGAAAGCCAAATTAAATATAAATTCAGAGACGTAGCTCAAGTCAACCCTATAACCCTGATGAATCATTTAAAAATTCAAAAAAATGAAGTGCATTTGCAGCCTGATATCCCTATTAATTATCTAAAGAATAATGATGGTGTTAAGGGTTTTATAGCCGCGTTAGAGGATAATGCTATCAAGTACGGCTGTATTCAAAGCTTAGATTTACTTGAGGCAGAATCTTATATGAAGGTCAGTCAGGCCATGAGAGATAAATTCTCAGCTTACTTACCTTCTTCGGTGCTAACAGATACAAACAAACCTAAACGCTAACGCTTTTAAACCTAGCTTAGCAATTATTTGGATGCATTATGAAAATATCAGTAATAGGTACAGGCTACGTAGGCTTATCAAACGCGATGCTACTAGCGCAGCATAATGAAGTGATCGCGGTCGATGTGGTTGCTGAAAAAATTGATATGCTCAATGCTAAGCAGTCCCCCATTGAAGATAAGGATATTGAAGATTTTTTATTAAACAAGCCCATTGATTTTACCGCTACTTTAAATGCTAAAAAAGCCTATGAAAATGCGGACTTTATCATTATAGCCACACCAACTGATTATGACCCTAAGACCAATTATTTTAATACCTCAACCGTAGAAGCGGTGATTGAAGAGGTATTATCAGTCAATACACAGGCGTTAATCGTTATTAAGTCAACGGTGCCAGTTGGTTATACTATGAGTGTAAGAGAGCGCTATAACACCGATAATATCATCTTCTCCCCTGAGTTCTTAAGAGAAGGCCAAGCGCTACATGATAACCTTTATCCTTCTAGAATTATCGTCGGGGAGCAATCGGAGCGCGCAGAACAGTTTGCAAACTTACTATTACAAGGGGCGATAAAAAAGGACGTACCACTGCTGTTTACTGAGCCGACAGAAGCCGAAGCAATCAAGCTGTTCTCAAACACTTATCTAGCTATGCGTGTGGCTTACTTTAATGAGCTGGATACTTATGCGCAGACGTTTGGGCTGTCCACCAAGCAAATCATCGAGGGCGTTGGCTTAGACCCTCGTATCGGCACTCATTACAACAATCCCTCGTTTGGTTACGGTGGCTACTGCCTTCCCAAAGATACTAAGCAGCTGTTGGCCAATTACGACGAGGTGCCGAGCAATTTGATTAGAGCGGTCGTCGACTCTAATAGGACTCGTAAAGACTTTATCGCAGATAAAATTATCGAGAGAAAGCCTAAAATTGTCGGTGTGCATCGCTTGGTTATGAAGAGTGGTTCGGATAACTTTAGAGCCTCTGCTATTCAAGGCATCATGAAGCGCATCAAAGCTAAAGGCATAGAAGTCGTGGTATATGAGCCAGTACTGGAAGAAGAAGAGTTTTTTAACTCAAAAGTGATAAAGGACTTGGAAGAGTTCAAATCAATCAGTGATGTTATCGTAGCCAATAGACTTTCTGCTGATATAGAAGATGTAGCGAACAAGGTTTTCACTCGCGATTTATTTGGGAGCGATTGATGAAAGTGTTAATCACAGGTGCTGCAGGATTTATTGGCTTTCATTTAATCAAAGCGTTATTGAATGATAAATTTTTAGATAAAGACTCCTTTGTTGTTGGCATTGATAATCTCAACGATTATTACGAAGTTGAATTGAAACAAGAGCGTTTGCGAATACTAAGTGAGCTTCCAACAGCAAAAGCCTTTAAATTTATTAAATTAGACCTTGCGGACCGTGAGGCAATGTCCGCTTTGTTCTCTAAATATAAGTTTGATGTTGTCATTAATCTTGGTGCTCAGGCTGGCGTACGTTACTCTATTGAAAACCCCAACGCCTATATGGACTCAAACATGGTGGGTTTTTTAAACGTTCTTGAAGGGTGCAGGCATACTAAGGTAAAGCATTTAGTATATGCCAGCTCCAGCTCTGTATACGGTATGAACATCAAGCAGCCCTTTAGCACTGAAGACTGTGTTGATTTCCCTATTAGCTTATATGCAGCTACCAAAAAGTCCAATGAGCTTATGGCGCATAGCTACAGCCATTTATACAACATTCCTACTACAGGTCTGCGCTTTTTTACCGTTTACGGCTCTTACGGTCGCCCTGATATGGCGTATTTTTCCTTTACCAAAAAGATACTGGCAGGTGAGCCTATCGATGTCTTCAATAACGGTATTATGCAGCGAGACTTTACTTATATTGATGATATTATCCAAGGTATCATGCGCATAATGGAAAAACTGCCCTCTTCTCAGACTTCTTCTATCACGACGGCAACTGCTCCTTATAAGCTATACAATATTGGTAATAACCAGCCTATCACCCTACGCCGATTTATTACTGCTATTGAAAGCGCTTGCGGTAAGAAAGCTAAAGAAAACTTATTGCCGATGCAAGCAGGCGATGTACCTATTACTTATGCTGATATTGATGAGCTAGTAGAAGATATTGGTTTTAGACCTAAGACCAATATTGAAGAGGGGATTGAAAAGTTTGTAAATTGGTATAGAGCTTATTACAGCGTTTAAAACAAACTGACATAAAGAGAACTGAGTTTCCAGAGCTAAAATCTTCGAAACTTATTTCATTATATTCACTCGATGGAGTTTATGGCATGGCTACAGAATCAGCATGGCAGCGAAAGCTGACTTTGATGTTTAGGAGTGAAAAAAGACTCAATGCTGGTAAAATTCTCAAAAATTACCATAATAAAAGCTTTGCAGAAATGAAAGCCACATTAATAGATGAGTCAATGTGTGACTTAGGAGCGCTTACCGACGAGCGTAAAAGTAAAGATTTAGAAAGTCATTTAAACAATTTGAAGCATCAGATGGTGGGTCATTCAGAACTTTATTTTTATCACAATACCTTGGTCATATTATTACGTCGTAAGTATAAAAGAGATAAAACCTTTGCTGAATTTGAGCGATTATGGGCCGCTGAAAGTGAGTACTTATTAGAGCATTTATCTATACGCTGGATCGTTTCTGCCTGTGATACCTTTATTGATCATTCCACAGATATCACTAGAGCAACGATTTTGATGAATGTCATTACCTTAATTAACACTTTAAGAACGTACGAAACCAAGAACTTTTTACAGCTTCCTATTGATACAGATCCTAGGCCAGTGCTTAATGATAAAAGTGATATGCTTTATAAGGGCGACTTACCTCTTTATGATGGTCTTACTTACTTCCGAATCGGCACTGACGATAGCTTAAGAAATATGCGCAAGCGTTATCGTAAATTTTACAAAGCGGATGAACTGGCAACAACTATATTGCTATCTGTATTTGAAAAACTCCAAAATAATGATAGTGCTTTCTCAATCTTAAGACAGCTACATACAGATGAATGGTCTAAATGGTGGTTGGATTAGATATATACACTAATATTCATTTTAGACTTTCTGCGAATGTATTATACTTCTCCGCTATCTTTATAGGAAGCATATCTTCATCGAAGGGCGAGCGGAACTGCTGAGGGCTTTTCATTGCTTGATTCATTTTATCTGCCATAGCTTCTATATCTCTCATTGGCATTAAATTATTACTTGGAAGTAGCTCGCTTGGACCCGATGGGCAATCAGTACTTATAACAGGCGTGCCTATAGCCAATGCTTCAGGTATTACTAAAGGACAGCCTTCCCAGTCAGAAGTCAATACTTTGAACTGAGCATGTTTGATATAAGGAAAAGGGTTCTCACGAAATCCTAAAAATATCACCCTATCTTCAAGTTTAAACTCTGCAACTAATCTTTCCACTTCACTTTTGTGCTTGCCTTGACCTAACAGTAATAAAAGCATAGATTGATCGGTTCGCGCATATGCTTGGATCAATAGATCATGACGTTTTGCATCTTTAAAACTACCCACATGAACAATATAATTTTGATATTCAGGAATAAAGGCATTAGCCTGTCTTTGAATAACGTCTCTATCAATAGGGTTATGAATTGCTGTTGTCGGTGTGATATTACCAAAGGTCTGAATGAAATCTCTTTCCACACCATCACTCACACATACGCAAGGATGTTTAGAATAAATTCTCAATAGCTCTTCTTTTTTCTTGTTAATATCTTCTTCTTTCTTGAGTTTATATAACAGCGATACGGTATTGTGTATAACGTAAACAATATTTTCTAATTTGCTATAACTAAAAATACTGTCCGAACGATCAAGATTGGATAATATCAAATCTGGTTGTCCAATTTTTTTTGTAATGTACTTATCTACTCTACGTGCAAATATCTCGTCTCGACGTTCTTTACCTGGAACAAGTTTATAAGGCTTAAACTTAAGTACATGATAGTTAAGATTTACATCAAGTTCATATTGAACTAATGGTTTAAACCTTAAAATATGCACTTCATAACCCAACTCATAAAAACCTTTCCCTAGAGTGAGTACGACTCGCTCTGCACCACCACCTTGTAGGCAATTGATAGCTAATACCACTATTTTGGTGGATTTCTTCATAACTGACAACCTATAAATAAATCAAATACTTGTATTATTATTTGTTAGTAAAATAATAAACTAACGCTTAAACATCTTTGAAAATAACGACTTTTTAAGCTTTGGACGAGTAACATTATTACCAGTATAACGCTGCTGGGATTTTTTTGGAAAATCTCCAAAAGGGTCTACACGATAGTTTTCTAATTGATAACCGTTAGCCAAAGCCTCACTGTAATAACTATCAAATAACTCAACTAAATCTTGTCTAGGATGTGGTAAAACTTCTCCATCGAACCAATGCTTTGAACCTTCTTCTTCAATCCTTTTCAATGAATACTTATGACTAAACTGCGTGCCCATATCAGAATAGTGTAAAACTTTAATAGCTTCTATCGGTAAACTTTCTCCATCAATACAATTATAGCTGTCATTGAAGGGTTCTAAAAGTCGTGGGTTCTTTTTTATCATCTCCATTATTTTTTTATGACTATCAGCATCCTCCATAATCTTCTCAACTGAAGGGAGAATACTTTTAGCACGACTACAATCCCATACACAGGTACACATGCGAGTTTTTTTAGAAACTTTCTTAGCCGCTACTATAGATTTCCCATCAATTGGATGATTCCATAATTTTAACAAATCATCTAAAATTACAACATCTGTATCCATATAGATAGCATATCCAGAATAATCACAATATTCTGGAATCGCCCAACGAAACCCTGAAAACGGGGTATCCCATTTAGTAGTATTCCATCCTTCGCCAGTCTCAGGATTAGAATACCAATAGCTATTAGGATCACGCGATAACTGCATCCACACTATTTCAACTGGTACACTAGTATGTTTATGAATACTGTAATCTAGTACCATCATCTGCTCTAAATCACAGTTATTAGGATCACACCCCACAAAGACTCTGATAGTTTCATTCTCTTTCATATCTTCACCTGCTAACTGGTAAACATTATAAATGTAGTATGGTTAAATTAATCTCTAAGCTAAAGAATGTCTGGCTGCTATTTATTTTTTCTAATTTCCACTTACTCTCGCCAGTATTTTTCTATCCACCCTACTGGTAAAATAAAATGACGCAAATGGCGCAGTGGTCTTTTTAGATTTTTGGGCTCAGTGATTCTTTTTAAGTGATCCTTAGCATTGTTAGCCGCGTTTTTATTGTACTTACCTTCAATAGCATGCGTAGGATATAGATCACCAGGGAATATTACGATGCGAGCACCTTTGGGGATCTTTGGTTCCTTGACATAGTTAAGTGGGAATGGTTGGCGGCACTTGCGCCTAAAGTGTGCTACCCATGCCTTTGGAAATAGCTTTACGCCACCTGGGGCGTTTCGTGTCACAAAGCGTTGCTCAAAACGATATTCATCAGCGATACCTTGTGGATCCGCTTTAAATTTTTCTTGTAAAGAGATCAGCGAACCAACTTGAAATCTAAAACAGGAAGTCTGTCCCAAACGCTCTAAAGGGTTGCTTGGATTATAAGACAAAACAATATCATCGGGCTTGCCATATTCAAAGAAAGGATCAAGGCTATCTACAATAATGACATCTAAATCTACAAATAGTACGGTACCAGTTAGATCCCCTAGCTTTTCACCCCACAAACGCGACTTTGGCCATTTACCCAAAGTATTGGTTGGCATGGTCACATCTAGAGGAGGTAGTTTCTGGCATTCAATCTCTGGACGTAAGTCTGTGGTGTCATCGGTAAAACAGACAAAACGGAACGGCGGGGTAATATTACGTGATACCATGCCATAAAGTTTATTGGCATAATCAGCTCCGTATTTCGTACCCCATTTAATACAGATAATTTGTTTGATATTTTCATTATCTGCTGTACTAGAGTCTATTGGCATAAACTGCTCACTTTAATTGTATGGATAAATATGACAAATATATTAGCATAAAAAAGCTGAACGTTTATGCTCAGCTTCTTGGATGGATTTAAATATTTTTTTAATAAACTTTTATTTTAATCAATAAAGCTTAACCAATCCATATATTTCTCATTGCGGCCATGAACCACATCAAAATACAGCGTTTGCAGCTTTTCAGTCATTTCACCACGACCACCATTACCAATAGTGCGGTCATCATATTCACGAATAGGCGTGACTTCCGCAGCAGTACCGGTCATAAATATCTCATCCGCCAAATAAAACTCATCACGAGTGATACGACGTTCAGTGACTTTGATACCTAAATCTTCGGCAAATTGGATAATGGTACGACGAGTAATACCGTCCAATGCCCCGCCCGCTAAGTCTGGCGTATGGAGCTCGCCGTTCTTGACTAAGAATAAATTCTCGCCTGAACCCTGACAGACATAGCCTTGTGAATCCATCATGATCGCTTCATCATAGCCATTACGCGTAACTTCACGGTTCGCCATGATAGACACCGGATAGTTGCTCGATGCTTTGGCCTTGCACATAGTGACGTTAGGCAAATGATGAGAATAAGAAGACGTTTTTACTCGGATACCGTTTTGAATACCGTCTTCGCCCAAATAAGCACCCCAATGCCACGCAGCAACCATCGCATTGATACTATTATCATGAGCAGCTAAGCCCAGCTTTTCAGCGCCAATCCATATCAGCGGGCGGATATAAGCTTCTTCTAGGTTGTTCTGCTTGACCACATCTTTATGGGCTTGCTCAAGGGTAGCCGCATCAAAAGGCACCTCCATTTGAAAAATAAAGGCAGAGCCAAGCAAGCGTTCAGTATGATCTTTCAAACGGAAAATAGCGGTACGCTTATCATCGGTTTGATAGGCGCGCACGCCTTCAAACACGGCGATGCCATAATGTAAGCTGTGAGTCAATACATGAATTTTGGCATCTGGCTGTTCAATCATTGTGCCATTCATCCAAAGCTTACCATCTTGTGTTGCCATATTCATTTTATAGTCCTTATGCTAGCGCTGGCGTCTAACTTTTTTGAGTAAATTTTAATTAATGGTATTTAACAACATCATATGATAACACCACAGCATCGATTTTTATTATCAAAATAAAGATTCATTATTGCAAACGACTACGATTTAGTCGGTTGAAGACAATCTAGAGACGAGACAGGCGAGTGAGATTACTACCAAGAGTAGATGGATTGAACAAGTCTGGCACCGTATCCGATTTATAAAGGATTGACTATAGAGTTATTATGATGTGCCAGTGATTATATCACTGGCAATGCTGGGAAATGCAAAGTTTTAGTTTGTGCTTAAATGGCTTTTCTTTATATTAGAATTTTGGATTTGAGTGTATTACCTTATGGAAGCAAACAGTACTGCAGACCATTAATACTATTTTTACTCCGTTGAATCTACACCCATAAGATGCTGCCACTGCGCTTGCACCAATGCCCGCGTCTCTTGCCACAGCGATTCATCAACCAATAATGACTGCTCGGACAATGCCAATTGATGGGTAGCAGCGCGTATACGTAGATAAGCATCGGTCAAATCCTGACATACTTGTGACTCCCAAATACCGAGTGCCGCGACTTCTTCAAAAATACGTACATTGTCGCTCCACTTCGTCAAGCTTGGGTGCTCGTGCGAATAGGCCAATACCGCAAACTGTGCCAAAAACTCAATATCTACAATGCCGCCTACATCTTGTTTTAAATGGAATTTACCAGCCTGTTGCTGCCATTGACTGGTTCCTAGATGTTTTTGCATTTTTATACGCATGCTCGTGACATCGATACGAACTTGCTCAATCGTACGCGGTAGTGCCAACACATCTCGGCGAATATCGCAAAAAAGTGCCGTCACTCGTTTGTCACCACATATTGCCCGAGCTCTCACTAAGGCTTGATGCTCCCATGCCCAAGCTTTTTCGAGCTGGTAGGTCTCAAACGCATGACAAGAAACCACCATCATACCGGCATTACCAGAGGGCCGCAGGCGCATGTCAATCTCATAAACGCGTCCATCACGAGTTTGCGTATTGAGATAATTCATCAGTTTTTGCACCAGACGAGCAGCGAACTTCATGCCACTCACTGATTTTTCACCCGTGGTCATTCCCTGCTCTTTTATCTTATGTAAAAACACCAAATCCAAATCAGAAGAATACGATAATTCAAGACCGCCAAGTTTGCCATAACCGATAATCGCAAAACCGCAATCGGCTTCAGTGACCGGATCACCATCTTGACCGATAGGATAGCCATAGCGTTTGACAATCTCTGCAAAGGCGCGCTCAAGTGCTGCCTCTAATACCACTGCCGCGATATAAGTGAGTGAATCAGACACTTTCATAATTGGCCGTTCAGCCAACACATCACTGGCAGCAACAGCCAGTACCTGATTTTTTTTGAACAGTCGCAATACGCTAAGCAGCTCTTCTTCGTCGTTAGGCTCTACACGCAGTAGCTGCTGGCGCAAGATATCATGCAGCTCTAGCTTGTCTGGCAAGTGACGGTAGCGCTGCTGTAAAAAGGTATCTAGCAGCACTGGGTAATGCGCCAGCTCTTTTGCAATCCAAGGACTGGCTGATAGCATCGGTATCAGCTCAATGGTGGCATTAGGGTTTTCGGCAATCATGACCAAATAGATAGAACGGCGGCAAATCGCTTCTAGCAAGGCAATCAAGCGTGGCAAGGCGGTATTGGCCAGCTGCTGCTGCTCTTGATGGGCGAGTAATGCATGGACAATCACAGGATACGCATCATCCAAGCGCTCTCTGGCTTCATCACTCAAGTTGGCCACCATCTTTGATTGCCAAAACTCTTGCAACTGCGCGCGGTTCTCTTCTGTCAATACTTGATCCAAACTGGCAATTTGTTCTTCAAGATGAGCTGGTTCGAGCTCGGTATCTTCTTTAGCGGGAACCTGACGTTCGGTCACCATGCGCTCAAATGGTATATTTACATTGTTTCGATGACTGTTCAGTGTGTTGAGCAATGCCTGCCAATCTTCAAACCCAAGGGTAATGGCGAGATTGTGCTGCCAATAGTGGTCATGGGGTAAGCGCTGGGTCTGCTGATCATTGATGGCCTGAATGCCATGCTCAAGTCGACGCAAAAAGCGATAGGCCGCTTGCAGCTGCTCATAAGTTGACAGCTCTAAATATTTGAGCTCATATAACACCTGCATGGCTTGTAAACACGACTTAACCTGTAGCTGTGGATGCCGACCGCCATAAATCAATTGGAAAGCTTGTACGATAAACTCAATATCTCGAATCCCGCCCGCACCCAGCTTAATATTATCCAAATCTTCACGCTGCGCCACTTGGTTCTGAATCAAAGACTTCATTTCTCTGAGCGCTGAAAAAGCACTGTAATCGACATAATAGCGAAAGACAAAAGGCCTAATGAGCGCTTGTATTCGGTCATAAAATGGCGACTCTATTTGTCCCACTACACGCGCCTTTAACCATGCAAAACGCTCCCATGCGCGCCCATGCAAGGAAAAATACTTTTGCAAGGCGGATAGATGAATAGCCAGATCGCTGCCATCACCCCACGGCCGCAAGCGCATATCGACACGAAACACAAAACCATCAGCGGTATTGTTATCCAATAGCTTGATAATCCCTTGACCAAGCCGGGTCATAAAACGCTTGTTATCGATGCTGCGAGTGCCTTTTGCTTTGTCACCATCGGTAGCGCCGCGGGCTTGATGAACAAAGATAAGATCGATATCACTCGATAAGTTCAGCTCGTGAGCACCAAGCTTACCCATCGCCATAATCGCCATGTCATCAGTTTGAACGTTGCCTTGCTCATTGATGAAGGTTGGCTTGCCATAGCGGGTCACCAGCTCCTGATAGGTATATTCCTTGGCGAACGAAATACAACCATCGGCAAACTCAGACAGCTCATCGGTCAATTGCTCGAGGGCAATCATACCGAGGGCATCTTGCCAAATCCAGCGCATCATCAGCAGCATGCGTAAGTGTCGTAGGCCACTCATGACCTTGGCTTCATTAGCCAGTTGGTAGTTTTCATCCAAGGTATAATCTTGTATCAGATCATCAATTTGCTGACGTGTTAAGGTATGATCAAGTGGATAACTGCGTAAAAATGTCTGACAGGAGGCGGTTCGGCTCTGCCAAATCTGATAAGCAAACTCACTCGCCGTCTGCAATACTTGGATTTGCGCCGATGTCGGTTGATAGTCATTATTATTGGTTGCAGCTGATGGCATAGTAATAAACGTTCCTTGCAATATAAATTATAGCGAGTGTCATTTTTATTATAATAGCATGAAAATTTTATGCTCAAAGCTATGCTAAAAAAACATATTACCATTTTGGAAAGTTGCGCTAAAAACTCGTGCTACCGATGAAGGTTATCTGATGATGAAGGCTATCTTATAAAGAATAAACATCTCAAGCTATAGGACTGATGCACATGTTCATCAAAACAGTGTCAAAAAGAACTGCCATTATATAGTCAGTTCAATTCAAAAATCATACAGCAAAACTGAGACAAATTTTTCGCAGCCTCTGCCAGCACAGACACAGCAAACAAGAAAACAAGAAAACAAGAAAAATGTGTCTCAGTTCTGCGTTACGACACCATGTACCTATTTTATTGAGAATCTACTATAGTAGGCTTTGCATTTTACGACTTGAACAACAGATTTGATGAGGAAAAAAACAAATCGTAGAATGGTATAATAATGAGCAAATCAAATATCGAGAAAACTTTGTTGAAGGTTTTGAAAGTATACCGGCTGTCTTTTTTTTGCCAATACATGGCGAAATTGTCTAACCTAGAACGACTAGGCGTCAAAAATTTCACTGCGTATTGTCTAAAAAATAGCCACTGCCAGTACCACATTTGAATGTTCAACAGACCCTAATACTGATCCATACCTTCAATAATTGAGTGCTAATCCTTATTATCAACAACTGCTAAATAGCGATACCACATTTATGACTACAGATACCCCGCTACTACTTGTTACCGCCGATCCCAGTCATCCGCTTGCTCAGTTAGCCTTACGTTATGCTCGCGCCTATCTTAAGAGCACAGTCATGAATAATGAGACAGCGGATAGCGATGCTTCTAAAAAGAAGACTACCTTAAGTGTGTTTTTTTATGCAGATGGCGCCCACACCGCCAATCGCTTACGTTGGCAATCAGCCGAACAAATCGACCTCACTCAACAATGGCAAAATCTGGCTAAACAATATCAATTGCCATTACCTGTTTGCGTCAGCACTGCTCTCAGTCGCGGCGTCAGTGATAGCGAAAACGGTACACGCCATCAGCTCGAAGGAGACAATCTAGCAGCAGGATTTAGCTTGGTCGGGCTGAGTGAGCTGGCAATGATGATGCAAAGCAACTGTCGCCTCATACAATTCTAGCAACGCATGATTGACGGTATTCTGTTTGACAACTGCTTGTGACAACCAACCTTTGGAATAAACCATGAAATTACTGATTCAGCTGCGGACACCGACAGAAATAGCAAGTTATGAAGGTTGTGCCCTCGCACTGACGCTGGCAACTTTTGGTCACGACGTCCAGCTTTATTTGGATGCCCCTGTCTTTGGTTTATTAATGCAACCAACATCGCGCTTACATGGCATGATTCAATCGCTTGAGCTGTATGACATGCCAGCGGCGTGGCTACCTGCGGATGTATTTAGTGGATGGCTCACCGGTATGGTGCCAACCGATTTGGCTAGCCAATTAACTCTGATGCCTGAGGTCATTGACTCCCAAGACTTTGAGCAAGTACTCACTTTTTAATATCATCATACTATCGTTAAATGACACTCTCTTTGACCAATCAAAATATAACCAACAATCGGATCCATTATGGCCACCTTATACCAATTACATAGCAGCATGGATAAGCTCGAACGCAGCACAGAAGAGCTATCACGCACTTGGCACGCGGGCGACAGTATCTTATTACTGGGCACGACTGTCGCTTTTATTGATTGGCTCAATGCCTCTTTAGGTGAAAATGATATCGATGGTATTGCGGGTATTTATGCGCTCTCCGATGATGTGGCACAGCTAACGCCGAACATAGTTACGCAGCTCAACCTAGCGGCCAAGCTAACCGGTCTGCTAACGGATGATGAATGGGTCACTCTGACTCAAGACAGCCAGTTTGATAAAGTGGTGACGGTTGCCTTATGACTAATGATGTCCTTACTACCGCTACCACGTCTGCTGAAACGGCAGATAATATTGCGCTCGATCAAGACGGCCATTTATGTGATCACACTATTTGGTCACCTGCGATTGCACAGCAGTTGGCAAATACGCTAGATGTCAATTTGACAGTGGAACATCTAGAGATTCTGCAACAAGTGCGAGCCTTTTTTACTAAGTTTAATCACGCGCCAGCGACAAGACCGCTCATTAAGTGGTTACAAAAGACCTTACCAGAGCACGATATTAGCAATCAAAAACTCCAGCAATTATTCAATACTGGCTTGGTCGCCCGTCATGTCAATCGTCTTGCTGGACTACCGAAGCCGCCTAATTGCTTATAAAGTAGCACTGATTGCTGCTCGCGTTCAGACGTTTAAAGCATGACTTTCAGTAAAAATCAATCAGTATATCAGCCGCTACTTTGGGTCATAAACCGTTAGCGTGTCATACCCAACACTGCGACCTTCATCACCCATAAAACCCTGCTGACGCCATATCTCATACAGACATATTGCCACGCTATTGGACAGATTCAAGCTGCGTGAATCTGCCAGCATAGGCAAGCGCAACCAATGATCAGCGCCGATACTTTCACGAATATCATCCGCCAATCCTGCTGTTTCAGAGCCGAATACTAAAGCAATATTGGGGGGCGATGTCAGCGCATCTTGCTCATTGTCAGCAACTTGCCCACTAAAATTATACTCATAAAATGGCTTGCTCAGCTTGGTGGTCAATGCTGTGATGACATGACAGTCCGATGCTATAAGCGCTTGCCTAGCAGCTGCCCAATCGTCATGTACTTGCAGATGGGCATACTCATGGTAATCCAATCCTGCACGGCGTAGTTTTTTGTCATCAAGCTCAAATCCTAATGGCTTCACCAAATGCAACTGCGCCCCACTATTGGCACATAAACGAATAATATTGCCAGTATTACTGGGCATTTTGGGTGCTACCAGCACGATATGAATAGTCATTATCACTCCATCAATTGTCTGAACATCATTATTTTAGTGCTATCGCCAATCCTATATAAACAGATTTAGCTATCGGGCTCGTTCAACCCACTACTGCTAGTAGCTTTTGCTAATGGATTCGCTCGTTGTCTTTATATAAAAATTACCTTGAATGGAATATATATGCCAAGCGTAATCAAAAGTTACAGTTTACTGGCAAAAATTACATTTTGATACTGGGCACAGATTCTAACTTTCTTTATTATGGCTTTACTGGATTGCGAGATAATATACACACATTGTTGTCGTATCCTGTAATCCTTCAGTGAGGCTTAAGCAAACTGCTTAGCATCGCTGTTGTTATTTATAACCACCTATCTATTTTGAGGAAATTATTATGAAAAAATTAATCATTGCATCTTTGACGGCTATGTTTGTATTGACTGGTTGCAACACTTTTAAAGGTCTAGGTCAAGACGTATCTAGCGCTGGCGATGCTGTAACTGGCGGTGCTCAAGACGTACAAAACAAAATCTAATTATTCATTTATTAGACTTGTTTTTAAAAGGCTTACCATTTGTTTGGTAAGCCTTTTTTTGCTTTGTTACATTATTTCTTTTAAGTAGTCATTTCAGAATATCTAAAATAAGCAGTTTTCTATTATAAGAACGCTCTTAATATTTGGTTGAGGTATCTGCTGCCTAATGCAGTCGGTTTTAGATACTGACGATCATCCACGAGTAACCCCTGCTTGATTAGTTTATTGATTTGCTCAGCGATACTGTCATAGCAAAGCCCTGTTCGAGCCTCAAACAATGCCCATGACACCCCAGCATGTAAACGTAGTGCATTGAGCATAAATTCGCTGACCAGCTCATCACTATCAATCTGCTGCCAACCAATCATTTTTGGGAAATTCTGGCTGGTGTTAGATGGGTCAGTAATATCTTGATAGTCGACATAATCCTTCGGTAAGCGTGACTTACTAAAACGATAAATACCTGATTCTGCTAATAACTCACTGCTTTGACCTTCATACTTTTCTAACGCTTTAAATGTATTTTCGCTTAATAGTGCCACTTGATTACCTGATTGCTTATTATCGCCTGAATCTTTATTATCACCTAATTCGTTATCATCTGACTTGTTATTAGCAACAGTCACCTTACCATGAGCACCTGCGCCAATCGCCAAATAATCACCAAACTGCCAATAATTGACATTGTGGCGGCACGGCTTATCGGAAGCGCCAGACCATGCCGACACTTCATAATTATCGTAGCCCAATTGCAGTAGCAATGCCTGACCGGCTTGCTCAATATCAGCGAGGCTGTCCTCATCGGGCAAAATAGGCTGACTGCGGTAAAACACCGTGTTAGGCTCGATCGTTAGCTGATACCATGAGATATGGGTCGCGCCAGCAGTGTGTGCGGTTTGAATATCATTTAGTGCTTCGGTTAAGCTTTGCTGCGGCAAGCCATGCATCAAGTCGACATTGACGCGTTCAAACCCAGCACTTCGTGCCGCCTTAATCGCTGATAATGCTTGCTTTGGATCGTGTATGCGCCCGAGAGTTTTAAGTTTATCCGCAGCGAAGCTTTGCACCCCAATTGACAAGCGATTGATACCGACATCCAAATACTGAGCAAATGGCGCGTGCTCAAGCGTACCCGGATTGGCCTCCATCGTAACCTCAATGTCATCTGCGAATATAAAACACGCACGCAAGCCAGCAAATAAACGCTGGTATTGCGCAATCGGCAGTAGCGATGGCGTACCACCGCCAATGAATATCGAGCCAATTTCACGCCCTTGAGTCAATGGTTGCTGCATTTGAGCATCCAATAACAAAGCATCGACGTATTCCTCATACATCGATAGCTGACTGTCTGCTGGTAGCTCATGCGAATTAAAATCGCAATACGGGCACTTCTTTACACACCATGGAATGTGAATGTAGAGCGCTAACGGAATATCCATCACGCTTATATCCGTCGTATGAGCATCGCTATTGATAATATCGACGCCGTTACTCTCTTTTAAATGGCTTTCAGATTCAGTTTTGGGCATAGATAGACTTATTAATTATTGAGCCATTATTATATAGTCGGTTCAATATAGTTTAGATACAAGGAAGGCGCGTGAAAGTACTACAAATAGTAGGCTAAGTGAGCCTGACACCGTATCTGACTTATGTAGGATTGACTATAGCTATAAAAAGTATCGCTAGGATAACGGTTAGAAGCCTTAATGAAAAGCATCATGACAACAAAATAACTCACAAAACCACTCACAAAATCCATGTTAATACTGGCATCTGACAGGCAATATAATCGTTACTGATAAAAATTGGTTACTAGGGTCTGTTGAACATTCAAATATCAGGACTGCTGATTGCTAAAATCGTCCCAAACCTTTTATCAAATCAGGCGTAAACCGACGATAATGTCGAGACCTTAGCTAGGTTTACAACAACGTTTGGGGTGATTTTAGTATCAGCCTTTCAGGGCAGGGCTATTTTTTGCCAATACATGGCGAAATTATCTAACCTAGAATGACTAGGCGTCAAAAATTTCACTGCGTATTGTCTAAAAAATAGCCACTGCCAGTGCCACATTTGAATGTTCAACAGACCCTAATAAACCACTGCTAATAATAAAGGAATACAAGATATGGCCTATTGGCTTATGAAATCAAACCCAAAGTTTTTTAGTATTCACGATTTGCAACGCTTAGGCACAGAAGGTTGGGATGGCGTGCGCAACTATCGAGCCCGTAACTTTATGCGCGATGATATGCAAGTCGGTGACAAGGTGTTCTTTTATCACTCTAGCGCCAAGCCTTCTGGCGTTGCTGGTATCATGACCGTCAGTAAAGCCGGCTATCCGGACCCCACCCAGTTTCATCCGGAATATCGTCACTACGACCCTATCGCCACCGAAGATGAGCCACGATGGTATATGGTAGATGTCACCTTTGAGCAAGCGTTTATAGAAGTATTGCCCTTATTAGAACTCAAGTTTTTGCCTGCACTTGAGGATTCATTATTGCTTAGAAAGGGCTGTCAGCAGCTAACCGTCATTCCTCTAGAGCCCAAGCACTGGCACGCTATTATAGAGATGTCGGATCATATGGATTTATTGTGAGATGATTTATTGTCAGATAATGATCATCTTGCGCGGTAACTATTGGGTATACTTTCTCTGACATCAATTAACACTTATCCCTGCGCTCGTCGTTTAAATTTTGCTATATTTATTAGCAGATAACAACATCTCCATACTCAATAGTAATATCTCATCTTTTTATAACTATCATATTTCAATTATCAGGACTCGTTTATGAGCGCACCCAAACTAGTATTGTCTTTATTAACCGTTAGTATGTTTGGCCTAACACTGAGCGCTTGCGGCAGTGATGGCGATAAGGTCAAAGAAGAGTACGACCGCGTAGAAGATCAGGTTAAAAACGAATACGATCGTATAGAAGACAAAGTCAAAGAAAAATATAAAAAAGCCGAAGATAAGCTGACTGATGACGAAAAAAGTATGGCAGAGATTTTAGAATCTGTGTTTTTACCAGAGGAATCATTTGATAATTTCTTAGACAAGCTCACTCCAGAAGGCGGACGAGGCGGCTTATATGTCGGACACTTCATCGAGCTAAACGACGGTGATAGTAATGACATCGATATTGGTGCTGTCTACTTCGATATCAGTGAGCAAGGTGCGGGTAGCGTCGATGGCAGCTTTAGTTATCAGCAGCAAGCTTGCCAAGAAAACAACGCTTTGGGCATCAACTCAGGGCTAAAAGTCGACAACTATATCGCTGGCAAAGTGACTGGTAGCCTCGATACCTTGGAGTTTTTGGACGTTAAATATGTCAGTGACTTAGGCTTAGAGACACCAAACTTGCTCACCACTTTTGCAGGTAGCTTTGAGGAAAAACAAGCGGGCTCACCGTGGAAAGGCAGTTTTGAATACCTAGATGGCTTAGGCGGGCAAAAACTGTCCAGCGGTGAGGACAATTGCAAAGTGACTTATACGTTAAGCGATCGCGCCAATTTTACCACTTATCCGCTCGATTATGACCTTGGTAAAATGAACCTCGATGTAACGGGCAATGGTAGCCAAAAAATCGTCACTTGGCAAAACCCCATCAATACTCAGCACCTATTGGTCAGTCAAATTGATGTTAATAAAGCCGAGTCTGGCGCTAATGGTTACGTGCAAAACTTAGTATTGAGCAATCGTGAGACCCAGTTTACACCTGTGATTCCTAATAGCTCAACCAACTACGCTATTGTGGTGCAAGCATTTGATGCTAATAATAAGTTGATCGGCTATCAAGCAGTGGTACAAGATTTGCCAGAATCCCTGTAGGCCTAAGCCATGTAAAAGTCTGGATATAGGCACAATGTTATATGAATCTAGGCACAGTTATATGAATCTAGGCACAATGTTATAAATGTTATAGATGTCGCTCAGCATTATAAAACCTTCCTAAAACGTTGACATACTTGTCTGGCTTCTTTACCATCCTATCTACTTATGACCTGTCAATCTATCACTTGGATTGACGGGTTATTTTTATTTGAGTGTCTTCACTTTTAGTATCATATTTTTATTCTAATACTTAGGGTCTGTTGAACATTCAAGTGTGGCACTGGCAGTGGCTATTTTTTAAACAATACGCAGTGAAATTTTTGACGCCTAGTCATTCTAGATTAGATAATTTCGCCATGTATTGGCAAAAAATAGCCCTGCCCTGAAAGGCTGATACTAAAATCACCCCAAACGTTGTTGTAAACCTAGCTAAGGTCTCGACATTATCGTCGGTTTACGACTAGTTTGGGACGATTTTAGCAATCAGCAGTCCTAATATTTGAATGTTCAACAGACCCTAGTTTATATAGACTTTCTCGTCTTATTAATCGTCGCTACAACACTCCGGTTACTGTCTCGCTATTGAGTGGTTGATGGCAGTATTTGTCTATCAACACTAACCACCGTGAATCATAAAAAGTTGCTAATTATGGCGTTGCCAATATCCTTTACTGATTTTAAAAGCTACAGTTTACGCTTAGGCGTGCTCGCCTTACCCATCTTGATTACTCAGTTTTGCCAAGCGGCACTGGGTGTCGTCGATGCCATCATGGCAGGTCAAGTTTCTGCCCTTGATTTGGCGGCGGTCGCTGTTGGCTCTGGTATCTGGCTACCATTATTTTTATTAGCGACAGGTATTTTAATCGCCACTACCCCTCTCATTGGTGAAGCAATCGGACAAAATAAACACAGCCAAGTACCGCACATCACCCAGCAGTCTTTATGGACAGCAGGCGTCATCGGTATTCTTGGGTTCATTATTGTCAATCTTGCACCCAATGTTCTTGGCATCATGGGTGTCCCTGAGAATATCCAACCAATAGCGTCGCAATATTTACATGGGGTGTCGTTTGGTTTCCCTGCACTGGCGGTCTATGCCGTGCTACGTAGTTATTGTGAAGCGCTTGGGCGACCAGAGCCCGTGACAATCATTAGTATCATTGGCCTACTCGCTGATATCCCGCTCAACTATATCTTTATCCATGGTCTGTTTGGTATGCCAGAAATGGGCGGTGCAGGCTGCGGGGTCGCAACGGCACTGGTATTATGGATAAACGTCTTATTATTGGCCACTTATACCAGCTTTACTAAGCGCCAGCAATTTGCCAGCACGCGCTTCTTTTATGGTTTTGCGAGACCCAATCGCACGCAGATAAAAAAACTGCTGAAGCTTGGCATTCCAATTGGTATCTCTATATTTTTTGAAGCCAGTCTGTTTAGCTTGGGCGCTCTTGTCATTAGTCCATTGGGTGAGCTGGCCACCGCGTCGCATCAAGTCGCATTAGCGGTAACCTCGCAGCTGTTTATGATACCGATATCCGTTGCCATGGCGCTGACTATTATGATATCGAATCGCTTTGGTGAAAAGAACCTACTCACGCTGCGCCATGTGCAAGCGACTGGTCTTATCTGGACTGTCCTGATTGCCTTCGTGTGTATGCTGGGTATTTGGCTGTTTCACCCACAACTGGCAGCGGCGTTCACAGACAATGTAGAAGTCAGAGCACAAGCCATGCACCTCCTCATCTTTGCGCTTGCTTATCAACTATTTGATGGTTGGCAGGTCAATGTCGCGGGCATACTGCGCGGCATGCAAGACACCACAATACCAATGTGGGTCACGCTATTTTGCTATTGGTTGGTTGCCTTGCCCCTTGGCATCTATTTGGTGCGTTTCACCGATGTGGGCGCGCAAGGGTTTTGGATGGCCTTAATCACTGGTCTTTTCTTATCTTCGATTCTGCTCACCCTGCGTCTACGCTATCAACAAAAGCGCCTCAGGATACTTTGGGCTTAAAGTTGCTATAGTCGGTTCAATATAATTTAGATACAAGGAAGCCGAGCGAAAGTACTACAATTAGTAGACTAAGCAAGGCTGACACCATATCCAACTTATATAGGATTGACTATATCATTTTTATCTAATTTTAGTCTTTAGTAAGTAGCGTCTAGTAACCAGTACTGGCGCTACCTCGTCACATAGACTATGATAAATCATTAGCATTTCTTACTCACAAGAAAAGCTTACGTCAAAATATGTAAAATTTCTCAGTTAACAACTGTACATTGATTGCTCATTGCCGCGAATCTAGGTATCATTAGCAATTACTTAGACAATATTTCGTTACACTATTTCTCGAATTTAGTACAAGGCATTATAAAAATTATGGATATTGAAAAAATACGTACCCTAATCGCCCTCATGGAAGAAAGTGAACTGGTCAATTTAGAAATCAGTTCAGATGATGAGCATATTAGCCTAACGCGGCACTACGATACGCCAGCGCCAACCATGATGGCTGCGCCTGCTGCTGGAGTAGCACCTATCGCAGCTGACGCTAAACCGGCGGTAAAAGCTGGTAGCGTTGAGACGTCGCCAATGGTCGGTGTTTATTATTCAGCCCCTAGCCCGAATGATCCGCCGTTTGTGAAGGTCGGACAAAAAGTGCAAGCGGGCGATACGCTTGGTATTATCGAAGCCATGAAAATCATGAATCCCCTTGAAGCGACTCAAAGTGGTGTCGTTGACGAAATCTTGGTAGATAACTCTGAAGTCGTACAGTTTGGTCAGCCTATCATTCGCTATAAAGCGTAATAAGATTCGCCATACTTTACATCGTTATGATTGACATTGCGCTATTAGTCATCGCACCCCATCATTGCATTTGATGATGCCCATCGATGACTGATATAGCGACTGCATCATTAACTGCCGCTTCGACAAGGATGACCCCATGATAAAAAAACTGCTCATCGCCAATAGAGGTGAAATCGCTCTACGTATTGTTCGTGCCTGTAAAGCGCTAGGAATCGAAACTGTAGGCGTTTATTCAACAGCTGATGCTAACTTAATGCACCTGCGTTTCGTTGATGAAGCCATCTGTATCGGCAAACCCAATGCCAATCAAAGCTATCTTGATATTAATACTATTTTGACAGCAGCAGAAATCTCTGGTGCTGATGCTATCCATCCCGGCTATGGTTTTTTGTCTGAGAACGCTGAATTTGCAGAGCGTGTTGAAGAGGCAGGCTTAACCTTCGTCGGTCCTAATGCGGATCATATTCGCCTGATGGGTAACAAAGTCTCTGCTATTAATGCCATGAAAAAAGCAGGCGTCCCTACCGTACCTGGCTCTGTTGGAGCAGTGACGTTACATAATGCTGAAGAGCAAGCACGTAATATCGGTTTTCCACTGTTGATCAAGGCGGCCTCTGGTGGTGGTGGTCGTGGTATGCGAGTGGTTGAACGCTTTGAAGATATTATCGGTCAAGTACAGGCGGCAAAGCAAGAAGCTGAGCTATGGTTTGGTGATGATACCGTCTATATGGAACGCTACCTACAAAATCCGCGCCACGTCGAAGTACAAGTACTGGGCGATGGTAATGGTAATGCAATCCATCTATATGACCGTGATTGTTCATTACAACGTCGTCACCAAAAAGTATTAGAAGAAGCCCCTGCCCCTGATATTCCTGATGATGTGCGTGAACCTATCTTAAGAGCGTGTGTCAAAGCTTGCGAGCTTGTTAAGTATCGCGGTGCTGGTACGTTTGAGTTTTTGTTTGAAAATAACGAGTTTTTCTTTATTGAGATGAACACTCGGGTACAGGTAGAGCATCCAGTTACCGAGATGATTACGGGTATTGATGTCGTCGTTGAGCAGCTAAAGATTGCGGCAGGTTATGGTTTGTCTTACCGTCAAAGCGAGATCGAAATTCAAGGTCACGCGATTGAGTGCCGTATAAATGCTGAAGATCCAGCGACCTTTATGCCTTGTCCGGGTACCGTCAATCAGTTGTTTGCGCCAAGTGGTGCTGGTGTTCGTTTTGACTCTCATCTCTATCCCGGCTACGAGATACCAACCTATTATGACTCGTTGATAGGCAAACTGATCTGTCATGGGCAAACTCGCCAGCAAGCGATTTCCAAGACGCTACACGCACTTGATGAATTGGTGATTGAAGGTATCAAAACCAATATACCGATGCACCGTGATGTGATTTTAGCGGATGATAAGTTTGTGCAAGAAGCACAAAACATCCACTATCTAGAAAGAGAATTATTGACCGCGCAGAAAGCCAAAGCAGCCTCTTAATTCACAACTTTCGTTTTCTGCAAAAATAAAGCGAACCGCTATTAGCATTGATATCCCCATTAAAGAACCCGCTATCTACTAAGATGGCGGGTTCTTTAATGGGCTCATGTAAAATAAAAACCTTCTTTAGAGCTCAGTATATCAATATGACTTAATCAAAAATTATGGCAATACTCTATTGAAGTTCATAAAGCATTCTTTGCCATCAGGGTCGGCGCACCACTGCATTTGGTTGCCATCATGGTTCAAAAACGCTATCAGCGCCTCATCTGTCTGGTCAACCTTATTACCTGAGCAGTCTACTTCATTATTGTCATACACCGTTCTAATGGCAATGACAGGCAAGCCCTCTTCGCGATGAGTGACCAAATAGCGACCGTACGTCCATTCTTTACCGCTGACCGCCCACATCTCATTGTCAGCACCAAAGTTATATAACTCGCGACATTGATTGGCGCGCGCAGCAGCATCTATCAAGTTGCTAGCGCTGTTCGGCTGAATATTTAGGACACGCTCTTCGCTTTGGGTAAGGATGCCACCATCTGTACCAGCGGTTATTTTTGGCTCGTCGCTTTTGCCATTTTGGGTATTAGCCAAAGCCGCTTGCCGAGCTTCTGCCTCTTTTGTCATGGTAATACTACTGTCTAAATCTATTTCCCATTGTCCAGCAATGGCAGGACTAATATGCGTCGTAATCGTCGGCTTACTAACTACTTCGCCATTCGCTGGCAAGGAGGCCAGAATAGAGGCCAATGTAAATGAAGCAAATGATATCGGTTCCATAATTAACCTTTTTATTTATAATAATAGAGTAATACGAACATTAGCGTAAGTCTTAGACACCAAAAACACAAGTAACATTATGCTATTGGCTTTTACCATTCGTCCAAGATCTTATCTAATGACACCTTACTTATCTTATCATAAGTTAAGTGATTGCTATCTCCGTGAGTTTCAACCACTCAAACAATAACGCCATGGCTCTCATTGACGAATCGCAAAGAATCATGACGTTATGAGTGTGCAGTATTAACGCTACGAGCGCACTATGTACTACTGTTAAGATATTAAGCGGTCGTAGTGCTGATTGCTTGTGCAAAGGCAGATAACGCGCCTTTTAGCATGGCTGATACCGTACTGCTACAGGTACCAATACCAGAATACACGTCCCCATCGACATTCAATTGAATATAAGCGGCAGCATTGGCATCGGTCTTATTGTCGCTATTGGTATCATCATCGATACCGTTACCATCACCATTAATATTGTTGTGCTGCGGATTGATGGCGTGCTCAGCATAATTGATGATGTGTAGCGACTTGCCAGTGTGCTGCGCTAGGCCATTGATAAATGAGGATAATGGGCCATTACCCGTACCATCAATAGTAATGATATCGTCATTCATCTGTACTTGACCGTTAAAATAAACCTGTCCGCCTTTATTGTTCACGCTGTAATCGAGTAGCTCAAAGCTACCTTGACGTAAATAGGTGTCTTCAAAGGTTTGTAAGATTTCATCATTTTGTAGTTCGCGCGCCACTGTCTCAGCCTGCTGCTGCACCACGCGACTAAAGTCGATTTGCATCCAACGTGGCAAGTTAAAGCCATAGTTGCGTTGCAAGATATAAGCAACCCCGCCTTTACCAGACTGGCTGTTAATACGTACTACATCTTGATAGCTGCGGCCAATGTGCGCCGGATCGATGGGTAGATAAGCCACATCCCAAACATTATCCGTTTGGTCTTTGTGCTGCTCGTTATAATCGAGAGATTTTTTGATGGCATCTTGATGCGAGCCACTAAAGGCGGTAAAGACCAGTTCACCAACATAAGGATGACGTGGATGAAGCGGCAAGTTATTGCATTCGCTAACCACTTGGACGATTTCGCTCATATTGCTAAAATCAAGCTCAGGATCGATACCTTGGCTAAACAAGTTCATCGCCATTACCATGATATCCATGTTACCGGTACGCTCACCATTACCAAGCAACGTCCCTTCGATGCGATCTGCACCTGCAAGTACCCCTAGCTCGGCAGCCGCAACGGCACAGCCACGATCATTGTGCGTATGCAGACTGACAATCACATGCTCACGCATCGCAAGATGACGACAGAAATACTCAACTTGATCGGCAAAGACATTGGGCATGGATGCTTCGACAGTCGCTGGCAAGTTAAAAATCACCTCCTGACCATGCTGCGGTTGCCAAACCTCACACACGGCATCGCAAACTTCTACCGCATATTCAGTCTCTGTCTGGCTAAAGCTTTCTGGCGAATATTGAAACACCCACTCTGTCTCAGGGTACTTTGCCGCGTATTCCTGCACTAGCTTGGCACCTGTGATAGCAATCTCTTTAATCTCAGCTTTGTCCTTGCCATAGACTTTTTCACGTTGGACGCGGCTGGTTGAATTATAGACATGAACCACCGCCCGTTTTGCGCCTTTTAACGACTCAAACGTACGCGCAATTAAGTGCTCACGTGCTTGTACCAAAACCTGTAACGTCACATCGTCAGGCACATGATTTTCTTCGATTAGTTTACGGGCAAAGTCAAACTCTACTTGCGCCGCGGATGGGAAACCAATCTCGATTTCTTTAAAACCCACATCAACCAAGGTCTCAAAAAAGCGCATTTTTTGTTCAATGGTCATTGGATCGATCAGAGCCTGATTACCATCACGCAGATCCACACTTGCCCATATTGGTGACTTTTCAATCGTTTTGCTTGGCCATGTGCGATCTGGCAGTGACGGCGCAAACGCAAATGGACGATACTTTTTATAATCAAAAGCGGTGCTTTTTGGTGTCATCTTAGCACTCGGCGTGGCTGCAGTGCGTGTGGCTTGGTCAGACATAATCAATCCTTAGATAATATGGAGATTTATATTTTAGCGGGTAAGGCTACTGATTAGATCCGTATTTTTCATACGAGATAACTAAAACTTATAGCCTAATAATAGCAAAGTTTATGAAATAGAAATCAGCTTTATTACATTATAATTGGAGTCAATTTAGTGAAATAATACGTTTTTATAGATATAATTAGATTATTTCACTAATGAGTAATTATGCCATGCCTAACAGTCGCCCTGAAAGCGCTATGTTGACTGATATTGATGAGACCGATAGGCGCTTATTATGCTTATTGCAGACTGAAGCGCGGATGAGCATTACCGAGCTTGCAGAACGGGTCAATTTATCCGCAACCCCTTGTGCACGCCGTATCAAGCGCTTAGAAGACACTGGCGTCATCACCGGCTATCATACCCAAATCGACGCGCAAAAGCTGGGTTACCCGCTCGCGGTATTCATCGCGGTCAGTATGGATCGTCATACGGCTGAACGCTTCAAAGAATTCGAATGCAAAGTTCAGAGTTTTGATGAAGTCATCAGTTGTAGCATCGTCACTGGACGTACAGAAGACTATTTGATCAAAGTGCGGGTACGCGATATGGCGCATTACGAAGAGTTTTTATTACACAGGCTCAATCGTATCGAAGGCGTCGCTCAAGTGCATACCAGTTTTGAGTTACGAGAAGTATTTAGTCGCAGCGTTATTTAACGGATCATTCGCGATTGGCGGCGAAAAAAGTAAATTAAAATCAGCCCAATGACCAAGCCTATAGCCGCTACTAGCAAGCCCGCGTTAAAGTTATCGTCCTGCCCCGCCAGCGCCACTGTGACTAATGGGCCAATAAACTGCCCTAGCGCATAGGCCAATGTCGCCAGACCCATCAATAAGTTTGAGTAGGCAGGGTTGATGTTTTTCATCAACGTGAGTGTCATCGATACCATACCGACGAAGGTTAAGCCTAGAATAATAGCATTGCCATATAGACCGACACTGCCTTCAACCCATATGGGCAGACACATTCCTAGCACTTGCAACAACGTTAAGCCCATCAAGGTTTTGGTTTCACCAATGCGCTTGGCAAGCGCACCCCAGAGGGGGTTTGACAACATCGCAAAAATACCAACGACTAGCCAAATCAGTAGTCCAGCATAGGTTTGTGTCGTTAAGCGCTGCGCTGCCATAACGGGCAAAAATGTCGCAGACGTAATATAACCAAAGCCTGCTAGCAAATAGCTGGCGGACAATAACACAATCGACTTGGTATGACCGGCTGAGGCTTCATACAACGACCGTTTAAAATTGACATAAGTCTGCAATATTGATGAGCGTTGATAATCACGCGGTAATTCGGTTGGGTGCGAAGGGCTTGGTCTTATAGCAAATAATAGCCATAACAACGGTAAACTGCTGATACCAGCGCTTAGCCAAATGACATCGAAATGATAGCCTAGCGTCAAAAGCCATAAAGTAAGGATAGCGGAGGCACTAATCCCCACCCCAATACCAGCATAATGTAAGGCTGAGAGTACAGAGCGGCGCGCGTGACTAAAGCGTTGGATGACCAATGATGAACTCAAAATCATCGCCACGCCGCTTGCGATACCAGAGAGCAGACGAATGACATACCATGTATTTAGCGACATCTCTGGCACCATGAGCAGCATCGTCGTGACAATGCTGACCATCGTCCAGAGTATCAACATCAGCCATGTCAAGCGCTGAGGCACGAACATAGCGATGAGTGCACCGATGAAATAGCCAATATAATTGATTGACGCCAGCCAGCCAGCGATGCTCGTCGAGAGTGACAGTTGCACCATGATATCGGGCAGGGTCGCAGTGAACAAAAAGCGTCCATAACCCATCACCACTGCCAAGCAGTAAAGACCGATGCACGCGATGGCGGTTTCATTGGTAATAGTTGATAGCGCACGGCTTTTGAAAGCAGTCATCATGACAGAGCCAGCTTGTGGCGGTTAGCACACAATCCATTGTATTAAACAGTGTGAATGATTCAAAAGCAGTGTCTGATCAATAATCAATAACACGATTGAAACTTAAGACACTTGCAGTGTGGTTGAGGTGTTCGACTGACCCTCTGTCTGTCCTAGCATTTGTACCCGCTGATCACTAAACATATCCATATCAGGCGCCAGCGTGCGCATAAAACGGTCAAAATAGAGCATCTGCTTGGTTAATAAGGCAAAATCACGCGGGAAATGAATACCGTGACGCTTACCGACATCTACAATCTCTAGCATCATTTGATTCAATTCATCGGCCTGCTCTTTACTATTGAAAGGCACACCGCTGGTAAAGGCTTTGTCTTCTGCCATAATGGTCTTCATCATACGCTGCAAGTCATTACCCAGTGCCACCACATCGACCTGATTGCCGCCATGGGTCATCTCCATATCAATCATATGGCGTGCCATCGCTTGGTAGTCGTTGTCCTGCATCGCTTGCATCATACCCATACAGGCGCGCCAACTCTCCGCTTTTAATTTCCCAACGATACCAAAATCCAAAAAGCCAATACGACCATCGGTTAGCAGCATCAAATTACCCGCATGCAAATCAGCGTGAAAGCTATTGCATAACATTAGACTGGCAAACCAAGTATTCAAGGTATCTGCCATTACTTGTGCCGGATCAGCACAATATTGACGCATTACCGACTCATCGACCATGGAGACGCCGTATAAGCGGCTCATGGTTAGCACGCGCTTGGTCGTCAGCGCCTCATAGACCGCTGGCGCCACCACGCGGGTATTTCCTGATACTGCTAAGAACTGCTGAAAATCACGGATGTTTTGCGCCTCAGCGATAAAGTCCGTCTCAGCCAGCATACGCAAACGAATTTCATCAATAATGGGTGCAATACTGGCAAACTTCATCGATGGCATGAGTAGCTCAACTAACTTAGTGACGCCATGCAATACACCCAAATCTGTCTGCATGATGGTCTCAACGCCCGGCTTTTGCACCTTTAATACTACCTCATCGCCATTATGCAAACGAGCGGCATGAACTTGAGCGATGGAGGCTGAGGCTAATGGTTCTGGGTCGATATGAGCAAACTTATCATCCAGCGTCATGCCATCAACAGCTAGCTCTTCATTCAATACGTTTTCGATATAGGCGTAGGATAAAGGCGTGGTTTGATCCAAACAGCTCTGAAATGCTTTGACATAGTCACGTGGAAACAATGACGGCGTACTAGCGATAAATTGGCCGATTTTAATATAGGTCGTGCCCAACTGCTCAAAGGTTTCTTTTAGCAGTTGGGCATCTGGCTTCTCGCCTTTAGCCACTCTGAGTGCAGACAGACCAGCGACACTCGCTGTCTGGCGAACACGATTAACGACATTAAACGTATGTTTTAATAAATGCGGACGATGAATTTTCATAAGAAACAACTATGGTAATAAAAGAAATATTTGGGAACAGATGATTGCAAAAGCTCAATATTGAGCCATTGCTAATGACTGGCGCATACGGGACATTGTGAATCTTGACGATAGCCCATCAGCCGTTGCTGCATTTGACTACCATCCCATATCAGCAGCTTGTTTGTCAGTGGATTTTTGGTTAATCCCAGATATTGCAAGGCAGCATTGGCTTGCAAATTTCCCATGATGGCCGTGGTACTGGCTAGTACCCCTGAATTGGCACAAGTACGCTCATCAGCTACGGCATCAACGGCTACTGAACCAAACACACAATGATAGCAGCCGGTATGAAGATGCGGCTCATATAACGCCAACTGCCCTTGCATCGCAATCGCTGAGGCAGATAGTAAGGGAATCTGGTAGCGCACGCTAATGCGATTAATCATATCACGCGTGGCAAAATTATCGGTACAATCGAGCAGTAAGTCAGGCTTAGCTGTCGCCATATCGAGTAGCTCATAAGCGTTGTCTTCACTCAATCGAGCCACCGTACCACGAGCACGAATTAAAGGATTAATGCATGTCAACATCTGCGCCGCTGCTAGCGCCTTGGATTTGCCAATGTCGTCAGGTAAAAACAGCGTCTGACGTTGCAGATTACTGGCTTCAATCTCATCATCATCTATCAGATGAAGGTGCCCAAGTCCTGCACGTACTAGCGTCTCAGAAGCCGGACAACCCAGCCCGCCTGCACCAATCATAACGACGCGCGATGCTTTTAAGCGTAATTGAGCATTGATATCCCAGCCATCGAGTAGTATCTGCCGCGCATAACGCAGCAGCTCTTCATCCAACAACTGCCCTGCATTTAATGAATGCGACATAGCCATTTAAAACCTATTATTAAAAAACTGTTAAAAAAATCCAACTATTAAATTTGCCCTAGCGTTACACGATCGTTACCACCAAAGTCTTGCACAGTATGGACAGCATTAAAGCCATTGTCCAAAAATAACTGACGTACTGCCGCTCCTTGATCAAAGCCATGCTCAATCGCTAGCAACCCACCTACACGTAAATATCTCGGTGCCTGTTGTACGATGTGCTCTATATCGGCAAGACCCTGATTAGGCGCACTTAACGCACTGATAGGTTCCGCTATTAAGCGTGCTAAATGCTCATCTGCCTCATCGATATAAGGAGGATTGGAGACAATCACATCAAATAACCGTTCGCAATCAGTGGATAGCTCGCTATACCAACTGCTTTGTATAAAATCAACATCGGCAACCCTATTCATAGCAGCATTAGAATGTGCCACCTTAAGCGCTTCTGTTGAGACATCGACCGCGACCGTTTGCCAATTATTGTGCTTTAACTCATGCGCCAAACTAATGGCAATACAGCCTGAACCTGTTCCCAGATCTAGCAAGCGCTTCGGTGTATTGTCATAATCGCTACTTTTTGGCTGAGATTTTATCCAATTTAATACTTGCTCAATTAGTATTTCGGTATCAGGTCTAGGAATTAAGGTATGTTCATTAACGTGAAAGTTCAGCGACCAAAATTCCTGCTGACCCGTCAAATACGCTAAAGGTGTGCCCTGCTGCATCTTGGTCACGCCAGCATTGAATTGCTCAAGCTCACTGTCAGTTAGCTGGTAGTCGTCGTCAGTAATTAAAAACGAGCTTGGTTTTTGTATTATATGCAAAAGCCAAGCTCTTACCCAATATTTGGATACATCTTCAATTAAACTATTTTTGATAGCCCTAATACTACTTAGATGAGTCATATGTATTTATTCACTTATTAGGATTAATTACTCCAGTTTAATAGGTGGTTCGACTGGATCGTCATTACTACCAATAACGACATGTTTATCAACTAAATAAATCAGTATTAACACAGGAATACCAATTAAAAAAGTAATCAAGAAAAAGTTTGCGAAGCCAACATTATCTGAAATACCACCCGAATATCCACCCAATACTTTTGGAAATAAAGTCATTAGCGATGAAAATATCGCATACTGTACCGCAGTAAATTTCACAGAGGTCAAAGCAGATAAGAAGGCAATAAATACTGCAGTAGCAAAGCCTGCCGCCAAATTATCAATAACAACTGCCATATACATATAGTTCATATCGCCTGGGTGATAGGTCAATAAAATAAATAGTAAGTTAGTTGCACTTGACGCTATAGCACCAATTAGCATGACATGCATCATTTTCATTTTTTGAGCAATAAGACCACCCAAAAATCCCCCTGCAATTGTCATAAATAACCCAAGAAATTTTACCGCATCAGCAATTTGAATTTTGGTAAAACCCATTTTAGCGTAAAAAACATTTGATAAATTACCCGCTACTATGTCAGATACACGGTAAAACCCTATGAGCAATAGCAGCAGTATTGCTTGCTTACCATATCGGCGGAAAAAATCTGCTATAGGCTCTACCCATAACTGCTTAGCGACAGCTTTTTTTGCCAGCCCAACGGCTATCAATGCATAGCCTACAACGATGGCTACAGCTAAGCTACCAAGTAGTCTCACGACTTCTAACAAAAACTTTAATAATACGCCTTCAGGGCTCTCAAATATCTTGCCAATCAATATAAACGCGCCTATGAATGCCAGCACTGATAAGATAAATAGGAATAATATTCTAATATTATCATTACGTGTCTGCACTGCTGAAGCCACTTTATTGACTATTTTAGGTTGGTTCAAAATAAAATAGACTAACAAAAATGGGGCACATGCCATTACAATCAAGAAGTACGTATTTATCGTGGGCAAATATTCAACAGGTATTAACGTTAAAGGTATATTTAGTATTCTAGTGAAAAAAGTGCTAAGGAACACTGGTACGCCATAGACGATACCCGGAATCAACAAAAAAGCAGCATAAACAGAAAAAATCTTTAAATTTCTTTTTTGCTTCTTTAGATTCAATGATTCTGCTGTAGGCTCATAGATGGCGAACGTCGTCAGCAATCCGACCGACATAACCGCCATCATCGTATAATACGTATTACGCCACGCTTCATAGCTATACGACGTTTCAGACGAGCCAAAATAAGTCGCTAGATAAAGAGCGCCTGCGCCAGCAACAATCATCCCTATACGATAACCTGCGACATATATCGAAGATAAAGTGGCCTGCATCTCAGCACCTGCAAGCTCAATACGATAAGAGTCCACAACAATATCCTGCGTCGCGGATGAAAAGCCTAATAAAACTGCGCCAAGCGCCATTAACCAAAGTACATTGTCTACAACTGGGTTGACACTTGCCATCGTAAAAATTGCCAGCAAGATCAGTAGTTGGGAGATAAACATCCACGCTCTACGCCGTCCTAACCATTTGGTTAAAAAAGGTAGTGGCATAGAGTCAATCAAGGGTGCCCAAATAAATTTAAAGGAATAGCCAAGTCCAGCCCAACCAAACATCGTGATAACGCCTGTTTCAAGACCTGCTTCACTGAGCCATAATGATAAGCTCGAAAAAACCAACAGAATAGGTACACCCGCTGAAAAACCAAGAAAAAGAATTATCATGACACGAATATCTGAAAAAGACTTTAACGCTTCAGACCAAGATTTTTCCGCGACTGGCGGAGCAGATTTGACAGCAGACATAATAACTCACCAAAACTTGAAACAAAAAACACAACTACGCACAATTTTTATCAATCATTTATAGCAAAAACCCGCTATCAGCTGTCGCTAACAAGGATTGATAAAAATTGCTCAGCGTTGCACAAAACGAGCATTACCACAAAATTCAATTATGGTACTTGAGAACGCTTACCTTGACTAGATATTTTTGCATTAACTTATCATAGACAGCACTTCGTCAAAAATGCTATTTCACAGTCGCCACATGGAATGTGATAGTCTGCAATGAAGGGTAAATTTATCCTGATTTTTTCTTATGCTTCTTATGATGTTAAAAATAAGTAAATAAGTAAGTCGTTAACTATTAACCTATTTGTATATAAAAAGAATGAAATCAACGCGAGTGGCGTTATTGATAAGGGGGAATGGCGTTTACAGCATATTGAGTAGGACAAAAAATTAAAACCGCTTATGATTGGTTATTTAAAACTTATGATTCTTATATATCAGTTTTATAAATACATGGTACTTAGTTATGCTTCACGTATAGGCATACATATATCAGCAAGCTTCACTACTAATAAACGTCACTTCTAAAAATTACCATAGCTAGCTATTTTTCCTTTCTCTCACTACCGCCCAGGAGTTATTCAATGTCCAACTCGACCCCCCAGCTCAGCTGACAAAAATGCGACCCCAAACGCTGCACGTTGCCCTATCGATCATGAAAGCAATAACAATAATGGTGCCGCCACTAACACAACTTATGACCAAGGTGATGATAAAGGTCCGACGATTCATAGTGAAAACGTAGACCATACGCATGCGCCGCAGCGCCCTAGTATGGGCGGCTGTCCTGTCATGCATCAAGCACACACTACTGCTGCTTCTACAGCAATTGATTGGTGGCCGAACAGCTTGAACTTGGACATCTTACATCAGCAAGATCAAAAGACTAATCCCATGGGTGCGGACTTTGACTATGCTGAGGCCTTTAAGCAGCTCGACCTAGAAGCCGTCAAACAAGATTTGAAAAACTTAATGACTGAATCACAAGAATGGTGGCCAGCAGATTGGGGGCATTATGGTGGTTTGATGATTCGTATGGCATGGCATTCGGCTGGTACGTATCGTAGTGCTGATGGCCGCGGCGGCTCCAACACTGGTAATCAACGCTTTGCGCCATTGAACAGCTGGCCTGACAACGTCAACTTAGACAAAGCGCGTCGCTTACTATGGCCTATCAAGAAAAAATACGGCAATAAACTGTCTTGGGCTGACTTAATGATTTTGGCAGGCAACATGGCCTATGAGTCAATGGGCTTTAAAACCCTAGGTTTCGCTGGTGGTCGTGCTGACATCTGGCATCCAGAAAAAGATATCTACTGGGGCTCTGAGCGTGAATGGCTCGCCGCTACAGAAAACCGTTACGATAGCGATGAAGATCGTGCGTCACTCGAAAACCCATTAGCAGCGGTACAAATGGGCTTGATTTATGTCAACCCTGAAGGGGTCGATGGCAACCCTGACCCGCTCAAAACAGCGCAAGATATGCGTACGACCTTTGCTCGTATGTCGATGAACGATGAAGAAACCGTGGCGTTGACCGCTGGTGGTCATACCGTTGGTAAATGTCATGGTAATGGTGATGCGACGATATTAGAAGATGAGCCAGAAGCAGCTGATGTCGCCGAACAAGGCTTAGGCTGGCGCAATCCTAAAGGTAGTGGCAATGCAGGCGATACGGTATCGAGCGGTATCGAAGGTGCATGGACGACCAATCCTACCCAATGGGATTACAATTATTTTGAGTTACTCTTAGGTCATAACTGGGAGCTAACCAAAAGCCCAGCAGGCGCTTGGCAATGGGAGCCTACCGATATTCGTGAAGAAGATCGCCCATTAGATGCGCATGACTCAAGCGTACGCCGCAACCCAATCATGACCGATGCCGATATGGCGCTAAAAAAAGACCCTATCTATCGTGAAATTTCAGAGAAATTCCATCAAGATCCAGAGTACTTCGATGAGGTCTTTGCCAAAGCGTGGTTCAAACTAACGCATCGTGATTTAGGTCCAAAAGCTCGCTACTTAGGCGCAGACGTGCCAAGCGAGGACTTCATATGGCAGGATATCGTTCCTAAAGGCAATACTGACTTAACCGCTGATGATATTGCAGCTTTAAAATCGCAAATATTAGACAGTGACTTGAGCCGCCGAGAGTTGATTATCACTGCTTGGGATAGCGCCCGAACCTTCCGTGCTTCAGACTATCGCGGCGGTGCCAATGGTGCGCGTATTCGCCTTGCCCCGCAAAAAGACTGGGCAGGCAATGAGCCTGAGCAATTGCAACGTGTGCTCGAGACGTTAACCAGCATCCAGTCTGGCTTTGATAAAGACGTTAGCTTGGCAGACCTTATTGTGTTGAGTGGTAACGCCGCTCTTGAACAGGCAGCTAATGATGCCGGCGTAGACATTACAGTACCGTTTAACCCAGGTCGCGGTGATGCTGACGCATCAATGACCGATGCGGAATCTTTTGCAGATTTGGAGCCCTTACACGACGGCTATCGTAATTGGGTTCAAGGCGACTACGCGGTATCACCTGAAGAGATGCTGCTGGATCGCACTCAGTTGATGGGCTTAACTGCTCCTGAGATGGTGGTATTGATTGGTGGTATGCGCGTTCTCGATACCAACCATGGTCAGAGTCAACATGGCGTCTTTACTGAGCGTGCTGGCGTGCTTACCAATGACTTCTTCGTTAATCTGACGGATATGAATAACACTTGGCATCCTATCAAAACCAGCGACGATGCTCGTAACACCTCTAACCTTTATGAAGTACGCGAACGTGGCACTGGAAAAACGAAATGGCAAGCGAGCCGTGTGGACTTAGTGTTTGGCTCCAACTCTATACTACGCGCTTATGCTGAGCTATACGCGCAGGATGACAATTTAGAGAAGTTCGTTCATGACTTCGTCGGCGCTTGGAGTAAAGTAATGAACGCCGATCGTTTTGATATCGCTGACTAACCTTCTGTGCTCAGTTTGACATGTTCACTAAGGTTTGCCTTAATAATTAAATCCAAACTTTACAAACAGCTATCTTTTAGAAGGTAGCTGTTTTTTTTGAATAATGCACTTTTATTGAAATTTCAAAACTCGCTAGCAATTAGATTACAATTTCTATATTCCCAATTATTATTAATTGATAGCTATTTATTATATACAAGAATAATAGATTTGATTTACACTGGTCGCTTACGGCATATTCGTAGGTTTTTACTTTTATATACAGACAGGGTTTGTATATTTATACAATAGGATTCAGTTATGGCAATCGACGTAGTGGTCAATCAGCGGCACTTGCAAATTCAGCTCAAGCAGTTGGAGACGGTGTGGCATACGGTGATTAATGGCTATAACTTAAGCCAAGCGGCGACAGTACTGCACACCAGTCAATCAAGCTTATCCAAGCATATCGCAGCGCTTGAAAACCAACTAAAAACTGAAGTATTCGTGCGTCAAGGCAAGCGTTTGACCGGTCTGACGACCATGGGCACAGCGCTCATGCCGCATATCGAGTCTATCTTTGCTGAAATCCGTACGATTGAGAATCTAAGCCTCGACTTTAACAACCCCAATGTCGGTACCTTAACCATTGCCACTACTCATACGCAGGCACGTTATGTATTGCCGCAAGTGGTCAAAGAATTTAAAGAACGTTTTCCTAAAGTGAATTTAATCTTGCAACAGGCTGATCCTGAGACCATCGCCCAGATGGTGATACGCGGGCAAGCTGACATCGGTATTGCAACCGAGTCGTTGCTCCATAATAACTATCTGCGCTGTTATCGCTATTATGACTGGACGCATCGCGTTATTGTGCCAAGCGATCATGAGCTTGCCAGTCACGAGTCTATTGATTTGCCGACCCTCGCCAGCTATCCAATTGTTACCTATCATGGTGGTTTTACCGGACGCGGTGCGATTGATAAAACCTTTACGGATGCAGGTCTTGAGCCAGATATTGTTTTAGCAGCGCTCGATGCTGATGTAATTAGCACTTATGTTGGTCTTGGTTTAGGCATTGGTATTATAGCCGAGATGGCTTTTGAGCCAAGCCATTATCAGAACTTAACGGCGATTCCGGTGGATCATTTCGGGCGCTTTACCAGTTGGATGGCGGTACGGGATGATGCAGAAATCCGCCAATACGGGCGCGCTTTTATGAAATTATGCCAAAAGCAATTTAATCCAGAATAGGCTATCTGCTTAATCATTGTTTTTACCCTCGCTGTAAACATTTTAATAAATATCAGACAGTACAGACTGACGGCATCGTTATCAATAGATAGCGATGCCGTTAATTTTTATGCCTAAAAAGACGTGCCTTCAATAAGAACCAACACGACTAAATGGACTAAAAGCGGCTAAATATTCTAATCTGTACACGCTATTAGATTATTAAGATTTGTTATCGTTCTAACTTTTGACCTTGATATTGCCCGCAACTGCCCCATCATAATAACTATTAAACGGGTAGCACATCGCAACCTTACACCACTAGCAACGATGAACTGGCCTTGTTGTACTTTCAATATTGTTTCGACATGAAAAGCCACTATTTATTTAGAGTTTGTTGAACATTCACAACTTGTTGCACATTCACAAATAAGCACTGCTGCCGTTTATCCTTACCACCCTCAAATACAAATATAATAATGTCGTTAAAAAGCGGCGTTAGAAACACAGGTGATCTATGAGTAACACAATTCCTTTATCCTTTTTAGACTTAGCCCCCGTTCCTGAAGGTCATACCATTGCTGAAGGTATCGCCCAGACGGTTGAGACCGCACAGCTTGCAGAAAAAGTCGGCTTAAACCGTTATTGGATGGCAGAACATCACAATATGCCCGGTATTGCGAGTGCAGCAACCTCGGTGCTGCTAGCGCATATTGGTAGTCAAACCAAGCGAATACGTATTGGCGCAGGCGGCGTGATGCTTCCTAACCATGCACCGCTCGTGATCGCTGAGCAATTCGGCACATTACAAGCGTTATATGGCGACCGTATTGACTTAGGCTTAGGCCGCGCTCCTGGTACAGATGGGGCGACTTTTCAGGCGCTACGTCGGCAGATGAGCGACGCTGAACGCTTCCCGCAAGACGTGCAAGAATTAATGTACTTCTTAGGAAATTCAACTGACAACAGTCCTGTGCAAGCATTCCCTGGCGCCAAATCAAACATTCCTATCTGGATACTCGGATCTTCACTTTTTGGTGCGACCTTGGCCGCACATTTAGGACTGCCTTACGTGTTCGCCTCGCATTTTGCGCCGCAAATGCTCAGTCAAGCTATCACAACTTACCGCGAGCAGTTCAAGCCGTCAGCCTATTTAGACAAGCCTTATGTGATGGTGGCAGCGAACTTACTACTGGCTGATGACGATGCAACTGCCCATTATCACTTTACCTCAGCACAGCAGAGCTTTGTGCGTTTACGCCGAGGTGAAACAGGGCAAATGCCAAAACCAACCCACGATATGGATAGTATTTGGAGTCAAGCAGAGAAGATGATGGTAGACAACGCGCTATCGATCTCGTTCATCGGCTCTGTTGAAACGGTCAAGCCCAAACTGGCTAATTTTCTGGCCCAATATGAGCCAGATGAGTTGATTGTAACGGCCAACGTTCATAATCAAGCAGCGCGTTTGCGTTCACTTGAACTTACACCTGAGCTAAACTTGTTTACTTTACAATCGGCAGCGGCACTTGCATAATTATTGATAACTTTTAATGAGATTATGGTCATGGAACCCTCTGCTTTTATTGGTTCATCAATATTTTTGTACATCGCAGCATTTATCGCCGTTATGGTTGTTGGTGGATATTTAACGTATCGTACCAGCCCAAAACGCAAACAGCGCCGTGAAGATAAGCGCGATAGAGATAACTAAGGCTAATGTCAAAAGCCCTCTTTTCTTATTTGAAAAGAGGGCTTTTTTATTGCTAATAAATATATAGCGCTTTTACGAAAGATGACTTCATTTTAAAAATGGTGATAAACATGCAATAAATTGCCTTTAAACAAGAAAAATAGTGTAGATACTATTGAAATATCAACCAGCTATTTGACGCCGTTTAGCAACGTTTAATCGTTTTTATCACATTTAAATGACTATAAATTGAAGCGAAGACACACCCTGATTGGTCTATTATAAAACGTATCACCAATCAACTGATGAGCCGAGGTTTTGTTTTGCAGCTTGCTTAGCGACATATAAAGCGACTGCCGCATCGAAACTAGCCGCGCCCACCGATTTAAATAACGTGATGCCTTTTTTAGACTGAGTCGTATCTTCTTTTAGCTCGCTCGTTACCAGCGCTTGCAAATCGCCACTAAGGTCATCCCAAGTCCATACGCAATCAGAAGCAGCATGCGCTTGAATCAAATCGCCAGCCTCATGGCGACTGCCGGCCAAGTCATCAACGACAACCCTACTGCTGCCAGCTATGACATCATTGCTGATTTCTTTCATTGAAGGTTGATAAGCACCAACCGCGTTGATATGCGCATCAGATTTTATTTGATCGATACTAAATAAACCTTCGGTTGCACGGGTCGCTACGTTAATGATATCCGCATGACGAACAGCCTCACTGATTTCGTTGCAAACCTGAATGTCAACATCCCACTGCGCATAATCACGAGCAAATTTTATCTTAAATTGCTCGGCTCCTTCGTGGTTTCTGTTCCATAAATAGACCGTTTTAATATCGGGGCGCACTGTCAGTACGGCATGCAGTTGCTCGTAAGCCATGCCGCCGCAGCCAACGACAGCTACACTTTGGCAGTCAGACTTTGTCATATACTTAGTAGCGATACCTGATAAGGCGGCCGTGCGCACCTGCGTGATATAGATACCATCCATAATCGCTAATATTTCACCCGTATCATTATTAGAGACGGTAATAATAGCGGTGGTCGTTGGCATATCACGACTAGGGTTATCAGGGCAAATTGTGACGAGCTTGACAGCGGTATACTCTTTTTCACCATCATAAATCGTGGCTGGCATCGATAAATGCGAGCCTGAACTGTGAAGCTTATCTTCACTAAACGTCTCGATAACCAAACGTTCAGGTGCTTTAACCCAATTAGAGTGTGCTGCTTGCTGAGTTAACAAGGTTTCAATCGCTTCAATCGCAGCTTGCATATTAAGATGTTCGGTCACTACCGCTTGATTTAATAATTGCATTAACATAGCTCCTGTTTATATTTTATTATTGAACTGCTCTCTTATCTTATCATGCTAAAACAACCACTACATCCACCCTAAAGCACGTAACATCGCCGCACCAATCGCCATGCCAAACATGCCTACGACGGTGGTAAACGCTAAGATATTGGCGGCTAATACATCATTGCCACCCATGGCTTTTGCCATCACGTAGCTGGCGGCCGCTGTAGGTGAGGCGGCCATCAAAAACAGCACGCCCATATGAACGCCCGTTAGCTCGAAGCTCAATCCTACTGCGATAGCGATTATTGGCGCGACGACGATACGGCCAATACTGGCTTGCATGGATAATCCTGAAGGATGTAGCATCGACTTTAAGTCAATACTGGCGCCTGCACAAATCAGTGCTAATGGTAATGCTACGGCCGCTAGTAAGTCGCCAGTCGTATGAATCACACCTGTTATCGGTGGTAGCGGCAACGCCTTATAAGCAAAGGCAGCTAGTAAAGCGATGATTAATGGATTGGTAAAGAGTTTTTTGATGATCATGGTGCTACGACTAACCCACGTATCGTCCACGCTTTTCGACACGCGACTGAGGGTAATCACAGCTAAAATATTAAATAATATCGTCACCACACCCATATATACCGCACCAATACTTAAACCGCGCTCTCCGTAGGCATTGGCAACTGTCGCCAGTCCAATAATGGCCATATTGCTACGAAATATACCTTGTACAAACACTCCTTGATCTACGGGACGACTGACAAAATGCTTGGCGTAAATCTCTGCCCCAATGAATAGAATAAAAGTCACTAAAATACCAGCAACTATCAGGGTAATTTGCTTGCCATAATCCACATTACTATCGACGACACTGAAGAAAAGCAAACAAGGCAGACAGTAATTAAAGACGAAGTTTGAAGATTGATCGATAAAGCTCTGGCTTGCCTCGCCGCGTGTTTGCATAAAAAATCCCAACCCCATTAACGCAAGGTTGGGCAGTACAATGGTAATTGCAAAAACAATGGCTTCGATCATAGATAAGCTCGGATCAGCAATATGCTCAAAGCTATGTTGTCAAAGCCATGAGCACGTACTTATTATAGGTTGGACAAAATAGTGGAAAGTTAAGGCGTCTACCCCATAATTATTTATGGTCTGGTTTTTTGACCCATTTACCGTCAGCACTTTTTTCGTAGACATTCTCAACGGCAGACCATGCGGTCGCAAACCAACGTGACTCCTCATCATACTGTTTACTCGCACTATTAAACGCCGCACGAAAGATTTCTTGTGCGTGTTTGGGTAAGTTGTCTTTTACCGCATCCGGTAAGTCTGATAATTTATCATAAGGCATAAAAGCATTCCTTGTCTGTAATCGACTATCGACATCATCTTTAATCATTCTATTCTACCTATTATTTGTTCTCAAAACAGAATAGAGCCATATTATGCTGTTTTTAAATTGTTAAGAATATTGTTAGGCGCTTTACCATAAAAAGAGCCCATAACTAAACAACGTTATGAGCTCTTTTTATCATTCTTTATTCATTGTTCTTTTTTTAGTGATGTTTTACGACAAATTTAAAGCTGCTGCGACTTTTTTCTGCTTCTTGACGGTCATGGCTAATAATTGAATGGCGGCAGGCGTGACTCCACTCACGCGCCCAGCTTGGGCAAGTGTAGCAGGACGGACTTGCGTGAGCTTCTGCACAATCTCATTTGATAGCCCTGACACGATGCTATAATCAAAATCAACAGGTAGCGCGGTGTTCTCCAAGCGCTTCATTTGATCAATCTCTTCTTGCTGACGATCAATGTAGCCGGCGTACTTGACAGAAATTTCAATCTGCTCACCCACCTGTGCATCGACTTGCGAATCAGTAATCGAAGCGATATCGGCAAAGTGGATTTGCGGACGTTTGAGCAGATCAAAAGCAGTTGCTTCTTTGCTAAGTACTTCGCCTGTTTGCTCAGTGACTTTTTGCCCTAGAGCATTGGCAGGGGTTGCCCACATATCTTTTAGGCGAGCAGACTCAGTAGCGATAGATTCCATTTTCTGCTCGTAAGCCTGCCAGCGCTCATCATCAACCAAGCCAAGCTTACGACCCGTTTCAGTCAAGCGTTGATCCGCATTGTCTTCACGTAGCAATAGACGATACTCAGCACGGCTAGTAAACATACGATACGGCTCAGTCGTGCCATGTGTAATCAGATCATCGACAAGCACGCCAAGATAGGCTTCATCACGGCGCGGTGTCCACGTTTCAAACTCGCTATTATTACTAGTGACGAGTGCAGCATTCGTTCCTGCTAGCAAACCCTGCACGCCTGCTTCTTCGTAACCCGTCGTACCGTTGATTTGACCTGCGAAGTACAAACGATCAATAGATTTGGTCTCAAGCGTTGGTTTTAGATTTTGCGGATCAAAATAATCGTATTCAATCGCATAACCGGGACGGGTAATGTGCGCGTTCTCTAACCCTTTCATACTATGAATAAAGTCTAATTGCACATCAAATGGTAAGCTGGTTGAGATGCCGTTTGGATACAGCTCATGCGTCGTCAGACCTTCTGGCTCAATAAAGATTTGATGACTGTCTTTATCAGCAAAGCGGTGAATCTTATCTTCAATCGATGGGCAATAACGTGGACCCACGCCTTCGATTTTGCCAGAGAACATCGGTGAGCGATCTAAATTCTCACGGATAATGTCATGGGTACGCGCATTGGTATGGGTGATATAGCAGTTGACCTGCTCAGGATGCATCGACACATCACCCATATAACTCATCACTGGCAATGGCGTATCGCCTGGCTGTACGGTCATCACACTAAAGTCAACGCTACGTGCATCGATACGTGCGGGTGTGCCAGTCTTTAAACGTCCAACTGGCAGCTTAAGCTCACGCAAACGGTCAGCCAACTTGATCGAAGGTTGATCCCCTGCGCGTCCGCCTTTTGAGTTCTCAAGACCAATGTGAATGACACCGCCCAAGAAGGTTCCTGAAGTCAGTACCACAGTTTCGGTATTAAAGATAATGCCAGTCGAGGTGACAACCGCCGTCGCGCGACCATTTTCTACCAAAATATCATCAGCACCTTGTTGGAATAAATCAAGATTAGGCTGGTTTTCTAGCGTTTCACGAATGGCGGCTTTGTACAAAATGCGATCTGCTTGCGCACGGGTCGCACGAACGGCAGCGCCTTTGCGACTATTCAATACGCGAAACTGGATACCTGCTTTGTCCGTCGCCAATGCCATGGCACCGCCCAACGCATCAATCTCACGTACCAAGTGTGATTTACCGATACCGCCAATCGCTGGATTACAGCTCATCTGCCCCAGCGTCTCAATATTATGCGTCAACAGCAAGGTCTGCGCGCCCATACGTGCGGCCGCCAGAGCAGCTTCAGTACCGGCGTGACCGCCACCGATAACTACCACGTCGTAATGTTTTGGATATTGCATGCATGCCTCGCTTGACAGATAACGTCAATATAAATAGAGAAAAATAGTCACCAATTATAGCAATTTTTAGTCGGTATTCATATTATTACCAGGACTCAGCGGCACAATACGATCTGCGTGACCACTACCTAGCATATGCTGACTACCATAACCCTCTGGATTAATCTGCAAGTAGGCATTCATCTGCCCAATCGCATCACCGTCATCACTGGCTAAGATCTGACCTTTAATCAGTTCAACGGGTGGCAGTGGTAAGTTTTTGAGTAATGCCAAGCGCTGATCGTTATCACCCTTATTGACAACCAATTCAATTAGCTGACGCGCATCAATCGGCAAATCTGGCGTATTTTGTGCCATTAATGCTAGGTGATAAGCACCAGCCGTGTCTTGATCCGCAACGACACGCTGCTCAATGGCCACATAAGTCGCTTCAGTTGCACCGCCTGCCACACTGAGCTGATGGATACATTTAAGTGCTGAATTCGGCTCATTGCCCGCAATATCAATAATACGCGTAGATTCATTTTTTAGGTGTTCACGGCGCTTCTCGATAGCCGCTTGCTTGATCACTTCTTGTTGCTTATTTTTTTGATCATTTTCTTGATCAGCAACTTGTGGTTCAGTAAGTTCATTATTATTTAATTGATTATTCATAAGTCTCTCTTATTATATAAACTGGATTTATCTTGAACACTATATGGGGTTAAAACCTATAAAAACAATCAATTGCACAGACAATAAAAAACCCGAATAACCATTTTAATCTATTAAGAAAGGTCATTCGGGTTCACTGTGCTTTGATATCACGCTTTGCGTTTAGACATTAAGTTAGTCTAATCATGCGAGTAAATATTAAGCAGCAGGGCTGTTTGCTTCAACCAACGGCTTAAGCTCACCTGATTGATACATTTGTAAAATGATGTCAGAACCGCCCATCAACTCGCCATCAATCCATAATTGTGGAAACGTTGGCCAGTTGGCAATTTTTGGTAATGTTGCACGGATTTCTGGGTTTTCTAAAATATTGACAAAGGCAAATGGACGACCGATTTGGGTAAGTACCTCAATCGATTTAGCAGAAAAACCACACTGTGGAAACTGCGGTGTCCCTTTCATATAAAGAATGACTTTATTGTCTTTAATTTGATCACGGATCAGTTGTTCAACATCGTTTGCAGCGGTATTTGGGGTTTGCTCACTCATAAAAGCTCCTATTGATAAAGCGGTTCATTGAAATGGTTATTTATATGACAAAATAGTACTATGAAGATATGGTTGATACATGGGGCGATTGCCACGGTATTACAAGCAAAATCTATATACTGGTCCAGCCAATCGTTATTTGGCTTCGACGACATTAGGCACTAATAATACCACGGCATTGGCCATAATGCCCTCTTGCCGACCGGTAAAGCCTAGTTTTTCAGTCGTTGTGGCTTTGACACTGACATGTCCAATATCAGTTTGCAAGTCACTGGCGATATTCTCACGCATGGCCTGATTGTGCGGGGCAAGTTTTGGGCGCTCACACATCACCGTAATATCAGCATTGCCAAGCATATATCCTGCCGCTTGTACCTTGCTATAGACATAACGTAGCAATACTCGCGAGTCCAGACCCGCATGCGCCGCATCAGTATCTGGAAAGTGCTGACCGATATCGCCAAGCGCCAAGGCACCCAACAGCGCATCCGCGAGTGCGTGCAGTACTACATCGCCGTCAGAATGCGCCAGTAAACTATGGCTATGCTCAATAAGCACACCCGCTAAGATGACGTATTGCTGCTGCTGACCATTATTATGAAAAGCATGAACGTCGATACCTTGACCAATTTTTATCATTGTTATTCCAAATTAAGCGTGATTAAAATAATTGACAATCACTATCTAAATTTTCAAAGCTATTTTCTGGCAGTCAGGCCGTATAGCTCGCCACCAGTTTTAAATTAACTGGTATAATGTGACGCTTATTTTATCATAATACCCAGTCCAAGAGATAAGTCTAAACGATGAGATAACCCTGTCAACTTACTAAGCCTATTAAAGGCGTTGTAGTGAGGTCAGTGGTATTTCAAACTTTATTTCAAATTTGGACAAGGTATAAAAAGTTGAGCCGTTCTATGTCAGTCATGCCAAATACTTCAAGCATATCCGTTTCTGATTCTTTCAGCGCCCAGCGCCCTTTGACGCTTGCCGATATCGACAATCCTAGCAGCAAACATGTGATTGTCGGTATGTCAGGCGGGGTCGATTCTTCCGTGTCTGCCGTTTTGCTACAGCAAGCAGGCTTTAAGGTGGAAGGTCTATTCATGAAGAACTGGGAAGAAGATGACGGCACCGAATACTGCACAGCGATGGATGACTTAGCCGATGCGCAAGCCGTTTGTGACAAGATAGGCATCAAGCTACACACCGCCAATTTTGCCATGGAATATTGGGATCGGGTATTTGAGCACTTCTTAGCGGAATACAAAGCAGGACGTACACCCAATCCTGACATTTTATGCAATAAAGAGATTAAATTTAAGGCGTTTTTAGACTACGCACTCACTCTAGGTGCTGATTATATCGCTACCGGTCATTATACGCGTCGTAGTGTGAATTACAAAAATGACAATGGTATGGAAGTCGCGCAGCTATTACGTGGTCTTGATAACAATAAAGACCAAAGTTACTTTTTACATGCCGTTGGCGGCGACAAAATTGCCAAAACCCTGTTCCCAGTTGGTGAGCTTGAAAAACCGGTCGTACGTCAAATCGCGGAAGAGCACGACTTAATTACAGCTCATAAAAAAGACTCAACGGGCATTTGCTTTATTGGTGAGCGCCGCTTTAAAGACTTTTTACAGCAGTACTTGCCTGCCCAAAAAGGCGATATCGTCACTGACGATGGCCACATTATCGGCTCCCATGATGGACTTATGTATTATACCTTAGGTCAGCGCGGTGGCATCGGTATTGGCGGGGTCAAAGACCGTCCCGAAGAGCCATGGTTTGTACTCGCAAAAGACTTAGATAAAAACCGCTTAATCGTTGGTCAAGGTCACGAGCACCCAATGATGCTGAGCAATGAGCTGCAGGCTTATAAGCTTGACTGGGTCGATGGTCTACCTCCTGCAGCTATATTTAGCGCTGAAGGCTTACATTGTATGGCAAAGTCGCGCTATCGTCAGCCAGATCAAGCCTGTCATGTGTTTGCTATTGATGATAAAGGTTTGGAGGTGAGAGCTGTATTTGACGAGCCACAACGGGCGGTAACCCCAGGTCAATCAGCAGTATTCTATATTGATGAGGTTTGTCTAGGCGGCGGCGTGATTGAGTCTATCGATGCGCCACTTTCTACCCTTAATTAATACTAGGCCGTGTCCTCAATCCAAGCGATTGTATCTAAATGGGCTGAAAATGGCTAAATTTTTGCCAAACATCGTTAAGTAGCTGATTAATATCTCGATATTATTTGCGCTATTTTCCTCGTTTGACTGCAATTTATCTCATTTTTATGACCATTTTTAAAATGAGAACACGCTCTAAAAACATTTATATAACAAATCTTACATAAACACACTTACCGCTAATCTAAGTAATACTACCCTTTAGTCAGTTTTTGCGCGGTAACTCTATGAAATTGTGCTATAAATAGATATGGCGACATATACTCTCATCTGTCGTATTTACAATAGTGCGTCTAATTTACTTCAGGATATTTCATGAGCTATCGTTTTTCCTCAATCTTTGATTCTGCAAAGACTTTGAATATGCCTATGAAGTATCCTATCGCCTTTATTATTGTGATAGGTTCTTGTCAAGCATACGCAGCACCGCAAGATATGGGCACTATTACTGTAACCAGCCGTAGTCTATCAAACGGTACAGCTTCTGGCACTTATATAGCTGCTGGCTCAGGTGCAACTGGTAGTTTTACGCTCACACGTATTAACAATAATACTCGCGGTTATCTAAGTAATGTTGAGATAAAGCCTACAGGTCTTCCAGCTACAGGGACCAATGGTATAGAGATTAGCAACCTTGCAGATACTAATGTCAGCAATGATAAATTTACTTATACCTTTACCATTACTCCTAATGACAACACGGCTATCCATACTATTAAGATTGGTCAAGCCAGCTACACGACCAGCGGTAACTCAGAGGTTGCGCAACATACTTTAAATTTTACTAAAAGCACTTTAAACAGTCGAGCGGTTCAAGCAAGTGTTAGAACAAACCCAAGTGTTCCCTATTACTATGAAGCCATGGGGGATTATTTTATGGGTAAAAGAGATCCAGCTAACACTAATAACTTTATTTATAACGACCCACAACCTCATTTCAATTACGCGAAAATAGTGGCAATAAGCTATATTTTTATCGTTTTGACTTTCTTAACGGTACCAATCAGGGCGGTAATGTATATAGACCTAGCACTACGGGTGGAGAAGTCAGTGTTCGAAGCGGTGCCACTGGCTTTTTACCGCCGACGCCAACCTTTTCAAACATTATAAAATCGACTTCAACCAGCCCTAATAATCAGACTACCTACCCTCCTTTAACATCAAATATTGCCGATGGTGGTAAATATATCAGCTATGGTATTGAAAACAGTGCCAGTAACTACGTAGTGGCAGTAAGAAATGCGAGCACTGTTACCTTAACTTATGAAGGTATCATGAATGGTAGTAACGGCTTGACAGGAGAGACGGTTGGTGAGACGTATAACGAATGGATCAGCTTTGGAGTAGAGAGCGAGCCCTTAAATTATATATTTTCTGGTACGGTATTTAATGATAACGGTGGTATCAGCGATAGCGCTGCTGACCCAGACAAGGTAGGCGCTCCTTATAGCAGTAATAGTAATTATTTTAATGGTACATTCGATAGCAATGAAGCAGGTGTTTTAGTTAAAACAGGGAGCGTCGCTAGTAGAGTTCGGCTAGTAAATGATTGTGATAACCCTACGACGACTTATGCCACCCAAACATTAACAACAGCTGACGCTGGCGTATATCGGTTCACTATACCCGTCACAGAAATTGGTAATAGAAACTCTGTCTGTATTATTGAAGATAATAATAGTGACTATCCTATCCGTACTACCAGTGGCAATAAACAAGTTGGCTTTACCTCCAATAAATATAGCTACCCTAACAATAACTTTGGCAGAGTAATTGAAGCAAACAAGGCCTTAGTGTTAGAAAAAGAGCAGGCCTTAAATAATTGTAGTATCTCAACATTACTTCCTTCCTCGCAGAACAACTTAGTATATAGCAAAGATACCTTGGTCAATGTCAACCCCGGTCAATGTATTGCTTATAGAATAATACCGACTAATCGCGCCAATTTGCCCGTCAGCAATTTTGTGATGAGTGACACATTACAAAAAGCTGGAGTGAACAATGCCACTGTCTCCTCAGTATTAGCCGTTCCAACCTATAATTCTGATGACTACGCTACCGATAGTGCCAAGGTAGGCAAAAATGATGTTCCAGTTAAGACCAAAATACTTTCAATTGCAGAAAGAGCTCAACGAGTTTTCTACTTTAATACCAAATACGGTGCGACTAACTCTAACCCTTAACCCTTATTAATCGTATATATAGAGTTTGGATCCTCCTAAACTCTATTTTTCGTATTTGAATCGACTGCCGATCAATCCAAGCTAGGATAGCTTTATCTCAATTCAATTGGATCAACTTCGTTGTCATCGCGCCTTCTACGTAATTTCTTTCTTTGAGCGATCCTTTTGTAGAATAAACTTCCTAACACCTATCGTTATGGCATCTTATTGTCATTACAAACCATAGTAGATGTAGCTCTTTTTATCCTCTAAAGTCTCTTCGAACAAAAATTTTTCTGTAGTATTGATAACACGCCTCATTTTTATCCAAATTTCACCTCCAATCAGGGTATAATTGTGCGACTAAAATATCCATGCTAGGTTATGCATTGATTCACTTATTTCAATTTTAAGGCATCACTATGACTCCCCTTACCGCACTCTCCCCAATTGACGGTCGTTACGCCTCTAAAGCTGACAGCCTACGCCCTTATTTATCTGAATTCGGGCTTATTAAAGCCCGCGTAACGGTTGAGATTCGCTGGTTACAGTCATTGGCAGATAATAGCGCGATTGGTGAGTTGGCGGCGTTTGATACCGATACCAATGCCTTTTTAAACAGCATCGTTGATGGTTTTAGTGAAGCGGATGCGCAAGCGATTAAAGACATCGAAGCGACGACCAATCATGATGTGAAAGCGGTCGAATACTTTATTAAAGATAAGTTTCGCGGGAATCAGCAGTTAGAAGATAGCCTAGAGTTTATTCATTTTGCTTGTACCAGTGAAGATATCAACAATCTATCATATGCATTAATGCTAAAAGACAGCCGCGAAATCGTCGTTGCTAAAATGCAGCAAGTCACAGATAGCATCGTTGATTTGGCGATTACCCATGCTGATCAACCCATGTTGTCACGCACACATGGTCAAACGGCTAGCCCAACGACGCTCGGTAAAGAGATGGCAAACGTCGCTTATCGCTTAGCCCGTCAAATCAAACAAATTGGTGACGTTGAACTGTTGGGCAAAATCAATGGTGCAGTCGGTAACTATAACGCGCACTTCTCAGCTTACCCTGATGTTGATTGGCAAACGCATGCTGAGCAATTCATTAATGAGCGTTTAGAGCTGACCTTTAATCCTTACACCACGCAAATCGAGCCACATGATTACATTGCTGAGTTGTTTGATGTAGTAAGACGCTTCAATACCATCTTGATCGATTTTAACCGTGATATTTGGCAATATATTAGCTTAGGCTATTTCAAGCAGCGCCTAAAAGACGGCGAAGTGGGCTCATCGACGATGCCGCATAAAGTCAATCCAATTGACTTTGAAAATTCTGAAGGTAATCTAGGCGTTGCTAATGCCATGCTTGCTCATTTGGGTGAAAAGCTGCCGATTTCACGTATGCAGCGCGATTTATCAGACTCAACCGTACTACGTAACATCGGTGTTGGTCTGGCACAGAGCATGATTGCGTTTGACGCTTGCTTAAAAGGTGTGAGCAAACTTGAGTTAAATGCACAGCGCTTAAATGACGACCTTAATCAAGCACAAGAAGTATTGGCTGAGCCGATTCAGACAGTGATGCGCCGCTACCGCGTTGAGAACCCTTATGAGAAACTTAAAGCCTTAACTCGTGGTAATGCCATGACTCGCGAAGCGATGCTGACATTCGTTGAAAGTGACGAGTTAGCAGCCGTTAGCGATGCGGATAAAACACGTCTACGTGAACTAACTCCAGCGACCTATATCGGTAATGCAGCTGAGCAAGCACGTACGATTAAAGAGTGGATTGCTAAGCTTTAATCATTAGCTATGAATAATTGCTAATAATTAAAGAAGCGTGCAAATGCATCGAAACTTTAACTCTGTCATTGTCAGTACTGTAGCGGTATTTATCGTCATGGTACTGGCAAGCATTGAGCCTCTAGAGTGGTCAAGCTACCTACTCCATCAATTAGGCACGCTGTTGTTTTTGGCATTAATGCTGTTTGCGTATCGCTACTGGCATATTAGCTCACGCTCCTATGCCCTTGCCTCAATATTCCTCCTCATTCATATCATAGGCGCACGCTATCTATATTCGTATGTGCCTTATGATAACTGGACAGAGCGGCTATTTGGTATAAGCCTAAACGAGTTGTTTGGTTGGCAGCGCAATATGTATGACAGGCTCGTACATTTTAGCTACGGGCTATTGCTGTTCAATGCGATGGTTGAAAGCTCAAAATCTATCTTTAAGATATCATCCATCAAGCTTTTAGTCGCTATCGCCCTCATGATTAATATGTCATCGAGTCTGCTGTACGAGCTACTTGAATGGGGAATTGCAGCGACTTTATCACCAGAAGCGGCAGAGGCTTACAATGGTCAGCAAGGCGATATTTGGGATGCCCACAAAGACATGGCATTAGCGCTCCTCGGTGGGCTGATTGCGGCAGGCATTCTTTTATTTAAGGCTTCTATTCAAACTCGTAGCTTTAACAATAACCGTTAAATAACAGCCTTTTAAAACAGACACAAAACGATTGCTAAAGAATAAGTTAATCGTCCTTTTTGTCGTCATCACTGTCGCCCGGTATGATAGCTTTGCCCACAGCGACGGTACCTTTTACCACGCCCTTGGTGGTTTTATAAGCAACTTTGGCAGGTACGGTCACTATCTTGTGTACACAGGCTTGTAGTAAAAACACGCTAGCGATGATGACAATAAAATGTAATTTTTTCATAAATTTCCTACGATTGATGGGATGCTCTGACAGTAGCCATTAACGTTAATAAGACTGGCAATCAGATAGGCGATAATCATAAACTATTAAAACCTTCCTATAAAGCACTCCTCACGATTAATCTTATAACTCTCTTTGAATCTGGATGTATTAATGACCTCAACTTCCCTTTGTTTACCCGACTCTATTACGCCTGAGCAATTCTTAAATGACTATTGGCAAAAAAAACCATTACTTATCAAGCAAGGTTTACCGCAATTGATTGGAATGTTTGAGCCAGAAGACATGCTTGGCCTAGCACTTGAAGAAGACGCTTCGGCGCGCCTGCTTATCCAAGCTGCAACTAAGCAAAAAGGCCAGCCACAATGGAAGCTTAAGAAAAGCCCATTGGCTGAAACTGATTTTGATAACTTGCCAGAACAATGGACTGTGCTGGTTCAGAATATGGAACAGTGGTCACCTGAGCTTGGGCAATTGTGGCAAGCCTTTGACTTTATTCCGCAGTGGCAACGTGATGATATTATGGTTTCATACGCGCCCAAAGGTGGCTCAGTTGGTAAGCATTATGACGATTATGATGTATTTTTAGCGCAAGGATTTGGGTCTAGACGTTGGCAGCTTGGCAAATTCTGTGATAAAAATACTGAGTTCGTCGCCGATGAGCCGATTCGATTGTTTGATGATATGGGCGAGATTATTTTTGATGAGATATTGGAGGCCGGTGATGTACTCTATGTGCCGCCGAAGCTGTCGCATTTTGGGGTTGCTCAAGATGATTGCTTGACATTCTCTTTTGGCTGTCGTCGTCCAAACTTGATGCAAATCATCGACAGCTTAGCTGATATCGCCACCAACGATAGCGACTTATTCGTCCCAATGCTGTTGCCACAAGCGCTGCAAGCATCAGGTGAATTGCAAGCGAGCAGCATTAGTGCCGTCAAAGATCAGCTATTACAAATGCTACAGTCTGAGCACGGCGACGATATCATTCGTCAAGCAGTGTCTGAAGTCGTGAGCAAGCGCCAGTATGATGCACTGATGCCAGAAGAGACGTTAGATACCGATGAGCTGATACAAGCTCTAGCAGAAGGTGCCACGTTGCAAGCTGACTATAGCAATCGCTTGCTCTATAGCTTGACTAATGATGGCATCACGCTATACGCCAATGGTCAGCGCATTGACGGGCTTGACGAGGCAGCAGGCGCTGTATTGGTGCGTTTGGCAAATGGCGAACACCTAAATAGCCAAGATGTGACGGATATTGATGCAGATGACTTGAGCGAATGGCTAGAGAACGGCTGGGTATGGATCGACGCGGCTGAATAGCTTTTAATGCGATTTTATTAAATTTGGCTTATCCAACCATAAGAAAACCGATACCTGATTGATTCAGATATCGGTTTTTTAATGCATATTACTTTTTAAGTTAGAGTCTTTATTGTGACATCAGACATTACTTAAATCCTTGGCTAAGTACCAAGCTCAAGCAAGCTCGCATTACCACCAATAGCGGTGGTATTAATCGTTCTTACCCGCTCAGTAACAAAGCGATGGAGGTAATCAGGCGTTAGCATCTCTGACATGCCTTCCATATCGGTCACGGCAATCACTTGCGTCAAAATACCATCCGTATTGGCCAGCTCTTGACTGATTGCTTGTACTTCACTGTTATTACCTGCAACAGCAACTTGGGCGAGACGATCAATATATAACAGCGTAATCGTTTGCGAATCATTAGCCACACTTAGCACATCATCGCTAATACCAGTGTCATAAAGTATTTTTGCTGCCTCATCACACATCTCAGCCTGACTAGGACAATGCAATATCACTTCATTGCCCATCAGTAATGCAGCGATTAGCTGTCCAAGTACTGCCATCGCCCGCGCAGACTCACCGCCGATGACCATCGTTTTACCACGACCAGTGACATATAAGTCGTTGGACTCACCTGTTGCACCCGTCATACGCTGTACTTTATCCAGACTGGGCGCGGCGTTCAATAAATGATGGAATAGACGCTTTGCCTTGTTGGCATCACCAGTCAGCAAAGCCAGCTTAGGTATCGCAGCCTCAAGATAAGTGGCGCGATTGACTGCGCTAAGTAATCGCCAAGCTTCACAAACCTGGGCATGATTTTTTTTAAATTCAGTCGCCATGTTGCTGCTCCTTATGCGATTTCTGGTTGAGTAAGTGATTCTGTTTTAGTATTGGTAGCAGTGTTTTGCTTAGTAGCACTTGTTTGCTCAGTAGCGACTGACTCAGAGCTTAGCTGCATGAGACGGGCGACGTAATGTGGACCACCCGCTTTTGGACCCGTGCCCGATAGACCACAGCCACCGAACGGTTGGACGTTTACGACCGCACCGATTTGGTTACGGTTGACATAGGTATTACCGACAAAGGCACGGCGTTCAATATGCTCAACAATATTTTCAATACGGCTGTGAATACCTAACGTTAAGCCAAAGCCAGTAGCATTGATAGCATCGATAAGCTTGTTTAAATCCCGAGCTTGATAACGTAGCACATGTAATATCGGGCCGAAATGCTCACCACCAATCACGTCGATACTTTTGACTTCAATCGCGGTTGGTAACACAAAGGTAGACTGCTCTTGACTCACAACCGAGCTGGCACTCATCGGTGTCTGCGCCAAGATATTCGCCGTTGGCTCAGCAACCATGCGTTCGATATGCGCCTCAAGACCTTGCTTGGCATCATTATCAATGACTGGGCCGACATCGGTAGCTGCATACAGCGGGTTACCCACGACTAGCTCAGCCATATTGCCTTGCAGTAGCTCAATCAACTCATCAGCCACTTCTTCTTGTACACATAGTATGCGACAAGCTGAACAACGCTGACCTGCCGAGCCAAAGGCAGACAGTACGGCATCTCTGACCACTTGTTCAGGCAAGGCTGTCGAATCGACAATCATGGCGTTCTGACCACCTGTCTCAGCGATAAACACGGGCAGCTCCCCGCTGGCTTGCGCATGATCATTTAGACTTTGATTGATACGTTGCGCGGTTTGGGTCGAACCAGTGAAGATGACACCAGATAAATTGTCAGCGGCGGTTAATGCCCCACCCACTTCACCCGCTCCAGTGACAAACTGTAGCGCCTCGACTGGCACCCCAGCTTGATACATCAGCTGCGCACCGAAATGCGCGATTAAGCTGGTTTGCTCAGCAGGTTTTGCGACAACGGTATTACCGGCGGCAAGTGCTGCCACAATCTGACCGGTATAAATAGCCAATGGGAAGTTCCAAGGGCTAATGCATACAAAGGTGCCGCGCGCTTTATACACTTGGCGCGATTGCTTGCCAGATAAATCGGTAAACTCATGCGCTTTTGCGTCTAAGCGTTCTGCTTCATCCGCATAAAAACGGCAGAAATCAACGGCTTCTTTGATCTCATCAATACTGTCTTGCATGGTCTTGCCAGCTTCGACTTGGCACAACGCCATCAGTTCAGCATAGTTTTCTTCGTAGAGATCAGCGGTTTTGCGCAATATTGCCGCACGTTTTGCCGCTGGCACTGCTTGCCACGCGCTTTGTCCGGCTACTGCGGCATCAATGGCTTGACGCGCCAATTCTGCATTGGCGTATTGTACGTCGCCTGCGATAACTTCATGATTCCACGGCGCACGCACTGTATGACTATCAAGCTTCTGAGCTTTACCATCCACTGAAGAGTCATGAATTGCTTGCCCATTGATGATAGGAGACGCGGACCATGTCTTTGTTAAATGACTGTCAATCGCGGCTTTGAATAATAGCCACTGCGACTCTACAAATATATTGGGACCAAAGCTGGCACGGCGATCGCCATAAATCTCTAAAGGTAACGGAATATCCGGATTGTTTAACGTATCATTGGCTACTAGCTTGTCATACGGATGTACCGTCAGCTTATCAATCGGATAAGACTTATCTAACAACTGATGCACAAATGAGCTATTCGCGCCATTTTCGAGCAGACGGCGTACTAAATATGGCAGTAAGTCTTTGTGCGCACCAACTGGGGCATAAATACGAACAGGGATCTTGTATGTTTGTAAGATATGGTCATAAAGCGCATCACCCATGCCATGCAAACGCTGAAATTCAAAATCTCTATGCGCACTCATGGTCATCACTGATGCCAGAGTATGAGCATTATGGGTCGCAAACTGCGGCCAAATAAGTCCGCGCAGATGCTCAGACAACAAGAAGCGCGCACAGGCTAAATAAGCGGTGTCCGTGCCTTCTTTACGCGTCCAAACGGGATATCCTGACAAGCCTTTTTGTTGGGCAAGTTTAATCTCTGTATCCCAATAAGCGCCCTTAACCAAGCGTAACGGGATACGATCGCCAACTTCTTTTGCCAAGCGTGCAAGCCAAGCAAAAATAGCAACGGCGCGCTTAGAGTAGCCTTGCACCACTAAACCCAATCCATCCCAACCAGCGGTTAACGGATCCCGATAGAGCGATTCAAACAGCTTTAGAGATATCTCTAGGCGATCGGCTTCCTCGGCATCGATGCTCAAATCCACATCCACTTCGCGTGCCGCTTCGATCAGCAATAAGCAGCGCTGACGCAATAATCCCAACACCTGAGCTTCTTGCGTGGCTTCATAGCGTGGATGTAGTGCCGACAGCTTGATAGAAACTGACGGCTTTGGCATGCCCTCTTGAACTTTGACATTGGCAGTTGCTTTAATCGCATGCAAATAGTCGTTAAAGTATTTTTCGGCGTCTCTATGGGTAATCGCCGCTTCACCCAACATATCGAACGAATAGGTATAGCCTTTATTACGATACGGCTGACTGTTTTTGTTGGCGTCTTCAATCGTCTCACCAAGGACAAACTGATGCCCCATAATACGCATGGCTTTTTGCATCGCCGCCCGAATCATTGGCTCACCCATTCTTTTGGTCATTCGATCCAAAAATCCTGAAGCAGTCGTGCTATTGTCGATACTGACGACACGGCCCGTCATCATCATGCCCCACGTCGAGGCATTGACCATAAAACCATTGTCATCTTTTAAATGCTTTTTCCAGTCCGCCACACTCATCTTGTCACGAATCAACGCATCAGCGGTATAATTGTCTGGCACGCGAATCAAGGCTTCGGCCAAGCTCATCAGCAAAATACCTTCTTGCGTATCAAGGCTGTATTCAAGCAATAACGAATCAACCATTTTGATTGCTTTGCCATCATTGCGCACATATTCAACCAGCTGGCGCGTCTGATTACTAGCCGCCTCACGCTCTTCATCACTGGGTTTAGCAAGTGGTAATAAGTCAGACAACCAACGCTGCTCATCGACACTATACAAAGGTGAGATGCGCGCATACAACTCATCTGCGGACTGATCAATATAGGCTGGCGATAGCATATCGACCGGGTTAAATAAAATCGGCTCTCTCGGGGTAAACTGCTCTACTGGGTTCATACCAACTCCATAACTATCGTCTAAAAACCATGATAAATGGGCCATGAGGAAAACTGATTGCGCAAGCTTACTGCCTATAATCCTACGATATTTAATAGGAACTATTGACTGCGGCTCATAACAATAATCAAAAGACCAAACGGCGCCATCGCAAAACGAGCAAATCCAGCATAAGCTGGAAACGTTTAAGTAGGTCGTTCGAGTGTTAAACGGGCTACGTTAACAATATAAAGGCAACAACGAACAGCTAAGCGGCATTAGTGCCTTCTTCTTGTCAGTAGTGAAAGGAGTGCGATTGATAGCTCAAGGTCGAACCTTATTAAAATAATAACCATAAGTTATCACGCTAATGAGCCCAGATCCGTCATCTTATACGGCGCTAATTCACTGTAAGAAAAACCTCTACGGCGTTGATTGAGGTGATGCGCTTAACCTAGCTATGGTATCATGAAAAAAAATTTCGAACTAACGATATTTAGGATTTAAGTCAATAATTATATCTTTTAAAAACAATTAGTTATCTATAATTTATTGGTAATGACGCTTTAGTTATAATTTTTTGTTTACTATTGGTTATTAATTGTTTTTTGAGTCGAATATTTTCCGCTAATTATGACCAATGACTTTCTTTCAAACGTAAAAAAACCCTCCTTATTACTCACTAATAAAGAGGGTTAAAATTCAAAATACTAATAAGGTTAAAAAACCAATAACCCTATTATTGGCAATGTCATACCATCAGACATTTATAACAATACTAACTTTGCCAAAAGAATCGCTGTCAAAACCCATACAGGAATTGTAATTTCAGAGAATTTACCCGTCATCAACTTCACCGCGGTAAAGGTAATAAAACCAAGCGCGATACCATCAGCGATAGAATATGTCAGCGGCGTTAATAGCAATACAACTGCGACTGGTGCGGCTTCGGTCAAATCTTCCCAATTGATGTCTTTTAGCGTGAACAACATCAATACCGACACATAGAATATCGCCCCTGCCGTGGCATAAGCAGGAATCATACCGGCTAATGGTGCAAAGAAAATACTGAGCAAAAACAGCACACCGACAGTCACTGCCATCAGACCCGTACGACCACCTGAAGCAACTCCTGACGCACTTTCAATATAACTGGTCGTTGAAGAAGTACCTAGCATGGCACCAGCAACCGTAGCGGTTGAATCAGCCAATAAGGCTTTGTCCATATTAGGGATGTTGCCGTCTTTATCGATAAGCCCTGCTTTATTGGCAATACCAACCAAGCTGCCCGCTGTATCAAACAAATCAACGAATAAGAAAGCAAAAATAACGCTGATCATACCAATATCAAACGCGCCCGCGATATCAAGCTGTAGGAACGTTGGGGCAATGGGTGGCGGTGCCGACATGATACCAGTGAATTGCGTATGCCCCGTCACCAAACTAACCAAAGTGATGAACAATATACCAATGGTAACCGCGCCTGGGACTTTTTTATAGACCAGACCAATAATGATGAAAAAGCCTAAGGCCGCCATCATGGGTGGAAATGAAGTCATGTCCCCAAGCATCACTAACGTCGCATCACGTCCAACGATGATGCCGGAGCTTTGCAGAGCAATAAACGCCAAAAATGCACCGATACCGGCAACGATACCTTGCTTCAGACTGGTAGGGATGGCATTAATAATCCATTCGCGTATCTTAAATAAGCTCAAAAGGATAAACAAACACCCTGATAAGAATACTGCTCCTAATGCGGTCTGCCACGCATAGCCCATGCCCAGCACTACACCGTAGGTAAAAAAGGCATTTAAGCCCATACCTGGCGCCAATGCCACCGGCAGTCTGGCATAAATACCCATGATAAAGCAGCCTATTGCCGCTGCCAAACAAGTAGCAACGAACACCGCACCTTTGTCCATACCCGCTTCTGCTAATACATTGGGGTTTACAAAGATGATGTAAGCCATCGTCAAAAAGGTCGTAATACCGGCTAGGATTTCCGTTTTGACCGTGGTGTTTTCACCGTTGATCCCAAAATAGCGTTCAATTGCATTCATAAGTGTCGCGCCCAGCTTGCTAGTGAAAGAACAAATTTAGTGGCGCCTAAAATAAAGATGACGTCAGCAAGCAAGTTGCGACGTCATAATCAAAAGGCAGCGGTAACAAAGAGCAATATTTTAGAGAAATTGAGCTACAAATTCAATCATTACCCGTGCCTTACGCGTTTAAAACGAAAATAAGACTGTACTGTCATTCTATTATTGGATAATAGTCGTGTTATAGAATAATCTAGCCTGCAAACCTACCTTATATCGATAAAAATCATAACTCTATCAATAAAACGCTTTTTTTTCGCTTTAAGCTTTCTTGGATTCAACATTGAAGTGCAACGCACCCGAAGCTAGATTTTACCTCAAGAGGCGTTCTAAACCCTAGCACCTTTCTAGGTCGATTATTTAAACTGTCTTCAATCGACTGAACTAAGTGCATGCATAGGTTATCCAGACGCATTGACTTCGGTAGAAACTGACGAATTAACCCATTGGTATTCTCATTCGTTCCACGCTCCCAAGAATGATAAGGCTGAGCAAAGTAAATATCAGCCTTCAACGCTGTTGCCATCGTTTCATGGTCAGCAAACTCTTTACCGTTATCAAAGGTGATACTTAACGCCTGTTCACCTTTTAGCATGCCAATGCAAGCTTGTGTGACGGCTACTGCCTTGCGATTGGGTAGCGCTTTGATCTTAGTCTCTCGAGTTGTTCTATCCACTAGAGTGACAAGCACACCTTGATGTCCACGACCAACCACCGTATCCCCTTCATAATCGCCCATACGACTGCGCGCTTCAATGATACTGGGACGGTCATTGATATCACAGCGGTTCGCTATCTTTCCGCGCCTATCATTGCCTTGCAGATACCGTCTCTTATAACGCTTTTGACATCTAAGGGCGCTATGTAAGTTACCCCCTGCCTTTTTGTCAGTATAGATGTGTTGGTATATCGATTCATGGCTTGGGACCTCTTGCCAACCCAGCATCCTCAGTCGCCCTGTGATTTGCTCAGGTGAGTAGTGTTTGCTGAGTAGATGCTCAATATAGCACCAGCCAAAGCGGCTGATCTGTGAGCTATTCACAACTTTGCGCGCGTTTGCCAATCGATGGGCTTGTTTGGGGCGATAACCCCTTTGTCCTATATTTCGCTTTATCTCTCGACTGACCGTTGATTTATGACAGTCGATAATTCTAGCTATTTCACTGAGACTCTTTTTAGCTTGCAATAGCGCTGATATTTGATATCTTTGCTCTTGGGTAAGATGTGTATAGTGTTTCATAACGTTCTGATATGTAGGAGTTGAAGTTTGAAATGCAACACGGCACATCTTACTCTTCAACTCATTCTTTTAAAACGTTGCACTTCTTATTTGAATCTAGGTTTTAAAAAAATGACCTTTTCTTCATTTAGCAGTACACTAGTCGGTTGATATAAGTGTACAGAATGCAACGAACGATACTTTGCTGTCCTACATCTTGAGTTGTCAGAGGTCTTATCTGGTCTGCGTGTGACGCTTATGCCAGTTATTGTTAATTACCCGTGAGTCCATTACATGCCTGAATCATTAAATATTATTGACCTTATTACCCAAGCCAGTCTATTGGTACAGATTGTGATGGCGCTGTTATTATTAGCGTCTTTGCTCAGTTGGGTGATTATTTTTCGTATGAGTGCACGGCTCGGTACGGCTAGGAACTTTGATCAACAGTTTGAAACGTGGTTTTGGTCGGGTGAAGATTTGGCAAAGTTGTACCAAGGTGTGCAAGGCTCGCCTGAGCGCCAAGGGCTTGAGCAGATATTTTATGTCGGGTTTTCTGAATACTTAAGAATGCACAAAAAACGCCAGCCAAAAGATGACATTATCGATGGGGTTGAGCGTAAGCTGCGGGTCGGTTTAGGACGTCAGCAGCAGTTATTAGAATCTGGGCTCACGACCCTAGCCAGTATCGGCTCAGTCGCACCTTATGTCGGTTTGTTTGGCACAGTATGGGGTATTATGAATGCCTTTTTGGGACTCTCTCAAACGGAACAGGCGACTCTCGCTTCTGTTGCGCCAGGCATCGCGGAAGCACTCATTGCCACGGCGATGGGTTTATTTGCAGCGATTCCTGCTGTGCTCGCGTACAACCACTTTACGGCCAAATCGAGCCGCTTGTACGATTCACGCGCGTTATTCTGCGATGAGATGACAGGGATGCTCCAGCGTGAGACCAGTGCTCAAAGCGTGATAGACAGAGACACTGCCCTTAACAGCAATGCCAGTCAGGTGACAGGGCTATGAAACCAAACCCTTATCGCCGTGAAAAAAAAGCGCTGAATGCGGAGATGAATGTCGTTCCTTATATCGACGTCATGCTGGTGCTACTGGTGATATTTATGGTGACAGCGCCAATGTTGATCACCGGCGTCGATGTCGAGTTGCCAAAAGAGCAAACCAATACCTTGAGTCAAAGTCAACTACCCGTGATTGTCTCTTTAACTGACAGTGGCGAGATTTTTATCAGTTATGAAAACAATGTTGATTTGCCAATTAGTGAGCCCGAGCTGATTAATACCTTGTCTAATCTGCAATCGCAGAGCAGCAATGCAGGTGCGCAGCCTTTACAAGTGATGATCAACGCCGACCAAAACAATCAATATGGCGCCATCATGACTTTGATGGCAAGCTTGCAACAAGCAGGTATCCAAAAGGTGGGATTATTAACGGGCGCCCCCTTACCCACACCTTCATTGTAATCAATTCTATTGTTAGTATCGTTTGTTATAATAAGTGAATAATCTGATGAACCTTGTCTTTCAATACCCTGTCCATGAGTATCACTGCCATGAATAATGCGCCTGCTGTTTATGTGCCGACCCAACCTGAAGGCAATGGGCTGACACTGCCTACGCTGCTCAGCTTGCTTGCACATGGTCTGGTGATTGGCATACTTATTTATACTTATCAACATACAAAAACCGACACTGTGGAAAGCATTGAGACGGTCATGGTATCCCCTGAGCAATTGGCTGAGATGCAAGGGCAAATCCTTGCCAACCGTGCAGCGGCGGCCAGTGCTATGCAAGCTGACAGCGGTGCAAGCAGTGCATCAAACACCCCATCATCAGAAAGTTTTAGCGATAGCACCAGTCAGTCAAACTCTCAGCGCGTACCTGTCTTTACCCGCTCTAACGATCCTGCCAGTCGTCCGATGCTCATGAGTGAAGAGCAGCATCAACGCATACTTGAGCAAAATCAAGAATATGAGCGTAATATGGCTGAATGGGCAGCCAAGCTAGATGAATCGGTGACAGAAGAGCATGGTCAGGTAGAGCAAAACAAAAAAGAACAGCTAATAGAAGAACAAAAACAGCTGGGTGATTTCCGTCATAAACAAAATAACCCGCCTCATATTCCACGCCCGACTGCGACTGATAAAAATTTAAAGATTGACACTGGCAGCTCTGGCAGTGCCAGTAAAAACTTTAGCTTATCAGAAGATGGTGAGTCGACCATATCTGGAAGTATGTCTGGTCAATCTAGTGGTGGTAGTCCTGCCCGTTCTAGCGGTGCTAGCGATAGTGAGATAAAAGCACTAATCAAAAAGAATCTTATATCACCAGAAGGAGCTAAGGGGCAAACTGTCCTAGCAACTCTGACTATTACTGTTGATAGCAGTGGTATTATAACTGGTTACAATGCATCAGGAAGTAACCCAAAATATAATAAAGCACTAGAAGATGCAGCTAGGGTTACTAGGAAATTACCCATTGGTCCTGACGATCCTAAATACCCTACTTTTAGCATAGAATATATTGGAACAACTAAATAAAACTCAGTATATAAAAACCTCATTTCTTAAATTTTAAAAGTATCAAGATTCTTTATTGATTTTAGGAGAATAAATTGTACAAGTATATTTATAAAAAAAAGCTTACAACTCTGTGTATTAGCGCATCATGTTTACTTGCTTCTACTAGTTTGTCTGCCAAAGAAATAGTCGTACTACAGGATAGTTTCGAAATTCCAGTCCAACAAAACCAAGTGGTTTTCGTGCCATTTGCGGGCGATTCTGTATTATCACCGATTATTCTCAATGATTTGAGTAAAACAGAATTAAAGGTGACCAATAAAGATTTACCGCAGCAGCCGCACAGTAGTAGTGAACTTTCTGGCACGCTACCCGTCTGGCAGAGCATGGGTATTCCTTACCTAGTTGTCGGCAATACTCGTAGTAATCGCGGTAAAGTAGTCACCGATTATGAAGTCGTTGATGTCAAATCTGGCCGAGTGATTGAAGGCAAGCAAACCTTAACAGCTGACAATAATAAGGAAAGCCTGCGCTACGCCGGTCACGTCATCGCTGACAAAGTTTATGAGCTGATTACTGGTACGCCAGGTGATTTCTCCGGGCGTATTGCCTACATCGAAGAAGTGGGTACTGGTAAAGACAAAGTATCGCGCTTAAAAGTGATGGATGCTGATGGCGAAAACGCCAAGACCATTACCGAGGTTGCCGGTTCGATATTCTCCCCATCGTGGTCACCAGATGGTAACCGTATCGCCTACTCTGTACAGCGTGATAAGTCATATCCTGTTATCTATGTACAAAACGTGAGTGGCGGCGGAGCTAGTGCATTAACGCCTTTTAAAGGTAGCAATTTAAGTCCCTCGTTTTCACCTGATGGTAGCAAAATACTGTTTTCAAGCAGCTTTGAAGGCAGCGCTGATATTTACGAGATGAATGCCAGCGGTGGTAAACCTAGACGAATTACCAATTGGCCAAGCAGTGAAGTGCAACCAAGCTACGCCCCAGATGGCAAATCTTTTGTGTTCGTCAGCGACCGAGCAGGATTTAATAAACCACAGATTTATCGTTACGAGTTTGGTTCGGGACGTACAACCAAAGTATCCAGTAGCGGTTATGCCACCAGCCCGCAGTTTAGTAGTGATGGCTCACAAATTGCCTTTTTAAGTGGTCGCTCAGCCGCTATTATGAATAGCAGTGGCGCGGTAACCACCAATTTGGGCAATACAGGTATCGATGAAGCGCCAAGCTTTTCACCCAATGGTAAACGCGTGGTTTATGCTTCTACTCAAGGTGGCAAAGGTATCTTGACCATCAAGTCTCTAAATGGTGGTGAGTCATTTGGTAAATCTGGACAAGGCACTATTCGCTCACCAGTCTGGTCATCTAGCCCTAAATAACTTATACAGCTCCCAAGCTTTACGAGTTAATAAAAGCGTAGATAAAAAAAAGCGCCTAATGCATAATTAGGCGCTTTTTTATGTTTGCTAAAAATAGCTGAGTAATTTCTATATTAAGGTCTGCTAAACATTCGACCGTGGCACTGCTGCCTTCTGGTGAATATTCAACATATCCTAACAGCTTCACTGAAAATTACTGGCTAAAAGATTAAACTGTGTTAATCATCACTTGGGTCCCCAGCTGGTGGATTGGCATGCCGCAGCTCTGCCACATCCTCGGCAGTGACGGTATCGGTAAAGCCATTCAAATCGCTGACCACATATTGAGTCACTGCAGCTATCTGCTCATTATTCATCATTCCATGGAATGAGGGCATACCGCGGAAGCCATTAATCAAGATATCAATGATGTAGTACTTCGATTGCATTTTGCTGTTATTAGCCAGTGGTGGATAATAACCTGCACCGTAAGCGCCCTCGCCTTTATGCATATGACACGCCGCACAAGAGTCATGATACAGCTTGGCACCATCTGTTGTCACAAAGCCATTGGTTCCTTCAAACTTTGCGTCCCACTTAGCAATACTTGGATCATTGTCCATAGTGGGCAGTGAGCTGTTATCGACGATATTGATAGGAGGTGCTGTAAGCTCTTCACGACTCATATAGACGCCGCCCCAAGCGCCCGTATTACGGCTCGCCTGATAGTCATCCGTTGTGATACCTTCTTTCTCTTGTTCGCTAGCCACTGTCTCTACATCATCTGACTGTTGACTACAACCTAACAGTGCTGCACTGCTCATCACACTCAGCAACATCACAGTCAGCAGTTTGGGTGTCATGTTTTTCATGACTTTTTTCTTCAAGATTGCCTTCTTCACGATTGCATTGTCCATGATAGCCTCTGAATTTTTATAGTTATCCATATTAACCAATATATTTAACCGAGCATTTTTGCTTTTTGATGTAGGCGCTTTGCGGCATCCATACCAGATAAAATAGCGCCCTCTTGCCACGCTGGAATATGTGAACAATGCTCGCCCGCCAGTACAATACGGTTATCAATGCTGCACAAAGTGTCGTAATGCTGACGACGAGTTGATTCATTCCAAATTCCATAACAACCGAGCGTCCACGGGATACGATGCCATACTACTGACGTACCGGCGCGGAACTCTTTTGTATACTGGGGATGAATATACTTACCGTAAGCGAGCGCGACATTGATACGTTCTTGCGGCGTCAAAGTATTAAACTTATAAGATGTCGGGCCGTAACCATAGGCTCCTAGTAGCACTCCAGTACCATCTTTAAACATATTCTGTGAAGGATAGGCAATCTGTGCAATGGGCATATCGGTATAGGTCAATCCACCAAATATCCACTCGTCTTCTTCCCAAAAGCGGCGATTAAACTCTAAGCCAACTTTATAAGAAGTCTCATAAGGTACTGCCGCCATGGCTTCTTTCATCGGTTTTGAGACGTTAATATCCATTTGCGTCAGCACCGTTAGCGGGATATTACACACGCACCAATCGGCACGTATGGTTTTGGTTGCCCCGTCTGGGCTGTTGCTATCGACATAATCGACAGTTACACCGCTTTCATCTTGATGAATTTTGGTTACTTTTGCGTTAAACTCAATCATATCGCGACATTCGCGGGTAAAGGCATCACCGATTTTGCCCATGCCGCCTACTGGCTGAAACATGGTTGGTTGGTGACCATAGGTCATATGATTGCCATAAATATCCGCCCACATGCCTGAATCTAAGATTTCACTGATAGGCAAAGGCTTTGACGGTTTTGCATCAGGCATCAAGCCACCACCGGGAAAGACACTAAAACCGCGATGCTTACTGGTCTCATTACTGGCGCGATAACGATAATCTTTATCGAGCACACCCCAGCCTTTTAAGCCTTCAAGCAGCTTTTCTTTATCCTCAGTATTAACCGAGCGATCAAGACCACCAACGTTAACTGACTTTGACAACAGCTCAGCCACATGGCCTTGAATATCATTTTTTACATCACCCAAACGCTGTGGGACACCATCAAAATGAGTGGTACGGTGCAGATAGGCACGATCATTGGTTTGAATAAAGGGCTGCATCTCGACGCCGAACTGTTTGCAATAATGAAAGACAGCATAGTGATGACTGGGCAGACGCCACGGTCCACCATTAAAATAATTACCCTCTTCAAAATCACAGGTCACTTCTTCGCCACCCAGCTCAGTATATTTGTCCCCGCTGTTGAGTGTCCAGCTACGACCACCACCACGGTTTTGGAACTCAAGTACTTTGACATCGTAGCCCGCTTTGCGTAGCTCATACGCCGCAGTTAACCCACCAAGACCGGCACCAAGAATGACAATACTAGCGCCTGCAGGTGCACCCTTAAGATCCATGGTTTCTTTAAAGCTCGATTCAGAAGCAAACCCAAGCGTCGTCATCGCTTGATACATCGCGGTTGCACCTGCGGTTTTACCGATCATCGAGAGCAGTTGGCGCCGCGTTGGTGATTGAAGCATATCTTTCATAATAATGTCCTTAAAGTAGACGTCGTGTATAACGGCAGGCATTGTTCTTTGGCATTTTGCTTTTATTATCGGCTCAGTTTATATCGAACGTTTGTCTTGCCAAGCCTTAATGCACTCCCATTTTGACCTTAATTCTCGTACTGTAATCAGCGTCTAATACGCCTTTATAAATTCTTTGTTCGACCATTTATCTAAACATAGTCAAACTAAGCGCGGCGTCTAGAGCGTAAGATGGCGCGGATGATAAATACAATGATAGCAATCGCAACGATAATACCTATTATCGCCAATAAGCCTGCGTACTTAATCAAGAAAGGCTTATCAACGCCAGTATTTGCGATGCGATCAACATCATCAGCACTCACATCACTGCTAGCAAGACCACCAAAATTCACCCGTACGTAGTTGGCAATACCAGCGATTTGCTCACTATTTAACTCGTCTGAAAACCCTGGCATGATAGGCGACGTATTGGTTGCCCCTTCTACCCCATGAAGAATCATATTAACCAGCGCATCGGGCTGGTCACGGCGGATACTGCTCAGGCCAACGATAGGCGCATAGCGAGCATCAGGCTGACCATAACCGTTAACACCATGACAGCTACCACAAGCGGCCAGATATAATGACTCTGGAGCGTTACTGCCATTACCTACTGCCGCTTTTGCCTGTTTCAAATACTCTTTTTGCGCCAGCAAGTCATGCGTGATAGATTCGTTGATTGGCGTTGGCAGACGCGACACATCCACCGCAGACACTTTGTCTTCGGTTTGGACAGCAGGTACGGCTTTTAGATAAGACGCAATGGCGCTTAAGTCTTCATTTTTTAAGTAGCGGGTACTGTGGGCGACCGCTTCACCCATGGGGCCACCAGCGTATGCACGTTGATCAAGCTCGCCTGTACGCAGATAAGTGACGATATCTTGCTCACTCCAGCTACCGATACCGCTTGACTCATCTGGGGTAATATTTGGCGCATGCCAGTTGCCGAGCTGAGCACCAGATAGGTACATACTCTTATCAAAACCCATCGTACTATTACGTGGGGTATGGCAAGTGCCACAGTGCTCTAGATTATTGACCAGATATTCACCGCGTTTTTGGGTCTCGTTCAGTCCGTCGCGCTTTTCAGTAGACGGTACGTTGAGAAAGTTCCAACCCAACATTAAGCTGCGAATATTAAAAGGAAATGGTAGATCCGTTTTTTCTTCGGGGGCTTCGTCAACCGCTGGTACCGTCTGTAAATAAGCAAACAGCGCACTGATGTCTTCCTCTTTCATGCCGCTGTAAGAAGGATATGGCATGGCAGGATAAAGCATATGGTCAGGCGCACGACCTTTTTGCAGCGCATTCTTTAAGTCCGCTTCGGTATAGTCGCCGATACCGTAACGTTTGGATGGGGTGATATTGGTGGAATAGATCTCTCCCATGGGGGTCTCGATTGCCGTCCCGCCGGTATAGTCCTCGCCGTGACAGGCCATACAGTCAGCAGCGCGAGCAATATAAGCACCGCGATTGACAAGCTCACTATTGGCGGGGCTGACATTAGGTAGGCTTGCGTTGGGCAAGCTCGCATTAGGAAGGTTGACACCTTCAGCCATGACGGCGCTGGAGGTGATACCAATGGCTAGCATTGATAACATCACAGAGAGTGGCTTCATAATATCCTCATATAGCTGGCATCTAGGGTGTTTTAATTATTTTTAGCACATAATATCTATTATTTAGCAGTATCCATTCATTGTTTGGCAATATCTAAGTCTTTGCCTATGAGGCATCTATGAAGATTAGTTACCGTAGAATGTCTGCCTTCACCACTAATGTAAAACTATTTTGCTGTTATTGCTTAAATAGTAACTTAACCACCCTATTTTTTTACAAAAATAAAAGATTTTATCATTAGAGGTTGGGTTTTATTATTCAAACCATATATTCATATTATTATTAACAACGATAAAAAATTCCTTTTAAAAACAATTACTAATAAATATCAACTGCTTTATCTGTTTTTTATAATGACGAAATTTTAGTAATAAAACTCAATAATTCTATTTTTTGACTGTTATTTTTAATTTCGAGCGTACATAATAGATACATAGTGCAGAAACCATACTATGTCTACGCTTCACATTATACTGAGGTATATATGAGGTTAGCCGTTGCATAATGCGGTAATTTGTTTATGATGAACGCTGTTTTTAATGCTGGCAATTGTGTCCTGAAATACCATTATGAAATCCTTTGTCATGACCTACATACTCTCGGCAGCGCTACTATTAAGCGCATGCCAATCTTTTCAATTTGTCGAAAACCCCATTCCTGTCAAACCATTACCCGCTAAAAACCTTAGTAAATAATTTTACTAATGGCAATAAAAAAAAGCAGCTATCAAATTGATGTCTGCTTTTTTATTTATTAGGGCGTGTCACGATTTTAATAATGGTGATAAAAAGGAGATAAATTTGCAGTCCAAAGTGGAAATAGTGCCGTTAATTTCTGATTATATTGCAAGTCTCAGTTACGACAATTAATCCTTATTTATGCTAATAAAGGCAATCTGACTTTAGCCAACTGCAATGACTGGTCGATGCTTGATAATGGTCTTGGCTAAATGATCACCAAACCAGATAGCCGTATCGATATCACCTTTACCAGGTGTTTCCTCAGGAGGGCCGTCAAGGGATTGCGTCATGAGCCCCAAAAAGCTCGACAGACGATTTAAATCATGCGATTCATGACCTGTCGGCATCAAGGGTAAACCGATCCAATTCATGCCGTGCTGCATGGTATACAAACAGATCTGTTGTAAGACGGCCAATTTATCACCGCTAAGACCGCCCGAATTGGCAAAACCTGCGGCCCACTTACCTTCCCATTTGCGATGGTACCAACGCTGTGAGGTCTCATCCATAAAGGTTTTAAATCCAGCAGTCACGCTACCCATATAGACGGCACTACCAAAAACCAGCAGATCTGCCTGATCCAAAAAATCCCAGTCGACATCATGAACATCGACGGCTCTTGCCTGAGCTTCTGGTAATTGTTGGCGCGCACCCATAACGATCGCTTCGGCCACACGCTTGGTATGACCATAATTGCTATGATAAATGACGGCAATCGATACGCTCGTTGCGTCATCAGTCGCTATGGAGGTTGAAGATGCTGTGGCAGATGTATTCATATAAACTCTAATAATGGCTATAAATAATTAAATAGAAATAAAATGGCTCAAGCGTACTTAGTATTGATCAGCGACTAGCAAATTCATACCAACTCAGTATCTGACTGGGTGGAAGCACGGCGCACAATCACTAGCGCCATCCGTCCCGTCGCTGGTTGCTGCAAATGCGTCTGACGCCGATAAGAGTAATAACGGTCATCGCCGTAACTACAGCCTATAGCAGACTCATTACATAACGTCATACCAGCAGCAGTTAATTGGTCAGCGGCAAGTCTTGGTAAGTTTAGCTTAATTTTATCCGCATTTACTTTGGCATAATTTGCGAGTTTATCAACGGTCTTATGTAAGCGCTGAGGATTAACATCCGAATTTTTACTAGTATCAATATGGCTATCATCACCGGTTTGGTTTGCAGAATTCATCACGTAGCGCGCATCGAAGCGCTCGATATTTGCTGACGTTAATAACTGACTGTCTACGCAACCTGCCAGTAGCTTATCGCGGACTTGACTACCCACTTCATAATTCTGCTGGCTAATACAGACGCCAATCCATGCCATAATTTGCCCTGAGTCGGTAAAGCGCTCAGCAGTTGCTTGGATGACGCCACAAGCCAGCCCTTGCCAACCTGCGTGAATGGCGGCAATTTTACCACTTGCAGGTTGATATAAAACAATAGGCACGCAGTCGGCAGTCATTATCGCTAAACCAACACCCTGCTGCTGACTCAGCATAGCATCAGCCGCTAGCGGTTGCATACTTAAGGCAGTGGCGTCGATATGATGAATATCATTGCCATGTACTTGATTGACCCAATGCAATCTTTTTATAGGAGCATTTTGCGCACTCGTTGATGGCAAGCTGTTCAATTTCTCATTAATCGCCGTCAAGAGACGCATGCGATTGTCTAAAACCTTTGCCGCATCATCGTTTACATGCAAGCCCAAATTAAGCGCGCCATAGCTCGCCTGCCCTAGCTCATGCATTTGCTGACTGTTTGTATCAGCTGCACATTTATTACCATTGGCAAGTGCGGCGGTCTGAAAAACCGCCACATCGTCTAGTTGTGCTAGCAATGTCATAGGAAGCTTACTTTTCATGGCGTCTCTACCATCTCTCTCGTCACAGAAATACGTACTTAAGGCCAATTAGTCAAAAGCATTTATTCAGGATCGTAACCATCACCTAACACAGCCATCAACTGCTGCATGTCTTCAGGGATTGGCGTAGTGACTTCGATATCTTCGCCCGTCGTTGGATGAACAAAACCCAAAGTATAAGCATGCAATGCCTGTCTTGGGAAGTTAGTAATCGCTTGACGCTGCGCCTCTGTGAGACCTGCCCGCAGTTGACGACGACCACCATAGACGCGATCGCCGACGATCGGATAGGTAATATGACTCAAATGCACGCGAATCTGGTGGGTACGACCCGTCTCAAGACCCACATCTAGCAGACAGTAATTGTCATTAAGAGCCGTCACATTTAACAAATGCGTGACCGCTTCGCGACCAGCAGTCATGACCGTCATTTTGGTACGCTGATTGCGATGGCGACCAATGGGCGCATCAATACGACGATGACGCAGCAGACTTGCCGCATCGCCAGCGACGACACACTGGTAATGACGATAGACAGACTTGTCTTTCAGTTGCTCCATCAATGCCAATTGCGCAGGTTTGGTCTTGCCAATAAGCAACAATCCAGAAGTGTCTTTGTCAATACGATGCACCAGACCGGCACGCGGAAGATGATGCTGCTGCGGATAGTGATACAGCAAAGCATTGACCAAAGTACCTGTCTGATTGCCAGCACCAGGATGAACCACCATACCGACGGGCTTATTAATCACCAAGACATCATCGTCTTCATAGACCACATCGATATCGATATCTTCTGGTTGATCTTCCCCATGCGGCTGCAGCGTCGTTGACAGATGTATCACATCGCCCGCTTTGACCCGAATCTTGGGCTTTTGCACGCTATCGTTATAGAGTAAGCTGCCGTCGCTGATCCAGCCTTGCAACTGCGCACGCGAAAAGTCGGTAAACACCAGTGATGCCAATTTATCGATACGGAGACCTGCTTGTTCTTCGGTGACGGCATAGGTTACATCGATAACGACGGGTACCGCTTGCCCTGCAGTCGACGCTTCATAATCAGCATCATCATCGTCGTCACTGTCATCAATACCTTCGTCAGCCTCATCCGTTTCATAGTCCTCAATCATCTCGTCATCGAGTCTATCACTATCTTTTGAGACACTGCCTTCTGAAACAGTACCTTCTGACGCTTGTGACAGGGTATCGTCTGCGATGAAACCATCGGATACCGTCTCTGCGTTTATGCGGTCATCAGTTTCTAGCGGCTTAGCATCTGATGATTCGTTATTTTTTAAAACTTTATTTGACATGGAAGGCTCTTGCGCTGATAAATCAGTATCTAGCGATTGATTCGGTGGTAAATGGGTGGTCATAGTATTATTATTCATAACAGATTTAGACATAAAAATGCCTGACATGATTTTATAAAGTAGTTATAGCAATGCACTTCTTATAGTAATAAAGCACTTATAATAAACCACTTTATAAGAAAAATTTATAGGCAAATATAGTGCGCTATAACAAAAACAACGCCTCGCATTGACCATCAAAACCTATCTTGGTCAAGAAATCAGCGGCAGTAGTGCCATAGTGTAGCATGCCAAGTGCTCAAGCCCTATAGAAGCTGCGCGTTATCTGTCATTTTATCCCTATCATTTGATCGCTAAATCATCGACAATTAACTCTCTAAAATATGACGTTGCTGTAATTTACTGTATATTTGTCGATGTCAGCGCCATTCGATATCGCTCGTTGCGACGGCTCATGCTAAACTGCAAAGCTGAAACGTAATAGACAGAGATGTTCAGGATATATCCGCTGGTAGGGCCTTGAATACACTAAGATAAATACGGAAGGCCTTCTGCCATTCAAAGCGCTCTAGATAGATGAACGGCAAAATAGATAACGAAAAAATAGACGAAGCCGCGGTTATTCTATAAAGTAAGCTCTATTTTGCTGTATGCTATGGCACGGTATTTTTAAAAATGTACTTTTAAACTGGTACTATTAAATAAGCCATTGCAAAAACTGTATTTGATAAAAATTATGTTGATTACGAGTCGGCTTACCTATTAGCATACTCAATAATAAACCGTTAACTGGTGCGTTACGCATCGTTTTTATTATTAACCTTATATATAGCATGATAGCGCCGCTGCTATTATGCGTCTTGTGTCGGAGAAGAAGTATGCACGCTGTTGGCAATACGTTTATCAAACTGTCCTCAATCACCCTGCTTGCGCTAAGTGTCAACTTGGTGGGTTGTCAGACTTTTAAGAACCTGACCAATAAAAACGTCGATGCAGTCGAAACCGCCGAGAAGTCAGAGCAAGGCTACTATAACGATGCCATCGCTCAGATTGACAAAGCTCGTTATACCCAAGCGATTGAAGACTTGACCAATCTGCGTACTTTTTATCCTACCGGACAGTATGCTGAACAAGCGCTGCTCGATATGATGTATGCCCAATATGAAAGCGGTAAGTTTGAGTTGGCAGCAGCCAGCGCTGATCAGTTTATTGGTCTCTACCCTTCTAATCCGCAAGTCAGCTACGCCTATTACGTGCGCGGTGTGGCCAATATGCAGGGCTCATCTGAAGGCCTTAAATTGTTTAAGCTGAATCAAGCTGAGCGTGATACTGCCTATCTGCGTATCGCCTTTGCCAACTTTCAAGAGCTTATTAATAAGTACCCCAATAGCCCTTATACGCCCGATGCTGCACAGCGTATGACCTTTATTTACAATCAGTTTGCTGAAAGTGAGCTGAGTGCGGCCAGTTGGTATATTGAGCGTGAAGCTTATGTCGCGGCTATCAACCGTGCCAAATGGGTCTTTCAATACTATCCACTGAGCGAGTCTGTACCCGAAGCCATCGCCATTCTCGCCTACAGCCATGAAAAGCTAGGGCTAACCGACTTGGCCAAAGAGTACAAAACCCTATTACAAATCAACTATCCAAATTGGCTAACCAGTGATGGACGCGTCAAGCTCAATACCAAGCGTGACCGCACTTGGTTTAACAAGCTGACCTTTGGTAAGCTTGGCCGTTCAGGTATCAAAGACAGCTCAGTCTCTCAAGGTAACTACACTGGCGCAACCAAAACCCAAGTCGTTCGTAACGCCAATCAGTTGCGATTGCCAAATGACAATGCAACTAACGCCAATGCTGCTAACGCTAATGCACCACTAAATACCTCTCCAACGAACCGTATTGGTGGTATCAATGTCGGCTTAGGTCTGCCTGAGGCGTCCTCTGAACGCGTTACCAACCAAGCCAGCACTGGCTCTACCGCTAGAGAAGCGAATGTTGATCCGCAGAACATCAACCCAACGCGCCGTACCACGCTATCTGATGAGAATAATAGCGATAGTATTCGTCTAACACCAATGGACAATGATATAGTCATAGAAGAAGCTGAATAGTTAGCGTTCATAGCCTTACACTGAAGTGATATAGCTAATCTGTAGTTATTTAAAAAGGCCAACTGATAGTTGGCCTTTTTTTGTTCATACTGATACTGAACAATATCTTTATAGATTTTATGTTTTTAATATCGATAATTGTTCATCATTAGTATCAATGCTACTGTAACACACCCGAGTTTGCAGTTACGGGAAAACTGCTTATGCCTTCGCAAACCACCCTTCTCTAACAACTCACCATAAACGTAGCAGAATTAAGCCCCTCATTATTTAACGCCATTGCCTTTTAAAAGTAGACCGGCCCCCGATAATTATCGAGGGCCAGTCAAATATTTAGGCAGGTATTAATGTATTAGTCTTCTAGTGCTTCCATAGCGTGTTGACCTACTTCTGTGTGATGCAGTACTTTGCCAAAGGGTACGGTAGTATCTCCCGGGCCTTGGGTAAATACCAGTACCGGTGTATTGGTATGGGTGCCGGTGGCCCAGACTACGTTTTGCTGTTCAGCCACTTCGCGAGCCAGCAGGTTTTGACGATTGTCGTCAGTTTGGTAAGCGAAAAAGGCACCGTTAACGTCCATTTTTGGAACGGTTTTGGTGCTTAGATAAGGATGGCCTTCGGTGTAAAGAGGATTGTCCTCGGTTGCGAGTACGCGCGCAGCTTGAGCTTCTGTAATGTCAAAGCCAGTTTCAGAATTTACAATGCGAGCTAAGCTGGCAGGTGTTTGCTGGTCTGCTTCTAGTGCATCGAACTGGCTGTAAAATATGTCGCCGTAGGAGGATTTTTGCTCGTAGAGTGTATCGAGGGTCGCTACGTCGCCGAAGTTGAAGAGCGGTTGGAACTGTTGCTCTTTGAAAACGTTGCCTGGTAGGTCACGTCCGTGGGGTAGATCATTAGCAGAATAGCTGAAGCCAAAGCCACCTGTTTCGTGATCGGCGGTTACCACAATCAGGGTATCGTCACGGCCTTCTGCCCAATCCAATACATAATTAAGTGTTTCGTTCAACCGCAGCATTTCGTGCAGCATAGTGCCAGTGTCGTTGTAGTGCCCTGCCCAATCTATTTGCCCAGCTTCAATCATCAGGAAAAATCCTTCGTCGTTTTTGGACAACGAATTAATCGCTTTTTCTGACATTTCTTTTAGCGTTGGTATGGTGCGGGCGGGGTCATTCTTAGTTTGGTGCTCGGTAATACCGTTTGGCAACGATGAATAAGCAAATAAGCCAAGTATTTTACCGTCGGCCTTTTCCATCTGTGAGCGGTTGAACGCTAAATCATAGTTCTTCTGCTGTGCTTCAGCGATCAAGTTTCGGTTGTCTTTACGCTTGGATTTAATAACGACGCTACCTTCGGACAGCACTTCCAATTCTTGGCGGACAGCTGATTGCTCATCATTGACGGACTCAGGAATCCAGTAACGCAGACCACCGGACAACATGACATCTACGTTATTGTTCAGCAGGTCTTCAGCAATTTCATTTTCTAAGCTGCGATGGCTCTGGTGCGCGGCAAAGCCAGCTGGGGTTGCATGGGTAATGCGGGTATCGGACACCAGCCCGGTGGATTTGCCTAGTTTTTTGGCCTTTTCCAGTATACTTTCTGCGCTGTTACCGTCTTTATCCGTGCCAACCATCTCAGCACCAGCTAGCTTACCGGTTGCCAGTTGTGTAGCGGAAGCGGCAGAATCGACCACTAGGTTGTTGTTGGCGTGGGTCATGGAAATACCCATACGGCCGTTAGCAGCGATCCGGTCAAAGGCTGTTGTGCCGTCGGTGATTACCGAGTTTGGCGCTTGCTTGGCGTACGCCAATAGTAGACCAACTTGTTGTGGCCCCATACCGTCGCCAATGATCATAATGACGTTTTTGGCTTTTTCCGGCGTGGATTGTACTGCTTGCGGCGCAGATTGCATTGTTGTACACGCTGTCAGCATCAGGTAGGTTGTGACCATTCCTGCTGCTACTGTGGCTTTACGGACGTTCATAATAAAATCCTATTACGGTTGGTGTTTTCATGGCTATTTGGGTGCGACTATCGCCATCTCAGCTGTCGTCCAGATGTTTGCCTAGAGTGATATGGTGTAGCTCTCGTTCGTCAGCGGAGCCGATTATTTGACTGCTCTCTACCTCCAGCAGAATTAATAGACATGGCTTTTTTACGCAAACCTTCGTGAAGTACGCGCACTCCATGGCTCATTGAACTCATACCGTTTTCTTAATAACTTCCCTATTAAAATGAATCTTCATTGCAGTGAGGAAGCGTTCAAACGAATACACTAACACAATTCCGTAACAATATTTCACCGAGTTTAATGACAAATTATCAGTAACTTGGCTTAATCGAAATGCCAGTAGACATTTACAAAGGGCTTAAAAGTCATAACAGACTACAGTGATATTTTATTGAGAAATCAAACGAATTATACTAACGGTTTCTCATCTATTTGAAACTATTTTAGGTATTGGTAGCCCTATTTATGAATTGTATGTAGACCTTGTGGTAAAATATTTGTCCTTATGAGTATCCCAAACCATATTCTCGAACAATTAAATAGCCAAGCTGACTTAATCAGTATTATTGGGCGTCACACGACGCTCAAACGTGCTGGTAGTGAGTTTAAAGGCTGTTGCCCGTTTCATGGTGAAAAATCACCGTCTTTTTATGTCAATCCACAAAAAAATATCTATCACTGCTTTGGTTGTAGTGTCGGTGGCAATGCCATCAGTTTTTTACGTGATTATGAAAACCTAACGTTCATCGAAGCGGTCAATGAGCTGTCAAAACAAACGGGCATCGAAGTCCCAAAAGAAGAACAGCAAAACGTTAGTTATCAGCGTACTAAAAAACAAGCTGCTATAAAACCCGCCTCGCGTGCACCCGCTGCTGAAACTGCAAAATTTCAGCCAGCAGTGGATAACCAATTACCAGCAAGCATAGCAACCGATTCTCAGCAGAAAAACTATACAGATCAGCCCACTTATAATGACCATAATAATCATGATAGTAGCTACGATCATAACTATGAAAACAGCTACGACAGCTATCCACCGCTAGACGCTTACGATTCAGCGCCTTATCCAATGGATTCTTATCCTGCCGACTATCAAGATGCAACTAACAATGGCGCTCCACCTGCATGGTTGACCGATACCAATGCTGGCGCAGGCTCACATAGTGACAATAGTGTCTCAGATAAAGACGGCAATCTATACGATTTACTGGAACAAATTCAGCAATTCTATCAACACAACCTCACTATCCATCCGCATGCCAAGCATTATTTCTTATCGCGTGGCATTACTGAAGATATCTTTGAGACTTTTGGTCTCGGTTATGCACCCTTCGGTTGGCAGCATCTTGAGCATCAATTCCCGCAAGATATTGAAGGTCTAAAAGCGCTTGGTTTAGTGCGCCAATCAGAATCTGGGCGCGATTACGACTTGCTTCGCGATCGGGTGATTTTTCCGATTCGTGACAATCAAGGTCGCACCATTGGCTTTGGTGGTCGCGCGCTCGATGATGACGTGAAGCCAAAATATATCAACTCCTCTGACTCGCCCGTTTTTCATAAGCAGCATGTGCTGTACGGCTATTATGAATCACGCCAGCAACGTGCGGATAGTTGGCTGGTGGTCGAAGGTTATATGGATGTAATTGCCCTTTACCAATCCGGTATCTATGGCGCGATTGCCTCTATGGGTACGGCGATTAATGAGAGTCAAATCTCGCGATTATTAACGCTAAATCCTACCCTGACATTAAGCTTCGATGGTGATAGTGCAGGACAAAAAGCGGCTTGGCGAACGCTAGAAGTTGCTCTGCCTGTACTGGCTGATGATAAAGAGCTACGGTTTTTGACACTGCCCAACAATCATGACCCTGACACCTTTATCAAGAGTCAAGGCGGTGACGCTATGCGAGAGCAAATCAAAAATGCCATGCCGCTGTCACAGTATATTTTTGCCTACTTAAGCGAGCGCTATGATTTGACCTTGGTAGAAGGCAAAGCCAAACTGATGTCACAGGTACGTTCACTAACCATGGCGCTTCCCAAAGGCAGTAGCTTTCGTTACCTACTAAATAATGATATCTATCAAAAGCTAGGTGGTAAGCGTAGCCAAAACAAAGAAGCAAGGGACGCGCTGCTAGATTTCGATGGTGATATGACCATCAGCCAGCAATTGCAGCTTTGTTTTTTATTCCAGCCGCGTGCACTGCTTGAAGATCCTATTGAGTCGATCTGGCAACAGGCCGGTATCAACCGCATCAACCTGCCAGCTCATATCAAGGAAAAAGCCTCGCCTGATATCTTGCGTGCACTTGCTTGGGAAGACTTGCAAGATGATGCCCTGCTCGATATCGTCAGCACTATCAAGCGCTGCCTCAATTATTTACCGCAGGACGCCAACGCCGCTGCGCACTTTATCCTGTCGAACGTCAAACCGATTACCCAAGAGATGCTGAGTCGTAACTGGGGCGGCTTTTATAAAACCCTAACGACAAGAAATATTTTGAGCCTTGATGAGCTGATTGAAAACTTGGTCAGTCAGCTTCTCGAACGCAATATGAAGAAAAAGATACAAGAGCTGATAAAAAACCCCGATCATATTAAGCTGGCGATTGTCCGTAAGCAGACACAGCTATTGAACGATTGGCTACGTGCTCAGCAAGCCGAACAATCGGCGCAGATGGTCACCGTGCAGTCTTAATATCTGATGTTATTTTTGGTTTATAAATTGGCAGCCCTTTAAAAGTATGGTGGTTGCCCCCACTACTAGTGATTATGGCCAATCGCTCAAGCCATCTTTATCATTCATTATACGAACAATAAACCATTATACGAATCGAAAATAATGAGTAAATATGATAGAGAGCATGCACTACCTCGTGCTTGACTACACTGGTCTGTGTTAAACTGTGTCGCTAACTATTTATAGCATGGCTTACGAAATGACTATAAGCGTGCATCGTTAAGCACAAATTTTTAGTATTACTTTTAACAATTATTATTTTTGATATATTTTTAACAGTTTTTTAGCTCCGTTATTGTAGTGTTTTGAGCCTTTATTCATATCCACTCATTTTTGATATTGTTGACTGTCCCTACGCCTTATTTTGATTAATCGATTGATTAGATCAACGCACCGAGCGAGCGCTAGCGAGTCACCCTATAAAAATGTCCGATGCAAGTAAGCGAGTATTTATGAACGATAAGTCAGTTTCTAAGTCCACCTCTCAACTGGCCACCTTAATCCAAATGGGTAAAGAGCAAGGGTATCTTACCTATGCCGAGGTGAATGACCAACTACCCGACTCTATTACCGAAAGTGACCAGATCGAAGACATCGTGCAAATGCTGACCGACGTTGGCATTAAAATCTTTGAGTCTGCCCCCGATGCCGATGACATCTTGATGAACGATGATTCAAGTGATGATGACATGGCAGCGGATGAGGCAGCGGCAGTGCTTGCCTCTGTTGAGACAGAGCCTGGTCGCACCACTGACCCTGTGCGTATGTATATGCGTGAGATGGGTACGGTTGACCTCTTAACCCGTGAAGGCGAGATTGCTATTGCCAAGCGTATCGAAGAAGGTATTCGTGACGTCCAGCATGCGATGTCATACTGGCCGGGCACGGTACAATTCGTCCTTGATGAATATCAAAAAGTGCAAGATGGCGACAAAAAACTCTCTGATGTCATCACCGGCTTTTTGGATCCTGAGACCGAAGAAGACAAAATAGCGGCTCAAGAAGCCAAAGAAGCGGCGAAAGAAGAGCGCGAGCGCATCAAAGAAGAAAAAGAAAACCCGCCTGTTATCAAGCCAAAAGCCAATGCGAAAGACGATCTCGATGATGACGACGCTGATGATATTGATGACGCTGAGGAAGAGGAAGAAGAAACGGGCGGCATCGATCCAGAAGAAGTACGCTTGCGTCTAGAAGAGATCGAAAACCTATTTATTAAAGCCAAACAGGCCTTGCTCGACTATGGTCGTGGTAGCGCACAAGCCGACGAAGCCTATGCGCAATTGGCAGAACGCTTTATGATGCTCAAGCTCAACAATCGCTTGTCAGACCAAGTCATGGCTATCATGCATGACGTGTATGATGATGTGCGTAAGCAAGAACGTCAAATCATGCGTTTGGTGATTCGCCGTGGTCGTATGCCGCGTGATGAGTTCCGCAAGACCTTCCCTAGCAATGAAACCAACGTTGATTGGCTCATTGAGCGCCTAAAAGGCAAGCCCGCTTTTGCTGGTACGCTAGAAAAAGTCACCGATGACGTGATTTTGCTACAACGTAAAATTCGTGATTACGAGCAGCAGCTCGATATGAAAATTCACGATATGAAAGACGTTGCCCGTCGTATGGCAGTTGGTGAAGCAAAAGCTCGCCGCGCCAAAAAAGAGATGGTCGAAGCTAACTTGCGTCTGGTTATCTCTATCGCTAAGAAATATACCAACCGTGGTCTACAGTTCTTGGATTTAATCCAAGAAGGTAATATCGGTCTGATGAAAGCGGTCGATAAATTTGAATACCGCCGTGGTTATAAGTTCTCGACCTATGCCACTTGGTGGATTCGTCAGGCGATTACCCGCTCTATCGCGGATCAGGCGCGTACCATTCGTATCCCTGTGCATATGATTGAGACGATTAATAAAATTAACCGTGTTTCACGTCAGCTATTACAAGAGATGGGACGCGAGCCGACACCTGAGGAATTAGGTGAACGCTTAGAGATGGACGAAGTCAAAGTCCGTAAAGTGCTAAAAATCGCCAAAGAGCCTATCTCTATGGAGACGCCCATCGGTGATGATGAAGACTCACACCTAGGCGATTTCATCGAAGATGGTACTATCTCAAGTCCTGTTGATGATGCTACGGCGGCTGGTCTGCGTGAAGCCACTCGTGACGTATTGGGTAACTTGACTGAGCGTGAAGCACGTGTGCTAAAAATGCGTTTCGGTATCGATATGCCAACGGATCATACGTTGGAAGAAGTCGGTAAGCAGTTCGACGTGACGCGTGAGCGTATTCGTCAGATTGAAGCAAAAGCCCTACGTAAATTGCGTCATCCATCACGCTCTGAGCACCTACGCTCTTTCCTTGAAAATGACTAATTTATCTAAGTAGGAAATGCTGAACACTATATAAGCATTCTTAGAATCAAATCAAAAAAGCTGAGCATGACTCAGCTTTTTTGTGTTTACAAGATAGTCATTTATGGTATTGCTAGCTTATTTTAACAATAGCAGTGCTCTTTTTCAGCGCTACTAATTTGCTTCAATACGTATCAGTGCCCTTGAATAACGGGTCAAGTGCCATTATAAATAGCCAGTATGTAAGCGACATTCTCAAATAACGATAAGGATACGATGATGAGCGATAACAACAACCCAAAAAGAGACGTCAAAGTGACCGAGTTAGTCGCCAATGACGGTATTTTGAAAGGCAAAAAAACCGACGTGCAAAATCCTGAGCTTTGGGAGTTCCCAATGAACTACCCACTGAGCATCATCGGTCATGAAGGCGAGCATGAGAATTTGCTGAATGAAGTGAAGCTCATCCTCGGTAGCCAGTTCCCAGAGTTTGATTTGGCATCTATGGAAGTTAAACCGTCAAAAACAGGACGTTTTCATTCGGTACGTGCCAATCTGTATTTAACCACTGTTGAACAAGTAAATACGCTTTATGCCTCACTAGACGATGCCAAAACGGTACGCTTGGTTGTATAAACAGGTAATGCGTGTTTAGAAAAAAACAACCCTTTTTAGGTCTAAATCGTCACTCATATGGGTGGCGATTTTTTGTTGTCTGCGGTACAATCTGCATCCGAATTATTACGGTGATGACCACAACTATCACTCGACCCTTTAGCAAATAATAAAAAGCAAACGACCATCCATTTTTACAAAAAACTTATTATTTGTGTCATTCGCACCTAACCCTTGCCCCGTCGTCCTTTGCCAAAATTTGGACGCGCTTTCACCCCTTAGCAACATAGTTTGCTACTAAAATCAATATAGTATTTTCAAAATTTTCCCGCTATATTGTGCCTACCTACTAATAAATACGCTACATGTAGTGCTCAATGATTTTTATCATTATTTCGAGCAGCTGGATGCTTTTGCCATAAAAAAGCACTGCTAAGCTATTGATTATTAGTAGTTTGATTATTCATTTGATAATAAACGTTTCGCGGACTTAACCGCTTAGCGAATAATATAAGCAATCATCTAAGAGGCTAGCATGACACATATCGACAAAATCCAAGTGACCAAACGTGACGGACGTTTAGAGCCTATTGATTTAGACAAAATTCACAAGGTTATTGCCTGGGCAGCGGACGATTTGGATAACGTGTCTGTGTCACAAGTTGAGCTAAAGTCGCACATTCAGTTTTATGAAGGTATCAAAACTCGTGATATTCACGAGACCATCATCAAGTCTGCCGCTGACCTTATCTCTGAAACCACGCCTGACTATCAGTATTTAGCCGCGCGCTTGGCCATCTTTCATCTGCGTAAGATTGCTTATAATAAATTCACTCCGCCGCACCTATATGACCATGTCAAAAAACTGACTGACGCTGGCAAATATGATCAACATATCCTAGCCGACTATAGCCGTGCTGAATTTGACGAGTTAGAAGAATACCTCGACCACTGGCGCGATATGAATTTGGCTTATGCTGCTGTTGAGCAAATGGCGGGTAAATACCTCGTGCAAGATCGCGTCAGCAAAACTGTTTATGAGAGCCCGCAGTTCTTATATATGCTGGTCGGTATGTGTCTGTTCGCCAATTACGACAGAGCTGAGCGCATGAGCTATGTGAAGCGCTTCTATGATGCGACTTCAGAGTTCAAAATTTCGCTACCGACGCCAATCATGTCAGGTGTGCGTACGCCATCACGCCAGTTTAGCTCGTGTGTACTGATCGAATGTGGTGATAGCCTAGATTCAATCAACGCGACCACTAGCGCCATCGTACGCTATGTATCGCAGCGTGCTGGCATCGGCATCAACGCAGGTCGTATCCGTGCCCTTGGTAGCCCTATCCGTGGCGGCGAAGCGCAGCATACTGGCTGTATCCCATTTTATAAACTGTTTCAAACGGCGGTGAAATGCTGCTCACAAGGTGGCGTCCGTGGCGGTGCTGCGACCCTATTTTACCCATTATGGCATTTGGAAGTGGAGTCATTACTGGTACTCAAAAACAACCGCGGCGTCGAAGACAACCGTGTTCGTCATATGGATTATGGCGTTCAGTTAAACAAAACGATGTATACCCGCCTCATCAAAGGTCAAGATATCTCGCTATTCTCACCGGGTGATACCCCTGGCTTGTATGATGCCTTCTTTGAAGATCAAGACAAATTCGAAGAGTTATACACCAAGTACGAGAATGACCCAAGCATTCGTAGCCGTCAAATCCCAGCGGCAGATTTGTTTAGCCTAATGATGCAAGAGCGCGCCAGCACGGGTCGTATCTATATCCAAAACGTCGACCATTGCAACACTCATAGCCCGTTTGATCCGACGGTCGCTCCGATTCGTCAGTCAAACCTATGCATGGAAATCGCCCTACCGACTAAACCACTGGATAACATCAATGACGAAGAAGGCGAAATCGCGCTTTGTACGCTATCAGCAGTTAACTTAGGTAAAGTTGAAAACGTCAGCGATATCGAAGAGCCAGCAGAACTCATCGTCCGTGCGCTTGATGCCCTACTCGACTATCAAGACTATCCGGTGAAAGCTGCGCAAAACGGCAGTATGCGTCGTCGTACGCTAGGTGTGGGCGTGATTAACTATGCTTATTACCTTGCTAAAAATGGTGTACGCTATTCAGACGACAGCGCGCATGGTCTAACCCATCAAACCTTTGAAGCATTGCAATTCTATCTCTTAAAAGCCTCAAACAAATTGGCAAAAGAGCAAGGCGCGTGCCCTGCGTTCAATGAGACAACTTACTCGCAAGGTATCTTGCCGATTGATACGTACAAAGCCGACTTGGATAAAATCTGCCAAGAGCCGCTACATCTCGATTGGGAAACGCTACGCACTGAAATCACCACTCACGGTCTGCGCAACTCTACCCTAACCGCCTTGATGCCGTCTGAGACTTCTAGTCAGATTGCCAACGCGACCAATGGTATCGAGCCACCACGCGGTCTGGTCTCTATCAAAGCGTCAAAGGACGGTATCCTCAAGCAAGTCGTGCCTGAGATTGCTACCCTAAAAGATCAGTACGAGCTACTATGGCAAATGCCGAACAATGACGGTTATTTAAAGCTCGTCGCTATCATGCAAAAGTTCGTCGATCAAAGCATCTCTGCCAATACTAACTACGATCCGGTTCGTTATGAAGGTGGCCGTGTACCGATGAAGATATTGCTTAAAGATCTGCTCAACGCTTATAAGCTTGGCGTGAAGACGTTGTACTACCACAACACTCGTGATGGTGCGAACGATGCCCAAGCGGATATGGAAGATGATTGTGCTGGCGGTGCATGTAAGATCTAGGTTTGCTAGAGAAGCTCTTTAAATAGAATTTCTGATGAATGGCGGGTTTGGCTTTTGGGTCAAACTTGTCACTTCTTTCTATATGTATGAGTTTTTTAAGTTCTTGAACTGGATTTTAAAAATGTAATTTTATATATAACAATAAACATTAATTACTTTGGTAAATAAAATGGCAGAACTAGCTTCTCAACCTACATCAATTCAATCTATCTATGCTTGGTATAACGATGGAAAGATAAATGTCAACCGACGTTATCAAAGAAAATTAGTGTGGACATTAGAAGAAAAACAAAGGCTGATAGAATCAATTTTAAATAAGTACCCTATTCCTGCAATACTAATAGCAGAGCGAGAACATTCTGGGACTTATGAAATTATAGATGGCCTTCAAAGACTTCATGCAATTATATCTTTTATACAAAATTCGTTTTCTACTCTTGATGGAAAATACTTCAATTTAGAATTTTTTCCTACAGCTAAAGCAAAATCTGATGAAGGTATGTTCACACCGTCGGATTCAGAGTTATTACTCAACAGAGATGAAGTATCTTTGATACTAGATTACACTCTCGCTCTCTCTATTATGCGAAATGCAAGTAAAGCGGAAATTAATGATGTATTTGCTCGTATAAATACTTATGGGCATCGTCTAAGCGATCAAGAGAGACGACAAGCTGGCGTTCAGAATGACTTCTCAGAAGTGGTACGAACTATTGCTTGTCAAATTAGAGGTGATAACTCCCTAGATGTCTTACCCTTAAGCCAAATGCCTTCTATTAGTATAGACTTGCCTATGTCTAATCATGGCTATGATGTAAAAGCAGAAGAGGTATTTTGGGTGCAACAAGGTATTCTTCGTTCAACTGATTTAAGAGATAGCATGGACGAACAATGCATTGCTGATATCGTAGCATCAGTTGTTGGTGGTGAATTACTTACAAGATCAAAAGACGCTCTAGATAAAATATATATAGATGATAGTGCTCAAAGCAAAAGAGTTTTAGACGCACTAGATGTATATGGTTCTGACCGCATTGTAGAAGAATTTAAATATTGTATAGCAGAAATTGAAAAAGTAAGTAAATCTGGAAGTGGTGACAAACTTCGAGATATTATTTTTAAAAAACCTACTTCGAATGGATTTCCTTCGACATTCTCAGCTCTGTTCATAGCTTTTTATGAGAAATTGGTTACTGATAGAAAAGTAATATCTGATTATGCAGAAACTCGAAAAGCTCTTACTTATTTGTCTACAAGAATAGAATCAAGTCGTAAAGGTGCCTCTCCAATTGAGAGAAGAAAAAATATCGACATGATAAAAGGACTTATTTCTAGTTTTTTAATCGATATAGCTAATTTAGATCATATATATGGCGCTCATACTCATATTGATATAGAAAACATTATAAGACGTTCTGAAATAGAACTACCCAATTATGAGCTTAAACAAGGGCTACTCCGATTAGATCATAATAGGTCTATCGATGAAAACATGATTACTAAAGTTATTAAAACTATATGTGCTATAGCCAATAACGGTCCTCATAATACTGGAACAATTATTATAGGTATTGTTGATAATGAAAGTGATAAAAATAGAGTTTGTGACCTAGATAAAATTGAAGCTAAAAAAGTTGGTAGGAAATATATTGTTGGTATATCACGAGAAGCTAAAGTACTAGATATTACCGTAGAAGAATACTTTGCTAAATGGAAAGATGGGATAAGAAACTCTGCATTGTCTGAAGTTTTGAAGGATCAAGTTCTGTCTAACATTGATTATAATGATTTTTTTGGTTTAGGTCTCATTATAATTAATGTCCCCCCTCAGAAAGAAGTCTCTTATTATGAAGATGATATATATTTTCGTTCAGCAGATGAAACTACTAAGGCAGAAAAACCAAAAAAAATCGCAGATATAGTTAAAAGGTTTTGAAAGTAGTTAATAAATCTAATTAGCATAAATAAAGTGCGCCCAGCGCACCGATAATATAGAAATTGTGTATAAAGGTGCGCGAGGTGTACTCTACGCCTACTACGTCAAAATGTTGGGCTTTGAATCAAGTCATGAATAGAGCAAAAAGCACCTGTGATGAGTGCCAATTATCATACTTTAAAGATAGCTTAAAGATGTCAGGCTTGTGTCCAAATTGCGCTCACAAACTTTATGGCTATCCAAACTGTAGTCATCGTTTCGAAAAAGGCATGTGTATAGAGTGTGGCTGGAATGGTCAAGAGTCTGATTATATAAGAGAGTTATAGTTTATCTAAGTTAAGTCAGGATAAGCTACAACTTAACTCAATTTATAACCTAGATCTAAACGAGATAAGCCACATGTCCGATACTTTATATGATGCAAATGATTTGCGGATTTATACCCACCATTCATTTGAAATAAGTGACAAGTTATCCGAAAACTTAGATTTTTTTCTAGAGTACAAAGGCAATGTTTACGCGGGTACTACCTTTTCACTAGATTGCGTGATAGCTTCTATGGACAACACTGTCATAGATTCACCATTTAGCAACTACTTTTGGGCGCCCTACACTATAGTCATCAGAGAATTTTCTAGTGAATACTTGATAGCATCAATACTAGACATAATTAGTGATGAAACTGTGGTACTGGAAGACGTTGTTTGTAAGCAGCACTGAACTAAAATACTTCATGTATCTAAATTTAATTTAGTAGTAATTAAGACCTATCTTTCGTGCTAATATTAGCCCTATATTTAGAGCGTAATATTAGCGGAGAATGAATTATGCAACCGATATTTGCGACACAGACAGCCAGTATCTCAGAGTTAAAGAACAACCCTTCGGCACTGATTAAGCAGTCAGACGGTGAGTCCATTGCTATTTTAAACCACAACAAACCCGTAGCTTACCTAGTCTCAACAGACGTATTTGAGCGCATGATGGAAGCGATGGACGACATGGCATTAAGCCAAACGGTTAGCGCCCGAATGAATGACGGGCAAACACCTATAAAGGTTACATTGGATGACTTATAGTCTTGAATTTCATCCCTTAGCATTAAAAGAATGGAAAAAGTTAGCGCCCAGTATTCAGCAGCAGTTTAAGAAAAAATTACAGCAGCGCTTATTAAATCCTCGTGTTCCTGCGTCGAAACTTTCAGGACATACAGACGCCTATAAAATCAAATTACGCACCATAGGCTATCGTCTGGTTTATACCGTCAAAGATGACGTGGTGGTGGTTTATGTGCTAGCCGTAGGCAAAAGAGAAAACAATAAGGTATATGAAAGCCTTGTATCGCGCCAACCATAATTGAAACACAGACAGAATAGAAATGATGGAGGTCATAGACGTGCAATATACCGCAATCATCAAAGACGGTGGTTTGTTTATCCCTAACGTATTTTCAGACCTAAACGATGGCGGCTCGCATATCGTACAAGTAGAAGTAGACATCGAGGAAGTTCGTCAGCAATTAAGCGAAGGCGCTGTATCAACACTAGAAACACCAAAGAAAGACACCGCAAAAGCACCCAAAAAACCAGTAAAGAGAGCGACCAAAAAAGACGCACAGAAAGAAATACAGCAACTGTCAGATGATGAAGGCTTGAGTGCGCTGCGCAAAAGCGCAATCGATGAATTGGAAGCATTGGATGATGTGGAGCTGAGCGAGATATTTAAAGCGTATATGAATGATGGACAGACGTCAGAACAGATATCGTTAGAGAACTTGTAATCCAATCCAAGCAAACCCAGTCAAATCCATATAAATTAATAACCGTATCACTTATAAAGGCAGTCCCATGACTTATTCGATTTTTTCCCAAACACCAAATGACGCCATGAAAGAGCCGATGTTCTTTGGTCAGCCAGTCAATATTGCCCGCTACGACCAACAAAAGCACCCCATCTTTGAGCAATTAATTGAAAAGCAGCTGTCATTCTTTTGGCGTCCAGAAGAAGTCGATGTGTCAAAAGACCGTATGGACTACGGCAATCTGTCCTCGCATGAGCAGCATATCTTTATCAGTAACCTAAAGTACCAGACCCTACTCGACTCTATCCAAGGTCGTAGCCCAAACGTCGTGCTACTGCCGCTGGTATCGATTCCTGAGCTGGAGACATGGATTGAGACGTGGTCATTCTCTGAGACCATTCACTCACGCAGCTATACCCATATCATTCGTAATATCGTCAACGATCCCGGTATTGTGTTTGACGATATTATGCAAAACGAGCACATTTTAGAGCGTGCTTCAGACATCGCTCAATATTATGACGAGCTGTATCGCAATTCGCAGCTGTATAGCCTGTACGGTGCTGGTACGCACAATATCAACGGTAAAGAAATCACCGTTGATTTGAGGTCACTTAAGAAGCAAATGTATCTGTGCATTATGGCGGTCAACGTCTTAGAAGCCATTCGCTTTTATGTGTCGTTTGCCTGCTCGTTTGCCTTTGCTGAGCGTAAGCTGATGGAAGGTAATGCCAAAATCATTAAACTCATCGCTCGTGATGAAGCGCTGCATTTGACTGGTACGCAGCATATGCTAAACCTCATGCGCAACGGTCGTGACGATCCCGAGATGGTCGAAATTGCCGCAGAGTGCTATGAGGAAAGCATCGAGATATTCCGCAAGGCGGCTGAGCAAGAAAAAGAATGGGCAGGTTATCTGTTCAAAGACGGCTCGATGATTGGTCTGAATAAAGATATTCTGTGCCAATATATCGAATACATCACCAACTTGCGTATGGAAGCGGTGGGCTTGCCATCAGCTTTCCCGAAATCAAAATCAAATCCGATTCCTTGGATCAATACGTGGTTGTCGTCTGACAATGTACAGGTCGCACCGCAAGAAACCGAAATCAGCTCGTACTTGGTCGGTCAGATTGATTCGGACTTATCAGACAGTGACTTTGATGATTTTGAGCTTTAGGCTTTAGTAGCTTTACGCTTTTTACATAGGATTTATCATGACTTGGGTAATGACCAGTAAAAAACAATTCTATTTGCATGATAATGAGAGTCTACTCGATGGACTGTTGCGCACCGGACATGAGGTCAATTATCAGTGCAAGGAAGGCTACTGTGGTAGCTGCCGAGTCAAGCGCATTGCCAGCTCGCATACGGTCGATTACCCGTTTGCTCCGCTTGCGATGATTGAGGACGATGAGATCCTACCCTGCTGCTGCCGTGTGCAAGGGGTGATTTATATCAACCACGAACCAGTCGAGAAATAACCTCTCATTTATAAAACGTTAAGATCAATAAAAAGCGCGCTATCTACATAAGATAACGCGCTTTTTTTATGCTAATAATCTTTTTGAGCCCTTGCGCCAATTATTCTGACCCAAGAAACTACTGAGCCACGCCATCTTGGTCAAACAGTTTTAGCAGCTCTTCACGCATACGGTCACGCTCGGCTTCTGACATCATGGGCGTCTCTTGTCCACCGTCTTGCATGTTGGGTTGACCAAGACCATTCATGGTCTCATCTTCGATAATAACAGGGCGCTCGACTGGCTCTTGCACAGGACGCTCCTCTAACAGTATCTTCACTTGCGCATTTTTACCACGGCGTAATATCTGGGCGTTTAGCTCAGTATTGGGTGGTTTGCGAGCGACATACTGAATCAGCGTGTTGGCATCGGTCATCTCAACGCCATCAATCGTCAGGATGATATCGCCAACGCGCAGACCACTCTTGGCAGCTGGACCTTTATCGATAACATTTAGCACTTCTACACCCGTCGAGGTTTCAAGCTGCGTCGGATCCCGAAGCTGCGACTGTATCTCAATACCTAGCCAGCCGCGACTGACCTTACCATCTTTGATCAGAGCATTCATCACTTGCTCAACTAGGGCGGTCGGGATAGCAAAACCAATGCCCATCGAGCCACCAGAGCGTGAGTAAATAGCCGTATTAATACCAACCAATTCACCGCGCGCATCAACCAGTGCGCCGCCCGAGTTACCGGGATTGATAGCGGCATCGGTTTGGATAAAGTCTTCAAACTTATTGACCCCAAGTCCAGTACGACCCGTTGCTGAAATAATCCCTTGCGTCACTGTTTGACCGACACCGAACGGATTACCAATCGCTAATGCAATGTCTCCCACTTTAATAGGTTCTTCACGGAAGCCTAACGGTGTCAATCCAGTCATGTCGACCCGAATCACTGCCAAATCACTGTCTGGGTCGGTACCGATAAGCTTAGCGCGACTCTTACGACCATCATTAAAGGCAACGGTAATCTCATCTGCCTTTTCGATTACGTGCGCATTGGTGACGATAAAGCCGTCTTCTGACACAATCACACCCGAGCCCAAGTTGGTTGGGCCTTGATCTTGTGGCGGTCCACCATGGAACTCAAAGAAGCGGCGCAACACAGGATCATCCATATAAGGATGCTCCGCCATGGTCTGTGTCGTATAGATGTTGACCACTGACTGCGACGCACGGCTAACGGCATTATGATAAGAGGAAATAGGCGTTGGCGTATCGGCTACAGGTTCCGACGCTGCCTGCTCAGCAGCCGAGGTTCTTGGTGGCTCCCAAGTGGCTTCTGACGGCGTTTTCATACTGGTGAATAACCAGATAAACGCTGCAAGCACTAACAGTAATAAAATCCACGGTAACCATTTTAATAGAGACGTCTTGTTGTTGGTGTTCGGGGCTGGCGACATAGATAAAACCTCTATAAATTTGATACAAACAGGCAATGACCAATAAGATGAGACACTTTGTGCTAAGTAGATACTATTGAGTGGCTGGCTGTGCTTAACGGATTACAAGTATGGATTACAAATATGGATTACAAGCACTGATTAAAACCTAATAATCAGGCAAACTCACGTATGCGAATTATACCCGCCCATGCCTTTAATTGGTAACGTATCGTGTACCATTTGAGTTATTAGCCTTGTCTACTCTTTGACACCACCATGTTAAAATGATGACTATAAAAAGGCATCTGCTTTTAGTCATGATTAATCAAGCGCCACATTGACCAACGAAATCAATCAATCAAATTGATAAATTGGCGCTATAAAATGAAACATGATAAAGATGAAACGCCATAACAATACAACGCCACGACAAGGAAAAACGATGACAGCCAATGATAGCTTAACTGTCCCAACCAATACAATTGTTACCGCGCAAAGCTTAGCCACTTTTTGCGACGAGTATCTGTCTGCTAGCGCCTTTCAAGACTATGCGCCAAACGGTCTACAAGTAGATGGCGGACGTCCGATTCAGCGTATCGTTACGGGTGTGACCGCCTGTGAAGCTTTAATTGATGCCGCTATTGCTGATAACGCCGGCGCTATTGTGGTGCATCATGGTTATTTTTGGAAAGGGGAACCCGCGCCCATTACGGGTATGAAAGGTCGACGTATCCGTAAATTAATGCAGCACGGCATATCGATGCTTGGCTATCACTTACCCCTAGATGCCCATCCAGTTATTGGCAACAACGCAAAACTTGCCGACTTGCTCGATATGACAATTATTGGGCCCCTTTATCCTCATGAGGCGCACCCTGTTGGTAATATTGCGATTTGTGAGCCACAGAATGCTCAAAGTCTTATTGCTCAAATTACCAAGGCATTAGGGCGTATACCCTTACATATTTCGGCCAACTATAAAACCGCTACCAATACTGATGATGAGCGACCGAACGATAGGCTTATCGAGCGTGTGGGCATTTGCACAGGCGGCGCGCAAGACATGATTGAGCAAGCGGCCTTGATGGGTTGTGATGCTTTTATTTCTGGTGAAATATCCGAGCGTACCACCCACCTTGCACGTGAGCTAGGCATTGATTATTTTGCTTGTGGTCATCACGCAACTGAACGTGGTGGTATTCAAGCATTAGGCGATATCATTGCTCAGCAATTTGGACTACCAGTAACATTTATTGATATTGATAATCCAGCCTAGCTTTTACAATCAGTCATTACACTTAGTCTTAGTCTTAGTCATTACGATTAGTCATTATAAAGATGAGCAAAACAGTGCACTCATTCGAATAAACGATATTCAGTCTGTTACGCATGTTAATAAAACTTTAGCGAATGTAGCGATAACGAGTGGATTTCTTACCGTCTATAGCCTAATTGTTAAGTTTTATCGCTCTTTTCTTAACTTAACTTGAATAATCTACGATATAACCGCATATTGGTACTTGAAGAAAGAACGTTTTGTCATGAAACTTCCCATTTATTACAGCTTCCGGTTATGGCACTAAAATAATGCTGGTAGTTGTTTAAGACTTTATCATGCTACATAAGTGGTAAGGCTTTAAACCGCTATCCATTGAAATACTATGCTTGCACTATATATGTTAGCAACATAGTATTTTTTTATTTTTAGTGTCGCGATGATGGTATTAAATCACCTGTTTGATAAGAAGCGATAAAAATTATCAAGCTTGGTTATTTTACTTACCCTTATTGCTGGACAAGAAACTTTAACAGCCAGCTATCCTATTACTAGTGATTCAAGGTATAGCCAGCCATAAAAGTTAGCATCGTAAAAACAGATGAATGTATTTGCTTAATTAGCAAATTATTATATCAAGATTTTATGCGATGTCTTTGTCTCAATGACTTAATCATGACCTTACCTGTGTTTGACATATAGTTGTTTGGCCACTAGCCATATTTAGTTATCGATGAAGGAATCATCTGATTTATATCCTTCGCGTCGTTGTGCGTCCGGTTTTTAAAATCAATTTAAAAATAGTATTTTAGAACACTTTGATAATGCATCGATAGCTGGCTGACGACAAACTACCCCACTAACTCTTAGAGAGAGTACGCTAGTGGCGCTATAGTCAAACAAATAGAGTGGCATTTGTCCCATTAAGAGATGCGACTTTATTTAAGAGGCAATATCAATATATGTCAATATTATGGTCATATGTTTGTATGTGTTTTTGCGGTAAGAAGGATGGCTAAAATTAGGAGACATCCATGCAGCGTATTACTTATCGTGTAAAAGTATCTGCGCAAGGGGCCAAACGCCGTATCTCATATTTACTGCGTCCGTCCAAACGCCTACTGAACACTAAAAGTAACCTCGTTACATTCGTTAACCCTGTTACCTCAAGTCGTTTTGCCAGAACCAAGAAACTGGCACAAGTCTCTAGTATCGCCCTGCTCTCTTTGCCTGCTGAGAGCTTTACCACCATGGGTGCGCAGGTGCCAGCCTATGACCATGTCATGTTGGAGAACACCTTGACCATCGCTGCTGTCCCTGGAGATAGTACTTATTTTGCGACGGACGGTTTTCAGCACGGCTTTGGTTATGATTTGGTACGTACCTATGCCGATGAGCTGGGTGTGGACGTCGATCTAAAAGCCTATGCGACTGAAGAAGCCGCACTCAAAGCGGTAAAATCAGGTAATGCTGATATGGCGTTGACGACTGCCAGCACCCAACTCAAAAGCCAGCTGAATTTGTCTTCTGTCAATGTTAGCTGCGGCTATGATGCCAGTTTGACCAAAAACGGTCTACATCCAAAAGTCAGTTGGACATTTAATTCAGCCAATGATCCGCTATCACAAAAAGCCAGTTACTTCCTATGCGACAGTATCAAGCTTCAAAACACCCAAAAGCTGGCCGCTTTTTATAATCAGAACTTGTTAAAAGATGCGTATAGCCAAGACCATTTCCAAAAAACGCTGACAGAAAAGCTGCCTGATTATCAGTCGTCTTTTGAAGAGCAAGCGCGCAACTACAATCATGATTGGGAATTGCTGGTGGCGATGGGCTATCAAGAATCACATCTTGATGCCAATGCGGTATCGCCGACTGGGGTACGCGGCATTATGATGCTGACCAATAACACCGCAAAGGCGATGGGCGTGTCTAATCGTGTCGACCCTTATGAGAGTATCGGTGGTGGTGCGCGTTATCTAGAGCAAATGAAATCAGACTTTGCCGATGTACCCAAAACCGATCGTATTTGGTTTGCACTGGCGGGCTATAATATGGGGCCGAACGCAGTAAAAAGCATTCAGCGTAAATTGAGAGCTCAGGGCATCGATGACAAAAGCTGGGCGAACGTTTATGCCTACCTTGCTGAAAATAGAGCGTCTAATAGCCGTTATGGACAAGCGATGCATTATGTCAGTAACATTAGGAGCTATCTTGAAACTATCAAGACGCAAACCGTTTAATGACCCTTCTTTTTGGTTTAATGATTCTTCTGTTTTAAAGCCTGATAGTAGAAGACTCATAGTAAAAGCTTCGTAATAAAAGCTTTTGAATAAAATACGTATAAAACTTTTCCAATAAAAAAGCTGCTCTTTTATAAGAGCAGCTTTTTTGATTTTTAACCTGTACTAAATGCGACTATATTAGCGATTTGGTACGGTTAGACGCTGACCACGCTGTAGCATGGTATCAGCTTTTATATTGTTCATATCCGCAAGCTCTTGAGTCGACACCCCATACTTACGGGCGAGACCAATCAAACTATCCCCTGAACCAACCGTATAGCTTACCGTTGCTTTAGGGACTTTGATGGTTTGGCCACGCTGTAGCTGAGCATTGGTCGCGAGATCATTGGTCGCTGCCAAATCTTCGACTGCAATACCAAACTGACGAGCCAGCGCGATTAAGCCATCGCCTGATTTGACTTTATAACTCTCAGTATTGCCCAGTTTTTTGCCACTACTGGCTGTACTGGTCGTGGTACTAGCAGCGCTGTTGCTAGTACTTTGATTACTAGTACTAGAAGTAGCTTTGGCAGGAGCACTACCGTTAGCAGGAATGGTAATCGTACGACCCAATATCAAGTTAGAGTTGGTTTTTAAGTTGTTGGCTGCTGCCAAATCGCCCAAACCAATATTGTAACGTTGAGCGACACCCGTTAAGGTATCTCCTGATTTTACTTTATAACTGACCGCCTTGTCATTTAACTGACGATCAACCAATTCCTTAGAAGCTGGAACTTTGATCGTTTGACCGCGTTGTAGACGCGCCTTAGCATCGAAGTTGCTATTCACCGCAGCCAACTCTGCCGCACTGACGCCCACACTATTGGCAATGCCGATTAAGGTATCACCTGATTTTACTTTATAGTTGGTCGTTGGTACTGAAGAGCTTGCGCTACTAGTCGAACTACTAGTACTAGTGCTGCTATTAGTAGAATTAAAATCTACGCTAGCCGGTACTTTTAACGTCTGACCCACGTATAAAGAGTTAGTAGTACCGATGTTGTTAAGACTGGCTAAGGTTTCGGTTGAGATATTAAATTGACGTGCTAAGGCAATAAGACCATCGCCTGCTTTGACTTTGTAGTTCTTAGTCGCTGTCGACGACTTGCTTGGTTTAGTCGATGGTGCAGCAGGTGTCGTTGCTGGCGCCGTGACCTTACCGGGAATCAACCACAGCTTTTGGCCTCTCAGCAAGTCAGCGCGACTGCTGAGGTTGTTATAACTTGCGAGTTGGGTCACTGATAAACCGAAACGATTGGCCGTACCAATGAGCGTGTCGCCGCTTTGTACCACATAGCTCTCAGGCTGGCTAGCAGCGCTTGTGCTACTGCTACTTATCGGCTCAATGGTTTTAGCATCATATAAATATAATGTGCTGCCAGATAGTAGCTTAGCGCTAGCATCTATTTGGTTCCATTCAGCGATGTCACGCCAGCTTACACCAGCACGAGTGGCGATGTTTGATAAGGTATCGCCGCGTTTTACGGTATAAGTGGTGCGCGCGCCTTGTGGCTTGGGCTTACTGACTGAGGTTTTTGGGAAGCTCAGTTTTTTCTCTTCGCCGCGCGCTTCTAGAATAGACTGCTGCGTCTGTACTGCAGATAAATTAATATTACCATCCGCATTGATGACGTTGGTTTCAGCCGTACTGTTACGAATTTGATTGGCAATAAAGTCACGCTCTTCTTTACTTAGCGGTGGCTCTTGGACAATGGTATTATTTTGGGTAATCTGCGCAGAGGTGGTCGGTAGACTGTTGCTACTTTTGAGCTCCGCATTGATTTTGTTGGTTTCTGCCGTGGTCAGTGGTGGCTCAGTACGCACAGCGGCATTGTTACTATAGACAGAGCTGCTCGTCGGCGTGGCTGATGGTGAGATATAACTGGTCGTTTGCTGAGGCACACTGGCGCTCGCTGCATAATCTGCAAGTGCACTACCTGTAGACGGCAATGACGTGCCGGTGGTGTACGGCTTGCTATTGTAGCTTGGCGTCGTTGGTGCATTCGGGTTAGTATTACTCGTAGCAATGACATTACTACTACCGTTCCCTCGTAATGAGCTTAATTTTGCATCAGTATTAAGGCTTACATCATTCGGAATAATGATACGCTGCGGGCCTGAGGAATCAACACGGGCTGACGTCAGCGCAGTATTCAGCCTTTCTAATTCGTCGTAACTGACGCCTGTTACTTGCGATACTTCAGCTAAGCTAACGCCATAGTTCACTGGCACACTACGGAAATGCTGACGGTTGGCAATAGCAGGCAAGTAGACACCATATTGCTCAGGTTTTGCCACAATTTCAGCCACTGCCAAAAAGCGTGGTACATAGTTCATGGTCTCAGTCGGTAATCTGAGTGACCAATAATCAGTTGGTAAACCGCGAGCCGCATTGGCATCGATTGCTTTTTGCACGCGACCAGGACCCGCGTTATAAGCGGCCAAGGCCAGCTCCCAACTACCGAACTGATTATGTAGGGCTGTCAAAAAGTCATATGCAGCGCGGGTCGATTCGATGACATCACGGCGACCGTCGTAACTACTGCTTTGATTGAGACCATAAATACGGCCCGTACTCGGAATGAACTGCCATAGGCCAGCGGCCGCGGCACTACTGGTACCACTTGGATCATAGGAGCTCTCAATCACCGGCAATAATGCAAGCTCAGTAGGGATATTACGACGCTCAGCTTCTCGTACGGTATGGTATAGATAGCGACTGGCACGTGCCGTTAAACGGTTTAGATAATCCTGTCTGCTAGTAAACCAACCTTTTTGCCCTTCGATACGTTGGTTATAAACAGGCTGTCCACCGTTCATGCGATAGCCTGCACGTAGGCGATTCCACAAGTCCCCGTATTGTTGAATGGCAAGTTTATTACCTTCAACCATCGTCATGTCGGTCGCTTCTAACAAATCGGCCAGCTCGTCTAAGCTCTCGGCATCTAAAAACGCCGTTGAATAATCAGCGTTCGTGCTTGGCTTAGCAGCTTGAGTGGTAGGACGTTTGGTAACCACAGCTGAGCTGTTGGTCATGCCCTTATTTTTTACCGTTGACGTATTACTACAAGCACTGATAAGTAAAGTCGATACCGCGAGCGTCAAGGGTAAGGCAATAAATGAGCGAGAGTTTGATAGCACAGTAGACATGATATTGGAAGTTTCCTAACGACAAGAATTGATAAGGTAATATTGAGGGCTAGTATAGTATGCAATGTTAAACAAAGACTAGCCTAATATAAAAGATAATAATCAGCTATTACTCTAAAAGCCACGACGACATGATAAACGTATGTAAAAATCGAACGTTTAGACGTACAGCTACTAAAACTTTGGATGATTATTATCTTTTTTATAGCTCAGCGCTGAATATAAACGATAAGCCATCACTACTGACTATAAGCATTGATTACAAGTACTAAATGCTTAGTTAATAGCGACTTGTGATACAGCACGTAGCAGGACGGCATTACCAGTAGACAGAGTCAGAGTGACGCGCGAGGTGGTAACGAATGACACATTACGACCATCTTTTACCCAGCTCTCATTGGTGGTAACATTTGCCTTAGCTTGATTGCCAGTGATAACAACATTATCTACCGAGATATCGTAGCGATAATTAGACGTATCATTCCAGCTATTTTGTAATAGCTTTAAATAAGCGTCTTTGTCTAAGCTGGTAGATTTGCCTTTTCTTGATAATGAAATCAACGCATCATCAGAGACCAGACGCGCGACTTGATTGATGCTTTTATTATTCGCTGATGACTTCATGGCAGCTGCATAGCTTTGCACCAAATCTTCGGTCATGGTTGCCGCTTGCGCAGTGATGCTGACCGTACTTGCTACAGCAACAACTGCTGCTAGACCAGCACTTTTTAGCAATAGAGCCAATAGCCCTTTTCCCCATAGTCGTTTCATGATAATCCTTAGCGATACTTTTTCGTTGTTGTCATTAATTGACGTTTGGCATTTACTTACTATTTAATTGCGCTTTGCTGTTTGTTTAAGACTGTTAACAGCATACTCGAATAGTGGCTTTAGCCTATCACTCAATTCTCACAGTCATGTGACACCCTGTGTAATTATTGCGAATATCATTTTACTATGAACGTCTTATACCTTTACTACCCTACAGCACTTATTACTCTAAAGCACTGACCATACGTCAACAGCACTGTCATGACTCAGAAGCCCAACGTATGGCGCATCAATGGTAATGCTATGGCTTATGTATTACTGTCTTCATACTGCTCATCATCGCTCAGCTTCATGCCCAAACGCTCTACGCGTCTGTCCATCATTTGCCGTGCGAGCGCCTGCATATCTTCAACGCGGTCTATTTCATCAACAATTTCTAGACCCAATAACGTTTCGAACACGTCTTCTAAGGTGACTAGCCCTTTTACTTCACCATATTCGCCCACGGTAATGGCAATATGGATACGATTCTTTAGCATAAGCTCTAGCAAGTCAAACAATTTCATTTTTGAAAATACAAAGGTGATATCGCGTTTAAATTGAGTCAATGGCTTATGCATAGCGTGATTGACTTTCGCCAACAACATATCTGTTTTTAAGACAAAACCAGTAATATTGTCCAAGTCACCATCATAAATCGGTAGTCGTGAAAAGGTTAGTTTAGGACGATCAACCAACAATTCAGCCACGGTCTTGTTTTCTTCGAACGCCAGCATCACCGAGCGCGGCGTCATGATATCTTCGACTTTAATAGCGCCAAATGCGAGTAAATTACGAATAATTCGAGATTCTAGTGGGTCAATTTGTCCAGACTCTTCACCAATACTAGCAAGCGCGGCAAACTCACGACGGCTAAACACATGGGTCTCTTTACCACGTACCAATAGCTTAGTCAGACGCTCCGAGAACCAAATGACTGGGTATAGCGCAACAATTATCGTGCGCACAAAGTAAGCAACTAAGCCACTTAAACGGCGCCAATACATCGTGCCTAACGTTTTGGGGATAATTTCAGAGAATATCAAAATAGCCAAAGTCATAATGGCCGAAAAGACACCAAACCACGTACTGCCGAAGACAATCGTGGCCTGTGCACCAGCACCAATAGAGCCGAGCGTATGAGCGGCGGTATTTAGTGTCAAAATAGCAGCCAGCGACTGATCGATATTGTCAACTTTTAGCTGCTTGAGCATTTGGCCTTTTTTGGGATTGTTTTCTTGAATATCTGCAATGTATGAAGGCGTCATGCTCAGCAAAACAGACTCAGCCAGAGAGCAGATAAACGAGATGCCAATAGCGATCAGCACAAACAAGATAAGCAGCAGTACACTGGCAGCAGTCGGTTCTGCTAAGCCTTCAGCCGCCCATACCGCTTTTGGCAACATAAAAGTGGTCAATACAGTTAGCAGAGACAACGATTTTATGCCCAAGCCTAAGCGAGGGTTATGGCGCATCGTCGGGGGAGGTTCAGCAGAAGCGTCTTTACGACAAGCGCGTGGACGACACAAACGAGGTATAAACATAGAAGTGGTGGACAAGTTAGGTAACCTAAACATAAAAGAGAAAAAGGAATCGGGAGATAGAATAAGCAAACCACATCGGACAACAAACCATCTATGATAAATCTAAACCGTACTTATAAATGGTCAATTAACGCAGCTTTCTTATCCTCTATTAGCACTTATTATATAGGGCGTGTTGAACATTCACAAATAGGCACTGCTGATTGCTAAAATGGTTTCATACAAGGCGCAAGTCGACGATAATGTTAATACCTTAGCTAGACTTGCAACGCAGTATGAGGCGATTTTAGCATCAGCCCGTAGGGACAGGACTGTTTTTTGCCGCTTCTGTGTTAAAAATAGACGTTTAGAAAGACTAAACTTAAGATTTTTAACGTTGAATCGCCTAAAAAATAGTCTCTGTCAGTGCCATGGTCGAATGTTCAACACGCCCTAGTCAATCCAAAATAATATCGATAAATTGATAAAAGCAAATCAAGTACAAGCATTATACCAGTATGGTTAACAAGGTTGATGCTGTCGCGGTTTTATAGTGGGCAGAATATGGCTCAATAGAGAGTGCACTAAATACAGGCAATCATTGTCTTTTGATAGTAGCACTGATGATGTGAATGCACAATAAGTCACTATTTATTAAAAAGGTTGTTTTGAGCCATTTTGTTGAGCGCTTTGCTCAACTTGATAGCATTTTTTAAACAGATATTGCTAGCGATAGCGCGCTAATAATGCTTACTTTATTAATGAGGTTTATAACTAAGGGTTTGCACGAATTCAACTCCTAGACCTTATAAGACGTACCCTTATAAGACGCACCCCTATTTTTGTAATAACGATAAATCTGAAATAAATCTCAGGGCACATTCTCTCTTTAAAAATGATTAAAAAATTAAGATAAATGTGAGGGTCTGTTGAACATTCAAATATTAGGATTGCTGATTGCTAAAATCGTCCCAAACCTTTTATCAAATCAGGCGTAAACCGACGATAATGTCGAGACCTTAGCTAGGTTTACAACAACGTTTGGGGTGATTTTAGTATCAGCCTTTCAGGGCAGGGCTATTTTTTGCCAATACATGGCGAAATTATCTAACCTAGAATGACTAGGCGTTAAGAATTTCACTGCGTATTGTCTAAAAAATAGCCACTGCCAGTGCCACATTTGAATGTTCAACAGACCCTAAGTAAACAAGCCAAATACTGTCGATAGTATATGCGTATTTGATGGGAGTTGGCCTAGATATAGCCATTTTTAAACCTTCATTATGACTATCTCTAGAATTGAGGATGCGACCTAGTATACCAGTACGTTAAGAAAAACACGCCTAGCCTATGATTAACAGTTACCAAGTCTAGGATTTTTTGTTACTATGCGTTTAATTTATTATTATCTATGACTCACTGAGAGAAATTATGTTTTTATTTATCCAAGCTGCTCATGCCGCCGAAACTGCTGGTGCTGCATCACTATTTGGCCAAATTTTATTACCTGTTGCTTTTTTTGCCATTTTTTACTTTTTGGTTATTCGCCCACAGTCTAAGCGTACCAAAGAGCACCGCGCCATGGTCAGTGCGTTGACTGTTGGTAGCGAAATCATCTTTGCTGGTGGACTGATGGGTCGTATCAAAGCCATAGAAGGCGATTACGCGGTTGTTAGCTTGAATAATAATACGGATGTCAAAGTACAACGTGCTTCTGTCATCTCAGTATTGCCAGCTGGCACTATCGAAAGCGTTTAATCGTTATTAATAAATCTGATAATGATTGAACATTAGTTGTTACTAATTGATGGCAGTTATGAATTAATAGTTGTAATAACTTTAAAATGACCGTACATTATTTACGGTCATTTTTCGCTTTACCTTTTACGCTTTACTATCATCGCGGATGATCGCAATGGTGCATGATGACGACTGCTAAATACCGCACTCAACCATTGCTATCGCTAACTTCCCATCTGCTAACTTGTGGCCTGCGTCGCCAATAGTTTATCAACCTAAAGAAGTGATTATGCAATATCCCGCTTGGAAATACTTACTGATTGCCGTCGTGCTAATCATTGCCGGTCTGTATGCTGCTCCTAACCTCTATCCTGATGAACCTGCCGTACAGATTACAAGTGCCGCAGCAGGTACGCAGCTGTCTGATGGTATTTTAACCCAGTCTCAAAGCTTACTCGAAGAGGCTGGAATTAATAATCATGATGGTACCTTTGAAGGCAACAGTGCGCTGGTACGTCTTGATAACCCGGTCGAGCAGCTCAAAGCTCAGGAAGTACTGCGCCAGAATCTGGGCGAAGACTATGTGGTCGCGCTTAACTTAGCGCAGACGACCCCGCAGTGGCTGCGTGATATCGGTGCTAAGCCGATGAAGCTTGGTCTCGATTTGCGCGGTGGTGTTCGTTTTGTACTAGAAGTTGACATGGACAAGGCTCTCGATCAACGCCTGACTAGTGCGAGCCGCGATGTACGTCGTGACCTACGGGCTGAGCGTATCGCGATCAAAGGCATCAAAACTGAAAACCAAGGCATCATGCTGCATTTCGCTGATACCGATGCGCGTAACCGTGCACAAAATGTCTTGCAAGGCTCGATGGGTAATACCTTCAGTTTACAGTCTTCTATTGATGACCAAGGCCCTGCCCTGATTTTGGCGTACAACGATGCCACGCTAGATGAAATCAATAGCTATGCGGTCAATCAAAACTTGACGACCCTACGCAATCGTATTGCTGAGCTTGGCGTCACAGAGGCCTTAGTACAATCACAAGGCGCGAGTCGTATCGTCGTAGAATTGCCAGGTGTGCAAGATACTGCAGAAGCCAAACGTGTGCTTGGTCGCACAGCGAACCTTGAGTTCCGGATGGTCGCTGAAGATAGTGAAAACTATATGGGCGGTATTCCTCCTGCTGGTACCGAAGCATTCCCGTTTGAGACGCTTGATGGTCCACCAGTACTTTTAGAGCGCCAATCTATCGTCACCGGTGATAAAGTCACTAACGCGCAGACGGGTATTGATGAGAGCGGCTCACCTGAAGTCAGCATTACTTTGGACAGCGCTGGTGGCAAGCTGATGCAAAACGCCACGCGTACTGCTGTTGGTAAACAGATGGCCGTGCTATTCATTGAAAACAAGCAACGTATCACTTACGAAGAAGATCCAGCGACTGGCGAAACAGTCGAAGTACGTACGCCTTATGCTGAAACCAAAGTCATCAACCGCGCTAATATTCAAGCGGTACTGGGCTCCTCTTTCCGTATTACTGGTCTTGATAGTAGCGCAGAAGCGGCAGAACTTGCATTACTCCTACGTTCAGGCGCCTTAGCCGCACCGATGTATTTTGTAGAAGAGCGCACGATTGGCCCCTCATTGGGTCAAGAGAATATTGACAAAGGCCTGTTTTCTACGCAGGTAGGTTACTTATTAGTCTTTGCCTTTATGATCATTTTCTACCGTCTGTTTGGGGTCATTGCCAACGTGGCGCTAGCGATTAACGTCATCATTATCATTGCCATTATGTCAATTTTAGGCTCATCACTGACCCTACCCGGTATTGCCGGTATCGTCTTGACCATCGGTATGGCAGTCGATGCCAACGTGCTGATTTTTGAGCGAATACGTGAGGAGCTGGCAAATGGCGTCCGACCAAAATCCGCCATTGTGGCCGGCTTTGATCGCGCCTTTAGTAGTATCTTCGATGCCAACATCACCACCTTATTGGTCGCCTTTATCTTATTTGCGATTGGTACCGGTCCGATTAAAGGCTTTGCGGTCACTTTAGCTATTGGTATTGTCAGCTCGCTATTTACCGCGATTTTGGTAACGCGTGCTCTGGTACAAATTGCTTACGGTAAACGTAAATCTATCAAACGTTTGAGCATCGGTTAGGAGAAACATATGGCGATCGATAAGAATAATCCCCTAGAACAACAGAATAACCCAGATCGAAATGGCTCAAATGGCGACTCAAATAGTGGCAGTACGCGCCGCCGTAACAAACCACGTCGTGATGGTAAAGGTAGCAATACTAAAACCAACAACCCTACCACAGCCGCATCGGGTAAAAATAAAACGCGTCGTGGTGGTCAAAATTCTCAAGCATTGACGACTCAAACCGCAGAGACGAGCACTGCTATTGATCAGAGTCAGTTGATCAGTGATGCCGCTGAGGATGCTGCTGCACAAGCTGAGGGTGGTATCAAAGCCGTCGGCAACCAGCGCACTATCCCCTTTATGAAGATAGAAAAGCCAATGGCTATTTTATCGTTACTCATGGTGATTGGTAGTATTATCGCGATTGCTGTTAATGGTCTAAATTTTGGTCTAGATTTTACTGGTGGTGTATCAGCAGATGTACGTTACGAGCAGCCGGCTGAGCAAGTAGAAGTGGTCAAAGCCTTGGCCGACAATGGCTTCGATGATGCCGTCGTACAGTATCTTGGCACACGTCAAGAGCTACTAGTTCGCTTACCACCTCAGTCTGACAACATTGACGGACTCAATGCCAGTCTTAGCGCCGCGTTAGCATTGCCTAATAACACGGTTGAAATCAGTAATGTAAATATCATTGGTAGCCAAGTAGGTAATGAAGTCTACTTAAACTCTGTTATGTCGCTGGTCTTGGCCTTGGCTTGTATGCTTGGTTATGTCGCGCTACGTTTCCAGTTTAAGCTGTCTCTAGGTGCAGTGCTGTCACTGTTCCACGATGCTATCGTGACCATTGGTGTCTTTGCCTTATTCGGCTTTCCGTTTGACCTGACCGTTTTGGCAGCTATTCTGGCATTGATCGGTTATTCCTTGAACGATACCATCGTTGTCTATGACCGTATTCGTGAGAACTTCCGCCGTGTCCGTGGTATTACGCCGCGTCAAACGATTGATTTATCATTAACAGAGACGTTACGTCGTACCATTATGACTATCTCAACCGTATTACTGGTTGTTTTAGCCATGTTGTTCTTGGGCGGTGACGGTCTCTATTGGTTCTCGGTTGCACTGTTCATCGGTTTGCTGGCTGGTACTTATTCATCAACCTATATCGCCAGTTCTATCCCGCTACGTATGGGGCTATCTCGTGATGATTTCGTGGTGAAGGTTAAGCCTGAATTTGAAGAAGAAATTGTGACCTTTAATGATCCAAAAATGTTTGAGCAAGACAATATTTAAAGCAACTTAGTTAATCTTTAAATAGAAGAGTATTCAAACAAGCTTATAATCCGTTTTTCACTATACGGAAGTGAGCTACCAATAAAAGCACCTGACTCATAATCAATGAGTGTTAGGTGCTTTTATCTTTATATGGTTCTATAAATTATCGATATAGCGATCAAATGTATTGCTTATTCCGAAAGCAAAATGATTTTCTGTACCCTCTGTCTGTTAAGTATAAAATGAGCCATCTATGTCAACTATTACGCCGCCACGCTCTATGCCACCGATTGATACTCGCTACGCGCGTATTATCGCTATTGCCTTGCCGGTATTGTTGGCCAATTTGGCAATGCCACTTCAAAGCGTCATTGATACTGCCATTGTCGGTAATATGAATGACACCGCTAAGCTTGCTGGTATGGGGTTGGCCATACAGTTATTGTCTTTATTGCTCGTCAGTTTTAATTTTTTACAGTACGCCTCATCTGGACTGTCGGCACAAGCATTGGGACAATTGGCTAGTCATGTTGACAACGCTATCAGCAGTACGACAAAACAGCCGAATCTAGCGCCCTCACCACTGCTATCTATTTTGCAACGTGCGTTATTGTTGGCATTCATCATTGGCGCACTGTTACTGCTGGCAAAACCTTGGTTAATAGAGTTTGGTCTGCAAGCATTATCTGCCAATCCTAACAGTGGCCTTGCTGCCAAGACTTATTTGGATGTGCGCTTTTGGGGGGTGATCGCTGAGCTAATGAACTTTGCCTTTATAGGCTGGTTTGCGGGTCAGGGCAAGACTCGCTACATGCTCTACCAACAAGGCTTTATCGCCTTACTTAATATCATTCTAACGCTATTTTTTGTGTATGGCATGCACATGGGCTTGGTCGGTGTAGCGCTAGGTACGACTATTGCATTTTGGTCTGGGGTATTATTAGCACTATGGTTAAGTCGTCAACATCTACAAATATCTTGGACGGCGCTGTTTACTGCTGATCGGCAACATTTCACCAAAGATAAAATGCTTAGGCTATTTTCGCTCAATAAAGATATCTTTATTCGTACGCTGATCTTAACATTGAGCTTTGCTTGGATTACCCGCTTATCTGCGCAAAGCGGTGATGTCATTCTGGCGGCCAACGCTATTTTATTGCAGGTACTAAGTATTTCAGCATTTGCCCTCGATGGTGTCGCAGTATCTGCTGAGACCTTGAGTGGTCAAGCAGCAGGACGACGTGATTGGCCACGTTTTCGTATTATCGTCAAACGCACTGGCGTAGTCAGCTATGGGCTTGCCATCATGTTGAGTACGATTTGGTGGCTTGCTATGCCAACTTATTTGAAGTTTATGACCAATATTGAACCAGTCTTCACACTCGCCTATGATTACCATCTTTATGCGGTGCTATTACCATTGGTCGGCGTTGGCGCTTATTGGTTAGATGGCATATTCTTTGGTTTAACAGCGGGTAATGTCATTCGTAACGCTGCTCTTATATTGGCGGCGGTATTTTTCCCTCTGAGTTGGCTACTCTATCAGCAGTGGGACATGACTGGCATCTGGCTCAGCGTTTGGTGTTTGTTGCTGCTAAGGCTGATTATTCTCGGCGGGTTTTTATACCGTGCACATCAAACTGGTAGCTATGAAAAATTACAGCCCAATGTTTAGCATTGATTACCTAAAGGTTTATTTACCTGAAAAATAGGACTTTCTTAACCTTATCGGATAACAATTAGCCCTTCATTATAAAATATAGGGCGTGTTGAACATTCACAAATAGGCACTGCTGATTGCTAAAATGGTTTCATACAAGGCGCAAGTCGACGATAATGTTAATACCTTAGCTAGACTTGCAACGCAGTATGGGGCGATTTTAGCATCAGCCCGTAGGGACAGGACTGTTTTTTGCCGCTTCTGTGTTAAAAATAGACGTTTAGAAAGACTAAACTTAAGATTTTTAACGTTGAATCGCCTAAAAAATAGTCTCTGTCAGTGCCATGGTCGAATGTTCAACACGCCCTAGTCAAAAAACAATACTGTTAGAAAATTAGGATGTCATGTGACCATTCATTCAAAGGAACTAAATCATCAACAAGCGGCTCACTATGATTGGGCAGGAGGCTTCAAAAAGAGCCTGCCAGTCGCGATGGGCTATCTGCCTGCAGGCATCGCCTTTGGTGTGCTGGCGCAAGTGGCTGGTATCCCTATATGGGCAACGATTATGCTCAGTATTGTCTTGTATGCGGGCGCGGCGCAATACGCCTGTTTGCCCATGCTAAGTGCAGGTTTACCGATTGGCAATATGGCCACGAATATCGCCGCTATTAATTTACGCCACGTATTTTATGGTATGCCGTTATTACAATACTTACCGAAACAAAAACTGGCCAAAACATACTGCTTATTTGCCCTAACTGACGAGACTTTTTCGGTCATGACCAGTTTACCTAATGAGTCTCGACAGGCATTAATCCTACCGATCAGTTTGTTTAACCAAAGCTGGTGGGTGCTAGCGAGTACGATTGGCGTGATGATAGGGAGCACACTTAGTGACTTGATACCACATTTAGACTTTGCTTTGGTTTGTCTGTTTGCGATTTTGGCCTATGAGCAGTTTCAAAGTATCAAGCGCTATTTCCCAATTGCTATTGCCGTGATTGCTTTAGCCGTTGCCTCTTTGTTTACTAGCAACTGGCTGTTATTGGTAGCGATTAGCCTTTGTATGCTGATGATTTTGGCCCGTGGTGTGTGGATGCAGCGCCGCGTACAAGGAGACACCGATGAGCAGTAGTTACCTTATTTTTGCCACCTTTGCTATGGCTGCCGTCACTTTTATTACGCGCGCCCTTCCCGCCTTGATACCCAAAAAGCTGCTGGATACGCCTTGGTTACACCGTTTAAATGAGAGCTTACCGTTATCCGTGATGGTATTACTTATTTTAACCAGTCTCTCCTATCAAGACTTATCAGCAAGTACGGGTATGCAAAGCGCAGAGTTACATTTACTCATGGCTCAAATAGGTGCTTTACTTCTGGTATTATTGGTCTATCATTTTAGCCGTCAATTATTGGTGAGCATGATCGTCGGCATCGCTGCGATTAATGGCTTGCTTTGGTTATTCACTCAACTGGCTTAATCGCTAATCATTACTTATAGTCGGGTCAATATAAAAAAGAGACAGCGTGACTGGTATAAGTTTTTTGCAGCCTCTGTCTGCGTAGGCACAGCAAGCAAGAAAAATTTTACCAGTCACGCATCATAATGTTGTTTACCAAACTGGCTTAATGGTTAGGGCGTGTTGAACATTCGACCATGGCACTGACAGAGACTATTTTTTAGGCGATTCAACGTTAAAAATCTTAAGTTTAGTCTTTCTAAACGTCTATTTTTAACACAGAAGCGGCAAAAAACAGTCCTGTCCCTACGGGCTGATGCTAAAATCGCCCCATACTGCGTTGCAAGTCTAGCTAAGGTATTAACATTATCGTCGACTTGCGCCTTGTATGAAACCATTTTAGCAATCAGCAGTGCCTATTTGTGAATGTTCAACACGCCCTAATCATTATTAATCGTATTTTGTATAACAGTACCATCTTTTGCAGATTAGAGGAATTAACGACACGCCACCGCAAAATTTGCTACTATTTAATTTTTATTTTTATCATCTAGGTAATGGAATTATGGCCAAGAATGCCCTACAAGCTCAACTTTTAAAAGCGGGATTGGTTGATAGCAAAAAAGCCAAAAAGATAAGCAAGCAATCTGAACATGCCAAGCGCACTGGTGATGCGTCCAATGTGGAAGCCAAAAAAGCATTGGCAGCAGCCCAAGCAAAAAAGCTGGAGAAGGATCAAAAGCTTAATCAAGAAAAACAGCAGCTTTTAGAAGAGAAAATGCTAAAGGCCAATATCGTCCAAATGATTAGGCAGCATCAAATCACTGATACAAAGGGTGAAGTCAATTATCAGTTCGTTGACGACACTAAAGTCAAAAAAATCTCTATCACGCAAAAACTATACGATCAAATCGTAGCAGGTCACGTGGTCATTGCACGCTTGGAAGAAAGCTATGCTCTACTTCCTCGCCCCTTGGCCGATCGTATAGATGCAAAACTAGAAGGCTTTATGGTAGTGTCTAACGATACCTCAGACAATGAGTTAGCAGATGACGATCCTTATGCCGCTTATGTGATTCCAGATGATCTCATGTGGTAATCCTACCAATAAAGCGCTATATATATTCCCAATATCACCTCTTACCATAAATAGTGGTTTTTCAAAGGATATCTCTTATTTTAAGCAATAAAAAAGGCTGGATTCTATCAAGAATCCAGCCTTTTTATATTTAAAAATTTAGGTATTTAGCAGCTTAAAGCTCTTCTATACCCATCATATCTACAGGTGTATCAGCCACTATTTGCACGCCTTTTTTTCCGGTCTTAGCAGTTTCACTGCGCTGCTCTTGTAGGTGCTCAAGATAGGCTTCATTGATTTGTCCAGTAATGTAGCAACCATTAAATACCGCACAGTCAAAACCTTCGACTTTACTGTATTTGGTATCTTTTACTGCTTCGATCAAATCGTCTAAATCTTGGAAGATCAAACGATCAGCACCAATAATTTTACGCACTTCTTCAACGCTATGCCCTGAAGCAATAAGCTCGCTACGCACTGGCATATCGATACCATACACGTTTGGATATTTTACGGGCGGCGCTGCACTGGCAAAAAATACTTTACGTGCACCTGCATCACGCGCCATTTGAATAATCTCATGACAAGTAGTACCACGGACGATCGAATCATCAACCAATAGCACGTTTTTACCTTTAAACTCTAACGGTACAGCACTGAGCTTTTGACGCACTGATTTTTTGCGTTGCTGCTGACCTGGCATGATAAAAGTACGACCGATATAACGGTTTTTCATAAACCCTTCACGGTACTTAATATTCATCTTAAGCGCCAGCTCCATCGCTGAGGTACGCGAGGTATCTGGAATAGGAATAACCACATCAATATCGTGATCTTCACCCCATTCTGCAAGAATTTTATCACCAAGCTTCTCGCCCATACGCAGACGCGACTTATAGACTGAGATATTGTCCATGATGGAATCTGGACGAGCAAAATAGACGTATTCAAAGATACAAGGGGTGTATTCTTGCTGCTCGACGCACTGATGCGTATGTAGCTGATGGTCTAAGTCAATAAAAATCGCTTCACCGGGTTTGACATCACGAATAATAGTGAAGCCAGAGCCAGTCAAGGCGACCGATTCTGAAGCAACCATATATTCTGTGCCGCCATTGGCTGCCAAACGTTCACCAAAGATAAGTGGGCGAATACCGTTTGGATCGCGGAAGGCAAGCAAGCCATGACCTGTGATTAAAGCAACAACGCCATAAGCGCCTTCAATACGACTATAAACCGCTGTGACTGCTTCAAATATTTCGGCAGGCGTTGGATGGGTTTTTCCTAGATTCTGCATCTCATGCGCCAGCACGTTTAACAGTACTTCCGAGTCTGAATCAGTATTCAGGTGACGACGGTCTTCTTTATATAGAGACTTGGCCAAGCCCTCAGCATTGGTCAAATTACCATTGTGCGCCAGCGTAATACCGTAAGGTGAATTGACATAAAACGGCTGCGCTTCTGCACTGCTTGACGTGCCTGCCGTTGGATAACGAACATGACCGATGCCAAATTTGCCAACCAGTTTTATCATATGGCGATTCATAAAAACGTCACGTACCATGCCGTTTTCTTTACGTAAATAAAGCCGACCATCTTGCAAAGTCACAATACCTGCCGCGTCTTGCCCGCGATGCTGTAGCATTGTTAAGCCATCATAAAGAATCTGATTGACCGGCTCATGAGCTGCAACCCCAACGACTCCACACATAGTTATATCCTATTTTGAACCACACATTAGTAACACAATAACGGCATAAGCTTGACAGTAGCTTATGAAAAACAGCCATCTACTCTTACCGCTGACCTGATGATGTTGCTTAAGCTTAAAATCTTGATGACAGTTTGCTCACTGACCTACAGTCAGCAAAGCCATCAATCATTCACAAATTGAAATTTATGAACCCTAAATGCTATCGAATAATTTTTTATCAAGGATAAGTTATAAAGACTCAGTTATGATTTTTGGTATTAAAACGTTAAAAAACAGGCTTAAGAAACGAAGAATAAGTCTAAAAAACTATGCGTATTAAGACTGATTGACCTGATCCCAAGCCATACCGAGCACGTCTGAGACTAAAGCCTTACCCATTGGCGCATAAGGCATCAGTTCAGGAGCAAGCACCGAGGTTTGCCATTGCGGCATTTTTACCAATAAGGGCGCGCTGACACTCAAAACGACTAATACCATCAATACATTTTTGGCCGCCCCAAGGACGCCACCTGCCATCTTGTCAACAATACCCAGACGTAAGGTTTTGAGTACCCCTGAAAAAGCAAAGGCGACGATATGCATAATCGCTAAGATAATGATTACGACCAATAAGAACGCCGTTGCCATTTGCAAGACAGGGTTTTGTACGATACCTGATAATTGCGGAGCAACTGAGCCTGCCAAGCGCGTGGCAGCAATAAGAGCAATAAACCAACCTGCCAAGCCGACTGCTGTCTTAATGAGTCCTACCTGAAAGCCGCGCCATAAGCCAATTAAGACCACAATAGCAATCACAATATCTAGACCACTCATATGTCACGCCTCATTTTTAGTGGTTGTCTAACTTTCCATGGCATCGTAATAGCCACCGATGGCTTGAATGCATGACTGTACCAGCCCAGGACCTCGATAAATCAGTCCGGTATAAAGCTGTACCATATCAGCACCTGCTTCAATCTTTTTGACCGCTTTGGCACCACTATCGATACCACCCACCCCAATCAAAGCTACTTTACCATCCAGCTGATCAGAGAATTGTTGTAAAATTTGGGTGCTGATGTGGCTCACTGGACGACCCGATAGGCCACCGGCTTGGTCACCATCGGGCAAGTCTTCGACACCGACGCGGCTCAATGTGGTATTGGTGGCTATCAAACCATCAATCTCAAAATCTAACAACTGCTGTGAGATATAATCCACTTGTAGCGGCTCTAAATCAGGGGCTACTTTCAAAACCAGCGGCACATAAAAACCATACTCTGTTGCCAATTGGTTGTGACGGTTTTTAATCGTATCAAGTAGCTGCGTTAACGCTTCACCACTCTGTAAGTCACGTAAGTTTTTGGTATTTGGCGATGAGATATTGACGGTAATATAGGAAGCGTGTGCATAAACCCGCTCTAGGCAATAGACATAATCATCAGCGGCTTGCTCCACTGGCGTACTGGCATTTTTACCGATATTGATGCCGATGTTACCTTTGTATTTACAGCGTTTGACGTTTTCAATCAGGTAATCAACGCCCTGATTATTAAAGCCCATGCGATTGATAATGGCATCGGCTTGTTTGATTCTAAATAGGCGTGGCTTATCATTACCAACCTGCGGTCTTGGCGTGACCGTCCCCACTTCTATAAAGCCAAAACCAAGCTCGGCCAGTGCATCGATATAATCACCGTTTTTGTCCAACCCTGCGGCAAGGCCAACTGGATTAGCGAACTGTAAACCCATACAGTCTGTAGGCTGCATCGACTGACCATATACCAAACCTAAGGCACGCGCTTTATGGGCTTTATCTAACAAAGATAAGGTCATCTCGTGGGCGTGTTCAGGGTCCATCTTAAATAAAAAAGGGCGAAGTAAGGCATAAGACATAGTAATGACAGACCCTGCTCGAAAAGCAATGATGAATGAGAAAAACGAAAGAGATTAAGCGCAGCGATTATATCAGCTTAACAGAAATAAGACCAAAGTTTCATACAGCAAATTTCTATTCCAAAAAGTCAATAAGCGCTGCTAAACACTGTATATAAATGATATGGGATTGAACGTATTATGGCACAGGTCGTCCATCTGTTAAGGCAATCCAACCTCGTACAATACGATAAAGGTGCCAAATAAAGGTCAAACCCATAATAATAAAACCAATACTGACCAATAAAAATGAACCAATGGCTATATTGCTGCTATCGGCAAACATGCTGACACCAAAACCGCCCAAAGCAAACGTGATGATAAGAATGCCTATGATAAACCAGACGATACTGTACCAAAACGTCTTAATTTGCCAATCAAAATGCGTGGCTAGCCATGAGCTGTCCGCATCGTGGCGCTTAGCATAATTCATGATAATCGGCACGACCCACAACAGACCAGCCGTGAAATAACTGATCACATACAATAGATAGGTGATGTGATTATAAGTGGTTAAAGAACGGCGTTTACTGTCACTCATGTTGCCGCTTATATTGTCATTTATCATGTGTCTTGATCCTTAACAGGTCATATTATAATCAGACGTCTTAGTCTTAATAGTAGTCTGTTGACGCAGATGCTTATCCGCTTAAGTGCAGGAGAATAATGTATAGGAAGTATTCATCACTAAAGTGTTCAATAAACCTTTGATTGTGTCGGATGAGGTGTTTTTCAATGAAGCTAAATTCAATATACAGTGCGAGGCAGTTAGCATTGTTAAGAAGTAACAGTTGCTTGCACCTCAATAGCTTTGGTGGTCACGTCCTGTTGCATCGAGAGTTGGGTAAATTGCCAACCTTGCTGCTTAAGCTTACCGAGTGCTGCACTCACAACCGCTTGACTGGCATTGGTGAAGCTCAGCTGCACCCCGTCACCAGCCGCAACCACTTGCGCATTGGCAATACCCGAGGTATTTAGTAGCTCACTCACTCTGTTGGCAGGTGGCATAGCAGCTGCCCCATCGACGCTGTTAGTCGCATTGCTATCCACCTTACCCGCTTGCGCGCGCAGCCAAAAATAATCAGCAATTTGCTCTTGATACTCAATTTTGCTATCGCTTGCAGCTTGATGAACCGTATAACCGCCGTAGCCACCCACGAATAACAGTAAAAAAGCAGACAATATAGCCAATGCTAATTGATCGCGTGGAGACAATGCCTGCCAGCGTGATGATAGGACATTTTGATAACTATTCACCCGCTCTGAAAAAGCGCTTGTTTTAGGCGCAGACACGCTACGTTTGGCTCGGCGCTGTAATCGTTTCATGCTCTAACCTTTATTGCCAATAGTTAATCGTGGAGGGTTTAATCTTGAGTAAGTAGATTGCAATCATCTGAGTGAGCACCTTACGGATGGTCATCGTCAAAACACAGCGCTCAGCAAATACTAAAAATTCTCAATAAGCTTAAGATGCTGCTGCCTTGTCGGCACTGACGCTTTCTGGCGTCGTATCATCTTCATTTATACTCACAGTAATTTGCCCACTAAACTGCCCTTGCTCATTGCTATTTACCCGCTCTAGCTTGGCCGTTAATCCTTGAGTGAACAGGGTATTGGCGAATTTATCAAGACTGTCGCGGTCAGGGGCAATCAACGTAAAACTGAGCGTGGATGGTTGCATAACCAAAGCTTGCGCTTTTAGAGAGGACTGATTAATCAGTGGTGATATGCGTGCCAACACGGCCATATGTGGCGAGGCTTGACCATTGGTACCCAGTTTTGGCGCCATTTGCGTGGTCAAATTGGTGCGCGGGTTTAGACGTTCATCAGGAAACCAAGACTGATATTGCCCCGCAATCGCTGTTTTTGTCGCAGCCGTCGCCTGATGATACTGATAAGACTGCACCCCATCTGTGGCTATCTGTAGCACGAGTGCCGACAGCGCCACCATCATTGCCACTCGTAGATAAGGTGATAATTGCGAATCGGTTGATTTGATAAAGAAATTAAGCGCGTGACGGTCAGGATTGTCAATCGGCTTGGGCGTACTCGTTAGCGTCGTCAATAGCAGCTGATGAGCTCCTATGAGCGCGGCTGTTTGTGCCGAAACATCGCTGGTCGTTACTGGCTTTTGTAAATCAATCCTATGATCAGACTTTGTAGCATCAAGGTCTGAAAAACTTGTACTATCAAAAGCTTCAATGCTTGGTACCACCATCACTTCACTCAGCTGCAGGAAGCGCTCAAAAATCAACGGTAAATAGCTGACCGCCATTCCTTGATATAATGATTGGCGTAGCAGCATCGTCTGGTCATCTTGATAGAGTATGACTTGCTGCCCTGCACCTTCTTCCGGCACTGGTAACAATAGAAAGTCGGGCAGTAATGCTGCGATAGTCATACCAACGAGTTTGGCACTTTGCTGCCATGCCTCAATATCAGCCTGCGCCAGCGCGTATAAATACTGACTATCAGCAAGGCTGGTTTGCCGCACTGCCAATTGCTCAACAGGGGTCAAAGACATCTCTTCAAATAAATACTGCTTACCAGTATCACCCAATTGCTTAAGCTGTGCACCACTAAGCTCGGTATCGACGTGTAATACGTGGCTTGATGGAAAGTACAAACATACTGTTTTATGGCTATTGGATTTATAGCTGCTATAAATATCATGCAACTGTTGCCAGCCAGCAACTGACTGCCATTGTTGTACGTCTTCATGCCAGACAGCTAGCGGACTGTGCTGCGCTCTTAACCAAACATGTAACACCAAGTGTGTCCTTAATTATCAAAGCCATAAAATAACAAATTTAGACGTTTTGTAAGAGCCCATGACCATGTTTATGTTTATGTTTATGTTTAAAGCATCTTAATATTTTTAAACAGGGTCATGATGAATAATATTACTACTACTAAATATAGTCAGTCCAATATGGAAAAGATACAGCGGAACTGGGATGCTTAGTTTTTAATATAAGTTTTGCAGCCTCTGTCGGCGTAGGCACACCAAGCCAGAAAAATTTATACCAGTTTCGCGTTATGAAATAGCGTATCCATTTTATTTAGGATCGACTATAGCCAATGAAAGAGCGATATCAATACGGTTGCTCAGGTACAAAGCGATTGACCTCGGTTGCCATTCCAGACATGATAAAATCCATCTCAAACACTCGTGCTTCTGCCAAAGAGAACGCCTCAGGATAATCACCGGTTAGTAAGGCAGCCAGATTGGCGACGATAGACATATGACACACCACCACGAGACACTGCGCCTCAATCTTTGCTATATCGGTCAACGCACTATGGGCATCGTCAGAAGGCGTTATATTATCTTGTACCGTCGCTGGTACTGTAGGCGCCCGCGCTTGCAGCTCTGCTAGGGTTTGCTGCGCCCTATCATAAGGACTTACGATAAAACGATCAGGCTTATAATTGGTCGTGATATATTTTGCAGTTTGCGCGGCTTGCTGCTGTCCAAAGTCAGTCAGCTGACGAGCGCTGTCTGGACGCGTTTCGTCTTCTGCCTGACCGTGACGTATTAATATCATTTTCATAGCGTTCCTTGTCTATAACCTGGCTTTTTGTCAGCTGCCTTTTTATCAACTGCCTTTCTATGACCTACTTTGCCACTGTCTGACTTTACACGTTTTTAGCAATACACATTTTCAGCAATACACGTTGCCAACAATCGTTTTATTTAGCATCGCTGTCTGTATCAACATCATCGTCATTGTCATTGTCGGAGGTACTACTGGCAGCTTTCATTTGCGCAGTAAGTGCAGCGTTGCTATGGTCATGAGCCATCACAAATTCGACATCACTGCGGAAACCCGCTTCCATCAAATGGAGCGCCACACCCAGCGCGGCCTTATCTTCATAAATAACCGCATAAAGCGCATGGGTAATGGGCATATAAATACCGTCTTTAGTCGCCTTTTCATGGACTTGCTGAATAGTATTAACGCCTTCTGCAGTCTGGCCCAGTTTTTTGACGGCAGCATCAATACTCATACCACGACCAAGCATATTACCGATGCGGTAGTTACGACTTAACTCCGAACTACAAGTGGCGTATAAATCGCCAACACCTGATAGCCCTAAAAACGTCAGTGGATTGGCACCGGCTTCGACACCAAAACGACTCATCTCTGCCAAGGCACGGGTCAATATCATTGCTTTGGTATTCTCACCCACTTCGTAGGCCGCAGCCATACCCATCGCAATGGCATAAATGTTTTTGAGCGCCCCGCCCAGCTCAACACCGCGTATATCATCACTGGCAAATACTCTAAAGAAAGCACTATGCAGTGCCGCTTGTACAGCATGACGTAGTGGTTCAGACTCACTCGCAATCACGGTCGCAGATGGCATATTTTTCATAATCTCTATAGCAAGATTAGGCCCTGACATGACGCCAAAATTCACCTCAGGCAACACTTCTTTGATAATATCACTCATCGTGGCAAAAGTGTCTTTTTCCATGCCTTTCGTTAGCGACACAATAGACTGTCCACTAATAAAGGGGGCGATATTTTTTAGCGTTTCGCGAAAGGCCAAGCCTGGTACGGCAATAAAGATAATGTCGGTATCTTTGACTGCCGATGCTAAATCATGACTATATTTCAGGCGGTCATCAAGCTTATAACCGGGCAGATATTTCTTGTTCGTCTGGGTTTTTGTCATGGCCTTAACGGTACGCTTGTTACGAACCCACAGCGTGGTATCACAACCATTACGCGCGGCTAAGTTCGCCATTGCCGTACCAAAACTACCACCACCTAAGAACGCCAAACGCAGCTTGGTAGGATTGCTGTGAATCTCTGCCATGTTTTTTGCGACTGCTGACTCTACCGTGCTAGGGTTGAGCTTCTTACGACCGATACCAGATTTGCTGGCTCGTTCAATGATGCCTGACAACAGACTGTTTTGTTTGTCAGCGGCTTTGTTACTCTCGTTGCTACTATTCTGAGCATTATCTTTGTTAGTATTGTTGTCATTAGCGCTTGTCATATGCATGTATCCGTATTGACTGACTTATTAGTAATAATATCTTTAGTGGGCAGCTACTGAGGCCAATTGTGTTGCATAAATCATTTTCTTTAATTAGTAATATTGTTTAATAAAAAACCGTCTTTAGCTCAGTAGCCCTCAAGTATGGTTATGACTCAAAGCGAACAAGCGGCTCGATATCAATAGGTTTACGTGGGTGCTCACCTTTAGGACTGGTGCCAGTATAAACAAAAGCCGTGACATAATCATCTGCACTTACGCCGAAATATGCTTTTACCGCAGGTTCGTTACACAATAATCCTGTACGCCATACTGTGCTGAAGCCTTGCGCTTTTAACGCCAAAATCAGATTTTGTACCGCAGCGCCTGTACTTAACATCTGTTCGAAATGCGGTACCTTTTTATGCTCTTGCATCTGAGTCACCACCGTAATAATAAGCGGCGCACGTAGCGGCATCGTCTGAGTTTTTTTCACTGTTTTTTCAGAGAGTATCTCGCCCTCTTCGGTGGCCTTTGCCTCTGCTGCTTCGACAAGGGCACGCCCCAAGTCGTGACGAGCGTCACCGGCAGTCACAATAAAGCGCCACGGACGCAATTTTTTGTGGTCAGGTGCGGTCGCTGCACACTCAATCGCTTCTTCAATCTGGGCTTGCGTTGGTGCAGGAATATCTAAGTTACCCACACTACGTCTTGAATTAATCCAGTGAATGAGCTCCTCACTAGTAAATGGCGTGCTCTCAGTCGTTAGTGATTTAATAGAGATATTTTCATTATTTTTTGCAGGGTTTCTTTCTATTTGACTGTTTTCTGCTTGACTATCTTGTTCTTGACCACTTTGCACTTGACTATCTTTTGCTTGATTTTCCTTTGTAAAGTTGTTTTCGTCAGACTTATTCATTATTTGTCCTTATTTATTATTGATATTGACTGCCACTATTTATCTCAGCAGATTATCCCGTTATAAATATGATTGGACAATCGTAAACGAAAACCCAAGCAGCCCTTAACCTCTATCTTTAAATCACAATCATACTTTTAAATAAAAGTCCTACCAATAGTAGACCAAGCTAGACTAACGCCGCATTTAATTTATAAAGGATTAACTATATTAAGCAGCATCCGCATTTTCAACACGGTGCTCCATCTTTAAGTAGTCTTCTGATTGCATCTCAAGCAAACGCGAGCGTGTCCGTTCAATCTCAAACGCCAGCTTTTCACCTTGATACAGCTCAAGAATTGACTGCTCTGCTCGAACCAATAGTTTTACGCGGCGATCATAAAACTCATCGACCATATAAATAAACCGGCGCGTTGGATCACGCAGGTCATCATCTAACGCTGGGACCCCATTGACCAGTACCGTATTGAACTGTTTGGCGATTTCAATAAAATCAGCAGCGGAGCGCGGCTCCATACATAAATGACGGAAATCGCAGAATAAAATATCTTCGGTACGGGCATTGATTTTGATCTGCCGACCATTGATAGTGATAGGCTCATTGCTGATTTTTTGATTATTAGACAAGCTCGCAAAGCGGTTGGCCAGCCAATGGTGATTGGCTTTGGTCATGGGTGATTCATACAACTCTGCTTGCTGTAATACGCGCAAACGATAGTCAATACCAGAGTCGATATTCATGACTGTGGTATGGCGCTCAACTTCAGCGATAGCCGGCATAAAACGATCGCGATGCAAACCGTCTTTATAGAGGCCAGACGGCTCAATATTTGAAGTCGCAACCAACGTCACGCCGCGATTGAATAACATGGTAAATAGATCGCCCAAAATCATCGCATCAGAGACGTTGGAGACAAAGAACTCATCAAAGCAGATAATAACGGCTTCTTTGTAAATGATATCAGCAACTTTCTCTAATGGATCACTCTCACCTTGGATGGCATTTAGCTCGCGATGGACGCGCTGCATGAAATGATGGAAATGCTGACGTATCTTGCGATCAATGGTCAAAGAGTCGTAAAACATGTCCATCATCCAGGTCTTACCGCGTCCCACCCCGCCCCACATATACAAACCTTTTGGGGCAACTGGCTTGGCCTTTAAAAAGCTAAAAATGCCTTTTTTTTGTTCTACGCTGTTGACGAGCTGATGGTGGAGCTCATCAAGATAGCTCATGGCCTGATATTGCTGCTCATCTCGAGTAAACTCATCCGTGCTGATGGCCTGCTCGTAACGTTGCAATGGAGATAAACTCATAATAAGACTCATCATTTAAAAAGGTAAATATAAAGAAAAAGGTGTGTGATGTTAATGACCACTTATTTCTATTTCTATGTGTGACCAGTTAATAAGAATAAATAATCACTTAATCTTATCCAATCACTTAATCTTGTCAATGCTCAGCAAAACTGTGCTGTTCCAACAATTTTTTTAACTCGGACAAGCGCCCGTGAAAAAAATGCCCTGCACCATCCACGACACTGACTGCCAGACCTAAACGCTCTGCAAATTCCTGCATATTATCAGGGTCAATCACTTCATCAGCATTGCCATAAATCTCAAAAGTTTTATCGGCTGGTAAGCTCAAGTCACTGGTATTGTTTTTTTCAACGGACGGCGCAATAAGGGCAATTTTAGTAATCTCAAAATCGCTTAATCCCCAAATATGAGAGGCGTCAAGCACTTGCTCAGCTACTCGTGAAATCACATAACCGCCAAAAGAAAAACCACCCAGCCATAACTTACGCGCATTGGTTTGTTCTGCAATCCATTGTAGCACGGTCATTGCATCGACCACTTCACCTTCAGCATAATCATGCTCACCAGTTGACTGACCCACACCGCGAAAGTTAAAACGTACCACGTGCATACCGTTATCGCGCGCAAAGCGGTACATCGTCGTGACTACTTTATTATTCATCGTACCGTCAAATAAGGGATTGGGATGACAAAGCAGCGCCACCGTGTCAGTATTTGGATCGTTAGGATTGTCTTGTTGCCATAGCGCGTCAACTTCGAGCACGCCAGCAGGAGCAGGAATCAATTGCATAAACTTACTTAGTAATTAAAAATGAATACCTCAATTATCCTAGATATGATTTTTATTTCAAGTGATTTGCTGTGTACGCCTCAGGTTTATATAAGGCACACATCGTTTTATGCTAGATAATGGCTCAGAATGCTTAGAAAATTAGGTTATGTTGATTGGCTGCAACGCCAGTATGTAATACAAGGGTAATACCGCACACAATAACTGCCTAGACACCCAAGACTACAATAGGTTAGATTTACTCTGTCCCTTCATGGACGAAACTGGCTTCTAATGAACAAAGCTTTTAATAAACAAAATACTTTTAATAAACAGAGCACTTGCCCTACTTGTCTTTAATTTTTTATGATCAATTTACAGGAAATAGGAACCATTTATGAATACTATTAGCAAAACTGCCACCATCACTGCCACCTTGGCGACTGCACTTGTCTTGAGTGCCTGCCAGAGCACGCCTTCATCGCCAGTCATTCAACGTGCCAATTCCATTTACGAAACCACTGGCATAGCAGATAGCAAAGTAAAAGCCCAGCAAAATGCGCTTGATAGTGCCAAGAATACTTGTCGCAGCAAACAAGTCATTATCGTTGAAGACAAAGTTAAATATAATGGTATTTTAGATGAACGCACAGGTCGTATGGTGGGACAAGCTGGTGCAGTAATCGGCTCAATCTTTGGGACTGGTTCACCAGATTTATCACGTGATGATGATTATGAATATACGATCAACTTCCGTTGCCAATAAGAGAGTCATTATTCACTGATACTGCTAAATCATTCTACTAAATCTTGGAGTCTACTGAATAAGTTGATAGACAATTTAGTAGCTTAGTTTTTTACTTAGTAACGTAAAATGGTGTTTGACGTAAAATATAATAAGGTTTGGCCAGTAAGTCAGCGATGAAAATACTATATTGATTGCTGACTTACTGGCTTTACTTTTTGTAGCTACGCTTTTGGGGTAAACTACCCTATCTAATGTTGTACTCATTCTATTCAGTTTCTTAGTTTTTAAAATCTCTATTTTCAGAACCTTTTTTTTAGAATATTTGTTTTCAGAACCCTTGTTTTCACAGTCCTTGGTCTATTATTATGCGCAAACCCAATTTTTCAAATACCAAACCAGCAAAAGTATTAGCGCCTGCCAAAGATTTAGCGACTTTGGAGGCCGAACTGGCGGAACAAGAAGACCATTTGGAAGACACGGTCCTGCGTCTGAGTGACTATTTATCAGCGGTTGAGATGGTTATCAAGCAAACCTTTGACCACCGTGTATGGGTGAAAGCTGAAATTCGCAATCTGTCTAGTAAAGGTGGGCATTATTACTTTGAGTTGGCTGAAAAAGATGAGGAAGGCAAAGTCGTCGCCAGCTGCCGTGGTAATCTCTGGCGCTTCAAAGCCGCCCGCGTATTGGCAAAATTTGAGCGGTCAACTGGCATGCCTCTTGAGCGCGACTTGACCGTATTACTCAAAGTATCCGCAGGCTTTCACGCACAATATGGCTTCTCTATTACGATTGAAGACATTGATCCTAGCTATACCTTGGGAGATTTGGCACGGCAATATGCGGAGATGGTCGATCGCTTGACTGGCGAAGGCTTATTGCAGCTCAATCAACAATTACCTGTGCCCTTTGATATCGAGCATGTCCTCGTGATTGCGCCCGAAAAGGCCGCAGGTTTAGGTGATTTTCAAGCCGATGCTGATCGCTTAGCAAGTACAGGCGCTTGTCACTTCCATTACCATTACGCGACCTTTCAAGGCAATCATGCCCCAAGCGAGATTCGCCAAGCCATCGTCAGTGCCCAGCAACGATTCCAAGATACTTATCAGCGCCTGCCTGATTTATTAGTGATTATTCGTGGCGGCGGCGCGGTGGGAGATTTGGCTTACCTCAATGATTACGAGCTTGCGGCATTGGTCGCTGAACAACCTGTCCCCGTCTGGGTTGGTATTGGTCACGAGCGCGATAAAGTGATTTTAGATGAAGTAGCGCACAGCAGCTTTGACACGCCATCAAAGGTAATTGCCGCTATCATGGCGCATTTAGCACAGCTGGTCACGCAGACTTTGCATTATCAAACACAAATAAAACAAGCCGCTCAGCGTCAACTCAATATCGCGGAGCAACAAACGGCGCGACAATTGAGCCAAATACAGTCACGTACCATCGGTCAGCTGACCGCGCTACAAAAAGACAGCGACTATGCGTGGCGTAGTATTCAGCAGAGCGCGCAGCGGCAAGTAAAGCAAGCGGCGAGACTGACAACCGAGTTACACACACAGACGCAAACCCTTGCACATCAGCAATTAGCCAGCGCCCATAACTACAGTGATATCCATCAAAAAACCATCATGCAGAGCGCGCAGCAGCAGCTGATACAAGCACAACGTGATAGCGCCCATCTTCGTGATATCGTACTCTTGCACCGACCGTCTCGTGTGCTCAAGCAAGGCTACACCATGCTGACTAATGATAAAGACAAACAGATACTCACCAGCAGCACACAGCTCTTCCCTGAGCAAACCATTCATATCGTCTTAAAAGACGGTAAGGCTAAAGCTCAGATTGTTGAGGTTAATACTGAGAAGAACACGACAGAAATATCAGATATACCAAGTTAACCATATAATAACATCTAACGATTACTCCCCTACTTACTTACTTGTACTCTAAAAATTAGGACACGCTATGACTACCCCTACTCGCAAGCGCAAAAAAGCCGCCCCAAAAACCTTTAAGGCAGCTTACGATATTCTAAAAACCAATGCGGCTGAATTGCAGCAACAAGATGAGCCTGATATCGACAACTTGATGACCACGGTGGAAGAATCAATTGCCGCTTATCGCGTTTGCGAGACGCGCATCAATGCAGTACAACAAGCATTGGATGCCGCTTTTGCTGAAGAAGATAAGACAGAAAATAGCAACAGCTAGAGATAGGCTCATTCTCTATTCGGGTTCATCAACCTCGAAAACTTGGCGCAAATAGGCAAGATACGTATCATTATTGATCATGGTCTTGCCTGGGCTATCAGACAGTTTAGCAACAGGCTGCCCATTACACTCAACCAATTTGAGTACAATATTAATTGGCGTGATGCCCATATCATTGGTGAGATTGGTGCCAATACCAAAGCTGGTTCTGATGCGCTCTTTAAAGTATTGATGCAACTCCCACGCCTTTTCAAGCGTCAAGCCATCACTAAAAGTCAAAATTTTCGTCTTCGGGTCTATCTTTAGTTTTTGATAATGCGCAATGGCTTTATCACCCCAAATATACGGATCGCCGCTATCATGGCGCAGACCATCGAAAAGCTTGGCGAAATACAGATCAAAATCACGCAAGAATGCGTCCATGCCAACGACATCGGTCAACGCGATACCCAAATCACCGCGATATTCATGTACCCAAGATTCGAGTGCGGCTTTTTGTGAGTCACGTAAACGCACATCCAATGCTTGAAAAGCTTGCATAAACTCATGCGCCATCGTTCCTATCGGCGTCATCCCAAGCTGCTTAGCTAAATAAACGTTTGAGGTGCCGCTAACAACTTTCGGCTCAGCTTTGTGCAGAGTTTCTACCACATGCGCTTGCCAGCTTTTGCTAAAGCGTCGACGTGTGCCAAAGTCTGCGACGATGAACGGCGGCTGGTCTGTGTTTTGTTGCTTTGCATACTGCTGCAACAGCGCAACCTTGTCATCCAAACGCCTTTGTCCCTCCTCTATTACCCTAGGGCTCGATAAGGCATTAAAATACAACTCGTTCACGATAGCCAGCACGAACACTTCAAAGAACATCGCCTGAATCATTGGCCCTTCTATATCGATCAGTAAACGCCCTTTATTGTCCGTACTGACGGTGATAAAACGGCGCTTAAGTTTAAACAGCTCTAAATAATCGACAAAATCGGAACGCATAAAGCGCAACCCACGCAAATACTCCAATTCATCTTCTAAGAAGCGCAATTCACACAACATATCCAATTGATGCTCTAATGACTCTCTAATGTCTGCTAGTGGATAGACCGCTTCATTATTATTACGGCAGCGAAATCGATAGACACCATGGGTCTGCGGGAACTGATGTAACATGGCTTGTAGCATGGTAAATTTGTACAAATCGTTATCAAGCAACGAGGTAATAATAGGTGCATAGGTGACCGTCATGTTACAACCTTAAACGCAAAAGTTAAAAATCCATATTGCTCAATAGCTAAGCGATACCGACTAAAAGATATCAAAAATTCTAATAACAAATGATGATGAGACATTAAAAGACCATTTAGTATAAACACATTTGCGGTTTTTTGCAGGCATCGCGATGCCTAGCAGCAAAAATCATACGAGGGCAAGCAACGTTTATAAAGACTACCTATCCAAACGACTACTTACAACCGCTTAGATTAGTATAAAAAGTAGGTATAAAAGGTAAATCTTAGATTAACACATGAAGTGCAATATCAAAGAGCAGGTGAAAAAGAGGCCTAGATGCGCTAGCATCAAAGCTACTATCCACCGCCAAAGTGAGATTGCAACCATGAGCTATACACATCTAAGCCTAGAGGAACGATATCAGATTTATGCCCTTAGAGGGGCACAACATAGTATTAAATTTATAGCAGGGGCGTTAGGCAGAAGTCCCAGCACCATATCAAGAGAGCTTAGACGCAATAAAAGCCTACGAGGCTACCGGGCAAAGCATGCAGACAACACCGCTAAAGCGAGGCGAGCAAATAATGCCTTCACTATTGTGTTGAACGTCTGGAACTGGGTTGTTGATAAACTTAAGTTACAGTGGAGTCCTGAACAAATAGCAGGCGTTCATAGTAAACTCAGCCACATGAGCATCTATCGTTACCTATGGATCGATAAGAAACAAGGCGGCAGGCTATGGCAATATTTGAGACGCAAAGCCAAACCCTATCGTCAAAGGCTTACCACTGAGACTCGTGGGCGTATTAATGACAGGATATCAATTCATGAGCGCCCTCATGTAGTAAAAGAGCGATCCCGCATCGGTGATTGGGAAGCGGACACCATCATTGGTCAAAACCATAAACAAGCTATCGTGACAGTGGTAGAGCGAAAGACAGGTTTGGTTAAGATGAAGCGAGTGACTAAAAAGAGTGCTCATCTGGTCGCGGATGCGATGGTGGTAATGCTAACTCCAGTGAAACTACACGTTAAGACGATTACGTCCGATAATGGCAAGGAATTTGCGGATCATAAAGCCATTAAGCAAAGACTCTATAGTGGGTTCTACTTTGCTGATGCTTATGCCTCATGGCAACGAGGAACAAACGAAAATACCAATGGCTTGATTAGAGAGTACTTGCCTAAAGGATGTGACTTTAGACAAGTATCTGATGATGAGGTTCAAAACATTGAAGACAGGTTAAACAACAGACCAAGAAAACGATTAGGGTTTAAAACGCCAAACCAGGTGTTTTATTCCATTACTTAGCGTTGCACTTGGTGTGTTAATCTAGGAATATAAAAAAACGCTAAGGATAACCTTAACGTCTTTTTGTACTGTGCAAATAAGCACCATTAAATGACTATAGCTATGAAAATTACGATTTGACCAACTTAACCAGTGGCGCGTAGCCTGATTGCGGCATCGCACTGACAGGAATGAATTGTAATGCGCCACCATTGATACAATAACGCAAGCCACCGCGATCTTTTGGACCGTCGGGGAAGACGTGACCAAGATGCGAGTCTGCTACCCGTGAGCGAATCTCTGTACGCACCATATTAAAGGCTTTATCTTCATGCTGAGTAATGACTTGCATATCAATAGGCTTAGTGAAACTTGGCCAGCCACAACCGGATTGATACTTATCGGTAGACAAAAATAACGGCTCGCCACTGACCACATCGACATAAATACCGGGTGCAAACAGATTGTCATATTCATGACTAAAGGCACGCTCAGTAGCGGCACCTTGGGTAATATCATACTGGGCTTTGGTCAAGGTATTCTTCAAAGCATTTTTGTCAAAATTAGCATAACGCTTGGGATCTAAAGTCTCGGCAACCGTACTAACAGCGGCGAGCTTGGTGCGTGCTGTGCCTTCAGGTTTGTCATCAGCAAGGCTTAAATCAATATGACAGTAACCATTTGGATTTTTGGCGAGGTAATCTTGATGATACATCTCAGCCAAATAGAAGTTATCTAACGCTTCATGTTCAACGACGACTTTTTGCTTATACTGAGCTTGTACGCGTTTGAGTGCGGCATCAATCACCGCTTTGTCCTCTTGATCGGTATAGTAAATTCCTGAACGATACTGCACACCGCGATCATTACCTTGCTTATTTACACTGGTCGGGTCAACGACACGGAAATAATACTTCAAAATCGTGTCGAGATCGGTCTTATCTGCATCATAAGTAACTTTCACCGCTTCAGCATGTCCTGAACCGCGAATCACATCTTCATAGCTTGGGTTTGGCTGATCATCATCACCATTGGCATAACCTGAGACCACATCGACCACGCCATCGACGCGCTCCATATAGGCCTCAACGCCCCAGAAACAGCCGCCAGCCAAATAGATTGAGCGGGTATTAATCGCCTTACCTTTATCGTTATAGTACACACCATCTTTTTGCTTAATGGTTTCAATCTTACTGTTATTGTCTAAGGCTTGCGCGTTTGTCAGTTTGGCCTTGCCGCTTTTAAGCGCCGCAAAATCATTATTGGCATTTTCGGCCAGCGCATAAGCTTGCTCAGCCGTAATATTACCTTTGACTAAATGGACAAGATTGCCTTTTTTGTCCAGTATTGCCCAGCTAGGATAGACTTGTACACCAAGCTTATTAATCAAATCACCGGAGCTATCGACCAACACGGGTAGCTGCGGATAGTCTGCTTGAACGCCTGCATACCAAGTAGTGAACTCACCATCGGCTTTTTCATTGAGGTGACCGGGACTGGTAACTGTCACAACATTTAGGTCGGCAAATTTAGGATCGGTACGCCACTCTTCGGTCTCCTCTAGTGTACCCAAACATAGCGGACACCAGCTTGCCCAAAATTTAACTAAAGTGGGTTTATTTGGATCAATGACTGCTGCACCATTTTTACCCAGACCTTTAGTGAGCTGCGGTAACGCTTGTAGTTGCTTGAGCATGTCAGATGGCAGCATATCGCGTGAGTTGGTCACACCATTGTTTTCACTACCAGACTTGCTATTACCAATCGAAGTATTACTACTCGATTTACTTTCTGCACTGCTCACTTGACCACACGCTAACAATAGACCAGCACTCAATACTGTGGTCACACCCAGCGCACTAGCATTTTTGAGCCAACGTGATGGCTGACGCTTTGAGCTTGTTACCATACCAGAGTTGTGGCCGTGATCATTGTCGAAGTTATTATGTGGCATAACGGATCCTTTTTTATGAAGTCTTGCACTCATATCGTGCGCAGTCGGTCACGATCTTCTTGATAGGTTATTAGAGCAGGTGCTCAATTCAATCGATGGTCATCTAAATGAGCTAAAAAGAGGATAAACCAAGTGAAAATATGAGTAAGGAAATTCAGCTCTAAGCCGATGGCGTTGAAAAATAAGGCAAGGGAAAATAGGGAGAGATAAGTTAGAATAATTTAATAGTATACCCTGTTAATGGAGTTTACTTTAATAGTGAATATACCCTTGCTACATTTTTTTAACAACACGGAAAGACTGGCGATATAGAGTAATTAGAGGCAAGTCTGCATCTAATTGTCTATTTATATAAGGAGATAAACTAAGGAATATCCTCAATTCAAGCAGTCATATCTTAATGGGCAAAAATACAATGGTCATTAACAAATAAATGACTTTGTCTCAATCATTAAATAGCGATACTGTTTGATCTTGATTTAAAAGCAAATTAAAAAAGACAGAACGCCACCAACGTTGATTTATTATTAAGCTTTAGCGTGCATAAATTGCGCAACATAGTCATCAGCCGGATTGTCTCTTAACTCGCTAGGCGTGCCAGTTTGCACTAAGCGGCCACCATTTAAGATACTAATACGCTGACCTACTTTGACCGCTTCATCAATATCATGAGTGATAAAGACGATGGTCTTATTGAGACGGTCTTGTAGTTCAAGCAGTTGATCTTGTAATTGGGCACGAATGAGCGGATCAAGCGCGGAGAACGCTTCATCCATGAGCAGAATCGGATTGTCAGTCGCTAAGGCACGCGCCAGCCCGACACGTTGCTGCATGCCGCCCGATAGCTCATCGGGATAGCTATGCTCTAGATTGGGCAGTCCGACCTCATTAAGCCAATGACGCGCCACTTCATGACGTGCTTCCACGCTCATCTTGCGAACGCGTAACCCGTAAGCCACATTTTGTATGACTGTCATATGTGGCATCAAGCCAAAATGCTGGAACACCATACTGACGGTATTCTGGCGATATTGTTGTAACCCCTTATCATCCAATTCCAAAATATTGATAGAGTCGCTTGAGCTGGTATTATCCATCATCGTTGGAGTCACAATTGCTGGACTGGCATCACTCACTGGTGCAGCAGCAGTCGATGTTATAGATTTTTCTTTTGCGATGCCTTGTGCTTTTGACGACAGTGTCTTGGAATTAATAGTGGTATCAACCCATATCTTGCCACTGGTCGGATCAATTAAACGGTTAAGATGGCGTATCAAGGTTGATTTACCCGAGCCTGACAGCCCCATAATGCAATGCAGCTCACCCGCTTTTATTGCCAAATTAACATTATAAAGCCCGACTGAATAGCCAGTCTGCTTTTTGACAGCGACACTATCCATACCTTCTGCTAATAGATTTAAAGCTGATTGTGCTTGCGACTCATTAGCATTATAGATTTTGCTGATATTCTCTAACTGGATATGATTCATAGGTAGTCTCTTTATTATTTAACCGATAGGACGCTTGCCAGCTTCAATGGTTTTTTGCCGCGCGCGTTTCCCTTGACCAAAGGCTTGGCTGATACGGTCAATGATAATCGCGACAATGACAATGGCCGTACCTGCTTGTAGTCCTTGACCAATATTGAGCGTCTGAATAGATTGTAAGACATCTTCTCCCAGACCCGGCGCACCAATCATAGACGCCAGTACGACCATGGCAAGCGACATCATTACTGCCTGATTGATGCCCGCCATAATACTGGGCAATGCTTGTGGTAACTTGATCCAAATGAGTAGCTGAAAATGGGTGCTACCGAACGAGCGCCCCGCTTCGATCATTTCATGATTGACTTGCGTTATACCCAATGTCGTCAAACGAATAAGCGGTGGCAAGGCATAGATAATCGTGGCAAATAATGCTGGTACTTTACCAATACCGAATAGCATGAGCACGGGAATCAAATAGACGAAACTTGGCATGGTTTGCATCACATCTAATATCGGCGTAATAATTTTACGGAGCAGACTGCTGCCCGACATAGCAATACCAATGGGAATACCGACAACCACTGTCACCAAAACAGAGACGATCAATAACGCTAACGTATCGATCAAAGCGCCCCACAATCCAAACGCACCGATTAAGAACAGCCCTGCCCCGCAGGCAATAGCAAACAATACTTTGCGCACCCCAAACCACGCTAATACAGTCACCAGACCAATAATTAACCATGCGGGGATCACCGTCAATAGACGTTCAATAGGTAATAATAAATAGGTCAAAGTGACGCTACTGATACTCCGAAACACATCGCCATAGTCTCTGACTACAGTCGCTAAGGCTTTATTAAGCGGTGACTCAAGGGACCATGACGGAAAGCTGGACGTTAATGCTAGGAAGGCATTACTTGAGGTGGCGTCATTCAGTGATGGATTGACACCGCTATTGCCTGTGCCATCGTCCGTTAGACTGATGCCTAAATTGGCAGCAAGATTTTCAGCGACTTCTTTGGGTAGCCACGCTTGCCAGACGTTTGGGTTGGCACGTAAAAACTCAAGCGCCTGTTCATCACCACTGCGCTTGCTTTCACTCATCTCTAAAATCGCACTGTTTAGCTGATCTGGCGTGAACTGTACTTTTTCAAAAGCGCTTGCCAATTCGGGATTATTATCAATAAAAGGCGTCGATGCAGCAATTTTAAGCGGGGACACAGGAAAGCCAGACACACAATCCGAGGTGCCGTCGGCCAACAACAAGTCTTGCCAGCACTCATCCTCATGGGCAGGGAACGCTAGCGGCGCAAAGTCGTATTTGGCGATGAGCCCTGTTGGCTGCCAATAATAAAATAGTAACGGTTTTTTCTGTTCAAAGGCGGAGGCAATCTCAGCATCGAGTGCTGCACCCGTACCTGGATGGGCATTATTAAAGACCGCGTCTAAGCCAGTATTTTTGAGCAGTCGGGTGTTAAAAATCTCACACGCCCAGCCTGACGGACAATTCATAAACCGTGACTTGCTAGGATCTTCTGGGTCTTTAAACAACGCTGCATACTTAGGCAAATCCTGATAACGACGCAGTCCCGGATTGTCATCCATGACATATTGAGGGACGTACCAACCTTGAGTAGCACCGCCTTGCAGCGTATCGCCAATGACCGCAACTTTATCGTCATTGATGGCCTGCTCCATAATCGGCGAGCGCCCAACCCATTGTTCGCCGATGATTTGGATATCGTTTTGCGACAATGCAGTCTCGAGTGCGGGTCCTGCCCCAGGTACTTCCTCGATCGTGCAGTCGTAACCGCTCTCGGCAATATATTTGAGTATACCAGTCGTAAACTGACCACTCTCCCAAGTCAACGCGCCAAACTTGATCGGTGATGCGCAAGCTGCTGATGCTGACACTGGCAGCAACAACACACTTATACACAGTAAACTTAACGCAATCCATTGACGCATGGGATGTCCTATATTTCGTTATTGGCATCAATTATTTCGATATTGAAGTCAGCTTTTGAATGCGGTTATCGATATCGAATAATGCTGCATTGGGTTGATAATTCACGCAAAATCAATCTTTATGTCTCATCAGCAATATAAATTTACCATAACTACCGTCCGGTAATATTAAGAAATGTAGCAACAAATGAGAATGATTATAAATAACTATTGGCTGGGTTCAGCTTTTCCTTTATGTATAAAAAATATTATAAAGCCATCAAAAATAAATACTATAATCATCAAAATTTTGTTTTTTGGACAAAAAATAGCACCTACTTACGTAGATGCTATCATTATTAAACAGCCAATCTCATCACACTTATTTCATCATGAACGCCATGGCTTTGTTAAATAAGCCGCCATAAGGTGGTAATAGGAAATTCATACCATTGAGCTTGTTTTGTACAAACACAGGCTTCATATGACTTAAACGCTCAAAGCCCGCTTTACCATGATAGGCGCCAGTGCCTGAGTGCCCAACCCCGCCGAACGGTAAGTCGTGCTGCACCACATGCAAGATAACTTCATTGATAGCCAAGCCACCTGATACCGTGTTGTCACGCACTTTTTCTATGTCGCTATTACGCTCACCAAACACATAGAGGGCCAATGGACGCGGACGCGCATTGACGAAGTCTATCGCATCATCGAGCGTATCATAGTGCATCAACGGCAAAATCGGTGCAAACAGCTCGTTTTGCATCACATCACTATCGGCTGCCGGCTCACTGATAATCAGCGGCGGCATCAACCGCGTTTCAATATCATAGTCTGCATCAGTTATCTTATGAATGTTTTCACCAGATAAGGCATCTAAGTAACCTTTGATACGTTTGAATTGCTGACCATTGATAATACGCGAGTAATCTGGGTTTTCGCTGATATTCGGATAATGCTTCTGCATCCACTCTTTTGCTAGGTTAATAAACACTTCATGATCTTTGCGCTGAATCAGTACGTAATCAGGAGCAATACAAGTTTGCCCAGCATTGAGCGTTTTGCCCATCATCACACGATTGACCGCCGCCTCTAAGTTGGCACCTTCCAACACGATAACCGGTGACTTACCACCAAGCTCTAGCGTAACTGGGGTCAAGTTGGGCGCTGCCGCCGCCATGATTTTTTTGCCCACCGCAGTAGAGCCAGTATACAATAGATGATCGAATGGCATCTTACTGAAAGCTTCAGCGATATCTACTTCGCCCAGCACGACACAAACCATATCCGATGAAAAATAATGAGCGATAAGATCGGCAAACACTTGCGCGAACTGCGGTGCGGCCTCACTCATCTTAATCATGATTCGATTGCCTGCCGTGAGTGCATCAATGATTGGCCCTACCGCTAAGAATAATGGATAGTTCCATGGCACCATGATACCAACCACGCCTAATGGCTGTGGCTGAATCTCATTATGAGCTGGCATATACAATGCTGAAATAGAGGCGTGGCGAGTTTTCATCCATTTTTTACCATGCTTTTTGGCATGGCTAATGCCCGTAAAACTCGGAACAAGCTCTGCAAACTGAGTCTCTGATTCACTACGATAACCAAAATCAGCGCTGATCGCTTGAGCGATGCTTTGTTGATTGTCGCTGAGCATCATCTCTAAATTGTCTAATTGAGTCTCGCGCGTCGCCCAATCATTTATTGGTTGAGCACGGCTCAATGCTTGTAATCTTGAGAACTGCGCTTGCATATCTTCAACAGTGGTCACAATACTATGTGACTTATTACTACCAAGTGACTTATCATTGTTTTTATACGCTTGATCATTAGTGTTTTGATTGTTGTCTGTCATATATCTTCCTTGTCATAGGCGTTAGAGTCAGCACGCTATATTTGGTTTAAAACTCTGTATCTTTATTTAGGCGCTGGCGGAAATCTCCGCATACGCGCACATCATTATGAGAACTAACAAGATTCCATTCATTACTCTTTAATGTAGCGCATTGATTGAGCAATGAACAGTCTCTTTGATTGACTGCTGGGTTTGTATAAGATACGTGTCAGCCATCATCAATACCCACGATATAGATTCTTCTGTTAAGTAATACTTTATAAGTAACATGCTTCAATACTTTGTTCTGTCCTCAATATTCTGCTTTATATATGCATGGATTTAAATTTGAGCAGCAATCCTAAAAACTGCTACACTCAATATTGGGGCGCGTTGAACAGTCGCTACCAGTCAGTATTTGCCAATACTCTATACCAGACCACAACAAGACAGTCACTCTTATGCAAAACCTAACGCAACAGATTCACGATAGCCTTCTTGACGATACCTTGCTTAATGACACCCTTCTGACAAAATCGCTGTCGGCAGCCGATTATGTCTCTACCCATGATGCGATGCTAGCACGCACGTTAGCGCGTATTGCGCTCAAAAAAGAGCAAGGTTTGCGCACGCCTGATGAGTTATGGATTGTCGATCACAATGACGTCTACACGCTTGGGCAAGCAGGTAAAGAAGAACATATCCTGCAACGGACTGACACCCCTATTATCAAAACAGATCGCGGCGGACAAGTGACGTGGCACGGTCATGGCCAGCTGGTTATTTACTGGTTGTTTGATTTGGACAGTATAGGCTGGAGTGTGCGCAATCTGGTATCGCATGCCGAGCAAGCGATTGAGGACGTGACCAATGCCTGTTTGCAAGGTTTAGCCTCATTTGACAGTATCCATGTCCGTGCGCATTCACGTCGTGATGCACCCGGCGTTTATTTATACAATAATTCATACGTGTGTGCTGCAGACAATAGCGAGGATTCTGACACTAGCAATGAAACTACTACCCTGCCAGTAACGGATGCCATTATGCTAGGAAAAATAGCCTCGCTAGGGTTTAAAATTAAACATGGTTTTAGCTATCACGGCATTGCGCTCAATATCAATTGTGACTTATCGGCTTTTAACGCCATCAATCCGTGTGGCTACGCTGGCATGCAAATGCTACGTTTAGCGGATTTTGTGGCAATTAATAAGTTAGCCAATCTTGATAAAACAGCTCTGGATGAGACAGCCAACAAAAAGACGACTGAGCAGCTAAGCTATAAACAAGTTACTCAAATGCTGATTGATAATATTGCACAGCGTCACGCAGGAAAAATCCCATTGCGACCGGTAGCGCCTAAGTCTTAGCTTATTTTGCATAACCTTGTGCCTGCTTAGACTTAAGCATAACGAGCAACTGATATGGAAATTTGCTATACTCGCAGCCGACTTTCATGAGGTGCCGCTAGCATTTGTGGCCTCTACTTAGATAACTTTACCCCTCAAACTTTAATATAAAAGCAACAGGAGCATTTTATGGCAGACTTTAATAAAATCTTGGACGCAGGTGACGTCGACGGTGGCATCATCAACGTTGTGGTAGAAATCCCAACAGGCAGCAGCCATAAAATCGAATGGAACCGCGAATTAGCCGTTTTTGAGCTTGACCGTGTTGATCCACAAATCTTTGCCAAACCTTGCAACTATGGCTTTATCCCGCAAACGCTTGATGAAGATGGCGATGAGCTTGATGCATTAATCATTACTGAGCAGCCTTTACCTACTGGCATTTTCTTAAAAGCCAAAGTAATCGGCGTTATGAAATTCGTTGATGATGGCGAAGTTGATGACAAAATCGTCGTCGTCCCTGCTGACGACCGTGATACAGGCAATGCTTACAACAGCCTAGAAGATTTACCAAAGCAGCTGATCAACCAGTTACAGTTCCATTTTAGCCACTATAAAGATCTTAAAAAAGCTGGTACAACAGTGGTTGAATCTTGGGGTGACGTCGCAGAAGCCAAAGAAGTGATCAAAGAATCTATCCAACGTTGGAAAGACCTATAGAGTACAATAATAATCTAATGAGCTGATGTTTATGCTCACAAATATAAGCACTCTTAAAGATACCGCAGACACGATATGACTGCGGTATTTTTTTGCTTGAATCTCACGCTTATAAAATGGTTATAATAAACGACAGTAGCTATAAAGTTATCTGCAACTATTTTCATTTCTAATAAAGCAAGCCTCAATAAGGAAAGTCATGTTTAACCCCAATCCCAGCTCAAAATCTGTCAGTGCCAAGCTGCCAAAAGCGGTCATCATGATGATTGAGAAAAACAATCTGGTGATGGCTATCAAAACCTTGGCCGCTGAAGAAAATATCAGTATGGACGACGCCAAGGTTCGAATTGATGCTTACGAGACAGCATTGAAGGTAAAGCAACAGCAGAAGTTGAATACCATCGCTAACAAGCAAGGTATCTCCAACCACGCCATTAGTTTTGATAGAGAGCAGGAAACTGAAGACGGACATGAGGCTGGGAAACTGATAAAAAACCGTGTGAAAACCACTCAAGCAGATCAAGGTTTCAAAAGTCTACAAAGGGGTGTAGAGAGCCAACTTAATGATTTGGGATATGAAAAGCCTCTTTTACCACATTGGGCAAAGCGGCTATTGATTATTGCTGCGGTGATGGCAGGATTGTTTTGGCTGTTATGGCGGGCGTTTGGTTAGTCTGTTTTAAATGGTTCCATTATAGAGGTCTATTTTAAGTGGTCTGTTAATACGTTTGAGGGGTGAATTATCTGGTTCCCTTGGGGTATGCCTTTAAAAACTGCCTAATTTCATTAAGCTTTAAGCTTAAGCGTATTCATATTGAATATTAATATTTGAGAATACAATTGATTATTTTCGAAGAAAGCAACTAACCTACCTTGGTCATTAGTTGAATTAATCTCATTTAGCCAACACACATATACATCCAAGCCCTCATATTCTTCAGTATATGTATTTTCATCTATATAATTTCTGCAATTCACCCAATCACCACTAGAGTGACCAAAAATATCCCTAAGAATAGGCTGAGAACTTTTTTTAGCTATAATATGATCTATAAGCATCTCAAATTTAAGACTCAGATCGTCTTCATCCATATTATAGTTCTCTTAAATCAGTTGTTAAGTTATCAAAAATAGTGAGTGTACAGTTTAGAGTTCGATTCCTGTATAGCGCACCGAACATGCTCTCATGACAAACTTTACAGTAAATAAAAAATTTCTCAATATTTTTTTGCTTAGAGAGTCGCTCTTTTGAAACTTTAAGATAATATACTTATTCAACACTTTTTCTACCAGTGAATCAAATATATGATTTTCAAAAAAACTAATTTAGTTGCCCTTCTTTTTTCTACTGCTTTATTACCTCTTACGCTTACGAGCTGTCAAAAAATGCAAAGTGAAGCCAAAAACGAAGCTTCTGAGGGGCAAACAGCTATTCAGGAAATAGAGACAGAAACTAAAGCTGAAGACGTACAGGAATTAGCCGAACAGGGCGATGCAGAATCACAATTCGATTTGGGTTGGATGTATGATATAGGAGAAGGTGTTCATCAAGACTATGCCAAAGCTGCGCAGTGGTATATGAAATCGGCTAATCAAGGTTTTCCTGAGGCGCAGTATAATCTTGGTGCGATGTATCGTGAAGGCGAAGGAGTCCCTCAAAACTATGCTGAAGCAATCAAATGGTATACGAAAGCAGCCGATCAAGGCTTTCCTGAAGCGGAGTATAACCTTGGTTTAATGTATACCCAAGGCAATGGCGTAGACCAAGACCTTTCACAAGCCTTTAAATGGTATACAAAAGCTGCTAATCAAGGATATATCATTGCACAAAATGATTTAGCCGCAATGTATTATGAAGGCAATGGTATAGAGCAAGACTTGCCTCAATCACTTAAGTGGTATACAGAAGCAGCTGAACAAGAATATGCTCCTGCACAAGCTAATTTAGGTGCAATATATTATCAGGGTAACGGCGTGACACAAGATTTTTCACAGGCTCTAAAATGGTTTGGAAAAGCAGCTGATCAAGAAAATGCTAATGCACAATATAATCTTGGAGTTATGTATTACATGGGTCACGGTGTAGGCCGAGACTTCTCCCAAGCCTTTAAGTGGTATACAAAAGCTGCTGATCAAGAATATGCTCCTGCTCAAAACAATCTTGGTGCGATGTATCGCGATGGTGTAGGTGTTAATCAAGATAATACTCAAGCAAAGAACTGGTTTAATAAGGCTTGTGAAAATGGGCAACAAGAAAGCTGTAATAACTATAGGAAAATAAATCAAGATTAAGTCAGTTTGACCTCAAAAAATCAATGTTATGTACACCGTGACCACCTAAATATCTTAATATACTGAGACCATTACCCTACAGCCGAAGATTCAAGTCCTCACTAGGGAACCGAACCAGTGAAAGCGCCTGATTGGTTCGCCATATGTATGCTAGCAATACTCTAAAAAAATAGCTTCTCCTATAACTGATGATATTGGTGCACTGATAATGGCAAGCTCGATGCAGAAAACAGGAAATTATGCTTATGGAAATAAATGAATGCGAAGAAAAGTTTTGGAATAGTGACTCTTTTCATTATTATTTAGAGAGTGAAGACACATGGGATGTTGATAAATATTGGGATCTTGAATATTCACTAATAAAGTTAAGTAAGTACCTGAATGACAAGAATATGATAGAAAAAAATCTTGCAAGAAATATCTATTACCTAGGAAATAGTATAAATAATCTAGTCTGTGCTCATAGGAGCTCTACAGTCGCATGGACATTTGATACATATAGATATAGCGAAGATGACATTGATTATTGTATTGATAGGTTTAATCACCTCATGCGAGTTTTATGGCAAGCTGGTAGCTACAATCATGAAGAATCAATAAATTTTTTTAGAGAAAATCCGTTGTTTAAAGATATTTAACTACAATAGTTTATTAAAAATCCTCACTAGTAAACCACACATTTTTCCCATAACGGTGATTATGGTAAATAAAAAATCCACTGCCTACCCATTCATATAAATTACGAATAATTTTAAAGCATTAAAAAAGGATACCGCAGCATCCTTTTTCTTTTATAAGTAACAAACACAATTTAGTGATGCTCACCCGGTAAAATTCTGGCAAAGGCACGCTGAGCAAGGTTTGGTTTTTTATCGGTGGTCAATCCAGCGCGGGTGCTTGGGAAAATACGATAACCCATCGATTGGATACCCACGTTGATCGCTGGTGCTAATGAATAAGTAGCCGACGCAAACTTGCCCATATTACTGGCAATACTGTTAGGTTTATAAACAATCGCTTTGGCGACCATCATTGCCGCTTCATCAGGCATCAGCGCAGGCATGTAACGATATAACTTAGTCGGCTCAATCATCGGCGTGCGTACCAATGGCATAAAGATATTGGTAATCGTGACATTATCGCCTTTCACTTCAGCAGCCAAGCATCGGCTAAAGGCATCTAATGCCGATTTTGAGGCGACATAAGCGGCAAAGCGCGGACTATTTGCCAGTACACCAATGGATGAGATGTTAACAATTTGACCGGCTTGGCGTTCAATCATCGTCGGCAAAAATCCAAGAACTATTTTGACAGCGCCAAAGTAATTGATGTCCATGGTACGCTCAAAATCATGGAAACGATCAACAGACTCATGCACCGAACGGCGAATCGAGCGACCCGCGTTATTGACCAGTACATCGACATGGCCAAAATCAGCCAAAATTTGCGTGCTAACAGTTTCAATCTCATCCATATTGGTTAAATCACAAGGGTAATAACTGGCCTTGCCACCAAGCTCCTCAATATTTTCTTTTACTACTTTTAGCTTCTCTTCGGTACGTGCTAATAAAATAACATGAGCACCGCACTCACTAAGTAAAAAGGCCGTACGTTCACCGATGCCGCTTGAAGCACCAGTAATGATGATATGTTTGTCTTTAACCGCTTTGCTAATTGCCTTTTTTGAGGGAGTAGCCATAAAAAATCCTTTTTGTTTATTATATTCCCAATAGTGTGCAGCTCTAGGATACCAAAATTACATTGTAATTACTCGAAAAAGTACCAGTAAAATTTTATAAAATAGTATTGCAAACCGATAACAAAAGGGCAGTAAATTTGCCATCTTACTCTACCGAGTTTTTTAGCTATAATTGCCTTTGTATGTTACGCACCTTAAAGGAGACTGTCTTTTGATAGAAACGCTAGCTCATTATATTGATCTGATTGCCAAATTCGTTGAAGTCATTGGTGTCCTTATTATGCTTTTTGGACTATTTTATGCATTTTATAGGGCCATTCGTTTGACGGGTCGCTTTACTCATGACGCTTATATCGAAATCAGACAGACGGTTGGCAAATCTATTTTATTGGGCCTCGAAGTGCTCATCGCCGCCGACATTATGGCCACCGTCGTCACAGAGCCTACGTTGCGTAGCGTTTTGGTCTTGGGTTTTATCGTGCTCATTAGAACTTTTTTAAGCTTATCGCTACAAGTCGAGCTAGAAGGACGCTTTCCTTGGCAACACCCCAAGTCTGCGCCTGAACAAACATCAAAGACTGAGCATGCTGATGAGTTGTAATCAATACTTCATAGCCAATCGCTATTTATGCCTTACTCATGAGCCTGTAAAAAAGCCTCGACCACACGAAACTGCCCAACGGTGCTCTCCTCAACATACATTGCTTGACGAAAAGCATTAGAGTTTGGAATGCCCGTCGTATACCATGCAATGTGTTTGCGCGCGATTCGGCACCCCGAGTATTCACCGTAAAAGCCATATAGCTCTTGCAAATGCGCCAGTACAATCTCTTTAATTTCGCTCACACTCGGTGCCGCCAACATGTCTCCTGTACGCAAAAAATGCTCGATATCGCGAAATATCCATGGCTGTCCTTGAGCCGCTCGCCCAATCATCACCGCATCACAACCGGTCAGCTCATAGACACGCTGGGCTTTTTGCGCGCTATCGATATCACCATTGGCAATAACGGGTATACTAATACTCTCTTTGACTTCACGTATCAACTCGTAACGCGCCTCACCAGTATACATATCCTCACGAGTACGCCCATGAATGGCAATAGCGGCAATGCCTGCCTGCTCTGCTCGCTTCGCCACACGCAAGATATTCTCGCGACCATTTTCAAAACCCAAGCGCGTTTTTAGTGTCACTGGTGCATTGACGCTATTTACCGCAGCATCTAACAAGCGCGCAACCAAATCTTCGTCTTGTAGCAGCGCCGACCCTGCCAGCTTACGACAGACTTTTTTGGCTGGACAGCCCATATTGATATCGATAATCTGCGCACCATTATCAATCTGATAACGCGCCGCTTCTGCCAATTTATCGGGTTCCGCGCCTGCTATCTGCGCAGAAATAGGCGCGATTTCGTTATCAAAATTGGCACGATATAAGGATTTTTTGCGAGCATAAAGCGCGGTATCAGCGATGATCATTTCACTCACCGCGTGACCTGCACCGAAAGACTTGCATAACCTTCGAAAGGGATTGTCCGTCACGCCTGCCATCGGAGCTACCATTAGACGGTTTTCAACCGTCAAGCCGCCAATCATCAATGGCTGCAATAGAGGATGATCATTGGCGATTTGTGCTGACGACTCAGAAGAAACTGGAGAATCAATAGACATAAAAAACGGCTTGCTCTTGATTGAGATAAGTTAATGAAAACAAGCCGTTATTCTAAGGGTTCTTGACTTTATTGCAAGCTATTCATATGGGAAACCTGCAACAATTAATGCTCAGTTTTGATAGCTAAACCAATTATTTATCAAACACACTGCCTTGCTCTAGCGTGATGTCCTCATCATGCTCTTGCATCCGCCACGGTAAGCTATCAGGCGATTCATGTAAAAACTTTAAGTACTTTTCGAACTGGTCAATAATATCATTGATTACAGATTCTGATTGATAGCCATATAAATCATAAGTTTGTGCACCGCGACGTAGATAAACTTGCGCCCGGTAATGATGTGCTTGCTCTAAACCACTTGTCACATCTTGCGTGTAATAGTCAGGCATATCATGGTTTGATAAACGCACCTCATACCAGAACTCCACATCATCGCCACGTTGCAGCTCCAATACCGCTCGGTTATTGGTGTCATCATAGTTTACTTCAGGGTGCCAGCCAGTTTCTTTAAACTTTTCAGCTACCTCAGTCATCGATGACATGACCGTACCTTTAATATAGTCTAAAACAGCCTCGCGGCTTGGTTGCTCAGTGATGTAATCAATACGGGCACGCCACGCTTCAAGCTTGAGCAGATGGGGCGGTAGATGGTTCTCATTCGCCAGACTCTCATTACGATGCCCCTCGATACGTAACGCTTTCCACATACCGTACATAGCGATCAAAATAATAATAGTAAACGGTAAGGCGCTGACGATAGCGGCTGTTTGCAGCGCCTGTAGACCCCCTGCTAGCAAAAGCACAGAAGCGACGACGCCTAGTATCACCACCCAAAACGTTCGCTGCCATGCTGGCGTATCACTACGACCTCCTGCGGCGAGCGAGTCAATGACTAAAGACCCTGAATCAGACGAGGTGATAAAAAATGTAATAATAAGCACAACAGCCAGAGCTGATACTACTTGCGTAAACGGCAGATTTTCAAGTAGCTTAAACAAAGCAATCGCTTGATTGTTCTGTACTTCAGTAATTAATGACTCATAGCCTTGTACCATAATCATATTTAGCGCTGTATCACCAAACACGGCAAACCAAAAGAAAGTAAAGATGGTTGGCACTAGCATCACACCTGCGATGAACTCACGAATGGTACGACCACGGCTGATTTTAGCAATAAATATGCCGACAAACGGTGACCATGAAATCGTCCATGCAAAGATAAACAGCGTCCAACTGGTAATCCAGTCCCCTTGCTGATAGGCCTGTAAGCTAAAAGTACGCTCAACGATATTGCCCAAATAGCTGCCCGTATTTTCCATAAAGGCATTTAAAATAAATACGGAAGGGCCAACGATAAACACAAACAACATCAGCGTGGTTGCCAGTATCATATTCAAAATGGAGAGTCTTTTTACCCCTTTATCCATACCAGCCAATACTGATATCAGAGCCAAACCCGTAATGAGAGTAATGGCAATGACCTGAACCGTGGTATTAACAGGGATACTAGGAACCAAATAGTTCAAACCGGTATTAATCTGCGAGACTGAGATACCCAAGCTGGTAGCCAACCCAAACAAAGTGCCTAAGATGGCGAATACATCTACTGCATGGCCGATAGGGCCATATATTTTTTCACCGATAATAGGGTAAAGCGTTGAGCGCATCGATAAAGGCAAACCCTGACGATAAGCAAAATAGGCCAAGGTCAACGCCACTACGCCATTGATCGCCCAAATATGAAAACCCCAATGAAAATAAGCAATTTGCATTGCCTCTTTAGCAGCAGCAATAGTTTGCGGCTCTGACAGCGGCGGCGTGGCAAAATGTAGCACCGGTTCGGCGACACCATAAAATAGCAACGCAATACCATAGCCTGCTGAAAACAGCATAGCAAACCATTCAATGAAGTTGTATTGTGCCTCGCCATGATCAGGGCCAAGCTTAATACTGCCATAAGGAGAAAACGCCAGCACCACGATAAATATCAAAAACAGCGCGGTTGCCAGCATATAAAACCAACCGAACGTCTCAGTGGTAAAATTCAGTACTTGCTCAAATAGCCCACTAGCCAGCTGCGGATTGACCGAAGTGCCTATCACCAGCAATATCATGACAATCGCTGTCGGTATAAATACGGGCATCGAAATAGTAGAGCCAGATAACTTACTCATAAAATGTTCTCTAAAAAATTATGAAATTGGATATGCGTGTCATACGGTTATATAGCATTCATTTATTCAAATAATCTGTTTAAATAGCCTGTCTAAGTGTTTTTTAAATAAGGCAGGCAAACATTGACCTTAACTATGCGTATCAGCCAATAAATTGTAATAAACAACATAAATATCTCCAAAAAAAGGCAACTTTTCAGCTGCCTTTTTGTTTATCGGATGATCAACGCTCTATTTATCAAATACACTGCCCTGCTCCAACGTGATATCTTCATCATGTTGTTGCATACGCCACGGCAAGCTATCTGGCGAGACATTCAAGAAATGTAGGTACTTCTCAAACTGATCAATAATATCATTAATCACCGACTCTGATTGATACCCATATAAGTCATAAGTTTGGCCACCACGGCGCAGATATACCTCAGCGCGATGGTGATGCTCTTGTGGTAATTCATTGGCCATATCTTCGGTATAGTAGTCAGGAATCTCATGCTCTGACAAACGAACCTCGTACCAGAACTCCACGTTATCGCCACGTCTTAATTCCAATACAGCACGGTCATTGACCTCATCATAATTAACATCTGGCAACCAACCCGTTTCGGCAAACTTCTCTGCCACCTCATTCATCGATGATAGAACCGTGCCTTTGATATAACCCAGCACTTTATCGCGCGTTGGCTGATTGGTCATATAATCAATACGGTCACGCCACGCGTCTAGCTTTAGTAGATGTGGCGGCAGATGATTGTCATTGGCTAAGCTTTGATTGCGATGCCCCTCAATCCGTAGCGCGCGCCACATACCAAATGTCGAAATCAAGATAATGACCGCAAACGGTAAGGCACTGACGATAGCGGCTGTTTGCAACGCGCTTAGACCACCCGCGATGAGTAAAACTGCAGCGACGGCCCCTTCGGTGATCACCCAAAACGAGCGCTGCCACCATGGCGTATCGCTACGTCCACCTGCAGCAAGCGAGTCAATCACTAATGACCCTGAATCAGATGAGGTCACAAAAAAGGTAATAATCAGTACTACTGTCAATGACGAGACAATCTGAGTGAAGGGTAAGTTTTCTAACAATTTAAATAAGGCTATCGCTTGGTTGTTTTGCACCTCACTAATCAAGGCATCATAACCATCGACCATAATCATGTGTAGCGCGGTATCACCAAATACTGAAAACCAAAAGAAAGTAAATAGTGTTGGTACTAACATTACGCCCAGCACAAACTCACGAATGGTGCGACCACGACTGATTTTGGCAATAAACAACCCAACAAAAGGCGCCCATGCAATCGTCCATGCAAAGATAAATAGTGTCCAGCTACCGATCCAATCACTCGATTGATAGGCTTGCAGGCTAAAGGTACGCTCAACGATATTACCCAAATAGCTGCCTGTATTTTCCATAAAGGCATTGAGTATAAAAACAGTTGGGCCAACGATGAAGACAAATAGCATCAATGCCGTTGCTAACAACATGTTTAAGATAGACAAGCGCTTTACGCCTTTGTCCATCCCAGCTAACACAGAGACCAAGGCAGCGGCTGTTACCAAAGCAATGATGATAACCTGCACCGTGGTATTCACTGGCACCATATCTGGTAGCAGATAGTTTAAACCGGCGTTAATTTGCGCCACTGACAGCCCTAAACTGGTAGCGATACCAAACATCGTACCCACAATCGCAAACACATCGACGGTATGACCAATAGGGCCGTAGATTTTATCACCGATTAATGGATATAGCGTTGAGCGTACTGACAATGGCAAACCATGACGAAAGGAGAAATACGCCAGCGACAAACCTACCACGCCATAAATTGCCCAAATATGAAAACCCCAGTGGAAATAAGCAATTTGCATGGCTTCTTTTGCAGCCTCAATCGTCTGCGGCGTGGACAGCGGCGGACTGGCAAAATGCAACACAGGCTCTGCCACTCCATAGAACAATAACGCGATACCGTACCCTGCGGAAAACAGCATGGCGAACCATTCAAGGAACTTATACTCAGCCTCGGCATGGTCAGGACCCAGCTTAATACTGCCATAAGACGAAAACGCTAAAGCAATAATAAACATCAAAAATATGGCAACTGCCAACATATAAAACCAACCGAAAGTATCGGTGGTAAATGCCAGTACGGTACTAAATAGCTCGCCAGCAGCTACTGGATTAATCGCTGTGCCAATGACCAATAACAGCATAATGGTGGCGGCTGGTACAAATACTGGCAGCAAAATGGTAGAGCGAGGTAATTTACTCATAAAAAGTGATGTCCTCAAATTAATGCAGCGTTATTAAATATAAAGGTTGTTGGTAAACACAATGTAGAACCGGTGCGCCCAACAAAATATAATTTGTACCACACTCTTTGCCTCAACCCCAGATGTACCTTTCACTTGTAACACTACTTTAACGAATGTTACATGACTATTACCAAGCAATAAAAAAGGCCGCTTGTTAGCCGCCTAATTATAATTATCAAGAAACGCTTAATATCTAACGCGCAAAGTTGATTTACCAAGTAATAAAACGGTGTTCTTGTCTTATAAAGTAGAAATCACTGCAGCAAGTTGTTTAGCCGTCTCAGCCAATTTTCCATGATCTGCCTGTGTCACTGCATGACGACCTAGCTCATGAATGCTTGATGGAATCAGATGCACGTGATAATGAAAGACGGTCTGCCCTGCTTGTGACCCATTCAACTGCATCTGGATAACACCTTCACGCTCAAATAATTGACGCTGTGCTTGCACGATCTTTTTAGAGGTCATTAATACTGCTGCGGCATATTCTGGCTCCAAATCACCTAAATCAACGGCTTTTTGCTTGGGGATAACCAACACGTGACCTTCTGCTTGCGGCATGATGTCCATAAAGGCGAGCGTTTTATCATCTTCATATACTTTATGATAGGGAATATCACCGTCTAGCATTTTGGCAAAAATATTACTGTCGTCATAATTAGTCGGTTGATTGGCTTGTGTCATTATTTTTTCCTTTGATTGTTTGATTGTTTGATTATCAGTATTGAATACAATGTCTGTCATATAGTGGACGAATTATGGGTTAAGCACAAGTTACCATAATGGCTATCTGTAATTGCCTATCCATCCAAATTGTCGAAGCAAACCTTCACCTCTTGAAGCCATTAATTTATTGGCGAGGTGCCTACTATAAATGTTATATTAATAGCCTATTTTGCTGACACGACGTTTATGGATTTGCCTACCTTGCCGACTCACTCATTTACAGCCAACGACTCTTATTCAGACCCTCATAATACAGAATCTGCCTCTGGCAATACTGGCACCCCTGCTATGAATAATAGCGGTGTAGAGAACGAATCTGCGGTTGATAATAACAGTCAAAAGATAGATTCCAATGCGATTATCTTGGCAGAAGCACTAAGCGATAAAACGATCAGCTGGCGTATCCATAACTGTAAAATTATTAAGAAGATTATCACCCAAGATCTGCCGCTGCCATTCTTATATCATTACGACAGCCTAGAAGACAGTATCAAAGCAACTTATCCGCTGACGCCCAAATTGCTGGCGCAGTTTAATACGCCTATGACGGCTGTTGAGGCGGCGAAATTTATCGGTATTGATAAAGCGCTGATAACTAGCCCTTGGCATGTCAAAGTCATTGGCTCGTTGGTGGTGTTTAGCGAGGCGCTACAATTGGCGGTACGCTTGCATTGGACCAATACTGGTAAAGACACCCAGCAGATTTATACACAGAATGAAGCGGACGCTATCACTGCAGCCTTTAAAGACTGGCAGTTTTTTGGTCGCGTTGATATCCTATATAAAAATACCAAACAGACCTTAATCAGTATCGATGAACATGGCACAACTGAAGCGCCGCTACTGACTATTGAGGCCAACGCTGATTACCAACAATTATTAGCCACGCATGCATTGACGGTCATTGCCAAATTAGAAGCTGACAAAACCGAGTTACCATGGTTTGATGATGCTATCTTAGCGCGTCTTGAGTAGCGAGTATGTTGTCTCATATTGATCGATTGTTTATTGCCCCATTATTTTTAGTTACTCATAGCTAATGGTATGGTAACGAATTAGTATTATTCACTAGTACTCACTCTACATAAAAAGCACACTATCGGCATCACAGCTGATGCTGCACACGTTCATAAATCTCGCTTATTTGTAAGGAATATCACATGGATTATCGCTCAAAAACCTCTACTGGTGGTCGTAATATGGCAGGTGCACGTGCCCTATGGCGTGCAACAGGTATGACTGACGGCGACTTTGGCAAACCAATTATTGCAATTGCCAACTCCTTTACCCAGTTTGTACCCGGTCATGTGCATCTAAAAGACCTCGGGCAAATGGTGGCGCGTGAGATTGAAAAAGCGGGCGGCGTCGCAAAAGAGTTTAATACCATTGCGGTAGATGACGGTATTGCCATGGGTCATAGCGGTATGTTGTATTCACTACCGAGTCGCGACTTGATTGCCGATTCTGTTGAATACATGGTCAATGCGCATTGCGCCGATGCCCTAGTTTGCATTTCTAATTGCGATAAAATCACCCCTGGTATGTTGATGGCCGCAATGCGCCTTAATATTCCCGTGGTATTTATTTCAGGTGGGCCGATGGAAGCGGGCAAAATTTTGGCCAGTACAGTCGGTAAAAGTCACAATAATGAAGACAGTAACGGCAGCGCCGTTCGTAAGCTGGATCTCGTCGATGCGATGATGGATGCCGCTGATGACAGCATTAGTGATGAAGATGTCGCCGCTATTGAAGCTTCAGCCTGCCCGACTTGTGGCTCATGCTCAGGTATGTTCACGGCCAACTCGATGAACTGCTTGACCGAAGCGTTAGGACTGGCATTACCGGGTAATGGCTCGCTGTTAGCTACTCATTCGCTGCGTCGTGAATTATTTTTAGAAGCGGGTCGCACCATCGTCTCATTAGCCAAGCGTCGCTATGAGCAAGATGATGATTCGGTATTACCGCGCTCAATCGCCAGTAAGGCAGCTTTTGAAAATGCGATGACCCTAGATATCGCCATGGGTGGCTCGACCAATACTATTTTGCATTTATTGGCAGCCGCCAACGAAGCGGAAGTTGATTTTAAAATGTCAGATATCGATCGCCTGAGTCGCGGCGTACCTTGTCTGGCAAAAGTTGCGCCTGCCTCGCAAAAGTACCATATGGAAGATGTGCATCGTGCTGGTGGTGTCTTTGCATTACTAGCCGAGCTTGATCGTGCCGGATTATTGAAGACTGACGTGCCGACCATCCATAGTGAGACGATGAAAGCAGCGATTGATAAATGGGACATCATGAACCCTGACAATACTGAGGCACGTGCGCGTTATATCGCCGCGCCTGGTGGCGTGCGCACGACTGAGGCGTTTTCTCAGTCAAAAGAATGGTCAAACCTTGACGTCAACCGTGAGTCAGGCTGTATCCGCAGTGCCCAGCATGCTTATTCAACCGATGGTGGCCTTGCTGTACTATACGGCAATATTGCAGAGCGTGGCTGCGTGGTCAAAACCGCTGGTGTCGATGAAAGCATCTTAGTTTTCACAGGGCGCGCGCGACTCTTTGAATCACAAGATGATGCTGTCGCCGCCGTTCTTGATGATCAAATTGTTGCAGGTGATGTTGTCATCATCCGCTATGAAGGCCCGAAAGGCGGCCCTGGTATGCAAGAAATGCTGTATCCAACGACTTATCTGAAGTCAAAAGGCTTGGGTAAAGAATGCGCTCTACTCACCGATGGTCGTTTCTCTGGTGGTACATCTGGGCTCTCAATCGGTCATGCCAGCCCTGAAGCGGCTGAAGGCGGAGCCATTGGTCTGGTTGAAGAAGGCGATACCATCCATATCGACATTCCTAATCGTACGATTAACATGCAAGTCAGTGATGCCGATTTGGCCATTCGCCGCGAAGCGATGGAAGCTCGCGGACGCGATGCTTGGAAACCTGTGAGCCGTGAGCGTCATGTTTCTCCTGCCCTACGTGCTTATGCAGCAATGACTACCAGTGCTGATACTGGTGCGGTGCGCGATGTGAGCCAAGTAGAGCGCTAAGCTAAAAACCTTACCTAGCGTTTTTTAGAATATTTTTACTAGAATTATCCTAAGCCTAGATACTAAAAGAGTCTGCGTGATGCAGGCTTTTTAGTATTCAGGCTTTTTTTTCACCAAAAAACAACGTAGTCACTATTCTGATAACGTTTTTTTGTGGTAATAAAAAATTTTTACCGTCATTATTAATGAGCTAATAAATACCCTCTAACCTAAAAAATTTAAACCCTATGACACAGTGTGTAGCAAACCTATGATTGAAAACTATAATTTATTCTTATTGGTCTGTGGCATCACCTTTTTATTAGGGGCGTTGTTTCCTATTATCTTTAAGCGCACGCCTATCTCCTTACCTATGTTGCAAGTCAGCTTTGGTCTACTGATGGGTTATTATTGGACGACATTATCATTTTTAAATCCGCTTGATAATGGTTTAATCGTCGAGAAATTAACCGAGATTGTGGTGTTGGTCTCTTTGGTTGGCGCAGGTATCAAGATTGACACTAAGTTGTCTTGGCGATTGTGGCGCCCGACTGTCCGTCTGTTGCTTATCACTATGCCAATTGGCATCTTTGCTATGGCGGCCTTGGGTTATTATGCTTTTGGTCTTAGTATGGGTGCAGCAATCTTACTGGGCGCGGTACTGGCACCGACTGATCCCGTATTGGCCTCTAGCATTCAAGTCGGACCACCGAACACAGGCGGTGAAGATACGCCGCGATTCACCTTAACCTCAGAAGCTGGATTAAACGATGGGCTGGCTTTTCCATTTGTTTATTTGGCGATTAAAATAGCAGAGGCTTTTAGCGAAGGTAAGGATTTTACTGGTGAGATGCTCTGGTCGTGGTTTACTCATGACGTACTGTGGAAAATTGGCGCAGGCTTGGTAGTTGGTATCATCGTCGGTAAACTGTTAGCAAAATTGGTGTTTTCAAAGTACAGCCACGAAACCACCATCTCTCAAGGGTATCTGGTGATTGCGCTAACACTACTGGCCTACGGTTTAGCAGAATTGGTACATAGCTATGGTTTTATTGCGGTATTCATCGCAGCATTTGCTTTTCGTCGTTCAGAGCATGAACACAGTTACCATAACAAGCTGCATGACTTTGCAGAGCAATCAGAAGGCTTGCTGATGTCACTCGTGCTCGTCACTTTTGGGATGTTTCTCGGTCAAGGGTTACAGTCGGGTGTTGAGCTAACATGGCGTGTCTATATCGTCAGCTTTACTTTTTTATTATTGATACGTCCGATTGGCGGCTTCATTGCCCTGTCTGGGCTAAACTTGCCACACACTGAAAAATATGCCATCTCTGCATTGGGCATCCGCGGTATTGGTACCTTATATTATTTATCTTACGCGCTCAATCAAGGTTTTTTTGGTGAGGAAGATGCGCTCAAATTATGGGTCGTCTGCTCGATTGTGATTCTGGCTTCAATCTTTATCCATGGCCTCAGCGCCACAAAGTTGCTTAAAATGACGCCGAAAAAACCACATTAACCCTCACCCCAATACGGATAAATCAACAGTGATTATGATCACTCTGTATCTTTATGGCGCTAGGATTTTATTGTCCAACAAGCCAAACACAGCTTCGGTTAGGGCAAACTGACGAACATCGTTGAGCATCGTGGTATCAAAGTTATGAATAAAGGCAAAGGATAACTGCCGCGCAGGATCACACCACGCAACCGAACCGTTATAACCCATATGACCAAAGCTCGCTTGAGTATCAGCACAAATACTGAGTAGTCGATGATAACCCAAGCGCCAATCCATATTCGATGGCATGACAGCATCTAGCCCTGTGACTTGCGGTTTGGCTAGCGCCTCAAAAGTGGCGCTATCAATAAGCGTGCGTCCCTGCCATTGCCCGCCATTAGCCAACATCGCATAGATAGTGGCTAGTGCCTGCGCTGAGGCAACACCGTTGGCCGCTGGAATGGCTGCTTGTAACGTCTCACGCTGGTAATAGTCAATAGGTTGTTTATTAGCAGGTATGAGTGCCGCTTTATAATTTCTTAGATTCAGCTTGCTCGTATTGAAATACAAACCATTAATATGAGCCGTGTCTAAAATAGGCAGGTTGTTTTGCTCATCACCCTGAATTGTACTTGCCGTTTCTTTATTTTCTAACGTGTGCTGCTGCCAACACCCATAACTGGGCAGATTTGCATACGTTTTTAATGTCTCTGCTGAGTCTGCTTTTATCGTAGGTTTATGACGCCTATTACCTAACTGTGAGCTGTCCTCATTTGACCCAGCAAAGTTTTTGGCCAGCATCGCCACTTGGTCTACTTTGCTAGCGGGTACGCCGAAATAACAACTGTCTGCGATACCCAGTGGTTCAGTCAAATAATGCCGCAGCGCCTCAGCCAATGACAGCTCAGTCACCGCTTCTATCACGCCGCCTAATACCCAGCCATAGACTAAGGCACTATACGCGCTGTCGTATAACTCGGCATCTTCAGGTGCAGTGACTGACATCGCAGCGACTTTACTAAGCATCAACTGCCAATCGAGCAACTCTTCACTGTCCGCATCAATACTCTGAATAGAGAATAAATTGGCTTGATGCGACATAACATGGCGTAGCGTAATATCACCTTTATGCTGGGCAGCAAATGCGGGCCAATAGCTGGCAATCGGCTCATCATAAGCAAGCAACTGCTGCGCAACCAATACATGCACCAGCGTTGCCAATACGCCCTTACCCGTCGAAAAATTAAGCGATAAAGTATCAGGACTCCATGACAAATTCGCGCGCGCCAGCCCTATGCTCGCTTGTGCGATACATTTGCCGTCCTGATAGACAACCACCGCACCACCAGCAGGCGCATCATCAAGCTGTAAATCGGTAAGTATTCGCTGCAAATGTTGCTGAAGCTCGCTATCGGTTTGATCGTTAGGGTTTTGATTGGTTTTATTATTGTTGTCGCTCATGGTTGCTTTACTCCATTCTTTATAATTATGACAGGTCATTGAAACTTCAAGATTTTAAAACGCCTTAGCGCCTTAATCTTAAGCATTTATATACTACGGCATTTATAAAATACCAATAAATTATTTAATAATAAAAAAGGCCACCTATTGGTCGCCTTTTTTATTACTTCTCTTCATGCTTTAGCGCGGTACTAACAAACGCTTATAAACTTCGTCTTCAAGCTTCGTCAAACCATGACCGCGACCACGCTCCATAGCCGTATCCATCTTACGCCCGCGTAGCCAACCTGCCCGCAGAGCAATCGCTGCACCTACTCTATTGCCAGAGCCACAGTGCAACGCTGTTTTTTTGCCATGATGTTGGCGTAAGATATTATCAAACGCCAATATCTTAAGCTGCTTTAAATCTGCAGCGCCGCTAATAGCCAGCTGCTCATAGTGCATGCCTGCCCGCTCAACTGCTGCTGCTTCATCAAAGCTCAACTCGTCATCAGGTTGTAAGTTAATGACTAGCTCAACCCCAGCTTCGGCCAAAGCCGCCACTTTTTCCTCATCGAGCGCACCGCACACAATGGTATTTGCATCAGGGCGAAAGTAAGGGACGAAAATAGTGGCAAGATCGACACCATTATCACAAGCGCTGATGTCAATAGTAGCGCTGTCAGTCGCAGCGTAATCGTTCGCAGCGACTGTATCAGCTGCGGCCGAGCGATCAGAATGTACGGTACTGGTTACTTTATTTTGTGAAGTCATAGTTATAAATGTGTTCGTTAGGTGTGGCTATTGAGATAAAGGCGTCTTAGCTTACTGGTTATCGTTTTGTTGGCAGTTAATTAACGGTCACTTCTGCAATTTAATAACACCCGCCAGATGTGGCTTGTCGTTTTTAGAGCTATATAAGCCAAACTCACAAGTGTCGTCTGCATTGTCAAGCTGCGCGACCGGATCGCCAATAAGCTCTACTTCAGCAGGCAAAAAGATAGGCAACTTAAATGACACATCAACCGTACAAGCATCAGGTAGCTCGTCCATCATGGCAAGGCACTTGGCCTTTGACCACATACCGTGAGCAATGGCTTTAGGAAAACCAAACGCGCGCGCTGATAATGGATGCAGATGGATAAGGTTGAAGTCACCTGAAACAAAAGCATAGCGACGACCAATGTCCTCTGGCACTTCAAAGATGCTATGCACGCCGTCAGCGTTCACTGCTGGCTTCACCGTTACTGCACGCGGGCTGCTTTTATTATCTTTTTTGCTACTGTCCGATTTTTTACTACGTGACAGATAGGTTGACGTTCCTTCCCAAATGACTTCGTCCTCTGACTTGACCGTCGTCACAAAGTCGAACTGTTGACCTTGAGCATGATCACGCAAGTTATCGAACTTCACTGCCATAGCGACAGTCTCACGCTCACCGATAGGACGGTACTGAGTCACGCTATTATCCACATGTACCAGACCTAACATGGCAAACGGGAACGGCTCTTTGACCATCATATTCATCTGTAATGTTTGCGATAAGACCGAAAAATACGTCACAGGCACTTTGCCATTATCAGCAAAACCACAAATCTTGCGGTAATCATCAAGGTTGCTTTGATCGATGTGTAAGTCATCTACATAATAGGTCGCTTGCGGCAACTGGTCTTTACTGATTTTGCCACTATTGCCAATTGGCAATAAGCTTTTTACGATATTGGCGTAAGTCGTATGCGCTTTTGGCAACGCATCATAATGTTTGTCTGACATAATAAATCCTAAGTGTGGCTCAAGCTAATTTTCTTAGTGCATCTCGAGATGCTATGAAGTCGTTGATTAAGCTTACCGTTGAGTGATGTTATAAGCGCTCTGCTCGATATATTTAATACATAGCATTTTTCATACAAGGCAGCCGTTATATATAGATATTTTTTATACCTATTCCTTATATCTAGTATAGGCGCTTATCCCAACAAAAATCAATTGGGCTCATGGTTCCTGTGCTTTTATCATAAAGTTCCTGTGTTTTTATCATAAAAAAGCCACCCTTGGGCAGCTTTATTACAATTTATCAGCAATTCTTTCGTAAGCATATGTGAGGCACATAAAAAATTGTAAGTTATATCATGGATTTACCATGAGCAAATTCATCACCTATACCCACAAACGAATTAGGACTATGCACTCAAGGCTATGCACCTAGCAAGCTTTGACCACAAACGCGTACAATGTTGCCATTTAGACCGCCAGAAGCAGGAGATGCAAACCATGCGATAGTCTCAGCGACGTCGACTGGTAAGCCGCCTTGACTCATTGAGTTCATACGGCGACCCGCTTCACGAATAGCAAATGGGATGGCTTCTGTCATTTGCGTTTCGATAAATCCTGGAGCAACAGCGTTGATAGTCATGCCCTTAGCGTTATCTTCTAACTGCTTGGCAGTGGCATCAACCAAGCCAATCACGCCTGCTTTTGAAGTGGCATAGTTGGTTTGACCCAAGTTACCCGCGATGCCTGAGATAGATGATACGCAAACGATACGCGCGTTTTCTTTTAGGACGTCATTGTCAAGCAAGTAGCGGTTCAGCTTAGCGATACTGCCTAAGTTGATATTGATGACCATGTCCCACTTTTTCTCATCCATTTTTGCCAAGGTTTTATCACGTGTCACGCCAGCGTTATGGATAATTGAGTCTAGACCGCCACGCTTTTGCGCTGCTTCTGCGATTTCTTTGCCCGCGTCGGCACTGGTGATGTCGACGGTTAAGACAGAGCCACTAATTTCGCTAGCGACTTTTTGCAAGTCAGCTTGCTGCTGCGGAACATCAAGACAGATAACATGAGCCCCTTCACGAGCCAATACGCGCGCGATGGCTTCGCCGATACCGCGACTTGCGCCAGTGACTAGCATGGTTTTGCCGCCTAGAGGCTGTGTCCAATCGACATCGACGTTATCGCCTTTGCTGACGCGTACGACTTGTCCTGACACATAAGCTGAGCGCGCAGAAGTGAAAAAGCGTAGTGTCGAATCTAGATTTTGCTCAGCACCTTCTTCAACGTAGACAAGCTGTGCAGTAATACCACGCTTAAACTCTTTACCAACTGACTTCACAAAGCCTTCAAGCGCACGTTGTGCCAATGCTGCTTCGATATCAGTCGAGTTTTCTGGCGTACGGCCCACGATGATTACTCGACCTGATCGTTCTACGCGGCGAGCAACGGTGTGGAAGAATTCATACACTTCTTTAAGCTGGTCAGCATTACTGATATTACTGGCGTCAAAAAGCAAGACTTTAAATTTATCATCGCCGCCCGTATTGGCTTTTGCCTCAACACCCGCATCAGAAAGCGCATCTTTGATACCATCGCTGCTATTGACAAATACCTCGGCATGGACGTCTGACAAGATGCGGGCGATTGACTCACTCACGCTTTTGTCATCGCCAGCAGCGCGACCGACCAATACGCTACCGCGTACCAAGGGTTGACCACTATCAAAACGGTCAAGCTCTACCGGCATAGGCAAGCCTAAGTTTTTTGCGACTTTTTTACCAATAGAAGATTGAACAAAATCACCATAACGGTCTGACATAATATAGTTCCTATAACGAAAGGTTAAGATAAGAGTAAATGAAAAATGGAATTTGTCTTTTATAATCACTCATACAAACATCAACAAGTATAAAGACTCATCAGCATCATAATTATTTATATTTAGTAAATGGGTACAAAACTGCCTTAACTATACACTCACATAGTAAACAAGTCCAAAAGCCAAAAATGTCTATAACAATCTGTAAACAAGCCAGTATACAAGACAGTCTCTTTTTTTAGATTTAAAAATTGCTATCTTGTGCTAAAATCAGACCTATAAGTTATGGCAAATGCATTTATCGATAACAATATATTATCAAACGTGCCGTTATGCAATGCTAATAATCAATACTAGCCAGTCTACGAAAGTTATCATTCTAAGAAATATCATGGCTGCCTTTATAGCTATCAGTGGACTGAGAGATTACTGAGCTTAAATAAGAGTCACATAGTTTGCTAAAGACATACAGTAAGGCAGCAAAAACGCCTTATGATACACAGCTAGACGGTACAATAAATGATAATATCTGTTCACTGCATTAAATCACTGAGTCATACTGCTGAGCAACTTAAGCAATATATTTTGATTAGTCACCCTTTTTAAGGGCTATTTTCTTTTTTTCTTCTGCCAATATTTTAAGGATAATATTATGAGTAATAAAAATAATCACCCTGAGAGCCCTGTTGTTGAAAGCACAGTCGTAAAGTCTACTGATAGCAAAGCAAACAATGCTAAGTCTGAAAATACCAAGTCAGACAATGCTAAGTCAGCAGATAGCGCTAAAAAAGACACTGCCGCTAATAAAACCAGCAGCACCGATAATAAAGCAACTACGGCCAAAACATCTGCTGTAAAAGATACTGACACTAAAAACACGAACACCAAAAGCACTGCCAGCGCAAAAGAAACGGATGATAAAGTCGATACTGCAGCTGCTAAAAAGACCGCCACTACTGCGAAAAAGTCAAGCGCGAGCAAACTTGCTTCAGGTCAAAATCGCGTCGCAATCTTAGGGGGTAACCGTATCCCATTTGCCCGCTCAAACGGCTCATACGCAGACGTCAGCAACACAGATATGCTAACCGCTGCGTTGAACGGTCTGATTGAGCGCTTTAATCTACAAGACGAAAAAGTCGGTGAAGTCGTTGCTGGTGCCGTTATGAAGCTAAGCCGTGACATCAACCTAACTCGTGAAGCCACATTAAGCACCGCTCTAAACCCGCATACCCCTACTTATGACATCTCACAAGCTTGTGGGACTGGCTTGCAAGCGACGTTTGCTTCTGCCAACAAAATCGCCCTTGGCATTATCGATTCAGCCATCACTGGTGGTGTAGATACCACCTCTGACGCCCCTATCGCAGTTGGCGATGGCCTACGTAAAGTTCTTATCAAACTTGGTGCTGCTAAAGACAACAAACAACGTCTAAAAGCACTGATGGGTTTAAATCCAAAAGACTTACTTGATTCACCACAAAACGGTGAGCCACGTACTGGTCTATCTATGGGCGACCATCAGGCCATCACTGCGCTTGAGTGGAATATTAGCCGTGAAGCACAAGATGAGCTGGCCTTTAATAGCCATCAAAACCTAGCACGCGCTTATGACGAAGGTTTCTTTGATGACTTGATTACACCTTACAAAGGTCTGACTCGCGACAATAACTTGCGTCCAGACACTACTTTAGAGAAACTAGGTAAATTGAAGCCCGTATTTGGCAAAAAGAATGCCAATCCAACGATGACTGCCGCCAACTCTACGCCGCTAACTGATGGTGCTTCTTGTGTACTATTGGGTACGGATGAATGGGCAAAAGAGCACGGTCTTAAGCCATTGGCCTACATCGTCCATCAAGAGACCGCCGCTGTTGATTTCATCGGTAAGTCTGGCACGACAGAAGGTTTACTAATGGCACCTGCTTATGCCGTACCGCGTATGCTTGAGCGCGCTGGTCTGACACTACAGGATTTTGACTTTTATGAGATTCATGAAGCCTTTGCTTCACAAGTGCTATCAACGCTAGCGGCTTGGGAAGATGAGAAATTCTGTGAAGAGCGTCTAGGTCTTGACGCCCCACTAGGCTCTATCGATCGTAGCAAGCTCAACGTCAATGGTTCATCATTGGCAGCAGGTCATCCATTTGCTGCGACTGGTGGTCGTATCTTAGCCACTGCTGCTAAATTATTGGATCAAAAAGGCTCAGGTCGTGCCCTTATCTCTATCTGTGCCGCTGGCGGTCAAGGCGTTACTTGTATCTTAGAGAAGTAATCTTAAAAACAGCAAGAATAACCATGCGGAATAAATGCGTTGGTTGACCTGTTTAACCAACACACTAGTTTCAACTAAAAATGCCCTTTAATTAATTAAAGGGCATTTTTTTGTTGGCTGTATTTGTTATTATTAAGGAACCTCTAACAACAAGGGTTTGCAAAACCACTTAGCCGATCAAAGGTAACGTTTATGGGTATGACAAAGTATTTGTTAAAAAAGCTTAAGCAAGCCATTTTTAGCCCTGAGGAGTTTGATGTGACGAAAACATTCTCAACGATTGACCCCCAACCTTTAAGAACGGAAGAACGCGGTGATCAGAACCAGCTAGAACAAACCACTATTATTGAACGTATCGACAAAGAAGTCTTTGACGATACGTTGCGTCGTAGAATGCATGAAGACTTAATTGATACCTATGATGAAGAGCTTGAGAACGAAATCGATGACTATATGCGCGATTTTCGTTTTGATGGCCGTGAGATGAGCGCACAAGAAAAGCTCGATCGGCGTACTTATTTCCAAGAGTTGGTGCGCTTGCAACGTGAGCTTATCAAGCTACAAGATTGGGTAGTGGCTCGCGGTGAGCGTATTGTGGTGATATTTGAGGGTCGTGATTCGGCGGGCAAAGGCGGTGCCATTAAGCGTATCACCCAACGCTTAAACCCGCGCGTTTGTAGAGTCGCTGCCCTACCTGCACCAACGGAACGTGAGCAATCACAATGGTATTTTCAACGTTACGTGGCGCACTTACCTGCCGCTGGTGAAATTGTCCTATTTGATCGTAGTTGGTATAACCGCGTCGGCGTCGAGCACGTTATGGGTTTTTGTACGGATGCGCAGTATGAGGAGTTTTTTCAGTCGGTGCCCGAGTTTGAGCGTATGCTAGTGCGCTCCGGCATTCGCTTGGTCAAATACTGGTTTTCGATTACTGATGATGAGCAACATTCGCGCTTTATGAGCCGCATTCATGACCCGCTTAAGCAGTGGAAACTCTCACCGATGGACCTGCAATCACGGCGGCGTTGGGAGGATTATACCAAGGCCAAAGAAACCATGTTCGAGCGTACTCATATTCCTGAAGCACCTTGGTGGGTGGTCGAAGGCAATAACAAGAAACGGGCGAGATTAAATTGTATTGCTCATCTGCTTGAGCAAATTCCTTATAAAGAAGTGCCACGCGATGAAGTAGAATTGCCCGAACGCAAGCGTGATGATGAATACTATCGTGAGCCAATTCCAGACGATATGTATGTACCACCGCGTTATTAACATATCTTTTTTCTTTACTTAGTCTTACTTAATCCAGCCTTATTTTACTTAAAAAAATGCCGCCTTATATATAAGGCGGCGTTTTTTATCCCACTATTTATTTTGAAACTCATTATTATTTCAACAGATAAGCGTATGGATAGATATAGTCAAGGAATTTTAGAATCGCTACAAGGCGACCGACCGCAGATAGTACACTGAGTACATCTAGGGCGGGTAACACCGTAGCGGTTTAAAAGTGCTCTGACTATATACATGCTACATAGTATAAGTAGACTGTAAACTGTCAATCTTACCAGCCAATAAACGCTCGACTTCGTTTTTAATTCTTTGGCCTGCGATATCAGTGCCAATCTGCACGGCAAAACCGGCTGGACGACCGCTTTGGGCTTTAGAATTAATCCATACCACCTTACCATTCATCGGTAAACGCTCGCTAGAGTTGGGTAAAGTCACCGCAATAAACACCTCATCGCCCAGCTTTTGCACGCGGTCAGAGGGAATAAATAATGCCCCATTATTGACAAAGGATAAATAGCTGGCGTACAACGTTTCGATATCTTCCATATGGCAGGTTAGAATCCCGCCACGCCCTGGCATTGCCATAGTCCGCTTCCTTTATAAATGAGGTTTGAGATATTTTTATGAGTAATAAATAATACATAATAAATAATAAAGAGACCAGTACATTAACAAACCACCAAATGATCATTAAGCATCTTAATCTTCTTAGTCATGCTCTACTTACTTTCTATGGTGGATTGACTATAGATAGGCCAACTCTTGCATTAGCTTATCATAGGCGAATTTTTCTTGCACATTTTGTTGTAGCGCAATTTTAGTCTGTTGTAGGCTAGTCGCAAAGCCCTCTAAACCACTGTCAGTAGGTTGATAAGTGTCTAATGCTACTGAGAGACTGATGTCTTTTTGCAGCTCGCTCAATCCTAAGCAGACACGGCGCATATCAAGCAGCATCAGCTCAGACAGCTGGATAAACTCTGCGATACTCAGCTGGGTTTGCCAATAATCGCTGGCTGCCACGCTACTTCGTTTGCCACTACGTAACGCTTGCCATGTTGTCAGCCATAACGCGCGCTTACTGTACCAAGGTGCTTGCGCCAACGCTATTGCTGCTAAAGGCGCACCGTTTGCCAATTGGATAAGCTGCTCAATCGCCGACGTAGCGACCGCTTCACGATTAACTGTAGACCCAAGCGCTTGTGTGACATAGTCAACAGCGCTAGCAGGCTCAATAGTTTGCAGAGCTAGCTGCTGAACCCGACTTTTGATAGTGGGTAATAGCTGCGCTGGCGTATCACTGATTAAGAATAAATGGACTTGCGCTTGTGGCTCTTCCAACGTCTTAAGTAGCGCATTGGCAGCAGCAACGGTCATTTGCTCGGCATGATCTAACACGCAGATGCGCATCCCCTGCCCGCCTTGATAAATAAAAGGCTGCAACGCACGAATATCATCAACTTTTATTTTAAGAGCACTGTTGCTGGCGGCTTTGGCAGATTTTTTGTCTTTAGCGTTACTATTGGCAGTTTCTCTATTGCTTATATTTTCTGCACTGACTGGCATACTGACGAGAGGAAGCACTTGTAGGCTTGGATGGGTACCGGATCTGAGCCACTGACAGCTCTCGCATTCTGCGCAAGCGCCAGATGGATGAGTATCGCGCTTGCGGCACAATAACCAAGCGACTAAGCGCCATACAAACGCGCGCTTACCCATGCCTTGCATCCCTGCTGCGAGCAGGGCATGAGGCAAAGACTGCTGCGACGTTGATACCCGATTGGTCAACTGCGACCACAGACTTTGCTGCCACGGCAGTAACGGTGCAAAATAAATGCCATCTGAGGTATCTAATGCACCTGTATTTTCTGTGAGGTCACTCATAAATTTTGCTCGATAGCGATGCTTGATGACTGTGTTTCACGATCATATTCCACGGCCGTATTTAACAACTGCGTTTGATGAATTGGTAAATAGCGCGATTAGTAGATAGTGCGATTGCTAGGCGTCACAATAATATTGCTTGGCAAAAATCATATTTTTACTTAGGCTATTTAGCCATAGGATTCTGAAAATCTGCCAAACTCATGCTATTTAAACGGTCTAAATCTTCTTGCGTATCGACACCTGCTGGTAGCTGGCAAGCGGCGGTGGCAATAGCAATGTGACCACCATTCTCTAAAACGCGTAATTGCTCTAAGCTTTCAAGTATTTCAAGCGGTGTTTGCGGCCAATGCACAAACTGCTGCAATAGGCTGACGCGATAAGCATATAACCCTAAATGACGATAAGCATTTTTGGGCGGCTGTTTCTGGCTTTCATTAGCCAATAAGACATCGCGATCGCAAGGAATCGGTGCTCGACTAAAATATAGCGCTCGCTGCAAATCATTAGCATGCTGACTGACAACCTTTACCACTGATGGACGCATAAAAGTCTCGTGGTCATCAATAGGCTCACATAAAGTAGCCATCACGCTGTCATTGTCTGCTACCAACAGCGCCTTCACCTGCTCTAATAATAGCGGCGGTACCAACGGTTCATCACCTTGCATATTGACCACAATATCATGCTCAGCCCAGCCTTTAATCGCAGCAACTTCTGCCAAACGGTCAGTCCCCGAAGCATGCTCTGCGCTGGTCATCACCACATCAAAACCTGCATCTATACATACTTTGGCAATACGCTCATCATCGGTCGCAATACACATATCATCAGCGAAGTGTGCTGCCTGTGCCTTTTCAGCGACCCAAAGAATCATCGGCTTGCCATGAATGTTTAATAATGGCTTGCCGGGTAATCGCGTACTCTTAAAACGAGCAGGAACGACAATATGCGTTTTGGCGGGCGTAATGGTGGGCGACATGGTTTATTCCTACAAAAATCATTTGAATTTTAGGCTTTACGGCTTTTCACTATTACAGATATCAATATTTAAAACTTTTAATTGCTGCTGTAAATTATCATAACAACTATCCGACAATACTGCGGTCACCGGCAATACCCAAAGTCTACTTATGAGGACTTTATACTCAGCACTTAGTGGTTGTTGAGCAGTTAGTTGCAATAGTAAGGCTCTTAGTTTTACCGCATCTTTAGTGGTTACCACGATGGGATATTCGCGATATTGCAGCAGCTCAGCCATACTAAACTCATAATGGTCAGGATAAGGGTGACCAATGACCTCAAAACCAAGCGCGTGTAAAGTATCAAAAAACCGCTGCGGATAGCCAATACCGCTTACAGCGTGGACTTTGCTGCCCTTTTCAGGTGCTTTGTTATTTACTTCAAAATCTGTTAATTGAAAATCACCAACTTGCGAATCAGAGGGTCGCAAATCAGTTATTTGTAAACTCGTCATTTTAGCGTCAGCCAATACCGGTTGCCACAATAGTTGCATGTCGTCCGCTTGCAGGTGCATGGACAGACGCTCGGCTTGTGACTGTTGGATATTTTTAGTATCAGAAGCTGAACTGGTCTTTGGCTCTTCATGGTAAATAACAGTGGCGCCTTGCAAGCGCGACATCGGCTCACGTAAAAACCCGGTCGGCAATAACTGCTCATTGCCAAAGCCCCGTGCTGCATCGACCACAATCCATTCAATATCACGTTGCAACGCATAATGCTGCAAACCATCGTCGGCGATGATTAATTGTAGGTCTGGATGAGCAGCCAATAAAGTAGTAATCGCTTGCTTACGATTCGGGCAGACCGCCATTGGTACACCCGTCATATTGACAATTAAACAAGGCTCATCCCCTACCACACTGGGTAGACTGGCGGCATCGACCAAGGCTGGCATCTGACTGCTATCGCCACCGTAACCACGACTGATTACCCCTACTTTAATACCTTGCGCTTGGAGATAGTCGACCAGAGCAATAATTAATGGCGTTTTGCCGCTACCGCCCACGCTGATATTACCAATCACCATCACAGGAACGGGGGCGCGGTAACTGGCTAGTAATCCAAACTTATAAGCTTGACGGCGCAGCATGGTAATGAGCCCATACAACCAGCTAATCGGCAATAATAGCCATAACCAAGCGGCTTGACGTTGCCATGCACGCGTCACTGTCGTCTCAATGCTCATTGGTATTGGTCACTTTTCCATTATCTTAATGCTCGCTCAGCAGCCCGTCGTTCAAATCTTAGCAAAACCCTTCACACTCTTACTCAAAATCGCGCTCATACATTTGTGCGTAATGACCTTGCAATCTTATCAATTCGTCGTGTGTCCCTAACTCAACGATCTGACCGCCATCCATCACTGCAATACGATCAGCCGATTCAATGGTGGTTAATCGATGGGCAATAACTAGCGTGGTACGATCTTTCATCACGTTATCAAGCGCTTGCTGAATGTAATACTCAGATTCGTTATCCAAAGCGCTGGTTGCTTCATCCAATATTAAAATCGGCGCGTCTTTTAATAGCGCACGGGCAATCGATAAACGTTGACGTTGACCGCCAGATAACTGCAGACCTTCAGCACCAATCTCACTTTGATAACCATTTGGCATCTTCACAATAAAGTCATGGGCAAAGGCATCTTTTGCGGCCCGCTCAACTTGAGCTTGGGTTTTATTGGCCAAGCCACCATAGGCAATATTATTAAATACTGTGGTATTAAATAGCACCACTTGCTGATTGACCATAGCAATCTGGGCGCGCAAGCTCTCTAAGGTAATATCTTCTATCGGCATACCATCTAAGGTAATTTGCCCAGAAGAAGTCGATAAGGTACGCGTTAGTAAGTTCACTAAGGACGACTTACCCGCGCCACTTCGTCCTACAAGTGCAACCGTTTCACCTGCTCGGATATCCAACGTAAAGTCACGTAGGGCCACCGTCGAGTCAGGATAAACCAAGCTGACATTATCTAAGCGAATCTCACCAGATAGTGCTGGGTTTAACACGCCAGTATCTTCTTCTTCTGGCTCATCCAGTAAAGCAAAGATAGACACCCCTGCTGCGATACCCTTTTGCAATTTCTGATTGACATCAGTTAGTGAACGTACCGGCTTACTCAATAGCCCTGCTGCCGCAATATAAGAAATGAACTCACCAGCTGAAATATTATCTATCACTGCAGGACGCAGCGCGAGCCACACCACGACCGACATGGCCATCGCCATCAGTAACTGTACCGCTGGTGTGTTAATACTGTTAGTGATGACAACTTTCATGCCTTGGCGTAAGTTCTTTTTTGAAGTCAGATCAAACCGCTTGGATTCGTACGCTTGTCCACCGTAGTTTTTGACCACTTGATAGCCACCGATGACTTCATTGGTGATATGACTGACATCACCCATCGTCTGTTGAATACCTTTAGAAAGCTTAAGGTAACGCTTGGAGGCGATACGAATCAGCCATAATATCGGCGGCAAAACGACAAACAGAATCAAGGTTAAACGCCAATTACTGTATAGCAAAAAGCCAATCAATCCTATGACCGTCAAACCATCGCGCAATACCGTTTTCATCGAATCAGTGCTGGCAGCGGTGACCTGCTCAACATCAAAGATGAGCTTTGACGAGATGGTGCCAGCTGGGTTGGCCAGATAAAACGAGCTTGGCAAGCGCAGTAGTTTATTAAAGACTTCCACTCGCAGCTCATATACCAAATTACGAGAGACCAAAGCAGAGTAATAATTACCTAAAAAGCTACCAATACCGCGCACAAAGAATAGCCCGACAATCAAAAGCGGAAATAAATCTTGCTTGCTTTGATCGTTTTGGTTGATGGCATCAGTGATATATTGCAGTAACTTGGCAATCCAAATCTCTGTCGCGGCGTTAATCGAAAAACCCAAAACTGTTAGTAACAGTGCCCACCAATAGGGTTTTAGATAACTGAGTAGACGCAATAATGTTTTGCGCTTAGGCGTGTTGGCTGGCGACACTAATGTGCTCTTAGTAGAAGTTTTTGTAGAGTCAGGTTGATAAGCTTGGCTCATAAAAGCCTCAATTTGGGTGTTGTGACATGAATGGACTGTGCTGATGGCACAATTTTATAGGATTTTGATGTTATACAACAGCGGTGCAAAGCTGACATTTTTTAAATCGTACAATTAGAAATTATGGTGCAAAAACAAAGGCTATTGTGGTAAAAGTTATTGTGGCAAAGGCTGACCGAGTGGTACGACGGTACTAATATTTAGGTTTAAAAAACCCAGCTTACCGGCAATATCCATGACCCGCACCACTGATTGATGGGTAGCATTGGCATCCGCTGCAATAACAAATAGCATGTCACGATTACTGCCCGCCTCTTGCTGTAACATACTGGTCAACTCAGCCTCATTGCTGCTGGCAAGAGTAATACCATTAACCAAATAACTGCCATCCTCTTGTACCGCCACCTCGATACTGTTTTTCTCTTCTGTCAGTGCCACACCTTCTGCTTCGGGCAGAATGATATTTAAGCGACTAAAATGATTAAACGACGTCGCCAGTAGCAAGAACACAATTAAGAATAATAAGCAGTCAATCATTGGCGTTAGATTAATTTCGAGCGGCTCAACCGTTGGTTTTCTAAAGCGCATATCACTCTCTTTAATTGACTTAATACTTATTTTCTTAATGAACGACTGTTCATATTATTGCGAATACGACTCATACCATTGTTAATACGATGACGTTGCTGCCGTACTATTATCTAAACTTAGCGCATCCACTACATGCTTATTGTCTTCATTTTCGGCAGGTGATGCACCCTGTATTGGCTTCTTCAAATGAGTATTATGAGTATTTTCAAGCAATTGATAATCATACAACTCTTGAATCATCAGACCTGCTTGGGTCTCAAACTGGGCGTTGATATCAATGATACGACGCTGAAAATAACGATAGGCAACCAACGCTGGTATAGCTACAATCATGCCCGCTGCTGTAGTGATTAGTGCTTGGGACACGCCAGCGGCGAGCATCGTTGGGTCTTGCATCGCGCCATCAGTAATCGCTAAGAACGATGAGATAATCCCCAATACCGTCCCCAATAATCCGAGTAGCGGCGCAATCGCTCCTATGGTACCGAGCATATTGATGTTCTTTTCTAACTGATGTACCTGCACACTGGCACGATTCTGCATATGCATGGTCATCGAGTCCAAACCATACTGACGATAGAGCAAACCAGTGGCTAAAATATCACCCAAGGGTGTCTTTTCTTTAACATTCATCAACTGGGTACGGCCAATATCGCCGTTTTCGCGTAGGCGGGTGATTAGCTGTTCGCGCAATCTGCCCGGTACAATTTTATTAAACTGTAAGGTATGGCTACGCTCGATGATGATGACTAATGCCAGTATTGAACACACTACAATCGGCGTCATTAACCAACCGCCCGCCTTTACCAACTCCCACATACTGACTCTCTTCTATATACTTATAAAATGGTTGTTACAAGGATAGCTCTATATCTAAGCATTTAAGCCGTAGTCGCACTTATGCAGCGTCTTAAGCTTGCGCTTCTATATGCTTTATCAAGGCGGCTAACTGATCTTGGCTATGGAAGAATATCTCGACACTTCCTTGCCCATCTTTCTTATGTTTCAATTTGACTTCAGCACCTAGCATGTCGGTCAAACGCTGTGTCAAACGCTCTGCATCACGAGAGTGAGATTGCTCGGTACGACTGACTTTAGGTGCAGGCTGTAAGATCGATTTGACCAGTTTTTCAGCGTCGCGTACGGTCATGCCGCCATCGATAATTTTTTGCGCGATAATCGGCTGTTGTTCTGAGGATAATGCTAAAAGCGTGCGCGCATGCCCCATATCTAAGGCACTGTTAGCCAAATGATCTTTTACCGTATCGTGTAGCTGATTCAGGCGCAGCAGGTTCGATACCGTCGTGCGGGCTTTGCCAACGACTTCGGCAATCATCGCATGACTCATGCCAAATTCTGTATGAAAGCGCTGTAGTGCAGCGGCTTGCTCAATCACTGATAAATCTTCACGTTGGATATTTTCAATCAATGCCAGCGCAATGGCCAGCTCATCTGATAGGGCACGCTCAATGGCAGGAATGACAGACTTGCCCGCCATTTTTGCTGCACGCCAGCGCCGCTCACCTGCGATGATTTCGTGGGTGACGAATGCCTCGCTTTTGTCTTCGTTGGCTAATAGTGGACGGATAACAATGGGCTGCATCACGCCATGCTGCTCGATAGAAGAGGCCAATTCCATTAGGGCAGTCTCGCTCATATCACGGCGCGGTTGATATTTACCCGCTTGTAGACGTGTCACATCGATTTGCACCAAGCTGATTTGGTCTTCTGCTCCATTATTGTCTGTACCAACGGCACGAGACTTATTGGCAGGTATTTTGCTTGCCGTACGCGGCGAGCGGGCGGTACGACTACCATCAGTCGCGACAGACGCTGTAGTTTTTGCAGCCGGTTTTTCACTGGCTTTGGCGCGAGCAGTTTTGGCAGGCGCACTGGCTTCTTCGCTATCAGCTTCTAGCGCTTCAGCTGGCACAGTGTTGTCACGCGCAGCCATATCATCTTGCAAGGCAGAGGCGGTAATTTGCTTTTCTTTTTTGATTGACCCTAACAAGGCATCCAAGCCTCGATTAGCAGCCAATCCTCTTTTCTTCGCCATGATTACCTATCCTCTAACGCTAAAATAAAAGCCAAATAATTGTTACTGCGGCTTACTCATTGCTACAGCCTGCCCACTATAAATCACTACAGACTCAACCCCGCTGACCATACTAATGTATCGCTAGCACTCAGTTGTCTTGTATTGATATTATTTTGGACTGACGATAATAAATACGATGTTTAATACTATTTTCTGTTTGGTCATTTTCCATTATGACTAGTTTTTGGTGCTTATACACACAAAACTATTGGCTTTTTTATTACTGTTTCATCACTTCAGCAGCCAATTTTTGATAAGCACGCGCCCCTTTTGACCAGCGCTCGTACGCGATAACTGGCAAGCCATGTGCGGGTGCTTCTGCCAAGCGGATGTTTCTTGGAATATGTGTCTTGTACATGATATCGCCAAAGTGCGCTTCTAATTCAGCAGAGACATCGCGAGCCAATGTATTGCGCGCATCGAATAACGTTCTGACGACGCCGCGAATATATAGCTTCGGATTGAGCTCTGTTAGACGTTCAATCGTTTGCGACAAGTCCGCTAAGCCTTCTAATGCATAATACTCACACTGCATAGGAATAATAACCCCGTCGGTGGCGACCAAGGCATTAATCGTCAGCAAGTTTAAGCTTGGGGCGCAATCTATAATCACATAATCATAAGCAGGTTTGTTAGCCGCGATCTGATCATTGACCAACGCTGCCATCGCTGTCTTAAACAGCTCATGACTGTTGGTTTTACTCATTAAGGTGATATCCATACCAGCCAAATCACGATTGGCCCCGATCACATCGAACCCTGCTGGGCTGTTAACAATAGCATCAGATAGCGAGACACCATCCAGCAACACATCGGCTATCGTCAGCGCTAAGTCGTTTTTGTCCACACCAGTACCACTGGTCGCATTGCCTTGTGGGTCTAGGTCAATCAGCAGTACGTGCTTGCGCTTAGCAGCCAAGCTGGCGGTCAAATTTACTGCCGTTGTGGTTTTACCCACGCCGCCTTTTTGATTCGCAATTGCTATGATTTCCATACACTCACTCAATTTAATTAGGGTCTTTACTGTATTTTACCGACTGTCTGTACTATGTATCTGTGACTGCCTACTTTTAATAATTGCCTGTTATTAATAGTCATTTTAGCAATCGCAATCTTTGGCGTTCAGCTTCTTATCACTATAATACACATGATACTTATAATATAAATGGCTCGCTTTGCATAAGGCTTTTTTAGATATTATGCTATTTAAATATCAAGGTAAACGATGTTTCACGACTACAAGGTGCTCATAGCTTAGACATTTTTAGCAGACAATTCAATTAAATGACGACTGTCATGCAGACGTGGCACGTTAAGCTTAATGGTCTTAATATGCCAGTCGTTATCTAGCGCTTGTAACTCTTCATCACTTGGCGCTTTACCCTTCATCGCACATAAATAACCATTATCCGCCAGTCTTGGCTGCGCGGCCTCAACAAAATCGATTAGACTGGCAAAGGCTCTAGAGGTGACCACGTCATAGCTGGCCTCATGCGCTTCAATACGAGAGGCGATAGGCTGCATATTGCTCAAGCCCAGCTCGCTACTGATTTGCTTAATAAAACGAATCTTTTTTTGATTGCTATCAAGCGCCGTACACTGCCGCTCAGGCTGACAAATCGCAATTATTACGGCGGGCAAGCCAGCCCCTGTACCGATATCTAGCAGTGACCCCGACGGCAAATGCGTTATAATAGCCAAGCAATCAATCACATGCTTAATCAGCGCCTCTTCTGGATCGGTGATAGCGGTCAGATTATACGCTTTATTCCACAATAAAAGCTGGTCTAAGTACAATAATAACGTGCGCTGCTGCGTCTCACTTAACGGTAGACTTAGCTCATTAATCGCTTGTGCCAAGGTATTAGCTAGCGCTGGCAATTGCGCGCCAAGCTTTACAAAGCCAGTCGGGTCGATATGGATATTACCCATGTTGGCAGGCGATGAAGTTTTTTTAGCGGAAGCTGACATACAACGAGTTATCCAGTTTTGACATGTGAACCGTCTATTTTATCATGCAGTCTGCCTATTGAATAGTTGCAGATTGCGCCAATGTGAGACATCTTATACTATCTGCGCGGCTATTGAGGCGTTATTCTGCTTTGATGGCATTAAACTGACCCTCTATCTGTTGCTCTTTTATTGATTATTTTCAGTGACGCATCCAATTATGATACAAATCTGCGTTTAATGACTTATTTAAAACACCGCCATATCTTGTAAGATGTCTTATTACCAATTAAAAAATTACTCATTAAAAATTAAGCATAAAGAAACTGTGTAAAAAAATTAATACCTACTCTACCCTTTAAAAACAATTCATTTTTTAAGACGACACACCATACGCCTATGACCGAACAGAAACATGCCCCTATGTCCAAAACATCAAATGACGCTAATATAAAAGACACGACTAATATGGTAACACCCATTGCTGAATTGACCGACCAAACGACAGACGGCACGCAAACAACACTAGATACGCCGCATCCCCTCTTTACTGAGGTAAAACAGCACTGCCTTGTCAGCGCTGAGCAATTAAAGCGCTATAGCAATGCCGATGAGCTGCCGACGGACACACGTACCGCGCCAGATTTGGACGTGGGCTTTGGTCAACAGCGTGCGTTAAAAGCGTTGCAGACGGCTTTGGATATCAAAGCCAGTGGCTATCATGTGTTTGCGGCTGGTGAAAATGGCTTGGGCAAACGCACCGTTATCAGCCGCTTACTGACCCGTATCGCTGCCGATGCGCCGACACCTGATGACTGGGTCTATGTACATAATTTCACCGATCCACGCACACCGCTCGCCTTGCGCCTTCCTGCTGGTCAAGCCTCGCTACTGCAGCAGCAAGTTAATAGTCTATGGCAACAGGCCAAAAAACGCCTGAGCCAGCGCTTTCGTAGCGACCAGTATCAAAGCAAGATTGAAGCCATCAAAAACGACACGCATCAAAAAGAAAGTCAGGCTTATGATGTGCTCAATGCTGAGGGTAAGCAATATGATTTGGCATTGACGTTTCGCTCCTTTGATAACAAAGCCGTGTTTGTCCATCCAAGCCAACTGACAACAGAAACCGATCAAGTCGCGACTGAAAACAATAATGCGGATAATAAAGATGCCAAAACATCTATCAACAGTCAAAACACATCAGTAATCGGAGAAAGTAAGAAAACGACTATTTCTAGCAAAGATGCTACTGACGGTAACGACAACGAATATGGCAATAGTGAATACGAAGCTGAGCTAAGTAACTTCGTGCAAAAGAACCATATGCAAAAACGCTTGAGTCAGCTGACCATCGCCTTAGAGCAGTTAGAAGACGAAGCCAATGACGCCATAGAAGCATTACATCGCAATATTGCACGTCGTGCACTGCAACCTTTGTTTACCCCTATTTATGAGCAGTTTGCCAGTCATCCGCTGGTCGTTGATTATCTCAAAGCGGTATTTGCCGACATGGTTACGCATGTCGAGCGCATCGTAAATGGCGATGATGAAGAGTTTGTGACGGCAGTTCTGGCGACGACTCCGAGCCGTTACGCGGTCAATGTCATTGTCAGTCACACACCAGACAGCGGCGCACCCGTTGTCTTTGAAGATTTGCCGACGCATTTGAACTTATTGGGTCATGTTGAGCAAATCACCCAACTGGGCACGGTGACCACCGATGTCAGTATGATTCGAGCGGGCGCCCTGCATCGTGCCAATGGCGGCTATTTATTGTTAGAAGCCAGTCATTTACTTGAGCATCCTTATGCATGGCAGGGTCTTAAGCGCGCACTACAATCGCGTAAAATCAAACTCTCAAGTCTTGAGCAGATGCTAACCTTAACAGGAAGCTTATCATTAGCACCTGCGCCCATTGACCTTGATACTAAGGTGATTTTGCTTGGCGAAGCAGACTTGTATTATGAGCTATTAGAGCTTGAGCCTGAGTTTGATGCGGTATTTAAAGTACGTGCTGACTTTCATGATGATGTGCCTCGCAGCAGTGAGCACGAATTGGCACTGGTCGCAAAAATGGCCGACATTATTGATTATGCCGACCTCTACCCGTTTGATCGTAGTGCACAAGCCGCCCTACTCGAGCATTTAAGCCTGCAAGCAGAAGACCAAGATCGCTTAAGTTTGCACAGTGATTTACTGATTAAGCTATTGCATGAGTCCAACCGTCATGCACGTTTGAGCGGTAACAACATTGTCAATGCTCATCATGTCACGCAAGCCATCGATGATATGGACGAGCGCTCAGGATACCTGCGTGACCTCTATTGGGATGAGCTCAAAAACGGTCAACAGCTTATCCAAACCACAGGCAGCGCTGTCGGACAAGTCAATGCGCTGACAGTGGTCAGCTATGCCGATAGTGAGTTTGGCATGCCCGCCCGCCTGACTGCCGTTATTCAACCAAATATCGGTACGGGTGAGATTCTCGACATTGAGCGCGACGTGGATTTGGGTGGTAGCTTACACGCCAAAGGCATGCTGATTATGACCAGCTATTTGCGCGCCTTATTTAGCCAACATCATGCGCTCAACTTTAGTGCCTCACTTGCTTTTGAGCAAAGCTACGCGCATATCGATGGCGATAGTGCCACCGTTAGCGAAGGCTGTGCGCTATTGTCCGCTTTAGCAAATGTGCCGATTGATCAGTCATTTGCCATTACTGGCTCTATGAACCAATTGGGCGAAGTGCAAGCGGTTGGTGGCATCAATTCCAAAATTGCCGGATTCTTTGATGCATGCCGCGAGCAAGAATTGACTGGGCAGCAAGGCGTGGTCATTCCGATGGCCAATGTTAAACAGCTCATGCTGCGCGACGATATCATTGCCGCTGTCAAAGCAGGCGAATTTCATATTTATGGTGTGCATACTCTAAGTGAAGCACTGACGTTAATGACTGGTCTACCTATCGATACCGTGAATAAAAAAGGTCGCTATCGTAAAGAGACATTGTTTGGCAAAGTCCTAAGCCGTTTGATGTTATGGGATGAAAATCAAGATAACAATGACGATGACATTGACGAAAAAAAATCCAAAAAGAAAGATAAAAAGCAGCAGAAAGCAAAACGTCAGAAAAAAGCAGACAAGAGAAAAAAACAGAAACGTAAAAACAAGAAAGACAATAATGAAGCTGTGATGGATGATGATCCTAGTATCAATCAAAGCATCGATCAGAGTGTGGATACTGATGATACCAAAATGTCCATTAATGCCATATAGGCTGATGTATAGCGAAATTTAGCCATTTAAAACCACTTAATGAATCAATAGGTTAATTGATGGGATGCCCTAGACGCTACGATGCTTTTCTGCGATGATAAACGGCTAGTGACTCGATAAAGATACCTAAAAACTGACTCGTGACTTCATAAAGGTTATCGCTTAATGACTGTACATCCTGCTAATGCCAACCTACTCCAAACTCAAACAGATGCTATTGAGCAAGCCAATAGCGTAGCGGCTGCGGGCAACAATGTCTCAGAAGACAGCAGCGATAATCGCCACGGCGCAGCAACGACGGCGCGGCAGTGGCAAGTGTTATCACAACTACAGCGCAATCGCTGGGTGGGTACCACGCATATTTATGAGCAGTTGATGATGGCAGGCTTTGATATTAGCCTGCGCACGGTACAGCGCGACCTAAATGCGCTGGCGAAACGTTTCCCTATCGAAAAAAACAATGCCAATCCGCAAGGCTGGCGCTGGCGTGATGATGCACCATTACAAAGCTTACCGCACATGAATCTCTCACAAGCGGTTGCCTTTAATATGGTTGAGGCCAATCTGACCCAGCTATTACCGCCTGTTATTTTAGATGAGTTATTTCCGTGGTTTGACCTAGCACGGCGGCAGCTAAAAAACAGCAAAGTCACCCATTCATGGATAGACAGAGTGCGCATTGAGCCTGCCACTCAGCCATTAATCGCCCCACATATTGACTTGGATAGCAAAGACAATATTTACCACGCGCTGTTTTATCAATTACAAATTAAAGCCTGCTATACCCGTAGCAATAAATCGCAAGCCGGTGAATACATCCTAAATCCCATCGCTATCATTCAACGCGGCGTCATCATTTACCTACTGGCAACTCGCACGGATGATCCAGAGACTGTCATTCGCACATTTGCCTTGCATCGATTTGCCAGCGTCGAGATTTTAGAAACTGCCGCAAAGACTCCCGATAATTTTCACCTTGACAGTTATTTGGACGCCGGTGGTATGGGCTTTAGCCATCCATTATTTCGTGAGCTGTCCGATCATGGCAAAAATATGCCTATTGAGCTACAATTCACCAAACAAGCGGGCAAAAGCCTAACTGAAAGCAAGCTTAGCGATGATCAAACGGTTACCTTGAATGACGATGACACACTGACCATTCAGGCAACAGTGAATTTGACCTCCCAGCTGGTCTGGTGGTTGCGCGGTTTTGGCAATGGTCTCTTAAATGCCAAACCTGAGCTGCTATATCAAGCTGTCTTGGATAAAGCCTTGGATAATCAATGACGCGGATAAAGCACACTTTTTAATTTGATCCTTCTTTATTTTGAGTTCTCTTTATCCGGAGCAATACTCAGTTAATATCAAATCATTTAAATCATCAAAAAATAACAAGGAATATTATGTCGACCACTGCCCCGTCACCACTACTATCAGACAGTTTAAAAGGATTAGGTTTGGATGCGGGCACGTTATTTTTTGCGCTCAACTACGAGTTTACCAAGACTGAACCCAAAGGTATGTTGAAGCGTTTTAAAAAGAATGAAGGGGCGATTGATATCGACTTAGCGTGCGCCTTGTATGACGATAACTGTACTATTAGCGATATCGTCTGGTTCAAACAGCTACGCGATAAGGCCGAATCAGTACGCCATCAAGGGGACAGTCTGAACGGCAAAGACCGTGGCGACCAAGCAATGTACCTAGCCCCACTTGACCAAGAGCAAATCAGACTCTACTTGGACAAGATTCCAGCACATATCACCCATATTGCCTTGCTTGCTAACTCTTACCACGGTCATGCTTTTTTTCGAGTCAAAAAAGGTGAGATTCATTTAAGTGATGATGAAGGCAACCGCTGTTTTGAGGTTAATCTAAAGCAACTGCCGCGAGATTGCTCTACGCTTTGGGTCGCCCATTTGCGCCGAGAAGTAGATGATTGGCATCTGACATTGCAAAACCTACCGCTTGCCGCCGAAGACTTAGCCACAGCAGCGCAGCAAGTCGCTCATGAATTGGCACGTGCGCTGCCTATTCCACAAGGCGTGTAACATCAAATCAGGTATAATGGACACAATCTCATGTGATAAAAAAGGGTGCGACGTTCTCTAAACGTTGCACCCTTTTTGTAAACTCTGATTTTTGCAAATTCAAAATAATTACTACGAATATAGTGAGTGAAAAGTAATATCAATATATCACGCACTGCTGATATCCATTTTTCTTACTTGCTATGCCTGCGCAGACAGAGGCTACAAAAAATTGATATCAGCAATACCGTCACATTTTTAAGATATCCTAACTATATTACTTACAAAGCCTCACCGCAATGCGGACAAAAATTCTTTTGCCGCTCATCGACTTCATTTTCACGGCGTTCCAGTTCTTTTTCGCGCAATACCTGTAGTACGATGTTTTGCGCCTGCTCCTTATCTAGCTCAAGCTCACGACGTATTTTCTCTACCATCATCTGGTTCTGTATCAAATCAAAATCGCTATCGACCAGTTGCTCACGAAAGTGCTGCTCTAGCTCTTCACGGCGCTGGTTCAGCTCATTTGCCAAACCCGTGGCTAGAATACCTGCAGGCAATGCGGCCAGACCGACACCCAGTATCGTAATGATCGCGCCCAATATTTTACCGGCATTGGTAATAGGTGTCACATCACCATAACCCACTGTCGTCAGCGTCACTACCGCCCACCACATGGCTTTAGGGATAGACTCAAACTCTTCTGGCTGGGCATGGTTCTCCACCAGATAAATACCACTAGAAGCGGTCACAATCATGATAATTAGAATAAAAATAACGGCTTGAAATGAGCCTTTCTCTTTACTGATTACCACCAATAAAATACGCATCGACGCAAAATAACGCGTTAGTTTAAGAATACGGAAGAGGCGCAAAATACGTAAGAAGCGTAAATCAATTGTGACAAAGAAGTTCAAGAACGCCGGCACAATAGCAACCAAATCAATCAATGCCGAGGGGCTTTTTAACCATTGCCAACGCTGACGCCAAGTGGTGTGATCGGGCTTCGCTTCGGCAACACTCCACAAACGTAGCAGATACTCAATAGAGAACACTACGATGGAGAAGTTTTCAAACCATGTAAAATAATCTTGATAAGGGTAGTACCAACTGTCTACAGACTCCGCAATCACGGCTGCCACGTTGGTCATGATTAGAAATATCAGAAAATAATCGACGTAGCGGCTAAAAAGCGTGTCATGCTCATCATTTTGCAAAATGTTATAAACGAAAGTACGCAAGCGCCGTATATGTTGGAATTGCATGCGGTCCCTATACGGTGTAACACCGATCTTATGATAATGAAATAAAAGTATTAAAGCCTGATTATCGCGCTAAATGACATAATGAAAAGCAGTATCATTATACAAAATTTACGTAATAAATGTAGACGCAAGCCAGCAACATTAACCCCGTCGTAAGAAAGGTGTATTGTAAAAATCGCTCATCGGCACGTAATTGACGACTGAGATTTTGAGCAGGCAATAAAAAAACACCGCATTCTGGGCAACAAGAATCCACTTGGTTTAATAAAGTCATTGAACGTGCTTGTCCGCAGCGCAGCGGCGAGTTACTACAGTAGCCCAGCATAATACACCCTATCCGTCGTCGTTAATTGTCCCTTTATATTAATTTATACCAGCCGTATAAAACTGACTACTAACTTACAGTAACGAGAACTGTTTAACAAATATGTTTTGATGAACCTGTCATTTACACCATAACCTTTCATTCCCTTAAAATTATTAAGGGTTTTTTAGTTAAAAACCTTACTGTTAAAATGGTTTTAATGCTACAATAGCGTTACAATGTTACAAGGCAATCTATAATGATAACATTGTGTATCAGCACTTAATGCCATCCCTCATTAAATGCTTATCGATAACCTATTATTGCGTTGAGGAATCAAACGATGAAACTACAATCCCTAGTTTTAGCTGCTACAACTTTTTTAGCCATGACCACTGCTTTTGCCGTACCTGCGGGCACATGGTCTGTGGCTGCTGGCGCTCATATGGTCGACCCTAAAAGCAATAACGGCACACTTGCAGATGGTACACTTTCTGTAGAAGTTGATGATGATATCCGTCCAACTATCAGCGGTGAGTACTTCTTTGCTGATAACGTCGGTGTCGAACTGCTAGCGGCGATTCCATTCCATCACGACATCACTCTAACCGATGCTGATGGCAATAAAATTGATGCAAAAACTCAGCATCTCCCACCTACTTTATCTATACAATATCATTTCGATGGCTATGACCTACCAATGAATATCAAGCCATTTGTTGGTGTGGGGGTCAATTATACAACTTTCTTTAAAGAAAGAATTTACCTTGGTAATGGTAACGATTTAGAGCTTGATGATAGCGTCGGCGTAGCCGGTCATGTCGGTCTTGACATACCTTTTGCTCCGACTGAAGCCTTCCGTATTGATGCACGCTATATGGATATCAAAACAGATGCTAGCCTAAATGGTAATGACATCGGCGAGGTCGACATCAGTCCTTGGGTATATGGCGTCGCTTTCGTTAAACAGTTTTAATTTATAGTCAAAATATCGCCAATAAAAAAGCCAGATTAATCGCTGGTTTTTTTATGCTTAAAATTTAAGCACAAAAAAAGACCATCCGTAGACAGTCTTTTTATTGTTTATACAGGTTAAAAACCAAAAATCTCTACAGTAAAATACGGCGTGGATCAGCAAGCAAGGTCGCAATATATCGGGTGAATACTGCCGCATCTGCACCATTAATCACGCGGTGATCATAAGATAAAGATAATGGCAGCATGAGGCGTGGCTCAAAGCTCTGGCTACTCTCATTCCAACGTGGCTGCATACTGGCTTCAGACACACCCAAGATACCTACTTGTGGCCAATTTACCAATGGTGTAAATGCCGTCCCACCTAAATTACCTTGGCTTGATATGGTAAAGCTTGCGCCTTGTAAATCTTTGGTGCTCAGCTTTTTATCACGGGCTTTGACTGCCAGCTCGCCAATCTCAATCGCGATTTGTTTAAGACCCTTGTCTTGCACATTTTTGATGACAGGTACGATAAGCCCGTCATCAGTTGCCACTGCAATACCCATATTGACGCTTTTGCGTAAGATAATTTGGCTATTGTCATCGCTTAAGTGACTATTGAAGCGAGGATGCTGGGTCAAGGCATAGGCGGTTGCTTTTACCACAAATGCCAAGATAGTAAAGCCGATACCTTCCGCCTTCATACCGCCTTTTAGCTCACCGCGTAGCTTTTCTGTCTCAGTGATATCGGACAAGTCAAACTGCGTCACTTGTGGTAGATAGGTATTGTAATTGAGCTGCGGTATCGAGACTTTTTGTAGACGGCTCAGATCCTGCACTTCTGTCTCGCCCCAGATTTCTGCATTACTCATATCAGGTAAGCTTGGTAGGCTTGCTCTGGACGCAGTGCCACTACTAGCAGGTGCAGCTTGCTTATTGGTCAGGCTTTGCTTCACATGGGCAAATAAGTCTTCTTTTAAGATACGTTCATTAATTGCAGAACCCGTCACTTGACTGATATCTACACCTAGCTGCCTTGCCAACTTACGCACGGCAGGACCAGCATAAACATCGACCAACTTCTCATTCACCTGAGTTTCAGTCAGTTTATTGTCCGCTGATTGAGTCGGTGTACTGGTTGACGTCTCTTTTACAGATGCTTGCTTTGGCTCAGCCGCCGCCTGCTTTTGGTCATTTGAGCTGGTTTGTTTGTCGGTTTTTGACTCAGTTTTTGATTCATTTGCTGATTTATTGGCACTATCCGCCTCTGAGCCACTACTAATGATGACGATAAAATCTTGACCATTGGCAACCATATCACCAGCTTCGACCAGTATTTTCTCAATTTTCCCTGCTTCTGGTGCCGGTACTTCAACCGATGCCTTATCAGACTCAATCAGCAAAATAGATTGGTCAGCGCTAACCATGTCACCGACACTCACCATGATCTCAGAAACTTGCGCTTCATCCACACCTAAATCAGGCAGTGCATGAGTGGTCGCTTTCCCTGAGCTTGGCGCAGAGTCAGCAGCGCTATCGGAGACAGAAGATGCTTGCTCGTCTTCCTGTGCTTTTTCTTTATCGTCGTTTTCGGCATCTACACTATCCGCACTTGCCGCATTATTTTCAGGAGCTTGCTGATCATCTGCCTCAGCATCATTGCTCTCATTACCGCTGTCTTCACTATCAGTGCCAGTATCACTATCTAACTCAATCAGTACCATGCCTTCACTGACTTGATCGCCAACTGCAACGCTGATTTTAGTGACTGTACCAGCGGCAGAGCTAGGTACTTCGACTGAGGCTTTGTCAGATTCTAATAAAATAATGTTGTCGTCTTTTTCGATGACGTCGCCAACTTCTACCATAATTTCGCTGACTTCGGCGCTATCAACACCCAAATCGGGGGCTTTAATGTCCATGATTTATCTCCTTGTCTTATGGTTATTATTCTTTGACATCACCATCATTGAGTAAAGTCGCATCGGCTTGATCTTCAGAACGGCCTTCACTACTGATTTCGTCATCCTCTTCCCCAACGAACTCAGGGACAGGATGCGGGTTGACATTATCAGGCGCTGGCGCATCTGGGAAATGATCATAATGAGGCTGTTGCTGCCATGCAGGTGGATGATCTACATCGATACCGAAGCTAGAAATGGCATCTTTGACCAAGCGCATTTCGACTTCACCTTCATCAGCCAAGCGTTTTAGCGTCGCTACCACAATGTGAGCGGCGTCGACGTTAAAGAAGCTGCGCAATTTCTCACGTGAGTCTGAACGACCATAACCATCTGTTCCTAGCGTGGTATAAGGACGACTGTCAGGTAACCAACCACGAATCTGCTCCGAATAGTTACGCATATAGTCCGTCGCTGCCACTACGATACCTTCGTGCTGGGCCAATTGCTCAGTGACCCAAGGCACCTTTTCTTCGTCCATTGGATGCAAGCGATTGTAATCATCACACGCCATACCATCTCGAGTCAGCTCGTTAAAGCTGGTCACACTCCAGACGTTGGAGGTGATATTAAACTCATCTTTTAGAATCTGTGCTGCTTTTTGCACTTCACGTAAGATAACGCCCGAACCCAAGAGCTGAACCTGACTTGAGCCATTGTCTTCTAGCAAATACATACCGCGTTTGATACCTTCTTCCACCCCTTCTGGCATGGCAGGCTGCTCATAGTTTTCATTCATAAGCGTCAAGTAATAATAGACGCGCTCGCCTTCTGCGTACATGCGGCGCAAGCCATCATGCATGATAACGGCCAGCTCATAACCAAAGCAGGGGTCATAGCTGACGCAGTTTGGTACGACGTTGAACAATATCTGCGAATGACCGTCTTGATGCTGCAAGCCTTCGCCATTCAGTGTCGTACGACCAGCGGTCGCACCCAATAAGAAACCTTGTGCTTGGCAATCCCCTGCCGCCCAAGCCAAATCGCCCACACGTTGGAAACCAAACATAGAATAATAGATATATAGCGGAATCATCGGTAAGGCGTTGATCGAATAACTGGTCGCGAGCGCAATCCAAGCACTCATCGCCCCAGCTTCGTTGATGCCTTCTTCTAGCATGTGACCGTCTTTGGCTTCTTTATAGCCCATCAATGCTTCGCTATCTTCTGGCGTATAGGTTTGACCGATAGCAGAATAAATACCCAATTGACGGAACATACCTTCTAGACCAAAAGTACGCGCTTCGTCAGGGACAATGGGTACTACTCGATCTTGGATATCTTTGTTTTTTAGCATGGCTGCCAGCAGGCGTACGAACACCATCGTCGTCGATTGCTCTTTGCCATTACTACCTTTTAATACGCGGTCAAAGATGGACAATTCAGGGATATTTAAGGGGATATGCCCACTGCGGCGATTGGGTAAATGACCGCCCAAAGCTTCGCGGCGCCCTTTTAGATATTTCATCTCTGCTGAGTTTTCTTCTGGACGATAAAACGGTAGCGTCTCTAGCTGCTCATCCGTAAAAGGCAAATCAAAGCGATCACGGAAGTACATCAAGCCCTCTTGATCCAGCTTTTTGATCTGATGCGATTTGTTAACGGCTTGGGCTTGATCCGACAAGCCATAGCCTTTCACGGTTTTGGCTAAAATCACCGTTGGCTGACCTTTAGTTTTCATCGCTTCACTAAAGGCGGCGTAAACCTTCACTGGGTCATGACCACCACGATTTAAGCGTGCGATATCATCATCAGACAACGACTTGCCGACTTCTGCTAGCTCAGGATATTTGCCAAAAAACTCAGTGCGAACAAACTCAGGATCACGAGCTTCATATAACTGATACTCACCATCAACCGCTTCTTCCATGCGATATTTAAGCGCGCCAGAGTCATCATTGGCTAGCAAGGTATCCCAGTTGCCACCCCAAACGACTTTGATAACTCGCCAGCCAGCACCGCGGAACACAGATTCTAACTCTTGAATAATCTTACCATTACCACGGACTGGTCCATCAAGACGCTGTAAGTTACAGTTGACCACCCAAATTAGGTTGTCTAGCTTTTCGCGGCCCGCTAGAGAAATAGCCCCTAAGCTTTCTGGCTCATCTGTCTCGCCATCGCCCAAGAAGGTCCAAATCTTACGACCTTCATCTTCGAGCAATCCGCGATTGATCATATAATTATGCACGTGCGCATGATAGATCGACATGATAGGACCAAGGCCCATTGATACCGTAGGGAACTGCCAATAGTCGGGCATCAAATAAGGATGCGGATAACTTGATAAGCCTTTGCCACCGACTTCACGACGGAAATTCTCAAGCTGCTCCTCGGTCAAGCGACCTTCTAAAAATGAGCGGGCATAGATACCGGGTGCAGAGTGACCTTGGTAGTAAATCATATCGCCACCGAAGTGATCGCTTGCCGCACGGAAAAAATGGTTGAATCCCGTTTCATAAAGTGTCGCACTAGAGGCAAATGTCGCTAAGTGACCACCTAGATCATCGTCGTTTTTATTGGCGCGCATGACCATAGCAAGTGCATTATAACGAATCAAAGCGCGTATCTTACGCTCCATGCCTAGGTCGCCTGGGTACATCGGCTCATCTTCAACAGCGATACTATTGACGTACGCAGTGTCTAGTCTGTTGAACGGCAGTCCTTCTTGAACCGCCATATTGTATAAGGCTTTTAGGAGAAACTGAGCACGGTCCTTGTCTGCGTGTTTAACCACAGATTCAAAGGCGGCCAGCCATTCCTGTGTTTCGGTGCTATCGGCATCCTTGTAATAATTCATCTTTGTTTGTCCTTTTATATCAGTCATACCTACCTATCTAGACGGTAGGGCTTTGTTAAATACTGGTGTGAAGTGAGATATCGGTTTACTTATGACTTCCTTGCTATGTCCAAGCATTCCCTTGTTTCATACGGTGAGGTACAGCTAGATTATACAAAATAGTGCCACTGAGAATTGACATATGCGTCAAATGGACGAAACTACAAAACAGATCATACTGTTGTCCCTGTATATTCAGTCATGGATGATTTTGACACTCTATTATAAGCGTTTGCGAGGGAATTGTTTATGGCTGTAGAGAAATGGATAAATAACAAGTATTTTTTAAATAAATAATGATTAGTTTTTTTAAAAATGACTATTGATCACTCACTAAATTGTATTTATTCAACCTTACTGGATGCATAAAAATCAATATCGTTTTTATAGTAGCGGTTCGGGTTTCTAGATAGATATTTATTTAAGAAAAATTTTCTGCTATTCATACCCTATAAATAGACTTTCGTCTCATTTTTGTATATTAATTGTCATTTAAACATTATGCTTGTCACAAAACCATATCCAAATTCCATTCTTGCTCCTGGAGCTATTATGAACCCGTCTATTACACCATCGACTCTAAAGTCAAGAGTAACGCGTTGGATAGCTCTACCATCCCTATTAATACTGCTGCCTAATTACTTAGCTTTTGCAGCACTAGCTTGTGATGCTGGCTTTATAGCTGACAACTTTTCTGCTCCTGACTATGAAAGATTAGCTCCTATTTCAGTGACACCTAATCCTAGAACCAATCAAACTATAGACGGTACAGGTACTGAAAGCTACTTGATTGCATCAAACTCACTAGTTACTAATGGGTCCTTAAGTCCAGGATCAACAAATATTTATCAAATATCCCAATCTGATAATGTTCCATTATTTCAGTTCACTCAGGACTACGCTACTAAGGAAACAACACGTACTGTCTCTTATACTTTTAATAATAAATTTACTAACCAATCTCAAGCTTTAGATAAACTCAGCTTAAGCATTTATGATATAGATACTAATCTTTATGGTTATGACTCCCAAAGAAATGCATATTTTAGATGGTTTGATCAAGTGACAATAACTGGAATAACCAGTACAGGAAAAATATCTCCTATTCTGCAATCAAAAGGTAGCGGAATAACTGATTCTGCGCCCTATCGTCAAAAAGTTACAGCAAGCAGTATTGCATGTAGTGGTTTAGACGAGAACTGTAAAGTTTCAGTATCTTTCGATAAACCTGTAATTGGTGTGGAGGTGGTTTATGGAAACAATACTGATCTGAATTACACTAATAATGGAGTTGCTAATAACGACCCTAGCGCGCAAATTGTTAAAATTAAATTTGATAACTACTGCTATCAACCGCAGCCGCGTTTAACATACACAAAAGCGCTTTCGACTTCTCGTAAAACGAATACAGATCAATTTACTGTTCAGATTAAAGACAATGCAGATAATTCGGTAGTTACGAGCGGTATTACTTCTGTTACTACAACGGGGACGAATAATACTGTCACGACTGGCACAGGTACTACAGGAACTTTCAAGGTTAATCCTACCAAGACCTATACATTGACAGAAGCAGTCTCAGGATCGACAAATTTAGCAGATTATACTGCCTTATATGCATGTAGAAGATCCGATGGTACATCCATTAGCACTTTAGACCCAAAAAACCTCAAGCTAACTTACGGAGATAACTGGACGTGTACAATCACAAATGATAGATCTAATTATGTCTTTTCAGGTATCGTATTTAATGATAACGGCAAAATTACATCTCCAACCAAAGATGATGTATCTGATACATATCTAAATAATAGCCTTTACTTTAACGGTAAGTATGATTCACCAACTGAATCTGGTATTCCATTTACTACTGGCCACACCATTACTCTAAATAAATGTACAGGTGATAGTGGCACATTTTCACCTCAAACGGTGAATATCAATAGTGATGGCACCTACAGCTTTAATTTGACATCTGCACAAGTTGGTAGTTACACAAGATTCTGTGTCACTCAGAATGAACCTAGTAATTATGCTTATTCTGTAGACACGACAAGCGATGTGCGACAAATAGATATTATTAACAGTCAATACAACTATCCAAATAACAACTTCGGTGATGTCATTCAAGAGAATGCCTCTTTAGTGCTCATAAAGAGCCAATATGTCCATAACTGTAGCTTAAAAGACTTATCTACCATTGGTGTCAATTACGATGGTAATGCTGACGCTGCATATAGTAAAAAACCGATATCTAACATCGTACCAGGACAATGTATCGCTTATAGAATTGAGGCCGTCAATCGAGGTAATGTTCCTTTAACAGATATTGTCATTACGGATATTCTACAGAGTAAGGGAGACTCTAATGGTTCGCTTGTGACTTCTACTTTAGCCAGTCCTACCCCTATTGGAGAAAACAACAGTGTTCCATCCTTTGCCTCTAATTCAGTAGCTATTGGCAATAATGGAAAGGTTATAACCAACAGTTTTTCTTTAGGCAGCTCCACCTCTAATCGTCGCCAAGCTATCCGTTTCAATACTAAATACGATAGTACTGTAAACTCTCAGTAGCTATTATCTATTGCAACTCTAGATTATTACTATTTCCTTTTCTAATACAAAAAAAGCCCTGTCTTCTTAGACGGGGCTTTTACCGTTTGGTCATCTCGAAATACCATTTGTCGTCTTTATAATGAATATTTGTATTGGTTACGTGACAATAGCTTAAAGGGGAAATGTATGCTTTTTACAGACGATCCTGATATCAAATTATAGACAGTTTCACTGTAGCCCAAAGCACCTGTATCCCAATGATAGCAACGGTATAAGAAAGGATTTTATATGAAACGTTTCAAGATTCTACGCAATGTTCTATTAGCCACTATAGCTTCTAGCTCTTTACTAAATATGGCGCATGCTGAAGACGCTCTAAAAATGGAACTAACAGCTAATCAAGTCATAAAGAATGTGGAAGGTAAAACGGTCTATACACCAGTACGTACTGCACCAGCAGGTACTGTGATTCAGTATAAAGCGAATTATACCAATACCATTAATAAAGACATTAACGACTTGATGGTGACGCTACCTATCCCTGCCAACATGACATTTACTGGTGATGCGATGCCTGCAAGCGCACAAGCCAGCACTGATGGTAAAAACTATGCTGATATGCCGCTGATGCGCAAAGTCGATGGCAAGATGATCAAGGTTCCATACTCTGAGTACCGTACTTTGCGTTGGAACATCAAATTACTACCAGCGAAAAAGTCAGCTGCCGTTGCTCTCAATACCACCGTTAATTAGTTCAATAGACATTAAACCTTCACGCTTTTAACGTTTCAATTTTTAATTTTAACTCTGGAGCATTACATGAAATCAAACACTTTTAATTATAGTTTGCTAGCTGTCGGCGTCGCCGCAGTGATGGGCCTATCGACTGGCGCTATGGCGTCTATAACTTCAGGATCTACGACTAATTCTACGACTCCTGCTATTAATAACGTAGCAACTGCAAGTTATAATGTTGCAGGGGTCACTCAAACTGCGACTTCTAATATAGTGACCGTGAATGTTAGCGAAACAGCTAACTTCATACTGTACGCTACTAATGGTAACAGTGCTACTGATGACAAAAACGAAAACATAGCGACTATTCCAGGTGCTACTGCTACTTTCAATCATATATTGATAAATGAAGGTAACGTGAGCGATACTTATAACATCAATACGACTGCTAATAACGACGCTAATATTGAGACAGCCACACCTACGCAAGGGTATGCTCATCCAGCAAATACAGATGTTGCCTTCGTAATTCGACAAAAAGGTGGTGCTGCTCTAACAGCTGACCAAGCAAATGCATTGCAAGCACTTGGTCAAGCTCAGAGTGGCAATTTAACAGGTGGCGCAAACACTACTACTAGAAATATTAAACTGTTGCCAGGTTTACAAGCAGCTCTTAGCTATACGTCACTAACACCTACTGGCCGTACTGGTGGCGATATTGCTGTTGGTACTCTAACTGCTACTAGTAGCTTTATTACTACTGCAACTACAACAGGTACTAAAGTTCCTACATTAGTTAATGAAAACCAAACGATCGTTAGATTGCCTACTTTTAGTATTGTAAAAACAGGGGCTAGTAGCGTCGATTTGACAGCGACTACTCCTCAGATTGCTTACACTATTACCGTAACTAATGCGAATACTGACTATAGTGCTGATGCCACTGATTTTGTTATAAGAGATGTCCTTCCTGCAGGTCTATCTCTGCCTAATAATGCTACAACAGACGTGACCGTAAGTGGTGGCGCTGGTACACCTAGGATTTCCACTATCAGTGGTCGACGAGCTATCGATGTTCCAGTCGCCAACTTGCCAGTTGGTGAAAGTCGCACTATCACTTTTACGGTTAATGTTGATAAAGCTCAGTTCACTGGTGCTAATAGTTCAGTTACTAACAACGTAGCGGTTTATGATAAATTCGTTGGTGCTGTTGGCACGTTATCTGACACTCCTACAGTCGGTACTGATTATGACATTTTAGATAATACACTAACACCTGCTCCTGGTAGTGAAACTACTAGAGTGCCTGATGCTGCTGATCAAGCTAACGGCGCTGGTGTAGATACAGCTGCAACGACTACCTTCACTAGACGAGTAGTTGTATTAAGCTATTCAACCACTAGAGAGATTGCCCCTGCCTCAGGTACTGCTGGTCAAGTGACTCACTCAACTAACATTACTAACAACGGTCAAGATACTGAAGGTACAGATGCTGCCCCATTGACTTTCACTATTGCCGATGATACCGCAAATACAGCTGTCAGACCTGTTGTTGGTCCTGTCAGTATTACTTATACGCCGCCTGGCGCCAACCCAGTACCTGTTACTAGAACCATTACTCCTGTTAATGGTATCTATACCATTAATGCTGCTTCATTACCTGGTGGTATCGCAACTGGTGGCGTAGTAGCGATTAACTATAAAGTGTCTTCAGGCAATGTCACTACTCCTGCAACTGTTGCTGATGCGGCAGCTGTTGGTAGCGCCGAAGCTACTATCGTCACTTTAACGCCTGCTGGTACTGGTGCACCTGCTGCTACTTCAGTGACAGATAGAACTAATGTGAGAGGTCTAACTTTAGTGAAATCTCAATCATTAGATGCTGCCTGTAATGCTGACGCTTCTGCAGCTACTTTTGTTCAAACTGCAATTGAGAATGCAAAACCTGATCAGTGTGTTATTTATCGTATTCAGGCGACTAATACGTCTTCTGCTATACAAACTGCAAATCCAGCAGCAGCTTCTGGTTTTAACATTACAGGCTTAACGATTTCGGATTTGTTATCTAACTTCTCAGCTGGTGCTACTTACGTACCTGATACAGCTGCTTCTACTGCTACTAATAACTCTTCTATTGGTGCTGCTGCTGTAAATACCAGTGCTATTACTGCCACCATGTCTAGTACAGATGTTTTGGCTCCTCAAGGCGTTGCCAGTTTGACCTTTAAAGTTAAGATTAAAAACGCTCGTTAATTGAAGAAGTTATAGGCAGCACAAGTTGCTTATAGCTCAATCCTCTAGCTTGAATTGTGCACATATTATTCAAGCTAGAGACTTATTACCTCTTTATGTTTTATTGGATAAGCGACTTATGACCCGATCTACAATGACACCGTCTAATCGTACCGCATTGTGCACAGCAAAGATTTCTGCGCTGTCAGTGGCAATGTTGCTTATGCAATCGAATATGGCATTCGCCGCAGTCAATCCACTTGTGCAAATCATTGATAATCTAGCAAACGTCGATTATGACGTAGCAGCTGTTAAGCAGCATGGTACTTCAAACCAAGTACAAGTCAAAGTCTCTGCCCTTCCTGAATATGGTATTGGCTTAACTAAGCAGCCTGTACAGACAGTCATGCCTAATGCTTTAGTTAGTTGGGTCAATGTTTTAAGCAATACCAGCTATAGCAACCAAACGGTTGAGTTGACGCTTGATGTAGCACCAACGCTATCTAACATCAAAATCTATCAAGATTTGAATAAAAACGGCATCATTGACAGTGCTGACAGCGAAGTTATCTTTAATAACTTAAGTGCTCAGATCTTGCTTGGGCACAGTGAAAGCATCCAGCTTATCGTACAAGCTTTGTCAGATCCTAACGGTAAAACTGACGATACTGCCGAGATTCAGCTTGGTGCTATTGTCCTAGAAGACCCTTCTATAACGGCTAATATCACCGATAAACTCGTTATCGTCGAGCCTGAGATCAATTTCACCACGCCTACATTTGATGACAATAAAACCACCTCTCAAATCGATGAAAACGTCTATATCGATGCCAACTACGCACAATGTAATGTTCAATTAGATAAGCCTGATCAAGTATGGGTTACGATTACTTCATTATTGACAGGTGATAAGTACTCTCTAAAAGGCATAGAGACTGGTAATAGCACGGGCAAATATCACCTATCAGCGCCAACCCAAAGTAATGCCAATGCTATTGATGACAAGATCATTCAGACGTTGGCAAATGATACCTTGACTGCCAACCTAGACGCTTGTATCGCACCTTCTGTCGGCACTGGCGCTGAGCAATTGCCAAGCGCAGGTGACTTGACCGTACGTATCGACGACTTGGACACACAAATCAATATCGTTGATGACAACCCAAGCTTAGTCGTGACCAAAGAAAGTGACGTTAAAACAGCTGAGCTTGGTGACTATGTTAGCTATACCATTAATATAACCAACAGCGGCAACTCTACCGCTTATGATGTTCAGCTAAAAGATGCCTTACCCCGTGGTTTTGACTACGTCGATGGTAGTGTGCGTGTTGGTAAAACTGCTAATATCGATATCAATCAGACGCAAACCACTGAGTTTAAGGCGGATGGTAAGTATCAGGTTTTAAAGTTAGGTAACATGGCGGTTGGCGAAAGTAAAAAAATCACTTATCGTGTATTAGTCGGTGCTACCTCTTTAGGTGGTGATGGTATCAACCGTGCGACTGCCGTTGCGAGCAATGAGCAAGGTCAAAGCCTAGTATCAAGAGAAGCGCAGTGGAAAATTGAGGTTGAGCGCGGCGTCATGAATACTGATGGCATCATCGTCGGTAAGGTATACCACGATATCAACCGTGACGGCATTCAACAAAAACAAGATGGCGAGCTAGGCGTTGCTGGCGTGCGCATCTATATGGAAAACGGTAACTTTATCGTCACCGATCCTGAAGGTAAGTATAACTTTTATGGGGTTAGTGCCAAAACTCACGTATTAAAAGTTGATCGCACGACCATTCCTAACGCGACCGAAATGGTCATCCAAACCAACCGTAACGCTGGTGATGCTGGCAGCCGTTTTGTCGACTTAAAATACGGTGAGCTACATCGTGCTGATTTCGCTATCGTCGGTGGTATGGGCGATAGCACTGAACGCTTGAACGCAGAGTTGGTAGCTCGTAGCAAATCAGTGAGCGCAAAGAATGATACTCTTGAGCAAGCCGTAAAAACCGAGCTGACTTTAGAGCCTGACTACAATCGCGACTACAATGATAATGTGGACGCCAGCGGTTGTAATATCAATGGTGATTTAGACCTTGGTAGTAACTGCGACTCTGCTATCGTTAATGAGATGGTCAATCCATCTACTAACATAAATATGGAAGTGACTACTGTTGCTCCCCCTGTCGAAAAAGTGCTAGAAGAATACCTAAAAGAAGTCGCTAATAACGATGTGACTTTTATTAATCTGAGCGCAGGTCAACAGCTCAATTCTTATAAGCAAATGGTACAAGTACAAGCGCCACTGGGTAGCAATTTCACGCTATATGCCAATGGTACAGCCGTATCAGAAGATAAAATTGGTAAAACTGCTGAGCAAGAAAAACAAAATGTGACAGCATTTGATTATTATGGCGTTGAGCTTAAACGTGGTCGTAACGTCCTACATGCTGTAGCGACTGATATTAATGGAAAAATCATCTCTGAGCAGACGCTTGATGTCTTTACACCAGACAATCTCCAATCTATAGACTATCGTACTCAAGCGCAGTTGGTTGCCGCAGATGGTGTTAGCGACTATCAAGTGGTTATCAGCTTAAAGGATCGGGATGGTCGTCCTTATATCGCCTCAACACCAATCACTATCGATACCAATATTGGTCGTATTAATCTTAGCGATACCAGTAAAGATCAAGCCGGTACTCAAGTTATCGTCTCTGGTGGCGAGTTATTGATACCTGTTACCGCCCCAAGTGCGCCAGGCAAAGGTGAACTAGTCATTGATACTGGTAGCAGCAAGCAAGTAATTCCGCTACAGTTCACCGCTAAACTACGTCCATTGATTGCTGTGGGTATTGTCGAAGGGGCTATATCGCTTAAAGACTTTGATGGCAGTAATATTACCGATGCTCAAGGGGCTTTTGAGCAAGAATTGAATGAGATTGCTGGCGGTGACGATTATTCAGCCACTGGTCGTGCAGCAATGTTCCTAAAAGGCAAAGTGCGCGGTGATTATCTACTAACCCTTGCCTATGACAGTGACAAAAAAGGCGAGCGCCTATTCCGTGATATCGATCCAGGCGAATACTATCCCGTCTATGGCGATTCATCGGCAAAAGGCTTTGACGCCCAGTCTACTAGCAAGCTCTACGTACGCGTAGATAAAGGTCGCTCATTTGCCATGTACGGCGATCTCAAGACTCAGATCGATAACGATGAAGGTATCGAACTTGGTCAGTATAATCGTACGTTAACTGGTGCCAAAGCTCAATACGAAGACAATAATACCCGTATCACCACCTTTATCTCCGAAACCAGCTCATCACAACGCGTCAACGAGACTCGTGGTCTTGGCATTTCCGGTCCTTATCCACTGGCTAACGACTTCGATGCGGTACTAGAGAACTCCGAAACCATTGAGGTCATTACTCGCGATGCGAATAACCCTGGACTTATCGTACGCCGTGAGACGCTGACACGATTTGCTGATTATGAAATCGACCCTATCAGCCGCAGTTTATACCTAAAAGCGCCGATTGCCAGTCAAGATTTGGAAGGCAACCCTATTTATCTACGCGTTACCGTAGAAGTAGACGAAGGCGGCGAAAAATATTGGGTGGGCGGCATTGCAGCCAAGCAACAACTGACTGCCAAAATCGCCATCGGTGGCAGCTATGTCAATAGTGATGACCCACTAAATAAAGAAGAGCTCGCGAGTGTTAACAGCGTTATCAAGTTCAACGATAAGCTAAAACTGGTCGCAGAATATGCCAAAAACAAAGCAGAAAATCCAAACTTTCAACCAAGTAACCAGATTAATGCGGATCTCTTAGAAGGCCGCGATGCCAAAGGTGATGCGCTACGTATAGAATTAGATTACGACAATAAATCAAACACCCGTGCCAAAGCTTATTATAATGATGCTGAAGAAGGTTTTGTCACTGGCGCATCACCGCTAACTGCGGGTCGTACTGAATCTGGCGTAGAAGTCACTCACACTCTGAATGATAAAAAGACAGCGCTTAAACTTGAAGGCGTACGTACAGAAGATCATACAACAGAGGCCAGTCGCGAAGGTGTAGAAGCAAGCATTGAGCAGCGTCTCAGTCAAAATATCGTTGGTGAAATTGGGGTGCGCTACTACAAACAAGATGCGACCGCCGCCTCACGCAATACCCAAGCAGCCACTGATGTGCTAGATGTTACTGATGATACAATATTCAATGATGACATCATTAATCAATCAGCGCTTAATGGCGTCAGTAACGCTGACAAAGATATCGAGGGAACGACTGCCCGCGCTCGTCTGACAGCGCGTTTGCCAAAACTAAATAACTCTTTGGTATTTGCCGAATATGAGCAAGATATTGACAATAGCGAGCGTAATGCAACCTCTATCGGTGGCGAGACACCACTGGGTAACTTAGGTCGCTTATATGTGCGTCATGACTTAATTAACAGCTTATCAGGTAGCTACGGTTTAGATGATACAGAAGAACGCCAGCGTACCGTCGTAGGCTTCGATGCCACTTATATGAAAGACGGTAAAGTCTACAGCGAATACCGTATGAGCGATGCGATCAGTGCCCGCGAAGCAGAAGCCGCTATCGGTCTAAAAAACAAATGGTATGTACAAGAAGGTCTGACCTTAAGCACACTATTTGAGCGTGTTGAGTCTTTAGAAGGTGACGAAGACAGTACGGCAACTGCAGCTGGCGTCGGGGTTGAATACCTAGCCAAAGAAAACTACAAGGCTTCAGGGCGTCTAGAAAAACGCTGGGGTGACACCAGTGATACCCTTCTCGGTAGCGCTGGCATTGCTTATCGTTACACCGATGACATTACTCTATTAGCAAAAGATATCTACTCGCAAGTGGATTATGACGATGGTCATCGCACTATTAATCGTTTCCAGCTTGGTGCCGCTTACCGTGATTATGATAGCAATCAGCTCGATATGCTTGCCAAGCTTGAGTACCGTTTAGATGATAACGCTACCGGTAACGATCCCTATCAAAAAGATGCGATTGTCTGGTCATGGAGCGGCAACTATCATCCGACGCGCCCATTAACGTTATCAGGTCGCTATGCGGGTAAATATACAGAATATGATGCTGACAATATCGTAAGCGATAACACGGCTCACGCGGTCTATGCACGCGGCTTATATGACATTAGCGAGCGTTGGGATATTGGTCTACAAGCAGGTACTTACTGGAATAAACAAGCGGATGACTTGGCTTATCTGGTTGGTGCAGAAGTTGGCTACAGCCCGATGACCAACCTGTGGTTATCACTCGGCTACAACTTTATGGGCTTTGAAGATGAAGACATCGCTTATGATGACAGCACGCAAGAAGGCGCTTATTTTAGACTACGCTTCAAATTTGATGAAGATTTATTCAAACGTGAAGATCCACGCAAAAATAAACGTTTAACCAGCGATTCTACGTTATAATTTAGCCAAATTATCATAGGCATGGCTTATGATAATTTGCTCGCCGATTTACAGTCCTTTATCGATTAAGGGCTTATAAAGTCAGTGCTAATAAAAACCAATATCCACACTCATTACCTTTATACAAGGTTCGCATTATGTTGTACTCTGCGATCAAAGCTGTAACCAATAAACAGCCTATCTATACTACGCTCGCAGCAGTCTTGCTCCTGACGACTGCTTCATCAGCGCTGGCAGTAGCCAAAGAGGCTCCAGCTATTACTCTACAAGCTTCTAACTATTGCCATGGTGATTTGCAGACACAACCCTCTGCTTATAAATACCAAAGTACGCAGCAACGAGCGCTGAGTTGCCTGTTGACGCAACTACAAGCTTATCAGCAAAAAGACATGACAGCGCAGCAGCAGTATCTAGCGTATAAAGCGCAAGCGTGGATTAACTATGCTATTCATCAAGACAGTATTAATAGCCGCTCACCGGCTGGTACATACGCAGCGCAGTCGGCAGAGACGATATTGCAAGCGCTAAAAAATGATACCGCACAAGACATAAGCCTATATCAGGATATCCCGTCTGAATCTGCTTTGATGCGTCCTGATCTTTGGGCAACTTTGAGTGCTTTAAAAGACAGCGACGGTATTGGTACTGCGCCACGTGAAATGGCATTTAGTGAAGTGGCTTTAATATGGGCAGCAACCAATCAGTGTGAGCGTGGCTCAAAAGAGTCAGGCAGTCACTTCCGCATGGCAGATCGCTGGCTAGAGCAAGCGCGTGAGGCCTATGTGAACGCCCATGATTCGCAAGCTAACGTCGCCTTAGAGAATCTGATCGTGCGTTATTACAAGCAATATGCCCCTTTGGATCCGAGTGAGGATGTTTGCCAAGGGCAAAAACTGTTTTCTATCGCTCAATAACCTAGCAATCGCAAAAATGAGCAAGGTGTTTTTGGCACCAAATGTCGCTCATCTTAGATATTTTCTGACAGCTACTTGTCAATATTTTCGTTATTATTGAACCTAGGCAAACAAAAGACCGTCACAAAAATAGAAATTAAAAAAGCCGACTCATAAATAGTCGGCTTTTTTGTATTAAAATTTCAGTTAACTTTTATAATATCATCCACGTTTAGCACAAAATAAATTAGCGGTTTTTACGTGGTAGCTTTTCTGGTAAATAACAGCGCAGATAAGCAATTGACGCAGTATTTGCTTCTTGCAGATACTTCTCTGTAATGCTCTCATGACGGCGGTAAGAAACCGTAAAGATAGCGTTGATAATACTATAAGTGACCAAAAGAACATCTTGGATATCTTCAAATTTTGGCACTTCATACCGTTCTGCTAAACGTTTATATACCAGTTCAACCACTTGATGATCCATATCTTCACCGAAACTATCACCTTCAAAATCAGGTGTATTCGTACCATAGATCAATTTTGCTTTGGTCTGATCTTCATGAAAGATATGCACACAGCGATCGATAAGTGCTGTTAAATATCCCTGCCATCTGTCGTAATCAACCGTTTCTACAGTTGTCAAAATCTCTAAAATCTCGATAGCATTCAAAAAGCGCAATGCTAAAAATATGGCTTCGATATTCGGAAAGAAATGATAAGCAGATGCTCTTGGAATGCCAGCTTCTTCGCAAACAGCAGCCAAGGTAATATCATTGATAGACTGCGTTTCACTCAGTTTTTTGGCACCCATCAATAGCTTTTGACGGCGCGCGCGACCTTGCTGACTGGTAAATTTAAATTTATTAGGTACCAGCTTCTTTGCCAGTTCCGAATCTACCAGTACATCTTCAATTTTGTCGTCTCTATTTTCACTCATTGTAAGTCTCTTAATGTTGTGCCCTATCTTTATAAATATGGTCTTCATTGGACAGTATTCATTCTAAATTTAAGAACGACTGTTTGTTAGTTGGTAATACGGGCTAATATTACCGCTCTATGCTCAATGAAGAGGCATCATAAACGCTTGTACACTATCAAGCAAGGGACGTGCATGGGTTAAAAAATAATGTATCGATTAACAGTATATTAGGGTTAATAATGAAGTTTTATTTTCGCCCTTATAATACCATGATCGATGACTCTATCGGCATAATCCCACTTTAAATGGTCATTAAAATAGTCAACTCGCTCAACCTGACCGATTGCAAACTTGCTATCAGGCAAAAATTCCTCTGAAACGAACAGCTGATCAATTACTTCTGGCATACCTTGATAAATGTGGGTATATGCCACGTCTTTCATCCAACCATAACGCGCTTGAATGCGAGCGGCGTCGAACAAGGCAACATCACGCATGCTTTTATCATAATTGACTTCGCCAGTCTCGGTCATTAGTTGCGTGGTCACACTACCGGTGACGTCGTTCATATCACCAAGTAAGATTAAGGGCTCACGAGTATGCTTCAAGCGTTCGATGATAAACATTCGAATAGATGCCGCTTCTGCTGCCCGCATACATAAGCTACGAAGCTTGGCACGAATGCGAATATTGGGGTCATCCATATCTTCTAACAAATTGCCGGCTTCATCTCGTAAGAAAAAAGCGCGCTTACTTTTAAGGTGAGCTGTAATAATAGTAATGGGCTGCCCGAATGCATCTACTCGCAATACCAAGGGTGGACGGTTAAAACGCTCATAAGGACCAATATCAGGAATATCAATCACCGCCTTTGGCGCCACTTGCTCTAATAAAGTCGTCTCTAATTGTTCAAAGCGACTAATAATACCTACGGCAGGTGTATTTTGCGCCCCTCTACCTTGAGTATAAGCACTCGAACTGTCATTGCTTGCTAGCGGAATAACCACATGTTCGGGCTTAAATCCTAACGATACTGCCAATGCCTCTAGCGCCTCGCTGTCCCATACTTCTTGTACGGCAATAATGTCGGCATGGGCTTTTGCTAATAAGTCGCTGATGCCACGCAATTTACTTTCATACTCTTTATTACTGTACGGCTCAGCATTTTCATAATACATGCGATTAGGATTGGCAAAATTTAGCAAATTGGCAGTAGCGATATAAAACTGTTTATCGCTACCTTTATTGGCAGAGTAACTCATAAAACTCCTAGTGCTATTTGGATAGTATGCATTATTATGAATAAACAACGCAAGCTGTTCATAATAATAGACCGCCTCCACTAAATCTGTAGTGTTTCGTATTGTTTTATCCTACTATTTCATAGCTAGAAAAACTGGGTTCATTGATAATGTAGAGAACGCTTTCTCTATTAACGCGCACTCTATCAAAGCCCTTGTACTAAATATTGGTTGATCATACTCGTTTATGAGCCAGTACAAAGGCGGCGCTGCCAATCATAGAAGCGATGACACACAATACTAACAGCTGCACGTATTTGTGCTCTGCGCCAAACACTGGCGCCATCACTGCAATATAGCCACCGTTTTCTAACATATAAATAATACCTGCCATGAGCGCTGATACAAAGCTGACTACAATGGCCCAAGGTTTGACTTCCCAACTTGACCAAATGCTAAAAAATACGACAGGTGCTAAAAACAGGGAAGCGGTACCACTAATAGCGACCGCATCGAATAGGTCTTTGCTGCCAGTTGCAATGAAGGCCAAGCCTGCCAGCAAAAACCCTAGCATAATCAGCCTGCCATTTTTTACAGTTGGTTTGACAAGTTTCATATCAATGGCTATCAATTTTGCGGCACTGGCGTAGGTAGAATCTAAGGTCGATATCGCTGAAATAATCAGCGCGAAGCTAAACAACATCATTACCGCTGGTGAAAATAGAGTGTTCAGCGTTTGCGTCACTTCAGTGACCCCTCCCGCGTTGTTCAGCTGTGCAAACACACCTAGCAAACCAAATAACAAGATGCAAGCCATCGAAATAGGCGCGGCATAGTAAAATGACTTTTTAGTAGTCGCTCTATCTGCTAAAAATCCTCGGTCAGTCATGACAGGATCATGAGCGGGATAGCTCCATATTTGGATAAATGCAACTATCATTAATATCCATCCCTTGTTGTCAGCGGAATTGGAGGAGCTAATGATGGCATTAAAAGAAAACAAGGGATGTGCAAACATGGCAACCGCTAAAACAATAATGGCGAAGATCGTCAATAGCGCTTGAGCCACATCTGTCTTCAGCGCAGTGTGTAGCCCACCAATTGAAGAATAAATTAAGGTAGCGACCGCTATAATCAGTATTAAATAATTCTCATTAAAGCCCACGAACAAGGTTGTGATAAACCCAAACACCAGTAAGTTGCTAAATACCTCGCTCACTAATCGAAAACCAATCACTGCATTATAAAGGTGCTCACCAGTTGCCCCAAACTTGACTTGCATGAACGTCTGTATGTTATTAAAACCATGTTTGAATCGTAAGCTATCAACAATATGTGCGCCAGTGATAAAACTAAAATAGTACATCCCATAAGCCAAAGTACCAGCGATACCGTAGAAAAAACCTAAAACGGCCGCATTCATGAGCGACCGTGCAAATATCCAAGTAGTAACCTGAGACAATATCAATGTCCAAAGACTGGGTGGCTGACCTTGTAAAGACTTGCCTTGATAAAATCTGGCGATATCAGGGGCAAGTTCATACGTTTCAGAAGAAGAGTCAGTCATGGTCGCTCTATGGGTTATTGAGACATCGTTAAGATTACCACAACTATCAAAGGTGCAACATGTAAAAAAGCCTCTAGAGCATACTCTAGAAGCTTTTATATAACTGCAATTATCAAGGGTAAGAACTCGGCTATAAAAATACTGTATCGTTAATCAGTCATACTATCGATGATACTGACTAAGCTATCAATAAAAATGATGGTACTGATTAAGATGCCGAAATTCTCTATTTCCCAATATTACGATACACGATTCCATGCATCACGTGATGCTCGACGTGCCTCATTCCACTCCATACGTGACTCACCTTTTACTTCATGCCATGAGTTTTCTAAGTCTGCTTCATGATCTTCAAAGCGAGCATCTGCAGGATAACGGGCACGGTTGGCGTAACCGACTGCGTAGGCAGGATGTAAATCACGGTCAAAATCATGACCTTCTTTATAATAGTCTGCATTCGCATACTCTGCGCGCCAGTAAGCTTCTTCGCGCGTTGGGTCAATAGCTTCAGCGGCCGCATGACCTGCACCGCCACCGACGATAGCGCCAATAGCACCACCAATGAGTGTGCCGAGTGGTCCTGCCATCGTACCGATAGCCGCACCTGCTGCTGCGCCGCCTATGCCGCCTATGCCTGTACCTACTGGATGTGATCCTGGCTCACCAGTGATGATGTCAGCATTTAGGTCATGCTTAGTCTCTTTAGACATGTGCTTTACTTCACTACGATCAATACCGTCATGGTTACTCATAATATTTTCCTTAAATTATTTGTTATATATTAGATTTATGATTGAAAGTTAGCAGTGTTGCTCCATTCATCTAAAGTATAGAAACTTAAGGACAAAGACAGATAGGCAGATTATGTAAACTGTGTCCAAATCTCGATTGTCTTGCGTTACAGCCTGTATCTTTATGACGATTGTGTACACTGGCCTAGGCATTTCAGTAATTTTAAACAAACTTATTAATAAAACAGACTGAATGCAAGAATTGAATCGACGCTTTATTGCCGCTCTTTTTAGACCTTCATTAATGCTCTTTCAAGCGCTTGTTGCCATTTGTGCAGGTGTTGCTCGCGCTCGTCAGCAGACATGCTTGGCTCAAAAATGCGATCGACTTGCCAAGATGCTTTCATAGTGGCCGCATCGTATAACCCCGTTTTTAGACCAGCAAGCAGCGCAGCACCTTTGGCAGTAATTTCTGTATCTCTAGGACGCAGTACGGGGACGCCCAATAAGTCTGCCTGAAACTGCATGAGCAAATCATTATTGGCAGCGCCGCCATCGACCCTCAATTCGGTTAAAGGGTGCGGGCTGTCTTTTTGCATAGCGATTAAGACATCATAGGTTTGATAGGCGACCGCTTCTAACGCCGCTCGGGCGATATGCGCTTTGGTCGTGCCGCGACTCATACCTGTAATACTTGCACTGATGTCCGAGCGCCAATATGGTGCGCCAAGTCCCGTAAATGCAGGGAGCAATACCACGCCTTCGCTACTATCAACCTGCCGCGCTAAGTCTTCGACTTCACCGCTCTGTTGAATCATTCCCAGATTATCACGCAGCCACTGGACGATTGCCCCTGCCATAAATACGCTACCCTCTAGCGCGTAGGTGACTTCTTTTTTGGGCGGCTGTAGCATACGCTTGCCAGACTGCACGATTTGATCAAAGGATAAATTGTCTGGGCGCAGTGTTGCCGATTTGCGTTGCCACGCTATCGTCGTCAACAGCTGATGCTCGCTAAGTTTGGGCTGTTGACCGATATTCATCAGCATAAAACAGCCCGTCCCATAGGTATTTTTGGCCATACCAGCATCGAGGCAGCCTTGGCCAAAAAGTGCCGCTTGCTGATCGCCTAATACCGCCTGAATAGGAATCTGCTTGGCAAACAAGCCTTTTTTAGTCTTACCAAAATCCCCATCAGAGGGCAAAACTTTAGGTAAGATATTCATCGGAATAGCAAAGCGGGCGCACAGCTCCTCTGACCATTCCAGCTTATGAATATCGTATAACAGCGTGCGAGAAGCATTGGTAATATCGATGACATGCTCGCCGCCTGTCAATTTATAGATAAGCCAACTATCAATAGTGCCAACAGCTATCTCACCCTTGCTCGCACGCACGCTAAGCTTTGGATGGTTTTCCAGCAACCATGCGATTTTACTGGCGCTAAAATAAGCATCTAAACGTAACCCGGTGATACGTTGCACTCGATGTGCCATATCATCACCGTCATCCGTCTCATCGCTATGAACACCAGTACTCGCACTTTCAGCTGCAAGGGTTTTGCAATAGTTTGCGGTACGGCGATCTTGCCAAATAATCGCAGGCGCTAAGGGTTTGCCCGTTTTTTTGTCCCACATGACAATAGATTCACGCTGATTGGTGATGGCGATACTAGTCACATCGGTAGCGAGCAGCCCTGCTTGGTTAATGACGTCATGCGCACAGCTAATCTGAGTTTGCCAAATCTGCTGGGCATCTTGCTCCACAAAACCAGCTTTGGGTGTCTGTAATGTGGTTGGCTGTTGCGCCATTTTTATCGGTCGGGCATGATCGTCGTATAGTATCGCGCGACTCGAAGTGGTGCCTTGATCTAAAGCCAAAATATATCCTGCCATCACTCATATCCTTTACTGGTCTTATTTATTCTATGGTTGATAGTTTATATCACTCTCATATTTTTATAGTCAGCGGTTTCTTTTTATTTTCAGCGGCTTCTATAACTAAATTAACGCGCTTAATTAAGCACCGATTCATCGGGTTAATAGTCAAAACATGGCGCTCATTATGATTCGTCAGCAATAAAATCGAAATATCAAAGTACAAAAAATCCCTGCAATATCAAGGCACTCACAGCTCAAAAACTCAGTATATGATGACGACAATGTTCTTGTTGGGAAATAAATAATAACGCTATGATAAAAGTCGAAATCATTTCTTTATCACATCAGCACTGATTATACAATAGACGACGGCAAGATACTGAGGCTTGACCCGTCACGGTTGTGGCTCTAAAGTGTGCTTCGTATTACGTACAACAATATTTCAGTTATTATTTATCCTCATCTTTTTTCTCGTATTTTATTCATGTTTTTTGCTTAAAATTTATTCGAGCGCTATTAATTTGCTGGCTGCCGGATAGTTTATAATAGCGTAACGACGCTATTGTGTGATCGATCAAAATGCTGAATATAGCGCGTTGTTTTAAAAAACTTTGCATTCTAATTAATGGCTTATGTGACTTATGAAATTTGCATTATCAACTCTGTCTACTGCTGTGATTACGGTTATGCTCATGGGGATGTCCGTCGCCACCTCAGTAAGCGCTAACGTGGATGACGTTGAGCCACAGAATGACGTGCCAGCAGTCACGGTAACCCAAATCGTTGACGCTGACAATCCGTTGCAGACTGGCCATACGGCAGCCGTCCAGACCAATACCATCGCGCCAGCAGATAATCAATCTGTAGTCAATAACACTGCGACGACTATTCATAACCAAAGCATTGAGCTAAAAGGCATTGAGCAGAAAAGCAATTTAACCACACTGATAGATCCCATCACGCACAAAGCGGTTGATAATAGCTACCCTTTAGAAGTCTCTAGCTTTTTAAGTCTTGAGCAGGCGCAAAACATCTTATTACAAGTCTCGCCAAAGCTTGCGGCCAATGAAGCCGCTATTGCTGCCAGTCAATTTCAAACTGATGCCCTCAAGACCATAGACAACCCATTGGTGTTCGCCCGCGTATCGGCCAGTGCCTACCATGTAGAAGAAGACATTGACTTATCATCGCTCAAAAACGGCATCGTCAATGAGATCAATAATGGCGTCGATGACGTTATCCCCGCTCCGCCAACCACAGATTTGCCAAATTTTGGTGAATTGGTCGGTGAACGCCTCCCAAATTCTTATGATTTTAATCGTTCAGGCTCAACGACGGGCGCAGGTATTGGCGTTGTTTGGCCTATTTATACTGCTGGGCGGACAACAGCGTTAACAGGCGCGTCCGATGCCCGCACCCAAGAAGCAGTCGCAGATAGCCTACTCGATAAGAACGAGCTTTATAACACCTTGATTGAGCGCTATTTTAAGGCGCAGCTCGCCATCATTGCCGCCTACTTGCGTGAAGACGCTTATGATACCTTGCAGCAGACCGACCATATGGCGCAGCGCCTGTTTGAAGAAGGTTTTATCTCACGTGTGGATCGCCTAGAAGCGCAGTCTGCCTTAGCCGATGCCAAAAGCGAATCGGTCAATGCCAATAACGATGCTCGCCTTGCGATGATTGCTTTGCAGCGGTTATTGCGTACCGACTATCGTATCAAACCGACGACGCCTTTGTTTGTTTCCAGTCGCCCCCTACCTGATGTGAGCTACTTCCAAGACTTGGCACTTAGCAATCATCCGGGGTTACAAAAAGTCGCCGCCAAACGCGCACAGGCTCAGCAACTGCATGCGCTATCAGATACCGGTTACAAGCCGACCGTCATGCTATACGGCTACGGACAAGTCGAAAAAGATCCCAGTTGGGTCGCTGGTATTTCTGCCACTTGGAAGCTATGGGGCGGACTCGATAAAACAGCATCATTGGCATCAAGCAATGCACAAATACGCCAAGCAGATCTTTCTGAAATTGAAGTCAGTGACAATCTACTACTGCTGGTCGAAAAAAACTGGCACGATGTCAATAATGCCCAGTCACGTTATCAGGCATTACAGAGCAATGTTGACTTGGCAGCAGAAGTATTGCGCTTGCGTCAGTTAGGTCTTCAAGAAGGCGTAAATACAACGGTTGACGTGGTGCAGGCACAAACCCAGTCTCTCAAAGCACGAACTGAACAAGCTCAGGCAGCCAACAGTTATGTGCAAGCGCTTGCCGCCCTTATGCAAAGTTGCGGGACGCCACTGGCCTTTAACGCCTATCTTAATGCAGCAGATATTCAGTTACCTACCTTATATAGTGAATAATAATCTCGTGTGATGAGTAATAGAGCGTTTTGATAAGCGCTTATGCTGATGATGATTAAATGGCTAATGGCTATATTGTTACTGACCTTACGATACTACTAACCCTAGCTCTACTGTGAATAAGCGTTTTATGAAAAAACTGACTTCTAAAGTAACCCATTGGCTACCGCACTTGCTTCAAACATGGCGTATAGCAAACAATTCTAATGTTTGGGCACATTGCGCGAACGTAGGATTTTTTGGTTTTTTATCTATTTTTCCAGCAATGGCCGTGTTTGTACTGCTTTATGGTCTCGCTTTTTCACCTGCTGAGATGCAAGAGCAGATTTCACTTTTACGTCCGTTTATCCCTGAGTCTGTCTATGAGATTCTTAATTCACGCTTAAGCGAGCTGGCTTCGAACACCGCATCCAAACTGACTTTTGGTTTGATTGTATCGACGCTACTAGCCCTGTATGCAGGCTCCAAAGGCATAAAATCCTTAATTATCCTAGTTAATATTGCCTTTCATATCACTCAAGAGCGCAGCTTTATACAGGGCACCATTCGAGCACTTAGTTTAACCTTTGCTGCCGTTGTGGTCTTGATTATAGCCATCTCCTCTATCGCTATTATTCCTTTGGCGGCGGCTTATTTTCCTTTTCCGCAAATCGCTAAGACCATTGCGCTTTGGAGTAGATGGCCGATATTGGCTAGTATTATATTCTTAAGCTTCTTAAGCCTATATCGTTTTGCGCCAAACCGTGACGCCGTAGCGCTAAAAAATCTAGTGCCAGGCGCTGCCTTAGCTACCGTTCTCTGGATTCTATTGTCTGTGTTATTTTCGATTTATGTGCAAAACTTTAATAACTATAGCGCTGAATTTGGTGCACTTTCAGCAGCGGTAGTCATTATGCTGTGGCTTTATTACTCAGCATTTATTGTCGCTTTTGGTGCTATTTTTAATTTTGAAACCATAGAAAACGCCAAGCCTTATGCTATTCGAGTGTACTAGGTCAAAACGAATTTACCCTACCCTTTTCACTCTCAACTTTATTGCTTTAGGAATCTCACTGTCATGACTGAATTTCCAAACGAATCAGACGACTCACGCAAATCAACTGGTTCGACTGATGAGTCAACGCTGTCTCATAATGATCAGCCGTCAGTCGATTCTGCAGAAGACATACCTGACGTGGAACCAGAACAGGCAACGCCTACTTATCGTGATAATCCTAAATCTGATAAGTCGGCCATGATAAAAAAGGCGTTGCTTGCCTTATTCGTGCTGATTGCCTTAGGCGTTATCGCTTATGGTTTGTATAAAAGTAACCAAAGCAGCGAACCTGACATCATTACCCTACAAGGGCAAATGCAAATGCAGCAAACCTCCATCGCTGCAAAAGTACCAGGGCGTATCGCTCAGATTATGGTCACTGAAGGGGATGAGGTGACGGTTGGCCAGCAATTGATTGAGATGGATTCGCCTGAGATTAATGCAAAGATTAATCAGGCTGAGGCTGGTAAGCAGATGGCACAAAGTCAGCTGGACAAAGCCGAAAATGGCGCACGTCCGCAAGAGATTGCCCAAGCAAAGGCGGCGTGGCAAGCCAATAAAGCGGCCTCTGACTTGGCAGAAAATACCTATCAGCGTGTCAATCGCCTTTATGAAGAAGGTCTCATGGCAAGACAGAAGCGCGATGAAGCTTATGCCCAGTATCTTGCAACCCAAGATCAAACCGAGGCCGCACGTTTGCAGTACGACTTGGCAATGGAAGGTGCGCGCAGTGAAGACAAATCTGCCGCTAGCGCCCAAGTGGCGCAAGTCGATGCTCAGTTAGACGAGGCACTGGCTGCAAAAAAAGAAGCCAACTTAAAAAGTCCGATTGCTGGTATCGTGGATAACGTAATAGTCAGTGCCGGTGAAGTTATTGGTCAAGGTGTACCGCTATTAACGTTGGTCAATACCAACGATCAATGGGTGGTACTGAATGTCACTGAAACCTATTTGAACCAGTTTGCCATTGGTCAGCAATTTACCGGTACTATTCCCGCATTATCATCAGCGGACAAGCCTTACAGCAAACAGTTTACTGTCTATGCAACGTCTACATTGTCTGACTTTGCAACGTGGCGACCCACCAATAATGATGATGGCTTTGATGTACGTACCTTTGAGGTCAAGGCGCGACCGAGCAAACCTGATGCGCGGATTCGTTCGGGAATGAGTGTCATCGTCCGTATCAATCCAACCGCTGCCAATCAGAGCCAAGAGTAAGCCATGCGTAAAGCTCAGCTCAGGGATGCTTTTGTACGTAGTGCCGTGTACGAGCGGCGATTTTTAGCCAAAAATCCTTGGGATTTTGCCATGGTGATTTGGATACCCTTGGTCACGGTGCTGCTGATTTGGTGGATTTTTTCGCAAACGCAAATTACCAACTTGCCGATTGGGGTAATTGATCAAGACAATAGCCCGATTGCCAATACCGCTGTGCGCTACCTTGAGGCCAGTCCTGATATCACTGTCAGACAACTTTATCACTCGCCCGCCGCTGCTGAAGCGGCAATCCTGCAACGAGATATTTATGCAGTCGTGATTATCCCTGAGGATTTTTCGCGTAATATTTTGTCTAGCAAACCAGCACCGCTGATTTTACAAGTAAATGCCCAGTATGGTACACACTCGGGTATCATTCAAAAAAGCGTTCAGTCTGTCGCTGGTACCTTATCTGCTGGCGTTGAGATACAGCGGTTGGTTAAACAAGGCATGGCACCCTCGCAAGCGGCGATTGCTTACTCACCAATCAGTATTCAGCGCATCAGTTTGTTTAATGCGGCAACCGATTATCAGCAGTTCTTAGCCTCCACCGTGATTCCTGCGCTGCTTCATATTTTGGCGATGGTTATTGGCGCAACGACGATTGGACGCGAGTTGCGGGATAGACGCATCGGACGCTGGTACACTTTTATTGATACCGGTCGACCCGATTTGACGGCACTCGTAGACAGTGACACAGTCTCTACACTAGACCATAAGCAAAGCCGTAGCGATGCAACCAAACCATTAGCAGCGATCAAAAAAACTCAGCAAGTGAGTATTGCCGTCCTAGTATTTGGCTTATTAGGCAAATATTTTTGGCCGATGTTGGCTTACAGTATTTGGTCCGCATTGGCGCTATGGCTCGCCACGCCGCAACAAGCGGTCGCTCTCGCTTCAATTATTGTCACTTATATCGGTCTAGTATTACTGATGATGCTGTCATTTTGGCTGGGAGCCATATTTACCTTAGGCTCATTTTCGTTGCGCATGGGCTTGTCATCTACAGGCTTTATTTCGGCACCTTCTTACGCTTTTGCAGGCGTCACTTTTCCTTATATCGCCATTAGTGATAGCGCCCAGCACTGGTCAAATGCCCTACCGCTCACCCATTATTTAAAACTACATATCGCCCAATTACAGATGAACGCCCCTGTTGCCATATCGCTGCCAATCATTTACGGACTAACACTAGCGACCATTATTGCTATGGGTCTGACTGCTGTGTTAAGCAAACGCGCACTGGCACATCCTGAACGTTGGGGAGCACGCTAATGTCATCATTACCGAAAAACAAGCCACTAAAGACGCCTGCGCAATCAGCCACGTTGTCATCGTCACAGAGCTTCTTGGGCAGTTTTTTACAGACTCTCAAAGACATCTTTACCGATAAAGGCGTGGTTTTGATGTTGATTATCGCCCCTATTATTTATGGCTTCTTTTATCCATGGCCGTATTCCACTGAAGTAGTCAATCACGTACCCGTTGGTATTATCGATAAAGACAATAGCAACTTATCTCGGACAATTGTCCGTTATGCGAGTGCCAGCCCGCAATTAAATACCCAGCGCTTTGTCAATGAGCAAGATGCCATTGAGGCCATATGGTCGGATCAAATCGCCGGTTACATGGTTATACCCAGTGGCCTTGAACAGCAAGTGCTATCGGGTAAAGCGGCTAGCGTGAGCGTACTGGGTAATGGTGGTTATTTTATTTTAAATAAAAACGTACAGTTAGGATTTTTAAAAGCGGTCAGTACAGTATCCGCTGGCATTGAAGTGAAAAAAAACGTGGCAAAAGGCGCGTATTCGCCTACCGCTGCCAAAAACACCCAAGCCGTACCGCTACAGATTATTCCTTTATATAACCAAACCGAAGGTTATGGTGCTTACGTAGTGCCAGCGGTATCCATTATTATCTTGCAGCAGACGTTACTCATGGCCACTGCGATGCTGATCGGTACTTGGTATGAGCAGCGCCGCCACAGGACTACGATACGCGGCTGGCTTGGACGTATTGCTGCGCTCAGCACGCTAAGCTTTATCATCGGCTGCTTTTATTATGGCTGGGCGTTTGAGCTACATCATTATGCACGCGGACAAAACATGGCTGGCAGTTTGTTATTCTTGCTATTATTTTGTCCGACCGTCGCGACGCTTGGCTGCTTGCTCGGACTATGGTTCCGGCAACGTGAGCGCAGTTTGCAAATTTTAATCTTTAGCTCGCTACCGTTATTTTTTATCAGTGGCTATCCTTGGCCTGCCGACCAACTACCAGAAATACTGCAGTTTGTACGTTGGTTGATACCGACTACCCCCGCTATCAATACCTCTGTGCAGCTTAATCAAATGGGCGCGAGTATCGCTCAAGTCGCTATGAGCTTTTATGCGCTGGCAGGCTTGTGGGCATTTTACTTTGCATTACTGCTGCTATTTCGCTGGCGCACCTCACAAAAAATAAGTGCCTTATAGCTTTATACAGTCAAAATATCCTAAAAACACAACGGTATTGCTGATATCAATTTTTTGCAGCCTCTGTCTGCGCAGGCACAGCAAGCAAGAAAAATGGATATCAGCAATGCATCATGTATCGATATTATCTGCACTATTTTCCTTGTTTGACTGCAACTTACCTCATTTTTATCACCATTTCTAAAATGAGGACACGCCCTAACACATAAAAAAAGCGCCTACATTATAGTTAGGCGCTTTCTTACTTATGAACTCAGTCTTTATTACCGCTTAGAAAACGCGGTTAAGACCATTGAGTGCCGCGACGCGATAAGCCTCTGCCATCGTTGGATAGTTAAAGGTCGTATTAACGAAATACTCAAGAGTATTATTACATTTCATGACCGCCTGCCCAATATGGATAATCTCTGAGGCATGGTTGCCGTAGCAATGAATCCCCAATATCTCAAGGGTCTCACGGTGGAATAGTATCTTTAATACACCTGTGCGCTCACCGATGATCTGAGCACGGGCTAGATGCTTAAAGAAAGCCTGTCCTACTTCATAAGGGACTTGCTCATCCGTTAGCTCCTGCTCGGTCTTACCGATACTAGAGATTTCTGGAATGGTATAAATACCAGTAGGGACGCTCGAGACTGGCTCTGCGTCACTATCACCAACCATAAAGGCTGCCGCACAGCGACCTTGGTCATAAGCGGCAGAAGCCAGAGATGGCCAGCCAATCACATCGCCAGCCGCATAGATATTTTCGATATCAGTACGGTAGGTATCATCCACTTTTAGCTGACCACGACTATTGGCTTCTAAGCCGATAGCTTCTAAGTTTAAGCCTTCCGTATTCCCTGAGCGACCATTGGACCAAAGGATCGCATCAGACTTGATTTTCTTACCACTTTTTAAGTGCAAAATGACACAATCATCGTGAGTTTCAAGATGATCGATCTCTTCATTGTTGCGAATCAGAACGCCAAATTGTCTAAAGTCATGCGCTAGCGCATCACTGATTTCACTGTCTAAGTAGCTGAGTAGCTTGCTCTGATTGTTGATCAAGTCGACTTTATAGCCCAGACCAGTAAAGATAGAGGCGTACTCACAGCCAATGACCCCAGCACCATAGATGATGATTTTTTTGACCACATAATCCATTTGCAGGATTTTATCTGAGTCAAAAACGCGTGGATGATTGAAGTCTAAAATCTCTGGCCGATAAGGACGGCTACCGACCGTAATAATGGCTTTATTAAAAGTAACGGTTTCAAAGACATTTTCGTCGAGTTCGACACGGATGGTATGCGCGTCGGTAAAGCTTGCCCAGCCATGAATCACTTCAATCTGATTGCGCTCATAAAAGCGGGTATGGGTACTGACTTGATTGCGTATCACTTTGCGGGCGTTGGCGAGCACCTTATTTAGCGGTACTTGATGATACTCCATCGCTTTGGTAAACATCGGATCACGGCGAAAGTTAATCAAGTTAAATACCGATTGGCGTAAGGCTTTACTCGGAATCGTGCCGACATGAGTAGAGTTGCCCCCGACTTGCTCACGTGGATCGATGACTACAACTTTTTTGCCTGATTTAGCAAGCTTCATGGCAGCCGCTTCACCAGCGGGACCTGCGCCCAATACCACCGCATCATATTCAAACTGATGCTTATCACCCTTGATACGCTCAGAGTCTTTGGTAAAGCCTGACTTTACATCAATACGAGTATCATCTAGCGGGTTGACTAAGTCAGGATGGTGCATGATGTCATCGTTGACTTGCTCATGCGTTTGTTCGATTTTTTCTTTTTTGTTTTGCCCTTCTGTGCGTTCAGGCGTCGGCGCTGTGCCGCTCTCTTTATTAGACACTTCAGTATGAATGTCTTCACCGATATCATTGGTAGCGTCGTTTGGTTTTTTGCTTCCCATCGTGTCCTCTTTATTTCTTTATTTATCTGTCTTTAGGCTATGAGTGAATCACTGCTTAGATGAGCCATGGTCATGCTGCTAAGGAGTGCCCACCATACGTTGTGATAGGATGTTTTGCAATGTCCAATGCCCTGTCAAGCTTTGCTTGCCTTCATCTATTTGTGGACGCACGCTAATCACATACTCAGTGCCAAGGCTTGGTTTAAAATCATCGATCCAATCATAAGGAATCTGAAACACGCTACCATCTTTGCTCGATTTAGCCAGCAGGCACTGCATCGGTAAGGCCGAAGCACATGCCACACGATTTGGCGTCACGGTAAGCGTTTGCGCTTCACCCAACACGATAGTTGGAATATAACGTGGCTCAGGTACCGGCTCGCGTGCAAATAGTGACGTCTGACAAGCACTAAGCAAAGTAGCCGCGCTTAACAACAGGCTAGTAAGTAATAAAGGTGTCTTTCTAGACTTATAAGGTGAACTCATAATATTCTCTATATGATAAAGGCATGGTTTTAAGTGAAATGGTTTTAGATGAGACTGTCATATATAAAGTGGTACAAATTTTTTTGGTCAACGCTGACGTATGACCAGCCGCTAGCGTTAGCCAATGCGGCGTTTAAGACCCGTCATCTGTAAGATACGCGTGGCAATCTCTTCCACCGACATCTCTGAGACATCTAGGCTCGGAATACCGTGAGTAATATAAATCCCTTGTATCGCCCGTTGCTCTTGCTGGCACTGCTGATAGCTTGAGTAACGACTACCAGCACGGCGCTCTTGACGAATTTTGACCAAACGATCGGTATCAATAAGCAGACCGAACAATTTGTCTTTGTGCTCACGCAATGCTTTTGGCAATTGGTTGTCGTACAAGTCATCTTCGGTCAACGGATAATTGGCCGCACGGATACCGAATTGTAAGGCTAAGTATAATGACGTTGGGGTTTTACCCGAGCGTGACACGCCCACCAAAATGATGTCAGCAGCATTATAATGACGCGTACGTGCGCCATCATCATTATCCAAGGCAAAATGAACCGCGTCGATACGTTCTTTATAAGTCTCAGAGTCGACATCATCGTGTGCATGACCTGAATGTCCGTCTGGCTCTACCCCAGTCTCTTCAGCGACACGCCCAATCAAACCCTCATACATGTCTAGATTACAGCTGGTTGCTGAGTTAATTTTTTCGCGAATTTCAGGGCTGACAATGGTATCGAACACCAAAGGCAGCACACCATCGCGCTGATAAGCCATGTTGATTTGCTCAACGGCATCTTCAGCCCGCTCCAAGCTATCAACATAGGGCAGCACGCGGGTCTCAAAAGGCACTGAGGCAAACTGACTTAAAATAGCGCGTCCAAGGGTCTCAGCCGTAATAGCCGTACCATCAGAGATAAAAAACGCACTTCTTATGGTTTGTGAATTGTCTAAGTTTAACGCATCATGATTTTGAATCGTGGGCTTATCTTGTTCGGATAGATTGCTTGAGTACATAACTTTAACACCTCTTTAACACCTCGGTTAAAACCCTAATAGTGGCCTAGAGTTAGCTTGTCGCTTTTTGCTCGTCTTTTAATCAATATTACTATTTTAATTATTTGTTAGGTTATTTATGCAAGTCATTGCACACTTCATTATACGCATAATAGCGGCTCAATAGAAATCAATGTTGTCGGCAAACAGTGACACACCCGCGCCTTTACGGTCTGTATTGCGCTGCATGATTTTATTCATCGACTATATAAAACCTAACTTTATATTTTATGGATTGTGTTTTATATTTTATAGATTGTGTCTTATATATAGGTATGAAAAATATAAGTATGAAAACGGTAAAAGCGATTTTGGCCAGCATTTACTCATTTTTAGACATTTAAATAACCATAATGACACCCTGCTATGCCAGTAATATTAAAATTTTAGAGGGATCTCAAAAGTAAAATACTCAGGCGGCTGCCATAAATTATGTAGCAATCCCGACAATTTGTATCTTTTTGACGAATTTTTTGGTTCAAGGTCTCGAAATTCTTTAAATATAGGGGTATAATCGACCGTTATAATCTTTACTAAATAACCTTATTTTCTGGAGTTATCATGGCAGCGCAATCTACAGCACTTGTAATCAATCTTGATCAGCTAGGAAAAGACGACATTGAGATGGTCGGCGGCAAGAATGCCTCGCTTGGCGAGATGATCAGCCATTTATCTGATTTGGGTGTCAGCGTTCCAGGCGGCTTTGCCACCACATCAAATGCGTTCAATCGCTTTTTGACAGAAACAGGCTTACTTGACAAAATCAATAGCGAGCTAAAAACATTAGATGTGAATGATGTGAATAAGCTGGCTGCTACGGGTAAAAAAATCCGTACGTGGATTATTGAGCAAGAGCTGCCAAGCGATCTAGAGCAAGAAGTGCGTCAGTCATTCGAAACCATGAGTGGCGGCGAAGACATCGCCGTTGCTGTACGTTCTTCTGCGACTGCCGAAGATTTGCCAGATGCCTCATTTGCCGGTCAGCAAGAGACTTTTTTAAACATTCGCGGCATTGATAACGTCCTAATCGCGATTAAAGAAGTTTTTGCGTCTCTTTATAACGACCGTGCTATCTCTTATCGCGTGCACAAAGGCTTTGAGCATGAAGGCGTTGCGCTATCTGCTGCTGTACAACGCATGGTACGTTCAGAAACTGGCGCCGCTGGTGTGATGTTCACCCTAGATACCGAGAGTGGCTTTGATCAAGTCGTCTTTATCACTTCAAGCTATGGCCTAGGTGAAATGGTCGTACAGGGTGCGGTGAACCCAGATGAATTCTATATCTCTAAGAAATTGCTAGCCAATGGCAAGCCTTCGGTTATTCGCCGTAACCTAGGCAGCAAACATAAGAAAATGATCTATGGTGACGAAGGCAGCACGACTAAATCTGTCAAAACCGTCGATGTCGAAAAACAAGATCGTATGCAGTTCTCATTATCTACCGAAGAGCTGACCTCACTTGCCAAGCAAGCAATGACCATTGAAAAGCATTACGGTCAAGCGATGGATATCGAATGGGCCAAAGATGGCGATACCAATGAAATCTTTATCGTTCAAGCCCGTCCAGAAACCGTAAAAAGCCGCCAAGACAGCAATGTCATGGAACGCTATATCATCAATACAACTGATGCAAAAATCTTGTGTGAAGGCCGCTCAATTGGTCAACGCATTGGTGCGGGCAAAGTACGTATCGTTAGCAACTTAAATGAGATGGACAAAGTCCAAGATGGCGATGTCTTAGTTTCAGATATGACTGATCCTGATTGGGAACCAGTCATGAAGCGTGCCTCTGCCATCATCACCAACCGTGGTGGTCGTACTTGTCACGCCGCTATTATTGCGCGTGAGCTTGGTGTTCCAGCTATCGTTGGTTGTGGTAATGCCACTGAACTGTTGGTTGATGGTCAAGACGTCACCGTTTCTTGTGCTGAGGGTGACACCGGCTTTATCTACGAGAGTCAGATTGATTTTGAAATACAGACCAACTCTGTTGAATCTATGCCAGAGCTTGCCTTTAAGATTATGATGAACGTTGGTAACCCAGATCGCGCCTTCTCTTTCACCCAAATGCCGAACGAAGGTATTGGTCTTGCACGTCTAGAATTCATCATCAACCGTATGATTGGTGTGCATCCAAAAGCCTTGCTAAATATGAACAGCTTGCCACGTGAAATATCACAAGCAATCAATGAGCGTATCGCAGGTTATGCCTCACCAGTTGATTTCTATGTTGATAAATTGGTCGAAGGCATCTCAACGCTAGCTGTAGCATTTATGGATCAGCCCGTTATCGTTCGTATGTCAGATTTTAAGTCAAACGAATACGCTAACTTGTTGGGTGGTAAGTTATACGAGCCATCAGAAGAAAACCCAATGCTTGGTTTCCGTGGTGCTAGCCGCTACGTCTCTGACAACTTCCGCGATTGCTTTGAGCTTGAGTGTAAAGCCCTTAAGCGCGTACGTGACGAGATGGGTCTGACCCATGTCGAGATTATGATTCCATTCGTGCGTACCGTTGATGAAGCCGCTCAAGTGATTGAGTTGCTCGAGAAGAATGGTCTGAAACGTGGTGAAAACGGTCTACGCATTATCATGATGTGTGAGCTACCAACCAACGCGCTATTGGCAGAAGAGTTCTTAGAACACTTCGATGGTTTCTCAATCGGCTCAAACGATTTGACCCAGTTAACGCTTGGTCTTGACCGTGACTCAGGTATCGTCTCGCATCTATTTGATGAGCGTGACCCTGCTGTTAAGAAACTACTGTCTATGGCGATTGATGCTTGCCGCAAAGCTGATAAGTATATCGGTATCTGCGGTCAAGGCCCATCAGACCATCCAGATCTTGCGTTCTGGCTCATGGAGCAAGGTATCAGCTCAGTGTCATTGAACCCTGATTCAGTATTAGATACGTGGTTCTTCTTAGCTGGTGAAGAAGCAAAGTAAGCCGTAACTTAAGTCACAGCGGTAATTCACACAGTCATTGAAGATACAACCATTAGGGTCTATTTGAAAAATCTTGAATAGACCCTAATACTATGTCTTACAGTAGCGACTTAATATATGACTAACTATGCAGGCAATTATGCAGATTTTCCTAGCTCGAAATAACGTACAAGCCGGTCCATACACTTTGGATCAGCTCAATATTATGCTGACATCTGGTGAGGTTTTGCTGGATGATTTGATCTGGCACGACGGCTTAGACCAATGGCAGCGAGTTGGCAATTTAACCAACAACCAACGGGCGTATCGACCTGCTAATATCAGCAGCCCTGAAGTTAATGACTCTATTATCAATAATGTCACCGTGTTTCCCGAAGATGCTGAAACCAGCAGCGCTAAAGACGGAAAAAGCGTGTCATTAGACAGACTATATGGCAAGCCTGAACGTCCAAAAGATAACGCTAAAAATGCGAAAGTAGATATGACAAGCAACCGTCATCATACACCGCATAATAACGTGTCCTTAGATAAAACGGCTACCAATAAGAAAAGTACAGCCAAAGACAAAGTCGTTGGCAATGTGGTGCTTGCGCCTATTATGTCGCGCGTATTGGCGACTGCACTCAATGGCTTATTATACCTATTAGCTATCTTTCCACTGGTGTTGGCATTGACCAAAATGGATGTGGATTATAGCAAATTCCAAAATATTCAAGATATGGACACCGCTTATCAATATTCGATGACGCTGATGGAGAGTCTTCCTAGTAGCACATTGATGATATCGCAAGTCATGGTCTTTGGTTTGTTTGCGCTACAATTGGTATTTATCACTTTGCGTGGTCAATCATTAGGTAAGCTGATTACGGGTATTCGAGTAGTGGATCAGAACACGCACCGCTTGCCTTCTTTTCTTAAGCTTATCGGCACGCGTACTTTGCTGTTGTTTATCATTTACAACTTATTGTTTTCATTCACCAGCTTCTTAGGCTTTGTGATTGTTGCCATTCATTATTATATGGCGTCTAAAAGCCCGCAAAACATCGGTTGGCATGATAAGCTTGCCAAGACGTTAGTGGTAAAAGCAGATAGCAGTCAATTGGTCAAACAGCCAAAAGTCAAATAGTCAAAAAATATCGCATCTCAAAAATACAGATATCATTAGAAAAGCAGCGCTTAGCCGTTGCTTTTTTCGTTTATTAGCAGTAGTCGCGTATTAACCTTTGTTTTCGTGCCTGACTACTGCTATAATACGGCGCTTTATAACCTAAGCTTACCCTCTCTTTATGAGAATGAGTTTACCTTATAAATCTCCTTGCTATTAACATAGGGTTAATAGCTACTAATCCGTAAGGAGTCCAAATGAGACATTACGAGCTGGTGTTAATTGTACACCCAGACCAAAGCGACCAAGTGGTCGGCATGGTCGAACGCTATATCAAGTTGGTTCAAGACAATGGCGGTGTTATCCATCGTCTAGAAGATTGGGGCCGTCGTCAACTGGCTTACCCAATCAACAAGATCCACAAAGCTCATTACGTTCTTTTCAACGTTGAAACTGACGGTGAGACTTTAGCTGAACTTGAAGAATTATTCCGTTATAACGACGCGATCATTCGTAGCCTAGTTATGCGCCGTGACGACGCTGTCACTGAAGAGTCGCAGTTAGCCAAGAATGCCGATGAAAAACGCGCACGCAAAGCAACTACTCGTCGTCCAGACAGTCGTGAAAACGATAATGACGACAACGACAACAGTGAAGACTAATTAAAGGAGAATACTCATGGCACGTTTCTATCGCCGTCGCAAATTCTGCCGTTTCACTGCTGAAGGCATCACTCACATCGATTATAAAGATGTTGAATTGCTAAAACAGTACATCAGTGATAATGGCAAAATCGTACCAAGCCGCATTACCGGTACGTCTACTAAATACCAGCGTCAGCTGGCGACTGCTATCAAGCAAGCTCGCTATCTTGCGCTACTTCCGTACACTGACAACCATCAGGGTTAACCGTTAACTAGGAGTGACTCATGCAAATTATTTTGTTACAGCGTATCGTCAACCTTGGTAAACTCGGTGAAACTGTCGATGTAAAACCAGGTTACGGACGTAACTTTCTTATCCCTTTGGGCAAAGCACTACCTGCTACTAAAGCTAACATTGAAAAGTTCGAAGCACGTCGTGCTGAGCTTGAAGCTGAAGAAGCTAAAGAAGTCGCTATCGCTCAAGAACGTGCTGATGCATTGACTGATGTTAATGTTATCATGCGCGCTAAATCAGGTGACGAAGGCAAGCTATTTGGCTCTATCGGTACTCGCGATATCGCTGAAGCATTGACTAACTCAGGTCTAGAAGTAGACCGTGCTGAAATCAAGCTACCTGAAGGCACTTTACGTCAAATTGGTGAATATAATGTTGATATTCAACTACACCATGACGTTACTGCTAGCATCTTAGTGACCATTCTTTCTGAAGATGGTGATAACGAAGATTCAGCTGAAGAAGACGAAGCACAAGACGAGAACGAAAACTATTCTGAAGAGTAATCTTCAAAATATCTAGGGCGTGTCTTCATTTCAAAAATGGCGATAAAAATGAGATAAATTGCCGTCAAACAAGAAAAATAGCGTAGATAATATCAGGATATTAACCAGTTATTTGACGATGTTTGGCAAGATTTAGCCATTTTTAGCCCATTTAGATGACTATCGAGTGAATTGAAGACACACCCTAGTTCAAGTCTAAAAAAGAGCCAGTAACTTATGTTGCTGGCTTTTTTTGTCCTTTCCTTTGTTTTCTTAATAGTATAGAGATGAAGCAACCATAACGATGCGATCCTCATACAGCTGATATCTGACTAAAACCCGCATTCAAATCTTCTTTGTCATACCAAAGTCTATGTTGATAGTATTCAGCAACAAATAACCTAAAAACATATACTTAACAATAAGATACTCCCTATGAAAGCCTCTTTATTGTCACTGATTAAGTTGATATTATAATTCTATCTTTTTTATAGATAAGACAGGATCATATGATAAGCACTAACGATAAGTTACTTTGCACACAAGGTAATGACTTTTATTTAGAAGGTGAAACCTATACGGTAGGTCGGATCGTTAATGATAAATACTTTCAATTATTAACGGGTAGCAATGACGATCATTGGTATGCGACTTTAGATGATAAAGGTATTTATGTCAGCTTCGATTCTATGACTGCTCAAAGCAAAAAAGCTTGGTTCGATAAGATAGCTTAATAAAACGCTCATTTATGAGTACATATCATAGCTTTTTACAAGGACTGGTCATCATATATGGCCAGTTTTTTTGGATGAAAATCTAATCTACTACGTTGCTGATAGCTTACAGGTTGAGACCAATCAGCTGCTATCTTTGGCACACTCTGTCCAGCTTCAATCATCTTAGCTGCTGTTATCCAGCCAGCATGACCGACAGCTAGTATTGATGTGTGGTCTTGTACGGCTGAAGCTTTATTTAACCAGCCTTCAACACGGTCAAATAACTCCTGCAAACTTTCCCCATTATCGGGCGCAAAGTCTGCAAAATTATCACACCAGTCATCAATCTCTTGCTTTGCGATTTGCTCCCAAGGTCGGCCATCCCATTCGCCAAAATCAATCTCAGCAAGCTCAGGCGCGACTCGACAGTGAAAACCTCGTTGCACTAATATCTGCCCAACTTTCAATGAGCGTTGTAATGGGCTTACCCAAATGACTTTAGGCAACTGATGCAAACGGGCAAAGCGCTGTATTTTATTAGCCAGACGCTTAATTTTGCGTTTATCGACATTGATATCCGTCTGTCCGATGCAAAACCCATTAGCTGCAATAGGCTTTGGATGACGCCAGATATAAAGAACCATTGATTGATTAGCCTTTTCTAAAGATTTCTTTTGAATTATAAAAAAGGTATAGCCGCTGCCAACCCAGCATATATCGCAACTTCGCTAAGCTGTTGTGTCGCCCCTAGTCCATCACCCGTATAGCCCTCCAGACGCCTACGTAATAAGCGCCGCATATACTCAGTGGCAACTAAAGCCAACACTAAGGCCAATAGCCATTGAGCGATGCCAATCTGCTGTATGGCATTAGGAAATATAACCATCATTAAAACGCCTGCCACCAGTAACCAGCCGCTACTGAACAATCCTTGTAACGCTGTCAGCTGCTGCGCCATAGGTTTGGCCTTGGCATGCTCTATCTCACCGCCATAAGGCAATAGAGCAAGCAGGCTAATACATAGCAAACGTGAAGCCGTATGTCCGATAATCAGTGCGACGATAGCCACCGATAATGACATGCTGGCTAATAAGGAAATCTTTAGCAGTAATGCTGACACCAAACCTAACACGCCATAGGTGCCCAAGCGCGAGTCTTTCATAATAGTCAGCGTGCGCTCGCGAGTCAGACCACCGCCCAAACCATCGCAGCTATCTGCAAGACCATCTTCGTGAAAAGCGCCCGTAAGCTTAATCCCAAAAGCCGTACTCAGTACTGCAGCAACTAGAGGCGTAAATAAAATACTACCGAGCCAAAACACGCCAGCGCAAAGTAACCCAACCAACAAACCGACTGCGGGGAAATGACGGCTGCTCTCGTGTAGCCACTGCGGATTATAGTTTTTGAATGACGGTACAGGCAATCGTGTCAAAAACTGAGTGGCAACCAGTAATAATAGCCATTCATGCTTTATAAATTGCCCAACACTTAGTTTAGACAATGACTGCTGTGAAGGCTCTGGTTGATTTGATAGCTTTTTTGATTCTTGCTTTAGTGGCTTTGACATTAGTTATTTTGCTCACTAATACCCGCCTCACTAAAGCTTGCCATCTCATTGATAATGGCACAAGCTGACTGCAATAGCGGGTATGCAAGCGCGGCCCCACTACCCTCGCCCAAGCGCATACCCATATTGAGTAATGGCTCAGCATTCAGCAGCTTTAATAAATGCGCATGCCCCGGTTCAACCGAATGATGGGCAAAGATAGCATATTGAGCAACACCGGGCGCTAGGCGCTCAGCAGCCAACAACGCGCTACTAGCAATAAAACCATCGATTAATAAAATGCGGCGTTCACTGGCGGCCTGAATCAGCGCACCTGCCATCATGGCTATCTCAAGTCCGCCTAATGCCGCAAGTATATCAAATGGTGCTTGCACTTCACTGTGCCGCGCTAATACTTGCGTTAAAATATCTGTCTTATGCTGTAGCCCTGCATCATCAAGACCAGTACCACGACCAATACAATCAGCAATTGCTACATTACCCAATCGTGCCAATAAAAGACTCGCCGCTGAAGTATTACCGATACCCATCTCACCGACAATTAATAGGTTGCCAACCATATCCTTTACTACGTTCATACCGTTTTCTAGCGCAGCTAAGCATTCCTGATCTGTCATGGCAGGTTCTGTTAGCGCATCTCGGCTACCATGACGGACTTTGTAATCGAGCAATTGTGGATGGTCTTTAAAAGGAGAACTGGCAAAGTCTGCATCTACACCAGTGTCGACTACCCTTAGCTCGATATTGTGCTGACGCGCCAAAACGTTGATAGCAGCACCGCCCTGCAAAAAGTTATAAACCATCTGCGCAGTGACCGCACTAGGATACGCGGATGTGCCATGCTTGGTTAGACCGTGATCGGCGGCAAACACTCGAATCTGTGGTTGGGTAATATTCGGTGTAAGCGTCCCTTGGATCATGCCCAATTGCAGTGCCAGTGTCTCTAAGCGACCCAGTGCGCCAAGTGGTTTGGTTTTTAGATCTATAATTTGTTGTAGCTGCTGACGTAGGTCATTGTTTTCTATATTGGCAATAGTGGGCGCGGTAAAGGTGGTCAAGGCAATCATCCTAAAGGTTATAAATGAAACAGGAGACTATGGTAGCAGATTATCCAATTTATAATGATATGATTGGCCTAATTGCACAATTCCAACTTGCATAATCGTAGAGTATTTCATGAAAATTTTAATCGCCCCTGACTCATTTAAAGAAAGCCTAGAAGCATTGGATGTCTGCCACGCTATCCAGTCTGGATTCAGTCAAGTGTTTCCTGACGCTGACTATAAGCTGCTACCTATGGCAGATGGCGGTGAAGGAACTTCTGCAGTATTGTCTTATGTACTAGGTGGGCGCTGGAAAAACGTGGTGGTGAACGATCCACTCATGCGACCAATTACTGCCAAGTACCTGCTATTAAAAAATGAGACAGCCGTAATTGAAATCGCTCAAGCCTGTGGTCTGCATTTATTAACGACTGAAGAAAGAAATCCATTCATTGCCAGCAGTTACGGCGTTGGCGAACTTATTGCGGATGCTTTAGATGAAGGCGTTAAACGCATCATTATCGGTCTGGGCGGTAGTGCCACCAACGATGCCGGTCTTGGTATGTTGATGGCGCTTGGCATGACGTTTCATGATAGTGACGACAATACGTTAGCCCAAGGCGGCGGCGCGCTGGCCAACTTGCAACGATTAGATGCGACAAACTTCCATACTAGTGTGCTGGAGACAGTATTTGAAGTAGCCTGTGATGTCACCAACCCTTTATGTGGCGAGTTGGGTGCCAGTGCAATATTTGGCCCTCAAAAAGGCGCCAGCCCGCAACAAATCAATGATTTGGATAAAGCGCTAACGCATTTTTCGAGTGTATGTGAGCAACATGGCTATCAGAATTACCAAGACATAGCGGGTGCTGGTGCTGCAGGTGGTCTTGGCTATGCGTTAATGAGCTTTTGCCAAGCTGAGTTAAAATCAGGTTTTGACACCGTAGCCGAGACTGTCGAGTTATCACGGCATATTGCAAATGCTGATCTGACTATTACTGGCGAAGGTAAGCTTGACGTGCAGTCTGCTATGGGCAAAGTAGCTAGCGGTATTAGTCAACTCGCCAAGTCTAGTCACAAACCTGTGATTGCTATTTGTGGTAGCGTTGACGGACTCAACCCTGCTCAGACCAGCCAATTCGATGTTGTCATGCCTAGTATTCAAAAATTAGATTCTATCGATAAGGTATTTAAAAACGCTTATAAAAATATCGAAACGACTGCGGTCAATATTGCCGCAGCGATACGCTTGGGTCAAAGTATGAAGTAGCTGTTAATACGTCTCAATTACTACTCGATGATAACCGCAAGCAACAATATAAAGCCAATTTCTTGACTATCAATCAATGGGCGCTACTCATTCCAAAGCGCGCCCATTTAGAGCCCTATCGGTTTAATTGAGGACGTGCTCTAATATCCAACAGCTGACTGCATTGGCATTAGCATAGCGCCTATAATCAATAACGGGATGGCGATTAAGGTTTTCAAAAATGGAGACTTGGTCTTTTCCCATCTGGTAAAAACGAAATACAAATTAGCAAAAGGTACAAATAAGTACATGAGTCCCCAAGCAGTCGACTCTTGAAAGGCAATGATAATCAACTTAATCCCGTAAATTATACATATAATTAAAGCGATAAAAAATAAAGCAATTCCTACGATTCCCATACTGCACTCCTCAAAGACATCTTTATGTAAAGTAAACTATCAGATTTATTGCTGAAACATAATAACAGCTGACTTAGAGAATGTACAATAATATTAGACATATGTGCAACAAATTTAATCGAGCTTACTTATCGATATTACTTTTCACTGACTATATATTCTTTGACTTTGGCGTCGTACAGGTTGCAAGCATTAAGCACAAAACAATAGATATTAATAAATCCGCTAAAAAAGCGGCTTATTCATACTACTGAATGTTAGAAAGTACGCTTAACTTTAGCGATCTGACAAATAAAAAAGGACACGATATTGCTATCATGCCCTCTTTATTCATACCTATACTACAATCAGTCTATTACTCAGCCGCGATGGCTATCATCTCAACCAGTAGTTCAGGACGCGCCAATGCTGACTCGCCACAAGCACGCGCGGGCGGCTGGATACCCTCAAACCAGTTATCCCATACTTCGTTCATTTCAGCAAAGTCCGACATGTCTTTTATCCAGACTGTCACTGATAGCAGTTTTGACTTGTCGCTACCCACTTCTTCTAACAACGTTTGGATCTTTTCCAAACAAGTCAAGGTTTGTGCTTTGATGTCATCTTCCGCATTGCCTACTTGACCACACAAATAAACGGTCTGATTATGAACGACAATTTTACTCATACGCTGATTGCTATGTAGCTTTTTTATCATATTGTATACCTTCAATTTATGAATTTAAGTCTTTGTTGAGCTATTCAGATATGCTATTAATCTGATATGAGCTTAGTTAGAAAAACGTTGAGCGCTAAAGGGCGCTACATCTACCAGTACCGGCTTGTCATGAATCATCTCTTCAACCAAACGACCTGTCATCGGCCCTAATGTAAAGCCTTGATGACTGTGACCAAACGCAAACCATAGTTTGTCATGCTTGTCTGCAGGCCCAATAACTGGCTTCATATCCGGCATACAAGGACGTGATCCTGCCCACGCTTCGCTCTCAACCGCATCTTCTAATGGTAAGATTTTGCGAGCAAACTTCAATACCGTTTTTAATTGACCGAAGTTCTTTGGTGCATCCATTGTGGTCATCTCGGCACCGGTCGTGATGCGAATACCTTGCTGCATTGGCCCCATGACAAAGCCTTTATCCATATCAAACATACTGTGATTGATATTGTTTTTATCCGTCACTTTAAAGTGCTGATGATAGCCACGCATCGGGAACAAGGGTAAATTGTAGCCAAGTGGTTTGATCAAGTCATTAGACCAAGGGCCTGCTGCAATCACCAACTTATCACTATAGTAAGTGTCATTATCAGTGATGACTTTCCAACCTTCACCGTCTTGCACGATTTCTTTTACATCACTCTCTTTTATCGTGCCCTGCATGTCTTGGAAGTTTTTCGCATAGGCTTTTACAAGCGAGCTTGGGTTTGATACTTGCCACGAGTTCAACCAATGAATCGCACCGACGAAACCTTCAAAATTAGCGCTAGGCTCCATCGCTTTTAATTCTTCAACGTTCAATACATTATGCTCAACGCCTTGCTCACGTGCAGCGATGGCTGAAGCAATTGCTTCTTTAAAGGTTTCTTCAGAACGATGCAGCTGTAACCAACCATCACGAGTGATAAGCTCATCAGCGCCAGACGCTGTAATCATGTTCTGATGCTCACTGGTACAATGCGCAATCAGCGTTTGCCACTCTGCTTCGATCTGCTTAACAGTCGCAGGCGCAGAGTACTTCCAATACTGCAATAGCGCTTGATGATAACGCAAGATAGCTGGGATACGATAGCGAATATCCGTCCCTTGGTTGGGTAATACTCTGATCATCTCAGTCAACTGACGCGGAAATGGATGCGTATGAATCGCTTCGCGCTGGATGAGGCCTGCATTGCCATATGAGGTCTCTGACCCGGGTAGCTTTTTGTCTAACAACAACACCTGCGAACCGTTCTTTTGTAGATGCCACGCAATCGATGTGCCAACCATACCAGCACCAATAACAATAACCTCATAGCGCATAGAATATCCTTTCCTGATAGGTAGTAGAGTCTTGCTTAATAGGGGGTGATAATAACGCGAACCTGACAATTAATAAACCCATATCTAACGGATTTTTTTGTTATCAGATACTTTTGGTTATAGGATTTTATACAAAGTATTTTGGAATGGAATAAGGTTAGTAGTGAGTAGTGAAGAAATCGTCATCGTTTCAAGAAAAAACGTATTTAGATAATCAGTTATACCTTTAATGAAATAGATACCTTCTTATCATTTGATTCGTATTTTTCTCATTAATATAGTCAATTAGACCATATAACTCTAGGTAAAATAGACTTAAAAAATAATTTTAAAGTAATTAGAAAACAACTTCATTTTACGGCTCGTTTTTAGCAAATAGCTGCAACCAGTCACTGAGACCATTAATATCAAAGGCTTTTGCACCATAACCAATACTTAGTAAATCCTCAGGCAGATATTCATCAAACTTCTCGATTATCTTATTGGGTACATTCTCGGAAAGTTCAGTCGCAATTGGCAAAGGTTTATGAGTTAACGCTTGTAAGAATTTCATAACTTGCACTGAATCGGTTTTATTAACACATATCACGCCCGCATACCTCTCAGTAGAGAAATTATGTTGCATCAGCAGGGCTGCTAAGGTGTTGACAATTTTATCACCGCGCCACATAAAGATATAAGTATTACCATCTTGGTCTATAAGTGGTCGATGACGCAGTTGACACCTATCAAAAGTATCAAGGCTTTCTGCGAACAGCTCGCGTGCTATTTTATCAGCGAAATCGACTTTTTTATCACCGACTGCAATACGATAATCGCCACTAATTAATATGTCATACATTTCTTGACGCACTCGGTCATGTATCGACATACCGCCGCTGTCAAAAGCGGGAGGCACACCGCCACCTTTAGCGGCAACGACATAGACGACTTTTTTATCCATATCTATATCTGCTACTTGCCAGCGCCTACCGCCAAAAATAATGTACTGTTTAGGTATGAGCACAGTTGTAACAGGTAGCGTGCCTAGCGTTTTACTACCAGCCACAAGACGATATTCCTCTGGCGTTTTAAACACCGCATAATCATATAGTAGCGTGGTGCAAATATAATCGTAGTCCAATTGATTTTTTTATCTCTCATAAATAAAGACCTAAAATAGTTTGGGAGTGATCTAACGTGACGGATTAAGATATTGTTCATATCCTATCAACGATGGCACCTACTTTATAAATATAATTAGGTAAGTCTAGGATCTTTAGGCACACCACTACTACAGTTGAATTTTTTTAAACCAACAGGTAAGTCATATTTTTTCCAATAGCTCCGAAGCTCAGGAGTTGTCAGTGATTTACCTTGACAGTCCCTAGGGAGCACTGCTTTATCACCCTCACAGACATAATATAAAGTGCCCTTAGGTAAGTTATTTTCTTTCCAAAAAAAGTTTGCTTGCGATTTAGGCACTGGATTGAAACGACGTTCTCCTGTTTTCCAACTTGTTTGAGTTGTACACTCGCTTAACACACCTATATCGTTAGTGAGATATTCAGTCTGTTCTCCTGAAAAGACTCCAGAAGGAGGTAGACATGCCGATAACCAAACTATGTTTGCTGACAACAATGCTAACTTAAATGATTTCACAACTAATTCCCTTTTAATAGTTAACCAGAGATAACTGTACGGTAAAATTGACAGGTATACGGATTGATTCTTAGGATACCAACTGGTATGAGCTCCTCCTTGAAACTTTTTGCCCGACTTTATTTTATCATTGTACGTAGATTTTTTAGTCTGATTCACGCCATTCGTTAAATATCTAAAAAAAAGCACCTCTTAATAAAAGAAGTGCTGTTGTCTTTAGACATAATTTATTTAAACCAAGGATATTCATCATCCTTAAGTACCCGATAGTCACTATCGTATAGGGGTAGATCTCTTTTAGTTATACCATTGTCCAGATAGGCGACGATTTGACCGTCTATTATATCTATAACCAAAGCGGCAGGTCTTTTATCTTCTGCAAAATACTGTCTAAAGATATTAAATATCTCTACATCACCCTCAGGTTGTTCTCTTTGATCTGGATCGTTTTGAGTAACAATGATGTTGCCTCTATAACGCTTGCCCTCTCTTTTAAAGTATATTCGATACCATGCAGGGACTGTTTGTTTGTCAGTATAGACTGATAAATCAAGTTCAGGTTTTGCTATGAACGACATATTCCCATTTATTAAAAACTCAGTATAACCATGTAAGTCAAGCGTAGTGGCTAAATGCCAAGGAAACTTTTGGGTGTTAAACGCCTTCCATCTATCGTACGGAACAGTGCCATCAGCTCTTTGCACTTGAATATGCTCAGGTAGCTTGTCAGTAAAGCCTGCTAAATATTTTTCTTCACTTAATCCCTCAGGATTGAAGTGATTAGCCTCTGCGAAGTACTCCCATGAGATGTCCACTTCTTTAGCCTGAAACTGTGCCACTTCTTCTACTTGTGCCCAGCCAAGGCGCATAGAGACAAAACCACCAGGAGCTAAGGCGAAATGAATCTCCTTAAATTTTTCTGTTTTTAACTTGTTTTCTATATCCATACTTAATTTTCGATTAAACTCTCGTAGAATTATTTCTTTAGGTATTCTCGCTCTGACATGATAGTACTTACCTTCGGTAGGCGACAGCCAAGTTAGATTAATACCGTCAGGTAGCATCGATCCACCACCTGCTTGTGCCCCTGCTGATCGCCAACCGCCATTTGCGTGAGCTGTAAATCCTATTCTTGCGCCATTGTCGTACATCCAAAAGGATTCACCTGCCACCAGCTCTACTGGATAATGACGCGGTGCAAATATAAAGGTTTCCCATGGGGTCTTTTGCTCATTCATAAACTTATCCTTTATAGAGGTGGCTAAGGTTTTGCCCTGCGATGATAGACACGCCGATAATAAGAGAACGACAGCGGAGAGCGCGATTAATAGGATTGATTTCATGTGCTGTCTCTTTAGACTTCATATCGGTTACGATTAATTTGATAAACCTAGCTATCATTTGCTACTTTTGGCACACCGCTACTACAATTAAATTCAGTTGTTCCTACTGGTAGATTGTATTTCTTCCAGTAGCGACGTATCTCAGGTGTGGTCAGTGGTTTACCCTGACAGTCTTTAGGCAGGACTGTTTGAGCACCTTCGCATACATAGTATAAAGTACCCTTAGGCAAATTGTTTCTTATCCAAAATGCATTAGCTTTACTTTTAGCAACGCCATTAAAAGTTATTTCTCCAGTCATAGGATTTATCTCGTCAGTGCATTCGTTGACAATTTGACCTAGATCATTTTTTAGATAGTCTTTTTGCTCGCCAAAGAGTTGACCTGTAGGCGTAAAACACGCGGTTAAGCTTAAGGTGCAAATAGAGAGTGTAAATAGTTTTATTGATTTCATAGTAGCTCCTAGTTGTGAAAATTAACCATCAATGACTTCACGATAAAATTGGTTAGTTTCTGGATTAATTCTAGGTATACCAACTGAAATGACATCATCTTTGACACCTTGCCCAACCTTAGTCGACCATTCTAAATATTTATTAAACATTGTGTTTCTTAGGTTAACATCTTTCACGCTAACGTAAGGTTGTAAATTCTGATCGTTATTAACTATAGTAGCGTATATAGTCAGCTCAAAATAAAATTGTTATGGTTAGGACAAACATCATAAAACAATTTGGATAAGTCGTTTTCCATCCAGCCTTGGCGTAGAAACTTCACCTGAGCCCATTTCTTCTCAATAGGGTTCAAATCAGGGCTGTACGGCGGCAGCCATAGAATACGATGACCATGCCTATTCAGTAGCTTTTGAATACGCTTACTCTTATGAAATCTGGCATTATCCATCACAATCACGCATTTGGTTTTAAGACTTGGGATTAGCTTGTGTTTGCACCAGTGATAGAAGACGATGCTGTTGATGTTGTGCTTAAAGTAATCTAGGGCAAACAGCATCTTTTCATATAGAGCACCGATAACGTTGGTTCGCCTTTTACCTTGCCAGTTGTAGCTATCGATACAAGGCTCACCAATCGGTGCATAGCCATGAGAGCGAATGGTCTCGTGCTCAAAGCCGCGCGCGTATATATAGACAATGGGGTAGCCTTGCTGCTTAAAGTGCTCAAGCTTATTCTGATATATCGCTCTTTTGATCGGACAGGCTTTTGGATGTTCTAAAGTCTTTTTTTTGACTGATGCCTAGACGCTTTAGGGCATGATGAATGCCTGTTTTACTACAGTTTAGACGACGTGCTCGCTCATACTGGTAATCATCAGGATGTTCTTTGACATCATTAAGTAGCACATCATCTGGTATTTTATAGGGTTTGGTTTGCCTGGTTGTTTTACTATGAACACGCCGCTTCCAGTTTTGTATGGTGGTTGGGCTCAGATTATAAAACTCAGCTGCCTCGGCAAAGGTCATACCCTCGTCTAAGCTTTTTAGTACTTGTTTGCGAAAATCTAGCGAGTAAGTCATGGTCTTTATAATAACAATTGAATTTGATAATTAGTTTATAACACTTTTAGGTGGGATTGACTATATATTAATTAATCTAAGCTCTACACTTTCTGTAACATCAGAATTTACTTCAAAGTAGGCATTTTCGTACGATCGATTGGTAGGATCCGACTTTTTTATATTCTCGATTGAAGAGCTAACGATATCGTAAGTGAAAGATATTAACAACATGAAACCTAATAAAAGGATAACTCTCATAGTCATAAAGTCAGTTCCTTTTATTATGGATTGACTATATCTGTATCTGCTTTTAACGATGATTGAGTAGTATTCGTCCCTAACTTTGAGTTTATGTCATTGCCATTATGGACATCAGTTACAGGAAGTTGAACAGTAGGATCGCTACAAGCTTGTAGAGCCAATATAACTAGTATTTTTTTCATAAAATATAAATTTCTATCCAATATAATCTTCCAAGGCTTTAAAACGAAGCCCTATGCTTACTTATAATAGGCATAGTACTAATTTTAATAAAAAATCACTCTATATCAAGATAATCAATATCTTCACATGTTTCGATAAGATCTGCATCTATGCGTCGATACGCATAAGCTAATCTAGCCTGCTTTAACTCATTATCCCAAATACTTAGATGCTCAGACTCTATGCTTGAACAAGTATTTAAATAATCAGATTTGTTATCAGAATTTAGATCTAATCCAATCATTTTGCCGTTTTCAGTAAAAATCTTGATATCTTCATTTTTAAACACATAACCGTTTACCGTATATTGAAAATTCTCTGAAAATACCGCTGTATGCGTGTATTCTTGAGTATTAAAATATTCATTACATAAATTTATCTGATCTGGATTAACTTCAATACTTTGAAGTTTGATTATAGGCACTTCTGATGTATCTAAATCTAGAAAAAATCCTTTTTTTATATTTTCAGGATAGTTAATGCAAGCAAGCGTTTTATCATTCTCTTCTATTCCTATAGTATTGAAGCTCCCACCAATTGCATAGCTTTCACTATCTTTAAGTACAATAGTTTCCTTATTCAAGTTTTCTGGTAATACAGCAGTTTCTTCATTTACTTCTTCTTTTAACAATAAATCTGACTCCTTATCTACTGCTTCTAGTGTAATAGTTTCCTTATCTACTTCTTCTAACTGTGTGCAACCTATTATTAGACTTAATAACAATAATTTAACTACTACATATTTAAGCTTCATATTATCTTCCAGTTTGTGACCAATGCGGCTTGTCTTTACTTCCATACCAAATAACGGATACTTTCTTCCCAGCAGCAACTAAATCATTAAATTCATTTATCTTATATTTGTTACCATTTAAACTAATTGTCTTACCTGAATAGTTAGTGACTGTCATATCTACTGCAAGGCCTACATTATGGTTAGAATTAGATGGTTTTCCAACAGGGTTGCCTCCAATACCATAAGAAGCATGCATAGCTCTAGCAGCTTCAACAGCTTTACTCTTATTTCCACCATGAGTCCAATCAATATTGACACCAGGCCATGGAGGAACTTTTTCTGGACTAATTTTGCCTCTTTTTATATTAGTTGAATAGTACATTAGATAAGATCTTGCATCAGGACGATATGTAGTAGAAATACGAACTGAGATGTTAGCAGCTTTCAATGCACTAATAAATTTCTTAGCATTAGATTTAAACGGTTCTGATAAATCATCTAAACTTGTACTTGCTTTAAACCTGCTATGCCAATGTGCACCACTTGGATCTAACTTAGGCTTTTTAGCCTTATAAACATAAGCAACACCGTTTTTATCACTATTAGCGATGATAGTACCTTTCTTAATTTCCTTACCATTCTCGTTAACTATCACCGCAATGCTGATACCCACATCTGAATCATGCGTACGACCTCTTGTGCCATCACTACCAGTAGTAGAAGCATTTTTGCCATACTTAGTAGATTGAGTCCAATAAGTTAATCCTGATAAAGGCTTATCTGTTGCTTCATCTAAAAACTTAATCGTGATCTTTGCTTGTTTCGTCCTAACTTCATGTGTTGGGCCTTGTTGTGTTACTTTGTCATCGCGTATGACAGTGCCTTTATTAACTTCACTTGAAGTACTAGGTTTTGTAGAGCTGGGCTTTTGAGAGGGCGGCGTAGTTGAGGGCGCATTACTAGTGGAAGCAGAGCCTGTTGAACTGCTATTATTTTCAATCAGTTTATCAGTGCTGTATGTCCATTCAGTTGAGCCATCAGTGACAATATTACTGGTAAATTTATTTGCGGCTACATGAATGACTTTTAGTTGCTGTCCCGCCAGTGCTTTAACAGTGGCTATGCCTCTTGCATTGGCTTTTCTAATCTCAGAGGTACGCCCACGGTAGACGGTTTTAAACTCGTAATTAGGTACAGGCTTTTTGTTTTTATCAATGAATATAAGTTGTAGGGTTACGACAGGAACTTTAAGTACTTTGGTCTGTCCGTTCAAGTCTCCTGTCACTGGAAATGCCATGCTGTAGATTGATTGCTTTTTACCGCCGTCATCATCAAGATAAACACTGATAGATTGGCTAATATCAGCTTTTATACCTGACTCAATACCTGAGCTGTCAGTTCGATGCGGTTTGATATTGTTTTTATACTCAAGGTGGTAGGTTGCTTTTGGCAATGGTTTGCCCGTGTCTGCTTCTACTAGTTTTATGTTAAAGGTGACTTCATCAATTTTCTCATTATTATCGCTACCTTCACTGTGTTGATTTGATCCAATTGGTTCAACGCTATTGGTACTGCTATCGGTATCTTTACTTTCTTTAGTAGTTTGTAATTTTTCATGTTTTGATAGTTTGGAAGAATACTTGCTTTCACCTAGATATAATATCTCATAACCTTGTAGCTGATCTGCTTTTTGAATTATTGTTTCAACAAGATTGGCATCTATTTTTAACTGAATTTTTGCTTCTGGATGTCTGACTATTATGGGTAAATTACCATCTTTGTCTGTTTTATGAGTAACTACTATTTTACCCAAATTAAATGTACCCTTAAATTCAGAGCTGATTTCAACTTCTTTGTTAGGAATGCCAACTTTTTTAGCATCTACAATTTTCACGTATACTTTTCGTTTACAACAAGTTTGAAGGTTATAATGAGCAAATAGACTCATATATTTACCAACACTGGTTTTATTACCGTCAACTTTGTTAATTTTTCCATTTGATGTCAGAAAATCTACTACAGCATCATCACCTTTTAGGTGTCTAGCTGCAATGACTCCCGATTCTGTTACTTCAAAAGGATCAAGATCTTTCGCTTCTGTAATAGTTTTACCATAAAATTCATTTGCATTTATATTTCTCATATAGTTGCATAAGCGGTCAATCCAATATTGGATTGCTTTCAATTGTATTTCACCACTATTTCTAAAGACATCAAATGATGAAGCACCGTACTTATTAGTCCAATATTTATCTTTTTTGTTTCCCCAATCCTGATGTTCACCATTTCTAGTTTTGTCTTTTTTATAACAACCTACATCTTCTAGTGCTATCTCAGAAAATTGGAATAGCCCTACATAGTCCCAAGGGTTCAGCCTTCTAACAGATGCTGGATTGTCTACATACCCGCCTTCTTTGTTTTTACCCTTATAAGTATAAGAATAGCGTAGATCTGAGGATGATTCTTGTCTAGAAACCGCTCTAATGTAGCCGACTCTATCAGGAGTATAAGTAACATCTTTAACTGGTTTTACTAGTGAGCTCATATTACTTTTCCCCCGTTATTGATAACTGTTTTTTACAAGCATTAGGAGCGTAGCTATGATTTAGAGGATCTTGTTTATCAATATATTTTCGTAATAGCTCTTTAGTACGCTGCTCATTACCCGTTATATTATCTTTGATAAATGAACAACCATCGTATAGCATACCTGTCATATTATAATTGGTTGGATTAAAGATATAGAATACTTGCCCTATAGCACACTTATTATCGAAGCAAATCTCGTTGAATACATACTTTTTATTAGTGCTTATATCTTGTATATATACTCCTGCATTTTGAGAACCCAGTGCATAAAGTTCTTTTTTAGCAAGATCTATAGGGTTGACGAGTTTGGAAATCATTTTTTGAAAGGCTTTGTCGTATCTTTTATCATAATTAGGATTACTACCTTCTATCGTTGGCAATTTCTCATTCACCAGTTCAAATGGATAAGTAGTGAATTTCCCATCGCTATACTCATAATCTACATACCGAAAAGGAACTTCATCGATTGCCAGTTCTTTATTTAGTTTATCGATATAGCTCACTGAATCTGGTTCATTGGTTTGGTTGAAAGATTCGTTTACTTCTTCTTTTGGATTAGGAATCATCTTAAGCTGAACGCGTGGTATGCTATCTAAATAATTTTGATAATCTTCTTCGTTTGTGGTTTGAGCTACACTGATGAATGGTATAGTAAAGAGGAATATCGAAAAGAAGCATAGATTTTTATTGCTTAATAAGTACATAGGTTATCCTATAAATTTACTCTGTAAGAGGTCTAACAGCCAAAGTCGTCTTCATCATGTGCATGATTATCGCCACAATCTTCAAATAGGTCTTCAATAGAGCAATTATTGCACTCCATCTGATCTGATACATCAGTGACCTTAATCTCTCCTTTATGGTTCACGTTGCCAAGAATCTCTAGCTCAACCTTCTCAGCTTTATCTCCAAATACTCTTAATGTCTGACCCTCTTCATCAAGTTTACCCTCAAACTCTGTTCCTTTAGAGTGATTAATTAGCTTGTAACTGATGCCTTGGTCTATTAAATCTTGTGGCAGTAATTTTTTAAGATCAAATGCTTTACTAAACAACCCCGAAGTCGGCAAAGCAATTACTGGCGCATTAACCTTACCACCCATTACCAAACTCTTCTTCACCGCCTGAACCTTAATCTCCCCCGGACACACCAGCTTAATCCCGCTCTCATCAATCGTTAAGGACGCCCCGGCGCTGGTCTGAAACTGAATGCGTTTGGGGCTTGCGATGTTCACCTGTCCTGACTCGCTACCGATGGTCATGGATTGCTGGCTGTGCAGTTGCAGCTCACCGCCCTGTGCTTGTATCGCTAGTGGCTTTGTGTTGGCACTGATATGTAAACCCGATAACTGAGCTTGACCACCCACCCCTGCTAATGACTCAATACTATCTGCGGTGAGCGTATAGTTTCCTGCGACTACATCCGACTGCGTGCTGCCTGATTGGCGGACGATGGTCTTTGCGGTGGTTAGGGTGTTGCTGGCTGAGGTCAGAATTGTAGTGGTCAACTAATTTAGGACACCTGATAAGAGGTTTTGATTAAAGTAACGTCTTTCTGTTTCAGCTGGTGTTAAATAATTGTTGAAAGTGTGCGGTCTCACGGTTTGATAGTAGCCCCAGATATAATCACTAATGGCACTTTTAGCCTCAGCGATATTCTCATAACCGCCCTTTGGCATCCACTCTGTTTTGAAGCTTCTAAAGAAGCGCTCAGTTGGGGTGTAGTGGTCAACTAATTTAGGACACCTGATAAGAGGTTTTGATTAAAGTAACGTCTTTCTGTTTCAGCTGGTGTTAAATAATTGTTGAAAGTGTGCGGTCTCACGGTTTGATAGTAGCCCCAGATATAATCACTAATGGCACTTTTAGCCTCAGCGATATTCTCATAACCGCCCTTTGGCATCCACTCTGTTTTGAAGCTTCTAAAGAAGCGCTCAGTTGGGGCGTTATCCCAACAATTTCCACGACGGCTCATACTCTGTGTCATACCGTCGCAATCATCGATTGATTCAGCAAATTTCTTACTGGTGTAATGCGTGCCCTGATCTGAGTGAAATAACACACCACTTGGTTTGAGTCTCGTCTGATACGCCATTTTCAGAGCGTTACCTGTCAGAATACTATCGGGTGAGTCTGAGACACTAAAGCCCACCACACGACGGGCGTACAGGTCTAAAACAACGGCTAGGTAACACCAGCCGCCTTTAATGCGAATATAAGTGACATCGCCCGTCCAGACTTGGTTGGGCGCCGTTGGGCTAAATCTGCGTTTTAAAAGGTTGTCATGGGTTTTATGTTCCTGATCAGCGTGCTTGTATTTGTGGGTCTTGAGCTGGCAACTGACCAGTTTCATTTGCTTCATAATCTTGGCAGCTAAGTAACGCGTTAGCCTAATACTGTGCTCATTCCACAGGATGGCGACAATGGTGCGAGCCCCAGCTGATTGTTTGGAGTCATTGAATATTTGACGTATCAAGGCTTTGAGTTTGACACGTTCAATATCGATAGGCTTAGTCTGTGTGCCATAGTAGTAGCTGCTTTTAATGATGCCAAATAAGTCACATAGTCGGCGTTTACTGACGCTTTTGTCTTGCTCTGCAAGCTTGCTTATCAGCGATAGCCGTTCAGGCTGTCCAAGGCCAGCAGAGCAGAAGCCTTTTTTAATATGTCGCGCTCCATAGTGAGTCGCTTAACCTGCTTACGCAATTCTTGTAGCTCGCGCTGTTCATCCGTTAAAGCGTTGCCGACTTTAGGTGCTTGGCCATTCGTTTCTTGTCGATACTGACTCAGCCATTTCTGCAGGGTGGATTTGCCAATGCCAAGTGAGCTTGCTACATCAGGTATTTTACGCTTATGCTCAGTCACTAAGCTGATGGCTTCAAGCTTGAATTCTCGGGTATATTGATTGCGATTGTTGGTCATACTAGTTTCCTTCTTTGGGTTATTATAACCTCTTAGAAGCTGTCCAATTTTATTATGCCACTACAGTAGCTCGTCAACAGAGTCTGTACCAGACTGTACTGAAGACTTCTCGTAGCTATAGTCAAGTGGTGATAACTCATTCTCGTCTAGCGCACTGACTAAAGACCAATAGCCAAGCTCATCCACTGAGTCACCTGATACCCAATAGGTGGTGACCCCAATATCGGCAAGCAAGCCGGTAATAAAGTCATAATCGCTGACATCAGACTGCATACGCATAGCGAGCTGTGTGGTTAGTGGCTCTGATGAGAGTAGTTGCTCTGAGAGCTGCCAGTTAAAGTCGTAATCGCTAAGGATGCTGGTGATGATATCTAGGGTGGATTGATGGGTAAAGCTGCGAGTATGGATGGACTGGGTCAATTGCCAGTTAGGAGTGACAACATCAAGGGTGTAAAAGTGCATGGCCCCATCAGAATGTTGATAACGAATTGCCTGAATGACGCCTGTCCGACAAGTAGGCATCCGATCTGCAGATAGTGTGGTTAAACAGACAGTTGTGCTGATTAAAGATAGACATGCGTCGATATCTAAAAAACCATAACTGAACATTAGTATGTGACTAAAGGAGCTTTGATTGAGGCTACTTGTCCAGAAAAAGGCACTTGGATAAAGGAAGGTAGTTGCTAAAATGTCACTGCCAACGCTGAGTTGGTGTAGACGGGCAGTTTGTGAGGGCATAAAAGGGATTCTCATCATTACGACATTAAAAGCAAAACCGATAGATTACCAACAAAAGTTACTAGACTATCCTATGAAAAAAGTATAGGGTTTATTGAAATATTGTCAAGTATTAGTAACTATTGATACACTTATTAGGACATAAAAGTTTGATTTTAATTTCTATGCTATAGTTTGGTCTTTGTGTTTTCAGTGAAGTAATCGCTAATATTTTTGATGATTTGGAAGATTTAATAAATGAGTATTTACGCACAAAGACTGGCCTCTCAAATTGAATTCATTAAACAATGTGCTTTAATGAAAAAAGCGCCTACTCAAGATTTTGCTAAACACAGTGATTTCACTTGTACTGAAGAACAAACGATAGGCTTGCCAGGTATCAATCTGAACATCACCGACGATACCTCCGATGACGTTTGGCTTCGTTTAGAGCGATTGCGTGAAAACTCAGCACCTAAACCCAACAGCTCACTATTAGCACATTGGTTAACATTTCCAATAAAATTTGGCGATCAGCCTTTATTGAAAGAAAAAATCTATGTAAAAAACTTAATAGATGATGGTGTTATCGCTTATGAAGAAGCATTCACCCCGTTTGAAGTCGAGGACAACTATCAGGATGAGACATTAGAATTAGAAGTAGAAGTAGAATTATCAGAAAAAGAAGTTCATTTAAAAGATTTTTCTGAAAGAGAATCTTTACAAGATGAATTTAATGATTATCTCAAAAACATTTGGAAGCCTTGGCTAGTGCAAGAGAAGCTTGTACGCCAAAGTATTGCTCTATATGCAAAGTTATTTAAGCTCAATCAAATGCTACAAGGCAACCTAGCTGATGAATCGCTTGAGCTGGTTTGGGGTGTCGGTGTTGCTGTAAGAAAAAATACTGATAATGGACAGAATAGCGAGCAAATCAAGTATCCATTACTAACACAATCTGTAGAAATCGACTTAGATCAAAAGACAATGGCTCTACTTATAAAGCCCAACCCCTCTCCTTCTACGCTTGAGACTGAACCCTTCTCCATAGATGAGAATCAAGGTTTGGCCAATCTATTAAAAGACAGTAAAGCGTTTTATGAATCAGAGGATGTTTTATTAAATCCGTTCTTGCCAAGTAGCTATGAGCCTATTTTAAAATCAGCAGTGACCTTGCTTGATGCTTCCGGCGTTTATTGGCCTGACCATACCATTACAGATGAACGAAAAATACCTAAGGCGCAAAATCACCTTATCGTCACTGATACATGGGTCATTATGGCGCGCCCTAGAAGCAATAATATATTTTTGCAAGATTTAGATAAATTCGCCATTCAGCTTGAAAATAGCGATGACCTTCCTTTACCAAATGCTCTTATAGCAATGTTGACCGAGCCTGCTACAGAAAATAAAGAAATCATACTACCCGCTTATCGTGGTCTATCTATGGTCAGCGGCAGTGAAAATTATACAGGCACGCCAGCTGAGCTATATTTTCCTAAAGCATTCAATGATGAACAAGTACAAATCGTACAGCAACTAAATGTCCATGACGGCGTTGTCGTTCAAGGCCCTCCTGGTACAGGCAAGACGCATACTATTGCCAACGTTATTTGTCATTATTTAGCGCTGGGTAAACGCGTGTTAGTCACGTCGATGAAAGATCCTGCATTAAAGGTGCTGCAAGAAAAACTGCCTGAATCCATTCGCCCGCTAGCGGTTAGTCTACTGACCAGTGAAAACGAAGGTTTAAAACAGTTCGAATATACGATTAAAAAAATATCAAGTGAAGTATCTAGTATCAATCAAGATGCCTACAAAAAAGATATCGTCATGCTTGATAACCAAATCGATACCATTCATGCGCAACTGGCCAGTACTGACAATAAGATTACGGCTTGGGCGCGGTTAAATCTTGATGATATCGTTATAGATAGCGAAACCATCAAGCCCATAGATGCAGCGACTGAGGTTGCTCAAAACAGGCAGCTTATCGAAAGCTTTCTAGATACATTAGGCATAGAAGAGACATTTAAGCCTAAATTTACTCATGCCGATATGACTGAACTAGGAAAAATAAGAATAAAGCTCGGAAGCGATTTGGATTATCTTGATAAAGAAATACCTGCTGTTGCAGACTTCCCTTCTATCAATACCATAAAACAACTGCACAAGGATTTGAGTTATCTCAATGAGTCGCAGGAGGCTGAAAAGCAAGGAGCGCTACCAAGCTTAGCAAACGAAAACGATAGCACTATCAGCATGGCTCACGATGCTGCTTCTAATACCTCTCGTTTAATTGATCTTCTTCAAAAGATTGCAGTGGCTGGGCAGGATTGGACGACTCATATTCAGCAGAGCTTAGCTGATGAGACTAAGCAAGACATCATCGCTCATCTAACTGTACTCAACGATGAGATTAAGTCGCTTTTTAATGAGAGAACCATTTATTTAACCAAACCTATCACGATGGCTGATGGTTTTGATAAAAATCCAGAGCTTGTTGACGCGGTCAAAAACTTATCCGAAGGCAAGAAACCATTTGGTATCGCTGGGATTTTTGGTAAGTCTGCTGAGAAGAAAATCCTTGAAGCTATCACGATTGTCTCTTCGCAACCCTCAACTGTAGAAGACTGGCAATATATATCTAGCTATATAGACTTTAGAAAAAAATCTCAGGCGCTAATTATTCGTTGGAATGCATTATCAAATGACTTGTCTTTACCAATATTCGACATAGCACCTGATAACTTATCTAATTTGAATTCAGCCGTTCATTTATATGAAGACATTGTCGGTAGCAACAACCTACAACACATTATTAAACAAGCGTTACATGCTATTTTCTTGGGCTGGGATATCATTTCTACTGCACCTTATAATAAAGATGTTTTAGTTGAGATTGAGGGCGTTCTTAAAAAACACTTAAAGAGACATAAATTGGCAGAAAGTCTCACGCTAAAAGAAAATTTACTGAATAAGCTTACTAACTGTAATGGCGTCATTAGTGGACAAATAACGCTCTTTTTAAATCAGAGAATCGGTAATTTGTCGTTGTTAGATGAGGCATTAAGTACGGAGTGGGAAGAGCTACTCAATGAGCTACAGCGAGTAAATAATCTTGCAACAGACTTACAGACGGTCACTGCCGTTACTCAGCTTATCGAAGACAGTGGTGCGCCACTCTGGGCAAATCAATTACGCCATGAGCCTTGTCTTAATTCTCAAGAGTCATTGTCATCTGATGAACTACTTCCTGATAATTGGCAGCAGATTTGGCGTCTTAGCCGATTGATGGGCTTTATAGACAGTATAGATGGTCGCAAAGAGTTGGTTGATTTAACCAAAACTCGTAGCCACTTAGAGTCAGATTTGGCAAGACTCTATCAAGAAGCAATCACCAAAAGAGCATGGCTAAAAGTCGCTGAGAATGCGACGCCAAACGTTAGGGCGTCTTTAGAGAAATACCGCTCTGCCATCATGCGTATTGGTAAAGGGACAGGCAAAGGCGCACATTATTATCGCCGTGAAGCGCGTGAAGCCTCTGCGGGAGCAAGTGCGGCTATCCCTTGTTGGATTATGCCGCATTATCGTATTTCTGAATCCTTGCCAGCAGAGTTCGGAAGTTTTGACTTGGTTATCATTGATGAAGCGTCTCAGTCTGATTTAACAGCGTTACCAGCAATCATGAGAGCAAAGAAAGTTCTAATCGTTGGTGACGATAAGCAAGTGTCACCAGAAGGTGTTGGTCTCGATATCGAAAAAATTCGTAATTTAATGGCACAGTATTTGAGCAATCAAGTGCCTGTCTATCGCTCACAGATGTCACCTGATCGTTCAATATATGATTTATTTAAAGTCGTTTTTGCTGATAGCAGCGTCATGCTAAAAGAGCACTTTCGTAGTGTTGCGGCTATTATTGAGTTCTCAAAGCGTGAATTTTATAATCATGAGCTGATACCGCTGCGCAAAGCCAAACCTTCAGAGCGCTTAGATCCACCACTGATTGATGTATACGTTACCGACGGCTATCGCATTGAAAGCTCTAATATCAACCCTTCAGAAGTCAGATTTATTGTCGATGAAATCAAAACCATCGTTTCTGACCCAACTTGCAAAGGTAAAACCATCGGTGTTGTCTCATTATTAGGCAATAAGCAAGCGCATAGTATTATGGAGATACTCAATAAAGAATTAGATGAGGCGCTAATGACCGCTTTTGATATTGCCTGCGGTGACGCTAGAACCTTTCAGGGTAAAGAGCGCGATATCATGTTTTTGTCGTTGGTAGTGGCACCCGGAGCTGCCCATGCACAAACGAGAGACACTTTCGCCCAGCGGATGAATGTTGCTGCATCGAGGGCGCGCGATAGAATGTATTTGGTACGTAGTATTGAGTTGGATGAGCTTAGCCAAGCTGATCATTATCGAGCGGAGCTTATCAAACATTTTCAAGCACCATTCATGCAAGATGAAGAACAGGTCGCTGATTTGCGCGATAAGTGTGAGTCGCCTTTTGAAACAGAGGTCTTTGACATTCTCATTGAGAGAGGCTATCGAGTTATTCCGCAGGTTAAAGCTGGCGCCTATCGAATTGATATGGTTGTTGAAGGTGAAGAGGACAATAGCTTAGCTATCGAATGTGATGGTGATAGATATCATGGGCCTGATAAATGGGATAGTGATATGCAGCGCCAGCGTATTCTTGAACGTGCTGGCTGGAAATTCTGGCGCTGCTTTGCGTCCACTTTTGTCACTCGTAAAAAAGAAGTCATCCAAGATTTATTAGCAGAATTGGAACGCTTAGAGATTTATCCAATCACTACCGACACGGCACATAGCAGCTCGTATGTCGAATCTAGAATCGTCAATACGGTTGAAGAACCCATACTCGATATTGAAGCTGAGACCTAAACATTTATAGCCTGCTAGATACTCAGTTCATAGCGACTATCATAATTATCTTAAGAAAAATCCGTCTTTTATCAAAGCACGGATTTTTCTGTTCTTAACTATACTTAAACTTAAAGAATCACCATTCACTACAAGCCACTATTTTACCTAGCTTATTAATACAGACAGACGTACCATCACTTTTCTCTTCTATCTGCGCTGTACCATTATTAAAATTGAAATACGTTGCACCAAAAGAAGTAACGCTCATCCTCTGTACTTTATCGTCCGAGAACTTGAAAGGAATGACAGTTCTATTGGCACCATCTATGAAGCCCCAACGATTACCTTTACGCACGCCAGCGAGCTGCTCACTAAAAGGTCTTATTTCATCATAAATGAAAGGGACAGCAACAGCTCCCGTCTTGGTAACAAATCCCCATTTATCATCTTTAATTACACCGAGCAGACCTTCATGAAAACCATAGTGCCCACCCAAATGACCATCCAGACCGTCGTATTGCGGGGCAACAACTTCTTTACCGTTAGTGTCTATAAGACCCCATAACTCCGTATTAAAGTCATAAACAGGAGCCCTATCATTGCTAAAAGAATCCATCATGGCGTAGTTATTTTCAAAACTGAGAATAACTTTATTGTTAGTATCGATGACACCATATGCATCATCTTTTACAACGACAATTTTACCTTGATAAACAGGGTTTGCCCAAACCTCATTATATTTATCATTAGGATCTATTAAGTTGTCGTAAATAGTAGGTACGACCAGTTTACCTTGTTCGTTGATATAGCCGACTTGATCGTTTTTTAAAACAGGAAAAAATCCATCGCTGTACAACCACGCCTCAACTTTATCAAAATCTTTGAGACTAGCTGTTACTTTACCTTTTATATTGAGTAACGCTTGTGGGCGATAATTGTCATCATAGGCAACAAATAGATGCGTATTATCAGTACATTGAATATTTCTATAGTTACTCTTCGGCGGCATACAGTCCTCAGCAGCTAAAGCAGGCAAACTACTTATTGAAGCAATAATTGGGACTAATAAAGCTTTAGCTATTTGCTTATACAAAACCTAATACCTCGAAATACTATTACCGTGAATTTAATCGAACACTACCACCACACTGGATCATCATTCTCCTCTCTCACCTGTTTAGAAGCTTCGACGGTGACTTCATCGGCAGACAGCTCCGCGATAAATCTTGATGGCTTGTCAAAATACCCTGAATAACTGGCGAAGTAATCAGGCGCAGTCAGATACAGTCTGGTCTTGGCACGACTACAGGCGACATAAAATAATTTTCGTTCCTCTTCTAACTCCTCAAAGTCATCTAAAGAGCGATGATGCGGCGTGATGCCATCAACGAGTGAATTGACAAACACCACTGGCCACTCTAGCCCTTTAGCACTATGAATGGTCGAAATCGTCACTTTGTCTTTATCGTTTTCCTCAGGCTGACTGGTCGTTGCCACTGAGTCATTGGGCGGATCGAGCGCCAGATTTTCTAAGAAATTATCAAGACTGCTGTACTCTGTTGCTAAGTTTTTAAGCACACGAAAATCCTCGCTACGCTCACGCCAGTTCTCTTCAATCGTTTTTAAGACAGGAATATAAAACTCTAAAATACGCTCAATAATAGTCTCGACTGATTCTTCCTGACTTGCCTTAGTCAGAGTATGATACAAAGGCTCAAGTTGCTCACTTTTTTTGGCAAACTTTGCCGTCAGCAATGGTTCAAAAGAATTATTATCAGCATTAATCGCTTGAGTCAAACGCGTCGCAGTGACTGCCCCAACTCCTTGGAACAAGGTCAAAATTCGGTGCCATGCAATCGTATCATTGGGGTTATAAAGAATTTTTATAAAAGCTAAGACATCCTTGATATGGCGGCGCTCAACGAACTTAATACCCCCTACCACGATAAATGGAATATGACGCTCCATAAATTCTAACTGTACATAATTGGACTGAAAAGACGTACGGCACAGTACCGCAAAATCATTGTAATCCTGATCTGGCTTTAACTCGATAATCTTATCAGCAATAAACTTAGCTTCTTTCGTTTCATCACTCAGGCGGCTAAATATCGGTTTTTCGCCCGTTATAGTAGCGTTTGAATAGAGCTGTTTTTGATACCCCAAGGTGATTTGTGCGGACAAGGCATTGATATAATTTAAAACAGCAGGTGTACTGCGATAGTTTTGCTCCAGCTTAATGAGACTCGCCTCAGGATAGGTCTCACCGAACAGTAGAATATTTTCGTAATTTGCGCCGCGAAAAGCATAAATACTTTGGTTGTCATCCCCGACCACCATCAGCGATACTGACTTAGGCTCACAAATCAAATCTATCAGCTGCTTTTGCGGGATATTAGTATCTTGATATTCATCGACCATGATGTAGCGATATTGGTTTTGTAGTAATTGTCTAAATGTGTCATTGGTCTTTAAATGGCGCACGACTTGGCTAATGATGTCATCAAAATCATAGAGATGATTGGCGCGTTTATACTCGTGAAAGTCGACAGCCAACTGCTCGATAATGGGAATATGAATAGCGATATCAGGATAATTATCTTCGATCAAATTACGAATAGGAATGCGCCGATTTCTAGAGGTTGAAAAGATATTTTGTAAGGTCTTCTTGCGTGGAAAAGCTTGGCTTTTGGTTTGCGCAGGATACTTTTTTTCTTTATGAATTAAATCGATCGCATCCTCGCTATCGCCTGTATCCAAGATAGTAAATCGTGGGTTGATACCGAGCAGCCCTGAATACTGACGCAATAGCATATTGCAGAATGAGTGAAAGGTACCACTAGTGATGTCGTTTAGCGCTTTGCTGGTCGGTAGTATATCTTCTGATAATTCATCATCAGACAAAGTATTATTTAGCAGTGTCTTAGCTCGACTCTTAATCTCATTCGCCGCTTTACGAGTAAAGGTCAGTAGCAAAATGCTTTTGGGTGTCACTCCGTTTTCTAGTAAATAGCTGGTACGATACGTCAATGTTTTGGTCTTACCAGAGCCAGCACCGGCGATGACCAATACCTTGCCATCGATAGTAGTGGCTGCTAACAATTGATCCGGATTCAGCTCACTGGCGTAATCTACTTTTAAGCCTAAATCACTATTTAACCTTTGCTTCAGCAGCGCAACATTGGCAGCATCGTCGGCGTCGATTAGATTTGCCTCTAGCTTTTTAATCGCTTTTTCAAGACGCGCAAGTTTAGGCTTAATCTCCATAAAGTTCTGCGGATAGTGATAGCGGTGCGTGTCAAAAATAGTGGATGTCATTATAGGAATTTGCCTTTCATTTTATGTTAGCCGCTTTTATCTGTATAAAGCACCTAATACGCAGCAGTTCAGAGATGTAGCTAAGGGATTTTAGTGTTAATAGTTAAGATTGTTAGTAAAGTTTAGCGAGTTATAGGTACTCACCTTCAATGCGCTTGTCAGCTAAATTATTATTTTATAGTACAGCTTACCATAATTGATAAAACAGCAAAATTGCTGGCGATGACTCTGAAAGACTCGGACAAAATCTCAGTATACCGCACAACAACCTCACCCCTATTCCGGTAAATTTGCTACAATATGCCCAATTTTGATTTATCATTTAACCAAACTTTATACCAACTGATTTTATTCATATATTGAGAGCATGTTATGGGTTTTAATTGCGGCATCGTCGGCCTACCAAACGTGGGTAAATCTACCTTGTTTAACGCCTTGACCAAAGCGGGTATCGCCGCTGAAAACTTTCCGTTTTGTACCAAAGATCCCAACACGGGTATCGTGCCAGTACCAGACCCACGCCTAAAGAAATTGGCTGACATCGTCAATCCTGAACGCGTACTACCGACGACGATGGAGTTTGTGGATATCGCGGGTCTAGTTGCAGGCGCGTCAAAAGGCGAAGGCATGGGTAACCAGTTCCTAGCCAACATTCGTGAGACCGATGCGATTGCGCACGTAGTACGCTGCTTTGATGATGACAACGTCGTCCACGTCGATGGTCGCGTCAGCCCTATTGATGACATCGAAACCATCAATACTGAATTAGCTTTGGCGGATTTAGAAGCAGTGGAACGTGCCATTCACAACCAGACTAAAAAGGCTAAAGGCGGTGATAAAGATGCGCAGGCCCTACTTGATATATTCAAAAAGGTTGAACCTTTGCTAGCAGAAGGGAAAGCGGCTCGCGCGGCCAATCTTGACGCGGATGAGAAAAAACTCATCAGAAGCTATGGTTTAATTACCCTAAAACCAACCATGTATATCGCTAACGTCTCTGAGGATGGTTTTGAAAACAATCCTTATCTAGATGCAGTACGCAACTACGCGACTGGCGAAGATTCCATCGTTATTGCGCTATGCAACCAAATCGAATCTGAAATTGCCCAGCTTGATGAAGATGATAAAAAAGACTTCCTAGCTGAGATGGACATGGAAGAAGCTGGCCTTGACCAAGTCATTCGTGGCGGTTATGACCTGCTCGATATGCAGACTTACTTCACTGCGGGCGTCAAAGAAGTTCGCGCTTGGACAGTCGCTGTTGGTGCAACCGCGCCACAAGCCGCTGGTGTGATTCATACCGACTTTGAACGTGGCTTTATCCGCGCTGAAGTGATTGCGTATGACGACTTTATCGAGTATGGCGGTGAAAAAGGTGCCGCGGCGGCTGGTAAGTCGCGCTTGGAAGGCAAAACCTACATCGTGCAAGATGGCGATGTGATGCATTTCCGTTTTAACGTCTAACTTTCAAAGTTCAATAAAGCAAATGGCGTGTTTACACAGTCTTAGTACAGAACAACCAAAAGTCAGCCTTTGTGCTGGCTTTTTTTATTATAATAACGTCTGTTATCTGCAAAAAGCAGCAAATCCGCTGAAAGCATTTAAAAATAATGATAAAAATAACGGACTATAAATTATGACGGCTTATGTTAAACAACCGCTTAATCCTAGTACACATTGGGCAAAATTATTTAGTGCGCAGCGGCTGGGCAGCCATAAAAAAGCACCTGCACAAGACAGCGTGCGCTCCTCTTTTCACAAAGACTATGACCGACTGGTGTTTTCGCACTCATTTCGGCAGCTCAATCAAAAAACTCAAGTCCATCCATTAACCAATCAGCTCGGTATTCATACGCGTCTAACCCATTCGCTTGAGGTCTCTTGTATTGGACGCTCATTAGGAATGATGGCAGCAGAAAAACTGCATGACAAACTAGCCAATGGTCTACCAGCAGGCGTGTTACCAGCCGATGTCGGTGTCATTGTTCAAGCAGCTTGCCTCGCTCACGATATTGGTAATCCGCCTTTTGGGCATGCAGGAGAATACGCCATTCGTGATTGGTTTATGCATCCTGACCGTCAGGCTATTTTGCAAAACCTCAGTAATAATGAGCAATTAGACTTATTGGCATACGAAGGCAATGCACAAGGATTTCGGCTACTCGCCCGCAATGAGCATCATCCCGATAAGGGCGGTATGCGCTTAACTTGTGCGACGTTGGGTGCTTTTATGAAATACCCTTGGCTAGCAACACACAGCAATCATTTCTCTGAAAGCACTTCCCCAAGTAATTCGCTCACCAATGTACAAAAATTTGGCTGCTTTTATAGTGAAGCCTCTCAGTTAGAAGAATTGGCAGCGTGTCTGAGCCTACCACGGTCGCAGCAACATGATGGTTTTGCGCGCCATCCCCTCGCCTATTTATTGGAGGCTGCAGATGATATCTGCTACGCGCTGATAGATTTGGAGGATGGTATCAATCTGAATATGCTAACCTATAGCGAGGTCGCCACGATATTTTATGAGTTGATTGGTGAGCGTCCTAGTAGCGTGAGCTTGCCAGCGCATATGTCTGTCAGGCAAAGCCTAGCATCATTGCGAGCACGTGCTATGATGCGCTTGGTCAACACTGTCACCGACGCTTTTGTCGCTAATAGCGAGGCCTTGCTGGCTGGTACACTGCAAGGCAGCCTATTTGCACATTGTGATGCAAATGTGCAAAATGGTATTAATCAAGCCAAACAATTGGCCCGTGAGCAAATATTCAATCACCCAAGCAAAGTGCGAATGGAATTGATGGCGAACCAATGCTTACATCGCCTATTAGATGCCTTTATACCATTGGCTTGGACAAACGCAAAAACTGCGCCAATATCCTTTGAGCAGCAGCGCCTACAAAAACTGCTACAACCGTATCTCGACGAGCATCGACGGGTACTATCCGATAATATCTATCACAATATTTTAAATATATTGGACTTTATTACTGGCATGAATGACCATGAGGCGTATAGATTGGCGCAGGAACTACAAGGTCACTGGGGCACAATGGTTTAGACTAAGGGTTTAGACTAAGGGTTTAAAAGACCAGTGCAGGTCTAGTAAATTTACACTCATTGCCTATTTCAGTCGTATTCTTGCGCTGAAATGAGTATGATAAACCTCTATTGGATAATTTTGAAATATTATGAGTAGTCGCGAACAAAAGAAACTTCAAACTCGGCACGCCTTTTTTAATGCGGTGCTCGATCTCTGTATGACAGGGCAGTCTTTTAGCTCCATCAGTCTCAGGCAGGTGACACGCGAGGTTGGTGTCGTACCGACGGCATTTTATCGGCATTTCGATGATATGGAATCGCTTGGACGGGCCTTGGTGGTTGAAGAGTTGGGCGGGACGCTCGCCACCTTAAGCGAAAGCCTGCAAATTGGCCGTAAGCGAAGTTTTGATCGGCAAATCGCTAAGAGTATTCAGCTGTTTTTATATATGGTCAGCGAGCAGCCTTGCTATTGGCAGTTTTTGGTCAGTGAACGCTATGGTGGTTCAGAAGCTGTGCGCAAAGCAATCAATGAATTAATTAAAAAGCATGGTCAAAGCTTAGCAGAAGATTTGGCTTTACAGCCAGCATTTACGCACATTAACGCCTACGATAGACGCTTGCTGGCTGAAGCGGGGGTCAATATGTTCTTCTCTTGGATTATTGATTGGCTAGAACTGACCTATTCTGAAGATCATGATGATGAGGCTGACTTGGCTGAGATTGAAAAAAAGAAACATCTGATGCTGCATAACTGTACTCGCCAAGCACAAATGTTGTTTTATGGCGCATACAATTGGAAGTCTACCGAAGAAACTCGTTTGAGCGACGATTAAGCAATCTATGCAACCTTTGAGTGCTAGGGCGTGCCGTCATTTCAAAAATGGCGATAAAAATGAGATAAATTGCCGTCAAACAAGAAGAATAGCATCGATAGCATCGATAGCATCGATAGCATCGATAGCATCGGGATATTAACCAACTATTTGACCCTGTTTGGCAAGACTTAGCCATTCTTAGCCTATTTAGATGACTATCGAGTAAATTGAAAACACGCCCTAGTTAAAAGCTCGGCCGAAATGCCCACAGACGCTGCGTAATAACCTTAATGGACTTCGCTTTTTTGCTCTTATTGTCATTGCCCGTACTGTTGGCATCATCGCTACTTTTGTCAGCCTCACCATCATCAGTGGCGGTTTTGCTAATCAAGACGGTGGCAAAACGTTGCCTTGTTTGACCTGTATTGGCACTATCTGTTGCCGTGATAAGCGCCGTAAAAGCCTGACTGTCAACGGCTAATAGTGGCGTTAGTGCTGCCCGCTGCTCTTCATTCAAACCGCCCAATATTGGCAATTGCCACAATTCATCGATAGATGGCAATACTTGCTTGCGCCTCATTTCGGTCAACCCACGCATCTGCTCGCTAGTCACACCGTCCATCAGAGACGCCAGCAGTTCAGGACTGGCAGTATTGACATTGATAGGCACATAATAAGGAACGGCGCTAAGATAAGGGCGCAGTGCTGCTAACACTTCAGCACTTACTCCTCGAACGTCTTGTAACTGCTCGACGCTAATAAATGGCTGGTTCGGTAATGTCCTATCTACTGCCCCGCTGCGCTGCTGCGAATAAACCACGCTCTCATCACCGCCATCTTGATAGACCTCACCATCTGCATCTTGATAGTCCAGTACCGCAATGGCGATATCGGGCTCTAGATTTAATTGTGTTAAGAGTCTTTGAAAGACCATTAACGCAGCGGTATTAACCGCACCATTTTGATATAAGTTATTAATATTAAAACGACTGGCTTCGTCGCGCAATTCGATGCTGATGCTGTGATTATCTAGAGCATAAGGTGGTATCGGCTGCGCCCAAATATCTTGCTCGCTGTCCGTATCGTTTAGCTTATTATCAGCGCGAATCAAAGTCACTGCCAATTGCTGACCAGCATTAATGTCTTGTAGTAATTGATTTTGATCAAACAACAAGCCACTACGCCTGATGGCAATCTTTTGACTGGCAAGCATTGCCCCGGCGACCACCGTAATACTGACCACCAATAGCAGGATAGTCAGCAGTGCTACCCCGCGCTGAGAATGCGCTGTCATGGACATAAACGGCCTCTATTATTGAGCCAATGGCACATTGTCAATACCTTGTAAATTAGCATTTCCCACACCAGCGTTCGCAGTATCGCTACCATTAGTATTATTACTGTTGCCCTCATTACTGCCATTATCGTTGCTGTTATCGCTCTTGCTATTTGGTGCATTTTGCATACTACCACGTGGAGACGGCTGCGGGGCAAGTGCCCACTGCCACGTGATAGGCATATCTTGATACGTAAAGCTAACGGCAATACCTTTTGGCAATAATTGCACCTCAGCTTGGCTATTCGCTGTATCAGCCGTCTGCCCAAAGGCTCTAGTCGTATTGTTGTTATTGCTACTGCTGTTTTCGTCAGGAAATTTGGTCGCAATTTCTGGTAAATAGGCCTGCCAGCGTGCTGCGGTCACCCCTTCTAGCAGTACGCTATCCAAGCTAACGCTATCATCTCCAGCGGCAAGACTGGTATATTGACGGCGAATTAAGCGCTCATCGGCAAAAATATATTCAATGTGCTGCACACTGGCACTACTTTGGTAGCGTGGATCAGGATCTGCGAAGCGTACAAATCTAATATGCTCGCCATCTAAGCTCATAAAAGGCTCAGACTCTATAATATTGGCTTGAGTGCTGTCACTGTTAGTAGTGTTCGTTGAGACACTGATATCTCGCGTACTGGGTGCTTGGTAAGGAATGATTTGTCCTATGTCTTGCTGTAGTTGTAGATAGGTATATTGCAAGACAGCCAAATTATCAGCATGAAATTGCGCACGCTCACGGGCGCGGTTCACGCTATCAAACACTTGCCAACCCGCCACTGCCAGCATCGCAAATATTGCCATGGCGACCATCAGCTCAAGTAGGGTAAAGCCACGCTGCTGCCTCACAGGCTGCCTCCACTTGAATTTGGGCTCGCCAAATCAAGGCTACCCATATCCTGTTCTGGATTACTCAAGACCACCTTAATATCGGTCACTGTGCTGCCTGTCTGTCCATCGATAATAGGTGCGACAGCGATAGTCACCTGCTTTAAGGCGGGGCTAATGGTATCGCCGACTGTCATCATCACCTGCCAATCCCGACCTTGCGCATTAAGCGTTTGGCTGCGATTGGCGGTTAGCCATGTCTCTTGGATTTGTAAATCGGCAGCCGCGTTTTGGGCAACGAAATGAGCCAGCGTACGGGTACGCAACACATCAACCGAGCTGAGATACGCACTGCTGGCACGGCTAGCAGCGACAGCGACGACGGCTAAAATCGCTAAGGCGACCATCACTTCAATCAGGGTAAAACCGCTTTCGCGTATCGATTTCAACGATGACTTTTCTGATGATTCAGATGAAATGGCTTTGCTGGCTTTATTAACAGAACTAACAGGCGAATTAGGTAATTTAATCATCCATTACAGTCCTTGTCCTAGCGACATACTACCATCAGGCATGATGGTAATCACCTCACCCACCAAGCGCGATTCATGACGCACTTCAATCGTTACCGGTGTCGCTTGCCCAGTACCAAACCATAATATTTGCGGTACCGTTTGATCGGTAAACCAAGGTTGTAGCGTTTGAGTCTGCCCAGCATTTGCAGCAGCGTTACCAGCATCTAAGCTTTGCACACTCAAACTCACTCCAGCAGGCAGTTCAGGTAAGGTAACTTCGGGTTCAATCTCCCAACTTGGCGTTGCTACGTCCCCATTCACACCTGACATCCCAGACAAATCGGTAGACAACTCCATGGCATTTTTAGCACGACTGTCCGTACGATCTGAAGCGGCTTCAGCCGTTTGATAGGCAATATAAGGATTTGATAAAGTGACAATAACGGGGTTTACTTGACCTTGTTTATCCGCTTGTAAGCTTAAGCCCATCGGCTGCATACGCTCAGCGGATAATAGCCTAACGTAGCTCAGCGAATCGGTAAGGTGTTCATAAAAGGCACGGTTTTTTCGAGACTCACTACTACCAACTGATAAGCTCATCATGCCAGCAAAAATAGACAGAATGACCACAACCACTACAATTTCGACAAGGGTAAAGCCCGCTTGCCCGATATGCCTAGGCGCGTGAAGAGCTGGTATTGAAGATATCGAGGAAGTCGGTTTTGACATACAGAAGTCATCTAGAATGGCGTCATCCTACTAAAAAATAACGCTATATTGAATGGTATAAACAAGACGAAAGACGTGACGAGTTATAAAAACTATAAATCTGTACACATATTAAAAAATAAATTTAACGTGCTGCCATACAGAATATAACAACACGGATTTTTATAAAAGAATAGCTGCTTATGTTCAAAACATAATAACAAGCTAGTAATTGGTATTACGATGCTCTTCGGACTCAGTATCGATCTGCTCCACCAGCTCTTGCATATCCTCATCCATCACCTCATCATCGTCAGCAGGATAATGGCTAGGCAACTCGAGCATTTGCTGAACGAAAGCATAACGCAAGGTATCACGGCGACCCAAGTAGCGCTGATAAAAACTTGAGTTCAATAATCCTGCGCCGCCCTGACCCATCGCCCAAATCGAGGACAAGTAATCACGCGTACTTAAATTGCTGTGCTGCTCCTGTAAATACGCACTGATAATATCAATCAAACGCTTCATACGCTGACGGCGAATATCGTACAACTCACCAAACAAGCGATTGAGACCTGTCACTGATGCCGCCAAACGCTCTTCGATTTGATTGAGGAGCATGGCTTTTTGTGGATTGAATAATTGCTGAAAAATCATACGGGCCACACCAGCCGATGGGCAGTCATCAATTCGATTGATCTCAAACAGCTGCTCTTCATAACGAATAATAATACGCAAGTAAAGCTCATCTTTACTGGAGAAATGCTTATATAAGGTGCCTTTAGCCAAATCAAGCTGGTCTGCCAAACTGTCTAAAGTGATATCACCATCGCCTGACTCAAGTAACAGTTGCTCTGCCATCGCTAAGATATTCTCTTCTCGTGCCTTGAACTGATGCTGACGACTCATAATCTCTCCTAAAACCTGACAAGATTAAGCATATGACCATCGTATAGATTAGTGCGTCGGCAACAAGAGTATGAGGCTATACAAAGTCTGCTCGAAGACTACCAAGGGGAATATGCTTATGTTTGCTAAATAGTCATTGATAATCATATGCTTACGTTTGAGATAACAACTAAAAATAACGTAAAGCAATAACACTATCTAATAAATGACTGAGTGGTCATAGCATAACCATTTTAATGATACTGTGCCAGTAAATTTTCAAAGTTTTTTGCAGTCATTGCACCAACGTCATCGCTACTACAGCCATACATCTCCGCCAGACAACTCGCAACGTAAGGTACATAAGCGGGCTCATTAGGTCTACCACGTTTAGGAACAGGCGCTAAATAAGGACTGTCGGTTTCGATAAGCAATCGGTCTCTAGGCATATTTTTTGCTGCATCTTTGATATTTTGCGCGCTTTTAAAGCTAACAATACCCGAGAATGAGATATAAAACCCTAAGTCTAGCGCCTGCTTCGCGGTCTCCCAATCTTCGGTAAAGCAATGAATGATGCCGTGTTCCGCCCCTTCCGCCTTTAGGATATCAATGGTATCTTCTTTGGCATCACGCATGTGTATGACCAGTGGTTTTTTCAAGCTTTGGCTGGCATGAATATGGCGCGCAAGGCTGGCTTGCTGCTCTTTTTTGTTCTCCGTCGACCAATAATAATCTAACCCCGTCTCCCCTATGGCCCACACATGCTCGGCATCGGCAGTTTCTATCAGACGTTCGACCGTCGCTGATTGTAATACGCTGATATCTTCACAAGGGTGGATACCGACGCTCATGCCGAGATTTAACGTTTCATCACCATAAGTGCTGACGATTTTAGCAATTTCATCATATTCAGCAAAATCACACATAATGGCCATCGCTCGGGTGACATTGGCTTCTTTCATGGCAGCAATCGCGCCGGATAATTGACCATCGTACTTGGTCAAATCCAAACGGTTAAGATGGCAGTGGCTATCAGTAAACATAAACAATCTCGTTAATAAAATAGAAAAATTAGGTTTGAAACGTTAAATGAATAGGGTTATTTATTGCTCTAAAGCGAGCTGTTTTCAAGTAAGGTTTAACGATACACTATCAGATAGTTAATAAATCATAAAAGCGGTTTGTTAGCAAAAACATTGCGTCATCTACTCACTCTTCATAAGCCCTTTATTATGAACCATAAAAAAACCATCAGCCTCTCCCCCATCATAAAAACCCTATTACCCAAACAACTATACAAAAAGCGGTTTTTGTTACAAGACAAAGGGCACAACAATCATATCAAGATTGCTAAAGACGTACGCATCATTGGCAATTCAGCCATTACCATTCGTAAAGGTCATGGCAATCACATCACTATCGGTAAGGGCGGCAAATTTAATCAGTTAAAAATCGACATTAACGGCAGTCACAATCAAGTCACGATTGGAGAAAAAGTTAAGTTCTCAGGGCAATTATTGATCGTTGGCAACCATTTGCATATTTATATCGGTGAGCATACTACCGCCATCGACTGCTATATTCTGGCACGTGATAAAAGTGTGACTATTGGTAAATCTTGCATGATATCGCGCGGTATTGAAATTCGAGCGACTGACGTCCACAAGGTTTACGATATAGACTCTAATAAGAGGTTAAATCCTGCTCACTCTAACGTCATTTTGGGCGATCATATTTGGATTGCTGCCAATGTAACTGTCTCTAAAAACGTTACTATCGCTAGCGGTTGTATCATTGCAGCCGGTGCATTTGTCAATAAACCAGTGACCACACCAAATTGTATGGTGGCGGGCGCGCCTGCAAAAATCATTCGCCAAAATGTACGCGGGGAGCGTTAAAGACTCAGGGTATAAGGCTAGTTTTACCATGCCAAACTTTGCTATTTAAAATTAATGTAACGGCACCACACGCATCACCTCTTCTAAGGTCGTCACCCCTTCACTGATACGCTTCGCACCCGATAAGCGTAGCGGCTGTACGCCTTCACGGTAGGCTTGTTGTTTCAATACATCCAAATTGGCATCAGCTGCCACCAGTTTTTTTAGCTCATTCGATAACGGCATAATCTCATATAGACCAACGCGACCTTGATAGCCGGTATGGCGACAGTGCTCACAACCCTGCGCTATATAAATTTGTGCTGGTACAGCAGCGCGCCAAGGCTGTACCAGCTCTTGCCACTGTATCGCAATTTCACTGTCTGGCGTAACATCGACTGCTTTTTTACAATGCGGACATAACGTACGTAGCAAGCGCTGCGCCATTACGCCTAATATCGTCGCTGAGGTCAAAAACGGCTGAATGCCCAAATCATGCAAGCGAGTGAGTGAACTGGGTGCATCATTGGTATGCAACGTCGAGAGCACCAAATGTCCCGTCAGCGATGCTTGCACGGCCATATTAGCAGTCTCAGCATCACGAATCTCACCGACCATAATAATGTCTGGGTCTTGGCGCATCAAAGAGCGAATGCCGTCAGCGAAGTGCAAATCAACGCCCGGATTAACCTGCATTTGGTTAAAAGCGGGCTCAATCATCTCAATAGGATCTTCAATGGTACAGACGTTGACTTGTTCTGTGGCGAGCTGCTTAAGCGTACTGTATAAAGTGGTCGTCTTACCTGAACCGGTCGGGCCGGTGACTAAAATAATGCCGTTTGGATGCGCGGTCAACTCGTGCCATGTTTCAAGCTGCTTGCCAGACAGACCAAGCTGGGCAAACGAGCGCACCAACACTTCGGGGTCAAATACCCGCATGACCAGCTTTTCACCAAAAGCCGTCGGCATGGTAGAGAGACGTAGTTCAGTCTCTAACCCTTTTGGTGTACGGGTTTTTAGCCGGCCGTCTTGCGGTTTGCGCTTCTCTGCGACATTTAAACGGCCCAAGATTTTAATCCGTGCTGTCACCGCGACGATAATCGCCAGCGGCATCTCATAAACGGTGTGTAATACGCCATCAATACGAAAGCGCACTTTTCCGGTCTCGCGACGTGGCTCCAAATGAATATCACTGGCGCGTTGCTCAAAGGCATACTGCAACAACCAATCGACAACCCTGACGATGTGTTGGTCATTGGCATCGGGATTGGTATTGTCGCCAAGCTGTAACAACGCCTCGACATTGGTGACATCAGCCGCCGCACGCTTATGTAGAGAGTTTGCCCCAGCAATCGCTTGCGTGACTTGATAAAACTCCTGTCGATAGCGATTGATCTGTTCAGGATTGATATAGACCGTACGATAGCTTTTGGACTTAATTAACTTTTCTATATTAGAGTGCCAGTCTGTATAAAACGGCTGATCGGTACCGATGACCACTTCATTTAACGTGACCTCAATCGGCAAAATATGCTGCGAGCGCGCATATTCGAACGACATCAGCTGCGTGACGGCTGGCACATCAACTTTCAGTGGATCAATACGCACAAGTGGCATGTCTGCTTTGGCCGCTAGCCATTGATTGAGCCATGCTATCGTTAATTTACTCTCAGCATGACCATCAAGCGCATGATCATCAAGCGCATGACCATTAGGCAACCCAAACTCACTAATCGTCAGAAGCGGATGCTGCGCCTTATCACGGCGACTGGTTATCACCAGATTATAGCCGCGCTGATCAATTACTCTATCTGCTAGTAATTCATCAAGACACCAACGTAAATCAATCACGATCGAATATTTTTGAGCAGACATATTTTTCTTCTTTTATTGGTCAATAAATATTTCACAAATCAGCAGTTTATAGCTTTCACTTTCATGGCTTTGATAAAGCATAAATACAGTGCGCCAATTTCATGCTAAGGAGTCACTGCTACAACGGCCGTTATTTGCAACTGTCCCGATTCTATCAGCTGAAAGCTGACATCAACAGACTTATAGCGCATGGTAAAACGCTTATTTAACTCGGTGCGCCGATAGGCAGGACGTGGATCTTGGGCGATTAAGGCTTTGATAGTGTCTAGATCAGCCATTATTAACTGTTTTTGAGTTTTATCAATGACTGCTTTAACTGATGATTGCTTATTTTGAGCATTTTCTACCGCTGCATTTTGCGCACTTTGATTGGCGACAATTTGCAAAAACTGCTCATAAGCCAGCTCGATAATCGTCACATCCAACAAGTGCGGCGCAGTTTGCGCAAAACCACTTTTTGCATGACTCAATGCATCACTATAAGCCACATAAGGTTTGATATCGATAATGGGCGTACCATCTATCATATCAGCACCGCTGATGATAATTAATACCCGACCTTGTATCACCTCAATACGCTCAAGTTTCACCACAGACAATCCCAAAGCGGATGGTCGATACATACTACGACTGGCAAACACGCCTATTTTTTGATTACCACCAAGCCTTGGCGGTCGAACTTGTGGTCGAAAACCGCTACCTGTGGTATCAAGTTGGTCGTTTTGATGTTTCTGTTCGTTTTTGTGATTCTGATTGTCTTTATATAAATAGTTGTGATGAAACTGCCAGCTGATCCAAATATGGCTAAAAGTGTCTAAGCCAATGAATGCCGCTGGCGTATCGTAAGGCGCTAGCATCTCAATTACACTAGTCAGCGCCACCAAATTCGGTTGTCTTGGCGCACCAAACTTCTGTGAGAGCGGCGCACGATGGTAGCCAATGATTGGTGCTCGATGCTGGTCATTCAACAAGGCATTATCGCCAGACATATGGTCACTCCACTGATAACAAACGGTCTTTATCGAGCCAATTGGCTCAAGCATACAAAATTACTCACTAACGATATTCCATTTTATCATGGTACATCGTGGCTGCTAGACAGATTTTTATTTTAAAGTTTGGTATTATGAGCTTGAAATTTATTGAGAATGGCTTGCATTCATACAATACCTATAGTGCTTATGAGGACAAAAACCTTATGACTAGCCTACGATTCCTTGTATAAATGTGAAAAAAATGCTTTGTAACTTGCTTCATACATTCACAATATTATTGGTTTTTGGCTAAAAAATATTTCAAAGCATGAGCATTTATAGTCATTTTAATATTTTAATAATAATTACCCGCTTATATATGATTAGCGTCCAACAGCTATCATTGAAAATTCTAATTTCATACTCATTTACACTTAACGATAAAAATAGCGACTTATTAACGAGGACTTTATGTCAAAACTTCGCACCGAAACGGTTACAGAGGTTCATCATTGGAATGATGCCTTATTTAGCATCAAAACCACACGTGACGATGGCTTACGCTTTCGCAATGGCGAGTTTGCGATGATTGGTCTCGCTGTCGATGGCAGACCACTGCTACGCGCTTATTCGATTGCTAGCCCTAACTATGAAGACCATCTAGAGTTCTTTTCTATCAAGGTTCAAGACGGCCCTTTGACCTCACGCCTACAACATATCAAAGTCGGCGATGAGCTATTGGTCAGCAAAAAGCCCACCGGCACGCTAGTCTTAGACGATCTACTACCCGGTAAACACCTTTATATGTTGTCCACTGGTACGGGGCTTGCGCCATTTTTGGCCTTGGCACGTGACCCTGAGGTTTATGAGCGCTTTGATAAAATCATCTTGGTGCATGGCGTTCGTTATGCAGATGATTTGGCGTATCGTAACATGTTCGAAAATGAGCTGCCCAACGATGAAATCTTTGGCGAATGGTTCCGCGAGAAGTTTATCTACTATCCAACGGTTACTCGCGAAGAATTTAGAAATCAAGGCCGTGTAACCGACTTAATGAAATCAGGCAAACTTTTTGAAGATATTGGTTTGCCACCGATGAATAAAGACGATGACCGTGTCATGATCTGTGGCAGCATGCCATTCAATGCGGAAGTCTCTGAGATTTTAGATGGTTTTGGTCTCACTGTGTCGCCACGCATGGGCGTGCAAGCGGACTATGCGGTTGAGCGCGCCTTTGTCGGTTAAGATTAATGTGATTAAAAGCACAATTATTATAAATAATTCTTGACGCTAAAAAATAGGCTGCTATAATACGCAGCCTATACAGAGAACACTGTAGCCCAATTCGATAAGGTTTGGCACAATAGACTTTATCACCTAACATGCCAGTGTGATGGAATTGGTAGACATGACGGATTCAAAATCCGTTGCCTATAAAGCGTGTCGGTTCGAGTCCGACCACTGGTACCATTATTTATTAACAATAAAGCCTCCTATTTTGGAGGTTTTTTTGTGCCAGCATGATTGGTCATTATGTTTATATTCCTACCTCATATTGCATGACGGCACTTATTTTGATTGGTACTGCGTAACCCCAAGGTGTTCCGCTGCTACAATAAAAATATCCGTCATAGTATGAGACAATATAAGCGGTAAAATCATTACCATAATGATCCATCATTGCTTGCTCATCGCTGTTATCACAAACTGCACACCATATCTCTTTATCACCACGTGTCAGCATTGCTCTTGTCAAATCGCTCCCTTTTAATTCGTTATTCATCAGCAGCTCCTTAATTGTCTTGCATCATCATTAAAAAGACATCTTTTTACGATGATGACTTGTGCCATTACTTGCTCTAAAAGCATGGCCTGAGCTATAAACAACACCTATCATTATTTTAGTAACTAAGCGGATAAGGCATTTTTTGTCCTTTCAACAGTCGTTTACTTCTGTTGAAATTCTAGTGTAAAACTTCAGAAGGAAAACTGTAATATAAAAAGCATTTATTTATGATAAACGGTATTAATTTATCGATGACCAGATAGTCATCGCACAATTATTAGAATAATTGTTAAGAAAAATTTCATGCGATGATAAAGATAAGCCTATTAATAGAGGCACACTAACTCACTAGAAGTTTAAATCAGAGCTATTTATGTCTGTTACTTTCTTAGATCTGTTCATTCAAGCATATCATCGTAGCTCGTTCCCACCTCCTACAATCAATACCAAAATAATCACCAAATCAGGTAAAATAGTTGTCATGACTGCTTCTATCAAACCAAGCTTGCGTAAGATTATTCACATCGACATGGATGCTTTTTATGCCAGTGTCGAACAGCGTGATTTTCCTGAGCTACGTGGCAAGCCATTAGTAGTTGGTGGTGACCCAAATGGTCGCGGCGTGGTAGCTGCAGCTAGCTACGAAGTCCGTAAATTTGGTGTGCGCTCGGCGATGTCCTGTTACGAGGCGCGCAAACGCTGTCCTGAAGTAGTATTTGTGCGACCACGCTTTGATGTCTACCGTGCGGTCAGTAGCGATATCCGCAGTATCATGCACCGCTTGACACCGCATATTGAGCCGTTATCTTTGGATGAAGCTTATCTCGATGTCACGGGTTTGCAAGCCCAGCAAGGTTCTGCGACTTTGATGGCCAATTGGTTACGGGCGCAAATCTTAGAACAAACTGGATTAACAGCCTCTGCAGGCGTGTCGTTTAATAAGATGCTAGCCAAAATTGCTTCTGATATTAATAAGCCTAACGGTACAGCGATTATCACCCCAGCTGATGCTGATGCTTTTATTAGTACACTACCTATCGAGCGCTTTCATGGTATTGGCAAAGCAACTGCCAAGCGCCTCCATGCGATGGGTGTGAGCAATGGCGCCGACCTTCGACGCACGCCAGCCGCTATATTGGTGCAGGAGTTTGGTAAGCGTGGCCAGTTTTATCATGACATTGCTCATGGTCGTGATGAGCGCCCTGTCAAATCTGAGCGCACGCATAAATCGGTAGGCTCTGAGACCACATTTAGAGACAATCTAAACAATAACGACGAACTAAAAGCACAAATCTACGAGCAAAATGACGATGCATTTAGACAAATGCAAAAGAAGCAATTGATTGCTTATACCATTACACTGAAGATTAAATACGCAGACTTTACTCAAATTACGCGCTCACACACCTTATCGACTGCATTTGTGAATGCTATAGATGCTCACTACTGGTTAGATAAGCTTTTTTTAGACATTCCACGCGAGCTGCCTATTAGGCTGGTTGGGGTGACTTATTCTTCATTGACCCCTGCCACACAATTATTACCACAGTTAAATTTATTTGAATAACCTAGGGTCTGTTGAACATTCAAATATTAGGACTACTGATTGCTAAAATCGTCCCAAACCTTTTATCAAATCAGGCGTAAACCGACGATAATGTCGAGACCTTAGCTAGGTTTACAACAACGTTTGGGGTGATTTTAGTATCAGCCTTTCAGGGCAGGGCTATTTTTTGCCAATACATGGCGAAATTATCTAACCTAGAATGACTAGGCGTCAAAAATTTCACTGCGTATTGTCTAAAAAATAGCCACTGCCAGTGCCACATTTGAATGTTCAACAGACCCTAATATTTCTTTGGTGGAACAACTATAGGATTAATTATGATTGATAAAAATGCTTAGGCTATTTGGGTAACCAAAATAGCTTTTACGCGAAATCACCCTTTAGAGCGTATCCTCATTTTAAAAATACTGATAAAAATGAGATGAATGGTAGTGTGTGTTAAACATTTAGTTGCTTACGTTTAGATTGAGGACATGCCTTAGTAATTATCCTTTCATATTCTGATTTCTGCTACAATTACGCCAAAATTCTATCCTTTCAAAGACTGATTATGACCAATTCTCACCCTGTAGTTGCCGATAGTAATACTGCCATTCATATTGATGGAAACAATGATAGCTTAAACTATTTGAGCGTAGATGATTACGATTATGAGCTGCCAGATAGCTTGATTGCTCGTTACCCGTTGTCAGAGCGTTCAGCCTCAAAATTGTTATACCTGCCTGCCGACAGTAATGATAAGGTCAGTCCAGTAGAGGATCGTTTATTTGCGCAATTACCTGATTTGTTAAATGCGGGCGATTTGATCGTATTTAACGATACCAAAGTCATGAAAGCGCGCTTGTTTGGTCAAAAGGATACCGGCGGCAAGGTGGAGGTATTGATTGAGCGTTTGATTGAACTCTCGGATTTGGATATAGCGACTCTGCACTTAGTGACGACGGACGAGCAACCAGTTATTAGAGAGCATGTGGCCCTTTGCCATGTCAAAGCCAGTAAAGCGCCAAAACTGGGGCAGCGATTAGCGCTCGCTGATGGTCACATGGGCTGCGTGATGATTGGTCGCCAAGACAATTTGTTTATTTTAGCCTTTGATGCGTCTATTCTGCCTCATTTAGAGCTTTATGGTGAGTTGCCCATTCCGCCCTACTTTGAGCGTCATGCTGATGACACAGACAATACGCGTTATCAAACGGTCTTTCATGATCCAGCCAAGCTTGCCAGCGTCGCCGCACCCACAGCCAGCCTACATTTTGATGAGACAGTATTAAATAGGCTTTCGGCAAAAGGCATTCATACAGCGTTTGTTACCTTGCACGTTGGCGCGGGTACTTTTGCTCCTGTTAAAACGGATAACTTACTCAACCACACCATGCACAGCGAATACGCACATCTGCCACAACCAACCGCCGATCTTATTAATCAAACCCATGCGAATGGCAAGCAAGTCATCGCTATTGGTACAACGGTGACGCGTGTCCTTGAAACTGCGTATCAAAAAACGGCAGTTGACGGCAACGCGCTTTCTAGCTGGTCAGGCGACACCGATATTTTTATATATCCTGGCTTTAAGTTTGGCGTCATAGACCGACTGCTGACGAATTTTCACTTGCCCAAGTCCACACTATTGATGCTTGTATCAGCATTTTCAGGTAAGGGCGCTATCGAACAAGCGTATCAACATGCTATCCAAGCTGAATATCGCTTTTTTAGCTATGGCGATGCGATGCTCCTTGATAAAAAAGTGAAATAATATTCTTTACTTAAAATATTATCAGTCAGCATTACTGTACAGTAGCTACTAAAAAACAACGTCTATGAAATAAACTGGTAAACTAAACCGTATTTTGTTATAACAGCACAGGTAACTCACATTCTAAGGGCTGCACATGTCTTGTCATTTATCTCATCGCTTGACTACTGTAAATTGTGCGGTGTCGATGGCGTTACTTTATTCCATAGGCTATGTGGCTATATCTTCTAGCGCGCAAGCAGCAACGATCGGTAAGACTGTTGTCACCTCTGCACAGCACGAACCCTTGACTGCCAGCATTGTGGTCACTGATATTAAAGCCGCCGACTTTTCAGCCAGCTTGGCCAATCCTGTTATTTATCAACAAATGGGGCTGACGCCAACAGATTCGATGACGGTTAGCTTTAGACCAACATCAGCGACCAGCGGTCAGGTTTTGATCAATACCACGCAGCCCGTCTCTAAGCCTTTTGCCGATGTGGTCTTAGCCATTAATGACGGGGGTCAACGTAATGTCATTCCTAAGACATTACTCATGCCTCTTGATGAGAGCGTACCGATTAAAGCCGCCAAAAACATCGTGACAGGGGCAAAAAAACCTAATTTACCTGTCGTGTCAGCCACCAATGCCAAACCGTTGACGGTTAGAAGAGGTGCGCCGCCACCACTGATATCAACACCTAAAGCAACAGAATTAACAAAAGCAACTGCAACAACATTGTCAGCGGCTAAAATGCCTGTGCGCACTGCTCAAACCTCTATTCAAGCCCCAACCGTTACGCCAAACTTGCCGGAAAATACTGCGTCTACGCTACAAAGCAATAGCCCTGTTTATGCCCCTAGCCGCTTGGATAATGGCCGTTTGAATGGCAGTTTTAGTATCAATGATAGCGTTGCTTTGGTTGGCGCTAATGATAATAGCCGTGAGTCGGTCAGTCATTTGGACAATGGTCGTGCAAATACTGACAACAGCGTTATGACAACGGCTGCTAGTGGTAACGATACCAGCGCTATAGTCAAGGCAGCTAACAATTCTACCGAAAACAAAGTAATCGCTAATAAAGTAATGGCTAATAAAGTAATGGCTAACAATGTCGCGGTAAATAATGAGACGACGGCTGAAATCACTGACAAACAGTTCGATATTCTGAATATTCAAATCACAAGACAGATACAGCCTAGTAATAAGAGCAATAATGGCATCATGGTCAACTCGTCTACATCGCCGCTACCAAGTAACAATGCTGCAAACGCTGCAGCTATACCCGCGGCAAATACTAGCAACGCTATTACTACAGCGCCAAGCCATATCCCCTCTAGCGAGATTGCTTCAGCTACGCCAACAGTAAATAGCAATGTCGCAGCTACAAATGGTACAGGAACTAACAACGCTAGTAGCACGCCAGTTGACTATCAAGTACAGCGTAACGATAGTTTGTGGGTCATTGCCCAGCAGGTTGCTCAGAAAAACAATCTAGACGTTCAAACGGTCATGAAACAGATTCAGGCCCAAAACCCGAATGCTTTTATCAATAAAGACGCAGATCAACTCAAAGCAGACGCTAAGCTGAGCTTACCCGACTATGAGGTTGTGCCATCACAGCAAAATCTAGAAGCGGCTATTGATGCTCAAAGACGATATCGAATGAGCGCAAACACCCCTAGCGGTAAGGAAATAGCGGCAGCAAAACCAGCGGCAAAAATAATGCCTAAGACAGCGCCTGAGCAACCATCTAAGACAACTCAAGCAGCCAAAAATCCTGAGAAGCCAGCCATTACTAATACTCAGACATTGCCAACAGCGCGCTTTTCTGTACTCGCGCCCGGTCACGATGCCAATAAAAATGGCAACGCCGATGGGACTCAAGCCAAAGCAGCAACCACCACGGGTAATGGTCTCAGTACAGAAACTTTAGCGACGCTCAAAGCCTCTAGGCAGAAAGCGGCATCACAAGCGCAGCGCCTGTCAAAAACCAACAGTACACTCGACAGCTATACTAGAAAACTGCAATTACAAAACCAAAAACTGGCGGAGCTTCAAGCTCGTCTCAAAAAATTACGCAATCAATAATTGCCTGACTGATCAGCGCAGTGTACTGCAAACAGTGATCGTAGGCGTGGGAGTAACTATGGACAATATGCTATATATCATCGCCGGACTGGTGCTTATTTTACTAATAGCTGTCTTGGTAATGCGCAAAAATAAAGCGCAAAAACCATCGGCACGCGCGCCTATACAGGCTGGTAAAAACTTGGCAGCCAATGCCCCAGTAACCACTTCTGGAGCCAATCAGCATCGTCCTACGCAGCAAAACGCGAGTAACGAAGGCAAGTTTGATAATCTGTCGGTTGCTCAGCGTTTTATCGATCAACAGCGCTACGACAAAGCCATCGAAACCCTCAATCGTGGTCTCATAGAAAAACCCAATGACAGCCAGCTATCACTTAAGCTGCTGGGTATATACGCGACCATCAATCAAACAGATGACTTTTATAGAGTTTATGACGGTATCAAAAGTCATAGTGATGCAAAAAGCATTGCACAAGCTGACGAACTAAAAGCCTTGCTGGTTGAAGAGCAGAATCAAGTAGCACAACATGCAGTCGCGGCGCAAGATACTCAAAATACTGACTTTGAAAGTTTAGATTTTGACTTACCTGCCAGCCAAGTCAATAAGACACCTACTGTCCAAGATACCGTTTCTGCCGAAGATAGTGCGATTTCTTTACTTGATACGCCTACTGAAAAACCCGCAGTATCTGATGATTTTAATGATGTCAGCGCTACCACTGAAAACGTCGATGACACCTTTGAGCTAACACTTAGTGACTTAGAAGATGATGTTGACGAACCAACTGCTACTAGTATTATGCCGGTCAGTCAGGTCGATATCGCTGAAGAAGAAAATCTGGCTCTAGATGCTAGCAATGCTACGCCTACTATTCAAGACGATGATATCAGCGACTTCGACTTTGGCCTTGATGTGCCTGCACAAACCGATAATAATACCGAGCCTTCTGTCAATGCCGCTGTTATTGATAGCGCGTCTGAAGACATCACGCTAGAAGATGAAGACTTTGTCTTAGATTTTGCAGACTTAGAGACTGCTGTGGATGCTGATGCTGAGCAAGCGACTAATGAAGCCACTATAGATGCACCTCAAAATAGCGAAGATGACCTTACCTTATCGTTAGATGACATCGATGAATCACTGCCTACCGATGATGTCTTAGAGAGTGAACAACCTGCTCTTGTGGAAGAGAATGATCTTGGTGATTTTGTCCTTGAAGAGAACAACTTTAAAGACAATGACCTTGAAAGTGACAGCTTTGAAGACAGCATCTTTGAAGACAATAGTTCTGAAGAGTTTCAGCTCGATGATAATAACGTAGAAAATACTCGTGAAGAGTCTAGCATTACACCTACTATGCCATTGATGTTCGATGACAATACTTTGATAGGTGATGATTTTGACTTTGACTCGCTAGCAGATGCACCAACGGCAGCGACACCCGTTGAAGCTGAACCTGACTTAAGCGCGCTAGACAGTGAGATTGTTACTGACAATCAGGTCGAAATAACTGAAGACTTCTCTTCACGTTTCGCCGCAGACTTTGACTTTGTTAAAACCTTGGATAGCAATCAAGTCACTTTAGATCTAGCTGGTCAATACTTACAGTTGGGTGAATATGATAGTGCCAAACGTTTGCTAAATGAAGTCATCACTCAAGGTACTAGCGAACAGCAGCAGCAAGCTCAAGTGCTACTCGACCGCACCGCATAGTCAATAACCTCTTCTCGTATCAGCAAGTATTTTCTATATCATTTAGAATAAATACTTGCTGATTTTTTTTGCATTTAACCTTTATAATATCTATTATCATACTACCTATCATTCCTAAGCTTTCCTCTCTTTTTTTCACATTCATTGACTGCGTCCATACTATGCCATCCTCTGTTATGACAAAAAACTTATCCGACCCTATTCACCTCATTTATGCTGGTGGTACTTTTGGTAGCTACGGACGACCCTTAGCACCTTTATCTGCTGAAATATTTTTGCCTACATTGCAACAACTGTTGGCTAAGCAAGATAATGCGAGCCATCTACCTAAGATTTCATGGCTTGACAATGCATTAATTAAAGACAGCAGCCAATTGACTCCTAGCAACTTTGTACATTTTTATACACTCCTATTAAGCGCCTATGCACAAGGTAACAGACGCTTTGTCTTAATCACTGGTACTGACACCTTAAGTTATTTAGGGGCGTTTTTAGCAGAAGCGTTCGCCGGTAGCGATATTAGTATCGTTGTGACTGGCAGTATGCGCCCGTTACTAGACAGTGAAGTGTTGCATGACTATAGTGTCGATGCCAATAGTGACGCATGGGACAATCTGACTGACGCCTTAAAACTCGCAGCGGCTGGCGAATCAGGCATTAAAATTTGCTTTGGTGGTGAGTCATGGCCAGCACAAACGGTGCAAAAGATACACAGTCATGATCTAATGGCATTTACCGGACATTCTCGAGCCGCTTATCCTGCCAATAGTTATATAAGAGCATTACCAGACACGCGGCGACAGCATTGGCTTGATGACCAATACGATATAATTGATGCTATTCAAGGTCGCGCTGAGCAGGTGCGCATCCATGCTTTATACTGTTTGCCTAATGACACCGAGGTGATGAGCAATCAGCTACAAGCATTATTGTCGCAGCCACCCTCTGGCATTATGCTACTAGGATTTGGCGCAGGCAATGTCCCCTATTCGGACGCGCTGGCAGCTGCTCTACAACTGGCTTATGAGCGCGGCCACATGGTGATCTGTGCCAGCCAATCGCCCTTTGGCGGGGTGAGCGATAGTTACGCTGCTGGTAGTTGGCAGTATGATTATCATGTAATAGCCGGCGGGCGCTTAACGATCCCCGCTATTTATGCTCGCTTATTATGGCTGCTGCTGCGCTATGACAGTCCTGCAAGGCGTCGACAGCGCTGGCTGAATAATGTCACCCAAGCTGGTACAACCATTAAAAAACGCTAACAGACCACTACCTCCTACTCAACTGTATATATTTTGAACACACCATGACTGAGATTAAGCATATAGCGTCTGACGATTCACCCATTTATACCTTAGCGATTGCAGTTGAGTTTTTGGGTACTCATTACCATGGCTGGCAACGTCAACGAGAAGTGCTCGGTGTCCAACAAGCGCTAGAGACTGCCATCAGTAAGGTCGCCAATGAACCGGTAGAAGTGATCGCCGCTGGTCGTACCGATGCCAGTGTGCATGCCAGCAATATGATTGCCCATTTTACTACCCATGCTTATCGGCCTACGCAAAACTGGTTGCGCGGCGTCAATAGCTTGTTGCCTGATGACATCGCCCTGCGCTGGATTCAACCGATGCCAGCGGACTTCCATGCGCGTTTCGGTGCCATTGCCCGCCGTTATCGTTATATCACCCTCAATCAAGCACAGCGCCCTGCTATTTTAAATCATCAAGTAACGCATATCTATGAGCCACTCGACTTGGCGGCGATGCAATTGGCGGCTGCCGATATCGTCGGTACTCACGATTTTAGCAGCTACCGCGCGGCGGCTTGTCAGTCTAATCAGCCGGTACGTACCGTTAGCCATGCTAGGTTATTTGCTCATGGTCAGTTTATTGTTTTTGATATCCAAGCAGATGGTTTTTTGCATCACATGGTGCGTAACTTGATGGGCACATTATATGCTATTGGGAGACATGACTTAGAGCCAAGCGATTTTTTAAATATTTTAGCCAAAAAAGACCGTACCATTGCACCGCCTACCGCCTCTGGTGATGGCTTGTATTTTATTAACGCCTACTATCCTGAACGCTTTCAGCAGCTATTACCTAACGCCCCTTTAACGCCCATTTGGCTAAATTTGCCCGACTGAATGAACTTCAATGGACATACATAACAGTTACAGACTGTCAAGTAAAAACCTAGGGCTGTATTGCTTTAATCAGCAAACTTACGTATAATATCGGCTTATTTTTAATTGATTGATACAAATTATGGCAAAAGACGAGATTATTGAATTTGAAGGCGAAGTCATTGACACCCTTCCAAATACATTGTTTAAAGTTCGTTTAGAAAACGGACACGAAATCATTGCACACATCTCAGGTAAGATGCGCAAGCATTACATTCGTATCTTGACGGGTGATAAAGTGAAGGTCGAAATGACACCTTATGATTTATCTAAAGGTCGTATCACTTATCGTGGCAAAAACTAAATTATTATTTCCTAGAATGGTTATAACGGCATTTGTATCGAGACGTTTTATTAATAAACGGTTTGCACTGATATAAATTCTTGAGTGGTTTAACGGATAATAATAATGATATTGCTAACCTACTCATTATTGCCTATCATATGCTAGTTATTGGTTTTTATCATAAAAAAATACCGCTATTCAACAGCGGTATTTTTTTGTCCGGCTTTTAAGATTTACTAGGACGTGTCCTCATTTTAAAAATGCTCATAAAAATGAGATAAATTGCCGTCAAACGAGGAAAATAGCGCAAATAATATTGGGATATTAATCAGCTATTTGACGATGTTTGGCAAAATTTAGCCATTTTTAGCCCATATAGATACAAGCGCTTGAATTGAAGACACGCCCTAATACTGAACCGTTATTTAAATGTTACGGTTGCCCCATTTTGAATGACGCCTAGCAGCGCTAACGCGTCCCAGTTGGTCAAACGTACGCAACCTGCCGAGGCTTGGCGACTGATACGAGCAGGGTCTGGCGAACCGTGGATACCATACGAGGGCTTGCTTAGTCCAATCCATACCATTCCTACAGGGTTGTTAGGGCCAGGTGGAATAATCGCCTTACTACCATCATCAGCAGTATAAGTATAATTAGGCTCATGCACCTTGACTGCTACGGTGTGCGTGCCTGTGGGCGATGGCGTTGCCGTGCTGCCTACGGTGGTTGGATAGCTGGCGACCAAATTGTCTTGCGCATCGTAAGCGTAGAGCGTTTCAGTCGTTCTATCAGCGACCACGCGGCTGACAGCCTTGGTGTTCGGATTACCCGGATTGTAGACGATGATGGTTTCGCCAGCACTAAAACTGGCATTGGGATTAAGCGCTTTAAGATACTTTTCACTGATATGGAATTTTTCCGCCAGTCCTTCTATCACGCTTTCGTAATACATCCCCTCGAGCTTTGCTTTTTCTTTTGCTGCTGCTGGAATGGTCGTGGTTTTGATATTGACATCCGCCTCGCTCAACTGATAGCTGACCAATACGGGTTGCGCCAGCAGTTTGTCGTTTTTGGTTAATGCTTGCCACGTTTCGTTATTTAATGTCTCTGTGACCGTCAAGCCCTTGGCTTTTTGGAACGCTTGCATGGCTTTACGGGTGTTTTTACCCCAATAGCCATCCACAGGACCAACGCCGCTGTGCTGCCAATTTAATAATGCTTGCAACTTTGTGCCCGTATTACGATCGATATCTGCCCCCGCCTGCCAATTGGCTGCATTCACTTTTTGAGCAGTCGCTGGCAGATTTTCTGTACTGTACTTAATCGTGGGTAAAAATTTATTCAGCGATACGGCGGTCTTACTGTTGCCCGTCAGCTTTTGGCTAACCCCATTGGTCACTGGACTCATATCAGTAGCATCATCTCTCACGGCCTTACCAAGCATGTTCGGGTTAGGTTTGTTGGGAATAGCTCCGTTGATGATATCTCTGTTGGTGGCGACTTGGTTAGGGACATTAGCAGTATTCGTCGTCGTAGTCTCATTGGTTGCCTGCGTATCTTCAGGGGTTACTGCCGTGCTTTCATCGGTCGCTGTCATATTTTCAGTGGTTGCTGCTACGCTTTGACCTATGAAAACAGTGGTTGATAAACCAATCGCCAATAACGCAGTGCTTATTTTTGTCAATTGATACATGTAATGCTCCTAAAATTATTTTTTGTTTTATTAAAGCGTGTCCTCAATCTGAAATAAATAGGCTAAAAATGAGGACACGCTCTAGAAATTTCGTTATTAGTACTTATTATTCTTACCCACTATTTACATCTATCGTTTACATTGCTAATGAGCAGTCTTTGGAGGAATAACATTATTACTGCTTATTTGGAAGTTACCAATATTGCCATATTCCGTTGTGAGCATATAACGGCTTTGTGTTACTAAACGCCTTATCCTACGGTGTCTGTGTTAATGCAACGCCTGCCTGATCAGTATTGTAAGTGCCGCATCCTGAATTTTACGACTGAATTGTTCTCATCAGTAATGTCGAATCGTCGGCGCATAAAAAACCCATAAACTGCTGAGCAATTTATGGGTTTTAGTAGAAAAATCAGACGATTAAAATATATTGTAAAGGAGCTATTAGCGCAGTTTATTTATACCAGTTTAGCCAATACCGCTTGACCCATTTCTTGACAGCCTACTTGCTTCAAGCCTGCCTCAGTGCTGTCCAAGATATCAAGGGTACGTAAGCCATCATCGAGCACTTCACTGACCGCTTGCTCAATCGCTTGTGCAGCTTGTTCTTGTTTAAAGGTATAGCGTAGCATCATCGCCACAGACAATATCGTTGCCAAGGGATTGGCTTTGTCTTGGCCAGCAATATCGGGCGCTGAACCATGACACGGCTCATACATACCCTTACCGGCAGCATCAAGACTGGCAGACGGTAGCATACCGATAGAGCCCGTTAACATAGCGGCTTCATCAGACAAGATATCGCCGAACATGTTGCCCGTCACCATGACATCAAACTGCTTAGGATCTTTAATCAGCTGCATACAAGCATTGTCAGCATACATATGCGATAACGCTACGTCATTATAATCCGCTTGCTGCATCTCAATCATCGTCTGCTTCCACAGCTCAGTGACTTCTAAGACATTGGCTTTATCGATTGAGCAAACCTTGGCTGGCGTACCTGCAGCCTGTGCGCGTGTTTTTGCCAATTCAAAAGCAACCTTACCGATACGCTGAATCTCACTGGTGCTATACACCATGGTGTTATAGCCTTGTTGCTCGCCGTTCTCTAAGGTTCGGATACCGCGTGGCTCACCGAAATAAATACCGCCCGTCAATTCACGGACAATCAGTAGATCCAGACCTGAGATAATCTCAGGCTTGATACTTGAGGCATTAACAAGCTGCGGATAAAGTTTGGCTACGCGCAGATTGGCAAATAAACCCAGCTCACTACGAATTTTAAGTAAACCACGCTCAGGACGTTTGCTACGCTCAATACCATCCCACTTAGGACCACCCACCGCACCCAATAACACCGCATCTGCTGCACGCGCACGTTGTAGCGTTTCTTCTGGCAATGGTTCACCCGTGGCATCAAACGCCACACCACCAATTAATCCAGATTCAAGGGTTAAGCCTAATTCAAACTTATTATTGACAGCCTTAAGCACATCAACGGCTTGAGTCATGATTTCAGGGCCGATACCATCGCCCGCTAATGTTAAAATCGTTGCCATACAGATCCTTTTGGGTAAATAGTTTTTTATTGATTGGTAGTGCTAAAGCTGTATTGCCGCTTTATAAAAAACGACCTCTAGCGACAAATGCAATAATAGACCACCATTATCAATGGTAGTCAGTACTCAAGAGGTCGTTGTTTCTTATTTAGCTAAATGTTGCAAAATAATCAAATCGAGAGGCTAGCCATCACTATCAAGCCACCGTTTTTGCTTGCGTAGATTTTTGCTCAACAATGCTGGTCTCTACAAACTCTCCTTGATGCTCAGCGCCCAACTGCTTACAGAACCGACGCTGCAAACTTTTATCTTGCGACAGCTCGATGCATAAAGGCTCGGGTGATGCTGTGTCTAACAGACTGCCTGAATTGTCACTAGATTTTTTTTGATAAGCTCGCAACTGATAAGTGCCTGGTTCGACGAAATCATGAATAATCGCAAAACGCTCAACATAGCCGACGTTATTTTCTGGATAGAAATTAACCTGTACTTCGCGTTTTGCAGGTTTGACCCGTGCGTAGTAATTGGTCAATCCTGGCATACCAGATTTAGACAGTGGAACGATTTTGACCGCATTATTATTCAGCAGCGGTGCCATATCAATACTCATCTGTTCTTGTGCCGACTTATCGCCTTCGATAACGGGCATGGTAACCAGCATGTCAGGACTGACCGGCTCGTGGGTATCCGGAGCAATGACTAAAGTTTTGTCAATCTGCACAATTTCACAATGATAAGTACCTAGGCAAGAAATATTCACCTCACCCGCAACAGGTTGGATGTTCCCTGCACGCACCTTAGCACTATCTGCTTTGTCTATTTGTTTATAGCCCGTCAATGATTGACAGCCTGTTAACAATAAACTTGCAGCGACAGCCATACTTGTCCAGACAGCATAACGTTGTTTATTCATAATGACGGCTACTATTTAATATGGAAGATAAGTTACCCTTCATTCTAGCCAGTTCATCAGCATAACTCAACGCTGCATTACTATTGTTCATCGGTTTTTTATAGCCACTGGTCTATCAGTCACGCTCTATGCTCTAACGTCATTAAATATCCAAGGCGTTTTTTGCATCATTTTATGCTCATAGTCTTTAATCGCATCGCTTTGCTGCAAAGTAAGACCGATATCATCAAGACCATTTAGCAAGCAATGCTTACGAAACTCATCGACCTCAAAAGCATACTCTTCACCGCTTGAGGTAATAACCACTTGACGCTCGAGGTCGGCGGTCAACTCATAGCCTTCATTGGCAAGCGTTGCTTTCATCAAGGTATCAACAATGGCTTCATCCAAGACGATTGGTAGCATGCCATTTTTAAAGCAGTTATTATAAAAGATATCGGCAAAGCTTGGGGCAATGATAGTACGAAAGCCATATTCTGAAAGTGCCCAAGGTGCATGCTCACGGCTCGAGCCACAACCAAAGTTTCTGCGTGCCAGCAATATAGTAGCGCCTTGATAACGGGGCTTATTTAAGACAAAATCTGGGTTAATTACACGAGTGCTGTTATCTTGACCCGGATAACCTTCGTCGAGATAACGCCAATCATCAAATAAATTGACGCCAAAGCCCGTACGTTTAATGGATTTTAAAAATTGTTTGGCGATAATTTGGTCGGTATCGACGTTCGCGCGATCGAGTGGGCAAACGATACCGGTTTGGGTGTTATAAGCTTGCATGGTTTTTCCTTAAAATATCGATTACTAACGTAAATTTTCTAGCTGCTTAATGAAGCTTAAAAGAGCGTGCCATTTGTTTAACAATACTTGTCATTTTAGTTTTTTCACTCTCAGGATAGTTCAGATGTAATACTACTTCCTGACCATTATTAACCTTAATAACATGATAGAAAACTTGACCATCCTCTCTATAACCACTTACTGTATAGGTTTTATCTTTTAACCGCTCATAAGTAACTGTCATGCCTGTTTTATATCGATGCTGCTTTTCTTTCAGATAATCACTATCTGTATAAAAGAAGACACTTGGTGTATTACTGCCAAAGACCAAAATATCGGCATTGGAGTTGGGCAACTTAAAATGACGACCGTCACCATTATCTGCTTCAGGCAACCATTGCAATTGATTTGGCACATCGACACAATAGGCAAATCTTCCATTACAGTAATCACGAGCCATCGCTAGCTGAGAGCTACCCAGTATGCAAAATAAAAAGAGCAGTATTTTCATCTCTGTTCTCTCAGCCGTTCTAAATTAAAACGTCCGTACATCTACAAAGTGACCCGCTAATGCTGCCGCTGCTGCCATTGCTGGACTGACCAAATGCGTACGACCGCCATTACCCTGACGACCCTCAAAGTTACGATTAGACGTCGAGGCACAATGCTCTTGCGGCTCAAGCTTATCTGCATTCATCGCCAAACACATCGAGCAGCCCGGCTCGCGCCACTCAAAACCCGCTTCCGTGAACAAAGCATCTAAGCCTTCTGCTTCAGCCTGCAACTTCACTTGCCCAGAACCCGCCACGACAATGGCTTCTTTAATATTGTCCGCCACCTTACGACCCTTGATAACAGCGGCGGCATCACGCAAATCTTCGATACGCGAGTTGGTACACGAACCAATGAAGATACGATCCAATTGGATATCAGTGATTTTTTGCCCTGCTGTTAGACCCATATAGGTATAAGCGCGCAACCAGCCTTCTTCTTGCGCTTCATCCACGGCTTGCTCAGGTGTCGGTACCGACTGCGTGATATCGACGACCATTTCAGGTGACGTACCCCAAGAAACCTGAGGCGCAATCTCGCCACCATCAATCTCAATAATAGTATCAAATACGGCATCAGCATCTGAGTATAAAGTGCGCCAATAAGCTTCCGCTTGCTCCCACTGCTCAGCGGTTGGCGCATAAGGACGACCTTTGACGTAATCGATAGTCGTATCATCAACTGCGACCATACCCACGCGTGCACCTGCTTCGATGGCCATGTTACAGACGGTCATGCGACCTTCCATGCTCATGTCTTCAAAGACTTGTCCAGCAAATTCAATGGCATGCCCCGTGCCGCCAGCGGTGCCAATTTTGGCGATAATAGCAAGTACCACATCTTTTGATGTCACGCCAGCACCCAATTTGCCAGTGACTCGAATCTGCATGTTTTTGGATTTCTTTTGAATCAAGCACTGAGTCGCCAATACATGCTCAACTTCTGAGGTACCGATACCGTGTGCCAAGCAGCCAAGTGCGCCATGGGTGGCAGTATGTGAATCACCACAAACCACCGTCATACCCGGCAATACCAAACCCTGTTCAGGACCGACCACGTGCAAGATACCTTGACGCGCATCATTGATAGTAAACTCAGCGATATCAAACTTCGCGCAATTGTCATCCAAGGTGAGTACTTGTAAGCGCGACACCTTATCCTTAATACCAGGCACGCCTTCTAAACGCTCTTTGGTCACCGTTGGTACATTATGATCGGGACTAGCGATGTTAGCCGACAGACGCCATGGCGCTCTATTGGCCAGCTCCAGACCTTCAAATGCTTGCGGACTCGTCACTTCGTGTAGCAAATGGCGGTCGATATAAATCAGGCTCGAACCGTCATCACGCTTGGTGACTTCGTGAGCATTCCAAAGTTTGTCATATAACGTTTGACCGGCCATGTTGCTATCCTTTATTAGTTGCTAATTACTGACTCTATGCGCCTGCTCACACCACAGCGAGCTAGGTTTTAGAGGCTTTTATCTAATTGTCATACTTGTCTAATCAATCACTCTATCGATAACGTGGCATTGTATTACCGCCGTCTTTTAAATTCAATTTACTGTTTATCAAGACTATTTATCAAACCTGTTCTTCAAAGGCACTTTTTATGGAAAGCCATTAAAAAGCACTGTCTATTAAATTGGTCCCTCACGCAACTATATCAATACTACTTGAGGGGTTTTTGGGTAAATCAATAAAATTGGTCATCAATATAGGCGTTATACGGTCAATTACCAAGTTAATATAATAAATATGTCATAATACGTCTTGATGTCTTGTGATTATAGCAGGCTAATCCTATAATAATAATTGATGATTTTTGCATAGTCACAAACTTTTATTTCTAATTCATTATGATTAGGCTAGCCAACTTTTATTTATAGCTCGTTACGTAGCTAAGGAAATCGGTTTGAATACCACGAATTTGACGACATTCGTCACTGTTATGCACACAGGCAGCATCTCAGGCGCAGCAGAAAAGCTGTTTATCACTCAGCCTGCGGTCAGTAAGCGCATCAAAAACTTAGAAGATGAATTTAACATCACCTTATTTGATACAGTCGGGCGCGGTATTGTACCAACTCAAGCCGCCAGTGAAATGTTGCCGCACGCCAAACGTTGGCTTGAAGATTATGAAAACTTTAAAATAAACCTCCAGCATTCAAAGCATATTGTGTCGGGTAAACTCGTTATTGGCACCAGCCACCATATCGGCTTGCACCACCTTGCTCCTGTGCTCAAGCATTTTATTCAAGCCTATCCTGCGGTACAACTAGAAGTGCATTTTGTCGATTCAGAAACCGCGCATAAGGCCGTGCTCGATGGCGATTTATCACTCGCATTTTTAACCTTGCCGCCCGTCTACGATAAGCGTTTGACCTATCATACCTTATGGTCAGATCCGCTCTATTTTATGACCGGCACTTTATCGCCTTTAGCGACCAAATCTAATGTGACGCTCGAGCAATTGGCGCGCTACCCTGCTATCTTGCCCTCTGCCAATACTTTTACCAGTCAGATCACCTTAGCGGAATTTGCCAAGCACAATCTAAAACCATACGCGACGATGAGTACCAACCCGCTAGAATCTATCCGGATGTTGGTCTCTGTGGGACTTGGCTGGTCAGTACTGCCGCAAACGATGGTCAGTCAAGATTTAGAACGTATAGATATGGCGGATAATATTGAATTGCAGCGTTATTTGGGGGTGGTTATTAATCCAAAGCTTACCCAATCAAGCAGCGTAACCGCATTGTTAGACTTGCTTGCTCCTATTGATTAAATAATTTTTTATAGATGTTGAATAGTTATTTCTAAAATTAGCGGGCTTTATAAAGGTCATTAATTTATAACTCTAGGTCAGCCGTTCGCATTTTAAACAGCCATACGTTATAATACGTGTGGCTTTTTTATAACATAAATTTACCATAATAGCACTGATAGTCATATATTGAAGGCTTAGAGTAATATATGATGGTAAACAGTAGGTTTAATGGTTTTAAATGATTGATTTTATAAGTGAGTAGCATTTGTGAAAAATTAGCAGATAAGGGCTATAGACAAGATTTCGACGAAGCAATACTTGTTGTCCTCTAATCACTATTTTATGAATATTATTCTTAAAACAGTATCAATCATATAAAACTAACAGAAAATACTGACTAAAAGTCGAAAGCCATTATGTCCTACTTAATGGCTTTTTTTGTCTTTCGATATTGTTTGCAAACATCATCTTGTGAGACTTAATCTTATATAGTTAAAAATAATTACAGCCAACAACGTTGGTTAAGGACAGTTTATATGAATGGGATTTCTAGTGGCGTGCTGATATCGTTGGGCGCCTACTTCTTAGTGATGATTGGGATTGGCGTTTACGCTTATTTTAAGCAAGCCAATGATACCGAAGGCTATATGTTAGGAGGACGTAATTTAGGTCCCGCAGTCACTGCATTATCAGCAGGGGCGTCGGACATGTCAGGTTGGTTGCTCCTTGGCCTACCAGGCTATATGTATGCCGATGGCGTCGTAAGTATGTGGATCGCACTTGGTTTGACACTCGGTGCCTTACTGAACTATATCATTGTGGCACCGCGCCTTCGCGTTTATACCGAAGTCGCTGACAACGCCATTACCTTACCGGACTATTTCGCCAACCGCTTTGAAGATAAGTCGCACATGCTGCGGGTCATATCAGCAATCGTTATCATCTTATTTTTTACCGTTTATACCGCCGCAAGTCTAGTAGGTGGTGGTAAACTCTTCGAAAGCTCGCTCAACTTATCATATAGTACGGGTCTTTGGGTGACTGCTGGTGTCGTCGTTGCCTATACCTTATTTGGTGGTTTCTTAGCGGTATCGATGACTGACTTTGTACAAGGTGTCATCATGTTATTTGCAATGGTGATCGTACCTGTCGTAGCCTTCACCGATCTTGGCGGTATATCAGCAACGACTGAAGCCGTTAGAAACATTGATCCAAGTTTATTAAATGTCACTAGTGGCATGACTATCTTTGGTATTATCTCATTACTGGCGTGGGGCTTAGGTTATTTCGGTCAGCCGCATATCATTGTTCGTTTTATGGCGATACGTTCGGTCAAAGACGTCCCAACGGCACGTAACATCGGTATGAGCTGGATGGTTATCAGCTTAATTGGTTCTTTAATGACGGGTTTTGCTGGTCGTGCTTATGTACAAAAAACCGCAATGACCTTGGATGATCCTGAGACTATTTTCTTAGTCTTTACACAGTTTTTATTTACACCGTTGGTTTCAGGGTTCTTATTAGCCGCTATTTTAGCCGCGATCATGAGTACCATCTCCTCGCAACTATTGGTGGTATCAAGCTCGCTGACTAAAGATGTCTATAAGCTATTCTTTGATAGAGATGCTCCTGAAGCCCGCCAAGTATTGGTCGGTCGTATCTCGGTTGTAGCCGTAGCTATCGTATCTATCTTGCTCGCCTCTGACCCCGACAGCTCAGTATTGAACTTAGTTTCTAATGCTTGGGCAGGATTTGGTGCCGCATTCGGGCCTTTGGTTATTTTCAGTCTGACATGGCGCGGCATGAACCGCAATGGCGCTGTCGCTGGCATGGTAGTTGGTGCATTGACTGTTATCCTGTGGGTCTATGGCCCGTTCGAGATGAATGGCGTCGCACTAAACAATTGGTTATACGCTATCGTTCCAGGCTTTATCTTAAGTACCATCGCTATCTTTGCTGTCAGTATCATGACTGGTGGTCCAAGACCGTCAGTATCTGCTAAGTATAAAGAGATGGAAATGAACTTAGATAAATAAGCCATTATTGTTTACGGTTCTGTTAATAATGCTGTTAATAAAAAGACCTCGCTAATCGTAGCGAGGTCTTTTAGTATCAACGTTTTATATCTTATTAGAAAGTTTTGGTTAGTAATACTGTCGCTGATTTTTCATCTCGGTCATCATAGTAAGCAAAATTGCTCGATGTGGTTTCATAATCAAACACCAAACGTGGCGTGAGTCCTAGTAACGTAAAATCTCGCTTCCATACTTGCAAGCCCAATGAGGCAGTTTTGTCTTCTCTGGTCGAGCCGGGCACGCCGCCTACGGCATTATAATAGCCTTTCCATGCGCCGCTTCCTGCGGGATATGCATCGGCAGGATCATCATATTTTTTTATACCATAGCCTACTGTCGCAAGTGTGGAAAGACCGCGTTTCCACTCACGGCTCCAACCAACATTTACTGAACTACGATCGTAGCTAATGATATTCGATTTAGGAACATCGTTCTGATAAGTGCCTACACCGCCATAAAAGTACTCTTTCGCGTCTTTAATATAAAAAGCATTTAAGCCTAAGAACTGACCATCTGTTTCACGGTTTGAATTGCTGTCATCCTCAAAGGTTTCTTTGGAGACAATAAAAAAAGCGACCCAACTGGATCGCTTTTCTGTTAATGCTTTAATGACTTACAATAAATTCTTATTTTCCTTGATAAGACAATTTCATACCAAGGATATAGCCGTCATTGTCTTGGAAGTCACCTACGATCTGCTTAGTAGGTAATTGTCCTTTAGCATCGCCGAACCATAAGTATTTACCGCCTGCTGATATCGCCCACTCAGGAGTAACGTTGTATTTAGCGCCAAGACCGACGCTATAATAGCCATCGATTGGTCCTAATGACGTTGTTGGATCACCTGAACCACTATCCCAACCAACGGTTCCGCTAACCGCTAAGGCTGGTGCTAAACGTTTGGCAAGACCAAGCTCTACTTGCCATTGGTCATCGTCATAATCGACTAAGTTTAAACCGTCAGGACCGTAGCTTCCTTTACTGACTTCATTATATAAAGGCGGCGTAATTTTAAAATCACCCCACGGTACCCAACGTACTTTTGCAGTGGCTAACATCGTTGGGTTAATACCAGTTTGGAAATCAAAGTTTACTGATTTTGGAGTAGTAATCTCCATGTTAGTAGTTTGAGTCGAAGGAAGCTTGCCACCACTTGCAATAGGAGCAATAGGATAGCTTTCATAAATATTCATACTATGGTCAATTTCAGATCTATATGTCAAAGCAGCTTTTAGGGCAATTTCTGGTTTACTATACGATACACCTGCCAACCAACCATAATCCTGATCAGGACTAACATGAGAAGTATAATTTGTCGCAGGACCATATGCACTACCACGCAATCTTACATCTGCCTTAATACGCTGAGCGACTGGGCCGCCATAAATTTGGAACTCTTTATTAGCACCGAACTTAGCTCCTAAAATAGCTGTCAGACTCTCAGAGCGCACTTCAACATTCGTACCTTCGGTATTAGCAAGCTGCTCAATAGCATAATCATTTAGCGCTCCTAATTTTTCACCAGCAGCAATTTGCGCTTTACCAGCCTCAATCTGAGGACGCAAAACTGGTTCTAGCGCAGGATTTGCTGCAATTGCCGCTTCACCTTGTCTAACTTCTTCTCTTCCTGCGGCGAGATCATCTTGAATAGACTCTACATAAGCATTTAAACTTCCAGCATTAGTAATACCTGGTATCTTTTGCTGCGAAATAAGCCCATCTATTGCTGCAGTTGGAGCACCCGTAAAGTTATTATCTCCACTATAAGCAGCAGCAGCACCAAACGGCTCATCGTATAGAACACCGACACTAAACGTATCATTGATATCAGTTTTTACACCATAACGGAAAAAATCATAAGATTCAGCAACTTCACCCGTACTCCTACCTTGGACATAACCGGCATCATCAGTGGCAACACGTTGATTATCATAACCGCTAACATCAGCGTCGATATAGGTATATACAGCTTCGGCATAAGTGCCATCTTGTAAGAATGCAGTGATATCTTGACCTGAACGATCAAGACCTGCAGCGTTAGTCATACTGGCTACAGAAAGAGTAGCTATCGCTACAGCAAGAGTTTTTAAATGAAAAGTAGCGCGCATTGTATATCTCCAAACATCCTCGTTGTTTAATCGTTGTAATAATCAACATTTAGCATTGTTACGCAAAATATATGATTATGTAAACGATGTCCTAAAATGAATAGTAATGACTTTCTGACATTAAAACAACAATTAAAACGCTTTATTTCTTGTTAATGACTGAGCGGTACAAAAAATTAAATTAATTTAATAAACAATAGTTTGCTAAATATACAATCATTAATTCCTAATTAACACTATTGGCGAACTTAAATGGAAAAACATAGGTTTTTATTCTTAAATTAAAAGATATTGATTATTGTATTTTTCTTTATTACAAACATAAAAAAACGACCCATTCAGGATCGCTTTTTTATCGTTGTTAAATTACCAAATAAATAGCCAAACTATATAATGCTCAGTTTGCTATTACTTCGCTTGATAAGATACTTTTACACCAAGTGCAAAACCGTCGTTGTCTTCAAACTTGCTGACAACTTGCTTAGTTGGGATTTGGCCTTCAGCATCACCGAACCACAGATATTTACCACCAGCAGACACTGCCCAGTTTTCAGTGATGTCATATTTACCACCTAGACCGACACTGTAATAGCCTTCAATTGGGCCAAGTGAAGTGACAGGATTACCTGCACCACTATCCCAACCAACCGTACCGCTAATTGCAAACTGTGGGGCTAGACGCTTAGCAAGACCTAACTCAACCTGCCACTGGTCTTCATCATAACTAACTAATGCCAAACCTTTATCGTCTTGTGTAGAAACTTTACTCACATCGTTGTATAACGAGGGTACGATAGCAAAGTCACTCCAAGGTACCCAGCGCACTTTAGCCGTTGCTAGTGTCGTTGGATTAATACCCGTTTGAAAATCAAAGTTGACTGATTCAGGTGTGGTAATTTCAATACTTTCGCTTCTAGTTGTTGAAAGACCCAATGCAGTTACAACAGGAGCTGGGATAAGACCAGAACCGACAACAGGATAAATTTCTGCTGATTGTGCATTATGTTCGATTTCTGAACGGTAGGTTAAGGCGGCTTTCAATGCAATTTCAGGCTTGCTGTAAGCAAAACCTGCAAGATAACCATAGTCCTGATCGGCACTAATGTGAGTGGTATAACCGTTAGCAGCACTATAAGCAGTACCACGTAATTTTACGTCAGCTTTTACACGTTGGGCTACTGGACCACCATAGACTTGAAAGCTTTTATTTTCGCCAAATTTTGCACCAAGAATACCAGTAATGCTTTCTGTACGCACTTCTACATTGGTACCTTCACCATTTGCATCTATAAAATTGTTGTCGCCGCTATAATCAGCAGCAGCACCGAAAGGCTCGTCGTATAAGATACCAACACTGAATGTATCATTGATATCTGCTTTTACGCCATAACGAAAAAAGTCATAATCTTCTGCGATGTCATCAATTTTATTGCCTGATGAATCCTTGCCACTCACATCGGCATCGATATAAGTATAAACGGTTTCGGCATAGGTTCCATCTTGTAAGAATGCGGTGATATCCTGACCTGAACGATCAAGACCAGCAGCACTAGCGACGCTAGCAACAGAAAGAGCAGCAACAGCTACCGTAAGGGTTTTTAGGTGAAAAGTGGCCCGCATTGTGTATCTCCAAACATCCGCATTGTTTTACCGCCATACCGAGGGATTGATAAGTAGGCAGCAGCTAAGGGGAAGGATACTAATGGCTTTTTCACCTTAAGACAACTGTAAAAATACATTATTACCGAATTATGACTAGACAGTCATCGACTAGTAACTGTATCTAAAAATGTGGATATAATTTTAGCTTGAAATATACAGATATAATTAGTGGCCTTTAAAGGCTCATAGGTATTTAATAATGAGGTGGTCTATCAGCCATCACATCAAACGGCGCAATCCCCCCTTCAGTATCTTGGCTTTCAACTTGTTTATATATAAGCTGCAGCTGACGTTGCAGGGTCTGGATATGCTTATCTTGCCGAGCGACTACTTCATCGAGCCGCTCTACCGTCAGCTCCAAATGAGACATATTCATCTGTAATTCGATCACTTGAGCATGTAGCTCGCTTTGGTCAGCAGATGTATCGCCTTGAGAGTCGAGTAACGGTTTCATTGGTGGTACAGATTGATCCATATTTTTCTCTAAGTAATTGTATTTATGTGAGGTGTTTGAAGGAATATATATTAGTGATTGATGACCGTTAAATAGTAGCCGTTAAATAGCGATAACATTGATGGCCTATTTGCTATTGATAAAAGCGATAAAATAGTACTGATAAACCATTTACTCGCACTACAGTCCGGTGGTGGCATGTTATACTGCTGCCAATTTTGCAACAACCCCTACCTCACTATTATATAAGCTTAAGATATTTTATGGCACTGATACATCTAAAAGATATTCACCTCGCATTTGGCGTCGCTCCCGTCCTCGATGGTATTGATTTTGCAATCGATGCTGGCGAGCGCGTGTGTTTGATTGGTCGCAATGGCGAAGGCAAATCCACGCTGTTTAAGTTAATCAATGGCTCGTTGCAGCCTGACAGCGGTGAGATTATTACCAACAGTAGTATGCGTGTCGCTATGCTAGAACAAGACGTCCCCGAAACCAGTGGCCGTATATTAGATATCGTCATGGGTGGTAGCCGTCGCACCGCGGATCTGCTGATTGACTATAATAAGCAGGTCGATATGTGTGCCGATGGCGATATGGATGCTTGTGAGCATATGGCGAACTTGCAGCATGATATCGATGCAGTACATGGCTGGGATCTAGAGCGTGATGCCACGCGACTGATTACGACCATGGGACTTGATCCAGAAGATGATTTATCGTCGCTATCTGGTGGTCGTAAGCGCCGTGTGCTACTCGCGCGCTCACTGGTTACCAAGCCTGATGTCTTGCTACTAGATGAGCCGACCAACCATTTGGACGTCGAAAGTATCGAATGGCTAGAGCGCTTCTTGTTAGATTGGCAAGGATTGACCTTGTTATTCGTGACCCATGATAGAGCATTCGTCAATAAGCTCGCGACGCGTATTGTTGAGCTTGACCGTGGTCAGCTGACAAGCTATGACGTCACTCAAGGTGCTAAAGGTTATGCCCGCTATCAAGAACTAAAAGAGCTACAGTTACTCGCTGAAGAAAAAAACAATGCCAACTTTGATAAAAAACTGGCCCAAGAAGAAGTTTGGATTCGCCAAGGCATCAAAGCCCGTCGCACCCGTAACGAAGGCCGTGTACGTGAGCTAAAAGCACTGCGTGAAGAGCGTAGCGGTCGCCGTGAGCAAGTCGGTAACGTTAACATCACTATGGGTGAAGGCGAAAAAAGTGGCAAGCTGGTTTGTAAGGTTAAAAACTTGCATCTGGAATATGATGGCAACGTACTGGTTGATAACTTTAGTACCATGATTATGCGTGGTGACAAGATTGGTATCGTTGGTCCCAACGGTGCTGGTAAAACCACGTTGATTAAAGCCCTACTCGATATGTCTGACGATGAAGTGACCAAAACAGGTAGCGTTGAGCTAGGCACTAACCTAAAAATCGCCTTCTTCGATCAGCTACGTGATCAGTTAGATCTAGAAGCCAGTGTCGCGCAAAACGTCTCTGAAGGTTCTGACTTCGTCGAAGTGGGTGGCCGCAAAACTCACATCATGAGCTACTTACAAGACTTCTTGTTTGCCCCAGAGCGTGCACGTACGCCAGTCAAAGCATTGTCGGGTGGTGAGCGTAACCGCGTCCTACTTGCCAAGCAGTTGCTAAAGCCTGCCAATATTTTGGTACTCGATGAGCCAACCAACGACTTGGATATGGCCACCCTTGAGCTCTTAGAAGAATCGGTTAGCAGCTTTAACGGTACTATCTTGCTGATTAGCCATGACCGCTCGTTCATGGACAATGTCGTCACCTCTACCTGGGTGTTCGATACTGATGAAGAAGGCAAAGGCATCGTCAAAGAGTACGTCGGTGGTTATCAAGAGTATCTGGTACAAAAAAACCGTGAAGAAGCCACACGTGCTGCTAGGTCGCCAAATAACAGTGCCACGAACAATAAACCTGCTAATAAGCCTACTCAAGCTGCCAAACCCAATACAGCTGCTAAAAAGCTCAACTATAATGAACAACGTGAGTTGGACAATTTGCCAAAAGAGATTGCGGCGCTTGAAGCTGAACAAAATGCGCTACAAGAAAAATTGGCTGATGGCTCGTGGTTTACTAAAGACTTCGATGCGGCAACAGCGGCTAGTGAGCGTTTACTGGTGATTGAAGATGAGATGATGAGTAAGCTTGAGCGTTGGAGCACACTTGAAGGCTAATGTGAATCGCTAAAGCCTACCTTTAATAGATGCTTTAATAAACACACGCAATGGATAGAGAGATTAAATTTTCATTGTGACGTTGGTCTTTAAGGGAACAAAAATTATCATCATGCTATTACATGCTATTAATAGTGTGGTGATAATTGCTTTACGACTACTTACATAGAGATTAGGGACTGAAAGTTAGTGAACATTACCTCAATTTCAAGTATCATTCGCTATTGTTGAATACCCTTATTAATTATAAGGTCATCACACTGACTCACCTTGCTGGTATAAAAACGGTAATGACACGTCGATATTCACGCCATCTGGCACGAATCATCCGCTTCAACCGCATAGTATGCCCTATCAAGGTTGCTTTATTTTTAACGCAATAATTTATTTTATGACCAAAATAGCTTAGAATAGCAACAATTAGCAAAATTAGGCACAGCTAAAGTGGCTTGATATTGTATCTATATTTTTAAGCCAATATTCTCTAAGCCACAAACCCAGTGTGGGATAATCCCATTTCATTCACCTGGAGGAAGTATTAATGAGCCATGCCGAAGGCGTTAATGTACAACGCCGTAGAGTTCTTATTGCCTCGACTGCCGCGATTGGTGCAGCTGGGGTAGCTGCAGTGGCGACACCTTTTGTCCGTTCTTGGACGCCAAGCGCAAAAGCTGAAGCTGCAGGGGCGGCTGTTACCCAAGATATCGGTTCTATCGAAGATGGACAAATGATTGTCATCAAATATCGTGGTAAACCTATTTATGTGGTTAAGCGCACCGAAGAGATGATCGCAGGATTAGAGTCAGTCAAGCCAATGCTGTCTGACCCTGACTCTAGTGCATCATTACAACCTGAATACTGTGCGAATCCTACGCGCTCTTTAGAACCAGCTGTGTTGGTTGTTGAAGGCGTGTGTACGCATTTGGGCTGTGCGCCGAACTATCGCCCTGATGTTGGTGCTGCTGATTTAGGCGGTAATGACTGGTATGGCGGATTTTTCTGCCCTTGCCACGGATCTAAGTATGATTTAGCAGGTCGCGTCTTTAGTGGCGTTCCAGCACCGCTTAACTTACCTATCCCAGAATATAACATGGATGGTACCATCTTGACGGTTGGGGAGGCTTAATATGAGTATGGGTAAAAAAATCATGCACTGGGTGGACGCGCGCTTTCCTGCGACCGAAACCTATGAATACCACATGTCCAAGTACTACGCACCAAAAAACTTCAACTTTTGGTACTTCTTCGGCGTGTTATCTATGGTCGTACTGGTCAACCAATTGGTGACGGGTATCTGGCTAACCATGATGTACAACCCAAGTGCCGAAGGGGCATTTGCGTCGGTTGAATACATCATGCGTGATGTCAAAGGCGGTTGGCTCATTCGCTATATGCACTCGACGGGGGCCTCTGCGTTCTTCGTTGTCGTATATTTGCATATGTTCCGCGCATTGCTATACGGTTCATACCAAAAACCTCGTGAGCTTATTTGGCTCATCGGTATGGGTATCTATCTAGCGCTAATGGCAGAAGGTTTCTTCGGATACTTGCTACCTTGGGGCAACATGTCATTCTGGGGTGCACAGGTTATCTTGAACTTACCTGCTGCTCTACCTGTGATTGGTGATGGTCTTGCCGAATGGGTACGTGGTGATTATATTATCTCCGGTATCACCCTAAACCGCTTCTTTGCCTTACACGTTGTCGCTATTCCTTTAGTGCTCGTGGGCTTGGTCTTTATGCATTTAGTGGCACTGCATCATGTGGGTTCGAACAACCCTGATGGCATCGATATTAAAAAGCTAAAAGATAAAAATGGCGTGCCATTAGACGGTATTGAGTTCCATCCGTACTACACCGTTCATGATATGGTCGGTATTGTGGTGTTCTTTATCTTGTTCTTTGCAGTGGTGTTCTTCTTTCCAGAGGGCGGCGGTTTCTTCCTTGAGCCACCAAACTTTGAGACAGCGAACTCACTAAAAACACCTGCGCATATTGCACCAGTATGGTATTACACACCTTTCTATGCCATCTTACGTGCGGTTCCTAACAAGCTTGGCGGTGTCATCGCGATGGGTGGTGCTATTGCTGTACTGTTCTTAATACCATGGCTCGATAGATCTCCAGTACGCTCGATACGTTATAAAGGCATTTTGTCTAAAATTGCGTTGACTGTATTTGCTATTAGCTTCGTGGTATTGGGTTATTTGGGTGCAACACCGGCCTCACCAACAGCAACCATTATGGCGCGTATATTCACTGTGTTGTATTTCTTGTTTTTCTTATTGATGCCGTTTTACACTGCTATTGAGAAGTGTAAACAGCCACCAGAACGCGTCACCGGAGGTCACTAATGAACACGCTAATTAAATCCTTAACCGGTTTAGGCTTAGGCGCGGCATTAACCCTATTTGCTGGTAACGCAATGGCAGCAGGTGGTGGTTGTGGGACTTTCACTAACGCTGAAGGGGTTGAAGAACACCTGCTGTGTAGTGAAGCCCCTATCGACTTTACCAATAAAGGCTCGCTACAAAACGGTGCCAAGATATTTATGAATTACTGTGCAGGTTGTCACTCAGCACAGTATGTCCGCCACTCTCGTATCGCTAAAGATTTAGAGATTCCACCTGAGTTGGTCGAAAAATACTTGATGGTGACAACCGATCAAATCGGTGATCATATCACTGCTGAGATTGACCCTGAGATTCAAGCTTCATGGTTTGGTGCCGCACCACCAGACTTGTCTCTAGAGACTAGACTGCGTGGTGATGATTGGGTTTACACTTACCTATTGTCGTTTTATGAAGATCCAAGTCGTCCTTGGGGTGCTAATAACCTAGTACTCGCAAACGCTGCTATGCCTCACGTCTTGCATAATATGCAAGAGACATTGAGTCAAGAAGAGTTTGAGTCTGAGGTTGGCGATTTGGTTAACTTTATGGCGTGGATGGGCGAACCTGCTCGTCACGACCGTCAAGTGATTGGTTTCTTCGTCATTATCTTCTTATTGGTCCTACTCATCCCAGTTTACTTGCTCAATAAAGAGTTCTGGAAAGACGTAAAATAAATAGAAGTTGATGGTATAAAAATTGAGCATGATATAAAGCACTACTTCGGTAGTGCTTTTTTATGCACTACTGTTTTACTATCCTAATAAAACCTCAAGAAAGCAGACAAATAAGGCGCTCAACAGCAACATTTACGCGAGTTGCCTTGATAAACACAGCGACTTTGTTTACGATGACAGCCTTCACTATTAACATTAGGCTTTCATGATTGATGCGAATGACATTCCAAGTAGTCAGCTGATTTTATATGCTGATGACGGCTACGACAGTCATGTGGTGCGCCTATTGCTTGAAGAAAAGAAGCTCGCTTATTATTTATCACGTTTGCATTCTGAGCGTCCTGAAGATCTGACCGAGCTCAACCCTTATCATACCTTGCCTGTCCTGCAACAGCGTGAGATTGCACTCTATGAGATTAACGTTATTTTTGAATACCTTGAAGAACGTTATCATGCCAACAAACTGCTACCTGACACCCCGCAAGAGCGAGCACAGTTTCGACAGCTGGCCTGGCGTATTCAGCGCGATTGGCTGGTCCTCGGTAAGCGACTGCTTACGCATCCAGACAGCTTTAACAAAGCACAAGCCGCATTGGCAAAAAAACAATTGGCTGATTCATTGATTACCTTATCCCCACTGTTTGCTCATAAGCCGTACTTTATGGCGGATGAGTTTGGCTGGTGTGATGTGCTGCTCGCTCCTTTATTATGGCGGCTTGAGGAGATGGATATCGAACTGCCGCGCGCTATCAGTCGTCCGTTGTTTGACTATCAAACGCGTGTCTTTGAGCGTGAGAGTTTTAAAAAAAGCGTGCGTTAATTAGACAAGTCTAAAAAACTGTCCTAAAATTGGTACCAGTGAAACAGACATTCAGTAGCATTTATCCTCTGATAAATTGCTGAAATAACTATTTTTTAATTATAAAAAATCATTAGTATAGGAAATCATCAGATGAGCGAAACCACCTCTATTACGCCAACCCGTCCCTACATGGTACGCGCGCTATACCAATGGATAGAAGACAATGCTCTGACGCCCTATCTGATGGTCGATGCGACAGCTGAAAATGTGCAAATCCCAACCGAACACGTGCAAGACGGTCGTATCGTCTTAAATATCGCCAGCCGCGCCACTGGTAATATGAGTATGGAAAATGACTATATACATTTCAGTGCGCGTTTTGGCGGTGTGTCACAAGAGATCTGGGTACCACTGACAGCGGTGCTCGGTATCTATGCCAAAGAGAACTCGCAAGGGATGTTTTTTGATCCGAATGAATATGACAACTATCAGCCTGAAGAAGATTCGACTGCTGCTGCTAAGAAAAGTCCAACAGCCGCACCCAAGCCAAAGCGTGATAATAAAGCGGGCTTAAAAGTCTTAAAATAAAGATGCAGTGAATAAACCGTAACGCATAAAAAAGCTGGTCGTATTGAATACGTCCAGCTTTTTTATTGTCAGTCTAAAAGATTAATAGCTTTCAAACGATTAGCTCTTGGCAATTAGCTCTTGGCGATTATGTTCTTGGCAGTGTCACACCGCGTTGACCTTGGTATTTACCACCGCGATCTTTATAGCTGGTCTCACAAACATCATCGGCATCGCTTTGAAAAAATAACATCTGTGCCACGCCTTCACCCGCATAAATACGCGCTGGCAAATTGGTAGTATTACTAAACTCTAAAGTCACGTGCCCTTCCCACTCAGGCTCAAGCGGCGTCACATTCACAATGATACCGCAGCGCGCATACGTTGATTTACCAAGGCAAATGGTCAATACATCGCGCGGAATACGAAAATACTCCATGGTGCGTGCTAGCGCAAACGAGTTCGGTGGAATAATACACTCGTCACCAATGACATCAATAAAGCTTTTTTCATCAAAGTTTTTTGGATCTACAATCACTGAATGAACATTGGTAAAAACTTTAAATTCAGGCGCGCAGCGTACATCATAACCATAGCTTGAGGTGCCGTAGCTAACCAAACGTTCGCCTGCATCATTAAAACGTACTTGACCCGCTTCAAACGGCTCAATCATGCCGTGTTCTTCAGCCATTTTACGAATCCAGCGGTCAGACTTGATAGACATTGTTGTTCCTTAGCAGCTATAAAATAAAATTTATGATATGAATCGTATTTTGATAGCGACGATTATACGGAATTGAAGGCTCAATTTATAGAGCAATGGCGACTTTAAAATGAATACGTTCCATAACCTAATGATCCTCACCTTATATTTTACAATCTACCATTTAGCAAAATGGTCTTCCGCTAACCCCATTACCTTATCAATCTTAATCACCTCATCTTTGATGCGAATCTCACCGCTATAAAAGCCTAGCCATTGCTCGAAGATACTGGCAAGCATACCAAAGTTATCGGTTTTCTTATAGACGCTAATCGGTGTAAAGGTTAAATCAATATCTACATTACTCCAACCGAGGTTTTGATGATAAATACGCCAAGGCTGTCGCGTATTATCTATGGTTTTAGCATTATCATCTTGCTCATTAGCTGGCAAATTTAAACCATCACGGACAAACATCACAGACGGTAAATAATAAATATGCCCATCCAGCCAGCACGCATTTTCGCTAACCCCTGTTTCATTGACGCCCATTGCTAGATTTAGGGCAAAATGACGACGGTCTGGCAAATAGCTATTAATACAGCTCCAAAACCAATTGGTCTCGTGGCGCATATAGCCAAGTGTCCAATCTAGATTGGCTATAGTGGTGTCAGTAAAGTCTATTTGCTGAGCCTGAGTGTCGGAAGCACCAACAGCATCAGCATTAAATTTTGAATTGCCCTTAACGAGTATATGTCCAGATACAGCGGTTAATGGCTCTTTTTGGGTAAACGTCCAGCCGCGTCTGCCCGTTGGTGTACAGATAGCAAGTGGCTGTGATTGCCGTGCTAATGTTGCATGGAGTGCAAGGTATTGGCTGTCCAGCACTACTTTAACTTGTGCAGGCATAAAATCTAAAGTAACGGTCAGTTTGGCATGGGTAAATACCATTTGCCCTTGATAGCAATCACCTTGTAGTTGCGTATGGCGAGTCAAAGGTTGCAAGGCTTCACATACCTCCAGCTCACCAGTCTCATCGTTATAAAGGTATACAAAGGCACTGGTCGCCAGCTTAATGGTCGCTACTGCTAAACAGACTCGATACGGCGGCTGAATAATTTCTTAGATTAACACATGAAGTGCAATACCAAATGTGAGGTGAAAAAAAGACCTAGATGCGCTAGCATCAAAGTTTTTATCCACCGACCAAAGTGAGATTGCAACCATGAGCTATACGCATCTAAGCCTAGGGGAACGATACCAGATTTATGCCCTTATAGGGGCAAAACATAGTATTAATTTCATAGCTCGAGAGTTAAACAGAAGTCCCAGTACCATATCAAGAGAGCTTAGACGCAATAAAAGCCTACGCGGTTACCGAGTTAATAACGCTCATAAGAAAGCTTGTGCAAGACGATCAAACAATGCGCTCAGCATCATCGCTGACGTATGGGACTGGGTCACAGACAAGCTTAAAGAGAACTGGAGTCCTGAGCAAATATCTGGCGTTCATGCTGGACTCAGTCATATGAGCATTTATCGCTATATTTGGCGTGATAAGAGGCAGGGCGGCACATTGTGGCAGTGTCTCAGACGTAAAGCCAAACCATACCGGCAGCGTCTAACCGCTGAGACTCGAGGCCGTATCAATGACAGAGTCTCGATTCATGAGCGCCCTTGTATTGTTGAAGAACGTACGCGAATTGGTGACTGGGAAGCGGATACCGTTATCGGTCAGCATCACAAGCAAGCGATTGTCACGCTCGTTGAACGTAAAACGGGGCTGCTGAAGATGAAGCGTGTGGGTCATAAAACAGCACAGCAAGTATCAGAGGCAATGATAGAACTCTTAGCGCCAGTGAGGTTGCAGGTTAAGACCATTACCTCTGACAATGGTAAAGAGTTTGCTCAGCATAAAAAGGTGAAACAAAAGCTCTTTAGCTCTTTCTTCTTTGCCGATGCTTATGCGTCATGGCAGCGAGGAACCAACGAAAATACCAACGGCTTGATCAGAGAGTATCTGCCTAAAGGCTGTGACTTTAGACAAGTCTCTGATGATGAGATGCAGGACATTGAGAACAAACTAAATAACAGACCAAGAAAACGCTTAGGGTTTAAAACGCCTATGCAGGCGTTCTATAATATTAATTAGCGTTGCACTTGGTGTGTTAATCTAAGTTTGAATAAAGCAGAATTGATTGGCTTTTAGTTCTTTGCGCCAATTGGATAAGGACTTTTGCGAAATAAGATAACTGTGATAATCCAGATAATTGATGCTTTTGACTTGAGCAAAGATGCCAAAAATAGGCTGACCGTTTTGGATCAATTGATCAAGTATCATTGGTTTTGAGCTGGCTGATGAGTCTTGTTGGTTTTGGTCGTTGCGACTTTGATTCATGATTGAGGCATCCTAGCCATGGTTCATTGAGAGACTACCTGTCCTTGGTAGCTGACGGTGGTACCTATAATCCTTCTTTTTGCCTGTCCTGATGCTGCCCAAACTGTTTCTCTAATGGCTTTAATCTCTATGAATGTCAATCCATCTGCCAGCTCCTCAGTCACATTTTCTATGGCAAAAGCACTGATGCCAAATGGATGTTTGGGAAATTTAAGCAGTAGATCAGTCATCGCTTGTACCGCTTTAAAAAAATCAGCAATCACCAGTCGGCGATTGCTAAAATCCGCATGGACTTCATAGCGTTTGCTACTGCCATCTTTATAGTAGCAAACGGCACTCGCTTGATTGTTCGAGAGCTCAATCACGTATATCGGCGGGCGGAATAATTTTAAGAGCCTGTATTGCTTTGGAGTATCATCTAAATGACGTTGATAAATCAATAAGCTCATACTATTCCCCGTTTAAAATTCAAGCCTTTCAAACTTTATATGCTTAGGCTATTTTGCTATTAATAAAAGCCATTAGCACTATTAAGAGCCATTAGAAAACCATTAAAAAATACGCTTATCATCGACAGGCTTTGCAAACTTACTAATATTGGCTTCGATATTTTTAGCAATGTTTAGATAGTACGGCGCAAACTCATCATCTGCCAAAACACTTGGTTCACCTTTATCTACTTGTGCACGAATACCACTGGCAAGCGGCAGTTGTCCCAATAGCGGCACATGGTATTGCTCAGCGATTTTTTCACCGCCACCTGTACCAAAGATGGCTTCGGTATGATTACAATTACTACAGGTATGCAGCGCCATGTTTTCAACCACACCAAGTACCGGAATATTAGTCTTGTTAAACATCTCAATGCCTTTTTGCGCATCAAGTAAGGCGATATGCTGCGGCGTCGTGACAATCACCGCACCAGTCACGGGGATACGCTGGGCTAGCGTGAGCTGAATATCACCGGTACCCGGTGGCATATCAATGACCAAGTAATCTAACTGCGGCCAATTGGTTTGATTATAGAGCTGCATCAACGCCCCAGTAGCCTTTGGTCCACGCCACGCGACAGGCGTATTGTCACCATCGAGTAAGCTACCAATCGATAACATCGCCATGCCATGCGCATTGATAGGAATAAACTGCTCATTTTCTAGCTCAGGTCTGACATTATCTACGCCCAGCATGGTTGGCATACTAGGACCATAAATATCAGCATCGAGCACGCCAACACGGTTGCCTAGCTTTTGTAATGCCAAAGCGATATTCACGGTAGTCGTTGATTTACCAACACCACCTTTACCCGACGCCACCACGATAATATGGCGAATACGCGGATGCGCTGTCAATGATGCTTGTGTCGGCGCGGCTTTGGTAATCGGCGGTTCGGCAGCAGTATCAGTTTTAGTGCCACTATCAGGCTTTGATGCTGACTGATTCTGGGCGTCCATTGCATTGGTGGTCTTGGGCATGGCCTTCGGTAAGCTTGACCCTGTCCCTTTCGCTGGTGCTGGCAGACGGACGTTCATATGGATCGCTTTGATACCGTGCGGATAGAGCAGCTTTCCAAGCTCTTGTTGAATGGCTTCAGGATTACTATTTACAGGTAGACGCAAATCTAAAGTGAGCTGATCGCCGTCGCGCTCAAGACCCGTGACCATAGTGGCAATGCTGATAGTGCCTACTTCATAGCCGAGCAGTACCTTGTCCACGGCACTATCGCGTTCTGCTTTTTGCTGCGGGGTTTCATTGTGAGTGGTTTTTTTCTTCATAAAGTTAAACATAGCTACCGTTACTGCCTATACAAGTGGGTGGGTATGGTCAAACAACTCAGTGAATACTGTAGCGCATAGGATAAATATTATAGCCCATAAGCTTTTTGGCCAAACCTTTTATCGTGACAGTGTAGCTGAATTACAAGTATAAAAAAACCACAACGCCAGTAAGACCGAGCTTGGTATCAGGTGTTACTATTTGCGCTATTGCTACCGCTTACCGTACGCTATCCTATGGACAAAAACTGCGAAGCAATAAACAGATAAATCAGCACGCCTGAGGCATCACACACCGAGGTAATCAGTGGTGCACTGGCAGTGGCAGGGTCAAGTCCTATTTTGTTCAGTACAAAAGGCAAGCTCATGCCAATCACGCAGCCAATCATGACTACGGACATCATACTAAGCGCGAGCACCAGTGACACAATAGCATCGCCGCGCACATAACCAATGAGAGAGATAGCGACGGCCATTGTCGCACCCAGCATCAGGGCGACGATGGCTTCTCGTCCTAATAGAGAGAGCCAGTCACGCATGACGACATCGCCTGTCGCTAGCGCACGCACCATCAACGTAGCAGACTGAGAGCCCGCATTACCGCCACTATCTACCAATAACGGTAAGAAAAATACCAGCACGAGGTTGGCTGCAATTACCTCCTCAAAGTTAGCAATACTAAAGCCAGAGAGCAAGTTTCCAAATACCAAAAACACTAGCCAGAATACGCGCTTACGATATAGCACGCTAATGCTGACATCTTTAAGCCTGCCAACCATCGTCGTGACACCACCTGACTTGTGAAAGTCATCGGTTGCCTCATCACTCGCCACATCCATCGCATCATCGTGGGTAACGATACCGACCAAAGCACCCCTATCATCGGTAATAGGCAGGGCAATCAAGTCATAACGAGCCACAACTTTGGCGACATCTTCTTGATCGTCATTGACATTGCAAGAGACCACAGTGCTCAGCATAATGTCATTAATTAATTGTTCAGGAGCGGCTAGTATTAATGCTCGTAATGACACTACCCCTGACAACTTACGCTCATCATCAATTACATAAGTATGATAAATGGTCTCGGCATCAGGTGCTTCTAATCGTAGCGCCGCTAATGCTTCAGTGACGGTCATATGCGCCGCTAACGTTGCATAGTCAGATGTCATCAACGCCCCAGCAGTACGTTCTTCATAGGCAGAAAGCCTGCGAATATCTTCACGCTGCGCCTGTGCTAATGCTGGCAATAAGGCATCACGCTGATCCTGATTTAGATGTTTGTATAAATCAGTGCGTTCATCTGCGGGCATCTCGCCCACTAGTATTGCCATACTTTCGCGAGGAAACTCATGCGCCATAGCGACTTGAATATTAGGCTCTAAATAAGCAAATACCGTAGAACGATTGGGCAAACGTTCTAGCAGCTGCCAAGCAAGTTTAGATGCCATGAGCGTAAGCACATCCGCGATATCAATGGGGCGCAACTCTTGCACTTGATTAATCGCTTGCTCGAATTGCTGCTGCTCGATGGCACGGCTTAGTTTGGTTGCAAAAGTCTCTGCAAGGTCTTTATTATTCATCATGTTACTCCGTGCAACCCAAAACGGTGCAGCAAATACTCACAAAAAAGAGCCAATCTAATTGGCTCCAATTAATATAAACAAGATGCTAAGGCAATGGGCTTTTATTAGCAAGCCAATGATTCTTAAACCAATCAAAGCGCCCGAACAAACCTATTAATCCGTCATTCAGCTAAGGCGTGTTCTCATTTTAAAAATGCTCATAAAAATGAGATAAATTGCAGTCAAGTGAGGAAAATAGCGGAAATAATATCGGGATATTAATCAGCTATTTGACGATGTTTGGCAAAATTTAGCCATTTTTAGCCCATTTAGATACAATCGCTGGAATTGAGGACACGTCCTAGTTCATAAACCAACCATGACTGGCAACGATAGATTGACCAGTGAATACATTGCTTGGGAAGGCTGCCAAAAATAGCGCCAATTGGGCAATATCGTCTACCGTCGTGAATTCTTTATCTACCGTATTCACCAGCATAATATCATTGACTACAGATTCTTCGCTGATGCCCTTTTCAGCCGCTTGTTGCGGAATTTGCTTTTCGACCAACGGCGTTTTGACAAACCCTGGGCAAATCACATGCGACCGTACATTATGCTCAGCGCCTTCTTTTGCTAATACACGACACAGCCCAAGTAGACCATGCTTGGCAGTGACGTAAGGTGCCTTAAACATTGATGCCTCATGCGAGTGCACAGAACCCATATAGATGACGGTGCCACCTTTATCCTCTTTATACATATGCTGTACAGCCGCTTTGGTGGTTAAAAATGCCCCATCCAAATGAATAGCGAGCATTTTTTTCCAGTCATCAAACGACATTTTGTTAATCGGATCAATGATCTGAATACCGGCATTAGAGACTAAGATATCAATACCGCCAAAGGTATCTACTAGCTTTTGTACACCATTATTTACGGCAGCCTCAGACGTTACATCCATGGCAATGGCAAGTGCGCGTCCACCTGCCGCTTCAATAGCATCAACGGTTTTCTGAGCCATTTCAATATTGATATCTGCAATACCTACCGCTGCGCCTGCTTTGGCATAAGTTTCAGCGATATCACGTCCGATACCGCTGGCAGCACCTGTGACCAAGGCCACTTTGCCCGTCAAATCCTGTTGTAATTGGGTCGCCATATATTGTCCTTAATAATAGGTAGTGATGGGAAGTGATGAGGTCAACCAGTAAATAAGCCACTAGAATATAGTGGCTATTAAATAAAGCAGTAAACAGTCGTTATAACATCAAAACTATTGAGCAATGCTATTGAATAATGCTCACTGGCGTTTTTTCTTGTAGTTCTTCAAAAGTGACACCCTCTGCTAGCTCGACCAGTTTTAGACCATTGTCGGTGACATCTAATACTGCAAGCTCGGTGATAATACGATCAACCACCCCTTTGCCTGTCAATGGTAGCTCACAATTGGCAAGAATTTTTGGATCGCCGTGTTTATTGACCTGTTCCATCAATACAATCACGCGTTGTACACCTGCGACTAAGTCCATCGCACCGCCCATGCCTTTGACCATCTTTTTGGGAATCATCCAGTTGGCCAAATCGCCTTTTTCTGACACTTCCATCGCGCCCAATATAGCCAGATTAACATGCCCGCCGCGAATCATCGCAAAGGATTCTGAACTACCAAAATAACTAGCACCCGCCTCTGCGGTCACGGTTTGCTTACCCGCATTGATCAAATCTGCATCGACGTTTTCTGCCGTTGGAAATTCGCCAATACCTAATAGACCATTTTCTGACTGCAACCAAACATCCACGTCTTCAGGGATATAATTGGCGACTAGCGTTGGTAGACCGATACCTAAATTGACATAATAGCCATCTTCTAATTCTTGTGCAGCCCGCTGTGCCATCTGTTCTCTTGTCCATGCCATGGTAATTTCCTTATTTTTATGACCACCCCAACAAATATGATTAATGGTGTCAAATTCGCTTAGTCTACTAAATGTAGCACTTTCACTCGTTTTTCTTGCCACTCAAATTTTTAGGAATAGTATTACAATACTCTATTATTAATGTCATCTTTTAAAAGGTTTTGACAAACTCTGCTTCTAAGCGCCTTCGACTGCTTTGGTCGTGGTTTTTTCGATACGCTTTTCAGGATTGCTATTTAATACAATACGCTGTACAAAAATACCCGGTAGATGAATCTCATCAGGGTTAAGTGTGCCCGTTTCTACGATTTCTTCAACTTCGACAATGGTGATTTTGCCTGCCATTGCACAGTCTGGATTGAAGTTACGAGCCGTTTTATTGAATATTAAATTACCTGCTTTATCTGCTTTTTGCGCTTTGATTAATGACACATCAGCACGTAATGAATGTTCGAGCACATAAGTACGTCCATCGAAATCACGGGTTTCTTTGCCTTCAGCGACCAGTGTGCCAACGCCAGTTGCGGTATAGAAAGCAGGAATACCAGCACCGCCTGAACGTAGTTTTTCCGCTAAAGTACCTTGCGGCGTTAATTCAACATCTAACTCGCCTGCCAAGTATTGACGCTCAAACTCTTTGTTTTCACCGACATAGGATGAAATCATTTTTTTAATTTGGCGCGTTTGTAATAGCAAGCCTAAACCAAAGCCGTCGACACCAGCGTTATTGCTGATACAAGTTAAATCCTTTACCCCACTATCACGTAATGCTTCGATTAATGCTTCAGGAATACCGCACAGACCAAAACCACCAATAGCGAGGGTTTGTCCATCGTTGACGATACCTTTTAGTGCTTCTTCAGCACTGCTATATACTTTAGAATGACTCATGCTTATCTCCTTGCAAGTCTATTTTTTGTTATTAACTTCTATCATCAATGATTATGAATGGGTTACTTTACTCAATATTTCAATATCTATATTAATACAATTTCTATCGATATATCATCTATAAGATTCTTATGCTAAGTTAACATATTATTCTCTTAGCGAGAAGAGAATAACAACAAGAACATACAGGCCAGCGCAGTAGCGGCATAGATGGTAGGACAATGTCGTCTTAAGACAGACTTATATTTGATAAATTATTAAATAATATCTATTTTGATTCATTTTATTGACCGATATTAATATGCCCTACATACTCGCTGCCTTAATTTTGCCAAGGAGGGCGATCATGTTTAGTACCTTTGCTATTGTCATTACTTTATTACTATTGATGTTCTTTGCGTATCGCGGTTATTCCGTGCTGATTTTAGCACCAATTATGGCGATATTGGCGGTATTCCTATCTGGTGATTTCTTAAGTAGTATCCCTGCCTACACCGATATCTTTATGGGTGCATTGAGTGGGTTTTTACTCAAGTTTTTCCCTATCTTCTTACTAGGCGCGCTGTTTGGGCGTTTGATGGCAGATTCTGGCGCAGCAACAGCGATTGCCAAAACCGTGGTAGAAAAGCTTGGGGCCAGCAAAGCTATTTTAGCCGTTATCTTAGTTTGCGCTATTTTAACCTACGGCGGCGTCTCTTTATTTGTCGTAGCATTTGCTATCTATCCAATCGCCAAAGACTTGTTTAAGGCGGCGGACATTCCTAAGCGCTTAATTCCAGCAGCGATTGCCTTAGGGTCATTTACCTTTACCATGACGGCATTACCCGGCACACCAGCCATTCAGAACGCCATTCCGATTCCTTATTATAATACCAACGTCTTTGCTGCGCCTATTTTGGGTATTATTGGCGGTACGATCATGTTTATCTGTGGTTGGTTATGGTTACAGTCACGGGCCAGAAAAGCCAACGCAGCAGGTGAAGGCTATGGTCAGCATGACGAAGAGGATGTAGGCGGCGTTGGTGCAGTAAAAAAACAAAACGAAGTGCTAGATACGCATCACACCTCATTTACCGTTGCGATGATTCCGCTGGTATTGGTTATCGCCTTAAACGCTTTATTAACTTATGCAGTGTTCCCTTCACTAGACTTTAGCGGCTTACAAGCTCAGTTCCCGGATTTAAATATCGCCGGTTCGCTGGGGCTGTGGTCTATTATTATCTCATTGGTAGTGGCTATTATCGTATTGATAGTCATGCGTATCGGTCATTGGAATAATCTACAAAAAACCATCAACCGTGGTACTTATGATTCGATGTTGCCCATCTTTAACACCGCCTCAGAAGTGGGTTACGGCGCGGTCATTGCTTCATTGGCAGGCTTTCTTATTATTCGTGACAGCATCTTAAACCTAACGCCTGATAACCCACTTATCTCAGAAGCGGTCGCGATGACCACCCTTGCTGGTATTACTGGCTCATCTTCTGGTGGTTTGAGTATTGCCCTATCGACGTTGGGTGAAGATTATTTAAGAATGGCGGTTGCCGCTGGTATTGATCCAGAACTGATGCACCGTGTTGCTGTCATGGCAGCGGGTGGTTTGGATACGCTCCCTCATAGTGGTGCGGTCATCACCCTACTCGCGATTTGTGGCTTGACCCATAAGCAATCCTACTTGAATCTTGCGATGGTCACGATGATTATTCCATTAATTGCGGTAGTCGCGGTTATTATTCTAGGGACGATGTTTGGCTCATTTTAGAAACCGTTTAAGCTTCAAGCAATTTCTTGAGCTTTGAATATCGATGAGTTTTAATGTGCAAACTCAAAACCCACTTGGCAGATTGCTTGGTGGGTTTTTTATCGCCGCTTTACGACTATGTTCTTTAAATAAAATAGGTTATTGACACCTGATAAATGCATAGAAATCTATCGGCATAATAGAGCCAATGATTATATTGATTAACGTATTAATTACTGAGGAATGTCACAAATTTGGCCGAATTACGGTATCATAGGCACACTTTTTTGGTTTTTCCTTTTTTAGAAATTTTAAAAGCTTTAGTATTGACAATATCGCGTCCGCTCGCCATAAAGCGCTCAAGACGTTTGATAACCAACCCGTTTATATAAAAATATAGGTGACAAAAGTGCGTGAGATTCTAGTAACCAGTGCGCTGCCCTACGCCAATGGCTATATCCATTTGGGGCATCTTGTAGAATATATTCAGACCGACATTTGGGCGCGTGCGATGAAAGCGCAAGGCCATCAGGTCACTTATGTCTGCGCGGATGATGCACACGGTACGGCTATCATGCTCAAAGCAGAAGCCAATGGTGTAACACCCGAAGAGCAAATCGCCTCGGTTAAAGCTTCGCATGAAGCGGACTTTGCTAAGTTTTTGATTGACTTCGACAATTATCACACCACCCATTCAGAAGAAAACAAGCATTTTTCTGAGCTGATTTATCGTCGTCTTAGTAGTGCTGGACATATCAGTACTAAAGACGTTGAGCAATTATTTGATCCTGAAAAGCAGTTGTTTTTAGCGGATCGTTTTGTCAAAGGTACTTGCCCTGAATGCGGTGCGCTGGATCAATATGGCGATAACTGTGAAGTGTGCGGTACCACTTATGATGCGACAGATCTGAAAGATCCGTACTCGACGTTGTCTGATGCCACACCCATTCTAAAAACCTCTAAACATTACTTCTTTGATTTGCCAGAATTTGAGCAATTCTTAAAAGATTGGACGCGCAGTGACAATCGCTTGCAAACATCGGTCGCTAATAAATTGCAAGAATGGTTTGACGCTGGCCTGACCAGCTGGGATATCTCACGTGATGCACCTTATTTCGGTTTCCAAATTCCAGATACCCCAAGCGATGAGCCAGACAAGTACTTCTATGTTTGGCTCGATGCACCGGTCGGTTACATGGCGAGCTTTCAAAACTTGTGTGATAAGCGCAAAGGTACTGAAAACGAATTAGATTTTGATCGTTATTGGATGCAAGAAAACGAGCATAAGACCGAGGTTTATCATTTCATCGGTAAAGACATCGTTTACTTCCATGCGCTATTTTGGCCAGCGATGCTAGCGGGTAGCGAGCTGCGTACGCCGACCGGCGTCTTTGCCCATGGCTTCTTGATGGTCAATGGCGAAAAAATGAGTAAGTCGCGCGGTACTTTCATTAAAGCCGAAACGTATGCTGATCACTTACATCCTGAGTACTTGCGTTATTATTTTGCTAGTAAATTGTCTGATAAAGTCGAGGATATCAACCTTGATTTAGAAGATTTCATGCAAAAGGTTAACTCTGATCTAGTTGGTAAAGTGGTCAATATTGCCAGTCGTAGTGCTGGATTCTTAGTGAAAAAATACGACGGTATGCTGTCGGAGGTTTGCGTAGAGTCAGACTTATTAGAAGACATCACCAAAACGGGTGATGAAATTGCCGCCGCGTACGAAAACCGTGAGTTCTCGCGTGCCATGCGTTTGATTATGCAATGTGCTGATAAAGCCAATGAATATATCGATGAGAAAAAACCATGGGCGCTTGCTAAGGTCGAAGGCGCAGAGCAAGAAGTTCAAGATGTTTGCTCGGTCGCGATTAATATCTTCCGTCAATTAATGGTTTATCTTGCGCCAGTATTGCCTGAGCTAACCGCCAACGCTAAAGCGTTTTTGAACATTGACGATCTAAGCTTTGCTAGCCGTAACCAATGGTTGCTTGGTCATAAAATCAATAAGTTTAAACCGTTGATGCAGCGTATCGAAGAAAAAGACGTCGCAGCGATGGTTGAAGCGTCAAAGGAATCTTTGGCTCAAACTGCGACTCCAGTTGCTAATGCTGATAATACGTCAGCAAAGAAAAACACTCCCTCAGCGAAAGAGGCTAATACTGGTAGTGATAATGAGCAGGCTGACTATATCGGTATCGAAGACTTTGCCAAAGTTGAGATGAAAGTCGCGCACGTCTTAGAGTGTAACCATGTTGAAGGCGCGGACAAGCTACTACAATTTACCTTAGACGTTGGCGAAGACAAGCCACGTAATGTATTCAGCGGTATCCGTAAGTTTTATGAGCCTGAGCAATTACTGAATAAAAAGGTCATTTGCGTGACCAATCTTGCGCCGCGTAAGATGAAATTCGGACTCTCAGAAGGCATGGTGTTATCGACTGGCAATCCAAAGACAGGCTTAACAGTCGTTACCTTGCCTGATGATTGCGTCGTTGGTGATGTGCTTGCTTAATTAACATGGCTGATGCACGAAATATTGGAGAATGATAGTGGTATTGCTGAGACTGTTAGCAGATATTCTCCTTTATTTAACAGTAGGCTTGCTGGTTTACTGGTATTTTACCGAAGATATAACGGCACTATTTATAGCCATTGCTAGTGGTGTTATCAGCGCGTTGTTGTTTATTATCACCACAGATGTCAAACAGTCACGGCGTAACCGTCGTTCAGAGCCTTCGAGTATCTGGGATTGGTTGTACTTTATCGACATACTAGAGATTCCTCTTTATGTGATTGGCTGGCTATTTCGTAGTTTATGGCGGGTCTTCGATTGACAGTTAAGCGATAGATTAAACATAAAAAAAGACGCCCTAAGTAGCGTCTTTTTTTATGTCATTTATATAGATAGTGGAATGGCAATAATTTCGATACAAGCAAACCAAGTGCAAGCGATTACCAGTACCATATTTGAATGCTCAACAGACCCTAGCATAAAGATGCAGAAGCTGCTCAGTAAAACCATCCTTATATGGCTGAATAATACGGGTGACGAATACGCTTTAATTTTTTATTGCGATAACTTACATTACTGTCATAATATGAACATAATGATCGACGGAACGATTACCTTATTGTTAGCCTGCTATCTTGGCATCAACATAGCATTGACTCGGCTAACCTGCATTTTCCAATACTATCTGTAAAAATCAAACACAGCGAAGACGAATCCAAACGCTACCCCGAGTAGTTTTAACGAATCTGAGAATGTTGATGAGGTTTTTATGATTGATATAACCGATGAGTTACTATAATAATGACTATTGCTTCTACTTTACGCTTAAGCCTCTATGGTGCTGCTATCAGCGCCACCCTTGGACTAATTGGCTGCTCAAATCCCACCGATACTGCCTCTACTAATGAGAGTGCAGCCGCTGATACGGATAAGCCCGCCAAGACACTGGCCATCACGCAAATCGTCGAGCATCCTTCATTAGATGAGATGCGCCGCGGTATCATTGATGAGCTGGCTGATAATGGCTATGTCGAAGGCCAAAACCTAACGGTGAACTTTCAAAGCGCCCAAGGTAATACAGCGACAGCAGGACAGATTGCCAAGCAGTTTGCAGGAGACAATCCCGATGCCATCGTCGCAATCTCGACGCCCTCTGCCCAATCAATTGTGGCCTCAACCAAAACGGTTCCGGTTATTTATACGGCTATCTCTGATCCTGTCGCAGCGAAGCTCATTAATGAAAACAACGTGCCTATCCAATCTAATGTGACAGGACTATCAAGCGAGTTACCGATTGAGCCGCAGTTAGACAACATTCTAAAGATTGTACCCAATGCAAAAACCATTGGCTACGTCTATAGCCCAGGTGAAATCAATTCTGTAGTGGTGCTCAATCAGCTTAAAAAACTCGCACCAGCGCGTGGTCTGAAAATCTTAGATGTGACAGCCAATCGCCCAACTGACGTTGCGATGGCGACTCGTAGTCTTGCTGGTCGCGTCGATGTCATTTATACCTCATTAGATAACAACGTTGTGTCAGGGTTTGAAGCAATGGCTGGTGCTGCCAATGAGCTTGATATTCCGGTTATTGCCTCAGACGAGTTTAGTGTGAGACGCGGTGCGACAGCGGCGCTAGGTGTCAACGATTATGACTTTGGCCGTACCACGGGCAAAATGGTCTATCGCGTATTAAATGGCGAAGCGATCAATACGATCAAGCCTGAAGTGATGAATACCTTAACCTTGTACGCAAGCCCTAAACACGCGGCAGAGCAAGGGGTGAGCTTGACAGATGACTTGTTAAAAAATGCCATTAATGTCGACGAAAAAGCGCAGAGTGCGGACAAATAACAGTCAGCCATCTGTATAGACAGCTGCCCTTAATTTTTAATTATTAAATAATGTACGGACACATTATTATTTTCAGGAGTGAGACCTATGTTGTATCAAAATTTTGGACGTTTTAATTTTAGTAAGGCGCTACTACTAGGCGGCGTTTGTACCGCTATCTTGACTGGCTGTAATCAACCAGCGCAAGATGCTAGCGGCACTGATGCTGCTGCCAATGGCGATACTGCCACAGAAATGAAGACGGTGGCTATCACTGCTATCGTTGAGCATCCAGCACTTGATGATGTGCGCAAAGGCGTCATCGATGAGCTTAATGAGGCCGGCTTTAAGGACGGTGAAAACTTAACGGTGAACTTCCAAAGCGCCCAAGGCAATACAGCGACTGCAGGACAGATTGCCAAGCAATTCGTCGCAGACAATTCAGATGTTATCATCGCGATTGGTACGCCATCAGCGCAGTCAGTAGCTGCGGCGACTAGCACCATTCCTTTAGTATTTTCGGCAGTCACTGACCCAATCGCAGCCAAACTAGTTACAAAACTAGATGGCTCTGGTACCAATGTCACTGGCGGCTCTGATGCACTGCCTTATGAGCCACAAATCGAATTGATGCGTCAAATCATTCCTAGCTTAAAGAACGTCGGCTATGTTTATAGTCCGGGCGAAGTTAACTCAACAATTATCTTAAAAAACTTAAAAGAGAAACTGACACCACTAGGTATCAATGTCCTCGAAGCGCCTGCTCAGCGTAGTACTGATATTGCCATGGCCGCTCGTAGCCTCGAAGGTAAGGTCGATATGATCTATACCTCAACCGATAACAATGTCGTATCGGCCTATGAGTCACTATATCAAGTCGCTAAAGAAAGCAAAATCCCACTGATTGCGTCTGATACCAGCTCGGTTGAACGCGGCGCGATTGCTGCCTTAGGCGTAAACTATTACGATCTTGGCCGCGAAACTGGTAAAATCGTGGTGCGCATCCTAAATGGTGAAAAAGCGGGCGCTATCCCTGTCTATACGCCGCAAATGCTTGATTTGTACGTCAGTCCAAATCATGCCAAAGAACAAGGCGTTACTTTGCCACAAGCAGTTATCGATAAAGCAAAAGAAGTGGTAGAATAGCGCACCTTTATACTTGGCTTTTATTAGCAGCTGCTAGGTAAACGATAATTCGACTATATAATATAATCAAATTTTATCGCTTAACGTCAGGCTATGATGCCAAATGTTTAAACAAGAAACCCAGCTATGAGTCAGTAGGCTGGGCTTCTTGTTTAAGCAGTGCTGGTTTGACTGGTTGTTGCTTAATGGCTTTTTATTTAAGGCATTGCTTATAAGGTCGTGTTTGCTTATACAGTCATTGTGCAGTATCTAAGTCTCTAATATTTATGAATAAAAGCTTTGAACCAAGGTAGCTTATGATAGTTTTTCATCGTGATATGTTTTGGTTTACCCTAACCGCAGATTGCTTAATCTGTTAAATTCACCGCTTAGCCGTTTAGCGAAAGCTGACTGTTAGATTTATAGATAAGTGCGCGTTTATACGCTATTTATTTTATGAATTAATGATCAGAACATGCATTGCTGAACGCTTGGTTATGACTTATTGATCTCTTATGTCTTTAATTGCTTTTTTTGGTGCGCTTGAAAGTGGTCTGATTTATGGCCTAGTGGCACTTGGTGTGCTGATCTCATTCCGCACCCTCGACTTTCCTGACTTGACCGCTGATGGTAGCTTTCCATTAGGCGGTGCCGTCGCGGGCATCTCTATCGTCGCTGGTGTCAATCCATGGTTGGCATGCGCTTTTGGTATGCTAGCAGGTTCAGTCGCTGGTATCGTCACTGCATGGTTGCACGTCAAACTTGGCATCCTGCAACTACTTGCCAGTATCTTAGTGATGGTCGCTCTATATTCTGTCAACCTACGCATCATGGGTGCGCCGAACTTGCCACTACTGGGTGAAACCACGGTATTTAGTACCTTAGTGACAGATGGCAACGGCTATTGGATGCGCTGTCTGATTATTGGTGTGGTCATACTGCTTGCCAAGTTATTCTTAGATTGGTTTTATAGCACTGAAACTGGCCTATCTATGCGTGCAACTGGTTCAAACCTCCGTATGGCCCAAGCGCAAGGCATTAATACCTCTTGGATGACCATTATCGGTATGGCCGTCTCTAACGGCCTAATTGCACTTGCAGGGGCGTTGTTTGTGCAGACCCAAGGTGGCGCAGATATCTCTATCGGTATTGGTACTATTGTCATTGGTCTAGCAGCCGTTATCATCGGTGAGACTATCATTCCTGCCAAACGTATCTGGCTCATTACCTTTGCGGTCATCGTCGGTGCGGTACTATACAAGCTGTTTATTCAGGTCGCGCTATCGAGCGACACGCTGCGTAGTATTGGTTTTGGCCCGCAAGATTTAAACTTGATTACCGCTCTACTCGTGGTATTGGCTTTGGTATTACCAAAAGCGAAAACCAAGTTTTTATCGCGCAAAGTTCGCGTTCAATGACAGCCAATACAGACGGTAAATAACCGTATTAAGCTTGAAGAGACAATAAGGAATAACGATTATGATGCAAGCCACTGATTTACGGTTGACCTTTAACCCGGGCACGCCTATCGAAAACCCTGCCCTGCGTGGTATTAATCTAAACATCGCTGATGGTGAATTTGTGACCGTCATTGGTACCAATGGTGCTGGTAAATCGACATTTTTGAACGCTGTAAGCGGCACCACGCGCGTCGATAGTGGGTCAATTTTATTAAATGGTATTGATGTCACTAAGAAAACTGCCCATCAACGCGCTCATTGGGTCGCGCGTGTCTTTCAAGACCCAATGGCTGGAACTTGTGAAGCTCTGACCATTGAAGAAAACATGGCATTGGCCTATAAACGTGGTGGCAAACGCGGTCTGAGCTTTGCGCTAAATCAGAATAACCGTGATTTGTTTCGCGAAAAACTTGCTGTTTTAAAATTGGGCTTAGAGAACCGTCTAACCGACCGTATGGGTCTACTATCCGGTGGTCAGCGCCAAGCAGTCAGTCTGCTTATGGCCTCTTTACAGCCTTCTAAGATTTTATTGCTAGATGAGCATACTGCTGCCCTTGACCCTAAAACCGCTGCTTTTGTTTTAGAGTTAACGGATAAGATTGTGACTGACAATAAGCTCACAACCATGATGGTCACCCACTCAATGCAGCAAGCATTGGCACATGGCACACGTACCGTCATGCTGCACCAAGGGCAAGTCGTACTAGATGTCGCTGGTGATATTCGTAAAGATATGACAGTGCATGATTTACTTGATATGTTTGAGCAAACACGCGGCGAAAAAGTTGAAGATGATAGCTTAATATTGAGTTAAATAATTTAGGGTCTGTTGAACATTCAAATGTGGCACTGGCAGTGGCTATTTTTTAGACAATACGCAGTGAAACTCTTGACGCCTAGTCATTCTAGGTTAGATAATTTCGCCATGTATTGGCAAAAAATAGCCCTGCCCTGAAAGGCTGATACTAAAATCACCCCAAACGTTGTTGTAAACCTAGCTAAGGTCTCGACATTATCGTCGGTTTACGCCTGATTTGATAAAAGGTTTGGGGCAACTTTAGGGATCAGCAGTCCTAATATTTGAATGTTCAACAGACCCTAGCAGATACTTTGGAGCTAAATATAAAAACGCCTGTTTAATAGCAGGCGTTTTTTGTTATCAATAGTTAATGATCCTACCAAGTTTTGGTCAGTCATTATATAGTTGCTATATCAATACCTATATCAAAACCTACTTATTATTCTTATCGCTATTTATCTATGAGGTCTGCCATGCGCAAAATCCCTGTTTATACTCATCCTGCTGCTGGTTGGCCTGCTCTGATTGCCTCTACTCGCAAACTCATGGATTATAAGGCTTTTTTGCGTGGTAGCTTGAGCGTATTAAACAGCAATCAACCCAAGGGTGGCTTTGATTGTCCAGGCTGCGCATGGCCAGATCACAAGTCACACAAAGCGCTAGATGTCTGTGAGACAGGCATCAAGGTGCTGGCAAGTGAAACCATGTCTACCCGTGCAGATGCACAGTTTTTTGCCAAGCACTCGGTCACAGAGCTACAAGGTTGGTCAGGGTATGAGTTAGAACATATCGGTCGATTATCCGAACCGCTATACTACGATGCCACGCAAGATCATTATCTACCCATCTCTTGGCAAGCCGCTTATGAGCATGTCGCTGAGCAGTTGGAACAGCTTAATTCACCTGACGAAGCACTGTTCTATACCTCAGGTCGCGTCACTAACGAGCCTGCCTTTATGTTTCAGTTATTCGTCCGCTGTTTTGGTACTAACAACCTACCAGACTGCTCTAACATGTGTCACGAACCAACCTCGGTCATGCTTGGCAAGCAATTAGGCATCGGTAAAGCGACGGTGAAACTAGAGGATTTTGAGCTAGCCAAATTGATATTGATGTTTGGACAAAACCCGGCAACCAACCATCCCCGTATGCTTGAGATGCTTGCCCACTCTCACGAGCAAGGATGTCGAATCATCTCGATAAATCCTATGCGTGAACAAGGCTTAAGTAAGTTTAGAAACCCGCAAAAACCAACTCATATGGCGGCAGGACAGAGTGATGACATGGTCGATGAGGTCGTTCAAATTCAAATCGGTGGTGATGCGGCTCTACTGACGGGTTTGGCTAAATGGCTGATTGAGAATGATAAAATTAATACTGACTTTATTACAACCCATACCTCTGGTTTTGAGCCATTGAAACAGTGGTTGACCGAACAATCATGGGCAGATATTCAGCTTGGTTGCGGTATTTCTCAAGCAGAAATTATTAATCTTGCTAAGCTGGTGGCCGCCAGTCCAGCGACTATTTGCACTTGGGGTATGGGCATAACCCAGCATGTGCAGGGCGATGACAATGTCGCTATGATTACCAATTTGCTACTGTTGATGGGTATGATAGGTATTGACGGTGCGGGTGCGTCACCTGTGCGGGGTCACTCCAATGTGCAAGGCGATCGCACCATGGGTATTCATGAGCGTCCCAAGCAAAGCTTACTTGATAGCCTAGAACGTGTGTTCGAGCACCCAATGCCACAAGACAACGGTCTTGATGTCGTTGCAGGGGCAAAAGCGATGATACAAGGTGATATTAAGGCTTTCTTTAGTATGGGTGGCAACTACTCGGTTGCAGCGCCTGACTCAAATAACATCCAACGAGCATTGACCAAAAATAAGCTTAACGTCTTTGTTGGCACCAAGCTAAACGAAACCATGCTGTATCCGGGTGAAAATAACCTCATTCTACCTTGTGTCGGTCGTACCGAACACTTAATCACGGCTAAAGGTGAGCAGTTTGCCACAATTGAAGATTCAATGTGTCAGATAGTACCCACTCAAGGTAGCCTCAAGCCCATCAGCGATACGCTAAAATCTGAAGCACAGATAGTCGCCGATATTGCAACCCAGATGTTTGGCTCTGACTCAGCCATTCCTTGGCAAGCGATGGCAGAAGACTTCGATTTGATTCGTGATTATATCGCCCAAGCTATCGATGGCTTTGAGAACTTCAACGTGCGTATCCGTGAGGCTGAGCGCGGCTTTCATTTATATCATGCGGCTCGTCATCGCGTGTGGAACACCGATAGCGGCAAAGCGCAGTTTGAAGTACCAAAATACCCGATTACTCATGTCGCAAGCCAAATGGCAGAGAAAACGTCCACCTCTAAAATTGATGCCCAAAATGCGCAAAATACTGATGACAGTCAACACTCGGAGCAGAAGATCTGGCAGTTGACTAGTGTACGGAGCCATGATCAATTTAACACCATGATATTTGGCTATCAAGACCGTTATCGTCAGACCAATCGCCGCGATGTTTTGTTTATGCATCCGGATGAAATGACACGATTGGGTTGGCAAAAAGGCGATCATGTTGTGGTGTCGCGTCAAGACAGCCATGGTGAGCAACGCACATTGGGACCTTTGATACTTACCGACATGGATATCGCCGCCAACGCTGTGGCTACCTACTATCCTGAATGTAATGACTTGTTTGATTTGGACACGCATGCGCCAGACTCTCATATCCCTGCCTACAAGTCTGTTACCGTGGCCTTAGAGCGCGTCAATGCAGGCGAGTTGGCAGCTTCTGCCTAAGATAGTTTGCAAGATGAAAGGTGAGTTATGTCAACAATGATAAAAGACTGTCAGCACTTATAATGACTAAATTAAACACTCAAGCTTCAGCCATCGATATGTCTGAAGCGACGGCAGAATCTACTGTGACACCACTATCGCGCGCGCATTTGGTACAAAAATATTACTATGCACCTACAGAATCAGGTGGTAGCCAGCAAGCGTATATTGAAGATCAATCAGCAAATTTGGTCGTAGAAGCAGCGATTTCTATTATCATTAACGGCATTCATTATGCAGTATTGATGGCAAGCCCTTATCAGCTAGAATATCTAGCGATAGGCTTTTTGTTCAGCGAAGGTTTGATTCAACACAGCCATGACTTATTAGACTGGGAAGTGACCCAGCTGACAGATATGGCAAGCTATCAAAGATTTACTCAAGACTCAATGGATGAAAATGATACGGCTGGTTCCTTTGAGCAAACCTTAGCACAGCTGCAGGATTACGATATTTATGTGGTGGAATTGACTTTAAATCAGCGCAGTCATCAGCGCATCCAAGCCCAACGGCGGCAGCTGGCAGGGCGTACAGGGTGCGGTATGTGCGGTATCACAGGTTTGACCCAAGCGTTGCCTGACCTAAGTGGCTATAAATCAAATAACCATTCACAAGAGCATTTTCAAAGAGACTTAGAAAGAGACTTAGAAAGAGACTTAAAGAGTGACTTAGAAACTAATCTGGCAAGTGGATTTCATGATAAAAGTCAAAATCAACCCGAAAATAGTGTTAGAAACAAAGCTGCGATGCCAAGTTTTGACTACCTATTGCAAATACGCGCACAAGTAGATGCCACCCAACATACCCATCAACTAACAGGCGCTGTCCATGCGGCGGCAACCATGCAAGGGCAACACTTACATCTCTTTGAAGATGTCGGCCGTCACAATGCCCTCGACAAGCTCATTGGCTGGCAACTACGACACAAAGTAGATGTCGACTGTGTAGTGATGACCTCGCGCCTATCGATCGAGCTGGTACAAAAATCCATTCGTAGCCAAATACCTTGGTTGGTCGGTATGTCTGCACCCACTAGCACTGCCGTGTGTGTCGCAGAGCGCTATGGCTTGGGGTTGGCAGGATTTTTACGTGATAATAGAGTGACTTATTACTCTGGTTTTTAAAACATGGCGGTTCTCTATCCTCCCAATTTAACAAACTTCATCCTATTAATTTCATCTCTTCCTTAGCACGACCCTATCTTATATATTTCATTAAAATCAGTTGTTTGCCCTCTCTCTCCCTCTATGAGCATGAGCGTTTAGTGATGGCTAATGCCTGTCTATCTATGGATAAATTTGAGATTACGTAAATAATAGGTTACTCTTAGTGCACGAACATGTTACATACATTTAACATGGCTGTAGTTTTATTTATCAATAGTAAGTAATTTTCGTTGATTATAACGAATAACTTTATTTGAGATGATGAACACGGACAATGCGTCACATGCGATGATTGGATAAAACGCTATCCAAAACGTTGCTTATTTCAGCTGATAAAGCTGTCTAAATTTAGCTCAGGCCAAGATATTATGGTCTCGTGCTTATCTGTATCTTGCTAAGCGGACATGGTATATGAGTCTGTTTTAGCATCCAGCTACTATCGAGTATGCATACTTGACAGCGTAATGGCTAAGCCATTAACAGACGCATATTGAGAGTTGCCGCTATTGTTTTATTTATTACTAGTGTGGTCAACAACCCCCACTACCATAGTCAGCTGCACCTCACTTTATTATTAATTTGTCATGACAATTTGTGTCATCGCTATTGATATGCGCGAATCGTATGCGCTCTATTAATGTGCTTTATAAGTTCTATTGTCATAACACCTACTGCAGTAGGCACAAATCTATTTCTAACCGTTAAGGGGTAATCAATACCGCTTAACTTTTACTCATTTAAAACAATTGCGAGGTATGAATTTGAAAACTGAGTCATTGTTCCAATTTTCGGCGCTCACCATTATTTTATTATTGGTCGCGTTTTACGGCGGTACCTATCTCTTATCTTTATTAATCAAAAAAGACAAAGAATCTACCACTGGTTTTATGGTTGCAGGTCACGGTGTTGGCTTCGGTATGGGCGCGGCAAGTATGACCGCCACCTGGATTTGGGCCGCTTCCTTTTATGCCGCTGCCACCTCTGGCTATAAATACGGCGTATCAGGGCCGATACATTACGGCTTTTGGGGCGCGCTGATGATTTTGTTCATCTACCCTTTTGGGATGCGCTTTCGTGAGCTTGCTCCCAACGGTCACACTTTAGGTGAGCTTATCCACGCCCGCCACGGCTCATCAAGCCAATTAATTTTAGCCATATCCAACCTTATGGGCAGCTTAATTAGCTTGATGGTCAACTTTACCGCTGCTGGGGCATTGGTGTCAGTATTGTCACCATTATCATTCCAAACAGGGGTAATTATCGCGGGTGTCGGGGTATTGAGCTATACCTTAACCTCAGGGTTTCGTGCTTCAGTCTTTACTGATTTTGCCCAATTGGTCGCTTTGATGGCCATTGGTGTCATCATCATTCCAGCGGTACTATTCTCCATGGGTGGTCCTGCAGTGATGGTCAGCGGACTATCGAATTTGACCTTAGAGCAGCAGGATTTCTTTTCCTCTGAAGCCTTTTTTCAGCAAGGTGCACCCTATTTTGTCGCAGTATTGGCCTATGCTATCGGTAATCAAACCATTACCCAGCGCTTATTTGCCATTGATAAAACTAAAATTAAGGCGACATTTGTTACCGCCACAGTCGGTTATGCCGGTATCGTCATTGGGCTTGGTATGATTGGCTTAATGGCTTTGACCATTGGCATCGAACCACTTGATGGCAATATGAACAACTTGATTCCACAAATGGTCAGTATGTACCTGCATCCGGTCTTTATTGCCTTATTCTTTATTTTGGTCATTGGTTCATTATCTTCAACGGCTGACTCAGATTTGTCTGCGCTATCAACCATTATGATGGCCGATGTCTACGCCAAAAATATCGCCAAAAAAGGTGGCATCAAGCCAAAAACCATGATGCTCGTCGGTCGTGGCACGATGATTGTCGCGACGGCAGCGGGACTCATCTTTGCCAGCTTCAAGCTTGATATTCTAGTGATGCTGGTATTTGTTGGTGCCTTATGGGGTGCAATTGTTTTCCCTGTCATCGCCAGTGTATTCTGGAATCGTGTGACCAACGTCGCCTTTACCTCAGCAGTGATTGTCGGACTTTTATTATTCTGTGTAGCGCGTTTTGAGTTGATACCTATTGTTGGCATCACCGCCCTATTCTTTGAAATCTTAGCCAGTGTCGGTGGCGCGGTGGTCATCGGTCTGATGGTATTTGGTTTCTTAGGTCGTAAGATTGGCATGGGCGCGGCTGCTATTACCTTGGTGCTGATGTTAATGTTTGCGACTGGATTCTTACGCCAGTACATGATCCTACTCGCTTCACTGACCGCTTACGGTGCCAGTACTATCGTTTGTGTGGTCGTCAGTCTCATGGGTGATGAACATTTCGACTTTGATCTGATCAAACAACGTGTTGGTGACTACGATAAAAAGCCCAAAGTAGCACCCATAACAAAGAGCTAAATAACAGTAGCCCTGACGGATATCTGGTAACACCTAGCAAGTCACTTGCTAAGTGTTACCTATCAATGAATACTATAAGGAGACAACATGGATAGCACGCTTATCTACGGATTATATATTTTAGTCTGGCCAGCGATTACCTTGGGGGTGCTGGTATTGATTTGCACCGCCACCTATCGCGACATCAAAAAAGCCCAACGTAATAATAAAGACATTATTTAACAGCTTAGACTGTATTATTTTTTATACACACCTCGCTAAGCAATAGCTTGTCGAGGCGCGCATATGCTTGATTAAATGGTTCAAATAAACATGAATAATGCTTAAATACTCTTAATCTAATAAATAACGAGCGTTTATCAAAAAAATGACTTGTAATTTATTATATTTTTGCTAATATAGGCCACCTTGATTGGCTGGATGGCAGAGTGGTCATGCAGCGGACTGCAACTCCGTTAACGCCGGTTCGATTCCGACTCCAGCCTCCAATTATTTATTAACTTTACGTTAATTTTGGCTTGCATTATTAGCATAACCGCTTATAATAGCGAGCACTTATCTAGTAACTAGACGGTCTATCAGCTAGCTTATGTTAAAGATAAAACAATTTTTGCCCGGGTGGTGAAATTGGTAGACACAAGGGATTTAAAATCCCTCGCTAGCAATAGCGTGCCGGTTCAAGTCCGGCTCCGGGTACCATTACATAGTCCTATACTATCTTATAGAACAGCTAAAGCCCCTGATATCAGGGGCTTTGTTGTATCTGGCGTTCTATACTGTCCTATGAATCTATCCTAATCCATGCACTTTGAGTATACTGTCAAGTATACCGAGTTTTGAGTCTACTCATAGAGATCTAGGATATGGAAAGAAAAGCGATCAGTTCAGACAGAAGCATCAGCAGCCATAAGCCTGAAGATAAGAAGTACTTCGTTGCTGTCAAAAATCATCCCAAACTATTCTTAATGGTACGTCCTACTGAGACTAAGTCATGGATGTACCGCTACTACCCTCCTTCAAATTCTAAGCAAAGTATTATATCCATTGGTATATATCCAAGTATCTCGTATGCACGTGCGTGTGAGGTTTGGCGTGAATATGAAGACCTGTTAAGCAAAGGTATTGACCCAAAATTTCATCGTGAAGAAATAAAGAAAATTATTATTAGTAAAACTAAAAATTCTTTTAATCATTTTGCTTGGGAGTATTTTGATAGCTTAGATCAGACTCAGAAAAGTAACACCCTCATTCGTAAGAAAGGTCGTCTTGATCTTATATGCAAATATATTGGTGACGAGCCAATCAGCGATATCACCTCACCTAAAATGCTTGAAGTGCTATTAGACATCCAAGCTAAGTCATTAAACAAGGATGGTAAGCCCACAGACAAGGCTGAACGCTGTGCTGGCATTGCCAGTGATGTGTTTGTCTATGCTGGGGCACGAGGTTTCTGTACGAGTGATCCTGCGGCGCTCATTAAGAGCCAATTAGCTAAGTCAAGTTACGGTCATCGTCCTGCGGTTACTAAACCGAAGGACTTGGCTAAATTACTTAAAGCTATCGAAACAATAGAAGGTGACCCAAACACCATAAATTCCCTTAGGCTATTAGCGCTTCTGTTTGTTCGCAATGGTGATTTAAGACGTATGAGCTGGGCTGATCTAGACCTAGAAACTGGCAGATGGCGATTAAAGCCATTGAAGGGGCAAGGCAAGGTAAACATGGTCAAAGACATGGTCGTTCCCCTACCTCGTCAAGCCGTAGCTATATTGAGTGAACAACAAAAAATTAATGGTCATACTGAATACGTATTTTTTAGCCAGACGGCAAAAAAGCATCAGATCATCTCTGATGCGACAGCGAATAAGCGGTTAAAGGATTTAGGCTATAAAGATATACATTGTGCTCATGGCTTTAGAGCGACAGCGAAGACCATCCTACAAGAGCAGTTAAAGTATCCACTTGTGCTTGTAGAGATGGCATTGGGTCATACGACGAAAGATCCTAATGGAACCGCCTATGGTCGATTTGAATACATTGATGATCGTAGTAATATGATGCAGAAGTGGGCGGACTATTTAGATGCTTTGCGTGAAGGTAGAGATACGGCAGAATTTAGAGCAGATGCCCAAAACAAGTCTGATTCTACTACCCATCTGCAAGCGTTGATTGACCAGCTGGGAGAGGATAAGGTTTTAAGGATACTTCAAGCTGATGTAATGTGAATATAGGTAAAGCCAGCTGTATTATTAACATTAGTCAAATATATATTATTAATAGAAACATTTTTAATTCATGAATTATTTTGTTAGCTATAAAAGCTTTTGTAACACAGCCTTTAGACAGATTTGTATCTCATGATTATTTATGTGTAGTATATAAATATAAGTGTTTATAAATAGCGTGTAAAACTACCACATAACAATAATTTAAGAGAATTTATTATGATAGATAATTTGAACAAAAAGTCTTCAGCTAATAAAACTGGGGCAGGTAAGATTAAATTCGGCGGCATGAATGGTGGCGATTCTGTAATATCGGGAGTTTCCTAAAAACTGTGTAACTGCTTATAATCCACTAACCGGAGAATAAGCAATGACTACTCAATCTGACATTAAAAAACTGGCCGAGCAAATGGCTGGTAGCATGAAAAGCTTCGATGACATCAAAGACTTCCAAAAGCAGCTCATGCAATCTTTTATCGATACTGCCTTAGAGGCTGAGATGGAAGACCATCTCGGCTACCCCAAACATGAAAAGGCGGATAAATCTAATAAGCGCAACGGTCACACTAAAAAGACCGTCCGTAGCGACACAGGCGAGCTTGAGATATCCACCCCAAGAGACCGTCATGGTGACTTTGAACCTACACTCGTTAGTAAGCATCAAACCCGTATCTCAGGTCTCGATGATAAAATCATATTCCTTTACGCCAAAGGTCAAACCACCACTGAGATCGTAGAGAGCATTAAAGAGCTCTATGACGTCGACATCTCAAGCTCTCTTGTCTCAAGAGTCACTGACAATATATTAGATGACATTACCGCTTGGCAGAACAGACCGCTGAGCAGTGTTTATCCTATCGTCTATTTGGACTGCATTGTCGTCAAAGTACGTCAAGACAAGCAGATCATCAACAAAGCCATTTACTTAGCCCTAGGCGTCAATCTTAGCGGTAAGAAAGAGCTGCTTGGTATGTGGCTCTCAGAGAATGAAGGCGCTAAGTTCTGGCTGGGTGTTCTTACCGAGCTTCAAAACCGTGGCGTGCAAGACATACTCATTGCCTGTGTCGATGGTCTAAAGGGCTTCCCTGATGCTATCAACACCGTTTATCCCAACGCTCAGGTTCAGCTGTGTATCGTACACATGGTGCGTTACTCAATGAAGTTCATACCGTGGACGGATAAGAAGGCCGTAGCAGCTGATTTAAAGGCCATCTACGGCGCTGATACGCTTGAGATAGCAGAGGCCAACCTTGAGCACTTTGATGAGGTGTGGGGTGATAAGTACCCACATGTCATCAAGTCTTGGCGGAGTAATTGGGAGGGCTTAACGGTGTTCTTTGGCTACCCTAAAGACATCAGAAAAGTCATATACACCACCAATGCCATCGAGTCATTAAACAGTGTCATTCGGACAGCGGTGAATAAGCGCAAGGTGTTCCCATCTGATCAAGCTGCATTTAAAGTGGTGTACTTAGCCACCCAGCAGGCATCCAAAAAGTGGTCGATGCCCATTCGTAACTGGACGTCTGCTTTAAATCGCTTTATGATTATGTTTGATGATCGTATCAGCAGGCATTTAATCTAAATGGCAGTTACACAGAATCTGGGATGGGCTCTTATTTACAGCAGCTCATTGTACATAGCAGTGTACCTTTCAACATGAAAAAATCATTCTTTTTGAAAGACTTTTATCTTTTTACTTTAGGTAAGTTTTTAGGATAGATAACACATCTTCTATCTCTTGTTGTCGTTGTTGTTGGGTAATGTCTTCTGCCCCTAAATGTTCTCTTATATGCTCTTCCAAGACTTCTTTCATAAGGCCATTCACCGCGCCCTTTAATGCCGCTATTTGCTGCAAAAGAGCCATGCATTCAGGATTACCTTCTAATGACGCTTCTATTGCTACTGACTGACCTTTGATACGTCTGATACGTCCTAGTAGCTTGCTCTTACTGTTTTGAGTGTGTGACATTATTTTATTGCCTTACATTATACTGGGGGGTAGTATATTTATTAATGATGTTTATAATACATAAGATTGCCATCTTTTTATATACAGCTAAGGATTTAAAACGTGAAAGAATCAAGTATTCAGTGGGAACACTCTCATAATTTCGGTGTCGATAGTGCCCAAAACAAATCTAAAGTAAAGATTGTATTTTGGTTGACGACGATAATCATGGTTTTAGAGATCGCTGCTGGTACATGGTCTGGCTCTATGGCATTACTTGCTGATGGGTGGCACATGGGCACACATTCAGCCGCATTTCTTATCGCTATCTTTGCTTATTCGTATGCTAAAAAGAACGCTAATAATAAATTATTTAGTTTTGGTACGGGCAAGGTAAATTATCTCGGTGGTTTTGCGAGTGCCATTGCATTAGCCATTGTCGCATTATTAATGATTTTAGAATCAGTCCAACGAATAATAGAGCCAAATAATATATATTTTAACGAAGCCATTATCGTTGCTGTTATTGGTCTAATCGTAAACATAGTATCGGCATTTATACTTAAAGATGACCATCACCATGACCATGACCATGACCACAATATGAAAGCGGCTTATTTACACGTTTTAGCGGATGCCCTAACTTCTGTGCTTGCTATCGTGGCGTTATTAACCGGTAAATATATGGGCATCATCTGGATTGATCCTGTCATGGGCATTGTCGGTGCAATAGTGATTCTTCACTGGTCTTATGGATTGATCAAAGAATCGAGTACCGTGCTTTTAGATAAATCTGTTGATGTTTCAACTTTTGAGAAGATATCGCAGACTCTCGATAAGAAAAATACGATTATTAACGATATTCATGTCTGGAAAATTGCGTCAACCCACCAAGCTGCCATCCTTTCAGTATCCTCACCATCCCCTTTAAGTACGGAAGAATACAAAAAAATATTATTAGAATCTTTACCTCAACTGTCTCATATGTCTGTTGAAGTTAATAAAACCTGAATAGGGTTATTTGAATCTAGGAAAGTGCCTTGATAAATCAGTAGCATAGTAAGCTTCAGAATATCAGCGCCGTATATCATTTTTTTTGAGAAAAAGTCCTTGGTAGTGCCCTTTTCAAACACTAATGCTTCCGCAATGGCAACCCCCTTCTTGTATACAGATTCAAAATCAATGACCTGAGCTCGGCCAACGCGGATGATAGTCATCGACTACGAAAGGATGGGTATGTCGTATCCCGTTGGGTGTAGGAGATCCAGTAGCATGGATATGACCCTCTGGTAGATTGAAATGCTCATGTTCAATCTCTGTTAAATCAATAGACGGCCAGACTCTAAAAGCCGCCCATACCGCTAGTGCAGCAGCACCGCCTAATACTGCAAAAGCAACAGTCATACTGTAATGAGCACCTAACCAACCTGCCAAGGGGTAAAATACCAACCAACTGACATGAGATAAAGCAAACTGAGCGGCAAACAGTGCTGGGCGATCTTCTTGATGTGAGGATCGCCATAGCAAGCGGCCAGAGGGAGTTTGAGCAGCAGAATAACCCAAACCTAACACGAACCATAAGGCCATAAGTGAGTTTTGTCCCATCATCAATGTACCAGCGAACATACCCACCACTAACAGCCCAACACCGCTTAACATGACCCTACGGTCTGTCAGCTTACTTAGTAGGCTTGGCAAAACCAATGCAGCAATCATAGAGCCAGCGCCAAAGCTCGCTAAGGCTAATGCCACTGCACTCTGAGTGAGTCCCATGCCACCCTGAACGATCACTACTGTATTCACAAAAACCATAGACGCAGCGGCAGAGACCGCAACATTGACTGCAAGCAATCCGCGCAATCGAGGTGTGGCTAAATAGATCCGAATACCGCGCGTAGTTCTATCATAGATGCTACGACGCTCTGGTATAGCATGTGGGGGCAGTACCACCGATACGACCAATAGGGCAGAGGCTAAAAACCCCAGCACTGTCCCCGTAAACAGATTATGAAAGCTCATTACTGTCAGCAATGCTGCTGCTAACATGGGACTTATCAGACTTTCCATATCGTACGCAAGGCGTGAAAGTGATAAGGCTTTAGTGTAATCCTGCTCGTCAGGCAGAACATCAGGAATAGTGGCTTGAAAAGTCGGCGTGAATGCTGCTGAGGCAGCTTGCAATACAAAGATCAGCACGTAAACTTCCCAAATCTGCGAAACAAACGGCAAAAGCAGGGCGACACCTGCTCGTATCACATCTAGCGTTACCAACATCGTACGTTTGGGCAGTCGTTCGGCAAAGGCTGCTGCAATTGGGGCGATACCAACATAAGCAATCATCTTGATGGCCAATGCGGTTCCCATAACGACACCAGCATTACTACCTGCCAGATCAAAAGCTAATAACCCTAGCGCCACAGTAGCGAGGCCAGTTCCAATTAAAGCAATGACTTGGGCAGCAAACAAGTGACGATAAGTTCGATTCACAAAAACACTTAGCATCCGAGCCTCTTTATTTCAGCCGATGGACCTTATAGATAACGGGTTATTTCCTTAAACTCATCTAGAGAGTCTTTCTGTTCTTTGTCGACAGATCCTAGTAAATCTTCAAGGCAATGATCCAAGTGGTCCTGAATTAGAACTTTCTTAGCTTGATGAATGGCATTTTCTACAGCTTGCAGCTGCTGCGCTACATCAAGACAAGTTCGTCCATCTACTAACATCTCTATCGTACTATTCAGATGACCATTTGCTTTTTTAAGACGTTTAATCACGGCTGGATGAGATGCATGTATGTGCGGTTTTTTCATAGTTATAGTGCCCTTCCTCTAGGGAACATGATTATACCCGATAAAAATATAAGTCTTTTTATTGACAGTATCCCCCCCTAGGGGATAATATCTTACTCCTTAATTGCTCGGTTTGCATTTAAAAAATTCGTATTTTATGTGCCCTATCTGTAAGAAAGTGCTTTGAGGTGCCAGTCATAATTACTTTCTATTGAATGAGTTCAAAATTTTTTATTGTATTACATTAGGCCGCGTATCCATTATTTCACACCATAGGATTCTCAATGCACAGCTATGCTCATAATAGGTCAACAAGCTCGTCATGGGCGACTTGGCAGACCCGTCTGCTGTTACTTTCGGTACTGCTTTCCTGTGTCATTTTTGGCAGTAACGAAGCTTTTGCTCACGCTGTTACAGCGGGTGATAAAGGTTATATTCAGGAAATTTCAGGAGTCAATATTTTACCCTTTATGTACTTGGGTGCTAAGCACATGATAACGGGATATGACCATATACTGTTCCTCTTCGGGGTCATCTTCTTTCTTTACCGTATGAAACATATTGGTGTCTATGTGAGCCTATTCGCATTAGGTCATTCCACCACGATGATTTTAGGTGTGTATTTCAACATTGGTATAAATAGTTATCTGATTGATGCAATTATTGGCCTCTCTGTTGTTTATAAAGCTTTAGACAACATTGGTGCTTTCCAGCGATGGTTCGGATATCAACCAAATACAAAAATAGCGGTACTTATATTTGGTCTTTTCCATGGCTTTGGGTTGTCAACTAAGATTCTAGAATACGATATGTCTCCTGACGGCCTGCTACCTAACTTACTCGCATTTAACGTGGGTGTGGAGATTGGGCAACTATTAGCTCTAGCAATCATATTGATTGGCATGAGCTACTGGCGACGCACGTCAAGTTTCATCCGTAACGCTTATACCGCCAACGTTGCCATGATGAGCGCAGGATTTATTTTAGTGGGCATGCAGCTTACTGGCTATTTAATGTCTCAATAACCCAAGGATTTCTAATATGTATAACAGTGACACCCCTTCACAAGCTGAGCTGCCCTCTTCAAATCAACTCATAAAATCTACTATTCTGGCTGCAATTGCAGCAATAGTCATTTTATTTACAGTGGTTCTACCGGCAGAATATGGTATTGATCCAACTGGGGTTGGTAAACTGCTTCGATTAACAGAGATGGGACAGATTAAGCAGCAATTGGCAGAAGAAGCTGCCGCAGATGCGGCTGGTTTAGTAGCAACCGGAACCTCAGACATTGACAATATGACAGAACAAACAATAAATACCACGCCTACTGATACTACCGTTGCTGATGGACAGTGGCGTGATGAGATTCCCTTCACCCTGACTCCAGGTGAAGGAATAGAAATTAAAATGAAAATGTCTGAAGGTGATAAAGCAAATTACTCTTGGGCAGTCACTGGCGGTGAGGTTAATTTTGATACTCACGGTGATGCCTTGGGTAAAGCCATTAGCTATGAGAAAGGTCGCGGGGTTGCTTCTGATGAAGGCGTTTTAGAGGCCGCATTTACAGGTAATCACGGTTGGTTCTGGCGAAATCGTGGCGATTCAGATGTTCAAGTTGTTTTACGTACCCGTGGCGATTACAGCACTATTAAAACGATGTAAAAACGTGCACTAATAATCTAAATAAATCCTAGCAGCAAAACACATTAGGTTAGCCGCTGAAAATGCATTAAAAAAATGCTTGTTAGGAAAAATACTAAACGATGTGCTCACAGCTACATCAAGCGTTCGTGGCTGTGACCAACCATTTCACCAACTCACGGGCAGAAGCCTTATTCAAGCACTGCGGACAATTCAGATAGGTCATCACGCAGTCATTCAAATCAGTTAGCATATGTAACAATAACCCCAAACCAATTATTTTATAGGTCTTAGGTAGAAATAGCATAGCCGCATATGCTGCCATTGCATAATAAGTATGCAGCGGATGAAAGTTAATACTACAGCGATTGGGCGAAAAAATAGGCGTGGCTAGCAAATGATCTAAGTCTACTAGCATAGTTGCTAAAAGAATCAAATATACTCGTTTATAGTCGTCACGAAAAAATATATAGGCAACCATCAACGGCATGCCAAAGTGTAGAAAATAATGGATAACGGTTTGAATCATCGTTTTTTCCGATTCCAGATAGTTTGTAGTGGCACAACAGTCTCAGATAAAACATAAGATATTTTTGTCTTTCGACTGCATGTGAAATATATGCATCATACATACACTCACTCTCTTATTATTGTACCTGTCCAAAAAAACACTAGCTAATATAGGACATACCCCAACGGAACCATCCAAACAGACCGTTTAAACGATAAACAGACTACCTAAAATAGACTGATATTAGCGAACTACTTATAGCAAGGGGTGGCGTAAACAACACTATCAATACAATACTAAAAGCCAATACCATTACTTAGGTTATTGAACCGCCGATAAGTTAAAACTCCTCGAGCAATTACTGAAAGCTATCTACTAGATTTTCACTAATTGTCGTCTTGATGACTAGCTTTTCAGGTATCTCTACTGCTTCACCTGTCTTAGGATTTCTACCCAAACGACTCTTGCGCTTAACCTTTTGGAAATTTGCAAACCCTACTAACTTCAATCTTTCATTTTCTTCGAGGTTAGCTAAAGAGTCGGCTAAAACATCCAAAACTGAGTTTAGTACAACCCTTGCCTCATCTTGATTCACATTTAATTTTGGTGCCAACTCGCTAATGATATCTTGCTTATTCATGCTTACCTCTCGTTGTTATTAGAATCATTTTGACTTCATTCCCTTGGTTTGGTGAGGAGATGCCGTAAATGTTAGGTCTCGCGGGGGAGGTTGTTAAAACCTAGGCGCGCGCTCATCGTCTAAGTACTCTTGCATAGGACGCTTGGTAAAGCGTTCAGAGTCTCTTTTAACCCAAGCACCACTTGACTGATTAACAGGGTTTTGAGCTGATACCAAGCCGTGGGAGTTTCCCAAACTCTGTGTCACTGCTGCTTACCCCCGATCCATACTTACACAGAATCTGGGATGGGCTCTCAGCTCAAAATCCCCTCAAACATATCATTTAAATAAGCGGTTTGATTACCTACCATAAACAACACATTTCGTTCTTTCAGTTCATCTTCGCTTAAGGAATTGTTTATCAACTCTTTCATTGGCGTCGTGGTCAAAATAAAGCTATTTAGTATCAGCTTATCTTCTAAGCGACTCTCAAGGGTTTTTATTTCTTTATATAGATTAATTTTGGCATCATCAGTATTCATGTTGCGGATACCCTTAGGATCAATCAAGGTCAGGTACTGCTCACCCGTCTCTTTGTGTACTAACCACAATAAAAAGTCTGGATAAAAATTACCTGCTAGTGCAAAACCTAATCCTTTGTATCGGTTATCGGGATTACGAAGTAAATATATATAGTAATCTTTAAGCGCATCAATCTGTTTATCAGAATTGATATAACGCTGTAGATCATCAACGAACTTAACTTCGCTACTCTCACCCTTACTGTCATAATCAAATACTGAAGGCGACCAAGTAAATGGCAAGCTATCATCATTTTTGCTGAACAATGGATAATACAGATGCTTGTCAAATACGACTGTACGTAAGCTACCATCCTGCCAGTTGACTGTCTTCTCTAGCTTTCCATCATTGACTATATCTTGTAACTTGGTAAGGCGTTTAAAGTACTCTTCTGCCTCACCATTAAACCCTTCTTTTGATGTAAATACATATTTGTCGCACATGTGAATAGGCAGATCATCGTCACCGACATTAAACTCTGTCACTTCATAGTACTGACCTTCGTATGCGTTTTTCATGGTTTTGTAAAATCTGTCCATGTACGCTTGTAGCAGCTCTAATAAGACGCTTTGCTGAAAGCGAATACCCTCTACATCTTTCGTCAGCTTTTCGCTATCGACCAATAGCCTATACCAGTCATCATGGGTATTCTTAATTGGCTTACAGCAGAACGCTCTAAGCTCGTCGATACCAAGACGTATGTTGGTATAGCCACGTTGCATCTTATACTGCTGTAATTGTAAATATAAACTGTCAAAATCAAAGAAGGGCATGATATCAGGCGATATTTCATGCTCTTGACGCTTGTCTTTTAAGTCATTATTACGCTTGCGCTTATCGGTATGATAGGCTTGGAGTCGTGGGTATAAGTCTAAAATCACAAACGGCTTTTTAATTTTCCCCTGATACTTATCAGGAATTTCAAATAGCGACAGCTTAACCTGTGCCTTGAAGCCATTTGGCTGATTATCCTTGTAACCATCTTTAAGCGTCAAAGTCTTGAGTCTATGAGGTGCTGCTATACGATTGGTATTGAAATCTAAAGTGACTAAATCTTGGTTAAGGACGATACCTTCATCGTTTAGATAGTCACGGAATTTTTCCATATAGTCAGCATGTAAGCCAAAGATATTAATCGTTTGTAGCAAATCTAGATACAGATCTTTATATTCAGCTTTACTATAAATATTGTGCGGCGTTCGTTTGAGTGAGAAGCCCTCACCTTTTAAACGTACACCTCGACCGAACAATTGAATGATTTGTGAGCCTTCACCAGAACCCATATTCAATAGACCCATAGTCGAGACTCGCCAACTACTCCAGCCTTCGGTAAATTTACGTGAGCCAATGAGCAGATTGGTTTTGCTATTATCGTCGTTGATGGTATCAAATAGCGTCGGGGTGAATTCATCGGTACGCGTATTTAGATAATGGCTATCACTTAGCTTTTCACAGTGATCAAATAAGCCTTTTTCATCACCTACGTTTATCACGCCAAACGGTGTATTCTCACCAATTTGTAGGCGTAGCTCGCCTGTGTTTTGAGTGATCCGTATGACGTTTAAGCGCTGGTTACTTCCTGCATTGAAGAACTGACTGAGTATATCTTGATAAATAGCTTCAGCGTCTCTACCGTGTAATGGAGCAAAACGATTAACAAAAATATTGTTACCTTTGTTATCGACTAAACGTGACTTATTGGTAATAAAGTCATGAATCCAGTTGATGGTTTCTGCTTTATGACGACTGTCTAAAAAGTCAGCTAAAAATTTGATGATGGTCAAAATATCTGAATCATCATCATTTACTTTGTTACCGACGAATACCCAAAGGGGGTTTTCAACTTTGAATTGCTTAAGACGTCCGACGTTATTTTGATAAAGGTGCTGCTGCTGGTAAAAAGCCAATAAGCAGGCAGTTAGATATAGCTGCTGATTATCCTGTGTCTCACCTTTTTTCATATTGAGAATATTGACTTCTTTACCATAGCCATCATCATAAAAATACTTGTACGAGTAGTCAAACAAGATGTTTTTTGCATAGACTTCACGCAAGGCTTCGCGTCGTGCTTTTTGCTTTTCCAGCTCATCTAAACTTAGAGCCTTTAGCTGAGCATCGTCTAGTTTGGTTAATGCTTTAGTACCAAAGTGCATTTTTGCTTTGGTTTTTATCTCTTCTTCTTCTTGCTTGATGACGTTGTTGGATTTATTAATCGCTTGACCAAAGGTTGCTGAATATTCAAAGCTAAAGCCATCTTTTGTCAGCGTGTCACGATAGCTCATCCATACACCAGCACTACTTGTGCCACGATGGCCCTCATCAATAAGTACAAGGTTTTGACCTTCTAGTGACTCTACCGCTATCGTCTTATCGCCATCCCTTTCAGCCAGCTTATGGATATCAATAATTTGAACATATTTCAAAAACTGGTCACGGGATTTGTTCTTTTGGAATATCATGGCTTCGATACCAGACATCTTGAACTCTTCAAGATGCTGATTGCTTAGCCCATCATTAGGAGTCAGTAGAATTATCTGCTCGATTTTATCATTGTGGCTGGCGTGCTCAGTGTAGTACTGATACTGCAAAATATTGATATGCATCAGTAATGTCTTGCCGCTACCTGTGGCGCTCCAATACGCAACCTTATTTAAGTCGTTGGCTACATACGGTTGTAATATCTCGCTATCGCTTTTGTCCTCGTTATAGGCATCTACGGTAGCGTTGAGCTCCTCTAGCATCTGCTCAGAATGATTGAAGTATTGATCTAAGTAATACTCCGTAAATAATAATGACAGATACTGAAAGTATTTTAAGTTCAGCTCACTATTAGCTTGCTCATTGCGAGCCTCACTAATCTGTAGCCAGTAACGCACGATATTTCTATCATAGCGTCTTAAGGTATCGATATCTAAAGTCTGCTTACCGACTAAGTCTCTAGTCAGCTCAGTGAAAAACTTGGTTTGACCGGCATCCTCACCTTCGTATTCAATACCTTCATGGACAGGCAAATCTAATAGCGTATGCATGCCCTTAATATTATCAGGATTGAACTTTGACCATAGCCACTGCGTAAGTACCAGCTGCTCATGAAAGTTTATCTTTTTGCTTTTCTTTTTACTGGGATTAGCCATAACTTACTCTGCAAACATGCGCTCAAGGAATACCTGCTCTATTGAGCGGACTTTTAGTTGTCTCTCATTACCATCAGTACTGGTAAGCTTGGTGTTGATGTTATGATCACCATTGACGTATATCTGCTGATACTCGCTATCTAAGGCATTGATACGCAGCTTTTGTAGCGTCTTGTCCAGCTCATCATAACCAATCTGTTCACAGTCACGCCAAAATATAGTCACTAGCTCACCTGTACGCAAGTGCCCATCAACCTGTACAAACCCTCGATCTAGCTGATAGTCTATATTTCTAACCTTTAGCCCTATGAGATAGTTAAAGGTATCGATAAGATCAATGTTTTGTACCGTATAAGCACCAGCGCTGTCGGCTGTTATCTTGAGCTGATAATCAAAAGGGTTTGCGAAGTCAGCTACATTAAGTAGCGAGTCTTTGCTCTCGATATCGAGCATGTAGTGCATGAGATAGTCGTCTTGCTGAGCAGGGGTTAAGTCAGAAAACAAATCATTCTGAGCGGGACTACGGTTAAGCTCCAGGTTATTTAAAGTGTCTTCATAGCTTTCAAGCTTGACGACTTTTAGACAATGACTGATGCCTTTATAAGGGTTTTCTGTACTTCCGCTACTCTTACTTTTAGGCAATAAAGGCTTACCGCCTTTCCAACCTTCGCTATAGACTACTTTTTGAATACGTGGCTTGAGTACAGTATCAAAATACTCACCTTGCTCAACTAGAATATATTTACGATTACCACCATCTTCACGATTTAAATTTATTGCTGCGTGTGCAGTTGTTCCACTTCCTGCAAAGTAATCTAAGTTGATTGTGTCTTTTTGAACTTTGCTATACAGTACCAATATTCTTTTTACTAGCTCAATTGGTTTTGGCTTTATTCTGTTTAATGTTTCTTTAGATATATTGCTAAATAAATCGTATAAGCCTTTAGTTGCATGGCTAGTTGTTTTCACATCATCCCACAGCGTAGTTGTTGTTCTTCCTTTACCTTGAGCATCGCTATAAAAGCGCTTAAACGCAGGTCTTGATTTACCTGACTTGCCGAATATGATTGTGCCTTCCTTTAGTAAATCAATGACATCTTTTTCTTCAAAACGCCAATGTCTTCCTTCAGGAGGATAAAAAACTTCTTCAGTATCAGGGTTAGTTATAGCATAACTCAAGTTTTCACGAATATCAGGAGCATCCATTGGATCTAGCTTCCATGGACCTCTTGAGTCATTATCTGGATTGATAAAACCGTCCAAAGATTCAGGGAGTCTAAAATCACCTTTGTGAGTATTGAGATAGCTCTTATTTTTTGAATAAAAAGTTGTATGGTTAATCGAGCCAGAAATTATAGTATCACTTGAAACAGACGAACGACTTTTCCAGATTACATCTGCAATAAAGTTATCGGCCCCAAACATACCTTCTAAAATTAAGTTTAGACGAGCATACTCACCATCATCAGTACTAACCCAAATACCCCCGAAATCATTAATCAACTCACGACTTAAAATCAAGCGGCTTTCAAGCATCGTTGCCCAAGATGAATGTTTATAGCTGTCTTTATACAAAAAAGTATTGTTTTCCGTATCACTACCTGTATTGTAAGGAGGGTCAATATAGACACAATTAATCTTTTCTTGGTATTTCTCTTGCATTAAATTCAATGCCTGAAAATTATCACCATTGATTACGAGACCATCCGTCTGCTCATCCAAATCATCAATGCTATTTAATAGCTTAGCTTTAAAGCCCAACTCAAACAAGCTGGTATCTACCATGAGATACGGATGTGCTTCTAAATACTGGCTGCTACCCCAATGCGGTAGGCTATCATCAGTTACTTTAAACCCTAAGCTCTCCCACTGCTGCCACTGAGCCTCATTATCAGCAATTTCGCTATACAGCGCTTCATCGACACGATCAAGCGTAATACAATAATGGCTCGACACCACAAACTTCTTTTTAAGCCACAGCTTCTTTTGAAAGTTTTCTAGCGACGCTAAAAAGTCAATTAACTCACGGCCAATTTTGCGTAAGCATTTAATCAGCGCAAGCTGGCGCTCTATCTCTATAAAGCCTGAGCTATTAACCACATCGTCTAAATGCATGACTTCGTTTTTGATATAGAAGTCCAGCTCATTATTTAAGAATTTACCTAAGTCTTTATGGATGAAATAATCAGCTGTGTTTTTTTGTGTATAAGTATCTAGATGCTTACGCAGTAAGTCACGATCAGCCTGTTTTTCGGTTGGTGCTGGATGCTTGAGTAAGGTTGCCCATGCTGTACTGACTGTGGTATTTGCCAATATATCGTCATGAGCTTCTGTATTGAGCTTATCTTGTCTGGCCTTGCTGTCCATTACCGCGTATTCAAACCATACCGTCAGCTCATCGCCAGCGTCATTAAGCTCTATAGGATGTACGGTTTCTTCATATTCCTCGCCTTCTTCATCGGTACGAGTTACCGTCTTTGGCTTAGAGAGAATAACGAAGCGACGATTTTTATCATTGTCTTTTTGATTATCCTTCGCCGTATCAGCAGATAACAAACGGAATAAGACGGATTTGTCTGACTCACCTATCGAATTGAAGCGAATACGGTAGTTGCTAAACATCTCACCTGACTTGGTATAGTACTGGTCTTTATTCGCCCAATGCAGCATCACCTCTTCGCCAGAGTAAGGAATGGCATAGGTGTCGCCTTTATAACGGCGCTGACTGATAAAGTCGCCCTCATCATAATAGCGACTAAAAAAGGTGTACAAATGGCTAAACACTTGCGCTTGATCAAAGCTGCTATCAGCATGATCGCGTAGCTCTTGGTACTGCTGTCCAAGTGAGCTTTCGATAGCGGTTTCATTGACTAATTTGCCTGCCTCATCGAACGCACGCTTACCAAACTCGTCCTTAATTTGATTAGTGATACTCTCAAGCTGGCTGTCATGAACATCGCTTTTGGCGTCCGTCAGATACGTCTCTACTTTGGCTCTGAGACGATTATCTAGATAGTCGCTAATTTCATTACGACGCGCGTTCAAAATGCGATAAATACCAAAATCTAGATCAGGACGATCAATTTGAAAGATATTTTTTAGTTTTTGATTAAGATTGGCATATTGGCTCATGGTGAGTCCTTCGACAGGGTTTTTATAGCAGCATTTTGTCATAGGCTTATGACAAAACGAGCTAGGCTAGTCTCAATTAATGAAACCAAACCTAGCTCTAAAATAGAAAAAAATCAGCCAAACATTATATCAGATCAGTGCTTCAATAGCTAAAAAACGCTTGCTCCATTATAAAATTTATCAACTCATTTTACGTGCCAACGAATATGATAAAGCGTTTCAAACTGGCTTTTTTTATGCATCATCTGTTCTAAGTTTTCAATTAATGTATCGCGCCTTTCCTCAATCTCATCAGTCACATCAAAGATATTTTGACGAAGTTTACGCTGTTCACGTTCTGCCTTTTTGAGCTGCTCTTGCTTTTGCTTTTGCTCATCGATAGTACTGGCTTGGCGAGCTTCTCGCTTTAGGCTACGTATTTTGAGCTTAATGTCATCAAGCGCTGACTCAGCTGATGCCATATGGTCATCTGCCCAACTTTCAATCTTTTCTTGCTCACGCTTAAAAAACACCTGATTACTATCAAGCGCCTCACTCAATTTGTTTTTATGCTGAAATTCGATTGTATCGGTGAATAGTTTCGGAATAGCTGTCGTTATTTTAGCTTCAATCACTACGCCCTCTAAACGTAAAATACGCTCACAGATATCAGCATCCAATAATACGTTGTCATCTGTCATACCCGTAAGTATTAAATGCTCTTCTTTAGCAAAAGAGTCTAATGACAGTAAGCTAAGCGACAACCATCCTGACTGCCCTACTAATGGCTCAAGACTGGATACTTTTTTATCATAATTGCTGTAATCAAAGTTTATCTGCGCAGTCTCAGTGGGTAGGTGCTTTGCCGTATTTAGTACATACTCACCAAGTGGATGCGTGAGACGATATATGTAGGTATTATCAGGTACAGATTCGCCCTTTCTGATCAGCTGATAGCTACCAACCTTTATATCTACTGTAGGCGACTTATGCAGCGTAAAATTTAACTGATTAGGATGAAAGTCAGCATAGGGCGCTAGTAGTGCCCGGCTAATCGTCCAAAAGAAATTACTGATACGATCAAGCTGCTCTTCAGCACGCTGCTTATGAATCTTCAGTAATTCGTGAATATCTGCATCAAAATGCTTTAATAACAAATCACGAGTTTGTAGCATTTTTTGATTGATTTGAGCCTCAAGCTCGGACTGTAGCTTATTAAAGCTTGCTTCAATCTCTTGGTTGGTACGGCACTTATCGTAAATCTCAAGAATACGTTTCTCAAAGTTAATACCGCTCTCTATCGATCCTAGTATTTCGTTCGATGCGCCAAATACTCCTTCAAATAGATCAAACTTTTCGCTAAGTAGCTCCATCACTCTTTGGTCAGCAGCATTGCGCTCATTGATAAAGTTGACCACAACCACATCAAAAGCTTGACCATAACGATGACAGCGTCCAATACGCTGTTCGACTCTTTGTGGATTCCAAGGTAAATCATAGTTAACCACTAAAGAGCAGAACTGTAAGTTAACACCCTCAGCAGCAGCTTCGGTAGCAATCATTATTTCAGCGTCATCTCTGAAATAATCAATAAGCGCTGTACGTCTATCTATTGACGATGAGCCAGTAACTCTGTCGCTACCTACGTGCTTAGCTAACCATCTGTGATAGATACCTGTATTGACTGGGCTATTATTACTACCATTAAAAGCGACTACCTTGCCATTAAAACCATGAGACTGTAAAAACTCTATAAGATAGGTTTGCGTACGGCGTGACTCAGTGAATATGACTGCTTTCTTTGGTGCGCCCATTTCAAACATACGGGCAAACCCACGCTCCAACGCCGTCAACAGCGCGTAGGACTTGCGGTCTTCATCAATTTCATGAGCTAAAGCAAGATACTGATCGACCTCTTTAATTTCAGATTTAAGTAAATCTGCATCAACGCCGCGAGTTTCATATTCGCTATACTCGTCCTCGTCCTCTTCGATAAGCTCTTCGTCTATATCCTCATCAGCAATAAAGTGCTCTATCCATTCTGCATCAATGGTTTGGTTGTCTAAAAGAGCTTGGAGACGATTACGAATTGATTCTAATGTTGCTATAACAGCAGAAGTGGAAGACGCCAATAGCTTACGTAAAACAATGGTGATTAGGTGGCGCTGCTGTACAGGAAAGGCATAGCTAAACTCTCTTTGTAAGTAGCTATTGATTTGATCATACAAACGTTGTTCTACATCGCTAGGTGTAAATGGTACCGTCAAAGCATGGCGTCTTGTATATGGAATATACTCTAGAACATCCTTACGTAACGTACGATGGATAAACTGATCCAATCGGCGCTTAAGGGCTGGCAAGTTATCTTCGTTAACATATTGACGGCGGAACGCTTTATCATCACCAAATAAATGCTCATCGATAATGGTGCTGAGCCCGTATAGCTCCATTAATGAATTTTGTAGTGGAGTGGCCGTCAGTAGCAGTTTATTGCGAGCAACTAAAGACTTTTTAAAGCTATTGCCTGTTTTGTTGCTAGGACGATGGGCATTACGCAGCCGATGTGCCTCATCAATAACAACCATATCCCAAGGTATTTTAGCCAGTTCATGCTCCATTCTGGTTGCAAATGGATAGGATATAACGGTGATCTTTTTATTTTCAAAAGGATTGTAGACACCTTCTTGACGTAATTTCTTCCAAGTAAACGAATCTAGTACTTGTACAGGTAAGTTAAATTTATCCTGCAGCTCTAATGCCCACTGTTTGCGTAGTGACGCTGGGCAGATTACTAGCAAGTTTCTTCTATACTCCGCCCAGTATTGGCAAAGTACTAAAGCCGCTTCGATAGTTTTACCTAAACCTACTTCGTCGGCTAAGACAACACCTCGACTTAAAGGATTACTCAACGCAAATAATGCCGCTTCAATCTGGTGTGGGTTTACGTCAACCTGAGCATCGAATAGCGACTGCGCAATACGTGCGTCGTCGGAGCTACTACGCTGCTTAGTAATTTCCCAAGCAAAATACTTTAATTGGTGGTTGGTTACCTTATTCATAATTCAAATCTTATTATTAGTCGCAACATAGAATTTTTATGCGTCGATCTTCAATCGCCAGTTATCAGCTAGAATGTCCATAAGCTCCATTTGACGTTTAGGCAAATCCTCTGGCTTCCACTGAGCATAGCCAATGACTTGTGTAGTCAGTGCATACGAAGAAACTCCTTTTCGACCTAAAAAGTAAGCATTTTTCTTTTTATCAAAATCGAAGTTTCTAGCACTTGAATTGCGTCTCTTATTTAATGGTACTAAATTAGCTAATCTATGTACCCATATTTTTCTTTCTTCTGCTACAGGCCACCATTGGGCCCATTCACTTTCCTTGTCTACTGTCTGGGGTAAAACGTGCTCAATAGTTAAGATAGTAGGATCATAAGTTGCTCCCCCATCTGATATAAATGCATCTAATCGCAATATTAAGTAGTTTCTTCTTCTTGATGTTAGATCGTAAATATCACTATCAAGCACCTTAATCATTTTATGCTTTTCATCATCTGTTAATTCTACCTCGTTTATAGGATTAGTAAGAGAATGATTGTTTTCAAGTGCGCTAAGCACCTTGTTATAACGTTCGATGCGTTGGTTTATGTTATAGGCACAAATATGCATAAATGCTGCCAGTCGCTCTAATCTTTCAAAAAACCAAGCCATGTACTCAGGCTTAGCTTTATTATTCTTTATAAATTCGATTGCTGTTGGCACCCAATCAGAGTTATCAATTCTATTTAACCATTTTAAATACCTGTTAACTTCTTCGGCATAGGCTACCGCTACATAATCACTATTTTTTGCAATCAACAATGCTTCTGCATAAGGCTCTAATACTGCTGAAATTAGATCTTCAGGACTAATACCTTTACTTAATACGTGTTCTCTAAACTCTTCTAGCAACGAACGTTTTGCCTTTTCTTTAGCATGAATCATACGAATATAAGAAAACAAATCATTGAAACGACTCCGTCCAAGCTCGACCTCCATCTCTTCCCAACGTTCATTATATTTTTCTCTTTGGGCCTCTAATTCAACCATGCCAATCGTATCGGCCTTAATGATATCAGTTGGCTGCAAGTCTAACCCTCGGCTATTCATTACTGAAAATATTCTAAAGGCTGATTTTTGATTAGGGGTTGATACCGCTACTAAATAACACTTTCGAAGTAGGAAAGCTGTAAAACTCTCAATTTGCTCTACATCATCACCAAGCTTTTCTGAAACGTACTTATCTAGAAGCTGACTATTGCGTTTGATATTTAGACGTGATTCATTCTCAAGCGCTTTTTCATCCATTGCGAAAAGTTCATCAAACTTTAGGCCTTGAACGTAAGATGCAAAAAAATCTCGATCTCGACTGCGAACAGTCAATCGTGGCTTACTCTCTAATCCTTCAAATTTATTCCCTGGCTCTAGTATGTATTGCAGTAGTGCCTTCCTATCATCACCCTGTAGTTTATTTGATAGCACAGCTAGTAGGATTGTTAAAGTGGTCAATCTTTGCTGACCATCAATTACTTCAGAATGAGGCTTATTTTCCTCCTTAATCAGAACAATACTACCAAGAAAATATTCCTCATCAGGTTCATATTGATAGAAACTATGTAAATCTTCAAATAACTCGGATGCCTGATCTATCGTCCATGCATATGGTCTTTGATAAGGTGGAATAACGTATTCAAAATCTGAGCTAAATATTTTTGATAAAGGGTAGTCCGCACCGCTAAGGTTTTTGCTCATTCGTAAACTCTCTATTAAAGATTAACTTATACATGATGATTATTGTTTTGTGATTATATTATTCGAAGTAGTCTACCATACGAGCTTGAAATATCCTTCTAATGATATACTTCTGTCTGACATATTTAACAGCTCACGATCCTTGATATTGCCCTACTTTCAAACGTTTAAGCTGTAACCTGGCAGATAGCCTGCTACGCTTAGATATAGCCATTCATCGTCATCCTATTAAATCTATATGCATGAGAATGAGACGACCCCTTACAGCGCCCTACTAGCGGCTGCTTTTGATCAAGATAGTGATAGATGATTATTAACAAGATAAATATTTTTATCATTTCTCTATAGAGACCCTTAAACCCTTGTTTTATATATGTTTAATAGTGAAAAATAGCCTTTAAAGAATCTTTAAATAGTCTTTTAGCCTGTTTAAATAGTCTTTTATTCGAAAGACTATTTGCCTATTTCTATGAACGCCAAGTACCACCCTACACAATTTTTTCCTAACAAGATTTTGCGCATGAAATAGCCTTTTAATTGCGATAAAACTTTGATTGTAAACACAAAGTGGCTGAGGCCTTTTCTTCTGCCTAAAGTATATTACTTAGTGTATTAGATTAAGAAACCTCTCATAATACAAAAAAAATAAACCGCCCTACTTTTAAAGTTAGGACGGTCAGATAAATCTATACTGAACGTTCTGCAATCTTCGTATTAATCCATTCTGCAATCTCGCTTGCTACCCACACCACCCTTACCTGTGTCAGTTGTACCTTCTTAGGGAATGTTGGATCATAACGATCAGAATTTTCATTAACCATCTCATAAATCGTAGAACGACTAAGACCAGTATAGCTACCAACATCTTTAATACTCAATAGCTGTGGTATGTGATTACATTGCTCAATTACTGGCTGTGCTGCGTTTGAATTTTCCATGATTATCTCCGAATTATTGTATGGGAACATCTGTTCTCATACAGTCAGGGAGTCCTGTATTTTTTTATGAGACTTATATCGTCCGATAGACCTTATGCATAGAGTAATAAAAAGGAGCTGAATCATCAGCTCCTTTTTCTGTGTTAAAAATACTTTTAATAATAAGTTACATACACGACTATCTTAACTATTTAGAGCTTTCCTAAGCCTTTTGTTTGTGTAGCCTTTAGCCCGTTTATAAATATACTCTTCAATGAGATATAAAATAACTCGATCTTTGAAAAAACGCATGCTGATAAGACTGTGTTCATCTATATCTGATGGCGTACTCTTAGCTGAATCAGCTAGGATCGTACGCAGGCTTTCAATTTGAAGGTAGAGGGCATTAAATTCATAGTCTTCTAAAGCATCGACCAGTGAACCAACATATTCTACAACCATGGACTCGTAAACCTTGCCGCAAAATTCTTCTGTTTGGAACTTATAGCAAATATCATCCCATACATTTTTAAGAGGTTTTGTGGTTACCGTATCTTCACCAAAGCTCTGTAAATAACGTTCAGTCTGATTGGCAATTCTTTTAGATATTTTCTTAGACAGTTGTACTGAATTACTTAATGCCATTGTCTTTTCTAAATCCATTTTAGCTATCCTTACGTTAAACAGTAATAATCTGTTTTTAATATGCCGTTATGAAGAACTAGCACATTGTAAGACTTAACCTAGGTATTAAGCCACTAAAAATAAACCGATAAGAAATAAAACAAGCGACCTAAAATCGCTTGTTTCAACCTAACTAATTTACGCCGCATATCTTCCTCAATTACTTTAGCTCACCGCCGTCACGCTTTGCCGTAGCCCTTGCTCTATGCTAGTCACGTTATGAGTGGCTAACCCGTTCTGATAACTCCCCTGTTGGCTATTGCTTACGTCATCTGTCTCCATGGGATAAAATTCTTCAGCCACATCAAGTAAGCCATCGTTATCAACTTCAAAGGATGAATTGACGTAACCCTGTTTTGCAGCCTGTTCTAGCGCTGCTTGATCAAATCCGTGTTCGCTAAGCTCCGCATCAATTGTCTGCGCATCTTGCACTGCTTGCTTTAGTGTCACCCCATCACGTAGCGTTAAATCAACAAAGTAAATCGGCGTTCGGTAGCTTTGCGTCGTGCTTTTACCTCTTAGCGTTAATTGCAGGGGCAAACACGACAGCTTATTCCCTGACACCGCAGCAAAGTAGCTCAGCCGTGCGGCAAGCGTGCGAATACTGTTAAAGCCTGTGGTGCGAAAGATAAACGTGCCTAACTCGTCGTCTTCACTCAGATTTGCGTAAAGTCTGCCATACGGCTTACAGGCTCCACCTTGCGCCAATGGACAGCGATCAGGTGATGGACATGGCAGTTGCTCAACGCCATTACTGGTTCGACGCTGACATTGCTCACCGTCACCCACGCATAGCGGGCGTCCAGTTTGACGATCAAATAAGGTATATTCGGCTCGCAAATTAAGCTCAGGGTCGTTAAATAGCATACGCACGGGTATTTGTCTCAGCTTGCCGTCATTATTTGCGCGTAGCTTTTCATCTAGTGGATGATTGATCCAGCCATCCTTATTTTGAACTTGGCTGGTAATGGTAAATTGATCGTCTTTAGCAGGTAGACGTTTGCCGTCCTTTTGAACGACACGTCCAATGCTGATACGACCTAATACTGGTGGGGTTATGGTTAGACCTTTAATCATGGTGATAGTCCTTATGTATTTAATAAAATGTGTTTAGCCATAAAAAAGCCCACCGATTAGGGTGGGCATTTATGCGCTTGTTTTGGTTTGTCTATGTGTTGATTGAATAAATAGCGGCTTAGTCGTTTAAGATGACGAAGCGGCGACTACCTTGCTTGGTTTTACTAAATTTAGCCAACAGCTCAGGATGCGCTTTGATAACGGCCTTACTGTCCAAACTGATACTATCTTTGGAGCGTTTCCAAGAAATAGCGCCTTTTTCAAACACAGCGACCTCATTATCTGCAATCAGTGTTTGCAGCTGGTGCTTTACCTGATCATGACGCTGCTCTAGCTCTTGCATGTAATCACGATAACTCAGCAGTTGCTCAAATAACTTATTGGCACCATCATCATCTCGCAAATCAACCTTGCTTGAGGGCTTAGGCGTTGGATAAAGCAGCTTTAAGGCTTTGGCAGCTGACTCGCTATGATCAGGGGTTGGTGGGGTGTCCGTTTCTACGTAGTGCCAGAACAGACGCTCATGCTTCATGATGGACTCAATCAAGCGCTCATCACGCTCAACCTTATAAATCTTAGCCTCATGTCCACAAAGTAGCACACAGATGTGCGCAGCAGTTTTACCAGTGACCGCCAGCTGATGCTGAACTTGGCACGTCACATACAAGGGCACACCATGCTTCCAGAGCTTGGCACCATGTTCACCAGCGGTTTTGCACTCTAAAATCTGTACCTCACCACTACCAGTAATGGCATAGTCTAAATTAGCCAGCATAAAGTAATTGTCAGGATCAGGATGCTGCAAGATGGCATTGACGCGGCGTACCTTATTGCCGGTATGTTCTTGGTAATATTTAGCGACCATCGCCTCAAGCGTATTGCCCCAGTATAAAGGTGAATAGCCCTCTACGCTTTCATCAATGCTTGATTCCATGCGTCCGGTCTTAATCATCCATAGCTCAAGCATGGATAGATACGGATGGATACCACAAGCAGCCGCAGCATCACTACTGCCAATACCTTGTCTGCGAAATTGTAGCCAGTCCTCACGGCTTAAGTCTTTAGTATTAACCAAACGCCTAGCAGTCGTTGAAGTATTAGATTGGGCAGGTTTATCAGCAGTATCATTTTGCTTGGTTTTCACTAACGCTGGTTTAAGCCTAATGGTTGCACGTTTGGCTGGTCTTGGCTGAGTCGTGCTGTTTAGTGCGATCATGTTCATAACGAACTCCTTCGATAAATTGATTATTGGTATTAAATGAAATAAGCGGCATAAAAAACCACGCTCGAAGGCGTGGTTGATTATATTGTTAGATTTTAAATGTGGCGGGTTAAGCCAGCATCAGTAGCGATTCCTCTAAACCCTTTTGTTTAAGCTTAGCGCCAGAGCCAAACCAAGCACCGTCTAATCGATGGTCTCTCGACATTGCTCTGCGTTCGTGATCGACGTATTCAGTAATACTACATAGCAGACCGTAAGCAGTGTCCTTGGCAGCATCAAGATCGGCTCCGCGACCTTGACCGTTGAACATGTTCATGACCTGATTCATCGCCTTGGCATTGGGCACGGCGTCTTTCTCTTTCTTAGCACTGTTAAACAGAATGATGTCATTGTCCTGATCGTTAAATACACGGCTTAAATAATTGGCGGCTTCTGCCTGAGTCACACGGCGCTCTGATAATTGCTTCATCTCATAGCTGTGCTCATCCCATTGTTTGACTGACACGCCTAATTGCTGCTTGACCTTGTCCGCATCAAACGAGGTGCTATGTGGTACTTTTACTACGCCACCACTTCCGTTAGCTAAGCTAATAGCAAGCGTGTTATTACACACCACACGGATCGATGTGAACTGGGCTGTGGTCGCTAGCGTGCCATCACAAGCGGTTGCAAGAAGCAAGTAGCCATTACTGACATCTTTGCCGCGAAGGGTGGCTGACTGGCCTGTACGAGCCAATGCCCATAGCTTACGCCCGCCCTTTAAGACGCCTGCGGTCTCTAATTCAAAATCAGATTGCTCAGTGAGATCACGATAGAACTCTAGAATCTCACGCGGCTGTACTTCCTGATATCGTTGACTGACCACTGATAGCGGCTCGAAGTTATCGCTACGGTATAATACCTTCTGCTCTGCAAAGGGCAGAATCAGGTTATGCCCTTTGTCATTGTTTGCCATGTAGCTGACGTCTGAGGATTCAATACGCCAATCCATACCCGCTTGCTTTGCCCAGACCTCTAACGGCTGCTTGGGAGCCAGCTCATTACCTAAGCCATGCCAAGGGGTTTCGCCAACGTATGCCATTGATTCGATTAAATGTGCCATTATGATTTTTCCTTTTAGATTTGATTAGAATTATGGGTTATATAGATAGGTTAAATGCTGAAAGTTCTTGAGCAGGTATTGCAGGTGTAACTAGGCTTTGCTGCCAAAACGATTAAAGGGGGCTGTTGTAGCTTGTCTTTAGCCAAGCTAATCGCAGAAGCCAGTGCAGTACCTACCACCACACCGATTGCTGAATTGATTTTGTAATACCTACAGATGCTTACACCAAGACCTGATAGAGCAGATTGTGAGCACAGTTGCTCGAAGATATTAAAGGGACTGTCAGTATCCGTAGTGCTTCTGACGTTCGCTGAATGACAGTGTGGGCAAATGGGTCTCATAAATAGCTCCTTTTTAGATTGCGCATAAAAAAAGGCCTGCGATTAAGCAGACCTTTAATTAGGATGGATTGGGGTTAAACAGTCAGGAGAGCGATGCTTCCTGACTGATCTCATAGGAATACTATATATCTAAGATTACTTTGATATAGCTAATCTATTTAAAATTAGTTTTATTAAACTAAATTTAAGAAAAACCTATAACAACATTACTTTTCTCAATAAATATTTTTCTGGCGAACACAATATTTATTTTTTAAAATGATGGGTTATATCACTTGATGTATCACTAAAATCAAGAGTAAGCTAGAACTGTAAAAACTATGTAGTTTGTTTTTTTATGCTTTTGCCAAAGGTACGCATACCAGGTAGCTTTACTTTAAGACGTTGGTAACTATCATCTGATTTAAATGGTCTGGTTAAATATAATGCTGCGTTGACGGCATTCTCAACTTCCTGAATATTACTCCGATGAATCATGCCTATACCAAGCGTATTCTTATATTCAAACCGCTTTTTATAATTAGGAGTGTGTAAATTAAAGAAATACCCTAACCCTTCTGTAATATCTTGCCATTTCTCCCCCACTTTCATAGCCAAATACGTATCGCTATAACGCTCTGAGCCATCATAAACGAGTAATAGATGACAGTGAAAACTACCGTTTTCCTCTCCTTGTTCTAAGGACCAAGCATTTAAAAGCAAGTCTCCAAAACAAGTTCTTTTATTACCTATGAAATCCCGCAGTTTCTGCATGTGAGCATCGAAATCGTAAATAGTAATATGGTCACTAACTTCCTGAAAATACTTTAAGTCAACACGTACAAAAAGCAGTCTAGATCTTTTAATAAATAGTTTTCTTATACTATTTTCAAGCTTATTGGAATTACTTATTCCTTGTGAGTACCACTTATTATAGTCATAATTAATATGGCTTTTATAAGATAACAGCAACCGAATAAAACTCTCAGTCAAACTATTATTCCATGAAACGTTGAATGGGTAGGAATCACCAACAATAGCATTGGTAGTACTTATAAATGCATTGATTGGTTGTGAGTACGCTAATTCATCATCTAAAATTGTCATAAATGGATAATACAGCCTATTCAATTCACTTTTAACATTCTTAAGCGAAATGCATTGATATATTATCTTTCTAACGAGAATATCAACATCTGATATTATTTTGGAGTTATTGACCGAGTTATACATCGTGATTATCATCCTTATGAATTTGTATTCATAAGTTAATAAGACTTAGTAATTTTATAATTATAATTACTGAGAGCTACTCTCTCAGTTTAGAAAAACATATCTAGTGTGTGTGTTAATAATATATATACCCGATCTGTAACATGGTATTAAAGTAGACTATATCCTAAGCAGAGCTGAGTATTTAGCTAAATCCAATCCTAAGCTACCCTTTAGTATAAGGAAGTGGTTCGAATGGAGTTAGAGTCATAATGAAGGTAATTTGGCATAGAAATCCCCGTACAGTATCCATAACCTCAAGGTATAGCGATCATATCCTCTGACAATATTCTGACCAAAAATACAGTATATGATGACCATTTTTTGCGATATAATAGAGCTTGTTTATTGATTTTGACTACGCAGAACTAGGTAGATTTCGATCCTTATATACTCTAATCATGGATGTAATTTTTATTATGGAAGAACCTAAATTAAATAAAATTATCTCTAATAAAGAATACATAACAAGCAAAGTAAATCAACTAACGGCTCATGAATCATACTGGTGTTTATATTACTTAAATCAAATAAATCCGGTAGAAAAAGTTTTTCTAGTAAAGGATGATAGGAATTGCAAGAAAAAACTAATTACTGTTTTAGAGATAAGAAATTTCTCACCTACTAGAGTCGATAATTTGCTAGCTGAGATGTCTGCTATTATAATTCCACAGAGTCATATTAGCTGGCTTCATGGAAAAGATAGAGCAACATTATGGTTTATAATGGCATTAAGATCGTCTGATTATAGAATAAAATATATAACTACTCGTGAAGAGATAATGACAGCCAATCACGATATCATCTATTCAAAAAATATTTACTATCTCTCTAGAAAAATAATAAACCCTAAAGATTACCAATTAGAGTATACAGTTCATAAAAAAATAGCTGTGCTGAATACACTTAGAGATATGTTTATTCTAAGTAAGATTAGAGATAATGAACTTGAATGGTTAGATAGAAAAGATAGGAAACAAATTGATTGGGCGTATGAATATATGCTGAATAAGAGAAGTAAAGACAACACTTTAAATACTTATCTTGGTGCAAGTGATTATATTTATTTTGATATTGATGAAACCGCTAGTCGATACAATCATATCTTAGCTTCGTTTGATTACATGGCTTTTATTTTCCTTAACTCTACTACTATCTCTAGCCCCGTACCCTTAAATCACTATACCTTTGAAACAAGAACTAAATTTATAAGAACCATGAAAAATACATGGCAAAAACAAAAATCAAGATTAAAGACTCTAAAGGATATCGATTCTAATACTAAGCTCAATAAACCCACTACAAAAACTTCAAAAATAGCATATATCAATAAACATACATTAAAAGAACAATCATTTAAAGCTATCTCTACAGTTTATAATAAAAAAAATAACAATTGGCTTAGATACTATAAGAAACCTCATCTTAGTCTTTTTGAAACTGAGCAAACTTTACAAGTAAAAAATAATACTCCTGAGCATCTACTAGTCGATTGTGAGGGCAATGATATAATAAATGTAAACGTTCAGGTTAAGGCGTTAGACTTACCACCAGATATTGAAGACTCTGTTTGCACTGACAATGCCGAGCCAATCGTAAATGCTCAACAGAACCAATCTGATGATAAAACTGTGAGTTTGGATAACGTTGACGATACTGCTACTGAAAACTCAATTGGTGAGGAAATTAATCGTCATGAAATTATGATTGCAACTACAAATATCTCCACAATGAAAGGTAATGATCCACTAACGAAACTACAGGCTACTGAAAGTAATCTAGCTACAGATGAGAATCTTCACAACATTGATGATAAAATAGTTGATGACGATCCTTTTTCGATAAATGCCAAGCTGATAAAGCAAAAGGTTGGAAGAGCATAAAAAACCAACTGGTAGCTCAGTACTGATTGAAGCTATCAGTTCTCTGTTACCAAATTACCATAAAACTGAAAAACAAATCTTAAGTATACTCACAAGTGTACCGAATTATAATCTTATATATTTATCCATATATATCAAATACTTAACAATAATTAACCGTTCCGGCTCCGGGTACCATTACATAGTTCTATACTATCTTATAGAATAACTAAAGCCCCTATTACTAGGGGCTTTGTTGTATCTGGCGTTCTATACTGTCCTGCTTTATCTATCCCAATCCATGCATCTGATGTACACTACTATGTACACTGGTTTTTAAATGTACATTGGGGTGTCAGTTATGGAAGCACGCAAACCTATCAGCTCCGACCGCAGCATCAGCAGTCATAAAGCCGATGACAAAGAATACCTAGTCTCTGTCAAAAACCATCCTATGCTGTATCTCATGGTTAGACCTAATGGCACTAAATCTTGGGTTTATCGCTACCTGTCCCCTACCCATTTAAAAAACAAACGTATATCGCTTGGCGTGTATCCAAACGTATCGTTTGCTCGTGCCTGTGAAATTTGGCGTGACTATGAAGAGCTACTAAGTCGTAATTGAGCTATGCTGAAGAAACCGTACACCTAAACTTGGTAAACTAAGCGTATTAATCGGAGTTTATCATGACTAAGAAAGTAAGAACCTACAGTAACGAATTCAAAGCCGAAGCCGTTAAGAAGATAGCAGATAATAATGGCAATATCTCAGCTACTGTAAAGCAGTTAGGTATTGCCATGCAAACGCTATCAAACTGGCATAACAAAGCCAATCAAGGCAAGCTTGTCGGTACAGAGCAATATGGGGCGTGTTGAAGAATGAGCTGGTATATCATGAGGATTACAAAACCAGATTTACAGCCATAAACGATAGCGGTATAAGGACGGTCAATAGGATTGTGAAGCTCACTGATATGTGTAGCGAAATCGTCGCGTAATTGCATTTACCGCCTTCTTATTTTTCTAAGCAATCATATGCATAGTAAAAAATTTAATCACACTAAATGAAACAAATGCAGTAGCTTATAGGCTAGCCCTGTGTCGTAGCCTTTAATTGCCCCTATCATATCAATAAAAAATGCAAAAACGAATAACATGACGATACCAAATAAAATAAGCAAGATACTATGTGTCAGCTTTTTCCAAATGGGTTGATTTGTATCTTCAATATTGCCTTCGGGCAAGTTTTTGTTTAAGTCATACGGATCGTTAGGATCTATCTGACATTCAGCTTCAATCTCGGGGCTAAACTTAGGGGTGATGCTGGTGTTGATAGAGAGTAGACGCCCTAGGTAGCGTAGCCAAAGTTGTATGATAATTGCTAGATGTGTCCAGTTTAATCTTAATGCCTCCTTTGGATATTCCATATTTTCATCTGAGTCAAGAGCAGCTAGTGTAGCTCGCTTAAAAGATACTAATGGCGTTTCTCTTTTTTTATAAACTGGATGTATATAGCGAATAGAATTTTTGATTTCTACAATTTGTTTGTCGTCACTTTCCATATAACGACGGACAAATTCAAAATGTTGTTTTAGTTGTGTGCCGCCCAGTATTTCTTTAGCTGTCAAATCACTAACGAAAGGCAGGCTAAACATACCAGTAATCGTCATACCGTCATCAGCAAGGGTAATACCACGTACATCACCACCAACTTTATAAGTCGTTGCCATGTAAAACTTAAGTTCATCCCAATCAAAGACTTCGACTTTACGATTGGCTTGGCGAACATAGACTTTGCGCGTCTTACGGTTAAAACGAATCGGTAGATAGGTATAGGTAAATAATTCGGTTGAGAGTAGAGCGATTAACATTAAGAGTAAAAGTAACATTAGAAAACCACAACACATCAAAAATACGCTGAAGAATATTGGTGGTTCTTTGTCAATAGTTATAGCAAAAGTTTGAATAATTGTATAAAAAATATAGCTAGCTATAACTAGGAAAAATAGCGCCCAAGCAGTTATATCACCACGTATTCTATCTTGACGTCCTGTTAACTCCATATAGGTTGAGTTAAACTGCACGACAGTGCGCTGCGGATAAAGCGGTACTTCGTAACCTTGCTTTTTATCTAACCATTTAAAATCTTTGATTTCTTGAACTCGACCACCTAACACTGTGCCAAAAGTGCCGTCTACTTTTTTACCTATTTCCGAGTATTTAAATCTAGCGAAGGGATCTCTACCGTTAGTGTCAATCATAATTAATCATCCCCAAGGTCAATATCTTCGCCAACCACAGCGCGGTCAAACTGCTCAAGCGTATGCTTAAGTGACCAATTATTGCTATCTGTACCCCATATACCATGTTTGAGCCAATTCTCCATACCTGTCTTTTTCCAGTAGCCGATAAATAGATTGATACCAATGAATGCAATTAGAACAAAGACGCCCACACCTGTAAATACTGTAAAACCTAATAGGTAGGTTGAAGCAAGACCGGTTACAGCTGAACCTCCGTAGGCTATACTCATAACGTAATTATCATTCTTACCTGCGATATAGCTTGAATTTAAATCGAACCCTGTAAATGTTGCTTTATCTGTTTATAACCTCACTCATCATTATCATTAATTGTGCTAAGCATCTTAAAAAGATTATGAGTGGCATTGGCTTCTAAGCCGTTGTAATTCACAAGAACCAATTCATCCAAGTCCTCTGTCGTTGGCTCACTATCTTCATTTATCAAACCTTGTATGCCAACCTTAACTGACACATCGCTATGCTCTGATACGAACTTTATGAGCTGTTGTCTAAGTTGTTCTTGACGTTCGTTTCTGGTGATAATAAGTAGCTCACCACCTGAAACTTCTAATATAAGCTTATCACCTTCAACTCTTAAATCGCCAAAGTATCGATCTGTCCCTCCTTCATACTCACTGATCGGAATGTCATCAGGATTTCTAGCAAATTCAGAGTTGTAAATTTTATCGTATTCCCTTGCAAGCTCTTCTAGATACTCCAATCTGAGTTCTTCTGCATTTTTAGACGTATTATCGGTGTAAGAAGTATCAGCAGCAATAGTGAGTTGCGACTGACTAACTCCTAGCGCAAACAGTACAAACACCCACAACCATACCCTAAATGTAGCCTGTGAAACTGAACGATTTAACATATATAAAGCTCTTTTATTATTAATTGATAAGGTGTAAATTATCTTAACCGTTTAACTGATTGGTCTCGTTAAAATACCAAATGGTTTTCCATTCAAGTCGCTTCATCTTTGGCATGATGTCACCTGCTTCAAAGTGTTTAACATCCTTACTGGATGGTGACCACCAGTGACCCGTCTGTGGACAGGGTTTACCTGACTCGCAGCGTAAGCGTTTTGGTGCGACATTATGGCTATCACCACCACTATCCGCGATACGCTCAACCAACATCCAAGTAACAGGCGCCATACCGACCGCTTGCATGGTTTCTGGGTCATAACCGACATAGGCTTCATTTGCCAACATGCCATCCAATAACACTTGAGCACTGGCATCTGCTCTACTAGGTACATAAATACCTGCAACAGGGACAACTTCATCTAATTCAACGCTATATTGAGGATTGAGGCGATAAATAGGCCACGATTCGGGTGGGTTAAGCGGTCCTCGCGATTCAGTACTATAATCTTCCATTAAATCACCAATACACCAACCAAAATAACTGGTTATTTCCATATTAAAAGCACGCAAACTCGCCTCTTGGCGCCACTTCTCATAATCCAATTGTTGCTGCTCTGGCATCCAGTCGGTATCATAATCCATACTGATAGCGCGAAAATCACTCTCAACATTACCACCATATCTTATTGCTATTAAATCGCCATTTAACAGCTCTTGATAGCCAACATTTAAGCTGTCTAGAGTATCACGCAGGTTTGGCAATACCCGCTCGCCCCAGACGATATCAGGTTGTCTGTTAATAGGACGCGTTCGGTAATCAAAGGGCAAATCATTGACGAACAGTTCTAATGCGTATTCAGCAGCTTCTAACATATTCGCAAAGGCATCGCGCATCTCTTTAAAGTAAGCAGGTGAGCTATAGCGCTCTAATAAGTAAATCTCTTGCGGTCTTATGATGTAGTTATTCATTTTTTATTGGTCTCGTACTGTCTAATCGACGTTGGCTAATCAGTTTTCATCTAAGCAATCACCAGCATCACATACAATATAGAGCCAATAAACCAAGTCGCATTAATAGCCATTCCTGAATACCATTTCCGCTTAACGGCTTGATTTTGGTTTGCAAAAGCTGCTTGGCGCTCTGCGGTGACAGGTAGGATGTTATATGGATTGTGCTGACCATTCCACATGAGCCGTCTTTGCACTTCAGGATGTAAGGCAGGATTGGCACTCGATTGATAGATATTGCCTTCGGCAAGATCTAAGTAGCTGACGGTGCAAGCTCGCAACCAGCCCATAACCGTCACTTCATGACGTAGCCCTGTTAAGTCTTTGTTCTTTTTTTCTTGCGCGATGTCGGCACAGGCAAAGAGAGAGGTACTAACATCGGTTGGACAGGCATGAGCATATCTTGGGTCAAGCGGTAGCTCATCCCCAGGACGTTCCATATAGGTGCGAATAAACGCCCACTGGTCGTAAGGACTTAGTTGCATGTCTTCAAGATTAATACTTTGAATGGTTTGGTTTGTTTTCGGATCAATCGCATGCAGGTTCAAGGCCTCAAAAACCACGCCGTTGTTACGTCTGACTGAGGCGACAATATCTTTATAATTAATTAAATGAAAAACAGGCGCTTGCTTACGATTATGCTCATAATAGGCAACTTGCTGGGTCTGCTTTAACAATACAATTTTATTATAGTAGGATTTTTTATTTTTAAATTGTTTAAAAGTTAAAAAAGGGGCAAAGCCAAGCATTAACAGTAATAATAGCTGCATAACTATGCCTATAAAAAACAAAAAATCTATTCCCTTATTAAACATAATATCAAAGAGAATTACTAAAAAAATAAAGAAACTTTGCCCAAATAACCACGCCGCCCCATAAGATGCTAACAGAATTACTGATTGAATAGAGTTGATAGAAGGATGAAACAGCAAATAATCCGGGTTTACCTCATGGATAAGCGAATTTAATCTATCAATGCTATATTCTTTCTCTTTGAAATTAGCAATGTCTCCTTCATAAGGATGTCCAATAATCTTACCGATAGGGAGTTTTTGTGGTACTGGTAATATCATAATTGTGCGCTATTTACTTATCTGTTGATTCTTGCTAACTATTATAAGCCACCACTGCCCATACAAATAAGCCAACGTTAGTGAGTATGATACACACCCATCTGACATTAACCTCCCAATTTCTACCGTCAAAGGCTAATTTGGCTTCATAGGTTACGGGCTGTATCGGATAGGGGTTGTTTTGTCCGTCCCAGGTTAAAAGCTTTTGAAAGTCAAGATGTAAGATGGCTCGCTTGGTACATTGGTAATGATTAGCCTGAAATAGATTACCTAAAGCTATTATTGAGCCTATTATAAAGACCATAATCTGACCATCGCCAGAATGATCGCTAGGCAGTATGCCGTTTTTGCGATAGATAATATCAGCGCAGGCAAACAATGATTTACTGGTGTCAGCTGGATAAGCTTGACAGATTTCGTTGTCTATTGGCAGATCATCCGCTGGGCTTTCCATATAAGTGCGAATAAATGCCCATTGCACTCGCGGGTTGACTCGATAATCCTCAAGCTTTAAATGATGGGTAATGTCTCCGGTCTCAGGATCAGCGACGTAGAGATTAAGCGGTGTATAAGCTCGATTGTATGGATCTTGATGCAAATCAGGAATAACGTCTTTGTAGTCCACTACCTTTAGCTCGTAAGGCTGTCTAAATTTCCATAGTGGGCGATAGTAGTAGGCTATTTTTTGCTGCTTTTTTAAGAAGTAATACTGGGTGCGAAACGGTTTCTTGGTAATGAATTGATAGAGAAGTAGGATCAGTGGTGTGCAAGATGGAATAAATATAAATAATGCTATAAAAATATCTACAATCAATAGAGGTATATTAGAACCTTGTAAATGTAACAGCCTATCAGTGGAGACAATGAGGAACATAAAAGAAGAAAAGTAAACCCAACCAATAGCAAAATAAAACACCCAAAAGTACGCAGGTAGGAATGTTAAGTAATCAGGATTGACGTCGTGAATTTCTTTATTTAGATGTTCAATATCATCTTTTTTAGTACTCTCTAATAAGCTTTTGTCTATACTGGTGGTATAGGGACGCTCAATAGGATTGTTAAGCTCACTAATATGGGTGGCAAAATCGTTGCGTAGTTGCATTTAACACATTCCAGTTTTCATCTAAGCAATCACCAGCATCACATACAATATAGAGCCAATAAACCAAGTCGCATTAATAGCCATTCCTGAATACCATTTCCGCTTAACGGCTTGATTTTGGTTTGCAAAAGCTGCTTGGCGCTCTGCGGTGACAGGCAGAATGTTATACGGGTTGTTTTGACCATCCCACATAAGCCGTCGCTGAACTTCCGGATGTAGTGCAGGATTGGCACTCGATTGATAGATATTGCCTTCGGCCAAGTCTAAGTAACTGACAGTACAAGCACGCAACCAACCCATAAAGGTCACTTCATGTTGTAGTCCAGTCAGACCCTTGTCTTTTTTCTCTTGAGCAATATCGGCACAGGCGAGTAGCGATGTGCTGATATCTGTTGGACACGCGTGGGCATATCGTGGGTCAAGCGGTAGCTCGTCTGCGGGACGCTCCATATATGTGCGGATGAACGTCCATTGGTCGTAAGGGCTAAGTTGCATGTCTTCGAGATTGATGTTTTGGATGCTTTGATTTGTCTTGGGGTCAATTACATGTAGATTTAGAGCCTCAAATTCGACGCCCTTATTGTGTCTGACTGAGGCAACAATGTCTTTGTAATTAATTAGATGAAAGATAGGGTCTTGCTTACGGTTATGCTCGTAGTAAGCAATTTGTTGGGTCTGTTTTAATAATACGACTTTGTTTGAATAAGACTTTTTATTTTTAAATTGCTTGTATGCTATGTACGGTAATAATCCAAACATTAAAAAGTTTAAAATAATAATAAAAAAAGCTAAGAAATAATAAAATATAGACCCATCTTTAATAACTGCCATAACCATAGCTGTCATCAAAAAGAACGACTGCCCAAACAACCAACTAAAACAATAAGCCATTAAAAAACCAACCAATTGATACGAGTTAATAATGGGATGAAACAGTAGGTAATCTGGGTTTATCTCGTGTACATCACGGCTCAGCTTCTCTATACTGGCTATTTTTTCTCGATACGCAGGTATGCTCCCTTCCCAAGGTTTACTTAGTAGCTTTTCGATGGGATGGGTATTGTTAGGAGGATTGTAAATCATTATTTTTTTTGCAACCTTTCTTTAGTAGCTATTATTATCCAAATAGCTTACGTCTTTTAGAGGGTATGGCGGATTGCGACTGGTATCGGGCGTATAGGTCACAATCACTTTTGCGTTATTGATATTCTGCGGTTCAAACTTTAATAACTGCGTATCAATGATAAACTGAGGTTCCGATTCTTTTTCAGCCTCTTTTTTTGTCACTATAGGCAATAATCTCTCAAGAGCTGATGATTTGATATTACCCGCAGCAGGTTCATCACTGGCAGAATTATAGAATGTCGCTTTATATAGGTTTTGCTCTCTGCCACCTTTATCAGCAACCACCTCTATAGTCAGTTGACTTGCTTTGTCCCAATTCCCAATGTGAATTTGACTTTGAAATAAGGTCAGATGCTCTTTTACAATCTCAAGGACTGGCGGAAGTCTTATCTCACTGTTTGTGCTTATTTCGTGCTCCACAGGTACATTACCTTGAAAGGTTTGCAAACGATTATTAGCTAAGAAAAAGGTACAAGCCGTGATAAAGCCACTAATGTCTTGCTCCAAACTATTGAAAGGCGACTTTGACTGAAACGGATTTATCAGATAATAGTCTTGTCCTCGCATGGCTTTATGACCAAACACGCTGTTGTCTAACCAGTATTCTATTAATGTATTGTTTTTATCATCAAACTTATAGGCTAGGCGCTGAAAAGTATAGCTTAGAGTCATACCGACAAACATAATCGCTAATAGTGGTAGCGCAGGTAATGCGGCGGCTGGCGATGCTATCGCTAATAAGCCTAGATTAAATCCAGCATAAGCTGATGCTGCGATAGAGAAACCTGCTCCAACTGTAAAGAAGCCAGAATCCTTATTACCATCATTAAACTTACGATAGCCATAAATGGCTAAACTGCCCACCTCAAACGTCGCGCCAACCACTCCTAGCCACCCTGCTCGATAGACAAGCCTGTTTGCAAAACTGGTTCTGCCAAACACGCTAGCTCCCGATGCCGCCACATCCATACTCGCCGTGACTAGTGCAAGTCCAGAGCTGATAGTACCTAATTGCTCTTGCGTTAGCCGTAGCGGGTCGCCTGCGTATTTTAATCTGGCGATCGCTGGTACACTGGCGATCACTGCATTTAACTGGAAATATGCAATGAAAGCCGATACTCCTCCTGTCGCACCCGTCGCTATATTCTTGATGTTATTGTGCCACTCAATACCCCTTGCAGCTAATGCATCAGCATCCAGCTGATCAAGATCAATAGGCTTTTGACCATCATTGAGCTGGCTCAACTCACTTATACCTTTACCTGTTGCAAGGGCTTTATCAACATATGGTAAGACCCACTTTTCAGCCTGCTGTAGATTATCGATCTGTGGCGTACGCACAATTGTAGTGTCAGTGACAGCTTCTACGACATTCTTAGCACCATCTTTAGCTCGTCTGGCGCTATTATTAATCCTATCGATCCATGACTTCGGCAATACTGCACCCATAGCAAAGTTTGCAAAACTGACAATCGTGTCTGCTGTAGCAGTTACCTCTTTTCGGATAACTGTCAATCCTGAATGACCATATACACTAAGCTCTAGTGCTTTATACAAATTTCTGAATGCTTTTGGATCATAAAAACTCAATGCTAATAAATTTTGACTCAGTGTCTGAATCAATTTATCTTTATTGATAGCAGCGCTTCGATTACTGTTGACTGTTATCTTATTTAATGTCGCAGCACTAACCCCTTCTACCGTATAGCCTATTCCAGTACCTACTGCTTCAGAAGCTCTATCTTTCTTGCTAAAGTCATAAATAATCTCGACCAGCTCCTTATCCAAACCGCCAAGCGCTTTAAATAGCCAGTTTTGATTGATTTTGATGCTACTATTGATCTGAGGCAATAATACATTTTTAAATTCCTCTTCAGTAGCAGTGTCACTTTTTGGTGCAGTAGATTCAAAAGCATCAAGCATGCTTTGTGGAATACCAATATTACTATCATCAATACCACAGCCTGCAATACAAGAAGCAATCATTGCCTCAAAATCTTTAGCAGTCTGTTCATCGTGAACAAGCTCAATATCAAAGTCAGTTTCTATAATAAATTTAAATTCTTCATTAGTGATTGCTTTAATAAATTCTTTACGAGCATTAACAATTTCTTTTTTAAGAGAAATTATTTTTTTTGAAGACTGTAGGTAGGACTCATAACTGCTCTTATCGATATGCTTAAATATCAAATCATCTGGGTCAGTATCTGAGAATACTATATTTAACAAAGTACCAAGATAGTCTTTCTTACCCGCGTTAAAAACTTTCTTGTCTTTAAATTCCGTTGTCTTAATACTTGCCTTTTCAAGATTTTTTATGATTAAAGCATTAATAGTTTTACGAATATGATCACGATCTTCTGATAGCTCACTGAGTTGACTAATCAAATAATTACGTTTCTCCGCGGCTGCTAATACTTCTCCTACAGGGTCAGGTAAGGCGACCATCATGGGTTTAACTTTTTTGAGAAGCTTCAACTGTTGTTTTTCAACTTCTTCGCATAACTTATCCTCCTCACTATCCCCGTAGCCCTCATTTATATTTTCTTCAATACCGCTTATCTCATCATGAATGCTTCTTTCCATACTTTTGTATAGCTGAAGGGCAGAACGCCAACTACCTTGAACGCCTTCTTTTCCATCTTTTTCATATATTGTGATTTTATCATCGATAGCACCGCCCTGCTCTAGCTGTTTTCGTTGATGAAAGCTATTTATATAATCTATTTCAGGTGAAAAGAAGGATATCCCATCAGTATTATTATTACCTGTTAGTTCATCAGCAACGAACTGTTGCATACGCTTATTGCGTAATGCTGTATCATAAAAGTATTTTTTTAGAGTTGCTTTACTTAGCTTGGCATGACTGACCATGAGCCATACTACCTCACCTGACTCTAAGGTAATATATTTACTATCTAACGTACTATGCTCGTCTTTTTCACAGAGAGCTGGCTGTACCATTTCATCGAGTTCATCATCGTCAGGCTCATCTATATTTGTTACCTCTATTTTATTAATATCTTCTGCTTCTTTTTCTTCAAAATCATATTTGTTATACGTTGCAACTCTTTTTAATGCACCATCTTTACCTGTAAATCTCTCTTCAACTGATTTTTGTTCATCTCCATAACTATCAATATAATCATAAAAACAATAAAGGTAGGTGTGTGTAGGTAGGCTCGCGATAGCATCATGTTTGGCTGATTTTGCAGACAACCTATCCCCAAAATAACGCCTATCCTTGCGACTTACTCTATAATCATCTCGACTAAATACCACAGGTAAAATCGGTATGCCTGTACGTCCACATCCATAACGACATGCTATTACTGTGATTGTGGGTAGTGTGGCAGTAGGCGTAGAGCCATCAACCACACTACTACCTTCTGGTGTACCTACTATTGTCTCCTCATTTACTCTTGAAGTACTTTTTATAGAATCTGGAACGCTACTTTCACTCATGCTTGTATTCCTTTATTTTTTATTTGCTCTAAGCTTTTGACAATATTCTTAACGGCTTGCTGCTGCGACATTTTACGCTGAGCAATCAGTAGTGCTTGACTGATGATAATGTCATAAACTCGATCAGTGATTACCACTTGACCCTTTAACTGCCGCAGTATCATATTCATCCACTCTGTCTGTATGAGCACCTGCCATTGCTGCAGACTGAACCGAAAAGGTAAAGGTTGTAGCTGATCTAACGTTTTTTGAATATTAGCAGCTGGATATACCTCATTTGGCGTAGGTAGAGTCAATACAGTCATCTCATTATTCCAATCAACATAATAAATGTGAGATAAGCCCAACTGATATATTTGCAGCTTTTGTGGGGCTGTCCAAATATAGGTTAATAGCGCTAACACTCTAGGATCCCAGTAGCGCAAATAGCGACGCTTATTTGTCCCTATTCCATATGCCTGTCCTATCAGATATATACTATGTGTAAGCGTTTCTGTGATTGGTTGATCAAATAGCCATAGACAGACGCTACGCGAATGCGGATAACCAGATATATCATGGGTGTTTTCATATAGTGCCAATGCCAGTAGCTGCTCGAGTAGCCGTTGACCTGTACTACTATCAAGTGACATCTTAATAAGTGCCAAATCATCGCTAAAGCTATGATGAATGCGTTTGATGCGCTCAAATGGCAAATCTATGCCGCAGTCTAATAAGTCAAAGACAGCTGTACCGTAAATATTTAGATCAATAAGGACTGTCAGCGTTTGATATTGATTGTCAGAGACTGTTAGATATAAAGCCTTAAGTTGCTTTTGATAATCGTCAGTCGCTTGAATATCATCGAGAAACTCTACTTTTGGTATTAGCATACCTAAACCGCTCCACCTTTATTGCCAGCACTACCAGTCTTGGCAGCACAGTCGGCAAGCTCGTCTTGCGGCATAGTAATCGTTGGACTACTTTCACCCCCACTGCCCCAATCCACCTTACTTGCCTTATAGCCCACTTGACTTGGCGTGATAAACGTCACATTACCACCCGATATCTCGATACCACTACCTGCTGCTTTTAGCGTTAGCGTATCAGGCGCGATGATCTCAATACTGTCTCGGCTATGAATACGCAGTACTTGCTCACTATCGAGTCGCATTTCACTTTGATGCGCTTGTATCGTCACATCACCATGCGCTGCCGTATGGGTTTGCGCTTTGTTTGAGTAGTAATGAACATCGCCTGCCACCAACTGATTCATCTGGGTTTGGCTATGATGATGGGTGTTATCTGTGGCGTGGCTATGGGTGCTTTGGGTACTGGTATGTTGGCTGTGTTGTCCGCTGAGCATCGCTAGATGGCGCTGGGAGTCGATAAGCAGGTTAGCCTGTTGCCATTGACCTGATTCACTTAGGACTGAGTCATTGGTATCTTTGCTAAACTGGGCGTATGGGGTTTGGCTGTCTTCGTTACTGCCGCTTTGATTACTGCCTGCTTTGTTGCTTTTCTTATTGTTTGTACTCTCTATCCCGACTGGTTGATGAGCCTCAGTCAGCTGCTTGTAGGCCTGCTGGTGCTGATCCGCGGTTTGCAGTTTGCCATGGCTGCTGTGACTCATATGAGGGTTTGATGAGGGGTCCGACTGGCTGCTACTGATATGAATGCCCGTGCTGCCTTGGATATTGGCAGCGGCTTGAGTCTCGATGCTGATGCCTTTGCCCCGTGCTTGACCGCGAGTGTGGTCGCTGTGCTGGTATAGGTGTCCAATAGTCAGGCTGGACTGAAAGCTTGAGCTATAGAGATTGATTTGCGGACTGTCAGGATGAGCGTCAAACATGAGTTGGTTGTAGCCGTTAATAAGGCTGTCTTTGGTCGCCTCGCCAGTTCGACTGCTATCAATACTTTGAGTCTTGATGCCGTCGATGGGATGAGCGTGGCTTTGGTTGATGAACCAAGCCGGGCTGGTGGCGTCAAGGCTATCTGAGTCACTGGCGATGCTATTATGCTGGGCGTTATCGTTGCCTTGGCCGTTGTGGGTGCTGCCAATAATGATGGGACGGGTGATGTCACCACCGATGAAGTCGATCAGGACGTGTTGCCCATGACGTAGCGGATGGGTTTGTCCCATGTGGTCGGCGACTAAGTGACTGGCAATGGGTATCCAATGCGCACTATCGTCGCCTTCGCTTTGCCAGTGATATCTAATATGCGCACGATGATTACGATCATGAGTAATGGCGCTGCTGTCTGTATCAATAATACTGGCACTCATCAGACCTGTCAGACTCGGATGCGGTTGCCCAAGTGTAGCAAGCTGTTCCCCATAAGGAATATGGTAATGGTGCGGAAACGGTAGGTAGCAAGCGCTGATATGATGGACGTTGTCATCGTTGTCATCATCATTTTCATGGTCGGTATTTGGCTGTAAAGTAATAGGATCAAAGGGCGCAGCGCCGAGCCAGTCTGCGGGAATATGATTGTTAATGTGTTGATGTATGGAGACCAGACTGAGCGGATCAATCAAATAAGGGTTGCCATCGATATAGTGGCTACTGGGCAGATTCAGATGACGGATATTGCCGGTTAAGCTGCCTAGATTGGCCAGCTGCTGTGCGTGCTGCTGATAGCGGGTGGCAAGTGCGGTGAGTCCATCATCGTTTAAATAACTATGACTGTGCAAAAAGCGCTGATGCGTGCTGCTTGATGAGTCGATAGGTTGCTCGCTACTGCTACTGCCGGTATAGGTACTCATCAAGCGACTGTCATAACGATGTAGGTCACTTTGCTGAGTATGCTGAGCAATACGCGGACGAATGGCAGTAATGCGGTCTTGTCTATCAGCAAGGTTGGCAGGGTTTTGACTTAAGGTGCTTTGAATGTCATTGGCATCAGGGCGCAGTATTTCGCCATCACTAGGTAACAAGACTAGAGTGTGCTTGTCGCTCTCATGACGGTAATAGCCTGTGACGCCATAGAGAGCAAGGTATTGGGTTAGATAAGCCAGATCGGTTTGGTTGTATTGGACGCTATGCTGTATATGGTAATCGCTGGCGCTACTTAAGCGCTCGTCAATCTCAACGTTCATATCGTACGAGCTTATGATTTGAGTGATGAGCTCACTGAGACTGAGATGGTGGTGACGGCGGTTATGACTGTTTAGGCGTAGTTGGCTAAGAGCAGGTTCGCAGATGATGCGGTAAGCGGCCATGCCGCTGTTGCTACCAAGGGCGATGACTTCGGTGATGATGCCGTGGCGAATTTGGCTGGATAGCATTGTATCGCCAGTATTCCATTGTATCGCCAGGCTTTGGCCTATCCAGTCTTTGGTATCCAGTCCTGCTTGTGGATGCAGTAGAGTAATGCTAATACGGTAGCCGCAATAGAGGGCGAGCTGGCGCTGCTGATAAGACTGCGCCCGTTGGTCTTGATGATACGGACTTGGATAAGCGTCAGGCGTTGGCATAAGAGCAGGCTTATCCCAAACACTGTCGGGCAAAGGCATCCCGAGTAAGCTTTCAACCAAGTCAGCTTGCTGAATAATACTGGTGGCAATATCAGGATGGGCACTACTCAGTTGCACATGCCGCTTTGTTTGAGTCCATACCATGACAAGCCCTTCTCTATCAGTCCAAAGGTGAAAAGTTTAATATTGCAAGATTATAAATTGCGTGCAGATTGCCCGTTAACCAAGTATTCATTTGTCGTTGATTCAATTAATAGCCATCGTCAGATGAATCACGCTTGGGTTGAATGCCAATCATGTCAGACAGTGTCGCCAGCTGGTCTTCGTTTTTGATGATATGAGTCAGCCATTGGTCGAGCGGCATATCCGCCCAATCAATCGCCCGACCGAGTAAAAACGTCACCGGACTGTGGGGCTCATTGGTCGCAAAGTAGTCTTGAATTTGACCCAGCAACTTAAGCGCTTGCTGACGATTGCTTTGATGATCACGGTTGCTAGGATTAAAACTGGTTGAGCTAATATTTTTTGCGCTAGCTGATTGTCCACTACTATCCGACATCACACTGTCACTATCACCCATGCTGTCCATAATATCGGCTACGCTATCTTGAGCAGAATTACTATTATCATCAGAATACTCTGGTATCAATGGACGCAAATGTTGGGTCAGAGCAACCAGTAAGTCCGTGACTGGTGCGAATACTGGTGCATCCATACCCATCAGATTATTGAGCTGGTCGGTCAGTGTTTGCCACTGCTCAGTAACTTTATTAAGATTGCTCATCAGTGCTTGTTGCCATGCCTCATTACTGGTTTTTATAGCGTGGTTATAATCACTTAGTGTTAATTGATTGGACGTTTCGCTATCGGGGTTTTGCTGACGCTGCTTATCATGATCGCGCGCGGTTAGATAGTAGTTATAATTGTAATTTCCTGCTTTACTATCAGCGAGCGATAGCTGTTTGATATCATCAGTGAGCGCCTTGACGAACCATGACAGTAGCCCTGCCCTGATATCCATGCTGTCTTCTTCACCATCTAATGGTGGATACATGGTGAGCCAATATTCGTCATTAAATGCTTGCAGTACGCTCAATCCATGACTGATGCCTGCTAGATGATTGGTATGACTCAGTGCATCGACGTACCACAGTGCCAGCTTCATATCTTTACTGGTATGGCTGAGCAAATCGGCACATTGGTTTTTGACAAAGTCCCAATCGGCCACTTTTAGTTCAGTAACCCAATTGCCTTGTGCCAGTAACGGATCGTCTTCTTGACGAGCGGCCACAATGGCATCGATACGTGGATCAAAGATAAGATCTTCTCCCACCCCATGATGGCTGCCATCGATAGGCGCGATAAGGGTGTCAATATCGGTTAGTAAGGAATTGCCCATATTCATTATAATAAATCCTTCTTAACAGATTTTTTACTGATGGTTTTTTTCACTGATGGCTTTTTTACGGCAGGCTCTTTTTTAGCAGGCTCTTTTTTAGTAGAAGATTTTTTGGTAGCTGGCTTCTTAGCTTCAACTTGTTTGCTAGGCGCTTTACTCACGTCACCTTCGACCTCACTGTACTGCGCTATGTGATTGAGCGCTACAACAGCATCAGTATCGAGACGATAGGCAAAATTATCATCCTCATCGACGAATACTGTAATCTTCTTTAACACACTCTGACTGTCATCATGAGCCAGCAGTTGACCCGCCAGCTGCGGTAGCAAGGTATGACTGATAATCGCATCGGCATTACGTGCACCAGAATCGACCTCGTGACAACGCGATAAAATAAGCTCGATCACCTCATCGTCAATAACACAAGGCACATCATAATTGTCACGAATACGGCCAGTAATTTTATCCAACTTAAGACGAATAATTTCTGCCAGCGCGTTATCCGTTAACGGATAATAAGGTATCACTGTTAGACGACCCAAAAACGCGGGTTTAAAGGCTTTGTACAGATGCGGATTAATAGCCTGTTTTAAGCTATCACTGTCTGGCAGGCTAAAGTCCGTAACACTCGGATCAGTATTGATACACGCCTGCATAATCTGCGATGAGCCAATATTACTGGTCAATAAAATAAGGGTGTTTTTAAAATCAATTAAACGCCCTTCGCTGTCTTCCATGACCCCTTTATCAAAGACCTGATAAAATAAATCCAATACGTCTGGATGGGCTTTTTCGACTTCATCGAGTAGCAATACACTATAAGGGCGACGGCGGACCGCTTCCGTCAATACTCCGCCTTCACCATAGCCAACATAACCTGGCGGCGAGCCTTTTAATGAAGCAACGCTATGGGCTTCTTGATACTCTGATAGGTTAATCGTAATAAGGTTACGCTCACCACCATATAATATCTCGGATAGCGCCAACGCCGTTTCCGTCTTACCCACACCACTTGGCCCTACTAACATAAAGACACCTTGTGGACGGTTAGGATCATCTAGGCGGGCTTTGGCGGTATGAATGCGCTTGACGATAGCGGCCACAGAATGATCTTGGCCAATGACACGCGCTTGCAAGGTATCAGCCAAACTTAAGATATGATCTTTTTCATTCCCCGCCATATCGTTGAGTGGAATCCCTGTCCAATCTGAGATAATCTGCTTAATAACCTGACGATCTAATACAGGATGAATAAGGCGCTGCGTTTCTTGTACTTGTTTTAACGATTGCTCAATACTTTGATACTCAGCTTGTTTGTCTAAGCGCGCTTTTGCACTAAGGCTATCAGCGCCACCTGCCTTGCCACTCAGTTGTTTATTAAGCGCATCAAGCTGGTTGTTAAGCTCGCGCTGTTCGTGCCAGCGACTGGTCATATCAGCAATGCTTTGTTGATTCGACTGACGCTGCTCATCGAGTACCGCTATTTTTTGGCTGACTTTCTCTTTTTCATCCACACCGCCGATACGCTCAAGTTGTTGACTGAGATTATTAATATGCTGTTCTAATTGCACACCTTTGGCTTTTAATCTGTCGAGCTGATTGGGTATGGCAGTCTTGGATAAGCTCACCCGTGCCGCCGCCGTGTCTAACACACTGACCGCTTTATCAGGCAGCTGCCTATCGCTGATATAACGTGCAGATAGCTCAACCGCCGCTTGTAGCGCATCGTCGTCTATTAATATGCCAAAATGATCTTGCATCTTGGCACTCAACCCACGAATCATGGCTACTGCTGTCTCGATATCAGGCTCATCGACTTTGACCACTTGAAAGCGACGTGACAATGCTGCATCTTTTTCGAAGTATTTCTTATATTCTGACCACGTCGTCGCCGCAATGGTTCTAAGCTCACCACGTGCTAGCGCAGGCTTGAGTAAATTAGCCGCGTCATTTTGACCCGCCTGCCCGCCAGCACCAATCAAAGTATGCGCTTCATCGATAAACAGAATAATTGGCTGTAGCGAGGCTTGTACTTCTTCAATGACTTGCTTGAGACGGTTTTCAAATTCCCCTTTGACACTCGCTCCTGCTTGCAATAGCCCCATATCGAGACTGCGTATCGTCACGTCTTTGAGCTGGTCAGGTACTTGACCTACAACTATCTTTTGCGCCAGTCCCTCAACCACTGCAGTTTTACCGACACCTGCCTCTCCAGTCAAAATAGGATTGTTCTGACGACGACGAATCAAAATATCGATCAGTTGATGAATCTCAAATTCACGCCCTATCACTGGATCTATTTGCTCTGCACTGGCTTTAGCAGTCAAATCATAAGTATATTTATCCAACGCAGGGGTTGGCTTAGCTTCAGTTTGCTTAGTGTCTAAAGATTCTTGATTGTTAGTATCATCGTCTGCACTATTCGCACCATCATCAGCACCCTTATTGACGCCTTTATTACTGCTTGATCCACTGCCCTCAGTACTACCGAGACATTGACGCTCATAATCATCTTTGAGCGTGAAGCGATCAATATACTGTAGCTGTTCAGGAAGGGTTTTGAGTAGCGACTGATAACGCTCATATGCCAATAGCACGAGCAATATATGACCAGAGCGGATCTCTAAGGCGTTATTATTATCAATACTCTGACCATGTTGGCTGCTTGCCAGCTCCCATGCATCCTCTAACAACGCCATCAAATCCTGACTAAAAACAGGGGTCGAGCCTGTTGCTTGACCAAAGGTATTAAGCAAATCGGTTATGTCTGTTATTAATGATTGCTGATTAATTTTATTCACTTTTAAAATTTGAGCCACATCATTGTGCGGCGTGGCAATCAGTTCATGTAGCAGATGAACCGTATCAACTTCGCGATGCCCGTTATTGATACAAAGCCTAGCTGCCTGCTGCAAACACTGTCGACAGCTTGGGCTTAAGCGGGTAATTACAGCTTTTAACTGGCTCATAAATCTTTTCCTTTAGCATTCTTATTAGACTTAATACCAAACCCAAAAAGTAAGATTAGCTGTGTCAAACTCGCTTAGCCTACAAGGCGTAGTACTTTCACTCGTTTTCCTTGCCACTCTAATTTTTGTGAATGGTATAACATTATTTTTATTAAACTGGTTTATTAAACGGATGCATCAAAATTAGAGTGACTATTGAGCGTTATTAGTAAACAAGCAATTTATCTATTAGCAATAAAAGCTTTACTGAATAGGCAACGCATAGCGGGTGTCATCATGATGCTGAGTCGCAGGCTTCGATACCAAAAAGCCGCCGCGTCCTAAACCACCAAAGCCATCCTCAGATAACGACAAAGGGCTAATATATTGCTTATCTAATTCCAGCTGCATCTCGACCGCCAAGCTCACACCGCACCATTTACGAATAAAATCGATAATGAGGCGATACATATCCCCTGCAGGCAACAGTCTTAAATAGCGTTTGGCATCCAACTGATGAAAGACGATTCTAATTTTGCTATCGAACTGTACAGCCCGTGCGCCACAAAACGCTGACACCCCAAGTGCCGCATGCTGACCACCGAGTGCGGTCTGCTCGCTAGCGGGCAGATCAAACCACTCAGGCACGAACTGCTGAACGCTGACCGTACTATCTAAAAAATGTGACAATACATGCGCCAATTGGTCAGCGGTCAGACGTCCTGGAGCAATCATGCCAGCATAGGCAATCAAGCTATCGATTGCCGTTAGCTTCTTTGGCTGCCGTGCCAGTGCTCGCAAGCTCAGTAGGTAGCTGTCTTTTTTATGGTTTAATTCATACTGTAATGGCAGGTTATAAAACCAGCTGGCTTGTACATATAAATCCGTCAAACGATGATTAAACAAGTCTAAAAATGCCGGTGCGGCTTTATCTTTTGCATGGTGTACTCGCGAGGCCAAATGATCGGTATACATCGCTGGCAAGGCCGATAATGGGCCAGTCAATCCAATAACCGCTGGGTAAACCTCTAATTGCCTCACCTTCATTTCACTGGTATTTATTACAGTAGCATTGTCGTTCATGTTGTCTTCGGCAATGAGCGCCATCGACTCGATTTCGGCTTGCGGATAGGCCAATGACAAGGAAGCACGATAACGCACCTCGATAGGTGCATGCCCCATACTGGCTTCATGACGAACCAAACGTAATGCCTGCAATAGCTCGTAGGCTTGCGGCTTGGCAGTCAAATCCGTTAAATAAGAGGACTGAGACCGCTGCGTGGCTGACATCTATATATCTCCTCTTTAGTAACGGCATCACTGATGGCAACTTCAACGAAGCTATTTAAGCTGGCGTGATAGCCAAAAACATGGGCCAATAAATAGGCAAACTGACGGATACTGACCCCAGCAAAACTCTTTTGGTTAATATGTATGTCGATCACCGTACCACGTACAAAACCAGGCTGCGGCAAGCGCTGAATCCGCTGAGCTTTGATACTGGTGGTGACAGAGACGATGCCTTCTACCAGCAGTTTATTCGAGGCAGATTGAGTAATATCATATAGCGACAGATACTCTTTCATCAGCTCAGCATCTTGGGCGGCAAGTGATAAAAAGTTCAAACTGATCAGCGATATTAAGCGCCAACGCTCCTCACCGGTGTATTCAAAACGTGCCGTTCTGGTAGGCTGCTTTAATAATGACAGACTACTAAAGCCCGTCATTCCCTCACTAAACAAATCACCTCGGCTTTGACCGAATACCACTTGCGCGGGTAAGTCTCTATTGGTGCATAGCAAAGCGGCACTTATGCTGACCGCACCTGATACATCCTCACGCTGCTTTTCTACAAACATAATCTGATATTCGAAGCCCTGCTTAAATTCAGCCATATCTTTATCACGTTTGATATGATAATAACGACCGTCATCTTGCTGCTCATAGTGATTGAGCGCATAAAATGGATGATACTCACGTTGTATCAAACGATTATTACTTTGCTTGGACTCTATGACTTTATTGACCTCATAAATCTCATGCTGAAAGAGCGCACGAGTATCAGGTACCAAATCATAATAAATAGAGCGATGAGTGACTTGAATGGGCTTGGCGGCGGCCTTGAATAGATTTATGACTGGCGTACAGAATAACTTGATACTACTGCTACTCAACTGCTGCAAGTTTTTTAGGCGAATGGTGTTCTTTTTATCAAACTTAAAATAACAGCGAATCTCAAAACCACTGCTATCTATCTTTAAATTTGGACAAGTACGACCAAGATTGAGACGTAGAAAGTTAAATTTTTCTGGAAAGTAAAAATACTCTTTTAATAAAGCAGAGGCAGCATTACTCACGCGGTGACTCGGTAGAAGTTGCTGCTCAGGATCGAAGCCTATAACCTCAAATGGACTGCCTGTCACCTTGTTGACTTGCTGACCTTGGATGTGGGTCTGCTTGACATCACAGCACAAGATATCCCAGAGGCTGGTGCCTTGACTAGCATCCTCATCTATATATAAATCTAACGAATGATTGAATAAAGCCTGATAGTCAAAGCTCGGATTAAGACCTTTGAATTTAATGTTAATGCAGCCGTTAAGCAGTCCATGCTGATTATCGTACACTTCTTGGCGCGTTTCAAAATCGACGCTATCTATCTGTAGCGGTAATAACGTGACGTCTTGGGTTGATTGAAATTGACAAGCCGTGCCATTAATTTTTTGGGTGGTAAAACCATGACCCTTATTGATTAAAGTAGCCTCACTCATCGCATTGCCCTGCACCCCCAGATTAAACTGAGCGATGGACACCGAAGGAAAAGGCTTAAGATAATCGGGATAGACCACTTCAAGTAGAGAATCGGTAAAGTCTGCGTATGAGTCATCAAGCTTTTTATTGATGCGGGCACTAATCAGTGAAAAAGCCTGAATAAGGCGCTCAATATGCGGATCATCTACCGTATCGTGACCCATCAATAACCGATTGGCAATTTTGGGATACTTTTTGGCAAATTCTTTTGATTGTTTATTAAACAAACTAAGCTCATGCTCAAAATAAGGAAGTAGACTGTCCATGATGCCTCAATATATTTATCACTGCTAACTCTGCCGATTTAGCCATGTTGTCGATTATTTTACTAGGTAACGTTGTGAGCTTGGCTCAAAGAACGCATCAAAGCTCACCAACTCTTGGGCAGGATAAACTTTGAGCAAAGCCTCGATAGAAAAACACAGCTGATTGACATCTACCGCGCCAATATCTAGCGATACTCTGACATTCTGCAGACGACTGTCTTGCTGCTCGACCGTCTGCGCGATTTGTCGGCAGATATAATCACAGTCTGCAGGATTGGCACTACTTAGTCCTACAAAGTCCAATATGCCAAAATTCAGTATCGATGAACGTACATGCTGGTAACTTTCTAAGCGCTCTGATATCACGCAACGTGTGTTTAATAGCGCCTCTAAATCTTGCGCTACTGAAGACTTTAACTCATCGATATTAAGCCTGCGAACCACAAGCTCATGTGCTAGATGACGAGGGGCATCATCAAATAATTGCTCAAATAAATTTGGTCGAAATCCGACTTCCTTATTTGAAGCTTTGGCAGCATAGTTCATTGTTGATCGCATTCCTGTCTTATAAAACGGAAAAGAGAAAGGTCCAAATGTAAACCTTTCTCTTTTATCGTAACGTACTCATTATTTTTTATACTACCCAGACTTAAGCGGTATAAGTAGCAGTGTTGTTGGCTAGTGACCATTTCTTCGTCACAGCACCTTTGGCAGTACCATCGATATCTTGCTGGGTGTAAGTCCACTCAACTGCCGCATACTTGATACCAACTTTTTCAATTGGCACGCCTTCTGAGCGTACCGTTGGTTCAACGCTAGCAATGAGCGCATGCTTAAGTTTCACTTCAAGATATTTAACACGTTTGTCACCATTGGCACGATAAAAATCGATTTGAATTTCATCAAAAGTATAGCCAGCTGAACACGCTTCCCATAGCTTGGGACTGGTCGAGTCCAAATCTTTCATAAAGGTCATATCGGCATGTTCACAGCGCTCAGAGGTGTGACCACCAACGCTACTTGCTGTCGCTGATTTTGGCTGACGGATCAGGTGATCCCATGTATTTACTTCAAGCCAACCTTTATGCTCGCTATCACGAGACTCACCGTCAATTTTGTATTTACCACGGAACTGAATATAAATATCTTTCATATCACACACCTTTTAAAAAATTAAAGTTTAACGTTGGGTTTTAATAAACGATCAGCTGTTGCTAGACTGCGGCAGTTGAGTGACCAGACGCAAAGAAACAGACAATTCGTCAAGCTGAAAATGTGGTCTCAAAAAGACCACGGACTTGTAGACACCAGGTTTGCCTGGCACTTCTACAACTTGTACAGAAGCTTCGCGCAGTGGGTACTGGGCTTTGGCTTCTTGTGAGGCTCCGTCGTCTAGCAAAACATAACGCGAAATCCAGTCATTCAAAAATGATTCGACATTGCCAGGCGCTAAAAAACTACCAACCTTGTCGCGCATCATTGCTTTTAGGTAATGAGCAATGCGTGATACTGCCATGATGTATTGCAGCTGAGTGGATAGCACCGCATTGGCATTGGCATCATCGTTTTGATACGTTTTGGCTTTTTGTACCGACTGCGCCCCAAAAAAGGCGGCATAGTTGGTATTTTTGCAATGCACTAATGGAATGAAACCCAAGTCACTTAACTCTTTCTCACGGCGATCGGTAATAGATATCTCAGTTGGGCATTTAAGCGCCAAGTCCCCTTCATCAGTCTTAAAGGTATGGACAGGTAAACCCTCAACCAAGCCGCCACCTTCCACACCGCGAATAGCCGCACACCAACGATAATCAGAAAAGGCAGAAGTCAATCGCGAAGCAAAAGCATAAGCGGCATTCACCCATAGATAATCATTGTGATCATTACCAGAGACTTCTTCAGTGAAGTTAAAGCCCTCTACCACTGTGCCATCTTTAGGATCATAAGGCAGACGACCTAAAAAACTAGGTACTGTCAGCGCCACATAGCGAGCATCCTCTGACTGTCTAAAGGCGCGCCAGCGTATGTATTCAGCCGTTTCGAATATCTTTGATAAATCGCGTGGGCGGCCAATATCAGTAAAGGAATCGAGTCCGAACATCTCAGCAGAAGCCGCCGACACAAACGGTGCATGGGAAGCAGCAGCAACATGAGACAACTGCTCAAGCAGATACATATCAGAGTTTTGGCGAGTAAATTCAAAATCGCCAACGATAGCGGCATAAGGTTCACCACCGAAGCTACCGAACTCTTCTTCGTATATTTTCTTAAACAGCGTGCTTTGATCAAAATCAATTGACGATTGAAAATCTTTGGTAAGCTCGCGCTTCGTAGTATTCATCATACGAATCTTTAGCATGGATTCCGACGGAGTCTGGCTACATAAATAATGCAACCCACGCCAGCTAGACTCTAGCTTTTGAAACTCGGGCGCGTGCATGACGGTGGTCAGCTGCTTGGAGATCAACGCGTCAATTTGGGCAATACGCGCGTCAATCGATGCGGCTAAATTGTCTGATAATGTCACCGTGCCTTGCATGACTTCATTGGCCAGCTCTGCAATTTGCGACTTCGCGCGATTTTTTTCGTCATCGGACTTGGCAACATTACTTTTATTGACGATTTCTTCGAGTAAGTCATAGCTCTCGCTATTCAATGGATCCGTTGCTATCTGCTGCTGGGCTTGAGCATTCATCGTTTAATCCTCACCGTCGGTTTGATTTTGTTCTGCCATTTTTTTGACTTGCTCAGTGTTCTTAAGCACGTCATCTAATAGGTCTTCAAGTTTTTCGTTGGCCGATATTTTGTTGCGTAAATCTGCCAAGCGATCTCGTGCTTGTACCAGTTGCTTTAATGGCTCAATTTGATCAGCAACCGCTTCAGGACGAAAATCGTTGATACTATTGAATGCCAAATCAACTGCGAACTCGCCGCCTTTATCACTCAAGTCATTGCTTACTCGGAACGTCGCACGCGGTGCTAGACCTGACATCACCTCATCAAAGGTATCCAAATCTACTTCGACAAACTTTTTGTCTTTAAAGCGCGGTTGCTCAAGAGTAGAATCTCCTGAAAACTCTCCCAACACCCCAACGACAAACGGAATTTCTTTCGTTTCGATCGCATCGCCCACTTCAACGTCATAAGTCAAATGCACCCGAGGCGCACGTACTTTTGCCAGTTTCTTTTGTACACTGTCTTGCTTTGCCATAATAAGTTACCTCAGCAGTTTCTGGTTTCAACGTAATATACTGAATGGATCAGTAGATTTGGTGTTGCTACTTCTAGGGGATGATGGTTTAGCCGGTCTCTGAACAGGCTTCGCTTTTGGCACTGGACGTGACTTTTGTTTCACTGCTGCTTTTCTTTTAACAGGGGCGGCTGGTCTTTTGACGGCTGCGCGGCGCTTCGCGTTGGACACGCTTTTGCTTCTAGTCGATCGAGCCTTCACCACAGGCGCAGGTGGTTTTGGCAAAGACTCATCATAGTTAAAACCGTAGACTTCACCATATATCTTGCTAAGCGCGTGCTGATACTCAGTTAAAAATGCCGTATCCATATCATCCGTCAAGTAATCTGACTGTAATTGGCTCTGTGAGACAAGAGCACTGCTATTTATAAGGATGCTTTTGAGCGTGGTGGTGCTTTGACCTAAATCAATTGCTTCGCTCGCTGCGTAGACAGCATAAGCATGATAGCCATTGTTGGCGTAAATCTGAGCCAACAGCTCCCAAGCCAAAGAATCCTTCGGATTACGAGTTAGCCTCTGATTTAAGTCGGCAATCAATTGATGCAACTGCGGTGATTTTGCATCCGCATTTTTAAGGGCAGCATATTGGTTGATGATGCTTGACCCTGGATCTTGCTCTTGTATCGAAAGCTCACTATGAGCTGTACCCATAACCGATCCCATAATAAGTAGACCGGTCAAGATCGTCTTAGGTATTTTATTAGTGACTTTGATAGCGTTTTTAATACTTATCATCGTAAATCGGTGCTCGCTATTATTAATATGAGATGTATGCATCTGTTGACTCGATAATGGTTAATCAGCCGTACTAACCAAGGTCGTCATATTGGTTAAAGTGTCTTTGAATCTCGCTTTATCATTATCGTTCATCACCGCATTGTCACTATAAGCGTCAATATTACTCTCCGTTACTTTGACCGCAGAGAGCATAGCAAGTTGACGCGCTCCTACCAGCTGATCATCGAGACTCAATGCTTCGGTTGCCGCTCTTAATGAACGGGCGTACTTTTTTGATTGATAGTTGCTTTGAGCAATGGTCAGCCATTGCTGGGCTGTCACTGCACGCCCATCATCGACTTTCATAGCATCAGAAAGATAAGAGGGTGAAGGCTCATCCAACTGCTTAGCCACTGTTGGCTTAGAAACCGTTAAGGGCTGTGTGTTTTTCTTCGCGGCGCCACCGCACGCTGTCAGTAACACACTGGCACTGAAAATCACAGATAGCAGACCTACCCCTTTCAGCTTAGTACAATCAATAGAGTTCATAAGCAAATCATCATCATTAAAACAAAAAGAATAAGAGAAAGTATGACGTTATAATAGAATATATTTAGAACTAAAGTTCTTTAATGAAAAACTTGTTGCAAATCGATTATACAGATACTTGACAATATTTCAATAAACTCTATACTTTTCTTAGTATATATTTTAGCAGTGCTTACTTTTAAGCGACCGACTGTACCCTTAAATCTGCAGTCACGGGAACCTCCCTTATGCCTTCGCAAACCGCTCGTCTACACCAAATTACCGTTGATACCAATAATACACCCATTACCACCTTATATCCTGCTGCGTTCTCTTGGTCAAGCGCCATTGATAAAGTAGCTACTAGTCAGCTGTTGTTCTACTCACATGCTTTTATAGATTCAAACTCTTGTTTATCTTTGATAAATACATTTGTCTGCTTAAATACCCTTTCAGTTTCCCGTGAACCCAGTCATCGCACTGGGCTTATTAAAGCCGTCAACTACCAGCAGTCAGATGGCGCACTGCATTTTTACACGTTAGACATCGTCAGCCCCGATTGGCAATTAACCCAGTGCATTCATACTCGCAGTTTCATCAATCAATCTACGCTCGATATCGTCACTACCCTCTTTGCCGACTATGAATTTGATTGGCAGTTATCTGAGACTTTGCAGGCATCAGAGCGCTTGTCTTCTCAGCTTCCTATGCGCACCCAGTCGGATGTCAGTGATTGGGAGTTTATAACCGGGCTACTTGCTGATAGTGGTGTCAGTACCCTATGGATATCGGGTGATTCATTAGATAATTTAGGGTATCTGATGCTACTAAGCAGTTTTGATGAGACAGAGTTACTACCATTAGACTATCGTTATGCCCAGTCTTCTATCCAGTCAGGACAAGATACGGTTAATGAGCTACAAATGAGCACGCAGCAACTGGGTAGTCAGACGGTAATAGTAAAAGCAGATGGCTTAAGCGCGGATACTATTTATGAAGGCCAAGCCGCTGATGAGTCAGCACTAGCAATAGATGACACGACTGTGCTTTTAGGCGCGCCCTCACGCGTCGATAGCGATAGTGCAGCGACGGTGTTGGCACAGCAATGGGTGAATGCCAATCGCTGTCAGCGTGAACATTACCAAGCGACTGGTGCGATGCGAGGCATGGTGGTCGGTAGTCCTGTGAGTATTCATAATTTACCTACTATCGGTCGTTTGACTAGCTACTGTATCAGTACGCAGATGGTTGGGATTGAGCCGGACAGCGACAGCGTGTCTTATCATCATCAAGTATTTATCAAAGCGTGGTTACAACGTACGACGCAACAGAGCGGGATATTCCTCCCCGATCATGGCTTTGACATCGCCCGCAATACTGGGGTTTGGGTATCGGCCACGTTACTTGACGCAGCTATTCCTTATTGCCCTTATCCCAGTTTTTTATCCTTTGCCAGTAGCACTTACACGGGTCTCACCCAAGCACGTACTGGTGACACCAGTTTATTAGCCTCGCCCAGCTATGACTCTAGTGTCACCGATGACAACCTACAGCAAACCATCACCACTCCCGTCTACTCAGGTATCAGCCCTCATGATGATGGCACTACCCCGCCCCTGCGCGCATTGCAACTCTCCTCAGGCGCAACCCATAGCTGGCAATTCGCCCCACGGCTTGGACAATCGGTGCTGCTTAACCATTGGTATGGCGATATCGACAGTCCGGTGATTAGCAGATCACTGTTCGACGGTATCGGTATGGGTGATGTGAATGAGAAAGACATTACCACTCGTGACGCTGGATTATCTAATAGACATAACTTACAAGGCGGCGCGTCCCCTAGATGGCATGGTGGTGGCCTCGGACATTCGCAAATTAGTGAAGATGATGGGCACAGTGGTTGGATCTCTGGTATTGCTCAATATGGGCTGACTTCTGATTCTGAGGTGACCATGAGCTTTGATGACACGCCTAATAAAATCGGTCTTCAATGGACGGTGAATACAGGATCACGTGTCAATGCTGAGACACCAACCATCACTTCTAGCGCCACCTTTGCCCCTGATGAGCACGTGCTTGAGCTTGGCATACTGCGTCATCGCTTTAGCAATCATCAATCAAGCGATAGCGGTCAAGGCATTAATCTGGCAAGCGACCATGGCTTGCAAATCACTGGTGATACGGGGGTGCTACTCTCCACCTTTGATATCAGACATAGTCAAAGCGAGCACGAGTCAGCTTGGGTCAATGATGCAGGACAACGTCAGTTAAAAATGGGCACTGAGCTGAGCGAAACCTTTAAAGAGGCAAAGCAGGCACATTTGCAATCAACCGAGGCACTTAGTAATGCCAACCAAACAATAGAAGCCTTTAAAACCAGCGCACAAATTATAGATGAAACCTTGAATACGGAAGTGTTAGGCGCAGCCGATGTGATGCTGGTCAGCAAAGACAGCATTCTGGCCTCTGCAAATAATACGCTATGGACGGCGAAAACAATAGTCATACAGTCAGGCGCTACCCAGTCGGATGTGGTGGCAGGCAATTATACGCTGACGGCAAATACGATTGACTCGCTCTCTGGGGTTGGTGGTCAAGCGGATCAGTCAGGGCTACATATCAGTGCCAACACTAAACCTGTAGCGATACAAGCCCAAGGCGGTGAGCTGCAATTGCATAGCCAACTTAGCATGACCATCGGTAGTGAGTCGGGTCAGGTGAATATCTCAAGTCCCAAACGTATTAAGCTGCAAACCAGTGCAGGAGCGTCAATTACTATCGATGATAGCGGCATTAAGCTGGTGTGTCCGGGGGTGATTAAAGTGCAGGCGGTGAAGAAGAGTTTGGTAGGCGGAGGTAAAGTTAACGCGCCAGTGATTTCCTTAGTTAAGTCTGGGTTATTCAGTAAAGCTTTTGATTTAAAAAAACTTATTCCTCAAGATTTAATTGACCAAGGTATTAGCTATAAGCTTATTAATCATACAAGAGGTACAGAAATCGAAGGGAAGCTTGATGAAGAGGGTCAGACTTTAAGAATGTTTGGAAATAAAGCTGAGAAGGTTGAGTTAGAGCTTATTGGTAACGTGAACCATAAAGGAGAAATTAAAGCGACTGACATATCAGATCAAATAAAGTGCAGTAACACTTCTTTAGAAGATTTGTTTTTAGATGATGACAATGTCGATAGCTGTGGCTGTTAAACCTCTTAATAGAGCAAATTGATAGGATAACCTATGTACTTATTTAATAATAAAAATCTATACTTGTTTTTCATACCCCTCTTCACGACACCATTCGTCAGTGTAGCTCAAACCACAAACGAAGAAGATTATCAAAGCTATATAGATAGCATACCACGCGTTCAGCTCAAAATAATCGCTCCTTCACAAGATGAAGAGAACGAACCTTCAGAGCAAGCATATATCTCAGATTCTTTAAGCTATACAGATAAGCTTAATATCAAGCTGGCATTGGATAATGTTCCTTTTCGATATTTAACCTACGAATACGGCAGTGGAAAATTTACCACCTATCCATTTGAGCTAGTTAATGAAGTATTACCAACGATAGAGGGTAGTAACCCTGATTATGATAAAAGATACGATAAAGCCTTTCAAAAAATGATTTTTGAACTTGTTAGTCCTATTGATTTGGCTTACAAAGAGCTTTATGCAATGGGAACACAACGAGAAGGTCTGTACATACAAGATATAAATACTAATAAAAAGTATGTGTTCAACAAGATCTGCTTTGATAGTAAATGTGCTATAGGTCAAGTGTTCTATATTTTTGACCCCGAAAACTATGAAATGACAGGTATGCTCTATGACGGTTGTTTGTTTGTTAAAAATAATATGACAGGTAATGATCAACGTACTAAAGAGCTATTACAAAAATATGTCGATGCACAAAACCCTCTAGATTATAGCTATGCTCCTAATGCTTGTAAAAACGCTCGTCGATAGTAAAGGAAAAATAATATGGGCTCACTAATAAAGCCAGTTAAAGGAGTTACTTATACTCCTAATAGGATAGGATATATTGGAGCTGTTTCTAGACAGGAGTCAACATCTGATTTACGTTATTCTTATACCTATACTGGAGATAACAAAGAAGGCATTAAAGTTGATAATCCAACCGCTGTTAGCATATTAAATCCTTGGAATTATGTGGGGCTGTTTCAGTTTTCTGAAGTAGCATTACAGGATGTAGGTTGTTATCGCTTTGATGGAACTAAAAATTTAAAAACTCAAGATTGGGGAGGGACTGGGAACTATTGGACTGGTAAATTTGGTGCTACTTCACTTAACGTCTTTAAAAGCAGCGGTACTATCCAGATGAAAGCAATCCAATATTGGATTGATCGCTTATGTGGCTATATGAGGAATATAAATGCAAATGAATTTTATGGTAAGACTATTACAGAAGCCAAAAATCTTGCTTCTTTTGAAGTGACAGAATCGGGAGTCATTGCAGCTAGACATTTAAAAGGTGATGATGCAGTAATAGATTTTTTAAAATCGAATGGAAAAATTAATGATGTAGATGGCAACGGCACTAGTGTTGGTAAGTATATGAGTCTATTTGCTCATTATAACCTTCAAACTTGTTGTAAACGAAAAGTATACGTGAAAATTGTAGATGCTAAAAAAGTTGGCATTCCTAACAAAGAAGTTGAAATCAGCTCTGAATTTAAGGGTACATTTAATTTGGGTAAAATAGTAGTTACTCATAAAACAGACAAAGATGGTAATTTACCCATAATAGTCAGACATCCAGAAGCAAAAATTCAGTTAAAAATAGATGCCAATCTTGTTGAAACAATAATTCAAAAAGCAGATCAGCTACAAGGTTATGAGATATTATATCTAGGTGAAAGCAAGTATTCTTCCAAACTATCAAAACATGAAAAATTACAAACTACTAAAGAAAGTAAAGATACCGATAGCAGTACCAATAGCGTTGAACCAATTGGATCAAATCAACACAGTGAAGGTAGCGATAATAATGAGAAAATTGATGAAGTCACTTTCAACATACAACTGGTAGAAGCAGACACAGGCAAGCCTTTACCAAACACAACCTATTACCTTGACTACAAAAACAATATCAAACCCCATAAAACGAATAACTCAGGTATCGACTCAGGTATAAAAGCAGATGTCAGCCAATCTATTGGCGTCTATCTTGATGACGACGATGAAAAGAAACAATCTATTTACAGCATGGCATTTCCTGTTACTGGAGACTTAAATGGACAAACCAAAGTTTTAAAAGTTCCTGTCGTTACGCTGCAATTGAAATTTGTTGATAAGAGTAAAAAACCTATCCCTAATTATCAATTTAAAACTGTTTATCGTGGTCAGACCTCTGAAACTAAAAAAGCAAATGTTAGAGGTATAGCCATTATAAAAGCACTTGCTGGGCAGCATTTAAAACTTATCGACGGGGAAGAAAGAGCAACAACAACAGCTATAGTTACATATGGTTCAAAATCATGGACTATAACAATTGATAAGAATATTTCGAAAGAAGACGTCAGCAAAGTATCAAAGAGTAAAGAAAAGACAATTCCTGAAACCTCTTCAGTTGTTCAAGAGAGTAAATCAACAGAAAAAGAAAACGCAACTCAGACTAAGATTGAAAAGCCAAAGGTCAAAGAAGTTGAGAAAAAGACTAAAGATGGTCCAACTCTTGAAGTGGAATCTGACCAAACAGAAATAACAATAAAGTTCATTGATGAAAAAAATAACAAACCTCTATCTGGATTGAGCTATATAACTAAATCTACTAAATATGGTAAGAATTCTTCGATAACAGGTAGTGACGGTACTAGAGGTAGACCACACGAATCATTGGTTGGCGTTGAGATAACGGTGATAGTCAGTGAGGACGGTAAAGAGGTTAAAAAAGGTAGCTTCATTGTAAATAATGATAGAGATAAGGTCTACATTTATAAGGCTAAGAAGCCTGAATTCGAAAAAGGTATAATTACTTACAATATCTATGAAGATCATCAAATTATTAAGTACATTCCTAAAAACATATCTTCAAGTAATAAACAAAAATATAAGTATATATATTACGAAAAAAATGGTAAAAAACATAATATTTGTACTGTTAATTGGAATACTACCAAAGAAAAGAGTAAAGGAGAAAAACGTAGTAGTAAACCAACTCATGCATCTATTTTGTATGATAAAAAAGTTAATCAAGGTCAGACGTCTAGACGAGTTAAATATGAAAATGGCGATATCGCAGAGTACGGAATTAACAATGGTGAATATTTTTGGAGGCTATTCAAGGCTTTATCTGGAGATATTACTTTAGTTAGGATGCCTGACTCATTGAAGTATAATAATAGTAATGTAAAAATATCATACACATTTTCAAATACTCAGAGAAGATATACTAGTCCAGGTCATTTAGCATGTTTTATCGGTGCATTAGCTACTACTGGTTTAGCGATACAATCTACAGGTAGTTGTTTTGAAGAAGGAACTGGTTTTCCAAGTACTTCACATAATAACGGTAGAAGTGTAGATACCATTTATTTAACGAATCAAAACAATGAACAAAAATATATTACAGCAATGAAAAATTTTGGTTGCCATACACAGTATAGGGGGCGTAGCAAGCCTAAATATGAATGGACTACACCAGCAGCCTATCATGATAGCCATTTGCATTCAATGTTCGATGAAAAGCGCGTAAAAATAATCAGAGAATAATATGTTTAAATATAGCTTAATATTTGTAATGGTCATACTTTGCTCCTGTAGTGTAGATACAAGTGAAACAAAAACTTCGGCTCCTTTAAATGAAACATTATCTAAAGAACTTAGTTCTACAGATTTACACTCTACAGGTATAGGTATCAAACAAATTTCTGATAAAGAATTTATACATCTACTAGAAAAATCATGTTCGGCTGAAAATCTTTCTTACCCCGAAAAATGCTTATACTACGACAAAGTTAGTAATTATAGTTTTGATAGTATAAACCTTGATAGGTTCTCAGATACTAAAAGTAAAGTCATATTGGATACTAGACTGCTCTTAGGGTCAAAGAATGATGATGGTGATTACACTACTAAGACACTTAAATTAAGTACAAATATTGACGGGTTAGAAATTGACTCTATAAATATTTATGAATATGAATTTAATGAATATTCGTATAATGAACGTATTTTTTATATGAATCAGGATTTTGAATTATGGATTCTTAATTCAATTATGTTTGAAGGTGTCTTATATGTCGTATCTTGGGAAAAATATAATATCAATCCCAAAACTGGGAAAATATCAATTGACTCTACAGTACATTATACTTCAATTCACGAATCAGAATCAATTTACAAAGGGTTGATAATGTAAGTAATCAGAATAAATGAGCCTTTCCTAAGGAACAATGATGTTTCTCTATATAAAAAAATATTTATCACAACAGTCATATTATTAATAACTGGCTGCAGAAATCCAGCAAATTCAGAAGCATCTATCAATCGAGAATCCAATAGTGTTCAATATAATATTACCTTAAACTGTGATGATTTCGAACTTAATAATGATCAACTCTTATTATGTGACTACTGGAAGAATTTTAATGAGTTTGACAGTATCATAAACTTAAAAAACCTTAAAGAATATAACGGCACTATTAATAATATTCGTGATTTTTCTCCTATTGATTTTGCATTTACAGCTTCCACTAAAATTACATACAAAGATAAGGTATATGAAGCGAATATTTATCCTAATTCTAGAATTGAATTAATTGATAAAAATCATAATAATTTAAACTTGATATGTCAAAGTGATGCTTGTTCATCCTATTTTCTATGGCCGTTCGTGGATGAATATATAGCTGCTACAGAACCTCATCTTGCTAATGAACCTGATACTCTCATCGAAAAAATATATACCAAAAACTATAAAAGCTATCTTAATAAAATGAGCAAGCAGTCAATTAAAGATAAACTAGCGGTCAAAGTATACTTTATAAACCCAAATATAGTAGAGCCTTTATAAAAGTGGTACAGTAGTTTTAAAATAAATGAAAAGTAAAAAGATTATGACTTATTCAGCAGACTTCCGTGCTCAAGTGATTAAAAGTGTCGAACAACAAGATATGAGTATCAGACAAGCTTGTGCATTTTATGACATTAGTAAGGCCACGCTACAGAATTGGCTCAAAGATCCTAGTATTAAACTCACTCGCAATAAACCACCCAGTAAAATACCTAACGAAGCTTTATTAAAAGATGTTGAACAGCATCCAGACGATTACATGTACGAGAGAGCACAGCGTTTTGGCTGTAGTAAGTCGGGCATCGAGGCCGCTTTAAAACGTCTTGGTATCAGTCAAAAAAAAGACCTTAGAGCATCCAAAAGCTTGCCCATTAAACAGAGCTAAATATCTAAGTAAACTGGGCGACTACATCGCTCAAGGCTATGCAATTGTATACATGGATGAGAGTGGCTTCGAGGCTGGGACCATCCGCTCTCATGGCTATGCACCTATTGGTACCCCTTGCATCGATAGCTATAACTGGCAAGGTAAAAAACGCACCAATGTTATTGGTGCCTTATATGAAAAAGCGTTATTTGCACTTGATTACTTCGAAAAGAATATCAATGGCGACATATTCTACAACTGGTGCAAAAACACGCTAATACCAAGTCTTAAAATAAAATGCGTAATCGTCATGGATAACGCCAGCTTTCATAAACGCGTTCAGAGATTACTCAACAGGCATGGTCATCGCTTGTTATTTCTACCGCCTTACAGCCCTGATTTAAACCCTATTGAAAAAAAATGGGCACAGGCTAAGTTTCTACGACAAGGGTGGATGGAGAATAATTTACCTAAGCTGTTTCATGATATGGGTTGTACTAATTTTATTCTGGATTGACTATATAGACGACTATGTCTATGTTATTCGACATGTAGATAAAGATTCACCACTAAAAAACACTATTCAAGAATACTTGAACGGTTTAACACCAGAAGAGAAAAAACTAGGGTTTGAGTCTAGTAATTTCGGCAATGAAAATTTTACAGTGAAAATTGAGAACCACATCGCTAAGATTCATTTTACTGCTAATGACTTAACTAAAGATTTGAGATCGCCACAGCAAGTGATCGATTTTATAATGGCTATCACTTTAACAGCCGAGCAATTTGATGCTGTTAATGATGCACAGATTTGCGTCAATAATACTTATAATTACGAAATAACTTTTTTTGCTAATGAAGAATCAGTTGATTGTCCCTTTTAACTTTTATTTCAACTATCTACATTTAAAATTAAACCAAAAAAAATCCGACCACATTAAGTGGTCGGATTTTTAATATTTGGTGGAGATGGCGGGAGTTGAACCCGCGTCCGCCAGCATTACGCTCATGAATCTACATGTTTAGTTTCTGTCTTTAGTTTTAATCCGCACCGATCCGACAGTCAGGATGGATTGGACGATTCTCTACTTTTGAACCCAAGCGATTGAGACAATCACTTGTGGCGAGCCTACATGCGGACGCTTCAACTTAGTTGACCAACTGTAGGTGATCAGCAACTAAGTAAACAGGTTTAAACCATGTAAACAGGGTTTAAGCTGCTAGAGCGTAATTTTCGTCGTTTGCGACTATAACAATATATGTTTGATTAACGAGAGGACATATACTCTCGACATGCATCATTGAGTTTCATCACCAGCGTCGAAGCCAGAACATCCCCAATAAGACTGTGCATTATATAGTAACTACCCCTGTTGTTTCAACCTATATACAGTTGGCATTACATTATGTTACAGCTTAGATTTTTAGGCCAAAACAGTATTCAACCATTTACCGATATTTTGAATCTGCGGCATGCAGACCTGATGTGCCATCGGATAAGTATTGTACTGAACATTATAGCCTTTTGCGGATAATAATTGCTGTGCTTGCTCGCCTAAAACCACAGGAACGACCGGGTCTTGTGTGCCATGCTCAATCAATACTGGCATATCTTTATTAGCAGCGCTATAGCTAATATTATCATTAGTCGCTAGATAAGTAGAGAGTGTCATCAAGCCAGCTAAACGCTGCGGGTAGCCAAGTGCCACATGATATGCCACTGCTCCACCTTGCGAAAATCCTGCGATTACAATGTGTTCAGGCTTAACACCACGCTCTATCTCACGGCTGATCAAATCACGGATTTGCTGCGCAGACTCTTCAATCTGAGCGACATCGACTTTACGCTCTAGGCTCATCTCTAAGATGTCGTACCATGCTGGCATGACCATACCACCATTCACCGTCACTGGGCGCTTTGGTGCATGTGGAAAAATAAAACGCACTGCCATATCATCCGCTAAACCGAGCTGTGGTACCACTGGCTCAAAATCATGACCACTCGCGCCCAAACCATGTAGCCAAATAACGGCTCGATCTATCGTTTTTTTGGCAGGGTTATGCTCAACGATAACGCACTCTAGATATTCACTCATCATTTATCCTTAATAATATTCAAAAATTTAAATAGGGTTAAAGTTACAAAATAGGTTCGGTTGTCATCATTCCTTAAACATAACTCGGTACTTTGAGTGCTAGTTAAATGACAATAAAAGTTATTCTTATTATTTTGCACTTTTTATGGAGACAGTTTACATGACAATTTCGGATAATTCAGTGGCTAGGCTCAATCAACTTAAAAAATCGCCATTTAAAACAATCAAGCAGATCAGTATAGCGACGGCACTGGCTATCATTTGCACCCCATCGACGGCCGCATACGATATGCATAGTGGCATATTGGCTCAAACATCCACTCAAACTATTAAGCCCTCACTAAAACAGGCATCAAAAAACTTGCCTACTAAGCCTCAGTCTTATACTTATGGCGTGCGTCCATTATATTTGGTCAATGATATGGATGCAGGACCATTGAAAGATGAGCTCATGGCTTGCAGTGCGCAAACCCCTAGCAAGACAGATTTCTCGATTGCGCATCGCGGTGCGCCATTGCAACTGCCAGAACATACTTATGACAGCTATATTGCCTCAGCACAAATGGGCGCAGGCATATTAGAGTGTGATGTTGCTTTTACTAACGACGGTGAGCTGGTATGCCGCCACGCGCAAAACGATTTGCACACCACCACCAATATTCTTACCACCCCGCTAGCCAAGCAATGTACTGTGCCGCCCATCATAGATGCCAACGGTGTACTAACCAATGCAGACAGCATTGAATGTCGAACGTCAGACATTAGTGGCAGCGACTTTAAAACCCTGACGGGAAAAATGGACGCAGTCAATAAAGAAGCCACCACCCTCAGTGGCTATATGAATGCAACTGCTGCATGGCGAACCGATTTATACTCACAAAATGGTCAAGTGTTAACGCTAAAAGAACATATTAAACTGGCACAAAGACTAGGTGTGAAGCACACGCCTGAGCTGAAGTCTCCAGTGGTCAATATGCCGTTCAACGGCTATAGCTTAGACGCTTATCGTCAGCAACTTATCGACACTTATAAAAGTGCAGGTGTGGTAGCCAGTGACGTGTATCCACAGTCATTTAATATTGAGGATATAGATTATTGGATCAAAAATGACCCTGCTTTTGGTGCTAACGCTATTTATTTAATTGATGATAGCAATGAGACAGCAATTGGTAAAACCTTTGATAAAAACGACCCCGCCACTTGGAAGCATCCACTGGCCAACATAAAAGCACGTGGTATAAAAACCATCGCACCACCGCCTTGGATATTGGTTACTACTGATGCTAACGATAAAATGATACCATCAGCCTATGCCAAACAAGCCAAAGCGCTTAACTTAAATATCATTACTTGGTCAATTGAACGCTCAGGGCCGTTAGCGGCAGGCGGCGACTGGTATTACAGCGACTTAGGCAAAGCCATTAATAATGATGGCGATATGATGAGCTATATTGATGTGCTGGCGCAAGAGGTTGGCGTGAAAGGTATTTTTTCGGACTGGCCTGCAACCGTCACCTACTATGCCAACTGTAAAGGCTTAAAATAGTATGCGTTGAATCAAAAAACGTCGTTAGAAACTACCCGTTTAAAAGACCAACTTAGCATTTAAAAGATCAACTTAGCATCGATTGAGTTGGTCTTTTTTATTAATGCTTTTAATGAATAATTTAAAATATTTGAAGTTTTTTTTGATAGTATCGGTACTATTTAACTATCATACTTCAGCTTTTCCATCAATTTTTCACAGCGATTGATGAGTGCTAGCAAAATGTAGCACTACTTTTATGCTACGATAATTTAATGGATTGATACTTACTGTATGACACCTTATTAACATTTTCCAATCTTTGTAAATATAGCTGTGATTGACGCTACTTTAGCTTAATTTTTTTATAAAACGATATAACGCTTATGACTCATATTTTATTGGTAGAAGATGATCCCGCTATTGCTATGTCGCTTAAAGTGACTTGCAAGCGTGAAGGCTGGCAAATCACTTGGTTAGATAATGCCAGCAGCGTACTACCGTTGCTACGTAGCGAAAAAGCGCAAGATTTATCAGCGATTATCTTAGACGTAGGGTTGCCAGACGGTGATGGTTTAAGCCTATGCCAGCAGATACGTCATGCGCCTGATGTAGGAACGCTCAAGGATGTGCCTGTGGTATTTTTGACTGCACGTAGTGATGAGGTCGATCGTATCTTAGGTTTAGAGATGGGCGGTGATGACTATTGTGCCAAACCCTTTAGCCCTAGAGAGTTGGTCGCCCGCCTAAAAGCGATTTGGCGACGTGAGCAATTACTTTATGAGCAGGCTGCCAACAACCATACAGTAACAGCAAATAATAGCGCCGACCACGCTTTATCTAACAATACTTCACTAAGCAATGGCTCTTCTAATAACATGTCGGGGCAAGCGCTGACGTTTGATTGTCAGTCTGGTATCTGGCATTATCAACCGCTCAATTACTCGCTACTGTGGCAAGAGCAAAAGCTTGAACTGAGTAACACTGAACGCAAAATCTTATTGACCTTATTAAAAGCGCCCAATCAAGTATTTAGCCGTGAACAGCTACTCAATGCTGTCAGTGATTATCCTGACCATCGCTTGGCACGGACGATTGACAGTCATGTCAAATCCATTCGTAAGCAGCTGGCAAGCGTCGATTCTAGCATTGAAGTCATTCATACCCATCGTGGTCTTGGCTATGCGTTATGTCCAGCTTAGGCTTTGATGTTCATTCGCTGCTAAATAGTATATTTATACGCTCAAAGCGACCTTACCGAGTACTAATAGCAGTATCAAACCTATGACTCATCAAACCAATAATAGTGCTAATACCAGCCAAAGTAATTGGTATGCAAAACTGCATCCCATTGGCACGGCACAACAAACGGCTGACCCAAAAAAACTGCTGAATTTAAGTATCTTTTTTAGGATCTGGTTGGCAGTGGCTTTAGTGCTGATTATTTGCGGCATCGTCGTGTTTACTCAGCTTTTTAGCTACGTCAAGCCGACCGTGCAGCAAGTGATTGAGGACACGCTCTTAGACACCAGTAAACTACTAGCAGCCAGCCTACAGCAACCACTGCAATCAAAAGAGCTGTACGATGAGGATTATCAAAGCCAACTTGATACTGCATTTATTAATACCTTAGCAAACAACAATATAACCCGCCCAGACATCAAGTATGATGAAAAAAACTATAGTAGCTTTCGAGTCTATGTCACAGACAAGCAAGGCACGGTCATCTATGATTCATTCCGCACGCCTGACAATGCTGAAGGACAGGACTATAGCCGCTGGAATGATGTCTATCTCACCTTAAAAGGCCAATACGGCGCGAGAAGTACGACACGAGATCACAATCAGCGCGATGGTACGGTCATGTATGTGGCGCAGCCAATCAAGGATGAGGCAAGCAATATAATTGGCGTCGTTAGCGTCGGTAAGCCAGTCGCGAGCGTGCTGCCTTACTTGGACAATACTCGTCGGCGTATGCTGATTACTGCCTTGCTCATTAGTATTGTCGCTCTTATTTTAGCTGGGCTCGTGGCATGGTGGCTTAAACAAAGCATCAGCCTTGTGACCCAATATACCAAGGCGCTGGCAGAAGACACCAAAAAGCCCTATTTTTACTTAGGTCATGAGCTCAATAGCTTGACCGATACCATTGAAACCATGAAGCATCGCTTAGAGAATAGAGGCTATGTCAACGACTATGTGCATACGTTGACCCACGAGCTAAAAAGCCCGTTGACGGCCATTCGTGCCAGTAGCGAGCTGCTAGAAGACGACGGCTTGGATGAAGACGATCGGCAGATACTTATCCAAACCGTTGGTGAACAAAGTATAAAAATGCAGCAATTAATCGATAGGCTACTGTTACTCGCTAAGATTGAACAACCGACCTTTAAACTGAATCAACAACTTACTCCCTTATTACCGTTGATGCAGAGCCTTGCAAAAGACAATACCGCGAAGTTGCAACAGCAGCACCTAGCACCTATTCATATCTATGTAGATGATAAAGTAGTTAGTGAATCATCACCTTTAAACGCAAATATATCCGCTCATATTAACGTTTTTGCCGATCAATTTTGGTTGGTACAAGTGCTGCAAAACGTCTTGGACAACGCCATTCATTTTGCTGAAAGCACAATCAACATTTATATTCACCGCTCAGCACAAAGCGTCAAGATCGATATATTTAACGATGGTCAGTTATTGCCAGATTACGCGGTGACTAAAGCGTTTGACCGCTATTTTAGCTTGTCTCATCACGGTCATGTGCATCACGATCACTCACATAACAGCCACCCACATAACAGCGATGCTACTTATGGCGTTGGCCAAAACGCTAATGAAGCAGATTCCTCTACCGCATCCGCGCCTACACCCAAAAAGGGCACAGGACTGGGGTTAACATTGGTCAAACAAGTCATCGAGCATCACGGTGGTCAGGTCGCTATTAATAATATTCATACGCATAGTGAGGGAGAATTTGCGGGTATCAAGCAACGTTCTGGGGTTATGGTCAGCATTACCCTACCCTTGGCTCAAGAATAAAAATTTATGACAATTCATTAAACTTCCATCATTCCTACACAGGTTTTCTATCTCTTTATTTTATGATGCTGTTATTCAAATTCGTCATCAACAGTAAAAGTAGAAACACTATGAAAAACCTTATTAATCAAACCCAAGTTCTAGAAAACTGTTTAGGCGGTAGTCGTCATTTTTGCCTACAAGCGCTGTCATGCGAAGGTATTGATAGTATTGATTTTGGGCATTGGCTAGCCATTCCTAGTCAGCAATTACTTCTGGTGTTTCGTCATCAGCAATGTGTGGCGGTTAATGATTATCCATTGCTTGCTTAAATCACTAAGTGCCCAATATGGTTAACATGTCATCACTAAACAAACCACTAAAAGTATTACTACTATTTCTTGTAGTATGGTTTATTTACAGCGAATTTTTTGCTACTCATATTAAATTAATCAATAAAACAAACTATGATATTTACTCAGTAAAAGGCGAGTATCTTTCTAAAAGCACAGACGTAAGCTCAGAAGAGATAGATAAACAACAAAGGTTAGTTATCACACCTAAAAGTGAGGAGCAGTATTCAATTCGTTTTAGCGCGCAAACAGCAAATCACCCAATAGACATCTCAATAGGTTGGGATACGCGCGTATATGATAATAATGGCGACCGTATCTCAATGATAGACAGTCAAGGTAGCTCCTTCATATTTTCAGAAGATGGCTTTTGCGACTACGACATCATTATTCATGAGCAATACGCCGAAGCTAAAGGATCTAACAAGAATTTTTGTTATAGAAGAATACTCTTACATTCCGCTAAAAATATCATTGTCACAGAAGGGTAAATAGCTTCAAGATATAAAAGCTGAGTGGTAAAGTGCATTACGGTTAGATCACTAAATAGCTTATAAGTTCTAAAATAGAAAAGTCTTTTACCTTATCAATGAAATCCATCAACAGGGAAAAGACTTTTCTTGAATAATTAGCGAAATCAAACCACTAAGTAATCGATTCTACTGGTGGCTTTACATCCGCATTTTGACCGCGATGGCGCAGATAGTGATCTAGCAAGACAATGGCTAACATGGCTTCTGCAATCGGCGTGGCACGGACACCCACGCAAGGGTCGTGGCGACCTTTGGTTAGCATCTCAATTGCTTCACCCTCTGTATTGATGCTCTTGCCAGCGGTAGTAATACTAGAGGTTGGCTTGAGCGCGATACTGACCCGAATATTTTGACCCGATGAGATACCGCCCAAAATACCACCAGCATGATTGGCAGTAAAGCCGTCCGGCGTCAGCTCATCACGAGAGCGATGACCAAACTGCCCTGCGACCGCCATACCATCACCAACCTCAACGCCTTTGACAGCATTAATACTCATCATTGCATGAGCAATGTCCGCATCGAGGCGATCAAATACTGGCTCACCTAAACCGACTGGAACACCGCTAGCAATAATCTCTAGACGGGCGCCGCAGCTGGTGCCTTCTCGGCGCAAGCTATCTATCAAGGTTTCAAAACGACTGACGGCATCAGCATCCGCACAAAAGAACGGGTTGCTATTGACAAAGTCCCAATCGATTTGCTCGGGGTTGGTGACCTGACTATATTCATTACCAATCTGCGTCACATGGCCATGAATTTGTACGCCCAAGCGATCTTGCAGATACTTCTTAGCGATAGCGCCCGCCGCCACGCGCATTGCAGTCTCACGCGCCGAAGAGCGACCGCCACCGCGATAATCACGAAAACCATACTTCATACTATAAGTATAATCGGCATGACCGGGACGGAAGGTGTCTTTGATTTCGCTATAGTCTTTGGATTTTTGATTGGTATTACGAATCAGCAGACCAATAGAAGTACCTGTGGTTTTGCCTTCAAATACACCAGAGATGATCTCAACTTCGTCAGACTCGCGGCGCTGGGTCGAGTACTTAGACGTGCCCGGCTTTCGGCGATCCAAATCAATCTGCAAATCTTCTGCGGATAATGCTAAACCCGGTGGCACGCCATCAACGATTGCCATGAGACCGGCACCATGCGACTCACCGCAGGTGGTGACCGTAAAAACTTGCCCGATACTATTGCCTGCCATATTTATCCTTAAACAAGTAAACGTAACTTATGCTTATTTGATCAATCGTTTGTAATTTTTGACTGCTAATTTATACTTATTTATGACTGTCTAACATCTGCACAAAAGGAGCGAACAGCTGACGATGTGCCATTAGCTCATCATAAGTAATCGCAAACACCCCATGACCACCATGAGCGAACTTTAACCAGTCAAACTGAATCTCAGGATAGGCTTGCTTTAACGCCCACTCACTATCACCCACTTCACAGACCAGTAAGCCTTCTGGACTGAGATAGTCTGGCGCTTCAAAAAGAATGCGGTGTACCAAGTCCAGTCCATCTTGACCAGCTGCTAGCGCATGCTCAGGCTCGTATAAAAACTCTGGTGGCAAGTCTGCCATGATAGCAGCATCGACATACGGCGGATTGGTAACGATCAGCTCGTATTGATTTTCAGCAGGAATCTTGGCAAACAGATCCGACTCAATCACATTCACTTGATGGCCAAGATCATGATGATCGACATTGACCATCGCCACTTCAAGCGCGCCTTTATCAATATCTACAGCATCGACCAAGGCATCGACGAAGCGCGTCGCCAAGGCAATAGCAATACAGCCAGAGCCGGTGCATAAGTCTAAAACACGCTCAGGCTGTGATAGCTGCTTGACATCCAAACCATGATCATAGAAGGCAGTAGCCTTATCATTGACCGTCATACCCAGTGGCTTCGCCAGCTCATTGACATCAAAATACGGATGGAACTGTTGACGTATTAATTCTGCTACAGGCGAGCGCGGAATGAGCACGCGCTCATCAACATAAAAAGGCAAATCACAGAAGTAGGATAAATTGATCAAGTAGCTTAAAGGCTTACGCTCAGCGATACGCTCTTCTAACAGGCTCAATACCAATTGCTTCTCTGACGTGGTCAGCCGGCAGTCTAGAATCTGCTCATTCGCGGACCAATCTAACGACAACGAGTGCAATACAATCGCTGATGCTTCAGCAAACTCATCTGTCGTGCCTTGAGCCACGACCACATCATAGTTACGAAGTTGAGTGACCGAAAAACGTATAAAATCACGAATACTAACCAGTTGCTCGCGCGCTTCTTCGAGCTCTGCATGCAAGTTGGCAAATTCATCGTGCTCACCGAGAAGGCCTGTCTTCAAATCGTACTCCATCTCACCGTCCAAGCCCTTAGGCTCAGTCTCATTGAAGTATTGGTTTTGAAACTCTTCTGCGCTCATTGTTTGGTCTTCTGACATATCGCACCTTGCTGATTACATGTTCACTGACTACATGCGGATGGGTTAAATCGCTCTCTATAAAAAGCCGACTTATTAAATAATAATCTAGCCCTACATTATAGACGCAAACACTAGGTTGCGCCAATCACTGTGTTTTTTAGTTTACTAAAAACAGAAAAACACTGAGTGTATTGAGTTAGGCCATGTTCTCATGTTAAAAATGGTCATAAAAATGAGATAAATTGCCGTCAAACGAGGAAAATAGCACAAATAATATCGAGATATTAATCAGCTGTTTGACGACGTTTGGCAAAGTTTAGCCATTTTTAGCCCATTTAAACACAAGCGCTTGGATTGAAAACACGCCCTAGAATCTAGCAAAAATCCATACACACCATGGCTAAATTATTGCCCAACTGTAGTGAATACGTCAGCAGTTGACGTTTAGTACTATATAGGTATAAAAATATGTGTCAAAAGTTTGCGAAGCGTCTCAATTATGCGCATAATAGCCGCATTAGTAGCAACCACAAGTAACTTAAATATGATGAAAATAAAGCCTCTTATTACCGCCATATCTATCGTAGTCGTTAGTGCCAGCGTGAGTGCGCTTGCCGCCACCGCTGATAATACTCGCTCATTGCCAGTACGCACATCCGACTCCATGCCTAGCCTCGCTAAGAAAGTGAGCCTTGATGTGCAAGAGAATCGTAGCCGCTCAGTCGATGGTCGCGCTCCCGCCACTACTGCTAAGCCAGCTGACCGCATGACGCAATTGATTGATTCAAAGCAAGGCCAAAAGCCGATGGCAGCCGCTCAATCGAGCACTGCTGATAATATGAGCGCAGAAGAGCTGACTCGTAAAGATGAGCAATCTGACAGCACTGATGATATTAGTGAAGGTCAAGCCGTTGCCGCCCCTAGCGATGTCTCATCTATTGACTCCTCTGACCCTTTGTCTTTTGAGTTACCTGAAAGCGAAAAGCGTCAAGATTTTAGCGATGACCCTACCATCAAAAACATCGAAGACAAAGATGGTAAAAGATACACCACGCTAAACTTGTCCAACTATGCCAAACAAGTCAATGATGCCGTCTGGTCACCAAGCATGAAGGTCAACTCAGCGATGACTATTAAAATGCAGGCATTACTCGATTGGAACCATGCTTCACCGGGTCCTATCGATGGCGGCTGGGGTATGAACAGTAAAAAAGCCTTGATCAACTTTCAAACCATGAAAGGTTTGCCAGCAACCGGCAAAATGGATCAAAAAACATGGAATGCCTTAATCAAAAACATTCCTGCCAATAAGCCCGTGTTAGTGACTTACACACTGACTGAAGATGATCTCAAAACCAACTTCGCGCCTACCCCTGCTGGCTCAGAAGCGAAGTCGAAAATGAAAGGTTTGTATTATCAAGATATCAAAGAGATGCTGGGCGAACGCTTCCACATGGACGTACGCTACTTAGATAAGCTAAATAAAAATAAAGCTTACCAAGCTGGCGAAACCATTACAGTCCTTAACACCCGTGGACCGCTGAATCAGCGCATCAACCGCGTTGTCGCCAATAAAGCAGACAAAACATTGTACGCCTACAATGATGACAAATTGGTCGCCACCTACCCAACGACTATTGGTAGCGATGCCACACCGTCTCCACAGGGTACTTTCAAAATTATCAACAAGGTAAAAATGCCTTGGTATAAAGCGACTGTCGGTGACGGTGCTCAGAAAAAGGTTCATATGCTGCCACCAGGACCGAACAACCCTGTCGGTGTTGTATGGATGGGCTTGTCTAAACCGTCTTATGGTTTGCATGGCTCGCCAAAACCTGAAGGTATCAGCCGTCAAGCATCAGCAGGTTGTGTACGTTTGACTAACTGGGATGTACTAGAGGTGTATGCCAACATTGAGAATGGCGCAACCGTTGTCCTAAAATAGTTTAGTTTAACAAAATGCTCAATGAAAAAAAGACCCTGTTAAGAGGGTCTTTTTTTATGACTGAGTTTCACTCAATTTTTAGATACTTACTATCAGAGAGCAGCAAAACAGCTTCCTAAAGCAGCGTCTTATTGGCGCTTTTCTTATGATACATCCACGCTTACTCTACAAAGTAAGCTTTCCGTATTTAACGTGCCAATGTAAAGTAACGGTATAAAATAACGATGTAAAGCACTCGCTTAGAACATCAATTTAAAATATAACCCGTAAAGTAAAAATTGCCCACTGCCCTATGACTTATACTTTATAGCCTTCCTCATTACCAGTGATGCTGCCTACTTTTTTGGTAAAGTACAATCCTGCAGGAATAGAGATCAAGATACCTGCGGCTACTGCCATTTGGATATGTGGAATCTGATTAAACCCTGTAACCAAGGCGCCAATCATGAATACGCCAATGGTGACGGTTGCTGCTATGGAGTAGATGACAGAAAATAATGGCCAGTTCATAATTTATTCCTCATTTTTGTTGTGGGTATACTCCCTTTATACACTAAATCCACAAGGAAAGTAAGTATTTAATCCAAACCTTTAAGCCAGTTATAACGGGTGACTCAGCATAAAAGCCTTGTTATAATAAGGGAATTATCTGCAATATTATTTATCGTAAAAAATCGTAAAGTATGATGCTTTTATCAGTATTAGTTGATTTTCCATCCGCTTACTTCTCGCCTGCCTAGTCGCAAAAAACTCCTACGGTTTTCTACATTTATCATTACAATAGCGACTTTCTGTCATTCGCTAAGAAAGTTTTTCACTATGACCTTATCTAATAAACAGTCAGCTGTTGAGTCAGCAACGACAAAAGATGCCTTAGACCAGATTGATGCTCAGCAGGTGTCAGAGTCTATTGCTAATAATAATGCAACTGATGAAGCTAATGTCGATGAAATGTCGTGTCCAAATGATAAAATCCAGACTCATAAAACCTTGGATAATGAAACCTTAAACAATGAAAATCCAAGCAATACTGAAAGCGACATTGAGCAAAATGACATTGAGCAAGACGGCATTGAGGAAAATGATCTAGGTGCTCAACATCCTGAAGCTAAAGTAAAGATGGAGTCGCTTGGACCCGATGTGGTAGTGGCGAGTGTTGAAACATCGGAGCCAGAAACCCAAGCATCTGGCGACATGGAAAAAACAGAAGTTGGCGCGTCAAATGCTGATGATGTAGAAAAGCAAGGTACTGAAGATAGTCAGGAAACCCTAGTTGATGAAGCCACCGTTGAAGCAGAAGCTACTGACGATTCTAGGGTGCTAACCGACGCTAGCAAAACAATTGACCATGAATCCACGGCGGATGCGACGGATCCCAAAACAGACGAAAGTATGTCCATACAAGGTACAAGTGCAGAAAATACAGTAGAACCTGAAACACTAGTCACGCCAGCCTCCAAAGGAAAAACGCAGCCCAATGCCAAAGCGTTGACTGCTACTGAAAATGAATCTAAAAATGAGTCAAGCAAAGATGATGCACTAGAAAAAATGCCTAACGACGAGGCAGAGAATAACGACAAAGAAGAAGAGAAAGAGAAAGAGGACGAAGTCAAAGAACAAAAAGAAGCCAAACTGGAGTCTTATAAGCAGTTTGTTGCCGAGCAATTCAGCAACCAAAAGGTAGACTATCCAGAAGTACGAGTCAGAATCGAGGCCAACGCTCTGCCTAGCAAAATGTATTTCATTATGAATATACTTTCTGCCATCATCGCCAGTTATGGGTTGGTAACCAATTCAGCTGCCGTGGTCATTGGCGCCATGTTGGTTGCCATGATGTTAGGTCCCATTACTGGCATAGCATTAGCGATTATTGATCATCGTATGCCATTGCTACGTAAATCACTGATTACGGTTATCGTCGGCGTATCATTGGTCGTACTGGTCGGCTTCGTCGTCGGTTGGCTGCACAAAGATCAGCCATTAACGACAGAGATACTATCGCGCACTCAGCCGACCTCGATGGATTTGATGATTGCCTTAGCAGGTGGTACTGCTGGTGCTTATGCGATGGTATCACCGCACCTATCAGTGGCAGTGGTCGGCGTAGCAGTAGCAACCGCTTTGGTGCCACCACTGGCTGCCAGTGGTATTTTATTTGCCAATGGCGAGATTCAGCTAGGCTTTGGCGCCTTACTGTTAGCTGTTACCAACATTATTGCCATCCAATTTACCAATGCGCTTGTATTATGGCTTTTAGGCTTTCGTCGTTTGGTCAAGGACGACTACAAATCAAACACCTACCTGACTTTTTTGCAACGTAATGCAGTGACCCTATTGTTGTTAGCAGGGTTGGGCACTTATTTAACTATTAATCTACAAACCAACGCCAAGCAGCAAGTCTTTGAAAGCAGCGTCAAAGAAGCCATCAACAGCTACTTTATTGATAAGGGTAACGTACTGACCAATACTCAGTTTGATACCTCGAAAGAAAATAAAGTCGTACGTGCGGTCATTCGCGGAGAGACGACGCCTACCTCATACGATGTACGACAAATCGAAACTGTCATTACCCAAGATATGGCAGAGAATTTCCCTGAGTATTTACCCATTAAGCTACAGCTGCGCTACTTGCCAGTACAAGTCATTGAGTCCAATCCATTGATACAAGACAAACTCGACAAGACCGATGCGGCGATTTTGACCAATTAGCTTTTATGCGCTACCAAAACCATCGACTATTTAGAGACGCAGAATAACCTAGCAGTTGTAACTCTTGTACCAAGAGCTTGGGCGTTTGTGCTAAAATCGCTTGCAAAATTATTTTACTTTATCTATTCAATTCTATCCGTCAGTAAGGAGCCGCTGTGAGCCAGCCATTTCGCTCAGCCGATATTCGTCAAGCTTTTATCGATTTTTTTATAAGCAAGCAGCATACCCCTGTTTCTTCATCTAGCCTAATTCCGCACAATGACCCGACATTGCTATTTACCAATGCCGGTATGAATCAGTTTAAAGAAACGTTTTTGGGCATGGAGCCGCGTGATTATACCCGTGCAGTAACCTCGCAAAAATGCGTAAGAGCGGGCGGCAAGCATAATGATTTGGACAATGTTGGCTATACGGCGCGTCATCACACCTTCTTTGAGATGCTGGGCAACTTCTCCTTTGGCGATTATTTTAAGCAAGCGGGTATCGAGTACATTTGGGAATTTTTGACATCCGATGAATGGTTGGCTATCGATAAAGATCGTCTATATGTGACCATTTATGAGACTGACGACGAAGCCTTTGATATTTGGCATAAAGACATCGGTATTCCTAGCGAGCGTATTATCCGTATTGGTGATAATAAAGGCGCGCCTTACGCATCAGATAACTTTTGGACGATGGGCGATACTGGCCCTTGTGGCCCTTGTACCGAAGTGTTTTATGACCATGGCGCAGACATTGAAGGCGGTTTGCCCGGTACACCCGAAGAAGATGGCGACCGCTATATCGAGATTTGGAACTGCGTCTTTATGCAGTTTAACCGTCAAAAAGACGGCACCATGTTGCCACTACCTGCTCCTAGTGTCGATACTGGCATGGGGCTTGAGCGTATCAGCGCTATCATGCAAGGTGTGCATGGCAACTACGAAATCGATTTATTTGTGCACTTGATGGATGCCGCTGCTGAGATTTTAGACATTGAAAATCAGCAGCAGTCGTCGCTAAAAGTCATCGCTGATCATATTCGCGCTGTTTCATTTTTGATTGCTGATGGTGTCACGCCAAGTAATGAGGGTCGTGGCTATGTGCTGCGCCGCGTCATTCGCCGTGCCGTACGTCATGGTAATAAGTTGGGCGCTGATAGTGATTTCTTTTATAAGATGGTCGCGCCACTGGTCGCTGAAATGGGCACTGCCTATCCAGAGCTAAAAGACAAACAAAGCGTCATCGAAAACGCCATTCAAAAAGAAGAAGCGCAGTTTGCCAAGACATTGGCACAGGGTTTACGCTTGCTTGCCAGCGAACTTGAAGGCTTACAAGACGGCGATACCCTCTCTGGCGAAGCCGCCTTTAAACTTTATGATACTTATGGCTTTCCGCTTGATTTGACCGCCGATATCACTCGTGAACGCGGTATTGTAATCGACGAAGCGGAGTTTGATGAGCACATGCAAGCACAACGTGAACGCGCCCGTGATGCTGGCAAATTCGATGTTGATTATAGCAGTGTCATTCAAGTAGACAACCCAACGACATTCATCGGCTATGAGCAACTTGAAGAAAATGGCGTGACTGTTAATGCCCTTTATCAAGATGGCAATCCTGTCGATAGCTTAAGCGAAGGTATGGAAGGCGTTATCGTCCTTGACCGTACGCCGTTTTATGCTGAAGGTGGTGGTCAAGTCGGTGAGTTGGGTGAAATTCGTAGCGCATCTGGTGTTTTTGAAGTGCAAGATACCAAAAAATCCGGGCAAGCCATTATTCATCATGGCGTCGTGACCATGGGTGATATCAGCACTAAGCAAACAGCTGACGCCCAAGTTTTATCTAGTATCCGTGCTGCTAGTGCCAAAAACCATTCGGCCACTCACTTATTGCATGCCGCATTAAGAGAGGTATTGGGTGATGAAGTCACACAAAAAGGCTCGCTGGTCTCAAGCGACGTGCTACGTTTTGACTTCTCCTATGATAAGCCCGTCACTGCTGCCGAGATTACACGTGTAGAACGTCTCGTTAATGAGCAAATCCAAGCCAATACCCCAGCCCGTATCGAGCATATGTCTATCGATGAAGCGATGAAGCAAGGTGCCATGGCACTGTTTGGTGAGAAGTATGGCAATGACGTTCGCGTGCTTACTATGGGCACCGACAGCATTGTCGATGGTCAGCGTCAGCCCTTCTCTATTGAGCTGTGTGGTGGTCTTCACGTGCAGCGTACGGGCGACATTGGTGTCTTTAAAATTACTAGCGAATCAGGTATTGCCGCAGGTATCCGCCGTATTGAAGCCGTCACAGGTATGAATGCCATAAAAAACATTCAGCAAAGTGAGCAACAACTCAGCGAGCTTGCCAGTCAGCTAAAAGTAAAACGCCCTGAAGTGGCACAGCGTGTCCGTACTATGGCGGATAAGCAGCGCGACCTAGAGAAGCAGTTAGAGCGTTTAGAACAGAAAATGGCCAGTGCGCAAGCCGCTAACTTGCTTGATGATGTGCAGACTATCGCCGGTACGCCAGTTCTTATCAGCACCTTAGGCGGTGTGGATGGCAAATCAATCCGTACGCTGATGGATGATATCAAATCCAAACTGCCTGATAGCGTGATTGTATTGGTTGGTGATAAAGACGATCAGCTAGCCTTAGCCGCAAGTGTCGCAAAGTCTGTCACTGCTAAAGTAAAAGCCGGTGATATCATTCGTCATTTGGCAAGTGAGCTTGGCGGTAAAGGCGGCGGCAAGCCCGATTACGCCCAAGGCGGCGCACCGAAGTCTGGCAACAGTAAAGCAGTCATTGACGCGCTACCCGCTTGGATAACTACCCAGCTTGGTGAATAAGCCATTTAGCTGACTGCCATTCAGTGCGTTAAACGCCATTAGTATGGGCGAGCAGCAGGAATGATACGATTGGTTATACGCTTTATAACCAATCGCCATATATCTAATCCGTACTGACACTTAACCTTACAAGCCGAGTATGGTATAAAGGTCGACGTTTGGGCATATCCTTAATTCCATTCATATCGCTCATTCAGTTTAACGCAGGCACCATTGGATAAACAAAAGGCATAGGGCGCAACTCTTATAATACGGCTTTATCTACGCAAGCATTGATTGACAGATACATTGCTGCTTATCGATGATAATAAAAGGCCATTAATGAATAATAGGTAGATTTTTATGGCGTTAATAGTACAGAAATACGGCGGCACCTCGATGGGCAGTATCGACCGCATCAAAAACGTCGCCAAACGAGTTAAGCGCTGGCATGATAATGGTCATCAAGTGGTGGTCGTTGTCTCTGCCATGAGCGGCGAAACCAACCGTTTGATTGATCTGGCACGCCAAATTAGCACCCAGCCTGATCCTCGCGAATACGATCAAATGGTCTCAACGGGTGAGCAGGTCTCTATCTCGTTACTTGCAATGGCCATCAAAGATCTTGGTATTGGTGCTCGTTCATTCACTGGTCGTCAGGTCGCTATTAAAACTGATAGCTCATATAATAAAGCCCGTATCGAAAGCATCGATGATAAAAACATTCGTGAGCAATTAGATGCTGGTAATATCGTGATTGTGGCTGGTTTTCAAGGTATCGATGAGGATGGTAATGCAACGACGTTAGGTCGCGGCGGCTCTGATACGACAGGTGTTGCGATTGCCGCAGCCTTGGGCGCAGATGAATGCCAAATCTATACCGACGTCGATGGTGTCTATACCACTGATCCACGCGTCACCTCAAAAGCCAAAAAGCTTGAAAAAATTACTTTTGAAGAAATGCTGGAGATGGCGAGCCTAGGCTCAAAAATCTTACAAATTCGCTCAGTAGAATTTGCGGGTAAATATGGCGTACCGCTACGCGTCCTCTCTAGCTTTGATGAAAATACCGATGGTAGCTTTGACGACGACTTTAAGAACAATGTCGGCACCCTAATTACGATAGACGAAGGAGACAATATGGAACAGGCAATCATCTCAGGTATCGCTTTTAATCGAGACGAAGCAAAAATAGTCGTGCGCGGTGTGCCCGATCACCCTGGCATCGCCTCTGCTATCTTGAGCCCTATTGGTCGCGCCAATATCGAAATTGACATGATCGTGCAAAACCTATCAACCAATGGCACCACTGACTTTACCTTTACGGTCAATCGTACTGACATGGACAAAACCATGAAAGTGTTAAACGATGAAGTCAAAGACGAGATTGGTGCCAAAGAAATCTTGGGTAACAGCGAAGTCGTCAAAGTTTCTTTGGTTGGTGTTGGTATGCGCTCGCATGCTGGGGTTGCTAGCCTCATGTTCCAAACCCTCGCAGAAAACAACATCAATATTCAAATGATATCGACCAGTGAAATCAAAGTATCTGTGCTTATCCAAGAGCAGTATCTAGAAAAAGCAGTTAAATCACTGCACACGGCATTTGGTCTTGATCGTGAAGATGGCGACAGCAAAATCGCTGGGCTATAATTTATATTAAAACCATTAAAAATATAGACATAGCATTAACAGTTATCGATTACATCAGCATCAATTACTTTCAATAATGTGTTTATCCAAATAGGGTCTTTTTAGATCCTATTTTTATTTTTATTATTGTTCTGATTGGTATATACCTAATAGTTTTGTGAAAACCCGTGACAGTATCTGTTATGCCCCCTATAATGGGGCTTTCATTTGGGCTAAATGAATCTACCTATCATTACCGCTATTCGCCTAACGTTAGACATAGTAGCTTGTAAGCTAAATACAAGGTGTGTTTAGTGCGGCGGTAATGTCCTGTAATTGAGAAGTAATCTGATGAGTAATAATCTGTTGATGCGACATAAGGAGTGTGACGCATGTTAATTTTGACACGCCGCGTGGGCGAAACATTAATGATTGGTGACGAGGTCAGTGTGACTGTCCTAGGCGTTAAAGGCAATCAAGTGCGTATCGGTGTTAATGCGCCAAAAGACATTGCTGTACACCGCGAAGAGATTTACCAACGCATACAGCATGAGCGTTCGGTACAATCACAAATGCAGCATCTTGAGCAAGGCAGTTTTGCGCCTTCCTTTGATGATGAAGACTATTTTAATCGCTAAGCTGAGTCTTAACACCTAACCACTAATAATCATTGAGCACACACCAAGCACCGTACTTTGCTTTTTAATCTGCTCTGAGGTCATTTATTTATGAGTATTCGCCAATCAGATGTATCGGCTCTACTTAATGGTTTGAATAAAAAAGCCATTGGATTCAATGATGTCATCAGTTTTATTGATGATTTTTATCGTTATGCGCCCGCCCCTTTCGTTAATGGCATGCAGCACAATGCCGCTGGCGAAAACGAAGGCAGTGCGAAAATTTTTGGTTTTGCCAAACACCATGGTCTCAATCAATTAGACACGCTAAAGCTATTTGGTGAACATTATACCAAAGTGCTAGAGACGCCTAAAGGCACTGATCATGCCAATATCCGCAATTTTTTGCATTGGGGTTGGCAAGGGTTTTTGATGCAAAAGAATCCATTGACGGTCCGTCCAAGTGTTGATACGACTGCGCTTTAATCATTTTTAAGCACAAAAAAAAGCCACGCTATATAATATAGCGTGGCTTTTTTATTGAGCCTTTCAATCTTATCTTTAATATAAGTGAAAAGCACTGTCGATACATGACGCACTGCTGATATCCATTTTCTTGCTTGCTATGCCTGTGCAGACAGAGGCGACAAAAAAGTGATATCAGCAATACCGTCGCGTTTTTAGGGTATTTTGACTATAGCTGCTTTTATTGTAGTTAACTACGGCTACTCTAATTCACGACCATTCTGCTTATTTATCACGAAACTTAACTGGCTGGATAGCGCCCTTAGTATTGGGCATATTGGGATAATGATGTTCGTGCTCGACATCACATTCAGCACCGACGATTGAGCCATCGTCCTTTACAGGTTTATGAATATAACCGGTACGCTCGGCCGCAGGTAGATGCTCATGCTCCCAAACCATTACCGCTTGCATACAAGTGTCGCGCTGCTCAGGGGTTAATTTACGGCCATCTGGCCATTTGCCAAGCTCAATGGCCATACGGAATTTATCGACCACGTCTGGTGTTAGCGTTGCTAATATTGTTTGCTTATCCATCTCACTCTCCACGACTATTTTTTATACGACAACTGCTTTTATTCATCATCCATAATATCATCATCGATATCAAGACTGAATTCTTCGGCATGGACGTTCCAGTGTAGTTTGGTACGGCACGCCTCATAAAAATCAAATCCTGGAGGATGTAGCAGCGTTAGCTTATCAGGGTGCTTACGAATATAAAGCCGCTGCTCTTGGTCGAGCGGTATGCTGGGCTTGCCATCTGCACTAACCATCGGCTGCGTGCGATTGTCCTCATGGATGCGAATACAAACTTCGCTATTGCCACTGACTACAATCGGACGACTGGACAAGGTATGCGGATGCATGGGCACCAGACATATTGCATCCATACTCGGATGGATAATAGGGCCACCACCAGATAGTGCATAGGCTGTGGAACCAGTAGGCGTCGCCACAATCAAGCCATCGCTGTGCTGTCTATAGACATCGTGACCATCAATTTTCATCTGAAAATCAATCATATGTACTGACTTACCAGCATGCAATACGATGTCATTGAGCGCCATATCTTCATGGATAATATTTCGCCCTTCTCGTATTTCCATCGTCAAGAGAAACCGATGATCCAACTGATAATCGCCCATCAATACTTGACGCAATTTAAAAGCAGCTTCATCAGGTTTGACATCAGCTAAAAAACCAAGGCGACCACGGTTGACACCCAAGACTGGCACGCGATAACGAGCCAGTGCTTCAGCAGCATGCAATATAGAGCCATCACCACCGACGACGATAACCAAATCACAAATCTCACCAATTAAGCTACGCTTAACGATTTTGACTTTTTCGATCTCAGTAAGATCCAAGGTTGGTAGATGGGCAGTTTGCATGTCCATTATCAGGGTGAGATTCATCTCATTGATCGTTTGGGCAATCTGCACCAGACTTTGGGTGACGCTGCGCTTGCCTGCGCGCCCCATTAATCCAATACGCCGAAACGCTGGATTTTTGATGGCGTGGAACAGCTCTGATGCATGTAAGTGTGGCAATCTTTCGGACTGCGCGGAGTTTTCCATAAAACGACTCGGAATAACGGTAAAATACAGGGCAATGATAGCGATAAATGAGCGCTTAAACTAGCATGTTTTATCAATTATCGTTGTTAACTGTCGTAATCAACCCCATATAACAACCATTGCACGCCCATTTATGGCCTGCTTACCGCGCTACTGAGCATCCCTAGCTAGTCCAAATAATAAGTCAGATGATGGTTGCGTCAATCCTTGACAGCCGTCACGCAAACACAGTTGACAATAACCAAGCTTTTGCTAAAGTAGCAGTAATTTATATCATTTTTAATTAAGGACATATGTATGGCCAATCCTATTGTCAGTCGCGCAGAGCTTGCGATCGGCGGTCAGCCGATGACCGTCAAAGGTGTCATCCAAAAGACCAGCTTGTTGCTTGGTTTATCTGCTATCACTGGTGTCGGCTTTTTCTTTTATGCGCTGATGGCAGGTTTATCGCAAGGTTTTATTACCATGGCGGCCTTTGGTAGTATGTTTGCCGCTTTTGGTCTCGCGATCTTTATCACTTTTAAGCCACAAAAAGCCAAAACTTTCGCGGTCCCTTATGCGCTCTTAGAAGGTATCTTCTTAGGCGGCATCTCGCTGTTTTTTATGAGAATGTATCCAAGCGTGCCAGTGACTGCAATGTGTGCGACCTTTGTGACAGCAGCCGTTATGCTAGGGCTATATCGCTCTGGTCTCGTTAAGGTAACGCAAAAATTCCGCTCTATCGTCACCTCAGCGCTTATAGCCATCATGCTCGTTTATGTCGCCCAGTGGGTTCTTTCTTTAGCGTTCGGTTCGAGCTTACCTTTCTTATTTGAAGGTGGCGTTATCGCTATTGGCTTCAGTTTATTTGTGATTGTTATCGCTTCTTTTACGCTATTACTTGATTTTGATAACATTGATCGCGGCGTAGCAGCTGGTGTTTCTGAAGACTACGAATGGTTATTTAGTATCGGTATTCTTGCGACGCTAGTATGGATGTATATCGAATTTATGCGTCTGCTTAGCTACCTACAAGACTAATCTATAACTGGCTAATAATAATGATACCTAAAATAAAAACCGTCTTTTGCTAAAGGCGGTTTTTTTATATTTGAACCAAAGTAGGTATTATATGCAGATAAATACCACGTATAAGAAACTAAGCACGTTTTAGACGCAGCGCATTTAATACCACAAATAATGAGCTAAGCGACATTCCAATGGCGGCAAGCCAAGGTGGGACATAACCAAACGCGGCAGGTAATAATACGATACTGTTATAAGCCAGTGCCCAGCGGAAGTTTTGTTTGATAATGCGTTCCGTTTTATCCGCGATACGCTTGGCGGCCGTGATGGCTTCAATCTGTCCATTAAGGATGATGCTATCGCTTGACACCTGCGCCAAATCTGCCGCGCCAGCAATCGAAGTCGACACATCTGCTGCTGCCAACACGGGCGCATCATTAATACCGTCACCAACCATCAGCACGACTGACCCTTGTGCTTGCAGCTGCTGGATATGATTGACCTTATCTGTTGGTGACAGACCATTATATGCCGCCTGCATGCCCAAAGTCTCCGCCATGACCAGCGCCTGCGGACTGGGGTCGCCCGTCAGCATCACAGACTCAATACCTAAGCCTTTGAGCGTATCCAGCATTGAGCGGGCATTATCACGTACTTTATCGCTAAAGTAAAAGCACGCCAGCGCTTGCCATGTGGTTGAGGAGCTTGTTTGACAAGACAACACAACCGCTGAGCTGGCACGCTGGCTCAGTAAATCGATCGTTAAATCATTGTCTGCCTTTGCACCAGTAGCACCTTTATCCAAAGCAAAGTCTACATGACCAATACGATATAGAACGCCATCAATCATGGCTTCTACCCCGCCTGCTGGATAATGCAGCAAGGCTTGAGTGGGCGGCAGATGTAATTGATAAGCGGCGGTCAGTAGCGCATGAGCAATCGGGTGACGACTGCCTACTTCTAAGGCCGCAGCAATGGCTAAGAAACGGTCTTTTTGCAAAGGCAACGCGCTTGAGTCATCGTTTTCATCTTGGCTGAACGATTTTATTAGCTCAATGTTCAGTAAGTTTGGCTTGCCATAAGTCAATGTCCCTGTTTTATCAAAAGCCACATGCGTAATCTCTGCTAAGGTTTGCAGCGTATGACCACGCGTGGTCAAAAAGCCATAGCTGGCCAATCGATTGGTAGAGACAGTCAAAGCAATCGGTGTGGCTAGTGACAGCGCGCAAGGACAAGTCGCCACTAAGACTGCAACCGTTGCCCAAATAGCTTGGCTTGGATCGACAAAATACCAGCCGATAAATACCAATGCTGACAATACTAAAATCCGCGCCACAAACCAACGAGCCAGCTTGTCCGCTTGCTGTGCCAGTTTGGGCTTTTCACTCATGGCACGGTTCATCAGCCGATCAATTAATCCAATCTGACTGTCTTCTGGCAGTGCCGTGACCAGCATCTCAAACGGCTGACTGTCGTTTTGTGCGCCGCCGACGATATAGTCGCCTTGAGACTTGATGATTAAATCACCCTCACCCGTCAGCAGACTTTGGGAGACGGTCGCAGTTGGACTAAGCAAAATACCATCGCTGATAATCTCAGAGCCAGCCTCAACCATGATGATGTCACCCACTTGCAAGCTTTGAGCGGTCACCATCTGTTTTTGTTCTGCACCATACACTGGCTTTAACAAATCTGGCTTTAATAGGTCTGGTTGACGGCTGGTTTGTTGCCAGTCTTGAGCTATACGATTGGTTATTTGATGAACATTGGCATCCATACTCTGCATAAAATTGGGTGTATACTTCGTTGGAGCGCTGACTGCGGCACTTATTGCACTATCAGCACCTGTCTCATGAACTGCCTGATTAATAGCACTCGTATCTACTTTATCAAAGGCATTTTGTTGTAACTGCTGCAAAATGAGCGCAGCGTCTCCTTTGTTTTCAGCAATTTTTTGTACTAAAACTGGCTCTACCACTACTAAGTCATTGGCCATCGTCGCCGCTTTTAGACGAGCATTATACTCGATATAACGCCCTGCCAATAAGAAGAAAATAAACATGCTGACCGAATCATAATAGGTCTGACCGTTTCCAGTAATGGTGGCGTACAAACTGGCGAAAAATGTAACAATCAAGGCGATACTGACCGGTACATCCATATTGACTTGGCGCGCGCGAACTGCCGACCATGCAGACGTAAAGAACGGTATGCCCGCATAAAAGAACACGGGAATACTGACGAATAACGACACCCAACGCAAAAAATCGCGCTGTAATATCAACATCCCACTATATTCACCAAAATATAGCGCGACCGCATACATCATTGCTTGCATCGCACCAAGTGCAGCGATTCCTAGGCGTAGCAGCATCTTGTTATTGTGCTTAGCCAGCATTGCCTCATGGGTATCTTGACGGTAAGGCTTAGCTTCGTAGCCTATTTCATTGATAATAGCTAGAATACGGCTGATAGGCAGCTTACTCTCGTCCCAAATGACGCGCATACGCTGATTGGTCAAATTGACCTGACACTTATTGATACCATCAATCTCATAAAGACGCGATTCGATAAGCCACGTACAGGCAGCACAGCGCAAGTTGTTAACGGACAATTCTGCCACCGACAGACCATCTTGAGCGTAGACGAACTGTGATTTTATCTCATCATGATCATAGGCTTCGAGGCGCGTCAGTTGGGTAGGCAAACTTGCCGTACGGTTGATTTCCGAACGATCAAGATAATATTGCTCAAGCCCTGCCTCGACGATACTTTGCGAGGCCAACTGACAACCCATGCAGCACATCTCACGGGATTTACCCAATATATCGGCATAAAACGGCGGCTGCGGTACTGGATCGCCACAGTGGAAGCAATGACCAGCAAGGGGCAGTACCAACCCTTCGGTGATAGAGTTGTCTTCATAATAATGGCTGGAGGTTGGTATTGGTGAGGGGGCACTAGACATAATCGCGCTTACTTCCTTTAGACAGGTTTGCTCGAACCCAATTCACTTTGAGAAAACTTGCTATCATCAAATATGCCTAATGTTATTTAAAACAGCTATTTTAAATAAGCTCGACACGGCTAGCACAGATAGAGAATCAACCGCTAATTCATACAAAAAACATCGTTAGAATAATCGTAAATTGTTATCTTATATGGCACTGATAAAGCAAATTAAAAGCGCGCTGTGTTTTCGTATAAACATCGCTGTCAATAGATCGATTATACTATAAGCCGGTGCTGTGAACAGCATAACCCCTCACAGAGTCATCCCACTGAATGCCTGAGTTGATGATGATAGATTGAAAAATTTGTCAATTTGCGTCATTATGAGGCAGTTTTTTATCCCTAAATGGTGCATCATCCGTGCAAAAATCTAATTCTAAGCGACCAATCTCCAAGCTTCCTTCGTCATCTACGTCTGCTATCAGCACGCTACCCTCACAGCAGCGCGGCTTGGTCTTTAGTAGTATTTTATTAATTGTCATTATCGCTGGCATGGTGCTATTGGCGCTGTATTTGATCAAGCTTGATCGCACCATTACCCACAAGTTCGAAGGTAAGCGCTGGGATATTCCTGCCAAGGTATACTCGCAGCCACTTGAGCTTTACCAAGGTGCCAGCGTCGATAACAGCACGATTAAGACATGGCTCGAGCTGCTTAATTATCAAAGCAACAAAGCCTATGATCGCACCGGTACCTATCGTAAGTCTGGCAATACCTATTATATCCATACGCGCGGTTTTACTTATAGCTCCAACGATATAGACACTGAGCAAGTCATCAAAATGACGATTGCTGGTAATAAGATTGAGTCGATTCAAAGCACTTTACCGGCTAAGAGCGGCATTATTCGCCTTGAGCCGGTTAGTATTGGCGGTATTTACCCAGACAGCAATGAAGATCGTATGGTCGTCTCTTTAGATGAGGTGCCACAGCCATTGATTGATGCATTAATAGCCACGGAAGATCGCGGCTTTTATGAGCATAAAGGCGTATCGATACGCGGTATCGCCCGTGCAGTCATTAATAATTTCTCTGGCGGCTCTAGACAAGGTGGTTCGACCATCACCCAGCAGCTGATTAAAAACTTTTATCTGAATTCAGATCGCACCCTAAAACGCAAAGCCAATGAAGCCCTAATGGCTGTGTTACTTGAGCTCCATTATAGTAAAGATGAAATTCTACAAACGTATCTGAACGAGATTTACCTAGGACAAAACGGCAACCGCTCTATTAATGGCTTTGGTTTGGCAGCGCAGTTCTATTTTAATCAACCGCTGAACGAGCTGCGCTTAGACCAGCAAGCCTTGCTCGTTGGTATGGCAAAAGGCCCGAGTGTCTATAATCCACGTCGCCATCCAAACGATTCAAAAGCACGTCGTAATGTCGTTCTTAGCAACATGCTAGCGATGGGCACGCTCAGTCAAGCAGACTATGATAAAGCCATAGAGAGATCACTGGGTATCGCTGACAAGCCTGTCGAAGGCAAAAGCCAATTTCCTGACTTTCTCGATATCGTCAAGCGTGAATTGAATACCGTCTATTATTCTGATGACTTAAAAAATGAAGGTCTGACGATTATTAGTACGCTCGACCCTATTGCCCAATTAGCCGCCGATAAAGCAGTCGATAAAAAACTGGGCGAGCTCCGTCGTAGCAGCAGCAAAACCAAAGATTTACAAGGTGCCTTGGTCAGTGCCAATCCAGAGACTGGTGAGCTGGTCTCTGTGGTCGGTAGCGGCAGTGAATTTACGGGCTTTAACCGCGCCGTCGATGCCAAGCGTCAAGTGGGCTCTTTATTAAAACCGATCATTTATATGACAGCGCTCGAAAGCGGTCGCTATAATTTGGCAAGTTCGGTCGATGATTCACCAGTTACCGTCAACCTAAATGACGGTACGAAGTGGAATCCACAAAACTATGACAAGCGTGATCATGGTTATGTCCCCTTTACCACTGCACTGTCTCAGTCTTATAACCAAGCAGCGGTACGCTTAGGCATGGAATTTGGGATCGATACTTTTGCCAAGCAGCTACAGCGTATGGGTATTAAAGAGAAAATATCGCCTTATCCTTCTGCATTATTAGGATCGGTCAATCTTAGCCCAATGGATATGCTTGGCGTCTATCAAGTGTTTGCTACTGGTGGCTTTCGCACGCCCATTCATAGTATTCGTAGCGTCATTGATGATCGCGGTCGTATCTTGCAGCGCACTGGACTCAATACACAGCGTAGTATCCCGCCTGAGACCAACTTTTTGACCAATTACGCGCTACAGCAAGTGGTCGCCAGCGGAACGGCTAAACGAGCACAGTCGCTTGGTAGCAACCTGAATCTCGCTGGTAAAACAGGGACCACAAATGACTATCGCGACGCTTGGTTTGCTGGTTATAGTGGTAACTATGTCAGCGTGGTTTGGGTCGGTCGTGATGATAATAAGCCAATCGGTCTGAGTGGTGGCACAGGTGCATTACCAGTTTGGGTCGACTATATGAGTCGCTTAAAATTGACGCCAGTATCACTACCTGAGCCGGAAGGTATTGAGTGGTTATGGCTTGAAAACAATTCTGGTAAGCTATCAAATGAGCGCTGTACTGATGCGCGCTATTTGCCAGTAATGTCAGCACATTTGCCCGAAGAAGCCAGTAGTTGTGCCATCGGATTGTATCAACAAGATCGCGCTCAAGAACAGAGTGAGCAAGGCGCTATCAATCAGCAACGCCGCCGCGAAGGCTTAGACATTCCAAATGGCGAAGCGGTTGAGACCGAGAGCCAAGATGATAATGATGCGCAGGGCGGTGCCGATACTTGGTACGACCGTGCGGTTGAATGGTTCTAACATTGTTTTTAAAAACTTAAAAAGGGGCTTAACATGGTGTCATCTATACAGCAAAGCGTATCCGTTAAGCAGGACATTATTAGCACGGCTAAAAAGAATACCCTAGCGAATACGGTCCTTGCTGCTGGTGCGCTCGTTGGCATAATGAGCTTGAGTGCCTGTCAAACGGCGCCCATTACTGCGACGAGAACAACACCTGCTCAAACGATGCCAGCAACACAACGTCAAGAGACAGCAGCGCCTTCATCGGTTACCAACGTAAAACCTGCGACTCAAGCGCCGATTATTGATCACAGGGGCTATGGAGAAGGCGACGATAATGATGAAAAAAATGACTACCCTATCCAGTCTGATGCGCCGTCTGGCCCATCTTCAGCGACAAACCCATTAACGCAACAAACTCCAGTGTACACAGCGCCTAACTCCCCATCCAGTCCTGTGTTTTCACAGCCCGATGCCGTAATCATTACGCCGTCCCGTGATGACTATATAATTTCTGAACCTTCAATACCGTCGCACAATGACCTATTAGAGCGCGCGCGCCAAAACTCGCAACAACGCAGTCAACAAGCGGCTACTAACAACAGTGACCTGCCAGCATTTCGCAATCTTATGCAAACAGGGATTGGTCAGTTAAAATCAGGCAAGCTGACCAATGCTGAGAGCAGCTTTACCCGCGCCCAGCGCCTCGCGCCCAAATCCTCAGCGGTGTATTTTTATCTGGCACAAGTCGCTCTCAAAAAGAACCAACCGCGCAAGGCAGAAGCCATGGCTCGCCGTGGTCTTAGCGTCTCGCAAGATGCCAATCGCAGACGCGCGCTCTGGCAAATTATTTTGCAATCAGGGCAAGCGCAGGGTAACTCACGCGTCATCAATGAAGCAAAGCAAGCACTGCGTTAGTATCAAGACATACCGAAGTGAGTAAATACTAAGTCTATAACTTGCTATCTACTCACTTTTTATATTGTGCATACGCATCATTTATCCAAAACACTCATTTTTATTTTAGATTAAGGTTATCGTTATGGCATGGCAACAACTGCACTTACAGTGTGAAAAAGCAAACGTCGATCTGGCTGAGGCGCTGTTACTAGAAGCAGGTGCACTATCAATCGCTTTAGATGACGCAGGGGATCAACCCTTGTTTGAGCCATTGCCTGGTGAGTCACCCTTATGGGATGAAGTGATCCTGACAGGATTGTTCGATGCCAGCACAGACACTGGTAGCCGTCATGCGGTTGAACAGTTAAGTCACGAAATTGGCGCACAGGTACACGCCAGTCGTATTTGGCTAAGTGCTGTGGATGATAAAGATTGGGAACGTGAATGGATGAGCAATTATCATCCTATAGAATGCGCCAATAACTTATGGATTGTGCCTAACTGGATAACGCCGCCCAATCCTGAGGCGACCAATATCATTATGGACCCCGGCTTAGCCTTTGGTACTGGTTATCATGCCACCACGCGCCTGTGCCTCGACTGGCTAACAGAGCAAGATCTGAGTGATAAAGTGGTGATTGATTATGGTTGTGGCTCAGGAATTTTAGGTATTGCGGCATTATTGTTAGGGGCACGTCACGTCTATGCCGTTGATATCGATCCACAAGCTGTGCTGGCGACCAACCAAAATGCCGTACGCAATCATGTCGATGATCGGTTGCAAGCATTTTTACCCGAAGACTTTACTGATTACTGGAAACAAAACGACGTCAAACCCGTAGAAGTGATGGTCGCCAACATTTTAGCGAAGCCCCTTATCGGCTTAGCACCTTACTTTGTCACCTTAATGGCACCAAAAAGTCGTATCGTGTTAGCCGGCTTAATCGAGTCACAAACTGAAGAAGTGACTGCTGCGTATCAGCCTTATTTTGCGCTCGATCCGAAGCACGCCTTTACGGCGCAAGAGGACCAACATTGGCAGCGTTTATCTGGTACATTTACAGGCTAGCAACATTTAATTACATCTGTTACGATAGAGGGGCAGTCAAATGTTATGTATTTGACGCCACTCTGTCCTTGTCTATCACTCATAAATGTATCAAGCATTTAACGATGAGTATCTAAGTAGAAGCCTGAGTATTAGAGGCAGCTATTGGTGAGTGGCTACGCGGTATTGATAACCATACTTTTTTGGATTCGACCCTATGACCACGCCAATAAAAACTCAGTGCCCTCATTGCCAAGCTTGCTTTAAATTACAACAAACCCAGTTAAATAAAGTAAACACCGCCGTTTGCTGTGATCAGTGTCAGCAGAGTTTTTTGGTCAATAAGCACCTTATCGTCACCACCGATACGCCACCAAAAATGGCAGATAGCACCACCACCGACCCAAATAACACAAGTAATGTCAAACCGCCTATTCATAAACAACTTTCTAATAAGCAATCTTCAGCCGTCTTATCTTCTGACAGCTTAATTCATGATGGTTTAATTTATGATGACATGGATATCGACGAAGCAGATGAAAGCAGTTTGGAATATGACTCGTTAGAAAATATGGACGCTTGGCTGACCCATGCAACCGACAGTAGTCATACTAATTCTATAGCCAGTAATAAGCTTGATAAAACGCCCAAGTCAGCAGCGCAATCAGCGTCGGCAGCAACGCAGTCTACCTCACCTGCTCAGGTTGCACTTAGTTCAGCGGCGGCCAATAACATCCATGCCAATATTGATGATACGACTGACAACGCTTGGCTCGAAGATCTGCTCAAAGAGCAAAATAAAAATGACAATAGCATCCAAGAGGATACGGATTTATCGCAGCTATTGCTTAGCATGGGTGTACCCTTTAGAGACGAAGACCGAACACATGAAGAGCGGGTCAAAAAAATGCAAGCGCAAGCGAAATTCGCGCCGACACCAGCGCGGCATTCAATTGCCTCTCTACTGTGGACGCTAGGCTGTTTGGTACTGGCGCTGCTACTTTTTGCCCAGTATGTTATTTTTAATTTAGAAACCTTGGTAAAAAATCCCGCTCATGCAGAACGCCTACAGACAATCTGCACAATCGCGGCTTGCAGCCTTCCTAGCGCTGACTTATCTGCCTTGACGATCACTGAGCTCAATCACAAGCCTAGCCAAATTAAAAAAACGGGGACTTTTAGTGAGGTAAGTGCAACGTTAAACAACCAAAGCCCACAAGCCCAGCTTTACCCTAATGTTAAGGTCAGTGTTTACGGGACAGATGCCCTACTCGGAGAGTTTATTGCAGCACCAGATGATTATCTATTGAGTACCCAAAACCAAATAGCGGCTGCCAGTCGCAGACAACTGCTATTTACGATACCGGTTGCCAATGCTCAAATCCGTGAAGTCCGTATTAATCCTATTTATTGAAGCAGACCTTAATAAATAGAAGTAATAAGCGAGACCTTAATAGATAGCAGTAACGAAATAGTTTGGAATTGAAAAGTCTTCGTTGAATGGCATTGCCGCTGAGATAACGTCCAATCTGTCAATGCTAACCGATATTAATTTGTTATAATACCCGTCTAAACCCCTATGGTTTGACTCTTTTTAATCTCAAGGACATTATCTTATGGCAACTCATGCACAGCATAATGCCAATCGTTTTGCCCAAAGCTCTGAGCATCTTGCCGATTATAATAAAGACGATTATCAGCATTCTATCCGTGATTTAGAGCCTTCTCTAGATAGCCTTATGAACAATGGGCATACTCCTGAACCTTTGCGTGTGAACGTAGAGCGAGTGGTGCGTCAGTATTTTGCGATGTTAGGCGATGAGATACCCACCGATTTGTATGAGCTTATCTTAAAACAAATCGAAGAGCCGCTATTGTCTGTCGTCCTTGAGCAAACGCGCGGCAATCAGACCAAATGCGCGCAAATCTTGGGTCTCAATCGTGGTACGTTACGCAAAAAACTTAAAACCTATAACTTAATGTAACCTCGGCCAGATGAGCTTACCGATCGTCATTAACCCTCATTATGTATGGCAATTTATCGTTTATGACCTTATCCACTGTGATACTGTCGGCAGCGATTGTCATTATCACCTTGCCAGACGTTTACGTCAGGCTTTTTTTATGGAAATTTCTTATGAGTACAGCCCCACTTGCCCTACTGTCGGTCTCCGATAAATCCAATATCGTCGAATTTGCTCAAGGCCTTATTAAAGCAGGCTTTGCTTTGTTATCTACTGGCGGTACTTATCGACTGCTGACAGAGCATAATGTTGCGGTGACCGAAGTGTCAGACTATACCGGTTTTCCTGAAATGATGGACGGTCGTGTAAAGACGCTACACCCTAAAATTCATGGTGGCATCTTAGGACGCCGTGGCACTGACGATACTGTTATGAGCGATCATCAAATTGAGCGTATTGATTTGGTCGTGGTAAATCTTTATCCATTTGCCGAGACGATTGCTCGTGCGGATGTCACCATGAACGATGCCATCGAAAACATCGATATCGGTGGTCCTACGATGGTACGTTCTGCGGCGAAAAATCATGCCCACGTTGGTATCGTAACCGATCCTGCTGATTATACGCGCGTACTTGAAGCCTTGGGTGATGGCACTAAACTGACCACGTCCCTACGCTACGACTTAGCGGTGAAAGCCTTTGAACATACTGCACAATACGACGGTATGATTGCCAACTTCTTAGGTAGCCGAGTCAATGAGACTCAAGAGCCAGAGAATTTTTCACGTACCTTTAATGTGCAGCTAGAAAAAGCACAAGATCTACGTTACGGTGAAAACCCACATCAAAACGCGGCATTTTATACAGAAAATAATCCACTAAAAAGCCAGCAAGCCTCTATTGCCACGGCGAAGCAATTACAAGGTAAGGCACTGTCTTATAACAACATCGCTGATACTGATGCAGCACTTGAGTGCGTAAAAGCGTTCAGCGCCCCTGCTTGCGTCATCGTTAAGCATGCCAACCCTTGCGGTGTCGCGGTCGATACCGACCAAGTCGCTGCTTATAACACCGCTTTTAGCACCGATCCTGAGTCTTCTTTTGGTGGTATTATTGCCTTTAACCGCCCATTGACCGTTGCGGCAGCAAAAGCAATTATCGACAATCAATTTGTAGAAGTGATTATTGCACCTAGTATCGAAGATGGGGTGCTTGAGGCGACTGCTGCTAAGAAAAACGTGCGCGTCTTGGTATGCGGTGAGCTACCAACCCCTGAGCAGCGCGAAAGCCAGCTCGACTATAAGCGCGTTAACGGCGGGCTGCTCGTACAAGAGCAGGATCTGGGTTTGATTACTGCCAATGACCTAAAAATCGTCACGGATGTGCAACCAACGGAAGCGCAGATTGCTGATTTACTGTTCAGCTGGAACGTCGCAAAATACGTCAAATCTAACGCCATCGTTTATGCCAAAGGTCAGCGCACTATTGGTGTTGGCGCCGGTCAAATGAGCCGCGTCAACTCAGCACGTATCGCTGCTATCAAAGCTGAACATGCTGGCTTGGCGACAGAAGGCGCTGTTATGGCTTCAGATGCCTTCTTCCCGTTCCGTGATGGCATTGATAACGCTGCTGAAGTCGGCATCTCGGCGATTATCCAGCCGGGTGGTTCTATGCGTGATAACGAAACGATTGCTGCGGCTAATGAGCATGGTATCGCCATGGTATTCACTGGTATGCGTCATTTCCGTCATTAATCTGCTGTCAAGATAATGCTGTTCAGACAAATTTTTTAAGAATAAATCAAAATCGTATTGCATAAAAAAAGCCACTATCAATAGTGGCTTTTTTATACTTAAGATTTGATAAAGCTTATTCAGACAAAGGGTTTAACAAATGCCTTATAAGTGGCTTAACGTCCTTGCGCATTGGCCATATTAGTCTCATTAATTTCAACCTTATACACTAAACGTAGATACTCTAGATAGTCTTGTAGCTGATCTTGACCCAAATTATCACGGATAATAGATGCCGTTTGCGCACGTTGCATATCAGACAGTGGTGATTGTTGTTCGGTCTTGATACGATCACCAACCAATAACGTCGCACCCATCTCTGTTTTACTCGCAATGGCAACAACGCCATTATTGGCCGCTTGCTGACTAAATGCCAAGCCGCGCTCTTTTTCTGTCAATCGTGTGGTTTGACGATTGACTTCGCCTAAGGCTTGAAATCTGACCGGTTGCTTACCGATATCGGCCGTTGTTTTAATACCAGCCGCCAGTTTTTTAGCGTCTTTTAACGCCAATGCTGTGGCTTTTTGCTGACGTAATATCTGTGTGATTCTTGGCGTAGCCGCTGCCAGAGTAAGCGTCTTGGTAGGACGATAATTGCTTGGCTGTACCCATACCGTGCCATTACCAACTTCAATACCTGCCGTCACCGCTTGGTCTTGAATCGTAAACTCATCAAAAGCTTGCTTAATCACTGCTGGTTGCGACAATGCTGACTGGTTGCCTTTTTTACGATAATCTTTGATACGCTTTAGTGTCACGCCCTCTTGCTGAGCAATATCTTCGATACTAAAACCATCTGCTGCCAAATCGTTAATTGCCGTGACTTTATCGGCATACATTTCCTGACGCTTATACTCTTTGGCCTTAACCGTTAGCTCTTCACGCATACTCTCGAGGCTAGGTACTTTACTACCATTGTCTTCGGTTACAGTAAATATCTGATAACCAAAGCTGGTCTTAACTGGTGCACTCACATCGCCAACGCTCAAGCCTTCCAAGGCTTTTTCAACTGCTGCTGCGTCATTGCCAAATACAGAAGGATTGAAGCGACCGATGTCACCACCCGTCTCTCCTGATGGATCGTCAGATTCTGTCTTAGCAAGCTTGCTAAAAGCCTCACCTTTATCCAAACGGGCTTTTACTTTATCTGCTCGAGCCTTGGCATCCTTACCCGTTATCAATATTTGACTGATTTTGCGCTCATCGACTACAGCCAGTCCTTGCTTATAGGCGGCGTACTGCTGCTGCAAATCTTCTGTCGTGACATCAGTGATTTGGACCGTCTGCGGGCTCAATTGCAGGTAAGCCAAGTCGACCATTGCCGCACTTTTTAGCGTGTCTTTATTGGCATCATAGTAGGCTTGTATATCGTTTTTACTCAGCTTCACTTGTTCTTGGTAATCCTGCCAATTAAAGCGATGCAACCAAATATTACGCGACTCTAGCTGTAGATCTATTAGCTGACTAACCGCTTGCATCGGATACACTGCCGTACCAACGATACTGGCATTCAGCTGATCGAGGCTTAACTGGTTACGAAACTCAGCAAACAGCTGATCTTTGGTCATACCGCGCTGACGCAAAAAGTTTGAAAACTGATCGTTTGAAAAATTGCCATCCGCATCTTTAAAGATCTCTTCTTGACGCAGTAGACGATTGATGGTGTCGTCAGAGACCGTCATACCCAGCTTACCCGCTTGCTGCTCTAGCAAAGTTCGATCAATCAGACCTTTTAGTACTTGCTCATGCAGCACATCTTCATTCAATAAACTGGCATCATCAATTTGCTCTAAGGTCTCAGTACGGCGATTATTAACAGCAGTCTGATATTCTGATAATCCAACACTTGCCTCACCTACTTGCGCAATTTGGTTGGGATCGACACCGCCACCAAAGTAGCTTTCGACACCCAATAGAGCGAGCGGCGATAGGCATAAAATCAATAAAATGCGACCTGGCCAGCTTTTTAAGAAATCGCGCAATTTATCCATAGTTATCTCTGCTTTATTAACCTATATTGATGAAAGACCATTTAATGCTATCTAAGCAGGCAATGGCAAGGGTAAAAACCTGGGCAAGTTATAAGGGCAAAATAAGGCTTGTCTAAACAACCCCACTATCGCGCGCCTATGATACGTGATTTTTACGCTAGACTCAAAATATTCACGTTATATGATACAAACGATGGCTGTAAAAAAAGCACCTAATATTTAGGTGCTTTTTTTGCGGTTTCACTTATTACTTAGGCTGTAGCCAATCAATAAGCGATTCTCTATCATTTTACTATCAACAAACGCTATTTTTATTCGTATGACACGTCATTATGTAGGGTTTGTCTGTAATAGAGTGACTTAACTATATCGGCTTAGTTCAAGCGCTCTTTTAAGTTTTTACCAGCTTTGAAGCTTGGTACTTTGCTTGCTGGAATGCTAAGCTCTTCACCAGTCTTAGGGTTACGGCCAGTACGAGCCTTACGGTCTTTTACGCTAAAAGTACCAAAACCAACTAGTGAAATGCTTTCGCCAGCTTCTAGAGCTTCGCCAACGCTTTCCATAACAGCATTCAATGCATCGCCAGCTTGAGTTTTATTTAGACCACTTTTATCGGCGATGCTATCAATTAATTCTGACTTATTCATAAAATTTCCTTCAAGTTTAAGGGGGATAATAAACGCTCACGCCAGGTATTGTATCGCTCTCATAGCACTTAAGCAATAAAAACCACCTGACTCACGCATAAACAGGTTTCGCTTTGTTAACGTCTTTATATCAAGGCAGCATAAGGAGCGCAAGCAATTTTACATATTTTTGTGCACTGTACTACGTATTTGACACCCAATGTTACGCAAAATATATGCAACTGAACATCTGACTGTTTTTTAACTCATACATTAAACAATACCTTTACGAGTTATTACTTTTACGAGTTATTCAGCTTTTGATGACAGCACTATAGACATTACTACGCGCAAATCCTAACAGTTTCGTTAACGATATATTATTAGCAATATAGTTCTAGGGATTAGTGACATAACGCTAAGCATTAGTGAGATGATTTTAAGACAATTATTTGCTAAGTGACAGAAACCAACGTTACTTTTTATTATAAAGACGTTACTATAAGCAAAATCTTGCTATATGTTTTGAGTCGGCTTTGACTCTTGTTTGTCTTTTTGCCTCTAACTTGCCAAATAAAAAACGGATTATTTACATGAAGCGTACTACGTTGTCCACCTCTCTTCTTAATATTATTCTCGTGTTCGTCGAGTCGGCTCTGACCCTACTGTTACGTTTAGATCCCGAGCTACGTAAAGCCGCTTATCCACTTGCCAAGCAAGGCACTGTCGTTGCGCTGCGTTTGTATTTGCCTCATGTCGAGATTTTTGCCACTTTTAGCACCAAGGGCGTGTTATTAGATGCGCAGTTACCCATTGATCGTAGTGAGCCTGACGTGGTCATCAACGCTTATAGTATCCAAGTCATCAATGCCATCACGACCCACGATAGCGAAACGACTGAAAAACTACAGATGCGCGGTGAGTCCGTACAAGTACAATTGGTTAAGCAATTTATTATGCAGCTTGGTCTTGGTGGCTTGATTCAGGGTTTGATCAAAAAAATCAAAGGCGGCAAAGGCAAATCTAAGCCGACTGACGCGGAAATGGCCGAAAAGAAAGATGGCTATAAGCTCCGTATCAAAGAGCAGCAGACGCAAATCAGTACATTAACGACTAAGAATCGTGAGCTTGAAACCACCGTAAAGGAATTGCAGAGTAAACAGAAGACATTGATAATTGTGACTATTATGGCGCTTGTAATTATGATTGGCTCAGTCATAGCACTATTGATGAACTAGTTTTCGTTAATGATGGTGATATTTATTGATAAATAATAATGCACCTGTTAGGTGATTGCTTTAATGACCATTAAGCGTTTGATAGCTGCAATAAGCTACCAAACGCTTTTTTTATCGCTTTAATTTGCTAACCGTGAACTTGAAACAAATATAAAAGCTTAAATCGGTACAAAACTTTTATTATACAAGCCAGCTTTTACCCTACCTTAGCCACCATTGTTTTTATCAATCGTAGTAATCAATTGGATTAACCATTCAACCACACTTTAATCTTGACTAAATTACTCGGGATTAAGTATAATTACTCTATCGTTGCACACATCGGGTTCATCATCTGTTGTTTAATAGCGATAAGACATACTTAGTTGATAGACAATTAACAGAGGCAAAAGTTCGCTTTTACCAAAACTACTTGACTAAGATCGTTGTTAAATACACTTATAACTGAGAAGTTGGGAGATAACACATGCGTTTGACTACTCGAGGCAGATATGCCGTTACTGCGTTACTAGATCTGGCGTTACAGACCAGCCAACAAGAGACAGCGGTATCGTTATCCGATATTGCCAAGCGGCAATCCATATCTATCTCTTATCTCGAACAGTTATTTTCTAAACTTCGTAAACGTGGCTTAGTCACGAGTATCCGCGGTGCGGCAGGTGGCTATCATTTAGCCAAGCCATTGCACGAAATCGATGTGATGAGCATTATTTCTGCTGTCGATGAGTCTGTGAACGCGATGCAGTGCGAAGGACGCGGTGACTGCCAAGGTGGTACAATGTGTTTAACCCATGACTTATGGTGTGCACTGTCCAATCATATCGAACAGTACTTGAAAAATATAACTTTAGCGCAATTATTAGACATGGAAAACGTGCAGTCAGTCTCAGACCGTCAGCAGACCGTTACCAAAGATATTTCCATAAAAGACATCAATACTATTACCCTATCGACCAGCGAGGCAAACCCAGCATGAGCCAACATAACAACCTTATATACTTAGATTATGCCGCCACCACCCCAGTTGCTAAGTCAGTTGCAGCTAAGATGAGCGAATATCTGACGGTAGATGGCATCTTTGGTAATCCCGCCTCGCGCTCGCATGGCTACGGCTGGCAGGCAGAAGAAGCGGTCGAAGTGGCGCGTCAACAAGTGGCAGAAGTCATCAACGCCGATCCACGCGAAATCGTCTTTACCTCTGGTGCGACTGAGTCTGACAACTTAGCGATCAAAGGGGCGGCACATTTCTATCAGTCTCGCGGTAAGCACATCATCACCAGTAAAATCGAACATAAAGCTGTATTAGATACTTGCCGCGAGCTTGAGCAAGAAGGCTTTGAAATTACATATCTTGAGCCACAGCCAAGCACCGGTCTTATCTTACCTGAGCAAGTGAAAGAAGCGCTACGTGACGATACGATTTTAGTATCACTTATGATGGTAAATAACGAGCTTGGAACGATTACTGATGTCGCTGCTATTGGCGAAATTACTCGCGAAGCTGGTGTGGTCTTCCATGTGGATGGTGCTCAGTCAGTCGGTAAAATACTCATTAATCTTGAAGAGATGAAAATCGATTTGATGAGCTTTTCAGGCCACAAAGCTTATGGTCCTAAAGGCATCGGTGCGCTATTTGTCAGTCGTAAGCCACGTATTCGTCTAAAAGCAGAACAACATGGCGGTGGTCATGAGCGCGGTATGCGTTCAGGAACGTTGCCAACGCATCAAATCGTTGGTCTTGGCGCGGCATTTGCCCTTGCCAATGAGCGTTACGAAGAAGACCATGCCCATGCTGCAAAACTGCGCCAAAAACTGTGGGATGGTTTACAAGATATCGAAGAGATCTACCTAAACGGTGATTTAGAGCACAGCGTTCCTAACATTGTAAACATCAGCTTTAACTTCGTTGAAGGTGAGTCGTTGATGATGTCGCTAAAAGACTTAGCCGTATCGTCAGGATCAGCCTGTACATCAGCGACCCTTGAGCCATCATATGTACTGCGCGCTATTGGTCGTCCAGACGAATTGGCACACAGCTCAATTCGCTTTAGTTTCGGTCGTTATACTACTGAAGAAAACATCGATACGATTATCAAGCAGATGCACGAAGCGGTTGATAAATTACGTGCCCTATCACCACTTTGGGATATGTATCAAGAAGGTGTTGATTTAGATTCAGTCGAGTGGGCTGAACACTAAAACCTGAAACAATGAAGTACTTATTAGATATAGCTATTAAATGATGAATCAGACAATTATAAACATAGTTTTTATGAATTTTATTTTATAAATACCGTTTTTATTACCTAAATGTTTGACCCCAATTATCGATGAGTGGGTAGTGTTTCAACTTTCAGAAGCCACTGCTCATCATCTAACTAGGAGAAAACCCCATGGCCTATAGTGACCAAGTTATTGATCATTACGAAAACCCACGCAACGTCGGCAATCTTGATAAAAATGCCAAAAACGTTGGTACTGGTATGGTTGGTGCCCCAGCTTGTGGCGATGTGATGCGTCTACAAATCCAAGTCGATGATAACGGTATCATCGAAGATGCACGCTTCAAGACTTACGGCTGCGGTTCAGCAATTGCCTCAAGCTCGCTCGTCACTGAGTGGTTAAAAGGCAAAAGCTTGGATCAAGCTGGTGAGATTAAGAACAGTCACATTGCTGAAGAATTGGCATTACCACCCGTAAAAGTGCATTGCTCTGTTCTTGCAGAAGACGCCATTAAAGCCGCTATTAGCGACTATAAAGGTAAGCATGGCGCAGCAGCTGCTGTTATGGCAGAAGAAGCGACTAGCTAAGCCTATTAGCGTAAGCATTGTATTTTGAGTATTATAATAGCAATACTTTAGTAGTTGTGTTTAGCATCGCTACTAACGCTATAGAGGTGACAATGACGCTTATGTAATTGTCACCTTTTATTTTCTAGCAGTTATTAATTATTAATTTAGTTATTAACTCATCGTTATCCAGATGTTATTTTGGCAAGCCCGTTGTTTTGGTTGTCAGATCATCTACAGTTTTCTTAAATTATTATCTCTATTATTGATAGTCAATGGGAGTTGGCATGATTGAAATGACAGAACGCGCCGCTCAGCATGTTCGAGACTTTTTGGACAATCGCGGTAAAGGCGAAGGTATTCGAGTGGGTATCCGCACAGCGGGTTGCTCAGGTTTAGCTTACGTTTTAGAGTTCGTAGATACCCCTGACGAAAATGACACGCGCTATGAAAGCCGTGACGTCAGTATTTTTATTGATCCTAAGAGCTTGGTATATTTAGATGGCTTGTTGATGGACTACGAAAAAGAAGGATTAAACGAAGGCTTTAAGTTCACTAACCCCAATCAGAAAGGCGAATGTGGTTGCGGCGAATCCTTTACGGTTTAATGATAAAATAATTTGATTTTTCTGAGTTTAGGGTTTTTGACCTAACATTCGGGCGATGGTAAATAAGTGCTGCAATAGCCAATCTTAAATCAGTAAGCAGTGCAGCCAACCAAATAGTAAAGTAGCCACTGGCTAGATAAAACCTTAAAAATAAATAAAAAAAGCAAGGCGTATGATATGACAGACATTACTCAAGAAGCCCAGTTTGATAACTTCTTTGCCCTATTTGAGCAGCCGGTACAGTTTGACGTCAATCAAGAAAGTCTCGATCAGCATCTACGTCTGCTACAAAAACGCTATCATCCTGATAATGTCGCCAAGAACTTGACAGACGCCGCCCAAGCGCAACAGCAGTCTGAGCAAGCATCAGCATTGATTAACCAAGCCTATCAAGCGCTGAGTGCGCCTGATAGCCGTGCAAGCTATCTGTTAGATGTGGCAGGACAAGCACAAAACCTAGAACACTCAATCGCTGATTTAGACTTTTTAGAAGATGCGATGCAGATGCGTATCGAATTGGATGAGGCGATTGAAGATAAAAATCTCTCAACGTTACAACAGCTACATCCGCAGATTACAGAACGTTTGACCAAACAGTCTCAGCGTTTTAATAATGCTTACCAAAGCAAAGACTGGCAAACCGCGATTGATGCGACGCAAAAATTAAAATTCTTGGTCAAGTTAAATGCTGATGTGACAACGGGTCTTGATGAGGTCGCAACGTCTGAGCATTCAGATGATGATGATTTATACGTTTAGACAATGAATACTCAAAAGCTTGTATCATTGATAGTATGTGCAAGCTTTTCTAATTTATCGCTCTTATTTAAAGCAATATTCTAAAGCGGTGGTTAAAATAGTCTCAACGATACCGTATAATCCCATATTTTAAGCGCTATTAAACGCTACTCTCTTCTATGTTAGAGAAGAATCGCAGCCGTTAACTGTCATAGCGCCTATGTTGTATTTGCCCCATTTCACTTATTCATTTTATCTTTGAGTTATCTTATGTCTTTATTGCAAATTGCCGAACCCAATCAAAGTGCCCAACCCCATCAGCATCGTTTTGGCCTAGGGATAGACCTTGGTACCACGCGCTCATTGGTCGCTGTGGTGCGCTCAGGCAAGGCGCAAGTATTAGAAGCAGGCGCAGCTAACGACACTTTACTACCTTCTGTGGTCTATTATCCAAGTACTGGCAAGCCATTGGTTGGGTATGATGCCCTAGCCCACTTAGCGGATGATCCAAAAAATACGATCGTCTCGGCTAAGCGCTTTATGGGTCGCAGCCAAGCGGATATAAAATTCTCTCATCCTTACGAATTAAGTGGCAATAAAGATGACATGCCAGCTTTTGTCACCGCTCAGGGTGAAGTATCTCCTGTTGAGGTGTCAGCTCGTATATTAGCCGCTCTTGAGCAACGTGCAGCAAGCGCATTACCTGAAGATAGTATTGCAGGTGCTGTCATTACCGTACCTGCTTATTTTGATGAAGCGCAGCGTCAAGCGACCAAAGATGCGGCGCAAGCGGCTGGTATCAATGTACTGCGTCTATTAAATGAGCCGACCGCCGCAGCCGTTGCCTATGGTCTCGATCAGCCTAATCAAGAAGGTGATAAAGAAAGTTATTACTTAATTTATGATTTGGGTGGTGGTACTTTTGACGTTTCTATCTTAAAACTAAATGACGGCGTTTTTGAAGTATTGGCCACAGGCGGCAATAGTGCGCTTGGCGGTGATGATATTGACCGCTTACTGACCAATTGGCTGATTAAGCAATTAAATATCGACCCCAAAGACGTAAGCTTGCATGACAAGTCAATACTTGCGCAACAAGCCAAAGTTTATAAGCAAGCACTAACTGATGCTGAACAGGTCGATATCGATATCACTGTCAATGAGCAGTCTTATCAAGGTGTGCTACGCCGTGAAGACTTGCTAACTATTGCAGAGCCCGTTAGCCGCCGCACGATAAGTGTCTGTGAACAAGTACTGCGTGATGCCAAGCTATCTACCTCAGACTTAGATGAAGTTATCTTAGTCGGTGGCTCTACCCGTATGCCAGCTGTACAGCAGGTAGTGACTGAGTTTTTTGCTAAAGAGCCGCTTTGCCGTCTAAATCCAGATGAAGTTGTGGCTTTAGGCGCTGCCCAAACGGCGCATCAATTGGTCAACGGTGATAGTGATAACAATCTATTGCTATTAGACGTAACGCCGCTATCGCTCGGTCTTGAGACCATGGGTGGTCTGGTTGAGGTACTGATTCCACGCAATACACCTATTCCTGTCAAAAAACGCCAAGTATTCACTACCTATCAAGATGGTCAAACAGGTATGGTGATTCATGTGGTACAAGGCGAGCGTGAGACAGTAGATAACTGCCGCTCACTGGGCCGCTTCGAGCTATACGGTATCCCGCCAATGAAAGCTGGCTTTGCCCGTATTGAAGTGACCTTTAGTATTGATGCCAATGGTCAGCTGACCGTCAGTGCGCAAGAAACCACGACTAAGACAGAAAGCAAGATTGAAATCGTGCCGTCTTATGGGCTATCTGATGAACAAAAAGAACAACTATTGGTAGCGGGCTTTAAATATGCTGAAGAAGATAAAAATGCACGCTCTTTAATTGAGACCAAAGTAGAAGCGGAACGTGAAGTTTTAGCACTGCAATCAGCACTTAACGAATTTGCTGCCTTACTGACATCTGATGAACAGCAATTATTGGCTGAGCAAATACAAGCATTACAAACCACGCTCAGTACTGATGATTTGGCGCTTATCGAGGCAAAGCAAGCAAAACTCAAGCCTCATAGCGATGCCTTTGCTGCTCGAATTATGAATCAAAGCGTCAAAGCCAGCATGGCAGGTACGAGTGCTAAAGACTGGTAGCAAAAATATCGAACCAATACAGCTTAGCAATTTTACTAAGCTGACCTCTTATATTTTTATTTTTTTAATTGATTAGCATCGGACAGACAATTTATGCCAAAGATTACCGTACTACCGCATCATGAAATTTGCCCTGAAGGCACCGAAGTCGAGCTAGAAGCTGGCAGCAATTTATGCAAGGCGCTATTAGAAAAAGGCATCAAGATTGAGCACGCTTGTGAGATGTCAAAAGCCTGTACTACCTGCCATGTGGTCGTGCGCAAAGGCTTTAATAGTTTAGATGAGATGGATGATATCGAAGCCGATTTACTAGATCGTGCTTGGGGCTTGGAGCCTGATTCACGCCTGTCTTGTCAGGTCATGCTTGATGATGATGACTTAACTATTGAGATTCCTAAATATACGCTTAACCATGCAAAAGAAAATCATTAAGCACTCGCAGCATTAGCTTCTTGCTCCCTATAATATCTAGGTATTGTAAAAAAGGTCAGTTCATTGTTAAAACAATGAACTGACCTTTTTTTTGGAAAAACTTAAAGAAAGAGCGTATCTAAAGCTTTTCTAATGACGACTGTTATTACTCTTATTCAAGCTATATTCAGTCCAATATGAAAAAGATACAGCGGGACTGGGATGCTTAGTTTTTAATATGAGTTTTGCAGCCTCTGTCGGCGTAGGCACAGCAAGCCAGAAAAACTTATACCAGTTTCGCGTTATTAAATAACGTATCCATTTTATTTAGTATCGACTATATTAGCCTCAAGCGCCACCGCCTCTTCTTGCTCAATACGTTCAAGTGCAAGATTTAGGCGGTTTCTCACATCTTGATAATCACTGTCTTTCATATCTTTGAAGTTGAGGTGCAAATTAAAGCCAGGGAGTGTGTGGTCGACCCACTTTGATAAACGACCTTTATTGGCATCAGGATCAAGTACTTGCCATACTTTAATCTTATCATCGAAGCCTTTTAATTGATAAGCACCTGAATAATCACACTCATAATCGTGACAAATATAATCATGCGTACTTTCGCTAACGAGTATTTCACCCTTCCCAGCACTGGCTTCAAGCCTTGATGCTAGATTGGCTTCTTTGCCAATCAGCGTATAACTCAGGCGATTGTTACTACCAAAATTACCGACATGGCAGTAACCGGTGGTAATACCAATACGTATGTATAAACCATCAAAACCCATGAGTCGCCATTTTTGTCGTAACGTGCGCATTTCACGGCGCATATCTATAGCCATGGCAACACAGTCCAAGGCATCTTGCCGAGCGCCACGACTGTCCGGTTCACCAAAAAAACACACCATACCATCACCAATGAACTTATCAAGTACTGCGCCGTGTTTATGCGCAATCAAGGTCATACAGTGCATATAGGTATTCAGAATATCGGCCAAATTATCAGCACTTAGACTATCAGACAATTCAGTAAAGCCAACGATATCTGAGAACATAATGGTGAGCTTGGCCCGTTTATTCGAGACACTAATAGGGCTATCTGCTTTTACAATGGGCTCCCAGATTTGAGGAGGAACAAAGCGTGTCAGTTTACTAATGACAGACACCATAGTATTTAAACGCCCACCTGCTTGTAACGCGCTGGCTTCGTAGCCAATGTATTGATGATAAATGTAGCGAAAATGAAAAATAATGACGGTCATACTCGTAATCAGCACGATGGCCGGTAGCCAACCTTCATAACAGTCCATCCCAGTACCATGTAAAGTAACGCTGACATAATAAAAAATAATGATGGTTACTACCGATACCGCTATCAGCTTTAAATGATTTTCAGGACTACTTATGATAATACGAATAGCTATCAACGCCGCTAAGCTAATGGACATCACGGTGCAGAACTGTAGCGAACCTATCACTGCAGACAACAAAATAATGACAATATTAGACGTCCAAAAGCTGGTTTGGCGACGATAGTTGTAAATAAGAATCATGAGGCTTGGCAGAGAGATGATAACGAGCAAAGCCATTGACATTGGGCTAAACTCAAAATGCACAGCCATCAGTACAACGGTCAGGATTAAAACGAAGACTTCTGGATAGTCAAATCGATAAATCCTATCGTCCTGCAACAGGATTTTCGGTCTTAACTTATCTAAAAGGGTCATAAGGAATGTTCGCTTAAGCAAGACAAACTAATGAGAGTCAATGACAAATACATCAGCGCATGTCTATAGTAGCCATGATGACAATGACAAAAAAGAGGATAATAATAGTGATTGCTTATTATACGACAATAAGCTTATACAACCTATGTCATTGGTAACCAAAAGAATACCCTTGGTCGTTCCTTTTTCTTTCAAATACTTTTAAGACTCTCAAAATAAAAATAATTTACGGCAGTTATCACTTAAAACAATTATCAAAAAGCCAGATATTAAATATCTGGCTTTTTAGCATTCAAAAGATGGAAAATACTAGGGTCTGTTGAACAGTAAAAGTATTAGAAATGCCTGAATAAGGCTTAATTTTACGTGTCCAACCATTTTTCCAGTCGCCTTGATGGGTCAATCGATAAGTACCCGCTGGGGTATCGTTACTGATTCGCCAATCAACGATAGCCTTACTATAAGCCGCGCCTTCACGCTGCCAAGTATAAGTGGTATCAAAGTCGCTATCACTCAAATAATCGACCCACTGACCATTCTCAAAACGCTGTACTTTTAAGAAACTGTCTTCGGTACGTAGATTGTTTTTAGGATGAGCGCCGCGGAATACCGCAGTGGCAACCTGACCTTTTTGATAACTGGCTTTGGGCTGAGTGAGGGTTTGTCCCCAACTTTGTCTTAAAGGCTTGTCATCAAACACCACCCCCGGACGCTCATTAAACGATTTGCCTGAGCGATCAGGCGGCGTGGCGCTGTCATAAACCTCTATGCCATCCCGTAGCGCTTCGGCCAGTTGCGTATATTCTTGGACATAAGCAGCAGCTTGATAAGGGCCATACTCAGTAGACGCCCCTTCATAATGCTGGGTGGCAAACTCTTCTCGCGTACTTAAATAGCCGCTATAGTTATTGGCCAAGCCATTAATAATAACGGTATCAACTCCTGAGTCTTTTAGCTGTGCAAGTACTGCCGCGCGCATCCGTCGTCCGACCATGGTGGTCGGCTCACCAGGAATAGCAACGAGAGCGATATTACCGATACGCATCAGCTGAACAGGTTGTTCAGTATTAATCCAGCCCCAGCTGCCAGTCGGTAATAACACCTGTTTTTCAGCCTGACAATCATCTTGGCTGACGGTTGAAACAATACCAAAGGCGCCGCGCGTCAAACTACCTAGGAAAGACTGGTCGACTTTATTAATATCATCATTAATGCGGAAATTTTCTCGCGTCATGCCCTCATACATACCCGGTATGTTCGATGGACCATTCTCGCTGCCAGCAGCAAACGAGTAACCGCGGGCTGGCATACATAAGACTTTATTGCCTGCGCCATTGGTGAATTTACCATCGACTTGATAGCCCTTCAAATTGACCCAACGGGCACGTACGTCTACTGGTCCAGCAACCGGCACACCTTGATTCCAAAGCTCAACCGCCTTATCAAGCTGCAGTTGCCCATCACGCCTGACATTTTCCCATTCATTATCACTGCCTTGATAGCCTGGCTTTGAGTTGGCATTGCCGCCTGCCGCCAGCACATCACCCTCATCAGCATTGGCAAAAGCGGCGACAAACGGCTTGTCTGAATTTTTACCAAAAATCTTTTCAGCGCCGCGCTGAGCAAAACCTTTATTGTCAGCGCTTAGATGCATAAACTGATTACTAAAACTGGTTGGATGCAGTGCAAACCAATTAATCAGACCTACTGGCGTGCCATCGGCAGCATTCAGGCGCAGCTGAGTCATGGTCTCGTTAACATTACTGTCAAAGTCTTTTGCATCGGCATTATTGTCATAAGCAAATTCTGAGCGATTGAGCGTTGCACCTTTTAGCTCGCCTTGCGCCAAAGATAGCGTCCCGGGAGCCAAGGTATCGTGAGCACGCTTAATCGAGGTGACAATACCATTAACGATAGCATTGAAGTTTTGGCTGCTATAGCCTGATAAGGTATCATCAGTACTGGCAATTTGATACAGCTGTTGATGCGAGTAGCCAGCATTGCCGACATGGGTGTGAGTAGCAGTGAGCATGACATTATCATCATTATATAATTCGCCATAATCTGCTTTTAAGCGCCTGATGACCTCAAGCTTTACCGCGGTAAACATCGCCCCCATATCTGCTGAGACATAAACGACGCGTTTACCTTGATTTTGACTATTCGTATCCTCTCCGATAATAAAAGCATGAGAATATAAGCGGTCATTAATACCTTGCACAACCTGTCCAGAAGCATAACCAAACATGCCCGTCTCGGCAGCAGCACCGGTGATATCTGCCTTACCGCTACCAACGAGATATTGTGTTGTCGGCATTGCTCTTGTAGATGTCGCTGCCGTAGAAGCACTATAATTTAATGTGACAGAGCTATCTACTGGGGAGTCTTCAGTTGAATCCGTCTCACAGGCAGTCAAACCGAGAGCCGCGGTACAAATAGAGATAAGTAACATAGAAGGTCGTAATAGTGGAGGTGCGATAGAGGAAGTAGCCATCTGTTATCCTTAACACAGAGTGAAATCTTAGACTGAAAGCTTCCAATCTAAGATTAAGTACCTCGAAGCGTTTGCAATGCGGCAAAAAAATCATACTGATTAATACGCAAAAAACGGCTACGAGCAGATAAGTTGGCTATATCCATTTAACCAACTCACTCTCTAATATAATGAATAACAGACAAATGTAAAACGATTTATGTTAACTCAGCTGAAATTATCATTAAATCTAACTTTACTATGACTTTTTTTAAATAAAAACTACTTTAATAAAAACATTGAGGCAAAACTGACAACTCATCATTTAATGCCTGATTACATTTGCCAATCAAACGGCATTTGATGATGACCACGTAATGCCATCATTAATGTCTGCTGCATCTGCGCCAATACTTCGTTGGTATACGGTATAGCAGGTACACCCCATACTGGATTTGGCCACTGCATGTCGTTTTGATAGCGAACGATATGATGGAAATGTAGCTGCGGTACTTGATTGCCGAGTGCTGCCACGTTCATTTTATCAGCTTGGAAGGTCTTGGCCAATTGGCTTGATAACCAGCTCGATTCACGCAAAAACTGCGCTTGGTCAGCCTCAGACAGCTCATATAACTCTTTGATAACTGATACCCGCGGCACCAATATCAACCAAGGAAACTGGCAATCATTGATTAAACGACAGGTCGATAATGGGAAATCACCCACTAAAAAACTATCAGCAGCAAGTTTATGATGAAGTTGGAACATAATGACGGTTCTCTTGTTATGACGCTTGAATAAAAGGAATTAGAATTAATTCAAAAATTAATAAGCTATAAGGATAATAAGCTAAATATAGGATGTCGCTATTTTATCAGTTATCCAACCGATAAAATAGCGCTATGACTGATTGTCTTAGGATGCAACATTCACCTTATTTAAATTATTTAGCGAATCTGTTCAGTTTAAAAATATAAATCAATGAAGCTAAGCTGACTCTGCCACCATATGCTCACTAAAATAGCGTAATAGCTCTTGAATTGCACTGACGCGCTGCTGCGGTGTTGCCAGTTTATCGGCATCCTGATAACGAATGCCAGAGGCACCATTCATACGATAGCGCTGCCCATTGCTCTGAATCAACTTAATAATCGCTAAGGCATCGACCGGTGTATCAGGTGCAAATTCTAACGTCATGCTATTACTATTGGCATCAATCTTATTAATCTTTAGCGGCTCAGCTTGTATACGCAGTCCGTGAATGGCAAATAACTGCTTGGTTTGCTCAGGTAATATGCCAAAACGGTCAATCATTTCAGTACGAATATCAGTCAGAGCTTCTTTATCATCAGCATTACTGATGCGCTTATAAAATAATAAACGTTGATGAACATCGTGTAGATATTCTTCTGGTATCAACGCCGAGCTATGCAAGTTAATCTCGCTGGTCAGCGACAATGGTGTGCTTAAATCAGGCTCTTTACCTGCTTTAATCGCCTTCGTCGCTCGCTCTAGCATGTCCATATATAAGCTAAAACCAATCGCTTGCATATTACCGCTTTGCTGTTTACCAAGTATCTCACCCGCGCCGCGAATCTCTAGATCTTCGCTTGCCAGCATAAAGCCTGCACCTAAGGTATTGGCGCGTTCAATCGCATGTAAGCGTCGCTTGGCATCACCTTTAAGACCTTTGATAGAAGGCACTAGCAGATAACAATAGGCTTGGTGATGACTACGACCAACGCGACCACGTAGCTGATGCAGTTGCGCCAAACCAAACTTGTCGGCGCGCTCAATGATAATCGTATTGGCATTGGGTACATCAATGCCGGTTTCGATAATGGTCGAGCATATCAGCACATTGAATTTTTTATGATAAAACTGCTGCATGACTTGTTCAAGTTGGCGCTCTTGCATTTGTCCATGAGCGACCCCTACTCGCGCCTCAGGAACCAGCTCACGTATGGTTTCTGCCATACGCTCAATACTCGCCACGTCATTATGCAATAAATAAACTTGCCCGCCACGCAGTAGCTCACGCAAGATAGCCTCTTTCATTAGAGCATCAGTTTTTTGCATGACAAAGGTTTTGATAGCCAAACGACGTGCCGGTGGTGTCGCAATAATCGACATGTCACGCATACCTGAGAGCGCCATATTAAGCGTTCTAGGGATGGGAGTCGCAGTCATCGACATACTATCCACATCAGTCTGAATCGCCTTGATACGCTCTTTATGACGCACGCCAAAGCGATGCTCTTCATCAACAATCATCAAGCCTAAATTAGAGAATTTCACATCGGGTTGTAATAGTTTATGCGTGCCGATAACGATATCAACCTTGCCAGCTGCAAGGTCTGTTAGCACTGTTTCTTGATGCTTTTTGCCACCGAAGCGCGATAGCGTTTCGATACGCACTGGCCAATCAGCAAAACGGTCGCGGAAATTGTCTTCATGCTGGCCTGCTAGCAAGGTTGTCGGCACCAATACTGCCACTTGATAACCGGCGCTGACCGCGATAAACGCCGCGCGCATGGCCACTTCAGTCTTACCAAAACCTACGTCACCGCAGATAAGGCGATCCATTGGTTGGTTTTGCCTCATGTCTTCCATCACCGCATGGATAGCATTGGCTTGATCGGGCGTTTCTTCAAAAGCAAATTGACTGGCAAACAGCTCGTACTGTGATGGATCTATTTTAAAATGAATACCAACTTTGGCTTCGCGCCGTGCTTGCATATTAAGCAGTTCAGCCGCCACGTCATGGATTTGCTCGAGCGCTTTTTGCTTGGCTTTATCCCATTTGCCGCTGCCAATTTTATGCAATGGCGCCAGTGCAGGATCACCGCCGCTATAACGGTTAATCATTTGTAAATTGGCAACCGGTACATAGATACTGGCATCATCGGCATATTTCAAATGAATAAATTCTTGTTCACCATCGCCGACATCTAGCGTAATCAGTCCATTGTAACGCCCGATACCATGCTCGATATGCACCACTGGGCTACCTTCGGTTATCTCGGTAACACTTTTAACCAAAAACTCTTCTGACACACCGCTTTGACGACGGCGGCGCGTTTGTAGTACTTGCCGACCAAATAACTGTGTCTCACTAATCAGCACTAAACGTTCAGGAACATAAACCCCGCGCTCAATGGGTGCAACCGTGAGTCCAACCTGCGGCAGCTTATTACCATTGCTCTTTGATTTGTCTGCTGCTAAAAATGCCTCAAAGCTATCATAAGCCTTGATATCAATTTTACCTTTAAATAGCTCAATGAGAATCTCACGACGACCAGCCGTTTCTGCTACTACTAATACTGGGGTTGCCGTTTGTTCTTGCAGCGCTAAAAACTCTAACAGCTCGGTAAGAGGCTCAGCTTTTTGATGGTTCACGGCCAATTGAGGTGGCTCTTGTGCGCTTAACGTCACCAAACCTTGTTGCTTACTCGGCACAAGCGACAGTTGTGACTGTGAATCTGACTGCCCTTCAACTTGCAGCAATGATTTGTCTGCTAACAATGACGCATCTTTTAATAATGAATCACTGCTATCAATCGCAGCGACATCGGTCATAGTAGCGAGTTCATTACGGGCACTGAGAATCACGCGTGGATAATGATTGAGGTGCTCGTTTAGAGTATTTGATAATAAATACAACAACTCAGGCGCGACGATAGGCTTATCGATATCATGACGGCGCTCTTCATAGCGGCGCTGAATCTGTGACCAATAATCTGCCTGTTTTTCGTTAATCAACTCATCTGTTATAAATAGCGCATCACTTGGTAGGTAAGCAAATAAGCTACTCTCAGCCTCCCAATCCTTTAAGTCAAAAAATAGTGGCTGATAGTATTCAAGTCCGCTACTGGCGATACCCGCCATGACGTCTTTATGCAGCTCAAACTTACGGCTACTGGTATTAGGAAACATCGCAGCAAAGTTAGTGCGAAAGGTCTCGCGCCCCTCATCAAGCGGAAACTCTTTGGCGGGTAAGATTTGAAATTGCTCAATAGGCTTTGAGATATCTGGCAGTTTATGCAGTAGCGACAGCGACTCTTTGCCCATGCTACTATCGTTGCCGCTCATCATCGTTTTTAGGTCATCAACGGTCAATGTGCGCTGGGTCTGCGGATTAAAGAAGCGAATGGTTTCAATTTCATCGTCGAATAAATCTAGACGTAGCGGAAACGGCTGACCCATGGCAAAGATATCAATAATACTACCGCGTACGGCAAATTCGCCCGGCTCAAAGACGTTCTCAACCGCACGATAACCGGCCTTTGCCAACAAGCCACGTTGGGTGTTGATGTCGAATCTATCACCCACACTCAAATCAAAATGCTGCCCTATCAGCCAGCTTGGCGGTGCGACCCGATGCATCAACGCCTGTACCGAGATGAGCAGCACGCCTGACGCTGGCATATCGGTTAATAGATTGATACGTTCGCTGACGATATCTTGATGCGGTGACAGCTCATCATAGGTCAATGTCTCCCAATCAGGGAATACATAAGCATCGACGCCGCAGAATGCCAACTCTGTCTCTATCTGGTTAAGCTGGTTTTGGTCACGAGTTACCACGACTTTCAAACGGTCGGCAACATTCCATAGCGGCGTTTGCACCAGACTTGCCAGCCACAAACTACTGACTGCCCCATGCACAGGTGCCAGCCAACGGCGCTGGGCATTCTGGATAGGGAATAACTGCTGGTTAATCGGGTCAAAGGCGTCAGTCAAAGCAGTGATAGGCATAAAGAATAGGATCAACGTTAAGAGTCAGAAAGCTATTATACGAATATTTCAGCAATTACCAAAATTTATGCCGTAACGGTTTGTCACTTAGCATTTTTAATAAAAAACCAATAGCTAAATAGTTGATAAAAATTATATTCGTATATAAAGACAGAGTAAATGTAAAAACCTCAACGGTTAAGTGAACTGACCCCCGAAACTTGGACGGTTTAATTAAAGATAGTACTGAGCTCTGTATTGTACAGGGCTCAGTCCTTTTAGTTTAAGCTGAATTCTCTCATGATTATAATAATGCATATACTCATGAATCTGTTTCTCTAAATCTTCAATGGTTTTCGGCTTCTTAATATAAATCGTCTCACACTTTAAAGACCCAAAGAAGCTTTCCATCAATGCATTATCTAAACAGTTCCCTTTTCGGCTCATACTTTGCTTAATGTTATTCTCTTTAAGCGTATTCGCAAACGCTTTCATCTGATAATGCCATCCTTGATCTGAATGCAGCGTGAGCTGCTCGGTGCGCTTTGTTGGTATGCCCTTAAGCGCACGATCAAGCATCTGTTTGACCAAGTCATATACCGGTCGTTTTGATAGCTGGTAGCTGACAATCTCATTATTAAAGCAGTCAAGTATCGGTGACAGGTACAGCTTGTCATCGCCGACTTTAAATTCAGTAATGTCTGTCAGCCATCTGCGATTGGGCGCACCCGCCCGAAACTTGCGCTTGACTCTATTCTTAGCAATGACGCCGCACGCTCCTTTATAGGATCGGTACCTTTGTCGTCTGATTCTCGCTGTCAGCTTAAGCTGTCCCATCAGCCGTGCAATCAGTTTGTGGTTATGAATGAGACCCTCATTCTTAAGGGTTTGGGTGATTCGACGGTAGCCATACCGACCTTTATGCTGATGATAGATGTCACTAATACGCTGTTTAAGATCGGCGTATTTATCTTGACTACTAAGACTCGCCCTACGGTAGTAGAAACTACTCCGCGCAAGCTTTGCTATGCTGAGTAAGTCAGATAACGTGTGCTTTAGTCTCAATCCTTCGATGAGCCTTGCTTTGTCGCGGCTTGTTCCCTTTCCCGAAGCAAGGCATCGAGCTTTTTTAGATAGGCATTCTCCGCTCGTAGATATGCGTTTTCACGTTTGAGCTCTGCTAGTGTCTTTTCATTATCGGGTTTGTCTGTGATAGGAGAGGTCATGGGATGACTACCTTTATATTTGGATGTGAGTCCAGACATACCATGGAGCCTGTAAGCTTTATGCCAGTGGCTAATAAGCGCAGGTGAGCTGATATTAAACCTAAGGGCAGTTTCAGATTGGCTTAATCCTTCTGCTAACATCACAGCGATCACTTTATACTTAAAGTCGCTACTGTATTTAGTTTTATTAGTCTTAGGTTTGATGGCGTCTATACCACTATGCTGATACTGCTGAACCCACTTAGATACCATTTTGTTATCAAGTCCAAACTTCTCACCTGTCGCACCGCTACTATGTCCTTGACGATAGTATGCTATGACTTTGATCTTAAAGTCTATGTCGTATTTCATAAAATAACCCCCAGAAGTTGTGTCCAACTTATGGGGGTCAGTTCAAAGCTGAGGTTTTTTAGTTGTATGCATTAAGCTGCTTTTAAATTATAAGCGGTTTTTAAATTAATGGCTTGTCGCTCGCGATAATGCCGTTATTGTCTGCATAAACAAACATACCAGAATTTAGGGTTAAATCACCAAAGCTAATCTCGATGTCAGTTTGGCCTTCATCACGGCGGGTTGATTTACGCGGGATACAACCGAGCGCCATGACCCCGATATCCATTGCTGCCATATCATCAACATCGCGCACACAGCCGTACACCACAACCCCTGCCCAGCCATTATCAATCGCCGACTGCGCAATCATATCGCCTAGCAGCGCGCAACGCATAGAACCACCACCATCGACGACCAATACCTTGCCATTACCGTCTTTATCTTTGCCATCACTATTTAATAACGATTTTACGCGGCTATTATCCTCAAAACATTTGACCGTTACGATTTCACCGCAAAACCTATCTTTACCACCAAAGCTATAAAAGGACTTACCTTCGATATTAGGCAAGCACACCTGTGACTCTGGGTTGGCATCCAATAAATCGCAAGTCACAAAGTTTTCTTTATTCATTGCGGTTGCTTCTGGCATCGTGTTTGACATGATGAGGCTCCTTAATTACTTATAATTGATTTTAACTATTTTTTTATGTACTGCTTAGGCTATTTTTTCACTCTAGTCATTGCCAGCATCTGCTTATTTTCAATGATATCCGTGTGCTCCAATAACGGTTCGGTCCGGTATTTGCTACGCTGATAAATGTCATGGGCGCTCATAGCCATAGCGCTAGCAACACGCTTGGCCGAAATAGGATGCAATGATAACGATTCAGACACCAACGGTGATATAAGCTGAAAGGCTTTTTGGCCAATACTTTCAAGTGGACGACCTTTATGTTTGCCAAGTAACAAAGACGGGCGAAAAATCACTAGCTGGGCAAAATCCAAGGCCACAATCGACTGCTCAGTTTCCGCTTTGACCCGATTGTATAAAAAGCGACTGCCGATATCAGCGTTCATCGATGACAGCAAAAAGAAGTTTTCAACACCTTTATCGCGGCATAATTTAGCGAAATTGACATTATAATCATGATCGACTTTGTGAAAAGCTTCATCACTACCCGCTTGTTTCTTAGTAGTACCAAGGCAACTAAAGGCATCCGTTGTTCGATCAACCCCAACACTGGCAAAGATTTCGCTTAAATTATCAAAATCATTGACCTGATAAAAACGCATACTGGCATTGATATAGCGTGGTGGACGCCGAGCAATCACGATCAACGTATCATAAATCTCACTAAGCTGCTTTACAAGATGTTGACCTACCAATCCTGTCGCGCCAATCATAATTGCTTTTCGCTGCATACCCTATCCATTTGTATTTTGTATAATGTTAGAAAATCCATGATGATGAGAAGACATATCCGTAAAGAAAGATCGCTCATGTATCATACCTAAATTAACGCATCACTGAGGGTTATTAGGCACAGTTAGACACAGTTTATTGTAAGAGATTTTGTCAGTAATAGGCATCGCTTGGCGACCAACTTTGCTCTTAATAGCCAAATACAGCAAAATATTAGCAGATAGTTTAACTACTTTGTGCATTAACTATCAAATATATTGTCCTAAGCGCAATAATTTGCTAAGATAACCGGCTTTACACGTCAACGCTGTTTAATTATTCCAAACAGTTCTGGCGCTTGCGATGTTCTATCGATATTAGAGGTCTTAATATCAGACATCGACATCATGTTTGGCGAGAGGCTGCTCGTCACCGATGATTGTTAAACCCATTATTGCAATCAACATTCATATTTTTATCTGTCTTTATCAAGGAGATACGCGTGGCTAATACTGCACAAGCTCGTAAACGCGCCCGTCAAAACACCAAACGTCGTCAGAACTCTGCGTCACAACGCTCTATGGTTCGTACTTACTTAAAACGTGTTGATGCGGCAATCGCTGCTAAAGATTATGACGCGGCTACCGAAGCTTACAAAAAAGCGGTACCGGTTCTTGATCGTATGGCTGACAAAGGTATTATTCATAAGAATAAAGCTGCTCGTCGTAAGAGCCGCCTAAACAAAACAATCAAAGGTCTACAAGCTTAAGATTGCTAGCGTTTAGACCGCATCTCGCCTTTATAGCGTGATGACTAAAACCTTGTTACCAGTTCTAATACTGGAGCAAGGTTTTTTTATGCCTGTTGAGAAATTATTCATCATTTGGCAAAAAAAACAATTAAGTCCACTTTACTTCAGGTGGCAATAGCAATTTATTCGGATGAAAACCAGCAGCACGGTAGCCCTCTAATAAAGCGCTAATCGGGCGGATATAAACCTCACCGCGCCAAACAAAATAAGCATTGGCTTGCTCAAAGGGCTTATCATCAAACCACAAAAACACCCCTTCCATCATCTTAGGCCAATCATTCCAATCGATTTCGGTCACATCAAGCATGACCGCTAAAAAAGCAGACAATAAAGTATCGTGACTAACAGCGAGCATTAAATGCCCGTGCTGCGGTTGATGTTGATAAAAAAGCGACAAGATATCGAGACCACCCTGATAGGCATTTTTAGTGCCTTCGAGGTTGCCTTGGAGGAAACGATTGATAAAGTTAAGCACCCCAATCTCTTTAAATACCACGTTGGCAATCTCAGGCTCAGTGACTAGGCTGCCAGGCTCTACTAGCAAAGACTGATGAGCGATATTGCGCTGTAGTCCCGCGCCTTCTTGCATCAGCTGCGCAGTATCAATACAGCGACCAATCGGGCTTGAGATGCTATCGACATCGAGCGAGTATGGCAAATGTCCTGCCAACCAACGCCCCCAAGATTTGGCCAGTACACGGCCTTTTGGTGTCAGTGGCAACTGGTAGCTGGCAAAACCATTACCATCAGAACGCTCGCGCAAGGAGTGTCTGGTAAATAAAATCAGTCGTTTATCTTCGGGCAAAAGGCGGACCGACGAGATCATGCTATCCGGTAAGTGTGACGGTGCTGGGGCACTCGGCGTGTGGCTCGCAAGCTTATCAGCGGATAGTTTTGACGGGGTATCAATAGGATATTTACTCATGCCAGCAAGCGTAGCAGATTTTTTATCAGGAATGAACAAAATATAAATCCAGTTGCAATATAAGCAGTAATAATGATTAGAGTTTAAGACAGATTATTATCATGATTGCAAAATCAAACCTGCTGCTGTTTGCGACATAAGGTTGTTATGAGACACGCTACTCACCCAATATCAATGACCTTATTCCATGCGAATGCTATCTCAGTACTACTGACTTCATTAGGATAAGCACGCGGATTGACGATCACGCGAGTATTACCAATACGATAATCAAATGCCTCATGCGTATGCCCATGCACCCACAGCGTCGGCGCCCAGTCTTCATGCATCCAGCCAGAAAAATCACTCACGAATGCCGCATTACTCGGTAGGCTAGCGTACTTTTCAGACACCGATAAGGCGCTGACACTATGATGACTCATGACAACAGTTGTTTTGCCCAACCCTTTAGAGGTTATTAAGGCTTTTTTTAGCCATTGCCGCTGCTCAGCATGGATTTGCATCGATACCTCAGGAGAGAAAAGATCGTTGCCAGCATAGATTTGCTTATAGTCACGCATAAAACGTCTGGCAGCGGCCATCGTGTCTTCATTGGCCTGATATTGATAATCCGTCCACAATGTACAGCCTAAGATTCGTACCTCGCCGATATCAAAATGTTGGCATTGTAAAACCCGAACGCCTTGCTGCAAGTGGGCATTATAATTGTCCCAAGTGGCAAGCTTCTTATCAAAATGCAACACATCTTCATCAAAGTACTCGTGGTTGCCTGCAATAGTAAGTAGCGGTATTTGTAGACGCGCTGCTTGCTCCTGCAACCATGGCATGCCGTTATCGCTGTTAGCGGTGTCTCCCGCTACTAACAACACATCTGCGTCGGTTTTGGGAATATGTCCCATGGGATGCGATTGACGCGCATAGCTGTCAATATGTAAGTCGCTTAAAATCTGTAATTTCATACTATCCAATATTATTTGATAATACCATTTCTCAAAATTGAGCAGCAAGCAAAACTAGAGGCCACGTGCTGTCTCTTAATAGACTATGCAAATTTGCAATTGCCAATCATAGGTTTAAGTAGGTATCAGTATAAATTTAACTAGTGTAGCACCTTTTCATTGACCAGCAAAAAGTAAAAAAGACAGCCATTTAGGCCGCCTTTTTTTATTATTCTGTTACCATAAAAAGATCAAATACTTTGAAGTATCGTCTGTAGCTTAGTAGCAGGATCTTTAGCTTGAGTAATCGAGCGCCCTATGACCAGATAATCAGAGCCCTCATTCAATGCTTGTTTCGGGGTACAGATGCGTTTTTGATCATCCGCATTATCATCTAACAAGCGAATACCAGGGGTTACTAGCTTAAAGTCTTGACCGCATAATGCTTTAAGTACTTTTGCCTCCTGTGCTGAACAAACGACACCATCAAGCCCCGCTTGTTTGGTCAACTGTGCTAATCGACTCACTTGCACATCCAGGCCATCAGTAATACCCGTTTGCGTCAATGCTTGATTATCCATAGAGGTCAGTACGGTGACGGCGATTAGCAGGGTATTAAGGTTATTATCCAATAAGCGCTGTTTTGCTAATGACATCGCCTCGAGGCCAGCGCTGGCATGGACGTTGACCATCCATACACCAAGCTCAGCGGCAGCCAGTACGGCTTGCGCTGTGGTATTAGGAATATCATGGAATTTTAAGTCTAGAAACACATCAAACTGGCGCTGCTGCAAGTTCTTGACGATATCAGGCCCGCAGCGGGTAAATAACTCTTTGCCTACCTTTAAGCGACATAACGCTGGATCTAATTGATCAGCCAGCGCTAAAGATGCCACCATGGTCATATTATCTAAGGCGACGATGACGGGAGACTTAATTACATTATTCATGGTTTTGCCATATTTATATCAGAGTATTCAAAGCACTATAGGTGCAGCTTAATCATTCATCTCATTCAGCGATTTAATCTCGCCTATGCTTAGCCAAAGTAGAGGCTTCATCTATATTAACCGCTGTGTCTTGTACATGGGTCTCAGTTGTCCCGTAAACTGCAGCTTCTACCGTAGGCGCATTCGCTTGACGATCGATAGCGATATTGGCTTGCGTCAATTGCTCTTGTAGATGTATATTGGCCTTTTGCAAGCGTGAGATTTCCCACTTATTTTGCAGCACACGGAAGATAAGCAACGCTAACAAAATACCAATGATAATACCGAGTATCAAACAAAGTATCAGTAGCAGTCCTAAATTCATCGTCGGTGCTTGTGAGAACAATAAATTGACACCGACCTCAGTATTATTGGCTAATACTAAACCTAGCGAATAAGCAAAGCTTAAGAACAGTAATATCAGCAGTAAGATGCGCATGAGACGTATACCTCGGTTTTGAATAGAGTTCATAGTTTAATGATAGCAGTCTAAAGTGTGTCATTAATAAACACATCTATAGCATAGCTGCTACTGTACTATTTATTGGCTACTTTATCATTGACGGCTTCACGTAGTGCTTTACCAGGCTTAAAATGCGGTATCGCTTTGGCGGGTACCGGTACGCTCTCACCTGTTTTTGGGTTGCGCCCCATACGGGCGCGGCGATGATGGAGACAAAAACTACCAAACCCACGAACCTCTACCCGACCGTCATTGGCTAAAGTATGGGTCATCAAATTTAATATTTCACGTACTGCATCATCTACAACTGTATCAGTTATATTTTCACAATTCGCACTCAAATTACTAATAAATTCGGATTTGTTAATCGCTTGCTGCATTATGACGCTTGCCCTGTTGATTAATGGATAAAATGACTGTCTGTCAAAATCTGTTTTTACGATGGCTTATTTTTTGGCTAACTAATGAGTTAACTCATAAACACTTAAACTTACCGCTGTTGCCATAAAGCCGTAATGTCGCTTGAATCTTGATTTGACTGGTGTCTTGTTACTCAATGTTGCAAATGATAGCGGATATTGGGATAAATGGAAATAAGAGTTTGCCTGTTTTAGCAAAAACCTCAATCATTCATACTACTTAGGTAAATTTGATCATAAAAAAAAGCGACCGGAGTCGCTTTTTTTTGTTACTACTATATTAATAGCTTGTCGCTTACTGCATTTGTTCTTTAATCAAGTCACCAATGGTTTTTGGCTGTGCATCAGAACCTGGAGCAGCAGTCGTGCTAGTGCTACCAAGATCTTTAATCGCTTGACGCTCTTCAGCTTCGTCTTTCGCTTTGATAGACAAGTTGATGTTGCGTGTTTTACGATCTACACTAATGATTTTCGCTTCAACGTCATCACCAACCGTTAGATGCTTAGTCGCATCTTCAACGCGGTCACGTTGGATCTCAGAGGCACGTAGGTACGCTTCAACTTCGTCAGCAAGCTCGATAGTAGCACCTTTAGCGTCTACTTCTTTTACTTTACCATTAACGATAGCACCGCGGTCATTGTTGACTAGGTATTCGTTGAATGGATCAGAGCTTAACTGCTTCACGCCTAGGCTGATACGATTGGCTTCTGCATCTACAGACAATACCATTGCTTCAACGGTGTCGCCTTTGTTGTAGTTACGGATAGCATCTTCACCAGTTTCGTTCCAAGAGATATCAGATAGATGAACTAAACCATCAATACCACCATCTAGACCGATAAAGATACCGAAGTCAGTGATTGATTTGATCGTACCAGTGATTTTATCACCGCGCTCGTGTTTCTTATCAAACTCATCCCATGGATTGGCTAGAGTCTGTTTGATACCTAGGCTGATACGGCGACGCTCTTCATCGATATCAAGAATCATTACTTCAACTTCATCGCCCACTTGAACTACTTTTGATGGGTGGATGTTTTTGTTGGTATGATCCATCTCTGATACGTGTACTAGACCTTCAATACCTTCAGAAATCTCAGCAAAACAACCATAATCAGTCAAGTTGGTTACACGTGCTTTTACTACACTACCCACTGGGTAAGTGCCGCCAACGTTATCCCAAGGATCAGTACCAAGTTGTTTTAGACCTAGGCTAACGCGATTGCGCTCACGGTCAAACTTCAATACTTTAACTTTTAGGTCTTGACCAACTTCAACGACTTCAGATGGATGCTTGATACGGCGCCACGCCATGTCAGTGATGTGCAATAGACCATCGATACCACCTAGGTCAACGAATGCACCGTAATCAGTAAGGTTCTTAACGATACCTTCGATCTCGATACCTTCTTCAAGCTTGTTCAATAGCTCTTCGCGCTCAGCTGAGTTTTCAGCTTCCATAACTGCACGACGGCTAACCACAACGTTGTTGCGTTTTTGATCAAGTTTGATGACTTTGAATTCTAGCTCTTTGCCTTCAAGATGCGTGGTATCACGGATAGGGCGAACGTCAACCAATGAACCTGGCAAAAACGCGCGTACTGAACCGATATCTACGGTAAAGCCGCCTTTAACTTTGCTAGAAATAATACCTTTAACGATCTCATCGTTGTCAGAGATTTTCTCAAGGAAATTCCAAGTCTCAACGCGTTTGGCTTTTTCACGTGACAGTAAGGTTTGACCCATACCATTATCAACCGCTTCAACCACAACATCGACACTATCGCCAACTTCAACTTCAAGTTCGCCTTCTTCGCTTAAAAACTCTTCACGAGCGACGATACCTTCAGATTTAAGACCAGTATCTACTGTAATCCAATCATTATCGATGGCTACAACAGTACCTGTAATAACCGAGCCACGCTCGATATCCAGACCTGTTTCTTCGATGCTCGCTTCAAATAGTTCAGCAAATGATTCCATTATGTCTACCTTTGTATAGCCGTATCCTGTCCAGCACAGTACGGATCAAATTTATGACTATATAAAACGGAATACTGGTTTTATATCCTATATAGTCATATAAAAAACGGTTGTTGTTAACAAGCCCATTATTGGTAAACTCAATGTTTACTAAACTCATTAACAACAATTGTCTTTTCATACTAAAACTGCAATGTCGTTTTAGTCATTCCTTATCTTACACACTATAATTTTATACTAAAATCAAAGATATAGGAAACTTTTTAGTGCTTAATATGTTGTTTCTATTAACTATTAAAGCAAATACCCTGATTCTGGCAATGTTTTTTTATCTGCTCATAAACCGCATCAGCATCAAGCGTTGAGCTGTCTAATACTAAAGCATCTTCTGCGGGCTTTGACGGTGCTGTCGTACGATTTTCATCACGATCATCACGGGCTTTAATCGTCGTTAATATTGCCTCAAAATCTGCCGCTTGACCTGCTTCTGTTAGCTGTGTAACACGGCGCTTGGCACGGGCTGCCGCGCTAGCAGTCAAAAACACTTTAACGTCAGCATTTGGAAATACAACTGTTCCCATATCACGACCATCAGCTACCAGTCCTGAGCGGGTTGCCATATCTTGTTGTAGCTTTAGTAAAGCGTGACGAACTGTCGGATAGACAGCCACTTGTGAGGCATAACCACCAATCGTTTCGTTACGCACCTGCTCACCCACTGCCTCACCATTCACGATGATATCGACACGCCCTGACTCATTGTTAGGTACAAAGGCAATCTCTAAACTTTGCGTTAACTGTAATACAGCCGTCTCATCAATCGACTGACTGGCATCGGCAGTAATCAATCCTGCTTCAAATGCCTTTAAACCAACGATACGATATAAAGCGCCTGAATCTAACAGCTGATAATTCAATGCTTGTGCCAGACGCCAAGTTACCGTGCCCTTGCCTGCGCCACTTGGCCCATCAATACAGATAACAGGATAACGCATTGGCTGCGCTTGGCTATTATCATTAGCAGGTGTAGAGACGGTCATAGGATTCACTTATCACTTTATAGTAGGCACTGCGTATGTGGCGGCTTTTATACTAAAAACCTCATCAAACAAAAGCGACTTGATGCAACAGTAACTACGCAATATTTACTTAATTATCAACTGCTTGTTAGACTACTAACTTATTAGCAACCAAATAGGGCGATATTATAGCAAAAAAACCACGCTATCACTAGCCACAAGACTGATATCTTGTTGAATGTCTATTTTATTTGTTACTGATGATGGTATGGTCGCTGAGCTTGTTCTTTTTCGCAGCTTGGCGACGCTCACGAAAAAAATGCTTTAACATTTGACTGCTATGCTCGCAGCATAAGCCTTTATGTACTTCGATAATATGATTATAAAAAGATTGTGCAGCTAAGTTCATTTGACTGCCTACCATCCCCGCTCTAGGCTCACTCGCCGCATAGATCAGTCTTTCCACACGCCCATGAATGAGTGCGCCAATACACATCGTACAGGGCTCTAAAGTCACGTATAGCGTTGTCTGTAATGGCAGACGGTAGTTCTCTAAACGCGCGCACGCATCCCTTAGTGCAACAATTTCAGCATGAGCAGTTGCGTCATGGCGCCCAATTGGCTGATTGAACCCTTGGCCAATAATCTGCTGATTGTGAACCAATATAGCGCCTACTGGCACCTCTCCAAGCGCAGCCCCTTGTTTAGCCAGCAGCAGTGCTTCTTGCATCCATTTCACGTCTTCTAGCGACCAAAACGTACTGCTTGCGAATGAAGCGTCTACTTCAATAGTGGCGAGTTGGTTAGCTGTTAACGGATGAAGTTGTAAATTTATCATCGAATTATTTGGCATTTATTGTGGTAATTGCCAGTCAATGGGCGTCTGTCCATACTGTACCAAGTAATCATTGGTTTTAGAAAATGGCTTGGAACCAAAAAACCCACCACGATTGGCAGCAAGTGGTGATGGATGCACCGCCGTTAAAATCAGATGTTTTTCTGTATCGATATACTTGCCTTTCTTTTGTGCCTTACTGCCCCACAATATAAATACGGTGTGCTCCGTTTGTTCATTGACCACATCAATCACTGCATCGGTAAACTGCTCCCAGCCTTTGTTTTGATGACTGTTCGGCTCACCTTCTCGCACGGTTAATGAGCTATTTAATAATAAAACCCCTTGCTGCGCCCAATAGGTCAAATCCCCATGTGCAGAATAGCTGCTACCAATGTCATCGGCCATCTCTTTGAGTAAATTATTGAGTGATGGTGGCTTGGGAATCGCTTTGGGCACCGAAAACGATAAGCCCATTGCCTGCCCTGGACGATGATAAGGGTCTTGTCCTAAGATAACGACTTTAACCTTTGATAAAGGGGTTAGGTTAAATGCATTAAACATCAAAGGAGCCGGTGGATAAATGCTCTCATCTGATTGATACGCTTCCTTTAAAAACGCTCGTAGATTGTCCATATTGTCAGAGGTTAATTCCTCTGCTAGGGCCGCTTTCCAATCTGCTGGTAGACGGACATTATCTAAAATTGCCTGCCTTTGCTCTGGGGTTTTCGTCGCTTGCTCGTCGAACAATTCCATGATACATCCTTATTATATTTGTTATGAATAATTACTTCGCAACTACAGTTACAATATCCTAGAAACGCGATGGTATTGCTAATATCAATTTTTTTAATCTCTGTCTGCGCAGGTACAGCAAGCAAGAAAAATGGATATCAGCAGGGCGTGATGGTTCGATATTACTTTTCACTGACTATAGCGCGGTTTAAAGATTGATGGTAACAAAAAATGCTGTGAGGTTTGTTAATAAATTATAGCAATAAAAAAAACGGCTACCACAGAAATATGGTAGCCGTTTTTATAAAGCTAATGTAAAACCGCTTAGCTGGCTAGTGACTCAGAGTCAGGATGCGGCTCATGGGTCTCAACGACCGTCAATATAATACGACTATCGGATGAGCCTTTATCAGAAGACTTGTTGCTAGTCTTGTTACTATTTTTGTCTAGTTTCACAGTAGCGTCATCTTTCTCATCACCTGCTTCAGGCTCTAAGGTTAGATGGACAACCCCACCGTTAACCAAGTCTCCAAACAAGATCATACTGGCCAATAGCTTTTTGATCTCGTCCTGAATCAAACGCTGCATCGGACGTGCACCCATCAAACGATCATAGCCTTTATTGGCCAAGTAATCACGTACTTCATCATCGATCTCTAGCGTGACTTGCTTATCATCAAGCTGCACTTGTAGCTCAACCAAGAACTTATCGACCACTGAAACCACCACTGAGGTATCTAATGGGTTGAACTGGATGATAGCATCCAAGCGGTTGCGGAACTCTGGGGTAAAGACGCGCTTGAGCGATTCTGTATTATCACGGCTATGATCTTGCTGAGTAAAGCCCATCGAAGAGCGGCTAATACTATCAGCACCGACGTTGGTCGTCATAATAACAATCACCTGCTTAAAGATAGCAACACGACCATTATTATCTGTCAAAGTACCATGATCCATGACTTGCAACAGCAAGTTAAAGACATCAGGATGCGCTTTTTCAATCTCATCAAGCAATAAGACGCAGTGCGGATGCTGATTGATCTTTTCAGTCAATAATCCACCCTGATCAAAACCGACGTAGCCTGGAGGCGCACCTATCAGACGTGAGGCCGTATGGGCTTCCATATACTCTGACATATCGAAGCGCACCAACTCTACGCCTAATAATTTTGCCAACTGATGCGATACTTCTGTTTTACCAACCCCTGTAGGACCGGCGAACATAAACGAACCAATTGGCTTATCTGGTGCTTTTAAACCCGCACGAGACAGTTTAATCGCATCTGCTAACGTCTCGATCGCTTCGTCTTGCCCAAATACTAAATGCTTAAGATCACGATCTAAATGCTCAAGAATACTCTTATCATCGCTTGATACTGACTTGGGCGGAATGCGCGCAAGCTTGGCCACGATAGCTTCAATGTCTGCCACATCGATTTTCATCGGTGGTTTTTTCTTGGCTTTCACCGCTTTTGAATCGTCAGATGATTTAGCACGATCATTGGCTTTTGCCGTATTGGCTTCATCCTGCATCTCGTTATCATCGTCACTGCTCAGGTCGCCATCTAAACCCTCAGTATCGGCATCGATCTGAGCATCAAAGTCCTGCTCTAAATCCGCAATGAAGCTCTCTTCTGCTTCAATGTCGTCGGCATCTGGAATCACACCTAGGCGCTTATACGCACCGGCTTCATCAATGACGTCGATTGCCTTATCAGGTAAAAAGCGCTCGTGAATGTGCTTGGCAGATAACTGTACAGCGGTAACCAACGCTTCATCAGTATATTCAACGTTATGAAACTCTTCATAGCGCGGCTTTAGACCGCGTAAGATATCGATACTGTCATCGACACTTGGCTCTTTAACATCGATCTTTTGGAAACGACGTGACAGCGCATGGTCTTTTTCAAAGACCTGACGATACTCAGTAAAGGTCGTTGAACCAATGCAACGCAGCTCACCGTTAGCAAGTGCTGGCTTGATTAAATTCGACACGTCCATATTGCTACTCATTGAAGAGCCTGCACCAATAATCATGTGAATCTCATCGATAAACAAGATCGCGTTGGGCTTATTCTTTAGGGCATCAAGCAGTGACTTCATACGTTTTTCAAAGTCACCACGATACTTAGTGCCTGCGATGAGCGAGCCGATATCTAAGCTATAAATCACACAGCCATTGAGTGGCTTAGGTGCTTTATCATTGATAATTAACCATGCTAGCCCTTCGGCAATAGAGGTTTTACCAACCCCTGGCTCACCAACCAACAATGGGTTGTTTTTGCGGCGACGGCAAAGTACTTGTGCCGCTCGTTCAATCTCAGAAGCACGGCCAATTAATGGATCCGTTTTGCCTTCTGCGGCACGCTGATTGAGGTTAGTAGCGAACTCAACCAAGGGATCTTTACTGGTCTTTTCAGAAGCACTACGGCGCTCACCAGTCATCGAAGCACGTGGCTCAGATGGCTCGTCTTTGTCCTGACCGTGTGATAGATACTGGGTCAGCTCAAGGCGACTGATGCCTTGTTTTTTAAGCAAATAAACCGCGTAAGTATCGTGCTCAGAAAACATAGATACCAAAATATCTGAGCCTTCGACCAAACGACCGCCACCGATAGACTGCACATGAAAAATGGCGCGTTGTAGAATGCGATCAAAGCTTTGAGTCGGCTGTGGTGATTGCTCCGTTTCTGCGTCTACCGTTGGCGTATGCTTATTGATATAAGCCTCGAGCTCGGTACGCAGCGTAGAAACATTCGCATTACACGCCGTTAATGTATTGGCAGCATGAGTGTTTTCTAACAGTGCCAACAATAAATGTTCAACAGTGAGATACTCATGCGATTTTTGACGCGCAAGTGTCATTGCTAAACGCAAAGAAACTTCAAGATGACGACTTAACATAAGGACTTCCTACGGTTGTACCTATCTTATAAATTGATAGCTTTATGAATGAGTTAGGTAGTAAATCAGGGCGATAGATGGATTGTTCAAGGGCAATGTTAGTATTATTAAGAAACCTGCCTAAATGATGATTGATGCGTATCGCGTATCATTTAGCCGATGTTTCGACCTATCTAGCAATGATTGTGATAATTCATATTCGCTTTTCTTTATCTCAACATGATACTCAATCATAGTCAATCTATTAACGCATACTAAAATGTATCTAAGTACGCTCTATGAGGTGATATTAGAGATAAGAAAGTCAGAAAAAAACCAAAATAACGAATTATATGAATGACAAGTTGGGAATAAAAAAGATTATATAAAAGTGAGGGCGTAAATAATCAGGATATTGAGTAATAGTTGTCTACGCAATAGTCTCAGAAACATAGCGAAATACTAAAAAACTGAGCGTAAAACGTCAATTTACTATACAACGCTATATTTGTTATATAAGGCTATTTAAGATAAAAATCAAGATCAAAACAGAAAGAAGACTGACTACTTAGGAGCGTTCTTAAGATGAGGAGAGATGTTAGAACGAATTTACTGTGAGAGTAATAGTAGAGCTGCCTGATAAAAGGCTTTTAAAAGTGTTACTAATATATAAGCTCAAAAGTGGCAGTATTATATTGCCGATTAAAAAGCATCCAACAAAGTGAAAAGTCACAAGAAAATGAAGCAGTTATGACATCTACTCACCTTGATGCGGTTCTATTTGAGTCAATAGAGGATAGCCTTCGCGATGAGCCAGACTATTTACCTTTTTGGCTTTGGTTTCAGCGATATCTTTAGGATAAATACCCGCAATACCTTTACTACTGTTGTGAATCGTCAACATAACTTCAACAGCAGAATCAACACTGTGGCGAAACTCCGACTGCAAAACGTAAACGACAAACTCCATCGGCGTATAATTATCATTATACATCACGACCGCATACATCGGTGGCTTCGCCACTTCTGGCTCGGCCACGAGCACGTCTGCTTGCGGCGATGTCTCACCGTCTGGCTCACTATCTTGAGCGCGTTGCGCAGGTATATTAGGAAAGTGCCAATCAAAAACGGTCGGCCTAGCTTGTAGAGTCATAGGTTTTATCATAATCAAAGTATAAGGGTAAGTTTAGAATAAAAAGAGATTATACAGAGAGGCTGTCAGAAATAGCATAAAGTACCATGGTTATAACAAAGTATCGTTGCTATAAGCTAGTGGTTATAAATAGCCATTGTGCTTAACTAACTTTGGTTCATACCACTAAATTTCAAGTACTTATTAGATTTTAAATGCTAATTAAGGCTCAATAGGACTTTCATCTACTTCTGGCAAATCTAAAAGCGATAGCGGCATATTGTCGACCCTATCGCCAAGCTTCCAGTCATAAAGCTGTTCTTTTTGCTGACCACCGGCTCTCAAAGTCAGTTTTGCCTGCAATGGCTTAAAGCCTGATGGCATCATAAAGCGGCCACGAATACGCACAATACCCTTAATCGAATAACTGGCAGGATCTAGCGGCACTTCCACGAAGTCATCATCATCAAGCAATGTCAACGTTGGTGTTAAACGCTTGGCATTACCATCTTCACTGAGCATACCGATGTCAAAACCATACTCAAAAGCATTCTCAGGTAGCGGCTTAATATTAGCACCAATTATCTGTAGTGGCATGCCACCATTATCAGCAATCACCTCAGTATAGAGCTCATTAAGCTGGGCAACTTGTTTGTTTTCAACAGTTAGTGATTTTTGCGTTTCGCGTAACTCTTTCAAGTTTGCCAAACTAATCGCCAGCTCTTGCTTGGCAGTCGCAGCCTCACTGGTGGCTATTTTGTTGCTAATCCGCAAGTCTTTTAGCTCTTTGGTTGCCTCATTGCTATTGATAATTGCTTGCTTGGTCTCGGTTTGCATCGAATGAAAGCCGCGCTGATAGCCAAGCTTATGACCAAATAACAATCCAACAGTAGCGGTCACTAATATGGCCACAACAAAGAGTGCCAGCACCAGTGTCGATGCCCCTTTTTGACCAGCAATGAGATTGTGATGGTTGTCGATAAAGCGGTCACTGCTTTGTAAAGAATGCGGTCTACGCTCCACTTGATATGGAACAGAGTCTTGGCACGATAAACGTGCTGGCTGTGAGCAAAAGCGTAGTACAATCTTAACACGCATTTAGACAGTATCTCTTAACAGTAAGGGCAGGTTATTATAGCGGAATTTATAATCAATACCTAGCACCATCAATATGAATGATTTAACAGTAAAAATACAATGTTGGATAGTAAGATTAAGGGACAATCGGCGCAAAATTCAACCCCTGTGACTCATCAAACCCAAACATCACATTCATATTCTGTACCGCCTGCCCAGCCGCGCCTTTTACTAAATTGTCTTGTACCACAATAACCGTCAGTTCGGCACGCTCATTGTCCTGATGTACCGAAATCCGCAGACGGTTGCTGGCTCGCACACTGCGCGTATCAGGATAAATACCTTTTGGCATGACATCAATAAACAACTCTGACGCATAGCATTGTTCAAATGCTTGTTGCCAATCGATGGCAGCGCCTTCTTCGGTCAACTCCATATGGATAGAGCTTAACATGCCACGAATCATTGGCACTAGATGCGGTAAAAAGCGAATACGATGGCTAAACTGACTGTCTAATAACTGCGCCACCCCCTGCTCAATCTCTGGCAGATGACGATGACCTGTAACGCTATAAGCTTTAAAATTGTCCGTTGTTTCCGCATAATTAAGCGCCAGACTCGCCTGACGTCCCGCCCCTGAAACGCCAGACTTCGCATCAATAACAATACGAGCATCGATCAATCGAGTGGCTTGCTGATTTTGCGCGTCAATAATGGGTTTTAAACCCAAAATAGCGGTGGTTGGATAACAGCCAGGATTTCCTACGACCAAAGCGTTTGCAAGTTTATCGCGATTGACTTCAGGTAAGCCATAAACAGCCGTTTTCAGCAGCTCAGGACAGGCATGCGACTGTTTATACCAATGCTCAAACTCCGTCAATGACTGGAGACGAAAATCAGCCGCCAAATCGATGACTCGTACACCTGCTTGAGTCAACGCTTGTGCTTGTTTCATCGCGACACCATGTGGCGTGGCAAAAAACACCACATCACATTTTTGTAAGGTGGCAAGCGTATCATCACCCAAGTCACTAAAGACAATATCCGAGATACCGCGTAAGCTTGGGAATATCTCATCAGCACGTGTACCCGCTTCACTACGTGACGTTAGCAAATCAATAGAAACCTCAGGATGAGCGGATAGTAAGCGAATCAGCTCAATACCTGTATATCCTGTGCCACCGACGATTGCTGCTGAAATCATAAGATATCCCCTTTTACTCAGTAATGTAATTGCTAGCTATCGCTACCACTGGATTTTAAATTTATAAGTCCAATTTATCATAGCATTTAAATATCTCAGTGGCTAAATACCACAATGATTAAATAGCACAGTGATTAAATAAAACAATGGCTAGATTTTGTAATCATGCACGGCATCGATAAACACTTTGGCATTGTCAGGGTTGACCCACTGCGTAATACCATGACCCAAATTCGCCACGTAGCCAGTTTTTTCGCCATTAGCATACGCGCTATCTAGCATTAGTTTTACTTCTGAGCGGATGGTTTCAGGAGAACCGTAAAGGGTTGCTGGATCCAAATTACCTTGAAGCGCTTTGCTGCTCTGTAACTTCTTATGCTGTTTGGTCAACTGACGCTGACTCTCAGTCAATGCTTGACGCGCGCGATCAAGCGGCATCGTCCAATCTAGACCTAAGGCATCCGCCTCACTATCCGCTTGGATATCTAGCCATAGTCCGCCGCCCTTGGTAAATAGTACCACTGGTATATCAGGGTGACGCACTTTTAGCTCAGCGACGATGCGCTTATTATAAGCGTGTGAAAAATCGATAAACTGACGATGACCCAGCGCGCCGCCCCAGCTGTCAAATATCTGCAATACTTGAGCACCAGCAACGACTTGTGCATCTAAATAGTCAATAACAGACGTGGCAAGCTTATCTAATAATTGATGTAAAAAAGCTGGGTTACTATATAAAAAGCCTTTGGTATAACGATAATCTTTTGAGCTGCCGCCTTCAATCATATAGGTCGCTAGTGTCCACGGACTACCAGAAAAACCGAATAAGGGCACTTGCCCATTTAATGCTTTACGAATGCTGGTCACCGCACGCATGACGTAATCCAGAGAGTCATTGACATCAAGCACAGGCAGTCTATCTAAATCAGCTTGCGTACGAATAGGGTGTTTGAACTTCGGCCCTTCTCCCGTCTCGAAATACAAACCCAAGCCCATGGCATCAGGAATGGTCAAAATATCACTAAATAGGATAGCTGCGTCCAAATCATAACGACGTAGTGGCTGTAAAGTGACTTCTGTCGCGCGATCGGTATCGCGGCACAAGCTCATAAAATCACCTGCTTCAGCACGGGTGGCTTTATACTCTGGTAAATAACGACCAGCTTGGCGCATCATCCACACGGGTGTGGTGTCGATCGTCTCAAAACGAAAGGCACGTAGTAATCTGTCGTTTTTTAGAGGGGCAAACTCATGCTGAAGCGAGTTGTTATTGTCTGAAGCACTCATGTACAAATCTCCAAAACAGCACGGTATTCATTGATAATGATAACAATGAATACCGTGCTGGATAAAATAAGTTAAATATAAAGAACATAGAACGCGGCACACATTAAACCATCAGGTTTTTGTACAAAGACGGGTTTTGATCAAAATCGCGTTTTAAGCCAAAAACGTCTAGTATCACAAAATAATACTGGTTTTCGAGTTTTTGAGTGCTAATTACTTTTAAATATTAGGGCGTGTTGATAAGCTTTTAGTCGCGGATAAATTTCCAACCTTGATGAGTATAAGTAATGGCATGACCAAAATAGTCTACTGACAAAAGTCATTTGATGCCTTATTTATACTTATAAATAAGGCATCTTTATACCTGTACATAGAGAATCAAGCGCATAGGAAATCGATACTACTACATCGTCAATGCTAGGTTGTCACGATGTACCATGACCACGCGCTCTTCATTATTACCAAGAATTCTATCGAATTGCTCAGTACGCTCACGAGCCACACGGCGCGCGTCACGAGAGGAGAAGTTGACTTGGCCAACGGCGAGACGCTCGCCTGTATCTTGGTGCACAATTTCGACCACATCACCTTCATCAAAATCACCGCGTACTTCTGCTACGCCGACTGGTAGCAAGCTCTTATGATGTTCAACGACGGCTTTTGCGGCACCAGCATCAACAATCAAAGAGCCTGACATACGTAGATGCGCTGCTAGCCATTGTTTACGAGCAATGATTTTATCTTCGTCATTAGTCGTTAGCAACGTACCAACCGCTTCACCAGATACCACACGGGTAATAACGTCATCGATAGCGCCGCTCACAATTACGGTAGGACAACCACCCATGGCGGCAAGGCGACCAGCACGAATCTTGGTTAGCATTCCACCACGTCCGAGTTTGCCACCATCACCTGCAATATCAAACAAGTAATCAGCCATGGCACGCTCTTGACGAATCATTTTGGCATCAGGGTTATCACGCGGATTATCAGTGAACACGCCGTCTTGATCCGTTAAGATAATGTACAAATCAGCATTGACCATCGCTGCTGCCATCGCACCTAACGTATCGTTGTCGCCAAATTTGATCTCATCAATGGTGATGGTGTCGTTTTCATTAATGACCGGTAGCACGTTCCATTCTAATAACTGTGTCAGTGCGCCTGTGGTATTCAGATAACGACTACGGTTGGACAAGTCATCATGGGTTAGTAGTAGCTGAGAGCTTTGAATACCGTGCTGAATCAACGCTGACCACCAGGTTTCAATCAAGCCCATTTGACCAATAGAAGCACAAGCTTGCAGCGCCGCTAATTTTTTGGGACGCTCCTCTAGGTTCATGCGTACCACGCCTTCAGCAACTGCCCCTGACGACACGAGCAGTACTTCCACGCCTTGCTTGTGCAGCTTAGCAATTTGCTTTGCCCATTCGTAAATGGCAGTTCGATCTAGCCCTCGACCGTTATTGGTTAATAACGATGAGCCAATCTTGACAATAACGCGCTGAATATCAAAGTTGCGAGTTTGCTTAATAAACCTTGCTTCTTCGGTCGTGTTTTCTATGTCACCTGCCATATAAACTCCTGTGTCTTATGTCAATTAATTACGGGGATTGATCTAAAAAATTCAAGTATATCAGTTTAAGCACCATCATTTAAGGAACATAAACGACTTCAACGCCATCTTCATCGTCATCATCTAAATCATCATCGTCGTTTAAGTCCAACCCTTCACGTGCCGCTTTTCGAGCCGCACGATAAGCCTCACGCTGGGCTTCAGTATTCAGACGTACTTCTACTTCTAAGCGCTCAAAACGTGTTCTTTGTGCTTCAGCGAAGATGGGGTCCTCTATTTCGCGTTCGCGCTCACGTTCAATCTCATTCATCAAATGATATTTAACAGCATCAGTCCCTTCACCCATTAGAGTTGACGTGCGAAATACATCTCCTGTCCAACCAAGCTCAGCGACAATATGGGTACAGAGCTCATTTAACTCTTCTTCAGGCACCTGATCAATTTTGTTTAATACCAAAATTTGGGGTAGGTTGGATAATTCAGGCGAAAAACGTTCAAGCTCATTCAAGATAACACGAGCATTTTTTACCGGATCGCTGCCATCAATTGGCTTTACATCAACCACATGTAACAGACGGCGCGTACGAGCAACATGCTTTAAAAAGCGAATGCCAAGTCCTGCACCTTCTGAGGCACCTTCGATTAAACCCGGAATATCCGCCATGACGAACGAGCGATGACGACCAATATCGACCACGCCCAGATTTGGAACCAACGTGGTAAACGGATAATCAGCAACTTTTGGTCTAGCAGCAGAGACTTGGCGGATAAAGGTCGATTTACCCGCATTAGGTAAACCAATCAAGCCAACATCAGCCACAACTTTTAGCTCAAACTTAAGAACTTTTAGCTCACCTTCAAAGCCTGAAGTAGCCTTGCGCGGTGCTTGATTGGTCGAGCTTTTGAAGTGAGTATTGCCCAAACCACCATCACCGCCTTTGGCAATGAGCAAGGTCTGACCAATTTCAATCAAATCACCCAATACTTCATCGGTTTCGGTATCGACTATCGTAGTACCAATAGGCACTGGCAAAAATAGATCGTCAGAGCCCTTACCCGAACAGTTTCTACTGTGACCATTCTCAGCTCTCATGGCGTCATAGCGACGCGTATAACGATAGTCAACTAGAGTGTTGGTATTATCTTCTGCAATGGCATAAACATCTCCGCCCTTGCCACCATCGCCACCATCAGGTCCACCACGTGGGACATACTTTTCTCGGCGAAAACTGGCGATTCCGTTACCACCGTCACCTGCTTTTACCGTTACGACGGCTTCATCAATAAATCGCATCTTACGTTCCTTAATTTACCATCCAGTTTATAAACTGGTTACAGCCAACGACTGTATTTTAGGGTATAGCTATGTGTTTGTGTAGTTGTAAAAACTTAATGCTTATAAAAAATTAGTGCTTGTAAAAAACTGGTTTAAAAATAATTATGACCCTAGTGTGCCAAAATACTTAGCAACAAGTATGACAACAACACCCGATAACCAATCGGACTATCGGGTGCTTGAGTATCACATCTAAAAAACATGGCTTCTATACGAAACTTAATGCATTAGCGTATCACTGCTATAGACTTAGAATTTTTACGCTGGAATCTGAGTATAGCTGATGCCGGCCATTTGTGTCGCCAAACGTAATACTTGCGTACTGTAGCCCACTTCGTTGTCATACCAGATATAAACGATGGCATGATTGTCCGTGAGAATCGTCGCTTGTGCATCAACGATACCGACGTGCGTATCACCGACGAAATCAGTCGAGACCGCTTCGGTAGAGTCCGTATAAGCAATCTGTGTTTGCCACTGGCTGCTATTAGAAACTTTACGCATAAACTCATTTAACGCATCAGCACTGGCAGGTGCAGTTTTGAGGTTTAAGTTTAAAATTGCTAAGCTGACATTCGGCGTTGGGACACGAATAGCATTACCGGTTAATTTGCCGCTAAGCTCTGGTAGTGCTTTACCAACTGCTTTTGCCGCACCAGTACTAGTGATAACCATGTTCAACACTGCACTGCGGCCACGGCGATCAGCTTTATGATAGTTATCGATTAGGTTTTGATCGTTGGTGAACGAATGAATCGTTTCCACGTGACCATTTTCGATACCGTACTCATCGTTCAGTACTTTTAGCGTTGGTGTAATCGCGTTGGTCGTACAGCTCGCCGCGCTGACAATCGTATCATCACCGACCGTATCATTGTTCACACCATAAACGACGTTTTTAATCTCGCCACCAGCAGGAGCCGTTAGCAATACTTTTTTAACGCCTTGAGACTGTAGATGCTTACCAAGACCGGCTTCGTCTTTCCAAATGCCCGTGTTATCAATAACCAATGCATCGTTGATACCATAAGCCGTATAATCAATTTCGCTTGGGTCTTTAGCATAAATAACTTGCACAAAGCGACCATTGATAATCAGACCGTTATTTTCATCATCAACCACCACGCCACCAGCGAAGCTACCATGAATCGAATCACGCTCTAGTAATGATGCACGCTTGGCCAAATCACCAGCAGCAGCCGGACGTACGACGATGGCTTTGAGTTGTACGCCTTTCGCGCTTGACGCTTGCGATAACAATAGACGCGTTAAGATACGACCAATACGACCAAAACCGTATAGCACGACATCAGTCGCACCATTGATAGCATTGTTGTCACTGCTAATAGATTGCAGAGCCGCTTGTACATCACTGTCATTAGCAATCAATTGACCGACATCGATACGCGCAGCTTGGATAGTCTTATTGTCTGCTAGCACTTTAACCATTGCTAGCGTATCAGCGATAGCGATGGCTTTTGCATCTTGATCACGCATCGCTACTTTTTGATGTAGTGCCAATATGCGACCGACTGAGGTCGTATCTAGCGTTTCGCCGAACAAAGTCACTTGGACGTCTTGCTCATTATAGAGCTTGTTCAAAAACCCCATGAGCTCAATCGCTTGTTGCTCTTGGTTGTTATAATTGCTCAAGTGCTCTTGATGTAGGTGGCGTAAGGTATCAGCGTTGCTCACGAGAAACATCCTTATGGTCAGTAATGTATGATCAGTAAAGTATGAAGAAGTATCAAACAGAGAGATTGTATTTAGTCTAAGTGACTATTCAAATACGGTGAGGTCAAATACGATGAGGGCAAAACATCCATGCCAATCATTTTTCATTTTCATCAGTGTATTTAGATCGCCTAGATTTTAGCCTAAAACGGTCAATTTTGCCAGTGATAACATATCAGCGCGCACTTATAACCTATTTTGGGGCTATATTGACTTGATTATAAAAATAAAGGCAGCCTATTACGCTACCTTTGTTAAATTCGAACGCCTTAAACAACGATGCTGTTAAACAACTAAATCGATAAACAACTAGCGCACTAAACAATTAAGTCACTAAACAATTAGGGTACTAAAGTAACTGTTTGATTGCTTTGTGCGGTCAGTTTAAATTCTTTCAAGTCGTAGCCTTGTTGCTGGGCAATTTGGCGATATTTCGCATAGGTTTCCTGACTGACATTGGGCGAACGTGCTAGTAACCATAAATAGTCTTTGTCTGGCGTACCAACTAGCGCTGTCTGATAATCAGCATCGCGCGCCAGTACCCAATAATCGGCACGACCGACTGGTAACCAGCGAATCCATGAAGGCAAGAACGTCACTTTTAGCTTGCTACCCGTATCGTCGGCAGGTTTTGCCAATCCCTCAGCGGTAATATCTGAACCGTCTTCAGCTTTACATTTATTGGTGACTACCACTCCGGAGCCGTCTATTTTTTGGGCATAGTTTGCGGTTACATCACTAGCACAGTTGCGCTGAAAGTACATTGGTAACCGACCTATCTCATACCACGTGCCTGCATACTTTTTGAGATCCACACTGTCGACGGTGGTCGGTGTGTTCGCAGACTTATGGATGATGTCGCTGGGCTTCACAGACAAGGTTTGCGTTGTGGTTTTATCAGTCGTCGCCGTGGCAGAAGTTTTACTAGTGGACGCGCTAGTCGCTGGTAACGGCGCAGCATAAGCCGAAAACGCCGCCAACGGTATAATAATCGCTAGGGCAATGCCAGTATGCTTAATAAGCCCATTCATAAATATGCGCTCCGGTATTTCTTTATATGAGGTCGTCGTCAATGATAAATCATCTGTGTTTTGAGGTTTTTCTATTGAAATATTCGCTTGTTCCTCTGACATCAGTACATCTACTTTGTTAGATTCCTGTGCTTGCTTCTTCTGCGCTTTTTTGTAGCCACGGATTTTTTGAGAGCCGCTAGCTTTTTTGAAGCCATTAGCCGTGTCAAAATCCTCTATATCGCTATTTTTTGAATCGTTACTGTTGATATTACCGTTTTCAATCATAGCAAACTCTTTTGCCTGTGTAAGGCTTTTGTCGATGCTTTTGTATCCAAAATAGCTGTCTTGCAAAGACGATGTTTTTGCCAAATGGTTTGAATGTTCGCCGTTATAACTGTCGCTGTCATTACTCGCATTGAGACTTTTATTACCATTGATAGCATGGTTATAGCTTGCATCATTGCTGGCACTATTTACGTGTTGCCCATTATCCTGATAATGGTTCTTTAACTGACTGGTTTGCTGTGATTGAGAACCGGCTGCCTGTGCATCAGACCATGATGACTGAGGTAACTTATTGGTTTTCATAGGGATACCATTAATTATTGGTGATGGTTAAAAACTTATTCATTATCAAATAAATATTATTTGATTTTCTACACAAAAATATTGTTACTAATAAAGATAATGTGAGAAAAATCAAATATTATTATGAGTAGTGAGAGTCGCTTGACCAGACAATTGGTTTATTAAAAGCCAAAAACGTCATCTATAAAAACAGCTTGAAGACTCTCTAATTTGATAGCCTATCTTAATGGCAGTGCTATGATTAAAACAGTGTCGCAATGTAGGAAAACGCAACGGTTTGTAAGTAATTCTGTATTTAGATTAGAGAATAAACACATAGTTACCGATTGGATAAATATAAGGGAAGCTTATTATTATTAAGAATTTACTTTGATAAATGGTAGCTACTGTGCTTGACGTGATAGGCCTTGTACAAGCACTTGATGAGCATAGTTAACTTGGTATTTATTAATAAAAACTTGCTAAAAAAACGCCTAAACGAACTGGCGGATACCGGCCACGCTGATACCGCCGTACTGGACAGCTTGCTCAATCATAGCTGGTGACAAGCCACCCAAACCAATGACTGGCATGTCAGCCAACTGTGCCAAAGCTGACCACGCTACCCAACCTAATGGCGCAGTATCGGGATGCGTTTGGGTCGCTAGTACTGGTGATAAAAACACACCGATCACTGGTGCTTGCTGCTGCTGTAAACGAACACTAGCAAGCTGATTAGCGGCATGGATACTGGCTGCATCGTGACAGCTGATTATTAATGGTCGATCGAGAGGTAACGCCTGCTCACCTACGGAACTGTCTTGCTCATTATCAAACCATTTCATGAGCGCAGTCTGAGAGATTTGATGAGCAACGATCTGATAATCGGCTTGTAATGAATGAAGGCGACGCTCAAATGGCAGAATCACTTGAATGTCTGGACGCAAAGCCATCAATTGCTTTACGCTATTATCAAAGTCTGAGTCCTTAACTCGAATGTATAGCCAAGCATGGGTCCCTACTTTTTCCTTGTGATAGGTCAACCATTCTGTTGCTGGATTGGGCAGATCATTAAAGTGTGCCAAAGGATAGCTAATCGCTATCTGTGCGGGTAGACGCAACCATTCTAAAATCGTTTTATTGGCAGCAGGCAAATGATACTTCCCTGCCAATAGCCCAGATTTATTGACCCATGCCAGCGCCTGCCCTTCTAAGCCATGGCTGAGATGTCGATGTTGCTCATATTGCTCTGCTGTTAGCTCAATATTATAGACCTGCAAGCTCACTTGCTTATCCCCATAATCATGATGCAGCCGTCCAAGTTTGATGACAGTATTGTCGTGAATATCGATTCCAGTTTCTTCAGCGACTTCGCGTATTAATGCCTGTTTTGCGGTTTCATTCGCCTCTATCTTTCCACCTACAAACTCATAACGGTTGCCCTGATGTTGAGCCGCATCTCGAAATCCGAGCAAATACTGTGCCTGATAATGAATAACAGCGACAGCGACGTTTACGATTTTTTGATGGCTAGTTTGTTGAATTATTGCGGCGTTCACCATAATACTGTCCTCAAATGCTTGTTTTATTTGTTATGACTCGAATGCTTGCTTTGTTTGTTATGAATAGTCACTTGCGATAATAAGCTGATATTAATTTAAGTCATTGATATAAATAATAAAAAATAAATTCAATCTGGCTTTATCATCGTAGGTTTATATAAGTTTACATAATGACTGCATTTTATTTTATCAATTACCTTGCAAAACAATCCAATCTAAATGATAATTATTATCGTTAATGACTATTACTCTCTGATGTCGACTACTCAACTGTTTTATCAAAAGGAATTTATTATGAGCATGGTTATCTCTCGTTACTTAAACTGCCGCGAAAACCGTCTACCGACTTTGCAATCACAGCATCTGTTTGCCTTGACCAAAGAGGTACGTATTGAGCACGAAGGTGAGGAATATCGCTTACGCTTAACTCGCAATAACCGCTTAATTTTGACCAAATAGTTCATATAGCCTCAGAAATATTACAATGAAAAAAACGCCTTTATCGAAAGGCGTTTTTTATTGGCTAAAATACAGTAAATACTATTTGGGCAATATTAGAGTTAATAAATCAACCATTAGCTGATAACAGTATTATCCAAAATTGCCTTCTAAAATTGCCAACTATAAACCACATCAACCGCGTTTTCTGCCGCCGACGTTGCCTCGACATAAATTCGACGGGTCAACTGGTAACGAACAGATAGGCTGTTCTGCGCATTAAAGACACCTACCCCGTAGCGAATGTATAAGTCAGGGGTCACGTAACCGGTGACATTGACGTTAGTGTCTTCACTCCCGCCAGAGGCATCGACAGTCAAGCTTTGTAGACCAAAGGCTTGACCAATCTGGTTGGTTAAGTTGCGTGTACCGCTCAGCCCGAAGCTCAGCCCAGCGGCCGCTAAGTTATTCGTCACTTGCGACTTAAAGCCCTGCTCACTGATTTGCGTGGCGCTCTTATTATCGATACGACCAGTGACCAACGCATTCATTGCTTGCTGTTGGGTCAGACCAGCATTATTAAAGACGATAATGTTTGGACTCTCAGTACTGCCTTTGACGCGCACGCCAACTGTTTTTCCGCTAATGACTTTGACAGCTTCAATACTCAGGTTAGGCTTCATCACATCCCCATTGAAGCGCACCTGCCCATAGTTAAGCTCTAGACTCTGACCGAAAGCATTGATATTGGTACGACGTGATACTTGCACCACCCCTGTGGCACGCATAATGCCCGTGCCGTTTTGAGTGATATTAATCGCACCTGCCAACGGAATAACCGCTCCAAAGCCACGGAAGTTAATGTCATCACCCAAATCAACACCGATATCAGCATTGATCGACCACGGTTTTGAGATAGCTAAGACTTCGTCGATATTACCAATGAGACGACGATCTAGGACGACCGCATCTTCTGTTTGCGTAATGATATCTTCACTAGCCTCTGGCGGACGAATGGTCGCTGATGGCACGCTGATGGCTCCTGTAATGTTGACGTAACGGTCGCCAGGACGCACGATAATATCGATATCAGGATTAATCTCAGCCAATAGCAAGGGTGGCTGGGTCAATACTAAGCGCTCACCAACGACACTCAATTTGGCTTGTAGTTTTTGCTGCCAGTTTACTGTTCCCGTTAGCGTGCCGCTACCCGTACCACTATTAAAGGTGCCGTCGATAGTTGCTTGCGTTCCACGAATCTTGGCATCGACATTAACTTTTCTTAAATTGACTGGCAAGTCAAGCATCGCGATACGACCGTTGGCCAATTTCACATCACCATAGAACTGTGGTTTTTCTAGCGTGCCACCAAGTCCGCCCGCCATAGTGATATTGCCTTCAAGCACACGCATACCGGGGAAGAAAGGTTTAAAAATCGCTAAATTAAGCTCATTGAGCACTAATGCGCCCGAAATGGGTTTGGGGTTTTTATAAGGATCGACGATGACTTCCGCGTAACCGCGCGCGCCGCGACCAGTATTGATATCTGTCCGTAATTTAAGACCTTCAGGTACTGACAAGGCAATCAGTGACACACGCTTGTATGACAAGCTTACAGGAGCGCTGTCACCATCTTGAAGCAAGCCGATTTTGCCATTATCAGAATATAAAGTGGTATTGATAGTCGGTGGACGACCACGTTGCCAGCCGACAATCGCCTTACCATTAATCTGCCCTTGCCAATCAATATCTTTGGGTAAAAACACTGAAAATAGCGAGGCGTCTAGCTTTTGCAATGCCAAATCGACCTGACCACCAGACGGTGAAGCGATTAGGTTTTCACGTAAACACAGCTTGCCGGTTTGATCGGCCGCCTGCCAGCAATGCGCGGCAAGTTGCACCTTAAGCTCGCGGTCACTGCCGTTTTGCTTATTAGGCAAATTGACAATCAACTGCGCTGGCTGCAACTGGTTCAAGGTGGCATATCTGGACTTAACACGACCTTTACCAATCACCCCAGACCAACTGAGTGTATTACGATTAAAACCACCTTTGAGTCTTGCTGCAATATCGAGCTGCTCGTTAGCGACATTGAGATCGACCACATGTGCCTGCTCAGTACCATTAAAAGACGCATTAACGCTTTTGAAGCTTTGCCCGCCAGCATCTAAGCCTTCAGCACTGATAATAAGCTGACTTGGGCTGTTTGCTAAATTCACGATTTTGCCGCGAATACGACCTTGACGCAAGATAAAGCCCGGCAGCGCAAGTCGCTCACCGACCAAATCAATATAGATAGTGGGTAACGCTTGTCCCGCAGGCTGCGATAAGGTCGCACCGCCAGTCACTTTGCCGGTCAGCTTACTAGAGAGCTGATCGAGACTGGTGATATTAATCTTGGCTTGTAATTGCTTGGCATTGCCATTGGCAGTGATGTAGTTATCGCCCCAGCGTAAGACGAGGTTATTGGCATTTAAACTCTCGATTAAGGCGTTCACTTGCTTATATTGCGCCTGTGCATCTTGCTTTTGTAAACGTTTAAAATAGCTCGCCAAGTCTTTTGGCAGTCGCATTTTTGCGGCTAAGCTGCCTTTGGCACTGAGCGGCTGACCTTTTAACATGCCAGTCAAGTTGATCTGCTTGATATTAATGGTTTGCTGAGCGTCACTCCAGCGACCATCAGTATCGATAGTACCGGTGATAGCGCTTGGCGTACTTTTGAGGAAGTAACCCAAATTAAAGCGATTCATTACCGCTTTGATATCCCAAGCGATACCTTGACGCACATCGACGGTGCCGCTGGCATCGATACTACCTGCAGCGCCGACATGACGGAAGCGTTTGATACGGATGAGCTGGGCATCGCCACTGGCATCGATAGTCAGTTTGCCTGCTGGTAATTGCTCGGCATCTAATACACCGTCAAAATTTACTGCAAATCTATTTAGCTTACCCTTGGCATTCGCTTTGTTTTTTGGTGCTGTTTGCCACTCGCCACTGGTTTTTAAATCACCAGTAATAATGGCCGGATTGTTGGGTAAAAAATAACCCAAGTTGAAGTCATCAAAGCGACCATCCACTGTCCAACCAATATTTTTTCGCAAATCGATGACACCCTTCGCATTCACTGCGCCAGCCTCACCCTTATAATTGAGCTTACGAATACTGATCAGCCTTGGCGTGCCAGCCGCATTGATAGACAGACGACCCTTTGGCACATCCGCCGTATCGACCTGACCATCAAAACGCGCATCGAACATAGAAAGCTCGCCGCCAACGATGTCAACTTTGGCATCACCGCCACCAGTGATGCCGATAGCACGGCCGTCTTGCGTGGCATCAAGCTGCGCCTGCAAATCGGTATTGTTTAAATTAATAATATGACGCTGACCTTTAACCCCGCTTTTGCTGATATTCACTAAGCGGCCACTGGCACTAATACTGCCCGTTAGACGCTCAAGCGGTAGATCACTACGATACTTTTTGGGTAATAAACCATTAGTACGGGCATCAATTTGCCACGTTAATGGGCGCTTCTTGGTCGCCAGTTGAATCTGCCCAGTACCTGATAAATCACCGACGATACCATTATATTTGAGACGATTGATGTCAATGACATTGCCAGCTTTGCGGACGCGCACATCATAGTTGCCTTTGGGAGCAGCATTAAGCTCATTGATGACTGCATTGGCATCGACAGAGAGGGTCGAACCGCGCACGATGACATCAGCTTGACCACTAGGACTATCGATATTACCGATATTCGGGACATTACGACGGATCAGATTTTGCCAAGTGGCATCGATATACCAAGGCGCTACCTGTTTAACCTTCGCAGAGGTTTTACCACGTGCAATATTGGCATTAACATGTTCGCCATCACGCTGACGTAGATCCGCGTCAATCTCTAAGTTACCTGCACTGTTTTTTTGTTGATAATGTAGCGACAATCGACCGTTGAGTTTTTGCGGAGCGTAGGCTTTAAAATCAGCATAGTCGTCAGGAATCGCGCGGCGAATGTCAAAATTGCTACCAGTCGCGCGTACCTTTGCATCGAAGCTATTTTTCCAGTCTAAAATACCTTGTAATATTAGGTTTCCAGCTGGAACCTGAGCATCCAAACGATCAATGCGCAGTTGACTATTGGCAATCACTGCCCGCCCTTGATAATGCCCTGAAGGAATATCTTTGGCAGTCAGCTCAGTATTGATACGCAAACGTATCTCAGAGATGACCCCTGAGGCAGTGGCTGTGCCGCTTTTTAGGCGAATGGCTTGGCTTTCGGCATAAGGAATCAGAATGTCGTCCCATTGCAGTTTTGCCTGAAACGGTGAATCCTTATCGAGTCCTTGCACCACAAAATCACCGCTGACATCGTTATCATTGTAGCGGCTACGCACCTTACCAACGGTACGTTTTAAGCTGCCGGTAGCGGTAATATTAAGGGGATCAATGTAGGCTTTTTCTAAGGCACTGACCTCAGCAATAGCACTTAAGTCCAACGGATAGTCACCTTGCAAATCAATCTCACCTTGCAAAGCACTAACCTTGACGATATCTGCATACTGTAAATTGCCGCGACCTACCGTGACCATGCTGCCAACCCACGTCAAATCACGAGCGCTGATATCATGAATGACAATAGGATCTTTGGTCACTTGTTTATAGACAATCGTTTTTATTTTGGCTTGATCAAAACGCAGATTCACCGGTAGCTTGAGCGTTTTATAATCAAATGGCTCACCTGTTGGCGGTTTTTTATTGATAATCTCAATACGCTGAATGTCGGCATCGCGCAGATGGACTTCTTTAGCAAATACCGCACGCCAGCCTATTTTGACATAAGCTTGGTCTACCAAGATCTCAAGGTCTTCGGTCGCCTCGATATCGATATCTGTGACCAACAGACCATCACGCAAATTACCGCGCCCATATTTAAACTTAATACCCGTCTCAGCGCTAATCTTTTCTAATAAGAACTTGGTGCCTGATTCAGTACCAGCCGCATAAAAAAAGATGGCGAACATAATCGCCAGTACGATGAGCATGAGTACCAGTAGCTTGAGCAAAAAAGACAGCGGATACCAACGCCTTACAGCACGGGCATCACGTTGCGCCGGATCTTCATCCGGTGAATTATTAGGCGGGGTATTTTTGGTCAACATCACACTCAACTACGTTAAAAAAATGATTGCCAACAATCGCTAAAAACGATTGACGAGGCTCTTATAAAGGCGATCCGATAAAGAAACTCAACCTGACAGGAACACTTTCTTCTGTGACACCAGCGGCAACATCGACCCGCACCACACCAACAGGTGATGCCCAGCGAATACCAACACCAACGCCGACCTTTGTATCAGTCTCGAAGTTTTTGTCATAGGCATTACCCACGTCGGTAAAGACGGCGGCGCGGAAGCCAGGTTTAAACTCATAGTTATATTCCGCACTACCGACGGCGAGCACTTGCCCACCAGTCAGATAGCCGTTGTCGATAGGCGATAAGCTCTCATAATCATAGCCACGAATACTTTGATCACCGCCTGCAAAGAAGCGTAATTTATAAGGCACTTCATAGAAATCATCGGCCCAAATATAACCTGCATTGAGACTGCCAAGTACTTGATGCTTTTTGTCATCACCGAAACTATAAATACCGCTGACACCCGCCCGTACAATCGCCAAATCTGTATCGCTCAACGCCTTTTCAGCGCCTGCTTCCACAGAGTAGTACTGACGGATACCACGAGTCGGATTGGTCGCACTATCCACGTCGGTTTTATTGATACCATAGCCCAATAACAACGCTTGCTGCTTTGGTCTAGAAGAGGTAAAGCGTATCGGCAGATCTTCTAACTTCGTCTCATCAACCCCTGTCTCTAGCTCGTCTAAGCGATAACGTACAGAGTAGCTACGATTCCAGCCACTGTCACGGCGAATATTACGTGCCAATGAAGCTTTTAGCGTTCGGGTAGACAAATCAAAGTTACCTTTGCCTTGATCGATGACCTCCTCTTCATAGGTGAGGCGCGCATCTAGCTTATCATTAAGCGGATGCTTCCACGGTCGGCTGCCATAGACCGAGACATTCTTACTAATTCTAGAAACCTCAGTTTCTGCGCCAGCTTGATAGCCTTGACGATTGAGCAGATTGTAATCTATCTTAGCCGTCGCACGTACACCGGTATCGGTACCATAACCAATACCTACTTGGGCGTCGCGTGGCTTACTGGAAGAGACAAAGACATATAGTGGGACTTTTTTACTCTCTTGCACTTGTTGCGGCGTTTTACGTCCTGCTAGCGTCGGTGGTACAAAGTTTTCATCCGCAAGAATACTCTTTTCGTCTGGGAAGATTTTTTGTGCCACGTTGCTGATAGAGTCACTGATTTTACCTAAAATCGTGTCGGTCTCTTGGTCTTTTTCATCTAACACCCGATCATCTGGTAAGCGGCTTAAGCGATTGGCTTTTTGTTTGATGGCTTGGAGTTTATCCAGTGTTTGCTCATCTGCTTCAAATTCGATGGCAGCGATATCTGCGGGATTAACTTTCTCCCCACTATTGCCACTATTAGCATCGCCATCACTACTATTTGCTGCATCACTGTTTTGCGCAGTGTCATTTTGAACAGTACCATTTTGAACAGTGCCATTCGTATTACTGCTACTTTCTGCCCCATTATTTGCTGCGGCTACATCATCAATAATTTCTGAAGCATTGACCTCACTGTCAACATCGTCGTTGCCAGTATTACCAGCCGCATTGCCAGGCGCATTATCGAACGCTAAGGTACTGCTTTCACTGCTGTCATTGGGTGGCAAAATAGACTCGACATTGACAGTATTAAAATAACGTGTCGCTGATAAGTCGTTACTAAACTTAGTAACATCAGGGCGATAGAACGGCTCGCCGGGTTTGAAGTCAAACAACTGCTGCAACAATGACAATTCGACAGGTAGCTTATCAGGGTCGCGGGTCAGCGTATTGGTCGCTGCATCATAAGTAAAGAACACCACTTCGTCGTACTCGTAGCGGTCACCAGTATTATAAACCAGCGATACATCGGCGGTATTGTCTGGCAAAATGATATCGACTGATTTGTTCAGCCAATACTGGTCAAAATAACCATAAGTGTTGCTGAGTGACTCTAGCGCCGCTTTACTGTTTTTGTAAACGCGATGATTGAATACATCGCCTTCTTGCGGTGGTAGCTCTTTTTCCAACGCTTGGTATTCTTCTTGCTCGCGACCTTCACCGCGAATTTCGATAATACGACTGTCGACAATGACCGGCTCACCTAGATCTTCAATGACAACCTCAATGACGTCACTATAAGGCTGACGTAAGCGCATGGTCACATCATAATAACCAACAGCTTGCGCGGCATCTTGTGCAGTTTGGCGCAGACGCGGTAAGGCTGCGGTAAAGTCAACGACAGATTGGACAGTGGTGTCATCAAGCGCAGCTTTGATGTTTTTAATCGGTTGCGTGTCTTCGTCTGCTTCGATGAGTTTTTGCGGCGTATTAGTCGCATCGTCAGCGGCAACTTGCTGCAAGTAAACCGTCGTCTCGACGTGCGGTAACGCTTGAGCACCGTCATTAAAAAATCGATTGTAGAGTCGCTTAACGATATTGGTTTTGTTACGAGCCATGGTTTTTGGCTTTTTGGCTTGCTCGATACTTTGATTGACGGCTTGGGTTTCGGACTGATAATCAGGCAAATAATCTTCTGGATTGATAATATCTGACTGCGTGCCCTCTCCTCCTGTCACATTGCCTGCACTTACTGACCTCTCATCATCGATCATACTATCATCGTCGTTATCAGCGCTTCCACTACTGACAGCATCGCTGACATTGATGGGCCGTGCCATGATTTCAGCAGTCTCAGCCTGTTCAGCCGCTGTCTCGCTTTTGCCCAGCGTATCGAGATTGCTCGGTGCTGGCAAATTGGTCGCATCAAGACTCACGTCTAAGCCAATAGGCGGGGTGGTATCATTTAAAGTCGCGATAGGCGCATCAAAGTCGCGGTCGTTATTACTGATGCCATTCATGTTACTGACATTGGTGTTGTTAACGTCGTTACCATTATTAATGCTGTCAATGTCTTGCGCATTCTGTCTATCCAGCGCTGCCAGCTCGCGATCAATCTCATCAGGCGTCATCATCTGATAGCCCTGCTGTTGCACTGTCGCCGCTTGCTGCTCCAAATCTTTATTTGCCACATTCGCCTGCGCGTCACTCAACTCGCCTACATCATAAAGGTCGTTATCCAAATCACTGGCATCATCGACATTATCATCATCTTGCTGAGCGTTGGCATTGGCATTGGCATTGGCATTACCATTTACTCTTTGAGATGGCGAATTTTGTAGGTCTTTTTCTTTAGTACCAGACTGCTTAATACCTAGGTTTTGTTCGCTATAGTCATCCAATACTGACTTATCGATGATGCCTTGTTCCACTGCTTTCTTTAGGCGCAAGGCATCTAAGGCGATATCAAGCTGTGTATCCTCAGTAGAGGAGAACTGAGGGTCTGTGCGAGGGGGTTTAGGGGTTGGCGGTTGCGGTGGCGTTACAGTATTGAAAAATGGTTGGTTGGCTGTATTTTGCGTATCACGGTTCTGACTATTAAGGTTCTGACTATCAATAATTTGACTGTTCGTATTGGCATTGGTCGTGGTGTCAGCCAATGCTGCAGGCGCGATACCAAAACCCACCAAACTGCTCGCCAAGGCACTAAAAAGCGCTGAGCGCGTAAAATGAATACACGGCGCAGTCTGCTGTAAATCGTCCATCACGGCACATTTAACAGTATTGGTAGCAGCGCTGGCACGATTACCAGCATGAGTGTTTGAGGCTTTGTGCTGCGTAACCGACAAGTGGCGCGCTAGAGTTGAAGGCTGATGTTCCATGTATACTTATTTCCTATCACCTCACGCGGCACAAGGGAATGACGATAGCAGTCGCCAAGTCTTACCGGTGAATAAACGTAGAGCAGTTAACTGAGATTTTCTATGGCGACCGTACTTTTTTAGTGCTGGTTTTAGCGCTGAGCCTATCTCATCTGAACTTACTGACATAAGATAGGTAACTTTGAGTGATACCGAGGCTTTAATCTCGCTCAAATTTTCAAAAAGTAACTTTTCAAAAGACAACCATGTAAAATTTACAAACCATAACTTAGTTAATTATGAAATCATAGCTTCGGACGCATGTATTTTTGCCAAAGCCTTGCTATTATACGGCTTAATATTGATAAAACCTATGCTATATTTCGATAAGTTTTTGATACTGTTGATAATTAATGGCACCCGAATGCTGTGCTCAGCCCTTACCTCTCATCTATCAGCCGCGATCCATCTGTAGGAATTTTCATGGCCAATCAGTTTCAGTTATTTAAGCGCCGCCGTTTTAGCGCCATGTTTTTTACCCAGTTTTTGGGGGCGTTTAATGACAATATTTTTAAACAAGCACTCATATTAGTACTGACTTATACCGCTGCCAGTCAGTTGGGTATGGAAGTTAGTATCTTAAATAACTTAGCGGCAATGCTATTTATATTGCCCTACTTCCTATTTTCGGCACTGGCGGGACAAATTGCCGATAAGTTTGAAAAATCAAAGCTCACGCGCTTTATTAAGGTGCTTGAGCTGGTGATTATGGCGATTGCCGCCGTCGGCTTTGTTTTTGAATGGTACGGCTTGTTGTTTGTGGCATTGTTTTTGATGGGCACGCATTCGACCTTTTTTGGACCGATTAAATACGCTTACTTACCGCAAGCGATGAAGGAAGATGAGCTCGTCGGTGCCAACGGTCTGTTTCAGATGGGCACGTCGCTAGCCATCCTCCTTGGTATGATTATCGCTGGTGTCTTGACCCAGCTATCACAGTCGTTGTATTGGATTAGCGCCACTGTATTGGCGGTCGCTGTTTTAGGTTATCTGGCGGCTCGTTACATCCCTACCATGCCAGCCATGCAGCCGACGCTCAAAATTAATTGGAATATTTTTACCACCAGTTGGTCGACGGTACGCTATTTGTACTCGCTGCCGTTTTTATTCTTCGTCATTCTTGGCAACAGCTGGTTTTGGTTTTATGGTGCGACGTTTTTGACACAAACACCAGAATTCAGCAAGGTCATTTTGCATGGCGATGAGTCGGTGGTTATTTTCCTATTAACGCTATTTTCTGTTGGCGTGTCGATTGGGTCTTTGTTATGTAAAACCTTGACCAAAAACCAAGTCAGTTTACGCTTACTGCCCTTTGGTATTGCTGGTTTAAGTATTTTTGCTATTGATTTGTATTTTTCCTTGTCAGGTCTCAACATAGACGTTAATACTGAAACATTATTAGGCATTAGTGATTTGTTTGGTATGAGCGGCAGTTGGCGCGTATTTGCCGACTTGTTCTTTTTAGGCTTTAGTGGCGGTTTATATATCGTGCCTTTATATGCGTCTATGCAGGCTTATGCACCCAAAAGTCATCGCGCGCGTATCGTCGGTGCCAACAATATTTTTAATGCCATATTTATGGTCAGCTCAGCGATTTTTGCGATTGTGGTGCTCAACACCTTAGGATTGACGCTACCGCAATTATTTTTGGTTACGGGTGTGCTAAACATTGCTTTTGGCGCGTTTTTATATATTAAGCTTAATAAACACGTGCAGCATGCGGTCATACATACTAATGATGACGAGCTTAGCCGACAAGACTAAATGCCTAGAAGATCTAGCGATTATGAGTAGCGTTGGTGTTCACTAAATCATGCAGCCGATAATAGTGGTGCCGATAATTTATATTGTTTGCTATAGTAATGTGCATGAACAGAATATTGCTGCTTTAAAAAGCAAATATCAGCAATATCTTAATAAGAAGTTTTTTGATAACAATTAAAGCCATCAGGAGTGAATCATGGCCCTGCGTCCTTTATCCAAAATTGACCAGCTATTACTTGGGGTTGACAAGGCACTGCGAGCGGTTGTTCCGCATTCTAATCCCAGTACTCGCCCGTTGCCCGTCAGTAATGACGAGATTCCTGAGCTGACCATTACCGAAGCGCGTCACGTGGCAGGATTGATGCGCATCAATCATACTGGTGAAGTATGTGCGCAAGGCCTGTATCATGGTCAAGCCTTTACTGCTAAAGACACTGGCGTCAAACAAGCCATGCAGCATTCAGCCGAAGAAGAAGTCGATCATCTGGTGTGGTGCGAAACACGGTTAAAGGAATTGGGCAGTCATGCTAGCCTATTCACCCCATTGTGGTATGGCATGTCTTTCGGTCTTGGCGCGGTCGCAGGGGCTATCTCTAACGAGTTTAGTTTGGGATTTGTCGCTGAAACCGAAGCACAAGTCAGCGAGCATCTGCAAGATCACATTGGACAATTACCCGTGCATGATCAACGCTCAAGAGAAATACTGGCACAAATGGATACTGAAGAATGTCACCATCGCGAGCTGGCGCTAGCAAGTGGCGGCGCAGCTCTTTCACCACCGGTGCGTCAGACCATGCGCTGGATGGCCAATCGGATGAAAGCCACGGCTTATCATCTATAAATGAATAGCGAGTAGCGCCTCTCATCGGGTTTATTGAATCAGGTAATTTAACAATCCTACTACTGATAGCATTGAGCTTAATTTGCTAGGGTATTAAAAATTTGTTCGATTTTGCTTCAATAATATAAAAAATTTCTAAGCATACAAAATAGCGTCGATAATACAAAACAACTATCAATCGATTGTAAATAACGACTTAATAAACAAGGTAACGACTTTTATGAAAGCCATCAACCAATCCAGCTTGTCTAGCAATGCTACCAAAGCGCCTACATTTGCGACCCTAACCGCATTAGCCGCTGCCTGTGCACTGATGTTGTCTGCCCCTGTCAACGCTGCCGAAGCGGATAGCAGCGCTAACGCTAGCACAACTGCTACGAACCCTGCTGTCCCTAGTGCCATGGATTCAAGCAGACGTGTCATTCGTCTCGCTAAACCAAACGCTACTGCGGCTACTAGCACGGCTCAAACTGATGTACCATCAAATATGGCGTCCGGAAATAGCACTCAGTCAAGCAACGTCCTACCAACGAACCCTGCGTCGGTCAATGCTCAGCAAAACCGAGCTCCGCAGAACAACAGTGCTCAACAAAGTCAGGCGCCTTTAAGTAATGCACAGCCCTCAGCAGCAGTACCGCAAGCACCAACAGCAGCGACCCCTGAGCTAACAGGTACTACTCGAGTATATGAGCGTGGTCCAATGACTGCTACTGGCATTGATCTTCGTGGTGGTCAGTTGCCCAATATCCCAACACCGCAAGTACAACTTTCAAGCGTTAGCTTTGTACCGACGGTCTTAGTTCCACAGCAGCAAGGCTTGGGTACTGATAAGCTCGACGTTAGCTTGCTAGATGACTTTATCGAAGATGTCTCTCCTAACGCCCGTCACTATCCACCGAACTTCCCTAACCGCTCACAACGTCACTATACTCGTGAAAAAATCAAAGTATTGACTGAATGGATTGAGCCTTATGCCCAATCGCCAAACGCCTCTTATGACGTGCTGATTCGAGCGGCTAAGCTCAATGGTATGGGTCGTAACTTAGATTTAGGTTCAGACTATACGGTACGTGGCGGCAAATATGTCGACCGTGCTATCAAAATCAAACCTGACAGTGGTGAAGCCAACTTCTTATACGGCATGATGCTGTCAGAAGGTGGCGGCTTTAAAGAAGGTCAAAAATATCTAGACCGAGCCGTCTCATTGGGCTATACCGAAGCAGAACAAAGCTTGGCGCAGTCAGATTTATTGAGCGATCGCCGCGACAACGCTCTAGAACGTTTGCGTCGTCTTGAGCAACAAGTGCCTAATAATACCGTTATTCGTCAACAAATTAAGCTCGTTGAAGATGGTAAGTTTTATATTTGGGATATCCCAGCACCTGACATCGATGTAAAACCAGGGGCATAAACTCAGTTGTAAACATTATTCATTAGTAATAGTGACTTATAGTGTTATTATTGACTTATTAAAAAATGATTTGAGAGTAAAGCATATAGTGCCTTCTTTTTATATTGGTTTAGTATCAATAGGAAAAGAAGGCTTTTTTTGCAGATGATTTCTCGTTCAGCCAGTCTTATTTAATTAACTTCGCCAAAGTCGTTGCCAATTATTGTCGCTCCCTATCAATCACTGCCATTCACTATCAATATCCCCTTAGCCCCAAATCTGTTCGATAATCTAGGGCGTGTCCTCATTTTAGGTTAAAAGTTTGATACCCCATTACGCTTATTTTATCTTGTCCATTAGCGACGGCATTTGACTGTGAAGTTTCAAATATAATAGGGCGTGTTGAACATTCGATCATGGCACTGACAGAGACTGTTTTTTAGGCGATTCAAAGATAAAAATAGTAAGTTTAGTCATTCTAAGCGCCTCTTTTTATCAAAGAATCAGCAAAAAATAGTCCTGTCCTTTTAGGCTGATGCTGAAATTGCCCCATACTGTGTTGCAAGTCTAGCTAAGATATCAACATAATCTTCGACTTGCGCCGTGTCTGGAACAATTTTAGCGATCAGCAGTGTCCATTTATGAATGTTCAACACGCCCTAGTGAAATCCAAAAAGTTACGCTACACTCATCCTGTTATACTGACTACTTATAGTCAATATATTCTAAAAGCACGACGGTATTGCTGATATCAATTTTTTATAGGCTCTGTCTGGTGGCCTCTGTCTGCGTAGGCACAGCAAGCAAGAAAAATGGATATCAACAGTGCATAATGGTTCGATATTATGTTTCACTCACTATATCTATCTTATAGGCTTGACTATTATTTACTGGAATCCCCTATGACTTTCGCTCGCTCTGTCAGCAATCCGGCCACACACGCTATTAAAAAAACAAAGCCTGTCATTCTATTAGGGCTAATAACAGCCGTGGCGCTACTACCTGCCTGTAGTACAGTTTCTGTGACACAACAAGCCTCAGCAAAGACCATTTCTGCACAGCGTGGCAATATCGTCACAGACGATGAGCTCAGTAGCGACACAGCATCGGCTTTATTGTCAGCAGGACTTAATGAGCAGGCCTGTTTTCAGCAGTTTGACTTGTGCTTGACGCAGCTTACTGACAGTATGCTTAATGAACATTATCGTCCAGCGCTGTCCGTTTTTGCCGAGTTACATTACGCCAAAGCTCGCCAGCTTGCCGAGTCTAAAGAGTGTCAGAATACGCTCGCCCGTCCGCCGCTTGATCCTTATTATGCCAATGCACCTCTGAGCGATGATGAGGCTAAAGAGCAGCAGAAAAATACAGATGCCTGCTTGATTAGTTATCAAGGTCGACTATTCGATGCCATTAAGTTCAGCTATACCTATCTGTTTTATGACAGTTTAGCGCATGATTTTGAAGGGGCAGATAAAGCAAAAAGCCAAGCTCAGGCCAAAAACCGCATTCCAACTGACATCGATATCCAAACCCAAGACATTTATAACTCAGCCAGCAATGACGTCATTACCCAGCTATATCAGTCGGTAGATGGCGCAAATAAACTCATGGGCAATACCAAAGTAGAGTATCTACCGATGAGCACCACTGTGCCCGATACTGGCAGCCAAGGTGCTATTGCAAACCATGCACCTTTAAAGGGTAAGCCTACTGACCAAGTCAAGGTCATGAAGGTACAAGTAGACCGCTATGATCTCAATATTTTTCTGCCTAACGAAAGTAACTACCTTCAAAATGCGCAAAAGCAAACCTCAGCGCTCGCCGATTTGGTGTCCACTTATGATCTACGTCTCTCGGGTCTTAACTCAATCAGTAAGCGCCCAGGACTGGGGATTAGCTTAGTCGCGTCACTGAATGATCGCTATACCACCACTGTGCGTCAGCTCTTGGTTTCATCGCTGTCGGGACGACTGAATAAAGACACGGTCGATGGCAAAAAGGATGATAGTGCGCCCAGCTCACGCATTTACCCCACGGGTCATTTATTGATGACGGGCCTAATTAAGCCCGCTGGCGATAGCATACTGGATACGCTCAGCAGTCATCAGCTCGATATCCACTTATACAACCCTCATCGTAGCGAGAGCGCCACTATCTTGGGTGATAACTATCCACTGGCGGCGAACTTCTCTGCCGGTTATGGACTATGGCTGGCAGAAAACCAGCTCGATGGCGTTGGTTACTTAAATCTAATCACCCGCCAGAAAGAAGCCAGCTTACCCAAACTGTTTATGCTAGAGCCTTACGATCCTGATAAACGGGTCATCATTATGGTGCATGGCTTGGCGTCTAGCCCCGCCACGTGGGTAAATTTGACCAACGATATTTTTAATGATGATAAGTTGCGCGATAATTATCAAGTGTGGCAGGTTTTTTATCCGACCAATTTACCTATTTTAGAGAACCGCTATCAAATTCAGGAGCTGATCAAGAGCACTTATCAGCAGACCGATCCTCAAGGAGGCAACCGTGCTAGCAAAAACAGCGTCATTATCAGTCACAGTATGGGCGGTATCATCTCTCGCATGATGCTGTCTGATGATAATTTGGCCAATAACTTAGACGCTTTAGAGGATAAAGACTTGCTCGAAAACAGCAGTAAACGCCAAGTCGATGAGATGCTAAAACAAGCCTTTGCTAATGATGAGCTGCGCAACCGTTTTGAGCTACATAGGCTGCCACAGGTCGACACTGCTATCTTTTTATCCTCGCCCTTTCAAGGTACCGACTACGCTGATCGCTGGTTTACTCGAGCACTACGCCGCATCGTTTATTTACCGGTTGGCTTGGTAAAGACCGTCACTGATAACTTGGCTACTCTCGCCATTCAAGGGGATTTGGCACAAAATCCTTTAGGTGCACTGTACCTACAGAACGGTGCCAGTCAGTTAAGCGATAAATCGTCTTTTATTCAGCTGACCAAAGATATCAAGATCAATGACGACATTACTTATCATTCGATCATCGCTAACAATGATGCCGACATCACTAGAGGCTTGGCGCAAATGCAGCCCGGCGGTGCAAGAATTGACTTATCTCAAGAGATATTAGAAGACAACAGCGAGAGTGCGCGCACAAATGATGGCCCCAAACCTGCATCTGAGTCAACCAATAAGCCCCTCGTCGCTGCGGTGACTGTCGATGAAGATATTAGCCAAGCACTGACCGAGCGCTTATCAGATGGTATCGTTCCTTACACCAGCGCCCATCTCGAAGGCGCCACCTCAGAAACCATCATCACAGGTGGTCATAGTATTCAAGAAAATCCGCAGACCGTGTTGACCCTGCGACGGATTTTGCATCAACAATTGCAGCAATGAGGCTCGTCTAATTGACAAGATACTGACTAGGGCGTGTCCTCATTTTAAAAATGGTATTGATAATAAATACTAAACACCCTCTAGGCTTTTGGGCTATGTTCATTAATCGACAGGGTATCTCTTCAAGGGAGTTTTGGTGACTGGTAGGTGTGCGACCAGTCCCGTAGGTGACTTGCGTGTGCACTTAGGGTGGCGCATACTACATTCATTGTAAATGACAGTAATATATTAATTTATAGGGATATAAATTACTTCATTCAGCTAGACAGTCTTAGCTCAGCCGCATTTGATAAATTGATAGTGGTTGCTAACTAATACTGAGCCATTGCCCGTAACACTTGTCATCCTGATTTACGGACAGTTACTTGAGCGTGTCATGGAAGCCAGCGCTATTCAGCTAACAGATAAAGGTAACCGTTTATGTTCGCTACATTTATGATTGACCAGCTTGATGCGCTGATGCTCGCGCGAATTCAATTCGCTTTTGTTATCTCATGGCATATTGTCTTTCCAGCTTTTTCCATCGGTCTTGCCAGCTTTCTAACGGTCTTAGAGTTCCGCTGGCTCAAAACTGGTGAGCCCATTTATGCCGAAGTTTATAAGCACTGGGTAAAAATATTTGCCGTGGTATTTGGGATGGGTGTGGTATCGGGCGTGGTAATGTCTTACCAATTCGGTACTAACTGGGCCGTATTTTCTGATAAAGCCGGTAACGTCATAGGCCCACTACTTGCCTACGAAGTATTGACCGCCTTTTTCTTAGAAGCGTCGTTCTTAGGCATTATGCTGTTTGGTTGGGGTCGCGTCAGTAAACGCATGCACCTTGCTTCAACAGCGATTGTCGCTATTGGTACGCTAATATCTGGTTTTTGGATTTTGGCTGCCAACAGCTTTATGCAGACGCCGCAGGGCTTTATGGTCGGTGCTGATGGTTTGCTCTATCCAACCAATTGGCTTGAAATTATCTTTAACCCCTCATTCCCTTACCGTTACGCGCATATGATGACTGCGGCATTTTTGACCACAGCTTTCGTTATCGGTGGTATCGGTGCGTATTATCTGCAATCCAAAAAGCATGTTGAACATCGCAAACATGGTCGTGTCATGCTCGGCATGGCGATGGTCATGGCCATCTTTGTTGCGCCAGCACAAATATTTATTGGCGATATGCATGGTCTAAATACTCTAGAACATCAACCTGCTAAAGTCGCAGCGATGGAAGGTCTGTGGGAAAATGAGCGCGGTGCACCGCTTGTCTTATTCGGTATTCCAGATCAAAAAGCAGAAAAAAACCATTATGAAATTAAAATCCCTTATGTCTCGGGCTTAATTTTAACGCATTCATTAGACGGCGAAGTTAAAGGCCTTAAAAACTGGGCGCCAGAAGATCGGCCCTACGTTCCTATCGTCTTTTGGTCATTCCGCGTTATGGTGGCTATCGGTACATTAATGCTGCTTGTTGGTCTATTTAGCCTTTATAAATACTTTAAAAAACAACAATTCGATCCTGAAAGCAAATGGTTCCACCGTGCGTGGATGATGATGACGCCGCTTGGTTTTATCGCGATACTCGCCGGTTGGTTTGTGACCGAAACTGGTCGTCAGCCATGGACAGTATATGGGGTGATTCGTACTGCTGAGAGCATGTCACCGGTTGCAGCACAGCAAGTCGCAACGACACTTATAGGATTTATTGTGCTGTACGTCTTTGTATTTGGTGCAGGCAGTTTTTATATCTTACGCCTGATTGCTAAAGGTCCACAACCTTATGAAGATCCAGCAGATGACAACTTCTATGAGCATTCTATCACTGAAGGTCAAGGTCGCACGTTAAGTGGTGATAGTAACGTCAGTGAGAAAGTAGAAGATTTGGATAAACCTGCCGATGACGTCGATGATGGAGGGTTACGCTAATGTTTAACTACGGTGATGTATTAGATTTACCTTTAATTTGGGGCGGATTAATTGCCCTATCCGTCTTCATCTATGTCCTGTTGGATGGTTTTGACTTAGGCTGTGGTATTTTGTTCCCCTTTGCCGGCTCAGACAAAAACCGTAGCCGTATGATGAACTCTATTGCTCCCTTTTGGGATGGTAATGAGACTTGGTTGGTATTGGGTGGTGGTGGTTTGTTCGCTGCTTTCCCAGTGGCTTATGGCATCATCATGACCGGTTTATACCTGCCTGTGACTGCCATGCTATTTGGTCTTATTATGCGCGGAGTGGCGTTTGAGTTCCGTTTCAAAGCCTCTTCACGTCGTCATGTATGGGATACGTTCTTTTTCGTCGGCTCAGTAGTGGCGACATTCTCGCAGGGTATTATGCTTGGGGCGTTGGTGCAAGGCTTAGAGGCGAGCAATCGTCTGTATACTGGTGGTCCATTTGACTGGTTCACCCCCTTCTCTATCGTCTGCGGCTTTGCCCTGATAGTCGGTTATGCCTTGCTTGGCTCTACGTGGTTAATCATTAAAACCGAACACAAGCTGCAAGTATGGGCACGTAAAGTGTCTGGTTGGATATTATCGGCATTGGTATTGGCGATGATTGTCGTTACCGTGTTTATGTATTTTTCAGATATCGAAGCCCTCGAGGGTTGGTTTAGTTTGCCGGGTGCATTATATCTAGCGCCAATGCCAGTTATCGTGCTGCTGCTATTCTTTCTCATGCGTAAGGATTTACGGACTGAGCGTGAATATCGCCCCTTCTTAATGACCGTTGCGCTGTTCTTGATGGGTTATATTGGCGTCTGTACAGCGTTGTTCCCTTATATAGTACCGTACCAAATGACTATCTATGAAGCGGCCGCTGCTGATACATCGCTGTCCTTTATGCTCATTGGTGCGGGTATTATGTTGCCGATTATCTTGAGTTATACCGCTTTTGCCTATTACACATTTAAGGGTAAAACGGATCACGAACATATGTATTAACGGCTATATGTTAAGGAGAATCAGCCTTCGCTACTATTACTATTCTTGGTAGCGAACGCTTAAGATCATTAGCGCCTTAATACGTCACTGGGAGACGATTATGAAAAAACTCAGCAAAAAACAATCACAATGGGCATGGTTCATTGGTCTATATATAGCAGGATTTGCCGTTATTTTTACCATTGCCCAATTAATAAAGTTGGCAATGGGCGTGTAAAACCTGCCCTATTTCGCTAAACAAAAGCGCCGCATTGATTGTAAATCAATGCGGCGCTTTTTATGATCTTCGTTAAAGTAAGATTGATTGAAGTAAGATCTATTAAAGAATTATTAATTAATATTAATACCCCCTAAAGTTATGCACCGCGGTGGTTAGCCACGCCATGACTGTCAATAAATTCGTTGACCTGCGTTAAGCGCTCAGGTGTACCCACGTCTATCCAATTATCACGAATAACTTCCGCCGTAATCTGGAACTTAAGCATCGCTTGCTTAAGCAGAGGCGCTAGCGCAGCGGGTTGCCCGCTTACCAGCCCATCGACCAATCGTGGCGACATTACACTAATACCAGCAAAGGTATATTTGTCTGCATCACCAATTGGCTGCTCACTAGCCAGACCATTATTGAGCGCAAAATCACCACCGTTATTATGCTCTGGATTGTCAATCAACAATAGATGCGCCCGTTGATCAGCACCCAGCTCATAATCCTGCAACTGAGCAAAATTATACGTCGTCCAGACATCGGAGTTGACTAAGATAAATGGCTCGTCTTGTAACTTACCTGTTTGTAACGCTTGAAAAATTCCACCAGCGGTCTCTAAAGGTTCGTCATCTTCTCGTGACCAGTGCAACTTGACCCCGTAATCGCTACCATCACCCAAGGTATCCATAAGCTTGTCAGCAAGCCACGAGGCATTAATCGTAATATCGGTAATCCCCGCTGCTTGCAGTGCCTTAATATGCCAGACAATCAGCGGCTGACCGCCTACCTCGACTAATGGTTTGGGCGTCTCAAGTGTCAACGGACGCAAGCGCGTTCCCTTGCCAGCAGCTAAAATCATTGCTTGCGTAATGGTAGACATGCACGCTCCTTATTCAATTTATAATGATAGTGATAGTGATAGTGATAGTGATAGACGCAGCTTATTAGCCCTTTTTATAACGAGTCAAACTTATCTTTATAAGCCGGTAATACCGTGTCTTTTAGCCATTGATTAAATGGCAGTAGCGCTTGCTTCATCGATTCATTACCATGCTCAGCAAGCCAATTTAGCTCAAGTACTAGATCTCGCATGACTTTGGGAATATCAGCCAAATAACGGTCTTTACCATCGCGCTTAGACAAACGGATAAAAATCCCTAATACTTTGAGATGCCGCTGCACGCCCATCACATTCATATCATTTTCAAGCTGCTCAACACTATCGGCGGTGGTGAGCGCTGCTTGCTGCTGCAATTGCCAAAAGTCACGAATCCAGTCAGATATTTGATGCTCTGACCACTCAACATAAGCATCACGCAACAATGACACCAAATCATAAGTGTAAGAGCCGATCACCGCATCTTGAAAATCTATCACGCCCAAACGCGTGGGGTCGGCTTGGTCTTGCATAAGATTGCGGCTGTGATAATCACGATGCACAATCACTGCAGGCTGCTGTAAAATCTCTTGTATCAATACCGTTTTTACGTTATTCCATAAGTCCTGATTCAGCTCTACATCAATATAGGGGATAAACCAATCGCTAAATAAATCCATCTCGCGGTTCAGTAATGCTGTGTCATAATCGGGCAATTGGTGCTGCACTCTGGCAGTCTCTACTGGCACAGTCTGTAGGGAAACCAAGGTCTGCATGGCCAATTGATAATAATCGTTGATCTGTTCAGGCGTCGCCTCGACGAGTAAATGGGCAAACTCAATCGTACCAAAGTCTTGTAACACCAAAAAGCCTTTTGCCACGTCTTGCGCAACCAGCGTTGGCACATTGATGGCGGGTGTCATTAGCTTCGCAACATTAATAAACTGCTGCAAGGCGTCTTGCTCATCAGCAGAATCCATGACAATATAACGCGCAGTGTCAGCATCGTTATCAACCAATTGGATACGGTGATATTGGCGGGCACTTGCGTCACCAGGCAAACTGTCGAGCACAAACTCTCGGTCGATGAACACTTGTTGCAACCAATTCTCTAGCTGCTGTTGGCGGTTATTCCTATCGTTCAGAGTGGCATTCAGAGGGGTATTTAAAGGCATGGTATCAGTCATAGAGGGCATCGCAGGTTAAATATAAGTCATAAATCATTAAAGTAGTGATAAGTCAGGCAAAACCTTGCTAAAATAGTGGCAGCTTGATTGACAGTATCTGTTGTAATATAGGTATTGACACATAGTTTTATCAACGCGCTAAGCAATAATCTAAAAAACGGCTTGGCGATGTTATAAATTTTGGTAAATAGTGTAGCTGATTTGGTTTTTTTTGACTATGATTAGTCGTCATTATATGTAAAACACCCAAATTTTTGAGATTATATGATTAGTTCCTGATTTTTTAATCATTAATGAGCCGCTAAATATAGCTAAAATACGGCTACTAAACTAAATATCGTCATTCAATAGGCTCTGCAATCATAGGTGTGCCCTTGTTATATTCTCCGCTTTACCAAAGCATCCGTTTGGTTTTATTTGGTGCCTTAGGCTTATCAAGTTTGACCGTCAGCGCAGCACTTACCAATGCTGACGCACAGACGACCGCATCTTTGCCCGCTGATACTACCAGCAGTTATGTCTCTGACCTAACCGGCGATATCAATACCGACGCCAATACCAATGTCAACGCTAATGTCAACGCCATCAATCAAGACATTAGTTACCAGCGTGCCGCTGCGCAGAGTAGTGTTTATGAAGCAGGCGAAGAGACTGTAAATGCTGCCTCTGAGAGCAGTAATCTTGACTTAGATACTGGCAGCACCCTCGATAATGGCAATTTAGACATCACTGAAATCGCTAACAATAGTGATGACGATGCACAAGCTCAGGCACAAACGCAGAAAAAACCCTTAGCGGCTGTCAGCGACAATGATGCAATCGATACCAGTGACGAGAGTATTCAAGACAGTTTACGGCGTTTGGCAGAATTTTATGAGCTCACCCCTGATACTGACTTATCAACGCAAAACGCTAGTGACAAACCCGTAGAGTCTGAAGATGACACTATCCAGAACACCCTAACACCTGCCACGCAAACCATCCCAAAAGTAGGCAAAAACTTGCGCCTACTGCCGAATGCTGTCGATAGTGCCCAGCGCTGTGAAGGTCGATGGGTCTACCCGCAGCAAAACGCTAACTATCAACGGGCAGTCAATGAAGCCGCCATGGATAATGACCAAATAGCGACCAATCTAAGCGGTGTGGCTAACAATCAAGCGCCTTTATTTACAGAGTCTGATTATGGTTACTATGACAATGTCGACTATGCCGAGCTGTCCGGTAATGTGATTGTCGATCAGGGTACTCAGCATATCGAAGCTGACAAAATCGTACTGGACTTAAGCAATGGTGTTGCCGCTGCGCAAGGCAAAGTGATGTTCACCGATCAAGCGACTGGCGAGCAAGTAACACGTGCCAATACTCAAACCAATACTCAAAACGCAGCTACAGGCAATATCACCGATCAGGCGGCAAAAGGCGGTCTTATTGGTATCGCAGACAGTTTGGCTTATAATACCGAAACGGGACAGTCCACAGCCAATGATGTGGCATTTGCTAGCGTAGAACTCCAAGCACATGGCTATGCCAAACGCCTCAACCGACCTAACGACAGCCAGTATGAGCTTGATCAAGTCATGTTCAGTACCTGCCCACCAACTGACCGTAAATGGCAATTTGATGCCAAAAGCATTGATTTAGATACTGAGACAGGTCGCGGTAAAGCTTACAATACTACTTTCCGTATTGCAGATGTTCCGGTGTTTTATCTGCCTTATTTTAACTTCCCCATAGACAGTCGGCGTAGTACGGGGTTTTTATTACCGAATGCGAGCATCAGTAGTAAAAGCGGACTTGAGGTTGATATCCCATACTATCTCAATTTAGCGCCTAATTATGATGCGACGATCAACACACATATCTACAGCGATCGAAACCCGATGCTCGCAGGTGAGTTTCGCTATTTGACTGATAATTATGGCGAAGGGATTTTTAATGGCTCATATTTGCCGAACGACAAAGAGTATAACGACGAAGATCGTGCCAGCTTTTTTTATGATCACTATTGGTCATCAAACAGTATTCCACGCTTAAGTGGTGATGCTAAGTACAGCTATGTGTCGGATGAGGATTATATTAACGACTTTGACACCCTAGGCTTATCAGACAATACCTTAAACTTACCGCGCCGTGCTCGACTTAATTATTATAATGACTATGTCAACGGTGAGTTAAAAGTCGAAACCTTCCAAACGCTCAATGCTTTTACCGACAATGGTCAGCCATTAGAAGACAAAGACAAGCCTTATTCCCGTTTACCGCAGCTCAAACTTGACTATCGATTGCCGTGGGCAAAAAGCTTCGACATCACGGGTGTCCATGATTCTGCTTATTTCAAAAAATCTATCGACGATGGTTCTGAGAATGAAAAAAGCGGTGCGCGCATTTATAATAAACTCAGCGCCGCCTATCCAATAGAAAAATCCTGGGGTTATATCAAGCCCAAAGTCAGCCTACAACACCTATATACCTCTTATGACGAGGACAGCTTGGCAGACAACCAACTTAGTGAAGAAGATGGTAGCCAATCGGTATTTGTACCGCAAGCCAGTATTGACGCAGGTCTCAACTTCTATCAAGCAGGCTCACCTTTTGGAGCTTTTGACGATACGATGGGTGGCTATCGCCTACTAAGCCCACGCTTGAAATACACTTACTCACCATTTAAAAACCAAAACGACATCCCTAACTTTAACACTCGTATTGCTTCGATCAACTACGAGCAGTTGTTTTCGGACAGTTGGTTTTTAGGGCATGATCGCTTGCAAGATTTGCATTCTATTACCCCTGGGGTTAATTATCGTTACATCGACGCAACGGGTGTGACACGTTTTGATGGTAGCATTGCTGAGCAGTTTTATATCGATGATGGGCGCGTCACCCTTGAAAACCAGCAACCCGTTTTTAGATCTTCCTCTTCTGGAATGGTCTGGGATACCAGTACGCAACCTTATAATAATGTTTGGGTGGATGTCAGCGGCGCGCTCACTGACAGTTATGACTTGAACTATATTACGACTGAATTGCGTTATCAGCCATCAGATAACAGCTTGTTTAATATCGGATTTGTGAAGCGCCAGCGCGATGAAAATACCAATCAGTTGCCGCTATCAGCTTTTACTGCCTCAGCTGTTTTCCCAATCAATAATAGCTGGCGAGTATTGGCTCAAGGTCAATATGATTATAATCGTAATAAAATGCTCGATTCGTTGGTCGGCATCGATTATGAGGATTGCTGTTTTGGTTTTGCCGTTTATGGTCGTCGTTACTATAATGACTTGAACGTCAGAGACAAACCAACACAAGCGATTATGGCAGAGATTAGATTGAACGGTCTTGGTAGCAATAACAGCCGTTTGACACGATTGCTCGCTGATAAAGTTTTGGGCTTTGAACCTGTCCAGACTGCATGGAAAGACTAAAAAAGCGTAAATAATGCTATATTAAAGCATTGTTTTCGTTACTACTTACACAACCTTGTTCGTAATCCTATTATGGACAACCTTATACAGTATTTGCTTATTAAAAGTATTGGATAGCGTTGACCGACTACCATCCGATGCGATGACATTGATGAGGAGCATCATGAGATTTTTTTCTTTACGTCAGACCAGCCGAGCTGTACTGCTTTCTATGAGTATGAGTGCAGGCCTTGTATTTAGTTTCAGTGCCCAAGCTGCTACCGTTAATGGTGCAAAAGCACCAACGCCTAAAGCAAACGCTGCTGCTGAGCAAAGTAACGTCAATCGCTTGACCCCAGCCAACAGTACCGATGGTATCATTGCTTTAGTCAATGAAAACGCTATCTTAAAAAGCGACTTGATGGACGCAATCACCCAGACCCAAGCACGCGCCCAAGCGGCTGGTGAGCCGATTGCCAATTCAGCACAGCTACAGTCTGAAGTATTAAATGCTCTCATCTTGCGTGAACTACAACTGTCATTGGTTAAACGCGTCGGTCTAAATCCTGATGAAGCTGAGATTAATCAGCGTCTTGGTCAAATCGCTCAAGCTGAAGGGCTTGGTAGTATCGCCGCTTTGCAGCAACGCCTAGATGCCGCGCAGCCCGGAAGCTATGCGACCCTGCGTGCTAAGCTGATTGAAGATGCTGCGATTCAGTCTCTACAACAACGTCAAATCAGCAATCGTGTACGTATTAGCGAGCAGGATATCGATGCATTTTTGGCCTCTCCAGAAGCCAAGCGCCTAAACCAAAGCGAATACCAGACCGTCCATGTACGCGTGCCTTATATGGATGACTACAGCCGACTGTCAGAAGCTCAGCGTGAAGAAGCACTCAAAGTAGCACAAGCACTACGTGCGCGCTTGCTAGAGCCCAATGTCGACGTGGCTGCAGCCGTTACTGCCAGCCAAGGTAGCTACCCTATTCCAATACAAGGTGGCGATATGGGCTTTCATAAAGCCGCCGCTCTCCCGACCGAGCTATCGAGCGAGATTACCAAGCTTGATGTCGGCGCAGTAAGTGCCCCATTAGTGACGCCAGAAGGCATTGATATCATTAAGCTCGCTGATAAAAAAGACAGTGATAAAATGCTTGTGCCGCAGTGGCATACGCGTCATATCTTAATCAAAGTAGATGAGCTACAAACGGATGCGCTTGCTGAGCAAAAGATTAATGATCTGTATGAGCAACTGCGCAGCGGTGCTGACTTTGCTGGTCTGGCATCGACCTATTCAGACGACCCAGGTTCTGCAGGACGTGGTGGCGATCTAAATTGGGTAAGTGCAGACGATATGGTTGGACCGTTTGAAGCAGTGATGAAAAATACAGCAGTCGGTGATTATTCTGCGCCTTTTAAAACCCAGTTTGGCTGGCATATCCTAAAAGTAGAAGGTCAGCGCCAAGAAGATGTTAGTGAACAATATCGCCGTAGCATGGCACGTCAAGCGTTATATCAACGTCTAGCACCGCAAGCCAAAGAAGACTGGCTACAAGAGCTACGCGCCGGTGCTTACATCCAAGTACTTGGTTAATATCTTAGCAATGCGCTAATAAGTGGCATCTTAGTAAAAATAGTTGAATAAAAAGGGATATATGCCAATGCATGTACCCCTTTTTTGTATTAATAACTCATAGGTGTTTTTTCTTCTTACCTAGGAAAGCCTGTTTTTGTTCTTAGTAAATTACTTAGAAAGTTGGATATAGTGAGTGAAAAGTAATATTGATACATTATGCACTGCTGATATCATTTGATATGCTAGAAACTGCTACTTTATTTATCAGCTCATAATAATACACAAAGAAAAGCCCCGAACCTAGGGCGATTGGTTCGGGGCTTTTCTTTGTGTATTATTATTATTTCTTCCATTCTGACTTATCCTAAGTCGTAAACAGTAACTTATAAGACAGCGGGCTGACCTGTGCTTAGATTGTCACTGCCTCAACACTGCATCCTTGCCTATCCTTGTGTTGATGATTGTATTGTAGGGCAATTGGTTAAAGACCACTAGAGGCTAAAGACCTTATTTGACGTAAGCATTTGCTTACGTTTTGAGGAAGCCTATTGGCGTAGCCCTTAAGACTATAAAGGTTTAGCGAAAATACTAGGACATTCTCTAACTACGACTGCTCTGCTGCATGCTCTTTTGAGACTTTACAGCCTTCTTTTTTGCCAGCTTCGATTTTATTTTCTGTTTCTTTAACATCTTCTGCATTAGCAGTAGGAGCATTTTGCTCTTGATTGCTGGCTTCTTCTGGCTCATATTGTAAGGTCGTCATGACCGGAAAATGATCGGAGCCAATAGAGGGCATACGTCTGATATCAACCACGGTAAAGCAAGCACTATGGAAGATATGATCCAGGGCCCAACGTAAAAACGGATAATTGACATGGAAGGTATTGATAAAGTGACGACCAATACGAGGATCTAGTAGACCTGAGATACGTTGGAAGCGGCGCGTTGTCTTTGACCAAGCCACATCATTAAGATCGCCAGCAAGTATCGCCGTTTGCTCATTTTCTTTGATATGTTTGCCAACCATAAGCAGCTCTGCATCACGAGTCGTTGACTTATCCGCTTCCGTCGGGCTTGGCGGCATAGGATGCAAACAATATAACCAAATCACTCGTCCGCTTTGTAAGCGCAGCTGCGTGTGGATAGAGGGAATATCATCAATCATTAAATATTTGACTTTAGGATTTATCAGCTCAAGCTTAGAATACAGATGCATGCCGTACAGGTTATCCAGCGGTACTTTTACGGTATACGGATAGTCTGGCTCAATTTGCTGCAGGGCTTTTTCCCACTTTTTATCACTTTCTAGGGTAATTAAAATATCCGGCTGTCTTTGCTTGACTAAATCGACCAGTTTTTGCGTTTCGTCATTAGGGGTTAAGACATTTGATACCATAATTTTGAGTTGATGATCTTCGCCATCTGGCTTGTCCTTGGCACTTTGTACTTCTTTTTTCCACAATTTGGTATAAGGCAATACCATTCTCAGCTGAAAGGCCAAAGTCAGGCTTAAGACGACAAATAACAGCCACTGCCCTAGCTGCCATTGTGACCAAAATGCGAGCATGCCAACCCAAGCAACGACGCCAAGCACCATTATTTGAATACGAGGGAACTCAACGCCGCGCACCCACCAATTATCAAGAGGCAACAAACCCCAAATCGTCACAAACGCGATGAAACCAGCTAAGCACTGCGCGCCATAATATAAGAGGGAAAGATCCATAATGTGTAGTAACCGTTTATTAAGTGGATGACAAAACCAATAGTTCTTATACTCATCGCTCGTCAATGACTAACGCCTGTATGATTATCTAAGTCAATCGTAGGTGCTTACTTTAGCATTTCATAACACTATCGCCTACTATTGAGCCTTAATTATGCGCAGCTGAGCATAAAACGTTACAATTTCAACTGATGCAAAACAGTGAGCTTGTTATATTTTCCATCATTCTTGCTTGCCCTGTATGCAACATGAGCACAACCGATATGATAGCGGCCTCATAATAATAACGTAAAGTTATAGTGGGCATAGTTATTAGTGTATGAAAAACAGTCAAAATCTGCGAAAACGCCTTGCTTTTTAGGGCTATTCACGGCATTGTTATCGGCTGGCGATGCAATAAATAATGGTAAAATAGGATTAGATTTCATGAGTGATTTAACAGTAGGTTTGGTAGGCTGGCGCGGTATGGTTGGCTCAGTGTTGATACAACGTATGCAGGAAGAAAAAGATTTTGACGGTATCACGCCGGTATTTTTTTCAACCAGTAACGCGGGTGGTGATGCGCCAAGTTTCGATGGTATTCAGACCAGCCAACTAAAAGACGCTCATGATATTGATGCACTCGCTGCTTGTGATGTGATTATCACCTGCCAAGGTGGCGACTACACTTCAAAAGTCCATCAACCATTGCGTGCCAGCAGTTGGAGCGGCTATTGGATTGATGCGGCAAGCACTCTGCGTATGGAAGATGACAGCATCATCGTTCTTGATCCGGTCAATCGCAGCGTTATTGATAGCGCCCTAGCCAACGGTCAAAAAGACTTTATCGGCGGCAACTGTACAGTATCACTTATGCTGATGGCCATCGGCGAGTTGTTTAATAGAGGCTGGGTAGAATGGGTCAGCGCGATGACTTATCAAGCAGCGAGTGGCTCTGGCGCCAACAACATGCGCGAGCTCATCAACGGCATGGGTGTACTACACGATGCGGTCAAAGATGAGTTGGCTGATCCTGCTAGCGCTATCCTTGAGATTGATAAAAAAATCGCCCAAACTCAACGCTCAGATGACTTTCCTAAGCAATACTTTGGTGTGCCATTGGCTGGTAGTCTAATCCCCTATATCGACGCACAGCTAGAAAACAAACAGTCAAAAGAAGAGTGGAAAGGCGGCGTCGAAACCAATAAAATCCTTGGTAACTCTGAAGCAGATAAAATTGCTATCGACGGTATGTGTGTCCGTGTGGGCGCCATGCGCTGTCATGCGCAAGGCTTAACCATTAAGCTTAAGAAAGATATCCCATTAGAGGAAATCGAGGCGACACTAAAAAACAGTGGCAATGAGTGGTTAGACTTGGTTGAAGACGATAAAGAAGCCGCTATGAACCGCTTAACGCCAGTGGCAGTGACAGGTACTTTGACAGTAGCTTTGGGTCGCTTGCGTAAGCTGAATATGGGGCCAGAATACCTAGGTGCGTTTACCGTCGGTGACCAACTGTTATGGGGTGCGGCCGAACCATTACGCCGTATGCTAAATATCATTCGTGAGCAAAAAAGCTAAAATTTATTTCCTGAAATTTAAGCTCAAAAAAAGACAGCGCTTGCTGTCTTTTTTTGGCGTCATTTTTGATGATAAAGGATCATTTTGGCTGATAAGCAATCATCACTTCATTGCGACGCATAAAAGGTAACGTCCATGGCGGATTATAGCGGGCAAGTTCCGGCACGCCAGTAACTTTTAAATTTTGGGATTGCATCCACGTCTGCAGCTCATCGGTTTTTTCTGCTACTTTTTTGCTGCCTGCCAATCCGGAGAATTTAATAACGCCATAAGTCTGTGCCGGTACTTTTTTAATCTCAATATTTGGATTATTGGGTTTGGGCAACGTTTGCAGCGTATATTGGCTTGGCATCGTAAATTGTACGCGCCATTTGCCATCGGCTTGTTGCATACTCACTGGTGCCGTCATAGCAATTTTCTGCGAATCACCATCACTCTTTTTGTTATTAGGCTGCATCGTAACAGGCGCTGTCATGCTAATCTTACGACTGCCACCAGTTGGGGCAGTATTATTGCCAAAAATATAATCTGCTAAAATCTTAAATCCTGCACGACTGGCAGCATCTTGATCACCCATTACCCAAGTCTGTGCCACCAACTGGGCATCATAATGACGCAATTCAAAACTCTTCGTTTTTGTCAAAACGGTATAGGTAGGCTCTTCGGTCGCCATAGCTGCTCCTGATATTAGTAATAGGCTACTGAACAATGAGCTACTAAATAGCGAGCGATTAGGTAAAAAATAAGTTGCTTCGATCATGTTCTTTATCCGCCATTCATCAGCAATGTTTAGTGGTTTTAATGTTTATTCTTTACTTTAACAAGCACTGAACGACACTGTCTGTGTCTTTTGGTTGTTGTCGTAACACACGTACCAATGGATATAGAGTCAAAATATTCTAAAAAAATCTACGCTATTGCTGATATTAATTTTTTGTCGCCTCTGTCTGCGCAGGCACAGCAAGCAAAAAAAATAGATATCAGCAGTGCGTGATGTCTCGATATTACTTTTCACTGACTATATATTAATGACCCGCAAACATCGATGTCCAAAAAAATCGCTAACAATGCTATAATTAGCGCCATTTTCATAGTGTAAATAGCGGTTATCATATGCAATTTGTCTTACATAAAACAGCCAGCGGCACAACGCGTGCCCGCCGTGGTACGGTTCACCTCAATCATGGCGATGTGCAAACGCCAGCGTTTATGCCTGTCGGTACTTATGGTACGGTCAAAGGTATGCTACCACGTGATATCGAAGCCATTGGCGCTGATATCGTGCTAGGCAATACCTTCCACTTATGGTTACGCCCGGGCACTGAAGTCATCGATAAGTTCGGCGGCTTGCATAAATTTATGCATTGGGATAAGCCTATCTTGACCGATTCAGGCGGCTTCCAAGTATTTAGTTTGGGTGCGATGCGTAAAATCACCGAAGAAGGGGTCGACTTCAAATCCCCTATCGATGGCGCGAAAGTGTTTCTCTCGCCAGAAAAATCGATGCAGATTCAATATAGCTTGAACTCAGACATCGTCATGCAATTCGATGAATGCACGCCCTACCCAGCCACCCATGATGAAGCCAAAAAATCGTTAGAGCTCTCACTACGTTGGGGACAGCGCTGCGTTGATGAACATAATAGGCTAGGCAGCACCAATGCCCTATTTGGCATCATCCAAGGCAGTATGTATGCCGATTTGCGTCAGCAATCACTCGAAGGCTTGCTCGATATCGGCTTTGATGGTTATGCCATCGGTGGTCTGTCTGTTGGTGAGCCAAAGGACGAGATGATGGATGTCTTAGATTATATCCCAGACGCCATGCCAGCAGACAAGCCGCGCTACCTAATGGGCGTGGGCAAGCCTGAAGATATCGTCGAAGCAGTCCGTCGCGGCGTAGATATGTTTGACTGCGTCATGCCGACTCGTAACGCGCGTAACGGTCATTACTTCGTGACAGGCGACTTAGACAATGCAGGTGTCGTCCGTATCCGTAACAGCCAATATCGCAATGATGAAGGCACATTAGACCCAGAGTGCGACTGCTATACTTGTCAAAACTTTAGCCGTGCTTATTTATACCATCTTAATAAATGTAAAGAGATGCTAGGCGCGCAGTTGGCGACTATTCATAACTTGCGTTATTACCAACGTCTGATGCAAGGTATTAGAGATGCTATCGAACAAGACGCCTTCGATGAGTTCGTCATCGGATTCTATAGCAAGCGTGGACAAACGGTTCCTGAGCTAAACTTACGCTAATCGTATTTTTGGAACAGTTATATAGTCAAAATATCCTAAAAACGCAATGGTATTGCTAGGGTCTGCATAAGCACAGCAAGCAAGAAAAACGGATATCAGCAATTCGTGATGGTTCGATACTACTTTTCACTGACTATACATACAAAAAGGGCTTAAGAATTATCTTAAGCCCTTTTTGTTGCTTATCATCTTTAAAGCTAGTGATTTAAATACTTTGAATTCGTATAAATCCTAGCCCATTAACGTAGTAATAAAGACCACGATAACGGCGATTGGCGCGACGAACTTAGCAACGATTTGCCAAAGCTGCCACATTCCATTAGATAGACCCAGCTCCTGTTGAATCGTACGCTGATCCATTTTCCAGCCAACGAAAATAATACCCGCAAGACCTGTCAGCGGTAATAGGAATTTACTGGTAAGCTTATCTAAAGCATCAAAGATACCATTACCCATAATGGTAAATTCAGACCATAGATTAAACGATAACAATGCCGCAACACCCAGTAGCCAAATCACCGTACTAGCAACGACTGTGGCCATCATACGATTCATCGATGTCCGCTCTTCCAAGAACTCAACCGTCGGTTCAAGTAAAGAGACAGATGAAGTAATAGCAGCGAAGGTAATCAATAAGAAGAATAAGGTTCCAAGAATTGTGCCTGCGCCCATACTACCAAAAGCAATCGGTAAACTGACAAAAATAAGGCCAGGACCTGAAGCCGGATCGAGACCATGACTAAAGATAATTGGGAAGATAGCCAGACCTGCAGCTAGTGCAATGACTGTATCCAAAATAACCACGGTTCGTGCTGTTTTGAGCAAGTTTACTTCGCGGCCCAAATAAGAGCCATAAGCCACCATAATACCCATACCAATGGACAGGGTGAAGAAAGCATGGCCCAAGGCTGCGAGCATAACGTCAGCGGTGAGCTTGCTAAGATCTGGTGTGAACAAGTAAGCCACTGCCTCACCAAAGCCACCATTGATCACGTTATAACCAACCATGATGAACAAAATCAAGCCCAACAATGGCATCAAAATCTTAGCAGTTCCTTCAATACCTTTGGTGACACCAATTCCAACGATTAAAGCAGTCAGCGCCATAAATACGGTATGCCAAACAGTCAGCGTACCAGCTGAGGCGAGCATCGCATCAAAGGTTGCAGCAACAGAATCGCTGTCTTGACCAGCGAAGCTACCGCTTGCGACTTTAGTAATATAATTCAGCGCCCAGCCACCAATCACACTATAAAAAGATAGGATCAAAAAGCCGCCTAAAATACCAGTGGCACCAACAATACCCCAACTGCGTGACTTGCCTTCGCTTGCGGCGACATCAGCGAAAGTATTAATAGGGTTTTTTTGCCCACGGCGACCGACCAACCATTCTGCGACTAATATTGGAAAACCAACCAGCGCGATACAGAATAAATACGCAATAACGAAAGCTGAACCACCGCTTTCACCAACCATATATGGGAACTTCCATATGTTTCCTAAACCAACTGCCGAGCCTACTGCCGCCAGTACGAAGCCAAAACTTGAGCTCCACTGCGCATGTTCTTGTTTATTGATAGCCATTTTGCCGTCCTCATGCTTCAATTAATGCTGCTTATAATCATCCGTGATTATTATAATTAGCTGCTGATATAACAGGCTACTTAATTAACGCCTCAATGTGACGCGCCTAGCAACATTATGAAAGAATTGTTTACAATATCGTAAACGCTCAGTTTCTGCTAAGCGACCAAAAAAGTCAAGTAGTCATAAATATAAAAAGCCATAACAATTGGTTATGGCTTTTTGACAGTTTGACGCTAATTAACAACAGTTTGGTATATCGACTGTTCGAGATTGAAACACCACAAATTGCTGTTTCTACAATAGCTCGTGTTTGGTTAGCGAACGACGCCGCGACGGCTTTTTTGTAAGGAATCAATGAGCAATTGAATCTTTGGCTCTTTTGGCAATAGCTCTTGCTTTAAGACTTCAAGCGCTTGAGCGGTCGTTAACCCGGATCTAAAAATCGTGCGATACGCTTGGCGCAAGGTATCAATCGTGTGCTTAGACCAGTCTTTTCGGCGCATTCCTTCGACATTGAGACCATGTGCCTTTGCTGGATTGCCTGATACCATGGTAAAAGCGGCCACATCCTTCAAAATCAAACTGGCACCACCGACCAAGCTATAGTCATCAACGGTACAAAACTGATGAATACCTGAGTTACCACCAATTATCGTATGATCGCCAATGGTTACATGACCAGCTACGCCGACGTTATTGGCCAATACATTGTGATCGCCAATCACACAGTCGTGAGCCACATGCGTATTTACCATCAGCAAGTTGTGACTACCAATTTTGGTAAGCTCACCATCCTGCGCAGTACCACGATGCAAACTACAAGCCTCACGAATGGTATTATGATCGCCAATTTCAAGCCAAGTACGCTCACCAGCATACTTTAAATCCTGTGGATCCTCACCAATGCTAGCAAACTGATAAAATTGATTATGGCTGCCAATACGCGTCAGTCTTGCCACGACGACATGGCGATGCAGCGTGGTATGTGCACCAATCGTTACTTCGTCACCGACAATACAATAAGGACCAATGATAGCAGTCTCATCAATCTGAGCGGACGGTGAGATGAGTGCTGTTGGATGGATCTGACTCATAATTTGGACCTTTGTATCATCTGATGCAAGTAAATAGTAAAACAAATACCACTAATGTAGCGTTATAAATTAAGCCAATACCCGTTCAGATTATAAGTGAGTTTTGCTATTAACAATATGGGCGGCAATCTTTACGCAGTTTAGCCAGTGGTTATCTCGAAATAATAACGATAAGCTACTGCTCTTGACGGGCAATCATCACCTGAGCACTCGCTGCAAGCTCATTTTCGACATGAACCGTACAATCAAACTTATAGATACCACGCTTTTGCATAACTGTTTTGGCTTGGATAATCAGCTGATCGCCAGGAATGACGCGGCGTTTAAAACGAACCTTATCCACCCCTGCAAACAGATATAAATAACCATCTTCGGCAGTCAGTCCCGCGCTAATAAAGCCCAATACACCTGAAACTTGCGCCATACATTCTACCATCAATACCCCTGGCATAATCGGCTCATCCGGAAAATGACCATTAAAAAACTCTTCATTAATGGTCACGTTTTTGATACCGGTAATGCATTCGCCAGGCTGGCAGGCAATAATCTTATCTACCAACATAAAAGGATAACGATGCGGCAAATAATGCTTAAGCGTATGATAAGTTAACGGCAACGTGAGACCTTGCTCTGCCAAGCTTTTAATGTCTTCATCCGTCGGTATATCGATATGGCTGCTGCTCATAATGACGCTTCCTTGCTCTATTTAAAAAACTCTATTTAAAAAGCTGTGTTTAAAGATGATCTGTTTAAAAATTTATGGCTAAAGGACTTGCATGAACGCTACTCATTACCAAGCTGACGAAAGCGCACCGCGGCACGGCGCCATTTAGCTGTTGGCATTGCTGCTGTTCCAGAGGAGTACGATCCAGCGACCTTAATGGACTTGGTCACCATGGTCATTCCTGATAACGTCACATCGTCGGTGATATTGATATGACCAGTGATACCGACTGCCCCGCCGATAATGCAGCGTTTACCAATACTCGTACTGCCCGCGATAGCCGTTTGAGCAGCGATGGCGGTACCATCACCGATACGGACGTTATGGGCAACTTGTACGAGATTATCAATAATAACATGATTGCCAATTACTGTGTCATCAATGGCGCCGCGATCAATACAAGTTTGGCTGCCAATGCGCACATGGTCACCGATGATTACCCGACCAAGCTGAGCAATACGCTCCCAACCCGTTACGCTAGGATTGCTGGTCGGGGCAAAGCCAAAACCTTCAGAGCCTATGCTAACACCAGCATGCAGCCTAACATGACTACCAATAATACAATCATGACCAATGACGACTTGCGACTGAATAAGGCAATCAGTACCAATACGACTATAGGGTTCGACGACCACATGAGCCTCAAGACGACTACGAGCGCCAATGCTCACATTGTCGCCAATCACACAAAACGGACCAATAGTGACCTCTTCACCAATGACCGCACTATCCGCAATGACCGCGCTAGAGTGGATACCAGCACAGGGGATTTGACGGGCAAATAACTGGCTGGCACTGGCATAAGCCAAATAAGGCGCTGCCACTATCAGCGCTATAGATGCTGCTGGTACTTGGTCACGGTATTCAGCGGTGACGAACACGGCTGCTGCCTGAGTATTGGTCAAACTAGAGATATAATGAGGGTCTGCCAAAAAGCTTAATTGGGCATCGTTAGCAGTGGTTAAGCTACCAACACTATCGAGTGTTAGCTGTAACTGTTCAGCGCTAAGCTCGGCTTTATTAGCAATAGGCTGACGCTGCTCAATCCGCGTGATAAGTTGCTCAATCGTTATCATAGTTGGCATTAATATTAGGATTAATAAAAGGGTCGTCAAGTTAAAGTATCAACTCAACGACCTATGAAGATTTGATTTTTTATTGGTTTATGGTATTGATTCAATAGAAGCCATCAACCAATTTAAAAAATACCGGTAACTTAAGGGGTGCTAGATGACTTAAAGCATACTAAGCTCTTTAGAACGTACTACCAATCTGGAACTGTACTTTCTCAGTCTGATCACCTTCTTTGTCACCAATCGGTACCGCATAACTCAGTGAAATTGGACCGATTGGTGTGTACCACGTTATACCTGCACCCGCACTAAAGCGTAAGCTATTATCTTGCGTCAATAATGGCACGCCGGTATCAGTCCCGTTATTAGGGTTGATAAAGGTACGATCTTCTTTATCCGTAGTGTCAAATACCTGACCACCTTCGGCGAACAGTACTGGACGTACTTGATCTGCCCAGTCACCCTTAAATGGTACTGGTAAAATCAATTCACTACCGAAGCTGACTAAAGCATTACCACCAATTTCTTCATCTCTAAAGCGTCTGTCATCATTGATCGCATCAAAATAGCCTTGCGACTTAGGACCCAATGTCGATGCCTCATAACCACGCACCGAACCATAACCACCAGCATAGAAGTTCTCGTAGAATGGCAAATCATTACCATAACCGAGTTTGGTATAACCGCGTGCTATTACATCTTTATAGATAGGATAATATATGTTGCCGCGATAGATAAGCTTCTGGTAGCTGGTATCACCTAGACCAATCGTTGCATCGACCGTATGACTCATCCCTTTAGTCGGAAATACTGGACGATCTAGCGTGCTGTAATCCCAGCCAAATAGCAAGTTATAGGTTTGATAGTCATTTTTGAAGCCAGTACGACCCGAGTCAGCCCCTTCGTTATTGACGAAGTTTTCAAACGAACCACCATCATCGATGATCTGCTGAACGTTTGATACCCCAAGAAAGCGACCGCCACGTACTGAAGTTTTATCGACGTTTAGACCGGCACTAACCCGCTTGGTTTCATCAACAGGATAGCTATAGTTCAGCGTGGCACCATAAGAGTCGGTGACATAGTTACTAACGTTTCTATCATCGAATTTGGTCTCACGATAATAACCACTTAGACCCTGCGAAACACCATTTTCCGTAAAGTACGGATCGGTATAACCTAAGCTATAAGAGTCGCGGGTTTCTGAACGCGATAGCGCTGCTTTAACACGGTTACCGGTACCCATGAAGTTATTTTGCGTCAAGTCTAACTGGAACGTGACACCGCCACTCTGTGAGTAACCGGCGGCAATCGTTGAGCTACCAGAAGGCTGCTCTTCAACCGTAAAATTCACATCCATTTGATCTGGCTGATTGGGTACTGGCTTGACATCGACATTGACTGCTTTAAAGAAGCCGGTACGCATCAGACGCGTACGTGACAACTGAATTTTTTCGCTAGAGGCAAGCGCGCCTTCTAACTGACGCATTTCACGACGCAGCACGACATCCTGAGTTTTGGTGTTACCCGTGAAGTTGATACGGCGTACGTAGATAGGGCGTGCTGGATCGATATAATAATCGACATCGACCATTCTCGTCTCGTCATTGATACGTGGTACCGGTCGAATTTGTGCTAAATAGTAACCTTCGTTACCATAACGGCTCTTTAAAGAGGCAGTCGTTGCATCAAGCTTGGCTTGTGAATATTTTTCATTGGGTGCAAAAGTAACCAGTTCTTTAAGCTCATTGGTCTCAAATGTCGGCTTGCCTAGGAAATTCACTTCCCCAAACTGATATTGCTCGCCTTCACTCAAGCTGACTTCGATAAAGACGCTGCGCTTGTCTTCACTGATATTAAGGACTGCATTGTCAACGTTAAAACGCACATAACCATCATTTTGATATAAGGCTTTTAAATTCTCTAAGCTGGCGGCCAGCTTTTCTTTAGCGTAGCGGTCAGACTTAGACAGCAAACGCGTCCATGACGATTCTTTGACAGCAAAAACGTCTTTAATCTGCTCATCACTAAAGTGCTTATTACCAATGATATTGATATCGACAACTTTGGCGGGTTTACCTTCGATAAAGCGCACATCAAGCTTGACGCGATTACCATCTAATAATGTCTGATCGACTTCGATATTGCTATTGTAATAACCTTGACTAATATATTGCTGTTGTAGCTCGTTGGCAACACCTTGCAAGGTCGCTTGCTTTAGCACATCACCCACAGACAAACCAGCGTTACCAAGCCCTTGCTCAAGCCCTTCTTTTGGGATAAGTTTATTGCCTTCAAAGTTGACTTCAGCGATGATAGGACGCTCGACGACATCAAAGCGCAGCTTGCCACCTTCGACACGACTTTGAATATCAGCGAAGTTTTCAGTCGCATATAGTGCCTTAATACTGGCGGCCAAACGACTATCATTAACCGTATCACCCACCGAAATCGGCAAAACTGGATAGAGACTATCAGGAGTTAGGCGTTGTAGACCATTAAAGCCGATATCAGTGACCACAAATTCTGCAGCCTGCACCGGCATACTCATCATTGCTACAACTAACGGCAACCCAGCCGCGCTCATAAATAAAGGCGTACGCATAAACACTATCCGTCAATAAAAAACTTGCTTAAGTTAAGGTAAAAAGCACGTGTTGTCTAGCCCATTTCGCATAAAGTCGAAAAACTTCAGCACGGCAGACTCAGGACACTTTATATAAAACGCATCATAAAATAAACTAAAAAATAAAATTAGTACAGTAGCGGTAATAGAAAACAAGCGCCGTATTACATGAACTGCCTGCGCTGTAGCAGCATGCAAGCATTAAACCATCATGCTCTAGTTAAGAAATCGTCGCATTATTTATCAAAACAGCCGACTGATATCATTACCAATTGCTAACACCATGAAACCTGCCAGCAAGAGTAAACCGATATTTAGACCGACCATTTGCACGCCTTCAGACAGGGGTTTACCGCGTATCAGCTCAATAAGATAGTAGACAATATGTCCACCATCTAATACTGGAATGGGCAAAAGATTCAAGACTGCAAGGCTCAAACTGATCAACGCTGCTGTCGATAACACCATCTGCCAGCTAATATCAAAGCTTTGTTTAGCGACTTTCGCAATGGTAATCGGACCTGATAAATTCTCCAAACCTATCATACCAGACAGCATCTTGCCCATTGAGCTGACCGTCATGACGGCTAACTGCTCCGTTTTCTCAAACGACTTAATCAATGACTCACCCGGGCCATATACGATGGTGGTTTTATAGGCATCGGGAATGACAATCTCAGACTGCGCCACCATAGCACCAATCTGTCCAAAGTCATTACCTAGATTGTCTTTTTTACCTTGCGGCATAATCTGAAGCTGTACGGGTTTACCCTCACGCAATACGGTGAAATTAAGCAAAGTCTCAGGATTGTCACGGATGATACGGGTGACACTGATCCAATCTTTGATTTCTGTATCATTGATAGCCGTAATGAGATCACCAACTTGCAGACCTTGACGACTGGCAGCACCATCAGCACTCAAATCGCTAACGATTGGTTCAATCTGCGGCTGCCATGGTAGCATGCCAAAGCTGGTTAGCGCGTCTTTACCTTGCGATGCGCCTTGCATAAATGCTTGGACAGGTGCTTGATAAGTTTTCGTTGTATTGGAAGCCTGTGACTCTGATTGCAAGGTAATGCTGACATTATCAGTCTCGCCCATTCGTCCAGCAAGGCGATAATTGATACCTTCCCACGTTTGTACCTCATGGCCGTCAATCGCGACGATTTTATCACCAACGGGTAACTGCGCCATAGCCGCTGGTGTATCGGGTAATACTTCACCAATCTTCGTCGCCAACTGCTCTGATGGCGTCATAAATAACACCCAAAACAACGCAATCGCGATAACAAAGTTCATGATAGGGCCAGCGGCAACGATGGCAATCTTTTTTAGTGGATGTTGACGATTAAAGGCCAAATGTAGCTCATCTTTGGCTACCGCGCCTTCACGCTCATCCAGCATCTTGACATAACCACCCAACGGCAGCGCTGAGATACGATAATCAATACCGCTCTTTTTGCTCGTCCAGCCAAAAAGCTTGGGGCCAAAGCCGATAGAGTATGTCAGCACCTTGACGCCGCAGAGCCTTGCGACAATATAATGACCCCATTCGTGTAAGGCAATAAGCGGACCTAAGACAAATATTGCCGCAAGCAGCGTTAATAAAAACGTCATGATCTTTTCTCAGTGTTTTCTCTTAGCATCTTCTATTAATATCGTTTTTAAACTAGGGTCTGTTGAACATTCAAATGTGGTACTGGCAGCGTCTATTTTTTAGACAATACGCAGTGAAATTTTTGACGCCTAGTCGTTCTAGGGTAGATAATTTCGCCATGTATTGGCAAAAAATAGTCCTGCCCTGAAAGGCTGATGCTAAAATCACCCCAAACGTTGTTGTAAACCTAGCTAAGGTCTCGACATTATCGTCGGTTTACGCCTGATTTGATAAAACGTTTGAGACGATTTTAGCAATCAGCAGTCCTAATATTTGAATGTTCAACAGACCCTAAGAAACTCTTGCTACGATTATGCCAACTTTGCCACAAGTTTGTCAGTAAGATGGCGCGCTATCTTATCAATTGTTAATATATCTTCTATGTCAGCCGTGTCGCTTAATGGTGGTACCTGTATATCATCTAAGGCTTGCTCATTAATATCGGCAATATCCGTCAAACGAATCTGACCGTCCAAAAATGCAGCGACGGCAATCTCATTAGCAGCATTGAGTACAATCGTTGCCTGTGTGCCTGCTTGCATAGCTTGACGGGCAAGACGCAAGCACGCAAACTTCTGCAAATCAGGCTGAATAAACTCTAGAGCACTTAATGCAAATAAATCTAATGGCTGCGAGCCACTATCGATACGGGCAGGGTAACTGAGGGCATGGGCAATCGGGGTTTTCATATCTGGGCTGCCGAGCTGCGCTAAAAAGCTGCCATCGCTATATTCTACCATTGAGTGGATGATACTTTGTGGATGAATGACGACATTTATCTTATTTTCTGGTAGATCAAATAAATGACAAGCCTCTATCAACTCAAGCCCCTTATTCATCATCGTTGCTGAGTCGACCGATATCTTTTGGCCCATCGACCAGTTGGGGTGTTTGACCGCTTCAGCGACGCTGGCTTGCTGCATCTGGGCAAATGACTGCTGCAAAAATGGCCCGCCTGATGCGGTTAACCATAGCTTACGAACACCATGGTTTGGCTGATGAATTTGAGTGTTGTCTTGTTGAATAGCGAGCGGCAAACACTGAAAAATCGCATTATGCTCAGAATCGAGCGGTAGCAAGGTAGCATTGTGCATTTTAACGGCATTAATCATTACCTGACCGGCCATTACCAGCGCTTCTTTATTTGCCAGTAAAATACGCTTACCTGCCCGTGCGGCGGCTAAGGTAGAAGGCAGACCAGCTGCGCCAACAATAGCAGCGACAACGGTATCGGTTTGCGTATCAGTAGCAATATCGACCAGTCCTGCTGCCCCGCCTACCACATCGATATCAAGACCTGCTGCGCTAAGACGCTCAGCAAAATCATCGACTGCAGCTGTCGGCACGCTGACACGCTTGGGCAAAAACTGCTGGCAAAGCGCAAACAATTTGTCTAAGCGGTGATAGCCTGATAGCGCATAGACTTGATAATTAAGCGGTTGCGCCGCCAAAATTGCTAGCGTGCTATCGCCAATCGAGCCTGTTGCGCCTAGTACGGCGATGCGTTGTGTCATAACCATCAGTGCCCACAATATTGTTACTGTTAAAATTTAAATAAAAAATCAGGAAAGTTAATAAGGTATGAATGATAGAAAAGCATCGATGCTAGATTATGTCGATGCTTTATTATAATAATAATTAATAAGACTGAGCTATTGGCAAAAACCAATTCATTCACGTGTACCAATTAGCCTGCATTAGTTTCTTAAACGACGATGAAGCCCAGCTGCTGTATCGCCCAAAAGCCAAGCGCAAATATTGGCGTCGCAGATAATAGCGAATCAATACGGTCAAGTATCCCGCCATGCCCCGGTAATATCGTTCCTGAGTCTTTTACATCAGCGCGGCGCTTGAGCATTGATTCAAACAAATCACCGAGTACAGAGGCGAGAATAGTGATGGCTGATAGCGACACAAATGCGATTAACGGTACACCAGTTAATTGTAGTTTGAAGACACTAATAACAACAACCACGAGCAGACCAGTCACAAGACCGCCAGCCAGCCCTTCCATACTCTTATTGGGAGAGACATTCGGTGCCATTTTGCGGCGACCGAGCTTACGTCCAACAAAATAAGCACCACTATCGGCACACCATACCAGCAAGAATACGTAGAGTAGCCACCATGCTGATAGCTGCCACAAATAAAACATAGCAGTGATCGATGCTGTCAGAATCACAGCGCCCATCAGTGCTAGCTTCCTACCATACCAATTGGTATGGGTTGGGAAAACGCGCACCCAAGATAGTGCCATCAGCCATATAGCCAGTGAAGCCACCCACCAAAACAGCCAAGTCACTTTAAACATTAGCGACACTAAAGTCAGTACCAATACCAATACCACAAACACCGCAGGCTGGCGCCACTTTGGCATCAGCTTGGTCCACTCATGCGCCGCGATAATCACACCAATGGCCAATAATGGAGCAAACAAAATAGGAGTTTGGCTCGCAAACATTGCAATACCAACGATAATAACGAGAACAATTGCCGTCTTAATTCGTTGCCACATACTTGTCGAACCTTATAATAATGAAAAATGTCTGGTCAAAGAGTGCATTATAGCAGCTAATCTACATTAGCCTACTAATCGCGATCGAGGCTAATTAAAGCGCTTTGTCATTTCACAAGCAAGTAATACTAATGGCTTGGTAGATTTTTGAGCATCTATTCTTTGAACACAGTAATTATCTGAATCAATAAATGCCAGCGAGTATTCTACTGATTTAATCATGAGCCACTTGACAGTGAGCAATGTAATACTGATAAATGAATAACGCTAGCGCTGCTCTGTCACTATCTGCTCGCTGGTTTTGCCAAAGCGCCGTTGGCGCTGAGCGAACTCTGCAACCATCGCTGCCAACTCATCGGCGGCAAAGTCTGGCCATAGGGTTTGAGTAAAGAACAGCTCAGCATAAGCTGATTGCCATAATAAAAAGTTAGAAATTCGATATTCACCGCCCGTCCGCACCAGCATATCGACTGCGGGTGCATCCGCTAATTGCACATATTCGCCAAGCATTTCTTTACTGATATTTTCAGCACGCAACTCCCCTGCTGCTACTTGCTGCGCCAGTTGTTTTGCCGCATTGGCAATGTCCCACTGACCACCATAGCTAATGGCGATTACCAAGGTCATCGCTTCAAAGTCAGCGGTTTTTGCCTCGGCATCTAACATCAATGCTTGCAACGCTTCACTAAGCTGACTGCGATCACCAATAAAACGCAAGCGAATGCGATATTTTTGCATGCGCGGCAATTGCTCATTAATCGTTAAGCTCAACAAATGCATCAGCAAAGCCACCTCGCTCGGTGGACGTTGCCAATTCTCACTAGAGAAGGCAAAGACGGTTAGCACTTCAATGCCCGTGCTAACGCAATATTCGACAATGGGATCTAGCGCATCTTTACCCGCCACATGTCCTTGGCCTTTGCCGAGCGCATTGGCTTTACCATAGCGATTATTACCATCCATAATGATGGCGATATGGCGAGGAATGAGGGCAGGAGCCAAAACGGTGGGAGTAGACATGGGCGATACGACTTATTGTTGAGGTAGAATAATGTGCTGAAGTAAAACAATCATAACGCGCTCTATCGCATTAAAAAAGCATAATGCCAAATATTCATAAACTTATCATAAACCAGTCTAGCAATTGGGCTAATGACGATTGGCAAATAATTAAAACAACTCTGTAATGCTTAGTGTTTTTATCATCACAGTCTATATAGCAATAGACAGCCAATAGTGATTGACCATTAGCTGTCTATTATTATGATATTGTCTGCATTAAAAGACTTAATTTTTAAGCGCTTGGTTTATTTTTATAAAAAAAATAAACCAAAGACGGTACTTAAACGTCCATCAAATCGCTTTCTTTTTTGCTCAGGCGACCATCGATAGTTTCGATGTACTTGTCAGTGATTTTTTGAATATCATCACTGGCGCGGCGCTCGTCATCTTCCGAGATTTCTTTTTCTTTGGCCAGCTCTTTGATGTCATTCATCATATCGCGGCGGATATTACGGATAGAAACACGGCTGTTCTCAGCTTCTCCGCGCGCAAGCTTTTGCATATCGCGGCGCGTGTCTTCGGTCAATGCCGGCATCGGTACACGAATCACATCGGCCGTCATTGGGTTCAGACCCAAATCAGCTTCACGAATGGCTTTATCAATCGCTTGTACCATGGTACGGTCGAACGGCTGTACCAATAACGTGCGCGAGTCTTCAACGTTGACACTAGCAACTTGGTTAAGCGGTGTAGGAGCACCATAGTAGCTGACCATCACCCCTGACAACATGCCTGGATGCGCGCGACCAGTACGAACTTTACTAAAGGTACTCTCAAGCGCTTCCAAGGTCTTTTGCATACGCGCTTCGCCGTCTTGCTTAATCTCTTTGATCATCATGTATCCTTATTTATCGCTATCGACAAATCATTCATTATTGTTAGTTATAAAAATTTATTAAGGTAAAAATTATTAAGGTGTTTGCTGTTATATGAATTATCACTTCATATAGCAGTCATGCCAACGCTTGCTATATTAATGAAAAACGCGTGTGCCTTCGTTTTCGCCCATAATGACATTTAATAACGCATTAGGCTTGGTCATATCGAACACTTGTAGCGGCACGTTGTGCTCACGGCATAAGGCAATGGCAGTTAAATCCATAACGCCAAGCTTTTGTTCTAACACTTCATCAAAGGTCAGGCCATCATACTTAACCGCGTCGTCATGTAAGCTTGGGTCTTTATCATAAACCCCATCTACTTTGGTGGCTTTTAAAATCAAACCTGCTTCGATTTCAATACCGCGCAGGCAAGCAGCCGTATCAGTGGTAAAGAAGGGATTGCCCGTACCTGCGACAAAGATACACACTTCGCCATTTTTTAGGTAGCGAATCGCATTACGGCTGCTATAGCTTTCAGTAACTTCACCAATAGGTAAGGCTGACATCAAGCGTGTTTTAATATTGCGACGCTCAAGCGCATCACGCATTGCTAGACCGTTCATAACCGTCGCTAGCATACCCATTTGATCGCCAGTGACGCGGCCAACCAAGCCTTCTTTTTGCAGCTGGGCACCGCGATATAAGTTACCACCACCGACCACGATACCGACTTGCACCCCAAGCCCTCGCAAATGCGCGATAGACAAGCTCATCTTATCGAGCACTTCGGTATCAATACCCATGTCTTTGCTACCGGCTAAGGCTTCACCAGAGAGTTTCAGCAAGATACGAGAGTAACGCGGGTTTTTGTCAGACATGAGGTCACCTTATTTCGTTAAATTATAATTAAAATTATCGGTAAAACACAAATACAGTTAGCCTTGCAATTTACCTACCGCCCCATACTGGGTGATCAGTGTGTAAAAAGGCTAAATTGCGCTAATTGTAGCAAAAACTGCCTATCATTGGGCAATTTTCACTCACCTATTATCGTAGTCATTTAACCTTTATAGCGGTTGTCTAACTTTTATATTAGTCACCTAATCTTTTTAGCAGTCAGTTAAATAACAGTCATCTAACCTTTATAACTGGCAAACAAATCGTATTCGCTCGCATCATCAATCGTGACGGTTAGGAATTGGCCGACTTTAACTTGCGCATTGATATCGTCAACATAGACATGACCATCAATCTCAGGAGCGTCAGCGTAGCTGCGGCAAATCGCAATGCCTTCCTCGCTATCAATCTCATCGACCAATACCGTCAAGGTTCTACCAATTTTTTCTTGTAGCTTCTGTGCTGAGATGTCTTGCTGTAGCGCCATGAAACGCTCATAGCGTTCTTGCTTGACGGCTTCAGGGACATGGTCTGGCAAATCATTAGCGACTGCGCCTTCGACTTCTGAATAGGTAAAGGCACCCACGCGATCAAGGCGCGCTTCAACCAACCAATCAAGCAGGCACTGGAAATCTTCTTCCGTCTCACCAGGGAAGCCAACGACAAAGGTCGAACGAATGACGATATCTGGACAAATCTCACGCCACGCTTTGATACGCGCCAAGGTGTTTTCGCTGTGCGCCGGACGCTTCATTGCCTTTAGGATGCGATGGCTGGCATGTTGAAAAGGAATATCCAAATAAGGCAGCAGCTTCTTCTCGCCCATGAGTTCAACGACTTTATCGACGTGCGGATACGGATAGACATAATGCAGACGTACCCAAATACCCAAATCGTTCAATGCTTGGCATAAGTCATAGAACTTCGACTTAAGCGGCATACCGTTCCAAAAGCTAGTCTTATACTTCAAATCCAGCCCATAAGCAGAGGTATCTTGCGAGATAATCAGCAACTCTTTCACGCCAGCATTTTTCAGTGCTATGGCTTCATTCATGACATTATCAATCGGACGCGAGACCAAATCTCCGCGCAAGCTTGGAATGATGCAGAAGGTACAACGATGGTTACAACCTTCCGATATTTTTAGATAAGCATAATGACTTGGGGTTAATTTGATACCCGCTTCATTGATTAAATTTATCTTTGGATCATAGTTTGCGTCCAAACTGCGGTTCGGCTTGGGTACATGCTGCGCCACTGCCGTAATCACTTCATCATACGCATGCGCACCGGTCACGGCTAGCACGGCTGGGTGCATGGCGCGGATTTTGTCCGCCTCTTTACCCAAGCAACCAGTAACGATCACCTTGCCGTTTTTGCTAATCGCTTCACCGATGGCGTCCAGTGACTCTTGCACTGCAGATTCAATAAAGCCGCAAGTATTGACCACGACCAAGTCTGCGCCTTCATAATCACTGGCAACCTGATAACCATCACGGCTAAGTTCTGTGATGATGCGCTCACTATCCACCAAGGCTTTTGGACAACCCAGTGACACAAAGCCAATCTTTGGTGCTGTGCTAACGGGTGCATTAGCAGTCGCTGCTGTTGTTTTATTTGATGTCGATGAAACCACATTGCTGCTTTGTTCAATGCTACGGTTTTGATTGTGATTGGCTTTATGGTGGTAAGGTTCACTACTATCCGTTGAGCTTTGCGCAGGCGTTGCTGGCGGCTTGGCAGGATTAAAAATAGTGGCAGTGTCTTTGGACATAGAAGCTGTTGGCGTGGAAGCTGGCTGTGGGGTGGTAATAGTCGTATTAAGCGACTCGGTAGAAGTTTTAGGCATGGCTGACCTTGCTAGAGAAAAATGGCTGTGCGCATTGTACGTTTTTTTTGCAAAAACCGCCAGTTTTGCCGCTCTAGTGTGTTGATTTATGGTTAAATATTAAATCTAGCACCTCTTTATTCTAGGCTTTAGTCATGACAGCTGATTTAACCACCAAAAAACCAACCCCGAACTTAGCATTTATATCTCAGCATTTATTCACCGCTATCTTGTGGGTCAGTGATGAGCTGGTCATTACGTGGCTAAATGCCCAAGCTGAGCAACTACTGGCTATTAGTAGTGGACGCTTGCTCAATCAATCTATATTGACTCTGCTTGCGTCCGAAAAATTAAAGAGGGATGAGCGCACGGCTCTGACTCTGGATAACGACAATAATAACACCGACCGTGACAAGCCAGACAATCACTGCGCCTTGACCGAGCGATTTCATCAGGCAAAGCAATATCAACAGCCCTTTATCGACCACGATCACATCATCAATACCCCACTCAATGGCAATTTACCACTCTCAATCGATTATAGCGTGACGCCTGTCATCTATGAGCAGCAACCTTATTTTATTATCGAGATGTGGGGTAAAGACCGCCAGAGTCGCATCTCAGAAGAGCAACGTCAGCAGCAACAATACAACGTTGCCCGTCATATGCTGCGTTCGGTTGCCCATGAAATCAAAAATCCATTGGCAGGTATTCGCGGCGCGGCGCAGTTATTACAGCGACAATTTATCAAGTTCAGCGAAGCGACTACTTTGCATCATCCTCTGTCTGCTGTTATTAGCGACATAAGCTCTGGCACAAACTCAGCTTCGAATAGCGATAAGCAGTTGCAAAAGACAGCGCAGAAGCTCCGCAGCTATACCGACATTATCATCTCAGAGACCGATCGATTGACCCATCTTATCGGTCAATTTCTTGGCTCTAATCAGCTGCCAAATTGGCAAATGCTGAATATTCATGAGCCGTTAGAGCATGTCTTGTCTTTGGTCGTTAATCAATATCCGCAAGTGCTGCTACAGCGCGACTATGATTTGTCGTTGCCCGAGCTATGCGCTGATAGAGATCAATTGATTCAAGTGTTTTTAAACCTCATTAATAATGCCTGTGAATCGATGACTGAGCTTGAGCAAGCTCTGCAACAAAGCGCGCCAGCCGCCGCTCATCAATTGCCCTTAGATACTTTGCATAGTCATCTTGATATTGAGGCCAAGTATCAACCAAAACTGCATATTCAAACGCGCATTGCTTTTCAGCATACGATTGGCAGCCAACAGCACAAACAAGCGTTGCAAGTCAGCATTACCGATAATGGCTCAGGGATAGATCCTGCGCTGATTGGACAGATATTTTTCCCGATGGTAACCAGCCGTGCCGCCGGTACTGGTCTTGGCCTATCGATTGTGCAAGATATCATCAGCTGTCATCATGGTATGATTGACGTCAGCTCGAATCAAACACAAGGCGCCAATGCAAACTATAATCCCAGTTATAATGACAATAACAGTCAGACACGCTTTACGCTGTACTTGCCTTTTAATCAGCCCGCAACCGATGCGTAAATACGACTGAATCTATCAAACAACAACCCTGAATCACTTGCTCATTAGGCCTGATACATGACTGCATATAACGACAACTTCAAAGCTAACAGTGACAATCAAGGCTCGAATGATAAAATCTCTGACAACCAAATATCTGATAGCCAAGCACTTAACAGTCAGACCATAAAAGTAACGGTCAATAACGCGCCTGCTGAAAACCCTGCGACCTTATGGCTCATCGATGATGATTCAGCGCTGCGCTTGGTGTTGGCAGATACTTTTGAAGACGCTGGATTGACGGTTGTCAGCTTTACCCAAGCACAAGCAGCATGGACACGCCTCAATGATATCTTGCAACAGCGCGAGTCAGCCACTCAGCTACCGGATGTGATATTGACCGATATCCGAATGCCAATGATGGACGGCTTGTCTTTTAGCGATTGGGTGCACGACCACTTTCCTACGCTACCAATTGTCATCATGACCGCGCATTCAGACCTGAGCTCTGCCATCAATAGCTACCAGACAGGGGCATTTGAATATCTGCCTAAGCCCTTTGACTTAGATGATGCCGTCGCTACGATTTATAAAGCGATTAATTTTCAACCGAATATGCCGATAGCCACTCACGCAACCGCGTCTGTGACTAACAGAGCCACTGAGACAGCCGATGCTACTCAAGCAAAGTCTGATATTCATTCAAAGCTCAATACTGACGCAAAGCCGCAAACCAAATCTGCACGCAAAGTTAACACGACAGACAAAACCAATAAGACCGCTAAAAATAAGGCTGAGATTAAAGCTGAGACACCAGCCAATGACAACCCCAGCGGTATCATCGGTCAATCACAAGCGATGCAAACAGTGTTTCGTGCCATTGGCAGATTGGCGCACTCACCTATTACCGTTTTGATTACTGGTGAATCAGGCACAGGGAAAGAGCTGGTCGCTAGTGCTTTACATCAGCATTCACCGCGTAGCCAGCAGCCTTTTATCGCCCTAAATATGGCGGCTATTCCACACGATTTGATTGAGTCGGAATTATTCGGTCACGAAAAAGGCGCGTTCACTGGCGCGACGACGACACGGCAAGGTCGTTTTGAGCAAGCAGATGGCGGTACATTATTTTTGGATGAAATCGGCGACATGCCGTTTAGCACCCAAACGCGGCTGCTACGAGTACTGGCCAACGGTGAGTTTTTCCGTGTGGGTGGACAGCAACCGGTCAAAGTGAACGTGCGCATCATTGCCGCCACCCATCAAAACTTGGAAGAGCTGGTCAAACAAGGCCGATTCCGTGAAGATTTGTTTTATCGCCTCAATGTCATTCGCCTACCGCTGCCACCGCTACGGACGCGCCGCGAAGACATTCCCGCCTTAACCCGTTATTTTATGCAACGCGCGGCTGAGCAAATGAATACCGCATCCAAGCAGCTACAACCTGACGCGCTACAAATCATGCAAGCCTTCGACTGGCGCGGCAATGTCCGCCAACTTGAAAACGTCTGCTTGTGGCTGACGGTCATGGCGACTGGTGATACGGTCATGATTGATGACTTACCGCCAGAGCTGCTTGAAGGGATGCCAGCGAACACAGAGCTGCAGACACAACAAACGTTGTCCTCGTCTGAATTTGCTCAAAACAATCATCAGCAACACAGTGCTAGCCTGCATAGCCGTCATCAAAATAACTTTATTCAAGACAACTCTATTCAGAGCAATCAAACTCAGAATGGTGCTAAAAACCCAAGCTGGCAGCAAGCACTAGCAGAGTGGGCTCAGCACGCACTGCAAACAGGCGAAACTGACATCTTGCAAACGGCAACGCCTGAATTTGAACGAGTGTTGCTCACAGCGGCACTCAATCACAGCGGTGGTAAAAAGATAGCGGCTGCCAACTTACTCGGCTGGGGACGTAATACGCTGACTCGCAAATTACAGCAACTTGATATGTCAGCAGCAGACACACAGACCAAAGAGTAATAAAAATGCAAAATCATTAAATTAAAAATTTAGTAAAATCAGTTATTTATCATAGCAAGCAAAAATAATCGTTAAATAATTAAAAATAATTGCGAAAAGGGCTTGTCAAACCATTCAAACTCTATATAATAGCCAACCACTGAGACGCACTACCGAATCAGTTAACTATCTATGTTGTGTTTGAATTTAAACGCCAATAATGATAGAGTAACGAAAATGGGGCTGTGGCGGAATTGGTAGACGCACCAGATTTAGGTTCTGGCGCCGCAAGGTGTGAGAGTTCGAGTCTCTCCAGCCCCACCATTTTCGGATAGTACATCTTAGACCAAATATCAAAACCTGCTTTTTAGCAGGTTTTTTTGTGTCTGAAATATGGCATTTATTATCACAAACGCTCTAAACCCTCCAACATCTCATCCATAATCTGATACCTTTTCTCCACCCGCTTCGCCAATGCTCTATCAACAATACATTGATAATAACTATACTCTAGTGGCAGTCTTGGAATCGGTTGTTGACAATGTTGTGTCGCCCACTCGTTTAATACATCGCTACTTTGAGTATTTATCTTAAACGGTCGCTCGCCCATTAATATCTCATACAGCATTATGCCAAACGCATAAATATCGCTTTGCACCGTTGCGCCCTGCCCCTGCCAACGCTCAGGTGCGAGATACGCTGATGTGCCTGCAAGATGATGTAACTTTTTGGCGGCATGAAAACGCTGCGCTAAGGCAAAATCTGTCAATAACAAATCAGGCATTACCCTGCTATTATCCGCACTATTTGGCAACAGACCATCTAGCAGAATATTACTGGGTTTAATATCATTATGTAGCCAGCCAACGTTATGTAAATTAGTGATGAGATGAGCAGACTGCACGATAAAATGATGCTTTTGTTGAACGGTCAATAACGAATGATTATTAGCATTGATCCGCATTGCTAAGCTAGCATTGAGATAATAAGGCATGACAATTATCGTTAGCTGCTGAGAGTGGTTTAATGCGGGAATGGTTGAGTTGTCATAGGCTAGGATGGGCGGAGCAATAGCGGTCAGATTATTTTTTGTTAAAGAAGCTAAAGATGTCAAAACCTTAGCTTCATGATTTAAATCAGCGAAATTTTGATCAGAACCCTCATTTAACTGCCATTTAATCATCACCCTACCAAACTCTGAATGCTGAGCGCGCGTTAAGCCTTGATAGTCCGTCTCGCTACCCTTACTTTGCTGGCTACTAATACGCTGATGCACTATTTCACGATAATGCTTTGCTGACAACGCTTGAGTAATTAGTGGCAATACTTGCTGAGCGTGCGCTTGCAACGCTTGTATATTCGACAGATTACTGGCACTATTTTCCATAGTATTTTTTTCATCTGACCAGTTTCTCATGATATGGTGATACCTTTATCAAACCGCTATTCCTAATGTAAACGCACCTTTAACCGTTAGAGTCATTATGCCGCAATCAGCCAATACATCTCAGCCTTTTCCTTCATCTGAAGCCTCTGATCCGTCTGCTCATTACGCCCTGCCCGCGCCTTTGTTAGCGCTGCTCAGTCAATATCTGCAAGAGCAAGTCACGCCAGCTATCGAGATTGATCCTGCTCAGCTCGCTTATCGCTGGGTTGGTGGCCGCACCGGACATTTAAAGCCGTTGGCAGTCAATCTGTTTTTGAGCTTGGACGACTTGCATGGTATCGATACGCAAAAGGCAAAATTGGTACAAAACACGCGCCAGTTCTTAAAAGGTTATCCCGCCAATCATGTGCTGATGACGGGTACACGCGGTGCGGGTAAATCATCACTGATTCGCGCATTGCTACAAGCTTATCATAGCGAAGGCTTGCGCATTATTGAGATTGCTCGGGATGACCTACAAGTGCTAGACAAGATTCGTGCAGCGATCAATGAGCTGCCCGCAGATTGTAGTTGTCGCTATGTGGTGTACTGTGACGACTTGGCATTTAACGGTCAAGACGAGAGTTATCGGGCGCTAAAAAGTGTGCTTGATGGCGCGCTCGACTCTGAGCAAGACAAACTGCTGGTCTATGCCACCAGTAATCGCCGTCGTCTCCTACCGCAGATGATGAAAGACAATCTTGACATTTATAACGGGCAGACAGATGAAGTCAATCCCTATGAAACGATTGATGAAACCGTGTCGTTATCGGATCGATTTGGCTTATCATTGACCTTTCATCCCATGGATCAGACGACTTATTTACATATTGTTCAGCATTATCTGAATTTAGAGCAACAGAAAATTTCAGCCAGTCTTGATGATACTGATACTGCCCTTGATTTGGCAGGTGAAAATCTGCCTGATACTATCAGGGCCGATGCCTTGCGCTGGGCATCGGAACGTGGTGGGCGCTCGGGACGGGTCGCTTATCAATTCAGTCGCTATTGGAGCGGAAAAACGCAATTGGCTATCGTAGATTCAATTGACGACTAATAATCTGGCAAATAACAAGCTATAAATCACGTTTCATTATCGCGTGCAGAGCCTAGATACTGCACGCTGTTATCCTCTTGACTGCTTGCCAAATCAGCAGCACCATCGACTGTATATTGAGCGAAATCCGCTGCCAGCCATAGATTACCTTGATACGCACGTTGCGCATCTAAGCGAATATGTCCCATGTTTGCCGTATTGCTATTTGGGTTATCAAAGCTTTGATAACGCGCGCTAAAATGGGTCAAAATTAGATTCTTAAGTCCGACATCTTGGGCAAACTTGCCCACCAATTGCGCACTACTATGCATAGGATCAAAGTCTGGATTTTTGGTTTGAATCTTGGTTAAGACTTCTTGAGTATAAGTGGCTTCATGCACCAACAAATCAGTATCGACCAGCGCAGCGCTGAGACAAGCTGGCGTACCATTGTCCCCTGCTACTACCACCCGTGTACGCTTCACCGCATTATCGACATAATCTGCTGAACGAAGCTGGCGACCATCTTCGGTCATGACATCTGTACCTTGCTGCAGTTTGCCCCACAGTGCACTTGCTGGAATGCCGTCTGCGGTCAACTTGTCCGTATTAAGCGTGCGCTGACTGATGTTTTGCGTGATACCAAAGCCGTATGAGGCGACACGATGTGATAGCGGGGTGATATCAATATCAAGCTGATGCTGGCTGCCGAAACTGAAACTGACCTTGCCCTCATCTTCACTGTCTTTTGATAATACATCTTCTATCGCCATAAAGTTGATGGCAAAGGGAAAGTATAGCTCGGTCGTCAAAGTAATGGCATCGAGGAGTTTGGCGATGGCTTTTGGTGCAATAAGCATTAGTGGTTCGTGGCGTCCAGACATAGCCGCGCTCGCCAGCAATCCTGGCAAACCATAGCAATGGTCGCCATGCACATGGGTAATACAAATGGCGGTTAATTGATGTAAGGAGAGCTTGGTCTGCAGCAATTGTTGCTGCGTGCCTTCACCGCAATCAATCAAAACCCAAGGACGCGATTTTTTAGGCTGCGGGCTAGCGCCAGATAGATAAGGATTCAGGCACTCAATTGCCAGCGCCGTGACATTGCGCTGTTTGGTTGGCACTCCTGCTGAGGTACCTAAAAAAGTCAGTTTGAGCATGATTTAGCACTCATAGTACAAAATTATTAATAAATGATACGGCTTATGACAATTGGCACATCATGGTTCGGTCGCCTGCTACCATCTGTCCGCCATTAGCACTGCATTCATTAACCATGTTGGACTCGTAGGATTTCCAACCACCATAAAAGCTCGCTACACACAACAAAACGACCAGCAGTTTTTGTGACCAGGCTTTTATCGACACCTGCTGGCGGTTGATTTCTTGACGAGCAAGCGATGGGTTAGCATTGCCATCGGTATTGGCATCGATATTTTTGTTATCAGATTTATTCAAGTCAGTCATTACTGTATCCTAAAAAGGTTTTGTTTACGAATAAACAAAACCTTTGGGCAAAATATCAAATCAAGCATTTATAGAAGTATAAACGCTGGCAATTAAAACGTCAGACGACCACCCTTTTCTTCTGCGCGCTTAAAGGCATCACGTTCTTCACAATGCTTGAGCCAATTTAAGATGTTGGTATATTTACTCTTATCCAATCCTGGGCCAGCATTGGCACCTACGACTGCTAGATGCATCTGAATGTCAGCGGCGCTAAAGTCTTCACCGGCAAACCAATGATTGTCTTGTAGATGCTGCTCCATCATGTCGAGTATCTTATTTAAGCTATTGGTGATCATGCTTTTTTCGACTTGGGTTCTGATGCTTTTGCTAACCGGCTTAATCAGCATCGGCGATTGCTCAACCACTTTGGTGAATACTAAGCGCATGACCAGCGGCGGCATAACTGATGCTTCAGCGAAGTGTAACCAAAATGTATAAGCTTCCCATGCGGCTTCATTATCATCCGCAGGCTTGAATTGATGCGCTTTATCATAATGCTTGAGCAGATACTCGATGATAAACCCTGACTCAATCAGCGGGCGACCGTCAACTTCCAATATCGGTGCATGACCGAGTGGATGCACTTCTTTTAAGCTATCAGGCGCACGATAAGCTTTATTGCGCTCGTAGCACGTCAGTTGATAATCGGCTTTGAGCTCCTCTAGTAACCATAAGATACGAAACGAGCGTGAGTTTGCTAAATGATAAAGGTGTAACATAAACCATCCTAGTAATTGGTAATAAATGATTGTGAGTCCGCTATACTATTTTAGATATCATGTGCCAAATTAGGTCGAGCGTGATAATACTGCTATTGATAATAGCGCACTTAACTCGGCTTTGACACCACAACTGTGTAGAGCGGTTACGAAAAACAGTGTCTATCAAGTCAACTTTGGGGTTTACGACGACCCCTGCTTATTTGGCGTGCAGTACGTCTATTTTTCGATTCATTTTGTCTATTTTTTGCTGATACTTTCTGATTTTGCGAAAACGGTGCGCGGCCAACACCCCTTTGATACGGCGATTTTTTAGGCGACGGCGCGGCGGAAAGCTGCCCACTTGTGGCTCATTGTAGCCATGCAGACGGTCATCACGTTTACGTCCCCAATACCCCAAGGCACTATCGACAATCATAATCATCAAGGCGGCAAAAATCATACCGTACATAAATAAGGAGCCGCCCTCATCCACGCTTTGATGCAAAATAGTAATAGAAAATACGAATAAAAATATCGGCTCAAGGTAGCATAAAGTGCCAAACAAAGAGACCGGCAATTTTTGACTGGCGACCATGGTCAGCGACATGGCTGCGGCGCTGATAATCCCTAATAACGGTAAGAAATACCACAGCTTACTGGTATCAAAGGCTACTTCAAACCCACCGCTCATATACAGAGCAATAATGACAACGGGTGACAGCAAGATCAGATCAGAGACCAAGCCAGTAATCGGCGGTACCGCTAATTTACGACGTAATAGATAATAAGGCGGATAACCCAAGCAGACAAATAACGTCGCCCAAGATATGGTGCCATACTGGAAAACATCATAAGCGATACCAGCGCCTGCGCATGAAGTCGCTAGCCACTGCAACACACTCATGTCTTCATTATAAAAAAACCGACCCACCATAATCATGATAAGCGGGTATAAGAAATAACCTAGCGTCACCTCAAGACCCAAATCATTGACGGGCGCCCACATAAATATCCAAATTTGCGCGCCCAAAATCGGGGTTGGCAATACAAACAAAAACCACTCTTTTGGGGTTTTTAAGGTCTTTAAATAGTCAAAAATATGTTGCCATTGCTTTAAGACACTGATTAACAATAGCAGACTTAGTAGCATCATTAGCACGCGCCATGACGCCACCTGCGTACCTGACAATGGTTGCATCAACAGACCAAACAAAAATAACAACGAGTATAAAAAATTTGCCGCCACCGCAGCGATAGCGCCTTGCGACGTTTGATTCGTAGTGAGCATAATTAACGACAGCCTGTACAGATTGGCGCACTTCCTTGGCAATTTTGAAAAAAAACAAAAGCCCCAGACGCGAACGTCGGAGGCTTTTGTTGCTAAGAGCTACGATAACTTTATCGTGCTTATATAATGAGCAGCATTATGTCAAAGTCATTCTGGATAAGCAATACAACTGTAAGACTAGTCTATCAAACGTGTGATTCAGTTAAGCCAATTATCGACATAAAGATGCTCATAACAACCGCCCACTTCACTGATTTTTATATCATACATACTTACATCGAGTCTAGCTGCTCAATTTTTTGCTTAAGCTTATTCATCTTATGTTGGTAACGACGAATTTTGCGGAAGCGATGCGCCTGTAGCACCCCATCGATACGGCGCTCTATCAAACGGCGGCGCGGTGGAAAGCTGACCACTTGCGGCTCTCGGTAACCATGCAAATGATTGTCACGCTTACGGGTCACATAGCCCATAGCACTGTCTAACAGCATGACCAGTAATGCCAGCGTAATCATGCCATACATAAACAGCGAGCCGCCTTCATCGAGACTTTGACTCAATACCGTGACGGATAATACAAACAACAGCATCGGCTCTACATAGCTCAATGCCCCAAATAACGAGACCGGCAACTTACTACTGGCAATCATCGTCAGCGACATTGCAAGCGCACTAAAAGCACCCAGTAGCGGCAATAAATACCAGAACTTAGCCTCCTGAGCAGCCATACTAAAACCACCGCTGACATAAAGCATGATGAGCACCACTGGCGTCAGTAAGGTCAAGTCAGACAATAAGCCAGTAATCGGTGGCACGGCAAGCTTGCGCCGCAGTAGATAGTAAGGTGGATAGCCCAAACATACAAACAAAGTCACCCAAGATATCGTGCCATATTGCACTATGTCATAGCCGATACCCATTGCGGCAAATAACGCTGCGGCCCACTGCAGCGCGCTCATATGCTCATGGTAAAAGAAGCGTCCGACTACTATCATCACCAGCGGCAATAAAAAATAGCCCAAGGTGATATCAAGACCAAAGCCGTTGACCGGCGCCCACATAAATAGCCAGATTTGCCCACCCAAAATCGGGGTTGGCAATACAAATAACAGCCACTCTTTTGGGGTTTTCAAAGTCTTTAAATAATCAAAAACGTGCTGCCATTGCTTTGTGAAACTGACCAATAATACCAAACTGAGCAGCATCATGAGCACACGCCATGAGGCTACCTGTGTGCCTGACAAGGGCAGCATAAACAGCCCAAACAAGAACATCATGGAGAATAAGAAGCTGGATGATACCGATGCTAGGGTTCCCTGAAAAGTTTGATTGGTCGTAAGCATAACAACAGCCTTAGAAAATAAAACACTTTGTTGGCATTATTTATAAAACCACGTAGAGTTATTAAGAGTTAAAAATAGAGTTGTGCAACACATTTCAAAAAACAGAATCTCAAAAAATAGAATTGCAAAACGAATAAATCAGAATGACGAATTAAACGAAGCAACAAAAAAAAGCCTCCAACGATAACGTCAGAGGCTTTTTGATAGAACAGTTATGAAAACTAAACTAAAAAGCTAGGCACTGAAACATTTATTCGTCATCGTCTGTGTTTTCGTTGTCAGTACTGTCATTATCCAAGGTAGGATCATTGGCAATATCGATAACATCGTTGACATCAGTCGTCGCTGTGTCGCCAGTTGCCGCATCAATATCTATCTGCTCTTGACCTTCCACATCAAACGTACCGTCTTCTCTCATGGCATCGATTAGCTCGTCGTCACTTTCTTCATGATCAACACGCGCCATCGCCACCAGTTTTTCATCTTTTGACAGACGAATCAGCGTGACACCTTGCGTATTACGACCAGAGCTGGCCACATGCTGGACTGGCGTGCGCACTAATGTGCCTTTGTCAGAGATTAAGATAATGTCGTCTTCAGGATCAACCTTGGTCGCCCGTACTAATGCCCCATTACGCGTGCTAGTTTTGATAGCGATAACACCGCCACCGCCACGATTTTGCGTATTGAACTCATCGATCAAGGTACGCTTACCAAAGCCATTTTCACAAGCAATTAAGATTTCGAGTACATCATCTTCAATGACAACCAATGATTTGATAAATTCATCAGCAGCCAGACGCATACCACGGACACCTTTAGCGGTACGGCCCATAGCGCGAGCATCATTTTCATCAAAACGAATGGCTTTACCACTTGAAGCAAATAGCATGACTTCTTGGCTACCGCTAGTGATACGCGCGCTTACCAACTTATCACCGTCTTCTAAACCAACGGCAATCAAGCCATTCGAGCGAATATTGGCAAATTGCTTAAGCTCGACACGCTTCACTGTGCCATTGGCCGTTGCAAAGAATACAAAAGGTGGCTCTGCTTGCGTGCTATCCTCTAAATTATTATCTTCTGATAAGCTGTCATCGCCGTCTACTAGAGCGCTTGTTAATGACATCTCATCTTTTACCGACAATTCTTCTACGATTTTTGGAATAGGCAAGATGGTTGTCACGGTTTCATCAGGATTTAATCCGATTAAATTCACTAATGGACGACCACGGGCACCGCGACTGGCAATCGGCACTTCAAACCCACGTAGGCTAAAGACGCGACCGGTATCCGTAAAGCAAAGTACGGTGGCATGCGTTGAGGTCACAACTAAGTGATCAATCACATCGTCTTCTTTCATTGCAGTGGCTGACTTGCCTTTACCACCACGTTTTTGTGCCACATAATCATCAATTGGCTGCGTTTTTGCATAACCGGTACGAGAAACCGTCATTACCACGGTTTGCTCAGGGATAAGGTCTTCACGATTAAAGTCCATACGTGAGTCAATAATATCGGTACGACGCTCATCACCAAAGTTTTCACGAATCTCAATCATCTCATTTGAGATAATGGACATCAGCTTATCGAAATCACCAAGAATAGATTCTAAGTGCGCGATTTCACGCAATAAGTCTTGGTATTCTTCAGTTAATTTGTCCTGCTCAAGACCCGTCAAACGATGCAGCTGCATGTCTAAAATCGCATTGACCTGCTCAAGTGACAAGCGATAACGCTCCTCGCCTTCGATCAGACCAAACGGCGCTTTAGGATCTTCACCATCGATAAACTCAGGACGTACTGATTGACTACCAGCAGCCGTAAGCATCGCCACGACACTACCTGAACCCCATGTATTATTTAACAGACTTTCGCGCGCCAATCCACGGTTTGCTGACGCTTTAATCGTTGCAATAATTTCATCGATATTGGCTAGTGCAACCGTTAAACCTTCTAGCAAATGGCCACGAACACGGGCTTTGTTCAATTCATAAATCGTACGACGTGTCACCACTTCTTGACGATGACGGACAAATGCAGCGATAAGCTGACGCAAGGTCAATAGCTTTGGCTGACCATTATCAAGCGCGACCATATTGATACTAAAGCTAGACTCTAGCGGCGTTTGTAGAAATAGGTTATTAACAATAACTTCAGCCGTCTCACCGCGACGTAAGTCAATAGCGATACGCATACCGTCTTTATCAGACTCATCACGAATCTCAGTAATACCTTCGATTTTTTTGTCACGTACCAGCTCGGCGATACGCTCAATCAGCTTGGCTTTATTGGTCTGATAAGGCACTTCGGTAAAGACAATACGCTCACGGTCACGGTTGACACCAGTATCACTCATCGCTTCAATAATATAGCGGCCGCGCACATGCAGGCGGCCTTTACCAGTGCGGTAAGCATCTAAAATACCAGCGCGACCATAGATGATACCGCCCGTAGGAAAGTCAGGACCAGAGATATGCGTCATCAGCTCTTCGGCTGATATTTGTGGGTTTTCGGCATACGCTAAGCAGGCATTAATGACCTCGGTTAGGTTATGCGGCGCCATATTGGTCGCCATCCCGACCGCAATACCAGTCGCACCATTGACCAGCAAGTTAGGAACACGCGCTGGCAACACGCTTGGCATACGCTCAGAGCCATCGTAGTTGTCTTCCCAATCGACGGTATCTTTGTCCAAGTCAGCCAGCATCTGATGGGTCAGCTTGGTCATACGTACTTCGGTATAACGCATGGCAGCCGGTGGATCATCATCAATCGAGCCAAAGTTACCTTGACCATCAACCATCGGGTAACGCAAGCTAAAGTCCTGCGCCATCCGTACAATCGCATCATAGACCGCACTATCGCCATGCGGGTGATATTTACCGATGACATCACCGACCACACGCGCCGACTTCTTATAAGCTTTATTATAGTCATTAGACAATACGTGCATCGCATACATCACACGGCGATGCACTGGCTTGAACCCATCACGCACATCAGGCAGCGCGCGCGAGACGATCACGCTCATCGCATAATCCAAATAGGATTGCTTTAATTCATCCACGATGGCAATAGGACTGATCGAGTCGCTCATATACACTCCTTCACTCACATACTTTCGCTATAGGTTGCGCGCCTCAAAAGTGCTTACGCTGATACAAAAATATAGCGGCACAAACGCGCAACTATGATTGCTTTATCAACGCTGAAAAGCACCATCAGACGGGCAAAACCATAGGAAAATGGCGATACGGTTTTTGTTAAAAGTAATGTTTAATAAAAGAAGCCATTTTAGCACAAATTTGTTGATTTAGGGGGTTCTGACTGTCATAAAAATCAAGCAAAACAGCTCATTAGCGCTAATTTTTTAATCTGGTAATATCTACCAAAACGACTTTAACGACATACTTGTTTAGACTGGCTAATTTTGCCATTTTTGCATACAAACTTGCCCTCTTTTGAGCAATGCGAGATGCCGCCCATCTTACCAGAGCAAGGGGTATTTTTTGCTTGTGCTTGGCTCATAGAAGACAGTACAAAGGTCAGGGCCAGCAAAGATAGCATCATTGATTTCATCGTTTTATTCTTCCAAAAGCTCATTGGTTTACCCATAAAAAACTGCACCCACTAGGATGCAGTCTTTTAGTCTATGGTATGTCTTTACTCTTTACTCTTTACGCTTAAACCCTTTATGCCCAAATATTCTTAAGATTGGTTAAAATTTTGCGCAAAGAACTCACGGGTAGCTTGCGTACAGGCAGGACTGACTAAGCCACCATGATAGTTGCTATAAAAAGCCAGTAAGCTGTTTTGACCTTGTGCTTCGGCATCTGCCTTCACTTTAGCCACACTACTACTAAAGTTGGTTTGCACACTGGTGACCACAGTGTTGGCATTCCACTTGTTCATTGATGCCTGACCAATCATTGTAAGGCTCGGCTGGTCTGGACGACTATCCGCATTATCGGTATCTACATCTAATACCGTCACATTAAGTTTAACTGCAGGATTGTTGGTACTGGCTGCTTGCAATAATTTTGCCATAGAGCCGGTGTTTATATCATAATAGACGGTCGGATCTTGATTACCACCGCAGATGAGTGTTGGCATTTTTGGCACATAGCCACGTAGGTCGTTGTCTTTTAGCGCTTTACGCAGATTATTCTGCGGATTGGCAGCAGGTAAATCATTGCCATTTTCTGCAAATAGCCCATCAGGATTGTTGATGGTATCCGTCACATAAGCCGCGCGGAAATCAGATTTTATCAAGTAATCATTGTCATCATAACCACCCAAAAATGAGAATATAGAACCTTTGGACAAACCATCCAATACTGGATTCGTCGGCGTCTTTTGAAACAACGCATTGTTTGGTAATTTACCAGCCGCTACCAATTCGCCAAATGGTGAATCACTTGGTAATTGCGCACTGGCATACTTATCCAAAAAGATATCGGATTTATCTTGATAGATATTGCCGTACTTTTCTTGCAAGCCAATACCAAGCAAGGGCGCAAACCGAGAAGCGCCAATATTGACATTGCCTCTAAAGATGTCATCACCAAAGGCCGCCAAGGCATAAGGGCCGGAAGATGGTGCTATCGCCGTAATAGGTTTGTTTTGTGACTCTAGCAATCTAGCGGTTGCCATAACCACATAGCCACCCTGCGAGTAACCAGCGAGAAACAATTTACCTGAGTCATCAATCTTGAGGTAATTGGCATCGTTGGCACGTTTTTTTCTGTCAATGATTGAGCGGGCGCTGTCTAAGGCGTCGACCATATCCGTAGACTGTTGCTGGGCAACCAGATAAGGGTGATAATCAAGCTCTGATTCATCGTAGCCTGCATAGTTTGGCGCTACGACGATATAACCTTGGGCAGCAAAGTTCGCAGCGATTAACGTCGATTCGCCAACCGCCGGATTGTTTAGGTTGCCTACTTGATTAAAGTCATAAGACTTCTCAGTGGTCGTACCATGGGCATATAATAATACTGGACGGTCGCCTTGGCATTCAGCCGCATCGCCAGTCGGTACCATCAATGCCGCTGTCGCTGTGGTATCTTCATCGGCAGCACCTTTGGTATCATAGCTGACCTTTTCTATAGTCACGCCGCATTTGGCCGCTGGCGTTGCGCTATTACCAAAGCCACTGTCTATTTGGCTCGTACTAAAACTTTTTACAAACTTTGACGTGGCTGACGAGGTATCTGAATCAACAGCGTCAAAATCGTTATCGTCGCCACAACCGACGAGTAATAAACTACTCGCAATGGCAACTGAGAGCAAACAACGTGACATGACAGGCTTATTTATAATAGAGGAAGAGGCGATAATCATAATTGCTATCCTTAGCAGTAATAAAACAGAAGAGTGCCAAGCGTCCTTGGCAGTAGATAGGAGTCGTTTGACAGTGTTGATTTAATCAGAGTATTTGATGACAGTTAATGCATCAGCAATGTGTCTGATACCTTACTATATATACCGTAAAAAGTGAGCAAAAGCTACCGGAAAACATGCTCTTGAACATCACAATTGTCCTCGCAACGCTAATACTTTTAGCCATGAGGTTCACGATACCAGAGAGGTCAGCACTCCTGCTTACATGTCATAGGCTTTGTTTACATGATTTTGCCTTGATACTATCCACCCAACCCCTACTCCTTAGACAGTGTAAACCCTTATGCCAAGTGATATGAAAAACAGTACAAACGACAAGCAAGCAATAACAGAATCTCTGCAACACTCTATCCAAGCAGAAGAGATGCGCAGTGATCGTAGCTTCGATGCGATTGCCGATCATTTTGAAAAAAAGGTCTACGGTGGTCTTAAAGGCGACATTCGGCTGGCAGTATTGCGCCGTGATATCTTTGACTATACGGCGCAGATGAGCAAAGAGCTTGGGCGGCCTTTACGGATTTTAGATGTGGGTGCGGGGCTGGCTCAGATTGCGATTGAGCTTGCCGCTCAAGGCCATAGCGTGGTCATCAATGACATCTCTGCCAATATGTTAGAGAAAGCAAAAGCGAGCACCGCAGAAATCGATAAGAATCTAGATATACGCTGGTATGTTTGCCCGTATCAAGCGCTTGAGGACAAATTGGCGATAGATAAACTGGCAATAGACAACTGGCAAAATAAAGGCAGTGGGGCTGATAATACTGAAAACGCAGCTAAGTTTGATTTGATAATGTCACACGCCCTACTCGAATGGCTCGCAGAACCAGCCGCTATCATGGACTTTTTTGACCGCCAATTGGCTGAGCATGGCGCACTGTCGCTCTGCTTTTATAATCCAGCGAGCTTTGACTATCGTAATCTGATTATGGGTAATTTTAATCTGCTCGATAACACGGATTATAAGGCTGACAATAAAAAAAGCCTGACCCCTAATCATCCAGTCGCCAAGGAAGAAGTCGAGTCTTGGTTAGAAGCTCATCATTACCAAACGATTCTAACCAGTGGCTTGCGCGTGTTTCATGATTATGCGCCGCTCAAACGCGGCGGTCACAACGATCCTGATGCAGTCATACGCATGGAGCTACGCTACTCACAACGAGAGCCGTATAAATGGCTGGGTCGTTACCTGCATATCATGGCAACTCGGCAAGTTGCTTAAGTGGAATGATAACGAGCATCTAAAGTAGCGTTTGTTAAAGCGACTATCTGGCTTCTGCCACGCGCTCGGACCGATCGTACTCTGACCAAGTCGTCGCATTGATGTCTTTTTCATCAAAGACAACGACATGCTCAAGTATGGGCAAAATCCCAATTTGCGAGCCAATCTCATGATTATGATGACTGGCGACCAAGGACAAAACCGTCTGCCCATCATCGAGTTGCAAGCGATACAGATAATTAGCACCGCGAAAGACACGCCCCACTACTAAAGCGGTTCGGGGACTGTCATCATCATGAATAATATCGTCAGGACGGACCAGCACCTTAATCGGTGTGCCGTTGGGATAGTCGTACTCGCAATACTGCGGCTGTCCCGACTCATCATAGACTTCCATACGACGATAGATATCACCAAGTGCAGTCTCAACGTGACCTTCCTTGATGATGCCGTCTATCATTGCGCCTTCGCCGACGAACTCAGCAACGAACGGACTGACTGGCTCATGATATAGCTCGCTTGGTGTCGCCCATTGTACCAGTCGACCTTTATCCATGACCCCTACTTTATCTGCCAGCGCAAAAGCCTCGTTTTGATCATGAGTCACCAAAATAGCGGTAGTATTGGTACGTTTGAGAATATCGCGGACATTCATGGCCAATGACTCGCGAAGCACCACATCCAAATTAGAAAACGGCTCATCGAGTAGCAAAAGCTTGGGCTTCGGTGCTAACGCGCGTGCCAAAGCAACGCGTTGTTGCTGACCACCTGAGAGCTCATTGGGGCGTTTATTAGCATGCTCCGTCAATTCAACGAGGCTTAGCATCTCAGCCACGCGGGCTTTTTTGTCGGCTGCTGACCATTTATTGAGACCAAAAGCGATGTTTTTTGCCACGCTTAAATGCCCGAATAACGCATAATCTTGAAACACCATGCCCATGCCACGCTTGGCTGGCGCGACGGCGAACGAGGTCGTCGGTGTCTGTTCTGTCAAGCGTTGGTTATTTAAGCCAATCGTGCCGCGCCGACTTTGCTCTAGCCCTGCAATGGCTCGTAATGCTGTGGTCTTGCCGCAGCCGCTATAACCCAAAAAGCAGCCAATCTCACCTTGCTGCAAGCTTAGCGATAGTCCATTAACGATGATGGTATCGTCATAACCGACAATTAAATCTTGGACGCTAAAGTAAGGATTGGTGGCGATATTGGTCTCAGTATGTGCGCTAGAATGACCATCATGCTTAGCGATATTATTATGCTGTACTTGATAGGCTTCATCTGTTGATACTGGTGATTTTTTTACATTGCCAGCACGCACTTCCATTTTAGCCGTAGCCGACTTAGGATTGGCTGGGTCTGTTGAGTCTTTAATCAAGTCAGTATACATAGACGGTACCAGTAAGCTATTAGTGAATAAAACCAATAAATAAAACGGTAAAAATTATGGTGCTAATGAATCCTTGAGCGCGAGCAACTCTGTCTTTAACTTATTAAATAATAAACTGCGCTCAACTTACCTTTGCTTATCACTTTGACGTAGCAATATCCAAACAGGGATAAGACCGACCAGCACAATCAGTAAGCTTGGCAATGCTGCCCTGCCCCACATTCCTTCGCTGGTCATCTCAAACACCCGCACTGCTAGCGTATCCCAGCCCTGCCGCCTTGTCATCAAGGTGATTGGCATCTCTTTCATCACTTCGACAAAGCCCATCAGTAATGCCGTTAGCACCCCAGGGCTGAGTACGGGCAACATCACTTGTCGCCAGCGCTGATAAGGGCTGTCACTGAGCAATTTAGCCGCCGCTTCTTGATTGACAGTCAGTCGTTGTAACTGCCGATCGACTGGCTGAAAGCTTACAGTCATAAAGCGCGTCGATAAAGCAAGGAGCATTACAATCACACTACCAGACAGCACTTGTTGCGAGGTTATACCAAAAGCAATCAGCTGATTGTCAAGCCAAGCAATCGGAATAAATATGCCAACAGCTAATACTGTTCCCGGCACCACATAGCCTAGATTGGATAAAGTGGTCATGAGCTTGGTTGATTTATCAGGATATTGGCGCTTAATCCACGCAATGATGACTGCCAAGCAAGCAATAAAAATGGTGGTCATGCTCGCAATCATGAGACTGTTGGTGACAAAATCAATATAACGAGCGTCAAAATCTTGGCGGAAGTTTAACGCCGTCCAGTAGATGAGCTGCAAGAACGGTATTAAAAAGGCCAGCAAAAACACCAGTGTGCACAGTAACGTCATAGCCAATTTAGCAGACGTGCTGGCTTCAAAACGTTGATTATTGCCTTGAGTCACTGTATTGCCGCGTTTGCCTTGCCAATACTGCTCAAACAATACCACGATAAATACCACACCGATTAACAAAGCGGCCAACTGGGCGGCTGTCGTTAGACTAAAGAAGCCAAACCAAGCCTTATAAATAGCCGTCGTAAAGGTATCAACATTGAAGACTGAAACCGCGCCAAAATCTGCAAGCGTTTCCATACTGGCAAGTAACAAGCCGCCAATGACCCACGGCAAGGCCTGTGGTAATGCCAAGCGAAAAAACACGCGACTGCGGCTTAAACCAAGCATTTGACCCGCTTCAATCGCCCGCCTGCCTTGTGATAAAAAGGCCTGACGCGCCAGCAAATAAACGTAGGGATAAAACGCCAGTGACAACACCAAGCCTGCGCCCCAGACATTGCGTACCGACGGAATAGCTGTATCGATACCCAGTTCTCGCAAACCTGTCTGTAGCGGTCCACTAAAATCAACAATACCAACGGTAACAAATGCCAGCACATAAGCCGGTATCGCGAGCGGTAGCATCAGCGCCCACGAAAAAAAGCGCTGTCCGGGAAAGCGATACATGCTGGTGAGCCAAGCAAGTGCAGTGCCGATACTGCCAGAAATGACCGTCACCATGACCAATAAAATCGCGGTATTTTTGAAAACTTGCGGCAATACATACTCGCGCATATGCGTCCAGATGTCTGCCACTGGCTGCGTCCATGACAGCAGGACGATGAGAATTGGTACCAGCATAAACAACGAAATCAGTCCTAGGACTGATTTTGAGAGGATACGTTTGCGAACGGCATGGTCTTGACTAACAGCTTGGTTACTATGGTTACCATTATTGCTATTGTTATTGTCGTTGACTGTTTCATCTTGACGAACAGACGCGTCTGGCGTTGTGATCATATCATTATTACCGTGTCATACGCATAGAGATCCTAACTTAGCCAGCGCATACCCAAATAGCACGTTCACACTGTCAAACTCATTTAGCCTACTAAACGTAGTGCTGCATTTGTCTTTTGGCTACTGTGCTTTTTAGGTATGGCAGGGTTTAAGAGGCTCTATTTATAACCTGCTTTGTCCATCATTTGAATCGCTTGGGTTTGCAGCTCGCCAAACTTTTGCACGCTGATGTCGTCTTTTTTGAATTCGCCCCATGATCTGAGCATATCTGACTCATCGACGCCTTCTTTGACTGGATATTCTTTATCAGAGCTGGCGTAGAGACCTTGGGCTTTATCCGACGACAACCATTCCATCAATTTAAGCGCACCATCAGGATTGTCTGAGTCTGTGACCACACCCGCCCCAGAGATATTCACGTGAGTACCAGTAGTGCCTTGGTTTGCCCAAAAGACTTTGACAGGGAAATTCGGCTGCTCATCGAGCAAGCGACCGTAGTAATAACTGTTAGACAGGCCCACTTCACACTGACCGGCAGCGATAGCTTTTAGCATGCTAGTGTCATCACTGAAGACGTCAGTAGCCAAATTATCTACCCAACCACGAATGACGGCTTCGGTTTTTTCTTCGCCTAAGTTTTCAATCATACTGGCAACCAATGACTGGTTATATACAGAGTTCGAGGTGCGCAAACAAAGCTTGCCTTTCCATTTTGGGTCGGCCAAATCTGCATAAGTGGATAACTGGTCGGCGCTGACTTTACTTGGGTCATACATGATAGTACGCGCACGTAATGACAGACCCGTCCACTGACCTTTTGGATCACGATATTTTGCAGGCACATTGGCCTCTAAAACCGTCGATGCCACTGGTTGGAGCAAACCTTGCTCAGCCGCTTGCCATAAATTACCTGCATCTACAGTCAATAGCATATCCGCTGGCGTATTTTTGCCTTCCGCTTGCAAACGTGCCATCAGCGGACCACTCTTATCGGTCACCAGTTCAATATTGACGCCCGTCTCTTTCGTATAGCGGTCTAGCAAGGGCTTGATCAGCTGCTCGTTACGTGATGAGTAGATCGTAATCGTCTGTCCCTCAGCACTCGTCGCGCCATCATTCGCCACTTCTTGCTCGCTACTCGCTGCTGAGCCTTCCGCCTCAACGCTCTCTTCTTCCGTCGTAGAGGAATTGCTACAACCTGCAAGTCCTAACATCATGCCAAATACGGCAATAGGTAAAGTAAGCTTGGTAGAAGGTAAATTTGCGCTGAAAGCTTTCAATGACATAGTTTTCCCCATTAATGGTGCTACAGATAATTGAGATAAAAAATCATTATCAATCACTAATAATCAAGATTAATAACCGCATAATATCTGAAAACAACATACTAATAGAAATGAGATTAATTATCAATACATTTATTTAACTGGATAAACTGGTATTTATTTGGCTAAACCCTTGCTTTTACAACGCAATTTTTGACTTAATTTCTGCTCAGCAGTTGTTTATTTAATCCATCTTTATCGCTGCTATTGCCCCAAACTTATAATAACCACTGACCTAAAATTGCATTGACTGCTGCTTCAGTACGTAGTATGCGTGGACCTATATGCACTGCTTGACAGCCTTGCGCGGTAAGTAGCTCAACCTCATAGTCAATCCAGCCCCCTTCTGCGCCGATACAGACGAGACTGGGTAATGAGGCGCTATTAGATAAGTTGGTGTCTGCAAGCAATGTTTTATCTTGACGTGGCTTTGCTAGTCTGTGCTGCTGTACATATTGCGAAAATGACAGATCGCTGTAAGGATGCGCGACAATAGCGCGGTTAGTGATTAGACTTGCCAGCTCATCCTCGACAAAGGGTTTAAAGCGCTTTTGCAAAGTAATGCGCGGGGCAATGCTATCCACCCCTTGTTGTAAGCCTTCTAATACGAACTCATCGAGGCGACTCAACATCGGACTTTGCCAATAGCTCTTTTGTGTACGGTAGCTATTGATAAGGATAATATCACGCACACCAAGCGCCGTCATATCCATTATCAAGCGGCGCAGCACTTTTGGACGTGGCAATGCCAAGATAACAGTCAGATTTAACTTAGCAGGTGGCACAACTGACAATTGGACATCACCTAGCTGAATACAGCGAGCAGCAATCTCCTCAATAATCGCCGTACCAAGATTACCACCGAGTTGCCCGATTTTCAGCGTGTCGCCCACTTTTGCTGCCAATACATGATTGACATGGTTGATTTGCAACAGATTATTGATTATCGCAGAATCTTGCGAAAAATGTTCGGTAGGTAGTAATAGACAGTTCATAGCGTCTCTTGGCTTGCATGCTGCTCAATTACCTTTTCAATCATGGCAAACTGGCGCGTTAATACTGCTTGCTGCTGTACGGTCATCTGCTCGCCAGCTTGCCCTGCCTGTTTGGCTAATAGCGGATGGCTAAGCCAAGACTGTAGTTGATCATAAATGAGCGCCGTATCGTTAGCAGCCAATGAGGATTTTTTGCGCGAGGATTTTTGCTTACCCTTTATCTCTGAACTACTGATATCTGAGCTACTGATAGCTGAATTGGCGATATTTTCATTATTGGTAGCAACATCATTGGCAGCAACATCCTCTATCGTCGTTGGCTTTATCGTAACTGAACGATAAAACGCATTGTTAGGTTGATATAACGCGCCGACACTCGCCAGCTTATCGACCACGCTTTGACATGATTGAGTATGAGGTCCCATTAGCACCGGCGTTGCCACACTCGCTGGCTCAACTGGGTTGTGTCCGCCTACATCGACCAAAGAACCGCCCACCAACGCCACATCCGCCAATGCATACCATGTCATCAGCTCGCTCATGCTATCTGCCAAATAGACTTGCGTGTCCGCATTGATTACTTCTTCGTTACTGCGCCGTGCCATTATCAACGTGCTGTTTTGGATAAGTGTCGCTACTTCATCGAAGCGTTCAGGATGTCTGGGCACGATAATCAATAGCGTATCTGCCAGCGCTGGGTTGGACAATAGCTGCTGCTGTAATGACAGAGCGATGCTTTCTTCACCGCTATGGGTGCTGGCCGCGACCCAAATAGGACGATCAGCTATGCCCAACTCGACGGCAATACCGCTCTTTTGCTTTTGTATAGTGGCACGCTCATGTTCTTTCTTAGCAGCGCTGCTATCAATCGCTTGTACATCATCAGTTTTGCTATCAATCGTTTCATTATTAAGCATTGGTCTATTAATGACCCACTTGAGTGAGCCCGCCACCCGAATTTGCGCACTATGAGCACCCAGCTGGCGAAAGCGTTTGGCAGACTCATTGTCTTGCGCAATAATTAACGTCAGATTTTTCATCATACTGGCGCTGACAGCAGCGATTTTTTGATAGCTTGTAAATGAACTGGCTGATAGACGACCATTGACTAAGATGCTCGGAATACAATGCTCGGATAGCTTGGCTAAAATATTCGCCCACAGTTCGGTCTCTACAAATAAGGCCGCGACTGGCTGCACATGCGCTAAAAACGTCTCAATAACAGCAGGGCTATCTACAGGTACATAGCTATGGCTAAGCCGACCTTGAGCAATGTCAGCAGCGAAACGGCTGGCACCGCGGGCAAAACCTGTCTGCGTGGTATTGGTCAGCCAAATCTGATAACCCTGCGCCAACAGCATGTCAAGCAACGGCGCTACTGTATTGGTTTCACCTAAAGACACCGCGTGGCACCAGATAACGTTATTATCCATCTCAGCTTTATGGTGCATTTCAGCTTTGATATCCGCTGTTGGCGCTGCAGGATAGTGCTTGCCAAAACGCTGCGCCACTTCTTGCTGATAGTTATCGCGCTTGTGTGAGCGTCGCCAGACTTGCAGACGATATAGCGGCTTGAGTAAGCCAATGATACATTGATAATAAAAGGGTGGTTGATACACAGCTCGACTGGATAACGCGTTAGATGGAGACGCGGTAGTAGAGGGCTTGGATGGCGTAGGAGAAGATGGCATAGAACAGCCCAGATTAGTAATGAATCAGATAATACCATTCTCAAAAAACTGATGGTAAAAAACGCGACAATTCTACCTGAATTTTCTGCTTAATAATAAGCTTTTACGCAGTATGAGCTAACAAAAATCGTTTAGACAATAATTAATATTAGCACTGCCATTATTGTGACTATCGCTAGCAACAGCTGATAGCGCTTGATACTGTGTTGTTCTTGCTTTTGTGTCGTTATCAACGCTTGCGCTTGCTGCCACTGCGCCACCAAGCTGGCTGCTTCTACGTGACCATTTTGGGCAGCTTGCTCTAGCCAATACTTACCATTATTGATATCTTGCACTATACCAACCCCCTGGTAATACATCCTACTGAGTAAGCGCTGCGCTCGGCTGTCGTCTTTGCTGGCGGCCTGCTTAACCCATTCAACACCTGCCTCTGTGCCAGTGATTTTATCCGTAGCTAACCCTTCACCGAGTAGCTCATACATCGCTAGACGTAGCATAGCAGCGGTATTACCAGCATGCGCGGCTTCTCGTAGTTTTAACAACGCTTGCTCTTTTGCTGCCAAATGACGCTCTGAAAAACTAACTTGTGCACGTGGTTTGCTTTGCTTGGCAATGTGCTGTTCAAACTGCTCTAGCACTTTACAAGCTTGCTGGTATTCAGCATTACCAGCAGTTTGTGGCTGTTCAATCTCATCTAATTCTATCAATAACTGGCTAAAAATTTCTGGGGTTGGCGAGGGTTTGACAGGGACTGACGGCGAGCGATCTGACTTGGTTTGCGTTAATGCCGGTTCCAATTTAGACAGCTCAGGCTTTATCTCACCTTGTTGTTCATTCGATAAGTCTTTATTGCTTAGTCGATCCAATATTTGTGGAGCAGTAGCTTCATTCAAAGCATTTTTATTCAAATCAGCTCTATTTAAAGCATCTGCTGATGTAGCCGTTATATTCTGCTTTACTAAAGAGTGTTCACTAGTAGCGACTGTCTGAGAACTACTCTTCATGCGAATCGGGCTTAAACCTGCTTTTAAATTTGTATTGGGATTCGAAGCTGTATGGGACGTAATATCAGCTTTATTATTCTGATGGCTCGTTGCAGACGTGTGATTATTGCCAGCGCTTGGCAATCTGGCACTGACCGCTTGATACAAGCCACTAGCAACTTGCCCGCCTTGTACAGCGACAAACGGCCGGTCAATATGACCGAACAAACGCAACCCTACTGGTTTTAGGGCAAAAAATATCGGTGAGTTGACACTGTCATTAATATTGGCATTGTTATTGTCGCCATACAGTACTGCCATATGCTGATAAAAGTCATCGGCGCTCAGTGACCATGTTGGATAGCGTTTGCGCAGCTCGAACTGACCATACCAATGCGCTGTGGTTTGCCAGTGCCGTGCCAATACTTGGCCTGCATAAAACGCTAAAAACATCATGAAATTGCGATAACGTTCATCCGTTAGCAGCGTCTCTTCATCCCAATGACCCGCTTTAATCAAATCGCGACGTATCTGCGACAGCAAGGTGTCTATCCGTTGCAAGCTTGCCAGCGACTCATCCAAAACGCAATCACGTAGCTGAGTTTCGTAGGCAATGCCGCCTGCGACCGGACGATTCGCTAAGAAATCTTGCCAATAGCCTGCGGCGATATAATCAAGTGGCGTTAAAGGCGATGCAGACATAAGGCAAGCGTGTCCTTTTACAGTTCAATAGGTCATGAATAGGATGACATCGTTATGATGGCGACAGTAATGCAATGTGTAGATAGTTTACCTTAACCTAAAAGTTAAGGCGCTACAATAAAGGACTAAACAAGCGTACCACATTATCGAACAAACGCTCATAACCTGCGCGCTGCTGCCATTCGGCTAAAGTCAAAAAATGACAGCTTTGCAGATAAGTCTCTTGGCAGTCAGTGATTTGAGCGACCATTTCTGGGGTATAAATCGCCAAGCTGACTTCCATATTGAGATAAAAGCTGCGCATATCGATATTTACCGTACCGAACAAACAGTAATCATCATCGATGACCACAGTTTTAGCATGCAGCAACCCACCTTTAAATAGCGCAATGGTCACACCTGCCTCTAGTAACTCCTCATAATACGCTTGGGATGCATGCTGTACTAAAAACGAATCGACCTTTTCGGGAACGATAATCGTCACCTCTACCCCGCGCTTAGCCGCGATCGTCAGCGCACTTGATAGCGCCTCATCAGGCACAAAGTACGGCGTGGTAATACAAATACGTTTGTTGGCGCGATGAATAACCGTCACCAATGTATTGTAAATAACATGCGCCGTCACCTGTGGTGCAGAAGGTATCAACTGCGCGACCACGCCTTCTATTATAGGCATCTGAGGTATGACTATCGACGTTGAGCCCGTATGTAGCGGCTCATCAGCGGCGATACTATCACCTAAGAACTTCACCCGGCTATTGATGTCATTGATGGTCGGATCCATCACATATAGTTTACGGGTATAGTTATTTATCCGCTGGTTTAGCTCGTCTAGATTGTTTTTGTTTTCAGCACCGATATCGGTAACCACCACCTTGGCCATCGCCGTCGCTATACTAATGGTACGATGGCTAACGCTACGTATCGCCACATCGATCCACTGTCCGACGTTTTTGTTTTGTTTAAAAAACTTAGGATCGACTAAATTAAAGCTGCCGATATAACCAATGTATTCATCAATGACCACCATCTTGCGGTGGTTACGCAGATCTGAACGCTTAAATAAAGTCTTGAACAAGCCTACTGGTAGCGACTGATGGACAAAGGCACCCGCGCGCTCTAACATTCGGTGCTCATTGCTGTTAAAAAAGCTGAAACTGCCAACACTATCCGCCAATATATGGCACTCGACCCCGCGCTGTACGGCAGCGACCAACGCCTCTATCACCTCTACCACCTGCCCCTTCGGATAGATAATATAAAACTCCATCAAGATGATGCTCTTTGCTGACTCAATATCATCGATCAAACGCTTAAAAATAGCATTGGGCGCGGTTAATAGCTGCATTTGATGATCGGGGAACACCCCAAAGCCTGTCCAGCGCGTCCCTATTTGGCTGACACCGCGATAGTTGTCGGGCAACAAATCTTGCCCCTTGTCAAAGACCAAATGCTCCCGCTTTGCCATATCATTCATCAGCAGGCTGGCTTGATCCACGCGTTCACGATAGCGGCGTCCGATCATTGGCTCACCCAGCAATATATAGGCAATAAATCCTACCACAGGCAAGGTATAAAGCACGGCAACCCAAGCAATCGATACACCAATATTGCGCTGTACCGATACAATCCGTAGCGTCATTAATATCATGAGCACGACATGTAATATCAGTCCCAATTCTGCAAAGTCGCCAAAAGACCATGTCGTAAAGTACTTTTCAATAGCAAAAGTGTCTATGCCCGCCTCCATCAACCAACCAATCAATTAATACCAATCAAATAATTCAACACATGCACGTGCCACAAAGCATTATCAGTATAGTAGCTTTTAGCACACACACAATAGGTAACTGTGTAGCCACTATATGGGCTAAACAAGCGCTACAATGACGACCATAAAACTAGGATAATCATCAATTTATAAAATACTTAAAATAATATTTGACAGGCAGGTGTAAATCTATATAATACACACCCACAGCAAGGGGCTTTAATTAAGTTCTATGTTGTTGAAAGTTTTTATGATTCTAGAGCGTGACACCTTTAGATAGTAGAACTTTTAAGAAATCCTATTTAAAGGATTTCTCTTGCGAAGCTAAAATTGCAGTGCAATTTTTATACGCTTCTCAGGGTGATTAGCTCAGTTGGTAGAGCGTCTGCCTTACACGCAGAATGTCGGCGGTTCGAATCCGTCATCACCCACCACTCTTTTTAGCGAGTGTCTCTGTAATAAGAGAAGATGCTAAAAACGACCTAAGCAGCGGTAGTTCAGTTGGTTAGAATACCGGCCTGTCACGCCGGGGGTCGCGGGTTCGAGTCCCGTCCGCTGCGCCATATTTAAAACGAATTCGGATGTTAAATCTGAGCAAGTTTCGCCTCAAACATAACTTTGTTTGAGGTTTTTTTGTGTCTGAATTTCCACTTAAACCTTTTCTTTATAAGGGTTGGATGCTTTCTCTCTTTTCACCTTTACCAAAAAATCTACTCTTCAAAAATGCATGAATGATAAGTTTTTGCACATGCACTCTATCTTGTGGAAGTCGGTGACCAATTTCTCAGGGACCAAACGGTGACCATTTTGTGACCATGATGGTTAAAGTTTGGTGGTAGTGACCCTTAATTTAGCAAATCTATGTATGAAGAGGTTTAGTGAAAAATCCATAACTTCGTGATAAAACCCTTCTAAAAACCAGTTTCAAAATAATAAAAATCCCCGCTACTAGGCAGGGATTTTTACTCAAACACTATCTTCAATACCTACGCCCTATCATCAATCGTTCACTGGTTTGTTCGGCTGATAATTAGAGTGTGACGGTTTTGCAAACGCCAGTTTGACCACCTGCAATGCCACACAAATAGCACCAATGATAAAGATGACATCGGCAAAGGTACGGACCCAACGTAACGTTTGTAACAAGTCTTGTTGTAAGAAGCCCTCACTACGCGCGTACCATAAACCTTCGGTCATGGAAGCATGCGCTTGGAAGATACCGATGGGTAGCAAGCTGGTCGCAATCATCAATACCAAGCCTATATTTAATGCCCAAAAGCCAGTTTTGATGAGCTTTTCACTAAAAATATAGTCTGGACGAATATATCGCATTACCAGTAATACAAAACCAATCGCTAAAAATCCATATACCCCGAACAGTGCAGCATGTGAATGCACGGCAGTGGTATTTAATCCTTGTAGGTAGAATAATGATACCGGTGGATTAATCATAAAGCCAAACACCCCAGCCCCTAACATATTCCAGAAGGCGACCGCGACGAAGCACATGATAGGCCATTTTAATTTATTCATCCATGGCGCTTGACGCTGCATAGACCAATGCTCATAGCCTTCATAACCTAAGACCACTAATGGCACCACTTCTAACGCACTGAATGATGCACCGATTGCCATCACCGGTGTGGTCGTGCCGGAATAATACAAATGATGGAATGTGCCTGGTACACCGCCAAGCAGGAATAGCGCGGCAGAGGCAATAGAGCTGGCTGTGGCGATTTTCTTATTCACCAAGCCCAAGTTATAAAAAATAAAAGCAAGCGAGACCGTAGCGAATACTTCAAAGAAACCCTCTACCCATAAATGCACAACCCACCAGCGCCAGTATTCCATGATGGTTAAATGGGTGCGCTCACCATAGAACAAGCCTGCACCATAAAATAAGCCAACACAAACGACGGAGGCAAAGAAGATAGCGAGTAAGTTTTTATCACCTTGTTCTTTAAAGGCAGGTAAACAACCACGGGTCATTAATAACAGCCAAAACAGTACGGCAACCCATTTTAAAATCTGCCAAAATCTGCCTAGGTCAATATACTCATAGCCTTGATGTCCAAACCAAAAGTTATATTTTGCGGGTAATATATCCGCTAAAGCAAAATACTGACCGGCGAAAGATCCCACTACCACGATAATTAATGAAAACCATAATATATCGACTCCTAGTTTTTGATATTTAGGATCTTTACCACCATTGATAAGCGGTGTCAAAAATAGCCCTGCCATCAAAAATGCAGTGGCAATCCAAAATAAGGCCGACTGAATATGCCAAGTACGCACTAGCGCATAGGGGAAAAAGTCTGCAACCGGAATACCATAAAACTCTTGACCTTCGACCGTATAATGTGCGACAAAACCGCCGATAAACACCTGAAATACAAACAGTGCCACCACTAAAAAGCCGTATTTTGCTAGCGCCTTTTGAGAAGGGGTTAAAGCAACTTTGGTTAATGGGTCAACGTCTGGCGTTATCTGCTTGACGTCTTCTTCTTGACGTAAGAAAGACCATCCCCAAATTAAAAACCCTACCCCAGCGATTAAAAAGACAATACTGGCGATAGACCACATAATATTTTCTGACGTCGGTACGTTATCGATAAGCGGCTCATGCGGCCAGTTATTCGTATAGGTAGCATCAGTGCCGGGACGTTCAGCAGAAGCAATCCATGCTGTCCAAAAGAAAAAATTGGTCAGTTTTTGTCTATCAGCAGCATCCGTTATGGTGTTGTTCTTCATCGCAAAGTTCTCTCGAGACTCTTGCAATGCAGGGTCATCACCATACAAGCTCATATAATAAGGCGCTATCTGATTGATAGCGGCAATCCGCGTGTCTGATAGCACGACTTGCTCGCTATCATTGACCACGCTACCACGATATTCTTTTTTCAGCTGCGCGTTCAATACCGCTTTTTGATCATCAGATGCGTCAGAAAAATTACTGCCATATAGCTCTTGTGATCTGATATCCAACCACGCTACCAGCTCTCTATGCAGCCAGTCCGCGGTCCAATCTGGCGCTTGATAAGCACCATGGCCCAATACCGAACCAAGCTGCTGACCGCCTGTGCGCTGCCATGCAGATTGACCATCTAAGATATCCTCTTCTGTTAATAAAACCTGACCAGTAGTATCGACATACTGATCTGGTATTGGTGGTGCTGTGCGATAGATTTCAACACCGCCCCACCCTAAAAATATAAATGTCACGATTAGCACGGCCAGTAAACCGAACCAATACTTCTTGTACTCACCCATGTCTCGCTCCTCCTTGCAAATAGGTCATAACCCTTAAAAATATATTAATAATGAATGTTTAAGGGTGTTTTAAGGCATCACTTATTTAAAATATAGTTGAATCACTATAAAAAAATACAGTGCTGCTGGGATGAATTTTGCGCAGCCTCTGTCAGCGCAGACACAGCACGCAAGTAAAATTTATACCAGTAGCACTGGTAATATTAGCGTATCGATTTTATGTCGAATTGACTATATGATTCCTATACTGCTAATAAGTCATGCGGTTAAATAGCTAACACCTAAGGTTATTTCAATAATCAGCAACACTGCTGTCTCAGTAATCGCAGTCCACCAAAGCCTTAAAAATAAATTATAACATTCATTTTAAATGAATGTTATAATTTATCTCAACAACATTTGATTTAATTTTAAAAACTATTCAAGCTGATCGTATAATTGTTGAAACAAGTCAATGCTACATCTGCTAATGCTAAGCTTAATGATTATTAAAATTTGATAAAAATCACTTTGTTTACTCAATCAAGGAGTTCTCATGAACCATATAATCATCCCCAGTCATTGGAAAGTAAAACGCTCTACCCATTTCTTTACCAAGGATAAAGTACCCAAAGCCCTACTCACTCACCACAATACTGCGGAGGGCGTGTATGGTCAGATTTGTGTCATGCAAGGAGAGGTCACTTTTTACGGATTTGCCAATGAAGCAGCCACCGAACCAGAGCAAACCATCGTCATTAAAGCGGGACAGTTTGCAGTTAGTCCGCCACAGTATTGGCATCGAGTAGAGCTGAGTGAAGATGCTCAGTTTAATATTAATTTTTGGACAGAGGGCGATACGGCTAATAAATCTCTGTTTAACGCCTCTAAGATTCACAGCAAACCTATCGAAGCCTTGTTTGATAAGCCAAATGAATAAAATTGGTCTGATAACTATTTTTCTAGAAATTGAAGATAAGACAGTGTTTTTACTTAATGCCTATTCTCTATGGATTGAAACGGTCTCTATGGATTAAAACGGTCTCTATGGATTGAAACGGGCAACTTGGGCTAGGACGTGTCATCAATGAGCAGACTTATCTATCAAAATTATATATTTAATACTCTAAAAATAGCTATTCTCATGGCTAAATATTGTATGGTATTAATATTCAATAATTACTATCATAGGATAGCTTCCAAGCTCATAATTTCTCTACCCATAAAGCGAATAACACATGGACTATAACCACATACCCAGACAATCATTAGGCTTCTTCCCCACCCCTTTGATAGAGCTCACCAGATTGAGTGACAAACTCGGCGGCCCTACTATCTTTATGAAACGAGATGACAATACAGGATTGGCATTGGGTGGCAACAAAACCCGTAAGCTTGAATTTATAATGGGTGACGCCCTTGCTCAGGGTGCTGATTGCGTGATTACGGCAGGCGCTGCACAATCTAATCATTGTCGCCAAACTGCTGCTGCCGTTGCAAGCTTGGGACTTGACTGCCATTTAGTATTAGGCGGAGAAGAACCTGAGCAAGCAAGTGGCAATTTATTATTGGATAAGATTTTCGGGTGTCATATTCATTGGGCAGGCGCCCATCGCAAAGGGGAAGACATTCCTAAAATCGTCGAACAGTTAAAAACACAAGGCAAAAAACCCTACGTCATCCCTTATGGTGGTTCCAATGAATTGGGTGCTTTGGCCTTTGTAGAAGCCTTTAAAGAGTTAGAGTCGCAACGTACCAGCATGGACGTCTCATTTACTCATATTGTTTTTGCCTCTAGCTCTGGTGCGACACAAGCCGGCTTGATGCTTGGCAAGAAAATGCTCAACTCGCCTGCGCAGATCGTGGGTATCAATATCGATAAAGGCGAAACAGACAAAGTGCCATTTGATCAGTATACCGTCGCGCTTGCCAATAGCACCGCTGTCCTTATCGCAGCCGACCATCAATTTTCAGAGAGCGATTTAATACTTAACTCTGATTATGTAGGCGGCGGTTATGGCGTGGTTGGTGCTTTGGAAAACGAAGCCATTGAGATGACTGCGCAAACAGAGGGAATCTTGTTAGATCCTGTTTATACGGGTCGTGCGATGGGCGGGTTAATAGATATGATTCGCACAGGTAAAATTAAGCAAACGGATCGTGTGTTATTTTGGCATACGGGCGGTGCTCCCGCTTTGTTCGCTTACTCAAGTGCGTTAGAGATTACTCAAAAACGCTAGAAAATATCGTCAGCAAGTGGATAATGATAGCTCAATTCTTCTCAAGTCCAGTTTATACGCTCATAAAAACCAGATATAGTCAGTACCCTATAAATCAGATATGGTCTCAGGCTCGTTTAGTCTACTATTTGTAGTGCTTTCACCCGCCTTCCTTGTATCCAAATTATATTTAACCGACTATGGTTAACGCGCGTTCAGTGAACTGGAGTCATTATCAGTTAGTAGAATAAAAGGATTTAATATGCGACTGTCATCATTCATGCAAAAAATGCACAAACGCAACCCTAAACTTGGCAAAGTTGCCTCGCTTGCAACGGCCACAGGGGTACTTGCTGGTAACAGCCTAATCGTTGCACTACCGGTATGGCTAATGGGTGCTACTAAAGTCGTGACCGGTGCCGCGATCGCTGATGACACGATGATCAAAGTGACTAACTATTGGATAAATAGTAATAACGCCTTAATCGATAATATCTTGCCGGAGAAAGACTGGCGCATCAGCCTACCTGACGACGTCAATACCCAAGGCAAGTATCTACTGATGAGCAACCATCAGTCATGGGTAGATACCAGTATCGTGCAATACATTAGTGAAAACCGCTTGCCATTAACGCGCTTTTTTACCAAGTTTGAGCTGATATACATTCCTGTTATCGGCCAAGCGTTTTATTTTTTAGACTTTCCTATGATGCGTCGCCATTCTAAAGAGGCAATTGCTAAAAACCCAGCTTTACAAGGCAAAGATATCGAAGAAGCCAAACGCGCATGCGCCCTACTCAAAGACAAACCTTTTACCTTATTGAACTATTTAGAAGGCACGCGCTTTACCCAAGACAAGCATGACAAACAGCAGTCACCTTACAAGTATCTCCTCAAGCCACGTGCGGGCGGTTTATCATTAGCAATTAATGCGTTGGGTAAAGAGATGGATGGCATCTTGGATATGACCATCGTATATCCTGATGGGGTGCCGACTTACAGTGATCTGTGGAAAGGCAATATCAAACGCTTAGGTGTCGACGTACGACATGTCGAGATACCTGATGCGCTCTTTGATGCGGTCAAAAATGGCGGTTATGAGAATGATGAGGCCATCAAGGCGCAGATGTTTGCTTGGATAGAAGAGATGTGGCAGCAAAAAGACAAGCGCATTAGCGCTATGCTGGCTGAATTTGAAGCAACTCCTGCTAGTGGAAGTGCTGAATAAAAAACGTAAATAATCCACCCTATCATTCTTAGTATTCAATAAAGAAGCCCGCTAAAATTAATTTAGCGGGCTTTGCTACTTTATCATTAACGCGTTGATACTCACAATCACGCTTAAGCAGGTTGTCCAAACTTGCCATTGTGAAAGTCATTGACCGCCTGATGTAGCTCGGCTTCAGTATTCATCACAAACGGCCCCATGCGAGCGACTGGCTCGTTAAGCGGCTGACCTGCGATTAACAAAAACCGCGCGCCATCATTAGCGCTATCCACAGTAACAGTATCACCTTTGGTTAATACAGCAAGGTTTTTGGCACGTACCGTATTATTTTTGCTGACATTTCCTTCAGCATCTCGTACTTGTAACTCACCCTCTACCACGTAGATAAAGGCATTGTGCTCGCTTGCCAAAGCCTGCTCAAAGCTGGTATTAGCCGGTAAGGTAACATCCAAGTACGTCGGATAAGTATAGTTATTGATAACAGGTCCAACCGTACCTTCGCTAGTCTCACCAGCGATGACGCGAATTTCGGTGCCATTGTCGCGGCGCTCAAGTGGCGTCGACTCTGGTGGAAACTCTTGATAATTCGGCTCACTCATTTTAGCGCTGGCAGGCAAGTTGACCCATAGCTGAAAGCCTTTTAACAAGCCCTCTTCTTGTTCTGGCATCTCTGAATGCAAGATGCCACGCCCAGCGCTCATCCACTGCACACCGCCCGGCTCGATGACACCTTCATTACCTGCATTGTCTTTATGACGCATACGACCATTGAGCAGATAGGTCACGGTCTCAAAGCCGCGATGCGGATGGGTAGGAAAGCCTGCCACATAATCATCAGCATCATCGCTCTCAAAGCAATCTAACATCAAAAACGGATCCAACGTATCCAGATGCCGCGTACCAATAATACGCGTGAGCTTCACGCCAGCGCCATCAGAGGTTGGCATGCCAGGTAGTTGATGCATCACGGTACGGTGTTGTAGTGGGGTAAGATTATCATTGATTTTATTTGTAGTAGTCATAATCATCTTCCTATGTTTTTGCTCGGTTGTCTTTATTCGATAACACTATTATAGGTGTTGACGACCCGCAAATAAACAGGGGTAAACGCAAATTATAGTTCTTATTTTTAGAACAATACTTGTCGTTTGGAGCAGTTTTCTCAAAATTATTAGGCCTTTTTAAAATAGAGCCAATGCAAAGACGATTCTATAGTCAATTTTACATAAAATCGATAAGCTGATATTACCAGTGCTATTGGTTTTATAGTAATTCAATTATATTTATATAATTCTAGGGCGTGTCCTCATTTGAAAAGTAGAGATAAAAATGAAATAACAACCTGCCTTGATGCTTGTGTATGCTGATAGTAACAGCATCATGATTTTTAGAATGACAGTGTTAAAAATAAAAGCTTTTGAAACAAAAGCTTTTGTTTCAAAAGTATTTTACCTAATCGTTTGTAGACTTATGAAGGGGTTCAATTATGAAACGCAGCAATCAACTACAGCCATTATCTCGCCAGCATCATCTTGGTCTCAACTTGTCTCGTCATGCGAAAGAATGCGCTGACACGACTGACGAGATTGCCAAGCACTGGCATAATCTCACCGCTTATATCGACGATATGCAATATCATTTTCAGATTGAAGACAATTTAATTGCCAACGCCCTAGAGCCTTATCGAGCATCTCAACCTGAAGTAGCATCGGTATTAGAGACGCTTACTGGTCAGCATAAACGCTTGCAGACCCTGATAGATACGGGACAAAAAACGGCGAATCAGTCTATAACGACAGAACAAGTTAGAGAGCTTGGCACGTTACTATACGACCATATTCGTTTTGAGGAGCGCGAACTGTATCCTATCGTAGAAAAGTATCTAACAGAGGATGAGCTAGATGCTGTTTATCAAGCAAGCCCAGACAGTATTAAGCGCTCAGATGAGAATCGCTAGAAATTATAGTGTTTCAAAAATGCTGTTTGCGTCGCTTTTATCAACGTTAATCGAGCATCAGCGTTGATTTAGCTTATTGACAGTGGCAATCAAGGCGACCATGATCACACCAATGATAATAAGAATGCCGGACATCATATGTGCAGCTTCATAATTCAGTGCCTCGACTTGCTCATAGATAGCAATCGAGACGACTTTGGTCTCACCGGAGATACTGCCACCTATCATCAATACCACGCCGAACTCGCCAATGGTATGGGCAAAGCTAATTAAGCTGCCAAGAATGATACCAACGCGCGCTTGTGGCAATGCCACTTTCATAAAGCGCCTCAGACGACTGGTTTCTAATAAATGTGCAACTTCAATGACGCTAGGTGGAATGCGCAAAAACTGAGCGTAGACAGGCTGAATATAAAAAGGCAATGAGTAAATAATAGAGCCGATGACAAGCCCTTCAAAGGTAAAGATGAATGGACTGATGTTATGCTCGGCAAGCCATCTACCGATACCAACGTTGGGGCTTAATAGCAGTAATAAATAAAAACCAATCACGGTAGGCGGTAATACCAACGGCAACGCGATAATGCCCATTAGTAAGACTTTAAAGCGACCAAGTACGCGGCCACGGCTGGGCTTGGCAAGCCAATAAGCGACAGGCGTGGCAAACAATAATAAGCACAAGGTGGTCACACCGGCAAGCTTAACGCTCACCCATAATGGACTGAGCATGCCTGCCATAAGAGATTGGGCTATCATGATGTCATTGCTCGTTGTGTTAAAGGGTTGATTCTATTTAAGAATCACTATTGAAGCGTGAGATAGCCCGCTTGCGAGAAGTATTGTTGTCCTGCTTTAGAGAGTAAATAATCGCTGAAGTCTGTTGCCATAGACACGTCACTGATGACTATGCCATCTTGCAGGATAGCTGGATAAGACTCGGGCGCTAAGGTAACGAACCGCTCAGGCTTGGCTTTAATGGCTACGATTTGTGATTGCGCGACAAAGCCATAATCGACACTGCCAGTATGCGCATATTGAAAGGCTTGACCGATATTTTCTGCTTGTATCAGGCGTTTTTGCTGATTTAAAGTGTTATATAGAGTTTGCGACTGTAGATAGGCTTGTGCCGATGCGCCATAAGGGGCAAGCTCAGGATTAGCGATGGCTATCTTACCATTAGCGTCTTTTATTAATAAGTCACTCACCGCTGCTGGCTCAAGACCATGCAATGACTTAGTGACGCTATATAGTGCCAATTGACCTTGCGTATAAGTAAATGGTGTATAACTCTCATTATTTTTATCGTTGTCTACGACTCTTTCAGCCGCCAGTTTGGCAGGGAATTCTTGATTGGCAGATAAGAATATATCGTAAGGTGCGCCTGCTTTTATTTGCGCGTATAACTTGCCTGACGAGGCATAAGTGACGTCGATATCCTGCGCCGTTAAGTTTTTATCTGCTTTATAACCATCAACAATTTGAGGCAACACATCCGATAAATTGGCAGCAGCAGCAATACGTAGGGTTTGGGTTTGCTCAGGTGTCTGGCTAGCAGAATCCGTGTCAACCGTATTTTCTGCTGTGCAAGCGCTTAACGCTACTAGTAAAAACGCAGAGATAGGTGTCACCGCCATCAACTTAGCCATTACTAACCATCCTCGTTCTTAACCATTGTTACTAAGCCACTTGGAAACATCATTGTCGTAGTATTCTTGCTTCCAAACCGGAATATCTGCCTTAATTGTATCGAGTATCCAGCGGCAAGCATCAAAAGCGGGATAACGATGGGCAGAAACCACACCAACCCACACAGCGACATCGCCTATCTCTAAAGCACCGATACGATGAATGGCAATGGCATGAGTGATTTCAAAACGCTTTTTAGCTTCTTCGATAATTGCGCGACCTTGATTCAGCGCTAAGTCTTCATAACCATAATAGGTCAAGCGTTCAACACTAGTGGCATTATTATGATTACGCACTCTGCCTTCAAAGCAAACAAAAGCACCGCAGCTATCATCATCGAGGGTATTTTTTAGTCGACCTTCATCAATCGCTACGTCTAATAACGCAAAGCCATCACGCTCAGCGATTAGGTAGGCTTCATCGATACTACGCTTGATACTCATTGAGTGGCTGTGGACGTTATCTGTCATTTGATGTCTCTATTTGCTGTCTTTTTAATTAGGAAGCGATCTACTAAAATTTAACCACCCGCAACTGGGGTGATAAATACCACACTATCACCATCATAGATCTGGTCTGTCCATTTAGCAAAGTAATCATTTACCGCCACGCGTAGCTCTGCCTGCGGGCGACTAAAGCGATGCTTTTGACTGAGTTGTTCGTATAGCTCAGTCAATGAGGTCGACTGCTCAACGCTGACCGCTTCTTCTTGGCAATTGGCTTCGTCCGCTAAGCTGGCGAAATACAAGACGTTGATAGTCATCGTTGCTTCAGTGTTTGGTGCTACGTCAATATTACTCATAAAAACCTTCCATTCTGTGCAAACTATCGAGCTTTATAACTATAGTCAGTTAAAAGTAATATCGACACATCACGCACTGCTGATATCTATTTTTTTTGCTTGCTATGCCTGCGCAGACAGAGGCTTCAAAAAATTGATATCAGCAGTACCGTAGCGATTTTAGGATATTTTGACTATATATTACTGCTCATCGGGTAATGCTCATCGTTATAAAAAACTTCATTATTCTAAGTGTGATTTTAAGCATGACGATAGTCTGATTTTCCACCTGTTTTTGTCACCAAATGAATATTATCAATAACGATATCATGCGATAGCGCTTTGGTCATATCGTAGATGGTCAAACAAGCAATGCTAACGGCGGTTAAGGCTTCCATCTCGACCCCAGTTTTATGCGTGACTTTGACAGTGCCGCTGACGATAATGGCATTTAGGTCGTCATCATAAGCAAAGGCTAGACCAATCTTGTCTAGCGGCAATGGATGACACAGTGGAATCAAATCGTGGGTGCGCTTGGCGGCCATAATACCGGCGATATGCGCCGTCTGAGTAATGCTACCCTTTTTGGTCATACCATCAGCAGCTTTGATTTGCGCATAAATCTCGCTTGGGAAACGCACTTGTCCGACTGCATTGGCTTCTCGCGTCGTTGCCGTCTTGCCACTGACATCAACCATGGTAATATCGCCGTTGCCGTCTAGATGCGATAAGCTAGATTGTCTGCTTTCCTGATTATTGCTATTCATTGCTAATATCTCTTGATAAGGTCTCTTGATAAAATTTTATAAATCGCTTAACACTGCGCAGGCACGTTGAAAATCTTCAGGGGTATTAAAGTTGGTCAGATGCTGCCAATTTTCTGTCAAAGGCACCGCTTGCGTAAGAGGCTTGATAAATGACATGACACGGCGTTGACCGCTATCAACATAAGCCTTCAGATCAGGCTCAACACTTAATTGATACAGCCCCAATAATGGATATAGATGGCTATCATCGGTTAGACAAACCACTTTTTTATCGGCCGCTTGACTAATCACCGGTTGTAATTTTTGCCACAAATCAGTTGCAGGTATTAAGCTATCGCAGCTAATAACGAGTAACCATGAGGAGCCGGATTTTTGGTTTGGCGTTGTATCAGTGAGCTTAGCTAATGTCTGCAGAGCTGATTCGATAGCAACCAAAGCCCCGCCATTATCGCTCTGTTTGTCATCTTTCATAGGAGTGTAATCAGTAATATGCATAATTGAAGATTGTATATTACTAACAGTTAAATCTAAATCAACCGTAAAACCGCGCTCATTGTCTGCAATCATAATCAGTATATTGAAATCAGCGGCATTTGAATCAGCCGCTGTTAGTTCAAGGGCATGACGCACATGATAGTCTAATAGCCGCTCACCTGTCGACAGAGTGAGCTCCGCTTTGGGCGTGCCCATACGCTTGGACGCACCACCCGCTAAGATGACTACGCCTGCCAAGCTATTTAGATGTGGTGCAGTATCAACCATCATTGAATATCAGTCATGGCTAGGATTTTGTGCCAAAAAGTGCGGCACAAAATTGCATGGACGAGTACGGCTATCGAACTGCTCTTTTAAGATATTTTCCCAGCCAGTACGACACGCGCCTGATGAGCCCGGTAAGCAAAATATACCGGTGCCATTTGCCATGCCAGCAACCGCTCGTGATTGTACCGTAGACATGCCAATTTCATCTTTTGAGATGAGACGAAACATTTCACCAAAGCCATCGATCGACTTATCAAACAGTACTTTTACCGCTTCTGGCATGCTATCTCTGATAAAAAATCCCGTACCGCCCGTCGTAATCACTGCATGAACCTTTGGATCTGCAATCCAACCACTGATCACCGCTCTTATCTGGTAGATATCATCAGAGATCAATTGACGGTCTGCTAAGTGATGCCCTGCTTCGGTTAAGCTGTCTACCAAGTATTGTCCTGAGGTATCTTCTGCAAGTGTTCGACTGTCAGAGACGGTTAATACGGTAATATTAAGCGGTGTAAATGCTGTAGCGGGTTTGCTCATAGAGTTTCCTCGAGAAGGTGATGTTAATGTTTAAAAAAGCGTAACGTGCTTATTAATTTAACCGCCAATGATTGACAGGTTATGCATAATGCCGCTATTGGCATCATGCAAATGATGGTGCTCAGGTTTAATCGGCATAAAGCTATATAGATCATTGACTAAACCTTGCACATCGTTAGTCTGTAGATGCTGACGAATATCATAGTTGCCTTGATCGAATAAGCACAGATGCACTTTGCCTTGACTGCTCACCCGCAGGCGATTACAGGTATCACAGAAATGCGCCGCGTAAGGGGCAATCATACCAATGCGTCCCATATAATCAGGATGGCTGTACTCTACCGCTGGACCATCACTACTGCCGCGCTCATGTGGCTGCCAGCCATGCTCTAATAAATAATAGGTGATAATATCGGACTGGGCATGCTGAGCAAAAAACAGATCGCTATTGTCGCTGGTCTGCATGAATTCAATAAATCGATAAGTCACTCGCCTATCTTTGACGTAGTCGATGGCATCTATCAGATTTTCAAAGGCGGTCTCTGCCATCAACACACTGTTGATTTTGAGCTTGATATTCGTGGTTTGTAGCAACGTATCCATGTCAGCAAGTAGTTGCGGTAAGCTATCAAAGCCTGTCATCTTATGGAAAGTAGCGGCATCAAAACTGTCCATGCTGATATTTAACTGGTCGAGCCCAGCTGCTTGCCAACTGGCTAAATGCTTACCCAGCTTATAACCATTACTGGTCATTGCCACCGTTTCAATGCCATCAGTTTGTTTGATGGTTTCAATAATCTCGACGACATCGCGACGGATAGAGGGCTCACCGCCAGTGATTCTAACTTTTTTGGTGCCGACTTGAGCAAAGCCGCGTATCAGTGTGGCAATCTCAGGAACACTAAGCTCATCATCAGGACGTTTGCCTTGATAGCCGTTCGGCAAACAGTATTCACAGCGAAAGTTACAGAAGTCGGTAATAGACAAACGCAGATAGGTAAGACGTCGAGCAAAACCATCAGTTAACGGTTGAGAGTGCTCAATATCTTGCTCGGTAGGTGCTGTTACAGACGGGGCTTGATAATTATCAAAAGCCGTAGCGGCTGTTAATGTAGACATACTAGGCGAATACAGTTGTGCATGGCCTATCTTAATGTTGTCATCACTCATATTTTCCTACCATCAGTAGTGCTTGTGGGCAGCATTACTTTATTATTCGTGTTTGGCCTACCATTGTATGATTTATTTTCAGTTTTTTTGTAGTCATCTTATAGAGATTTAGAAAACTGTCACTACGCATGTAGCCAAGGGAACGGCTGCACAATGACGCTATCACCTGATGCCACATTACCACTGTCTTTGTCCAAAACAACAAAGCAATTCGCTCGGCTAAGCTGTTTGATTCTATGTGATTGCTGACCTGAGAAGCACTCAACTTGATAACTGCCAGCGTCGTTTTGTGTGAGAACACCGCGCTGAAAGTCCTTACGACCAGCTGATTTTTTGATATCGTTTGTGAGCGTTGCTTTGACACTCAATTGCATGGGTCGCTCTGCTAAATCAGCGCCTGACATTTGCCACAATGCTGGTATCACAAACTGTAACGCCCCAACGACCGTCGATAATGGATTGCCCGGCAGACCAAAATATAACACGGGCTTAGCTATATCTTGGTTTAATTCACCAAACACAAACGGCTTACCCGGCTTCATCGCGACTTTATAGTGGTTAATTTGACCCAGCTGTTCAATCACGGTAGTCAAAAAATCATAATCACCAACCGAGACGCCAGCCGTTGATATCAGGACATCGCAGTCTTGCATCGCTTTATTGACAGCGGCAGTCGTCTGCTCTAGATTGTCAGGGATAATGCCGTAATCACGAATGGTCACTGGCAGATCAGCCAGCATGGTTTTGAGTGTAGGCGTATTAGAATTATATATTTGCGCCAAGCTTGTCAGCTCATTGCCAATAGCAACCAGCTCATCACCAGTTGCTAACAGGCCTACCGTCAATGGCTGAAACACCTTGATTTGGCTGACGCCCAAATTAGCCAATAAGCTAATATCAGCAGCATTAAGACGTTTACCTACCTTCAATACGGCCTCGCCCGATTCGATTTCTTCACCTTGTTTGCGAATATTGTTATCGATCTGAGCCGTTTGCGACAGCGTCACCGTGTAAGGTTTTGATTTATCGATTGTGTCTCTAATAGTGGCAAAGTTAGTATTCTCTTGCATGATGACCGTGTCACAGCTATCTGGAACGACGGCGCCAGTAAAGATACGTACACCTTGTCCCGCTGTTAACTCGCCAGTATAAGCACTGCCCGCTTGTGATTCGCCAATGATTTGAATGCTGCTGTCGTTTGATATATCGCTGCCATGAGCGATCGCATAACCATCCATCGCTGATAGATTCTGTCTTGGTATATCGAATGTTGCGGTGATATCTTGCGCCAGTATTTGATTACGACTGTCTAGCAGCTCACAGGTGTTGAGCACCCTTGTTGGCAATGGAAAGTCATTATTATTATAAGTATCTACGCGCAGCTTTATCGCTGTCTGTAACGCTTCCATCGTAATCATAGGAGAACACTCAGTTTGTCGGTTGTTATTAGTATTACATTATAGTGAGGCATTGCTAACAGTTTATCATCTGTAGCCCGTATTTTTTGCTATCAGCGTTAATTGCATCTCTTCTACTAGTTGTAGTCGATTTTATATATTTTCAATGCGAGTGTACTTAAGTTTTTGATAGCACCATACAAATAAGTTCATATAGCACCCTGCTCGTTAAACACTAACAGATAATCGATATTAGGGCATGTCCTCAATCTGAACGGAAGAGACTAAACAGGCTAAATACTACCAAATTGTATCAAATAGCTGGTCAATATCTCGATACTATAGTCAAGGAATTTTAGAATCGCTACAAGGCGACCGACCGCAGATAGTACACTGAGTACATCTAGGGCGGGCAACACCGTAGCGGTTTAAAAATGCTCTGACTATATCTGCGCTATTTTTCTTGTTTGGCTACCATTTATCTCATTTTTATCGCCATTTTTAAAATGATGACATGCCCGAATAGTGAGTACTTAATTTTAACTGCTTAATTTTCAATGCGAGCCTTTTAACTCAGTACCTTTTAAGTAAGCTGCTACCTGTAAATCAATGCCTTTAGATAGGGCATAAAAAAGCACCTTAATCTAGGTGCTTTTTTAGAGTCATCACTATAAAAAATTATGAACACAGTCGTCAAAAACGGTGGCGTTGATTATTACATAATAGCGCCAGCAACCAACTTCACCATGATGTCAATGAAGAAGCACTCCGCTGACTGATAAAACCATCTGGCGTTTGCCCGTTATCGGCTTGCCAACGCTGGAATGCTTTGCGCGTGTTGGTACCGATAATACCATCCGTGCCTTTGGTATCATAACCTGCACTGGTTAAGCGCTGCTGCAATCTGGTCACTTGAGAAGTCGATAATGGGTTTTCATAGCGCGGCCATGATTTTCGTAGACCACTTTGCCCAGCCAGTGCTTTACCCAGCAAGCTCACACCCAGCGCATAGCTCGATGAGTTGTTATAAACCTTGATCACATCAAAATTTGGGCTTAACAATAGCACTGGGCCATCTTTACCCGCTGGTAGCCATAGCTCCATTTGCGTATTGGCATCGAGATACACATCATCTATGGTATCAACGCCAAGCGCCGCCCATCTGGCTGCAGGTTGCTTGCTACCGACCACTGAATAATCAAATGAAGATGGAACCGTTACCTCATAAAAAGGCGCCAGACCGCGAACCCAGCCTGAGTTGCTGAGATAATTGGCCGTAGAGGCTAAGGCATCGCCTGTTGACCATGGGTTGCGGTGACCATTACCATCACCATCGACACCATGCTCTGACCAAGTACCTGGGATGAACTGCGTTTGTCCCATGCCGCCAGCCCAAGAGCCTTCTAACTGTGACCACGACACGTCACCACGCTGCAATAGCGTCGCTAATGATAGTAACTGCGTTTCGGCGAACTCTTGGCGACGACCGTCATAAGCAAGGCTAGAGAGCGCGCTTGGTAAATCGCTATTGCCAGTCACCACGCCGTATGACGACTCCATGCCCCAAATCGCGGCGATGGTTTCTGCACTTACCCCATACTGCGATTCTAATTGTGACAAAAATGCCCGTTGCTCAGCAAACTTGCGCTTACCCGTACTCACACGCCCATCTGATACCGCAGAATCAACATATTCCCACGGCATTTTTGAAAACTCTGGCTGTCCTGAGTCAAGCGAGATGACCTGCTGATTTAAGTAAGCAGAATCCATCAGACGTCGAATCGTTGAGGCATCATAGCCTGATGACAGCGCGCGCATGGAGAAGTCAGACTTCCAATCAGAAAAGCTGTTGTAACTTGGTTTTGCCACTGGCTGCGGCTTGACGACCGGTGCCGGTGTTGGCTTTACTTGAATGGTTTGGGTCTGGGTAATCTGTACATTACCTTGACGCACAGGCTTGCTGGGTTTTTGCATCGCCTGTTGACTGGTACAACCGACCATTACTAAGGCAGGGAAAAGGGCAATGTACTGTTTTTTTAACATCATAAAAACTCTCAAGTATGGATAAGTAACTTAGCGATTAGCGGCAACCATTGGCAGCCGTTCATCAAATTTAACGTCTAAGCATTTAACATCAAGGCATTTAACGTCCAAGTACAGCCCGTGGATCGATAGGATTGCCATTCAAGCGAACTTGAAATTCTAGGCCGACTTGGTTGGTTTGACCACTGCTACCCATACTGGCAATACGTTGACCAAGTTGTACCTGCTCGCCTTCTTTAACCAGTAATTGACTATTGTGAGCGTAGGCGGTGATGTAATTATCGCTGTGGCGAATCATGATGAGGTTGCCATACTCTGGTAGACCATTGCCCGAATACAATACAGTACCAGATTGGCTGGCAAGCACAGGATCACCTTCGTTACCAGCGAACCACATGCCCATGTTACCGGCTGCCGCATCAAAGTTGCGAATCACTTGGTTGCGACTTGGATAATCATAGCCCGATGTCGCGTTGGCTGTCACTTCATATGCTGGTGTCGGCGTGCTGGCGACAGGAGGCGTATAAGTCGGCTGCGAGGGAGCAGAGGTATTAGCACCATTATAAGTATTATAGCGATTGTTGCTAGCTGCCGTTACTGGCGCGCCTTCCCATAGCTTCAACCACTGACCGCTATAGATGGTATATTTACTATCCAAACCGTTCATCGCCCCAATTTGACGATAGCTCAAGCGATAGCGCTCAGCGATTTGACTGACCGTATCGCCACGCTGCACGCGATGATAGTTAGGAACGCCTTGCGCATTGGTAATAATCTTAGGTCCCACTTGGTTAGCTGATTGGTAAGTAGGCTTCGTCGCACAGCCCACTATCGTTAACGATGCTGCTGTCAACGTTCCTATCAATGCTACTGTTGCCAAGCGCGATCCAGCAATAAGCTTCTTCATACAAGATTTCCTATTCTTTATGTTACTCACAAACTCCTTGTGCTAATCACAAGCATTTTGCTAACTTTTATACCGTTTAGTATTTGGCAGCTAGGATTTGGCAGCACCAAATTATAGCATTAACGCCGACAACGTATTAAGGGTGTCAGCTGGCGTATGATGCAGGCGCACTGGAGATAGACTAATATAACCCGCTGCCACCGCTTGGTCATCCGTCATGTTCATGGCCGATGACTGAATATCTTCAGTTTCTAGTGACGATTCATGTTGCCGCTTACGTAGCGATAGCCAATAGGCATCTCGCCCGCGTGGATCTACCACATGATGTACAGGCCGTGCTATCTGACTATGTCCCAGACAGGTGATTTTTCGACCTTTGATATCATCAGCATCATTTACATCAGGGATATTAACGTTTAATACATGATAGGGCAAACTTTTGAATGCCTCTACTATAGATGTTTCGGTCAACAGTTTGACTATTTCATCGGCGGCAATTTGATAGCGGTGCGCTTGGTCTTGCTCGTCGCCTTTTATTCTCGCCCCTACCAGAGAAGTCGCAATCGCCGGTAAGCCAAAGAGTTGGGCGGTCAATGCCGCGCCAAAAGTACCCGAAAACAATACATCTTGTCCCAAGTTGGCCCCTGAATTGATACCGGTAATCACGCAGTCAAAGCGCGTGTCTTGATACAGCTCGTGTAACGCCAAATAAACACAATCCGCAGGCGAACCATTGACCGCGATAAACCCCGACGGCAACTGCTGAGTATACAACGGCTGAGAGATGCTCAAGGCGCTACTGCAGCCGCTCTGCTCATTGTTAGGTGCGACCACCTTCACCTCACCAACCTTTGATAAAGCTTGCGCCAGCGCTAACAATCCTGGCGCATGTACCCCATCATCATTACTAACTAAAAATTTCATTTGTGCTCAATATATTTAGGTTTGACCGTCTGTCTGCTTGTCTACTTTAGGGTGGTAAAATTGCTATAATTAGCCCAGTATTTGACTATTAATTGCTGAGCGCACCTCACCCCGATGCACCACTGGGAACGATTGTTATCACTCCGTTTTATGCTAACTGTGGTCATTATTAGATAGCACTTTAACCCTATAGTCGTGTCAGGTGCAACGATATTATGGGCGATTATACCTGAATCGCTAGCAGACACGAACCCACTCTTTGCGCAGAATTTGCCTGTTGCTTGACAGCATCCTTTATTTTTCACGGTAGTCAAACGGCAATATAGTCAGTCCCAAATAAAATGAGTATAAGTATTATAATGCGCCACTGGTATAAATTTTCCTTACTTGCTGTGTCTAAGCTGACAGAGGCGACGAAAAATTCATCCCAGTAGTACTATGTTTATTTTATAGTGGCTCGACTAGATGCAATTAAAACTGGTCGGTAACACGTTACAATAGACAACAACGTACAACAATATAAACTTATACTTTTATGCTGACGTAACTTATAGGTTGATGCTACTGATATGTTGCTGCAAAATGCCTTTGGCTCACAATATATCTACACATAAATCAATATTTTATGTGACTTTTGTTTTTTTACCCATTAACATATGACCATTAAATAAAGATAAGCGAGTGTAATACTGAATGAATAATCAATCGATATTATCTATAGCTTCTGTGATAGCAAAGACCGTCTCAAAAATCGGTTTTGCAGGACTGATAACGTCTGTTGCCATGCTGTCTCAAGCGACCAATGCTGCACCCAATCCAGCAACCACTATCCCATTGGATATGTCTGGCATGAATATCACCAAGCACGAGATTGCCGTGATGCAAGTATTGTCTGAGATTTGCCCGCCGATGCTAAATGGTAAACAGAAACAGCGTTTTTATAAGTCTTATACGGTACAGCTGCATGAATTGATGCCATCGCTAGAAGACCCAAAAGCGGCGATTCAATATCTATCAACACAGCAAGACTATCGCCAGATATTACAAGGCATCCGTAGCTGGACCATGGGCTTCTCTAAACAAGAAAATAAAGCCTTGTGCGAAGATTTGGCGAACGCTGAATATTAATGGATAATTAATAGATGCTTTCGTTGTATGACAAAAGTAGAACTTTTGCTAAGTCTAGAAATATTACTCTGTACAATCCTTTCTATTATTCACTTGGACATTAACAGCAATAAATAATGATAAAAAATATAGATATTGCTGCCTTTGCCTTATTGAGTTAAGCAAATAGAACGCTAGCGCGACGAGCTTTATAAGTGAGCTTATCGCGTCTAGGAAAAGCTTGCTGTCACCCCACTGCTCCATTGCAGTTGGTGCGGCAAGCTTTTTTGTGGCAAGTAAAAAAACATGCATAAATCTCAATATACCTAAAAGCCTTTTAAGTATTGCCTGCCTTTTTCAGTTGCGTCCTATTTTTTTTATTTATCGATTCCCCATCGGTTGGCATTTTGCTAAGATAAGGCGTTAATTTTATGTCCGTCGCTCAGGCCTCGTTTTCCTCACACATTGGCTCTTTTAAAACCTTATGTTTGAGACATAGGGTTTGAAATAACGTATGAGGTTTAGTACTAGCCATGATGCGATAGATACATTTGGTTCCATGATGCGGTGTAACAATCTATGACAGTAAAGCGTGTAAAAAAACAGCTGGTGCAGCTGGTCGTTGGTATGAGTATTTCTATGAGTGCGGTGATGGCGAGCGCTGCCATTCAGCCACCTGAGATGGAAAATACAGCCTATGTGCTAATGGACTACAATACTGGTGAAATATTGGCACAAAAAAATGCCAAACAAGCTCTCCCACCAGCGTCTTTGACGAAAATGATGACCAGTTACATCATTGAGCAGCGCTTAGCGTCAGGTGATCTTAAAGAAGACGAACAAGTATTGATGAGTCAAAATGCTTGGTGCCGTGGTAGTAGCAGTCAATCTTGTATGTATGTGCCAGTGAACCAAAAGGCCAGCGTTATTGATATGCTGCGCGGTATTATCATTCAATCAGGTAATGATGCCTCAAAAGCCATGGCGGAGCATATTGCTGGTAGCGAAGATTCATTTGCCATCCTAATGAATGAGCAAGCAGAAAAGCTGGGTATGGAGAATACCCACTTCGTCAACTCTACGGGTATGCCTGACGAAGGTCATGAAGCCTCGGCGTTGGATTTGGCCAAACTAGCCCGTGCTATTATCAAAAACAGCGGTGACTATTATGGTATTTATGCCGAAAAAGAGTTTACCTACAATGGTATTACCCAAGGTAACCGTAATGCCCTACTCGCCACTGACTCTACCGTTGATGGCCTAAAAACAGGTCATACTGATGCCGCTGGCTATTGCTTGGTTGCGTCAAGTAACCGTGAAGGCATGCGTCTAATCTCTGTCATCATGGGTACCGAAAGCCAGCAAGCGCGTGCCGATCAGTCACGTGAGCTACTCAACTGGGGCTTTGGCCACTTCACGACCGTAACCAAGGCACCGGCTGGCCAGTTCGTGAGCAAAATCCCTGTATGGTTCGGGGAAGCAGAGGAAGTAGAGCTGACTACAGGTGATAATCTGCAAATTCTAACCAGTAAAACGCAGAAGAACAAAATCACGACCGTAGTTGATATCCCTGAAAGCTTAGAAGCGCCTATCAAAAAAGGTCAAGAAGTTGGCAAAATGATGGCAGTCATCGATGGTAAGGCAGTCGCATCAGTGCCTATCATAGCGACCAATGATGTCGAGCAATCAGGCTTTATGAGTCGTATGTGGCAACATGCCGTACGCTGGGTACAAAACTTATTTTAAAGTAAGGCTATTTAGTCATCGCACAAATACTTTTTAAGAGCATGAGTGAATAAAAAAGACGCCTCCAATTTGGGCGTCTTTTTTTGTTTCTATACTGAGTTATAGCTATACTAATTGATACTTATATCTATTGCTTTTAAAGCAATTAAGCTCAAAGTGAATACTTTTGAAGTAAGCCACTTTTGAGATAAGCTATGCCCATATTAGCCAACTTTTCAGCAGATTACTTAAGGCTTTATCTTCATAAGCTGCGCTATAACAGTAATCGATACCAGCCGCTTTTAAGCCATGCTCAAAGCTGTCTAAGTATTGCGCTTGATGCGGCGCGTACCAGTAGACCAATAGCGCGCGGTTCTCACTCTCGTAGCTTTCAAACTGGCGAATACGCTTGGCGATAACTTCAGCGATGCCTGCGGACACATCTTCTGCAAACATCACCATATCGACTTTCTTCGTATGCAGTGCTTCGATCACAAGATGTTCATGCTGGTGACAGATGACTGTCGCCCCTAAACGCTCAAGCTCATCTACCAAAACTCCCGTTTCATGATCATAGTAGTAAACTACGTCCAATCCAGCCAATAGTTTTTGCTGACGAACGTGGGTTTTTTTGGGTAGAGGAATGGTGAGTATAAACTGCGTACCGACGCCTAGAGCGCTTTCAACTTCGATAGTTGCACTCATCAGCTGAGCGATTTGTTTGACCACCGGCAAGCCGATACCTGTCCCTTCGTACTGCCGAGTTTGTGAGGAATCTATCTGAAAAAATGGATTAAAAATATCATCGATATAATCGCTCTCGATACCAATCCCCGTATCTTTGATAGTAATTTGCCAGCGGTTACTATTGTCAAAATGGGTCAATTGCGAGCTGATACTCACTTGTCCCACTGGTGTAAACTTAATTGCATTGCTCAGGAGTATTGATAATATCTGTTTTATTTTGCTCGCATCGCCTTCGAGCGTATAGTCTATATGGTGAATATGACTGACTAACGCCAAGCCTTTTTGTTTAGCAGCACACTCAACATCCGCTAACAGATCAGCGATTAACTGTAAGGGGTTAAATTCACTAAAATGTAGGCTAACTTGACCCTTTTGTATTTGATTCAATTGAATGATTTGGTCAAGCGACAATACCAATTTTTCACTGCCATTACGGATGATATCAACCGCATCTTTTTGCTCATTATTTAAGCGCTCATCATCTAATAGATGCAAGCCGCCAACAATCGCATTCAATGATGTTTTTAATTCGTGAGTGATCATACTTTGAAAGTTATGCAACTGCACATCTAAAGACAAGTCCTTATGGTGTAGCTGCTGCTCAAAGACGGCAAGGGCTTCGTAGTCTTGTTTGGCCGCTTGTAGGCGATCAAACAAAGTTATAAAGGTCTGTTTGATTTGCACCAGTTCTTGAAACTCAAACTGCTGCGGGATCACTGGCAGCTGTTCAAGCTCTGGGTTCTTACTAACGATCTCACACACCTCGGTTAGCGCTGCGATGTCTTTGACAGGCCAGCTGAGCTTACGCAGAATGTATAGCGCCCAAATAATAGCGAGCATGGTAGTGATAAGCCATAACAACAGGTTGCTACGAAACCAATTGGCCCGCAACTTATCTACATCTAAAGTGATATTAATATAGCCAACCAAGGCACTATTATCGGTTAAGGCTTCAGGGGCTGCCAGCTCAAGCGTGTTGTCTGATAAAAGCGTGTTTGGTTGCTGAGTGGCGTTTATCGTTGCAGCACTATCGTCAACGATATCATCACTGATGACTGGATAATTAAAGCTGACCGTACTGGCAAACAAAGCGTTTTGCCAGTCATCGTTTGACTGATAGGCGGTGAACCTATCTATATCAGCAATAGGCTGCGGCGTTGAATAAAATAGGATGCTTTGGATATTTGGTTCTGCCGCCAACAGAATGCTGACTTGCTTGGCAACAGTGTCGGCACCATCTACTGTCGACGCACTGCTTGTCAGTAAGGCGGCCAATTGCTGAATATGACGATGCTTCTGTTGATAATGATGCACCAAACCGTAAATAAAAGACAATAAAATACCAGCCAATACAGCCAAAATGATGGCTTGCACGACCGAGCGCCAGATAAGCTTAGGAAGGGTTTGCAGCGGTTGGTTGTTCATGTCACTCAACTGAGTTAAGACGACTGTTTATTTATACTACAGGTATTTGTAAGATATGGTAAGAGCAACATGCACATACTGTGTTGCAGCCTTGTTATAACAAAGCTGCAGTGAGTCTATATTTATAAATAAAATTATAAACATTTAAAGGCAGGTAAAACCGTTGTTTTAACGCGGTTTTTTATCTTTTGTGGTGAACTTCTGCGTTCGATTACGCTCACGTTGACGTAACTGTTGCGCTTTTGCTTTGGTTGGCGTATCACTTTTATTAGCGTAAGGATTTTCGTTGAGCTTAAAGACCACATTAAGCGGCGTACCTTCGAGCTTAAACACCTGACGGAATTGGTTTTCTAGATAACGCTGATAGCTCTTAGGGAGCGAGCCAGTTTGGTTACCATGAATGACAATCACGGGTGGATTGTGACCACCGATATGCGCATAGCGTAACTTGATACGGCGACCAGCGACCGTCGGTGGTGGATTGGCAGTCACGGCATCTTGTAAAATCTGAGTCAAACGGTTGGTCGACACTTCAAACATAGAGGACTGATAAGCACGCAGGATAGATGGATATAAATTACCCACGCCAGTGCCATGTAATGCTGAGATTAGATGCACTTTTACATACGGAATAAAATTAAAGCGGCGATCCATCTCAATTTTGATATAGTCTCTTTGATCTTGAGTCAGACCGTCCCACTTATTGATTGCTACGACTAAAGCACGACCGGCATCAAGGGCGTAACCAATCATATGCAAATCTTGATCGACGATTCCTTCATGAGCATCAATGACAATAACCGTGACGTTGGAGTCTTCAATGGCTTGCAAGGTTTTGATAACTGAAAATTTCTCTACTTTTTCATCGATTTTACCACGACGACGGACACCAGCCGTATCAATCAATACGTAGTCTTTGCCATCGCGCTTATAAGGGATATAAATACTGTCACGCGTGGTGCCAGGCATATCGAACACCACAACGCGGTCTTCACCCAATAGACGGTTCACCAAGGTGGATTTTCCCACGTTTGGACGACCGATAATGGCAAGCTTTAAACCTCTCGGCTCTACCACTGCATCTTGTTCAGGCATATCAGCAGTCAGAATTTCGAGCAAGTTACCGATACCGCGACCATGGCTGGCTGCCATCGGATACGGCTCGCCCAACCCTAAAGCATAAAATTCTGCAGGGGCAGAGTCATGGACACCATCGACTTTGTTGGCAACCACATAGACCGGCTTGCCAAGGGTGTGCAAGAACTTACCGATTTCGGCATCAGCGCCAATCATCCCAGCCCGTGCATCAACCACAAACACAATGATATCCGCTTCGTGAATGGCAGTATGCGACTGTTCAGACATGTAGTCATCGATGTTGCCGCTGCCATCATCCGCTTCACCAATACCGCCCGTATCGACGACGATAAAGGCTTTGCCTTCATATACCGCATCGCCGTATTGACGGTCACGAGTCAATCCTGACAAATCAGCAACCAGTGCCTGCCGACTTTTAGTGAACTGATTAAATAAGGTAGATTTACCGACGTTTGGACGACCAATTAAGGCGACCACAGGCTTGATACTCATGGGTTACTCTCAGTGAAGGGCACAATGACGGACAAGACAGTTACTCGCTTAATAATACGAGTAAACATGCTGTGCTTGAACGTAAACTAAAATGAATGATAAATATAAAACGATATAGTCAATCCTCTATAAATTAGATACGGTGTCAGTCTCGTTTAGTCTACTATTTGTAGTACTTTCACTCGCCTTTCTTGTCTCTAAATTATATTAAACCGACTATAGCAATAAAAAGGTATTATTTACTATTTTGCAATAAATAGATGGTATGCCTAGAGACAGCATTATTTATGAATACTGTCTCCAGATACCATACATAGGCATTACCTACCGCTATTATATAGAGATAATGCCGACAGCGCATCGGTCGCATAGAGTACGCGAAACCCTGTCGTTAAACAAGCCATTTACACAAGGCATGAAACGCTGACAAAGCAGCGTTTATATCTCTTAGCATCGACATTAAACAGTACGCTTAGTCATAGGCTTAAAAAAACCATTGATAAAGCGCCTGTTCATCAAGTCTTAGCGAGCTAATTGCCAGATAGCAACTTGGCCTGAGGTACTTTGGGTCAGCAAGCGGCTACCTTGAGCTTGCAAGTTGGTAAGCGCGCCTTTGGTCTCTACACGGCTGACGATTTTTCCGCTAGCAGGGTCAAATAAATGCACAACCCCATCATAATCACCCACTGCAATATAGTTCCCAATCATGACAGGGTTGGTTAAGTGGCGATAAGCCAGCTCTTCACTTTCCCATAGCATCTCACCATTGCTACGATCATAAGCGACTACTTTTCCGTCTAAGCTGGTGGCAATGACTTGCTGATTGTTTACCGCTAGCGCTTTTAGGCTGGCAAGATCATTGACAAACATCACTTGACGTGACGCCAAGTCAATCCCTAATAGTTGCCCACTATAGCTGATAGCAAACAGCTGATTATTATTGACGACAGGCTTGCCGTCAACATCGCTCATACGCTCAACTTCACTACTGCCCGCGCCCACGCCCACACGTCTTGACCACTGCGGTAGACCGCTATCGGTGGTCACTGCATGCAAACGTCCATCAGCCGTTGCCAATAATGCTGTTTTTTCATCTAACAACGTCGGTGCCGCACTACCGCGCACACTGATAGCAGGTACTTGAGTGGCGAACTGCCATACCAACTGACCAGTCTGTAGTGATAAGCCGTGCAAGAAGCCATCATTGGCCGACAAAATCACCCGATTATTACTAATAAGCGCTGGTGACAGTACCGAACCTGATAACTGTTGCTGCCAGCGTTTTGCGCCAGTCGCACTATCAAAAGCCATGACTCGCCCGCTACGTGTACTGACAATTGCAGTTTGGCTCAAGGCATCTATTGCCACGCCGCCTGTGATTTGATCACCGACATTGACCGACCATGACTCTTGACCAGCGCTATTAAAGCCGGTCAAATCACCACCGCGTGATGCCGTTACTATTTGACCATTGGCATATCCGACCTGTAAATCTAATGGGTCTTTTTTGCTGGCTTTTCTGTTACCGACATCAGTGCTAAATACAGGCTGTAGCACGCTAATAGGCTGAGCAATTTGCACCAGTTTTACAGGATCGTTAACGACAGGTTTGATACCGCGATTACAGCCAACGACAGCCGTTGCCAGTGCTGCGATGACAGCCACGTGCATGACAGTCGTCTTGATGGTCTTAGCCTTTAACGTGTTGCTAGAGCGAATAGATTGAGTCATGATAGGTTCTCACTACAAATAAATTAATCATTAATAAATTAGCCATCAGTAAATAGGCAATTGAGCAGTAATAAAAAAGTCCGGTACATTCCCGCTACATTGGTACCGACTGTTAATACTGCTCTGCTGACTTACTGCGCTACTTAGTTTGTAGAACGGTTTGAGTTACGATATAAATCATTAAAACTAAGAGGGTTGCTCGGCGGTAGCGGTATTTTCCTCAATGACTAATGGCTGCTCAGCAGTAGCAGGCTCTTGCAGCAGGCCAGCTTGCGGCTCAATAGGCTCAGGCACGATACCCAAACTTTCCATCTTTAAAGCCAATACCGCACGCGTTTCTTGACGACTACGTAACAATTCCCAAGCATTGTTATAAGACTTAATCGCTGAGTCTTTATTGTCTTGCACCAGATAAATATCACCCAGCAGCTCTTGCTGACTGGCTTCAAAGGAGCTTGGCATATCGTTGTTGGCTTCGGCTAAGGCTGCATCTGCATCACCAGCCGCCAATAGCGTCTTAGCATAACGCAGACGAGTAATCGCAGTCAGACCCGCATCACCCAAATCGATTGCCAGCGCTTTTTTTAGCGTCTCACTTGCGCCTGTAAAGTCATCACCATCAACCTGTTGACGCGCTTTAATCATCAGCGCTTGCCACGCATAGACGGAGTCACCATGCGTGCTGACCAAGTCATCAATGTCTTTATTAAGCTGCGTACGGCTGTCTGATAGTGCTGCTTTTGCCTCTGCTTCTAAATCTGGATTTTGTGACGCCAGACTGACTTCTTCATTCAATCGCTGGATGTCCGCATAGTGATCGGCAGCAACCGTATCCACACGGGCATGATTGTCCTGCCAATATGTCCAGCCAAAATAAGCGGCCAGTGCCAACAAAATCGCAGTGACAATATAGCTGCCGTATTGCTTTAACGCTTGCATTGAGTTGTCTGCATTCGGCGAATTGGGTGTCAGAGCCATAGGTAGTTACCTGATAAAATTGTTATTAAGTTGCTGATGCTAAAGCGGTTCAGTGACGAGAAAAGTGCTCTTTACTCGATAGCCAATCCTGCGCGACCGTCTGTTGCTCACCTGTCTGCATGTCTTTGATGCTAATAGTCTGATCATCCAGCTCTTGCTGCGCAATAATAACCGTCAACGCAGCGCCCGATTTGTCCGCTTTTTTCATTTGCGCCTTTAGACTCGTCGCACTTGCCATTTTTACCCGCACATCTGGACGGCTATAACGCAAACGTTGTGCATAGCCAATACCCGCACCATAAACATCGGGATGAGCCACGACAAAGACATCGCAAGCTGGCACATCAGCAATCGGAGCGACAGCTTCCATGAGTAACAATAAACGCTCAAGTCCCATGGCAAAACCAACCGCAGGCTCAGACTTCATCGGCTTGCTACTATCGCTACCGATTGATTTTAGCTGTCCAATTAAACCATCGTAGCGCCCACCGGCACAAACGGTCGCTTGGCTACCAAGCTTGTCAGTGACCCACTCAAAGACGGTTTTGTTATAGTAATCAAGACCGCGTACTAGATGCGGGTTAATCTCAAAACTGATGCCAAGGTCGGTCAAATACGCTTGCACTTGTTCAAAATGTGCGACGCTCTCTGCTCCTAAGAAGTCAGCCAGCTTTGGTGCATCTGCCAATACTGCTTGGGTACTCGCCTCTTTACTGTCTAAAATACGCAGCGGATTGGTCGTCAAGCGGCGTTTGCTATCATCGTCTAGCTGCTCTTGTTTGTCCGTTAAATAAGTAACCAGCGCCTCACGATAAGCATGGCGCTCATCCAGCTCGCCCAAGCTATTTAACTGCAAATGCATCTCATCTTTTAGACCCAGCTCTTGCCACATCAGATGCGTCATAGCAATTAATTCAGCGTCGGCATCCGCTAGCGCACTGCCAAAGCTCTCGACACCCAATTGATGAAACTGGCGGTAGCGACCTTTTTGTGGACGCTCATAGCGGAACATCGGGCCGATATACCAAAGCTTAGGCGTATCACCACGCAGCAAATTGTGCTCAATCACTGCACGTACCGCCCCAGCTGTACCTTCAGGACGCAATGCTAAGGGCGTTGGTGGCTCGGACTTATCGGTAAAGCTATACATCTCTTTTTCGACGATGTCGGTTGCCCCGCCGATAGCACGGGCAAATAAGTCGGTTTGTTCTACGATAGGCAGGCGAATGTGTTCATAACCGTATCTACCCAATACATCAGCCAATATCGACTCTAAGTGCAGCCATTTTGCGGATTGGTCAGGCAAAATATCATTAAACCCTTTAATAGCTTTAATCATGGTACGGTTGTATCCTTAAAAATTTTAACAAGTATTCTATTATTGTTGTCATGCTTTAAAGAACGCTACTGGAATCTGAATTATCCCAGCTTATTTTACTCGAATAATTTCATTCTCACGTTTTTTGGCCAATTCTTCTGCGTGCGCGCGAACCATACCTTCTATCTCATCGACCAAATTTTCGGTATCAATCAGATGGCTTTTCTCACCCATACGGTACACCAACGATTTTGGTGCAGCACCGACAATACCAATATCCGCTTCTTTCGCTTCACCCGGACCATTTACCTTACAGCCAATCACGGACAGGTTCATCGGCTCACGGATGTCTTCTAAACGCGACTCAAGCGCAGTCATCACTCTAATCACATCAAACTCTTGACGCGAGCAGCTTGGACAAGCAATAAAGTTCACGCCGTTAGATCGAATATTAAGCGATTTTAAAATATCAAAACCAATTTTAATCTCTTCTTCTGGCTCTGCTGCCAAGGAGATACGAATAGTATCACCAATACCATCTAGCAATAAGCCACCAAGAGCAATGGCTGACTTGACCGCGCCTGTGCGATAGACACCCGCTTCGGTCACGCCTAAATGCAGTGGATTGTCAATTTGAGCAGAGATAAGACGATAGGCATCCAAGGTCAAAAACACATTGCTGGCTTTAACCGAGACTTTGTATTGATCAAAGTTCAGACGCTCCAAAATATCGATATGACGCATCGCTGACTCCAGCATTGCCTCGCCAGTTGGCTCGGTATACTTACGCTGAATGTCTTTTTCTAGGGAGCCTGCATTGACGCCAATACGAATCGGAATATTGTAATGCTTGGCACAAGCGACGACTTCACGTACTTTGGCGTCGCTACCGATATTACCCGGGTTAATACGTAGACAATCCGCACCCGCTTCGGCAACCGCTAGCGCAATCTTATGATCAAAATGTACATCGGCGATCAATGGGACGCTGACCAGCTTGCGAATCTCACCAAAGGCTTTGACCGTATCCATCGTGGGTGTCGATACGCGCATCAGATCCGCGCCCGCTTCGACGCAGCGCTCAATTTGCGCCACGGTCGCTGCCACATCACAGGTGTCGGTGTTGGTCATGCTTTGCACACTAATCGGTGCATCGCCACCAATCGCAACATCACCAACATAGATTTTTTTGGTCAGACGACGGTTAATAGGCGATGGCATTGACATACATAAATCCTTTAATCAGAACTGAAAAAACAATAGGCGAAGAGGTAAAAAGGCAGAAAGACTAAGGAGCCAACTCAAAACTGGCCTGCTTATCCGTAGCATAGGTATCTAAGGCGACGGCTTCTTGATTGAGCATTAAGCTGACGTTATCGACATTATCAATCTGCACATTAAATGGTGGCATGCCTGACAATTGGTAGTCACCAGCTGTCTGCGCGCCATTCATCAAGTTGCTACCAGAAGCGTCAGTAATACTAATAACGGCATTATCCGTAATCTTGATATCCAAAGCCGCCACACTGGTATTGGCATCACCGCCCAAATTTAGTGCAGAGCCAGACGCGCCGACCCCATTGGCATCGGTGTTGACTGCAGCACCTTGTGCTTGCTCTATGGCTGAGATATCCTCGACAGCTGCCGCTGGCTCTTGGTTATTCTCTTTGCTCGCATTGCTCACCATACGAAATAAAAATATCGCTAAGATGATTAGCGCGATAACGCCTATGATTAATAGGGGGTTAAAGCGAATACGGTTGTGCGTATCACGCTGCAATGTACCCATTGGGCGCAAAGGCGTGTCTATATTGCTTGCCGACTGGGCTTTTAGCTCTTTGGGATAAGCGGCATCGAAACTGCTCGCTATTTTTACCGGATCTAAGCCCAAAAATTTGGCATAATTAATCGCAAAACCACGAGCAAAAGCCGCTTGCGGTAGCTCAGAGAAGTTTTCACTCTCTAGCGCTTGCAAATGACGCTTTAAAATAAATAGCTCAGCTGCCACCTCTTCTAAGCTGATTTGTTTATTTTTTCGGGCTTGCTGCAATACGGCACCAAATGATCCCTGCGGGTTAGATTGAGTGTTTGATGATGGGGTGATCATTTCCATGGTGCCTCTGGATTATTAAGCCAAGTCTTAAGTTGTTTTGCCTCATCGCTTAACGGGTAAGCCGATAAAAGCTGCTGTGCCAATTGTTGGCGCGTTGTCTTGTTGTTTTGTACAGCGGCAATTTTGATGCCTTGCAACAGTAAGCGTGGGCTAATACCCTGCCCTTGTACCAGCATCAAAGTCTCGTCATAGAGCCGCTGCGCTTGCTGCACACGCTGCTGCTCAAGCAATAAGTCTACCAATTCAATATGGGCGATAATACTATTGCGATTGCCATCTAATGCCCGCAAGAATGCTTTGGCTGCTGCTGGATGATCATTGAGTTGCAGATAGGTGCGACCCAAGTTTTCTAGCGCGCCAATACGGCCTTCGTAACCCAATGCTGCACCGGCGATTTCAAACTGCGCCGCCGCTTCTTGGTAACGCTTCATTTGCGACAAATAAACGCCGTAATTATTGTGCGCTTGCTCAAAATCTTTATCAAGCGCGATGGCTTTTTTAAAATACTGGTCGGCTTTTTCAAGATTGATGCGGCTGCCTTCTTGCTGCAACAAAACGCCCATCATATCATAGGCTGGCGCGTAACGGCTATCAGCAGCAAAGGCTTTTTCTAACTGACGCTGCGCGGTATCAAGCTCGTTTTTGCGGATATATTGCGCAGCAAGCGAGGTGCGCACACGAGCGATTTCTTGTTGATCCAAGTTGCGATTGTCACTCGGTCGCGTGGACGTTTGATAAGGGGTGCTACCCGTTAGATCATTGGTCGTCGTGCTTTGACAGCCGCTCACTAGCAAGCCTGCCAATGCACTTGCCAGCAGCATACGCTTTGGCGTAGTCAGTGACTCAAGCGCTGATATCAACGGCTTGAATGCCGAAAGAAAGGGTTTTTGATATTTGAACTGACAAGAATCTTTAGAAGTCATCATAGCCGCCATCATAAAACTGTGGTTCAGTACAGAGGATCAAAGAAGCATCAGTTTAATAGATTTAGCCCCCATAAGTACAATTTAGTTACTATTAATTGTGGTCTTCATGATTATTAGCCGTTGTGACTACAATTTTATTACCGTTGTGATGGATAAAAGACAGCTAATGAGTAGAAATTGATAGATTGTTCATCACTTTTATCCATATCGTCTTTAATTATTGACACCAGTCTAAACGGTTGATACCGCCCCTATCCATGCTACTTTAAACCATTAATATTACAAACGGCATCACCCTAAACGTTTTCACGGTCTTTGATACTTTGCTGCCACGCCGCTGAGCGACGTGTTCTATCAGCCACTTGTCCGACTAATTGACCGCAGGCCGCATCAATATCATCACCACGGGTTTGGCGAATCGTACAGACAAATCCCGCTTGGCTCAAAATATCACTAAAGGCATGAATACGATTGTTGCTTGATTTGTCGTAATTGGCATGTGGAAACGGATTAAATGGTATCAGATTAATTTTGCTTGGCAAATCACCTAGTAAAGCAACCAATTGATGAGCGTGCTCGTTGCTATCATTGACACCATCAAGCATCACATATTCAATGGTCACATGCTTTTTATGGCGCGGATTCACGTCATAAACATAATTGCGAGCGGCTGCCATCAACTCTTCTAGCGGGTATTTCTTATTAATCGGCACTAGCTCATTACGCAGCTCATCATTGGGTGCGTGCAGTGAAATCGCCAGTGCCACATCGATATCTTGTGCCAACTGATACATTTTTGGCACGACGCCTGAGGTTGATAATGTCACCCGACGCTTTGACAAACCGTAGGCGTGATCACTCAGCATCAGCTCCATCGAGCCAACCACTGGCTTATAGTTTAGTAGTGGCTCGCCCATGCCCATCATCACCACGTTGGTCACGTTATTTTCCCACAAGCTATGATCAACGTTGTCTAAACTGTCATTTTCATCAGTCATATAAGAAGCATTAGCTACCCAAAGCTGTCCGATGATTTCAGCTGCCGTCAAATCGCGCTCAAAGCCCTGTTTGCCAGTACTACAGAAACTACAATCTAACGCACAGCCAACTTGTGAAGACACGCACAAAGTCTTACGGCCGTTTACTTTGCTGTCATCTGCTGGAATCAGTACCGTCTCCACCAAAGAGCCGCCAGTGACTTCAAACACCCATTTGCGCGTACCATCATCACTATATTGACGATGAATCACTTTTGGCGGAACGACGCAAGCATTGGCTGACAGTTTATCGCGCAGTGACTTACTCAGATTGGTCATCTGCTCAAAATCTGTGACGCCGTGCTGATATATCCATTTAACCACTTGCGTCGCTCGAAACGGCTTTTCGCCAATACTCTTAAAGTAATCGGCCAATTGCGCTTGTGTCATCCCCAATAGATTGGTCTTGGCCTGCGCTTCATCTACTAGCTTAATACTACTCATAGGCTTAGTAGGTACGTGCTGGATGGGTGTTTGAACAGTTGACATAATAGGTAACCTTTTTGCATAAGCTTAGATAAGCACTGCAATTATTTGTATGAATGTTGCCACGAGCAATGCATGAGCAATCCGTTATGAGCGTATTTTTTATCGATGCTGGTGTGAGCACTGAGCATTTATGAATACCGAACTTTGATAAATGCCAGCAATTTGATAAAAGAATGCTGATAAGGGATTGATAACGCTACATAAAGCCAATAATGAGGCAAGTCATTAAGGATTTCAATGAATAATACAGATTATTATAATAGCTAAAACGGCTTATACCCATAAGATATAAGCCGTCTTCTCACACCAGTTATTAACAATTAATTTTGTTAATAATAGCTGAATAGTGAATTAAATATAGAGCTGGTACAAGGCAGACGAGCGCAAATCGTAGCTAGCTCATCAAAGCCGGTACATTAAGCGAGTCTGACACAGTAACAGCCTATATTTAGGTTACTATATTAACGCGTACGTGCACAAACTTCATCATCATTGAAGAAGTAGCTGATTTCACGTGCTGCTGATTCAGCTGAATCTGAACCATGAACGGCGTTTTCATCGATGCTGCTAGCGAAATCAGCACGGATAGTACCTTCAGCAGCGTCTTTTGGATTAGTAGCGCCCATGATGTCGCGATGCTTAGCGATCGCGTTTTCGCCTTCTAACACTGATACCAATACTGGACCTGACATCATGAAAGATTTTAGGTCATTGTAGAATGGACGCTCAGCGTGCTCAGCGTAAAAACCACCTGCTTTTTCATCATCAAGTTGCATCATTTTTGCTGCAACAATTTTTAGACCAGCTTGTTCGAAGCGGCTATAGATAGCGCCGATGTGGTTGCCAGCAACTGCGTCAGGTTTGATGATAGATAAAGTACGTTCGTTAGCCATGAAAAGCTCCTAATAAATAATGAATTCGATAAAAATGAGATGGTAAATACTTTGTTTTATCTTTGGCCGCAATGTTGACTTAGGCATATTTAAATAACTCATGGTCTATCAATGCGATAATATGAGCGCCAACACAGGATTGCTGCCTATTATAATGATTAGCGCTATAAATGATAGGGTTAATTTATGACCGCACCTTGCATAAAAGTAAATTTATTATAAATCCGAAATGAAGTCATTAAACCATGTTTCTTGACGAAGTATCTCTAGGTCGGGATCATTGAGTAAATAATTTTTTGGAGGTAATGTTTGGTTTTCTTTGCAAACCACAAGCTTCGTCTTAGCTTCTTCGAACTTACTTAAGCGAACATATGCACAAGCAAGATTATAGACATGAGTGGGATCAATATTTTCAGAAATTAATAGATTTTCTATGGCTAAATTAATATAAGACTCATCATGCTTCAAGTCTGCAAGCCGTGATAAGTTTGCTCCTAAATTATTGTAAGCCTCAATTCTATTAGAGTTTATATTTATAGCTTTACTATATTTCTCAGAACTTTCATTATACAGTTCTACGCTAGATTTCAGAGTAGCAAGGGTTGATAGTAATACTCCCCATTTAAGATAAACCTCATACATATCGGGCTGCAATAACTCTGCTTTTTCAAAGCGTCTGAAGATAGACTGAATCTTGTTGTCATTGATATCAAAATCTTTATTTTTAAGCCCTAACCAATCCTTGTTTGCTTGGTTAACTTGCGCCCAAGAATACACGTATTTAATTTCTTCATCTATGTCACTGGTATCATTATCAACAAAAATTTGACTATATTTTCTTTCTACAGCTTCTATAACTTCACTATATTTTCCTTCAATCATAAGATTATTCAATATAGCTGTGAATGATAATATTTGTTTTCCAAGCTCAACCATTTGCTGCCGCAGATCACTCATTATGTTGATTCCATCATCTGTATTTGGCATAGGAAAATCTATTACTTCATCTAGAATTCTTATTGTATGTTGTGCATGGTTTGTGAAAAAGTCAGGTAAACAATCAAGATTTTGCATCAGACTGATAAAAAAGTCATCAGCATCTTGTCCTCCAATATAGTGTGCATGATTCTTATATTTTTTAAAGAAATTTTGTAAATGCTCTGGTACCTCCTTTTCATAGCCAATCCAAAATAATCGCTGTTCACCACAGTAATGTTTGTTGATTTGCTCAAAAAAACCGTCATTAAAACCACTATATCCAGCGACAATTACAGGTGACGTGTTTAAGGTTTGGGCTATAAAGTTAGTCATACTGTTAGCATGGTTTTTAGTTTCATTTTCATCATTTAGCTGTCGGAAACCATAGCTTTGACCATGCAAATAGATGATAGAGGGATCAATTATAAGATTTTGTAGATTAACATCTGCATTTGTAAAGTCATAAATAGAAGGATATAGCCCAATCAGACCGCAAGCTCTCATTAATATGTTGTCAAAATTAAACGTTAAAACTCTCTGCGTATAGCCCTTATTCATCAAAGCGGCTAGACCAATATGCGCCCAGTTTATATTTGCTTCTTTTATGTGATTCTGAAGTAGTTGCCTACGTTCTTGATGAGTCAAAGCGTTCATACATTTATTATAGTTACTTCTATCCTTTTCAGTTAGGTTACTCAATTGAACATCAAACTGAGAATTCATTTCTTCTACTAACCCACCTGCTAATGGTATGCCAGCTGATTTGGAGCATCCTGCTCCTGTTAAAATAGTATATGGTGTACCATTAATTATAGCCTGCCTCATTAACTCAGCAATATTGGCAATACTAAATTCTGGATGCTTTACAGTATCGAAATGAAGCATTAGTTCTTTCCAAATACTCTGGTTAATTTGTTTTTTTATAGTTGACATTATTATTCCCGTAAATAGAAAAAACCCCATGCAATAACATGGAGTATTTTTGATTAGATTACAATAGTTTATTATTATTTAAACATCATACAAATTGCTTAGGATGATGATTTCTTCACAGTTAGGAGAGATCAAAATGTAATCAGCTAACCTATCAATATGTTCAAACTATATTCTTACCTAAAACTACTCGCCTAGGCGGCTGTCTCGACAACTGCCCGCATTACATTCACGCACCCGCTCATTTAAGAAGTTAACGCGACTGGTCGTCGTGCGAGTGGCACAGCCCATATTAACAAAAAATCCATTTTCATCATCATGATAGCTACAACGATCATCACGCTCACGTATCCAAGCCAGTTGTCCACGTTTTAGCGTGGATTTTTGCTTTTTATTGAGCTGTTTGCTCAACTTATTATAAGAGTTATTCAGCTCTTTATCGGCTTGCAAATATACCTTTGTTAAACAGTACAAACCATCAAAGTCATTATTAGGATTATCACAATTTTCAGCGCCCCAAGAAAGCATAGGTATCATAAAAGCTGCAGAAGTTAACAGCGCTAAAGACGTCTTGCGAACGGAATGCTTAAGAATATTCGTTTTCATCACGTTTTCCTTTTCGTGTATTGATAAAATTAAAGCCACTGATGACATAATACACCGAATTAAACCAAAATAATGTTAGCAAGTCTATTTTTTCATGCAAAAAAAACCCCAATGCTCAGCACTGGGGTTTTATCGCTCAATCTACCTATTAATAGTAGTTTTTTAACACTACTTACGCATCATACGGATCACGCAGTACGATGGTCTCTTCACGGTCAGGACCGGTTGAGATAATATCAACTGGGCAACCAATTAGTGCTTCGATACGTTTGATATATATTTTGGCGTTTTCTGGCAAGTCGTCATAATTGGTGATACCAACCGTTGACTCACTCCACCCTTGTAGCGTTTCGTATTTTGGCGTCACTGACTCATAGAATTCAGCATCATGCGCGCCAGCAAACTCCGTATCTGGCACGTCATAGCCTACCCCAATGAGCAGCTCTTCAAGTCCGTCTAGGACATCAAGCTTGGTCAAGCAAATACCTGATAGTGAGTTCAATACCACTGCACGGCGCAAGGCTTCGGCATCGAACCAACCACAGCGACGTGCACGACCTGTCGTCGCACCAAATTCATGACCAACTCGAGCTAAATGCGCGCCAACATCATCGAACAATTCAGTTGGGAACGGACCACTACCAACACGGGTGGTATAAGCTTTGGTGATACCCAATACGTAGTCTAAGTACAATGGACCAATACCCGTACCAGTCGATACGCCGCCCGCGGTGACGCTTGAGCTGGTCACAAACGGATAAGTACCATGATCGATATCAAGCAATGTACCTTGTGCGCCTTCGAACATCAGGTTCTTGCCAGCCAGTCGCAATTGATTGAGGTCTTCAGTTACATCAGTAACCATGCCTTTGATTTCTACTTTCCACTCTTGGCAAAGCTTAAACGTTTCATCAAAATCAATCGCGTCAACTTTATAATACTGCGTCAGTTGGAAGTTATGATATTCGATTAGATTGCGCAACTTTTCTTCTAAATCATCACGGAATAAATCAGCAAGCTTGATCGCACGGCGCGCCACTTTGTCTTCATAGGCAGGACCGATACCACGACCTGTTGTACCGATTTTGCCAGTACCACGCTTGGCTTCACGCGCCTGATCAAGTGCGACGTGATATGGCATAATCAATGGGCAGTTTGGTGAGATGCGCAGACGCTCACGTACCGGCACGTTGTTGTCTTCTAACTCTTTCATTTCTTTGAGCAATGCGTCTGGTGCTAACACCACGCCATTACCGATGAAGCACGTCACGCCTTCACGTAAGATACCTGATGGGATCAAATGCAAGACCGTGGTTCTGCCATCGACAACTAGCGTGTGACCTGCATTGTGACCGCCTTGAAATCGAGCAACTGCTGAGGCTTTTTCGGTGAGTAAATCGACGATTTTACCCTTACCTTCATCGCCCCATTGGCTACCCAAAACTACGACATTCTTACCCATGATCAATCCTTACCTTTATGTATTGAGGTGTGTGCAATAACGGTTAAAAAACTAAAATGATGTTAAAACTGCTTATAACCTAAGACAGTTTTAAGGTATTTACTATCTGTTTTGCTAAGTACTAACGTATTTTTCGAAAGCGCTTAGCATGATGATTTTTTCTTACACTGGCGGCTATTTACTTAAAATCTGCTACAGCTAAAGGGTTTTTAGTTGCCACTGATTATCAGCAAAATCCAAACGGTGCGTGACATCTGCGGGACTATCTTGCGCATCTAATGGCATGGTAACGCGGTAGCCTTGCTGACGTAAGCTTTCAACTTGTTGTAACAACGTCTGCTTTTGAGTCTTATCAGCATTGTGCAAGGCGGCATAATCCACCAATACAATACTTGGCGCATCAAGCTGCGTATGGGCAAGCAAACGACTGACATCCATACTAAAACCGGTCGCTTCACGTGGCTGCTGGCTATAACTTTGCATACCATCAAAACGCCCACCGCGTACTAGCGGCTGGGTCTCACTATTGATATAGCCGTTAAAGACAATACCCGTATGATAATGATAGCCTGACAGTTCTGTCACATCGATACTGACCGGACACTGCCACTGCTCTTGCAGATGGGCAGTTAGGCGCTGTAACTCGTCAACAGCAGTAGCAATCTGTGTATCCTGCTGCGCCGTCGCTGACAATTTTGCCAATAAATGCGCCATATCATGACCAAAACGTGCCAATGCGTAAAAGTCATCGCCCATCGGTAACGCTTGGCAGACGCGCTTTAGCTCTGGCAAATTCTTATTGGCATACAAGTTCATCAATTGCTGAGTATCATGCTCAGGCAATTCGGCCAATTCAGCCAAACGCTTGAATATCGCCACGTGACCCAAATCGATGTGTAGCGCGGCACTCATATTGAGACTATTGAGCATCGTAAACAACACATCTATAAGCTCAATATCTGCCGCAAGCGAGGCGCAACCAAATATCTCAGCACCTAATTGCAACGGTGTGCGCGAACCAAAAAGCCCTGATGGCAAGGTATGAATCACATCCCCTGCATAGCAGTAACGCGCGATACCTGTGCCGCCGTGATGCGCATCAATACGCAAAATCTGCGGAGTAATATCCGCGCGCACACCCATTAGGCGACCGGTCAGCTGATCGATGATTTTAAAGGTTTGACGCTTTAGATCTTCTGAGGCATCACTGAGCAGCGACTCAGTAAACTCAATCATCGGTGGATTGACCAACTGATAGCCATGCGTAATCAGTTGCTGTGTAAGCTTGTGCCTGAGCACTTCTTGTTTTTGGGCGTCTTCGAACAATACATCGACCACCCCATCAGGCAGCAACCAGCTGTTGGCAACGTCGCTGGCGAAATTGCTCAAATAAGGTAAACGGTTGGGTGCGGCGTTGTGATCAGCGGACTGAGTCGCTGCTTTGTTGGCAATATTTGACTGGACAGGTTTTGCAGAATCAGAACTGACAGACACAATAAATCCTTGTTTGGCGTATCGCTTACCAAAAACGCGGTACTGATGCGGTACTTAAAGGTTATCTTTACAATTGCATTGACGCTGGGCGTTTTTATTTTTAACGCGCAACATCGTTGACCCAATTATTTATAAACAAACTAGGTAACCGCAAAAGGGTGAGTAATAAGTATAAGTTCGGAAGATAAGACGAGTATCTTTATGCGCTAATAAACGACGATAAATAATCAAGGCACTTTATGCTTTAGTTTAGCATAGCAGTTAAGGTTCGCCTAGTGACAATTCGCCACAATCACCATCTAATTTCGGGACATCGCTGCTACAAAGACAACGATTATATTCACCTTAGATACATCGCTGTGCGCCTAAGAATGTTAACATTATCCCTGTATAATAAAGACAGTCATGAGCATGGCGAGAACCACGCCTTCGACCCAGACTCATGGTACACTATCCTATATTTTTATCTCGGAAGCCTTATGTCATCTGATTATCATCCAAACCCAGCCATCAACCAAAGCAACGTTTTAGGCACTGCTCTTGCCAGTTGTTGCTTTGATCCTATCACCGGTTTTTATCGCAATGGCTTTTGTCATACTGGCAATCACGATGTCGGTCAACATACCGTTTGCGCCAAGATGACCAGTGAGTTTTTAAACTTCTCCGCCAGTCGTGGCAACGATCTCATTACCCCGCTACCTGAGTATAACTTTGCAGGTCTACAGCCTGGTGATTACTGGTGTATCTGCGCCTTACGCTGGGTCGAAGCGCTAGACTTCGATATTGCACCACCAATAAAACTCGAAGCGTGTCACGAAAGCTTATTGAGCTTAGTCGATATCGACACCCTAAAAAGCTATGCGCTTTAACGGATACGATTAATGGTTAGTGGTTAGTACTTAACAATGACTACTGTTTAATAATGGTTAGTTTTTAATAAATGACGGCCGTTAATAAATGGTAGCCGTTAATAATGACAACGGTTAAACGGATAAAAAGGTTTGCTTGGCGCGGGCTTTTATTTTATTAAAGGAGGGTGTATGGACAATGATGATGACCAATTGATCAAAAAAACGGCGCGTATTACACCTGAGTCTAACGTCAGTCGTATTTATGCCGATATGCACGACGAGCATCTTTATTTAGACAATTATGACAGCTATATCTACGGCGATACTGACGCCACTGCCGAAGATACGATTGAAACCATGACGGTCTATGATCCAGACTCTGAGCGTTATGAAGATATCGAATATAGCAGCACAGATGAAGTGGTCAGCTGTTACTCCTACTCGCGTAAAACTGGCGAAAAACTCGATCAAATAGCCTTAAATGACGTCAATCGCTGTTTGAGCAACAATGGTCAATTTGTCTGGCTCGGTCTGTATGATCCTAGCTTAGAAACCATGGTCAAAGTTCAAGACGCTTTTGGTTTACATGAGCTGGCGATTGAAGATGCTTTTGCCGATCATCAGCGCGCCAAAGTCGAAAACTACGACAACGATATGGTGTTTGTGGTGCTGCGTACGGCGAAACTTGAAGACAATGTCATTCGCTACGGTACGACAGCGATATTTATGGGCAAAAACTACCTGATTACCATTCGTAATGGCCCATCCAACTCTTACGCTCCTGTGCGTGAACATTGCCATCGTCGTCCTGAAAAGCTGCGTATGGGACCGATATTTGTCCTGCATGCTATTCTCGATTTTATCGTGGATAACTATATGCCGATTACCGATCGTTTGGGTCGCTACTTGCGTGAGCAGGAACGCTATGTATTTACCTACGAGTTCGATAAAAGCACCCTAAAAAACCTCTATGAGCTCAAATCGCAGCTGGTACACATGCGTGCCATTATTTTACCAGTGCAAGACATCTGTAGCTTCTTTATCAATCACAAAAAGAGCGAGTTAATCTCAGGGTTCTCGCAAGCAGCCAAGCCTTACTTTCGCGACGTCAATGACCATCTATTGCACTCTTTAGATGCCATCAATGGTCTCAATGAAATGCTCAGCGTCGTGATGAATACCTATATGGCAATGGTCAATATGGGACAGAACGAAGTCGTGCGTAAGCTTGCAGCGTGGGCTGGTATCTTGGCAGTACCGACAGCCATCGCTGGTATCTACGGAATGAACTTCGACTTTATGCCTGAGCTGCATTGGAAGTATTCTTACTTTGTCATTATGGCAGTAATCATCACTCTATGTAGTTACTTGTATTACAACTTTAAGAGATTAAAATGGTTGTAATATAAAATAAAAAGTATAAAAAAGGGCTGCCATTGGCAACCCTTTTTTTATGCTCATTCTACGTCAATTAGGTGTAATGGACATTATTCACGGCGGTGCTTGGTATGACTATCGGGCGCTTGAGCATTATCAGGAAGAAGCGCCTTGATAGCCAAGTTGGCATACTTCCGATCGAGATTGTCTTCTGGACGACCAAACGTTTTTGCCGTCCACGTTAGCACCACAATAGAGGCGCTCAGTACCATAATAGCCACAGAAATCGTCGCCAGTAGCCACAGATGGAAGTAGTCTGATACGGCCTGCACATCGACTACCAAATGTCGTGACAAAGCCGTAATGGCGATAAATATCAAAAACTGTACCGGCAGACGATGGGTCTTAAAATAAATACCAATCATGGCCAACAGTTCAAGATAAATAAACAACATCAAGATATCTTTTAAGTCCGCTGAGCCTTTTTGGATAATGCCAATAAACTCTTTGCCCGCAGCCCAAACCACGACCACACTGATTAAAAATAAGATTATGTAATGAGAGATATCGACGAACTCTCTACCAATATTTTGCAATCGCTCATGAATACCCACGTTCTTTTTAGCCATGTTAGATCCTATCAACGGTAAAGGGGTTGATGTAGTCTGAGTCTGTATAGGCTCAGGCTTCTTATCTATCGGCAATCCGTGCTCTTATGATTAACTTATTAACTGATATCTAAACCGGCGGCTTTTTCAGCGGCATCAACAGTTTGGCGAATAAGGGTATTAATCGTCATTGGGCCCACGCCACCTGGTACAGGCGTATAAGCACTGGCGATGCTTTCCACACTCTGCATTTCGATATCGCCGACGCCGCCATTATCCGTTGGATGGAAACCTGCATCGATGACCACCGCACCCGCTTTAATCCACGCAGCTTGAATCAATTCAGGCACGCCCACTGCTCCAACCACGATATCAGCGCGCTGAATATGAGCGGCTAAATCCTGTGTTCTTGAATGACAAATAGTCACCGTACAGTTTGCATTCAATAGCATCATCGCCATTGGTTTACCCAAAATAGCACTACGCCCGACGACGACCGCTTCTTTACCTGCCAGCTCAATACCGTGATGCTCTAATAAATGCATGATGCCTTGCGGTGTACATGAGCCATAGGCCGACTGCTGCATGGCCATACGACCAAAGCCGATACAAGTCACGCCATCGACATCTTTTGCTAAGTCAATCTGCTCAAAACAAGCACGCTCATCGATGTGCTCAGGGACCGGATGCTGCAGCAAAATACCATGAACGTCAGGATTGTTATTAAGCTCATCTATCTTTGCCAATAGCTGCTCTGTCGTCGTTACACTTGGCATCTCAACACGTATAGAGTCCATACCAACACGCTTACAGGCATTGCCCTTCATACGCACATAAGTCGCTGAGGCGGGATCATCACCGACCAATATCGTCGCTAAGCTTGGTGTACGTCCAGTTTTATCCTTGATAGCATCCACGCGCGTGCGCAGTTGCTGTTCTATTTGTTTGGCAAGTGCTTTGCCATCCAATACGGTGGCGGACGCTTGGGCAGTAGACGCAATAGACATAGGAACTCCAATAGAGGGTGCGATAAAAAAATAAAGACAGCGCCGCAATTACTTGCATGCCTGTCTTATCCTTAATCAAGGTATGGTTGATAGTCATATTGTACCTGCCTACGCTAAAAAATCCTAGCGCACAATAGAACTTAACGGCTCGCATTCGACTCAATAAAAAAGTTAAAAACGCTATTTTATTAAAAACTGTCATTTATTGAACCCTTACTCACTGAACAAAGAAAATGACAGTGACTCACTAGAAACGTCATATTTATTATTTTTCTAAATATATAAGCATTCACGTTAATGAATTTTATTTTTTTGTTGAGTTAGATTGCTGTGCTTTGAAACATTTTTTAAGTTTGCTATATTTATGATGAATTTATTTCTCAGGTAACTATCAGAATTAGTTAACTATTGAGGAATTAGCCATTAAACAGAGGGCTATTAAAAATAATAATTAGGAGACAATCACGATGCACACCACAGAAAATAAAGAACGTATTATCGATAATTCTGAAGATTTAAAAACTAAAATTACCGAATCCATAGATGCTTTTAAGCTGCGTGCTGAGCTGTTAATGGCCAATATAAAAGAAGGCGGTGATGATAGCTACGATCACTCGACCAGCAATGCCGGAGAAAAAGGTCTTAAGTCAGGCAAAGTGTCTGAGCTTACCGTTATCGCCCCTTTAAAAGAAGGCGGAGCAGAGCGTTTAAAAGAAATCTTAAAAATTGCAGGTGGCAACCTCAAAGGCGCTACGCGAGTAGGTACGCTGCACGATCTGCGTTTTGCGTTTTTAGATAATGATACTCGAGTGCTATTTTGCACGGCTTATGATGGAAATTGGGATCCATACATTGATGATTTTGCGACCAAAATTCCTGAGTTGATGGACATCTTATTTGGTAGTGTCGAAGGCTGGCCTGGTATCAAAGACCCAAGCGTCAAACAGTTTATTTTAGACCATCAGATTACAGCGGCGGCTTGGTACGTTGGTGTCCCTCATCTCACTATTCAAGATATTCGCCGTCAAGACCGTATTGTCAAAGGTATCAATAAAGCTTTGGATGATGCGCAGTCTTAACCTTAAAAAACGTCTAATTTTCAATAACTTTGTATTGTAGAAGAATCCTTTAAAAGTAGGCTTACCTATGAGTAATATTAATAATAAAAAACCACTAACAGAGTTGACCAATAAGTTGCATGACTTAAAAGATGAGTTTGGCAATCGTATTGAAGACAGTAAATTCGATTCGTGGCTCCAAACTATTAAAGAAGACGTTGGCGATAATATTGAGATGTTTGCCCGTAAAGCGCGCGGCGTATTCAATCCCAATCTGGTCGATATGCAGCTAGAAGACATTCAATCTCTTATTTTGCGTGAGCGCCCTAGCCCTTATTTCGGTACAGTTATCGCCGTCAAAGTCAATAATGCCGCCGTTGGACGACAAATGCTTGCCCAAGTTTTGCCCGATGTGACGGGCAGCAAAGAGTGGCATAAAGACATGCAAGCGACACTGTCTATCGTTATGACTTATGAGGGGCTAGAAGCATTGGGTGTGCCGCAATCCTCCTTAGAGAGTTTTCCTGATTCCTTTAAAGCAGGTATGGCGAATCGTGCCGATAAGTTGCGCGATACCGATGGCAATGATCCTGAAAACTGGATGGCACCTTTTGGTGATAAAGGGGATATCCATGTTTGCGCTGCAATCATTGCCGATAGCAAAGAAAAATGGCAAGCAAAACTTGCTGAACTAAAAGAAAACATGCAAACGCATATCGACTATGAGCATCCTGCCAACGGTGATATCGAAATCCTCATGGAACACGATTTTGGTTCTGACAACAATGTCAAAAATGTCTTTGGCTATCGTGATGGTATCAGTAATCCAGAGATTAAAGGCAGTGGTATCCAAACGCCGCCGAGTAGCACGAACGAAGCCATCGCAGCGGGTGAGTTTGTCTTGGGTTATGAAGGAGAAGCTGGCACGATTCCACCGATGCCGCAGCCAGAGATCTTGGGCAAAAATGGCTCGTTTATGGTACTACGTGCTTATAATAGCCATGTTGCTGCCTTCAATAAATTCCGCAAAGATAACACCGATAGCGAGGAAGAAGCTGAGCTTTTAGGCGCAAAAATGTGGGGACGCTGGCGTTCTGGTGCGCCCCTCGACTTGTCCCCTGATCATGATGACGAAGCGTTGGGAGACGATGCAAGCCGTAACAATGACTTCGGCTATAAAGACGATCCCTACGGTAAAAAATGTCCCTTCGGTGCTCATGCGCGGCGCATGAACCCAAGAGACAGTAAGGACTTTATTTTATCTGATGTACGTATCCACCGTATTGTCAGACGTAGCGTCGGCTTTGGCGAAGTATTACCGCCTGATGTGACCGAAGACGATGGCAAAGAGCGCGGCTTATTTTTTATTGGTATCAATGCTCATGCGATGGAAACGGTTGAATTCTTACAATCACAGTGGATTAACGACGGCAATTTTATGAGCCTAGGAGAAGAAAAAGATCCAATGATAGGCTTGCATCAGGGTGATAAAGACAGCGACGCTGATACTTTTACTGTGCCTGCTGACCCTATTCGTCAGCGCTATCATGGCATCGAAACCTTTAATACCTTGTATGGTGGTGAATACTTATTTATTCCAAGTTTGTCAGCCCTGAAATGGATTAGCGAGCTGTCGTAATAGGATAATAATCCTACAGGTTTAGTACATTCTATCACTTATTAACATACTACAATTGTTCGCCCTTTAAATAAAAGCTATAAACTTGTTATCACTTTATCTTTCGTTGCTATTCAACCATTTCAACACCCCAACTATTATAATAAATAGGAAAAACCATGTTAAAGAAAATCTTCAAAACCAAGTATATTCCCTATAACCCAAAACACATTGAACTTACAGCAGAAGATGAACGCAATATTCGTACTATCACTGACGATATAAAAAGTTATATTACTCGTAGCGATAAGGTCAGTGATGTTAATTACCATACACGCGATGCTCATGCCAAAGGCTACTGTGCCTTAAAAGCTAAGTTTGAGATTTTGGATAATATCCCAAAAGAATATGCACAAGGTCTGTATGCCAAATCAGGCATTCATGATGCGGTGATTCGTTTCTCTAATGGCGCCTCGCGCGTTTCACCTGACCGTAAATTAGGTTTAGCGCAAGGATTGGCGATTAAAGTTTTTGACGTACCGGGTGAGAAGCTAGCACCAGGTGAAGAAGATAGTACGACTTTTGATTTTAACTTGATCAATCATCCGGTGTTCTTTTGTAATAGAATCGAAGATTATGCCTATATCTCTAAGCTTTTTTTAGAGCTACCAGAGTATGCTGAAAAAGGCGCGAGAGGTAAAGCGAAACTGGCATTTAACTGGCTGACCAACTACGGCTCAAGCCTACCAAGCAAAGAATCATTTAAAACGTTTAAAGCGCTTGGCGGTTTTACGACGATTGAACCAAAAAATACTTTGTTATATGATTTTCACTCGCAAGGTGTGGTACGTCATGGCGATTATATGGCCAAAATAAGAGTCACGCCAACAGCAGCATCTACTAAGAAGATAACTCGCCGTGATTTAGATGTTAACGCAAGCCAAGAAGCGATTCGTCCATTGATCATCGAAGAGATACGTGAGCATGATTATCAGTTTGACGTCCAGATTCAGCTTTGCCGTAACCTGAAAAAGCAACCCATTGAAGAGATTACGACTGAATGGAAAGAGTCTGACGCGCCCTTTGTGACGGTCGCAACATTGACGATTCCGTGTCAAGATGTGCCAGATGATGGCAATTTTGAGATTATGGAAAATTTATCCTTTACACCGTTTCGCTGCTTAGCAGAAAATCGTCCTATTGGTAATCTACAACAGTCGCGCCTCAAAGCTTATCAGATCGCGTCGGAGACTCGTCATAAACTTAATGATGTCAAACGCCAAGAGCCTAAGAGCTTAAAGCAGACTTTTGATAAATCGTTCTTTTAAGTTTTAGATGCTTTTAAGAACGAGAGTCTGAACACGTTATGATTATTATAATGGCATCAAATAGTTAACCAGAAAAATCGGTCTTTTATAGACCGATTTCTTAATAAGGTTGGGTTATTTTTTTAGTGTCTAGGGTCTGTTGAACATTCAAATGTGGCACTGGCAGTGGTTATTTTTTAGACAATACGCAGTGAAATTTTTGACGCCTAGTCATTCTAGGTTAGATAATTTCGCCATGTATTGGCAAATAATTGCAGACTACAATATAACATCAAGCAAAGTTTGTACCGCCCTATTTGCTGCGTCGATAGCACCAGCGATATAACCAGGAAATGCTTCTGACCATTCACTTGCGCTGCCCGTTATACCATCTTGCCATATGCCTGTTTTTGGCTTGGCAGTAGGTGCTACGGCATGCTGATCTGTGCCACTGGCATCAGCAGGTATTGCAGTCAATGGGTCTTGCGCCCAATCTTTTAGATATTCAGCCGTTGGTGTCTCTGCCTGCACCCCAAATAGACGTACCAGCTGCGCTCGGCAATGGGCTTTCAGCTCTGTTTCAGAGACGCTTTGGCGAACATGAGCAGGAACCCCAAAGAAGCCAAATAATGCCCCATCGCCCTCTAGCAAGGACGCATCATGAATCTCAGTAAGCGGTCCTACTGCACTGCGCGCTGAACCCGATAGTCCTTGATTCCGCCAAAATGGTGAATCATAAACCGCCACATATTTGGCATGTGGCGCCATCCACGTCGCAGTCTCTTGCCATTCATTTGCTACATCTAGCGGTAAAGCAGGTTCAAATATGATATTACTGACCGCCAAGCGAGGCGGTAGCGCAAGCAACACATGCTGCGCTCGATAAGTAGTTATTTGACCATTTGTCATGTGTTCAGAGCTGCATTCGCTCTCTATTTTGATATAGTGATCAGTCTTGGTTAAGCGCCTTGCTATCTGTCGCGTTACGATACGCTTGGCATCTAAGCGCGCGTATAAAGCATCAGTTAGAGCCGTCATTCCACCCACGAGGCGCATAGATGGTGGCGAACTCTGATAGCCTTGAGTACGGCTAGGTAACTCATTGGCAGCACGCTCAACCATCATGTCGCCGTCTTCGAACTGAGCAAAACGCGGTAAATTCAATGTTTCGATAAGACGACTTAACTGCGGCTGATAATCTGGCCAAAACCATGATGGCCCTAAGTCGAAGCCATCGTTTGATTTTTCATTATCGACACTTTGACTACTAGCATTCTGATCTACTGATGATTTCGCAATAGCGATGCGCCCGCCCACTCTATCACGTGCCTCAAGCAATATATAATCGATGCCTCGTTGCTCTAATAAAAATGCCGCATATAGACCACTTAAGCCACCGCCAACAATCACAATAGGTAGGTTTTGCATAACAAATCATTCCTGCTCAATAAAGATTATTCAGCCAATAACTTGGTCAGCAGCTCGTCTATCTCAACCTTAAACTCTTTATCTTCAATCTTATTGGCAGTGATTTTGGCATTTTGCAGACTTTGAATAGCCGCTTCTTTGTTACTTGTCTCAAGCTGTAGCACCGCCATAGAAAAAGCAATCGACGACAGATGATCTTTCGAATTGATCGCCGTGGCTTTGGTTAGTGCTTTGTCATAAAGGACCAGTGCTTCGTCCAAATCTTCTGTAAAGTCAGCAAGCGTTTCCCACTGCTCTGGATGGTCTTTGTCTGTGTTTTCGTTATCAGTACAGATGGCCTTTAGCTCAGCATAAAACGCATCAAATTTTTCTTGATTACCGATACGATCAGCCTCTAGTAACTCTTCTGCCAATTTATAAATAGATTTATATATTTTGGTATTGATCATTGCTTACAACCTTTTATTGACTTGGGGTATAAATTATTTGGTTAGGATTATAACGTAATTCTAGGGCGTGTCCTCATTTTAAAAATGGTGATAAAAATGAGATAAATTGCAGTCAAACAAGGAAAATAGCGCAGATAATATCGGGATATTAACCAGCTATTTAACGATGTTTGGCAAAATTTAGCCATTTTTAGCCCGTTTAGATATGATCAATTGAATTGAGGACACGCCCTAGCGGCTCAGATGATTGCCACAGAAAAGGACACGATATTTATATGGCTGTTATTAAGATTACTATGAACGTTATTAGGGCTACAACTCTCGCCAGTGCAACCAAAGCCGCGTATCTAGCTCAAACTGGTGATATTCAGGCTCCATATGGCAGCATAATTGATAAAACGCTTTGTTATGCTCATGCTCTTTAAAATGTGCCAACTCATGCACAACAATCATGCGCAAAAACTCAGGCGGCGCTTCTTGAAATAAGCTCGCCACGGTGATGCTATTATGCGATTTCAGCTTACTGCCCTGTACGCGAGACTGAGTGGTATGAATACCCAGCGCATGTTTTAAGACTTTTAATTTACTGCTATAACTGACATTCGATAACGGGCCAACTTTGCGCATATATTGGTTTTTTATCTCATTGATATACTGATAAAGTGCTTTATCGCTTTGTACTTGGTGCTGAATAGGATACTTTTTTGCTAGATAAGCGCCCAGTTTACCTTCACTAATGAGTAACGCGGCTTGGGTTTGAATTTGCTCAGAATAATGAGCGATGTACTTTAATGTGGTCACAAATTTATCCTTTGCTGGTACTTCAAATTTTGTCTGTCTAGATTTTACCCTATATCTACTATCTGCCTATCATTGGTTCATAAATAAACCCCATAAGTTGAATCCAACTTATGGGGTTATCTCTTACAATACTTTTATTTAGAACCTACTACGTATAGATAGTTTTATACGCGATTGCCAATGAATCCATTAACGCTCTAAATGTAGATACTGCAAATGACGCTCGTACTGATTTAAGATATCGACCAATACTTGCTCTTTAGAGTAGCCCACCAAGTCATACTCTTGCGAGCCTTCGCTTAAGAACACTTCGGCACGATAATAGTACTCTGCATTCTTAGTTGAGGTGCTCAATGTGAAGTTAGGACGCTCAGCTTTGATCAAATTAACTTCATAAATAAAGTCATCTTCATCGCCATGTCCAACACGCAATTTGAGACCATCTATTTGACCGCTACTCTCGTCCATACCCTCATCTATATCTTGCCCGATATGTTCAGGGTTACGGATATCCAAAGACGTCTTTAAACCACCTGCGGCAAATTCTTTTTCAACTTCCGTCATGGCAGGTCTGACCACATTTTGTAAAAACCGTTCAACTTGTGCATGTTTAGGGAAGCTGACAATACGTTGCAAGCGAGCTTTCCAGCTCTTACCGCTATCGAGCACGTTAGCCGTACCAATCGTACTGGCTTTGCGCTTATTGCCCTCTTCTTTTAATGATCTCCACATCGCCACCATATAAAGGACTAAAATAAGCGAGAATGGCAAACCGGCAATCACAGATACTGACTGTAATGAGGCAAAACCACCAGCAAACAATAAGCCTAAGGTAATAAGACCGGTCGCTGCTGCCCAAAATAAGCGTAACCAAACTGGTGCGTCGGTATCATTGGTCATGCCTCTTGAGCTTAGGTTCGCCAATACTAAAGCGCCTGAGTCAGCTGAAGTCACAAAGAATACTAACCCAATCACAACACCGGCAAATGATAGCACTTCGCTGTAAGGAAAGTACTCAAACAAGGCAAACATACCCATCGCTGCATCATTAACAGCGATTTCGCCAAGCTCGGTTGCACCATTGGCGACCAAATCTATCGCTGAATTACCAAAGATAGAGAACCATGCAAAAATGAAACCAAGTGGGATAAACATCACGCCAAACACAAACTCACGCAAGGTACGACCACGGCTAATACGCGCGATAAACAAACCTACAAATGGCGCCCAAGCGACCCACCATGCCCAGAAAAATATCGTCCAACCTGACTTCCAGTCAGCGCCAGCTTTACCATCATAAGCATAAACATCAAAAGTTTTGAAAACGATGGTTTGGAAGTATTGACCAATATTTTGGGTAAAGGTATTCAGCAAATAAACTGTGTTACCCATCACCAATATCGCGATTAATAGCAATATCGACGATAGCATGTTGAATTCGGATAAACGGCGGACGCCTCTTTCCACACCAGTCATCGCAGAGATCGCTGCGGCAGCGACCACACCTATGATGATAAAGGTTTGAACCATTTTGCTGGATTCAATCCCAAACACATGAGTCAAACCCGCATTGGCTTGCAATACACCAATACCCAAACTGGTCGCGATACCCATCAAGGTACAAACCACACCAAAGGTATCGATACCATCACCAAGCCAGCCTTTAATTAAGCGCTCGCCAAAGATAGGCGTCAGTGGTGAACGCAAAGCTAATGGCATGTTTTTGCGATAAGCAAAGTACGCCAATGCCATCCCGATTAGCGCATAAATGCCCCAGCCATGTAGACCCCAATGTAAAAAGGTTTGCGCAAGTGCTTCACGCATGGCCGCCTCACTGGCAGGCTCGAGCCCCGTATGCGGCGTTAGATAATGCATCAACGGCTCAGACGCACCAAAGAACAATAAATCAATGCCGATACCAGCAGAGAACAGCATCGCCGCCCACGCTAGAAAGGGAAACTGAGCTTTTTCATGATCTTGACCAAGCTTGATATCACCATACTTGGAGAAGCCAACAAATAACGCAAATATACTATAAGCGGCAACTACCAACATGTAATACCAGCCAAAACTCTCTGATACCCATGCCATACTTGAGCTTAATAATGCCTCACTATAATCTGGAAATGCAATTGTCCAGATTATTAATAAAATAGAAATAATAGCTGAACCTAAAAAAACCGTCTTATTTAGAGTCAGGGGTTTCGTCGCATCTTTTGATGGCGAGCTGTACATAAAAGACCTCAATAGGTAAATTAAACAGGGTCTGATATTGCTTTGTCCGTCATAACCTTATGACTGATAACCGCATGACATATAAATAACCGCATGACGCACAAAGCAGTACCAATCAATAACAATTTGCTACCTTTAAACTGTTAGAAAAATAGCAAAGCAAACGATAAACAGAGGCAGCTATAAAGGCTTCATCTGCTTAACATTAGCGCGGATAAAAAAGACCTTTATGTAAAAAGGCCTTCTTATTAATATTTAATTTAAACAGAACCATAAGCACGCATCGGCTCAGCTCTCAATGGTGCACCATTGGCCGTATAATAGTCCGCTGTTGAGCGTGGCAGCTGTACACCGCGCATCTTATCGGCGATTTTTTCTGCCAACATAATAGTCGTCGCGTTAAGATTACCACTAATTATATTTGGCATGATAGACGCATCAACGACTCGCAAGCCACTAATACCGTGCACTAGCCCTTCGCCATTGACGACCGAATCATTACCTTCGCCCATTGGACAAGTACAAGAAGGATGATAAGCCGTCTCACTATGGTTACGGACATATTCATCTAACTGCGCATCGGTCACTAGATCATCGGTCGGCGCAATAGCACGTCCACGATAAGGGTCAAGCGCTGGCTGATGCATAATCTCACGAGTGATGCGCATGGCAGCACGGAACTCTTGCCAGTCTTGGTCATGAGACATATAGTTAAATAAGATACTTGGATGCGCGCTTGGGTCTTTTGAGGTCAGCTTGACACGACCACGACTTGGCGAGCGCAATGAACCGACATGCGCTTGGAAGCTATGTGATTTGACCGCGCTACGACCATCATAACGCACTGCTAACGGCAAGAAATGATACTGAATATTAGGATGCGTAAATTTCTCATCGGTACGGATAAAGCCGCCACCTTCAAACTGATTTGAAGCACCAAGCCCTGTGCCATTAAATAGCCATTCCGCACCAATCGCTGGCTTGTTCCACCATTTATTGGCAGGTGCAATTGAGACCGGTAGCTTACATTCATACTGCATATACAGCTCTAAATGGTCTTGTAGATTATTACCGACACCCGGCAAATCTAAAATCTCAGTCACGTCCAAATCTTTAAGCCATTGACCAGGACCAATGCCAGAGCGCTGCAACAGTTGCGGTGTGGCAATCGCGCCCGATGAAACAATCACTTCACGAGATGCGTAAAAGTTTTTAGTTTGACCTTGATGTTCTACTTTGACACCGACAGCACGCTTGCCATCGAACAAAATCACATCAGTCAATGCACCAGTCAAAATCGTGATATTGCTACGCGGCTTGGCACGGTCAAGATAACCGCGAGCCGTTGATGCGCGGCGACCATTGGGCGTCACAAAGCGATCCATTGGCCCAAAGCCTTCTTGCTGATAGCCATTTAGATCATCAGTGCTTGGATAGCCAGCTTGTACGCCCGCTTCAATCATCGCTTCAAACAGCGGATTGACTCCTGGCTTTGAAGTGGTCATCTCAACCGGACCACCGACGCCATGATAATCATTCTCGCCAGCGTCGCAGTTTTCTAGCTTTTTAAAGTAAGGCAGACAGTCTGAATAGGTCCAATCTTCTAAGCCTTTAATTTTCGCCCAATCGTCAAAATCGAGCGCATTGCCACGGATATAGCACATACCATTAATCAACGATGAGCCACCAAGCCCTTTACCGCGACCGCAGTCCATCACACGATTATTCATATTCGGCTCGGGATCGGTTTTGTATCCCCAGTTATAAGTGGTGCCTTGCAACGGCATCGCGAGCGCCGCTGGCATCTGGGTGCGAAAGTCTAAGCGATGGTCTGGACGACCCGCTTCTAACAGCAACACCTTAATGTTGGCATCTTCGGTCAAACGCGTAGCCAGCACATTTCCTGCTGAGCCTGCGCCAACAATGATGTAGTCATACTCAGGTGTGGTTGTTGTCATAAAATGCTCCATAATATAGTCTGTTTAAAATAAGAATTAATAAAATACAATTTATTAAAATACAGACTCAAACGCGCCCAACTCTACTTGAATAGATTTGGTCTGTGTATAGTGCTCAAGGGCTTCAATGCCATTCTCACGGCCAATACCCGAATGCTTATAACCGCCAACTGGCATTTGTGCAGGTGATTCACCCCAAGTATTTAACCAGCAAATACCGGCTTCAATCTGACCGATCACTCGATGTGCGCGAGTCAAATCAGCGGTTACCACCCCTGCTGCCAAGCCGTACTCGGTATCATTGGCACGGCGAATGACTTCTTCTTCGGTCTCATAAGTCAATATCGACATCACTGGGCCAAAGATTTCCTCACGTACAATAGTCATATCATCGCTGCAATCGGTAAACACCGTCGGGGCGACAAACGCGCCATTGGCAAGTTCGCCTGACGTGATACGTTCGCCGCCAGTCAATAGACGCGCGCCACCCTTTTTACCTTGCTCGATATAGCCAAGCACTCTGTCCATGTGCGTAAAGCTGACCATTGGACCCATATTGATGTTCTCATCCATTGGATCGCCCAATTTGATACGATTGGCGCGCGTTAAAATAGCCTCTTCAAATTTGGCTTGTAGCGCTTTAGGAATAAATACACGCGTGCCATTGGTACAGACCTGACCACTGCTATAGAAGTTCGCCATCATCGCAATGTCAGCAGCGGTATCGATATCGGCATCTTCAAATATGATTAATGGCGACTTACCACCAAGCTCTAAGGTCACGTCTTTAAGAGACGATGATGCTGCACTCGACATGACTTTTTTACCAGTCGGCACACCGCCAGTAAACGATACTTTGGCAATATCAGGATGCTGGGTTAATGCTTCGCCAACTTCGTAATTACCCTGCACGACGTTAAAGACGCCATCTGGCAAACCCGCTTCGGTAAATATTTCTGCCAGTTTTAAGGCGGTTAATGGCGTGACTTCTGATGGTTTAAAAATCATCGCATTACCTGCGGCCAACGCAGGACCCGCCTTCCACATAGCGATTTGGATAGGATAGTTCCATGCGCCAATTCCGGCTACCACGCCGAGTGGTTCCTGACGGGTATAGACAAAGCTGCTATCACGCAGCGGAATCTGACGACCTTCAATCATTGGCGCAAGCCCTGCATAGTACTCAACGACATCAGCACCAGTGACGATATCGACATACTTGGTCTCAGAGTAAGCTTTACCCGTGTCTTTGGTCTCAAGTAACGCCAGCACATCGTTGCGTTCGCGTAGTATGGCTACTGCATTTAACAAAATACGACTACGCTCAACTGCCGTCATCGCTGCCCAAACTTTTTGACCTTTTTGCGCCGCTTTTACCGCTTCGTCTATCTGCTCATCGGTCGTTTGCTGAATAGTGGCGAGCACTTCACCCGTCGCTGGATTAATATCTTCAAAAGTAGTCAGCGTTTCATCGACAGCCAGATAGCGACCGTTAATATAAGCGGTTTGTACTTGTTCTAAATCGATAATGTCTGTTAAGTTACTTAGATTTGGGTTCGGATTTGGGTTTGTCTTTGAATCTGTCATGAGTTCTCCTGTCGACGACTGGCAACAGCTTTATAAAAAGCGCTTATACCAAATAATTTCGTCATTGTTTAAGTTTTAAAAAATAAAATTTACGTGGTTCTTTCTTAAGGTTTTTTTAATGAGTTATTTGAGAGCTATGTTTTAATCATTCTCAGGTTGCGTCATCTTTATCAAACGCGCGCGTAATGATTTTTTGTCCGATATATTAATTCCTGAAAAATCAGAAAGCCAAATACCATCAGCGACCAAACGCACCATACATAGCGTTTCAGTATTATCGGTTGCTTTATGCTTTTCCAATTGCTCATTCGACCACGCAGCCCACAACTCACGCAGCTCGCTATCACCCAGCATCAATACATACAAAGTGGCTTGATTATCAAACTCTTCCTGCCCTTTTTCGCCCAAGCTAATCGTGGCATCGATATAAGCGCGGGTGAAAGAACCATAACGCACAGGGTCTTGCGCCATAGCTTGATTGACTTCTGCCTCAAACTTCGCCATCGCATCATGAAACACTTCAAGAATGAGCGCATTCTTAGTAGCAAAGTGATGCATCACGCCACCTTTGGTCACCCCGACTGCATCAGCAACGGCTTGAAAGGTCACTTTAGACAGCCCCTGCTCTAACGTGATTCGTGCCGCTTGATCTAGCAGTGCACGGCGCACCATTTCTGGCTGTTTTTTACGTTTATAAGGGTTTTCTGTTTCCATCTTTATTTCCATGTTTGTTTTCACCTACCTGTCAGTGCGCCACAGAGTTAGACAGTAAGTTCATTACAATGACACCGCCGACAATCATCGCAATGCCTACCACCGCTGCGGTATCGAGATTTTGCTTAAAAAACAGCAAGCCCACGAGCGAGGTCAAAACAATGCCCAATCCGCCCCACAGCGCATAAGCGATACCAAGCGGAATGGTTTTGAGAGTTTGGGTCAACAAGTAAAACGAGATAGCATAAAGCACGCCCATAATCAGGGTCGGCACCAAACGCGTAAACTGCTCTGACTTTACTAAAAATGTCGTGCCAATCACTTCACAAATGATAGCAATGGCTAGGTAGCCGTAAGCAATAGTGGTAGGACTCATAGTTAAGATACCTGCTTCAAATCATGCATATCTTCTCGATTAAGCATAAGTTAGTCTGCATAAATAGTTTGAGTATGCATTAAAGAAACCATACGGTCGGTATTGTATAGAAATAATTTAGCAATGTGAAGGGCTGGTTTATGCTATTTTGTTTCATTGCATACAAACGATTGTCTTATTATTCAAAATACTAAGTCGAAAATCTACACGATTTATCTGATTAAATTGCAATTATGATTTTATAATCATTCTGCATAGATAAGGATTTCAGCTATTTTTAGCTCATTTAGCATGACTATTGAGTGAATTGAAGACACGCCCTAGCCAATAAATAAAAATTGTAAAGGTCAAAATGTGCCAAAGCAGTTCGTTTTATCAGGGATTACCGGTTATTTTTGACAGATTACGACAATATTTATAATTAATGGCGTAATAAGGTTGACAGCCTATAACTACTTGGCTAAAATGTGCTCCTCTTAACGCAAACAAGCAATGCTTTTTAGCATCATGTTTGTTGAACTTGTCGTTATGACCGCTTATTCTCCAATAGCTCAGTTGGTAGAGCAACGGACTGTTAATCCGTGTGTCCCTGGTTCGAGCCCAGGTTGGAGAGCCATATACTAAAAACCTTCATCATTATTTGATGAGGGTTTTTTTATGTTGCCCGTTTTATGGTAATAATATTAGCACTGCCGTGGTGTTCTTTTGGGCGTTTTTGTTGTATGGTAAGGATAGTTTGATTGAGTCAGTTTTCGTCTGAGTGCTTTACTCCTACTCACTAAAAGTAATGGTTTATTATGATACCTGTACGTATAAAAAATAAGTTTTCTGATCATCCGCAAAAAATCATGCGTCCGGTCAGTATTCGCTTGTCTGAAGAAATGATTGAGCTGTTAGAAGCGACCTCATCGGAGTTGGGATTTAAACGTATCCAAGGACTGATTCGTCTATATATTCGTCAAGGTCTAGACCGTGACCATCAAGATTATACCTTAGCGCATGACGAAGTATTTATCGAGACCTTGCGTAAGCGCGGTGTCAGTCAACGCATCATCGATGAAGCCATTGTGGTAACCCATAATAACAATATCACTCACCCATTGTCTGAGCTGCAAAACGACGACTAAGCGCGTGACTCTTAACCGTTAAAGTTTACTGATTTCCAAAAAAAGACTGAGTCTGCTCAATAGCGCTCAGTCTTTTTTTGGCTTTGATAAATCCCTATTTTTCTGTCTGTGAATTTGAATACAGTCATTAGCCATAATTCAACACAAAAGACAATTAAACGAGGTATATTAATAATAGTCATTATTCATTGTTATTCATTATGGCCGACAAGGAGGTACACAATGAGTGAGTTACATCAGTATTTCAGCAAAGCCTTTTTATGCACTTGGCTATTAGCACTGCCTTTAACACTGTCTTTAACATTGCCACTCGCTGGGTGCTCAGCGCCGCAAGCGGATCCCAGTAAAAAAACCATTCCGACCAACTCTGACCAATGGCAAAAGAAACTTGGAGCGACTTTTGAGGAGCTACCAAAGTCCGACCAACAACTGCTGAGCCGCTATATGCTACGTATGAAGTTGAGCGGCGCTTATGAATCAGGTGCTATGCCGCGTATTACTATCAAGCAAGCGCTGATACAACAACGTGAATACGAGCGCTTACATCCCAATAATCCAACTGGTAAAAAAAGTCCTATTATTAAAAGTCAGCAAGCTGCATCAGCCAATGCACAGAACTATCCGGTTGCCCTATTACCTGTCAAAACCAGTGATAGCGACAGCTTAAACCAAGTAAAACTACAATTTATGCTCTCAAATCATGGCAAGGTTGCTATTCAAAGTTTCAAAGGCACATTGACCATGCAAGATGCAAAACTGGAAAAAGGTAAACGCTTCAACATACCGCTCACACAATTCGAGCCAGCTATAAAGCCTGAACAATCTGGCAAGATAATTATCGAGAGTAGTATTGAGGACATCAACGTCATGCGCGCTATCAGAAACGCCCACGACGTGACGATAAATATTAGCGAAGGCATGCTAGTTTTAGAAGACGGACAACGAGTTGAATTTGATGAGTCATTAATGAAGTAAATGAACTCATTCAAGCTGCTAAAAAACATCTATAAAAAAAGCCCCAATCAATTACTGATTGGGGCTTTTTCGAATTTGGCGGAGACGGAGAGATTCGAACTCTCGAAGGGCTATGAACCCTTGTCGGTTTTCAAGACCGGTGCATTCAACCGCTCTGCCACGTCTCCATTGGTGCATCATTATATAGATATCATCTCATAATGCAAGCGATTCATATTAAAAAAATGAAATTAATTTGCCGATGGTTTTAAATCAATGACTTACCGTTTGCTCGCAACTTTTTAATCAGCTTTTCAGCTTAACCTATTCACTTGAGGCCGTATTATTTACTCGAAGCTAAATGTAAGCACATATCAAGCAACCTGTTGGCATAGCCCCATTCGTTATCATACCACGCAAAAACTTTATACTGATTACCCACGTGCATAAGCTGTTGCCCGTCAATGATGAGCGACTCTGTTTGATGAATAAAGTCACTTGAGACCAATGGCTCATCGGTATAGGCCATGATGTCGAGCAAATGACCCTTGCTCGCCGCTTTAAGCACGTCTCGAACTGCTTCTATACTGACATCAGGGATATCAAAGACAAAAGTGACATCAATAGCGGCAACATCAATGGTTGGCACTCTGATTGAGTGGCCGTTTATTTTGCCGACCATCGCTGGCAATACGCGCTCAGTGGCTGCGATACTACTGGAAGTCGTAGGAATAATATTGTGGCCAGAGGCTCGCGCGCGCCTTGGGTCTCGATGCGCTTGATCGAGCACGGTCTGATCAGCGGTGACGGCATGAATCTCAGTCATCATCGCTGACTTAACGCCGAACACTTTATCAAGGGTAGCAATCAGCGGCACCAATGCCTGCGTGGTACAAGAGACGCTCGATATAATCGGCAGCTCACGCGTGAGCTCCTCGGTATTGACGCCCATAACGATACAAGCATCGACATCATCGAAGGGTGCAGCACTGATAATGACTTGCTGAGCGCCCGCCTCAATATGCAGCTTCGCTTGCTCATAAGAGCGAAAGTGCCCTGTACATTCTAGCACTACATCCACGCCTAACTCCTGCCACGGTAGGTTTTTTGGATCGGGCTCTGAGAGCATCTTAATACAGTACGTTAAATTGTTCTTCGTCAGACACAGCTGAGTGTCGTTATTAATAATGGTGCTGCTATCATCTTTACTAGCATTGACGTCACTCATCACAAGATCAGCGCTAACACCCAATCTGGTTAGACGACCATGGGTACTATCGAATTTTAGCAAATGCAGCAGAATATCAGGCGGTGCCAAATCATTAATTGCCACCACATGAATGGCTCGGCCTAACACCTCAAAGCGCTCTATCAATGCACGCAGCACATTGCGCCCTATACGACCAAAACCATTGATAGCGACCCTCAGTGGCTGTGTGTGCTCGCCAGTGGCATGAAACGTCGCTGCTACTGCGTCAGACGTCAATTGATAGGTGGCGCTAGAAAAATTAGGCGTAACATCAGACATAAAAGGGTATCGCTATAAAGGAAGGTATATAAGTTAAGCGCTGCACATTCAATGCTCTAGAAAAACCAACATATTCATACGTATGATGATTGGTTTTAATATATGACTTAATAAATAAATGACTTAATAAATAAATGGCTGAATCAATAAATGGCTGAATCAATAAATTGTTTAATAACTTGAATATTGGCTAATTGCTCGCTATGGCGTGATAAAAATCAGAGCCAAACGAATGGTATTGTAATCGATGCTTTGCTTAAGATGGTCAAAGATTGGGCGCAGCTTAATGCTGCCATCATCATTAAAGTCGTTTGGATTGTTAGCGACTTTAATCGCCACATAAGCGTTGCCTACTGCTGTCATCACCTCATCATCTGGACGTAAATGATCACAGGCGAGGCTTGGGTCTTGAGATTTTAACTCACCGATATGGCGCATAATGGTCGATTGCGACAACTGACGCGCTTGCGAGATTTCCGCAATTGACAAACTCTCTTCTAATAAGATTCGGGTCGCTAGCAAGGTGCTTTCTGACTTATCAGAGATTTGATTGCCCAGCTTCTGCTTCTTGTCTTGCTGCGCTTGCTGTTGCTCGCGGCGTTTTTTCTGCAGGTTGGCATAAGCATCAATCACCGACTTGCTCAAAGTTCCACCTGATTTTAAAATAAACTTCTCATGTGCTTGCGTCATGCTTTCTTCATCGAGCATGGCGTAATTGGCATCAGCCTCGTCAGATAACACCAAAAACCGTTTGTCCGCGCCACGTGCCAATGGATCGAGTTGCAAGCTCATGTCATTCATACCAAGCAGTTGCAATCCCGCCAGCGACTTTAGCCGTGATAATGCCACATAGCCTTGCCCAAGCTCAAAGGTGCGCGACAAGTCGATTTCTGCAGCATCTAAAGTCATACCTTGTGATTTATGAATGGTAATTGCCCAAGCTAAGCATAATGGCACTTGCTCATAGCTTGCCAGCACGTCACCAGTCTCGTCTTCAATCATCCATTCTTCCGGCTCGGCGATGACTTCACGACCAGAATTGAGCCTAACTACAGGCATTTTTTGCGTGGTGGCTTTCTTCTCCTTTACCTTTTCTTTATCCTTTTTTGCCACGCTTTTTTTATTTTTAGTAGCCTCTTCATCACTGTCAGCACTAGTGTCATCGTCTGCAATTAACGCCTCGCTGCTGTCCTTGCTATCATCAGCCTTAACAGCGGCAAAGCCTGTCAATTCACCCATAGTGCCGTTAGAGACGCCAAGCTCGGTATTATTTTTGATAAACATTACCTTAGCACCAACTTTGAGAATAAGCTCATCTTGAGTACGTACCGTTTTCTTCAAGGTCTCAACCAGCTTACTGTCACCAGTAGATGTGGCTTCAAAGCGCATCATCTCGCCATCTAATGCGGCAAGTTCTTTATCATTGATGCTATTAACGTTGAGATTATGGGTGTAGAGACGGGTACGTTTGATATCGACGTTTTGATCAAAGGTGGCCTCTAAAGCAGCAATCGCCTCAAAAGTCACTTCTTGACGGCGAATTTGATTGAGGATATCGTCCAAATCAAGTCCGCCATTCGCCGCTTCGCTTACTTGACGATGTTGCTCAGACAAGTAGCAAATATGGAACTTAGCATCAAGCCATGCTTCAGACATAAAGGCAAACTTTTCACGGTTGGTCTCGCCCTTGCTACCAATCGGCGGCAGCTGGAAAAAGTCGCCCGCAACGACGACTTGAATACCACCAAACGCTGCATCATTTTTGCGTACATGCTTAAGCACTTGGCTGACCAAATTAATCTGCTTGGCGTGCAGCATCGATATCTCATCGATAATCAATACCGCAGTATCTTTTAATCTATCTGCCAAAAACTGCTTGCGCGATAGATTGCTTAAATCACGATCAGTCAGCTCATCCTTGATACCAATGCCCGACCAACTATGAATGGTCGTACCGTTCATGTGCGTGGCAGCAATCCCAGTACTGGCAGTGACCGCCACTGGCACACGGCGTGCGCGTAGATAATCGATGTATTGATTGAGTGTATAGGTCTTACCTGAACCTGCTGAGCCAGTCAAAAAGACATTTTGACCTGTTTTTAGGATATCAAGAGCAGAAGATTGACGCATATATTCAAACCAACCAATAACTTAGAAGAAAAAGAAAAGAGAGCAGCCATCAGCAATTTTATAAATGCCGTAGCCTAAAATATTGGCAATAATTATAACAGCTACATCCACTTTACGAACCCTTTTAACTGACACATTTTCCATAACTAAATTTTATGAGTTAATTCATTAGCTATTATTAAATGTGAGTATAAATCTGCTCAAAATTTGAGTAGTATGAAGTGAGAACTTGATCAGGAAGATTCGGTGGCGATGAGATAAGCATTTATTTTACACGATGATGTAATAAATAATTGCTTATATATGACTTGCCTCATACATAAAACAACAAGGAGCAGTTAATGTTATATCCCTATCCAAACACAGAAAAAAGCCAAGTCCAATTCCGCGAAAAATATGACAACTTTATCAATGGTGAATGGGTTGCACCTGTTGATGGGGAATACTTTGACAACACCAGTCCCATAGATGGCAAAGTCATTTGCCAAGTTGCCCGCTCAAAAGAAGCTGACATCGAAAAAGCCCTAGATGCGGCTCACGCTGCCAAAGATGCGTGGGGCAAAACCAGCGTGACAGAACGCGCCAATATCCTCCTCAAAATCGCTGACAAAATGGAAGCCAATCTTGAGTCTATCGCCATTGCTGAATGTTATGAAAACGGCAAACCGGTGCGTGAGACACTCGCAGCAGACATCCCGCTAGCCGTTGACCATTTCCGTTATTTCGCCAGTGCCATTCGCGCTCAAGAAGGCGGCATCAGCCAAATCGATGACGATACCGTTGCCTATCATTTCCATGAGCCACTAGGCGTTGTTGGTCAGATTATCCCTTGGAACTTCCCTATCCTAATGGCCGTGTGGAAACTGGCTCCTGCGCTTGCTGCGGGTAACTGTGTGGTTCTCAAACCTGCTGAGCAAACCCCTGCCTCTATTCTCTATATGTTAGAGATTATCGGTGCGGCTGACCTGTTACCTAAAGGCGTATTAAACGTCGTCAATGGCTTTGGTGTCGAAGCTGGTAAGCCGTTAGCTTCTAACCCTCGTATCAATAAAGTGGCCTTTACGGGTGAGACCACAACCGGTCGCCTCATCATGCAGTATGCCAGTGAAAACATCATTCCTGTGACCTTGGAGCTGGGCGGTAAGAGTCCAAACATCTTCTTCGCTGATATCATGGATGAAGACGATGACTTCTTGGACAAAGCGGTTGAAGGCCTAGTGATGTTTGCGCTGAACCAAGGTGAAGTCTGTACCTGCCCATCACGTGCACTGGTACATGAGAGTATCTATGATGAATTTATCAAACGCTGTATCGCCCGTGTTGAAGCCATCAAAATGGGCAATCCATTAGATACGGAGACGATGATTGGGGCACAAGCAAGCTCAGATCAATTAGAGAAGATCCTATCTTATCTAGATATCGGTAAACAAGAAGGCGCTAAAGTATTGGTCGGTGGCGAGAGAGCCACACACGACGGTGATCTGGGTGATGGCTATTACGTGCAGCCGACTATCTTTGAGGGCACTAATGACATGCGCGTGTTCCAAGAGGAAATCTTTGGACCGGTGCTTGCGGTAACGACTTTTAAAGATGACGAAGATGCGATGAGAATTGCCAACGATACGTTATATGGTCTGGGTGCTGGTATTTGGACGCGTAGTGTACATAAGGCATATCGCTTCGGACGTGGTATTCAGGCGGGTCGCGTATGGACGAACTGCTATCACATCTATCCGTCGCATTCTGCATTCGGTGGTTATAAACAGTCTGGTATCGGCCGTGAAAACCATTTGATGATGCTTGATCATTATCAACAAACCAAGAACATGCTGGTGTCTTACGATCCTAAAAAAATGGGGTTCTTTTAAGCCCCAGTTCGAAGCACTTTGCAATCGAGGTTGCAAAGTGTGTTAGGTACATTCACAGATTATTTTTATGCAGAAAATCTAACAAGGAAGAACTATATGAGCAATAAGATGAAAGCCGCCGTATTACATGAGTTTAATCAACCATTACAGATCGAAGAAGTTGATATTCCAACGCCAGGCGCGGGTGAAATCGTTGTCAAGATGCAAGCCTCCGGTGTCTGTCATACCGACTTGCATGCCATTGAAGGCGATTGGCCCGTCAAACCAAGTCCGCCATTTATCCCTGGACATGAAGGCGTTGGCCTGATTACTGCCGTTGGCGCAGGTGTGACCCATGTAAAAGAAGGCGACCGCGTTGGTGTGCCTTGGCTCTACTCTGCTTGTGGTCACTGTACCCATTGTTTAGGCGGCTGGGAAACCTTATGCGAGCGTCAACAAAACGCAGGCTATTCAGTCAATGGTAGCTTTTCAGAATACGTACTGGCCAATGCCAACTACGTCGGTATCATCCCTGAAAGTGTTGACTCGATAGAAATTGCACCCGTTTTATGCGCAGGCGTCACCGTGTACAAAGGTCTAAAAATGACCGATACCAAGCCTGGTGATTGGGTCGTTATTTCTGGTATCGGTGGTCTTGGTCATATGGCAGTACAATACGCCATTGCCATGGGACTCAACGTTGCGGCAGTCGATATCGATGACGAAAAGCTCGCATTTGCCAAAAAACTAGGCGCGACCATTACCGTTAATGCAAAAAATACCGATCCTGGCGAGTATCTAAAAGAAGAAATTGGCGGTGCCCATGGTGTGCTAGTAACAGCCGTATCTGCTATCGCGTTCGATCAAGCGTTAAGCATGGTTCGACGTGGTGGCACGGTGGTCTTTAACGGCTTACCAACCGGTGACTTCCCTGTCTCTATTTTTGATACGGTGCTCAACGGTATTACCATTCGTGGCTCCATCGTTGGTACGCGACTCGACTTACAAGAGTCGCTGGACATGGCAGCAGCAGGCAAGGTAAAAGCCACCGTTACCGCGGAGCCGTTAGAGAACATCAACGATATCTTTGAGCGTATGCGTAACGGCAAAATCGAAGGTCGCATTGTGATTGACTACAGTATGTAGTTATAGTTTATTCAGTTTAAAAGAGAGACAAGGCAACCGAGCGCAGATGTATATGTGATACCTCAAGTGAGGTTAACGCTGTAACTCTTTTATAGAGGATTGACTATATTGCTTGTGAGATTTTGATATTGTCTTAATGCTTCACACATTTAATCACAAACCATCAGTCGTATCGTTTTCATTCACATGCTATAAGTGATGTGAGTGAAAACGATACGGCTTTTTATATTCTCGCCCAATATGGGTATGAGGTTTATGCTTAATAAGACTCCTATACTTAATAAGACACTCGTACTTAATGAGACGTCTTCTACAATCATATTTTAATGATAAGGAAATCATTATGAACGTTACAGCGACAGAATCCTGCGTAGACTTGATTGAGCTACTTAAATCCAAGCACGGTGAACTGATGTTTCATCAGTCTGGTGGCTGCTGCGATGGTAGCTCGCCTATGTGTTACCCGCTAGGTGAGTTTAAGGTAGGCGGCCAAGATGTATTGGTCGGTGAGATTGCTGGTTGTCCATTTTATATGGGCAAAGCGCAGCACAAATTATGGCAAAATACGGATTTGACCATTGACGTGGTGGACGGGCGTGGCGCCAGTTTTTCGTTAGAAATACCAGAAGGTAAGCGCTTTATCGTACGTTCAAAAGTTTGCTCAATATAAATATGCTAATCGATAACACGCCCTAGGTAACATCACAGAACTTATCAATAGGCTCCTAGTGATAGTCTATTTTCTCTATCTACACGCTCTAGTCATTTTTATTTTATTATTCTGGCAAAATAATAGATACTGTAAAGCATAGCTTACTTTGAAAAGCTCGTTTTGATTGGCATGGATGCTATAAGGAAGATAAAATGGAACTTGATAAAACGTTTGATTACGTCATCGTGGGCGGTGGCTCTGCAGGCTGTGTGCTTGCCAGTCGGCTGACAGAAAATCCAGACATCAGTGTCTGTTTATTAGAATATGGTGGTGAAGGCAAGGACCTCGCAGTTCGTGTGCCTGCTGGGCTGATTTTGATGGTACCAGGTAAGCCATTAAAGTTAAATAACTGGTGCTTTCACACTACCCCTCAAACTCATCTCAATAATCGACGCGGCTTCCAACCACGTGGGCAATGCTTAGGTGGATCATCCGCTATCAACGCCATGATTTATACCCGCGGCAGTGCGCTAGATTATGAGCGCTGGGTGGAGCAAGGCTGTGATGGTTGGGGGTTCGATGATGTCCTACCTTACTTTATCAAAGCAGAAAACAACGTCCACGGTAGCGATGCACTACATGGTGACAGCGGACCGCTGCACGTCAGCGATTTACTCAGCCCACGCGATATCTCAAAAGCCTTTGTAGAAGCGGCCGTTGCCAATGGTCTTGATCACAACTCAGATTTTAATGGTGAAAAGCAAGACGGCGCAGGATTGTATCAAGTCACCCACTTCCATGGAGAAAAGCAAGGGCAACGCTGCTCTGCCGCAGCCGCCTATCTACATCCCGTTCAAAATCGTTCGAATTTGACCGTCATTACCCATGCGCAAGCCAACCGTGTCATTATTGAAAACCATCAAGCTGTTGGCGTGGCGTACGAAAAAGACGGTGTCGAGCATCGCGTGATGGCACACCAAGAGGTTATACTATCAGGCGGTGCTTTTGGCTCACCTAAAGTCTTAATGTTATCAGGCATTGGTCCTGCTGAGCATTTGCAGGCGCACGGTATTGAGGTCGTGGTCGATGCCCCTGAAGTCGGTGGCAATCTACAAGATCATCTGGATGTAGTTTTTGATTATGAAGTGAATACCAAAGATGTCATTGGGGTTGGCTTGGCGACTATTTCGACCTTAACCAAGAGCATACGCCAATGGAGAAAGGATGGCACTGGCCTATTGTCTACTAACTATGCAGAAGCGGGCGCGTTCTTTAGCGTCGGTGATGATCCAAAAGAATGGCCAAATACCCAATTGCACTTTGTGATCTCGCGCGTGATTAACCATGGCCGTGATATCAAACGTGGCTTCGCTGTCTCTTGTCACACCTGCTACCTACGTCCTGAGAGTCGCGGTACGGTCAGGCTGGACTCTGCCAATCCCTCAGATGCGGTATTGATTGATCCAAACTATCTATCACACCCTAAAGATGTAGAGTACATGGTAGCAGGCGCTGAGCGTACGCGCGCCATCATGCAAGAATCTCCAATGGCCGAATATATTACCGAAGACTACCCTGCCCCCTATATCGAAAAAGATGGCATGCTTGGCTATATTCGCAATAAGTCAGATACCATTTACCATCCGGTGGGCACTTGCCGCATGGGGTCAGATGATAACTCCGTAGTCGATTTAGAATTAAAAGTGCGCGGCGTCAGCGGATTACGCGTGATTGATGCGTCGGTCATGCCAACGTTGATTAGCGCCAATACCAATGCACCAACGATTATGATTGCTGAAAAAATGGCCGACCTTATTAAAGCCAACCATCATCATATTGAGCTAGCCGCGTCATAAAATACGTTAGGATGGAATGGGGTAAGCAGCTTATTGTGGCTGCTTTTCTTTAACAAGCTTATCTATTCAAAACTTGATATTCAATCAAATGAGAATAAGCTGATGGTATAAAAATGTGGCTCATATTTTTTCGTTGCTATCTTTAGAACTTATTTAGGCAATTTTATATTAGCAGCCTATGTTCTGGTTTTTAGAATACTGAAAAAAATCGACAAGCGACGTTAGTTTACTGAATTCAGTAACGACTAATAAATTCGGCAATAAAGATATTAAAACGGTACATTTTCTATCAAAATTATCTTAGAGATGCCTTGCATTAGCAGTGTTTAACAGAGTATATTTAAACGACTTATTTATATCAGTATTTTTTGCAAACCTGACTGACGGTTTATAGAACCTGATGCATTTTTTATTTGCTTATCAACAATACGATATAAACAATTGCTTTAAAGGGAATTAAAAGGACGTCAAGCATATTTATGGTTCGCAAACGAACTTATAAAGATGCTTGGCAACTAATTATAATTACATAGGATGTAATAATGCAAAAATCACTTTTCAAATTGACCCTGTTGGCGACGGTTATCTTAGGTATCAGCGCCTGTAGCGGCGACAACAAAACCACTGACGGAACTGCCGCCAGCTCAGACGCTAAAGCCGCGAAAACCCTACTTTATTGTTCAGAAGGCAGCCCTGCTGGCTTTGATCCCGCACAGTACACCGCAGGTACTGATTTTGATGCGAGCGCCTATCCTATCTATAATGGCTTGGTGGAATTCAAAAGAGATGGCACTGAGATTCAGCCAGCCTTAGCCGAAAGCTAGGATATTAGTGAAGATGGCAAGACTTATACCTTTAATCTGCGCAAAGGCGTCAAATTCGGTAAAACCGATTACTTTACCCCAACCCGCGATTTTAACGCGGACGACGTGGTCTTTACGCTAGAACGTATCACCAATCCTGATTTTGAATTTAATAAAGCCTATCCTGCTGAGTTCCCGTATTCTGTCGGCATGGGGCTGCCTGATCTGATCTCTACTATCGAAAAGGTCGATGACAATACCGTGAAAATCACTCTCAGCGAGACCAACGCGCCGTTTTTACAAAACCTAGCGATGGCCTTTGCTTACATCGATTCTGCTGAATATGCAGACAAGTTAATGGCTGCTGGTAATGCGGCTGACATTAATACCAAACCTGTTGGTACCGGACCTTTCGTCTTTACTTCCTATCAAAAAGATGCGCAAATTCGTTATACCAAAAATCCAGATTATTGGAACAAAGACGATATTCATATCGACAATCTAGTGTTTGTCATCACCAAAGACTCGGCGGTTCGCGCGCAAAAAGTGCAAGCTGGCGAATGTCATGTGTCCGCTTATCCAAAACCTGCCGAGATTGACTCTGTTAAAAAATCCGGTAAGGCCACCGTCCTTGATCAACCCGGCTTTAACGTCGGTTATGTCGGCTACAACGTTGAAAAACCAAAGCTTAGCGACCTTAAAGTTCGTCAAGCATTAGATATGGCCATCAACAAAGACGCTATTATTAACGCCGTTTATCAAAGCGAAGGGCTTAAAGCCACCAACCCTATGCCACCAACACAATGGGGTTATGATAAATCGATCAAAGACGCGCCTTATGACGTCGAAAAAGCCAAGTCCCTTATGAAAGAAGCAGGTGCAGATAAGCTTGCCATCAATCTCTGGTATATGCCCGTTCAGCGCCCTTACAATCCAAATGCCAAACTCATGGCGGAAATGCTACAAGCAGATTGGGCGAAGATTGGTGTTAATGCCAAGCTGGTCACTTACGAGTGGGGCGAGTATCTAAATCGCGCCGCTAAAGGCGAGCACGATGTTATTTTAGCAGGCTGGACAGGTGATAATGGTGACCCTGATAACTGGCTTGGTACATTGTTATCTTGTGATGCGGTCGGTGGCAATAACTACTCGCGCTGGTGTAATAAAGACTTTGACACTTTGGTGACTAATGCCCGTCAGATTACCAATCAAGATGATCGCGTCAATGACTATGTAAAAGCTCAGCAGATATTTAAAGAGCAACTGCCATGGACGACGATGGCGCATTCGGTGGTAACGGTATTCACCGCACCAAACGTCGTCGATTATAAAATTAGTCCACTTGGCTCAATACGCTTCGATGGTGTAAAAGTTGAATAATCTTAACTGATGAAGTCCGGTATGACATACACGACTGTTTAATTGGTATTCGGCTGGGTCAGATACTCTGCTCCAGCCTTATTTATATAAATTAAGCACTCTGTTAAGCAACCGCTTTGTTAAGCAACCGCTTTGTTAAGCATGCTGTCACCAACACTCTCATCATTATCAACATTCTAGTCATCAACTTAGAGTTATTAAACCATAACTATTGAACCACAACTATTGAGCAGCCCATGCTACTTTATATTTTGCGTCGCATTGCCATTCTCATTCCTGTCTATCTTGGCTTAACGCTATCGACATTTACCCTGATTCGGCTCGTCCCCGGAGACGCCGTCGAGATTATGATGGGTGAGCGTATGGTCGATCCAGAGCTCCATGCTCGTGCCTTAGAAAGACTAGGATTAGACAAACCCCTCATCGTTCAATACTGGGACTATTTAACCGGTATCTTAACCGGTGATTTTGGTCAGTCCTTTCGTACCCGTACTCCAGTATTACAAGACTTCTTTGCCCATTTTGTGCCAACCTTAGAGCTGGCGGTATGCGCCATTGTTATTGCCAGTGTCATTGGGGTCAGCTTAGGTATCTTTGCCGCGCTGCGCCGTGGTACTTGGATTGATTACACCTTAATGTCAGGGGCGCTGGCTGGCTATTCTATGCCTATTTATTTATTGGGACCTATCCTAACCGGTATATTCGCCCACTATCTAGGCCTATTACCCGTCGCCGGTGTCATATCTGTCGCGCAGTTTTTGGACGTCAAACCTTTATATGGTTCATGGCTATTGGGTTCCTTGACTTCAGGTGAACCGGGCGCATTTTGGGACGTGGTAAAACATTTTATCTTACCGTCTATTGCCTTATCGACCATACCACTCGCGATGATTGCACGTATGACGCGCTCGGCGATGCTGGAGGTACTAGATGAAGATTATGTACGTACCGCACGCGCTAAAGGCTTATCGCCGCGCCGCGTGATATTGGTACACGTGATGCGCAATGCCTTGATTACTGTGGTGACGGTAATTGGCTTACAGATGGCAACCTTGCTCGCTGGCGCCATTATTACTGAGACTATCTTTAGTTGGCCGGGTGTTGGTAATTGGCTACTCGATGGCTTCTTTACCCGTGATTATCCTATTGTGCAAAACGGTATCTTATTGGTCGCCACCGCCTTGATTTTGGTTAGCTTATTTATTGATATTTTGTATGGTCTGATCAATCCGCGCATCAGACATACTTCTTAATTTAACATTGATAAATACTCATATTATAAATAGTGGCTATTGGTGTTTGCATGGTTTTGAGTGATTTTTTAGCAAATGCTTAATACTTATTAAGGCTAAAACTCTAAAACTTTAAATATTAGCAAAGCACTAGCCACTGTAGGAAATGCTCATGAAGCCTTCTGTTCTTCCCTCTGATCTTAAGCTGATGGCAGCGACACCGCCGTCGTCTTGGCAGTTATTTTTATCGACATTTTGCCGCAATAAAGGCGCGGTACTTGGTTTTATAGTACTGGCCTTGATGGTGATTATCGCCATACTTGCGCCCGCCCTTGCACCGCATGACCCTTATGAATTATTTACCGGTCAAGAGCAATTGCCGCCAGCGTTTTTAAGTGGCGGCGATACGATGTTTTGGCTTGGGACTGATGATGCCGGTCGAGATACCTTATCTCGGGTGATGTATGGCGCACGTTACTCGTTGTTTATCGGTCTAAGTGCGACGACCCTTGCTATGTTGGTCGGCGTCTCGCTAGGGCTTAGCGCCGCGTTTTGGCCAAAGGTTTGGGGCAAGGCGGTGATGCTAGTCAATGATATTTTGATGTCTTATCCAAGCTTACTATTGGCGATTATTATTGCGGCTATCTTAGGGCCGTCTATGACCAACACCATTATTACCATTGCCTTGGTTTGTACCCCACCTTTTATCCGTCTGACACGCGCTACCGCCATGGTAGAGCTACAACGTGAGTACTTTGTTGCCTCGCAAGTCATGGGGGCTGGCGTGCTGCGCTTATTATTTATAACTATTTTACCTAACTGTATGGCACCGCTTATCGTCCAAGCGACAATGATTTTTTCCTCTGCTATTTTAGAAGCAGGCGCAATTGGTTTCTTAGGCTTTGGCGTGCAACCACCAGATGCCGAATGGGGCGCAATGCTCGGTACAGCGCGGCAATATATTCAAAGTAATGTTTGGCTCGCTATTTGGCCGGGTGTCGCCATCTTCTTAGCTGCCTTGTCGATTAACCTGACGGGTGATGGCTTACGCGATGCGCTAGATCCCAAATTAAAGCAGGTGACCTAAGATGACTGATACCTTAGATAAAACAGCGCTTACCAATACTTCTATGAATGGCTCGTTAATAAAAGAAGCGCCACTGTTGTTAGATATTGAAAATCTTTCGGTCACTTTTGGTCAAGGCGCGCGTGCTTTTCGCGCCGTCGATGATGTATCATTAAAAATCACCCAAAGCGAAGTCATCGCCGTCGTCGGTGAATCAGGCTCGGGTAAGTCGGTCACTATGATGGCACTCATGGGACTTCTGCCGCCCTCTGCGACAGTTCGTGCCAAGCGGGTGATGTTTGATAATAAAGACATGCTGAGTATGTCAGCCAAAGAAAAGCGCGGCATCATTGGTAAAGATATTTCCATGATTTTTCAAAATGCCATGTCTTGTCTAAATCCGAGCTTTACCATTGAGATGCAACTGGGTGAAGTACTGCGTAAGCATCTTGGACTGCGCGGTGCAGCGGTACAGACGCGTATCTTAGAGCTGCTCGAACTGGTTGAGATGCCGGATGCCAAAAATCGACTTAAGGTTTATCCGCATCAATTATCGGGCGGTATGAGTCAGCGGGTCATGATTGCGATGGCGATTGCTTGCGAGCCAAAACTGCTTATCGCCGATGAGCCAACCACGGCTCTTGATGTCACGGTGCAAGCACAAATTATGGATTTGCTCGGGCGCTTACAACGCGAAAAGCAAATGGCAATGGTATTAATTACCCATGACTTGGGTTTGGTCGCGCAAAACTCACGCGATGTCGCCGTTATGTATGCCGGACAAGTGGTCGAAACCAGCACAGTGCCGGAGATTTTTCAACATCCTGCCCACCCTTATACCGAAGCTTTACTGCAAGCCATCCCTGAGCTGGCTATTGGGCAAGACAGGCTCAATAGTTTGCCGGGTGTGGTACCCAGCCAATATGATCGCCCAAGCGGTTGCTTATTGTCTCCCCGCTGTCCCTATAAAGAGCCCGCTTGTGAAGTACCGCCGCCCATTTTAGATACGCCCAATGGCAAAGTGCGCTGTATTCACTCTGAATTGCCTAATTTACCTACTCGCACCTCCACCCCTCACCCTGCTACTTTGGAGTCACAGCATGAGTCATAAAGTGGTCTTAAAAGCAGACAACCTACACAAGCATTACCCAGTATCACAAGGATTGGGCAAGCCTAAAGCTTATGTTAAAGCCCTAAATGGTGTCTCGTTTGAGCTTGAAGCGGGCAAGACGCTGGCGGTCGTTGGTGAGTCAGGCTGTGGTAAATCAACGCTTGCCCGCCAGTTGACCCTCATTGAAGAGCCCACTGACGGCGAGTTATTTATCAACGATGAAGCAACGACCGGTTATAGTAGAAAAGCATTAAAAGAGTTGCGTACCGAAATCCAGATGGTATTCCAAAACCCTTATGGCAGCCTAAACCCGCGTCATACGATTGGTTATCAATTGACTGAGCCTTTAGATATTCATACCAAGCTATCTAAAGAAGAAAAGCGCGACAAAATAAACGAGATGATGAGGCATGTCGGTCTACGTCCCGAACATGCGGGCCGTTATCCACATATGTTTTCAGGTGGACAACGCCAACGTATCGCCCTCGCCCGCGCGATGATGCTTAATCCTAAAATTGTCGTCGCTGATGAGCCAACCTCAGCGCTCGATGTGTCGATTCAAGCACAAGTATTGAATCTATTTATGGATTTGCAAGACGAATATCATACTGCGTACGTTTTTATCTCGCACAACTTATCAGTAGTACGCCATGTCGCCGATGATGTGATGGTGATGTACTTAGGTCAGGCCGTCGAACACGGGCCTAAGGAAGCGATTTATAATGCCCCAAAGCACCCTTATACCATTGCTTTATTGGCCGCAGCACCAACTGTGAGTGGTCATAAAAATGATTTAACCCTACATGGTGAGCTGCCAAGTCCGCTTAATCCGCCAAGTGGCTGCGCCCTGCACAAGCGCTGTCCTTATGCCAAACCACAATGCAGTGAAATAGAGCCGCAACTGCGCGAATGGGACGGTCGATTGGTCGCTTGTTTACGTTTAGAAGAAATATATGGATAAGCGACATCTGATGTTTAGCGGTACGTTAGCTTACGCTGTGCTCATAGCGATGACGGCTGCTCAAGCGAACGACTCTACTGGCTATGTCGGCACAGGCGGTGTTGAATATCTTAAAAATAAGAACATCAGCATGCATAGTGAAGACTTATACATCTCAAAAGAGGAAGTGCGCGTTAATTATGAGTTCAAAAATCTCAGTAATAAAGACATTACCGAGACGGTTCTTTTTCCTATGCCAGCGGTGCCTAGCTTTACAGACTCAGATTACGCTGATACCAGTGCCACTTATAATAACTTTAAGATTTGGGCCAATGGCAAACCTATCACGCCTGATCAGCATGTCCGCACTTTTATGTACCCGATCATCACCAGAAACCGTGATCGAAACTATGCAGAAACCCCTATTGATACCACCAATATTTTCAAGGCATGCGGTATTAGTGATGCTGAAATGATGTCACCTTGGACCTATCGATTTGATACTGACGATGTCAATCAACGGCTTTTAGATTGTAAGAGCAAGGCACTCGATAAGTTTCTCGATAATAGAGAAGACCTTGATATCCTTTGGGATTCACAAGTGATTTATAGTTGGAAGCAAACCTTCAAAGCCAATACGATTACCAAGGTCAAACACACATATAAACCGTTAGTGGGTGGCTCTGTAGATTTAGACAGTGGACAATATGGCAATTTTTGCGTAGATGCTTCAACTCAGAGATCCTTTAACAAGAATGGCCGTCCCTATCATGCCTTAAGCTATATCTTGAATACGGGAGCAAATTGGGCCAAACCTATTGCCAATTTCAAACTGACTGTCGAACGCGACCCTAACGAGCTGGTCTCGTTCTGCTGGAAAGGTAAGAGTAAAGTCAAAAAGATTGGACCAACGACGTTTGAGATTAAAGAGAGTAATTTTGTGCCAACCCATGATTTTGATGTCGCTTTTATCATGAAATAGCTAATCAATATTCACCACGCCCCAACATTTAGGAAATTGACTACAACCAAAAAAGTCTTTCCCTTGGTGCTGGCCTTTTTTTGCAACACGTTTGACCATTGCTGCCTGACATCTTGGACAGGCAGGTACTTGCTCTGTAATAGCTGTATGATTGATTTGCTCAACAGCTTTAAGATCGATGCTATTAGACGTGATAATCTCACATTCAGCCGTTTTAAAATCATTGCCCGATAACTCAGGCTCCATAACTTCAAACGGCGTAAGAAAAACCTTATCAGCAATATCGTGCGATGTAATTGTATGCTGAGTGACTGCCTGCTGATTGTCCATACTATCAATTGGTAAATCGCTAGATTCAATTTCAGTCTGACCAGACCATCGATGCACTTCTCTACTTTTTAGAATAGCTCGTTTAGCGGTCTCTTTTACTATCGGCTCTGGTATAGACTCATTAGCCACTTTAGCAACTGGTTTATCAATAGCGTTACCGCTAGGCTGCTTATTTGTATTTTGGCTTGGATTGCTATGCTTGTCTTTTAGATAGGCTTTGTGCTCTCTATTGGTACGCCAAGACTTGCTAAATCTATTGCTATTAATCTGCTCAACGATAGATGCAACCTCATCTTCAGTGAGTATTTTTTCTTGTTTTTTCTTCACATACGAGACCATACCACTCGTCAATACATACTCGGGCAACTCATCGCGGGTTTTTAGCTCACACTCACCGATGAAAGCAATCATCGAATGAAAATAGCTCAGCTCCAAGCCCAATAAATCTGCGAGCGTCTTAATGTGCAAGTAGTTTTGGCGCAATGGGTTCTGAAATTTAAACTTACTTCCATTTTGGAAAACTTGTGTCCACTGTCTTTGGTTCTCGCTACCATATATCCAGCCTTTATAGTTTTTGGTTTCAATGACGAATATGCCGTATACGGAGACGATGATATGATCGATTTGGGTACTGCCACCATTGGCTCTTGGCAAGGTAATACCGTTTAAACGGTGGTAGACGTCTTTTTCAAGCTTTAGCCACATGGCAACATTGATGACGGCCTCACCTAGGAAACCTTTGAAGCTGGATTTTAGGGACATAGGAAGCGTCTTTTAAATTCATAGTAAGTTAAATATTGATTATAATAAGCTATCAACCACATTAAAAAATTTATAAGGAAGTGTTAAGTGATTACAGTGGAGTATCTGATATTTAACGATAAGAAAGAAAGCCTGTGTTCTAGCGTAAAATCCTTTGAGCACTTTATGCAAACCGACTCTGATATAGTATTAAATAACGGCAGTATAACTTACGAAAATAGTTTTAGTGTTAAATACCAACTAGATTTTAATAAAATTTCAAATACTGAAGATGCTTGCTTTCATCTTATCATCACTACAGAATCCATCGAAGACATAGAAAAATTAACTAAATTACTTAGAGCAATAAGAAAAAGGTTTTCTATTATCACTAATTCTCCACAAATCTTGTTTGATGGACTAAGTATGTACTATGCTTCTAAAGCCTATCCCTTGATTTATGAAATAGAAAATTTAATGCGGAAATTACTAACTAAGTTCATGCTTATAAATGTTGGAGTAAACTGGTATAAAACCGATGTACCAGATGATGTTGCTAGCTCAATTAAAACAAAAGATAATAATTTAAAGAAGGATTTTACATATTTTCATAATACCGACTTTATTCAATTAAAGAATTTTTTATTTAGTGAAGAGTATATTTCAAATAAAAATAAGCTGATCAGTACATTGAAGTCTCTCAAAACTAAAAATAATTTAACTATTGAAGATATTGAGAGTCTAGATAAGTTGATACCTGAGTCTAATTGGTCCAAACATTTCTCTAATAGTATTGACATTAATGAAAAGGAACTTAGCAATGACTGGCAAAAACTATATGAGTTGAGATGTGATGTCGCTCATAATAAAACTTTCACAATAAATGATTATATAAAGTTAGTAGACTTAATTAATAAAATAAAACCTATAATTGAACAAGCTATCGTTAGTCTGTCCAACTTACATATTGAAGAAAATGAAAAAGATAATATTGAAGAACAAGTGATAGGTAGCATTAGCTCAGAGCTCGGAGAGTTTATGATATCTTGGAACAAACTTGAAAGTAATATTAGAGGCTGGGTCGATAGCAAATATACAGATAATGAAATAAAAAAGAACACCCCTTTCTATATACTTCTTAAGTTTTTACACAATAGTGAGGCTATTGATTCATCATTATTTTATAAATTGGTTAGTTTAAAGGATAGTCGTAATCGAATCGTCCATTTTACTAACGATTACTCAAAGAAAGATATTGAAGAAATAAATATAAATTTGAAGAATATGCTGATACAGTTTAATGAATTTATTAAGCAATAGCTTCTATACAAAAGCCACCAGATTTCTCTAGTGGCTCTTTTTTAAACACTAACTAAGTTAGGTTTATTACACCAAACTATTTACCGCTTCAACCACAGCATCAGTCGTGATACCAAACTCTTTATATAAATCGCTAGCAGGAGCAGATTCGCCATAAGTCGTCATACCGATGACTTTGCCATCTAGACCAACGAACTTATACCAGTAGTCTACGTGCGCCGCTTCTACTGCGACGCGGGCGCGGATAGTGGCAGGCAATACCGCTTCACGATAGCTGGCATCTTGCTCAACGAAGACTTCAGCACATGGCATAGATACCACACGGACGCCAACACCATTTGCGCTCAACGCTTCATACGCTTCCATCGCTAGGCCAACTTCTGAACCAGTGGCGATGATGATTGCTTGTAGCTCGCTTTGCTCTTTCGCAAGTACATAACCACCTTTGGTGATGCTCGCGACTTGCTCGCTATCACGTGCTTGATGTGGCAAACTCTGACGGCTAAAGATCAATGCTGATGGGTTGTTTTCAGACTTGATTGCTTCTACCCAAGCGCTTGCAGATTCAGTCGCATCACACGGACGCCATGTACGTAGATTTGGCGTAGTACGTAAGCTAGTCAATTGCTCAACTGGCTGATGCGTCGGGCCATCTTCACCCAGACCGATAGAGTCATGCGTATAGACATGGATAACGCGCTGCTTCATCAATGCGCCCATGCGTACTGCGTTACGTGCGTATTCCATAAACATCAGGAACGTCGCGACGTAAGGAATAAAGCCGCCATGCAATGCAATACCGTTGGCAATCGCAGTCATACCGAATTCGCGTACACCGTAATAGATATAGTTACCGTCAGCATCTTTTTCGATGCCTTTAGCACCTTTGAATAGCGTCAGGTTTGAGCCAGCTAGATCCGCTGAACCGCCCAATAGTTCTGGCAATAATGGCTGCAAGGTATTGATGGCGTTTTGACTGGCTTTACGACTAGCAACATCACCACCTTCTTCTTGCGTTTGCTGAATATAAGCTTGCGCTTGGCTGTTAAAGTCAGCAGGCAATTCGCCATTTAAACGGCGTGATAGTTCTGCTGCAAGCTCTGGGTAGGCTTTTTTATACGCTTCAAAGTCTGCATCCCAGTTCTTTTGCTGGACATCACCTTTTGCTTTAGCATCCCACGCTTCATAGATTTCGTCATCTAATTCAAATGGGGCATGTTTCCAAGACAGCGCATCACGAGTCAAGGCAATTTCATCATCACCAAGTGGTGCACCATGACTGGCGGCTAGACCTTGTTTGTTCGGGCTACCAGCACCGATAGTCGTTTTACAAATAATTAGACTTGGCTTAGTAGTCTCTGCAATCGCTTGCTCAGTTGCTTGCGTGATTGCATCAGTATCATGACCATCGACTTTGATAACTTGCCAGCCGTAAGACTCAAAACGCGCTTCGGTATCATCAGTGAACCAGCCTTCGACGTTACCGTCGATTGAGATGCCGTTATCATCATAGAAGAATACCAATTTACCAAGCGCCAACGTGCCAGCTAGTGAGCAGACTTCATGACTGATACCTTCCATCAAGCAACCATCGCCCAAGAACGCATAGGTATGATGATCGACGACGTTATGACCGTCGCGGTTGAACTGTGCGGCTAGAGTTTTTTCTGCGATTGCAAAACCAACGGCATTAGCAATACCTTGTCCTAGTGGACCAGTCGTCGTTTCTACACCAGGCGTATAGCCAAGTTCAGGATGCCCTGGGGTTTTTGAATGCAGCTGACGGAAACCTTTTAGGTCATCAACGCTCACATCGTAACCTGATAAATGTAGCAATGAATAAATAAGCATCGAGCCATGACCGTTTGACAGTATAAAGCGATCACGGTTGTGCCATTGCGGATCGGCAGGATTATGCTTTAAAAACTTACGCCACAGAACTTCAGCAATATCAGCCATACCCATGGGTGCACCGGGGTGTCCTGAATTGGCTTTTTGCACCGCATCAAACGACAGTACACGGATGGCATTGGCAAGTTTGCGTTCGTTAATTGGGGTGGGCATAGCGTGTCCTAATATTCAAATAAGAAGTATGGAGGATAAGAAGAAGATATATTGAGCAACAGTAGGAGCGCAATAAACGCTCTTAAGAATAAGGTATTTAATTAAGGTGCAATATTAACATATTTGCCATGAGCCAAGCCAAAAACGGCATCATAAAATCGTTTGTATTTAACTCATAACTTATATCGGTTTTGTTAAACAGACCCTAATAATAGGCTAAAAATAATAAATGGCGAGTTTGCATTATCAACCGCCATTTATATGGGCAAAATATTTACTAAACGGAGATCGTCTCAGCACCGCCCATAAACGGACGCAACACTTCTGGAATGGTGATACTACCATCGGCGTTTTGATGATTTTCCATCACTGCCAATAAAGTACGACCAACGGCCAAACCTGAACCATTTAGCGTATGCGCCAAACTGGTTTGCTTACCGTCTTTGACACGCGTACCCATACGACGGGCTTGGAAGTCGCCACAATTTGAGCAGCTAGAGATCTCGCGATAGGTGTCTTGGCTTGGTAGCCATACCTCAATATCGTAGGTTTTTTGCGCGGCAAAACCCATATCACCCGTACATAATTTGACTGTACGATATGGCAGATTGAGCTGCTGTAAAATATATTCAGCTTGACCTGTCATTGCTTCAAGCAATTCATCAGATTGCTCAGCGCTAGCGATATTAACCATCTCGACTTTTTCAAACTGATGCTGACGAATCAGACCACGGGTATCACGGCCGTGCGAGCCGGCTTCACTACGGAAACAAGGCGTATGGGCGGTGAATTTTAATGGGAGCTCTTTGATATCTAAACGCTCACCGCGTACCAAATTGGTCATTGGTACTTCAGCCGTCGGAATCAGATAAAAATCCATATCATCATTATTCGTATGATTGGTCAATTTAAACAAATCATCTTCAAATTTTGGCAACTGACCCGTACCTTTTAGGCTTTCAGAATTGACAATATAAGGCACATACGTTTCAGTATAGCCGTACTTGATGGTGTGGGTATTGAGCATAAACTGAATCAAAGCGCGATGCATCTGCGCAAGCTGACCTTTTAATACATTAAAACGACTACCGGTAAGCTTCGCTGCGGCTTCAAAGTCGAGCATACCGAGCGTCTCACCGATATGAGTATGGTCTTTGATGTCGAAATCAAACTCACGCGGCGTACCCCATTTGCGTACTTCGACATTATCATCTTCTGACGTACCCACTGGCACATCTGCTGCTGGAATATTAGGAATCTGCAAGGCAGCTTGATTGATACGCTCTTGCAGAGTACGCAGCTCGTCTTCTGCCGTCTTAATCTCACCGCTGACGCTTTGCATCTCAGCCAACAGCTCACTGGCATCTTCGCCCGATTTTTTTAGCGCCCCTACTTGCTTAGCACCAGCGTTACGGCGCGATTGCAACTCTTCGGTTTTGACTTGTAGCGATTTACGCTCGTTTTCAATGGTTTGCCAGAACTCCATATAAAGCGTATAGCCACGAGCAGCCAACTGCTGTTGTAAATCGCTTAAATCGCCGCGTAAGAGTTTTGGATCAATCATAATAGTTGCCTGTAACGCTGAGAGTGAATAAGGAATTTTAAGAAAATATTATCAAAACAATAATGAGCCAAGCTCATTTTACAACCTAACCTATCGTCAATCCAAAATAATATCAATACAAGAAAACCGAGTACAAGCTATACAGTACTATGTTTAGCGAAGTTGACGCTGTAGTGATTTTATAGTGGGCAGCCTATCACTTTATAACTTATGTTATGACAGCTTGTTTGTCATGAGAAAATAGGTAGTCGCTATAATACCAAGACCCAGCAGATTTGACCATGTTTTGCCCCTATTTAGACGCTATTTTGACTACTTTTCGGCTATTTTCGTACCTGTGACTGTCCTGTGTTATAGCAAAGTTTTTAGTGTGACGCCGTGTTTGAATGTTGCACGTTATACCACTATCTTGCTATGAAAAACTTAAGGTTAGCTTCCACAATCAGCCCCAATCTCTATTAATGCCATTAATATGACGTCTATCAATGTTGCACGTTATACCACTATCTTGCTATGAAAAACTTAAGGTTAGCTTCCACAATCAGCCCCAATCTCTATTAATGCCATTAATATGACGTCTATCAATGAACAGAGCGGCTTATATGTTTCATTTAGGAGCACTTTTCGGTAAGATAAGCGCATAGCTTTATGACACTTCTAGCCAAGTACCGCATCGCAGCTTCACTTTGGCGATTTAAACCCAACGCTTTTACTACAAGTATTTGAGAAACCTTTATGGCCCTGTACCCCTATACGCTCCAACCTGTTGCCTTAAACCTGACCGAGGCGGAATTTCATCAAGCACAGTATGAACTGTTTGCCAGTGCCAGCCCTTCGTTTGGTCTTTCAAGTTTGAAGACCAAAGAATGGGTCATTATGGCGGTAGTCGTGATACTGGCCATTGCAGGGTTAATCTTTGTCACTGGCTATTCCACAATTATTTTTTGGGTCATGTTGGTTTCGGTCGTGGTTTATCTGTTGGTGCGTACCTTAGGTTTTAAATGGTACGTCAAAAGAGAGTTTGAAAAACAAGTGGCTGATCAAGAGATGCCAGATGAGATGCGCCAGATGAAGTTGGGTGTACAAAAACATGGCTTGGTCATGGCGATGCCAACCAATCAACCTGATATGATGAAAAACTCGCAAATGCGTGGCATGCAAATGCGTGCAGGAGCGACCCAACAAGCGGTTATTCCATGGACAGCGGTCAAAAGCTGGGATGAGACTGACGACTATATCTTTATGATGTTTGAGATGAAAGGTCAACAAGGCAGCCAAATTGTTCCTAAACGTCTACAAGCACAGAAATTTCCCATCGATACGGTACGTCAACACCTACAAGAAGTGGTTCCAGTTAAAGGTTTAAATCCTGAAAGCTTACAACCCCCTGCATAAAGGGTAATAGTCCATTTTTTGAACTTATAAGCTTTTGAACTCATAAGCTTATAATTTTAAAAAACCAATCATAGACTTATAATTATTGAACTTAACTTATAGACGCTGCTTTGCTATTATAATGAACATCGACAGCAAGATTATGACGGACTTAATAAATAGATCTTTATGAATTAAAATAGCGTTCTATAATTCAACACAAGAGCAAGCATAGTAGTGCATCATAGGGCTTGCTATACTCTTAGTCTGTTATAACCAGTTTCTTACATTAACACTCACACTATAAGGATAATATTATGAGTAACACTAATAATGCGACCAACCAAATCGGTTTAGAACAATCAGACATGAGCGGTGTCATCACTAAACTTAATAGCTTACTATCAAGCTATCACATGTTCTATATTAACGTTCGTGGCTATCATTGGAACGTCAAAGGTGAGCACTTCTTTACTTTGCACCCACAGTTTGAAGAGCTGTATACCAGCCTACAAGTCGAGATTGACGAAATCGCTGAACGTATTTTAACCTTAGGTGGTACACCACTCCATGCGTATAGCGACTTTACGAAACATACAAGTATTCAGGAAGATAAAAACGTCAAAGATGGCAATACTTGTGTAAAAGGCGTAGTTACTGGCCTACAAGCGCTTATCTCAGAGCAGCGTCAAGTATCAGCGCTGGCGGTAGAAGCGGAAGACCAAGGTACTGCCGATTTAGTCGACGGCTATGTGCAGCAGCAAGAAAAGCTAATTTGGATGTATAATGCTTTTTTAGCAAAATAGTTAATACTTAAAGGTAGCTGACTTTAAGAGCGACCAGCCTTAGAAGTCGGTTATAAGTAAAATTATATGTCATAAAAAAGCACCCGCTATGGGTGCTTTTTTGTGGGTGAAGTTTGGGTTATGTCTTCACATATTTATAGGGGTAAAATCTACTGTTGTACCCACTGGCGAATTTTTTCGCGTTCAGCTGGCGTTGCTTGTAGCCATAACTGCATGAAGCTATCAAGGGTATTGGTGCTTTGATTGCTCGTCCCTACTGGCGCCACGGTATAGGTATTTGAAGACATACTACCTGTATTATTCTGAGTACTCGCCGTTGGCTGATTGAGAGCTGCGATTGCGCGTTGGTTCTGTAATTCTGCATCACCGCCACCACCAAATACGCCGCCTATCGCTTTACCCAATCCAGCAAACAAGCCATCATTACCATTTGCAACGCCCTGTTGACTGGCAATAATGGCATCGTCTTGCTGTATCGCAAGGGTTGGCTGTTTGACATAATCTTTGGCTGCCTCATACTTTTCTGGTTGATTAGGCATGGTCAAGCGGTATGTCTGGTTGTCTGCCAGTTCGGCTGTCACACTCACATTGCCTGAACGCAAATAATCATGCTCGTCACGCGGCAGATTATACAAGCGGTCATACTTAGCAGTAATCGCATGCTGACCCGGCTGCAAGGTGAATTGTTTAGTCAACGCCTGAAAAGGACTCTGTTGAACTTCTTGACCATTGATAGCAGTCACTTTGATATAGTCATCAACGAGTAAAGTAACCGCGGCATTTGAGAGCATAGATACCGATCCGGCACTGATAAGTAAGGTGCTGATGGTCAGTTTTTTTAGCGAAGAAGTATTGGTTTTCATAAATGGTCCCATTGATAGTAAATGCATTGATAACAGCGACATTTTGGATAGAAACAAATGGTGTTTCTAATATTTAAAATTCAGTATTAAAAATCGAGTGGCATCGTATGTTGATCCTGACTGGCTGCCTCATTATCCACTTGTGTCTCTTGTGCAATATCCGCAAGCTCAGCTGCCAGTGTTTGCTCATCAATCGTACGCAAAGCATCACTGATGACCGCTTTAGAGATATTGCTACGCCCAAGGTTTGAGAACATTGGCTGAATATAATTGAGCACCTCCATCATAGCACCGATACGATGTGGCCCTTCGGTCAGAAGATAATCAATAATACGCTCATCAAACTGCCAACCACGGCGACGTAAGATAGACTGCAGCAAGGCTTGACGGTCAGCAAGATCGTGACCATTCGGTACTTTAAAGGTAGGCGCTTGTGCCAGACGAGTGAGCAAATCCCTCAATTGAAATGGTAACTCGCCCGCAGGCTTATTGGCAGCAAATAATAACTGGCGCTGCCCTTCACGGCTACGATTAATGAGATGGAATAAGGCTTCTTGCCATTGACTACTTTGCTCAAGCACTTCTAAGTCATCGATGGCGATAAGCGAGAAGTTCTCAAGAGAAGACAGCACATTGACATCGGTATGGATCAATTCATTGAGTGACAAACAAATCGCTGACTTGTCCATCTCAATGAATGACTCACAGATAGCGGATAGTAGATGGGACTTACCAGTTGCAGGGCTGCCAAACAGGTACAGCTGACCAATCAGGCCGACATGTAGCTGCCGCACTGCATCAATAATCGACATCCAACCGGGACCGGCAAAGTCACTGAGACTCGCATCATGCTTAATGTCCAGATTGAGACTTAGCTGTGCTTCTGCCATGAATCATCAACTCGGTTTGCGTAGCGCAATAGATAGAAAAGGAAAAGGCGTGGTAACTTTTAAAACAGGCTCAGTTTAAGTAGGCTTAATAAAATAAACGAGCTTGAGGTTTTGATTACACTCAGTCAAACATGATATTTATCAAAATTAACGACGTGTATCAAAACGCTCACAGTAACAGCTGTTAGCGTTACTACTGCGCCTATATATAACATATTTGCAAAATGACTGACAAGTCTTTTACTTACTAAGCTTTGTCAGTCATTAATTATTAAGCCTAAATGACACCCTTATTATCTAGCTATTTTATCAATTTTCAATGACGTTACACCTATTATTTTTTAAATAACACCAACTGTTTACGACCTTTATAAAAGTCCGTGGAGAGATAATAAGCATATAAGTGGCGGAACAATACGTTGAGGACGGCGGACACTGGTAGCGCGATAAGCATACCGACAAAACCCAATAGACTTGCGCCTGCTAGTACCGAAAATATAACCCATAAAGGTGACAATCCGATCTTATCGCCCAACAATAAAGGCTGTAGGATGTAGCCTTCTGCCGCTTGACCGATTAAAAATGCGCCAACGATTAAGGATAAATACGTCCAATCTAAGCCAAACTGGAACAAACACGCAATAATAGCAGCGATGAAGCCAATACCGAAGCCCAGATAAGGCACGAAGCTAGCAATACCCGCAACCATGCCGATAATAAGACCCAGCTCAAGGCCAATGAGCTGAAGTTGTACGGCATAAATGGCACCCAACAACACCATCACCAACAGCTGACCTTTGATAAACGCCATCAATGCCTGATCACACTCTTGGGCAATACCAATAACTTTTTCGCAGTACGGCCCTGGAATCGCTGTCTTCCACATCTGTATGCGTTTGTCCCAATTGAACAAAAAGTAAAAAGTCAAAATCGGTACTAAGACAATCAATCCTGCATTATTGATAAAGCTCATGCTTGAAGCAAGCACCTGACTCATCATCGAGCTGGCATCAGAGAACTTATAATGTGTTTGCAGATATTCAACCAAGGTTTCAGAGAATCCTTTGGTTTCTAGTATGGGCAAGCGGATATTGGCATTCGCAACAAACCATCCGCGAACTACCTGATTATACCAATTCAAAACCTTGGGCAGATATTCCCAAGCCGCTTGTAGCTGATGCAGCAATGTCGGTATCAGCCACCAGAGCAGCAATACCATCCCCAAGGTAATGGTAGCATAAACAATAATAATAGCTATCCAGCGCTTGATATACTTTGAGAGACGTTTGACCAATGGATTGAACAAATAAGCGAGTACAAAAGCAAAGATGAACGGCAAAATGACCGGCATCATTAAATAAAGCAAAACAACAGCAATGATGAGCACGGCGACGATAAATAAGCGCCGGAAAAAAGGGTCTATCGATTGTTTGGTCATTAAGGGCCATCCTAAAAGTAAGCTAATCGCGATAACTTATCGTTGAGATTGCAGTTTTATTGCTACAAACTCACTGTATCGTTATCGGTACGTCTACAAATTCTAAGTGCTTTGATTCTAAGTGTTTTATTATCGCAGAGTCGACAAAAAAAGCAGTCATTTTTTGTTTCTTAACTTTTTATTTATCGCTTATTTCTAATCTTGGCCGAATATTGGCAAGTTGCTTTGCGAGTGAGGTCTATTATTAGGTATAATGCGCCCACTAACTTCAAACTTTGTAACATTGACTGCTATTATTAATGTCAATAAATAATTTATCGGTTAATTCCAATTATATAGCCCCCAACTGTGAGATGACTATGAGTGACAAGCCTTCGTTAAGCTACAAAGATGCCGGCGTTGATATCGATGCAGGCGATGCATTGGTGCAACGAATCAAGTCCGTAGCAAAAGCCACGACGCGTCCTGAAGTCGTGGGTGGACTGGGTGGTTTTGGCGCGTTATGCCGTATTCCGACAGGTTACACCTCGCCGCTATTGGTTTCTGGTACAGATGGTGTCGGTACTAAGCTCAAACTCGCGCTACAGCTCAATCGTCATGAGACGATCGGCATCGACTTGGTAGCGATGTGTGTCAACGACCTATTGGTATGCGGTGCTGAGCCTTTGTTCTTTTTAGATTACTATGCAACGGGTAAGCTCGATGTGGATGTGGCTGCTACTGTTGTCAGCGGGATTGGTGATGGTTGTAAGTTGGCCAATTGCGCGCTTATAGGTGGCGAAACTGCTGAGATGCCAGGCATGTATCAAAACGATGATTACGACTTGGCAGGGTTTTGTGTCGGCGTGGTTGAAGAAGCGGAAGTCATCACTGGCGAAAATGTCGCAGAGGGCGATGTTTTAATTGCCCTTGCCTCAAGTGGCGCGCATTCTAACGGCTACTCATTAGTGCGTAAAGTCATCGAAGTCAGCGGGATTGATGTCACTAGCAGTGATGAGCAATTAGATGGTCAATCTATCCAAGACGCGCTAATGGCACCGACGCGTATCTACGTAAAAGCCATTAAAGCCTTGCAAGATACTCTTGGTAGCTCAGCTTTACATGCCATGTCACATATCACCGGTGGCGGCTTAACGGACAACTTACCACGCGTACTGCCTGAAACTCTAGCCGCTAGCATCGATACCAATAGCTGGCAGTTCTCAGAGCTGTTCACTTGGTTGCAAACCCAGGGTAATATCGAGCAAAGTGAGATGTACCGTACCTTTAACTGCGGCGTCGGCTTTGTCATTGTCGTACCAAAAGATAAAGCAGATGCTGCTATTCAAACCTTGAACGATGCTGGCGAAAAAGCGTGGCAACTAGGCGAAATGATCAAGCGCAGCACTGATGATCAGGCGGATGCCGTGGTGTACCGTTAATGTCAGACAGTCCTATCAAAACTAGCAACAATAAACCATTACGCATTGCCGTTTTAGTATCAGGTAGTGGTAGCAATCTACAAGTATTAATAGATGCCATGCAAGCAGGTACACTACCAATTGAGATCGTCGGCGTCATTAGTAATCGTGAAGACGCCTACGCTATCAAGCGTGCCGAGCAAGCTAACATACCTGTCGCCGTGCTATCACATACTGATAGTGGCAAACGCATGGCTATCAAAACTTTTGAGACTCATGCCAGCGCCCAACTAACGGCATGGCAACCTGACCTAATCGTGTTGGCTGGCTTTATGCGGGTACTTAGCGCAGGTTTCATCGACAATATACCTCCACCGATGATTAATCTGCACCCTTCCCTGCTACCTGTTTATAAAGGCCTTGATACCCATCAACGTGCCATACAAGCAGGCGAACGTCATCATGGTTGCAGCATCCATGTCGTCACCGCTGAGCTCGATGCGGGCGCTGTTTTGACCCAAGCTTTTTTAGAGATTAACCAAAAAGATACTGCCGATAGCCTACAAGCGCGCGTCCAAAAGCTTGAACATCAACTGCTACCTTGGACAATTTTATTATTAGCTAAAGGTGTCATCAACCTGAACAGTCAGGACAAAGGGACTTTTTCTATATTGCCCACATTACCTTTAAAGCTGTATTTAGACAGTTAAAGCAGTAACAAGTAGTAAAGAAAATTAGTAATCATTTAAAACTATCAATCATAAAAAAGCCCAGTCACTCAATTAATGAATGACTGGGCTTTTCAGTATCTAATATTTAAAGCGTTTTAGCTTCAAAATCTGTACGTGCTCTTAGCTGTTATGCACGTGGACACCTTTGATGTTTACAAACTCTTTAATACCAAAACCACCATGCTCGCGACCATGACCTGAGTTTTTCACGCCACCAAAAGGTAGTGCTGGATTTGCGAGGCCATAACCATTGATATAAACCATACCGGTATCAAACTCTTCATTAGCTAAACGAATCGCTTTGTCTTCATCTTTAGAGAAGATAGCGCCACCTAAACCATAGCGGCTGTCATTAGCGATACGTAAGGCATCATCTTGATCTTTGGCGCGGATTAGCGATGCTACTGGACCAAATAGCTCATCGTCATAAGCTGGCTGACCTTTTTCGACATTTTCCAAAATAGTCGCTGGGTAGAAGCTGCCCTTACCTTCTGGTAATTTACCACCGACAGATATAGTAGCGCCCTTACTTACACTCTCTTCTACTTGTTCATGCAACTTTTCTTGCAAGTCTTTACGCGCTAGTGGTCCAAGATCTGAGCTGTCATCCATTGGATCGCCGGCTTTTTTACTTGCAAACTCTTCAACGATACGCTCACGGAACTCGTCATACAGGCTATCAACAACGATAAAGCGCTTTGCAGCCACACAAGTTTCGCCATTATTTATCAGACGCGCTAGCGTACAAGTTTGTACTGCAAGCTCAAGATCAGCATCTTCTAAAACGATAAATGCGTCATTTGAACCCAGCTCTAGAACTGCTTTTTTGATTGCTTTGGCTGCTTGCTGACCGACGATACTACCTGCACCATCACTACCAGTGAGCGTCACACCGCGTACTTTATCATTACCAATTAATTTCTCTGACTGATCATGATCAATTAAAATGGTACGGAACAAGTCGTTCGGTAAGTCAGACTCATGGAATATTTTTTCAATTAATAAGCCAGAACCAGTCACGTTTGCTGCGTGCTTGAGCAGAATGCTGTTACCTGCCATCAAATTGGCTATGGTATAGCGGAACACTTGATACGCTGGAAAATTCCAAGGCTGCATACCATAAATGACACCAATGGGCTGATAAGTGACAATACCTTTTTTGAGACCTTCGATGTCACGTTCATCGTCAGCAAGCGCGGCCACACCTTTTTCTGCAGTGTAATCACAAATGGCTTTACACAGATCAACTTCTTGTAGACTCTGACTATAAAGTTTACCACGCTCCTCAGTCATAAGACGAGACAGCTCTTCTTTATACTTCATCAGGGTTTCGCCAATAGAGTTAATAACCTTCGCGCGCTCTTCATGACTGGTTTTACGCCATTCTAGAAACGCTTGATGTGAGGCTTCAACGATGTTGTTGACCTCATCATTACTCATATAGTCGTAATCTTTAATATCTTCGCCTGTTGTTGGGTTTACAGTAGTAATATCTGCCATGATTGTTGCCCTTATTTATTTGTTGTTCTTAGTTAATGCTAGTTAGCTAATGCTAATTTAGAGTTGCACTTAATCAAAACTTTAAAAAGCTTCGATCGTGTCGCCTGTCTTAACAATGGATACTCTAGTTGTCTTTTTTCTTAATGTAGAGCTATCATAACAAATCATTTGCTTTGAAGTTTTACAAGATATAAAGAAGTGTGCGTAAGATGTTAAGAGTGTGACTCATTCGTTGTTAAATACATATTTGGCAGATTATTAGCATATTTATCAAAACTATTTAGGGCGTGTTGAACATTCGATCATGGCACTGACAGAGACTATTTGTGAATGTTCAACACGCCCTAATATATAACTGCTTATAGTCAAAATATCCCAAAAACGTGACGGTATTGCTGATATTGATATAACTTTTCACTGACTATATATTTATGAAATCTTTGATAATAAATCAAGCAAATAAAAAACCAGCACATGATATATGGGCTGGTTTTATCGATTGTTTAAGCGATACTTATGTTATTCACATTTTGTTAGAACAAATGATTGATAATAGGGATATCTTGAGGAGGATTCTCTTCCTCGTCAACGATTTGACGCGCTACATGCATAATGAGCTGGCGCAACCAACGATGGGCTGGGTGATGCTGCAATAAAGGCGACCACGCCATCGTTAGCTCAAATTCAGGAATAAAAAATGGTGGCTCTTCCATTTTTATACTGTCGTTATTGGCCTGCATTTTTGCCACCCGCGTCGGCAATGTCGCAATCAAATCTTTATTGGCGGCGAGCATCGCCGGCATCTGATAGTGACGCGTAAAGACGCTGATTTGGCGTTTTTGACCCAAACGTTGCAGTGCTTGATCAATTGAGCCTAGGCCGCCAGATTTTTCTGGATTGACCCCAAATCCCACGCCCATGCCTGTCTTGGACACCCAAACATGCTGGGCTTTTAGATAGTTTTTTAGATTGAAACGGTTGGCATAGGGGCTTTCTGACGACAGCAAGCAACTAAACGTATCGCGCCATACGAGTACTTGATGGAAGCTTTGCGGTATTTCATTAAAGCGGTTGATCGCCAAGTCCACCCGTCCCTGCTCCATATCGCGATAGGAGACATCGGATGGCGTCAAGAAATCCAAAATGACGTTGGGCGCTTCGGAACGTAGCGCTTTTACTAGCTTGGGTACTAAGGTCGCCTCGGCATAATCTGAAGTCATAATGCGAAAGACGCGTGAGGTACTATAAGGGCGAAACTCGGTACGTGGCTCTAACACTTGCGTGAGGTCAGCCAATATCTCGCGAATACGTGGCTGCAACTCAAGGGCGCGCTCAGTTGGGGTCATGCCCTCTGATGAGCGTACTAATAGTGGGTCATTAAACAGCTTACGTAAGCGCCTTAGAATATTACTCATCGCCGGTTGGGTAATGCCAAGCTGTTCAGCTGCACGTGTCACATTTTTTTCTCGCAACAACACATCTAAATGTACCAATAAATTCAAATCAACCCGCTGCAAATTCATATGTATTTCTCTTTGCCTTAGAATAAATACCACTATAAATATTGGTATTTTTAGTGCTGTCATAAATATTTATCGTCTATAACTGCATAATATTACTATTTTTTTGTCTAGGGGTTCCTATAATCAGCTAATTATAACGCAAACTAGCCATCATAAGACATTGTTTTTTATATATTATAACCAAATAAAATACCCAAGATAACTATCATAAATTAGATAAATCTTGGTAAGGCAGTTATAGTGAGTGACACAGACAAGCCGTCACGCAAACAATAAACCGTAGGCTGAGACGCTGATTATAAGCTTACCGACCAACATAATATTTTAATGGTCCGTATCGATAGCAAAACCTAATCAACTGCCTAGCAATCGATTTAAATAAATTTTTTGCCAGTGATATTTTTTAGCTGATTGCCTCAATGATTATTGTAACACCTCTCATCGCCAATTATAAAACCACAGCGCTATAATTGTTTAGGTAGCACACAAAACATACTGAATGAGCGTCACGCTATCACTATGTATTAGACAATTTGTTAACTGCTGAGTTCAGCAAATCTCTTGTGTTTATAGATAGGTTTGTTTAGGGTAAGTAGGGCTGGGTTCAATATACATTTATTTTTAGCTGATATAACCATTCATTCCTTTTCGTTATGTCTATATTTATTAGATGTCGAGAACCTTAATAAAAATCTTATTTTGTATCTCTCAATAACAGACAGTCGTGATCAATTTATCACTTAATTTTTCTCGTTTTTACACCCCACCAAGGAGACTATAGATGTCAACTGTTTATAAATCAGCGATCGATTTAGTACGTGAATTAAAGCAAAAGCACGGTAACTGGCAAAATATCAGCGAAACCGATGCAGCACGTATGATGGCACAAAACCGCTTCAAAACAGGTTTGGATATTGCAAAGTATACTGCAAAAATCATGCGTCAAGATATGAAAGAGTATGACAATGATACTTCTCAGTACACGCAGTCTTTAGGTGCTTGGCATGGTTTTGTTGCCCAGCAAACCATGTATGCTAAGAAAAAATACTTTGGTACCACGTCAAAAACTTACATCTACCTATCAGGTTGGATGGTTGCAGCCCTTCGCTCTGAGTTTGGTCCTCTTCCTGACCAATCTATGCACGAAAAAACCTCTGTACCTAAGCTAATTGCAGAGATCTACACCTTCTTGCGCCAAGCCGATGCTAAAGTACTAAACGATTATTTCCGTGAGCTAAACGCTGCAGAAGAAGCCGGTCAAGACACCTCAGCTATCCTAGAAAAAATCGAAAACTTTGATTCGCATGTTGTGCCAATCATTGCTGACATCGATGCAGGTTTCGGTAACGAAGAAGCGACTTACTTGCTAACCAAGCAAATGATCGAAGCGGGTGCTTGTGCTATTCAGGTTGAAAACCAAGTATCTGATGCTAAGCAATGTGGTCACCAAGCGGGTAAAGTAACTGTACCGCATGAAGACTTCATCTCTAAACTAAATGCGATTCGTTATGCATTCTTAGAGCTTGGTGTTGAAGACGGCATCATCGTTGCTCGTACTGACTCTGAAGGCGCATCACTAACGCAAAAAATCCCAGTATCAAATGAGCCAGGCGATTTAGCTTCTAAATACATCGACTTCATCGAAATGGAAGAAGTGACGCTAGAGAACGCCAACGAAAACGACAGCTTGCTTAAGCACAACGGCAAATTAGTTCGTCCAGTACGTCTAGCCAATGGTCTATATCAGTTCCGTGAAGATACGAACATCGATCGCGTTGTCCTTGACTGTGTTACTGCTCTAGAAAATGGTGCTGACCTATTATGGATCGAAACACCGACTCCAGACGTAGAACACATCAAAATGATGGTTGATCGTATCAAAGAAGAGCAGCCTAAAGCGAAGCTTGTATACAACAACAGCCCATCATTCAACTGGACGCTTAACTTCCGTAAACAAGTAATCGCTCAGTGGGAAGAAGAAGGCAAAGACATCTCTAAGTACAATAAAGATGACTTGATGAGCGCTGATTATGACGGTACTGAGCTTGATGAAGCAGCTGATATCGCTGCTAAAAACTTCCAACGTGATGCATCACGTGAAGCGGGTGTATTCCATCACTTAATCACGCTACCGACTTACCACACCACGGCACTTAGCGTGCATGAGCTTGCTAAAGGCTATTTCGGTGAAGACGGTATGCTTGCTTATGCAGCTGGCGTACAACGTAAAGAAATCCGTGAAGGCATCGCTTGTGTTAAGCACCAAGCAATGGCCGGTTCTGACCTTGGCGATGACCACAAAGAGATCTTCTCTGGTGACAATGCCCTTAAAGCTGGCGGCGGCAAGAACACGATGAACCAGTTCTAATCACCGACACTTTATAAATACTTTTTATAAGTAAAGGTTACAAGAAAAGCCGCCCTACACTATGTAGGGCGGCTTTTTTATGAGCAGATTTAGGACGTGTCCTCAATCTGAACAAAGTACCTAAAAGTGAGGACACGCCCTACTCAATTATAAAAATGCCATCACAAACTGATTGCATTGAAAAATATTTAAAAATTAGCGTCCAATAGACAAAATGCTTCAGTCATTAGAATGGCGGTCATCAATATGACTATTGCCCTTGGTTTTTATCTCAGACCTACGTTTTGCGTTGAGCTTGGCGTGGTTCATACGCCTAGTACTTCTACGAAATTTGCGATACAGCATTTTTATGAGTCTATAGACCCCATAAAATACTGCTAGCAGTACGACAAGCCACCACAGTCTAATCAAAGTAATAGCGACTTCTCTTAACATCTCCCAACCTTGTTTGAATGCCTGACTCACTTGTGCGCTAAAGCTTGGGCGTTCAGCCTCTATCAGCAGATCTATATTCTGCGTCGTTTCTTTATAACTGATATCTGGTTGTGTAAAGGTTAGGTTGATCGTACTGTATTTCACTCTATCCGTAATATTCATTTGCTCTAACTGCGCATATTCCTGCTGTTGCCGCGCAGCATAGGTGGCGGTGATCGTATCGACATTACTGGTTTGATCTTTGTCATTTTTGCTATTAAGCCGCTCTTGACTGAGATCCTTTGCCATATCACTATTGAGCTTACTTGCCAGTTGCTCGCGATATATATCCAAAGTGACATCTTGAGCCGAGAATTCCTGTTCATTCAAAAAAGCCACTTGCTGCTGCACTTGTTTTAGGAACTTGTTCACGTTTTGTCTAGGGATACGTACGGTCATCTCAGCTTGTCGATAATAAGTCGTCAAAACAACATTTTTATCCCCTTGCACAAAACCACGACTATCACGCTCCCGATTGCTAATATGACTTGATGCCACATAACCGCTTTGCTGATAGGTCAGATTCTCAATAGCGCTACTGCTCTCAACCACATCCTCTACTTTGAAGTCAGCTGCCGCCGTAATCAGTAATGTCTTCCCTGCTATTTTGATATCAGCCGCTTGGCTATTAAGGGTCTGCTCACTATCATTGGATAGGTTTTCTACTTGTAACTTAGGCGAGTCTTTATTATTGGTATCTGATATATCAGCACCCTGATCTGTTATCTCTTCAACCGCTTGTTCCGTCGTCACATATTCAGTCTCAGCGCTACTCTGTTCTGATTCATACTCCTCATTTTGTGGACTGCAGCCACTAGCGACAATAGTAGTCAAGGCTATAACGCTACATACTTTAAGCCAGTTAGCAGTTTTGTAGATAGAATCACTGTAATCCGATGCTGACGTGTTTGGTTTAAAGGTTTGCCTGACAGAAAAAGCCCTTGTCTTCTTTAATCTCGTTTTCATCGCTGCAACTCCATTTTTATCTTACTTTTGTTTAATTCCTTGCCCTGATTATAATGATTATTTGCCAAAAGTATATTGTTAGCGATAAAACGCACGCAAACAGTCAAAATTTCACTTGTGATTATGAGATAGCTTTCATACGATGTTATTAAGTTGATTATAATTATCAAACAACTAGGAATATACGATGCAAGAAATAGAGCTGAAATTTTTGGTACCGGAGGCACGGTTAAAAAGTCTAATGCGTCAAGCTCAAGTCAAATCGTCACAAGTACTGCAACTGGCCGCACATTATTTTGATACCCCTGATCAGCAACTGGCGCAAGCGGGTATTGGTCTGCGTATTCGTAAAGAAGGCGATGCTTGGGTACAGACCATCAAAGCAGGTGGTGATGGTATTGCGGCGCGCTTAGAGCACAATGCCGTATTGAATAATGAGCAGGTACAAGCAATGCTCGACAAGCATGAGCTCATGCCAGATTTAACGATTTATCAGGGCACGCCAATTGCACCAGCATTGGCGGTATTTAACCTCAAAAAACTGGCTCAGCAGCTTAATCGTCAGTATGTCACTGATGTACGGCGTACCACGCGCTTGCTGGTAGAAGAGGATAGTGAGCAAGGCGACAATATGATCGAGATGGCGTACGATTATGGCGAAATCATTCATGGTAATGATGATAATCATCGAGAGGCCATTCAAGAGATCGAATTTGAGCTAATCTCAGGAGATTTAGATTTTTTATTTATCACCGCAAAAAGCTGGTGTCAGCGTTATAAACTCTGCTTGTCTACCGTGACGAAAGCGGAGCGCGGTGGTCTACTTATCCAAGGACAGCCCCATAGCCCAGCAGTTAGCGCTAATCTTAGTCAGCTAATGGTTAAAAAAGACGGCAGCATGCCCGCCTTTGTCCGTGCGGCAGTCCATAACTGTCTGCTACAAATACTGCCAAACAGCAGTGCTATCGTCGCTGGCAGCACAGATGATGCGCATGTTCTACAATTGCGTATCGGTATTCATCGCCTGCTTACTACGCTGAAAGCCTTTGCAAGCTTCTCTGATGAGATCAACCCGGATTGGCCGCTGATACTGAAACAAACCGCCAACTTATTGGCTGATTATCAAGAGGTTGCTTATCTTGCCAGCCATATCGAGCCGAAATTACAAGAGCATGGCGCGCCTGTGGTTGATTGGTCTACAGATATGAATACGGTCAAGATTAACCCTATCGATGCAGTACGAGCCAATGACTTTCAGCTGACTTTGCTCGAGCTAATAGCTTTTACCATGAGTGACCCAAACCTTGAGCCCAAAGCTGATAAGCTTGCCCGTGATAAAATAGTAAAAGTACTTAGCAAACAGCATAAAAAAATGCTCAAAGCTATACAAAATCTTGATGATATCAATAATGCTGAACCAGATAGCTCTGACTTAGAAGGCTCTGATTTAGAAAGCCATGATTTAAAAAGCTATGATTCATATAGCAACGATAAGCAACAAGCCCAGCATAAATTACGCCATCAGCTAAAAAACTCACGTTATATCAGTGAATTTGCCACGCCGTTATTGCGTAAAAAGGGGGCTAAAAAGAAAAATAAACGCGGGTTAAAACGTCTGATCAAAGCGCAAAAAGCACTGGGGCGATACCTAGATCATAATCAATACCAACAGCGTTATCAGCAAAAATCCACAGTGGATACCAATGCTTTGTATGGCGCCGGTTGGTTTGCTGCTAGGCTAAGTGATGACTATAATCGCCATCATAAACGCTTGGCTAACGTTAAAGATAACGATATATTTTGGTAGTCACCATTAGGTAGACATATTTATATCGACATGAACGCTTAGAAAAGACAGCTCAATGCATTATGGCTATCTTTTTAGGTTTCATTGTTTATTAATACAGTACCATTGAAGGGTTTATAAGATGTCTTTCTCACTCGCTACAATCGTGACGGGTGTGCCCTCTTCGACTTGTTCAAACAACTCGATAATATCTTGGTTGCGCATACGCACGCAGCCATGTGAGTAAGGCGCGCCCATCGGTTCGCTGTCTGGTGTGCCATGAATATAAATATAACGCTGATAAGTATCGCAGCCACCTTGGCTATTGCGACCTTTATTAACCCCTTCCTCAACGCCGCTTAACCATAAAATACGGCTCAATATCCAATCACGCTCAGGATGTAGAGCCCCAAAGTCGGCACTATATACTTCCCCTGTAGGCACACGACCGACAAACACAGCATTACGAGGTGCGCTACTGCCTATTTTTTCTGCGATAACATGCTTGCCGAGCGGCGTACAGCCACTGTCTTGTTGGCTGCCAATGCCATTTTTGGCGGTAGAAACTAAGTATTGAGCGAGCTCTTTATTCTGCTGATATACCGTCAAGGTCTGCTGAGCGATATTAATCAGTAACGTCGTAGCGATATCTGTATTTGGAGCAAGGTCTGCGTTATTGGTCATAGCGGTCTTCCGGCTGTCATTTGGAGTATTATTAGCAAAATGATTGAGATTTTCTATTATTAAGGGATTGTATCAAGGCTTTTGGCACCGTAATATAGGGGCACACTTTTTGATGCTAGCAGATTATGACGACTATTTCACCGACACGTGTGTCGATGTATGATTTTCTATATCAAGATACCCAGCCGATGGTGTCATTATTGGCTGATGCCGCCAAGCTTTCTTTGCCGCAAGCGCGCTTGGCAATTGATTGCAGTTTGCAGGCCATTATTAGTGCCCTTCTCGCTTATCAGCAGCGCTATCAAGGTCAAGTCGTTAGCAAAAAGCTGTTTGGACGCAGTGCTGTCAAAGAGCTTAGGCAATACAACTCGATGAATTTTGCGACCATCAGTGCGACGTTATACCATCGCCACGATGCTGCAGACGCCATATTTAACGATAGTGCTCGCGTGATAAAGGCCAGTGAGTACATTGCAAACCGCATTGATGCTACGACGCCACAAGTGCAGATTTTACTGACATCGCTATGCGTGATTGTGCTGCGCGAGCTGGCTATTTTAGCGGAATACAGTCAGCTTGATAATGATGAAATTAATAAATGGTTTGCATTGCAGCCACAGTTTTTGTCGATAGATCGATTCGCCGCCGACCAGACCCAGATAATGCCTACGACCTTAGCCGACACTGATAATAACAAAAGCAGCACTTTGTCTTCAGACGCTACAGAAATAGTATCGGAAGATGGTGCAGAATGTGAGTTGTTAGATGCAGAGCAACTCTTAAGTACGCCACCACCTTTCGATCCTTATTGGTACAAACTGAATAATTTTAAAGCTGATAATTATGAGCCGGCACAAGATATGCAGCTGGCTACTGGCAATTACTTAAAGGCGATTGGCCGCTCTACTGAAAACATTCAGCAAGGTGGACACAATGATTTATTGATGTTTGCAGAAATGACTGCCGTTACCTTACCGCATCAGCGCTGGCTATTGCAGTTGGCCAAGATTTCAGAAATATATTTACAACGTAATCGGCTACGTATTACCTCGGAACCTGCTACCCCGCCAAAACCGCCGCTGGTTAGCTTAGGGTTGATCGGTGGGAACAATGACAATACACCGGCCACTACCAGTGAAAAACCGATTGAATATGATGCGGCCACACCACTTTGGAAAAACCCAGTGATTCTTATCATTATTGTAGTCATTGGTGTGCTTGGGGCGCTGGCTACTTTAAAATACCAAACGCAAAAATCTAACGGTGCCGTTCCAGCAACCGAAGAGGTCTTAGCGCAAGAACGCAGCGAGGAACGTCAGCAGCAAGATGTGGCCATTGTCATGGTAGATGATGAAGCAGCTGGTGGCACAGAAAAAGCGAAAACTGAATAGATATCAGCAATACCGTCGCGTTTTTAGAGTATTTTGGCGATACAGTTTCACCAATCACTATCATCCATAAAAAAGCAGAGACACTATCAATATAGGTCTCTGCTTTTTTTGTGATTTATCAGCTCAATTAACTATTATCTAACGATAAATAGCTAGAAAGCTTATACCATGCACAAAAATTAGAGTAGTAAGGAAAAAGAGTGCAAATACTACGCATTGTAGGTTAAGCGATTTTGACACAGCTAATCGTCTTTTTGGCGTTTGGTATTATTTTGATAAATCACGACCACGGCTGGCTTCAATTGCTAGACGTAAGCCATTCAAACGAATGAAACCTTCTGCGTCTTTTTGATCATAAGCACCAGCATCATCTTCAAAAGTGGCAATTTTTTCATCGAACAATGAATCATCAGACTTACGACCGACGACGCTCACAGCGCCTTTATACAGCTTCACACGTACGGTGCCGTTGACATATTCTTGTGACTTGTCAATTAATGCCTGTAGCATCATACGCTCAGGGCTAAACCAGTAACCATTATAGATAGTCTTGGCATAACGAGGCATTAGCTCATCTTTTAGGTGTGCCGCTTCACGGTCTAGCGTTAGCGACTCAATACCGCGATGCGCTTTTAGCATAATCGTACCCGCTGGCGTCTCGTAGCAGCCGCGTGACTTCATACCGACATAACGATTTTCGACGATATCTAAACGACCGATACCATGCTTACCACCAATCTCGTTGAGCTTAATCATTACTTCATAAGGCTTGAGCGCTTCGCCATCAATCGCAACGATGTCGCCTTTCTCATATTCTAGCTCTAAATACTGTGCTTCGTCAGGGGCTTGTTCTGGGCTAACTGACCAGCGCCACATGTCGTCTTCTGCTTCGGCATACGGATCTTCTAGGATACCGCCCTCATAAGAGATATGCAGCAAGTTGGCATCCATTGAGTACGGAGATTTTTTCTTATTGCCCGCATAATCAATCGCAATATCATGCTCTTTGGCATATTCCATCAAGCTCTCACGACTCGATAAATCCCATTCACGCCAAGGTGCGATTGTCACCACATCTGGTGACAAGGCAACAGCACCTAGCTCAAAACGTACTTGGTCGTTACCTTTACCAGTCGCGCCATGACTGATGGCATCAGCGTTATGTTCTTTAGCGATTTCAACCAAGCGCTTGGCAATGAGTGGACGCGCAATAGAAGTACCTAGCAGATACTCGCCTTCATAAATGGCATTGGCACGGAACATTGGGAATACGTAATCACGAGCGAACTCTTCACGCAAGTCTTCGATATGGATATGTTTGATACCCATGGCTTTAGCTTTGGCACGCGCCGGCTCCACCTCTTCGCCCTGACCGATATCAGCGGTAAAGGTAATCACTTCGGCATCATAGGTTACTTGTAGCCACTTCGCGATGATTGAGGTGTCAAGACCACCTGAATAGGCCAGTACGATTTTATTAATATTTTTTGGATCAAGCTGAGCCATGAATAACTCCTATTATGAGAATTTATTGTCGAATACATTTAATAAGACGTAAAAATGCGAATGATGGGATAAAATCAATAAAAGATATATTGCTTGCTCAGTGTACATCATATTTACTTTTGGCAAAAGTGTAACTGCCACAAGGTACTAGCTTTTGCTGTCAATGCCTCTGTCATCCCTCTGCATTATTTGTCCAAAAATACACACTTATGATGATAAGAACAATAACCCATGAATGCTGCAAAGACATTTTGCCGCTTATCTCGTCACGTATTTAGTCGCACTGACAAATCTGTTATTATAGCCACACAGTATCATTCCCTATTATTCCCCAATACGACGATATAGAGCGCGACGACACTATGACTGATTCGATTACAGAATTGACCATCCTTCAGCCAGATGATTGGCATATTCACCTTCGTGATGACAGCGCCTTAGCTACTACTGTACCGCATGCAGCCAGTAGCTTTAACCGTGTTATTTGTATGCCAAATCTAGTGCCGCCTGTCAAAAATGTTGACGATGCGCGTGCCTATCGCGCACGGATTATGCAGCAGCTACAAGCCAGTGACTTATCTGCTGAGCGCCAAGCCGCATTTGACCCGCGTATGACGTTATACTTAACGGACAGAACGACAGCACAAGATATCGAAATGGCAGCACAGTCGGGTATCGTCCAAGCAGTCAAGCTCTACCCTGCTGGTGCTACCACCAACTCTGCGGATGGTGTCACTGATATCAACGCCTGCGTAGATGTCTTTGAAGCGTTAGAAAAACACAACCTACCACTGCTATTACATGGTGAAGTGACGCAAGACCATGTGGATATTTTTGATCGCGAAAAACGTTTTTTAGATGAGGTACTGGCACAAATTATCGTTAAATTCCCAACACTAAAGATTGTGGTAGAGCATATTACCACCAGTGATGCCGCTGACTTTGTCTTGGCGCAAGGCAACCATATCGCTGCTACCATTACGCCGCAGCATTTGATGTTTAACCGCAACCATCTATTGGTCGGTGGCATCAAACCGCACTTTTATTGCTTGCCTATCTTAAAGCGTGAAAGCCATCAAAGAGTATTGTTGGATGTTGCTACCAGTGGCAATCCGAAATTTTTCTTAGGCACTGATTCTGCTCCGCATGCCACAGATAAAAAAGAGGCTGCGTGTGGCTGTGCCGGTTGTTATAGTGCCGCTACTGCGCTACCGTTATATGCCACCGCTTTTGATAGTGTGGGCAAAATAGACAAACTTGAAGGCTTTGCCAGTCGTTTCGGTGCCCAGTTCTATGGGCTGCCTGTTAATGACAGCACAATTACCCTCATCAAAACACCTATGCAAGTACCCGCAGACTACCCATACTTTGACGGTAGCTCACTGACACCGCTTATGGCTGGTGAGACGTTGCCTTGGTCTCTTAAAGTGTAACGCTTGCTCAATGCTAACAGACCCTAGTTTATTCTAAAGTATCAGTGATACCCTTGTGGCAAGCGGTGTGGCTGATATTTTAGTTTGTTCTTGATTTCATTTTTTAATTCAATACCACTGCACGACTGATAAAAGCGATTTAACTTAATATGACCACTCAAACCGATGCGACCTTGCCTGCAGACGACCCATCAAATAACGTCGCTAATAGTCATCCAAATAGTGACTTAGCGACTGATAACACTGATAACACTGATAACGTTAATAACATTGATACTAGTAGCGTCGACGCTAACAACACCGACAGTAAAGTGGTGCCAGATAATGACACCCAAACACCGATGAGTCTAAGAGACCGTTTTCGTAAGTTTATGCCTGTCGTGGTCGATGTCGAAACCGCGGGTTTTAACTCGCAGACCGATGCTTTATTAGAGATAGCTTGTATTCCGATTTTGCTGAATGAGCACGGTGTATTTTATCCCGGTGACGCTTTTAATGCCCATATTGAGCCTTTTGAAGGTGCCAATTTAGAACCAAGTGCCCTCGCCTTTACGGGTATTGACCCCAATAACCCAATGCGGAAAGCCATTGCAGAAGATGAGAAAACGGCACTACGCCGCATTTTTAAGGGTTTAAAAGAAGTGCGCCGCGCTGAAGACTGCCGTCAATGCGTGTTGGTCGGTCATAACGCCCACTTTGACTTGGGGTTTTTAAATGCAGCGGTGCTACGTACTAACATTAAAAGCCACAACCCTTTCCATAACTTTTCCGTCTTTGATACCGTAACCCTCGCCGCGCTTGCTTTCGGTCAGACAGTATTGGCACGCGCCTGTAAGGCTGCAGGTCTTGACTTCGATGGTAAAGACGCCCATTCAGCCTTATATGATACCCAAAAAACAGCCGAGCTGTTTTGTCATATCCTTAACCACTATCCTATGTTGTCTAATGCTTTACATACCGAACAAAGCAAAGTAGAGTTAACAGATAACGACGCGCAATAAAAGGTTATTTTTACAGTAATAACTGATCGTTTGCTAAAGTTGACGATAGTAATTTTGCAACACCTTGATGACTTTGACATCTTGATTTCACAATCAATAAGGATATGATTGATACCATGATAAGTAAGGTGGCTACTTGGGCCAATGTCATGTAGCGCTGTTAAAAGGAATTAATAGCTCACTTACTTGCCACTATTTTGCTCTCAAACAACACCTTTATATCCTATAGATGGTTTAAGTCGCTCACACTGCCCTGATAGCTGAGGTTATTGATATCGATAATGCCCCTGCTGTTAAGGCTTAATAAGAGGGACTTTATTATGGATCCACAGCTTAAATTATGGGGCACCATCATCGGTTATATGCTGCTCGCCTTAACCATTAGTGGCTGCACATCTTTATGGATTCGCCACCATTTAAAGAGTAATGACCTACATCCAAGTCGTGCACTCAAAAAAAGATACTTAATATTAAAAAGACGAAGAAAAAGGCTTGACAGCAAACGCAGACGCCATTAAAATACGCACCACTTCAGCATAAATGGTGAAAGCAGCTGAAGCGTTGTTACTAGTCCCCATCGTCTAGAGGCCTAGGACACCGCCCTTTCACGGCGGTAACGGGGGTTCGAATCCCCCTGGGGACGCCACTATTTGGCGTCACTGATTAGCACTTTTGCTGTAAAGCATAAGATAAGACTAATAAGCGTACCATCAAAAAGTCCGGTCACATTCTATTGTGACTGGACTTTTTTTATCTCTGTATATTCTCTTAATATTTCAGATGACTACACTACTAACGCTGCCAGCTTACAACCCACTCCACTCTCAAATATAGACGGGCATGGATACGGTATCACTGACTAGCCACTTATTAATTGTTTGATTATCTATTTTGAGCGCTGATCTTCTGATAAAAAAGTGCCTTATCAAATTTTTATCGCAAAAAAGCCAGCAATCTTAGCTGGCTTTTTTTATAAGCTGTCTATCCATAATATCTTAAAAATTATGGCAAGCTAAAAAATCTTGTCTGATAACACAAACCAAAGAAGTGCCAATATAATGAGTGCACCCAATACCGTCTGAATTAAGAAAAAGGCTTGGTGCTGACCAACGACTTTACCTAGCGTTAAACCTAAGGTGCTGTATTGGATCGGCTGACTGTCGATCTCGCCTGTTCTGACCTGCTGTTCATAGTAACCTTGCAAGATATCTAAAAACTCCGTCCATTCGTCAGTGTTCCACTCATAGGGCTTGAATGGCATAAACCTTTTAAGCTTAGGCTCTTTAATCATCCAACGTTCAAGAGTGATAGAGCGCAATGACCAACCAGCGAAACGACGTTCTGCTAGCGCAGAAAAATCTAAAATGTTTAGATCTTTATGTCTATCGTCCATTACTAAGCGATTTTTGAGATTGGTTAATGCTTGTTCGCTACCTTCTACGCACTGTAAAAAATAACCATTGCCGTAGCAAAGAATACCCGTAATATTATCAGTTTTGTTACGCTTGCTGGCGACTTCTGCGATATCGTTCAGTGTACTGGCATTTGATAGACCAGTCGACGTAATGCGGCTCAAATACACAAGTTGGCAGAGGTCTGTCGTGACTGGATTTGTTGAACTATTGACTGTTGACAATCAGCTTCTCCCTATTATCAGGTAAATTTAGCTAAGACAACCATACTAACTTTTGAAAAACACATAGAGACAAGACAATTAGGATGTCAAATTGGCTTGATACATTATTGATTTTATAAGTATTTATATTAATTGTATTAAGTTGGTTACATCATAGTTTAGTTTGGTCATCAAAGCAACCTATGATTATCTTATAACACTACTTATGTATACTAAACAATCATTTAGCATTATATATATTGAGTATGTGACATATAACGATATATTTTTGCTGTCTAGTACGCTACTTTTTAAGAACAAAAATGGATATCAGCGGTGCCTAATGTATTGATATTACTTTTCACTGACCATAGCTAACGGCTTACGCGTTAAAATGAATAGGTACAGTAAAGCAATCACTCAAAAATTTTAAGTGATTGTTTAAATATCTTTAAGAAATGATTAGGACTGAGCGTTGAGAATCGCTGCTAGCAATGTAGCGTCGTCTGGATAAGTGAGTTTTATGTTTTGACGACTGCCAGTCACTAAACGTATAGGGAGATTTAGATGTTCAAACGCGCTTGCTTCATCGGTAATATCTAGCTGATGCTTAGCGACATGTGCGAGTACTTGCTGCAACTCACCTAGGCGAAATACTTGTGGGGTTTGTGCTTGCCACATATTACTGCGGTCGATAGTGCGTTTAGCATAAGAGTGTGAGCTGCTGCTATTTATCGATGTATTAACAAGCTCAGATTGAGCAGTAGAATAGACATATGACTCTTTTAGCGTATCAGCCACTGGCGTCGCTAAGATAGCACCATAAGGCTCTGACATCGCTGCCTCGATAACTTGATTAATATCATTACTGGGAACGGCAGGGCGCGCGGCATCATGAATCAGCACTAAATCTGAATCGTCAGCACCTGAATGACTGATTGCCTCTACCCCTGCCTGTACTGATTGCCAACGTTCAGTGCCGCCAATGGCATAATATATAGGAAGTGCAAAATCAAGCGTCTGCGCTGTGCTGTCATCTGCTGCGATGACCAATAAGCACTTGTCAATATAAGCACTTGACGCAAGCCGTGCCACGCTATGCTGTAGCAAAGTCTGCCCTTGCAAGATTGTATATTGCTTAGCAATAGACGCACCGAAGCGACTACCGCGACCAGCGGCGACAATCATGGCGTGTATATTAGGTGTGGTATTCATAAGGTGGTTTTGATTGATACTCATGGTTGGATTCCATGATGATAGGACGGGGAGGAAGTGAAAAAGAGGTTTAGATTTAAAAAAAAGATTTTAGGGCGTGTTGAACATTCACAAATAGGCACTGCTGATTGCTAAAATGGTTTCATACAAGGCGCAAGTCGACGATAATGTTAATACCTTAGCTAGACTTGCAACGCAGTATGGGGCGATTTTAGCATCAGCCTGTAGGGACAGGACTGTTTTTTGCCGCTTCTGTGTTAAAAATAGACGTTTAGAAAGACTAAACTTAAGATTTTTAACGTTGAATCGCCTAAAAAATAGTCTCTGTCAGTGCCATGGTCGAATGTTCAACACGCCCTAAGATCAATAATGTCTCTACTATAGGTGATAGAAGAAATTCATTTTATGAGGTTGAGAGCAATCAATAACGGCTGTGCGTTGTCGGCGCTGTTGATACTTGTACAAAAGTCTCATTTGGCTTGATTAAGCCCAAATCTAAACGCGCGTGCTCTTCTACTGCCTCAAGACCATTCTTTAGATCATAAACATCAGTACGCAATAAATTATTTGCAGCCACTTGGTTGTCGTTCAGACGCTGCTGATCTTCAATCTGAGTCTGTAGTGTATTACGCTCAAAGCGACCATTTTCACCCAGCCAATACTGATATTGCAGCCCTAACAGCACAGCGACCGCTAAAGCAAGTAAGATAAATTGGCTAAAGTATTTCATAAAGTATTAACGCCAAGTGATAAAGAGATAATAATTAAAATCGAAAAAATTAGATTAACTGATTAGGCGCTATATCATCCTGTGAATGACAATATAGCGCTTAAGTCTACACTAAAATTCTTAGCTACTCAGCTTATTAGCCACGTAGACCGATAAACTCTTCACGGCCACGGTAGCTTGCTCGTACTTGCTGCTCAATACGTAATAACTGATTGTATTTCGCAACGCGATCTGAACGGCATAGTGAGCCCGTTTTAATCTGACCAGCAGCTGTACCTACTGCCAAGTCTGCAATGGTGCTATCTTCAGTTTCACCTGAACGATGCGAGATAATCGTTGCATAGCCGTTTTTCTTCGCCAGATAAATCGCATCTAGCGTTTCTGACAAGGTGCCGATTTGGTTAAATTTGATCAAAATTGCATTGGCAATATGCTTATCAATCCCTTCTTGCAAGATAGCAGGATTGGTCACAAACAAATCATCGCCAACCAATTGGACTTTATCACCAATCTGCTCGGTCAAATACTTCCAACCATCCCAATCAGACTCATCAAGACCGTCTTCGATAGAGATAATAGGATATTGACGTGCCAAGCCTACTAGATAGTCTGAAAAGCCTTGGCTATCAAAGGATTTATTACCCTCGCCTGCCAAGATATATTGACCGTCTTTGTAGAATTCGCTGGCCGCGCAATCTAACGCCAAATGAATGTCTTCGCCTGCTTTATAGCCGACTTGCTCAATCGCTTGCATGATAACGGTGATGGCTTCTTCATTGCTACGCAAGTTTGGGGCAAAGCCGCCTTCATCGCCAACCGCCGTATTCAAGCCTTGTGCTTTGAGGACAGATTTTAAGCTATGGAAAATCTCTGTACCGGCACGCAGCGCTTCTGAGAAGCTAGTAAAACCAACAGGCTCAATCATAAACTCTTGAATATCAACGGTGTTATCCGCGTGCTCGCCACCGTTTAAGATGTTCATCATCGGTACCGGCATCGTCAAAGAAGTCTGATTACGCAGATTAGCGATATACTGATGTAGTGGCAGATTTTGTGACTTGGCAGCTGCTTTGGCAGTTGCAAGAGAGACTGCTAGCATGGCATTAGCGCCAAGGCTGTCTTTGTTTTCTGTACCATCGAGCGCAATCATAGCATCATCAATGCCTTGCTGCTCGGTGACATCTTTGTCCATCAATGCACTGCGGATCTGGCTATTAACGTTGGCAACAGCTTTTTTGACGCCTTTACCCCCATAGCGACTTTGGTCGCCATCACGTAGCTCTAATGCCTCACGTGAGCCAGTTGAGGCGCCACTTGGGGCAGCAGCACGACCGATCGTGCCATCAGCTAAGATGACATCGGCTTCAATCGTTGGGTTACCGCGCGAATCTAAAATCTCACGGGCGCGAATGTCTTTAATTGCGGCGACGTTGGTGGTTTCTTCAGCGTACATAATATCTGTTAATTCCTTTGGTCATGCCAAGTTTGTGGGATAAATAACGGCAACTAGAATACAAAAAAGATAAAGTAAAATATCGTATAGCACATATGCTCAAACCAGCTTTACTTAGCTATATGATCAGTAAGTTTTGAGCAGGATTAAAGGTATTTTTAATACTTTAACCCTCAGCTATAGTGCTTGGCATCATAGCATAAATTTTGCCAAACTTCCCTTATCTTACACCAACTTGCGCGCATAAAACCAGATATGGTCAGCAATAATCGGCCGTTATCATATCTCATTATAAGCGCCATTATTGGCAGTCAGGCAACACCTATGCTTTTGTTAAATGTTCGCTATCAGTGTGTGAGCCAGATACCGTATTACTGAGCTCAACCTTTGTTTTGAATCGCGTTAAACGCAGCGCATTCATTAATACTGAAATAGAGCTGAGCGCCATAGCCGCAGCGGCAATCATAGGGTTTAAAAAACCAAAAGCGGCAAGCGGAATGCCAAGGCAATTATAGATGAAGGCAAAGAATAGATTTTGTTTGATATTGCGTAGTGTTGCATTCGCAATTTTTTGCGCCGCATCGATATGCATGAGCGATTCGCCCATCAAACGCGCAGAGGCACTATGTTGGGCGACATCCGTACCTTCAAACATGGCAAAACTGGCATCAGCGGTTGCCATCGCTGGCGCATCGTTGACGCCATCGCCTGCCATCGCTACTTTGTGACCCGCTGTTTGCAATAGGGCAATTTGGCTCGCCTTGTCGCGTGGGCTCATTTTGCCATAAGCCTGCTCGATACCCAGCTGCCCTGCCACATGGTCGACGACCGACTGCTTATCACCACTCATCAAAATGACATTGATGCCAGCATCTTGCAGCGCCTTAATTGCTTGCGGCGTATCGTCTTTTAAATCGTCCGCTAGGGCAAACGCCCCCAACGCTTCATCATTAATACTAATGGCTACGGTACTGGCGATTTGCCATACCTTGGGCATCAGCTTTGGCAATGTTAAATTAGCAAACTCTGCGCTACCAACTTTTACCAGTCCCAACCCTTCGATGTTTGCCTGTATGCCTGCACCTTTGATGACGCTAATATCAGTGACAGTCATTAACGGTAAGTTGCGTTCACTAGCCGCGTTAATCAATGCCGTCGCTAAAGGATGGCTAGCGTGCGCCTCAACGCTTGCAGCAATTTGTAGCACATCATCGACGGCAAGCGACTTATCCACCATCACCTGATCGACGATACTAGGCTTACCCATGGTTAATGTGCCCGTCTTATCGAGCACCACCGTATCGATATTGCCTGCCGCTTCTAGGCTTTGCGCGTCTTTGAACCAAACTCCATGACGCGCGGCGACCCCCATACCAGCCATAATAGCCGCTGGCGTGGCTAAACCTAAGGCACAAGGACAAGCAATGACCAGCACCGACACTGCATGCATCAATGCGGTATCAATCATACCCGTTAGCCACCACGTCAGCCCAAAAGTGATCAAAGCAATGGCAACAACGACTGGGACAAAAATAGCCGTTACTCTATCAGCAAGGCGCGCTAGATTGGCTTTTGAGCCTTGTGCATCGCTGAGCGCTTGTACCATATCACCCAGCTTGGTATCGCTACCTTTAGCACTGACGCGATAAAGCAAACTGCCGTTTTCGACCAGTGCTCCTGCTAATAAACCATCGCCTACTTCTTTTTTGAGCGGTACCGACTCACCCGTTAAATGACTCTCCACACACCAACCGCTACCATCGATAACGACCCCATCCGTTGCAACACGGCTGCCTTGTTTGGCACGCAAAATATCATCAATTTGCACATCTTTAAGAGCCACATTATGAAAATCACCGTTTGGCTGTTGCTGCTCAACTTCATCAGGCGTCAAGGACAACAATAAATCGATACTGTTAAGGCTGTGCTTTTTAGTACGCTCTTCTAAATATTTACCGGTACGCACAAAGGCGATAACCATGACGCCCGCCTCAAAGTAAACAGCGGGCCCGTGACCACCTGCATGCCCGCTTTGCAATAGACTGCTTAACGTACCATCGCCGTGGGTCAGCCATAAATAAGTGGAATACGCCCAAATAGTCACGGTACCAATGACGACCAGTACATCCATATTGGCAAGACCGCCTTTGATAGAGGCCCAAGCGCTTTTATAAAATGGCAATGCCAGCCCAAATTGGACAATGGTCGCTAGGACAAACTGAATCCAAACCGGTGGCATCCACGCCATACCAAAACCTGTCAGCATACCTGCCATACCCACTAAAAACGGCAGCAAACATAACCACAAGCCAATCAAGCGCCACGGGTACTGAGTCGCGGTATCTTTATCCGTTTGGGCAAACAAGCTATCAGCTGCCTGCAAATTGGCGACGAAACCAGTTTTATTTACCCATTCTTTGACTTGCTCAGGCGTCGTCTGGGTCGGATCATAATCGACATTCGCGGTCTCGCCAGCGAAGTTCACACTCACCTCGTATACCGACGGCTTTTTGTTTAGTACCTTCTCGATTCTTGAGGCACAGGCCTGACATGTCATGCCATCAATGGCCATCTGCAGGTGTGCACGCTCCGGTGCAAGCGTTGTATTGGACTGAATATCAGTCTCAACTTCATAGGATTGCTCAGTGGCGGTACGGGTAGCGTCATTCATAGAGAGAACTCGTTATTGCGTTAAAGCGCATGATAGCGTTTATACATTTGGGCATTCGTTTACGCGAAAAAAACTCAGCGACTTGATAAAATTTTTAGGCAAAAGCGTATTTGAAGACCAGTTTTCTAAAACTACTGGGATAAATATTAAATGGTTATGATTGGCGATAATTCAAATTTTTCTATTGTTTCAACGCATCAAGACCTATTCGTACATACATAAAAAGCAGTTAGTTATTGCTGCCTCATTATTTTTTAGCCATTAAAAAAACCAGCCATCAGAGCCGGTTCTTTTATAAATAAAAAAATCTTAAGAGTTAGCGACGGTGGCATCAAAGCCTGCTTCCTCGATAGCCGATGCAATAGCTTCTGCACTGGTCTTACTATCATCGAAGCTAACTGTTGCTAGATTGTCAGTGAGATCAACAGTAATAAGATCTAAACCATCAATCTCACCAGTAGCAGCATGGACACTTGCCACACAGCCACCGCAAGTCATGCCATCAATTTTAATAATACGTGTTTGATTTGCCATGGTAGGCTCCTTATTTTTGTAAATGAATTTTTATTAATTAGGGCGTGTCTTCAATTCACTCGATAGTTATCTAAATGAGCTAAAAATGGCTAAATCTTGCCAAACATCGTCAAATAGCTGATTAATATCCCGATATTATCTGCGCTATTTTTCTTATTTAACGGCAATTTATCTCATTTTTATCACCATTTTTGAAATGAAGACACGCCCTAGTATTTTTATAAGTCAAATAAACTGCTTTTATAGTTTTTTATAACATTCACTTTAAATGCAGGATGTCACTCTAGCATAAGCCGAATTGAAGCGAACAACAAGTTTGACTGCTAATATCTTTAAGAAAGCACTTTATTAAACGACTTTTTCTTTATAAGTGCCTCACCGCTAATCATGATGATGTGGATTTTGCGGTGAATCAATCGGAAACGGCTGGGTAACATAATCGACCATGCTAATCGCGGCAGTTAACGCATGGATACTGGTATCGGTATCATCATAGCGTACGGTAGCAACGTCCTTAGCAGGATCAAGCTCAATCTCAGTGACTCCTGTAATATTCTTAAGCGCGGTCATCAAGCTATCAAGACCTTCCGCGTCATCGATATTGTCGATACTGACGTGTGCAATTTGTATGGCCATTGTCTTACCCTCTTATCGTTTATAGCATTAATGCGTATCTAATACTTCAAAGCCTTTGACCAACTCATCAATCTGCTTGAGTTGACGTAAGAACGGCTCTAACTGACTGGTTCTTAAGGCACACGGACCATCACATTTTGCGGTTTCTGGGTTCGGATGCGCTTCCAAAAATAGCCCTGCCAACCCTGTCGCCATACCTGCACGTGCAAGGGTGGTGATTTGCTCACGGCGTCCACCGGCGCTATCACTACGACCGCCCGGCTGCTGCAAACTATGGGTTACATCAAAGAATACCGGTATATCCATCTGCTTCATGGTATCGAAGCCTAGCATATCAACGACCAAATTATTATAACCAAAGGTACTACCACGCTCACAAAGGATGAGCTTATCGTTACCACCTTCAAGGCACTTGTTAACGATGTGACGCATCTCATGTGGGGCTAAAAACTGGGCTTTTTTAATATTGATAATCGCATCGGTCTTCGCCATCGCATGCACCAAATCCGTTTGACGCGACAAAAATGCTGGCAACTGGATAATATCCGCAACCTCAGCGACGGGCGCGGCTTGATACGGCTCATGCACATCAGTAATAATCGGCACTTGGAACTTTTCTTTAATTTGCCCCAGCCAATCGATACCCTTCTCTAGACCTGGGCCGCGATATGAATGCAGACTTGAACGGTTGGCTTTATCGAAACTGGCTTTAAAAACATAGCCGATACCCAAACGCTGGCAAATCTCGACATACTGCTCGGCAATCTCGAACGCCAATTCTTTTGATTCTAAAACATTCATGCCACCGAACAATACAAATGGCTGGTCGTTGCCTATATTAATCGTATTGCCACTTGGCGTCGTAAGCTCTATATGCGATTGTGCAGTTAATAAATTTTCCATAAAGTAGTGACCCTCATTATTGTTATATACTGTTGTTATTAATATTACTCTCCCATATTGTAACCGATAGCCCAATGAATAAAAGTATCCAAGCGTAATTACATCTCGCTGATACTGTAGATTACTTAATCAAACCACTATTGCTAGAAAAAACTATTAAAAAATGGCTAAATAAACAGTCAAAAAAAAGACCAATCCGCAGATCAGTCTTTTCATTTATATTAAAAATTCATTTTAAAACAGTAAAGCTTTTAATATTATTTAGTGTCGCTATAGATTTTTGCGGCTTTTACAAAGCTGTTAAACAGTGGATGACCACCACGTGGCGAGCTGGTAAATTCAGGGTGGAACTGTACCGCAACGAACCAAGGATGATCAGCAATCTCAACCGACTCGACCAAATGCTGCTTGGCAGAATAACCCGATATCGTCATGCCTGCTTGCTCTAACGGCTCGATATAACGGTTGTTCATCTCATAACGATGGCGATGACGCTCAGTGATATTGCTAGCACCATAGATTTGGCTCAGCTTGCTACCAGCGACCAGCTCAGCTTGCTGTGCGCCTAAACGCATGGTGCCGCCAAGATCTGAATCATCACTGCGAATCTGTAGCTCACCGCGCTCATCTAGCCACTCAGTGATGAGACCAATGATTGGCTCAGCCGTTTTGCGATCAAATTCAGAAGAGTTGGCATCGATATTCATCACATTACGCGCGTATTCGATGACGGCCAACTGCATACCTAGACAAATACCTAAATATGGCACATTGTTTTCGCGAGCATAAGTAATTGCTTTCATTTTACCCATAGTACCGCGCTCACCAAAGCCGCCTGGCACCAAGATAGCATCGGCATTATTAAGCTGCGCCAACAAGCTATCGTCATCCTCTAAACGTTCGGCATCGATATAATCAATCTTCACATCTGCCTTGTGAGTGATACCCGCGTGCAATAATGCTTCATTAATCGATTTATAAGCATCAGGCAGCTCGACATATTTGCCGACCATTGCCACGGTAACAGTGGATTCAGGATTGAGCTGGGCTTCAACGACTTTGTCCCAATCGCTCAAATCGGCTTCAGGTACATCCAAACCAAAGCGCTCACAAATCAAATCATCAAGATCTTGCTCATAAAGGGTACGCGGTATTTGATAGATACTTTGTGCATCTTCACACATGATGACCGCACGTTCTTCGACATTGGTAAATAGCGCAATCTTACGGCGATTGTCTTGTGAGATGTGATGATCAGAGCGGCAAATTAAGACATCAGGCTGTAAACCAATAGAACGCAGCTCTTTCACTGAATGCTGGGTAGGCTTGGTTTTGGTTTCACCCGCACTCGCAATATAAGGGACTAGGGTCAAATGCATTAGCATAGCGCGATTGCGACCTAGCTCTACTTGCATTTGGCGTACGGCTTCCATGAAAGGGAGTGACTCGATATCACCAACCGTACCGCCAATCTCGATAATAGCGATATCATAACCTTCACCACTGGCAAGAATCTTGCTCTTAATCTCATCGGTAATATGCGGGATAACCTGCACAGTGCCGCCAAGATATTCACCGCGGCGCTCTTTATTCAGTACATTCTGATAGATGCGACCACTGGTAAAGTTATTACTCTTACTCATCTTAGAATGACGTAAAAAACGCTCGTAATAACCCAAATCTAAATCCGTCTCCGCACCATCTTCAGTAACGAAGACTTCACCATGCTGGAACGGACTCATCGTACCTGGATCGACGTTGATATACGGATCCATTTTGGTCATCGTCACGCTCACGCCACGTGCTTCAAGGACTGCGGCAAGAGAGGCTGCGGTAATACCTTTTCCTAGTGAGGACACTACCCCACCGGTCACAAATATAAACTTGGTCATAGTACTCTGTCGGTAATTGGTAAAGAAGGATTTTACTAAAAATACGCTACAAAATATAGGGCAAAAGCGCAAACTCTTTAAAACACTCAGTTTTTAACGCTTAATTGTCATAAGTGCGTAATCATCGTAAATACGTAGCTATTATAACCCACTGCGGCTTTAAAAAGGTCACAACAAAAAAACTCACCCCGAAGGATGAGTTTTTTATAATACGTTTTCTAATGTTTAGATTAGAATTTGTATTCAATACCCGTACCTACAATCAAGTCATCTTTGTTATTGTCACGGCTGATTTGCCCTGCATAAATATGACCCGTGGTCGCTTTATTGAATGCATATTCTCCACCAACTGCGATTTCATTTACATCAGCATCTTTTACGCCTTTTTCGTCAGTGGTATTAACATACTGTGCTTTAACTGCCCAAGGTGTTGCACCAACTTTATATTTACCACTAATTAGCCAAGATTTTTCATCTTCACTGGCTTTGTTAACGCGGTTGTTGTTAACGATGCTATAATTATCGTAGTATTGGCTTTGTTGGTATAGAGCACCTAAAGTTAAGCCCGAAACCATATTCATTTTGCCCATATCTAAACCAGCAACCAAACGCCACGTATTATCAATCACGCCAGTATTTACATTGTTAGCACCCATGTCTTTGTCATAAGCACCGGCTAGATAAACACCATTTTTGTCATAGGCTAATAAAGCAGAATAACCGTTATCTTTTACTTTTCTATCACGATAGACTGCAGGCTTCGCACCAGATGCTGCGGAAACGAGAATATCACCGTCGGCATCAGTTTCTGATAATGCGGTAGCTGCCATAAAACTCACTGGCATACCGACAATAACAGGTGATTGATAGGCCACCATATTGTTAGCACGGTATTCACCTGAAACACCCGCATTTTTAATATCAAATAAGCTATCATTAAACACGTCAACTTTGTTTTGTGCAAGTTTCAATGGGGTATCATGGCGTCCCGCTAGTACAGTACCTAAAGTGTTGTGGGCTAAGCCTACATAAGTATTACGTGATCTAAACTGTTGGCTATCGTCATCAACATCAATACCATATTCCAATTGATAGACTAATTTAGTGGTATCAGTAAGATCATCTTCACCTTTAAAACCGATACGTGATTGATTAGAGTTAAGTTTAAATGTATCTTCATCTGTCTTGTTAGCTGCATCGTAGTCTGTACTAACATAATCTAAGGTTAAAAATGCTTTACCATATACAGTTGGCGCAGCATGGGCAGCAGAAACTGATAGCGTTGCAATTGCCGAGGCTAAAAGTAATTTTTTCAAAGGGTATCTCCACTTTACGATTTGAGTGATAAATGGTCTAAGATCATTAGATATATAATGGCAAGGTCCTATACCTTCGAAACCATATATATAGCGAGCCATAAGAACTGCTTAGACACAACTTTACCAACCAAATATTACAGTAAGGTGAAAAAACCAAAATTTACACAAATGTTATTATTAATTTTACGGATTCTGTTATTTAAGACACGCTGTTGTTCAAGACACAGTATTGATTACAAAACAAAAAAACTCACCCCGAAGGATGAGTTTTTTATAATACGTTTCTAATGTTTAGATTAGAATAAGTATTCTAGACCGCCACCGATAGCGAGTACATCAATATCACCACGTAAGTCGATTTTCTTAACATTGCCGTCTTCGTCTCTCGAACCAAAACGACCATTGTTTAATTCCGCTGAATTTAGACCAGCATAGGCATGAGCGATCATATTATTTTTAAACGCATATTTGCCACCTACAACGACTTGATTTGAGTCATTATTCTCAAGACCACTGATATTGTCGGTTTTGTCATACTGAATATAAACAGAGGCTGGACGGGCAAAATTCGAAAGACCCATTTCAGCACTCACCACTAAACCGTCCTCTGTTGCAGTAGTAGTACCGGCATAGTCAGCTTCTTGATATAGAACGCCTAACTTTACAGGAGCTGCGATATATTTACCTAAATCGACGCTAGCACTGCCACGGATAATATCACCACTAACACTCATGTCTTGCTCATAAGCAATACCAGCGGTAATGCCTGTACCTGGATCAAACATCAATGAGGCACCATAGCCTGCGTCACGACCACTCTCAGATATAAAGTCTTCATCAGCACCATACATCAGCGCAAGCGCTAATGGTAGGTCATTGTATTTAGGCGCTTTCCAAACGATTGAATTATTGATACGGTTACCAACGGTCGGGGTCAAAATATTAGCAAAGCTGTCGTTGTTGTTCAGAGTACTAGAGCCAAGATTATCCCAATAACCTTCATTAACTGATACGTTATTGATATAGTCAATGACTGTGTAGTTACGACCAAAACGGAACTGACCGAAATCTTTGTTGACTAGACCAAGATAAGTATCACGACTTTTGAAGCCAATGTTATCGCTACCACTATCATCAACTTGAACGCCGTACTCTAATTGGTAAATTACGTCAGTGTTGGCCGTTATCGCTTCAGAGCCTCTGAAGCCTAAACGTGAAAGCTTAGAATTAACTTGTAATGAACCGTTGTCTTCATTAATTCTGTTATTATTATCCATATTCTGACCATCAATTTCAGCATTAACGTAATCAGTAGTAACGAATACTTTACCATAAACGGTAGGTGCTGCCTGTGCTGCAGATACAGATAGAGCAGCAACGGCTGTAGCTAAAAGTAGTTTTTTCATGGGGGTATCTCCACTTTACAATTGTAGTAATGAGCAAGCTGTGATTAGCTGGCGCCCATAATGGTATCGTCACAAATCCTCAAAGATATAATGTGTAACTAGCTACCGAGATTGGTCAGAAACAAGTGTGGCGAAGTTCTATTACAGTAAGATAAAAAACCATGACTCACATGACTGGGATTAAACAACGTAACTGCCATGTAAACTTAAGTCTTATGCGTCCTACTGCGTAACATCCGTTACCAAACTCATACTTAGAGTATAAGCATAACAACTTTGACATAATTTGCAACATATTTTTAAGTCTTTGATGACGAAAAATCCTTAAACCCATATTTAATCTAAGGTTTAACGATTGTTCAGATAAAAACAAAAAAAATACCCCTACTTGCCATTGGCAAATAGGGGTAACTTTTATAAATAAAGTAGAAATACATTGCTTTAAGTATGCTTGAGTAATACTAAGTATTGAAGGACTACTTAACCATGGATAAGTAGCCCTAAAATGGCTTTTATAAATAAGGAATTAGCAATGCGTATTGGCTTTTAAGTCTAAACGCGCTTGATGCAATAATGGCTCAGTGTAACCACTTGGCTGCTCACGACCTTTAAAGACCAAATCGCAGGCAGCTTTAAAGGCGTAAGAATTATCGAAGTTATTGGCCATTGGCTGATAGCCATTATCGCCCGCATTTTGCTCATCGACGACTTTTGCCATGCGCTTCATGGTATCCATGACTTGCTGCTCGCTTACCACGCCGTGATGCAACCAGTTAGCGATATGCTGACTTGAGATACGCAAAGTAGCACGGTCTTCCATTAGACCTACATCATTGATATCTGGTACTTTAGAACAGCCAACGCCTTGGTTTACCCAGCGTACGACATAACCTAGGATACCTTGAGCGTTATTATCAAGCTCTTGCTGCTTTTCTTCTTCTGTCCAGTTGCTATCTTTGGCCAATGGAATGGTCAAGATATCATCTAAGCTGGCACGCTCACGGGATTTTAAGCTGTCTTGCACGTCGGCAACATTGACCTCATGGTAATGCATGCTGTGCAAAGTAGCGCCCGTTGGTGATGGTACCCAAGCTGTGCTAGCGCCAGACTTAGGATGGGCTGCTTTAGTATCCATCATCTCTTTCATCTCGTCAGGCTTCGCCCACATGCCTTTACCAATTTGAGCGTGGCCTTGTAGACCGGTCTCTAAACCGATATCGACGTTCCACTGCTCGTAAGCAGGCTGCCATGCTTGCGATTTCATATCGCCTTTACGGACAAAGGGTCCGGCGTTCATACTGGTGTGCATCTCATCACCCGTACGGTCTAAGAAGCCGGTATTGATAAAGATGACGCGCTCTTTTGCTTGGCGAATGGCTTCTTTTAAGTTGACCGTCATGCGACGTTCTTCGTCCATGATGCCGATTTTTAGAGTATTGCGCTCTAGACCCAATAGATCTTCTGAAGCGTTGAACAAATCATTGGCCATTTTGACCTCTTCAGGGCCATGCATTTTTGGCTTAACGATATACATCGAACCTTTGCGTGAGTTCGATAGCGCAGTTTTACCTTTCAAATCATTTAAAGACAATAGCGGCGTGATTAAGCCATCCATCAGACCTTCAAAGATTTGCTCTTGCCCATTACCCAAGTCGACCAAGATGGCTGGGTTTTGCATCAAGTGACCAACGTTACGAATCAATAGTAGTGAACGGCCTGGCAGGATAAGCGTGCTGCCATCTGGTCTGATATATTCACGGTCTGGGTTTTGTTTACGCGTACGGGTCTTGCCACCTTTTTCAAAGGTTTCTTGCAAGTCACCATTCATTAGACCAAGCCAGTTACGATACACTTCTACTTTTTCTTCTGCATCGACAGCAGCGATTGAATCTTCGCAATCTTGAATTGCCGTAATCGCTGATTCTAATAGTACATCTTTAATACTTGCTGGATCATCTTTGCCCACTGGATGATTGCCATCGATTTGAATCTCAGCATGCAGGCCGTTATTCTTGAGCAAAATACCAGTAGGCTGCTCTGCTTCACCAACGAAACCAACAAATTTCGCGGCGTCTTTTAGATCAGTGCTATTATCACCTTGAACAATTTCAAGTTTGCCATCGACCACTTTAAAGCCGGTCACATCGTTATATGACCCTGATGCTAAGGCAAAATGTTCGTCTAGAAATGCTTTGGCATAAGCAACAACAGCAGCACCGCGCGTTGGGTTATAACCACCTGTTGCTTGTTGGCCATTTTCGTCACTGATGACGTCAGTACCATATAATGCATCATATAAACTGCCCCAACGCGCGTTGGTGGCGTTCAATGCGTAGCGAGCATTACGGACTGGTACGACCAGCTGTGGACCTGCAATATGGGCAATCTCGTCATCGACGTTTTGAGTACTGACTTTGAAATCATCACCTTCTGGTAACAGATAGCCAATTTCTTGCAAGAATGTTTTATACGCGGGGTAATCAATTTCGCCATCTTTGGCAGGGTTGTCCAGATGCCATTGGTCAATCTGCGCTTGAATCTTGTCACGAGTTTCTAGCAGCGCTTTGTTACGCGGGGTAAACTCTTTGATGACCTTTTCAAAACCTGACCAATAGCTGTCTGAATCAACACCGACTTTCGGCAGCACTTCGTTTTCAATAAAGTCATACAATTGCTGGTCGATGGCAAGAATGCCTTTTTGAATACGATTGGCGTTAGAAGACTGGCTCATATTGTTATCCTTATCTGTTCGTGAGGTGTGTTAATGCTAAGTTGCTACAATAACGGTGTGAAAATATGTGCTCTTGGAGCATTTATCCCTAGTTTGCTTTGCGGTGAATAAATAGCAAACATGACAATGCGAACTGTTGGTGGTGATTGAGCATCTATTAATGTAATAACTGTTTAAGACTGAATTTGTCTGATGCAGCGTCTGTGATTTTGGGATTGTCTGTAAGCAGAGCTGTCTATAATTCTTAGGTTTTAATACAGGATTGGCACTTGATATAATGCCTATCGCCCGCTACTAAGTAATGATCAATAGTAAGACAAAATGCCTGAAAAGCAAAATCTCATCCTACTATCAAATAATAAAATAAACAAGGAAACGTCATTCACCAAGTAAATACTTAGGCTGTATAATAATGATACTCTATAAGCCACCTACTCTAGAGGCTTTAATCAATACTTTAGAGTTAGACCATTATACGTTCAGTATAAACTGTAAGTAATCATTACAGCATTCATTTATGCTTAACGGTTATCTATTTAACTTTTAATATTTGATTAAGAGATGTTGAACCTTCGACTATGGCAAAGACTATGAATAATGAAAATATGAAAATCAATAACAGTAATGACAAGGCTGTGAGCGACAGCCATACAGAAGAATACAAGATAGAAAAAGACGGTCTAACAGAGGAAAGTATGGAACCAGACAGTATCGATATCGCACAACTGCGCACCCCTATTAAGGTCGACTTATCTGTTGTCTATGATTTTTTGGGAGCGCGAACCACACAGGCTTGGGTGGAGGCTGCCAGCGCTGATGTGCCTTTAATCATCCAAGATCATGCCAATTGCGAAAAGAAAGCAGCCGGTACAGCGATGAATCTACTATTCCGCTATGAGTTTTCTTACGACTTACAGCGAAAATTGGCGCAGTTAATACGTGAGGAGATGCTGCACTATGAGCAAGTCCTAGGCATTATGAATGAGCGCGAGCAAGAGTGGGGATATCTGAGTGCGGGGCGTTATGCCAAAGGGTTGCTCAAGCATAAACGTACGCATGAGCCAGCAGCAATGGTTGATGTATTAATCATCGGGGCGTTTATCGAAGCGCGCTCTTGTGAGCGCTTTGCCGCGCTTGCTGAAGTCATCGATGATGAACGCTTAGCCAAGTACTACCGTTATCTATTAAAATCAGAGAGTCGCCATTTTGAGGATTATTTGGCACTGGCACAATCGCTATCTGACGACAATATCGATGAGCGTGTCGCATTCTTTAAAGAAGTAGAAGCAGAGTTGATATCCAGTCCTGACACTGAACTGCGTTTTCACAGTGGTACACCTGCTGAGCGCTTCAGCTGATAGCTTCTGTCAAATAAGCGCTATGCAAAGATACTCATATCGTATCCATAAAAAAGCCAACACTAGCGTCTTAAACCATGCCTAGCGTTAGCTTTTTTATTTGTCTGTACAGAATATAATGCTCAGTTATGACTGTTTCTTATCTTCCATAAGTGGACTGTCATACTGCTTGGTATTTTTTGCGACATTATGCGGATCATGATCATCAGTCTCTTGCTCTGCAGCGGCTGGATTTGCCTTTTGTAATGCATCATCAGGGACGATACCATTATTATCATCTGCATCTTTGAGCTGATGGTTATCATGGTTAACTGTATCATTAGACTTATTCATAACCGATCCTTATTATAATAACTGTCTTCCACATCGAGCATTCGATAACTTGACGATACTCATATTAATAATGCTCAGATTAATAATATTCAGAAATATCTTGCTAAGAAATCAGTCTTTTTCATCTGGATTTAATACACGAGTTTGAGCGTTATCAACGTTGGCATATCGATTCATATCCGTAATACCTTCACTTTTTGGCGCTTCACTGCCCACGGTATCTTCGTTAATATTGTCATCAAACGGACTGCTGCCCTGTTGATCACGGCGATCAGGCTGACGTGCAGGATTGTCATCGTCATTCACGTGCTCTGAGTCCACTACCTCTTCTTCGAAAGTGTCAGTACCTTTATTATGATTGGTATGGTTTTCAATATCAGTGTGCTGATTGGCTAAATTTTTACTCACTTCTTGAGGATTAGCACCGTCAATAGGGGTTCTGCTTAACGCGGGATCTTGAGGTTCCATGGTTATGTCCTTAATTGTTGTTTTAATTGGCTAACCAGTATCTATTGTCAGCACTTTATTTTTGATGATATACCCAGACTACATAAGTAGGTACACAATTATTAAATATTATTATTTTTACTCAAATCATGAGCATTGAGATCTGCCACGTTTTTCCCACCTGCTGGTAAGTTCTCTTCTTTACGTGGGTCGGAATATATCTCGTCTGTTTCCTGTGAGTCCTGCTCTGGTCCATCGATATCAGGTTCGTGTTTACGGCCTTCATAGCTGCCTTGAGGATTTTCTTGCGTCGTAACGGCTGGATCCTCTACAAGGAATTTTTCTTCAGTATTGTTTTTTTCTGGCATGGTCATGGCGTCTCCCTCGCATTATTTATTATCGTTATCTGATTAGTGCTTTGGACGTATGCTGCAAACACACTCTTATTTGTCAGTGCGTAGGTCATCCTCAATGAACGCTGTTTGCTCTTCTTCACTTAGTGATTTAGGCGCATCGACTTTTTTGTTGTCTTCTAGATTTTTCTCAATCTCTTGACCGTTTGCTTGCTCTGCTGCTTTTTTGATGTCTGAGGTATCATTGTTCGTCGTACTCATGATTTATTTCCTATTTTTATTGTTGACTGAATTTAAAGTTTCTCCGGTGCGGCATCATTATGTACTCAGCCACTTTTAGACAGTTGCTTTTGTTCAGTTACTTTTAGATAGATGAGTGATGAGGTTTTTGATAAAAATAATAAACTGCACCAGAACTGATATTAATTATAGGTAGGATACTGTGAGATTCACCAGTGTACTGCCGTATCAATATGTGAATAAATGTGAGGTTACAAGACAGTTTGTAACTTTGATGCGTTGTTAATACAAAAAAAACCAAGCACTAAGGCGTATCAGCGCTTGGTTAACTCATGACCATAATGATCGACGATATAAGGTACGGTGTTAGCAACCATTGTTTAACAACATCTTGTTTAAACGAGATGACGTTGAGCTTTGTCCAAATCAGTTGGACTCGTCGACACCATTGATCACTTTTAATAAGTGCTCTTGAGCAACGTGTGGCGTCTCACCTGCTGCTGGCTGAAGCTGCTGCCAAACGCCTGTGCCATCCAGTGTCCACGCTTGCGTGTTGTCTTGTAGATAGTTTAGTAGCCCATCCTGATAAATTTGCTTAAACAGCTTTTTGTTTTCAATCGGAAAGGCGACTTCGACGCGATGGAAGAGGTTACGATCCATCCAGTCAGCACTGCCGCAATACAAGCGCTCATCACCATCATTATAAAAGTAATAAATGCGTGTGTGCTCTAAAAAGCGCCCAATAACCGAGCGTACAGTGATGTTTTCAGACAAGCCTTTGACTTGGGGGCGCAGACAACACATGGAGCGCAAAATTAATTCTATTTTGACACCTGCCTGCGAGGCATCGTATAGCTTATCGATCAGGCGACGTTCCGTCAACGCATTAACTTTGATAATAATATGCGCGCGCTTGCCAGCCTTGGCATGGGCAATTTCATCATCGATAAAGCTCATTAACTTTTCGTGCAAGGTAAATGGCGCGTGCAACAGTTTTTTTAGATTGGCAGGCTTGCCCATACCCGTCAGTTCTTGGAAAATTTTGTGCACGTCTTCTGAGATGTCAGGGTCAGCGCTGAACAAGCCGTAGTCGGTATAGACTTTGGCATTGGCCGCATGATAGTTGCCGGTGCCTAAATGCACATAACGGCGAATGCGATCGTCTTCGCGGCGCACGATAAGCATCAGCTTGGCATGGGTCTTGTAGCCGACAATCCCATAGACCACTACTGCCCCAGCCTCTTGTAAAAAATTGGCGACGGCGATATTGGACGCTTCATCAAAACGGGCGCGTAGTTCGATGACAGCCGTGACTTCTTTGCCATTACGAGCCGCAGCAGCCAGTGCCTTGACGATCTCTGAATTGGTGCCTGAGCGGTACAATGTCTGCTTAATCGCCAATACTTTGGGATCGCTCGCCGCTTCCCAAAGCAGATTGATAATCGGTGAAAACGCATGAAAAGGATGATGTACCAAGACATCACCTTTGCGCATGGCAGAAAATATACTGGTACTCTTATCAAGCTTGTCCAGCTCACGGCGAAAGGGTTTTGGCACGATATGGGTAAAAGGCTGATAACGCAGCTTGGGTATGTTAAAGTCGAACAGCAAGCGCGTCAGGTTCACAGGGCCATTGACGCGGTACAGCTGATTGTCATGTAGCTCAAACTCATTAAGCAGGTAATCACTAATCGGTGTTGGGCAATCAGTCGTCACCTCGAGCCGCACTTTGTCACCAAAGCGGCGATTTTCAAGCTCGCCTTCTAGCGCCTTGGCAATATCATCGACATCATCGGCCAAGTCCAAGTCTGCGTTGCGCGTGAGTCGGAACTGATGGCAACCCGTGACATTCATACCGGGGAACAACTCGCCGATATGCTCATGAATGACAGCCGATAGCATGACATGGTGCTCTTTGCCACCGGTCAGCTCGTCTGGCAGACGAATCACGCGCGGCAGACTGCGCGGCGCTGGGACAATCGCCAGATTAATATCGCGACCAAAGGCATCTTTGCCTTCTAAAGTGGCGATAAAATTGAGGCTCTTATTAACCAATCTTGGAAACGGATGCGCCGGATCGATACTTATAGGGGTCAGCACTGGTGAGACTTGCTCAGTAAAATAGCGTTTCATCCATGCCGATTGCTCAGCATTCAGCTCGTCACGTTTTAGATAACGAATGTCTTCCTTGGCAAGCGCTGGCAAGATGTCTTCGTTTAAAATACGATATTGCTTATCAATCGCCTCATGGGTGACGGCGGATAACTCTGCCAACACTTCACTTGGGCGCATGCCATGCGGACTACTGACCACATCACCGAGGTTTAACTTTTGCATAATGCCAGCGACACGAATCTCAAAGAACTCGTCTATATTTGATGAAAAAATAATCAAGAAAAATAGGCGCTCAAGTAACGGATGACGAGAACTGGCGGCTTGCGCTAAGACCCGCAAATGAAACTGTAATAAGGACAGGTCACGATTGATATAACTGCTGGGTGAATAGCTACCATCTTCAGAGCGCTGCCATGCAATATCGGTCAGCTGCTGGCTCAGTTGCTGTATATTCAGCTCGTTAACAGTGGCATTATCGTTAGTCATGACACTTTTATTCTGATTATTAATATCCACCATACTGCCATCCCCTGTCATTATCGATATATCATCACTGATGTAATTTATTTTTACTGCCATTACCTATCTTTTTTTATGGCTAACTTCACTGTATCCGTAACTTTATTTAATCACTTATTTTAAACAAATTTATTTTGATACCTAGGGTCTGTTGAACATTCAAATGTGGCACTGGCAGTGGCTATTTTTTAGACAATACGCAGTGAAATGTTTGACGCCTAGTCGTTCTAGGTTAGACAATTTCGCCATGTATTGGCAAAAAACAGTCCTGCCCTGAAAGGCTGATACTAAAATCACCTCAAACGTTGTTGTAAACCTAGCTAAGGTCTCGACATTATCGTCGGTTTACGCCTAGTTTGGGACGATTTTAGCAATCAGCAGTCCTAATATTTGAATGTTCAACAGACCCTATATATAGTGGCGTTCATAATATAGTGACGTTCTATTATTGCAACCATATGACTATCAATCATGTCATGAGTTTATCGTACTACTTACCCTGCTATTTATCATTCAAAAAACTACTGTTAGTAAATACTCATTAAGCCGCTTGTGGCAAGACCGCATTCTTCATACGTTTTTTAATAATACGCTGTTTATTACGTAGGCGTCTATCACTGCGATTGTCTTCATAGTATTTAGGATTGGTCAGCATACTAATGAGTAGCGCGGATTCATCACGATTGAGATTGGCAGCAGATTTATCAAAATAATGGTGCGCCGCCGCATCGATACCATAGATGCCATTGCCAAACTCGGCGACATTTAGATAGGCGGTCAAGATACGCTGCTTGTCCCAAAATGTTTCGATCATCACGGTGATTACCGCTTCCTCGCCTTTACGAATATACGAGCGATGCGACGTCAAAAATAGATTTTTGGCCAGCTGCTGAGTAATGGTCGAGCCGCCAGCCGAGGTGGTGCCAGACTCCTCATTTTTTTTCATCGCCAGCTCGATGCCCTTTATGTCAAAGCCATTGTGTTGGCTAAACGTCGAGTCTTCGCTCACTATTGCCGCTTGCTTGGCTGATTTGGCGATGGCATCGTACTCAGCCCACGTCTGCGTGACCGTACCGCCGCTCAAGCGATGGGTAAGCATAAACATGCTGTTGTTAATTGGCTGCGTTTTCCAAATTAATAGCAGTCCTGCCACCAGCATATGAAATGCCACGACCAATAACATGAATGCCAATAACACTCGTTTCATAAATTTGCCAAAACTTGCCATGCGTGCGCTACCTGAGTGGATAAAAAGATAATAAGATAAAATTGAGAATCATAAACTGCAGCTCATCTTACCTAATCTCACAATCGCTGTCATTATTTACCCCATTTCTTTATCATGTCATAACGGCTAAGCCACATTGGTATGTCGGCTTAAAAACAGCACACAAGTATTTTGCGACAAGGCTTAACATAAGAGTAGAAACATGCATAATGATAATAATATAACCCTATTACGGAACCGCGTTATGGCAGCGTGCCCTGAGCTTAATGACTCTAAAAACCTCGATGAATGGTGGTTGCTTGGTACTTCTGGCTGTCATCTATGTGATGTCGCTGAGCAACTATTAACACAGTTTCGGGCGGTACAGCCACTTACCTACCAATATGTCGATATCGCTGACTTCGATGAGTCATTGATGATGGAATTTGCTACCAGCATTCCGGTGCTCCTGACAAAGACGCAGCGTCTAAATTATCCATTTTCAGTCATGGATTTACAGCAGTTATGGAATAGATAAGCGAGAGGGATAATGAAAAACTTGAGCCCAACTTTAAAAAAAGTCACCGAAATTGAAGATCTGCGCCGAGTCGCCGCGCGCAAAGTACCGCGCATGTTTTATGATTATGTCGATTCAGGCTCATGGACTGAGACCACTTATCGCAGCAACGAGACTGACTTCGATCGTATCAAATTGCGCCAGCGCGTCTTGGTCGATATGGACAACCGCAGTCTAGCGACAACGATGATTGGCGAATCAGCCAAGATGCCTGTCGCCATTGCGCCAACGGGATTCACAGGCATGATGTGGGCAGATGGTGAGATTCATGCCGCGCGGGCAGCTGAAAAGTTCGGTGTGCCCTTTTCATTATCGACCATGAGTATCTGCTCTATCGAAGACGTCGCTGAAAATACCAGTGCGCCGTTTTGGTTTCAGCTTTATGTCATGCGTGATCAGGACTTTATGGCCAATTTGATTCGCCGTGCCAAAGCAGCAAACTGTTCTGCGTTGATTTTGACTGCGGACTTACAGGTGCTGGGACAACGTCATAAAGACATCAAAAACGGTCTATCCGCACCGCCAAAACCCACATTGGCTAATATTTTAAATTTAATGACCAAGCCAGAATGGTGTCTTAATATGATCGGCACCAAGCGCCGTACCTTTGGCAATATCGTCGGTCATGCCAAAAATGTTGAAGATATCTCATCGCTGTCAGCGTGGACTGCAGAACAGTTTGACCCTCGCCTAAGTTGGGATGATGTGGCACGTATCAAAGACGCATGGGGCGGCAAGCTCATTATCAAAGGCATTATGGAGCCGGAAGATGCTATTTTAGCCGCGCGTAGCGGTGCGGACGCGCTAGTGGTCTCCAACCATGGCGGCCGTCAATTGGATGGAGCGCTGTCTTCTATCTCTGCGCTTTCTGACATTGTGCAGGCGGTCCATGCCGAAAACAGTGATATCGAGGTGTGGCTCGACAGCGGTATTCGCTCCGGTCAAGATGTACTAAAGGCTATCGCATTGGGCGCAAAAGGCTCGATGATCGGTCGCGCTTTTCTCTACGGATTGGGAGCGTATGGTGAAGACGGGGTGCGCCGCGCGCTTGAGCTTATCTATAACGAGTGCGATATTAGCATGGCGTTTTGTGGTCATACCGATATCAATCAAGTCACAGATAATATATTGGTCAAAGGAACGTATGAGCAGCTAAAATTGGCACCGCCTTATATCACTGATAATGCCACCCCTAGACGCTGATTGCTTTTTGCTTTTTTGCCGATGGCTTTTTAGGAGTGGCTTTTTAGGAGTGGCTTTTTAGGAGTGGCTTTCTTTATAGTGGCCTTACCCTTTATAATCGCCTTAATCTTTTTAATTGATACTCGGCTTTTATGACCATCCAACAGCTTTTAAAAACGGCACCCGTGACCACCCTGCTATTAGTCAGCTTTATCGGACTTTTTATTATGCAGGTGCTGACAGGCGTCGATGCCAATAACCCCTCGACTGAAGCGCTGCTAAAATGGGGCGCCAATGCGTTGCCTTTTACCATGACTGATGATCCATGGCGCTTGGTCAGCAGCGCGTTTTTGCATATTGGTTTGATGCATTTATTGTTTAATGGTTTTGCCATGTATTTTTTTGGGCAAATCGCCGAGCCGATGTTTGGCTCCGCTAAATTTTTGGCATTGTTTTTACTCGCGGCCATCGGTGGCAACTTACTGAATAGTTATGTGACGTGGCAGAGTATCTTGGATGGCACGGGGCAACCGGGGCTGTCGGCCGGTGCCTCTGGTGGTATCATGGGCATCGGTGCCGCTCTTTTGATAGCTGCGCTGTTTAAAATATCGGTCAATGGCTTAGTGCTCAATTTAAAAAGTCTGATATTGATTATGGGCATCAATTTAGTATACGGCTTTGCGGTGCCTGGCATTGACAATGCAGGACATATTGGCGGTGCGGTGACAGGATTGATCATTGCACTCGCCATCGGTATCGTTCATCGCCAACGTACGGCAGCCCTCATGCAGACGGTCGCTCTCAAACAGAGTCGTTATCAAGATAATATTCAAAACAACATTCAAAGCACCGCTCAAAATAACGAGCAAAGCAACATCCAAAACAATGAGCAAACCAGCTATATCGAGCAGCCAACGATGAGCAATATTAATTTGGATAATAATGCTCATTTTGATGACACTCGTGTAAACTTACCTATAAATATGAACGATAATCGTGCCGACATCATCGAGCAAAAGACAGCGGCCAAACCTGCCCTTATGTGGCAGCTGCTACCATGGCTGGTAATGTTGTTCATCAGCATTGGCTTTGTTTGGTGGTGGCAGGATATTCATCAGCAAATACTACAAGTGCTAAACGCTGTTGAATAAACGCTGACCCTTATCTTTGATCATTAACCTGCACACAGAAACAAACAGCTGATTTTAGCTTTCCTTATTCTTCTATGGTTACCCAGCTATTTTTACCTACTGACGAGACTTAATTATGTTTACACTTTCAGCGCTATCCGCTACCTCTACGCGCGTCTTGCTTAGCACTTTGACCGCCACTGCACTATTCAGTGTCGCTAGCATATCCAATGCCGCTTTTTTTAATAAAAACTTGCCGGCTGATCCAGATGCTGAGCTCAGCGTTGGCGTTAACGTCATGGCAGTCAACTCAGCCTATGACTTGGAAGACAGCACCGATATACGCGTATTGCCGGGTGTGTTTTATGACAACAATAAATTCTATGCACGCGGGGCGCAAGCGGGTGCTTATATCATTAATGATGGTACCAATCAGCTGTCTGCTTATGCGCAATTCGATGGTAATGAGTTCGATCCTGATGATGCCAGAGGCGCGCTTGCTGGTCTGGACGAGCGTAAATCCTCAGCTGCTGCTGGTCTGACTTATCAGCGCAATACCCCTGTCGGCGGCTTTCGTGCGCAAGTAGCGACTGATATTTTGGATCGTAGTGGCGGCAATACGGGGCGCTTGACTTATCTGGCCCGAATCACCAAAGACAAGCTGACGGTCTATCCAAGTATTGGCTTTGAATATCATGATGCTGACTACAATGAATACTACTATGGTGTCAGTGAAAAAGAGTCAGCAGAGACAGGCGTTGACGCTTATAAATCTAACTCAAGCCTGAATCCGTATATCAACATTAGCGCTAACTATGACTTTAATGAGCGCTGGGCAGGATTTGCCAACCAAAGCTTGAGCTATGTACCAAATGAGCAGTACGATAGCCCAATGGTCGACTCACGTACTGAAGCAGCGACGACACTTGGTTTGCTTTATAAGTTTTAAGATTTGAAATTTAAGGTTTAATAAGTTTAAGAAGTTTGATAAAAAAGCTGAGCATTTTGCTTGGCTTTTTTATTGCGTTAATTCGTTGATATGAGACACTAGCCTATATAGTTCGTACAAAATAAAAGTGTCATTTACTTTATCTGGATGCGAGGTTGATAGAAATTTTCTTGCTTGCTGTGCCTACGCAGACAGAGGCTGCGAAAGTTTCTATCAACCTCGCCATAACATTCTTAGAGTAAATTAACTATAAGATAAATTCCAGATTTGATTTTATATACAGGATTGCACCATTATGTTCCACGCTACCCTTTGGATGATTGGAGCACTCACTTCATTTTGTTTAATGGCCATTGGTGCTCGTGAGCTAAACGGTGAGATTGGTGTTTTTCAGATCTTATTCTTTCGAAGTATCGTCGGACTATTGGTATTATTGCCCATACTATCGTTATCAAGCTTTGCATCAAACGCTTCATCGAAAAAAGGTCGTTTTTCATTCCCCAAGCGTATTAAATTACACGTAGTCAGAAATCTATTTCATTTCGCGGGGCAATATGGCTGGTTCTTGGGCATAGGACTCCTGCCCTTGGCGACCGTTTTCGCTATCGAATTTACTGTCCCTTTTTGGACAATAATCATCTCGTATCTCTTCCTAAAAGAATCTATAACTGTAAAAAAGGTTATTGCCGTATTTTTAGGAATTCTTGGGGTAATCGTCATCGTACAACCCAGCTTAGATGTCGCTCACTATGCGTCACTTATCGTGTTGGGCGCTGCCATTTGTTATGCCTTTTCCCATGTGGCCACAAAATCACTCTCTAATACTGAAAGCCCAATCACCATTATTTTTATGATGTGTTTGATACAAGCACCTCTGGGGTTACTCTTATTTATAGAAGGGTGGACAGCGCCAGTAGGTATTCAGTGGCTATGGCTTGTCATCATAGGCATAACGGCACTATCGGCGCATTATTGTATGACCAAAGCCATGCAACATGCAGAGGTCACATTCGTGGTCACTATGGATATGTTCAGATTACCGCTCATCTCAATCATCGGTGTGCTTTTGTATTCTGAAAGCTTTAGTGCAGCTTTAATCATTGGTATGCTGCTGATAGTAACGGGTAACTCGTTAAATATATATTCTAGGAAAAAAGATAAAGGTAGTATTGCTCGATAGCGCAGTTAAGCATATTCAATAGGTTCAATATCATCTAAAAAATGTAAATCATCAGTCTCAACCAAACGCAGCTCATAAGTAGACTGCAGATTTAACCAAAACTGAGCGCTACCACCAAAATACTTGGCTAAACGCAGGGCAGTGTCTGCTGTAATGCCACGCCTCTCACGTATGATTTCATTAATACGTGCAGGTGTGACACCAAGCTTCAGCGCCAATGCATTGGCACTCATACCCAGCGGCTCAAGAAAATCCTCTCGTAATACTTCGCCCGGGTGAATGGGACGCATACCGTTTTTAGTCATAGTGTTTCTCTCTTCTATATTCTATATTCTATATTCTATATTCTATATCTTTGATAACATCTCTTATAAAATTAATGATAGTCCACAATTTCTACATCTATAGCGCCTTGATCTGTCCAAGTGAAACAAAGTCGCCATTGCACATTGATGCGAATACTGTGCTGACCTTCTCTATCACCACGTAAAGCTTCTAATCGGTTGCCAGGTGGAGCTTTCAAGTCTTCTAGCATAGTTGCATTATCTAGTAGTAGTAATTTACGTTCTGCAACATTTTTAATGGCTGACCAGCGCTTTGTTTTTCCAGCAGAAAAAAGAGTTTGAGTATCACTACATTTGAAATTAACAATCATACAAGTCTCGATACCCTTTATTTATGCTTTTAAAATAAGTTGTAGTGCTACTACTTATAGTATATCGATAATCGATAAACATCAATAATGATATGTAAACACACAGAGTATCGCTTTTCGCACCAATTAGGTGTTTTTCATTGAAGCAAGATTTAGCCCTAATTGTAGCGAAAAGCGGGATTAGCTCCCACACTAAACCTAAATACAAAAAAAAGACCTTGCCACATTAAATGACAAGGTCTTTTTAATTCTCTATATAGTCAGTTCAAAATAAAATTGTTATGGCCAGGACAAATATCATAAAACAATTTGGATAAGTCGTTTTCCATCCAGCCTTGGCGTAGAAACTTCACCTGAGCCCATTTCTTTTCGATAGGGTTCAGATCAGGGCTGTACGGCGGCAACCATAAAATACGATGACCATGCCTATTCAGTAGCTTTTGAATACGCTTACTCTTATGAAATCTGGCATTATCCATCACAATCACGCATTTGGTTTTAAGACTTGGAATAAGTGTGAACTTGCACCATTCGTAGAATATGCTGCTGTTAATGTTGTGCTTAAAGTAATCTAGTGCAAACAGCATCTTTTCATACAGAGCACCGATAACGTTGGTTCGCTTTTTACCTTGCCAATTGTAGCTATCAATACAAGGTGTACCAATTAATGTGTACCCATGAGAGCGAATAGTCTCGTGCTCAAAGCCGCGCGCGTATATATAAACAATGGGATAGCCTTGTTGTTTAAAGATATCAAGCTTATTCTGATATATCGCTCTTTTGATCGGACAGGCTTTTGGATGTTCTAAAGTCTTTTTTTTGACTGATACCAAGGCGCTTTAGGGCATGATAAATGCCTGTTTTACTACAGTTTAGACGACGTGCTCGCTCATACTGGTAATCGTCGGGATGTTCTTTGACATCATTCAGTAGCACATCATCTGGTATTTTATAGGGCTTGGTTTGCCTGGTTGTTTTGCTATGAACACGTCTCTTCCAGTTTTGTATGGTGGTTGGGCTGAGGTTATAGAATTTAGCTGCCTCGGCAAAGGTCATACCCTCGTCTAAGCTTTTTAGTACTTGTTTGCGAAAATCTAGCGAGTAAGTCATGGTCTTTATAATAACAATTGAATTTGATAATTAGTTTATAACATTTTTAAGTGGGATTGACTATATTTATCAGCCTGCTATAAACTAGCCTTTAAGCTTTCTGATAGAGGCAACATTACAGCCTTTATAAAGGATTTCACTCTTAGCGTTTTGAATATTGGCGGATGATTTATGATAGTTATTCAAACGCAGCGCGCCCGTCATAATACTAAAGTTATCTTCATCACCAAACACGGTATCAACATCGTCAGAACGACCTAAGTTAATAGGTAAAAATCTTTTCTTGCCATTTAGATTGGCTTCTGCAAAGGTCGGTAAATACTCTTTGTTAAAACCGTAAGTCACGCTGACTTTTTTGTTATTTTGGCAAGAGTAATTAACTTCTCTAATTTTAACGGCAGTATCATAGCTTTCGCTCGCTTCCATTACTTGGTCCGAGTAAGCTATGGCAGAACCTGAACCCAACATCGCCATTATAATGCCAGCTGATGATAGAGCGGCAGTTAACTTTTTCATAAATTACCTCAATGATATAAATAGAATGGTCATAGATAAGAGTAATATGGACGTTAGCGACGAACTATTTTTAGTTAGTCTAATCGTTTGCTCTTATTGTCTTTGTCGTGATTTAAAATTTTTTTAAAACTTTGATTCACGAGCCCTTATCTATGTACTCATTATAAGCAAAATTTTTGTTGGTGCTGTTATAACTATTATTATGCTTGTTGTTTGAGCGTAAGACATTGTTGCGCGCGATGTAGGTGATTCAATTGATAGACAAAAAAAGACCTTACACACCCTTTTACAAGAGATGGCAAGGTCTTTTTATCAATCAGAATATCGAATTTAAAAATCTGGGTAGCGAGGAAGACAAGCGCAAGTGCTACTAATTGTAGAATCAGCTTATCTGACAATGCTAATCAGGTTTTTGGATTGATATTAAGAAGGATGCACCATATCAGCAGGTGTTACCCACTCATCGAACTGCGCTTCAGTTAACAGTTCTAACTCAACCGCCACTTGCTTCAACGTTTTGTTTTCTTTATAAGCAGTCTTAGCGATTTTCGCCGCGTTTTCATAACCAACATGACGATTCAATGCCGTGACTAACATTAATGAGTTGTGCAAGAAGTCATCGATTTTGTCTTTGACTGGCTCGATACCAACCGCACAATTTTCGTTGAAGCTGTTGCACGCATCGCCCAATAGTTGGATAGATTGCAATAAATTAAAGGCAATCACAGGCTTATAAACGTTAAGCTCAAAGTTACCTGACGCGCCTGCCATGCTGATAGTGACGTCGTTACCCATCACTTGTGCCACAACCATGGTCATTGCTTCTGACTGCGTTGGGTTTACTTTGCCTGGCATGATAGAAGAGCCTGGCTCATTCTCTGGAATCGTCAATTCGCCTAGACCACAACGAGGCCCTGATGCCAACCAACGTACGTCGTTAGCGATTTTATTCAGGCTGCCCGATAGCGTTTTTAGTGCGCCTGAAGCAAACACTTCGGCATCACGAGCGGCTAGTGCTTCAAATTTATTTGGTGACGTTACGAACGGCAAGCCTGTTAATTCAGCCAATTGCTCAGCTGATTTTACCGCATAATCAGGATGGGCGTTTAGACCCGTACCTACTGCAGTACCGCCTAGTGGCAATTCATATAAACCTTGTAAAGCGTTGTCGATACGAGTCAATGAATGGTCAAGTTGGCTGACATAACCGCTAAATTCTTGACCTAAAGTCAAAGGCGTGGCGTCTTGCAGATGGGTACGACCGATTTTAACGATGCTATCAAACTCTTTGGCTTTGGCATCTAGCGTATCGCGTAGTGCTTTTACCGCTGGGATAAGCAAGCTGTTGATTTGACGAGCAGCAGCCACACGAATCGCCGTTGGGAAGCTGTCATTGGTAGATTGAGCATGGTTGACATGGTCATTTGGATGAATCGGCGTATAACTGCCGCGCGCGTTCCCTGCGATTTCGTTGGCACGGTTGGCCAATACTTCGTTCATGTTCATGTTTGACTGTGTGCCAGAACCCGTCTGCCATACCACTAATGGAAACTGATCCGTTAAACCACCGTTGATGACTTCGTCAGCAGCTTGCACGATTAAATCGCGCTTGTCACCTTCGATACGCTCTAGGCTTGCATTGGTAATGGCAGCGGCTTTTTTGACTAATGCCATCGCTTCAATCATCGGACGTGGCAACGTCTCGCCACCGATTTTAAAGTTCTCACGGCTACGCTGAGTTTGCGCACCCCAATAAGCATCAGCTGGAACTTCCACATTGCCCATGGTATCTTTTTCGGTACGAGTTGCCTGATTCTGTGTCGACATAACTACCCTCTTTGATGGTTTGTTGTTAAATAACTGAACGATAAAAAGTGCAACAGCTGCTGCACATAAACGGAAATACGATGTAAAGTGGCGTTATGATAGCATGACTTATCACAAATTTCTCCAAGTCCGTGAGGCTAACTGATGTCTAAAAACACCAGCCAACAACAATCTGCTACTTCATTATCTGACTCGTTACCTGAGTTAGCGACTGATGACGCTCGCTCTAAAAACGATATCAAAACCGCTGATAGCTTAAGTAATCCGCCTAGACGACAATTTACCCGCCAGCGTCGGCAATTAACGGCTGGCGAACGTAGACAATATGCGCGCATGGCAAGTTTACATTTAATTAAATTGCAACAACGCTTACCGCTGCGTGCGCGTATTGGCTTATATTATGATGGCTTTGGCGAGCTGCCCACTCAGCCACTATTGGACTGGTGTCAACACTTAGGCTATTTTTCTTACTTGCCAGTGGTTGGTTCGTTCGGTCGTGATAGTAAGGGAAACGTAGATAAACACCTGCGCTTTGTACCTATTTATCAGTCGAAACTGCTGAATATACCGACGCGAATTCATAGCTTAGGGATGAAGCAAAATCATCATCGTCGATTATTATGGGCGAGAGAATTAGATGTGATTGTCTGTCCATTAGTAGCGGTTGATAAAAGCGGTAATCGTATGGGCATGGGTGGTGGCTTTTATGATACGACTCTTAGTAAAAGCTATCAGGCAGGGTTAAAAAAACCGTTGAAAATTGGCTGGTGCTACGACTTTCAAGTGGTTGAGCAATTAGAGCCTCAACCGTGGGATGTGCCGCTAGATGGCTTAATTACGCCAAGTGGCTTAAGGTGGTTTAAAAGAAATCAGATCAAAATGTCCAACGACAAAGCATCTAGCGCTGATAGTGTTGATACGTATTTGCAAGCGTTAGGGAATGACGATGCTAGAGAGATACTTTACTACAGTCAGGAGCAAGCTTTTAGCGGTGATGAGTTGGCTAGTGTCATTAATGAGGCGCGTTTGAATGAGTTACTAGCGCAAAGTGATGATTTTTTGAAGAGTTTAAGTGGTGAGATTGGGAATTTTAGGGATTAACGATCTTCTTTAATATTCAATACACACTTCTACACACAAAATATAGCATTAATTATAAATTATGTGTGATAATACACACATCCAATTAGTATCCTTGAGGAGAATCCATGAAAAGTGGTGAACTAATCAAGTTGCTTAAAGAGGATGGTTGGATAGTTGATAGAGTTAAAGGAAGTCATCATATTTTGAGAAAGGAAGGCGTTGATAGCATTATTTCAATCAGTCAGCCTGAAAAAGATGTGTCTCGGCATCAATTGGCTCAAGCAAGACGTATTTCTGGTTTGAAACTTTAAGCAACTCCAACCTTTTAATAAAGGTTGGTTTTTACTCTTCATAAAAACTTTCTCTATCCTATTTAACTTTATTAATAAGATAATATTCATAGGGGGTTATATGTTAAATTATCCCATCGCTATATTCAAAGACGAAGGCATGGACAACTATGCAGCTATTGTTCCTGATATTGACGGCTGTTTCCCTTTAGGAGATACCATCGATGACACAGTGCAAGAAGCGCAGTCCTTAATTTACGATCATATCGAATATATGGTAGATAAAGGAATGAGTTTTGACTTTCATACTAGTGATATAGAAACATTAAGAATGAATGCAGATTTTCAAGATGCTTTGGCTTGGGCTATTGTAAATATTGATGAAAACAAGTTTTCAACTAAGCAAGTACGCTTTAATGTTAGTTGGCCTGAATATTTATTACAGCGTGTTGACAGTTATGCTGAAAAAAACCACGAAACTCGCTCTGGGTTTTTAGCAAAAGCAGTACAAAAAGCTTTAGTATGAAATTATCGATTTGAAATAAAAAAGCTACCTATTCGGTAGCTTTTTTATGGAACATAGTTCTATAAAATACAACCTACAGCACCATCGCCGCTATCCAACCAAACACTAATAACGGAATATTATAATGCAAAAAGGTTGGCACCACGCTGTCTTCAATATGGTCATGTTGTCCATCAATATTCAAACCAGAGGTTGGTCCCAATGTCGAGTCTGACGCAGGCGAACCCGCATCCCCAAGCGCGCCAGCCGTACCAATAATCGCCACCGTCGCGAGTGGTGAAAATCCTAAAGAAATACAGAGCGGCACATAAATCGCAGCAATAATCGGAATGGTCGAGAATGATGAACCGATACCCATCGTAACTACTAGACCAATTCCGAGCATGACCAACGCAGCGATGGCTTTATTACCCGCAAACAAGTTGGTCGCGCCATCGATAAGTGGTGCAATTTCACCTGTCGCTTTCATGACTTCGGCAAAGCCCTGCGCGGTAATCATAATAAAGCCAATCATCGCCATCAATTTGATACCATCATTAAAGACCGTATCCGCTTCACGCCACTTGACCACGCCGGTCGCCATAAAGACCGCAAAGCCAAACATTGAGCCAAGTAATAACGAGTCTGTGTAGAGCTGTACGACAAAGGCAGTGACAATAGCGGCTAGAGCAACCAGCGTTTTCATCTTGCTTTGTGTTTGCGCCTCAGTGGCGGTTTTACTTAAAGAATCGCCTGCTACCACTGCACTTTTTACCACATCGTGCGCTTCTTTATCTATCGCCATTTGCTGATAGTGGCGCGGTTTACGGTAACTGATAAATACCGCCGTCAGCAAACCAAACAACATACCGAGCGCCGGAATCGCCATTGCCTTAGTGACTGAAATATTACTAATATCAATGCCCGCTTCACCGACGTTTTTTAACATGATTTGATTGAGATAAATATCACCGAAACCATATGGGATAAACATATAGGTAGTGACCAAACCAAAGGTCAACAGACAAGCAATCAAGCGTCTATCAATTTGCATACGATTAAAGGCGAGTAATAACGGCGGCACAAGCAGCGGAATAAAGGCAATATGAATGGGGATTAAGTTTTGGCTAAAGCAGCTCATGGTGATTAAGCCTGCAAACAGCATATACTTAATCATGCCACTGGCGCCACCGGCATCAATGCGCTTGATGACCGCCCCTGCCAATGATTGCGGCAAACCAGAATGAGCTATCGCTACCGCAAAAGCGCCCAGTAGCGCGTAAGATAGAGCGATTTGTGCCCCATTGCGGATGCCTTCTTGAAAGGCCTCTAGCGTATCAGTGATACCGAGACCCGCTAGCAGCCCGCCCGCCAGCGCACCGATCAATAAACTGAGCACCACGTGCACGCGCGCTAGTGACAGCCCTAACATGATGACGACTGCCAATAATACTGCGTTGATGGTCATATGTTGCCCCTTGCTCTTTATAACCTGGTCTGGTTAGGATTTATTAGTATTTTAAGACCTATCAATATCGCTCTAACGCCTAAAATGCTTTACTCTAAAAAGCGAGGTTTCGGACGCGCGTCAGTTTACCTCATTTTGCCCATAAAACCTACGCATAGAACCCAATAGATATTGGCTGCCTACTAACAATAAGTACTTTGTCTATGCTGACTTTCAATGATTACTCATAAAATTAACACAGCGATGAATCGCTGTATTAAAGAAGATATAACTATTTAACAAAGATAAGCGCATGACTTGGTCACCAAGCCTTGCAATTTTATCTGTGAGCACCATTTATCTAAACATGAACCACTAACTTGACTTTACAAGTCTGGTGAACGAGGAAGAATATATGAGTGAACATAAAATTGCCCAAGACAATATCGACATCGATGTCGACGTATCATCTAACGTTTCTGATGATAATGCGCTAAATATCTCAGCTGACGATACGTTGGAAAATGAGTCAGAGTCGACGCCTGAATCTACTCAAGACGATGCTGAAAACATGAATGCTAAAGACAAAGGTGAACAGAACTATCTACCGCTACTGGCATTGAGAGATGTGGTCGTGTATCCACATATGCAAATTGCCTTGTTCGTAGGGCGTGCGCCATCGGTCAAAGCCGTTGAACTGGCACAAGCTGAGTATGGCAATAAAGTATTGGTCGTGGCGCAAAAAGACTCGCTGACCGAAGACATTGATCAAGATAACTTGTATCAGTACGGAACCGTGTGCCGCATCGTCAGCACCATGCCTCATGACAGCGATGAGAATTGTATCAAAGTATTGATCGAAGGTCAGTACCGTGCGCGCGTCGATAACATCGAAAATCACGACAAATTATTAATGGCGAGCTTTGAGCGTGCTGACCTTGATGTCGACATGGATGAGAGCCAGCAAAAAAATACCATTCAAGCTTTAACTACACTGTTTGAAAGCTATGCGGATGCTCGTTTGCGTAATGCGCGTGAGCTAACTCGCGTGGCAAAACGCATCGATGATTTGCTTGAACTGGTTTACTTCATCTCAACCCGCGTGTCGATGGATCTTGAGGTCAAGCAATCGTTCTTAGAACATGACGATATCAAAACCCATATCAATACGTTAACTGAGTACTTAGTCAAACAAAGCGCTGAGCAAAATATCGAACAAGATATCCAAGATGCCGTTCGTCAGCAGATGGAAGACAATCAGCGCGAGTACTTCTTAAATGAGAAAATGAAAGCCATTAAAAATGAGCTGTCAGATATGAATGACGGCGCGTTCGATGGTGAAGATGATGTGGCTGAGCTTGAGCAGCGCCTAGAAGATGCTGACTTGCCAGAAGATGTGCGCAAAAAAGCCGAGCAAGAGTTTAAAAAGCTAAAAATGATGCCGCCTGCCTCGAGTGAATCATCAGTCGTACGCAACTATATTGAATGGATCTTGGATACGCCGTGGAATGCCACAACCAAGGTTTCGATTAATTTAGAAAAAGCCAAAACGGTACTGGATGAAGATCATTACGGCTTGCAAGATGTGAAAGATCGCATCTTAGAATACCTCGCCGTACAATCACGGGTGAAAAAACTGCGCGGTCCGATTCTTTGCTTAGTCGGTCCTCCGGGTGTTGGTAAAACCTCATTGGGTGAATCGATTGCGCGTGCAACGGGTCGTAAGTTTGTACGTATGGCGCTCGGCGGCGTCCGTGATGAAGCGGAAATCCGTGGTCATCGCCGTACTTATATCGGTGCGATGCCGGGTAAAATCGTCCAATCACTGGCAAAAGTCGAAGTTAAAAACCCGCTATTCTTATTAGATGAAATCGATAAAATGGCGCAAGACTTCCGCGGCGATCCAGCGTCGGCGTTACTTGAAGTGCTAGACCCTTCACAGAATGATACCTTTAACGACCATTATCTCGATATGGATTTAGATTTATCACAAGTGATGTTTATCTGTACCGCCAACAGCATGGATATTCCGCCTGCCCTACTTGACCGTATGGAAGTGATTCGTCTACCGGGTTATACCGAAGAAGAAAAGGTCAATATTGCGCAGAAATATCTTGTGCCAAAAGCGATCAAAAATAATGGCCTTAAAGAAGGTGAAATTGAGATTGTAGAAGCGGCATTGCATAGCATCGTGCGTAGCTATACGCGTGAAGCCGGTGTGCGCAACCTTGAGCGCGAAGTCAATAAAATCTGCCGTAAAGTGGTTCGCGGTTCAGTCGAAACTCATGGTGCACGCGCTCCGAAAAAAGCAGAACGTGAGCTGGTCGTAGTCGATGACAAAAACATCGATGACTATTTAGGTGTGCATCAGTATGACTATGGTCTGGCAGAAGAAGAGCCTGAGATTGGTCGTATTACGGGTCTTGCTTGGACACAAGTCGGTGGTGAGCTATTAACCATCGAAGCGGTAGCGATGAAAGGTAAAGGCGAGCTGAGCTTTACCGGTTCACTCGGCGACGTCATGAAAGAGTCGATTCGTGCAGCGATGAGTGTGGTGCGTGCCCGCGGTGACAGCTTAGGTATCGATTATGAGACCTTTAAAACCACTGACGTCCACGTACATATGCCAGAAGGCGCGACGCCCAAAGACGGTCCATCGGCTGGTGGTGCGCTTACCACAGCGCTGGTCTCTGCCTTGACTGGTATTGCCATTCGTCCAGATATTGCAATGACAGGCGAGATTACCTTACGCGGTAAAATCCTACGCATCGGTGGTCTAAAAGAGAAGCTACTTGCTGCACATCGCGGTGGTATCAAGCATGTGTTGATTCCAGCGACCAACGAGCGTGACTTGGCCGATATCCCTGATAACGTCAAAGCTGGTCTGACTATTCAGCCAGTCGCGACGATTGATGAGATATTAAAAGTTGCGTTGGTGAGTATGCCAGTACCGCTTAAACCTGCTAAGGTGACGGTTGATAAAACCTCAAGCAAAGCACTGCATAGCTAATCTGATTCGTTACTAATCCAGTCTTACAAATTAAAGAGCCGCTCATCGTCATGATGGGCGGCTTTTTTTGGTAATAATAAAAAACAATTTGGTTAAGACCCTGTGCTATATTTTAGACAAATGTTTATTAATTAGGAAAGTACAATGTTAAATCATTTAAGGGTGCCTCTAGTTGTAATAAGCACATTACTACCCCTCGCTTTATTAGGCTGCCAAACCAACAGCCTCAATCATTCAGCACAAACCAGTACCGTTATCGACGATAAAAACTGGTCAGCGACCACGCTTGAATCCAGACTGTTTCAAACCACCACAAAATATGAGTGGCAACTAACCCATGTCAGCAATGATAAGGGTCGAATCAAGCCTTTTAACCAAAAGCTGCCTTTGATAATGGAGGTACATCCAAGCCTTTTAACTTTCACAGAAGGCTGTCAGCGTTACCAAGTTTCTTTTGATATGTGGTTACCATTACCGTACCTTTACGGGCAAATCGATGTCAGAGAACTATCTGATAACTGCACCACAGTAAACCATTCAATTATCGAAAATTTGAGTAATAAAAACACAATCAAAAACAAAACAGGAAATGTCGTAAATGGTGTTTTTATACCCTATTCAGATACAGCTTTCAGATTTGATCCAGTACTACCAAATTCTACACAGAATTCTAACAAGACATTAAAACAGCTGGCTCTAAAAACCAATAAAGGAAAAACACTGATTTTTTCGGGTACGCCCAAGCCTGAATATCGTGTGGCGGGCATACCGCTTACCAATGAATTATTAGAGCGATACCAATGGCGTCTTATTAGTGCAACTGACGATACCAATAAAACTATTAATAAATTTAATCGTCCAGATGTACCTATTACTGCAAACTACAGACTTGGTTCACATGATTATAGCCATCCTCAGCAAAGTAGTTTTAGCCAAGGTGTTGGGTTTTCTGTCGGATGCAATGGGGCTGGTGGGTCTTATGCTTTATCTACTAATCAAACGTTGCTAATTGGTGGCAACCCTTCAACGATGGTAGGGTGTGGTGATGACATTGATGATATTGAATCAAGCCTTAGCCGCCTAATGCTTTATAGCTCTAGTCAGTTAACACTGATCAATCTTGATAAGCAGAGAGTATCTAATCCTTCTAATAACTCTGAATCCAGCTATCTCCTTACTCAAAAGTTAGAATCAGGCGAAACCTTAGTATGGCAAAACGAAGTAAAGAAGACACCGTAAACCCTTTTCAAATCCATACGATACTTACATTTATTAACCGATTGTTGCGTTTTTAATGAATATCTATGCCGAGTCGTTGGCTATACTGATTGCGACATAAACGAATGTTGCAACAAAGCCAGTAACGATTATAAATATAAAGACTTGAAACAACTATTTACATAAACGGAGAAAACGATGAAAAAAGTAATTCTTGCAAGCGCGCTATTATGTGGTTCAGCTTTAGCGATGACTGGTTGCCAAACGGTAGAAGGTCAGATGCAAACCGGTAATCCACTTAACCAACCTGCGCTAAAATCGACGATCAATGCAGTCGCTGGTAACAATAGTGAAGTGGGTCAAGTATTCCTACGCCCAGTAGATGGTGGCGTACAAGTCTACGGTAAACTGATGAACTTGCAGCCAGGTAAGACTGTATCATTGCATATTCATGAAACAGGTAGCTGCGGTAATATGGGTAAAGCGGCAGGTGGTCACTTCAACCCAGATAACAAACCGCACTCTAACCCTGATGATATGAATGGTCATGCGGGCGACTTGCCGAACTTAACCGCTAACGCAGATGGTGTTGCTACTATCAACTTTGTAAACAAGAAAATATCTGCTGCTGATGCCGGTAAATATAGTGTCAACCGCCTAGCCTTTATCGTTCATGGCGGCGTAGATGACTATACTAGCCAACCAGCTGGTAATGCAGGCGATCGCGTTGCTTGCGGTATCATTGAAAAGATCTAATAGTTTTTAACTAAACTATTAACCTTTAAAGTTTAATACGTTTAATAGCATAAAAACTGATAGTAAAAAAACCTCTTAGATAATCTAAGAGGTTTTTTTATGGTTTAAAGATATGGCTTCGAGATAAAGTGGTTAAAGAAATTTACTCTTCTACCCATTCACCTTTGCGCCAGTACACACCCCAACGCGTGGCCTTACCGTTTTTCTCAGAGCCGATATACTGCTCTTTTTTCTTACGTGACCAGCGCAAAATGGTTGGATTGCCATCAGGGTCTTCGTCTGGACCTGCAAACAGATACTGGAACTTATCTTCCATCTTATCTTTGATTTCGCGTAGCTCCGCAAGCTTTGGCGGACGTGTTTCGCGTACTTTCGGGAACTTAGAGGCTGCTAAGAACATCCCAGCCGCCCCTTCACGCAAGATAAAGTAATCATCGTGCTTGGTTGATTTTAGCTCTGGTAGATGAATAGGATCCATACGCGGCGGTGCAGCTTCGCCGGTTTTGAGTACCTTACGAGTATTGTCACATTTCTGACAAGCAAAGTAAGGACCAAAACGTCCGGTTTTTAGCTCCATCTGCCCATCACATTTATTACAGTCAATGGTTGGGGCATCTGAACCCGGTACTTCAAACTTGCCTTCTTCTAAGATATAACCGTCGCAATCGGGATTGTTACCACAGATATGTAGCTTGAGACCGCCATCAACGATATACCCGTTCATCGCGGTACCATCTTTTGGGCAACGTTTCTTTTCCATCAAGTCTTTAACTTCAGCCGCTTCGTCATCACCTTCAGCATCATCAAGATTAGCAAACGCTTCGACTGGCATTAAGTTCTTGGTGCCTTTACAGCGCTCTTTTGGCGGTAAGTTATAGCCCGTACAACCTAAGAACACACCCGTTGAGCCAGTACGCAGCTGCATTGGACGACCACAAATATCACAATGGACATCTGGCACATCGGTCGGATCATTGGGCCGCATGCCATTTTTTTCTTTGGCGCGATCAAGCGTGGTTTTGAAGTCGCCATAAAAGTTATCGAGGACATCTTTCCAATTTGTATCGCCTTCTGCGACATGATCGAGCTTGTCTTCAAGCGCGGCGGTAAAGGTGTAATCCATCAAATCCGGAAAACTTGCGGTCAGTCTGTCGGTGACGATATCACCCATTTTTTCGGCAAATAAACGCTTATTTTCAAGCTTTACATAACCGCGATCTTGAATGGTCGAGATGATAGAAGCATAAGTCGATGGACGACCGATACCTTTTTTCTCAAGCTCTTTGACCAAGCTTGCCTCGGTATAACGCGGTGGTGGCTTGGTAAAGTGTTGACTCGGATCGAGCTTATCGAGCGTTAATTTGTCGCCTTTTTTGACATCTGGAAGCAAAGTATCGTCGGTTTTCGCTGGTGGCATGACTTTAGTAAAGCCATCAAACACCAATGTACGACCGCGGGCTTTTAGCTCAACATCATTGGCAGCGACGAATAGATTCACTGACAGGTATTTTGCAGGGAGCATCTGGCAGGCCACAAACTGACGCCAAATCAGCTCATATAGACGGATGGCATCACGCTCAACCCCTTTTAGCTGGGTTGATTTCATATTGACGTTAGACGGACGAATCGCTTCATGCGCCTCTTGTGCGCCTTGTTTATTACCGTAAAAGTTTGGCTTTTCTGGCACATATTTTGCGCCATAGCTGTCTTCGATATAGCCACGTACCGCCGCCAATGCATCACCCGACAAGAATGTCGAGTCGGTACGCATATAAGTAATATGACCGGCTTCGTATAAACGCTGTGCCAAAATCATGGTTTTCTTAACTGAAAAACCCAGTCGCGTGCTGGCTGCTTGTTGCAATGTTGACGTAATAAACGGCGCACTCGGGCGTGATTGCGTTGGTTTCTCTTCACGCTCTTTGACGATAAAGTCGTTGGCGTTAAGCACTTCTAAGACTTTATCCGTCTGCTCTTTATTGACAAGCTTTAGCGTTTTGCCACCTTGCTTGGTTGCTTCTAAACGAATGGCAATTTGCTCAGCGTCTTTTTTACTGCTAGCAACGTGAGTATCAGCATGAATTTGCCAGTATTCTTCTGGAATAAAGGCACGAATTTCATGCTCACGCTCGACCACCAAGCGCATAGCGACCGACTGGACACGACCTGCAGAAAGACCGCGAGCAACCTTTTGCCAGAGTAGTGGCGATACCATAAAGCCAACGATACGGTCTAAAAAGCGCCGTGCTTGTTGGGCGTTAACACGGTCAATATCGAGCTTTGATGGTTGCTTAAAGGCGTTTTGAATAGCGGTTTTGGTAATCTCGTTAAAGACCACGCGCTCATATTTACTATCTGCGCCACCGATGACTTCTTTGAGATGCCAAGCGATGGCTTCCCCTTCTCTATCCATATCCGTTGCGAGATAGATTTTGTCAGCGTCTTTAGCTAAGGCTTTCAGCTCTTTGATGACCTTGGTTTTGTTTGGCAATACTTCATAGACTGCCGCCCAGTCATGCTCAGGGTCGACACCCATCCGTCTGACTAGTGCTTGCTGCGCTTTTTCTTCTTTGCTCAGACTGTCATCTTTTTTACTGGTCGCTGGCTTCTTCGCGCTTTTACTCGCACCAACGGGTAAATCGCGTATATGTCCAATACTCGAGCGAACGACGAAGTCATTACCGAGGTATTTATTGATCGTTTTTGCCTTGGCTGGTGACTCGACAATCACCAAAGACTTGCCCTTTGGACTGTCTTTAGTTTTGTCAGCAGCCGCAGCTGGACTTTTTTTAGTTGTGGTTTTTGCCATATTTGACGACACCATAATATAAGTAGTTTAAAAGTAAGGTTAAATTCAGCAGCACGGCAATTTATGGAAGCTGATCATCATAGCTCAGCGATTTATTGTAATAATAGCTGCTGATATAAAAGGGTATAAAGCAAGCAACGACGCCGATACGAGTCATAAAACAGCAATAAAGGTACAAAGACGTTACACTGCTAGGCGCTGAACTGTCAACTGTAAATAATTGGGGCACCGCAAAACTGCTTGCTTATTGCCCATTAATGGAGACTAAAAAACGATTTACTAGCTCTGGCGCTTTTTTTGCATCTGTAATGCCCACGCTTCGAGCTGTGTCTTCAGTACTAATAAGTCTGACTCAATCATTTTTTGTTGATAATGAGGGTTGGTCACTGGGCGCACATAGGCGATATCTTCCCAATAAATAACAATGCTATTTGACTTAATTAATAAGGCTTTTACAAATGGCTCAATACTGGCGGGCAATGCCAATGGCACTTTATCCAAGCTAAAATTGGCTTGATGAGGCACATTATTTACGTTGCTGTTTGCATTGCTATCTGGTCGCCAGTAGCCATCGAGGACCTGATAGCGCGTCAGCGGCAATTTGACATTGTCTAGCACCAACCCATACTGCCCAAGCATCCCGCGACCATACTCATTGTCCTTGCCCCTGATCCAATCGGGACAAGCCACCAGTTTTGGATTCAACTGTAAGCGACGGGCGGTCATGCGCAAATGATCCAAGCGCTGATCGATACCGCTCGGTTTGAGCGCCATCATACTCCCTAATACGAATAGTACAATGGCGATCGCAATCCATATTCCCATAACAATCTGACCTTTTAGCTGAATTAAAATGCGGCTGAGACGACACTAGCGCCGCGATTGAGCAAAAAACTATTAGCGAGTAACTGGATGGACAGTGGTTTGTCATACCAGTCCTTATAATGAGCACGAACCATAAAAAATCAAGCAGGGTTGATAGAGCGCTGCGTTGATAATCAGCTGATAGCCACTTGCTTGGCAAAGTCCCCTTATTTGACAAACCTACTATTTATACTGCCATATCAATCAGTTAGTACGTAAAAAATAAGTTTAATAACAAGATACAAAAAGTTGTACACGGTAAAAAGTGCTATGATAAACCATAATTTTAGACGCGCGCAGGTTTATTATGAATTATCTTATTAAGTCAAACTCATCGACCGCTGCTTTAGCCAGCAAACTGACAAACAAATTCATGAGTAAAACCAGTATTGTCCTAGCGCTGATAAGCGCTGCATTATTTACCCTATCAGGCTGTGCCACGACCCAAAGTCTCACACCGCAGCAGTGCCAAAGCAGCAATTGGCAAGAAGTCGGCTACGCAGACGGCATCCGTGGGCGCTCGGGCGCATACTTTGGTCAATATACCAATCAATGCGCCAGCGTGGGCGGTGCTAGCCCCAACCGCATACAATGGGAGCAAGGGCGACAGCAAGGTCTCAAAAGCTACTGCACCGAGCTCAATGCTTATAAACTTGGTCGTGAAGGCTATGACTGGCAGGCTGTCTGTCCGCTCGAAGGCATTGATAAACTAGAAGAAGCGTATTCGCAAGGGCGTTATTATTATATTCGCCAGCGTGATCTAGACTATCTACGTACGCCTTATCGATTTGCCTACGGTCCTGCTGGACGCTTTGGTTATGGTTACAGTCCGTTCGGCTATGGTTGGTAATAGTGCCATATCTTTAACTCATAAGCGCGAAAAGAGCTAGTTTTATAGCAATTGTACAATCGAAAACAGGTAATCAGCAAAAAGATAACCTCGCAAGGTTGCCCTAGCGAGGTCGGAGAAAAATTTATAATTTTAATTATTCTTATTATGGTCTTGGTTGTTTTCTTATTGCTAAGCTTGCTGGTTTACATTGCTAGTTTGTTCTTTTAGAAGCTGCTTTTTTCAATCACTTACTTCTACAGATTATTCGTTAACAAATGCGATTTTGGTCAGTCCAGCGTTACTTGCCGCTGCCAAAACTTGAGCAACCGTATCGTACTTGCCTTCTTTATCTGCACGTAACTGTACCGCTGGATTCTTACCAGTCGCGCCTTGTTGCTGCAAGCGTGTCTCTAACTCTTCCATACTGATTGGATCACTATCCCAGAAGATCCCTGCATCTTTATCAATACTGACTTGAATCGCTTCTGGCGGCGTTTCATTGAGCGCGGCACTAGTCTCTGGCAAATCTAAAGGCACCGTCGGATTCAGCACGGTCGCTGTCAATAAAAATATAATCATCAATACCAGCATGATATCGATCAGCGGAATGAGGTTCATCTCATCCATGCTTCGTACGTCATCATCACCCAATTGAAATGCCATAGTTACTCTCAATGCTTTTGGTTATTTTCACACAGCCAAGCCGTTTTTTGACCTGTCGTTTGAGCCTTTACAGACCTAGCGCTGGCAGATTTAATGCTTGCAAGATCAACACTATCTATAGCTGCTTTGGCACAGAATTACTGTAGTTATTGGTATGCTGAGTCTCGCTCGTCGTTGAACGACTGCTTGGTGCAGCGTGCACTTGTGAGGCGCTAGCAGCATGGCTCGCGGTTACCTTGGTAGTATCCACAAGACCCGTTGATTGCGCCAATAAATCATGCGCTCTATCGTTGGCTTGATACATTATGCGGCGATTGATACGTACTGCAAGGTTATAAAACACCACAGCTGGAATCGCTACTGCAATACCAAGACCTGTCATAATTAGAGCTTCACCGACTGGCCCTGCAACCTGCCCCAATCCTGCCTGACCACTCATACCGATATTGTGCAAGGCATGGAAAATACCCCATACCGTACCAAACAAGCCGATGAACGGTGCAATCGCTGCCGTCGTACCAAGAATCGGCAGACCGCGCTCACTAGCAAAGCGATAGCGACCGATATGCTTGAGCAAAGTCTGCTCAGTCACCAAGCGGCGAGTGGCAGCATCAGTACCAGCCAAGTCAGACTGTTTGGCTTGTAATTGCTGACTCAAATCATCTGCTACATTGGTCGCCAGTTTACGGCTTTGCAATACGCGGACGATACCTGTCACCCAAGAGAGAATAGATAACGCAAGCAACAAAAAGAACAACGTTTTTGTCACCATGTCGCTGATCTGCCAGTATTGCATAAAGTCCATGTCAGACTCCTTAATGTGTAATGCCATTACATGATACTGAGGTAAATATCATGTTTAGTTTTATAATGAAAGATGATTAATAAATACGTTTTTATAAAGTATGAACTATCAAGGAACCGCGTAACTGATCGGTAGAGTTACATCACCTACCACGGGTACGCCATTCTTAGTAAAGGGTTTGAACTTGCCAGATCGCACTTGACGTCGGGCTTCTTTGTCTACTAGCGGATTACCTGATGATTGAGCCACTCGCACGTTATCGATGCCGCCTTGTTTGTTGACTCGCAATACCAAGACAACGTTGAGCGTATCACCAGAACGGGCTCTACGTGCGGCGCGCTCAGGGAAACTAAAGTTTGGCGCAGATGCCCAGTTGGCTGAGCTGGCAGTAAAGCTCACAGGCTCATTACTCTGTGCTAAAGCAGCTGCTGCTTCTGCCTCAGCTCTTGCTTGTGCAGCGGCGGCCTCTGCGGCAGCCTTCGCTTGAGCGGCAGCCTTCGCTTGAGCGGCAGCTTTGGCATCGGCGACTCTTTTGGCTTCTTGCTCTGCCCTAGCTTGTGCTTCTTGCTCAGCTTTTCTAGCTTGTCGCTCTGATTCAGCTTGGGCAGCTGCTTGACGTTGTGCTTCGGCTGCTGAGTTATCAACCTTTGGTTTCGGTAGCGGCTCTTTTGGGGCTACTTTTTGACTGGTATCAGGACGAGGCTTTTCTGACGCTATCACAGGCGTCACTTTCGGCTCTGTATTTTTTACAACAGGCTCTTTTGGTTTTACGGGTGTCTCTGTTGGTTGTTTAACCGGCTCTTTAGGCTTAGGTTCAGGTTGCGGCGCTGGCTGAACTTGCACCTCAGGCTGTACTTCTTTTTTGGCTGTGACTGTTTGTTTTTCTACTTCAGTTGAGACCGTTTTTGCCGGTAATGACACAAACTTTATCTCAAGTGGTGACATCTCTTTTTTTGGCTCAGGTTTGAGTTCAGGCGTTTTTATTGCCACTAGTGCAATTGCGGCAAGCACATGGAGTCCTAGTACTGCAACAATAGCTAGCAATAACGACTTAAGTGGTGGCGCGTCTAAATCCGTTGAACTCATAAAAGCCTAATGTTTATTACTCAGAGTAGAATGGCGTAGATAATAATGCAAACGATAATTATTATCAATAATAATTTACAATATTTTCGCTATTTAATACATCTCTGACACTTGATATTGCTTAGTAGTTTTACCTCTCAGAACGCTCATTTCTATGAACCTTCCCTACTTCTCAATTTCACTACTATGAAACTTATATTTTTATCAAATGAGACGTTGCGTTTAATATAGCAAGTACTGTTAATAAAAACCATTATCATTTATATTGATAATGAGTCTCAACTACTTTATTATAACGGCTGTGTTGTCTACCCATACTATTTTTACAAAAACTATTCGTATAAAAAATTAGTGAGTGGTACTAGGGCGTGTCCTCATTTTAAAAATGGTGATAAAAATGAGATAAATTGCCGTCAAACGAGGAAAATAGTGCAGATAATATCGAGATATTGACCAACTATTTGACGATGTTTGGCAAAATTTAGCTGTTTTTAGCCCATTTAGAGGACACTCGTTTGAATTGAGGACACGCCCTAAGTAGACTATTTATTTTATGCTTTTTATCTCAGCATCTTTCAGACTTAATATTTTTAGCGTCATTCATCTGCAATTATCTTAGACAATTGCTTAAACATTTTTTGATAGACCGAGTTCATTATGCCGACACCCTTATTATCTAGCAGATCTACCGCCTCTTTTTTCAAACGTCCATTATTGACTGCTGCCATGACAGCGTTATTAGCTACGGTAGTGGCAGGATGTAGCTCGCCTGAATCAAATGACTCTGAGCCAGCAGACGCTAAAACCGAAAACCCAACGGCTGATGAATCACAGAACGTTGCTAATAACGACGCTGTATCTGCTGAAAAAATCATGGTTAATACCGTAAAAGGTGATGTTGAGCTAGCCATGAACCCATCGCCACTTGTCGTTTATGACATGACATTGATGCAAGACTTGGCCGCGCTAGATGTGGCGGTCGATGGTATGCCTGGTGGCCTATTACTAAAGAATCTACATTCAGAAACACAGCCTGATCCAAAATCGGTAGGTACTGTGTTTGAGCCGGATCTTGAAGCGTTGAATGCAATGCAACCGCAAGCTATTTTGGTCGGTTCACGCATGGCAGAAAAATACGACGAGCTATCAAGTATCGCGCCGACATTGGACATGAGTATTGATACAGCCAATATCTATGAGTCAAGCAAGCAGCGCCTGCATGATTTAGGTGCACTGTTTGGTAAAAGCGATCAAGCCGCTAAGCTACAACAGAACATCGATGGACTCATCGACGAGACCAAGAATCTAACAAAAGAAAATAAAGGCACTGGCCTAGTCGTCATGGTCAATGGCAACAAAATGTCAGCCTATGGTGACAAGTCTCGCTATGGTTTTATCCATACTGTGTTAGGTGTACCAATGGCAGATGACAAAATTGCCGATGCGCCTCATGGTCAGCCGATATCGTTTGAATACATCCAAAAAGCCAATCCTGATTGGTTATTTGTCATCGACCGTAGTGCTGCAATTGGTGAAGACGGTATTGGTGCCAAGGCCGTATTAGACAATCCACTAGTTGCCCAGAGCAATGCATGGAGTAAGCAGCAAGTGGTTTATTTGAGCCCAGACTCTTACTTAGCATTTGGCGGTTACTACCAGTGGATGCAGGATCTAACGACGATCAAAGATGCTTTTACTAACGCTAAATAACGTCGTTGCTTATAAAAAATATTATTGCTCAAGTAGGTAATTATTACCGTTAACCCTGCTCATTTTTAAGCCAGTAGAGATTATGTCGTTATTTTCACACCGTACTCATGCTAGGCTCAAATCCAGTACTGCTCCATCAGCGTCAAGCTGGCAAAGCGGTACTGGCAATGCGTTACATCGACGTACTGTCATACCACCGTGGTTCATCAATACAGCAAGCCTCATTCTTATGGGGCTTTTGGTGTTATTGAGCTTATCTATTGGTGTGGCTGACTTTTCGTGGTCAGGTATCTTGCAGAGCCTGCTGACTCAGAGTGCCAACTCCGATAGCTCATTGTTATTGGTTAGCCGTATACCGCGTACCATCGCCATTATCTTGACTGGTATTGCGATGGCAGTGGCTGGGATGATTATCCAAATAGTACTAAAAAACCGCTTTGTAGAGCCATCTATGGTTGGTGCAACTCAGAGTGCTGCACTTGGTTTGCTAGTGGTCAGTCTGCTGTTCCCTGCCAGTGCGCTCATTGTAAAAATGGGCGTGGCAACCATCGCTGCCGTTTTTGGCATGATGCTATTTATGCTGCTCATTCACCGCATTCCGCCCACTGATTTTTTGATGATTCCACTGATTGGCATTGTCTTTGGCGGCATTATTGAAGCCGTCACTACCTTTATCGCCTATCAAACCGAATCACTACAGATGCTGAGTGTTTGGCAGTTTGGAGATTTTTCGGGCGTATTGGCAGGGCGCTATGAGCTGTTGTGGCTCACGGGTGGACTGTGTGTGCTGGCTTATATTATTGCTGACAAGCTGACCATCGTTGGTTTGGGTGACAATATCGCCTTAAACTTGGGTATTAGTAAGCGTCAAGTCACTTGGATTGGCGTGGGTATGGTAGCCATGATGAGCGCTGTCGTGGTCGTGACTGTGGGCATGATTCCTTTTATTGGGCTGGTCGTACCAAACATTGTGAGCCGTCTAATGGGAGATAAGTTGCGTCGCAGCTTGCCAGCTGTCGCGCTCTTGGGCGCATCAGCAGTACTGCTATGCGATATTATCGGGCGCTCTATTCGCTATCCATTTGAAGTACCGGTCGCCACTATTTTTGGTGTGGTTGGTACGGTGCTGTTTTTATGGCTGTTATTACGTGCGCCAGCTGAGCAGTAGCACCATGTTCACTAACTATGTATTAATTTTCAACACTCGCTTACCGTCGTTCATTTTTTGCCTTATTAGATAAGCTTGGCACCATAGGATTTTTGTATGTTCTCATCAACTAAGCTTACTTCCACCAAGACTGATGCTACCAAAACCAGCACAGCGGTAGATAACTCATCTTCAGCAGACGGTCAATATTCAGCCGCTGCCCAAGGTCATTTGGCAAAGCTTTGGGCATGGATAGCTGCCCATCCAAAATCCATAGCAGCTATTATTCTACTTATCTCGATGACCTTGTTTATGACACTCAATGTCAATGGCTATTGGGACTTTGCGCTACCATTACGCGGCAAAAAACTGCTGGCACTGATGGTGGTTGGCTATGCAATTGGCGTGTCGACGTTACTGTTTCAGACGTTGACTCACAATCCAATTCTAACGCCCTCCCTACTCGGATTTGATTCACTCTATGTTCTGTTGCAGAGCCTGCTGGTTTTCTTTTTAGGTGCGATTAGCTTTACCAGTCTCGATCCTATTGCTAAGTTTACGCTAGAGATTGTCCTGATGTTTGGGGCATCTTTATTATTATTTAAGCTATTGTTTTCTAAAAGCAGTCAGGATCTGACGCGGCTAATATTGGTGGGTGTTATTTTTGGCGTGTTGTTTCGCAGTTTATCAGCACTCATTGCACGGCTGATAAACCCTGATGATTTTGTGGTCATACAGTCCGCTAGCTACGCGCAGTTTAATACAGTCAACCCTCAGCTACTAGGTATCAGCTTATTTATCTGTGCCATCACTGCGATATTTGTGTGGCGCTGGCGTTACCAATGCGATGTGTTGATGCTCGGACAAGCACAGGCCGTCAACCTTGGTATCAACTATCAGCGTCTGGCATTTGGTCTATTAACTGTCATCGCTGTATTGGTTGCCACGGCCACTGCACTGGTCGGTCCAGTGACTTTCTTTGGTTTATTGGTTTGCGCATTGACCAATCGTATCGCGCGACATATGTATCACACTGAGCGGCTGATATTGGTCAGCTTGGTTGCTATGATTTGCTTAGTGCTGGGTCAGACTATCTTTGAGCAAGTGTTAGATATGGCAGGCGTATTGTCAGTGGTGATAGAGCTAGCAGGCGGATTGATGTTCTTAGCATTGATATTTATGTCTCAACGTCGTTCGTTATAACTACTTAGCCGACATTGTTTATTTAGCTGATGCTGTTGATAGAGAAAACCCTAAGACTTTTTTAAATAAGACTGACTATGATTAAACTAAATAATATCTCTCACCATATTGGCAAACAACAAATCTTGCATGACATTACGTTGTCTCTACCAACGGCGCAGGTGATTGCTTTGATTGGGCCTAACGGTGCTGGGAAGTCTACGTTGTTTTCTGTTATGGCTCGCTTGCAGCCGCTACAATCTGGGCAGGTGAGCTTCGCTGTAGATAATGAGGAACGTGACATTGTCAGCTGTCAGGCGCGCACACTGGCCAAAACTGTCGCTATGCTCGGACAAGACAATCATGTGCAAGGACGCCTACGCGTACATGAGCTACTGATGTTTGGTCGTTATCCTTATCATCAAGGGCAACCAACCGCAGACGATCAGCAAAAAGTACAGGAAATCCTCGAACGCTTTGAGCTTGAGCCACTTGCCGAGCGTTTCTTGTCAACGCTATCAGGTGGACAGCGTCAGCGCGTGCTGATCGCCATGATTGTTTGCCAAGATACACCCTATCTATTGCTCGATGAGCCACTGAACAACCTAGATATGTATCATGCTGGTCGGCTGATGCGTGAGCTACGCCAGCTTAGCCACAATCAGCAAAAAACCGTGGTAATCGTCCTGCATGATATCAATCAAGCAGCACAATTTGCAGATACAGTGGTTACGATGAAAGCAGGAGAAGTGACGGCTGTTGGTCGTCCTGCTGATGTTATTACTAAAGAGACGATGAAAGATTTATACAACGTCGATGTCACTGTCCTAAGCCATCAGGGTCGTCCAGTGATTGTTGATACGGTTTAATAACTAAACCGTATTCAAGTACGCAATAAAAACTCAATATATTACTAGCACATTGGTACTAGCACTATATTGAGCATATTAATTTTATGTCTTAACATCTATTTAAGTTTTTGCGCTGCTTTAAGTCGTTGCTGTCGACCTTTCCACCACAGATAGACGCCCGTAATGGACAACACCGTCACAGCCAAACCGACCAGTGCTAAAAATATTTGATACAGTAAGTGGCCGATGCCATGGCTAATATGACCCATATGTAAGGTCAACAACCAATTATTGGTTTTGCTGCCGAATGATGAGTTCTGGTAGCCGAAGTTAACATGTTCAACGCTACCTGTTTTTGCATTGACCGTGATGGATGATGCACCGCCTTTTTTACCAATATCCTTATCTGTCTTAAAGCGCAGCTGCCATTGACCTTCATCCTCTACCCAGCGTACGCCCAATAGCTGTTGTACTGTCATGCCCTTACTTTTGGCAGCGATGTCTGCTTGCTCACTTAAATAAGCAATGCTATTGGCTTTGTTGACCACATCAACAGCCTCGACATCGACAGCCTTATTGTTTACAGCCTTAACCCTAGTCGCCGTTTCTGCACCAGACGCCTGCTCCGCTTTTTCTAATGGTTTTCTTGAGTTCTCCTGTCTTTCACCTCTTCCCTCAAGCCCTACGACAGCATGCATCACAGGTTGATAGACCTCTCGTAGGTTAAAACCAACACTCGACCACGCGATGATAAACAAGATCCCCCAAAGCCATAATCCAAAAGCATGGTGTAGATCATAATTCAATTTAAACATATTACTTTTGGTACGAATTTTCCACGCTGGTAACCAGCGTTTCAAAAAGGAGGCACGTTTTTTAGGCGAGGTTTGATTCTGTGCTTTTTTCTTGAGCGCTCTAGGAAACGTTAAGTAAAAACCAATAAAGCAATTAATCGTCCACACGAGCGCAACAATCCCTAGTAGCAATTTTCCAATATCACCCAGTAATAAATCGCGATGTAACCAAAACACTTTCCACATGGTGTTGTGCCATGCCCACTCATCTCTATCACGAGTACCAATGATATCGCCAGTATAAGGGTGGACATAAACTTGCTGAAACGGTGCTGTTGATTGGTTTTGGGCGGCTTTTCCTCGTGCTCTATCTACCGAAAATACAGCCGACCTCTCTGCTGCTATCGAGGTTGGCATACTAGAAAAAGCATATTGTGGATACGCACTTATGACCTTGTCATGAAGCTCGGCAATAGGCAGATGTGATGCGTTTTGTTTCTCAACCTGAGCCAGTTTATGGTTAAAGATATCGTCTAGCTCGTCATGAAATGCCAATAACGTGCCAGTAATACCAGTAATAATTAAGAAAGCTGCCATGGCAAGCCCAGTATAACGATGGAGCCATAGGCAAGCTTGACGAGGATTGAATGAAATCATTAGTCTTAGTTCTTTGTCATTTGTTGTTTTGGTAGGTACTTATCAGTTGGCACGTCATTGCTGTTACAGCCAATGTAAAAGCTAGTAGGCAATAAAAAGCCAGCTCCCGTATAAGACAGCTGACTTTATAAGTACGATTAGACTTAAATTCGATAAGCTAGATTAGAACTGATAAGTTAAAGACGTTTTGATATTACGTCCCATTTCAAAATCCGTATAATTATCATCTAAAGCATTGTTACGTGAGGCATGGCTGGCATAGGTCTCATCAAATATGTTATATACGCCAAGCGTGGCTTTTAAGCCTTCAACTTGAGTGGGTGTATAGCTCATAAAGATATCATGCACATCATAGTTAGGCTTTTTAGGCTGTACTGTCTCAGCTTTTGGCGTGACTGACGCAACATAGGTACTGCGCCAGCCAAGCTCGGTGGTATTCGTTGGCTGATACGCCAAATTGACCATATACTTGTCGCCAGACTCAGAGCTACTACCGCTCACTGATGAGATATTGTAGCCAGTATCATCGCCTTCACTGCGGGCGCGAGCGTAGCTGAGACCCATGCTAAAGTTATCTGCTCGATAGTCGGCTGATAGCTCTACGCCTTTGATTTTATAGTCTTCGTCTTTATTGATGACCCCTTGGCATTTGCCGCCCAGCTGACCGGTCGCACAGTCTAAACCCACTCTATTACTGCCTGCACGGACGAATTCGATATAGTTTTCGATATTGGTCTCAAAGTACTTGGCGCTCAGTTGTAGTGCGTCGTCGCTTGTGGTCAGGTCGCGCAACGTCGTGGTAATACCGACTTCTGCGTTATCGCCTTCTTCCGCTTTTAGATTTTCATTAACAAAGGTATCTTGACCATTGGCATTAAAGATAGCTTGGCTCAAGTCTGGGCCGTTAAAGAGCTGTGTATAACTGGCAAATATTTGCGTACGTGGTGCAATTTCGTAGCTGGCGGCCAAGGCACCGACGACATTGTCATAGGTTTTGCCAGCCGATACATACTCTGGAGATTCATAACGGTCATAACGGACGCCTGGCGTTAAACTAAGCTTGCCCATTTGCCATTGGTCTTCCAGATAGACTGAAGTGTTGGTCGCCTCATCGGTGCTCGCCTTGCCAAAATCGCGCGCCATCTCAGATTCTTTTTTGTAATGCTCAACCCCAGCGATTAACTTATGAACCCCTGGCACACCGTTGATAATAGTGCTATCAACGATACTGGTGTTCTGTACTTTGCCGCCTGTGGTTTTGACTTCTGCATCAAACTCAAACCCAGGTATGCCATCAGAGTTACGCAAAATCTGCGTGCTAGTCTGATATACATTGGCATCTACATTGACCAACTGGTTGGCAGGACTATATGCATAGTCAAGCGCATAGGTATCGCGTTTGACTTCCTGCGGGATGATTGGGTTCCAGCCACCAGCAGGAAAATCTGGACGCAATGGGAACTTGCCTTTGTTTTCGGTACGGCTAAAGCTAGCGCCTACATGATGATCACTACCGACATAAGCACCCGCTTTTAATAGGATGTTTTCGCCTTCGCTGTCTTCCGTTTGGATTTTACGGCCTTTACCGTCTTCACCAGCATTAGCATCACGTTTGCCATAATAAGCCAGCAAATCAACACTTTCTGTTGGCGCACCATATACAGTAGCTGAGGTTAACAGCTCATCATTGTTGCTGCCATAGCCTGCATGCAGCTTAGCACCTACTTTTTGACCAGGCTTAAGTAAATCTGCCGCGTCGACTGTCTCAAAAGCAACCGCACCGCCGATAGCATCATTACCGAGCGTCACTGAGTTATTGCCCACCGACACCTCTGCTTGTTTTAATAAGTCCGGATCAATCGTGACATCGCCCATATGATAGAACAAAGCGCCTTCTTGACGGGCGCCATCAATCGTAACTTTTAGGTTGGTGTCATCTAGCCCGCGTACACGAATACGTTGGTTGACTGATGAGGTGCCACCCACGCTTACCCCTGGTACAACGTCCAGAAAATCGCTCAGATGGCTTGCTTGTGCCGCTGGCGTATAGTCATCTATATAGACAGAGTCTTCTTGTACACTACCGCGGACAGAGCTATTTGCTGTCACGGTAATCGTTTGCAACGTCGTATTTGGCATATCTGCTGCCGTTGCGGCACTGGCAGCTTGTGTCCACAATACAGCGGCAACACCGATAGACAATACTGTCAATTGACTAGATAACTTTACTTCGCGCATAACACATTTACTCACTTGGTTTACTCTCAGAAATTAGAATGTTTAGAATTATTTTTAAAGGCTATCATCGAAAAACCCTTAAAATAGTGCCTACCAGAAGATTAAATACCTTAAAAACGCTTAAGCTTATTGTGCGAATAACATGATTAATGTTAATGATAATGATTAGCGTTTAAATAATGAGAGGCATAATAACGAAGTATTAACACTTTGGCAATAATTAATATAATAAATTCTCAATTTTAGCTCTAAACATGCTGAGAGAGCATAAAAATGCTTCGATACTGGTTATAAAATAATCATTCAATATTATTCTGGCTTTGTATTAAGGCTATTGTATTAAGGCTATATGTAGTCAGGCGTAAGAACTTATCACGTTTATAGCAGTCTGTTATTCACTTAACTCATTACTTGTTTTTCTTGTACTACTGTACTAGAATACTGAAACAAGATAGTTCTCAGCGAAAAATTGCTCGATGAGCGACTTATCTATTTTCTTTGGCTAAGATTACCTATTATGACTACCGATCCTTATCAGAGCTTAGTGAAACATTTGACCAACTGTACTGATAGCACAGATATCGAAAAGCTGCTCAGTGCCCTGCTGACGGATAAAGAACAGCATGACATCGCCAATCGTATTCGGATTTTTGACTTGCTAGATCGTGGCATCACCCAACGTGATATCTCTGAGCAACTAGGTGTTGGTATCGCCACTGTCTCTCGCGGTGCCAAGGCCAAGCAAAGCCATGATGTCAGCGCATTACTGGCCACACATAGAGACTGCTCTTAACCCTTTGAAAGATACTATCTAGCTTTTTACTGACGAAACTTATACTTATTAATCGACACTTATTTGAACCATTTCGGACTTTGTTATGACCTCTAGTACTCGCGCACAGACCAAACTTACTCCTATCGATATCCCGAGCAAACCACAACGTATCAAACTGACGCAAGATATCGATTTCTTTGCATTATTCAAACGTATTGAAAGTGCGTTTGATACCTGCTACTTGCTCGAATCATTGGGTGAAGACAGCCATATCTCGCGCCATCATGCGATTGGCTTTGACCCTGTGACGACTATCGCCGCATTAGACCGCAACACGCTTGCGATTACCGATAATAAAACTGCTGAAACAAGCCATTATCAAACTGACAATCCTTATCAGCTACTGCGCGACATAACGCCGCAGCATGTCATCGCTCGTGACCAAAGCGGCGGTCTGGTCGGGTATTTGGGTTATGACTGCGTGAACTTCTTTGAACCTAGCCTCAATGCAAAAGCCAGCGAAGACTTTGAACCATTTAAGTTTGGCGTGTATCTAGATGGATTGACCCTAGATAAAATGACTGGGGAAATCTTTTATTTTTATTACCCAACTGCTCAACAAGAAAACCGCATCGAGCAAATCAAAGCCCTACTCGATGAGCCAACGCCTAGCTATGAAGCGCCTAAAGTTGAATTTTTAGGTGATGGTATGAGCCAAGAAGAGCATGCCAATGTCGTTATGCAAGTCAAAGAAGACATCATCGCTGGGCGTATTTTTCAGTGCGAGGTAGGCTTTAAATCTAAATATCGTATTGCCGGTGACAAAATGCCGATTTATGAAAAACTGCGCGCTGTCAATCCATCACCGCACATGTACTTTATGAAATTTGCGCAGCAGTGCATTATTGGCGCTTCTCCTGAGCTGCTATTTCGCTTGCGCCAGGGTGAAATGGAAACCTATCCGCTAGCAGGGACTGCCAAGCGCGGTGCAGATGTGATCGAAGACCGTAAGCTTGCCCGCGCCTTACTCAACGATGACAAAGAAATTGCCGAGCACAATATGCTAGTCGACCTACATCGTAATGATATTGGCCGTGTGGCTCGATTTGGTACAGTAAAAGTACGTAGCTTAATGGATATCAAACGCTTCTCTCACGTGCAGCATATCTCTTCTGAAATCGTTGGTATCTTGCATCCTAACGAAGATATGTTTAGTGCCCTTGCCAGTAACTTCCCTGCTGGGACACTATCAGGCGCGCCCAAGGTAGAAGCCATCAAAGTCATCAACGAGCTAGAGCCTGATGGTCGCGGTGCTTATGGCGGTGCATTAGGCTCGTTCAATTTTAATGGTGATTGTATCTTTGCCATTCCTATTCGCAGTCTGTTTATCAATGGCGAGTCTGCCTACGCTCAAACTTGCGGTGGTAACGTTTACGACTCAAATCCAGCCGATGAGTACTTAGAGATTCAGCGTAAACTGTCGGCGATGAAAGTCGTGTTGGACAGCTTTATGCAATCATAATTGCTACCAGAAGTACTGTGTACATTGACCATATTTTACCTAGCACTATTTTTACAAAAGAGTTTATGACCCATGAATGTTTTAATTATCGATAACTACGACTCGTTTACCTTCAATCTCTACCAATATGTGGGTGAGATTTTGCAAACCTTAGACAGTGATAAAGAGGCCAGCGTCATCGTTAAACGCAATAACGAAATCACCCTAGCAGATGTACAGGCCATGAATCTTGACCGCATTATCATATCACCCGGTCCTGGTGCCCCTGATGACCCCGCCTACTTCGGGATTTGTGCCGAAGTCATCGAAGTTCTGGGTAAGACGACGCCAATACTGGGTGTCTGCTTGGGCTTACAAGGCATCGCGCATGTATTTGGCGGTGACGTGGTACGCGCCAGTGTACCGATGCATGGCAAGGTCTCGTCGATTCGACATGATGGCGCAGGTGTCTATCAAGGCTTGCCACAAGAGATTGAAATCATGCGCTATCACTCACTGATGGTAAAAGCAGATACCCTACCAGATTGCTTGACTGTGACAGCTGTCGTCGCCAATGACGCTCATGTTGACTTAAACTTGGCAGAATCAGCGCTAGCAGGTGATGAGATTATGGGACTCCAGCATAAAGACTACCCCATCCAAGGCGTACAGTTTCACCCAGAGTCTTTTGCCACCGAAGGGGCCAAGCGCTTGCTAACGAATTTTTTGCTACAGGTATAAATTATCATGCTTGCCTTAGACCCAAATAAATCCAGATTACCGATATATCAACGACTATGCCGTGTAAGTGTATTTGCGAGTCTAATGCTGTGCGCTTCTTTTAGCTCAGCCGTGACGCCTATAAAAGCGAACTTTATACTAGGTATGGACATACAAGGTCAACGCTTAAATCTATATCGAGATTGCGAAGAAGGCAGTGTGACTTGCGATAATATGCTGCTGGTTGCCCCCGATTTGGGTCGATTGTTGCAAACAAAGCAGCTTGGAGATAGGCAAAATAAATTACCTTATGCCGTAAAGCTTTATCCTGCTAAGACCAAGCATAGCTTATGCAAAGATGGCGTGACCCCTTGTAGATTCCAAGGCTATCGCTTTGAGGATAATGACATTAACGGATTTATAGACCCATCAAACAAGAAAATAACGGTAGGTAGTCAATGGACAGAAGATAACGCGACCTTTTCCTACCAAGAAAATTCAACTTATTTGCCATTAGCGTCACAAGCTGGTCTCATTGATTCTTTATATAAAACTTCTGACAAAGATTTAAATAGTAGCTACAAACTTGTCGGAAAAGACATAGAGAACGTATACGGTCAAGATAGCCTGAATGCGTTCAAAAAAGATCAGGTTAGATGGATAAGGCAGCGTTCAAAGGACTGCGAGGCAGATTCTCGGCATCAACCCAGCACCCAAGCTGAAAAAGTATGTTTTATTCAGCAAAATGACAGCCGAGAACAATCGTGGTTCTTGTGGATTGATTAGAGTTTTATAATCTTTACGATTGTGATGCGTTATTCTGCTAAGGCACTATATCAGTAGTGCCTATCGCCTATTTTCAAAATGAGGACACGCCCTAATATTTCTGGGCGACTCAATAATATTTTCATGTTAGACTAAAATAACAAACAAAAGACAGCCTATAATAAGGCTGTCTTTTGTTTGTTTAGTATTGCTTGACGCGTTTAAACCACGGGTAATCTTGCAAAAGATTGTATCATTCAGATAATAGTAAGAAAACGATATGGCGAACATGGATAAAGCAGTGCCATCACCAAGGTCATGGCTAGGCATCATTCAAATCATCACAGCTGCTGTTTGCTGGGGTACATTAGGGATATTCTCTACCTATCTAAATCAGATAGGTTTTAGCGGCTGGCAGACTACTATCTTACGCATCGTGACCGCTGCGCTACTTGTGCTCGTCATGCTACCTAAATTATGGCCACATCTCGTTAAATTGCGACCCAAGCAATGGCTTGGACTGGCATTCCAGTCTTTGATAGGCGTGCTTGGCATGTCGTTGTGTTATTTCTTTGCTGTTATCTACGTCGGTGCAGGACCAGCCGTAGCCTTATTATATACTGCACCGGTTTTTAGCCTATTATTTTCGGCAGTCTTGCTCAATGAATCCATTACTCGTCAATCAGCCCTACTGGCTCTAATGGCTGTCTTTGGTGTTGGTTTGACGATGTTAGGCGAGCATGCTCAAGTCAACTGGGGTATCTTATTGGGGCTGTTAGCGGGAATGTGCTACTCCTTATATGGCGTGCTGGGCAAACGTGCGATGCACGATGCTCACCCTGCCCCATTGGTGTTTTTTACCTCTATTATCATCAGTGCTTGCATGCTGTTATTATTACCAGAAACTTATCATACTTATGAAAAACTGCTAACCCTACCGCTAATGACGTGGGGGTATGTCCTAGGGCTGTCTTTGCTAGGAACTGTCGTACCATTTGCGCTATATATGAAAGCATTAGAAAAGCTGCCTGCCTCTCGCGCATCAGTATTTACGATTTTTGAGCCGTTGACAGCCATTGCACTGGCGACCATATTGCTACATCAATCCCTGTCATTGATTCAATATGTAGGCGTGGTACTGATTCTATTGGCCGCTTTATTTAATGCCATGTTGAACGGTACTGCTACTCGCGTACCACGTTGGCTAAAAAAACGGCAAAAGATATAAAATTCTGGTGTAATGGACAAAATTCTTGATATTTTTATAAAAAAAGCCCCAACCATGACAGCATGTTTGGGGCTTTTTATTGTTCAAGGTTATATATTACTCAGGGCTGTATATTGCTTAAGGTTTGATATTACTCAGAACTTCATTTTACAGTAGAAGCACATCTCTTAGCTTTATTGCTTCTCGATACGCTGTAAAAATGCCTGCGTACGTGGATGCGTTGATAGCTCAAACATCTGCTCAGCGCTGCCTTCTTCGACAACAACACCATCTTCAATTAAAACCACATGATCTGCGACATCACGAGCAAAGTTAATCTCATGCGTAACTACGACCATTGTCCAACCTTCTGACGCCAATTTTTTCATGGTTTCAAGGACATCTTGTACCAACTCAGGATCAAGCGCGGACGTTGGTTCATCGAACAACAATAATGACGGCTCAATCGCAAGTGCACGAGCAATACCAACTCGCTGCTGCTGACCACCAGATAGCTGAAACGGATAAAGATCCGCTTTGTCCGACAGACCAACTTTTTCCAATAATACTAAAGCCTGCTCACGAGCATGCGCTTTACTTTGTCCTTGTACGACTGTCGGGCCAAGCATTAAGTTTTCAAGCGCGGATTTGTGCGGGAATAAATTATAAGACTGAAACACCATGCCCGACTTACGTTGCAGCGCCAACAAGGTTTTTTTCTTAGGCTTAGTGGCAAAATCTACCGTCAAGCTGCCGTCGTCAAAGGCAATAACGCCTTGATCTGGAATTTCTAGCGCATTTAAGCATCGTAAAAAAGTGGTTTTACCAGACCCTGATGGCCCTAATATCACCACGACTTTGCCTTTTTCAATGGTCAAATCAATGCCTTTGAGCACTTGATTGCTGCCAAAGGCTTTGTGAATGTTGGTGACTTTGATCATAAAGGTTCCTGTTGTGCGGATGATACTAAAGCTGTTCTGCAATCAGTCAAAAAGCTATTTCGTACTTAGCTATTTCGCCACGTAGCGATCAAGTTTGGTCTCAAGCTTACCTTGAATAAAGGTTAGGAATAAACAAATACCCCAATAAATCACTGCCGCTTCGGTGTAAACCAACATAAACTCATAGTTACGTGCGGTGATAATCTGAGCCTGTTTAAACAGCTCCGTGACCAGCACCAATGAGGCTAATGAGGTATCTTTTACCAAACTGATAAAGGTATTAGATAACGGCGGCACCGACACTCGAAGCGCCTGCGGTAAAATCACATGACGAAACGTCTGTAGATACGTCAAGCCAACCGTCGAGCCTGCTTCCCACTGCCCTTTTGGTATCGACAAAATCGAAGCACGCACTGTCTCCGATGCATAAGCACCGATGTTCAGTGAGAACGCAATAATCGCTGAGGGAAAGGGATCGAGCTTCACCCCGACACTTGGCAGACCATAGAAAATAATAAACAGCTGAACCAGCATCGGTGTACCGCGAATGGCGGACACATAGACACGAGCGAGCCGATAGATGATTTCATGGAACCAGCCAGCGCGTGGGACGATACGAATGAGCGCCACCGACAGCGCAATTGCCATACCAATCGCAAAGGATATCAATGCCAGCGGTATCGAATAATAGATACCGCCTTTGAGCATTGGCCAAAACGAATTGATAACAATTTGCGCTCGAGCAGGGTCCATGAATGGCAATAATGCCAGTAATTCGGCCAGCACTGACGTGATAGAAGCTAGCATTATTTTTGTTGACTTATATCAGCACCAAAGAATTCTTCGCTGAGTTTGGTCAACGTACCATCCGCTTTTAATGCGGCCATGGCTTCGTCTAGTTTGGCGACCACAGCATCATCACCTTTTAGCAATACTAAGCCCGAGCCCGTCTGCTCACTGACAGGAGCGACCAATTTGATTTCAAGCGCACTGTCGGGGAATTTCTTGAGATAATCCAATATGGCAAGATTGTCATTCATCGTAAAGTCAGCACGGTCTTGTTTGACCAATTGAATCGCTTGCGCCATCCCGTCGACAGGGACGACTTCGGCTTCATAGCGTTCTGCCAGCTCACCATAATTACTGCTCAGTGATTGTGCTGAACGCAAACCTTTTAACGCTTCCCATGAGCTATAACGATTGTCATCAGTCGGCGCTAACACCACAGCACCTGACCAGCTATAAGCGGTGGCTTTATCATATTTGGCTAGACGTTCAGGCGTGGTCAAGCTAACTTGGTTGGCGACCATATCAAAACGTTTTGAGTCTAGACCTGCCAGCATCGCATCCCACTGAGTTTCTTTAAACTCAACATCAACGCCTAGTTTATCAGCGACTGCACGCGTCACTTCGACGTCATAACCCGTCAACTGACCGCTCTCATTATGATACGTGAATGGCGGATAGGTGCCTTCGGTACCGACGTTAATCGTGCCGCCATTATTGATACGTTGTAGCAAATCTGAACCACCAGTCGCAGCACTATCTGTCGCATTGGTGTCGGCTTCATTGGTGCTAGACTGACCACAAGCGGCAAGCAATACAGTACTGGCGGCAAGGGCTAAAAGGTTACGACGTTTCATAAGGCGTCCTTATAGGATAAATGAATAATGCAAAAATATAAGTAGAGCAAAATATATAAGCCAAATAAAAACGGCTAAATGATGACATACAGAGATAGCAATAAAACCTGTACGCTATTATCTGTGTCTTTGGTTGCTCAATTTGAGGATAGTAAGTCTGTTTTTCAATACTACTTTTAGGTATTAGATATAATTTTTAAGCATTTTACAGTAACGTTTACCTTTAATCACAATGGCTAGTCAGCGCTAATGGCTGTTGCCAGCTACCTAGCAAACTTAAAAATCAAATCGTAGCTAAGTTATATACTATCGTAATTGGGTAAGAATAACCGTACAAAAACAGTGAGCATGCGTAAGATTGTTAGAGTGCACCTGAGAATTGATAACGATCGCCAGCATGCCACATCTTTACAAAGGTCAATACTTTCCCTGCCGAATAAGTCTGACGACGTAGCACTAACGTCGGTGACTGCGGTGCAATCTGTAGCGCCTCAGCAATCTCATCAGGTGCTGCTAAGGCGCGAATGGTATAGTTACCGCGCTCGAGTGGACTTTCAGCAATCAAGTAGTCGCTAGTATTCACCACGCTAAAATCTTGCTCAATGAATGCTGGTACTTTTGTCGCATCGACCCAACGCTCTTCAAATTGTATCGGCTGACCATCCGCGAAATGAATGATTTTTACTTCGTATAAAATAGCCGCCTCGGTGCTATTAATAGTGCTATCAGCTTCATTTGCCTCAGAATGCAAGACTGCTTCATCAATACTAAATTTACGGCGCATTTCATCATCTAACATGCTCGCGGTAATAGCGCGTTTGCTCAGCACTTGTGCCTGATAGTCACGATTGGCTGATTTTAAGTCTTGAGCAATATTACGCACTTCTACAAAGGTATGATTAAACTGCTGCTGGGCGACGAATGTCCCCGACCCTTGGCGGCGCTCCAATACCCGCTCTTCACTCAACTCTTTCAAGGCACGATTGACCGTCATACGCGATACCCCAAACTCTTCTGCCAAGGCCATTTCGGTAGAGATTGCATTGCCCGCCTGCCATTTTCCGGAATGGATATTGTCCAATATGGCATTTTTAATCCGCTGATAGGCTGGAATCGTCTTTGTCATATTCGTCTTTAACCGTTAGTTTCATCAATAATAATGAGGCCATAATATCACGAGATAACTTCATGAACCTCAGCAAAACCCCTTCACCTCTGTCTATCTGCCAAAACACTCACAAAAATAATTGAGTCATTTATAAAAAAGTACTTGCGTGTGAAAATAATCTTTGATAATTTGTATATACAACTTTACAGTAGTGCTAAAAATCTGCGTCATCTAATCGATATTTCGCCGAATTTATAGACTGACTGTAAAACGCTTACCTTGATTACTTTATTGTCTAAAAAGATTTCATAAGGATTTGACCATGACTACTGATACCGATAGCAACAAACCTACCCGCCGTGATGAGAGCCGCGAAATCGCCGCGCCGACTGGTAGCACATTAAATTGCAAAAGCTGGCTGACCGAAGCGCCTTATCGCATGCTGCAAAACAACCTACACCCTGATGTGGCCGAAAACCCAAAAAGCTTGGTTGTGTATGGCGGTATCGGACGTGCAGCCCGTAACTGGGAAAGCTATGATCAAATCCTAGCGTCACTCAAAGAATTAGAAGACGATGAGACCTTATTAGTGCAATCAGGCAAACCAGTTGGCGTCTTTCAAACTCATGAAAATGCGCCACGTGTGTTGATTGCTAACTCCAACCTTGTCCCGCGCTGGGCAACGTGGGAGCATTTCAACGAGCTTGATCGCAAAGACCTATTTATGTACGGCCAAATGACTGCCGGTAGCTGGATTTATATCGGCACTCAAGGCATCGTCCAAGGCACTTATGAAACTTTTGTCGAAGCCGGTCGCCAGCATTATGATGGCAGCTGGGCAGGACGTTGGATTTTGACCGCTGGTCTTGGCGGTATGGGCGGCGCACAGCCATTAGCCGCGACCTTTGCCGGCGCGACTTCTTTAAACATCGAATGCCAACAGTCTAGTATTGATTTCCGTTTGCGTACTGGTTACGTCGATAAGCAAGCCGACAATCTTGACCATGCTTATGAGCTGATTAAGCAGCATACGGATGCTGGTGAAGCCGTCTCTATCGCGCTACTTGGCAATGCGGCTGATATCTTGCCTGAGATGGTCAAGCGTGCCAATGCAGGCGAGATAAAACCTGATTTGGTCACTGACCAAACCTCCGCTCACGACTTAATCAATGGCTACTTGCCAAGTGGCTGGACAGTTGAAGAATGGAAAGCAGCACAAGAAAATCCAGACCAACATGCCGCCTTAACCAAAGATGCTGCTGCATCTTGTGCCGTACACGTGCAGGCCATGCTAGATCTACAAGAAATGGGTATCCCAACGACTGATTATGGTAATAACATTCGTCAAGTTGCCTTTGATGAAGGGGTAAAAAATGCCTTTAATTTCCCGGGTTTTGTCCCTGCTTATATTCGTCCGCTGTTTTGCCAAGGTAAAGGTCCATTCCGCTGGGTCGCATTATCAGGTGATCCAGAAGATATCTACAAAACCGATCAAAAAATTAAAGAGCTGTTCCCTGAAAATCAGCATATTCATCGCTGGCTAGACATGGCGAAAGAACGCATTCAATTTCAAGGCTTGCCAGCACGTATCTGCTGGTTAGGTCTTGGTGAACGTGATAAAGCAGGCTTGGCATTTAACGAAATGGTTAAAAGTGGTGAGTTAAAAGGTCCTATCGTTATCGGTCGTGACCATTTGGATACTGGCTCTGTTGCCAGCCCCAACCGCGAAACAGAAAGTATGAAAGATGGTTCAGATGCGGTGTCTGACTGGGCGTTATTAAACGGCATGCTCAATGTCGCAGGCGGCGCCACTTGGGTGTCATTACATCATGGCGGCGGCGTGGGTATGGGTTACTCGCAGCACTCTGGCATGGTCATCGTCGCTGATGGCACAGATGCCGCTGCCAAGCGCTTGGCGCGAGTACTGGTCAATGATTGCGGCTCAGGTGTGATGCGTCATGCGGATGCGGGCTATGAGCTGGCCATCAAAACAGCCAAAGAATATGGCTTAAATCTACCGATGATTAAATAGCTTGCCCTTGTCCTTATATGCCCAAATGATATAAGGACATCATCAACACTTTATCAAGGACGATAATATGTCTGAACGTGATATTTTGCCCCCAGGCAGCTCCGTGCCTAGAACGCCTCTAGACAGTCCAGCACCTGCTAGCCCGCCGCCTGAAAAGCTGCTGTCCAAACCTGTCGCACTGATACAGCTAATCGTATTTAGTGCTATTGGCTTGGTGATGTTCTTTGTGCCTTTTACTATTGGTGAAAAGAGCACCATTTTATTTGATCATGGGGCAACTTATCTAGTCACTCAGCAGCACACCCTTGCTGTGTTTTTGCTGTTTCTACTGATGATTTATGGTGTTGGCAAACCCATTTATGATGGTTCATGGCGTAAAAATATCACCAATATGATATTAACCGCCTTCAAGATTATCGGGCTAGTACTCGCCATCATGTATATCACTGATATGGCGCCTGCTATCATCATGGAAAAGGACATGTTGCCGTTTTTGTTTGAAAAACTGGCATTACCAGTCGGTATGATTGTCCCTATTGGCGCATTAATCCTCGCTTTTTTGCTCGGTTTTGGCTTACTGGAGATGTTTGGGGTGCTCATGCAGCCTATTATGAAGCCAATTTGGAAAACGCCCGGCTCATCGGCGATTGATGCCGTTGCGTCCTTTGTTGGTAGTTACTCTATTGGGCTGCTCATTACCAATCGGGTATTTTTGCAAAATCAATATTCGGTCCGTGAAGCCATCATCATTGCTACTGGGTTTTCTACGGTATCGGCAGCCTTTATGGTGATCGTTGCTAAGACCCTTGGTCTAATGGAGTTTTGGAATCTGTTTTTTTGGTCGACACTGATTATTACCTTTATTGTCACTGCCATTACCGCACGTATTCCGCCTATCCGGGGTTTTGATGATAGCGTCGAGCGTCCAAACTTGGAAAACCAACAAGGTAATCGCTTAGCAGCAGCTTATCATTTAGGACTGGCTACTTCGCGCCGTGCGACTGACCTCAAACAAATTATGTGGTCGAACTTTCGCGATGGGGTGACGATGGCGGCAGCGATTGTACCCTCGATTATTGCGGTAGGGTTAACGGGTTTATTATTAGCCAAATATACGCCTGTCTTTGATGCGCTAGGTTTGCTCTTGTATCCATTCACTTGGGTAACCGGTATGCCCGAGCCACTAGTTGCTGCCAAAGGTATGTCAGCGGGACTGGCTGAGATGTTCTTGCCTGCACTCCTGCTAACGGAAGCTGAGGTCTTGACCCGCTATGTGGCAGGCGTGGTTTCGATTAGTAGCGTGCTGTTTTTTTCAGCGATGATTCCTTGCGTATTGGCAACTGAGATTCCGCTGTCAGTACCTAAGATGGTCATTATCTGGTTTGAGCGAGTGGTGCTTAGCATTCTAATCGCTGCACCTTTTGGACATTTAGCGATCTATTTGGGCTGGATCAGTTAGACCGACTGAAACAAGCGGGATTGGTTAAAGAAATTTAGACAACATAGCTTTTAACGGTTTATAAACAACAACGCATAAACTAAAATGTATAGACAACAAAAAATACAATTAATATAGCTCATAAAATTAGGATGAATCGCATGACTGATATCAAAAAACTAACCCTACACCCACGCCAATTAAGCTTTGAGATGTTGCGCGATATTTATGAGCAACCTGTCATATTGACGCTACCCGACAGTGCTTATGAGGCGATAGATGCCTCGCATGAAGATGTACGTACCATCATTGCGCGTGATAAGAGCGCTTATGGCATCAATACGGGTTTTGGCCTGTTAGCAAAAACTCGTATTAGTGATGATCAACTTGAGCTACTGCAGCGTAACCTTATCGTTTCTCACTCAGTGGGTACTGGTGAAGCATTGCCAGACAGTGTGGTTCGATTGATTATGGTCATGAAAGTCGCCAGCCTCGCGCAAGGCGTCTCTGGCGTCCGCCGCGCTGTGGTCGATAGCTTACTTGGCTTAATTAACAATCAAATTACGCCAAACATTCCCGCCAAAGGCTCCGTTGGGGCCTCTGGTGACTTAGCACCTTTATCACATATGACGCTGGCCATGATGGGCGAAGGCGATGTCTATGTTGGCGGCAAAAAAGTACCCGCTGCTGAGGCATTAGCGCAGCATGGTCTTGAGCCCATTACCCTAGCGGCCAAAGAAGGTCTTGCCCTGATTAACGGCACCCAAGTATCCACCGCACTGGCATTGCGTGGTTATTTCTTAGCGCGTGACTTGCTTGAGACAGCCACCATCGTCGGCTCTATGTCTATCGATGCCGCCAAAGGCTCGGATGCCCCATTTGACGCACGTATTCATGAAGTGCGTGGCCATCATGGTCAAATTGAAATCGCTAAAGCGCATCGTCAGCTGATTAAAGGCAGTGCTATTCGCGCCTCCCATGATGGTGAGCAAGACGATAGAGTACAAGACCCTTATTGCTTACGCTGCCAGCCACAAGTCATGGGCGCTTGCCTTGATATTATTAATCAAGCAGGAAAAACCTTATTAATTGAATCTAATGCGGTAACCGATAACCCACTTATCTTCACTAACGATGATGGCCCAGTTGCTATCTCAGGTGGTAACTTCCATGCTGAGCCAGTTGCCTTTGCCGCAGATATTTTAGCCTTGGCGATTGCTGAGATTGGTTCTATGTCTGAGCGCCGTGTGGCTTTATTGATTGATGCAACCTTGTCAGGTGGCTTACCACCATTCTTAGTTGATAATGCTGGGGTGAACTCTGGCTTTATGATTGCCCACGTGACCGCAGCGGCGCTAGCTTCAGAGAACAAGTCTATCGCCCACCCTGGCAGCGTTGATAGCATTCCAACTTCTGCCAATCAAGAAGACCACGTATCTATGGCAACCTATTGTGCGCGCCGCCTATATGAGATGGCGCAAAATACCGCCACCATTATCGGCATTGAGCTATTGGCTGCTGGTCAAGGTATCGACTTCCATCGTGGACTAGATACCTCAGAAGCGTTACAGACAGCGCATCAAAAGCTACGTGAGCAAGTGACTTTTTATGACAAAGATCGCTACCTAGCGCCTGATATTGAAGCTGCAAAGCAACTAGTATTAGATGGTACGCTCACCGAATATTGGCAGTCACTGCGCAGCGCTTGGTATGAGTCTAAGTAAAAGGTATCACTCTAAATAAACGCTTTATTGTATTAAAGGAGGTGGGCAATGAGCATGTCAAAGTCTGGGACTGGCACAACCGTAAGCCACACCGCAGCTGATATGAGTCGGTGGACAGGACGTGCAGAGCCGTTTGAGTCTGCGCGCGCCCGCTACTGGTATCAAATAGCGCAGCCTTATGCCTTTGATAGCACCAGTCAGCGCATTGGACTGGTCGGGTTCGCTTGTGACCAAGGTGTCAGACGTAATCAAGGACGCGTGGGTGCACGAGCTGCGCCGCCCTTGATTCGCCAAGCACTTGCGGCGCTGCCAGTCATCGCTGAGTTACAACAACGCTATGAGGGTCAACTGCCAACTCTACTAGGTGATGCTGGTGATATCCATTGTCATGATAATGATGATTTTGCCGAGCGCACTCTTGAAAAAGCCCAAGTAAAATATGCCGATAAGATAAGTGATATTATTCAGCGAGGCGGGCTGCCCATTGGACTTGGTGGTGGTCATGCCATCGCTTACGGCAGTTTTTTAGGATTATGGCAGGCGCTGTCATCAGAAACCGATCAGCCCACTAATGACGTTAACAATATCGAAAGTAATGTTGAAAATGATGTCGAAAGCAATCTTGAAAGCCATGTTAAAAGCCATGCAAGCACAATGCATACTATCGGGGTGATTAACTTTGATGCGCATTTGGACATTCGCCAATCTGATGTCGCCACGTCTGGTACACCATTTCGCCAAATAGCCGAGCACCTTGAAGCACAAGGTCAGCCATTTCACTATTGCTGTATCGGTGTCAGTCGGTTTTCCAACACTGCCGCGCTCTTCGACCGTGCTGAGCAGTTAGGCGTCCACATTATCAGTGACGAAGACTGCACCAATAAGAAATGGAAAAAAATTGCAGCTCAAATAGAAGAATTTATCAATGACGTTGATGTGGTCTACTTAACCATTGATATGGACTGCTTGCCATCGAGCGTCGTTCCTGGTGTCAGTGCACCAGCAGCTTATGGTATTGAGCTGAGCTTCGTTGAGCGCGCGGTCAAACGTATCATGGCGTCGAATAAAGTAAAGATGGCTGATATTGCCGAGATTAACCCGACCTTTGATATTGATGGACGCAGCTGTAAAGTTGCGGCAAGACTATTAGCAACTATTATCGAGCAGCATTTACTTTTAGTATAAATAAATTGATACAGAATAAAAGTGTTATGAATATTTATACAAGTGACTAGGATGAATTTTGCGACACCTTTGTCTCGCTTGCGCACAACAAGCGAGTAAAATTTGTACCAGTCACGCTATAATATTTTTAAAATAAACCAACCATACAAGGCTACTGAAGTAAGTTTTGCACATCCTCTGTCAGCAGCACCACAGCAAGAAACGTTTTTACCAACGACACAATGTCTGTTTTAAAGTAAATGGACTATGGATGGCTGCACTAAATCTATACTAATAAGCAGGAGCACATTATGACTCATACAATAAACTCTACAGATCAAATGCCTATAAACGATTCCACTCTGACATCGTTTGACTACATCATTATCAATGCCAATCTCGCCACTTTTTCAGCACAATACGGGTTTGATATTTATAACAACAATCAAAGCAACAACCAGAAAAAAAGTACCCCTTATGGTCAATTAATAAACGCCGCTATCGGTATCAAAGACGGCAAAATTGCATGGGTTGGCACGCATGAACAAATAAAACCGCACCTTACCCATTATAAGAGCGATCAAATCAAAGACGTTGACGGCAACTGGGTAACGCCTGGACTCATCGATTGTCATACCCATATCGTTTATGGCGGTAACCGTAGCAACGAGTTCGAAGCGCGATTGCAAGGCGTTAGTTATCAAGATATCGCGGCACAAGGTGGCGGCATTGTCTCAACCGTTAGCGCCACCCGCGCAGCGAATGAGGAAGAGTTGTTTGCGCAAAGTGAAAAACGTCTGCTCGCGCTCATAAAAGAAGGCGTGACCAGTGTCGAAATCAAATCTGGCTATGGGCTGGACTTAGAAACTGAGCGAAAAATACTAAAAGTCGCCCGCGCACTCGGTGACAAACACAACATTCATGTTAGCACCACTTATTTGGCCGCCCATGCGCTACCGCCAGAGTATAAAGACAATGCCGATGACTATATCGAGCAAGTTTGCCAGTGGTTACCAATCTTGCATAGCGAGGGCTTGGTCGATGCGGTCGATGGTTTCTGTGAAAACATCGCTTTTAGTAGCGAGCAAATTAAGCGCGTCTTTGACGTTGCCCGCTCATTAGACTTACCAGTTAAGTTACATTCTGAGCAGCTCTCAAACATAGGTGCTAGTGCTTTGGTAGCAGAATACCAAGGACTATCAAGCGACCATTTAGAGCACTTAGCAGAAGAAGATATTGAAAAAATGGCCGTAAGCAACACGGTAGCCGTACTATTGCCAGGTGCTTTTTATACGCTACGTGATACTAAGTTGCCACCGATAGAAGCACTGCGCAAACATCAGGTCAACATTGCCATATCGACAGATTGCAACCCCGGCACTTCACCACTAACGTCGCTGTTATTAGCGATGAATATGGGCTGTACCTTATTTTATCTCACTCCTGAAGAAGTATTGGCAGGCGCAACTGTTCACGCGGCACAAGCGTTAGGTCTCGCCAACAAAGGTAAAATAGAAGTGGGTTACGATGCTGATTTGGCATTATGGGATATCGCGCGCCCTGCTGACCTTGCTTATCAAATGGGGCTAAATCCTATTGCGGGTATTATGGTTCAAGGCAAATGGCGCGAGACGGTATAGCGAATTTATATAAACATTTAGCATAATTAAAGAAGCCCCAACCATTAAATGATTGGGGTTTTTTTATTGGCTATCGATAGAAGTTAAGACACTGCTACTCTATAGTCAGTAAAAAATAATGTCGATACATCATGCACTGCTGATATTTATTTATGTCGCTCAGTTATTTTTTAAACTTGTTTTTAAATGTACTCCCCGTATCGGCATCGATATTTAGCCAAAGCAGACTATTGCCTTTGAGAAGTTGGGTTTCGTAGTAGGACGCATGATTAGCATAATCGCGATCATTCTTAAACTCAATTTCGAGAATGCGACCACCCGTTTGCTTCTCAGCGATACTCATCGCATCCATCACCTTGATTTTTGCTTGCTGCTGAGCCTTATAGTCAGCCAAATCGTCCTTATCCAGACGTTCGGTTTCAGTCTTTACGATTTTGCCAGTTATAGCATCAACTTTGATTTCATAACCAGTGGTATTAGTACTAAATTCCAGCTCATAGACACCGCCATCACCCTCAGCATCGCTATCATCGTCATCAAACTCTGCGCTGATTAAAGTACCGGAAGCTTCTTTGCTCGCCGTAGTAATCGCCTGCTTTAGGCTAATTTTCGCTGCTTGAGCAGCACTCACTTCGTCAGTATGATTGGCAGCACTAACAGCTGTACTAACTACACCTGCGCTCAATGCTAAAGTTAGACAAGCACCCAATGTAGTCAGTTGAAGTTTTTTGATAATATTACTCATATCTCTTTATCCTTATAGCCATTATGGAATTGCTTTTATGATACGGATATATAGGGATGAATAGCAGATAAAAAGGTAGCGTAATGTAGCTTTCCTGTTTATGCTTCTAAAGCAAGCACATGTGGAAAGAACACGAGATAACTCTTTGGTTTATATATTAATTTGAGCGAGTAAGCGCTATAATATGTCTGCCATTTCCTTCTCTGAATTTCCAAATATTGAGACCATAATTAATGATGCGAAACACGCTACAAAACTTACTTTACAACAGTAATTATGATCAATCAGACCCTTCAACCGCCGCTTTTGACACTTTGCCAATTATCATACAGAAAGCGCTATTACAACAGCAGCGTATCGTATTGATAGCCAATAATCCTTCAATAGATACAGCGAGCTTAGAGGCGCTGTTGCAGCCGACAGATATGCTGGTTTTGTTTAATGATTTTATTCATGCTGATTTTTTTGCGCATCATCCTAGTGTTAAAGATCTACCAAAACTATTATTCTTTAGAAAAATTGGCGACAGTCTGTTGCATTTTGGCATGCCGCCTCGTAGTAATAATTTGACGGCGATGCTCGATATGGCAAAGCATGCACCACTTGGCATCTTGTTTGGCAATACTGACTACCAGTTTCCATTACTAGCTGATGACCCCAGCCCTAATGATGATCCGATAACAGCCAGCCGAGTATTAGAGATTCCAGAACTGCTAAATGAATTATTGCATAGCGATGAGCATTGTCGCGTGTTATCAGAGCAGGATAGCGTGGTGGCAGATTATCCTATTTTTGCTGATATCCATTCATCAGCGCCGACCTCAGGGTTTCTGTTATATCGGCTATTATTGGCGGCGCGCTTACATGTGCAGCAGCGACAGAACGCTGCGACTCCGCTATCGATAGTCATGTTGGGCTTTAATAATGATGACAAAACAGCGCACTTTTGGGATGGGCATAATTGGGCGTTTGAGAGACAAGAGCTTGCGACGCCGCCTAATAGTGTCGAGATTATTCGTCAGTACTAATAGAACACTACTAATAAGATTAAACACTTATAGTTGATTCACTTTAAAACTGATATAGCGAGACTGGGATAAATTTCTTGCAGCCTCTGTCTGCGCAGGCACAGCACGCAAAAGAAATTTGTACCAGTCTAGCGTATTAATGCAATGTATCTATTTTATTTAGTATCGACTATATATCTACACATAAGGCGCATCCGGATAATGAGCCGCTCTAATCTCGACTTCACTTGGCTGTCGATTAATAGCAATCGGTACTGTCTGCTCGTCTCGCCAGTTAATCAGTTGTAATTGCGAAAATTCCGCTAACCATCCTGACATCGGCCAATGTTGCCATTTTTCATAAAAGCGATTGGCATTGATAACGATACTATCCAAATGATTAAGCGGCGGTCTATAGACACTATGCTGTTGATGGTAAATCACATCATCAGTTAAATAAAAATCGATATTTAACGCGCGCGCCATAAAAGCAAAATCCGTATCTTCAGCGCCATAGCCGACATAATCCGTATCAAAGCCACCAATTTGCTCAAACTGACTGTGCATAATAGCAAAGCAAAGACTCCAAAACGCACCATAGTCTTGCGTCTGTTTAATAGACGTACCCTGATGTTGTAAATCAAAGTTATCCCGATAAGGGTTAAATACAGACAGCTTGTCTAAAAAGTCGGCTGCCAATTTACCTTGTTGTAGCTGTCTACCCTCATTATCCGTCAAAGGACGCGTCAGATAACGCGGTTGACCCATCAGTAAGGCGTTGGGACGTGCTTGAAGTTTACTATATAGCTGCTCAATAAAGGTTGGCGCGACGATACAGTCTACATCCAAGAAAATCATGGCATCATACGTGGCGCGCGCCGCTCCAAGGTTACGGTTACGACCGATATCAAATGATGCGCTAATTGCTAGTCCATTCTCAGTCGCTGTAGTCGTTGCTATCTTAATGATATTTAAATCGTATGCTGCCAGACGTTCAGGCTCAGCGTCATCATTAACGATAATAACTTCTGCTGGTTTGACACTACCCTGCTCCAAGCTACCGAGTAGATTGTAGAGATGGCGATTGCGTCCGTAGCAGGTAGTAATGACGCTTAAAGGCACGCTAACGGGAGTAGTGGCATGAGTGGCCTCTTGCGCTTTGGTTGTCGTTGTCATAGAGATCTTCTTTGCTCTTATTGTAGAACCTTTTGTTTTTAAGGTTTCTTATTGTTTATCAGGTTTTAGGCCCAATTGTGGCAATAACCATTCTTCAAACCAAGCTTTGACGGAAGTATAGTCAACAATGCTATCCATAAATTTTTGCGCTGGCGTATTATCTTGATTATCCGTTAGAGCAGTCTTATCAGTGTTGATTGACTCATTGCTAATCGATTCATTGCTAATTGACTTATCGTTAACTGATAAAAAAGACGGTATATCCTGACTACCCAAACTTGAATTTTGAGCCATGAACTGTGCCCAACTTAGAGCACGACCTTGCTCAATCAGCGCCTCTGCCATGACTTCCTGCTCACGATGCGGACGCTCATCTGGCAACACCACGAGCGGCGTCGCATAGTCATAAGCTTGCGCAATACCGTTCAAACCACACGCCATCAACAGCAGGTCACTATAGGCAATAAATGGCGTCACATCATTTACGTGAGCAGCAATATCAACACAATGTCGTGCCTCGTCGTTAATAGGTCCAAGCGATATAATCAATGCATTCGGTAATGCACGGCGTAGCTCGGGCAGCTTGGCATCAATAGCGTCGTGCCCACCGTAACCTTTGATAACCGTTATGATTGTAGTATCAGCTATTTTTTGTTTATTATCCGAAGATGAAAGCCGCTCATGGATACTAATACTACTAGTAGTGAGCGTCATGAGCTTATTTATAAAGGCGGTAAACGTTAACAGCTCATCCGTCTTATTGGGCATGAAATCAAGATATAGCGTTTTTTGGCGTACCCAGTCCAGCGTTGCTGACGCTTCAAGTGCCTTTGGGTAAGGGGTTAATAATCCCAGCGCGCCAGCAAAGGCGTTCAAGTGCGGTATATCATCGCGCTCACCTGCCAGCCTTACGTATAAGTAAGGAATACTAGCCACGCGACACAGCATAGCAACTTCGGCGCTGACATCAATAATCATTAGGTCAATCTGACGCTGACGAATCTCATCGAGTAACTGCCAGCTGCGCATCTGCACATTGCGATTACCTACTGGTGAATAATGCAAACTACTTGGCTGCCAATATTTTCCAGCTCGCCCTAGTAGTACATCTTCTGGTAGCTGATCCTCAGCGCTTAAACGTACGATTTGCTCATCAGTTATCGCGCTAAAGTGATAACCATCATTAGGCAAACTGGTAAACACTGTCATCTGCGAGCGTAATTTAGGCGGCAATAGAGCAGCCAATTTATCTGCTTGGCGACAGTGACCTGAACCATGATGATGGGCATAATAGCCAATACGCATAAGGAGATTTCCCAAAATTTACTGTTTAAAAACTGACGCTTAAATAGCTAGTAAAGTTAGTCTGTTTATTTAGAAAATTTTTAGTAGGCTAGAACTTGAATCATAAGTATCATCTAGAAAGACAAGGCCTGAATCTGAGCACTATTACTATCACCACTTTCCAAAGCCTGCTCGTATAGCCGCAGATAACCATCCACCATCGTAGCGACGGAACAAAACTGCTCAGCACGCAGACGACATGCCGCGCGGGAAATATGTTTGATATCAGCAAAAGCTTGAATGAAAGCGTCTTTGTCCATCTTAGGTACAATGATACCAGTCGATGACGTGACAATCTCAGCGCTCGCACCGACATCAAATCCAATCACTGGCGTACCGCAAGCCAAACTCTCAGCCAGCGTTAAGCCATAAGGCTCGTCCCATGTACTGGTAAATAGCATAGCAGTCACTTGGCTTAAGCGTTCATTGATTTGATCTTTACTCAGATGACCGACGTAATCGAATAAAGACCCAGCGTTTTTATCTTCTTCTAGTAACGGTGCAACGTACTCATCAAAATATTCCTCATTACTTTTTGGCCCTGCAATAATGAGGCGCTTGCCGGCCGCTTTGCAATACTCCATCGCTAAATGGGTGCCTTTTTCCACACAAATGCGCCCATACCAAAAGTAAATCTCGTCTTCAATTGGGTTTGTATTGGCATCAAATGACTGTACATCAATACCGTTATAGACCACATGAGAAGGCACGAACTCAGCAAATAACTGCTGCTGATGACCACTAATCGCGGTGAACTGGGTTTGCGTGCCTTGACGTAGTGTCAATAATGCTAAGCGCAGCTGCGGGAAAATCGGCGTATGAAAGGTGGTAAAAAAACGCGCGCCAAATGCCTGTCCCATCATCATCGGTATATGGTGCAAGCTGTGATTGTGCACCACATCGATCATGCCCTGCTCATCACGACTGATGATATCGCGCATGGCTTGCTGATAGACCAAATACTGATACAACTCTTCGCGACTCATACCTACCGAATCATGCTCATTGTCATAGACCAACGCATCAAACTGCGTGCGCGTCATAAAGGGCACGAGTGTCGCATTAGTCTGACTATCAGCATGCGCATAGAGCAACACTTCATGTCCTTGAGCGACCAATTCATCACATATAAGCTCGGTAATCATCTCAAGACCGCCAGCATATGGCTGCGCGATTGGATATAGAGAATGCGCAATAATGGCAATGCGCAATACAGGAGTATCTATTACGCTAGCATCACGGTAAGCAGTAATACTTGATATATCGACAGTAGGGCTAGATAGCATAACAAGTCCAATATGAATTTATTAAGTATAAATTAACTAAATATGAGTTGAATGACAGTCATTAGGTACAGATAAAAATTGTAGAGATTAAAATTAATGTTGTTAAAAATTAACAGCATTGTCGTCTTTAAATGAAGACGTCAAAGGTTTGTCTTTTGATTTAGCAATACTAATCATGTGCGGCTGAGACAAGTTTTTAGTAACGAAGCTTTTAGCACTGAGGTTTTTAGTAATTAAGGTCTCAGCAGCTACCTTTTTATTTGCAACCTGATATTCTTCATAGCTGTAATTATCCAGCATCACCTTGGCAGCCCATACTTTTAGAATACAAACCATCACGGCGCAGCCAAATAGTAGCGGTGAATATAAAAGGGAAAATGGCGATACAATTATGGCTGTGGTTATATTTAACATTAGCAATACTTTAGGCATCGCCATTAAATTGGCAACATAAACTGATTTTCGCGTACGTATCAACTCTTGCTTCGGCGTACAGATAAACGGCTTCTTTTGTCCCCATAGTACTGGCCACCATGATAAAGCGCCCAACTCCCAAAAATTCAGATGCACAGCCCAAGCCCGCAAACGATTACTTAAGCTTGGCGCAGCTCCATTGCTAGTTTGCTGATTGAGCGATGCCCTATCCTGCATATATGCCCATAAACGCCTACCCAAAAATATGGCGTAACTCGCATACACGATATATAAAGGAGCAAGCAAAGCATAAATATTTAAACTGGTGCTGAATAGTAGCGCACTCGTAATAATAAGTAGCGTCAATAGCTGCAATACGATAAAGATACCGGTAAAATTGACCCAAGCACTAAGCTGAGATAAGTGTGCACCCATGTACGCTAGACGCTCACTGAGTTTCTTTTTTGTAGCGGATGAGTCTGTGACGAGTGAATCTATGATGGATAAACTTGTTGAAGGCAAGTTTGATGACGCTGAAAAGTAAGTATTAAGCACTTGCATATTGCCATAGATCCAGCGTCGCCGCTGGCTCATCAAGTCGTGCAAGGTAGTGGGTAGCAGTCCTGTCGCGATAACCTCAGGGACAAACTGACTGCGCAAGCCGCGACTATGCATCAGCACACCCATCTGCGCATCTTCGGTAATTGATGCGCCTGACCAGCCGCCTAAATCTAATAGCGCACGGCGGCGAATGACTGCATAAGTCCCAGTCGATAGCGCACGTGTGCGATTAAACGGACGGTATAAATGGTGATTGAAATAGTGATTTAGCTCGCTATGAATATCGACTCGTCCGGCGTCACGATAAAACTGAGGAAACTGCAATAGCGCATGGGTCGGATAACACTCGATAGCATTGGCAATCGATACTCGCGCTTGCGGTAACGCCTGATAGTCACTATCAACTACCACTATATGGCTGCAATTGGGGTCCATAAGCCCCAACGCTAAATTAAGTGCGCCAGCTTTAAAGCCTGCTACTGAATCGATATGATAAAAATGTACATTGTGACGCGCATCCAGACTGGCACAGAACTGAGCCAATGGCTTGTAGAGCGTTGTTTGAGTATTATTATTATCGACAATTAAAATCTCATCGTCATCTGCTTTAATCGCCAACAACGACTTAATCGTCTCAATCACCATCGCTGCCGGTTCAGCACGGGTCATTAACTGAAAGCTTAAGCGGATAGAGCTTTTTGAAGTATGACCATAAAACTTATGGATACTTACAGCCTCTCCAAGCTGGTCTTCAATACCAGCATAGCCAACAATATCACTATAATCGTTTAAAGCACGACTGCCTTTTAATGTACGGTCTTTATATAATCCAATTTTTGGGGCGGTGCGTTTTAGTAAGTGACTTCTCAAAGCATGAAAATTGCTTTTATAATCACTAAATAGATAATCGCTAAATAAATAATCGCTAAATCGATTTCCTATCATAGGAATCGAACTCAAAAAAATTGAGTTTTTGTCAGTATAGACTCCCTTGTGGACGGTCATGGTTGATCCCTTGATGAATGTATCAAAGCTATAGGTAAAAACTTTGGGTAAACTAAAATGAACCTAGAGAATTGATAATAGTCAAAAGGACTAATAATGATTACTTATAATCTGTCTAATAAAATAGATTAATGTAACTTCAAGTAAAACATGTAAAAACATTTATAAATTAGGTACTTATAAGCCAAAAAACTTTAGTGAGCGTCCTGTCGAAAAAGGCAAAAAAATTTCAAACAAAAAAATACCGCCCTTATTAGAAATAAAAGCGGTATTTAAAATTTCAATAAGCGAACTAAGACAAACTGTCCTTTTAGCTCAAAATACTAAAAGTTGGTTCGAGATACCAAAAGTTAGTTCAAGATACCATAGGCACATAACGCATCAGCCACGCGCTTGAAGCCCACGATATTGGCGCCAGCCATATAGTCGATATAGCCATCATCAGTCTGACCATAGTTTTCTGATGCTTCAGCGGCACAATCATGAATATTTTTCATAATACGCTTTAGGCGCTCATCGATTTCTTCAAAGGTTTTATATTGGCGCACTGAGTTTTGTGACATCTCAAGACCAGATACTGCCACACCGCCAGCGTTAGCCGCTTTGCCTGGTGCATAGTGGACACGGTGCAGACGAATATAATCAACAGCTTCGGCAGTCAATGGCATGTTAGCGCCTTCAGCGATATATTTGATGCCGTTTTCAACCATTAATTTAGCATCATCTTCGTTGACTTCGTTCTGTGTCGCTGATGGGATAGCGATATCACCTTTGATGTGCCATGGTTTTTGCTTAGCAAACCACTCACCACCATAAACATCAACATAATCACACAGTGGCTTGCTTTGTGCTTTTTGATTTTTTAGCCAATCAATTTTTTCTTGATCCATGCCTTTTTCATCATACAACGTACCTTGTGAGTCAGATACTGTCAGTACGGTTGCGCCTAGCATATTCGCTTTTTCGGCGGCGTGCAGTGAGACGTTACCCGCCCCTGAGATCAGCACTTTTTTGCCTTTGATGTTTTCGTTTTGCGCAGCCATCATATTTTCTAAGAAATAAACCGCGCCGTAGCCTGTCGCTTCTGTGCGCATTAAGCTACCACCAAAACCAACGCCTTTACCAGTCAAGACACCGCCGTGCTCGCGAGTCAAGTTTTTATACATGGCAAACATATAGCTGACTTCACGTCCACCCACACCGATATCGCCTGCTGGTACGTCAATGTCCTTGCTGACGTACTGATGCAACTCGCGCATAAAGGCATAACAAAAACGGCGGATTTCGCTGTCCGATTTACCTTTAGGATCAAAGTCAGCACCACCTTTACCGCCGCCCATTGGTAGACCTGTTAAAGCGTTTTTAAAGATTTGCTCAAAGCCCAAAAACTTCAATACGGATTGGTTGACGGTAGGATGGAAGCGAACGCCACCTTTGTACGGGCCTAAGGCATTACTAAACTGAACACGCCAGCCGCGATTGACCTGCACTTCGCCTTGATCATTTTCCCAGTTAATACGGAAGCAAATAATACGATCAGGCTCAACCAAACGCTCAAATATCTTTAAATGTTCATATTCTGGATGAGCGTCATACAGAGGTGCGATGGTAAGCGCAACTTCTTTTACCGCTTGCACGAATTCAGGTTGATGGGCATAACGTTCTTCGATTTTTTCGATGGCCTGACTGATACTCATATAGCTTCCTTAAGGTAAAAATTGTGATCTGTTGATATACATCCACGTCTTATCATTTGCTAGCAAACGATAGGATTATAAACGCCGATGTGGGATTAAAACGCTCCTATACACAGGTCGGTATAAAAACTAATGGGATTGAACGCCAACTGTTTGTCTTCTATAAATAATCGGTTAAATGCATAGCTAATAAGTAACAACTATTTTTATCTCATATCTATATATCATTTTTAGGGTCTATAAGTCTAGTAAATATCACCATCATGAAAAATGATGTGACTTTTTTCAGTATAGTTGATGCGGCAGGTTTTTGTTTGTACTCCATAGTCAAACGATGAGCAGCAATTATTCGCTTATCACTAAACCTTTTTAACGAAAAGAATCTATCGCACAATTCACTTGTTAAAAAACGTTAAATTAGTGGTAATGAGGTATAAAAATAAATAACTATTCAATATTTTATTAAAATCTATATCAGAAATAGTGATAAAAAGTAGAAATCGACCACTAAGCAGTAAAATATCTAGAAAATACCTCTTTTATTGGCATAATCGTATATCAATATTATTAGTAAGGAATTATAATGCCCTTCTTAAAGCAAGGATATTTTGGCTACCGCCACTCGTTCACAAATACATACCAACCACCAGTACAGAGAAAGCGATATGCGTACAGATTCATTCCAGCAGATTTTGGAAGACCTAAACAGCTCATCAGCCGATGTAGAAGCATCTGCCCTTATTTCTAACGATGGTCTGATGATTGCTTCAGCCTTACCAACGGGCGTTGATGAAGATCGCGTTGGCGCCATGTCAGCCGCGCTTTTATCCTTGGGTGACCGCGCAGGTCGTGAGCTCGCACGCGGCAGTATCGATCGCATTATGATTCAAGGTGAAAAAGGCTACGTGATTATGACGTCATCAGGAGATGAGGCAGTGCTGACCATTATGGCAAAACCCAATGCCAAGCTTGGTTTGATATTCTTGGATATCAAGCGCGCCTCAGAAGCCCTAGCCAAACTCATCTAATTGGTGAGCATAAAGCACTGTCGATGCCGCGTTATGGTTATCGCTATAGATAACAAGAGATAGCAAGTTATCCGTCCTACTCTAAATTAAAATTGGTGCTATGTCTTATAAAAACTATTTAAGGTAGTGCACACTGTTTATATGAAAGGCTTCAATGATGAGAGAAGAGATGAGCGATGAACTTATTAGAACAATAAAAAATATCTGGCTTATCATTCATTCTATTATCGACCGCTAACACACCAAATCCGCTTTTTAACCCTTATGAATACAACGTTAAATGAAGGAGATTACGATGGGTTCTCCACTCCCTGATGCACAAAAACCTGAGTTACCTGCAGAACAAATCATGCTGACTTATCACGATGGTACATCGCGTACTGTCTATGATACTGGTATTGAACGCCCCTACCCAGACGGCAAGCTTATCGTCTCGCGTACAGATTTGGACGGCATTTTAACGCACGTTAACGACGCCTTTGTCGAGATTAGTGGCTACAATGTCGACGAGTTAATCGGCAAACAGCACTATATTTTGCGTCATCCTGACATGCCTAAAGCGGCTTATAAAGACTTGTGGGATACCGCTGAGTCTGGGCAGAAATGGCACGGTTACGTCAAAAACTTATGCAAAGACGGCAGCCATTATTGGGTATATGCCACGGTCGTGCCTAATATTCGTCACGGCGAAACGGTGGGTTATACCTCGGTCCGCCGTAAGCCATCACGCAGCAAGATTGATGCAGCAATGGCTCAGTATGCTGAAATGAAACAAAATGAGGAAGGCTAAATCATGAGTGAACCCACGTATAACTTATTAATCGCCCCTGATTTTTCTCCTGAGCGCTTTGCCGGTTGGCATATGTTTAACACCCTTATGCAAAAGCGTGCGGGTATTCATATGCATCTCAACACACCGACGTCGTATGCTGAACAAGAAGCCCTTATCAAAGCAGGCAACGTCCATGTCATTTACGCCAATCCCTTTGATGCAGCGGCGCTGATACGCGAGCAAGGCTACCGTGCTATTGCCCGCCCTATCGGCAAATCGGATGAAATGGTCATTGCGGCAGCGGCAAATAGCGATATCAATCGTTTAGAAGATATCCGTGCTGGCGCGACAGTAGCGATGGCGGACAACCGTGATGTTAAGCTGATTGGCTTACGTTTACTCGAAGCGGTTGATATAGAAGATTCGGATCTCAATTGGGATGTCACCGAAACCTACCAAGCCGCCGCGCGCAAAGTCATTAAAGGGGAGGTCCAAGCGGCGTTCTTTTTGGCAGAGATTTTCCATGGCTTTTCACGTCTGACCAAAACCCAGCTATCGGTACTTATCGAAAGTGATTTGGCAGATATCAGTCACGTTTTATTAATCAAAGACGATGTTGCCGATGCCGCAGCGATCACCGATGCTGTCCTGAATTTTAATAAGGATGACGATGGTCAAGAAGCACTGGCTGAACTGGGTATGCCTGAAGGATTTGAGCCTATGAGTGAAGAAGACGCTGAGTTTATGATAGATTTGATGCAGACCTTGCTTGACTAGGGCATGTCTTCATTTCAAAAATGGTGATAAAAATGAGATAAATTGCCGTCAAACAAGAAAAAATAGCGCAGATAATATCGGGATATTAACCAGCTATTTGACGATGTTTGGCAAGATTTAGCCATTTTTAACCCATTTAGATGACTATCGAATGAGTTGAAGACACGCCCTAGTATGTTATCTAGCGTTTTGCTTAGCATTCTGCTTCACCTTGGTTTTATTTTGCTTAGTTAGGTTATCGCCTATGGCACTCGAGTGCGAGCGATGACCTAAAGGACACCATTATGTCTGATGTAGACCTTATTAAAGAAAGTGAGATGGCCGCGCGCAAGGTGTTTCGTTTTTACTCGCGCAAGGTATTCTTGGCGCCCAATAATCGGTATTTTCACGAACAACGTATCAATGCAGCACTGTTATTAAACGAGAAAGAACCGCTACAAGGTGCTGTGGCGGACTTTTTTTATGGCTGCTGGTATGACATTCCTTATGATGTGACCAATTTATTTACTCGTATTCAAGACCGCCTGTATCCGCAGGTTGAGCAGGGTTTTCGCGACTGTATTAATAAAAAAAGCTATATTCAGCGCAATAGTATGCTGGCGACCCGTTGGAGCGTGCTGGTGTCGCCATCGCTGAACGAGCAGACAAAGCGTTTGCGTATCAGTAGCGATGATGCCAAAGAGATTGCAAAAGACATCACCACTGAGCTGATGCAAGCACGCAATAATCAAGACTGGGGCACGATTGAGCAAATCGAAAATGAGTTCTTTGCCCACTGTATCGCGCGCCATGATCGCCTTGCCTTCTCATTAGTTTGGTTTCGCTTAGGCAAAAGCGATTGGCAGTTTGATGAACGTTGGAACCATTGCCAGCAACGCCTTGACCAAACTAACGGCCAGAATATCAAAACTTAACTTATCGCCTATTTAAAACTTCCCAACAACGGTAGCCGCTATGTCTTCTTACTTAAACGCTGATAAAACCTATCTGACCTTAACCCCAGCCGGTATTTTTGAGGCATTTTCACAAAACGAGCCGACCGATGCGCAGCTGTCTTTACAGGATTTATTATCCTATGAGCAGACACTACTGGCTGCTGACTGGCTAGCACGCTACTCTGACGGGTGGTTACAAAGCTTTATTGAACAAGGTTGGATTGAAAAGCTGTCTCTGTTTTTACCCGCGCCCAATCTGCCCTTGGATCAATTTCTACCCTACGTGGTAGCGAGCTTATCTGGTAAGCGCCGAGCAGCCATTGGCTCTGATGAAGGGTTTTGTCTTGCTCGGATTGGCTATAGTCAAGAAGAAGCGGATATGCTGAGTGTGGCGGCCGCTGACTTCTCAGGCTTTATGCTACGCCAAAAGCAACGCGGCTGGGCAGTAGAAAGCCAAGCGATTTCGTTCTTTCAGCAAGTAGACTTGTTGATTCCTGAGACCAGCTTTGTATTCTTATGGATTGATGGTTCAGGTTATGTACTCATCATCGATGGTGAGCCTCTGACCAATAGTCGTGCCTTTGTGGAGTTGGTCTGGGCATTAAAAACGTCTGGACTAAGATTTTTGAATTAAAGTGACTGCCTGACTTTAAGCGGGTCACAATCTAACGTATTAGGCTGGATACCTCGCCTCTATTGCTGCGCCTTAGGATAAGTAATAAGTAATAAGCACTATTCACTTTTTATATAAGCTATTTTTCTACGTTTGCGCCATGTTCAACGTGTCATATAGTGAGTGAAAAGTAATATCGAACCATCATGCACTGCTGATATCAACTTTTCTTGCTTGCTGTACCTGCGCAGACAGAGGCTACAAAAAATTGATATCAGCAATACCGTCGCGTTTTAGAATATTTTGACTATAGCTAATTGCTACTAAATATTTGATAATTAGTTAGCTAATCGGTAATTAGTAAGAATAACCTCCTCAGAATTAACAACAACTTGTCAAATGTTAGGTCATACTATCATCGTCCAAATGAGAATATTTTTTCTACCTATTCTTTTACTTGACGCTTATCACCTCTCCAAGATTTAAACGCTGCAAACCCTACCCAACAGCTTTTCCCCTCATTGAAAGTGGCACCCTCTGCCAAAGCTTGCATTCTTGCTTATTTTTTAGGACAGTTTATGACTTCGCTGACCACTGTGCGCGTGCGTTATCAAACGATTGAAATTGGCAACACCGATATCCATATTTGCACCTTACGTGACAACCAACAATTTAGCGACCCTGACGATGAGGCGCTTAACCTAGGTATTTGCTCGGCTTCTTGGCCGATGTTTGGCGTGATTTGGCCGTCAAGCTTGGTATTGGCCAATCACATGCTCGATTATGATATTGCGGGCAAGCGTATCTTGGAGGTTGGCTGCGGCATGGCATTATCGAGCCTGCTGCTCAATCATCGGCATGCAGACATTACGGCGACCGACTATCATCCGACAGTTGAGTACTTCCTTGATCGCAATACCACCTTGAATAACAATAAAGAGATTAACTTTGAGCGTTTAGATTGGGCAGAAGACAATAGCCACCTTGGCAAGTTCGATATCATTATCGGTAGTGATTTACTCTATGAAGACCAACATATTGATATTTTGGCTGAATTTATCGAACGTCATGCGTTACCAAAATGTGAGGTCATCGTCGTAGACCCTGGGCGTGGGCGCAAAAACAAGCTGACCAATAAAATGCTTGAATATGGTTTTAGCAGTCAACACGTCAAGCCCGAGAATACCACTTATCTTGACTTGCCATTTAAAGGGCACATTTTGACGTTTTCGCGGGATAATAGTAAGTAAATCCTATAAATGGTAATTATAAATACAGTCAATTTTCGATAGTGTTTTGCCATTGCTGCCGCGTTATTTTGTATAACACATGCTTGGCAAGTGGGTGTCTAGCATCAAGCATAGGGTGATAAAAATCTTCCTGTGTATCCGCCATGCCAAGGCGCTGCATGATAAGCTGCGAGTGTCTATTAATGACTGCGGTGAAAGCGACGACCTCGTTAAGCGCTAGAACTTCAAAAGCAAATTTCAGCGCTGCACGCGCGGCTTCAGTGGCGTAACCCTGTCCCCAATAGTCTTTATGCAGCCGCCAAGCAATCTCCACACAAGGCGCAAATGACATATCCGCATGAGCTGCATTTAAACCCACCATGCCAATAAAGCTATTGTCCGCTTTTGGGCCGTCTTTTTCACTCACTGCCCAAAACCCCCAGCCATTATCTGCAATCAGCTGCTGGCATTTATTGGCTATTACATCGCTCAATTTTGGCGACAATAGCTTGGGGAAATAACGCATGACTTCTGGATCGGCATTCATTTCAGCAAATACCCCAAAGTCAGCTGGCTGCCACTGTCTCAAATAAAGACGTTTAGTTTCTATCACCTTTGTCATTGAAGCCTCTATCTGTGATTATGTATCAAGCCAGCCTTGTTGCTTGGCATAAGTCAGTTGCTCAGGCGTGTCAATATCATAGCTGAGCTGATGCTCATTCACGGTACTTATTTGGCTAGAAGACAGTCCTCTAATTAAGTAACGCAGCCCTTTATCTCCTGTTAACGATGCTTGCCATTGTTTTAGCAACTCGTAATCAATCGCTAAAGGCAATCCGATGATATCTTTTTTAAAGGTTTCAGTATCGGCTGTTTTATCTAAATCCTGCCCATTACTCCAATGTCTCAAACTACTATAGCCACTTGCAACCACAGTCTGTTGACCCGCTAGCAGCTCTATTAAATGCGGCTCATTAAGTAAGATTTGGTCAATCCCCATTATCAAAACACGATTAACAAGACTGTCGTCAAGATTAACTAATGCCTCAATACCTAAATATAAACTATGCGCCATCCCTGTTTCGGGTGTTAGGTTCGTAACCGTGTGGATAATGGCATGCTGAGTAGCTAACTCGGTAACCGCACTGACTATTGATGGATTATCTTCAGGAATAACAATGATAATGGCTTGCGGCTGGGTCGCTAATGCAAGCTTGGTCATATAGCAAATTGAGGGTTCGCCATCTTTTTTGAGTAGCTGCTTTGCTTGGCCAAGGCGCTGACTGAGACCACTTGCCAAAATGATAACCGCATGATTTTGAGTCATCATGCGTGGCTCATCATAGTTAAGTCACTATTATCTAAATCTACACATTTAGCTGGTGGCGTTTGTCCATGCATAACCGCGTTTATTTGCGCCATGATACCCAGCGCCAAAGCTTCGGGCCCATCGCCACCTAACTTATAGCCGATAGGATACTGTAGCTTATTGATACCGTTGTTTAAAATATTAGGATCAGATTTAGTAGCCTTAATCTCATCTATCAGACGCTCGGTACGATAGCGCGGGCCTAATTGTCCGAGGTACTTATAGTGATTGGCACGTGTCAATAGTACCGCAAGGCGAGCACGGTCTTGACTGAGGCTATGTGACATCAGTGCCACAGCAGCGTTATGACTGAGCTTTAGCAAAGTATCCGTATCTTCCAACGATAACGGCAGCACTTCATCTGCTTGCGGGAAACGTATACGTGTGGCGTATTGCGCGCGACTGTCTACGACGGTGACATGCCAATCTTGCAATTTTGCCATGGTGACCAGCGGCATGACATCATTGCCTGCACCGCAAATCAGCAGACGGATTTGTGGCTCTAATCTTTGTACCAGCCACTCTGTTGTTAAATTAACGTTGTCATAATGGTCATCATCTTTCACAACAACGTATTCGGTCTTTTTATTACCAAGCTCATGTTGAGCTAGGTTTTCGACCGTATTGAAAAGAGTATTTGAAACATCAAACCCGGCTTGATTTAAGCTGTTACTAGTGCCAATACCATTAGCGCCTATAGTCGTAATTTGTTCTGACTCGGTATAATTATCCAAATTAATGCGCATACCGATTTGCAGTTCAGGATTTGAGTTTTGGCGACTAGCAGAGCGAATTAATGTGGCTATCGTGACGGGTTGCTGCGTACCTCGAACTTGACCAATAACATTCAAAAGCGCCGTCGCTGTCGTTAAGCGCTCAAACAAAACATGTACCCGTCCATTACATCCTAAGCCAAAATTCAACTCGTCTAAATCAAGGTCTGGTTCATCATAGAAATCAACATTTAAAAAATCATTTTCGGACGTCTCTTCTTTAGCAGCTGCTTTCGCTTCGCCATTTTTGGTGTATTCAATATCATCGCCCGTTTGATAAACTTGTACGCTTGCGCCATTACGAGTAAGCCAAAAGGCACGTTTGATAATATGCGGCTCAAGGCAGCCACCACTTATCATTCCGACCGAGCGTCCATCTGCGCATATAAGCATCATCGCGCCAGCACGACGGTACGCTGAGCCTTCTGTATGAACGACAGTAGCCAATACAGCATCAACACCTTGCTGCTGAGCCTCGCTTGCCAGCTTCAGAATGTCAGCGACTTGATTCATAATGCCTCTTATTTAATAATTGTTTTTTGTTAGTGAATTTTTTGCTAGTAATAAAATATACTACCGACTCAGTTACAAAAACCCGCTCAGTAAGCGGGTTCTTGTCATACATAAGCTGATAAAACTACTCTGGCATCTCATAAAGCAGCTTGTCGAGGGTAATCGGGAAGTCATAAACACGCACACCGACCGCATTATAGATAGCATTGGCAATCGCGGCAGCAGCACCTGCAATAGCCGTCTCACCGATACCTTTGATGTGCATTGGATTGGTATAAGGATCATCTTCTTCTACCAATATGACATCTAACTGCGGTACGTCCGCATTAACTGGCACATGATACTCGGCAAGGTCATGGTTACAGAGACGACCGTCACGTTTGTCATGAATCACTTCTTCCATCAACGCTGAGCCAATACCGAACACCATACCGCCATAGCATTGCGACGTTGCAGTTTTGTGGTTCAGAATACGACCAGCGGCAAATGCACCTGTCATACGTTTCACCCGAATCTCACCAGTGACTTTATGAACCGCCACTTCAGCGAAGTTCGCGCCAAAAGAGGCTTGGCGATGGCTCTTACCGTTCTTACCCGGTTTTATCTGGCCTTTAGCAGTGATTTTTTGCTCATCATAGTCAGCGACCACATCCGCAAGCGCATAAGACTCTGTATTATCAAAATCATACTCTTGTGATGCTGACTGTCCTGATAGCGAAAGCCCTGTGGTTTGCGATAGCTTATCAATAGTGCTGTCAGCAAATGATTGGCCGCTCTTTTTGGCAGCCTCCATTGCCGTTAAAGCATGCTCGCCTGTTTTCTTGATTTGACCATTGTCTAACTGAATGTTGTCAGGATACAGACCAACTTTTTCTGCTAGCATTTCACGCAGCTGCTCACAAGCAAGATAGACACCACTACCCGCACTCGCAGCACCCCAACTGCCACCTGAGCCTGATGCTGGTGGCAATGCACTGTCACCTAGTTTCATCTCAACATGGTCGATAGGCAGTCCTAACAGGTCTGCCGCTACCTGAGAAAACACCGTATAAGACCCTGTACCGATGTCTGTCATGTCTGTCTCGATAACTGCTTTGATACCAAGTGCTTTTGACTCATCTACCTGTAGGGTTGCACGTGCTTCAGATGGCTGTAATTGGTTACCACGGGCAGCCGCCGCCATGCCTGTACCTATCCACCAGTCACCTTCTAATTGACTGGCAGGCTTGGGATTATGCTTATCCCAACCAAACTGTTCAGCGCCCTTCTCCATACAAGCGACTAGCTGACGGGTGGAGAAAGGAATCTCTTCGGTAGGGTCCTCTTCAGGCTCATTACGGCGGCGCAGCTCGATTGGATCAATGTCCAGCTGTGAGGCTAGCTCGTCCATGGCACATTCAACCGCAATCAAACCCACCGCCTCACCCGGCGCACGCATCGAGCCTGATAATACTTGATTCATATCTACCATCTGATAATGTACACGGCGGTTTTCACCACGGTATAGATAATGGGTAGATAATGCCGTCGGCTCAAAAAAAGCTTCTCCTGGCAAATTACTGGTCGTAGTATCATGAATAAATGTGTTGATAATACCTTCTTTATTACAACCAATAGCGATACGCTGACGCGTGTTTGAGCGTCTGACCGTTGCTTCCATCACTTGTGAACGCGTCATAGTGATTAGCACAGGACGACCCAGATCTTTCGCAGCAATCGCCGCTGCAATAGATTCAGGAGCAATACCGAGCTTACTACCGAACCCACCACCCACATAGTGTGCGATCAGTTGTACTTGATCTTTATTTAGGTCCAGAGCATCCATGACTTGCTGTTTGCAAGAAGCGATCATCTGATTGGAAGTATACAAAACGAGCTTATCGCCTTCCCAATGAGCCAACGTTGTATGGGGCTCCATCGGAGAGTTGCTTTGACTTGGGGTATGATAAAAGCGATCAACGGTCACTGCCGCATCAGCTAAGCCTTGGTCTGGATCGCCTTGGACATTATTTTTATCAGAGCCTTTTTCTTCATCTACCGCATGTGCGTTAGAGAGCTCTTGAGTAAAGTTTAATGCCGCTTGGTCAGTCTCATCCTTATAAGTCACTTTCAGCGCTTTAGCGCCTTCTGTTGCGGCCTCAAAAGTTTCGGCGATTACAACAGCTATGGGCTGACCATGATAAAACACTTCACTCACACCTTGAGTTGGTGCTTTTGTTGCCCCGCCCTGTTGCGAATTACGTAAGAAGTGCTCAGGATCGGTCACCACTTTGATGATACCGGGAATATCATCTACAGAGCTACTGTCGATACTATCTACTTTGCCCTTGGCAATAGTTGCCCCAACCAAGACGCCATAGACTTGGTTTTCTAGATGAATCTCTGCTGAATAAGGCGCTTGACCACTGACCTTTAATGAGCCATCAACACGGTTGATTGGCTTACCAACTAGCTTGCTTGCCGTTGTACTAAATAGCGTTTCAACAGGCTCATCCATGGTCAGTTTTTTGGTTGGTTCTGACTGTGTGATTGATTCTAATAGTGCCATGATTATGCTCCCTCGCCCGCTAATGCGCGCTGAATAACTTGTTTTAGTAGGCGACGCGTCAACGGTATTTTAAAGTCGTTCTGACCATTACCTTTGGCATCATGCAATAATAGATCAGCGGCCTGCGTGATAACGTCGCTATTGCCATCGGTATCCGTTAATAGTGCCTCAACCTCTTCATTACGCCATGGCTTGGTACCGATGCCGCCGAACGCCAATCGTACTGTCTTTAGGTTGCCATTGTCGTCAGCATCGATGACTGCGGCACAAGATACCAGTGCAAAGGCGTAAGAAGCGCGATCACGCACTTTGTCATAGGTATGCATGCCCTTAATAGGGGCAGGTAATACAACATGAGTAATCAGCTCGCCTGCTTCTAGCACATTTTCGATATGCGGCGTGTCTTTTGGCAAACAATAAAAATCTTTGACATCGATAGCGCGAGTCGAGCCATCTGCTTTAACTGTCTCTATCGTGGCATCCAGTAAGCGCATTGCCACTGCCATATCGGATGGGTGCTGAGCAATACATGAATCACTGGTACCTAAGACAGCTAGGGTACGGTTCTCCCCGTTGATAGCAGGACATCCTGTGCCCGGTTCACGTTTATTACAAGCGCTGTCTGTTTGATAAAAATAATAGCAACGAGTACGCTGTAAAAAGTTGCCGCCCGTTGTCGCTCTGTTACGTAGCTGACCAGTCGCTCCTGCCAAGATAGCTCGGGACAATACTGGATAGTTTGCAATCACCTCAGGATGCGCGGCCAAATCGCTATTGGTCACAAGCGTACCAATACGTAAACCACCATCGGCAGTCGTTTCTACTTGCTCTAATTCTAAACGAGTGATATCGACCAGTTTGATTGGGGTTTCGATCTCTAGTTTCATGAGATCTAATAAGTTGGTACCACCTGCGATAAAAGAAGCGTCTTTGCCGCTAGCAGAGGTTGCGGCTTGCTTAGGTGCATCAGCGCGGCTATATTCAAAACGTTTCATGAGTGGTCTCCTGCCTTGCCTGTTATTGTTTTGTTATTCGCTGAGGCTTTATGGAACTGAGCCTCGCTTGACGGCGGTGACCAAATACCTGTTACGCTTGAATTTTGTGTAGAGGTGTCATTGGTCTGGGCAGCAGACTCTGACATCTCATTTTCAAGTACTTGTGAGATGGCTTTGATGATATTGGGATAAGCGGAGCAGCGACAGACATTACCACTCATGCGCTCAGCGATTTCTTGTACCAGAAGGCTATCAGGATGTTGTAAGTCTGTGCTCACATGGCTTGGCCAATTTTGTTTTACTTCTTCTATTAAGGCAGTCGCTGAACAAATTTGACCTGGGGTGCAATATCCGCACTGAAAGGCATCGTTATCTTTAAAGGCTTGTTGCAGCGCCGATAGTGAATCCGGCATACCGATGCCTTCGATGGTCGTAATCTCATCACCATCATGCATGATAGCAAGTGTGAGACAAGAGTTGACTCGGCGACCATTGATGAGCATGGTACAAGCGCCGCATTGGCCGTGGTCGCAGCCTTTTTTGGGTCCAGTAATTTGTAAATGTTGACGACAGACGTCGAGCAGTGTCGTACGGGCGTCAAGATTCTCGAGCTGATAATCCTGCTTATTGATTGTTAACGTCAAGGTAGACATGCTGGCTTCTCGCTGGCAGATGAATATAATGGGTGAAAAAAGCGCCTTATAGCTACGGCGGCAATAAATCCATTATGGCGTACCAAAAAACTTGTTTTGTTTTTATTTTGTAGTTGTTGCAGTATAGTTTTTAATCCGAGGCAGTACCTAAAAGTGTGTACTACCAATCGCTGTAAGCTAACTGATAATCATTTACCTCAATCAGCCTAACCATCTGCTGCTAGCTAGTATTAATTGGTTTTAATTTATCAGCACTCAAATTCAGGCCATATGATTTAGCAATATATAGTGAATTCAGTATAAAAACGATACAGTGGGACTGGGATAAATTTTTCGCAGCCTCTGTCTGCGTAGGTACAGCACACAAGGAAAATTTAGACCAGTTCCACCTTGATATATAATGTATCTGTTTTATTTAGGATTGACTATATTATGTGAAGTGGGCAATCTATTTTTTAGAAAAAGGTAGTATATTAAATAGACTTCAATAAAGAAAAGCCCCACAAACGAAAGTTTATAGGACTATTATGAGGCTACTTTAGAATGATCATTTCAAATCAAACACCTAAAACTAGGCTTTAGTGATGATTGTTTCTTCGTCAAATCGAGACTTAGGCAGATCAGCATTAAAATCATCTTCACTACGATAGCCAAGAGAAACCATTGCGACCGCTGTATAGCCCTTACTACGTAAATCAAACTCTTCATCAAGCGCTTTTAAATCTGCGCCTTCCATCGGCACAGCATCAATACCCAAAGTAGCAGCGCCTAGTAGTAATGCACCCATATTGAGATACAACTGCTCTATCAACCAATGCGGCTCGTCTTTTTGCTCATAACGACGAATGTCCAAGAACATTTTACGCGTTTGATGCATTTGCTCTTTGAGTTTTGGTTCTGCAAAGCGACCATCAGCATCTTCTTTATCGAGCAAGCCTTCTAAAAACTCGTCATCGGCATAGACACGGCTACAGAATACGATGACATGCGAGGCATCTTTTACTTTGGCATCATTGAATTCATACATGCCCTCAGTGCCTTTTGCAATTCGAGCTTTACCCGCTTCGTCATCAGCAATCACAAAATGCCAAGGCTGAATATTGGTGCTCGACGGACTGAGACGTAAGATATCTTTTAGACTCTGAAAGTCTTCTGCTGATATTTTTTTGTTGGTATCAAACTCTTTGGTGCTGTAACGCCATTTCATTGCTTCAGTGATATTTTTCATATATGACACCATAGTGAGTGTTAAGTTTTTATTGTTTATTGAATTATTATTAGCGTTATTTATAAATAATCATCGCTAATTTCAATGGAGCAACTTTAAATAAAAACCTGTTTTGTGACCACGGCAGATTGGTTAAGTAGTCATGGGTTTTGTTATCAGTGCGTCAGTTGTTAGACCGTTTTTGCAAAAATTTCGGCTATCCTACTGATAATAGTTACAATTGAGCTACCTAAGTGATAACGCAGACTGTGCAGACTACATTGTAATCGCTCCCTCATTCTCTTAATATTGACTGAGTGATATTATCCAAAGCTGATTCAACCAAGTCGCTTTGGCTGATATGTCTAGCTATAAAATACCGTCATAAAAAATAAACAATAATGCTTGCGAGGATATATGAGCACATCAGAAAAACCACTCCGAATAGACATCGTCTCAGACGTTGTATGCCCTTGGTGCGTCATTGGTTACCGCCAGCTGGCAGAAGCGCTCAAGCAAACCAACACCGAACATGAGATTCGCTGGCATCCGTTTGAGCTTAATCCAAATATGCCCAGCGAAGGACAAAATATGCGTGAACATATTATGGAAAAGTATGGTTCGAGTAAGCAAGAATCTGATGCTAGCCGTGCTCGATTAATAGAAGCTGGTCGTGAGGTCGGCTTTGAATTTAACTTTAACGATGACACACGTATGCATAATACCTTTAATCTGCATCAGCTCTTGCACTGGGCAGATCAGCAAGGCTGTATGCACGACTTAAAGCAAGCGTTGTTCGCCGCACACTTTACCCATGGTCGCAATATTTCTGACAATGCCGTGCTCGCCGATATCGCTGCAGAGACCGGCTTGGATCGTAATGAAGCACTAGCCGTGTTAGACGACCAGCGTTTTGCTAAAGCAGTAAGAGAGGCTGAGCAACATTGGCAGCAGCAAGGCATTCAAAGCGTGCCGGCGGTAATTTTTAATGAACGTCATTTGGTTAGCGGTGCGCAAGGTGTAGAGAATTTCACGAATATTTTGCAGCAATTAGCTGACATGCCAGACTAGCTTTGTTGATAGTATTTCCTGACTAGCTTTGTTAACAAAATTTCGTTCGCTACTCATAAAAGGATCTTTTATGTCCTCTAATAAATCAGCCTCGATTATCGTGTTTGATGTCAATGAGACGCTACTCGACATCGCCACTCTTGAGCCATTGTTTGCCCGACTGTTCGGTGATAAGCAGATACTCAGAGAGTGGTTTGCCCAATTGGTGCTTTACTCACAAACCATGACTTTATCAGGACTCTATACGCCTTTTGGTGGGCTTGGCGTCGGTGCGTTGCAGATGACCGCTGATATCCATGAAATCACGCTAACAGGTGACGATATCGATGAGTTAAAAGAACGCATGAGCGAAATGCCTGCTCATCCTGATGCAATACCGGCATTAACCAAACTACGTGACGCAGGGTTTCGACTGGTAACGTTAACCAACTCAGCGAGCAGCCCGTCCCCTACGCCACTTGAAAAGGCAGGGTTGAGTGAGTTTTTTGAGCAGTCTTTTAGCGTTGAGAAGGTTGCAAAATTCAAGCCTGCGCCTGAGACTTATCAAATGATCACTAAAGAGCTGGCTGTTGAAATGTCAGATTTGTGCCTTGTCGCTTGTCATCTTTGGGATACGATTGGCGCGCAAGCGGCTGGCTGTCAAGGAGCGTTTCTTAAACGTCCTTATAACGCTATGTTGCCCGCCTCCAATGTGCCAACACCGGACTTTGTGGCCTCAGATCTTGTCACACTTGCTGAGCAGATCATTCTTGATACTCAAGGCTAACCGTTATTTATAAGCCTATCGTCAACATATCCTAAAAATGCTACGATGTTGCTGATATATCGATATTACTTTTCACTGACTATATTTTTAATGCTAAAAAAATGCCGCCCTTATATAGGGACGGCATTTTTGGTTTTTCTATCTTATAAAACTAGGGCGTGTCTTCAAGATTATCTCTTAAAAATGAATCACCGTACGAATACTCTCACCTTTATGCATCAGATCAAAGGCTTCGTTGATATCTTCTAATGGCATCGTATGAGTGATAAAGTCATTTAATGGGATGTCACCTTGCATATAACGATCGACGTAGCCTGGCAATTCGCTGCGACCTTTGACCCCGCCAAATGCTGAGCCTTTCCAGACGCGGCCCGTCACTAGCTGGAATGGACGGGTTGAGATTTCTTTGCCTGCACCAGCGACACCGATGATGACCGACTCGCCCCAACCTTTATGGCAGCACTCAAGCGCTGAACGCATCACATCGACATTACCAATACATTCAAAAGAATAGTCTACGCCGCCATCAGTCATCTCAACGATGACCTCCTGAATAGGCTTGTCATAGTCTTTAGAATTGATGCAATCAGTCGCGCCAAGCTTCTTAGCCAACTCAAATTTATCTTCGTTAATATCAATACCGATAATACGACTGGCTTTTGCCATTTTTGCACCAATGATGGCGGCAAGGCCAATACCACCAAGACCGAAAACAGCAACGGTAGAACCTTCTTCAACCTTAGCGGTATTCATAACCGCGCCCATGCCGGTGGTCACGCCACAACCTAGCAAACAAACTTTTTCTAATGGGGCGTCTTTGTCCACTTTGGCCAACGAAATCTCTGGCAAGACGGTATATTCAGAGAAAGTTGAGCAACCCATGTAATGATAAATTGGCTCACCGTCTTTATAAAAACGCGTGGTGCCGTCTGGCATTAAGCCTTTACCTTGAGTCTCGCGTACGGCTGAGCATAGGTTGGTTTTACCTGAAGTACAGAATTTACAAACGCCACACTCTGCGGTATATAAAGGAATAACGTGATCGCCGACTTGAACGCTGGTCACGCCTTCGCCGATTTGCTCAACGATACCGCCGCCTTCATGACCTAAGATAGCTGGGAATACGCCTTCTGGATCTTCACCAGATAAAGTAAACGCATCAGTGTGGCAGACGCCACTGGCGATGATTTTTACCAATACTTCGCCCTTGCGCGGCAGCATGACATCCACTTCTTCAACAGATAGTGGTTGGTTCGGGCCCCAAGCAATGGCGGCTTTCGATTTAATAAATTTATCTGACATAGTTGTCTCTCTTTTTAATTAGTTTTATCGATTATTGAGCACAGACCTATTCATCTTATAGTGCTGACTTAGTAGAGGCAAGCGACAGTTGTACCAGTCTGTGAAGCATTAAACTTTATACTGACCATTATAGTCGTTTCTGCCATGATAACAATGTGCTATATTTACAAATATCTTTTACACAGTGGTAATAATCATGCGCTGGGATGGTATTAGCGAGTTCGTCTATGTGGCGGAGTATGAGAGCTTCACACGTGCTGCCAAAGAATTGGGCATCTCAACCGCGCAAGTCAGTCGGCAGATAAGCGCTTTAGAGAAACGTCTCAATATTAAATTGCTATATCGTACAACTCGTAAGGTAACACTGACTGAAGAAGGCCGCGTGTTTTATCAGCATTGCCGCAGTGTACTCGATGGCTTGGATGCCGCTGAGCAAGCGGTGAGTAACTTACAATCAAAACCCCAAGGCAGGATTAAACTGACCGCCCCTGTCACTTATGGCGAGCAGCAATTATTGCCACTGGTCAATGATTTCATGGTGCAATATAGTGATATCGAAGTGACGGCATTTTTGAGTAATCAAAAAATTGACTTGGTTGATGGCGGCTATGACTTGGCAATTCGTATTGGCAAATTAAGCGACTCAACCATGATGGCAAAAAAACTCAGCCGTCGTACCAACTTCGTCTGTGCCGCACCCGCTTATCTTGAAAAATACGGCACGCCTCATGCTTTGTCCGAGCTAAGCCAACATAACTGCTTACTTGGCACTCGCGACTATTGGCACTTTATAGATTTTAAAAAAACAGATTCTAAAAAAACAGGTTCTGGAAAAGACGCTGATAAAGAAAAAAACCTGCGAGTGTCTGGCACTGTGCAATACAACAGTGGTCACAGCCTAGTCGATGCTGCCTTAAAAGGTCTGGGTATCGTGCAGCTACCTGATTATTATGTGCAAAAACACTTAGCATCAGGTGCGTTGGTCAGCTTACTGGATAACTATAGAGAGCCTGAAGAAAGTATCTGGGCCGTCTATCCGCACAACCGTCATTTATCGCCAAAGATTCGGTTGCTGGTAGATTATCTAGCAGAGCGTTTGGCTTAGATGATAGTTTTGGCTTAGTCATTCTTTAAGAGGTGTTGTAATACGACCCTTTACTATGCGCAGTTTATTACGCACAATGCTATGAAGTACAATGTTATGAAGCACAATGTTATGATTCACAATGAATATTTGATATTACCAACCATCACTCACTGAATAAACAACCACAATAAAAAAGGACTTTTTATGCTTAAGATTATCTCTATCGCTGCTCTAGCTTTGGCCGTATCCTCTTGCGCCAGCGTTGAAAATATTTTAAACGCGCCAGACAAGGGGCAGTCGACGCCAGAAACGATGACTGCTATCAATGCTGAAAAGGGTTTGGTGACGATGCAAAGTAATCACTCCGTTCAAGATACCACTGATAAGCTAGCGGCAATTATTGAAAGCAAAGGCATGAAAGTATTTGCGCGCGTCGATCATCAAAAAAATGCGCAAGGTGTCGATTTAACATTGAGACCGACGCAAGTGATTATGTTTGGTAATCCGAAAGCGGGTACGCCATTGATGAATTGCGAGCAAAGCGTCGCTATCGATTTGCCGCAAAAAATCCTCATCAGTGAAGATGCTGATAAAAAAGTTTGGTTGTCGTACAACAATCCTGAATATCTTAAAGACCGCCATAATATAAAAGGTTGTGATACCCAGCTCACGAATATTGCAAAAGCCCTTGATGGTGTTAGTAAAGCAGCTATTGCAAAATAACCTATAAATGAAAGTCTAAACAAATAAAAAGGTGGGATACAAAAGCATAACCCACCTTTCTCATGTTTTAGAAAATTAAATTATTAGCGATTCTCAGATTGTGCTATTTGCTCATGTAACTCTACTTTCAACTTCTTTGCACATTCAATAATTTTCTTTCGACCGGCAGGAATAGCGCCGTACTCAATTGCTGTCTCTCGCATTTGCACCGTCACATCATAGTGCGGATAACTGGCATGACGGTGGAATAAACGCTTATCCACTTCAATCAATGCCGCAAAGTCATGCAACTCTTGCAGGGTATCAGCCAGCATATGGCACCATTTATAGCCTTTAAATTCTATCTGCATAAAATCAACGTATATCGCCATAGAGTCGCCTCCTTTATTATCATTAGCTATTTTATCATATGCTAAACAACGCTTTCACAAAACAGCCATTAGAACAATTCACGTGCATCTTTCTTAAGCTGTTTCAGTACGACTTGGTATTCGCTATCATTGGTTTCAAGGCTGCTTAGGCGTCCATAACGCAGTTGACGATAGTCCTGCTTCATCTGTATTATTTTTGCTTGTACAATCTCTGAGTGACCGCTATCTGTTAGCTTACTAACTTTACCACCCGCACCGCTACTTACAGTATTGTTACGGCTATCCATGTCACTATTTATATCATTGCCTCGGTTATTAACCGCCGCTGCCAAACGCTCAAGCCAAGCCAATTGCCCTTCGTTGTTATCGCGAGCGAGCGATTTATCCGCTTTGCCAATGCGCTTTGATAATTGTGCAAGTGGTAGATCGGCTGGATGCCAACGTTTGCGGCGACGTTGCCAAATGATAAAAACCAAAATTACCATGACGGTAATAGCACTCACCGCTAGCCAAATAATTTGCTGCATGATTGAGCGGATGTTAAACCACTTGAGTAATGAGTCAGCTTGCTTATCCTGATCGTAACCAACGACGTCTTTTTGCCAATAGTAGCTGGCTTGATCTGAGAGGCGGCGTAAGGTTTGTAGCATTTGATACTGCTGATAGCTGATTTGCGCACTAGCCCCATCACCGAACATTGCTGCCCCTTGTGCCTGCGTCAGTGCATCCATACCTTGCTCGACACGCTCAGGCGCTACAAAAGCCGTCGGATCGACACGTACCCAACCTTGACCGTCAAGCCAAACCTCCGTCCAAGCGTGCGCATCCTTTTGCCGTACTTCCCAAACATTACCACCGCGGCTCAGCTCACCACCTTGATAGCCCGCCACGACGCGTGCTGGAATGCCAGCAGCGCGCATCATAAAGGTGAAGCTGGAAGAATAGTGCTCACAAAACCCCGCTTTGGTGTCAAATAAAAACTCATCAATACGGTTCTTATGCAATCGTGGCGGCGACAACGTATAACGAAAGTCCGTTTGGTTGATCCAGCGCTCAAGTGCTTGCATGTAGCGTACTGGGTCTGAGTCTGATTGAACAAACAGCTGCTGCGCCAGTGCTTTTGCTTTGGGATTGCCGTCAGCTGGCAGGGCAAGATTCAGACGGCGTGACTCATCAGAGAGAATCGTATCGATACCCATCGGGGCAAACTGTAATACCTCGTAGCGCAGCTGTTGGGTAACCGGCTGGTCTTTTAATAAAGTAAAGTTTGAAGTAATACTAATGTCTTGACGCTGAGCAAAAGGATAATCAAGGCCAAATAGCCAGTTTTGTTGCGTGGGCTCTAGAATAATCTCATAGCTGGTCGGCGCAGCTTTCACCTCATCAGGGATAGTAGCAAAGGCATTCTCAATCCAAGCAGGTATTCGCTGCGTCGGCTGCCACTGTCGTTGCTGAGGGCTAGGACGCCACGTCACCCCGTCAAAGTCGCTAAATACCAAGCCGCGCCAATATAGCTGCTGCTGTGGTGGGCGCTTATCTGCAAACTCTACCCGAAACGCCAGCTCAGTCGATTGTCCCAAATTGGCAAAATCACCGGGCGACATACTATCAGAGACACCCGTGGTTGCTTGCTGACCTGAGAGCTGCACTGACCATAGCGGTGGCAAGCGCGGAAAAAACAAAAATAGCACGACCAATAACGGTAGTGCCCCAAGACCTAATACGCCCAAAGTACGCAGACGACCATCACCACGAGTATTGCCATCGTCATTGAGCGCAATAAATGCCAATAATATGATGACCGCACCGACGATTACTTCTAACGTCGTCACGAGACCTTGATCCATCAAAAATAGCGCAGCCAGTACAAATAGCGATAAATTCAATACCACATAAGCATCACGGCGCTTATACAACTCCCATAGCTTGCTGATAAGACAGAGCACTAAAAACGCCACGCCCATATCGAGACCAAACGCTGTATTATAAGTCAGCCACAGACCTGCCAGCCCCAATAAAAAGCCGAGCATTTGCATGCTTTGATAAACACGCTTTAAATGCGCTAATTTTTTAAATCGCGCTTTTACGCGTGGCAACTGAGCCACAATACTGACCACAGCAAAGCCAATCAACCATAAAGGCAGATGTGCTGCATGCGGTAAAATGACGATGATTTGGGCAATTAAGACCCAATAATAGGCTGGCAAGGCGAGTAGCTTGCGAGTCCATTTAGCATCGCTAGCCTGCTCAGTGTGAGAAGTGATATGTTGACCCAAAGCCAATTGCTCAAAGCTTGCAGGATTGATCTCTGTCTCATTTGTAGAGGAATTTTTAAAATTGATCATGGTGCTTTCGCCAGCCTTAACAAGCATGCTCGTGCAAAGCTATCGCCTTCACCCATTGTTGCACTAGAGGATTGATCAAAGCGCATGTCATTCGGTAAGCGCATGTTAAATGGTACGCCAAGTTCACCTAATGTCATCGCCCCGTACGCCAGTTGTGCCAGCCTCTGTTCATGATGGGCTGCTGGCATATCGGCATAATCCAATGTTTGCTCATCACCGACTGGATCAGCGAAATGCTTGGTAAACATGCCTTGACCGCGCGCCACGTGACCCCAAGAAACCCGAGCCAGCGACTCACCTTCGATATAATTATCGAGCCGCTCAAAGTCATCTTGACCTTGACGATATTGCCCGCCTGTTGGCAAGTCCTCTAAACTTGCGACCGAATACTGCGTCTGCCAGTCAAAGGCTTCAGGTTTTGGATAGACCCAAGCGCTACGGGCAAAATAGACATAAGACCATGCACGCATGATCCCTAATGGATAAACGGTTTTGATGGTTAATCGTGGCAACTCAAACGCGCCACGATTATGCGTCTGCACCGGCAAACGAATAATTTGCTCATCTTGTAACCGTGTAACAAGTACAGAATGTTGACTATCCACGTGATGTTTGATTTTCTTACCAGATTTTTTATCCATCTCTTTATCAGTCTGCGCAAAGCTAAATAGCAGCTGGCGTCTTGGCTGGCGACTCTCACTACGCAGTTGCAGGGTCACCCAGACAGGCGCACCCGCTTCTGCCATGGTCACCTCTATTAGCTGTACCTTTAGACCTGAGATATGAGCAAAGGTCACATGAAAGCTGATCAGCCAGACACTGATTAGATAAAAACATAAGCCCAATACCAAGTTATTGCCATAGTTGATACCAGCGATAAAGGTAATGACCAGTAAGACAGCAAATAGCATCCCTTCACAACTAAAAAAGATATAGACGTTACGCAAATTGAGGGTGGCACTATCACTTTTGGGCGCACGCGAAGCAAACCAACGGCTTAATGCTGAAGTAGCTGGTACGGTTAAGGCTTTTGGCAAAAAGCTCATGACTACCCTTACCATAAAATGGATACTCTCATCGATAACTGAATGATCGTTTGAAAAATAAGCATGCGATTAAATAACGGACTCTTAAACAACAACCGCTACGTCTGCCAAAATGCGTTGGGCGATGGTCTGCGTCGCTTGTCCTCCCGTCACATGCGCGGGTACAAAACGCTGACCGAGACGGTGATCAGTGACGGCGGCAAACACCGCTTGAATGTCTTCAGGCGTCATCTCCATATGCCCCGATACATAGGCATAGGCTTGTGCGGCACGCTGTAGCGACAGCACGCCACGTGGTGATAAGCCATGATACTCTTGGCTTGATCGTGTTTTTGCCACCAGTCTTTGTAGATAGTCCAAGACCACATCCGCGACATATACTTGCTTGACGCCTTGCTGCGCTAACAAGACCGCCTCGGTATCAAGTACCGCAGACAACTCTTTTAGTAACTCACGGCGATCCTGACCTTTTAAAAGCTCACGCTCTGCGGCAGGTGATGGATAGCCAAGCGACAAGCATAGCAAGAATCGATCTAGCTGCGATTCAGGGAGTGGATAGACGCCTGCTTGCTGCAAAGGGTTTTGAGTTGCAATCACAAAGAACGGTTGCGGCAATGGATAGCTTTGTCCATCTTGGGTCACTTGCCGCTCTTCCATCGCCTCTAGTAGCGCACTTTGGGTCTTAGGGCTAGAGCGATTAATCTCATCAGCGAGTAACAGTTGAGTAAAGATAGGCCCTGAGCGAAACTCAAATTGCTGTTTACTTTGGTCATAAATGCTCATCCCTAGGATATCTGCTGGCAGCATATCATTGGTAAATTGCACACGGCTAAAGCTCAGACCAAGCAACTGCGCCAAGCCTTGTGCCAAAGTGGTCTTGCCCATACCCGGTATATCTTGCAACAATAGATGACCACCTGCCAATATACCGCTGAGCGCAAGCTTAACGGCTTGCGGCTTATCTAACACAATTTGATTTAATTGCGCCATAAGCTGGGCAATTTTTTGCTGATTGCGACGATAGTCGGCAGTGCTAAAGGTCGGCTTATCAGTCACCTCTGCTGCTGCTTGACGTGGTGTTGTAATGGCACTATTGATGGCTGCGTGGGTCATAGTCAATTATTGGCTCGTTTTTTGAATAGTAAGTATAAATCAGAGATTACTTTGACTCATCTGCAACTATCGGCGCGGCGGCGCGCAGCGTTGACAGATAAGCAATCACATCCGCACGCTCTTGTGCATCTGGCATCGGGTCTGATAGCATCTTTGAGTTTGGTATGGCTTTTTCCGCATCTGCAATATAAGGGTCGAGCGTTGCTGCATCCCATACCCAACCTGAGTTTTTTAGCCCGTCACTATAGGTATAATCTGCTAACTCTGCAGCGGGCGCGCCATATATATTCATCAACTGCGGGCCTTTTTTATTGAGTCCAGCATTCCTCTGATGGCATTGGCCACAAGCGTCTTGATAAATTAGAGCACCATTATCGGCATCACCTTCAGTATATATTGGCAGCGTGACAGGCGCGCGATGATCAGGTGGGATACTTTCCCCGCAGGCGGTGAGTAGCAGAACAGCGGAAAAAATACCGCTCAATATTGATGTATTGATGATAGACATTTTTGGCAATCTTTAGTTGAGGAGCGCCAGCTATGTGAGACAACAGGCATAGTGCATTGAAAAACCATGTAGAAAGCAACATCAGGCGGCACACATAGATAGCTGTTTAAAAATAGAGCGCAATTTATCGGCAGCTAAACCAATAAATCACGCTTAAGAAACGTCTAGGATTATAACTTTATAATCACACATGAGATTAGGGCGTGTCCTCATTTTAAAAATGGTCGTAAAAATGAGATAAATTGCCGTCAAATGAGAAAAATAGCGCAAATAATATCGGGATATTATTCAGCTATTTGACGATATTTGGCAAAATTTAGTCATTTTTAGCCCAGTTAGATACAAGCGCTTGAATTGAGGACACGCCCTAGGTTCTCTTATGTGCCACTAGCAACTTTCATTGTACTGCTTGGCTCTTCCAAATAATACCCTTGCAGGTAACGCGCACCCACACTCCAAGCGACAGACATGGTTGCCGCCTCTTCAATGTAAGGCATCAACACATCAATATTAACCGTATTGGTACGTACGATTAGTGATTTAACGGCTTCTAAATTATCTGCAGAGTCGATATCTTGTACATAACTGCGGGCCAAACGCACCACATCTGGCTGCACAAAGCTGGCAATCTCAATAGACTTAGTAGATGAGCCGAAGTTATTGACGCCAAGCTGACAGCTCACTTTATTAAGGGCCTCAAACTGAGATTTGGCGACTGTTAAATGATCGGCAATATCTTTTTCGTTGAACTGTAGCGTTAACACTCCTGCCGCACCGCCAACCGCATTAATCAGCTGACTGGCGACATTGGGCAGCTTTTTATCCACCAGCGAAGCACTGGTCAATTGTACCAGTAGTCGCGCCTCAGGATGGGTTTTACGTACATCGTTTATTTTTTTGCAGGCATTGATCAGCACCCAGCGATCTATTTTTTCTAACAGTTGATGCGTCTTTGCAACCGCCATAAATTGATCAGGGGTCAATACTGTATTGTCAGCATCTGCCAATGGCAAACGCAGATAGACTTCAAAAAAGTCACTACGATCATGATTGATGTCATATATCGCTTGGAATGATAGCTCAAAGCGATTATTGGCAATGGCATCGACTAAAGACTCCGCCAGCGCATGGTCATCACTATTGGCATGTTCGCTTGGATCATATAGATGATAAGTACCACCGTTATTGGAGGTCTCGGTCATAATCTGGGCGATGGCATCCATCGCTCGCTCGAGTACTATTTTAGGCTCAGCAGTATTTCTTTCGATTTTGACAATACCAATACTCGCCGTCGTGCTGGTCGTGCGCTTATCGACTTCAATAAGCATGCCACTAATCCGTAGGCCAATATGCTCCGCAAGCTTTTCGAGATCGTCGGTGGTCTGGTTTTCTACTAGTATCGTAAATGCTGTGTCACTAAAGCGGCTCACATAGCCTTCTGGCACCAGCTCATCTAAAGCATAAGCGACCTGTCTGACTGTCGTATCGACACCTTGCAAACCCAAGCTACTTCTGATCTTACCAATGTTATCGAGCTGAACATACAACAGCCCAGCAGTCAGAGTACCAGCCAACGCTTGCTGGTGTAATATCGCCAACTGCTCTTCAAAACCACGACGGTTATTGATGCCTGTCAAGCTGTCCTTACGCTCAGCTTCTGCCAAGCGCTTAGCAACCTCAGCACTATTACTGTTATTTTGTTGAATAATAATCTGGGTAACCGGCTCACTATCCAAGGTAGCTGCTGCCAGCTGTAATTTTGCCTCAAAGGTACTGCCATCCGTACGCAGACTCTCAAACTTGAACTCGACTTCGTCACGGCTCCCTTTATCAAACTGCCGCAAAAACTGCTTAAAGGCTTTGATGTTATCACCGCCTGCGATCAAGTCAATAACCGGTACGCCAATGATATCGTTCATTGAGTCAAAACCGAATAGCTGAAGATAAGGGTCATTGGCAAAGATATGAATCCCTTGATCAAGGTAGGCAACCGCACTTTTAGAGTTTTTAATCAAGATATTAGCGCGCTGCTCTGCCTCAGATAACACGTGACGCAAGGCTTTAAGCTGATGACGACTCCGCAAATTACCATGCTGTAAACAGATGGCCATCACTACCGCTGTCTCTTGGTCTGCCCTAAGCGCCTTAACCATCGTGCTATTCATGACCGCAGGCAAACCTTCCTCGTTATGGGCAGTCGCAGCCATCTCCGCACTCATCAAGCATATCATCGGCAAGTCAATGCTTTGCTCTTGTACGATACCCACAACGTCGGTAAAGCCCATATCATAGGCTTGCCCAAAGACTAAGACATCCCACGGCTGGCGTAGCGATTTGAGCAGTTCTTCCTTGTCATCCAAAAAGCCTAGGTTGACGCTGTCATAATAAGAATCTAGCAAATCCACTAGGCGCTCAGCATAGAGCTGATCGTCATCGATAACTAATAGATTTAAGACGGACTGAGTACGCATAGGAGGCCTTTTGAATCTTATGATCGTATTTATTTTTATCGCTTAACTTCGATACCTCGCCCTTTTATCAATATTTAGATAGCGCGGCAAATAGATAAGCACTATTCGGGTTCGGTTCGGGCGGTACTGACAATACTGGTTTATTGATATGATCTAGGCTGACTGGCTTAGTAGACATATCTTATCTATCAAACTTAAGTCATGGTATCCGTCATTATAGACAATAATTTGACCGACTGCAGCTTAACTTATTACTCATACCGTCAGATAAAGTGGTTATACCTGCACCTTCGCCATGTAACCATCTACACTTATATCCATGCTGGTATTTAGGACACGCCCTAATTGAGCAGATTACAATTGTACTACTTCATATTGGCTAAACTCATCGGTAACCAGTAAAGGATTTAATAAGCGTAAGGATTTCTGTTTATTATTTAGGCGCATTATCACTCTATCACTGGTTTGAAAATGAGAGGTCGGCACGACTAAGCTACAAGTCGTCTGTAGCTGCTCATCACCAGCAATCATAAAAGCTGGCACAAAATGCTGACTGCGTGAGTCTCTGTCCTCTAGGCGCAGCCCACAAGAGATGAGCTTGTGACCGAGCACTTGCCATTCTACTTCTGGGTTTCGGGTATTAAGATTGAGCCAACGCACCACTCCCATCGACCAATCAGCTGCGGTCTTCGTCTCAGAACGGCATAATAAAAAAAGACTCATCATTTGCAACGGTGGCGGTGCAGTATCGATAGGATGAATATCAGCATTAGTAGTATTGCTGTCCATCACTGCTACCATACTACTCGCTTCGCTACCGACTTTGCTCATTGTCATTATCGTGGCGGTGCTTGGGGTTACAACCTTGTCTTCGGTAACAGCAGATATATCTTCAGGATTGATAATCAAGCGCAGCGTGCGAAAATGCGACAGGGCGTCCTTACTGTCGAAAGTCTCAACGGATAATAAGCCATTGGTCGTTTGTTTTTTTGGCACGGTATCATAGCGAGGTCGCTGCGCATCCGGCAGCTCTTTAGTGCCAATCAAACTTATTAGACCTTGCGCATGGCTAGCATGATAGTGAATGTCATTAAATCCGGTCACCATTGTGGCGTTTTGCTTAGGACTATACTTGGTCGGTACGGTCAATTGCGGCTGAATATAACGATAGGTTAGCGCCATGGCCATCTTATCGAGCAAACAACACTCAACGCCTTCGCTACCCTCATTCATTAACGTTTGCCGGCGTGCTTTTAGATAGGCGACCACTGGTGCTAGCTCAATAAAGAGACAGTCGTACTGGTTTTCGTAAGGATTGATATCAGAATGCGCGGTCAAATAAGTAGGTGGACTGTCACTATGCAAGTTAACGAAGACCCGCGTCTCAGTTTGCGGCTCTATGGTCGCAACGATTGGCTCAGCCCACTCAGGTAGCGAGCGCTGAACCAGCAGCATATTAGGCCGGCGCATGCCACGCACATTGAGTAAACTGTGCAGACATATTTGACAGTACAAGCGATGTATAGTGTCTGCACGATTGGTGACGACATGACCGCTCAGGTCAAGGGTAGCAGCATGGCGCTGATGGGCAAGATAATACAATCGATTGATTGCAGCCCATACATACGACGGTGGCTTTTGATAACAAAGCGCGTCTTCAATCAATAGCTTTTGGTACATGAGTAGCGTCTGGTAAATGGCAATAGCTAACCTAACGGGAGAAGACTTTTCGCCCGTGAAGTGGCGCTGCCAGCCACTACTTGCTGGGGGTTTTTGCTGATCTAGCAATGCTATTTCGCGGCGTATCACCCCGTCATAAGTTAAAACAATGAGATAGTATAAGGATTTTACTTGAGCAACATGAGCCAACTGCGCGTCACTTAGCGCTCCTGCTTCATAAATATAATACTGACGTAAAGCGGCGATCAGCCGATCAGCCGCTTCAAGGACGATAGTTATTAAGGTAAAGCGTTGCTGATCATCTACATCAGCCACCCTCAATTCCATGAGTACTTTTTCCAATTGCTCCGTTTGCTGCGCTTCTGTTTGCGATGGCATCAGCGCTACCCAGTTGCGTAGGTGCTGCTCTTGGCCGTCGGTCGATTTACCAGATGCTGCGGGTAACGCTGCAATCGACGCCAACTGCTGTTGAAAAACTGATAAAGTTATCATTACTATCCTTAGTCATTGCACAGTAACGGCTGTACAAGTTAGTAGCAAGCAGGTAGGTAAGCTTTAGCTATCGATTGGATATAATAACGGCTGCTTACGCACTTATTAGTCATTATTTGTCTGCTAATAGCGCTACTTTATCATAATGCAACTTTTAGACTTCATTGTAAATGTCAATCGGCACCTTAAACGGTCTATCTGGCAACTCTCTAACCAGCTTAGGTACTAGATAGCCGGGTAATGCTGCCAATAATGACCAGTAAAGCGCTATTGCTGACCGCTCGTCGCTATCGAAATGTGCCGCGCCTGCTACTTTATCCAATACGTGTAGATAATAAGGCAATACCCCAGCAGAGAATAAACGTTGACTTAAGGCAGTTTGAGCAGCCACGCTGTCATTGATACCTTTTAAAAGCACAGCTTGATTCAATAGCGTCACGCCAGCCGCCCGCGCCCGCTGCAAATATTCTGCTGTGAGCGTATCGATTTCATTGGCATGGTTACAGTGAATGACCATGACGATATGACAGCGACTTTGTGCTAGCCGCTCTAATAATGGCGCATCTAAACGCGCTGGAATCACAATTGGCAACCGAGTATGGAGCCGAATGGTGGTCAATTGCGGAATGGCCTCTAAAGTATCAAGCCAAGCAAACAGTCGTCTGTTGGTCACGTTTAAAGGATCGCCGCCACTTAAAATCACCTCATTAATGTCGGGATGGGCGGTAATATAATCGATGATGCTTTGTTTGGCATCGGCAGTGGGCATATTGGCACTGTAGTCAAAATGCTGGCGAAAGCAGTAACGACAGTGAATCGCACAAGCACCCGTAATCGTCAGCAGCACTCTGGATTGGTATTTATGCAATAAGCCTTTGGTTGGGTTATGAGCATTTTCCGCTAAAGGATCTGCCACATAGCCAGTCACTGCGATTTGCTCTTGTCGGTCGGGTAGCACTTGCTTTAATAAGGGATCATCGCTATCGCCGACGGTCATTTTTGCGACAAAAGCACGTGGCACGCGTAGCTCGAAATGCTCAGGCACATAAACCTCTGCGCTTCGCGATTCAAGCTTTAGGATACTAAGCAATTCATCGATGCTAGTAATGCCTTCGGATAATTGCGTTTGCCAGTTTTTTTGTGTGATTAAATGGTTTATCATGACAACCTAGTACCTGTGCCTAAAAGGCGTCATTATACGCCCTTAGTGAGTACCCTATCAAAGCATACCCGTCAGCCATCAATACTTGGTATGACGACAGCGCTTAGCACAGTCAGCTCCACACCCAAATACCGATCATATATTCGTAACCCTTAGGAGTTTCTTGTGGCAAGTTTTTCTACTAATGAATTTAAAGCCGGTCTCAAAGTCATGCTCGATGGCAATCCCTGTGCCATTCTCGAAAATGAGTTCGTCAAACCTGGTAAAGGACAAGCGTTTAACCGCGTGAAATTGCGCAATCTACGCAGTGGCAGAACGCTAGAGCAAACGTTTAAGTCAGGTGATAGCTTAGAGGCGGCAGATGTTATAGATACCGAAATGAACTATCTGTATAACGATGGGGAGTTTTGGCACTTTATGCATCCAGAAAGCTTTGAGCAGCTACAAGCGGACAAAACAGCCATTGGCGACGCGCAAAAATGGCTCAAAGAGAACAGCAATGCGCTTTGTACCATTACCTTATTCAATGGCGTGCCGTTATCAATCACCCCGCCTAACTTCGTTGAGTTGCAAATTACCGAAACCGATCCCGGCGTACGCGGCGATACTTCAGGTGGCGGTGGCAAACCTGCCACGTTAGAGACGGGTGCGGTGGTACGTGTACCACTATTCGTCCAGCAAGGTGAAGTCGTGCGTGTAGATACCCGTACTGGTGACTACCAAACCCGCGTGAGCTAATCGTTCAAATTGCTTGAGTAATACATAAAAAAAGCTTAACCATTATTAAATGGTTAAGCTTTTTTATTAGGGTCTGTTAAACATTCAAATGTGGCACGGGCGGTGGCCACAAAAAATTGATATGAGCAATAGCGTCGCGTTTTTAGGATATTTTGACTATATCGTAAAAAATTTAGGATAAATGAGTCAAGTTGCTTTAACTGTCGATATAGAAAGAAAAAGCCTATGTAGCCGATGGCAAGTCTAGCGAGGGAAATTCACAACCCTTACGTCTGTCTTATTCACTCAATCAGCTGACGATTGCTTATGCATTAGCCAATATTGCACCAAGGCATTTAACTGTTCTTGCTTAAAAGGCTTGGTGCAATAGTCCTGCATGCCCACATCAAGGTATTTTTCGCGCTCGCCATCCATCGCATTGGCAGTCAAGGCGATAATGGGTGGCAATACTTGAGGGTCATACAGCTCATGCAACTTAATGGTCGCCTGTACGCCATCCATAATCGGCATATGATGATCCATCAAAATGAGATCATAACGCTCAGGGTACAAAGCAAAAGCCTCAATCGCTTGCTGCCCATCGGTGACGTGGGTTACCGTATGGCCGCTATTACTCAAGGCTTTTTTGGCAATTGTCGCATTGACACTATCGTCTTCAACCAACAGTATGTGACCAGAACGCTCCTGACTCGGGGCGGTCATGGTAAAGTCGTTGGCAACTTGCCAATTTTCATACTGTTCCTCATCGATAGTAGCGAGCGGCAACAATACTGTGAAGGTTGTACCCTCACCGACCACACTATCGACGTCGATGCGCCCACCCATTAAATCCACCAGAGACTTACATACAGACAGCCCCAGACCCGTACCACCATAAAGACGATGGGTTGATTTATTGGCTTGATCATAGGCATCGAATATCGCGTCCAATGATTCAGGCTTAATACCGACACCCGTATCGGTGACCTCAATACATAGAGTCATGTTTTCGTAAGCAATACTCTCTTTGGTAATGTTCTCTTTAGTAATATTCTCTTCACCAATAATACCATCAGCAAACCCGCCATTGCTTTCATGTTTTTCAGCATTGTCATCGATACAATGGCAATTGGGCACGTGCTTGACATCGATACTGACTCGCCCACCTTCACGGGTGAACTTGATGGCATTATTGACAAGGTTGACCATGATTTGTTTAAGACGTACCGGATCGCCTTGCACATAAGGTGATAACGACTCAGTATAATGGTAATCTAAAATCAAGCCGCGCTGGCGAGCTTTGATCGCAAAAAGACTGACTACTTCATTGCATAAGGTGGACAGATTCATCGGAATGGTATCAATGGTCATTTTACCAGACTCAACTTTCGATAAGTCCAAGATACCGTTGATAATCGCTAGCAAATGCTCATTGGAGACTTTGATATTGTCCACATACTCTTGTTGTTCGTGACTAAGATCAGTCTCGCTAAGCATCTCTACCATGCCGATAATACCATTCATCGGTGTGCGTATTTCATGGCTCATATTGGCCAAAAAGTCCGACTTCATCTCGTTGGCATGTTTGGCGACCCGTTGTTTGTCTTGTAGTTGTAGCGCATCGGCTGCCATCATCGCGAACTGCGCCAATAATTGCGCTTGCTTATTATCAAAATCATCATGGGGTTTCATATCCATCAGACAAAAAGAGCCTAAACGGTACGTCTTATTGTCTTCATACATGATAATGGGCGCCCCGGCATAAAAGCGCAGGTACGGAGATTCTGTCACCAATGGATTTTGACTAAAGCGGCTGTCTTTTGTCAAATCCGCAACCACAAATACCTCGTCAGACAGCACGGTATAGTTGCAAATAGCCACTTGGCGCGTCGTCGTACATACCCCGCCAAGCCCGTGCACAGATTTTAGATACTGGGTTTCTTCATCCATAAAGGTAATGGTGACGACCGGCATATCAAAAAACAACTTGGCAAGTTCAGTCAGACGCGCAAAGGCAGGCTCATCATTGTTGTTGAGCACCTGATGTTTTTTGAGCTTATTAATGCGCTCTACTTCATCTGCGGCGACCGGGTAGCGGCGCTTAGGTGAGTTAGGTATCGTCAAAGTGGACTCCATTCATTAAAATCAGACGCCTGTCTGCTTTATCAATAATTGTAACGCTTCGCTCACCATCAGCATAGCCACAACCGATGTCACTACGACCGCTGAACCGTAACCGCCACAGTGTAAACCGCCCGTTTGACAGCTTTTATCGACGCGTGGTGGTTCTGTGGAATAAACGCATTTGATTCCAAATTTTTCTTTTAAAGCGCTGTTAATGCCTTTTTCATGACGCAGCTTATTGCGGAGCTTGGCGAGTAATGGATCTTGATAGCTATCACGCAAGTCACTCACCGTAATTTTGCTTGGGTCTATCTTACCACCCGCACCGCCTGCGCAAACCAATTTTAGTTTATTAAAACGGCAATGCAGGGCAATAGCAAGTTTGGCATTCATATCATCGACACAATCTAGCACGGCAATAGGATGACCTTGAGCAATGGCAGCCTTGGCTTCGTCACGACTCGGCAGCAGTGCAGTGACATTATCAGTGGTGAGAAAATCATCAATTAAATTGACCGTGACCTTGGGGTTAATCTCAGCAATGCGCTGCGCCATCGCTGCAATTTTGCTTTGACCAAAGGTGCTGTCCAGCGCTGGCAATTGCCGATTGACATTAGAAGCCACCAATACGTCTAAATCAATCAACGTAATAGTACCAACCGCAGTACGAGCCAGCGCTTCAGCTGCCCAAGAGCCAACACCTCCGATACCAATCACATACACATGCGCTGCCGCAAAGGTGTCAACGGCTGAGCCACCGTAGAGAGTTTTCGTCCCTTGGAAACGTCGCTCGTATTGCTCACTTGCACTACCACTGTCGTCATGAGCGACAGAATGCTCAACGGCATTAGGCTCTACAAACGACTGGTCAAATAATTTTGCTTCACTCATAACAGATTAAACGCTCTTTTGAGGGGGTATATAATCAACGATAACTTATGTTGCTCTTATTTTATTCTGTACTATTTTACTTTTGGCAATATCATTTTACTTTGAACAACAGCAGTTTTTATGACTGCATAGGATACGACCATTGCGTGCGCAAGGCATCGCAACTGTTTTGCCATAGTTGCTCAGCAAGACGAGCTGGTGGCACATCAAGTAACTCACTGAGACTGAGCAGCACCCATGGCAAATTGGCAGGAACATTCCTATTATGAGCGGGCGCATCACCCCATTCATTATCAGGACTTTGTCCAAGCGCTGACTGATTATTGGTTGACGGATTGCTATCTGAGTGCTGGCACATGATGGGAGTCATATCCGGACAATCCGTCTCAATCACCAAACATTCAAGACCATAAGTATCAACTGCTGCTTGAATCGCCCGACGCAGTTTTTTGGCATTCGGATTGGTGACTTGTCCAGTGACCCCGAGCTTAAAGCCGAGTTTTACAAAGGCCTTTGCCTCTTGCTCACCACCACTAAAACTGTGAGCGACACCGCCCAACTTGTGCGCATCATAATCGTGCGCTTTTAATATCGCTAAGGCTTCAGCATGGGCTTTACGAATATGCAGCATGACGGGTAGCTGATGCGCCACTGCCATATCCAGTTGCGCCTTAAAAAACTGCTCTTGTTTGGCCAGCATATGCGGCTGCTTCATCTCGTCGGTAAAAGTATCCAAACCAATCTCACCGATTGCCAATGGGCACTGCTCAGTCAGCATCTTTGCCATACTCTGTAGATGAGCTTCTGTATGCTGCGTGATATAAAAAGGGTGTAGACCTAGAGCGATATGAGCCTCAGGAGACGAGTGGTTTTGATTGCCAGCCTCCGTTGCAACTGCTGGCGTCGCAATTGCCTGACTGTTCTCATTGACCTGAACTTGCTCGTTAATCAGGCGTTTAATATCATACAGACGTTCAAAATGCTCATATAAATAACCCACCAGCATAAGGTGGCGCACGCCTTGCTCACAGGCTTTTTCTACTTGTACCGCTCTATCGCTATCAAATACTGGCGCGTCAAAATGTGTATGCGTGTCAATCAGTGGCAAAGCAGCAGACGAACAATGAGGAGCGATATACGGTGAATCAAGAGCAGTCATTAACAAATTCCAAATTTTATTATTATTAGTGATTTTTTAACGAAAATATTTATTATAAAATAAATAGTGAGAGCAGTTAATCTTTAGCATTTGAATTGTTATTCGTCTTATTCTTAGTGTCGTTCTGTAGGCTACTGTCTGCTCGTTGACTACTACGTCGCGGTATCAATAATAAAGCGGTAGCAACAGCGCCCAACATAAGCCATCTTTTTTTGTTTATACGCTGTGCCATTACTACTCCCCTTTACTATTTACTTATTTGCTAAATTGCCTTTGAATACTTTGTACTAAGGTATATTTAAGTTTCCTAGTATACTGGGATATCGTAGTGGCTGTGTTTATCTGTGTTATGAATACGCAAGCTAATGTACGGTGTCATGTTTTTGATGACACCGTACGAAAGGATAATATGCGTGAGTTAGCGTTTAATGCTTGAGAGGATAAGTCGTGATACCGCTGTTAGGACTCTCTACTTTAGTAAATCCTTGCGAGGTAGCTTTTGGCGTTTGATCGCGCTTAGGTACGAGCGGATTCAGTGGCATCAGCTCGTAATCTGCACTGACATCCCCATTCCAGCCTTCCGTACCACTCAATGGCAATTGCTTAATCGTTCCATTCTTGTCGATGACCAGCTGTAAGACGCGCATTTGGTTATATTTACGCTCGGTCACACTCGCCACTGCACCGCCATCGCGTAGAATAGTCGGCTGTAGGAAGATGATTAAGTTGCTTTTTTGCGTGTTGTCATTGTCCGAGCGAAACAGGCGACCGATAACCGGCACATTGCCCAAGCCCGGCACTTTTTGTTGACGTGTGGTGGTGTTATCCCGCATCAAACCGCCCAAAGCGATGGTCTGTTGGTCGTCTGCTAAAATAGTGGTATTAATAAGGCTCTTATTGGTAATCAAACCACTGGCATTTCCCGTGCTACCGGGCACGACTGAAGACACTTCCTGCGACACCTCTAAACGCACCGTGCCATTGTCACCAATGTGTGGAATGACGTTCAGATTAATACCAATATCTTGGCGGTCGATAGTCTGAAATGGATTGGTTGAGGAGTTGCCACTGGTGGTGTAAGAGCCGGTAACAAAGGGCACGTTTTGACCGACTAAAATACTGGCTTTTTCATTGTCTAGTGTCAAAATCGATGGCATAGACAGCAGATTAGCACTGGTAGACGAATCAAGCGCTTGCAAGATAGCGCCATAAAACTGGGTATTGCCTTGACTGTCCTTACTGCTATCGCCAATTCCAATCAACGCACCAGCAATTGAGCCTGCAGCCGCGCTAATACTAGCAGCACCGCCCCCTGACAAAGCAGCTGCCGCAAGCGACGCTGCACTAGCACCAACGTTATTAAAGTTGACAACCCCGTAGCCGCTGTTGGCGTTACCGAGTGCCCACTGCACCCCCAGTTGGGTGGCATCATCGCCCGATACTTCGACGATAGCAGCTTGAATGAGCACCTGCGCGCGGCGACTGTCTAGCTGATTGACGGCATCTTCTATCTCAAACATCAGCTCGGGCGCTGCATTCACGATGACCGCATTTTGGGTTTCGTCAGCGATGATACTGAAAGGTCGACCACCAACCCCAGTACCACCTGTACTCGTGCCACCAGTGCTAGCACTCGAGGTAGAGGCTGCTGCATTATTACCAATGCTGCTGTTGCCAAGAATATCATTGGCGCTATTATTTAATGATGAGCCGGTGCTACTTGCATCATTTAAAGATGCCGACTCTAACGTTGAGGTCGCGCCAGCGCTATTGATGGATTGATTGGCCAGTAAGCCACGCAGCATATCTGCAATATGACCAGCGCTGGCATACTTTAATCGAAAAACGCGCAAACCACTCAGACGTCTGGTAGGCGTGGTATCCAGCTGACTGACCATTTCTTGGACTTTGGCAATCATCTCAGGACTGCCTTTGACCAGCAGCCGATCACTGGACGTATCAGCAATGACTTTGAGCTGATTATTGCCGCCTTGTGCTTGCCCACTACCGGCACTCGCCACCAAAGCACTGATCAACTCCATCATACGCTCGGCATCGACATGACGTAGCGGTATGACTTGCAAGCTGTCATTAACGTTGCTGTCCAAATCGCGGATGAGCGCGGTTAATTGGTTTAAGCTATCCGCGCGATCCGACAATACCAAGGCATTAACACCCGGCACAGCAGCAGCATGGGCCGACTGCGGCATGAGCGGTCGTATGACTCCCAGCACCTCTGCCGCTTGAGTATTGGTTAAATAGATGACGCGCGTTGCTAGCGCCTCACCGACGCTATCACCACGTAAATCGACGGCGACTCCAGACTGCTTGGCGACATTATCCGGTACCAGTTTAACCGTCGTTCCAGAATCAATCGCGGCGATACCATTGACTTGCATCACGCTCAAAAACAGCTGATAAATCTCATCACGGGATAAGGCTTTATTGGAGATGACCGTCACATTGCCATTGATACGTGGATCAAGCACAAAGTTTTGATCGGTGATGGTCGCCACTTCATTAATAAAGGCTTTGATATCGGCATCTTGTAAGTTGACTTTCCAGCTCTCAGCATTAACGAGACCTGTACTGGCTGCCCATAGCGGCACGGCTAAGCAAAGAGGACGACATAGGCGCATCAAGCGCTGTAAGGTATAGTGCAAAGGCGTAACTGAAAATTTATGAGAACTTACCATATTGATAATTACCTACAGTGATGTCGCTTAGTATGTACTGAATTTAGTATGACTGAGTATTGTCGGCTGGTGCGTTGCTAGCATAGCCCCAACCAGATAGTTATTAATTACTTAAAGCCGTTTTAATGACGAACGGTTTACTTAAAATCATTTGTCTAAAATTGCTGGCGAATCGTAATCACTTGATCGCCGCGCTTTACCTCTATTTGTGCTTCGCCCGCTTGCTGGACTTGTTGTAGGATACCAGCATCTTGGCTCGGGTTATTACCCACACTTTGACCATTGACCGTCAGCACCTGATCACCCGGCTCCAGTCCTAGGCGGTTGCGTAGTTTTGAGGGCATCGCCGCTGTCACCTGATAGTTTTCGCCTGAGGCCATAACGCCCATCCTGCTCAGATAACTGGCTGGGTTTTCTTGTAGTGCCGTGATGGCTTCATCAATAGCGGATTGCGGGCTACTCTCAGGAGTCGTCTCTGCTGTGGATTCAGTATTATCTGGTGCTGAGATTGAGGCGCTCGGCAAGGCATTAGTGTTTGGCAAACGCTGATTGCTGACGGCGCCTGCTAGCATATCGCTTTGGTCGAGTGGCATGGACTCTACCATTCTAATGACGGTTTGCTGATCACTGGCATCAGCAATGATGACGGCATTCCAATCGACGGCGATCAGAGTATAGTCACTGTCCTTTAGACTGTCACCAATGCGATAGTTTTTGACCTCACCATTGACATCTAACAAGGCTGACGACATGCTCTCTGGTATCGCGAGCAGAACCCCTTTCAAGCCAATATTAGGGGGTGGCTGTACCGCCGCCGCGATAGGAGCGGGATCGGCAAAAATAGCAAACAAACCACTGTAATCATCGCCGGATGTATTCGCGCTTTGTAAAGGAGTCAGCGGCAATGCTGGTGCCAAAGGCGCAGCTAGCAACAACCACAATAGCCGTGCCGCCGTCCAGCACAGCCAAGCAATCGCCAATAATAACAGCCAACCAGCGCAGCGATTCAGAATATTAATAATAGGTTTTAAATTAGCGGTAACAGTAGACATTTAGCGCGTCCCCAAACCAGCTAACAAGGGCTGGCGCACACTGACGACAGGGGTATCTTGCGGAGCTTGTCCTTTATACTCAGGCATATTCTCCAACAAACGCTGGGTCAAGCTGACGTCTAGCATATTATCGCCATCGACATACAGATCCCCTAAACGCTTATCTTGATTGTTCAACAAATTAACGTGCAGCAGGTTTTTATCATTTTTTTGTTCCGTACTCAGCTCGGCACGCATCGCTGGCATGGTGATATAAAAAACCTTACCGCCACTAGGATAGCCCACTTCACCACCGACCCACGTCAACTGACCATCCGCCTCACTGAAACCATAGGACTTTTTATTGGAGTCATTATCCGAGCCAGTCTGGCGTTTTAGAGACACCGCATTGACTTGAATCGGCGTCTTGGGCAGCTGCCAATCGACCACACTGGTCAAGGTTTCCGCTGCAATCTTACCGCTCATATCATCAATCTGCCATGAGCTGGTACCCAGTTTTATTTGACCGTTCAATCTGGTCTGCTCTGTCGTGATATCGACGTCCGCACTCAACTTACCCAAGAATAGTTGCCAAGGCTGCCACGACCAATTCGCCGCACCAGTCAACGGCGTCGCTGACAACGGCAATTGCCAAATCGCTGAGCCTTGCCATAAGTTGCCCGACACGTGCTGCACATAAGGGCTATTGGGTGCATATTTTTCAAGTAGCCACGACGCAGGCATTTGCAATAAGGCAAATAGCGCAAATAATATAAACCCAAATAGCCACCACAACTTACGGGGACGCTTATGAGACGACGCAGAGACTTGGGCCACGGTTACATAACTCTTATATAAGGTAAAAACGTCATTATCATAACAAACAATAGCATACAGATGACAGAAAAAAAGCCAGTATCTTTTTACCAAATTACTGGCAACAAAGATACTGGCTTCTGTCTACTGATGTGCTGTTAGCTCAATCGCTATAACGACGTCATAAAAACAGCGTAGAAGACATATTGCTATATAGTTAAATCCACTACAAATCAGGTATGTCATCAGGCTCGTTCAGTCTACTGGTAGCACTGTTACTTGCCTTTCTTGCACCTAATGCGTGTCATCAATTAGCACATGGATACATTTAGTGGTCTTAAAATGGCTAAATAGCAAAATCTTCAAGCTTACGACCTGCTGCTAGCGCGTCAACCAACCACGTCGGCTTACGACCACGGCCCGTCCAAGTCTCTTCATTATTATCGGTGTTGCGATATTTGATGCTACGTTTTTTCTCTAACGTCTCACCAGCTTTTAAAATCTCTTCGATAGTACTATTACTCTCTTCAGCGATTTTTTCAAACTGCATATAAGCATCATATAAACGCTGATGTTGCTTTTTGGCAATCAGCTGCTGGGCATTTTCGGTGATGGCACGTAGCTCATCTACGTTTAAGCTGTCTAAATCAATGGTGGCATTCTTATTCATAATAAACTCAACTTTAAGATAAGGGATATAAACTTAATAAATATAATTTTATCTACTAAGCACTAAAGATTGCTAATTCATAAATAAGTAATGATACGAAACTTAATAGTCAATTCCGTTTCTTACTTATTAAAACAGTATTAGCCGTGGCATTAATGAGTACAGACAATATAAACAAAAACAGTAGTTATAACAATAGTAAATTAATCGTCTCTATAATAAGAAATAATTAATAACAAACTTAAGTCAATGATGTATCTTCTATAGCATTAGACAGAAGATCGATAATAATCCTATTGTGTGCCAAAACCTGCTAAAGAAAAATCTCGTAAACAGTACCCTGACAACACTAATAAATAAAAACCTCTTGGAGGCTATAGTTGATTCAATTTAAAAGTAGTACAAGGCAACCGAGTGTAGATGTATATTTAATACTTCAAACGAGGTTAACGCAGTAATACTTTTATAATGGAATGACTATATATAAAATTAACCCTTGAATGTTTATCATTTCATACTGCTCATTATTTTGATGTTAACGAGAAAATACCAAAACTGCCTAGGTGCGTCCTGCGCTAAGCTCACTCATCAAATCACGAGCGGATTCGGCACTTAATAAGTACGGATTGAAATCAATCGTCGTAGAGTATTTTAGATAAATTGCGGCATTGGCTTCGGTTGGAGAGGCATAGTTCATTGACCACTTAGCCCATTCTCGATGCTTCAGCTCGCGTGTTTCAATGACCTGTAAATCGTGATGACGCTGATCAGCAATAAGACCATATAATAAACGATTGATCTGCGCTCTCGGCCCTTCGACCGTTTGTAAAAAATAGTCTTTATTAAATGTCAGCATCCCCGTGATGCCATTGGCAGCGTTATTCGCTTGAGCTTGCTGCAAAATCTCATTAAAGTCTTTCGCCGATACGTCTGGGTTTGCACGGCTGGCGTAGGTCATGCTCATTAAGATGTGTGCATCTGAATTTGGTGAGGTCATATCTGTTCTCTTAGGCGGTGTAATGGGGACGTAGCACTTTTATATTAGCGCTTTTATAAACGTCAATTAGCCAATAGCAAACCATGATTTCTTTTTAGCAGAAGCGTCTATTTCTTCTTGCTCTTGGAGCTCTGACAAGGTATCAATCAACATCATGATTTGGTTGGTACTCATAAGGTAGGGATTAAATTGAGTGCCCGTCGAAAACTTAAGCGCCAGCCCTTTATTCTCATCACTTGGTATAAGATATTTCATTGACCATTTATTCCAGCGACGCTGCTCGACTTCGCGGCATTCGATAATCTGTAAGGCAGCATGTCGCTCGTCTTTTACAAGCTTGCGTAGTAGCTCGTTGATGACAGGTCTTGCCCCTTCAATGCTTTGAAGAAAGTAATTGTGATTGAATACCAATGCGCCCGTAATGCCATTACGCTCATTATTCTGCTGCGCCTGCGCTAGGATACGCGTGACTTCCCCATTAGGGTTGTCGTTGTTATAACGACTAATATAAGTCAAACGCAAGATAATATGCTCACCATGCAACATGTTTAACGTGTTTTTTTCTGACAGCTCAGCGACTTCCATAAGGCACTCCGATAAGTTATTGGTACTTTTTTACAGGCGACAGCCAAATGCAGCGCTGCGATGAAAGGGGTAAATTTAAGATTTAATTTTTTTGGCAAACTCGCCCACACCGCGTGATAGGCTGCCACTGGTAGAGCGCTGAATCTTCTGTGTGAGAGCCAATAATTGCGAGGCATCAGTACACTGCTCCAGATTTAGCAGGTAACCCCACGCATCCTCAGGCGCTGCATTTTTTTCGATATAAGTCGCTAGTTCCGACTTTAAGGTTTCAAAATCCACATCAGCGGCTTTGCGCTTAAAGTAGCTAGCAAACGGTACGGTTTTGTCTGACTTATCATTAAAGGTCGCGTCAAACTCAGCGGCATTATCACTCTGCGATGGCATTGGTTCAGGCTGCAATGCTTTGTTGTCTTCATTAGCCAGCGTTGGGGGCGGTGCTATAGGCGGCATCGTAGGTGGCGATGCCGCTACTTGTGGCTCAGCGGATTGAGGCGGCGCATAAGATTGGCTAGAAGCGCTGGCGTTATCCCCTACTATCAGCTCGATACATTGGAATTCTTGCAGCAGCTCAAACAACGGTGCTATCCCACCAAACTCAGCGAACATCTTACTGTTATCAAGCGAATCTAAATAATGTTGATAGGTTTTTTTGCCATCAATCATGATCAGCAATGTTCTCGCTTCTCGCGGCAACACGCCCAAACTTTGCGTCTTAATTTCTTCTCGACCCAAATCACTTTTTCGAAACACATCACTACTATTCATCTGATAAACCTAACGCTGATACTTAAGCAAACACGATAATAATACAGTGCCACCTAAATAAGACTTGATACTTTGGGCTATAAATCTGCCCTACCTTGAGCTTTTGAATATTTCTTACAAACTATTTATTTTTTTAAAGTATCTAAATATTAATCTTTACTGGATTATTCATGTTTTTGATTATATCAACACATTTAATAAAGCGTTAGCATTAGTGAAATTCAATAGAACGAACGGTTGATATAAGATATAAATGGTCATTTGAATAAATTTCATATAAAAATTCATCAGAATAATAGTGTACAACTCTATTTTTATGCGTTGCTGATGTTGCAATTATAAGAAATAAAAAGAATATATCTTGCAAACAAAAATTAGGTCTTTATATTTCTGCGGTATTTAACATTCATATTCTGTCTCTATATAACGATCACAATAGCGACAAAGCCATCATTAAATAACTTAAACAATGGCTTGTGCCATTTTTTTTATTATTTTATTTTTCCCATAAAAAAACCCCGCTAATAGCGAGGTTTTAAAATATATTACTGACTAATAAGTCTTAGGTATCTCTTATCATCGTTAAAATGGTTATATATACCTATTAATAAATCAATAACCCTAGAACATACGTTTTATACAGTCTTTTATTAAATCAAAGCCTAAAGTGTAAAGTAAACTGTAAATAATATCAATTTTATAGCTCTAAACTTTACACTTTTCTTAATTTATCAATTAATTTAGCTAGCCCATTTTTCGTCATTAATAGCCAAGTGCTGTAGTAAATCAAAAACCTGAGTCACCTTGTTCTCGAAGATTTCTTTATCGTAGGAATCAGGAAGGTCTTCATCTAGAACCTCTTCAATGAACGAACGAACCTTTGCTTTAGTATGAGAGTCTCTCCACCAGTCCTGCACTAATACTTTGGGTGATGCATCTATTAGAGACTTAATAAGGTCTTTAGCCGCAAGCTTAACTGCCTGCTCCTCTTTCTTCGTCAGTTTATCTTTAGCCAACAAATCAAATATTTCCAACTCATCTTCTGTCAAGCCTTCACGGACATGCCGATGATCTTCCTCTTTTAAGTCTTGAGCAAACTTTTGCAACTCTTCAAAGAACTCTTCCGTTTGTGTTGCTCCAGCATTATATCGGTCAATTATATTACGATAACGCTCTGCAAAATTTACTCGTCCTTGATTGGTTTTAAGCATCTGTTTGATTTTTTTCTCAATAAACTTCTTCATGTCTGCTATGGCGATATGTTTATGTTCAGTTTGCTTAAATTCGGCTCTCAACTGCTCGAAATCTACATTAGCGAGATTCCAACTAGCGCTTTTAGTGATTTGGTACTCGCTTACTGGTTCTGCTACTGAGCTAGTATTGTTACCATCTACTACAACACTACGATCTAGTAAGCTTGAAACCTGAACGGCTTGCTCATCCAAATCATCTTGATCAATCTTATTGGCAATAAACGTGTGTAAGAACTGCATAACACTGACAATAGGTCTTGGTTGACTAAGAATCGTAGGCTTAGCCGCTTCATACAGACCAGCAACTACATTGAAATGCACATTGTACGTTTTACGTATGAGATCTTGCGATAGCATAATATCCGCATAATCAGCAAACAAAGCGTTTTGCTTGAAAACTTCTTGAGCTTCAATGATTTTCGTCAAATCTACTTCATGAGACAGACAGAATGTAAGTGTTTCCACTATCGCTTCATCTAATAGGTTAATTAATACTGACTTGTCTTGTACAGGGTCTGTTCCATCTCCTGAATCCGTGCCTTGACCATAATCTTTTAGCGCAGACTTAAGGTTTCTGAATACATTGTAGTAATCAATAATCTCACCATTAGTTTTTTCTACCAATTGCCCGCTATCATTTCTAGTCTTAAAAGAGGTTACACGGTTCGCTCTTGCGATGGTTTGCATCAGCGTATGACCCTTCATAGGCTTATCAATGTACAGCGTTGAGACAGTGGGAGCATCAAAGCCTGTTAGCCACATAGCACACACAAAAACCAATTGTAATGGATGCTCAGCGTCCTTAAAGTCATCTTCTATATCTCGACTATTGGGTTGCTGCTGCGTCAGTCTATTGATATGCTTTTGGATTTCCAGTCCCTGCTTTTCAAACCGCTCTTTTTCAGAGGCAGGACTGCTTATAACGACTGCCATTTCGATACTTTGCATATACTTAAGACGATTTTTAAGACGGACTCTTTCCAAATCGTTTTGAGTTTGATTGATTCGGCCTTGTAGCTTACGTTGCTCTTTTTTCCATAACTCCGTCACCTTGTCATACATGCGAACCGTAGTGAACTGATCAACAGATATCACCATGCCTTTACCACGATACCCACGTCGAGGGAAATGGTAAACGATGTCGGCTGCTATAGTATCCAAGCGGTCATCACGCTTGATGACCTCAAGCTCTTTTGAAAAGTTGTTTTCTAATTTCTCTCGCTGTGCATCAGACAGATCTTCGTCTTCTAAGATCTCCGCTAACTCTTCATTCAATGCCTCATTCTGTAATAGCACCTCTGGAACACGTTTTTCGTAAAACAAAGGTAATGTTGCATGGTCTTCAATAGCTTGCTGAAAGGTATATTCGGACACATACTCACCAAACCACTGCTTAGTCTTTTTTTGCTTGAGAATTGGTGTGCCTGTAAAGGCTAGGAAATGTGCACCTTTAAGTCCTGAGCGCATGTTGTCAGCGAGCGTATCGTATTGGGTACGATGCGCTTCATCTACGATAACGATGACTTCTCTTTCATCCTTATCATAGAGTAATGGGTACTTCTCACCCTTCTCATAACGGAACTTCTGAATGAGTGTAAAAACGATTTTCAGATTCTGACCTAGCATTTCACGCATCTGATGACTATTCTTCGGTTTGGCAATCTCCGTTTCTTTTACCGCCTCCGTCGCCAAGAAGTTTTTGGATATCTGCTTGTCTAAATCATCTCTGTCAGTGATGACGACAAAACTAAAGTTGCCTGCACATTTACGAAATACTTTACGGATAAAGAACACCATAGCAAAGCTCTTACCTGAACCTTGCGTATGCCAAAATACGCCCAAACGCCCCTGCAATTGATCTCTAATTAGGAAGTTCTCAAAAGCATGCTTAACGCCTAAGAACTGATGGTTCTGGGCGACAATTTTTACTTTTTCGTTTTGGTATAGAATAAAGTTTTCGATGTAGTCTAATAGCCGTTCAGGCCTAAACAGCCCTGCAAGCAAGTACTCGATGCTATTACCATGAGTTTCAATCTGCTGCTTATCTACTTTTTCTTTCTCGTTATCCACCCTTAGCCAAGGATAGAAGTTTTCCCAATCTGCGGTAAAGCTCCCTATCTTAGTATCTGAGGCATTAGATAGGATGCAAAAGGCATTATATAAAAATAGCTGTGGGATATCGTTTTTGTAGTTGGTCAAGTTATCCGTCAAAGCGTTTTGTAGCTTGACGTTAGAGTTTTTTAGCTCAAAGAAAACAATCGGCAAGCCGTTGATATAGAGCAATATATCAGGACGACGGTACTTTCTGATGGGTTCAAGACCAGTCGTCTTAATGGTTAGCTGTGTTACTAATAAAAACTCATTATTAGTAGGGGTATCGAAGTCTATGAGACGTAAAGGTATATTTTCGCGCTTAACACCATTAGCATCTTCATAAGTGACGTTAATTCCATCACGAATATAGCTATATATCTGCTTGTTGGCTTTCAGAGTAGACATCGATACACGCCGACTCATGATGTCCTTCACTGCTGATAGAATGGTGGCCTCAGGCACGTTAGGGTTCAGCTGCATGCATTTAGCAACTAAGCGCTCTTTGAATACGACGTCACGCTTATCTGTACGCTTTGAGCCATCGTTGAGATCTTCAGGGTCGATAGTAGTGCAATCGATATGCTGATAGGAATAGCGCTGCTGCAAAAACTTAATACAGGCTTTTTCAATTTTATCTTCACTGATGAAATTATATGTCACTTTTGCCATACTTCTAGTCCTATGAATATTTTTTATTTTTCTTCAGCTTCATCACTTGTTTGCATAGATGGTGGGTATTGAATATCTAGATCATCAACAGATAGCTCACCCGATACTAAACGCGGTAATAAAGCAGCTTTCATTCCCTCGAGTAATTTGATTTGCTGTAAGAAAATAAATATCTGGTCTATTCTTGGCATGCATATTTCATTGAAACTTTCTAGAATATCTCTAGGAGGTAGGCGCAACTCAGTTTTCTTCAAGAAATCCCAATCTGCTCTAGGCATTTTAGTACCTTTTGATGATACGTTGGCTAAGTCTATAAAAGCATCGCTAAATATAGTAAAAAGCAAATAAATTAAGTGAATATTGTCTTTAGGTCTGATTACCAAAATATCAGTTGAACAAACACCATCAAAATTTGCTATACAAACTTTATGCAGATAAGGCCTTATTTTCCCAAATAATATATCAAACTTCTGAAAAGCCAGTTTATTACTGCTAACAGAATCAGTGGTTGACGATTTATATAGGCTTATACTTTTTCTACTTAGATGTTCTAACCCAAGATATGTCTGTTTGCTATCTAAATCTTCTAACTTTACTGACTTTCTAATCTCCTTACATAGATCTTCAACTGTAACTAAATCCCAACTACTAGGTAATTCTGGTTTAAGCTCAATCATTTTCCGTTTAGGCGAACGGACAAACCATTCTTTGTACAACTCTTCAATAGTTCTTTCTAAAATCCCTATGCGTAGTTTGTTAGCTTCTATCAAATTATCATATGTATGTAAAATAGCTGCTATTTTCTCCTGAATCCGTAAATCAGGAGCAATGATAGGTAAATTCCCAATCATTTCTAGGCTCAAAAAACCTTGAGCAGAACCACTCTTCATTATATCTACAGTAGACTGGAATATATGAGAACTCATGTATAAGTATAAATATTTAGGTAATATTTTTTTCTTAGACCTTAGAATAGCTACGCTACTTGAAATTCCAAACCTATCTTCCGGCTTAACTAAGTATGGTGTTCCGATAGTTCCAATAATACCAAACACAATGTCTTGGCTTATAGGGTTTAGCAGTGACTTCTTATCTATAAAATATCTTTCATAATCTGACTCAGATATATAATCAACGTTAGTTAAATCCAAACCATCAGGCTTAAAGTTTTTGGAGGTAAAGTACGGTACACCTGAATCTTGCCTCTCTATTGAAGTATGGATGCCATCTCCGATTACACAAAGCTCTCTCAACTTTTGGAAATTAATTCCCATAACCTTTCACCTCTAAGATTTTACTTATATTCTCATTAAGAACACTTTCCAACTGTTGAGCTTGCTTATTTAAAGACATAAACTCTTCATTCATTTCATGAATATAGTCAATAAAATCTTCTTCAGTACGACCGTCTTCTTCGATCACCACACCAACATAACGCCCTGTATTAAGTGAATAACCCTGCTCCTCAATATCTTTAAGATTAGCAAGCTTACATAGTCCCGTTATATCTTCATAGCGAGCTTCAGGAAAACGTTGTTGTAACCAATCTATATGATTGAAATAATATTCAGCACGTTTTCTATCATTACGTATAATTGCTAGTAAATCTTTTATAGCCTTTATTTCAGCAGTTATAGCTGTTAGTGCTCTCAAATCAGTGTCTTTTTCTTTGATCAGCTTTTTGTCATTAGTTTCCTTTGCATCAGCAAGCCCTTTACGGGCTTGAGCGACCTGCTCTTTATTGTCTTTTTCCTTTTCCCTGATACCTTTATCTAGTTGCTTATTATTATCTTGCAGTGCTTTGAAGAAAGGCTTGAACTCCTGTAAAAGGCTTATCTGGTCAGTATTTAGGTCATCAATATCTTCATTTGCGATCTGACTTATATCCTGAGCCTCCAAATAGGCTTGATACTTACTTTGCAAAGGGGAAAGTGCATGCCAATTGTCATTTAGCGTATTAACAATTGTTTTCAGTGCTTTATCACCCGCTACCACTGCTTTGAGCTGCTCAATAGCAGGTTCGATGTCAGATACCGTTTCTGTCAGTATCTGCATACCAAGACCGAAGTAGCTGTCTATTAAACTGACATACTCGCGACGACGACCTTTATGTAACTTACCAATCATCGCAATATTTTGGATTTGCTCATCAGTAAAGTCACGATGAGTTCGATCAATTTGTCTAAATATATTACGCGCATCAATAAACAATATATTGTCATCGGTTTTGTTTTTATCAAAAAACCATAGCGTTGCTGGTAGGGTCACGGTATAGAACATATTTGATGGTAGCGTCAGCATGCCATATATAATATTATCCTCGATGATCTGCTTACGAATATCCTCTTCTGCATTGCGAGCATCAGAGGCAGAGTTTGGCATCACTAGCGCAGCACGACCACTATTTCGTGCCTCAGCTTCTGCTTGGTTTTTTAGAGATGTGGCAAATAAACTGATCCAAAGGTAGTTCGCATTCGTTACTGTTTCATCTTTACCATCTGTTTTTTTATTCTTAGTCTTTTTTCGAGGTAAGCCATAAGTATTAAAACGCTTATCGTCTTCAACAGTAGCAACCGATACGTCATCGACGTTAAACGGTGGATTCGCCATGATAAAATCAAAGTTCTCATAACTATCGAAAGGGTCTTCTGAATAGCTGTTGGCCTGTCTAATCTCTCCTCTAAGGCCATTGACGAATAAGTTCATCTTAGCGAGCTTGACCGTATCACGGGTCTTCTCTTGACCATATACGCTCAAATCTATCGTACTGTCTTTTTCTTCTAGCTCGCCATGCGCTTTAAGCTGCTCATTACGATCCTCAACGAAATGTAGTGACTGAACGAACATACCGCCTGAGCCGCAAGCAGGGTCATATACCGTCCCATGATAGGGCTCGATGACCTCTACCATCAGTTTAACAACAGAGGTAGGCGTAAAGAATTCACCACCTTTCTGACCTTCTGAGAGCGCAAACTTCCCCAAGAAATACTCGTAAATGCGTCCAAAGACATCACCACTGGCATCAGTTGGGATATTAGAAAAGCTTCTTAAAAGACCTTTTAAAGCTTTCTTGCCTTCTTCTAAGCGACTAAACGCGGCATACTCATCTTTAGGTAGTACATCGACGAACTTATCATCCTTTTTGAAGTCCTCTATAGACTGCATAGCATTTGAAATTTCAGTTGACAAATCTGCTGACTCTGGTAGCTCTAACAGGTACTTGTAGCGTGCTTTAGGTGGCAAATAGAAGCCGCAGTGCTTTAGGGAGTTTCCTAAAAACTGTGTAACTGCTTATAATCCCATAACAGGAGAATAAGCAATGACCAAGCAAACTGACATTAAGAAACTGGCCGAGCAGATGGCTAGTAGTATGAACAGCTTCGATGACATCAAAGACTTCCAAAAGCAGCTCATGCAATCGTTTATTGATACCGCCCTAGAAGCTGAGATGGAAGACCATCTTGGCTACCCTAAGCATGAGAAAGCAGATAAGCCAAATAAACGCAATGGGCATACTAAAAAGACCGTCCGCAGTGACACAGGCGATCTTGAGATATCCACCCCAAGAGACCGTGATGGCGACTTTGAACCTGAGCGAGGAAATAGCGAAGCACTGCTTCGCCCGAGCGCAAGACAAGAGCTGTGCTCGCGTGGGTGCGTAAGCATCAAACCCGTATTAGCGGCCTTGATGACAAGATCATATTCCTTTACGCCAAGGGTCAAACCACCACTGAGATTGTAGAGAGTATCAAAGAGCTCTACGATGTCGACATCTCAAGCACCCTGGTTTCAAGAGTCACTGACAACATCTTAGAGGACATCACCGCTTGGCAGAACCGGCCGTTAAGCAGTGTCTATCCTATCGTCTATCTAGACTGTATTGTCGTGAAGATACGTCAAGATAAACAGATTATCAACAAGGCTATCTATCTGGCACTAGGTGTGGGACTTAATGGTAAAAAAGAGCTGCTTGGTATGTGGCTATCAGAGAATGAGGGCGCTAAGTTCTGGCTGGGTGTACTCACTGAACTACAAAACCGCGGGGTGCAAGATATCCTCATTGCCTGTGTCGATGGTTTAAAGGGCTTCCCTGATGCCATCAATACCGTTTATCCCAACGCTCAGGTTCAGCTGTGTATCGTACACATGGTGCGCTATTCGATGAAGTTTGTACCTTGGACAAATAAAAAGGCAGTAGCGGCTGATCTAAAGGCTATCTACGGCGCTGATACGCTTGAGATAGCAGAGGCTAACCTTGAACACTTTGATGAGGTATGGGGCACTGAGTACCCGCATGTGGTTAAGTCTTGGCGCAATAACTGGGAGGGCTTAACGGTGTTCTTTAATTACCCTAAAGACATCAGAAAAGTCATATATACCACCAATGCTATTGAGTCGCTAAACAGCGTGATTCGGACGGCGGTGAATAAGCGTAAGGTGTTCCCCTCTGATCAGGCAGCATTCAAAGTGGTGTACTTAGCCACCCAGCAGGCATCCAAAAAGTGGTCGATGCCCATCCGTAACTGGACGTCTGCTTTAAATCGCTTTATGATTATGTTTGATGATCGTATTAGTAAGCACTTAATCTAAATGGCAGTTACACAGAATTCGGGATGGGCTCGTGCTTTATAGCAATATCCTCAATATTTTTGGCACGGCGAGTGCCTTGTAACTCTTCAAACTCAGCTTGGATCGCCTCTTCATAAGCCGCATATTTGTTGTCGGAGAACTTCAAGAATATCAGACCTAAGACAGGCGTAGCATATTCGTTAGGTTTAAGATCAGTATTGGCTCTCAGGGTATCTGCTGCTTCCCAAAGTTGGTCTTCTAAGCGTTTGATGTCTTCTAATTTCATGATTTTCCTAAATTAAACAGTTATGGAGATGTCGAAATCTATTACTTGGATAGACTTTGATACTTTTGTGCAATAAATCATATAAGTCTTTTTTACTATTGAAGCATTCGCTTTTTATTTCTAGCTTCAATCGAAAGCTTCCGTATTGCCCTTGTGCTTGATAGTGTCTGCGCTTCTAGTCGATACCTGCCTACATGCTCTTAATTCACAAGTGTTATATTATCTGTATGGCATTCCCTTTTGCTATACTAGCGCATAAGCTCTATTTACCTATTCGCAAAGTGTCTTTTTGTATACCTTAACGACAGCATTTTACTATACAGCACGTTATTTTATAATTTTTTGTCCGTTCTTTAAGAAAAAGTAGCTCATTATATTTTATGGATATCCAATGTTATTAAAAGAAGAAATGTTAGGCGTTTATCACGAACTAATCAACTCATCTGAGATTCAAAATATTGAAGCCAAGCGTGCCACAAACAGTATTGGCGATTCAGTAATGCAGACTGTCTGCTCGTTTGCTAATGAGCCTAACATTAGTTGTGGATATTTACTATTAGGTGTTTCAGAACCAAATGAAAATCACGAGAAGCACTGGGTAAGCGGCGTTGATGATGTGGATAAAATTCTTAATGACCTACAAAATAACTGTCGCAATCAATTTAATACAGCTATTCATATAGACGCTGGCATTCTCGATTTAGAAAATAAAAAAGTTATTGTAATCAAAGTTTTCGAACTTGATGCAGCTTCTAAGCCTTGTGGTTTTATAAGTAGTGGCAAAAAAAGCAAAAACTTTACTAAAACTGGTATATGGCGGCGCGGCATCAATGGTGATTATGAAGCTAAAATTGAAGATCTTTATGACATTATTGCTTCTAAAACTGGTCAATCATTTGAAAATATAGTTCTACCAGAAGCTTCTTGGTCGGACATTGATCCCGATGTGATTGCATTTTATCGAAAGCAACGAGCTAAAGTACAGCCTGATGCAGTTGAACTAGATTATAGTGATACTGACTTACTTCTTTCTTTTAATTTGATTCAAGAAAAGAATGGAGTATTCAAACCGAATATTGCTGGCTTATTATTGTTCGGCTCTTCATTAGCACTTCGTCGTCATCTTCCTATGGCTCGTGTTGACTACATTCGTAGTGCAGGAACACAATGGGTTGAACATAGTGATGAGCGATTTATTTACACAAAAGATTTTCGTGAGCCCTTAATCTTAATGATACCTCGAATTGAAGCAATGATTATGGATGATATGCCCAATCATTTTCGCTTAAACGAAAACGAGCTGCAAAGATCTGATGAGCCTTTATTACCGCAAAGGGTTGTTCGAGAAGCTTTAGTAAACATGGTTATGCATCGTGACTATTCTGAAAATCAACCTTCCCAAATTAACCGATACAAAGATCGATTAGAGTTACAAAATGCTGGTTACTCTCTAAAACCCTTAGACGCATTAGACAGCTCTAGCTCGTTAACACGCAATCCGCTAATAGCCTCTGTGTTATATGATTTGAGGCTGGCAGAAACTAAAGGAAGTGGCATTCGCACTATGAGAGCTAAACTTAAACAAGCTGGGCTAAGTGAGCCTAAGTTTGATAGTGATCATACTAGAAACTACTTTAAAGCTACTTTTCTTTTACATCAATTAATGGACGATAAGCAATTAAAGTGGCTTGAAGCTTTTGATAATCATGATTTGTCAGACGATGATGCTATGGCGCTTATGCTAGCTCACGAAACAGGTGCAGTTGATAACAGTACTCTTAGAGAAATAACTAAATTAGAAACATTGTCAGCAAGTCGCCTTTTATCTAGGCTTTGCAAAAAAGATTTATTACAGAAGCAAGGTGGTGGGAGCTCTACCACCTACACTCTAACTGAGCACGCCTTGGGCTTGAACCCTAGTGGCCGAATCAAAAATAATAAAATCAAACAAAATAACTTAGGAGCTAGCGATCAAACCTCAGGAGCTAGCGATCAAACCTCAGGAGCTAGCGATCAAACCTCAGGAGCTAGCGATCAAACCTCAGGAGCTAGCGATCAAACCTCAGGAGCTAGTGATCAAACCTCAGGAGCTAGTGATCAAACCTCAGGAGCTAGTGATCAAACCTCAGGAGCTAATGATCAAACCTCAGGAGCTAGTGATCAAACCTCAGGAGCTAGTGATCAAACCTCAGGAGCTAATGATCAGTATTTACTAGACCTTTCAGATATAGAGAAAATAGAAGATCTACCACAAAAAACTTTAAGCCAACTAAATGACCTTCCTAAGAAGGCTTCGATGAAGCAGATACAAGGTATACTTCTTCTTCTATGCAATCAGCAGAAATTTAGTACAGAGGAATTAGCAAAATCAATTAATAGAAATTCAGACTATTTACGTACAAAATATATCAATTCACTTCTAAGTAAGGGACTACTAAGTCAGACGTATGCTGAAACTCCTAACCACCCTAACCAAACATATTCAACAACTGAAGCTGGTATAGAATGGTTAAGCAATGAGAATAATATTGTACCGAATATAAAGAAGCAGGATGATTAACATCATCGCTTCTCATTGTCAGACCGTTCACGATCAATTTTTGGCATAGATGCATTGAGCTTACTTTCTGTCATTCCATGTTTGTAAGCATTGTACTGCCACAATACAAACATTTGCTTATATCGACGGTTTTGCTCCTTGAGTTCTGCAAGCTCTGCTTCTAAGTTAGCAATCCTTGAAGCTGCTGCATTTAAACTAGCGGGCCGAGGCTTAGTAGGCGATTTCCCCTTAAGTGTGTCTTTTTTAGCTTGGTAAGCAGCCGTAATGGTCTCATGAGCGCTTAGAGACTGTCTTGTAGGCTTCTTGCCTACAAGCGGCTCTACATCCTCGCAAATCGCTGCCCACGTAATTTTAGGCTCATCCCAACCTCGAATTAGATTGACGATAGCTTGTATTTCTTGTCTGTTGAGATTTTTAGCCAAAACCGCCTCCAAGTATATCTGTGAGATCCTCTAAAATTGATGCTTCTTTAAATTCAACATCATTCTCAACAACCATACTTATAGACTTCTTTTCAGCAACACGACGTAACTGGCTGAAGTCATTACCACGAAGCTTAACTTGTGCACCGTCATCTATATCTGGGTTCTCTAGAATACAGATAAGATCACGCAATCTATTGGCTGTTTTTATATGGTGATTTAACCACCTATCAGCACCAATATCACCTTCTTTAACTGCTTGTTCAGCTTTAACTAGTATCTTCTCTATTTTATCAAGACGTTCTTTCATACGAACTAGTTTTGCTGCATCGCCTTTGATGCATACTTGCTCGGTACAATTGATACAATCTCTATATTTTTCACACGGACTCATTGTGAAGTCGTGTACACAAAATCCATATTCTGTGACATGAGCAGCAGCTTGCTCAAGGGTATTAAACTCTTGAGCAGTGACTGGAAGATGATTTTCCACTTTACCTAAAGGGCCAAAAAGCGCTTTCGAGGGATCAATCCTCTCTGCCATAGCGACCATTTCATAGTCAGCCATGTGGTTATAGGTGCGATTTTGTTTTACATCCGCTCTACCAGACCATTTAGCTATTTCAAGGTTGGATAAACCACCCCGCTGTGCAATAGTATTGAGCAGGTGGCGAGCTTGATGCGATGTGACTTTTAATCGTTCACCATCGTTGTCAAAATAACCATACCTATCAAATATAGTTTTATGTTTACCTTCCAAAGCTGGACGAGTACCAATATCATTGTTAAAAAAGTTCGTATCAGGCTTTTTAAGTTCAGTAGGCAAACGCGGTCTATTACCATGGAATTGATTGGCATTTAGTGCAAATAGTGCATTCGAGAACTTAATACCTTTATCTTCATCGAACCATGGAAAACTATCAGGTAATCTACCTTTTACGTGCTGCCAAAGACTATCTAAGGTATTCATTCCATCATGGTGATCAAGGCCTCTACCGTTTAAACTAGAGTAACAGATGTCTTTAGTATCATAAGCTAGCCCTAACGCTTGACAGGCTTGCTCCATGGTAAGTGGCTTATCGTCGGCTACGTTCGGACAGTTCTCGTGTCGATAAAACTTATTAGGATTATCCTCAATCCATTTAGCAAGCTTACGAGCTTCCAAGGATAGATTTTTAGCTCTATCAACGGCGATTTTGGCCACTTCTACCATGACGGTAGGTATCCACTTAATATCTCCTTCATATCCTTTCCCAGCAAAAAATCGCCATCCATAGCGCTCTACACCTTCACTATCTTTTTCAAATACTTCACAATCTACTGGTAATGCCATTACCTCAGCAATTCGAGAGGGTGCAGACATTAACATTGCGAATATTGATGTTGTGAAAACATCTCGCTCTTCCGCAGGATTACTAGCGAATATTTCGGCTAATGCGTTAAGAGCTATTTCGTTAGGTAACTTTTTTTCTCTATTTTTTTTTGCTTCTTTACCTGTTCTGGTAGTATCTGTTGGACGGGAAATAGGATTACGCCACAATTTTAAATTCGCATTAATAAGCTGGTTATCAGTTACAAACTCAGCCAATCTCTCAATCTCTCTCCCACAAGCATAAGCAGCTCCCTCACTATAATACTCTCTCGCCAAAGAAGCAGCCTCATCTAGACAAGTAATAGATAACCCTGTAATTAATGCTTCTTCATTTACTTGTATAAGAGCGGCCTCTAACACTCGAAGCGCTTTGAGCTCATTTTTAGTACCAGTAGGTTTATGACCTTGTTGATAACGAAAATATGCCTTGGCGAACTCCACAAAACTTTCATCCATTAACTCTTCTTGCTTCGGCTTACGTGTTGTGACACCAAGCTTTGCAAATACAGCTACCTTTGGCCAAACATAAGCATCCCAATCTAAATCAGCGCCAAATACCGTTAAGTCTTCACGACATTCAATTATAAAAGCTTCTAAGTTAGCTGCGGTTGTTAGCTCCACTTTAGACTTAAACTGGAAAACATTAGGCATGATCAACACCTCTCTGCTCATTAAGTTCAGCATGACGCTTTTCACAGCGCATAATAACATCAGCTACAGCAACGATGCTCCTATCCAGTATTGCTGCTACCTCTATATCACCAGTAATATCTTTGATTCGCTCTCGTTCATCCAGTAAGTCCTGATATACCTCTTTATGAGGACCATCAAGCCACGGCTGGAAGTGAATACAGGTATAGCAAGGTATAGGAACGTTTGCACCGCAGAATCCATGCTCTCCACACGTGCCTATATTAGAGCCTTCTTCAGTACGAATACGACTACTAAGATCATTACCACGCTCAGCATCTCTTTCTGAATCAACTAATACACCTGCAAAAGCTTGCGCATAAGGAGCAAGATGAAAACCAACTGCTTCATCTAAACGCTTTACATGCTCAGGTATGTTTTCAATATATATACCAGCCGATTGAGTATCCCTATGATCTAGCAGCTCTGCTATAACTAACTTACCAAACCCTTCACGAGCAGCTCTAGTGCCTGTAGTATATCTAAGCCTATAAGCGTCAATAGGCAACTCACCACCTGTTCTTTCTGAGTTAATACCTGCTGCTGCTACTACAAGTTGTAAGGTGTCTGTCACTTTATTAGATGCAATGTGCAACTTATCACTTACTAATAAAGCCCTAAACTCAAAAAGAGATCCCACTTTTTCAACCCTTTTATAGCCAGGGAACAGAGGAACTTGCTGACGATCATCTTCATTTAGCTCAATACCAAGACTCTCTTCAACCAACGAAATAGCACTTTTTGACTGAGCTGAAAGAATAGCCCATAACTCTTGTGTTACAGCAAGAGGATTAAATTGAGTTCTAAATCCTTCACTATGTTTTGCTCTAGGTATGTTAAGTATATAGAAGGGATCACCTCTCTTATTTGTTCCGCATAAAATATCTATAACCCTTAAGTGAGAAATTTGAACTGGGCGACGACCCGTATTGCTAGTAACAAGTGAAATCGCAAACTCGTTGAGTGTAATTAGATTTTGTTCAAACGCAGTAACCGCACCTTCATTAAAAGCTTGAAGTTCATTGTCACTCAAAGGGCCTTCTTGAGGATCTTGACGCTTAACAGCATCCCCTTTCTTATTACCTTTAATCGTCCAACTGTCGAGCAATCGAATTACATCTTCATCCACACCATAATAGCCAAGCTCATACCATTTTCTTAAGAACCCTCTAACCGTACCTAAATACCACTCATGAGATTTACCCAAGGAAGCTCTATAATTGATTAACATAGTGTCATTAATTACAGAAGAACCTGTGCTTTTAATCATATGATTGAATCTAGCAACTACATTATAAGTGTGGCTAGCTGAATAATTGGAAGCATAAAAGACTAGTGCGCTAATACAACCATCTAGAACTCTATCATTCAGTTTCTGATGAATATAATTTAAGTTAATAGTGCTATTTTTGTCTAACACCCATTCTTTTTCATAGATTTTGAAAGAATAACCTTTTGTTTTCGCATATATTTTTTTATTGCTTTTAGAATGCTCTGCATCAGTAATATTAGGAGTTTTAACAGCTAAGTTATTCATTTGATAATCCTTGTTCTGGTAATCGAGTACCATTATTTGACTGAAGCGCTAAAGCTGCCTTCTTAGCTTGCTGTTGGATAAATCTTTTATTGTAATGCATCGCTGTACCAGAACCCGATTTCCATCCCATAATATAGGAACGAATTTGTTCTTGTTTTTCCTCACTTACAGATTCATCCATTGAGTCCATTTTTTCTGAAAACTTATAATTCCATGTATGACGTAGCTTATGACCAGTTAATATATGAAGCTGAGGCGATACAAACTTTACGATATTAAAAATTTTGTAATAACTAGACTTGGATATAGGCTGCCCAACTGTCGGTCCTTCCTTGTGAGTAACAAACAGAAAATCGTTTTTCCTAGCATTACTAACTTTACGCCTGTCTTTCGTAACGTATTCGTGCAGCTCTTTGCTGAGAACCTCTCCAATAGGTATGGTACGTTCTAACGTTTTAGCATTTGGTTCTTGTATTCTCGGATCTTCTTTCTCATCAGCCCGTCTAATTACTTTCAACTGATGTCTGGAGAAATCGATGTCACCTATTCTTAGGTTGAGAAGTTCACCACCTCTAATTCCAAGATAGTATAAAATTAAGATGATCACACGATTACGGCGTTGTACTTTTTGGCTAAATGGATTAAGAGGAGATTCTAGCCTTATCACCTCAAACAATACTTCCAATTGTTCATCATCAAGAGACTTGTCCTTGTCTCGATTTCTACCTCTTTTTCTTGGGCGTCGTGCTTTAATTTGTGTTTCCATGCTTTTAATTTTTCTAGCTTCAGCAGCGTTTGGCTGTTTTATTAAATGACTAGAATACCAACTTATGTATTGAGCAACTGTAGTCAGACGCATGTAATGAGTTATAGAGCTAACTACATTCTCAGCCTTCCCGATACGTGACGAATTTCTATTAATGGTCTTTGGAAGACGTTTTTGAGTATAGTCACGTAAATCGTCTAATTCATTAATCCCAATAAACTCTCGGCTTATAACTCTCTCTTCAAGATCAATATTTCTTTCCTTTAGGAACTCAAGAAAAATTACTAAGTTATTAGCAGCTGATAACATAGTTGAAAACGAGTCTGATTTATTACGAATCTGAGTTGTGATAAATAGATTAGGATGATAGACAGGGAGCTGTGTTATTTGATCGACGACCAAACAATAACGCTCTCCACTATTCATTGAAAAAGCTGTTGTTCCGAAAGATTTTCTCATCGCAATACCCTAATACTTTACATATTTACAAGGTACACTATATCCATTATTTACTCAATATATTCTTTACGTTATTTTATTTATATATATACTATTAACCCCCGTGATTACGGGGGTTAATAGTATATTCTTTACATATAATTCTTAGGTAAATCCTAAAATGGGATATCATCATCAACTGGGCCATCTGGCATTGCTGTCGGTTTTGATTGAGCAGGTGTTTGCGCTGGATTATTGAACTGATTCGACTGAGCAGGCGTATTTTGGTTGTTATTAAAACTATTCTGATTACCGCCTTGCGAAGCTGCCGCGCCCGCTTGGTTGTAACCACCTTGCTGTGCTGACTGGTTGTTTGCTTGCTGACCAAAATTATTCTGACCGCCTTGGTTGCCATAGCCGCCTTGATTTTGACCACCTTGGTTATTATTACTGAAGCCGCCATTGTCTTGACCACCCGTGGCACCATCTAGCATTTGCATTTGCTCAGCACGAATCTCAGTAATATAACGATCTTGACCATTGGGATCTTGATATTTACGCGTACGCAAGCTGCCTTCGATATAGACTTTGCTGCCTTTACGTAGATACTGCGCAGCGATTTCGCCTAAACGATTAAAGAGTGAAATACGATGCCATTCGGTGGCCTCTTTCTTTTCACCACTTTGCTTGTCTGTCCATTGTTCTGATGTCGCAACCGAAATATTGGTCACGCTACCGCCATTACTAAATTGACGTGCCTCAGGGTCTGCTCCAAGGTTACCAATGATGATAACTTTATTAACTCCGCGCATAGTTCCGTCCTTTTACTTATGAATAATTTAATTACGAGCTTTAATCGAGTTTTTCATATAAACAATTAATTCTATCAGTAATATGGTTTTACTTTAACTATTTTCTTTTAAAATATCTAGCAGTCTGTGGGCAAGATACGACAACACCTGTCGTGAATAATTTATAAGCTAAAATCTGGCTGACTTATAGCAATAAAATATTCTTCTCGGTCAATACCCCCCCCTTTGCGAACCGTTATTTAACTATCTAGAATCATTGTTGTTGCGATGCATACTAAGAGTGACACTACCCAGCTCCACACCAAATTTTTTCATGACCGAGCGATTGAGCATGACGTCTTTATTGACTAAATACATCCAATCATCGAAATTCACTTTATAAGTTTTGTCGTCGACGGGCAACTCTAACAGATACTGCCAATGCAGTGTATTACCCGCGACCTCACCTTTTGCTGCACCGATGACATCGCCTGCCGTGCCTCTCCAGCTACCATCAGCTTGCTTGGTCAATCGCCATATGCGCTGCGACTTTGTGCCATCTGCCCATGAAAACTTCTCATCCAAAACAATAACATTTTCGCCTTCGTGAGTGGCATCAATATCGACATAAAAGCGTTTTTTGACCTCGCCATTACGACCCTGAAACATGCCCCAGCCATCGATTTGACCGGAGAAAAACTCATGCATATCGAGCGTTGGTGTGGTGTTTTGATACGCCTGAATATTTTGAGTGGCGCAGCCTGTCGTCAATAGCGTGACAGCTAGACCCATACCAATCGCAATCTTAGCCATCGAGCGATGAACAATGGCTGACGGCGTGGCGGTCTTCGCATTGATGCCGACCACCTGACTAGATAGCGTATTAAATTTGCTCATATTAATTCCTTTTAAACAGAGATCAGAATTCGACTTTAGGCAAACACCCTGATGATTTAAGCCGTTTTCATTTAAACAATATGTATTTAAAGAATGCGTATCAAAACAACAGCGATCTATTAAGTTTTGAGGCTAACGACAAGCGATCTGTTAAATATCGAGCGGGCTTTGTGCCAAATGTGACAGCTCTTGTCTCGACAAATCTGTGAGCTGGGTTTTATCTAGTTTTAAATACGCCACTTGCTCTTTTGCCATGACGACCAGTTCATCCACGCCATCTACTGCCAACATTTGCCGTGACCAATCTTGGATATTAATATTCTTGGGAATAGTCACCGTGGTACTTGATAAATACGGCGGATCAGCGATGGGAATAATAAGTATCAACGCCACTGCCATCACTGCTGCAAGGATACCCCATGCTAACAGATTAGGCTGGCTCAATAATAGACCACCCATCGCCCCACCGACGAAAGCGCCAAAGAACTGGCTAGAAGAATTGAGTCCCATCGCGGTTGCTTTATTAGCCACTGGCGCACGCTTCGATATCCATGAGGGAATCGTTGCCTCGAGCAAGTTAAAGCCCATAAAATAAAGCAACAATCCTAAAATGATACCGATACCGACCTGACTGCCTAATGCCAGTATCGCGAGGGCTGCGGTCATTAAGCCAATCGCCGCCAAGAATACTTGACGCATTTTGCGTTTCTTTTCAGCGATGATAATGAATGGAATCGCAACGGCAAAGCCAATAAATAGCAATGGCAAATAGACCAAACCCTGCTGGCGTACCGATAGACCCATCACGTCATTGAGCTGATGTGGCAAAATAACAAATATCGCCGTCATCGTTAAATGCAGGGCAAAAATACCGATATGCAAACGGTTTAAATCGCCAATCTTTAGCACTGTCGCTAATTGCTGCCCAATCGATTTATTATCAAGATTATGCTTAAGCACCCGTAGCGGTGTCGGTACAAAGAAAAGCAGCAGCATCGCTAGCACCGCAAAGCCTGCCGTGAGCCAAAACAGCCCGGAAATACCAAGCGAGCCGACCAATAGAGGGCCGAAAGCAAAAGCCAACATGATAGAGGTCGCAATGGTCAAGCCCATCGTCGCCATCGCTTTGGTACGCATCTCTTCTCGCGTCACATCAGCGAGTAATGCCATCAATACCGCAGAGACCGCGCCACTACCTGCCAGCGCCCGCCCGATAATGACTTCGTAAATATCCGTGGCATTTGCCGCAATGATACCACCGAGCGCAAATAGCACCAGACCCAAAAAGATAATTGGCTTACGCGGAAACTTATCTGCAGCAAGGCTCATCGGTATCTGAAAGATAGCTTGCCCTAGCCCATAAATACCGACCGCCAAACCGATCAAGAATGGCGTCGCATGCGCATAATTATCACCATACACAGAAAAGACGGGCACAATCATAAACAGACCAATCATGCGCAAGGCAAAAATGCCACCGACCCCGAGGATTGCCCGTTTTTCTACGCTATTCATACTTGCCTCACTGGTTTATCACGTCACAACTGGGCGCTAGCCATTATTATAATAGATAGCGCCACTATCCTTATAGGTCAAGTGTGCGTCTCAAAAGATATCAAGAGCCATTTACTCTATGGCAAATGTCCCTTAAAAAAGTACGCACTGCTTCGCCCAACCTATAATGCAAGCCCCACAGTATAAAACATTCACCGTTTGGTTGCCGAGACTTTTACCTTCCTACCAGTTTTTGTCCATGTCTTTTTAGTTAGAGGTTTATGCGGCTCGCCTCGCTATGCTGCTTATATGAGATCACTTCATTCATTTTACTCGACAATTTTGTTACCAAGTGCATCTGATGCGTCATCGCACCTTGAATAATGCGCCTATCATGACAATAAAGTAAAACGTCGCTGACATTCTCGCCTGACAGAATCATTGTATAGCGACCACTATTTATATAAAACAACGACAATCGAAACATGTCATTTGGCCAATAAATTCACTATTATCAGGCTAGTCTATTACTTGTAATTTATGCATTTGGCTGTTAAATACCACTAGCCATTAAATACCAGTTGAATGACTAGCAACGGTTTGAAAGCGCCCTTCAATGTTTACTAATAATAAATTTCAATAACAACCAACATTGACCGATAAAAATCAGATATTAATAAAAATCAGAATTTCTGTAGAAATGCTCATTGTACAAAAGCAACAACCCATTTAAAACCATGATCTAGCCAGTGACATAACCAGTCTTTCTTAACATTATATATACTCATTTCGAATACCATTTTAGCAAATAGGAAACCTATCACCGATGGCACATGACCATATTGCAATACGCGGCGCACGTACGCACAATCTAAAAAATATCGATTTAGACATTCCACGCGATAAATTTGTGGTAATCACCGGTTTATCAGGTTCTGGTAAATCTTCATTGGCGTTTGATACGCTTTATGCTGAAGGGCAACGCCGTTATGTTGAAAGTCTTTCCGCTTATGCACGTCAGTTCCTCTCGCAAATGGAAAAACCAGATGTCGATAGTATCGAGGGCTTATCGCCAGCGATTGCTATCGAGCAAAAATCAACCAACCATAACCCGCGCTCAACGGTTGGGACGATTACCGAGATTTATGACTATTTGCGTCTGCTCTATGCGCGCATTGGTACACCGTTTTGCCCTGAGCATGGCGAGCCAATGGTTGCGCAGTCGGTGACCGAAATGGTCGACCAAGTGATGGCGTTGCCGGACGACACTAAACTGATGATACTGGCGCCAGTCATTCGTGAGCGTAAAGGCGAACATACGGTTTTGCTTGAGCAATTGATTGGGCAAGGCTTTGTGCGCGTACGCGTCGATGGCGATGTTTACGATACCGACGAGCTACCAACGCTCGATAAAAAGAAAAAGCATACGATTGAAGTCGTCGTTGACCGCTTTAAAGTCCGTGATGACTTAGGCAACCGTGTCGCTGAAAGTTTGGAGACGGCTCTACGTTTAGGCCAAGGTTTGGTGACGCTACACTTTATGGATGGCAATCCAAAAGAAGGCGGCGATGAAAACCAAGTCATGTCAGCCAAGCATTCTTGCCCTGTTTGTGATCGCGCCGTGTCTGAGCTTGAGCCGCGCATGTTCAGTTTTAACAATCCGTATGGCGCTTGCCCAAGCTGTGATGGTCTCGGTAAACGTCAGTATTTCTCAGCCGAGAAGCTGATTACTCATCATGAAAAATCCCTCAATCAAGGGGCGATTAACGGTTGGGATAAGCGCCACGCCTATTACTTTGGCCTGCTCTCTACCGTCTGCAATCATTTCAAAATTGATATGGATGCACCGTGGCAAGACCTGCCAAAAGCGCAGCAAGATCTCATCATGCAGGGCTCTGGCAAAGAAAAGTTAACTTTTAACTTTACCGATGAGCGCGGTCGTAAAACCAATAAAACCGTACCATTTGAAGGCGTGCTACCTTATCTAGAGCGTCGTTATGCCAAAACGCAGAGCAATCTTGTGCGTGACGAGCTGGCTAAATATTTAGCTGATACCACTTGTAACGTCTGTGATGGTGCTCGACTAAATGAGATATCACGCAATGTCCGCGTTGATGATCAAACCATCGCCCAAATCGTTAAGCTGTCTATCGGTGATGCTGCTGACTATTATAAAACGCTAAAGATTGGCGGTCATAAAGGCGAAGTCGCGGAAAAAATCTTTAAAGAGATTAACGAGCGCTTAAACTTCCTTGTCAGTGTCGGTCTTGATTATCTATCACTCGCCCGCTCTGCCGAAACCTTATCAGGCGGTGAAGCGCAACGTATTCGTCTTGCCAGCCAAATTGGCGCGGGTCTGATGGGCGTGATGTATGTCCTTGATGAACCATCAATCGGTCTGCATCAGCGCGATAATGATCGCTTATTAAAAACTCTAACGCGCTTGCGTGATTTGGGCAATACGGTGTTGGTCGTTGAGCATGATGAAGATGCCATTCGCCAAGCGGATCACGTCATCGATATCGGTGTCGGCGCGGGCGTACATGGCGGTCATATCATCGCTCAAGGTACGGTCGATGACATCATGGCCAATAAAGAATCACTAACTGGACAATATATGTCTGGTAAGAAAAAAATTGAGATTCCAAGCATTCGTCATAAAGCCAAAACTATCGATATGGAAGTTAAAGGGAAAGCTAAGCCGAAAAAAGTCCCTATGACTATTGAGCTAAAAGGCGCATCCGGCAACAACTTACACGACGTTGATTTGACCCTGCCAATCGGAATTATGACTTGTATCACTGGCGTCTCGGGTTCTGGTAAATCAACTTTGATTAACCGTACCTTAATGCCACTTGCGGCCACCCAGTTAAATAATGCGTCAACACTCATCGCTGATAAGCATGACAGCATCACTGGTTTTGAGCATTTGGACAAAATGGTCGATATCGACCAAAGTCCGATTGGTCGTACGCCGCGCTCAAACCCAGCGACGTATACCGGTGTCTTTACGCCAGTTCGTGAGATGTTTGCGCAAACGCAAGAAGCACGCGCCCGTGGTTACAAAGCCGGTCGCTTTAGCTTTAACGTCAAAGGCGGACGCTGTGAGATGTGTCAGGGTGATGGTCTTATCAAAGTTGAGATGCACTTTTTGCCTGACATGTATGTGCCGTGTGATACCTGTGAAGGCAAACGCTATAACCGCGAGACGTTAGAGATTCATTATAAAGGCAAAAGCATTGCCGACGTGCTCGATATGACCGTCGAAGATGCGACTGAGTTCTTCTCTGCCATTCCAGCGATTTATCGTCGTCTGCAAGCGTTGATGGATGTCGGTCTTGGCTATATCCGTTTGGGTCAATCTGCGCCAACGCTATCAGGTGGTGAAGCCCAACGTGTTAAACTAGCACGTGAGCTTGCCAAGCGTGATACCGGACAGACGCTGTATATCTTGGATGAGCCTACCACTGGTTTGCATTTCCATGATATCGATAAGTTGCTGCATATCCTGCATACCTTACGCGATAAAGGCAATACTATCGTGGTCATCGAGCACAATCTTGACGTCATCAAAACCGCCGATTGGGTAATTGATCTTGGCCCTGAAGGTGGCAAAGGTGGTGGACTGATTATCGCGGAAGGTACACCTGAAGAAGTGGCAGAAGTGAAAGGCTCGTATACGGGTGAGTTTTTGAAGCCGATGCTTCAGCAAGCAATGAAAGAAGTGAGCTAATACAAGTTAGTTAGTTAGTTAATTAATTAATTATTGATAAAAGGCTACTCTTTATGGAGTGGCCTTTTTTATGTATAGTAAGTCTGCTATAAAAGAGATACGTTCAAAATAACGTCCTGCTGGTATCAATTCTCCTCGCTTGCTATGCGCTCCGCACTCCAGAGGCTTAGAAAAATTCATCCCAGCAGCATTGTATCCTTTTTAAGTTGGATAGACTGTACATAGCTACTTACTCAATAAAAACCTGCCTACGAGTATTTAAAATAAAACCCTCAATAATATCAATTAATTCATGAGTATAAGCACTCTCAATTCTCACATCATCAAAATTATTTATAGATAAATCCTCATTAGTGTTAATAAGCTTAAAGAATCTGGTGTAAATACGAAACTCAAGGTTTATGAGACGATGCCGCATCTATTTCCTCTTTTCGCAGGCTAGATAAAAGATGCTAAAGTAGATTTTGATGATGCGACTCGGGCGCTTAGACGGTTGTAGTATAGTTTTGAGAGTTTTTATTATTGAATATAGTTGTTCTGTGTCGTAAGCTTTACCTATGTACTCTTTTATTTGCATTCAGCACTTTTTATAATTATGGAAAAAAATGAAATTACTAATATCCTTATGCCTCACTTTTTGCTTACTACCTGTCTTTGCTTTCGCAAATGATTTTGATGATGCTGTAAATTACGTATCTGAAGAGAATTTTGAACAAGCTTTAGTTTTTTTTAAGAAAGAAGCAGACAGAGGAAATACAATGGCTCAAACTATAGTTGGAACATTTTACTTGAAAGGTTTAAGTGTAGAACAGGATTCTCATCGAGCAGTAAAGTGGCTAAAAAAAGCAGCAAAAAATAATGTCGATGCTCAAGCTCAATTAGGAAGAATATACCAGAATGGTATTGGGAACATAGAGATAGATCATAAGAAATCTGCATACTGGTATCGCAAAGAATTAAACTCGTATGAGGAAATAGCTCAAAAAGGAAACGTTGACATGCAGTTTCATACTGGTTTTAAGTATTATTATGGAATACCTGCAGTTGGTATAGAGCCAAACAAGAAGAAAGCAAAAGAATATTTTGATCTAGCTTGTAATAATGGCGATCAAAGAAGTTGTGATTTTGAGGAAGTTATTGTTGAATGAGGTTATTAATTTCACTCATCTACTTCAAAGCTCGTAGGTTGGGTTGACGAAGGAAACCCAACTATCCATATTCATCAAAACTATCTCGTTGGGTCTCATCCTTCGACACCAACCTACAATCTAAACGCGGAATCACCTATAATCCGTAGGTTGGCGTGGAGCTTGTGACACCCAACAAAATTAAGTAATATCAGCTATCAATTATCATTTGCAGAATAGCATGCAGTATCGAAGGCACTATCAAAAGGGAGCAACCTACTTTTTCACTATCAACCTAGCTGATAGGTCTAGCGATTTGCTAGTCAAAAAAATTGTAACACTTAGACACTCTGACCCCTGCCGTCAAATCCGTACAGTTAAACTTGGGAGATTTTAGTTACGCCGCTTGACGATAATAGTCAAACCACACCTGTCTTGGCGATTTATAGCCTAAACCCTTTTGAATTCTCGTTTGGTTGTAGTACAACTCGATATATCTAATGATATCGGTAATAGCGGCAAATCTGGTCTTATAGTCCTGATGATATACCAGCTCATTCTTTAATACACCCCAGAAGCTCTCTATGGGTGCGTTGTCATAACAATTACCTTTGCCACTCATTGAGCCTATAAACTGATGCTGTTTAATAATCTTATGATACGCATGGCTACAATACTGACTGCCTCTGTCAGAGTGAACAATTAGTCCCTTGCTTGGTCTCTTATTCTTAATTGCCATGTTCAATGCTTTGCAAACTAAGTCAGCGGTCATACGTTTGTTGATGGCATAGCCAACCAGCTCTTTGGTATACAAGTCTTTAACGCCTGCTAAGTACAGCCAGCCCTCGGTTGTCCAGATATAGGTGATATCACTGACCCATGCTTCGTTAGGGCGGTTGACGTCAAACTGCTGATCGAGCACGTTGTCATAGACCAGCTTGTTGTGGTTTGAGTCGGTAGTAACTTTAAAACGCTTATGACGACGGCATTTGATACCGTGTTCTTCCTTGATGCTTCTGACCATGTATGGGCTGATATCATATCCTTGCTCATTTAGATGCGCATGCAGACGCTCAAAGCCGTAGCGCTCCTTTGTTTCACTGTGTGCCGCTTTGATTAGTAGCTCAGACTGGTTACGATGTATCTGCTGAGCGCTGATGTCACGACCCAGCCAGTCGTAGTAACTTGAGGGTCTAATATGTAGTACACGGCACATGCTACTGATGCGAAAGAGTTGCTGGTTGTCTTTAACAAAGGCGTACTTTACTAGCTGTGTTTGGCGAAGTACGCCGTCGCCTTTTTTAGAATTTCGCGCTCCTCTTCGGCAACTTTCAGCTGTCGCTTGAGGCGCTTATTCTCTTCTAGCACGGCCATTAGCTGTGGGTCATATTGCTCAGTCCCTGCAAGCTTGCCTTGAGTGGCTTTGTTTTGCCAGTTAGATAGCGTTTGCATGGCTATGCCAAGCTGCTTTGCAGTCGCTGAAATATTACCCTTATTGTCTGCTATCTTCTTAATAGCTTCGGCTTTAAATTCATCGCTGTAGGTTCTTACTTTCTTGACCATGGTAAACTCCTCTTTGAGTCGTTAGTTTACCAAGTTTAATTGTACGGTTTCTTCAGCATAGCTCACTCCTTCAAACTCGTTAAACAAAAACCTCCCTTTCATATTGATGCTATCGTTATTTTACCAGACCATTTGCATATGTTATGTACTATGCCAAACAATGATGCAGACTTCTCTAAACGTATCAAACTAATCAAATATTACTTTTCTTATCATATTGCTAAAACAGAATATATTTCAAATAGCAGACTTAAAAAAAGCGAGCGCGGTATTTGGCAACGTCGATTTTGGGAGCATTGCATTCGCGATGAAGCAGACTATCGAGCACATATTGATTATATTCCCGCTATTAAAAAATCAGCAACCCTATTAAACATGAGTATGTTAAACAACTCAAAGACTGGCAATATTCCTCATTTCATCGATTTGTGAAGGATGGTTTACTTCCTATTGATTGGGGCTGTTGAGAATGTTCTTTTAATATTTAGATGTTGGGTGTCGCAAACTCCACCCAACCTACCATTTAGTTTATGAAGGTCGCCTTGAGATGCGGTTTAGCCCCGATTGTAGCGGTTATCCTGCTCAATTGAACGAGTTGCGAGGACTAGGTTTTGGCTTGGCTACGCGGAGCAAGAGACAGGACAAACCGTAGCCCTCGCCTCGTATCAGTGAGTAGATATGAGCGGAAAGCGGGATTGGCTCCAATATTTAGCTGTTGAATCTCGTACCTCGCCGCTAACCTACTCGACACCCAATATCCAGACGTCGCATAAAGTCCAAACCAACCACTTTTCGATATTTCTTCGCAAAAAAAAGGTAAGTCTTTTGACTTACCTTTTTTGATAACATTTACTTTTGAGAGTATTTACTGAGTTATTTACGTTTAATGGTTCTAGTAGTTACCCCAGTAGTTGCCCCACTAGTTGCGTTAGTAGGTGCTTTAGCAGCCGCTTGATAAACTGGTGTAACCTCAGGTAAGAGTGCCTGGATTTTAGCGATACGCTGCCCAGAGTTTGGATGCGTAGACATCAAAGTAGCTATGGTGTTGCTACGACCATTGGCGGCCTCCATTTTTTGCCATACTGCAACGGCAGCTTCTGGATTGTAGCCTGCCTGCGCCATCAAGCGTAGGCCACCAGCATCGGCTTGTGATTCTTGGCTACGAGAAAACGGCTTATCAAGTCCGTAGTCACTAATCAAACCCAACGCATCATCACTCAAACCTGTTTTTGCCTGTAGTTCGGCACCACCTAACTGCAGCGCTAAGCCTGTCAGAATTTTTTGCCCAGCATCTTTTTTACTGTGCTCAGATAACGCATGGGTCATTTCGTGTCCCATGATCGCAGCGATCTCTGCATCCGTTAACTGTAACTTCTCTACAATACCGGTGTAAAAAGCCATCTTACCACCCGGCATTGCCCAAGCATTTAATTCAGGTGAACGTAGAACAGTGATCTGCCAATCAAAAGGGACGCCTGTCGTATTAGCGCGAACGGCGTAGGGCTTCATACGATTAAAGACTCTTTTCACTCGGATGGCGGTGGTAGACGTATTATCTACTGCGCCTTGACTATTAGCACTAGAAACCACTTGAGAGTAATTTTTAGCCGCATCGGCATTCATGCTATTGGTATCGTACCCTGACATATCAGCTATCGTAGTACAGCCTACTAAAGTAGTAATCGTCGTAAGCAATAGAGCATTTTTTACTTTATTAAAAGTTGTCATTAGACGTCCTAGTTGAGAAATATAATTAAGGTGATTGGCTAAAATAAAAGTAATGCGTTGATAAACTTAAAATCCCACTATCAAAATTTATATCATGCAATCCGCGCACTGAAAGCAATATATAATTAATAATGTGACTAAAATGTAAATGAGGTGTAAGTAATGTGTCTAAATTACCGAGTGGGAGATTATCATGATATAAAACAAAAGTCTATTAAATTTGTAGTCTATTGTTTGTTCGTTGTCTTAAGCTTTACCGACCTACCTTTGAAACATACAACTTTATCATTTTAAATAGAATCTCTACTCAGAGAGTATTCTGCAATAAAGCCAATCTACATAAACTCTCTCTCAACATTCATCACCCGCGCATCTACGGTCCGCTCTATCTTCTCCTCAATTTGACTGCATTGCGACTCGACTTCACGTTTAGACAGCCCAACGATCACAAACGTCCACTCACTGGCGTCATGCCGATCACGCTCACCGCTTTCACATACCGCGACGCTTGGCGTATTACCAAAGCGTGCATGCAAGCCGCCCATGCATTGGCGTTTTTCTTTGAGTGAACTACAACCGGGTAGAGAAAAGGTCAAAGTTAGAATGACGATATGCATTTTATTCTCCTTGCGACAGTGGTTTACGCTTTATAATAGTAGCAAATAAGCACGGCAAGTTATGCTATCGTTACCTTGCCGTATCGATACCTCATAACGACTCACACTGTTTATACTAATACCATTCATAAAAATCATAATAGCCAATATGCGTACTCGCCCAATGACTTCTATCAGCTACGTACAGCAACAGCGCATTACTCGATTATGCGTGCGCTGCGGACTACTCCTTATGCAATATGGTGCCGAGTCTGCCGTAGTGGTGGACTTGTCTAAACGTTTGGGATTCGCTTTGGGAATGAGTAGCGTAGAATGTTCGCTGAATTTTAATGCCATCACCTTGACGACCATCTGTAATGAACGCTGTATCACCACCACCAGAGACACGATTAATCAGAGCATCAATGTCAATTTATTGGTACAAATCCAGCAAATTATCAATAAAACCGAAGCCAATACAAATAGCGAAAAGCTAGATAACCATAAACTGAAGTCTGAGCTGACTGACCGCACCACCCTTGCGTTTGATGAATTAGATAAAACGGTTTATCCAACATGGCTGGTGGGCATATTTGTTGGTGCATCTTGTGCCGCGTTTGCTAATCTTAATGGCGGTAGTTGGTCGATTACCGCGGTGACCTTTGTCGCTGGTATGGTCGCGATGTTCACTCGCATTTATTTGGCCAAGCAGCATTTCAATCCTTTTATCACCGTCATCGTGACGGCTTTTATCGCCTCTTTAATTGGGGCGACGACTTACTATTTTGATATTGGTAATAATGCAGATATTGCCGTTGCCTCTAGCGTGCTCTTACTAGTTCCAAGCTTTCCTTTAATCAATTCTTTCTCAGACATCTTAAAGGGCTATGTCAATATCGGCATTGGACGTGCCGTTTTTACTTATATGCTAACCTTGTCAGCGTGCGTTGGCATTGTGATGGCGCTGGTTTTACTACAAATACAGCACTGGGGATTTTGACATGTGGTTCATTGAAACCGTTGCGCTGTCGTGTATTATTACCCTTGGTTGGACGCTGATGTTTAGCGTCCCCAAACGCTATATCCTTCCATGTTTGCTGATGACCGCCTTTGGCTTTGGACTAAAAACAGCGCTGGTCTATCAGCACATCCATCTGGTGGTAGCCAGCTTTTTTGGGGCGATGCTTGCCAGCTTTTTAGGCGTGTATTTTTCTAAAAAATATACCTTACCGCCCAAAGCGTTAATCTCGCCAAGCGTCATCTGTATGATGCCCGGTATCGCTGCTTATAAGGCGATGGTCAGTATGGTACAGATTGGCTATTTTGGCTTTTCCGACGAATTATTTAGCCAAATGATGGTGTATTTGTTTGAGGCCTTATTTGTGACTTCAGGATTGGTGCTAGGCTTATCCATTCCTGGGCTGTTATTTTATAGACGGCGCGCTATTGTTTAGATGGGCTTATAAGGTGTTAGGCTATTTTTGCCTAAATATTTTTATAGCGTGGTGCTAGCTGGCACATCTTCATAAGCAAAACCTTGTAAGATTCATTATCATACCCATTACAATAGAGTTAAAAATAACAGAATTAAAAAATAATAGACTGCAAAATTGTACCAATACGCATCAATACGTACTAAATAAAGAGACTTAACTATGACCAAACATTATGACTATATTTCCATTGGTGGCGGTAGCGGTGGCATTGCTTCAATCAACCGAGCGGCAAGCTATGGCAAAAAATGCGCCATCATCGAAGCGGAGCAATTAGGCGGCACCTGCGTAAACTGGGGCTGCGTGCCCAAAAAGGTGATGTGGTATGGCGCACAAGTGGCCGAAGCTATCGAAAAGTATGCGCCAGACTATGGTTTTGACGTTGAGTTAAAAGGCTTTGACTTTCAAAAGCTGGTCAATAGTCGTCAACAATATATCCAAAACATTCATCGCTCTTATGATAATAATTTGGCAAAGAACGGCGTTGAAGTGATAAAAGGCTTTGCCAAATTCGTCGATACCAATACGGTCGAGGTCAATGGCGAACATATCACCGCTGACCATATTTTGATCGCGACGGGTGGTCATCCTATCTTCCCTGATATCAAAGGCGCGGAACACGGTATTGATTCTGATGGGTTTTTTAGATTAAATCATTTGCCAAAACGCGTGGCTATCGTCGGGGCAGGATATATCGCGGTTGAGATCGCTGGCGTGCTCAACAGTCTGGGCGCTGAGGTACATCTGTATGTGCGTCAACATTCGCCGCTACGCTCGTTTGACCATACTATCGTAGAAGCGTTATTGATAGAGATGGAGCAAGATGGTATTCAATTGCATACTGAAACGACGCTGACGGAAGTCAATAAAAACGACGATGGCAGTTTAGAACTCTTTACCAAAGATGGTGCGCTTGATACCGTTGATTGTTTGATTTGGGCGATAGGTCGTGCGCCTTCGACGGACAATATCAATTTGGATGTTACGGGTGTGGAAACGACTGATAATGGCAAAATCAAGGTCGATAAATTCCAAAATACTAATGTCGATGGTATTTATGCGGTCGGTGATATTATCGAAAACAGTATTGATTTGACACCCGTCGCTATCGCAGCAGGTCGCCGCCTATCAGAGCGTTTGTTTAATGATAAGACAGACGAGCATTTGGTTTATGACTTGGTACCAACGGTTATCTTTACTCACCCCCCTATCGGCACGATTGGTTTGTCTGAGATTGACGCGGTTGAGCAGTATGGTAAAGACAATATCAAATGCTACACCTCGAGCTTTACCTCGATGTACAGCGCGGTAACTCAGCATCGCCAAAAATGCGTGATGAAGCTCGTTTGCTTGGGCGATGATGAAAAAGTCATCGGTTTGCATGGCATAGGTTTTGGTGTCGATGAGATGATTCAAGGCTTTGCGGTAGCGATAAAAATGGGCGCGACGAAAGCAGACTTTGATAATACGGTTGCCATTCATCCAACTGGCTCGGAAGAGTTTGTGACCATGCGTTAATGTCGCGTTGATATATGCGTTAGTTTTATAGGGTGTGTAAGTAGAGGGGCTATTCTTGAGAGAGTAGCCTTTTTTGCTAGGTTTGAGGACTATCTCGAGCCCATCCCGAATTCTGTGTAACTGCCATTTAGATTAAGTGCTTACTAATACGATCATCAAACATAATCATAAAGCGATTTAAAGCAGACGTCCAGTTACGGATGGGCATCGACCACTTTTTGGATGCCTGCTGGGTGGCTAAGTACACCACTTTGAATGCTGCCTGATCAGAGGGGAACACCTTACGCTTATTCACCGCCGTCCGAATCACACTGTTCAGTGACTCAATAGCATTGGTGGTATATATGACTTTTCTGATGTCTTTAGGGTAATTAAAGAACACCGTTAAGCCCTCCCAGTTATTGCGCCAAGACTTAACCACATGCGGGTACTCAGTGCCCCATACCTCATCAAAGTGTTCAAGGTTAGCCTCTGCTATCTCAAGCGTATCAGCGCCGTAGATAGCCTTTAGATCAGCCGCTACTGCCTTTTTATTTGTCCAAGGTACAAACTTCATCGAATAGCGCACCATGTGTACGATACACAGCTGAACCTGAGCGTTGGGATAAACGGTATTGATGGCATCAGGGAAGCCCTTTAAACCATCGACACAGGCAATGAGGATATCTTGCACCCCGCGGTTTTGTAGTTCAGTGAGTACACCCAGCCAGAACTTAGCGCCCTCATTCTCTGATAGCCACATACCAAGCAGCTCTTTTTTACCATCAAGTCCCACGCCTAGTGCCAGATAGATAGCCTTGTTGATAATCTGTTTATCTTGACGTATCTTCACGACAATACAGTCTAGATAGACGATAGGATAGACACTGCTTAACGGCCGGTTCTGCCAAGCGGTGATGTCCTCTAAGATGTTGTCAGTGACTCTTGAAACCAGGGTGCTTGAGATGTCGACATCGTAGAGCTCTTTGATACTCTCTACAATCTCAGTGGTGGTTTGACCCTTGGCGTAAAGGAATATGATCTTGTCATCAAGGCCGCTAATACGGGTTTGATGCTTACGCACCCACGCGAGCACAGCTCTTGTCTTGCGCTCGGGCGAAGCAGTGCTTCGCTATTTCCTCGCTCAGGTTCAAAGTCGCCATCACGGTCTCTTGGGGTGGATATCTCAAGATCGCCTGTGTCACTGCGGACGGTCTTTTTAGTATGCCCATTGCGTTTATTTGGCTTATCTGCTTTCTCATGCTTAGGGTAGCCAAGATGGTCTTCCATCTCAGCTTCTAGGGCGGTATCAATAAACGATTGCATGAGCTGCTTTTGGAAGTCTTTGATGTCATCGAAGCTGTTCATACTACTAGCCATCTGCTCGGCCAGTTTCTTAATGTCAGTTTGCTTGGTCATTGCTTATTCTCCTGTTATGGGATTATAAGCAGTTACACAGTTTTTAGGAAACTCCCACTATCTCTCACTTTAACGAATTATTTCGATATTCTTTATCTCACCCTTACATTTTTGAAATGAGTAACTTCATCCAAATTGCCTTGCACACTATTAGGTTGCGACTTTAACAGCACTGTCTGGTTAGGTAGCTTTACCGTGATGCCTTGGTTATTGATTTTATAGAGCACAGGTCTGTTGGTGAAGCTCAGTGTCTTCGTTGTTTTATCATAGTCAAACTGTCCTTCATAAAGCAGCTCAATTCTGTCTTCTTTATTTGCAAAAGCATAATATAATTGCTCGCTGCCATCTTTATACTGACTATCAATCACCAGTTTTTTGCCATTATCTACAATAAGGGTATAAATATAAGGTAGTGTGCCCGCTGCCTTCTGATCATCATATTGCGGTAGCATTTCATAATTCTCGACCTTCATTTTGCCATTGACCCTTTTGCTTTCAGTAATAGATAGCAGGCTTCTTGAGTTATATTCTTCCTCAATAATACGCACCGCTACTGGCTTATTATTGATGACCTTAAACTCTTTAAACTGATGCCATGCTGCGCCACTCTTAGTCATCGTGTTTAAGGTTTTACTGTCTTTATCTATGCCAAAAAATCCGCAATAGCCTTGCGCTAGTTCAGTAAAACCTTCGCTAAGCACGAACCTGCTCCCTTGCTTGAGATAAACCTGATAAGAAGGCCCGCCGTAACAGCCGTAGCGACCATCTTGCAGTGCTAAGTCTTTTTTATTATCAAAATTAAAGTCATCGTATATGAGCACGCTATGCTCGCCATAATGCCTATTGGCAATATTAGCGCTAACTTTGTTGCCTAGTTGGTACGCTTCACTATTGCTCAGCTCATACTCTATATCAATATCAGTTGGCTGGCTGATAAGGGTTTGCTTGGTTTTGGCATCTATAATATTTATACTAGTGTTTTCTTCACTATCCTCATCGGCGCTAGTCTGAATAACCGCATAGTAATCGTCAGAAAAATCCTGAATCTGATAGTGCTGATTTGAGGTTTGAGCCAAAGCTGGCAATGTTGACATAAAAATAAGCGCACCGGTCATTATCGTCGTTGCTCTGAATCCTCTTTTAAACAAGCCTTTAGATAGAATACTGCTAGTCATCGGATAGTCCTTATTCGCTTATTTTTTATTATCATAGGTCTTATAGAACAATATAAACCACTCATCAGCTATTGTTAAGTACAAAAAAAGGCGCTACTTAAGCGCCCTGTTTATATCATTACTTTTAACAGCTTTATAAGCCGCTATTGAGTCAATACCCAAGTGCCATTAACATCATTAACTTTAAAGGTACCACTATCTGTACGGCTTTTACCACCGATAGTTTGCGTGACGTCAGCAGTGCACAAATAAGTGTTGTCACCTTCGGTAGTATCGCAGCTTACGTTTTCTACTTTTTCAAGCGTTGGCATCATCCCTTCCATCATGCCGCTCATGGCTTTTGCCATCTCATCATTGCCCGCATTTGCCATAGCATCATCCATCATACTGTTGGCCTTATCATACTGAGCTTGGATAAGTGCCTCTACATCGCTTTCAGAAGGACCACTAGAGCAAGCCGCGAATAATGGCGTGAGAAGTAGTATCAGCGCGAGTCTTTTTAGGTTTTTCATATCGTTCTCAATATATCTATAATGTTATTTAATTATACAGATTCCTTTCTATAAACCCAACTTAATTTTAGAAAATAAAGTTGGGTTTATTCGTGAGTGGTTTTTATAGTCAAAATATCCTAGGGCGTGTCTTCAATTCACTCGATAGTCATCTAAATGGGCTAAAAATGCGACGCTATTGCTGATATTGATTTCTTGTAGCCTCTGTCTGTACAGGCACAGCAAGCAAGAAAAATTGATATGAGCAGTGCACGATTTATCGATATTACTGTTCACTCATTATACATTTCGATAAGATGAAAAGATTAAAGTATGCCGCATACAGACAGTCCATTATCGATGCTGTTATGATGATAGTATCAATAATAGTTGCGAGATGGCTGTGTGGCAAATCTACCTTTATATATTACCCATAGGCTTAGGGATTATGACATTAGCAGCAAGCTTATTATGCCTGTTTGCTTACTTAATGTCTGATGACAATGCCACACGCTTGCCCGCTTTTAATTGGTTTAAGCGCTTAATTGTCGTGGCATTTATCTTGCTTAGTATTGGGCTGTTTATGACCTTTGGGCATTTTTGGGGTTAACTCAAGTTTGATGTAGATAAAACTCACTTTTATGCGTTAACAATTTTCTCCAGTTCTAATAACTCTAAGTCCTGACGTTTGGGCTCGCCATTATTACCATCGTCTGGAAACGGCATTTTATTACCGTTTAGCTGATAGCCACGGCGCTGATAATAAGCCAATAGCTCAGGGCGATGGCTCAATATAGACATGGTCAGACGACTTGGCTGCTGATTATTTTGCTGATCACTTGATGACAAATGTCTTCCTGCGAAAGTCTCTGCCGCTTGTAGAATTATATTACCCACGCCCTGCCCTTGCAGCTGTGGATGTACCGCAAACATGCCGATATACGCTTTATTCTTACTGTCAGTGCTATTAAGGTCACTCTTATTTGTATCAGCATTAACTTTTATATCGACCGCAATACAACCCAATAGCTCACCAGTCTCCTCTCCATCGCGTTCGCCCGTTATGGTTTTTGGGTACACGAACAGATAGTGTTTTGGATTGGCGATGATGCTCGCCAGCTCAGCTTGAGTAATACGGATACCACCGACCAAATCTGCTTCATTGGTCCAGCCTTCCGTCTGCCGATAGCAGCGATTTAGCAGTTGTTCCAGTGCCTCAATATCATCGGTTTCTGCTTGGCGTAAAAATACTGATGTGCTATTCAAGTGGTTTTTATTCATAAAATTGGTTTTCCTTTTCCATCAACATAATATAAAAGGCTGACCCAAATCAATAGGCCAGCCTTTATAGTAAACCTTAAAACCTTCTAAATGCTAGCGCGATAACGCCTGCGCTTGTTCGATAAGGTTAAACCCTGCATTGATTTGTGCGCGTGTTGGTGCATGACCACGGCGCAGTAATTCAGAAAAGGCGACTAATTCCTTATCACGTCCTAACGTACTGGCTGCACTCGCGCGCGTATCTTCTCCATCATCGTCAAAATAATACTCGATATAATCAAGCGTATCTGGCGAACCAAACAAGATGTTGTTATCAGGCGTCGCCGCGTGTCCACTATAACGCAGACTTTTGCCGTATTGTGCCGTCCAAAAGAAAGGAATACGCTCTTCTAGCGAGTTGACATCGTCTTGATTTAAGATAGCGGCAGCGGTCACGATGCCGTGTTGTAGCGCCACCCGCCAATGCTCAATACGCATACGCCCCATTTGGTTGGTCGCTTTAGCAATATCACCGAGCGCATAGACGCCATCACGCAGTTGTAGATGCTCATCCACTTGCACGCCATCTGGCGCGTTTACCTCATTTAATAGCTCGGTACGTGGGGCGACACCTGTACCTAAAATGACCACCTCTGCTGCCAGCGTACTGCCATCTGACAGTTTTACGCCGCTGACTTTACTACCTTCTCCAGTGATTTTATCAACACCCGCGCCAAATGCGAAAGTCACCCCTTTTTCTTCATGAAGTTTGATGAGCGCATTACTCACTGTTTCTGAGACGATATTACTCATGACGCGGCGGCTGCGACCAACGATAGTAATAGAGGCAGTCGTGCCCGCATCTGCCAATGCGGAAGCCACTTCCATCCCAATAAAACCCGTACCAACGATGACCACATGCTTATTATCACTGGCGGCCTTGATGTCTTTGGCATCATCCATACTGCGTAGCGTATAGACACCATCCAGCTCAGCACCTTTAAAAGGTGGTATCTTAGGCTCAGCACCTGTCGCGACGACTAAGAAGTCTGCTGTGTGCTGCTCACTATTGCCTTTTTCGTCGGTTATGACGATGGTGCGCTCATTAGGCAATACTTCGCTGACAGTTTGGTTTAAGCGTAGCTCGATATTATTTTTACTGGCCCACTCGCTGCCGCCAAGCAATAACTTATCTGCACTTAGTTGCCCTGCCAAAAATGCTTTGGATAATAAAGGACGGTTGTAAGGGGCTGTATCATCTTTACTGATTAAGGTAATCTTGCCGCCATAACCTGTATGACGCAACTGATTGGCGGTCATAAAGCCTGCGCCACCGCCCCCAACAATAATGGTATGCGTATCTGTCATTTTATCATTAGCAACACTATTATCTATCTTCGCTGAGGGATTGACAATTAGGCTATCGCCCTCATCTGTCAGCTCATATTGAGTCAGGCCGCGCATAGCAACAGGCTCTAAGAGCGAGCCATCGCGACTGTCAAAACTGCCATGGTGCCAAGGACAGACCACGCGATTGCCACAGCGCATACCGTCACCGAGATCTGCACCAACATGAGGGCATTTGCCATCAAAAGCAAAAAACTCATCCTCATCACGGGTGATTAAAATGATACTATCGTCTTTTTGCTTATATGACTTCATGCCGCCACTTGGGATGTCAGACTTATTAATAGTCACTAGATTTTTGGCAGCGATTTTATTATTGGCTTGGTTATCACTAACTTGGCTCATAGGTCATCCTTAACAGTTATAATTGTTTACTGAATAAAACGCGTTTGAGATATTCGATACACTTTAAAAAATACAGGTTTACTAGGGCGTGTCCTCAATTCAATTGATCATATCTAAACGGGCTAAAAATGGCTAAATTTTGCCAAACATCGTTAAATAGCTGGTTAATATCCCGATATTATCTGCGCTATTTTCCTTGTTTGACTGCAATTTATCTCATTTTTATCACCATTTTTAAAATGAGGACACGCCCTAAGAATTACTATATTTAAAAAAGCAGATTCATTGATAGTAGCAAGCCCAGTTAGCGTACGCTGTTTATTTGTATGTTTACTGCGTTGCAAAACGTAACTTTTTAACCTTCACTAACCTTCCGAATCCTTTTGCTAGTCTTTAATACGTCGCTTTACTCTCCCAATCTAAAACCTATCATTAAAATAAAAGATAACTTTATGACTTCTCAAAATCAAGACAACCAGAACGAAATGACCGTTAATTCTACTTCTCAACCTGACTCAGACAGTAAGCCATCTAATAATGAACAGCTTGATATCACTAGTGTCGATATCGAAGCCGCGACGGATACTGCGCAATTACCACAGCCAAACTTGCCACCTATCAAACAAGCGACTTACAAGACACATAATACAGATTTCGTCGTCAATGAAATATTGCCGTTAGAGTTTACAGGCGAGGGCGAGCATCTATGGTTGCATATTCAAAAGTCTGGCATCAATACGGCTTATTTGGCCAAGTTGTTGTCAGAATGGGCGGATATCCCGCTACGTGATGTGGGTTACTCAGGGCTCAAAGATCGTCAGGCGCTGACGACGCAGTGGTTTAGCCTGCGGATACCAAAAAAGCAATTGCCAGAGTCTGAGTTTGTGCCGATAGATATTAGCGACAACGAGTCGGTCATTATCCTCGCCCAACACTGGCATAATAAAAAGCTCAATCGTGGTACGCATAGGGCCAATCAATTTATCATCACCTTGCGTGATATTGAATTGGCAAGTGACGATAAGTCGTCTGTAGAACAGCATTTAGCCCATATAAGCATAACGGGCGTGCCCAATTATTTTGGTCCACAGCGTTTTGGATGGAATGGTAATAATATTAGAGAAGCATTGTCGCTGTTTGCGCGTCCAGCGCCAGACAATAGACCACAGCCAAAAAAGAGCAAACGTAAACGTGCGCCGCGAGAGCAAAACTCTATGGAGTTCTCCGCTGCTCGTAGCCTGATATTTAATGAGATACTTGCAGCGCGAGTGCGTGATGGTAGCTGGAATACTGGACTGACAGGAGAAGTGTTCAATCTTGATGGATCAGGATCTATATTTGCCGCTGAGCAGCTGGACGATACATTACGCGCGCGCCTTGCTAGTGGCGATATTCATCCAACCGCAGTGATGTGGGGTACAAGCAACGACAAGGTGACCAGCGCAGCGGCTGACATCGAAAACGATACCGTTCAGCACAGTGTTTTATTATTACAACTGGCAACAGGTCTGGAGCAACGTGAAATTAAAGCGCAAAGGCGAGCGCTACGTTTGCCGATAGAAGCATTAACATGGCGCTGGATGGATGAGCAGACTTTGGTGTTAGATTTCACCCTAACTACAGGAAGCTTTGCCACTAGCGTATTGGCAAGTCTAGTACAGAACTTACAGAGCGCTTAAAACGATTATAAAGACCGCTTAAACCTGATAACTCGGCCGCGTCATAGCCTGTACGTCAATCAGCTCATTAGCGCTTACGACCTGATTGCGATTACGTGCTTTGGCTACATAGAGAGCTTCATCAGCTAGGTTGATGAGGCATTGACAAACGCGATCCGGTAAAAGTTGTGCCTCTGTCGCCTGCACTGTTTTGGTACTTCTCAACCTAAATAACGGTACTGTATGACGATTTTGAGGGGTTACCTGCGTTGTCGCCTCTGCAAATTCTTGCTTAATACGATCTCGTTCTGCCGCGCTAAACGTATATAACCCTAGACTGGCGGTGACTTGAAAACTTGGCTTATTACAGGTTTGTACCACATGACTACTAATATTATCTCGCAGGGTCTCAGCGATAGCCATCGCTTCTTTATGAGCCGTATCAGGCAGCACAATCAAAAACTCCTCACCACCATAGCGACTGACGATCGCCTCCTCTGTCAAAGACTGTAATAACGTCTGCGCCACCTCAAACAAAACCTGATCACCGATATCGTGTCCATAATTGTCATTGACCTCTTTAAACCAATCTAAATCCAATAAAATGACACTAAAATCTTGATCCTCGTCCACTGTCATGAGCGCCTGCTGCATTTGTGTCAGGCCATAACGGCGGTTTTTGAGCTTGGTTAACTCGTCTTGATTGGCATGTAACAAGATCTCGTTTTTACTATCATCCAATATCAATAACAGGGTACGAAACATATATACGATAAAAACGGCTTTGGGCAGGGCTAAATACACATGAGTTGAGCGCCAAAAGAGCGTTGACGATTGTTGTAAGGCACTAACACTGTCCCAGCCTAGCGCTGTATTTTTAAAGATGGCAGCGGCAACCATGTTCTCGACCGCCATGACTTCGTTATAAGTTAGATAACTTGGGCTATCAAGAATGGGGTAGATCACTGTTAACTGGCGCAAATTGGGCAAATCGATACCGAAATAAGGCGCTACAATAGCCAACAAAATCAGTAAAACCTGCAGCAAAAACACCCGCCACGCATAACGCCGCTTGATCAGCACCATGCCTAACATGGCACCGCCAACCAACGATACTCCCGCAAACAAACTGCTGTAGCCTATCATCACGACGACCACGGCAATGTAAAGGGTATAAGGCACAATTAACATAATTTGCCATCTATCCAAGTCTTTACAGTTGTTTCTAGTACGAGATAAGTAGCCGACCAGCCACCAAGAAAACAACCCCATTACTGTCACTCCCAACCATAATGGGTATAACAGATGGATATTGACATAATCATCGAGCGCATCTCGAAAGCACCAAACCATCAAGCACCACAGCCAATGGGTGGAGACTTCTATCACCACAAATAAGGCCAGCAGCGACGCCCTATCGGCCGCCTGCCATTCAAAAATAACTCGGGAGAGTCTTTTATAGCCTAGATGAGATATCTTTACAGCCATAATTGGGCTACCGCAGGTAGTATAAAGTTAGTAAGCTCAAATTAAAAAACAGTTCTCTTTGCCTTAAGCTTACTCTGAATAGCGCGTTTAGTCTGATAATTTTTACTTTATTTATAGCGTTGCTGTACTGGCTAATATACTAGGGTATATCCTCATAAAATGAGGGTTCAGTTTAAAAAATAATCATTTGTTGATCAAGTAGTTGAATCATACTTATCGATTATTTATAACGATTTTTAAATTAAGACAAAGTCGCAAAAGACTGCCAAATACCTTGCTGTTCAGGGTGCAATACTGGTACATCACCTATACGTCGCCACGGCATATTACTACCATGGAAGTCACTCCCTATCGAGGTAACGAGCTGGTGCTCGGCTATGCTGCGATCCACCATTCTACGAGTACTAATCGGCTCACTATTGGCAGGCAGCTCACAAGCATCGCCGCCCAACTGAGCGAACTCTTCGATAAGCTTACGTACTCGTGTCGCCGAGAGCTGATAGCGCGTTGGGTGCGCCAGTACTGCTTTGCCGCCGCACGCATGAATCAGCTCAATCCCGTGCTGCATCGTCAATGCTTCGATTGCCACATAAGCCGGTTTATTGTCCGCCAAATACTTATCAAAGGCTTTTTGTACCGTCTTTACGTCACCGCGCTCAAACAGCACTTGACCAATATGCGCGCGTCCAACCGCTTGTGGATTGCCGCCAGCTTTATCCAGTATCGCTTGCCATAGCGTATCAAAATCAATCTCTAGCAGCGTACTGAGCTTTTCGGCGATACGCTGACCACGAGTCGCACGACTGTCTTGTAATTGCTGCAATGTTGCGTGCATTTTATCAAAATCGGTAAAATCCAATCCCAGCACATGAATGATCTTGTTGGTAGATTTGTTTTTGCCATAACCACCGCTCAGCGTATGTTCACAGCTGATTTCAACGCCGTTAATAAGCGTCATGCCGTAGCCCGTGGCGGTTGCCCTCGCCTCATCGATGCCCGCTAGGGTATCGTGGTCTGTCAATGCCAATACATCGACACCAGCCGCATGAGCACGCTGCACCACTTCCGTTGGCGCATAGGTGCCATCAGAGCAAGTACTGTGACAATGTAAATCGATTTTCATAAAAATAGCCTTAAGGTTTTGAATATGGTAATGCTCATGAGTATGGTATCAATAAAATGCAAGAAAATGGCAAAGGCAGGTCATATAAAACGATTATCGTGTTGATTGCTTTTTTTTGATGCAGTAGACGTGTAAACTACCCTATACGTTTTGTTGGACAAGCCGCACGCTATGAAAGCCCTATTAGACTTTATTCCCTTAATTGCTTTTTTTATTGTCGCCCGTACCCAAGGTATTTTGGCGGCAGCAGGCGCTTTACTGATTGCCACGATTGTTGTCTATGCTATTCACTTTATTCGCCAAAAAGGTAAATTTGATAAGCAGCAATGGGTGGTTTTATTATTGACCATCGTATTCTGTGGCGGCACGCTGTTGCTACGCGATGACATTTACTTACGCTGGAAGTCACCGATTATTAACGGCATCTTTGCCTTGACGTTATTTGTCAGTGCCGCTATCAATAAGCCGTTGATGCAGTTGGCCATGAAAGAGGTCTTTACCCTTACGCTCAGTGGTTGGAAGAAGCTAACCATTGCTTGGGCGCTGTTTTTTGCCATGATGGGTGTACTACATTATATCACGGCATTTACTATGTCAGATGAGGCTTGGATTAACTTCAAAACTTACGGCTGGATACCCATTATGTTGGTGTTCGTGGTCGCGCAGTTTGCGGTATTAAAAAAACATATCAATCCAGCGCTGACCGATAAAGCGGCTAAATAAGCACTGGTTAGGTAAATAGTCGCTAGATAAGTAAACATAAGAACAAGTCCAACACTCACCATTCGGTATGCCAGTTTATTATCTTATAATAACTGATTACTACTAAATTCTAATATTGATAATGATTAATCATTAATGATGATACGGTTTATTATTACTGTCTATTAAGGAATTATTATGTCTTTATTCGCCATTATTGGTCATGACGTTGCTAATAGCAGCGCACAGCGGCAGATCACTCGTGCTGAGCACGTCGAGCGTCTGCAAGCATTAGGACGCGAACAACGGTTAATTATCGCAGGTCCGACCCCTATTGAGCATGGTAAAAGCGAGATGTCAGGCAGCTTAATCATCGCCGACTTTGACTCACTCGAGGCAGCCCAAACATGGGCAAACGCTGAGCCCTACCTGCGCGACGGTGTATACAGTCACGTCGATATCAGACCCTTTATCCATACCTTGCCAAAGCCAGATGATAGCGCCTCAGACAAAGCAGTCAAGTCGTGAATCAGTGTGTATCCTGGTCAAAAAACCGCTACTATCAACGCAGTCTTGCTAGCGTCATGCTAATCACGGCTATGATAGCAATGACAGCGCACGCTGCGCCAACGGTCACAAATGTGAATCCTGCTACGACGGATCCGCTAGCGACAGCGCCGTTAGATGAACAGGCGGCTACCGCGCCAGCAATGACGCCAAATTCAAGCCTTGATATAAATAATACCTTGGCAGCACAGTTGCAACCTTCCAACAAGGCGCTAAACGCTGCCAATCAAGAGCTGCTCAGTCGCAATGCCCAACTACAACGACAGGTCAATGACCTGCAGACCCAAGCCAATGTGTTGGTTTATGAGAGTAAAGGTCAGCTGTTTTTATATGGCGCGTTCACGGTATTGATCAGCTTATTGGTGGGTATTTTTGTGTCTTGGTTAGTATTTGTGCGCCGCGAACGCTGGTAATAGCTGCATATCTATACTTAACGGCACTTAACGGCATTTGATGGACTTAAATTTCTCTGATGCTTCCCATATATCGTCAATCCAAAATAATATCAATACAATGAAACCGAGTGCAAGCTATACATGAGTATGGTCAGTGATGTGGATGCTGTCGTGATATTATGGTTGACATATAGTCAAACTATTCTAAAACGCGATGGTATTGCTGATATCAATTTTTTGTCGCCTCTGTCTACGCGGGCACAGCAAGCAAGAAAAATGGATATCAGCAGTGCCTGATGTGTCGATATTATTCCTCACTGACTATAGCTAAAAACGCTCCTAAGAACTTTGCCATGTCTAACGCTCAAATTAAAAATGCTGAACAGCCCAATATTATTACGCCTGCCAACATCGATTGGCAAACGGATGATACGGGCAATAGAGTGCCGGTATCAGGCGAGTTTGGTGATGTCTACTTCTCACACGCCGATGGTCTAGCAGAGTCGCGCCACGTGTTTTTAGCGCACAACCAACTGCCCGCGCGCCTCGCAAACCTTGCCCCAAAGCAATGCTTTACAATCGCTGAGTTAGGCTTTGGGACAGGACTGAATCTTTTAGCGACTTGGCAACTATGGCGACAGCTGCGTGATAAGCAGCCACACTTAGCCACTGCTCGCCTGCATTTTATAACGACAGAAAAATATCCTATTCCCCTTGCAGATTTAACGCAGATACTCACCTTGTGGGGGCAGCGCGCGCCTGAGCTTACCGAATTCATTGAGCCTCTACTAACGGCATACCCACCCCTTATCGCGGGCTGTCATCGTTTGAAGTTTTTTGAGGATAATCTGACCGTTGATATATGGCTTGGCGATGCGGCCGATAGCTTGGGCAAATTAGCAGTAGATACATCCCTTAAGCCTACGCCCTACATCGATGCTTGGTTTTTAGATGGCTTCGCCCCTTCTTGCAATAGCAGCTTATGGGCTGACGCTATCTTTGCACAAATGCAGCGTTTATCACGACCAATGACTACCGCCGCTACCTATAGCTGTGCCGGTATCGTCAAACGTGCATTGCAAGAGTGCGGCTTTCAGATTAAAAAAGTAAAGGGCTTTGGCCGTAAACGCGAAATGTTAACGGCAATCATGAGTAATCCTAAGCTCGCAGATGATAACCATAGTATAAATGGTAATGCTGCGCTACCTAGCGAGCAGAGCCATACCATCGTCATTGGTGCAGGCGTCTCTGGCCTGCTAACGGCTTGGGCGCTGGCCAATCGCGGCATTCAAGTCAGCTTACTAGACAAATCAGCACCTTTGGCAGGCGCCTCAGGCAATCCGCGTGCTCTGCTTGCACCTAAGATGACACCGCTTCATCATGTCGACGAGCATCTGCATAGCATAGGCTATCTTTACAGCAACCGGCTCTATCGCTTGCTAAATAAAACAGCTGAGAAGGAAAGCGGAGCACCCATACTGGAGCCAACTGGCGCGCTTGATTTATTAATCAAAGCCAATATCGGTACAGAGCAAATCGCTGATTATCCTGACGATATGGCAACCACACTTTCCTGTGAACAGGCACAAAACGCGAGCGGCTTAAAAGTGCAGAATTTATCAGAGAACTTGTATTTGCCCCAGTCTGGCTTAGTCAATCCGCAGGCTTTAAAAAATATCATACTCATGCATCCGCTCATCCGTTTTCAACAATTAGACGTTAATAGTATTAGCGAAGCGCAGGAGCATGTTTGTATTGAGGGCATTAACCAAGATAAAGGTTTGCTCTCTATTACCGCTGATAATGTCGTCATTTGCGCAGCTTATGAAAGCCATACGCTGGACAAGCGTATTTTTGATTGCCGTAAAATTCGCGGTCAGCTCTCGTGGTTTGTCCCAACCGCTGAGCAGTACGCGAAGCTACCCAAAATACCTTTGAAATATAGCGGTTACTGCGCCTCATTTACCGGGCAAACGGGTGATGAACAATTAAATAAGGTAATAACAGGTGCACCGCATTTATTACTGGGGGCTAGCTTTATACGCGATGACACAGCCACGGATATTCGTCATAAAGAACACAGTATTAGCCGTGAAAAACTAATCACTGCCATACCTGAACTCGCGTCCATTATTCCAACAGATATCAGTTTGTGGCAAGGACGAGCAGGCATCCGCACTCAAACACCTGATTATCATCCAATCGTTGGACAGTTAGCCCGCAGCAAACGGATGTGGCTCATGAGTGCGATGGGTGCTAAGGGTTATGCACTGGCACCCATATGCGCTGAGGCCTTGGCAGATATGATGTTAGGGTCGTTTCCACCCTTATCGACAGCGATGCTTGCGCGCCTGTCGCCAAATCGTACACGCTTGCAGACGCCGCTCATTTAAGCAATTTGAGCATAGCGAACAAATTTAGCTATACTTTTTACCTATTTTGTTTAGCTGTCTTTATCACTACTGTCCATTCTTGACTTAACCGCACCAAACAATGATTTGCCGGACTCTGATGTATTAGAGTGTTGATTAGATATTCGCGCCGTACCATTACCATCTACGTTTAACGTTGGGGCGATAAGCGTGCGAATTTGCGCTTCATCCCGAGTGTTTTTTTGAATCGTCACCGCTGCAAATAGACTCATGGTAAATGCCATCATATAAAAGCCTTTTTCGCTTAAGCTCAAACCCCCTGCATTCATGAGCCCAACGGCAATAAGAAAAATGGATACCGCCAGCGCTGCCCAACTGATTAAATAATATAAATTGGTGGTTGGAATACCCTCAGCGCGATCACGTAACGTTTTTTGCAAGCTAATCGCAGAGTATAGACCCAGTGCCAAAACGGCAAAGTAGTAGCCTTTCTCATTAAGTAGCATACTTTGTGCATTCCATAATCCCAGCAGATAGGCCAATACGCCTACCAGCATCACGGCCCAAGAGGTACCGACATAAGCAATAGTCGGCTTATAAGCTGCTAGCTGACTCTTCGTAATTGTGTCATTATCCATTATCATCCTTAACGACTTATCCATTATTATTTATTAATATAAAGTAATACTCGCCAACTAGTGTTGTCCCTTCAGGTAAAATAACACAGATGTGTTATGTTGTAATATAGAAATATTTTAAATATAGCGATACTCTTATCATCATCGTTTTTATCACGACAGAGTCTAAACATGTCTTTTTTTAGTTTACTGATTTTGCTAAGCCTGATCCTTATTGTGCCGATATTCTTTGTGATGAAAGAAAAGTCTCGACAGTTGCAAATTGATTCAACACAGCGCCATCGCGAGTATCTGGCGTCCGCGACCAAGGCCTCATTAGAGAATAATACTAAGGTGGCTACAAGTGAGGTCGCGAATGGACTTGCCGTTATTAACTTCTCATCGCAGCATCCTTTTATAAAACGGCTGTATGATGAGCGCGTACCGTCCGCTTTTCGAGCAATCATGGACGATATTGGTCAACAGTATGAAGGCACCCATCATCAGCAAATAACCGAATCACAATTATTTACTCTCAATAAATTAATAGAAACTCGGATTCCTGAATTGATTGATGACTATCTCAGCCTTGATGCAAACTATGCAAAAACCGTCATTATTGATAGTGATAAAGCAGCGACCAGCTACACCATGGTATTGGAACAATTGCGCTCTATTTTGGACTTTGCACAAAAGCTCAATACCCAAAGTCAAAGTGGCGTCGTCGATAAGCTTCTTGCCAGCCGTCGCTATTTGGATGACGTATATCAAGAGAGCGGAACGACAGCTGATATATTAAAAATAAAGTGAGACCTGCCAATGGCTTATCAACAAACCACCCTAACCCTTCCTGCCTACGCGCGCGGCATTCACATCATAACGCCGCTGATTGAAGAGGCCATTAGTCAGCTCTTACCGAATTCGGCTAAAGCAGGGTTGATGCATCTATTTTTACAACATACCTCCGCCAGCCTAGCCATCAACGAAAATGCTGACCCGGATGTCAGACTAGATACCGAAGACTGGCTGAACAAAATCGCCCCAGCCGATCAACCGGAATATCGCCACACCTTAGAAGGTTCGGATGACCTACCAGCGCATTTTAAAAGCATGCTGTTTGGCGTAAGTTTGACTGTGCCGCTGGTAAATGGGGCGCTAGGACTAGGAACGTGGCAAGGCATTTATTTATGTGAACATCGAGACCATCTTGAAACGTATGGTGGCAATCGCAAAATTATCATTACCGTCAATACTTAATCAATGGTCACCAATGGTAGATTGTTCCTTACCCTTTACTGTGCTTAAATAACCCTCTCTTTACCAATAGTCATCTGCTTATGAAAACCCATCTATTTACGCCAACCAAGCCTACGCGCTATCTTCGTGTACTGCCTGTTATTTTTTTGAGTATGTTTTTAGTCACTGCTTGTGAAAAGTCATCAGAATCTGAGACAGTTAACGAGACCACCACTGATGCAGCAGTCCAAACGACACCTGTGACCTCTAACATCAATGTACCTGAAGTGACGGATAGAGAGGCAAATGCCGCTGAGACTACTGTAGACTCAGCGCAAGATGTCAGCTTAAACGAGCTTGAGAAAGATCTTGAACCAATGGATAGCGCAGCAAACAACGCGGCTGTTGCGCCCAATCCAGAGCAAGCCATCAAGGGCGCTCAAATCACTGATGTTCGCTATAAAAGCGCGGCAGGTGAATCGTTATCTGTCGTTTTTGAGACCTCGGCAGCAGGTGTGCTCAATGCTATCGTCACCCTACCCAACAAACCAAAAATGACCCTAAGCGCGCCAGAGGGTCAAGGCAATAACCCGACTTACCGCTCAAGCGATGGTAGTATTCAGCTGGTCAGTCATGCGGGTGGTGGTAGTATTGATTTTATTCGTAATAATAAAGTTACCAGCTTTGATGCGGTCAGTGCTGAAGCGGAAGTCATTACAGAATAACGATGGCAAAAAAACTAACATTAATAAATAGACACTAAAAAAGCATGCAATAAAAAAGGCGGCAAATATTATAGATATTTGCCGCCTTTTTTAGGCTTGTGGAGCTTTAACCAAAACCAGTTGTGTTGCCAAACAGACTTACCAGCCAGCCAATCATTGCCCACAGTCCCCAGCCAATCACCACAATGACGAGTAAGCCGAGCATATCAGGAATATGTAGATACAACCATGCAACGACTGGATTACGCCAAAAGAAAGCAAAGCGGCTTTGCTGCTGCTTATCTTCTAATGACTGATGCAAAAACGGTCGATCCATATGCATCGTTTCCGTGATGCCATACTCATCGTGTAGATGCTCATGGACGATGGTCAAGGTTTTGCGACTGGGACGAATAAAGATATCAAGCAACGTGCCAATGCCCGGTACGATACCCACGACCATATCAATCAGTGCCAATCTAACCGCTGGCGTCATCTTATGCGCAGGGACGCCCAACTGCCGACCTAATATAAAAGCATAGCTGGTCAAAGCCAATCCAGCCAAATCTCCTGCCAGCGGAATGGTCGAGAGCGCTGCATCAGCGCCCATGCCTTGCTTGGTAAAAGGCACACGTACCAGCGAATCCATCGTATTGGCAAATTTTGCCAGCTTACGCTCGGTCGCGATGACTTGTGCGCGTGTTAGGCCATGCGCGGCTAGCTTTGCCTGATAATCGATAACTGGCGCATTAATATCAGCGCCCTTTTTCGCTTTTGACTTTGAGAGCTTTTTGAAGTTATCCATTAAAAGTCGTCCATAAACAAGCGATGGCGATAAGAGCAAAGACGTAACGCCCTACCCATATGTTGGCTAAAAACGCCTGAAAACAAGCCATAGCTTGACGACTGGCACAAGCGCTGTTTTGCTTGGCGAACATCATTGCGACTAGTGCCAAACCAAATACGGGTATGACACCTAACGTCGTCGGTGCGAAGTAATGCCACATAACCATGCCCATGATCAGCAAAAACAATGTTTGTAGCAGCGAGATAATAATCACATCGTAGCGACCGAATAATATCGCCGTTGATTTTACCCCAATTTTTAAATCATCCTCACGGTCAGCCATGGCGTACTGGGTATCATAGGCCACTGTCCAGCACATATAAGCGATAAATAACAGCCAACCCCAGATATCAGGTGCGCCCTGTATCGCCACATATGACATCGGTATCGCCCAACCAAAAGCGGCAGCTAAAAACACTTGCGGCAAATGGGTAAAACGCTTCATAAATGGATAAATGAAGGCCAGTATGAGAGCGCCAAGCGACCAGTAGAAAACGGCAATAGGCAAAAAGAAAAGTAGAGCGCCACTGAGTAATACTAATACCAAAAAGGCAGCAATGGCTTCCTTACCAGATAAGCGCCCATCAGCAAGTGGGCGGCCTTTGGTGCGGGTCACTTGACCATCGACCTTACGATCGGCAAAGTCATTAATCGCACAACCTGCCGCCCGCATAAAAATCGCACCCAGCGCAAAAAGCACAAATATCTTAATGCTTGGTAAGCCTGCTGTTGCCCCTTGCTGCTGCGCTTGACCCATAGCAGCCAGCATCACGCCCCATAGCGTTGGCCAGAGTAACAGCTCAATACCAACGGGCTTATCAAAGCGTGTCAGCTGCAGGTAAGCGTGTAGCTTTTCTTTAAAACTTAAAGCTGAGTGATGGTTGGTCATAGAACCCTTACCTCTAAATATACCTTTTTTAAATAGTCAGATTTCAACGCACTGTCTCTAAGTTTGCCATTTCTTCGCAAACAGTCTCTAAACGTTCTGCCACAGTCGATTTGCTTCGATGAGTGATATCTCAGGATATTGTTTGCGTAAGGCTTTAATCGCAGGGACTTTATCTTTTTGTGCTGCCTGCTTACGCAAAAACGCCAATTGCTCTTGCGGATTGCCTAACTCTTTAAGACGTGCTTCCAGCCGTAGAATTCGGGTGCGCAGGATGATATTTACCAATAGCAAGCCGGCACCCATGATCCATATTATCAACGTTGTCATCCCTGCTCCTAAACTTAATAGCCTTAAATTTAATACATTTAAAGTTAGCAATCATAAAGTTAACGATCGGAAACCTGCTCACTAAGCACATTTATGATAATCAAAAACAGCTATTAAAAAGCAGTGATCAAAAAACCATGTTTGAAAATAACAGCCATCAAACAAAATAACCATCAAAGCGTACGGCTTCGTTATGCCAGCTTTCACTGGGTTGTTGATTAGCGAGTAACGGTGCCAACTGTGGACGCTTGACGACTACGCGACCCCGTAGTTGTGTGTGTTGCCCATTTTGACCAACGACTGCTTGCGCAGATTGTAGCAATTGTAGTTCTTCCTCTGAGGTCGGCGGGCTAGCCAACTGATGCAATGCTTGCATATGCTTGCCCACTTTAGCACCTTTACCTGTTTTACTATCTTGGTAACTGTCCTCTGGAAACATCGGATCCAGATATATTGCATCTACTTTTTTAATAGTATTTAGCGACTCAGCTTGTAAGCTCGCAAAATAACTAAGCGCCTCGCTATTGATAATATGTAGCCGGCTCATGAGCTTTTGCCAATTGGGTAGCGCACTCATACGCTGCTGTTCTGCTAGCAACAGTAAAGCCATTAAGGGCTGCTGTTCGAGCATAATAACTTGTGCGCCTGTACTGGCCAATATCAGACTGTCATGCCCAAAACCCGCAGTTGCATCAATCACCCTGCTATCTGTGGTAAGTTTTGCCGCTTGTAGTAGCAATTCAGATTTACGCCCCGCACTCACCACACGGCGTTGCAACTTATCCCATTCTGGTGCAACACTGAGTCCATCACTCAGCCATGATAGCTTGTCTTTGTCATCCAACAACAAAATAGGTTGGGTGGCTGTCTGGCTTAATTGCTGACGACGTTTTTGATTAAGTTTATCGGCAAACAGCTCAAGGTGTAAAATAATGGGCAGCTGATGAGCAATTATCAACGCTTGTATATCTGCAACCTGACTATGCTGAGACTCGCTAACGTAGACAAGTTGGCAATGTGTAAAGCTACTAGATACTGGTTGCAAACTGCTCATAATAGCCCTTCCTTCTTACCACTCAAAACCGCATGTATTATCATAAAAGCCTATTTCATCATAAAACTTAGCCTGCCATTTGATAACCAAAACCCCAAGCAGCGACCAAGACGATGACGCCAGTGACAATACGTAGCCACGCAAAGATTTTGAAATCACGACGACTTACCCATGCAACCAACAGGCGAATACATAATAAGGCAACGATAAATGACACCACTGTGCCGATGCCGAGTACTAACCAATCTTCACTGTTGGTTAAGACGTCATGATGCTTGAGCAAATCTAATAATGCTGCACCAACGATGACAGGAATACCTAAAAAGAACGAGAACTCAGCGGAAGCTTTACGCGAGACACCGAGCCATAATGCACCGATAATAGTGGCACCCGAGCGCGATGTTCCGGGTATCAATGCCAGACATTGCAGCAGACCTATCATCAATGCTGTTTTTAGACTGACGTCTTCTGCTTCTTGCGCAATAATCGTCTTAGGGCGATTTTCGACATAGAATATCAGCAGACCACCGATAATCAGCATAATTGCTACGACGATAGGATTAAACAAATAAGCTTTGATTTCGTCAGCGAAGGTAAAACCAACGATCATCACTGGAATAGTCGCCACAATTAAGCTAAGTCCTAGCTGTCTTGGATTACTCATACCTTCTGCTTTACCGGTCAGTAAGCCCATCAGTGCTTGCCACAGTCTGCCCCAATAGTCATAAATGACCGCCAAGATAGCGCCAAGCTGCACGACTACCACAAACAAATCGACTTTTTCTTTGGTCCAAAAGCCCATCAAATCGGCTGATAAAATCAAGTAGCCAGTGCTAGAGATGGGTAAAAATTCAGTGATACCTTCAACGATACCCATGATGACAGCTTGAATTAATAAAATGATATCCACGATGGCTTTCCTAGATACGGACCGGTTGGTTAATAGCGTTTTTAGAGTATTGTTATATGTTATATAGCGCTGATAATGGCTGGCATTAATATGATGGTTACGCCTTACCTTGCTCTTTTAGCGTTTTCCACGCTTGATTGCGAAGATACTTTGGTAAAGCTTGTGAGGCTTCTGTACCACCTGTCGCCATGAACTGAGCAATACCAAGCTGCCCTATCACAGTAGCGTCAGGGTGAATATCTGCCTGAATTATCTGACCGTCACGTAATGCTAATAGCGATGCCCCATTACCAGCGATAGGAATATTAAGCATTGTCTGGCTGTCATAATCGAGCAACTGCTCTGTATCTTCGCCATTTTCTTGATTAACCGCCTGCATCAGGTCATCTGTTGCAGCATATTGCCCAAAATAAACTTGCTGCATACGGGCGTCAAGGGCGCTATAAACGTCGGTCTGACCGTATTTCTGATACGCACATTGAGCAATCGCTTGTAGGCTTGAGACACCCACACAAGGAATGTCATGAGCAACAGACAATGCTTGCACGACTGCCGTATTAATGCGTATACCGCTAAATGCACCAGGGCCACGGTTGAATATCAAGGCTTGCAAATCAGCAAGATTGAGCTTAGCTTCGGACAATGCCGCATCAATCATCGGCAGGATTTGCTGCGTTTGCTGGCGTTTACCCGTCTCAGTATGACTCGATAGCACTTGACCACTGACATCTAAAATCGCGATCGAACACTGATCGAACACGGTATCCATTGCTAAAAACATCATAACCTCGGCTTATTCGCTTGGTATTATAAAACAGCGCCTATCATAGCATTTAGGATGGGCAAATTTTATTAATTTCAAAATTTTCATACTTAATCCATCGATATTCATTTAAGTATGACAGACATGAAAACCCCCAAAGCGACTGGCACCTTGGGGGTTTTATTAACAACTACTTATTTAATCAACAACCATTTAAAAACGTTTTTTGAAGCCCTTCGGCGCTTGATTTTGCATCTCCGCCATTTGCTTTTGCATCTCTTCGGTACTTGGCATATTGTTTGGATCCAGACCCATCTGTTTGGCCATCTGCTGTGGGTTCACGTCTTTAGCGCCGCCTTGTTGACCGCCGCCGAATAAAGGACCGCCACCACCTGCTCCACCGCCGCCACCCATCAATCCTTGCATCGATTTCATCATCTTACTGATGCCTTCAGGCTTGGAGATCATTTTCATCATTTTTGCCATTTGCTTGTGCTGCTTGAGCAAACGATTGACGTCTTGAATCTCGCGACCTGAACCTGCGGCAATACGGCGTTTACGGCTTGGGTTAATCTTATCAGGGTTTTTACGCTCAAAAGGCGTCATTGAATTAATCAATGCTTCCATTTCACGCACTTTTTCTTCTGGCTTAGCATCTTCAACCGCTTTTTGCATGTCAGAGCCGCCCATACCTGGCATCTTATCCAAAAAGCCTGCCATACCGCCCATACTTTTCATCTGTTGGAACTGAGTCAAGAGATCTTCAAGGTCGAACTCGCCGCCCTTTTGCATCTTTTTCGCCATTTTTTCGGCTTTATCACGGTCGATTTTTTGTTCAACTTCTTCGACTAGGCTTAAGACATCACCCATGCCAAGAATACGCTGGGCGATACGCTCCGGATGGAACAGCTCTAGCGCGTCTAGTTTTTCACCGCGACCTAAGAACTTAATCGGCTTACCAGTGATCGCGCGTACAGACAGTGCTGCACCGCCGCGAGCATCACCATCCGTTTTAGTCAGGATAACACCCGTTAATGGCAGCGCATCGTTAAAGGCTTTGGCAGTATTGGCCGCATCTTGACCGGTCATCGCATCGACGACGAATAAGGTTTCAGAAGGATTAACCGCAGCAGTTAATGCTTTGATCTCCTCCATCATCGCTTCATCAATAGCCAAGCGACCAGCGGTATCGATAATTAAAATATCTTGATACTGGATTTTCGCTTCTTCAATAGCGCGTCGAGCGATATCAATCGGGTTTTCGTCGCTAGTTGAATTGACGAATTTGGCATTCACCTGACCTGCCACTTGCTCAAGCTGGGCAATCGCTGCCGGACGGTAAACGTCAGCAGAGACTAGCATCACCTTTTTCTTATGACGCTCTTGTAAAAACTTCGCCAATTTACCGGCCGTGGTGGTTTTACCCGCCCCTTGCAAGCCAGCTAGTAGATAAACAACTGGCGGTTTACCCGTCATCTCAAGCTGCTGATTGGCACTGCCCATCATTTCGGTCAGCTCGTCATGGACAATTTTGACAAATGCTTGACCCGGTGCCAACTCTTTGAGCACTTCTGCACCAAGCGCTTGCTCTTTGACGCGCTTCACAAAATCACGGGTGACCGGTAGCGCCACATCCGCCTCTAACAATGCCATGCGCACTTCACGCAAGGTGTCTTTGATATTGTCTTCGGTCAGTTGCCCAGTCCCGACAATATTGCGCAGACTCGACGATAAGCGTTCTGTTAAAGTATCAAACATAAATAACTCTCAGTTAAAGTGATTCGCAGTTAAAGTAATTCGCAGTTAAGATAGTTGTTGGTTAAAATAATTGTTAGTCAAACCAGTTCTTAGGTAAACCATGAAAATGGCTTATAAATAATATTAGGATGCATGCTTAGGTTTGGGTGCAATGCTGGCAAATAAAACTGCCTATTATCAATACTATAGCATTAAGACGGCTAAAAATTTATAGACGTTTTGCAAAATGCTTGCTTGGTTGGCTTATCAGTGACCGATACAAGGTCTTATTTATCCTGCCATCGTTACGCATTTATGAGGAATAAATAAGATGATACTCAATTGACTGCCATTTTATGATAAATTGGACGATTATTCTAATCCTTCTGTCACAACCACTTTAGCATTATATTGAGCGGCTATTTTACGCTCATGATGAGATGAGGCTTTTTACCTGTGCACTTTGCATTCTTACTTGCTAGTATGGCTTATATCATCGTCAGCTTCCACATCGGTTGGGCGCTGATTCAGGACAAACCTATCCATAAAGGCGTGAGCTTAGGCTTATTATTGGTCGGTATGCTCGCGCATGCGACGCTACTCTACCCTTACGTCGTGACCTTATACGGGCTAAATTTTAATCTGTTTAATGTGCTGAGCCTCACCAGTTTGTTTTTCTTATTCTTTTATGTACTGTTCTGTCTCTATCGCCCTATTCTGAGCCTCGGTATTTTGGCCGCACCGACTGCCCTGATAGGATTGACAGTCGGCTATGTCGGCCGCGCGCCTTATCAACCACTTACGGATATCAGCGTTGGCCTTGAAGCACATATATTGCTATCGCTGGCCGCCTATTGTGTGCTGCTGATGGCAGCGGTGCAAGCGCTATTTTTGCGGCTGCAAATTCGTGAGCTTAAGCATCAAAGCATCCACCGCTTTTGGGTCAATAAACTGCCCTCACTACAAAGTATGGAGAGTCTGTTATTCGACATGCTGTTGGTCGGCTTTGTCCTGCTTAGCATCGCGCTGGGTATCGGCTTTATTTACGTAGAAGATCTGATGGCGCAGCATATCGTGCATAAGACGGTGTTTAGCTTGCTATCATGGTTATTGTTCGGTGCGCTACTGTTCGGTAATTGGCGCGCTGGATGGCGTGGCAAACGTGCTGCCAACATTACTATTTATGCCTTTATCTTATTGGCCATTGGCTTCGTCGGTAGCAAGTTTGTGTTAGAGATGCTGTTATAAACTTAGATTTACCGTAGTAATGTGATTAAAAACGGAGCCGCCAATAGTATTATCTAATACTATTGGCGGCTTTTTATTAGCTCTGTATTCAATGCATACCTTTCACTTTAAAAATGCTCTAATCAAAAGCTAATTAAAAACCACTGTTTTATTGCCAGTCACAATCACGCGGTTTTGCACATGCCAGTTAACGGCACGTGCCAACACATTGCGTTCGATATCACGACCAATAGCCCGCAACTCTGTCACACCTTGACGATGGGTCACACGGTGTACGTCTTGCTCAATGATAGGCCCTTGATCTAATTCAGCAGTGACGTAATGCGCGGTCGCGCCGATAAGCTTGACGCCTTTGTCATAAGCTTGACGATACGGATCAGCCCCGACGAAGGCTGGCAAGAACGAATGATGAATATTGATAACTTGCATCGGCCAACGCTTGACAAAATCAGAGGACAGTATCTGCATATAGCGCGCTAATACTAGCAAGTCATTGCCTGCCATCAATTCGTGAATCTGCTCTTCCGCCTCTGCCTTATTGTCCTTGGTCACTGGCACATAATGAAAATCAATGCCAAAGTTTTCTACCGCTTGGCGTAAGTCTTCATGATTACTGATGACCGAAGTAATCTCACAATCAAGCAATCCACGCTGATGCCGCCACAATAAATCCAACAACGCATGATCAAACTTGGAAACCAAAATACCGACTTTGGTTTGAATGGCATTATCGTGTAAGCGCCAAGTCATATTGTGACGCTTGGCAACCGTATGCCCAAAGCTGGCTTCAAAATTGTCAATAATCTCACTTAACCCTGATAGCGCAAACTCTAAGCGCATAAAGTATTGTCCGCCTTCATGAGCAGTTGAATACTGATCAAGGGAGATGATATTGCCGCCATAACGATGGATAAACTCAGATACGGCTTGTACGATGCCCGCTTGATCACGGCATTTAATCAATAGCGTCGCGGTATCAATAGCAGGATTAGCGGCAGGGGTTTTAGAAGATGAAGCCGTTATTATAGTGTCTGATGTTGTATTACTTAACATAATGCGCCCAATGTAAAAATTAAATCAAAACTTGCTACTGATTGTAGAATCTATTACCAGTATAAGAAGACCGCTATTTTAATCGCTTTTACGATATTTTGCTGACTGAGTTGGTTTTTTTTGGTTATTCAGTATACTAATGCAAAAACCCCCAACGCGTGGTTGGGGGTTTTTACCAAGGAATATATTTTGAATTAATACGAGATACTGACTACTCGACCTTAAGCGTTTTAGAAAAATTAACACCATTGCGGCTGACTTTAATTCGAGAGCCTAAATCAAATGCTTCATCAAAGTTTACAATAAAGCTATCGTAACCTATTGACGATGTTCCTGAACTATTTCCATTGATAGCAACAACATAATTTGGTTGTGATGGTGCATAAGGTGATAGGACTACTTTAGTACTATCCTCCTGCTCATTGATAAGAACATTCATGCTATCTATACAAGTTGCGCCAGCATCACCAAATGGACTTATACCATTAATCCAAGGTGTAATTATATCTGAGTCAGATACTGATACCCCTCCCGCTAGGATCGGTAGTTGATAGTTAATACTTTGCGTATTTTCACTACCATTAACAAAGGTTGATGCATCAAAACGTACTTTAACCCATTTTGAATAACGCTGTGGATAGCGAATCTCAAAGTCGGCTCTACCTTCTGAATCAGTGACAAATGAATAACCGTCATTTGATACTGTACCACCAATAATAGCGACCGGATTAATAGCATCTAACTGACTATTTCGATTAATATCTTCGTCTTGATCTAACGTATAGTTATAGTTTAGATCTTCAGTTGATATCCAATTAGATTCTAAATAAATAGGCGCTTTTTCAGAGAACACTTTAGGATCTGGTGTTGTAGTAATCACATTCCCATTCTCATCTTTTTCTGCAATATCAGCCGCTTGATAGGTCACTGTACTGTCTAACAAACAGACTCTGCCTTGAGCATATTGTGTGGCATAAGACTTAATTGATACTTCTTGATTAGGTACAGCACGTCCTGAACCATCCATGACAGATATAGAACCACGTACTGTATAATAAATATCATCAGAAGATAAAGTATTAGCAAAAGCCAATGTCGTATAGACCGCTTCTTCTGACACAGTGATAGTCGTAGTCTTCACCCCTATATTCGCATTGTCTTGTAATAAACGTGCGTTGATTACAACACCGCCAATAGGTGAGCTAGCATTGGCTTGATAGACAACTCGCGCCTCACCTTTACTATCAGTAATAGCCGTTGCCGCAGACAAGCGTCCTGCTGACGAGTCTGACGCACGGCTAAATACGACGGTTTGACCTTCGACTGGCACATCATTTTTATCTTTTACCGTAGCGACAATTTCAGTGCTACCACCCGGGGTAATGACAGATTTCACCGCTTGAAATAACATTTTAGCAGGTGTTGTAGCACGGAAACGTGCGTCCACTGTCGCACGATAGCGCGGCTCACCGTTTGGTAGTGTTTCACCTAATACAGTCGCCTGTAGTGCGGTAATACCAGCAAGTTCTGATGTTAAGGTAACCGGTATCGTAATGATATTGCCATTTATATTAGCAGCGGTAATGGGTTTTGTGACGATAACATCATTGCTATCAGAAAACGTACCAATAGTCGTTTGTACTTCAACTTGCTTACCGATTAGTTCTGCTGCTTGAGCAGCTGTATCACGACGTATCTGAACATTGATTGTCTGCGCTATATTGACATCATAAACGTCTTGGATGTCTATAAAGCTAATACCTGCCTGTGAGACCTTAATCAGCTCAATACTATTTAGACTACGCTGAGTATTGATGCCATTTTCACCTAAAGCGCGGGCAAATACACGTAAGTTACCGTTATTATCAAAGGTCAAGTCAGCTTCGTTAATATTAAATACTGCTTTACCATCTGCATTGCTAATAGCAGTCGCACTAGAATGGATAACATCGCCGTTCGCGTCGACTAACTCCATACCAGCATTGGCAATAGCACGTCCTGCACCATCCACCAATGTGGTCGTGATAGTAGTAGAAGCATCATCTTTCAGATTGGCTTCTGTAGCTGCAATAGTAATTTCCGTACCGTTAGCTGACAAGCTTAGTGAGTTTTCTTCACGCACTTGCATACTGACCTTGCCATCTGCATCGTATTGTGGCGTGACGATTTTGGCGTTAATAACAACACTATGATTGAGACGCGAGTTGATAGAGTTGGCGGCTAAGATGACACCGACATCGATCTGACCATTGGCATCCGTTGTTACCATGCTTGGGGTGGTCAAAGCCGCACCACTAACTTCTAAATCTTCGATACTTAGCTGGACAGGTACTCCTGCCAAGATACCGCCTTTGCTGTCCGTCACACGGAAAGTCGCATTGGTCTGATCACCACCAGTATTTAAAGTAGATTTATCAGAAGATACGATAAGCTGATAGCTATCAATCGTAGCAGTATCTACGGCTACGATATAGGTCTGCGGCAACTCGATATTTTCTGCAGTCGTCGTGGTCGCCGTCAGCTTGATGCCCGCTGCTAGAATCGCTTGGTTGACATTAGCACCGTCTTCTAGTGTCAGGTCAAAGGCTGCTAAACCATCACCGTTAGTCGTAGCTGTGTTGTTGCTAACAGTTACGCCAGTTTTGATAGGGTCATCGACATTTAAGCGAACTTCACGATTGGCGATAGCGCCACCTTTATTTTCTAAACGCACGAATACTTTGAAGGTATCGCCTTTAGTATTGACGACTTTATTTGCGCCGATGGTTAGGCTTTCTTGTGTACCGCTTGGATCTGGAGTGACTGTCTTAACAGTACTGGTTTTTGTGGCAATGTTAGTATTCTCATCCGTTGCTGAGAATACAACTGCAAAGCTACTACCAATGGCTGATTTTTGCTCATCAGTAAGACCAGCTGGCACAGCAAGCGTAAAGCTAGCTCTGCCCGACTCATTCGTGGTTTGTGTACCACTGGTTACTAAGCTAACACCTTGAGCAGCAATCGCAGCAGGGAGCGCTAAGTAAACTGACTTACCTGCAATGACATTGTCTTTGCTGTCTTTGGCTATCACTTCAACTTGAGTCTCACCACCGTTTAGATTCAGTGCTTTCGGTGTGATGGCTATTAAATCAATAGCAGCTTTGGTTGACTGTACATTAAACTGAATTTCTTGTTTTTTACCTGTTAATGTTTCCGTCAAAGTAGCTGTCAGCTTTTGGTTTTTTAGAGCAGCTTTTTGCGCTGCCGTTAAGCTACTCGGTACAATAATCGTGAAGCCTGCTTTGCCTGTAGCGTTAGTACTTACAATATTGGTAGCTGAGCCTGACTTACCATTTACAAGTAATAACGCTGATAGTTCTTTGTTAGCAAATTCCAGCTGGATAGGCTGATCACTGATACTGATGTTGGTGTTTCGGGTACTTAGTGCCGCATTCACAACAACGTTACCACCTTCACCATTCAATGTGTAGAAAGGACGATTATTAATAAGGTTTGGCGGATTTAGTACCGTCAAATCAACTGCTGGGGTTAGAATATCTACTTGTTTTATAACAGAGGTATAAGTCTCTCCTTTTTCTACATAAGACAGCTGATAGTTAATACCTGTACGCTTAAGCTCAGAACGCTCTTTTGCTGTCAACCCTTCTGGGATAGTCACTATAAATGTCGTCTCACCACTAAAGTCAGTAGTCGCTGACTCTGCATTGACAGTAACGCCATAATCAAGTGCTGCTTTACCCAATTGAATAGCAACTGCTTGCCCTTTCATTGGCGTTTGCTTAACTTTATCCAATAGCTTGATACTAATAGTACCACTACCACCAAGTTCACTAATAGAAGGCGTAAGGATAGAGGCAAACTCTAAACTCGTTGCTGGTTGTTCTACATTAATAACTGCATTTTCAATTTTGGCGACTGTTCCATCATCATCTGTCAAAGTAACATTGTATTTAATACCTGATTTGATTAGAGCTGTACGTTGTGCTGCTGTTAGGTCTTGACTAAGGTTGACAGTAAATACTGCGTTGCCAGCTTCATTGGTTGTTTGTTCATTACCTTGAATGCTGACGCCTGCCACATTACTGATCTCAAGCTTTACTTTTTTGCCGACTGCGACATTACCATTAGGGTTTTTAGCAGATACTTGAATAGTAAACTGCTTGTCTGTGACAGTCACCACTTTAGGAGAGCTAATCGAAGTAAGTTTAATATCACTTTTGGCTAACTCTGAACTGATTTTTATAGCCGAACTACTGATACTGCTGCTCGCACCTGAGGCTTCAACAGCTTTGGCAGTTAACGCAAAGCCCTTTTGTGCTTCTAGCTTATCTTTCTGTGATTTAGTCAAACCTGCAGGAACACTAACTTTATAGCTGACCACACCTTGAGCATTGGTCATTTGAGTCGCAGCACTGTCTAAAGTCAGTAAGCCAGAGTCGATTAGAGCTTTTGGTAGCATTGCTGTGACGCTTTGATTAGCAATAACCCCACCATTTTTATCATTCACACGGAAGCTAATGACTGCATTACCACCTGAACTTGATAACTGAACTTTATCACTGCTACCAAAATTAATTTGATACTGTGCAGCAGGGATAACCACAGACGCATTATAATTACTGGTGGTGACACCATCGTTATCAGTCAAACTGGCTGTATAAGTAATGCCTGACTTCACTAGTGCTTCGCGTTGAGCTTGGGTCAAGTCTTGGCTTACATCTACGATAAATGTCGCATTACCTGACGCATCAGTCTTCTGTTCGTTATCTTTAACTGTAATGCCGGCTACTTTATTAAGCACTAGCTTGACAACTTTATCAGCTGCAGCGCTACCATCTTTGCGCTTACCCGATACTCGAATCGTAAATTGATCTTTTAAAACGTTCACTACCTTAGGATTGGTCTCTGAGGTTAAGACCGTTAAACTTTTTTGAATTTTATCGCTTATGCTGATAGGCGCACTATTGGTACTAGTACTGGCTCCAGATGCCTCGATCAGATTGGCCGTCAAGAAAAATCCGCTGGCTTTTTCTAATGCTGATTTTTGTGCAGTCGATAATCCAGTAGGGATACGAACGGTATAGCTCACGATACCTTTGTCATTCGTTGTCTGAGTAGCAGCGCTATCTAGGGTCAATAGCCCAGCATCAACTAAAGACTTCGGGAGACTCACTGTGACTTTTTGATTGCCTATAACGCCACCGTCTTTATCATTCACTCGGAAGCTAACGACAGTACTGCCACCTGAGCTTGATAATTGCGCATTGCTGCTGCTACCAAAATTGATTTTGTACTCGGCGTTAGGGACAGATGCTTTCACACTGTAGTTTTCAGTGGCAACACCATCGTCATCAGTCAATGTGGCTGTATAAGCAATGCCTGTTTTTTCAAGCGCTTTACGTTGCTCTAAGGTCAATGCTTGGTCTATATTTACGGTGAACACCGCATTACCAGCACTGTTAGTGGTTTGTTCACCACCTTCGATACTAACGCCCTTGACGTTATTAATCGCAAGCTTTACAGATTTACCTGCAGCAGCACTACCATTTGGACGCTTGGCAGATACTTGAATCGTAAACTTGTCTTTTAAAACGTTCACGACGCTAGGAGTGGTTTTTGCCGTGAGGATAGTTTTACTTCTACTAGGGTCAGCAGTCACTGGGATACGGTTACTACTTACATTGATACTTGCACCTGATGATTCAACCAGACGAGTATTTAGCACGAACCCACCAGCTTTTTCTAACTCTGCTCTCTGTGTAACAGACAGCCCTGCAGGAATGCGAACCGTGTAACTTACATTGCCTTGAGCATCAGTTGCTTGGCTTGCGGCATTTTCAAGTGTTATCAAACCCTTTTGAGTCAAGCTGGTCGGTAAGCTTGCTGTTACGGTCTGATTGGCTATTACGCCACCATTTTTATCATTAACGCGGAAGCTTAGGGTCGTGACACCACCTGTACTTAGCAGCTTACTAACACTGCTACTGCCAAAGTTTAGCTTGTATTCAGCCACTGGAATGATAACTGGCGCTTTATACTTATTCGTAGCCACACCATCATCATCAGTCAGAGTTACCGTATAAGGAATGCCAGACTTCACCAAAGCTTGGCGCTGTGTTTCTGTCAGATCTTGGCTTAAATTAACAGTAAATGTGACATTACCTGAGGCGTCTGTCGTTTGCTGGCTACCTTGAATACTTACGCCTGTGACATTGCTAATAGCCAACTTCACTTCTTTACCAGCTGCCGCACTACCATCTGGACGTTTGCCTGCCACTTGAATTTGGAATTGATTTTTTAATATATTAACAGCACTAGGGATGTTTTTTACATTTAGGATTGTTTCACTTGCAGCAGTGACTTGGATACGCTCACTGTTGATAGTGCTACTAGCTCCTGAGGCCTCAGTAACCTTAGCCGCTAAGATAAAGCCACCGATACCTTCTAGTTTTGCTCTTTGTGCAGCAGTCAAACTTGCTGGCACACTCACATTATAACTAACCATGCCTTTACTATCGGTTACTTGAGTAGCGGCACTGTCTAAATTCAATAACCCTGTTTTGATTAGATCTTGAGGTAAGCTGGCGGTTACTTTTTGATTGGCAATTGCGCCACCATCTTTATCATTGACACGGAAGCTGATAATGGCCTCACTACCAAAACTAGAGATTCTATCTTTGTTTTTCGTCGCAAACTTTATTTGATACTGAGACTCAGGAATATATGCTTCACTGCCATATGTATCCGACGTTACTGCGCGGTTAGGCTCTGATAAAACCACAGTATAACTCACGCCTTTCTCTACAATCTCTTTACGCTGATCTGCAGTAAGCGTAGGTGCTACGATGAGATTTACAACTACCTTTCCAGTCGCATCAAAGACAAAGGCCTCTGTACTCAGCTTGACCCCAGTAATTGGGTTATTAAGCTTGATTGTACCTTTTGCTCCATTGATAGAGGTTGGTACTTTAGCGTTTTTGGTAGTTGCTGTGATGGTCAGAGGTTGCTCATCTCCATAGGCATTGAGCACTACATCGCTACCTTTTACATCTAGCACATAATCTGAGACTGGCAACTCTATTGATAGATTGCCTGTTTCTTGCTTGGTAGCACCATCTGGCTCTTGGATGCTAATAGCATACGCAATACCTTCACCTTGAAGAAGTGCATCGCGCTCAGCTTTCGAAAGATTTTCGTCTATTTTAATGCTGAACGTTGCGATACCATCCGCATTTGTAACTTTACTACTGCCACCTACGATAGAGATGCCTTTAATACTATCAATACCCAGTCCAACTTTTACATCTTGAACACGGGCACCATTGCTATTTTTAGCAATGACGGTCAATTGGGCATTATCACCATAAGGGTTTAGGGCATTGTTAGAAACTGAACTAGTGCTCAACACAGATGTGATATCAAGTTTACTTTCGGTAACTTGTGTGCCACCACCACTGCCTTTTTTGCTCACTGAAACTTTCAGCTCTTGCGGTGCAATAGCAGTACCATCTGCTTTTTTGGCAGTGGCTACTAAGGTGAAGCCTTCTGCTACTAGCGCATCTTTATCAGCAACAGCTTGCGGATTGAGCTTGAGCGTATACACAGCATTACCATCGCTATCAGTAGTCTGGGTGCTCTGCCCTTCAATAGTAATACCATTATTTTCAGAATTGACTACTTTTAAGGTCACGGCTTTACCAACCATTGCGCCACCAGAGCTTACTTCAGCAGCTTTGACAGTAACACTGAAGTTCGTTTGCTCATTTGACAGCTCGATAATAGTAGGCGCTGTACTAAGTCTTTGTAAAAAGAACTCAGGCTCAACATCTGGCACTTGCTCACCCCCGCCGTTATTACCATTGCCACCATTACCAGGCTGCGTCACACCCAAATCAGGTTCAGGAGCAATAGAGTCGACCGTGTCACCATCACCTCCGCCACCACAACCTGCCAGTGCCAAAGCGCAAGTCAAAGAAGTAAGTTGAAATAACTTATAAGTAAAAGGTAATGAGCTATATGACATGTTTTGAACTCCGCATCGGCAGTAATTTATTCGAGCAAATAAGTAAATTATCATTACACCGAATCACAATAGATTGGTAATGATACATAGATTTACATTAAAGTCAGTTGTATTAACAGATTGTATTAATTTTATAACAGCAACTTTACTGACTTTTGTTATAACTTACAACTAAAAATTAAACTTTACCGTTAAATAATCAATCACATAGTTCCCTCATTTCAGGTATAATAGCTCGCGTTGAAGCAGACAATTATCATAAAAATATTTGAGTATTCATTACTTTTATGGTATAAATGTCGGCTTTAAAATTTTCTGAATTGGTTAGCCTGTTATTTGCCTTTAGATGACAGTCATATCAGCTCAACCTTCATATAGTTTTGTTTGGTGCAAAGCTGCCGCTTGCTGTGTCCATGCCGCAAATACGTGCAACTTGCCCAGACTGGTATGAGAATCCCTCATACCTCATAGATTAGGAGTTCGCCATGTCTAGAGTTTGCCAAGTGACTGGAAAGCGCCCTATGGTGGGTAATAATGTTTCGCACGCAAACAACAAAACCCGTCGTCGCTTTCTACCAAACCTTCATAACCATCGTTTTTGGGTAGAGTCTGAAAATCGTTTTGTACGTCTACGTGTGTCTACCAAAGGTATGCGCACCATTGACAAACTTGGTATCGATAAAGTGTTAGCAGATATGCGCGCACAAGGTCAAAAAGTATAAGTGACGACTGGTAGCTTAAGGACATCGATTATCTTTGTTACTTAAGCTGCCATTCTGCTACATTTATTGTAGCCACTTAATTTTTTAGATCCGTACCTATCGTTTGAAGACCCCTCATTTACAGGAAAGCTATCATGAGAGATAAAATTAAGTTAGTATCAACCGCTGGTACTGGGTATTACTACACCACTACCAAAAACAAGCGCACTATGCCTGGCAAAATGGAAATCAAAAAGTTTGATCCAAAAGTACGTCAGCATGTGATCTTTAAAGAAGCTAAAATCAAATAATTGCTATTATTTGAACAAAAAAAAGGGTATATCAATTGATATACCCTTTTTTATTGCTGACGTTTTGGCTATTTGTGCTTAACTTGCCTTACTAACTTACTCGCTATTATTAATAGCTATACAGAAACAGCTGTGCAGATTGAATTAACTATAGTGTGTTGGCTCTTTATCATAGACATGCGCATGCCATTGGCTCATCTGCTTTTGCATGATAACTTGAATCGCCGCATGAATCATGTGCTGACCTATCGCTTGCGTATCACTACCAAGCAACTCTTTGAGTTTTTCAGAGAAATCAATGGTCATCAGCGGCGCTTCATCTTGTTCAGCGTCACGCAATAACAATCGACCATCATCCGCCTCTACTAGCTCGAGTGTCGTCTCTTTGGCAAATCCTGCAAATTGATCGGTGCTTTCGTTGTCTACTTCTATTTCATTATCAATGTCGTATGGCATTCACGTTATCCTTATTAACCCGTTTATCGCTGCAAAGAAACCCTAATAATTCATTTAATAAAGCTAGCAATTTACAGTAACGCGGGTAAAACTGTCTTACTCATACAATGGACGCTTTGACCTTAGAATTCAAGGGCTGTCACGCAAGTCTTACATATAAATGCGACTTTCGTCTGCTGACACTGCAAACCAGTTAACGCCAATAGCGTAGTTTTGCGATGGTAAATAAGAAGGCCACAAACATGCCGAGGTAATACATGAGCTTTAACTCGAGCGTCGGATCTCGATATTTAAACGGCAATGCAACGGTAGCGGTAGCCGTCGGAAATATCAACAGCATAAGCAGCCAGTTTTCGATGACATTCAGCCAGCCTTGAAAATCTGTACCATGACGCAGTGATGCCAGCCCTAACAGTAAACAGGCGATAATTAAGCTGGTAAATAAGCCATTTGGTAAGTCTTTTGGATAGATAATGTTGGCAATCTTGGTCGGTATGATTCGCATGTAAAATTCCAGTCATGCTTAAAAAGCCTGACTTAATGATGAAAAAGTGTGTAAAAACCGCTTATAAAAAATATTGCCCCATTATATTCATAAGGTTATATTTATTCAGCAACCTCATCTTGGCGACTAAAAAATTAACTATAAGTACCCATCAACCATAGTATCGATATACAAGAGGTTAAATAGCCCAAGCTAATCGCATTCCAGCCTTCTATATGTGTGCCTTTAACCTTGTTAAATATGCGTGACCCTATCCAGAACAAAAGCGGAATACCCAGCATAAATGCAGGCACGATGACCGCAGCATGACGTAATACTTCGCCAGTATCATCACCTACCATGAGACGAAAGCCATAGCCTGCCAAACTTAAGACAAGCGCAAACATAGCCAAGCCAATGGTAATGCTTTTGGGTACTAAGCTGCGTGGTTGCAAATCTTGGTTTTTATGTTCTGCATTTTGTATATTCATATGGCACCTTTAGCTGACGCGTCGCTTGATATAGTCAGTCATACAGCGGCTATCAGTAGTATGTAACTCTAATATTCAATAGTATATACCTTACTACATGGGGCGTTACTCCCCATTTGCCAAGGCAAGCTCTGCACGCATCGCATCGATAGCCGCTTTATAGTCTTCTTGGTTAAATATCGCAGAACCAGCGACGAACATATCAGCGCCCGCTTCAGCGATGGCTCGGATATTACTGGCTTTGATACCACCATCAACTTCTAGTCTAATTGGGCGACCACTAGTGATGATACGTTGACGGACTTGGCGTACCTTGTCCAGAGTACCTTCAATAAACGACTGACCACCATAACCAGGGTTGACACTCATCAGTAAGATTTGATCCACTTTATCCATGACATAGTCTAGATAATGCAGCGGTGTAGCTGGATTCAATACCAAGCCACATTCAGCGCCGCCATCTTTGATGAGCTGCAAAGAGCGATCAATGTGCGCGCTGGCTTCTGGATGAAAAGTGATAACACTGGCACCTGCCTCTAAGAATTGCTCAATCATGCTATCCACCGGCGATACCATCAGATGAACATCGATAGGTGCATCGATACCATAATCACGCAGCGCTTTACAGATCATACTGCCAAAGGTCAGATTGGGGACATAATGATTGTCCATCACATCAAAATGAATGACGTCAGCACCTGACTCCAATACTCTTTCAACTTCTTCGCCCAGTCTGGCAAAGTCGGCAGATAAAATGGAAGGAGCGATAAGATATGGCTTAGAAGGACTGATCATAATTGAGCTACCTAATTTTGTTGAAATAAAGAAATACTAGGGCGTGTCTTCAACTCACTCGATAGTCATCTAAATGAGTTAAAAAACTTAAGCCTTTAAAGCAATAATCTTAAGGATTCAAACCCCTAGCGCTGTTTATATTGGGTTTTACAATAGGCGCGACCAACTGCAAACTCACGTTTCGCTTGATGCTTGGTAGCGCGATTACTCACACGCTGACGCCATAACCGAAAAGACGACGGCTTTAGCGTTTGGCGCATGAGCTTAATAACCCCCGCTTCATTAAGGCCGTAGCTGTGCTCGATCGCCCCAAATGGGGTTCTATCCTCCCACGCCATCTCTATAACTCGTGAGACTTGGGTCTCATCAAGCACTCTGTCACCAGCGTCATTGATATTTTTCGCGATGAACTCATTTAAGTTAGCTTTAGAGACTGGGTCACTGTTGCTATGCTGCTTCTTTTTTAGCGCCGCATCCATTTCGGCTTGCATAGTCGCCAGCGCTGATTCAGCTGAGGAAGAATCTAAGCTTTGTGCTGTTAAATCTTGATAACTTGCCATAATTTTACCTTTTAAACATTAGCGCGTGTTGAGCGGCTTATTGAAAAGAGTTCAATATAAACGCTTAGCTAAGTTGTGCCATGCGCCAATGATGTTCGATATGGTCGTTGATAACACTCTGAATAAAATAATAACTATGGTCATGACCTGCCTGATAACGCAATGTTAAAGGCTGCTTGGCTTTTATACAAGCGTCTTGAAGTTTGGCTGTTTGCAACTGACCTTCTGCCAAGAAATTATCCGCAGCGCCTTGGTCAACCAAGATGCTGGCATACTGCTGGCCGACCTTTTCGATCATCTGCGATGCATCTGCTTGCGACCATAGTGAGTGGTCCTCACCGAAATACTCAGTATAGGCGGCTTGCCCCCATGCTGACTCACTGGCAGCACAGACAGGCGATAAGGCGGAGACGCTGACAAACTTGCTCGGGAATTTAAAACCTAAAAGTAATGCCCCATGACCACCCATCGAGTGTCCAGTAATGCCAACGCTATGAATAGGAAATTCTGAGCGTAGCAAATCGTATAGCTCATCGACGATGTAGCTTTGCATATTAAAGTTGTCTGACCAAGGCTGCTGGGTGGCATCCACATAGTAGCTCGCGCCCTGACCAACAAAATAGCGCTCATCGTTCGGCACTTCACTGCCCTCACTAGTTCTAGGAGAGGTATCTGGCGCGATAAATATCATGCCAAGCTCGCTACATTTTTGTTGAAAATGCGCTTTATGGGTGACGTTATCGGCATTACAGGTCAAACCCGATAGATATAAAACCGCAGGACATAACCGCCCTGCCAGCGCCTCATCTGGTAGATAAATACTGAACGTCATCGGTGTCTTAGTCGCTGTCGACTCATGACTATAGTAATGTTGCTCGCCATCAAAGCAGCGGTTCACACTCTGTTGCGTGAGCTGGCTATTAGCAGACAAGCTTTTATTATAAGTATTATTCATCATTAACGTCCTTTTTATCCAAGGTAAAATAAACAATGGCTTGTGAAAAATGCTTTATAAGGCAAAAAGCGCATTGATAATCAGTCATATAACACTTAAATAGTTAATTAATATCATTGGTAGCCTCTCCTCTTGTATTTGAAGCAGCAGCATCAGGTACGATATTTACGGCAGTAGAGCCAGCACTATTGGTAATGCCGGCAATTGGTAGACGGGTTTTATCAAACAATACTTGCTCAAATGCTGGCAAGGCGGTTTCCATTAAGCTACCAATCACCATCTGCGGCTCTGATGGCTCAAAACCCATTGCGCTCTCACGCTCATTGACACGTATACGAGCCTCCTTAAAAGCCGACTCAAAACTGGTGTTTCCTCTCAAGCTTTCAGCAAAGAAGGCTTGACCAAAATACGTCATCTCAGCCGTATTGGTACAACCAAACGATGCCTTATCAGCGGCTGATGCCGTTATCACCACTGTGGTCGGAGACGCTAGTTCATCGATGAATGATCCCGAATAACAAGAAGATACCACAATCACACGCCAGCGAATACCTGAGGCGTCCAGTGCTTCACGAAGCCATGCAGCATCTAGATTATCCATCGCGATTGGCGGATTCGCTAACTGAACGATATCCTCGTTACCATGTGAGGATAGCGTGAGAAATAACACGTCTTCATCGGCATTCATCTGCTGACCAATTCTTTTTAAGCCGCGTAGGATACTGGTCTTGGTCGCAATCGGTTCATCGAGCCAACTATACATATTGTTAATAAGGGCAAGCGAATGACCGCTGGTACCAAAGCGCACATCGAACAGCTCACGTACTTTATTAATCTCCGAGCGAAAAACGTTCTGATCAGAAAAGCCCGCCACACCCATAAAATACCAGTCGGTTTTGCCATCGACACTTGGATCAATACCGTCCAGCGCTTGTTGTAACAGCCTTGGTTGCTCGTACAATGCGGCTTCTGCTAACACAGGCTCTACGGGAATTTGCTTAAATATGGGCTGATCAGCGACATTGCGCTGCCAAATCGTCAACAGTGCCACTGCGCCTACCAGCACAATAATACGCTCCCACCATGGTGTGCGCAGGCGACGAGAAAAAATCCACAATAAGGCAAGCGTCTGCCATAAGAACAGCACTAAAAACAGAATGGGTAAAAATGAATAACTCCAGTCCGGCAGCCAACCATAACTGCCAAAAAACTGCACCAGACTTTGTAACAATGCCGACAAGGTGTCAGCAACCAACCATAGCACCACCGGCACAAAAACCAGCGCTTGATTGCCCGCGCGCCTAGCCAAAATGATACCACTCAATAAGATAATCATCGGCCAGATTAAATAACTGACCAACCCTTGCTCATTAAAAATACTGCCACTTTCGGCAGCCAGCCACGAAAAAAGCACGTTACTACCAAGTGCCAATAGCGCGAATACCGCAAACTGAATAAAGGTGGGCTTAACCCAAGAAAACGCCCGTGTTGACCCCACCAGCATCCATAAGGTTGCAATAATATTGGCAGCGAAATTAAGTGAAAAGCGCTGAAGCGATACGGTTTTTAGCGACGCAAGTGACAAAGACTTAGACCTCTAGCCAGTCGAAAGAAATAAAGCGAGCCAATAATAAATTTTTGATGCAGCAGCCGTTTCATAGTATTCAATTGCATTTTTACGCGGCTGACACAAATCTATTTTATATTTGACTCACTATAGAATAATTATAAGAAGCGAATAGCGTAAACCAATGGTCTAGAATCAATGTTCTATACTCAATAGTCTAGCTTGCTAATCTATCGCGATTGTAACGGATTGTCGGTTAAGAGGATAAGGCTGATTTGTAAAAAATCGCTTAAATCAAGGCAGAAATAGCATAAAAAAAGGAGACCTTGAATACAAGATCTCCTTTTATATCAAAGCATTCTACCAAACCATAAACATTATCTCATCAATAGCTCATTGACGCGTTTTAGATAAGCAGCGGGGTCGTCTAATTGACCGCCATCTGCTAACAATGCTTGGTCAAAAATCACTTGCGCCAGCTTGTCAAAATCGATGTCAGACTGCTCGCTACTCTCTAACTTTTTAATCAATGGATGATCAGGGTTGACCTCGAGCGTCGGCTTACTCGCTGGGACATCTTGACCCATTTGCTGGAGCATTTGAATCATTTGCGGTGACAACTCACCTTCACCAACGACTAGGCAGGCTGGGCTATCGACCAAGCGTGTAGACACTTTCACGTCTTTAGCACGCTCGCCTAATGCTGCTTTTAGCTTATCAACCACAGGCTTCATGGTCTCTTGCGCTTTCTCAGCTTCAGCCTTTTCAGCTTCGTCCTGCAAGTCGCCCAAATCAACCGCACCTTTGGCGATGTTTTGTAGCGGGGTCTCATCAAATGAGGTCAAGAAGTTCATCGCCCATTCATCGACACGGCTGGTCATCAAGATAACTTCGATGCCTTTTTTCTTAAATAGCTCAAGTTGTGGGCTGTTCTTTGCCGCCGCCAAGTTGTCAGCCGTTATATAATAGATGGCCTTTTGCCCATCTTTCATACGCGCTTTATAGTCTTCAAAGCTGGTGGTCACACTATCTTGGGTGCTGGTCGCATAACGTAGCAATTTGGCAATGCGTTCCTGATTGCCCATATCTTCGCCCAGTCCTTCTTTGATGACATCACCAAACTCAGCGTAGAACTGCGCGAACTTCTCTTGCTTATCACTGTCTTCGCTATTAGCAAGGCTAGCTAGCAAGGTCAAAATACGGCGCGCATTACCATCACGGATAGACTTCACATCACGCGATTCTTGCAATAGCTCGCGGCTGACGTTCAATGGCAAGTCAGCTGAATCAATCACCCCTTTGACAAAGCGCAGATACATTGGTAGCAGCTGCTCTGCCTCGTCCATGATAAAGACGCGTTTGACGTACAGCTTAAGCCCATGTTGCTGCTCGCGCGTGTATAAATCTACCGGCGCTTTTTTTGGGATATATAATAGCTGCGTATACTGCACGCGGCCTTCGACACGATTATGCGTCCATGCTAGTGGCGCATCCATATCATAAGAGATGTTTTTATAAAAATCGACGTACTCATCATCTTCAATCTCAGAGCTTGAGCGTGTCCACAGCGCGCTGGCCTTATTAATGGTTTCCCATTCGTCAGTCAACACCATCTCGCCGCCAGCAGAGGCTTGTTCATCAGCGTCGCCTTCTTCTTTTACATCTTCTTGCCAAACTTCTTTACGCATTTGAATCGGCAAGCTGATGTGGTCTGAGTATTTATTCACCAAACGCTTGATTTTACCGCGATCTAGATAATTGTCTTCGCCCTCACTATATTGCTCTTTTAAATGCAAAGTAATGGCAGTGCCGCGCGTCGCTTTATTGATCGGCTCAACGGTAAAGCTGCCCGTACCATCTGATACCCAGCGTACGCCTTGATCAGTAGGCTCGCCTGCTTTACGTGATTCTACGCTAATCGTATCTGCCACGATAAAGCCTGAATAGAAACCAACGCCAAATTGACCAATCAATTGACCTTCTTGCTTTTGCGATTCAGACAGCTTGTCTAAGAATGCTTTGGTACCTGATTTGGCAATCGTTCCTAAGTTTTCGATGGCATCCGCTTCATTCATACCGATACCATTATCAGTAAAGGTAATGGTTTTGGCGTCTTCATCAACAGCAATGCGAATACGTAGCTCGCCATCGTCTTCGTACAAACTGTCATCATTGGTGGCTTCAAAGCGCAGCTTATCGCAAGCATCGGAGGCGTTTGAGACCAACTCACGGACAAAAATATCGGCATTAGAATACAGAGAATGCGTCACTAAATGTAGCAACTGCGCCACTTCTGCTTCAAAAGTATGTTTTTTTAGTTCAGGGCTGCTTTTATTAACGTTGATGTCATCAGCATTTTTATTAGCCGCTTGGGTCTGTTCACTCATAAAAAACTCCTTTAATTTATGTCAAAAACTTATTGTAAAACAGCAGCAGTCAAACCATTTTTGCTCAAATGAATATGAGAAAAGCACGATTTGGATACCGCTAAGCTGTTTATACTAATAGGGGCGCAGCGGAAAATTTCAAGCTAAAAAGTTCAATTCAACAAAAACACCGCCCTAGTTTCCTAAAGCGGTGTTTTTGTATCAGCAATCTATTGGCATAATGTTTAGGGCGTGTCCTCATTTTAAAAATGGTGATAAAAATGAGGTAAATTGCAGTCAAACAAGGAAAATAGTGCAGATAATATCGAGATATTACCTAGCTATTTGACGATGTTTGGCAAGATTTAACCATTTTTAGCCCATTTAGATTGCTATCGGTTGAATTGAGGACACGCCCTAGAATATCAAGGTTGATAACTGCCTAAATCATTAATAACCGTCTGAATAATTATAAGCAACTAGGTAAATCACGGGCAGGATCAGTCGCGCGCGCTGCCATTGCGTCCTCGACCGTTAGGCCTAATGCCTTGGCCACGCCTGCGCCATAAGCGGGGTCACACCAATTACAGTTGCGAATATGGCGATACTGAATAAAGTCAGGCACACCTGATAGGTTGCCAGCAGTATTTTCAAACAGTACTTGTTGCTGCTCAGCGCTCATCAAATTAAACAGCGCTCTAGGTTGGCTGAAATAATCGCTGTCGTCTTCGCGGAAATCATAATGCGCGGCATCGCCATCAATCTTTAATGGTGGCTCAGCATAGTCAGGCTGCTCTTGCCACTGGCTAAAGCTGTTTGGCTCATAGTGCGGACGACTGCCGTAGTTATCATCGACGCGTCCTTGACCATCACGATGATTGCTCATCACAGGGCAACGTGGCTTATTCACCGGAATCTGCTGATGATTGACCCCAACACGATAACGCTGTGCATCAGCGTAGTTAATCAAACGATTTTGTAGCATTTTATCTGGTGAGACGCTAATACCTGGTACTAGGTTACTTGGCGCAAATGCGGCTTGCTCCACATCGACAAAGTAGTTGTCAGAGTTTTTGTTTAATTCAAACTCGCCCACTTCGATCAGCGGATAGTCGCCTTTTGGCCAGACCTTGGTCAAGTCAAACGGGTGATAAGGGACAGTGTCAGCCTCAGCTTCTGGCATGATTTGCACATACATTTTCCACTTCGGGAAGTCGCCATTTTCGATGGCATCGTACAGATCTTTTTGATGACTTTCACGATCCATACCAACGACATCCGCCGCTTCTGCATCGGTCAAGTTTTTAATGCCTTGTTGCGTGCGGAAATGGAATTTTACCCAAAAACGCTCATTGGCTGTATTCCAAAAGCTGTAGGTATGCGAGCCAAAACCATGCATGTGTCGATACGATGCGGGCAGACCGCGATCACTCATCACGATAGTAACCTGATGAAATGCCTCTGGCAGTAAAGTCCAAAAATCCCAGTTATTGGTCGCCGAACGCATATTGGTACGTGGGTCGCGTTTAACGGCTTTGTTTAAATCTGGAAACTTGCGAGGATCACGTAAAAAGAACACTGGCGTATTGTTGCCGACCATGTCCCAGTTGCCCTCTTCGGTATAGAACTTCAACGCAAATCCGCGAATATCACGCTCGGCATCAGCCGCACCGCGCTCGCCTGCCACCGTACTAAAGCGCGCAAACATCTCCGTTTGCTTACCGACTTCGCTAAAAATATCAGCGCGGGTATATTTGGTAATGTCATTAGTGACGGTAAAGGTCCCAAATGCGCCGGAGCCTTTGGCATGCATACGGCGCTCTGGAATCACTTCACGGACAAAGTTACCCAATTTTTCATTTAGCCAAATATCTTGTGCCAATAGTGGTCCACGCTTGCCGGCGGTAAGACTGTTTTGGTTGTCAGCAACTGGTGCGCCATTGCCCATGGTCAATTGGGTCGGTGCGTAAGGACATTTTTTAGCGCTCATTTCATTGCTCATAGTGATACTCCTTTGAAAGTTAAATGCATTAAAGTACAAAATCTATTCTGAATAAGCCTCAAGCAACAGTTCCAGAATAGTTGTCAGCATGTTCGAAAAACGGATTGTTTTTTTCATAGGTAATGTCTAATTGGTGGTCAGATTCTGTTATTGAATGCTATTACAACCGATTACCATTTATTTGTATAATTAATTAATTACATGCTTTGGTTTTGTTTTTCAGAACAATCTGGCTTGTTTTGACCGATTTAAATTGCTTTACTTCTTTGGGTAACTTTGATTAAAAGCTAGGGCGTGTCCTCATTTTACAAATGGTCATAAAAATGAGATAAATTGCAGTCAAATGAGGAAAATAGCGCAAATAATATCGAGATATTAATCAGCTATTTGACGATGTTCGGCAAGATTTAGCCCATTTAGATACAATCGCTTGAATTGAGGACGCGCCCTAGTTATTTACATACTGCTTAGCAATTAACGAGGCATGGGACGAATTGTCAAAATCTGCTCGCTACGACCAAAAGGCCCATGTATATCGTGTAATACGGCACTGGTAAGCCCTATTCCGTCAGCGCCATACTGTTGTACAGCTTCAATGCCAAGCCAACGACCCTGCGGTGAGCGATGCATATGAATCTGCAAATCTGTATTGGGAAACATCCATTCCAACGTTGTGAGGCCAAGGCCAAGCCGTGGTACTACACCATTCGCAGTGTCGACCATACCCAATAAATGCACCAAATCATCTGTTGGCTCACCTGCTACCATTTCAACATCATTGGTGATCCAGACCATACCACGACCAGCACGGCGATCGGCATCAGTGACTAAGCGCACTGTTTCAATAAAACCACCTGGCCAACCTTTCATCCCATCCCAGTCCGCTAACTCTTCAGGTTGATACTGCGCTTTTTTGTCCTCTAGCCCTGCAATCTCGCTGGTATCTTGCGTCATTAATCGCCATGCACGTGCAATAATTGCATCACGACCGCCACTACTCATGACCGCCTCAACCAGCTCAATAGTTTTACCCGGACGAATACAACGAGTGGTAATGGTAAAGTCATCAAAGGGTATCAGTCCCAAGATGTCAAGGCTAATACGAGCAATACGCGTATTTGCTTGCGGGGCATATTTACTGAGCTCAGCGGTCAGTATTCCTGTGGCTGGTGCCATATGTTGCTCATGCTCATTCCAAGCACCTTGGACGTTCTTCGTTGGTTGGTAATAGGCGACTACCACACCATCGTCTTGCTGCTCGCGTTTAATAAAGTTGTAATAAGCTGACATGGATATCCTTGATTTTCAATCGAATCCCTCTCATTCATCCAGCGCTTTTGACTGCCGTGAGAAGTGGTGATGGTTATATAAAAAATACGCTTTACCAGAGCGTGTTAAACAGCCGCTGGTAATTTTTAGACTGCGCTTACCTTTACTGTTTATTTAGTAAGCGCTTGCTTTCTCATAGTAAGCAGCGTGCGACTCTTAGCCATTATAAAGAGGAAAAAAGCCATGATGGCAATGAGAACAGCATATAACAGACTATAATCCTTCATAAATTGCGCGGTGTTGAGAACCAACATCGATATCAGTACGACAATGACCAGCATGTTGATTTTCAATTGCTTATTAATGTCTTCAACAGAGGCTTCTGCCAGTACGAATTTATTTTTCTGTTTTTTCATGTTATTTACCCACTTGTGTGACCGGAATACGTAACGCTTTGGGCAAGCTGAAAGTAACGTTTTCTTCGATCCCTGATAGCTCACTCGGTAAATCACCACCCCAATCCTGTAGCTGCTGCAACACTTCTTGAATCAATACTTCTGGCGCTGAAGCCCCTGCGGTGACACCCACACTGTCGATACCGTCGAACCAGCTGTTATCCATTTCGCTAGCATTGTCTATCAAGTAAGCACGGCAGTTCATCCGCTCTGCCAATTCACGCAAGCGATTGGAGTTTGATGAGTTTGGCGAACCGACCACCAATACTATCTCGCAGCGACTGGCCAAGTCTTTGACCGCATCTTGGCGGTTTTGGGTGGCGTAACAGATATCGTCTTTACGCGGCCCTTCGATACTAGGGAACTTGTCACGCAAGGCATCGATGACGCGAGCTGTATCATCCATCGATAAGGTCGTTTGGGTCACGAATGCCAAACGCTCGCCATCCTGCACAGTTAGCTTTGCGACATCGGCTTCATTTTCGACCAGATGAATCTCCCCACCATGGCGACGATTAAAGCGTCCCATCGTGCCTTCTACTTCAGGATGACCTGCATGGCCGATCAATACCGCATCCATGCCATCTTGGGCAAATTTAGCGACTTCGATATGTACTTTGGTAACGAGCGGGCAAGTGGCATCAAAGACGGTCAGGTCACGACGCGTCGCCTCATCTTCGACCGCTTTTGAGACCCCATGCGCCGAGAAAATGACAATGGCTCCATCCGGCACTTCATGTAGCTCTTCGACAAATACGGCACCGCGATTGGCCAAATCCGAGACCACGAATTTATTATGGACGACTTCATGACGGACATAAATAGGGGGCTCAAAGCGTATCAACGCTTCGTTGACAATCGCAATCGCACGATCAACACCAGCACAAAATCCACGTGGATTGGCAAGATAAATTTGCATAAGATGGCCTATCATTAGATAATTTGTATTTATAGCTTAACGTCAAAAGTTTAACGTTCAAAAGTTGGGATGCATTCAATACCCTACTTTAGCATAATTTGCTTTTATTGCCTTTTAAAATACTACCGTGCAGTCGTAATAGACACAGTTAATCTTTAAAAAATAACGGTTGGTCTTTAAAAAATAAAAGTACCAAAAGCAGTTTATAATTATACAGCGGTTACGGTTTCTCTAACCTTACATGATGGCATTTTATATTTTTACCAGCCTTTGACGCTTTGGCGGTTTACTAACACACACTTTACTAAGACGTACTCCATCAGGACGCACTCCATTAGGAAACATTGTATGACAGGTTCATTATTTATTATTACCGCCGCCTCCGGCACGGGCAAAACTTCATTGGTAAAGCAGCTACTTGCCACCACCAATGACTTGACCGTCAGTGTGTCGCACACGACTCGTGCCCCGCGTCCCGGTGAAATTGATGGTCATCATTATCATTTTACTGATGTTGATACATTTGTGGCTGCTATCGGTGACAATAAATTTTTGGAACACGCCGAAGTGTTTGGTAATTATTATGGCACCTCAGAACAAAGCGTGCGTGCGCAGTTAGACGCCGGTGTCGATGTGATTTTGGAGATTGACTGGCAAGGGGCGCTACAAGTCAAAAAAATATTTACCGATGCGACGATGGTTTTTATTCTGCCGCCAAGTATTGCTACTTTACGCCAGCGCTTATCGACTCGCGCGCAAGATACCCTGGAAGTCATAGAGCAACGCCTAGCGGGCGCGGTAACAGAGATGGCGCAATACGTGAATTTTGATTTTGTCATTATTAATGACAATTTCGAAGTCGCCTTGACTGAGCTAAAGGCCATTATCGTCGCCGATAGACAGACCTTAAAACGTCAACAGCAGCGTTATCATCGCACCATTACCAACTTACTCAATCCCAAAGTAGAAGAGTAACCGGAAAAATAGGTGAAGGCTAAAATCGCACTATCTGCCCTCTTATCTGAGCATTGTGCGCGCCGCCTTCGATATAAGTAGCAGCAGACATAAAAAGCAACCACCTACCTAGGCAAAAAATGCTACAATGTCTAGCTATTCCCCTTTATATTTTTGATATTATTTTTATTGAGTGGCGGGCCATGCCCGTGACTGATAAAAACAACCGAGGTAGCTATTTATGGCACGAGTGACGATTGAAGATTGTTTGGATAATGTTGATAATCGCTTTGAGCTGGTTTTGGTCGCAAGTAAGCGCGCCCGTCAGTTGGCCAAAGGTATCGCTGAGCCGTTGGTTGAAGTCGATAACGACAAGCCTACGGTACTGGCTCTACGTGAAATTGCTGCTGGCAAAATCACCCGCGACATTCTAAATCAGCCAGAGCATAACTTTGCCACGAGCTCACTAGACTTAGCATTGTCAGGCGATCATAGCTTTTAATAAGAACGGCTCGAAACGCATCTGCATATCGATGATAAAACCACAGCTTATGCTGTGGTTTTTCGTTTATACAAGTGTTCTTTTGCCGATTACCAATGCCATTTATACCCGAAATCGTACCATTGGGTTGGAATTTATGAATTTTTTCCTAGCACCTGTGCTTAGCAGTTGACATTGAAGGCGATTTACGATTAATTAGAGGGTGGTCTAGCCTTTCTACTGCTCTCTATTATAATTATCGCGCTCTTTTACAATGATCGTTTTCTTTTATGATATGGTCGCTGCAATTTAAAAGCGTGACAGTATCAACCTTGTGAACGATACGCTAGTACAGCTTGCATGCGGTTGCTTTTATATCCATATATCCATGCACCGATATTATTTTTTTAACGATAGATTAGTATTCATTCAGTCACCATTTACCTCAACAGCGCTCAATCAATGATAGATAATGGAAAATAGGATCGTCACTTTATGAGTCAAACCCTCCCCAAACTCAGTCATCACCTAGTCGATGATGCTCAATATAATTTGCTCCGTTCAGTTGGCTATCTGACTGCTGCTGAACGCCGTGACATTATTGATGCTTGTGAGTTCGGCGATATTGCGCACATTAAAGACAAGCGTAAATCAGGGGAGCCATATATTACTCATCCGATGGCGGTCGCTGAGATATTGGCGGGCTTTCGCTTAGATCGAGATACAATTATTGCGGCGATTTTACATGATACGGTCGAAGATACCGAGGTCAGTGATGAGCAAATTGAGCAGCGTTATGGCAAAGTCGTGGCGAGGCTGGTCGATGGGGTCACCAAACTAAAATCCTCGTCTCATAATAAGCAACAGAATAAAGCTGCTACCTTTCATAAAATCCTGACGGCTACCCTTGCTGATCCACGAGTGCTCATTATTAAGTTGGCCGACCGCTTACACAATATGTCGACGCTGGATGCGGTACGTCCCGAAAAACAGCGCACCACGGCGCAAGAGACATTAGATTTTTATGTGCCATTTGCCCGTCTGATGGGTCTCAATGACATTGCCGATTATATCGAGGTGCTATGTTATCGAAATCTTGATTCTGGGATGTATAACAAGATTTCGGATAAGCTACTGCAACATGGGCTGGGACGAAACTTCCAAAGAGAAACCATTCATAGCTATCTGACTATTGTCTTAAATAATCTAGGGCTCAATGGCCTCGTGAAAGTATTAGACAATCGTGTGGTGATATATCGGCAGTTTTTCCGCAATCGCGGTGAGATTAATGCCCTGCTCCGTCACTACGCTTTTGAGATTGTGCTCGATAGTATCGAAGAATGTGACAAGCTTGCTTATTACCTAATCAAAAAATATCAGATCGATGACGGCCATATCGCTGACAATATTCGGCGTCCATTACCAGGTGGCAACCAATCACTGACCCTTATTTATGAGCGCGATAACGACTTTGTAAAAGTCACTATCTTGACCAAACAGATGCAAAATGCGGCAAGGCTGGGCGTCATTGGCGCAGAACACGCCTCCGATGTCAGCCAATCAGTCATTCAAGCATCGCTGCGCAATATGAAGGACTTGGTGGATGAGGACAGCCTTAATCAACACAGCCCTGACTTTACCGCTGCGGTCTCGACGATTAATGAGCTGATGGATTATTTGCATTCAAGCAAAATCATCTGTTATAGCCCAAAAGGTCGTGCTTATGAGCTACCGCAAGGAGCCACAGCGCTTGACTTTGCCTACGCTGTTGGACCTATGGTCGGCAATGTCGCCGTTGGTGCCAATATCGATGGTAAAAAAGCCAAGCTGGGTACGGTGGTCAAAAACGGTCAATTGGTCGAGATAGAAGTGAATAGCCACTCGGAACCAAAAGCCGAATGGTTAGGATTTGTGGTAACCAATAAAGCTCGTGAAGAGATTTTACGCTGGTTTAAAGATTTATCTGCAGCTGATAAGCAGCACCACGGTCAACAAGCCTTGGATCGCGCGCTAAAAACCTATCAAAAAAGTCTCGATGATTTAACCGATAGCGACTGGAAAAACTTGACAGAATGGCGCGGTCTGGCAGAAAAAAGTGCGCTATTTGAGCAGATCAGCTCGGGTACGCTATTGCCTCAGCTGGTAGTCACGCGGCTATTTAGCGATGAAGTCAGTGACTTGCAGGCCAAAGAACACAGCGATGATACGGCGCAACCGCAGCAATTGATCGTCAACGCCTCAGGGGTTGAGCTTGATTTTGCCAATTGCTGTCATCCGATCTATGGCGACCCTATCGTTGGCCATTTATCGCGTCATGGCTTGGTGGTACATCGCCATAAATGCTTTTCGCTCGATGATATTCGTAAGGACAACCCTTACCAAGTGATACAGCTGCGCTGGCGCAATGATAAGGCTATCAAACAAAATGAGTCCGGTGAGCACGCTAGCAAAGTCCGTTTTTCGGCTTATTTAAAGCTGTCTCTTGCCCTCAGCGACGAACAAATTAGCGAGGTTATCTACCATCTGCGCCAGTTAAATATGGGGGTCGAAACGGTCGATGTGCGCCATACTGACACCATCATCCATATTGTGGTGCGTAGTCGCAATCACTTAGCACAAGGCATTCGCGAGCTGCGCTCACTACTGGGATTTCCTAATATTATGCGACTTTATCAGCTATAGCTATAAGCGCTATTAATGCTTAATACCTAACTTTTTTGCTGATTGAAGAAGCACTAAACCCTTATAGAGTTAGCCTTAATTTTTAGAAAAAACCAAAATAATGATAAACTTTGCTACTTCGTTTTTAGTCAGTAAATCCAATCAATCAAACGAAAAAAATACGTTAAGGATATAATATGAGTCGTCAAACCATTCAAACAGATAAAGCTCCTGCCGCTGTTGGTACTTACTCACAAGCAGTAAAGGTCGGTAACACCGTCTATATCTCAGGTCAGCTTGGTTTTGATCCTGAAACCATGGAACTGCGCGAGGGTTTTAAAGCACAGGCTGAGCAAGTGTTTGAAAACATTAAAGCCATTTGTGAAGCCGCGGGTGGCAGTCTAAATGACGTGGTTAAATTCAATGTATCTTTGACTGATTTGAATGACTTTGCCACCTTAAACGAGGTATTCATTGCCAACTTAAGCGAGCCATACCCTGCCCGTGCAGCGGTACAAGTAGCCGCACTACCTAAAGGCGGTGTGGTTGAAATTGAGTCTATACTATACATTGAATAATACGGAAGTTATTACACTGAATGCTTAAGTGAATGCGTCAAAATAACGGTTGTTAGCGTAAGCCCAAATATCATTATTTGGGCTTACTGTTATTATCCTCATCGAGTTTATTATTTAGATACCCAAAAGTTAGGAATGCATTTTATGTTGGTACAAGTTGCGCTGCCTGTGCCCCTTTATCGGGTATTTGATTATAGCCTACCGGCAGATATGAACATTTCACTAAATGAGGCTGCATCACAACTACCGCCAATTGGTAGCCGCGTCGAGGTATCATTTGGTCGTCAGACTTTAATTGGTATCGTCATTGCTCATATCGCTGCAGCAGATAGCAGCGTACCAATAAAAAAACTCAAACCTATCAATAAGTGCTTAGATGCCGAGCCGATTTTGGACGCCAGCATGCTAAAGCTGGCTTATTGGCTGGCGAGTTATTACCACTATCCACTCGGTGATGTATTAGCAGTCATCTTGCCCACCCTCGTTCGTCAAGGCAATCCGCTAGACTTATTGATTACCCATTGGCGAATTTTGCCGCATGCGAATGATGATGACTTTCGTGCCAATGCCAAAAAACAAAAGCAGCAATTCGATATGCTTAAACTGCATGGCGAACGCGGTGCGAGTGAAGATACTTTGTTGTTGGAAGGCATGCAAAGAGCCTTCTTAAAGACGCTGGAAGAAAAAGGCCTTATCGAACGCTATATTGAGCCAAAACAAGCACCTGCCCCTGTCAAACTCGCGAAAATGCCACTTGATCTGAACGATGAGCAACAGCTTGCTGTCGACGCTATCATTGCTGCCCACGAAGCTAAGCGCTACACGGGATTTTTATTAAACGGTATTACCGGTAGTGGCAAAACCGAAGTTTATTTGCAAGCGATGCAAGCGGTCTTAGAAGCCGGCAAGCAAGTTTTGATTTTGGTGCCAGAGATTGGACTCACGCCGCAGACGCGCGCGCGCTTTGCCAGTCGCTTTGCCGCTCATATTGTCTTATTGCATTCGGGTATGAACAATACCCATCGCCTACAAGGCTGGCAAGATTGCCGTACCGGTCATGCGCAAATTATCATTGGAACGCGCTCAGCGGTGCTCTATCCCTTTGCAGATTTGGGCTTAATTGTGGTTGATGAAGCGCATGATGGCTCCTATAAGCAGCAAGATACGCTGCGCTATCATGCCGCTGACGTCGCGCTTTATCGCGGATTACAAGCCAATATCCCCGTCGTACTTGGGACCGCCACCCCGTCTCTTGAGCATCTAAAACTGGTCGATGACGGTAAACTGGTAGAGTGCCAATTGCAAACTCGCCCCGGTAATGCCAAGCTTGCCAGCATGCAGCTGATTGATGCGCGCCTGCAAAGTACGCATCAACAAACGACGAACGAAGGCGCACGCTATGATACTGGTCTGACCGATGCGCTTATCGGCGCAATACGGCAAACACTAGAGGCTGGCGATCAAGTATTAATATTTTTAAATCGTCGCGGCTATGCACCAGTTTTGCTATGCGAAGCTTGCGGTTGGCAAGCAGATTGTCCACGCTGTGACGCGCATTTAACCGTTCATTATAATAGCCATTCGCCATCTAACTCCCATTCAAGCAGCTCATATTTAAAGTGCCACCATTGCGATTGGCAAGCCTATATTCCAACGGTTTGCCCTGATTGTGGCAGTCAAAATTTGGATGCCAAAGGCATGGGCACTACAAGGCTCAGCGAAAACTTGCATGCGATTTTTGCCAATCCGCAAACCAGTAAAGAGCTTTACCCTATTATCCAAATCGATCGCGATACCACCAGACGTAAAGACAGCTGGGAGAATATCTATCAACGTATCAATGAAGGCAAGCCTGCCATCTTAGTTGGTACGCAAATGGTCGCCAAAGGTCATCATTTTCCTAATGTTACGCTTGTTTGTTTGCCCAATGCTGATCGTGGCTTTTTATCAGCCGATTTTCGCTCACCGGAACATACTGCACAACTCATGATTCAAGTCGCAGGGCGTGCCGGTCGCGGTGATAAATCGGGGCGCGTATTGATTCAAACGCTGCAGCCCGATAATGAGCTGTTATTAAAATTGGTAAAAGATGGTTATCTTTCATTTGCTCGTGAGCTATTGCAAGAGCGTAAAATGATGGGCTTGCCGCCGCATAGCCACTCTGCCCTAATACGCTGTGAAGGCAAAACCCTTGCCGCCACGACGCAAACGCTTAAAGATGCGATTGCTATTTTGCCAAATGGGCATAATCTTGCTGTCCTCGGTCCTATCGATGCGCCAATGAGTAAAAAGAACAGTCGCTACCACGTGCATTTACTGCTGTTAGGCAAAGACAGACAGCAATTGCATCGGGTATTAAATCATTGGTGGCAACCTGTACTTACCTTGCCAAGCGCCAAATACCTGAAGCTGACCTTGGATATTGACCCTGTTGGTTGGTAACTTCCAACTACTACTCTTTATAAGCCCAACTACTCCTCTATAACTCGCCGTTACTAAAGAACGCTATTAGAAATAGTTCATTTATCGTTTACCGCCTAGATACAGCAAGCATTTATTAAATGTGCTAAATTATTTATATCTGTCTGGTTTTTATACAGCAAGCACAGCTTTATAAGCAATCAAATTTCACCTTCTATCATCCTGAGTGTTGTTATGAATCAAAATCACCCAAAATCTGAAAAGAATGACCATTCTCATGAGAATACTGCGGCTGATAATCATAAGCACGGTCAAAAGGATGCAGAAGGTCATTATATTAAAGACAGTTATACTGATAATAATCAAGACAATCACGACCACGATGAACACCTAGAACAGACGGTTGCACCGCGTGATACCAAAGGCTATCAGCGTACCTTGCTATTTAGTTTTATCATTATTACTGGCTATATGTTTATCGAAGCCATCGGTGGCTGGCTCACGGGCAGTTTGGCGCTATTGTCTGATGCTGGTCATATGCTCAGTGACGCCGTAGCCCTTGGCGCGACGTTAATGGCGTTCAAAATTGGTGAAAAAGCAGCCACTCATCAAAAGACGTTTGGCTATAAACGCTTTGAGATTTTAGTGGCAACAGTCAATGGTGCGACGTTGGTTATTATTGCCATTATGATTTTTTATGAGGCGATTAAACGCTTTAATTCGCCGCCTGAGATTGCGACCCAAGGCATGCTTATCGTTGCTACCATTGGTATGTTGGTCAACATTTTGGTCGCTTGGCTGATGCACCGTGGCAGTCGCGGCACAGATGCACATGGTCACAGTCATGCAGGTAGTAACAAGGACAGTCAAGGAAAAAATGAGGGTAAAGCACCGGTCAATCTGAATATGCAAAGTGCTTATTTGCATGTCTTGAGCGATTTGATGGGTTCGGTTGCCGCTATCGTTGCCGCGCTTTTGATGATGAGCTTTGGCTGGATTTGGGCGGATGCGGCGGCCTCGGTGATTGTCGCCATATTGATTTTGTTTAGTGGTTACCGCGTCGTCCGTGATTCGGTCCATATCCTGATGGAAGGGACGCCAGAGGGAATATCGCTGGTGGAGGTCGAGGATAAACTGCTTACCCATCCGCAAGTACGACAAGTCCATGACCTGCATGTTTGGAGTATCACCAGCGGTCTCAACGCCCTATCGTGTCACGTGGTCGTCGATGGCGAAATGAGTATTTATGAATCCAGTATCCTGATTACCAGTTTAGAGCAAAGCCTCCTTGAGCTTGATATTCACCATGCGACCATTCAGGTTGAAAGCTTAGCGCATCCGCAAACCAAGACGCATAGCGATGCTTTAGTTTGCGATATCTCACAGCAGGCGACTGATACCAATAGTCATATTGGTCACAACCATTAAGCATAAGACATTAAACATAAGACATTAAATATTAAATCATATAATTATCAATTAAGACGTCGCCTATCTGGTTGTTAGTTATGAGCGACGTTTTAATTGATATTTTTTTATAAAGTACTGGCAATAACGCAGTATTAGCCAGATTATCCACAGCGCTGTTATGAGCCAAGTACTTAGCCCGAGCCCCAACAGCGTCATGCGAATCCAAAAATCTAGCGCACCGTTCATGAGGTGCGGCAGATAAGCCGGTCCCATATTGGATGCCATTATTAACCAAAACCCAAATAGCAGCGCCAGTCCTGCACCGATAATCCTTAAAATTATTTTACCAACAGTTTCTAATAAGCCACGCCAGTTATCATATATGGACGAAGGAGGTGAATGATGATTCATAAAAAAGCGCCTAAAAAGTGGCTTAAAAAAGATAAATAAAAGACCTTTATTGCAAATCAGCTTATATCAGGCAGATTTTTATCATTGTAAGAGCATGTTAAAAATAATGGAAAATTTGGCCGCGCCGCCATATTTTTCCTATAAATTCTGTATACTTAAGGCTTAAAACCCTTATTCATAACCAATTGATGACCTTCTGCCATGTCGAGACGCTCAGCTCCTTTCGTTGCTCCTAGCTACATTGATGACCCTATCTCAAGCGAGGGTAAAAAGCATGCCAAAACATTGCTATCAACGCTGCAAGAAGACATTGCTAGCTTTCGAGATGCGCAGTTCCCGCCTGATATTTTGTGTCAAATCCGTGATATGCCTATTTATGAAGGCAATCTAGCCGAAGTCCAAGCCTATCAACAGCGTTGGCAGACGCTGCTCGAACGCGCGATGGCCTTTTATCCGGCGGCCAATCTACCGCCCGATTATCTGCCATTACCTGCCAGCCTCGAGATACCTCAATTTATCTATCATGTTCAGCGCCTGCATCTAACCAAAACTCATGCTAAAGAATCTAAGAGCTTTGGCTCAGTAGGTGCACTTACTGATAAATGCGGGGATTATAGCGCTGATGAGATTGCGCGTATGGCTGCCGTATTGGAGAAGGATGATGAGGCACGTTTGGTGGCGCATCGTGAATTTATTGACTTGCGTGCGTACGTCTTTTGCCGCGATAGTATGGGTGAGATGCTAGAGCCCGAACGTGTGCGCTTTTATCGCACTGGACTTATCGTTCATGCACTGCCCAATTTTAAGATGATAGACAGTCGGCAGACACCGCGTAAGCGTCGTAATGATGCTTATAACAATCCGCTTGCTGATAACGGCGTGTGGAAGATTTATCGCAAAAAATAAAGTATGCTAGCGTTATTTATTATTGTCCTTCTTGTTTTATATTGACTGTTTTACATTGCTTATTTTTTTGCCAATTTTGAGGATTCCAGATGTTCGCTGCCGCCGCCGGCTCACCAAATTTAATGTTACAAGCTACAATTTTCTTAGGAGCTGCCCTGCTCTTTGTACCCCTTGGCAAACGCTTTGGTATTGCGACCGTCCTTGGTTATTTAATCACCGGATTGATATTAGGACCAAGTGCGCTAGATGTGGCGGGCGACGCTGAGAGCTTATTACATTTTTCTGAATTTGGCGTGGTGATGCTGCTATTCATCATTGGTCTTGAGCTCCAGCCTTCACGGCTTTGGGCGCTACGCCGCTCAATATTCGTCCTTGGTGGCTTACAAGTCGGTCTGTCTGGCACCTTATTGATGAGTATCCTCTATCAATTTTTCTCCTTACCACTCGATACGGCTTTTATTGTCGGCTTCGGCTTAGCGCTCTCCTCCACCGCTTTTGTGCTACAAATACTGACCGAAAAACAGCAGCTATCTAGTACCCATGGTCGTGAAGCGTTTACCATCTTGTTATTCCAAGATATTGCCGTGATTCCCTTATTGGCGGTTATTCCATTTTTGTCAGGGGTGCGCGAGCAGAGCTACGACTTAATCTATTTCGGCAAAGTATTTGCGGTTTTCGCCGGACTTATTTTTGCTAGCCGCTATATCATCCGACCTTTCTTTAAATTTGTGGCATCTAGTGGCGCATCAGAATTATTAACCGCAGTTGCTCTATTTATCGTCATGGGCGTCTCTATTTTGATGGGGCAGATTGGTCTATCGATGGCGCTTGGTGCATTTTTGACTGGGGTTTTGCTGGCGGATTCGGAGTACCGTCACGAGTTAGAAGCCAGTATTGAACCTTTTAAAGGGTTATTACTTGGGCTATTTTTTATGTCGGTCGGAATGCTGACTGATGTCAAACTCATTTTGGCCAAGCCCATCTTTATTATCGGCTGTGCGATGGCATTGATGTTTATCAAGTTCAGTGTGGTCACCGCTATCGCAAAAATATCTGGCAATCGCTGGCCAACCAGTATCAGGTTAGGGGTTACTCTTGCTCAAGGCGGTGAATTTGCATTTGTTTTGTTCAGTGTGGCCACCGCTCAAAATGTCTTGCAACCTGAGCTGGCAAACACCCTAAACCTCATTGTGACCATCTCTATGGCGCTGACGCCGCTGGCATTCTTATTATTAGAAAAAATAGGAGAGCCGTTATTCGCCAAAAGCAAACCCAGCCGTGAGTACGATACCATTCCTGATCATGAGCATCAGGTTATTATCGCTGGTTTTGGTCGTGTCGGTCAGATTATCGGTCGCGTATTACGCATGCACAATATCGAATTTACAGCCATCGAACGCTCCGCCAATCGAGTGGATTTCGTCCGGCGCTTTGGTAACCAAGTCTATTACGGCGATCCAAAAAACCCTGAGATATTGCGCGCCGCTGGTATCAAAAAAGCCCGCGTCTTTATTCTGGCGATTGACGACCTAGAGCGCTCTATTACCACCGCTCAATACCTGCGCAAAAACTACCCTGACTTAATTATCTTGGCACGCGCTCGTGACCGACAGCACTATTACCGTCTCCGTGAAGTTGGGGTTCGTCATATCTGGCGTGAGACTTATTTATCGTCTTTAGATATGTCGCGTGAGTCCTTGCAGCTGCTTGGCATCTCTCCTGAAAAAGCGCGCGAAACCGTGCAAACTTTCCGTGACTATGATGATGATTTGATTGAGCGTCAGCAAGCCATCTATGATGATGAGGCCAGCCTGATAGAGTCAGTACAGTCCTCAATGACAGAGCTTGAGAGCTTATTCGATGAGGATATTGGTAAGGCACGTAAGATGGACTTGAGTGAGTTCTCTGACGCCCTAAAAAACCAAGCCGCGCCCGTTGATGAAAACTAGAATATCGCTACTAACCCCAAAGGATAATTGCCGTTTAATCCGGTGAGCAGTTTGGCGGCGCAAGTTTTTCATTTAGCGAGCTGGTACATTGCCAACTGTTGCTATCTTTCACATGATAAAAAGCGACTGTTTGCTCATTGAGATAACGCAGTGGGAATTTAACGTTATGAATCGTTCCTATGACGGCACAATCTGTTTTAGGAACGCCCGGCACTTGAGTATCAATACGCATCAGCACCTGCGGATCATCTATGTTAAATGGCAAATTAATGGGACACTGCCCGGTCTGTTGGTAAATGACCGCCACACGATTCTGCGTCGTCTTGGTGATGTCATAAGCATTAAACAATACCTCATTGGCTTTTGGCTTCGCAATAATAGGTAAAAACTGCACCTTAATCACCAATAAAGCAAAAGCAAAGAGCCCAAATCCCAAGCCCAAACCAAACAAACTGACCCCGCCCTCTCGGCGCAGATGTGCTTGCTGCGCCGCCTCGTCTCGCGGATAATCCTCAATCGCATCAGCGATTTCGCGCCGTGCCATCCGGTAGTAATAAGCGTCTGTCCAACGTGCCACCATAGACGCCCAAAACAGCCAAATAATCGCCGCAATACCCAGTCGCGTTGCCATTTGATATGCATCTGGAATATAAGACATCGCTACAAATTCAAAAGTGACCAGCACAATAGCAACATTAAGCTGAATAAAAGACCAGCCTGCTACGCTGTAAACAATTGCATCCATATAGCGCTTGCGATATAACAGCCAAGGAAAAGTAATAAAAAATGCGGCCCAGTGCCATTTTGGCGACAGATAACCTTGCTCATCAAACTCTGAGAAGCGCTTGAGATAATAGCGCTGGGTACGATGACTGATAAACCATTTATCCAACTGCTCACGCTTGGCAGCTGTCAGCTGTTCTTGGTAAAACGGTGGTGGCGAGTCCGTCTCAATAAATAACATGGTGACAAGCCTTACTTATTATTAAGCATAAATGTTAACGCGCGGATTTTTATATCTTTTTTTATTCAACGATTCTCATTAAGTGGTTATTTTTAAACCATTATTTTAAAACCACACTTGCTATATGATAACGCCAAAAGCCCTGCGTAGAAAACCCATATATATGAAACCTGTAGACACAAACAGTGTATAAATATATAAAAATTATGGCAGGCACGCTAAAATTGGATTGTGCGTTCACAGCGGTGACGATTTCACTTATAATGAGGCAACTTTACCCACCTAATTAAGCCTTGTTAATCCTATGAGTCAACATCCTGAACACAATGACATCAATAGTAGTCATGATACTACTGATGCGCAAAATCCCAATACTGCTGACACCATGAACACAGACATGCCAACGGACAAGCATATTCGTATTGTTAATACCTTTATGAAACGGCGTACGCACATGAATAAAAATGCCGAAATGGCTCTTACTGATCCAGAATTTGCGCATTATTTGGTCAATAACAGCTTCGGTGATGGCAATCTCGACGGCATCGAGGACTTGCGGGTGTTATTCGCGGATAGCCCTAATGGCAGTGCCGCTCCGCTTACTTTAGAGATTGGGTTTGGGCTGGGTGATTCATTCATCGAGATGGCCGCCGCCGAGCCGACGCGCAATTTCGTTGGCGTCGAAGTCCATGAGCCAGGTATCGGTAAATGCGCTTATATGGCAGGTACGCAAGAGCTAAACAATGTCAAAATCATTAACGGTGATGCCATTCAATTACTCAAGCAATTACCAGAAAACCATATCGACCGCATCCAGCTTTACTTTCCTGACCCATGGCAAAAGAAGCGCCATTATAAGCGCCGTTTTGTCAGTCCTGAGCGTATGGCGATTGTCACGCGCAGTTTAAAGCAAGGTGGCTGGTTCCATACGGCAACCGACTGGGAGCATTATGCCTTTTGGATGGTTGAGGTTTTAGATGGTTTTTCAGGGCTAACCAACCAAGCAGGCGCAGGCAACTTCACAGACCGCCCTGACTTTCGTCCAATGACCAAGTTTGAGCGCCGTGGTTTAGAGCGCGGACATGGTGTCTGGGACTTGATCTATATTAAAGAGTAAACGTTACCACGTTACCCTTAATGGTTTTTCGACAAAGCGGCTAAGATATCTAGCCGCTTTTTTGTACTATCGGTATCGCTTTTCCTCATTCTATCTAAATATATGTAGCGTTTAATTGGCTGAACCCTCTGTCTGAGGTGCTTTGAAGAATTTTATTTATCCAAATTAACAAAGCAGCAATATGTGAAACATAGCCATTTCGACGAAATTTACAGAAGAAGAAATAGTTGCATAATAGCAAAAATGTATAACTGAGTGATTTTCTGCTCCTACTTATTCATACAAACATTGATACTATAAGGGCTGCATGAGTTCTCCCCATAAGCTGTGGATAACCCTGTGTATAAGTCACCACTTGACAAGAATTTTCCTAGGTAGCTTAAAGGGTTAGGTAAAATCGTTCATTTTTTATACAATTTAAAAACCCTTAATATTCAATATCTTAGACATCATTTGAAATCATAATAATTTATTTTTAATATTTTTAAATATTATTCAATTATCAAAGATGTTTCACACACGACGAATAAACTTTGATTATTCGTTGTGGACAACTTATAAATCTATTGACAAACCACCCTGTTATCCGGTCTGAAATAACAGATAAATGCTAGCATGGTTTGTATAAAGTCATCGTTGTTTATCACGCGACAATTAGTGTCGTTTAGCGTTTCCTAACCCTAAAGCCAGTCCTTGGATTTTGTTATAATTGCCTTATCTAATCAATAGTAGTACAAAGCATATGCTTTAATTAATTCACTATTGATACGCCAAAGTCTCCTATAATCATAGATGATTATGAACTTTTTTTTACTTATCTCATTATTTAATTTTACTGTATAGTAGAGTGATATATTAGCTATTACTTACTAATTACCACCTATTACAACGTCGCTAGCCTATTTAAAGGCTGAATCTTTCTTATGATTTAGGTCATTCCTATTATTAGCCTCACTACCCTAGCGTTATATAGTAGCAAAGACATCTTATTTACCATTTCAAAATAATTATTGAATAAAAGGAATCCAGTATGGACGACAATAAAGCCAAAGCACTCAAAGCAGCCCTCGGTCAAATCGAAAAGCAGTTTGGCAAAAACACCATCATGCATCTAGGTGACGACTCAGCCATTATGGATGTTGATGTGGTATCAACAGGCTCACTAGGTCTAGACATTGCGCTCGGTATCGGCGGTCTGCCAAAAGGTCGTATCGTTGAAATTTATGGCCCAGAAAGCTCTGGTAAAACGACTATGACGCTGCAGGCGATTGCAGAATGTCAAAAGCAAGGCGGGACCTGTGCCTTTATCGATGCTGAGCATGCGCTTGACCCTGTCTATGCACGCAAGCTTGGGGTAAACACTGATGACTTATTGCTCTCGCAGCCTGACAATGGCGAGCAAGCACTTGAAATCACCGATATGTTGGTACGCTCAGGCGCAATCGATATGATCGTGATTGACTCAGTAGCTGCCTTGACGCCGCGTGCTGAGATTGAGGGCGAAATGGGTGACTCGCACATGGGCCTGCAAGCACGTCTGATGAGCCAAGCGCTACGTAAAATTACCGGTAATGCCAAACGCTCAAACTGTATGGTGGTCTTTATTAACCAAATCCGTATGAAAATTGGTGTCATGTTTGGTAGCCCTGAGACCACGACTGGTGGTAATGCGCTGAAATTCTACGCCTCAGTCCGTATGGATATTCGCCGTATCGGTGCGGTCAAAAATGGTGATGAAATCATCGGGAACCAAACCCGTGTCAAGGTCATCAAAAACAAAATGGCACCGCCCTTCCGCCAAGCAGAGTTTGAAATCACTTATGGTGAAGGTACCAATCATTTAGCCGAAGTGATTGACTTAGGCGTTGAGATTGGGGCGGTTGGTAAAGCAGGCTCTTGGTATAGCTATGGCGATGAAAAAATTGGTCAAGGTAAAGCCAACTCTGTACTGTTCTTAAAAGAAAATCCTGCGATTGCGAAAGAGATTGAAGATAAAATTCGTGATGAAAAACTTGGATCGAAAAAAGAAGCCAAAGCAGCGGATACTAATGAAGCCGATGTAGAACCCGCTTCTGAACCTGTTCAATAACGGCTCCATTATTCACCGTTATCAATGATCATGACTTGTTATGAAAATTAAATTGTTATGAAAATTAAAACTCTAGCTGAAATACTTGCTGAATCGGACACCGATTCAGCGAGTAGTGCTAATACTAACTCAAAAAATTCTGCCCAATCTTCTAAGACTTCTCGGCATTCATCTAAAGACAAGCCTAAACAGTCGGCTAAAACACATAAGCGCTCGACCTACTCTCGTAAAGCTACTTCGTTATCTGATGACTCCAGCTTTGAGATAGAATCAGTTGACGCACCCCCTTCTACTAGCAAAAACCCTACTAAATCCAAAAAGCGTAAAAAACGCTTTCACCCAGCGGCTAACTTTAGCCCTGAGCCTAGTGATGTGCCCGCTTATCAACCACCTGCAGCGCAAAGCATTAGAGAGATGCTAGCAGAGGTCAAACACAACGTTCATGGTGAGCAAAACGATAGCGCTGCTACTGGTGATGACAATAGATTTAATAAAGAATCAAATCACATAGCAGATGCAACCGCTACCACCACTTCTACGCATAGCGTAGTAGACAGCCATACAGATAACCTACCGGCGGCGCTTAAAGCCTACTTGCGTACCCCTGAACAACGTCAAGCGGATATTGATGCAATCAAAGCCGAAAGTCGCTTACGCTGGTTGGCGTTTTATTATTTATCGCGACGTGAGTATGGCAAGGCTGAGCTTAAGCAAAAGCTGCTCGATAAAGAGCAAGACCCAGAAAAAGTTGATGAGCTGCTTGAAGAGTTTGCAGAAAAAGGCTATCAAAGTGACTATCGCACTACCCTCATGCTGATTCGTGAAAATATCCGCAAAGGTCGTGGACGAGGACGTATCAAGCAGGAGTTTTATCGTAAAAAAATTGCCATGCCAGGTAATATTGATGAGCTAATCGATATGGCGAATGCAGAGTCAGAGGAGTTTAGCGAATTCGTAGATGACAGCGCTGACAATTTGGTCGATGGTGTCGATTGGCTCAAGCTCGCTGTTGCTGCTCGCACCAAAAAGTACGGCGACGACATTCCTACTGAGCAAAAAGATAAAGCGCGCCAACTACGGTTTTTGCAATATCGTGGCTTTAACACCGATATCTGCTTTGCGGCGCTCAACTATACGCTAGACACGTTAGATGAGCGCTTTTAGGATAGTGACTTATAACGATTGATTAATAATAGCCGAGCACCTTCCACCAAATCAGACCAGCACCTATCCAAATCACCAAATTGACCACACTCATTATCGCGCCAATACTCCACCATTCTCTTAACGTGACATAACCTGAGTTAAAGATAACAGGTGCGGTACCAGTCGCATAGTGGGTAAGCGTCATCATGATGTTCCCTGCTGCGGCCAAGATTAACGCATACAACATTGGCGGCGCACCTAACGTCAATCCTACTGCATAAAAAGCCGCAAATAGTGCGGTAATATGCGCGGTGGTACTAGCAAAGAAGTAATGGATATATAAATAAACCAAAGTCAAAATAGTCACGGCACCGATCCAACCTACCCCAGTTGTACCAATCAGAGACTCAATATTGCTTGAAAACCAGCCTATCAAACCAAGCTCATTAAGATATGCTGCCATCATAATGAGCGCACCGAACCAAATAATGGTATCCCAAGCAGATTTCTCTTTTAAAATATCATCCCAAGTCAGCACACCCGTTAATATTAAAGTCGTTAGACCTATAAAAGCCGTGGTGGTAGCGTCGACACTGTAATTTTCACCTAAAATTAGTGCCGGTATATTTGCCCACAACAGCAGCATTAGCGCAAACACCCCGAGCATGATTTTTTCTTGGCGACTTATTTTGCCCATTTCTGCCAAATTGTCCTTGGCAAAACCTTTTGCATCGGGCGTGACTTTAACATCAGGTGGATAAACCATATAAATAACTAAGGGCATGATTACCAAGCACAGTATCCCCGGTACAAACATCGCTACTGCCCACGTCGTCCATGACAGCTGAATGTCACCGCCAGTCGCCTTATTAACTAGGTCTACGACTAAAGGGTTGGGCGCAGTAGCTGTAATAAACATACCAGAAGTGATAGGGTTGGCATGATAGTTAACCATTGCCAAGTAGCGACCAATTTTATTTTGCGTACCCTCTTCTGGAGTGGAATGAAAGCTCTGAGCAATGGACTTCATAATAGGGTGGATAATACCGCCGCCACGCGCCGTATTAGAGGGCGTAATGGGCGCTATCATCAATTCAGCCGCAGTCAAAGAATAAGCCACGCCGATCGTTTTTTTACCAAAAATAGAGATGAAATAATAGGCGATACGTCGACCTAGACCTGTTTTTATTAAGCCACGAGATATCATTACCGCGATACCAATCAGCCAAATTAGCGGGCTTGAGTAGCTTGATAAGGCATCGCTAATGGCCTGTTTTGGACTATCACTTGTCACACCCGTCAGTGCCACTAGAGTGACCGCAATAATAGCAATCGCTCCGATGGGCAATACCTTGCCTATAATAGCGACAATAGTGGCAATAAATAATGCCAACATGTGCCATGCTTCAGGCGTGACGCCAGTCGGAATTGGAATGACAAACCAAATAATAAAACCTACTAAAATAGCAATCGCCGCTTGGACAGGCTTAAATGGCATGAGTAGTTTTCCTTATTGAGTGATTGATTTTATAAAGTGCTTACATCATTACATCGTCATATCTTATAGCCAAATCCATATAAATCCGCTATATCGTCATACTCGCTGACCATACTCATGTATAGCTTGCACTCAGTTTCCTTGTATGGAAATTATTTAAATTCAACTATAGTCAAAGCATCCTAAAAACGCGACGGTATTGCTAATATATCGATATTAATTTTCACTCACTATATATGGAACAGCCACAATATGGTGGCTGTCATAAAACGAGATTGGATGGCTCGTTTAATTCTATTATAAATTTTATATTACTCTCGTGCTATTGTTTACCTTTTTTAATATATCTATTTAAATTTTAGAAAGATTAATGAACAGATATTTACACTGTCGTTTAAACTGACTTTATTATATTGATAAAAAAAAGAGCCTGCCGTTAGACACACTCTTTTTTTATTAAACTTGATCGATACTGGTTTGTTTAAAAAATTATTTTAACATGGTTATTTTAACGTATTGAGTCGACTCGATAGCTGCCCAATGATCTGATCAATTTCTTGATTGGCTTCAGCTTCATTGTCTAGATTACCATTCGGAGTCAATTGATTCATCACTTCTGGGAGCAATTCGGCAAGCCCTTGACGCACTTCAGTCTCATTAGCCCCTGTCTTCGCGGCCACTTGTTGAATCTCGTTTTCATCAAATAATTGGTTAATCTCGTTGGGGTCTAAATTGTCGTTATCTTCATTATTACTCATCCAAGAGCGCACTTGATTGTCGTGACCCATACCTGTGATTTTTGATAGAGCAGCGCTTAAGCCGCCATTACGTTGAATCCAGCTCAATACCATGGGCATGAGGGCAGCAACCAGCATGCCTTTACCACCGCCAAAGCCGCTTCTATTACTCTTACCACCCAATACGCTGCCTAGGATATCACCCAAGCCGCCAGCACCAGAGCTCATACCACCGCGCTGATTGCCACCGGTGAGACTGCCCATAATATCGTCCAGACCAAATCCATTATCCGCCTGACGATTATACTGCTGTGGATTATAACCACCAGATTGACCACCGCCCAATACGCTACCTAAAATATCACCCAGACCACCCGTACGACGTGATGTCGACCCTTGGTTCACAGGATTACGCTGTGCATCATCTGGCGCCATGGCACTACGCGCTACTTGACTCACTAAATTCCCTAATAAGCTCATAACCTCATCCTTTTTTGTCGTTTTGTTTATTATCTTCAGCCGCTATGTTATTTGACTATAACCAGCAGATAACGTAAACGCTGAATATATTTTAATATAGCAAATCTATCTTACCATCGAGATAGGTGTTTTGTTATTGACCATATTGGCTTATGAAGGCTCATCTAAACCTAATATAACTCTATATAAACCACACCACGCTGTATCAATTAGTCGTTACAGCGCTCACATTTGCTAAAACATTTAATTCGCGCCATTGCTCAAGGCTCACTTGATCGCGAAATACGGTCAATGACATGGAACGCTGATAAGGCTCTTTAATCATAAAATCAAAGCTCATTGCCCAATGATAATGATGGACAGCAAGCAGTTGTGCTTGCCATAGCCCATCGCCTTGGCTCGTCCGTATCCTAAGTTGCCAATGTTGATCGATACGCTTATCAATTGGCGGCTGTGTGAGATGCAACAAAATTGGCCGTGACAGTGCCAGATAGCTGACGACGGCTGCCGTTACTATCAATATGAGTACATACTGCCATAACGCCAACGCAGCCAGCCATGCCAAACCAAGCATGACTAACGCCAAACCAAGATATAGTAAAGTACGCAAATAGCTGGCGGGCTTGATAGCAGTATCAATCCTTAGGGAGGTAATCATCGTCATATATGCAAATCCGCCATATGGGGAAAGCCGTTATAACTATCAGACTTTATCAGCTATCAATATAGACTTAACGACGCAAAAGAAACCTAAAAATATGAATGATTTTAAAAATGTTAAATTATCAAATTATTAATGTCAATGCTATGACACGTCTTTAGCATGACGCCATGTCTTAATTTTATTTACTAGTGCCCATATGCGGTCATCTTCTGGACGGTTTTGATTGGTAAAATAATCGAGTAAATCAGGATCTTCGTGAGTCAGCATTTGGGCAAAGGTCTCTTGTTCAGTAGGTTCTGCGGTTAAGTAAATCTCTTTGACATAAAGGTCAATGTAGAAGTCTAACTCTTTTAAGCCGCGACGCGCTTGATAAATGATACGGCGCTGTTCATTGGTTGGCTCAGGCTGGGTCGTAGTGGTCATAGAAATGCTCTCATTATTTTAATAGGTATTCAGATTAATATTAAGTGTTAATCATTGGCGCTAACTATCAAATATGCATATAGTGCAATAGCAGTGATTAGAGCTATTCTAGCATTGATTTTTTAGTGTTGATTGTTAGTGTTGATTGTAGGCAGATAACTGCTGCCATAACGCCACAGCTTGCTGCATCATCGCGACATTATGAGTACGGATAATACTAGCGCCTTGTTGCAAGGCAAAGATACCCGCAGCAACTCCGACTGTATCACGTTCTATTGCCTCAGTTGTAGCCACTGCTTCGATACCGCTTTTAGTTAATACTTCTGCTAAAAAACGCTTGCGAGAAATACCAAACATCATAGGGAAACCAAGACTTTGTAATTCTCCTAGCTGCGACAATAACGCGCAATGATGCTCGTAGTTTTTGGCAAAACCAAAGCCTGGGTCAATAATGATTTTCTCACGCTTGACACCAATACTGCTTACCTTATCGATACGAGCCATTAGTTCCACACTAACGTCAGCGATCACATCACTATAATGGGCCAGATTATTCATCGTCGTTGGCTCACCGCGCATGTGCATCAACATAACTGGTATATCAAGCTCAGCCGCTAGCGCTGCAGCACCCTCGCATTTGAGCGCTCGTACATCATTCCAAATATCAGCACCCGCCTCAACAGCTGCCCGCATAACGGTAGGATTACTGGTATCGATAGACAACCAAACTACATCGCCAAGTTGCTGTCTAATCGCTTTGACGACCGGTACAACACGCTGCAATTCCTCACTAGTCGCGACAATAGCAGCATTTGGCCGCGTAGATTCGCCGCCAATATCAATAATGGTCGCACCCGCCGCTATCATCTCTTTAGCATGAGCAAGCGCGCTATCAATAGCGTTAAATTGTCCACCGTCCGAAAATGAATCAGGTGTAACGTTAAGAATACCCATGATCTGAGGTCGCGATAGATCCAACATTTTTTCGCGACTAGAGACCGTATAAATAGGTAAAGGCTGAAATAATGACATAACCAATCCGTTGCAAATTAAGTTGATAAACACTGGGTCAGCACTTTATTTTTATCTCATGATATCAGTAAATCTGCTGCTGTTCTAAATGCTTCGTAAAATGATGACAATAAAAAAGCCCTCTATTAAAAAGGGCTTCTTATATTGGCTACTAATGCGCGATAAACTACATCGCTGGTAATGGTGGCGGTGTTGAACCCGTCGTTTTCACATTATCTTTAGCCAAATTAACTTCATTGTGCTGATATACTCTAGGCGGACGTGGATCTTCACCGGCTAAGATATCTTGCAGTTGATCACGGTCAATGGTCTCCCATTTCATCAAGGCATCAACCATCGCATGCATTTTTTCTTGATTACCTTCAATCAATTCGCGCGCGATATCGTATTGCTCTTCTAACATGCGGCGAACTTCGTCGTCAACTTTTTGCTGCGTTGCTTCAGAAATCGTACGACCACCGCCACCAAAGTAACCTTGTGAGTTGTCATCATCTTCATAGACCATGATACCTAAGGCATCAGACATGCCGTATTTGGTTACCATCGCCCGTGCCATTTTGGTTGCCCGTTCAAAGTCATTTGAGGCACCCGTCGACATTTGATTGATAAAGACTTCTTCAGCGATACGACCACCAAATAAAATCGCAATATCACTGAGCATTTTTGATTTATACATGCTGGTTTGATCATGCTCAGGCAGCTGCCAAGTGACACCCAAAGCAAAACCACGCGGCATAATCGTCACTTTATGCACCGGATCGGTACCCGGTAGTAGCTCAGCCACTAGCGCATGACCTGCTTCATGATAAGCAGTGGCGCGGCGCTCTTCTTCACGGATGACCATTGATTTGCGTTCAGGACCCATGTAAAGCTTATCTTTCGCATCTTCAAAGTCATTCATGTCAACGCTACGCTTGTTACGACGCGCAGCAAACAGAGCGGCTTCGTTCACAAGGTTGGCCAATTGCGCGCCACTAAAACCGGGCGTACCACGTGCCAAAGAGTTGGCATCAACACTAACGGTATTCGGCAGTTTTCTTAAATGTACTTTTAATATTTGTTCACGGCCTTTGATATCTGGCAAGCCGACTTGTACCTGACGGTCAAAACGACCCGGACGTAATAATGCCTTGTCAAGTACGTCAGCACGGTTGGTAGCAGCAATGACGATAACGCCTTCATTGCCCTCAAAACCATCCATTTCGACCAACAGTTGGTTCAGCGTTTGCTCGCGCTCATCGTTACCGCCGCCCATACCAGAGCCACGATGACGACCAACTGCATCGATCTCATCGATAAAGATGATACAAGGCGCGCTTTTCTTCGCTTGCTCAAACATATCACGCACACGCGAGGCACCGACACCAACGAACATCTCAACAAAATCAGAACCTGAAATTGAAAAGAACGGTACTTTGGCTTCACCAGCAATTGCTCTTGCTAGCAACGTCTTACCAGTACCTGGAGGACCTACCATCAAGATACCACGGGGGATCGTCGCCCCAAGCTTGGTAAATTTATCTGGATCACGCAAGAATTCGACCACTTCGACCACTTCTTCTTTGGCTTCTTCACAACCTGCCACATCTTCGAAGTTGACCTTGATTTGGTCTTCAGTCAGCATCTTGGCTTTTGACTTGCCAAAGCTCATTGGGCCGCCACCTTTACCGCCTGCACCGCCCTGCATATTACGCATAAAGAATAAGAACAGACCAATAATCAGTAGGATTGGGAAACTGGCTATCAGCAACTGCATCAGCACACTTTGACGTTTCGGTGCTGTGCCCTGAACCTCAACTTGGTTCTCGCGCAGTAATGGCATTAGTTGCTCATCAGCCACAGCTGGTCGAATGGTCTCAAATGATGAGCCATTTTTCTTTTCGCCGGTGATCTGTTCGCCATCAATTTCAACACTGGCTACCTGACTTTCTGACACAGCGGTCACAAACTCAGAGTAGTTAAGGCTATCTGGCTCAGACGATTGGTCAAAGCCGCTAAACACCAGCACCAAAACGCCGATTACCACCAGCCACAATAAGGTATTTTTTACCATGTCGCTCACTAGTTATTCCCATCCCTTACTTATTGGTGTGTCAACTTGACACGTGACGTCTATAAACGCATTGCTCATTAGTTCAATAACTGCCAAATACGAAACTTATCCTCATCAATGACATATAAATCTATCGTAAATGAGCCAGTAAAGCGCTTATTCTCAGACGACTTTGCTTAAAACATATGCTAGAAACAAAGTTAATATACCATGATATGTGGTGTTATCCTGCATAATTCAAGCAGGTTTTCCTTTTATTCAGTTAACGATTGTAGCGTGTTAAATCTTACATGAAGCTAGCTATATTGTGATGACTTATTCCAAATACAACGAAAGCAACTCATTGAAAGTAAAACTATTTAATGGCAATCCAAAACATCTCTTTCGAGCGTGGTCGTGAAGCGCCAGGCTTGATACTACGAATCTTACTAAAATCAAGCTGCATCTGCTTGCGTAATTCTTGTGTACCCTCGCCTTGAAACACTTTCATAATAAGCGCGCCACCTTCTGGTAAGGTTGCAAGTGCAAAGTCCACCGCCAGCTCGCACAAGTACATCATACGCGGCTGATCAATGGCACTATTACCAGCGGTATTGGGTGCCATATCGGAGAGCACCACATCGACCTGCCTGTCACCGACTTCTGCCATAATGCTGTCGAACACCTCAGCTTCACGGAAATCACCTTGGATAAAGGTAACATCAGGCAAAGTATCCATCGCTAAAATATCAGAGGCAATCAAGATACCTTGTTCCCCTACCAATTGGCCAGCAACTTGTGACCAACTGCCCGGCGCACTACCCAAATCAACGACCGTCATGCCTTTTTTGATAAGGTTGGTCTTTTCATTTATTTCTAATAACTTATAAGCAGCACGAGCACGATAGCCATCTTTTTGCGCTTTTTGGACATAATGGTCGTCAATATGCTCTTTCATCCAAGCACTGCTGCTTTTCGACAGTTTTTTGTTCTCAATACGCGTGGCCAAGATACCTGCTCCTATTACTTTTACTTTGCAAAGCTGCAATAAGCATCCAATCAACAGCCATTACTCTTATAAAACATACTTAATATCAAGCCAATCAGGTTTAATACTCTGTTGATTGAGCGATTCATACATTTTTAGTCGTAAACTGCCTTAATTCTATTGGTTTAAACACTGCTTTATCAGACAGTAGCGTTTATAATGTGTTTATACATTCAGTTTAACATTTTCATCACGTAAAATCGTGCAAAATCCTGCTGATCTCATGCAAAATGGGCACAGATTATCTATAATGATCATTAACTGTTTTTGATAGTACATTCTTTTATTTTTACCAACACCTAGGAATTCTATGGAACTCGATAACGCTACAATTAAACGTCTAAAGGGCATCGGTCATGAGCTCAAGCCTATTGTCATGATTGGCAATAAAGGCATTACACCGACCATCACTGAAGAGATTGATCGTGCCTTATCGGATCATGAGCTGATTAAGGTAAAATTACCTGCAGGCACAAAAGAAGAACGCGATGTCATCGGTGCTGAATTGGCAGCAGCAGCCAATGCCTCTTTGGTTCATTCTATTGGGCGTATGGCACTATTACTACGCAAAAACCCAAATGCCAACCCTAAGCTATCAAACCTTGCCCGTCATGCGCAGTAGTATGTCATGCTCAGCTTGGTTTAAATAACTGGCTACCGTTTCACCAAAATAGCAGCTGAGCTATGATGATACAGCCTAAAAGCCGCGATGCAATCTGCTCGCGGCTTTTTTTATTGATATTCTTGAAAGCTAAATTAAAAGCTGACTTGAAATCAGCCTCGTAATACCTTTATTTGAACGTACTTTATCATATGGTAGTATCAAAGACCTTTTATCTCGTACCAACTTTTTGAGTCATAGAAAATTATGAGCCAGACCTTTAACCTTTGTATCGCCACTGAAACCCTAGCCAATGATGCGCAACGGCTTGGCGTTAGCACAGACACCCTGCGCGATATCCAAGTTGTCGTGCACGCGACCATCGTGCAACAGCCATCGTTGCAGTTACAGCTAACCTATCAAATTGTCCTACCCACGCAGTCTTTAGCGGATCGATTATATTGGCCTACTTGGAAAGAAGCACACGTTGGCTTTACTGACTATCTATGGGAAGAGAGCTGTCTTGAATGTTTTATTGCTGGTAACACTTTGAATCAGGATGGTATTGATAGTGTTGATGATGATAGTAAGACGGCTTATATTGAGATTAACGCTAGCCCGGATGGTCGTTATGCGCTTTATCGGTTTGAGAGTTATCGAAACCCTGCGACTCTGCCGCCGTTCCCTTTATTAGTAGCAAATAAGCATACACGTGCAAAGATCAATTGGATTGACCCCGCCAATTCACAAATACCGTCAGTAGAAGTGAAGCCCTCGCACAAGTCATCAACAGCGCATACATTATATAGTGACAAGCGAACCTTTAGTGTGCCAATACACAAGATTTTTAGCCAAAAATTTGCTCTCAGCAACCTTTTCATCGAGCACATACACCCTTGCGTCATTTTATGGTTTGGTGAGACCGCTTTGTATTTTGCATCCAGCCATGCCTCTCCGCCTGACTTTCACAATCGGCGCTATTGGTCTAGATTTAATCCTAAAGCTGCCTATTTAAATAGCGCTCGTAATAGATAACTATTGAACAATAACGCTTATCTGATCTTATTTTTGAACAAAAAAAACCCAGCAATGTCATTAAGAGCATTACTGGATCTGGAGAAAGAGGGTCACTTAAAACAGGACGTACTTGATGCTTATAGTCGATTCAAGATACTTCAGAGACAAGGAAGGCGAGTGAAAATACTACACATAGTAGACTGAACGAGCCTGATACCGTACCTGATTTATATAGGGTTGGCTATATTATTCAGCCATCGCAAGGTAGATGCCACGGTCTGATGCATCATCGACGTATTTCGAATCACGCCATGTCGTATAGTTATAGACACCACTATATGGGCTGATGCTATTTTGACGGAAATCAGAAATCCAATTTTTGCCATCAAAGATTTGAATATGGCCATGCGGGCGCTTTGATGAGCGATCATAGACAATAACATCGCCTACTTGGGTTGGCATATCATTACTAATTTTGCTAAAGCCTGCATTGCTGAGTGTGCCGCGGCTAGCGTACTGATACGCTGAAGGATTCGGTGTAAATTCATAACCGGCTGATTGTAAAGCTTTACGTACATAACGAGCGCAGTAACCAGAGCTTCTAGACAAGGCTACTCTTGAAGCACGCGCCGCTGCAATAGCAGGAGCAGAAGAGCTATCTGGAGTTTTACTGGCTTGCTGCTGACGTTGCTCATAAGACAGACGGCTGGTCAACGACGCAAGCTGATATTCTTTTTGCTTGGCATGAGCGCTTAAGTTGTCAATGGCTTGGCTGATTTCATCGTTACTATACACATGAGCACCGCTATTGGTGCTATAGATGTTGCGACTAGAACCATAGTTCGCAGAAGCAGAGATATTGGTGATGGTATGACTCAAGGTATTATTTGGTTGAAAGGTGGTTTCGGCAGCACCACTCGTTTGTGCTATGCCCATTCCCAGTACTGACAAAATTAATAAAGCCTGTTTCATAAATTTACTACCTATTTGTTAATACAAGACTGCTCGTCATCCATAACGAAGCATCAATTAGTTTAGAGGAAATAATCATCAAGTAAACATGATAAAATCCTTAATACAGCAGCTCACTCTTCTTTCTACAGTAACTAACGCTAATATCATTAGCAGCATAGTCATCTGCTTTACAAATCGTTTGCTATCTATCCCATATATACTGTGTTGAGCATTTTAATATGAATGTCGATTTTGTCACCTATTAGATGAGTTATTACGATGTCAAAAAAACAACCTAATCGGCTTGCCCAGCTTATTGATCATCAAGCTTTTGCTGGTAGCGCACTACCTCAAACTCTTGCGGACAACATGCGTCTATATATTCAAGCGACCACTGAGATAAAAGAGCTTCTAGTAGATTGTTTACCAGAGGAAATCCTTAATACCTGTTGGGTCGTTGGCTTAACGTCTGAGCAATTGACACTCAGTGTGGGCTCAATGACTGCTGCTAATCATATTCGCTATTTACAGAACGCTTATTTGCAAGTATTAACAGAGCAGTCAATTACATTTAAACAACTCAAGCAAATTCGCGTTGTTGTAGCCAAAATACCTGCTAATAGTCTTTCATCTAAAAAACTATTTGCGTTATCAACAACCTTATCAAAGTCTCACGAAACCATTGAAAATAAAGCGCTTAGCCAAAACACAAAGCGGACTATATCACAGGCCGCAGAGCATGTCACCACTGATGAAAAGCTCAAAAAAGCACTATTGCGCTTAGCAAATGATTAAAAATCTTGCGTCCAAAGTGTAAGTTTATGTAACTATTTTCAAAAAATAACCTCAATCACGCTAGGTTTTTGTAATGACGTAAACAAAAAAAATCATCTGTTAGTAGCATTCACATTGTGAAGGTAACTAACAGATGATTTTTTTGTTATCTACAACGTCGGTATTATCTACGTTAACGTTGTATTATTTAAAAATACTAATCTATATATTTATATAATAGAATATAACTTAACTATCCTTATAACCATTTTATGTAATATTGCGTAAATGTTTCGATACTTCGTGTATATTCCTGTATTCATCCTTCAACTGCTACCCCTTTTAAGGGTAGATATTCGATAGGACAGCTTACATTGTCATCAAAAGTTACAATTTCAAAGCTGTCAGGATTGGATAATATCTCACGTATCAACAAATTATTTAAAGCATGGCCAGATTTATAAGCATTAAAACGACCTAAAATTGGATAACCGATGAGATATAAGTCGCCTAATGCATCTAAAATCTTGTGACGCACAAACTCGTCATTGAAACGTAAACCTTCTTCATTAAGGATATTGGCTTCATCGATGACAATCGCGTTTTCCATACTACCACCCAAAGCCAAGTTATTTTGACGTAAGGCTTCTATATCACGTAAAAAACCAAAGGTACGCGCAGAACTTAATTCTTCTATAAAGTTCTGCGTAGAGAACTGTAACTGTGCATGTTGAAAGTTCTTGTCGATAGCTGGATGGTCAAAATCAATCTCAAAGTTTAATTCAAATCCTTCATAAGGACGTAATTCTGCCCATTTATCGTCTACCTTTACTCTGATTGGTCTCAAAATCTTAAGGAATTTCTTTAAGCCTTCTTGCTCACAAAAATCTGCTTCCATGAGTAATGCCACAAAGGGTGCAGCGCTACCATCCATAATAGGTATCTCTGAAGCAGAAACACGAATCAATAAGTTATCAATACCAAGTCCAGCAATCGCACTCAATAGATGTTCTACAGTACCGACACGTGCGCCACCAAATACTAAATTAGAGGACATCATAGTGTCTTGTACTAAAAAAGCGCTGGCCGGAATGGGCTGACTGCCCTCAATATCTGAGCGCTCGAAAACGATACCAGTATCAATTGGCTGTGGATGAAATTCTAAATCAACAGGCTGACCACTATGGAGACCGGTGCCTGTAACAGCTATCGCTGCTTTTATAGTTCGTTGATTCATGGCTGTTTTCTCACATATTTTGTTACAATTGGCCTAGTGTACCATTACCCGTACCCAATTCGCCATAGTTAAAAACCGTTAATTTGTTTATCTCGTTGATTGATAACACTTATCATAAGTGTTTTATTAAAGTAATTTATGTTTCAACAATCTATAAATTACTATATAAAACAATTAGTTAAGATTAAATATCCTCGCTACAGCAGCTATCATCCAATAAATTATTCATAACTATTTAGATGTTAATAATTTATTTCAATGAATAACTTTATTATATAAACAGCCTCCTTTCATAAACAACATTTTTTATAAATAAACACAAAAAAGCCAGCGACGTAGCGCTGGCTCTCTTTAATCCAAACAAATAAACAATGATTATTTATTTTGTTGACGCTTTAGATAATCTTGAATACTGTTAGTCTTGGTTTTAGGTTGCTCTTGCGTCGGATTTGCACGTGCTAGGCTATCCTGATGCAATTGCGCTTGTGATTGTTTTTGGCTATTTAAAGCACTAGTATGCAGGTTAGGATCAACAGGCTGCGTGCTATTCACTGAAGGCACAGGCAGCTCCACGGCGGCTTCGGGCTCCTCACCTGCATGTTCATCTAGAGTTAAACCCGTCGCAATAACAGTGACATGCAAATCATCACCCATTTTCTCATCAATAACCGAACCATAGAAAATATGAGCATCATCTATATCAGTAATTTCTTCGACAATTGCACTGATTTTGCTCATTTCATCCAATGATAAAGACTCAGATGAGATAACGTTAACCAATAAGCCTTTGGCATTCTCTAAACGTAAATCGTCAAGTAATGGCGATCTGATGGCTTTTTCTGTTGCTTGACGTGCACGATCGTCGCCACTAGCGCGGCCAATACCCATCATTGCATGACCCTTGGCAGTCATCGCGGTGCGAATATCGTTAAAATCAATGTTGATCATGCCTTCGCTAGCGATAGTTTCTGCAATACCTTGAACAGCATGCAGTAGAACATCATCTGCTTTTTTGAACGCATCTTGCATAGAGATATTGCCGTAGACACTCATCAACTTATCATTAGGAATAGTAATAATAGAATCAACGAAGTTAGTCAGCTGCTCAATACCTGCCTTAGCTGCTTTGATACGTTTACCGCCTTCGAATTTGAAAGGTGTGGTCACTACTGCAACCGTCAATACTTCCATCTCTTTGGCAATACGAGCCACGACTGGCGCTGCACCCGTACCCGTACCACCGCCCATTCCAGCGGTAATAAAGACCATATCTGCATGTTCGAGTAACGCACGAATAGCTTCTTCTTCGCTTTCTGCTGCTTCACGTCCGACTTCTGGATTGGCACCAGCGCCTAGACCGCGGTTAGTTTTTGCACCAAGTTGTAATTTATGCGGTGCTGTCAAACGATCAAGTGCTTGTTTATCCGTATTCGCACAGACGAACGTCACACCTCTAATTCCTTGTTGTACCATATGTTCAACCGCATTACCGCCACCACCACCCACACCGAATACTGTGAAGCTCGCTTGGCCGTTATTTTGAAGCTGGTTATCATCTGGCATGGTGTATTTTGACATAAAAAAGATTCTCCAGTTGCAGATAGCGTGATGGTCGATACATGCTAAAGCACTCATATGACGCGCTATCGACTTACTATATATAAATGTATTTAAATAAAACAGGGCTATGGCTTAAACACTTAAGCTTGGACACAAATATGTCGTCATTGCTCAGGGTATTACTTTCAATATTACTTTTAATGCTACTTTATGCATTTAATTTCGGTATATCTTTTAAAAAATTACCACTTATTGTCTAAGCATTTTTTCATATAAATATTCTTATACAAACGTTTTTAGCAGCAGACTTACAGTATCTTTTTGAGCACACTAGCAAAACGTTGCCCTGCACTTTGAAAGACGCCGGTCACTCTATTTTTTTGAATCGCTTCCGGTTCGCTTTTTTCACTGTGGCGAAACTGCTCGCTTTGACTATATAGTAGTGTGCCAAATGCCGTTTGATAAGCGCGATCGTTGACCTGGCTATTCAGCTGCTTAAATGATTCGTCATTATCAAAATGATTATAAGCACTAATAGCCGGATGAGTATTGGTCAATACCACTGGCATTTTAAGGAGCTTCTTAGAAAAAGGTATCATTCCTTTAATGGCACTACCGCCACCTGTCAGCACGATACCTTTATCAATATAGCTAATCAGGTCTGCTTCATGCAATTGACGCGCCACTTCCGTAAAAATCTGTACATAACGCGCTTCGATAATACGGGCTAAATTATAAATACCAATATTAATCTCGTCACTGGTCCCTTGCGGTTTAAAGATAAAGAACGAGCTGGGATCGACGCTATTAACATCAACCGTACCATGCGATTTTTTGAGTTTTTCAGCTTCTATCATAGATATGCCGACATCTGCTGAAATATCCATCGTCACTTCATGGCTGCCTGTCGCGATACAATGCGTAAAGATCAGTTTATTTTCTTTATACACACAAATACTGGTAGTGCTCGCTCCGATATCGACCAAGCAGATACCCTGCTGACGCTCATCGCTCATCAAGCTATATTCTGCACTAGTCACCGCATCAAAAACAATATGATCGATGCCAACATCACAGCTTTGTAATAGCTTTTGGATATTTTGACGACTGGCAACTGGCATCATCATCATGTGATACATCACACTGATATTGTGCGCTACCGTCTCAATCGCATCATCGACCATAAAATCTTGTTCATCGACATAAATGCCTTGCTGGCAGCAATGCATCAAATAATAGTCTGAAGGCAAATCGCGTGATTTGGCATTAGATAAAGCCTGTACCATATCTTTAGCACGGACGACTTCGTCCTCTACTCTCACTTCTCCAGTACTATTTTTACTGAGTAGCTCAGGCGTTGCTAAGGTTAACCACACACTATGCACACGGCAATTGGCAGTATCTTCTGCTTCTTGAATGGCTTGCTTGATAGCACCTTGCAAGCGTTCACGATGCTTTATTTGACCTTGATAAAAGTCACTATTTTTAACTTGCCCTACACCCATAATACGAATGTCTTTTGCAGAGACAACGCTGCCAATAACGGCATAAACTGCCGTGGCACTTAGATGGACAACAACCAGATTTTCAGTATTTTTCATGGTACCAGATAAATTATCGCTAAACAGGAGACCAAATGACGTCCCCATTAAATCATTATAAAAGCGCTATTAATACGCTATTAAATCCTATCGTACGTTCAATATTAATGCTGAATAAGCAACTTATCATAAAATACTGGCTACTTATCAAGTATTTCTGCTTATTGTATTTTTACTTACTGTATATTATTAATGTCTTACTGCCAGTTATTTTGCGGCGTCGGCTTGAGATTCAGCCATATTCCAAGCAATAGTAAAACCGTTTTTGTAGCGCAAATCTACCGACTGTATCTCATCTCGTCGGTTACTCAACTGATTGCCTAATAATTGACTTAGATTCAGCAGTTTTTGCGCGGTGTTTTCATTGTCAACAATGACACGCTGACCATTGTCAAAACGAATGAGCCATGTCATTCTTGGTGACAGGATAATATCGGCAACTTGCATATCGAGTGGCGCATACCAATCGTTAATTTGCTGCATTTGTTGCATGATAACCGGTGCTTGCGTTATCTCACCTTGTAAAGTAGCAAATTGCGCTTGTGTCAAATCTCTACTATCAGCAGGAACAAAAACCACGCCCTTTGCATCAACCAAACGCTCAGTACCAAAGTTAGCAACCGCTTGTTTGGGCAGTGCTGTGACGACGATACCGCGTTGCCAATCGCGAGTCACACTCACTTGATCCACCCAAGCAAGACCAGTAGTAATGTCTCTTAATGCTTGTAAATCAGAAGTGAAAAAACTGCTCACCTTCTGTTGGTTCATCACTTGCTGTAGCGCTCGATACTGAGCGACTGTCAAGCCTTGATTATTGACAAGAATAGCTGCTGGCGGCGCATCACGTAAAGCTTTACCACCCATAATCAATATAAGCACTAATAAACCCAACACCAATATCATAAAAAAATATCTGACCGAAGTCGGTACTTGGAAATTAGATTTTGGTCGACGGGCTTTATCACTCATCAAGTCAGTTACGTCGTTGACAGTTTGAGCCATAATGACCTTCGTCCCTATATTTGCATAAAGCCAATAGTGCTTTTTATTAAAAGTTAATCTGCACAATGTAGGCAGAGAATGACTGAATCAATATGTTAGCAAAATCTTTGTCGAAAACGAGGGATATAATACGGTTATCCCATTTCAAACGTAACATTTTTCTCATTTTATGAAGAACTTATAACATATACTCATAAAACAACATAAATATCACTAAAACGATTCAATAATTACAATATTAACGTATTTTGCGGTCAAACAATAGCCTAACCCTTACTACTAACAACGAATTTACACAAGTTTACACGAAGCTGTGGTATAGCAGGGCTAGCGATACATTCATATCTGCTTATATTCATAAATATTCAATAATGTCAGTATCTATTTGACGATTATTTTTACCCATTAATAATCACTTTTCAAACTTCTATAGTATCAATAGCGATTATCACAAACTGCGTTATGAATATTAAGCCAGACAAGAACATTTAAGCTGAATCTACCAACTGTTTATAATGTTTGCGTAAGGATGTGCCAGCACAGCGTATTGAAATCCATACCACGCGCCTTAGCTGCCATCGGTACCAAACTATGACTGGTCATGCCCGGGACGGTATTAATCTCAAGCAACCAAAAGTTACCTGCTTCGTCCTGCATAGCATCGATACGCCCCCACCCTTTGGCATCAACAGCACGGAATGCAGCAAGGCTCAAATCTTGTAAATGCTTTTCATCAGCGTCACTTAAGCCGCACGGAATATAGTAGCTGGTATCGTTACGATTGTATTTGGCTTCAAAATCATAGAAGTTGGTGATATCAGCAGGCTCAAGACGAATGACCGGATAGGCTTCGTCATCGATAATAACAATCGTAAACTCGCGACCAGTAATCCAGCGCTCAGCCATGACAGCATCACCGCACTGTACCGCTGTTGCATAAGCCGCCGGCAACTCGTCCAAGTTATTAACCTTGGTCATGCCAATACTCGAACCTTCATGAACGGGCTTGATAATGAGTGGCAGACCTAGCATATTGACCACTTGCTGCCAGTCGGTATCGGCCGTCAATAGTGAAAATGGTGCCGTCGCTAAGCCGCAGCCTTGCCACAATTGCTTGGTACGAACCTTGTCCATGCCCAGCGCTGATGCCAAAATGCCTGAACCTGTCTGCGGAATATCAAACCATTGCAACACGCCTTGTAGCAAACCATCTTCACCGCCGCGACCATGCAACACATTAAACACGCGATCATAATCACGCAGCTCAGTAATGTCCTGATGCTTAGGATCAAAATGAGTGGCATCAACGCCTTGGTTTTGTAGCGCTTGCAAGACAGCGGCGCCACTGTCTAACGACACGCTGCGCTCATTGCTACTGCCACCATAAATAACGGCTACTTTACCAAACTGGCCAGCATCTTTTACTTCGCTGTTGTTATTGCTTAGTTCTGCCCTATCATTAGCGACTTTATCACTTGCAAGCTTGTCTTGCTCCGCTTGAGCCGCCGCCGCTAGTGCTGTCTCTGGGTTGGTAATCGTTGCTTTACCTTCAACATTATCGCTGGCTTTATGAAGGTCGTTTGCATTTTTTTGGTGGTTATTGCTTGTCATAAGGATAGTTCCTAGAATTCTTTTTAGCTTATTAGATATAAAGGTTATTGGCGGCCAAATCTACTGCTATCTGGCCCACATTACCCGCACCTTGGGTAATCAGCATGTCATTGGCTTTTAATAAACGCTGCATGACCGGTGCTAAATTGTCCTTGTCAATAATCGTCGGTTCAACTTCACCGCGCAGCCGAATGCTACGTGCCAATGACTTGGTATCAGCACCAGTAATCGGGCTTTCACCTGCTGAATATACGTCTAATAATAATAGCTCATCTACGCTGGAGAGTACTTCGACAAAATCATCAAAACAATCGCGGGTACGGCTATAACGGTGCGGCTGAAACATCATTACCAAACGACGCTCAGGGAAGCTTTGACGCGCCGCTTTAATCGTCGCGTCGACTTCTTTTGGATGATGACCATAATCGTCAATCAACAACACGTCACCATCATCGATACTGACAGAGGCATGCTGCTCAAAACGACGACCCACGCCTTCGAATTTTTGCAAGGCGCGTTTGATGGCCTCGTCATCGACACCTTCATCTGTCGCCATGGTAATAGCGGCAAGCACATTGTAGACGTTATGAGTACCAGGAATATTAAGGGTCAAACGTAAAGGCTCGCGGTCACGGCGCAATACGGTAAAGTGAGTTTTTGTGCCCTCTGTCACCAAGTCAACGGCCTGTACATCGTTAAAAGGCTCAAGCCCAAAGGTCAATACGGGACGACCAATATCATCAATCATCGCATATAATTCTGGGTCATCACCGCACACGACGGCCAAACCATAAAACGGCATATTTTGTAAAAACTGAATATAAGCGGCTTTTAATTTGTCAAAACTATTTTCATACGTTTCCATATGGTCTTGATCGATGTTGGTCACAATTGCAGCCATCGGATGCAAAGACAAAAACGAGGCATCAGACTCATCGGCTTCTGCTACTAAGAAACGGCTGCTACCCAGTGCGGCATTTTTGCCAGAAGCGTTCAGCTTACCACCAATCACGTAGGTAGGATCGAGCTGCCCTTCTGCCATCATCGTAGTGAGCAAACTGGTCGTTGTGGTCTTGCCATGCGCGCCGGCCACGGCAATGCCATGACGATAACGCATTAATTCACCCAACATATCGGCGCGGCGTACCACTGGCAGACGCGCTTCAAGCGCTGCTTTTACTTCAGGATTGCTGCGATCAATCGCTGACGATACAACGATGACATCCGCATTGGCAATATTTTTGGAATCGTGACCTATCGATATCTCAATACCAATCTGCTGTAGACGGCGAGTCACCAGGCTATCAGCAATATCAGAACCGCTGACTTGATAGCCCTGATTCTTCATCACTTCCGCGATACCGCACATCCCCGAGCCGCCAATACCGACAAAATGCAAGTGCTGAATACGGCGCATCTCTGGTATTTCAATCAAACGCTTAGGTAAGGCTTTCGCAGGAATAGACATAGGGTTTTCTCTTTATATAAGACTAATGAAATTTGCTAAAGTAAAAAATCGCTGACAAAATTAATGCTAAGACCGACGCTTATAATGCTTGCCAGATAATATCAGCGACTTGCTGGCTGGCGCGGCGATTGGCGAGCGCATGGCCTTTTTTGGCCATCGTCAAGCAGGTTTGTCGATCCAGTACAGCAAGCTCATCACTTAAACGCTTCGCTGTCAGCTCAGACTGCGGTAATAAAATCGCTGCCTCGTGTGATGTCAAGGTACGCGCATTCGCTGTTTGATGGTCATCAACGGCATGCGGTAGCGGCACAAAAATCGCAGCGATACCGACGTTTTGGATTTCGGTAACGGTCAATGCGCCTGCGCGGCAAACAATCATATCCGCCCAATTATAAGCCGCTGCCATGTCATCGATAAAGGGCTGTACGGTAAAGTGATGCGCACTTAAATTCTCGCTATCATAAGCCGTTTGCGTGGCTGCGTCGTTATTACGGCCACACTGATGACGCACTTCAAAAGGACGGTCTATTAATGCCAGCGCTTTTGGTACGATTTCGTTTAAAACTTGCGCACCAAGTGAGCCGCCTACGACCAACAACTTAAGTGGTGAGCTATCAGTGACATCATAACGCTCAGCCGGTTCGGCAACCCCCGTAATGGCGTTACGCACTGGATTGCCAACCGTTTCAAGCTTAGCATCAAGCTGACTATTCGCAAAGGTATTCTCAAATGCTTGTAATACTTTAGTGGCCATCTTAGCCAAATAACGATTACTCATACCAGCAATGGCATTTTGCTCGTGAATAATCAGCGGTGTTTTGGTCAGACGCGCCGCAATCCCGCCGGGTGCAGTCACATAACCGCCAAAGCCAACGACAATATCAATCTGATTGTTGCGAATGACTTTGATGGCGGCCATGGTAGCTGAGAGTAAGGTAACCGGCAATTTTAGTAAGCGCCCTAGCCCTTTACCGCGCAGGCCCTGCATATCGATAGCATGAAACTGATACCCAGTCGGCGCAACCAAGCCATTCTCCATACCGTTTGGCGTCCCTAACCAATGGATAATAGCACCGCGCTCGGTTAGTGCTTCGGCCACGGCAAGCGCTGGAAATACGTGCCCACCTGTGCCAGCAGCCATCATCAATATATGCGGTGTTTTCATGAACGTCTGCCTATCTTTTCTTTATTTATATGAAGGGTTTGTCAGCCTGCAGTCATATCGATCGTTAGAGAATACTGACACTGTAAAAGCCCGCATAGTATAGAGGAAATCAATGTCTTATATACAGTAATTTCTGGTTTACCAATAACAAAAATCCAAGCCGTGAGCAATCGCGACTTGGCTTTGTTGATGACTTAGATTGAAGGGTAAAACGTCAATGCTTAACGGTGTTTTAAAATACGAGTTTTACCCAGTAATGAGATGCCTTTATAGCCACGTAGCTTCAGCGTATCGCCTTGTAATTCTGCTTTTCCAGAAAAGGTTCTGCCAGTCTCTGGCTCAATACCGCTACCATTGACATATTTATTAGGATCGTTAGCATCTGGCTCTAAATCCCACAGCACCGTCGCTCCCGTCAAAGGCTTGTTTTTAAATTTACCTTTACATTCATCACAGACTTTTTTATTTTTGGCACGAGGGTCCAAAATCTCAACAATTTTGGCCGAAAGCTTACCGTTGCTTTCAGAAAACCTTAACACCGCATCGGGCTTACCACTATCGTTGTAAGTGGTCCATTTGGTATTGTTGAGTTGGTCTGCTGCACTGGCACTAAAACCCAATGCTAGGCCTGCGGTAAGTAAGAGTGATTTTGCAAATGTATTCATAGTACGTCCTTGTGTTATGAAAGAGTTGATACAGTGCTTGGTATCATCTTATAGCTCGATAATACTGTCCTATCATATAAAATTATGATAAATAATCAAGATATCTTAGCATAATTATTAGGTTTTTTATGAACATAAGTTTCTTTTCAATCACTCTTTTCTTACTACTAAAGCTTGATAGCTTTACAGTTTAATAATTATAAAGGTTAATGACTATTTAGCTCAAATAACTGTTTATTTGAAATAGCTATTGAACTTAGACAGCCAATTTATTTTCAATCGCTACGATAAAGTCTGTACCAATATCGGTGCCACATTGGTCATCAATCTCACGTACGCAAGTTGGACTAGTGACGTTAATCTCCGTAATACGGCCACCGATTAAGTCTAAGCCGACGAACATTAGTCCTTTTTCTTTGACGATTGGCGCGACCACTTCTGCGACTTGACGCTCAACGTCAGTCAGCGGCATAGCCACACCGCTACCGCCGGCAGCCAGATTACCACGGGTCTCGCCTTTGGTAGGAATACGCGCCAAGCTATAATCGATTACCACGCCATCGACGATTAGCACGCGCTTATCGCCTTGTTTGATCTCTGGTAAATAACGCTGTGCCATAATTGGCAAGGTCTCAAGCTCAGTTAATATCTCCAGCGTCACTCCAATGTTTGGGCTATCAGCAGTCAAACGAAAAATACCAGTACCGCCCATACCATCTAACGGCTTGACGATAACGTCTTGCTGTTCAGCGATAAACTTGCGAATATGCGCTTGTTTACTGGTCACAATCGTTGGGCTCATATAGTCGCTAAACCAAGTTGCAAACAATTTCTCATTACAGTCGCGAATTGCTTGTGGGTCATTGACCACCAACACACCTGCCGATTTGGCATGATCGAGCATATAAGTCGCATAGATAAAGCGCATGTCAAACGGGGGATCTTTACGCATCAAAATCACGTCATAGTCGCTGACTGACACTGTCGCCTTGTCGCCTAGCGTATAAAAATCTTCAGGATTGCGTGCAACGGTTACTGGCTGCGCATCTATCATCAGCTGCCCACGATCCAACCATAGATCATGTATTTGGCAATAGCCCAGTGTGTGTCCTCGATCTTGTGCTGCCCACATCATCGCAAGGCTGGTGTCTTTTTTATAATTAACCCGCTCGATAGGATCCATAATGACGAGTATTTTTAGAGATTTTTTTTGCTTTTCTTGGCTCATGATAAGGCTCACTTACGTTATATTATTATTAGAATAGATTCAAACTTCAGTACCCAACTATACACCGTACTGCGCGCGGTAATGCTGCATTTTTGCCAGTTGCGTCGCATCTTTATACTGACCGCTTTGTACGTCATGGTCATCCGCTAAATAGCTGATTAAATCGTCGATATCGACGAGTGCACGTACTGGTACTTTTAGGGTCGCAGCAAGCTCTTGAATAGCAGAATGATCGCTTTGGCCTTTTTCTTTACGATCGAGGGCCACTATAATACCGGCCACACTAGCACCTGCTTGCTCTAAAATATCGACCACTTCGCGCATCGCTGTGCCCGCCGTAATCACATCGTCAAGTACCCAAACGGCTTTGCCACTGACATCAGCACCTACCAAATTACCCCCTTCACCGTGGGTTTTGGCTTCTTTACGGTTATAACCCCATTCGGCATTAATGCCATGATGCAGCCATAACGCTTGCGCGGTTGCAGCCACAAATGGAATGCCTTTATAGGCCGCACCAAAAATGACCAGCTCTTGCTGCTCTGCACCGTTATTGTTAGCTGCCATCTGTTCGGCCATTTTCTCAGCCAAAGCATCTGCATAACCACGTGCTAGTAATGACAACATCTCACCCGTTGCCAGCAAGCCAGCATTAAAAAAATACGGACTGATACGACCAGACTTGAGCACGAACTCACCAAACTTCAGGACTTGATTGTCTAAAGCCAGTTGAATAAATTGGTGGGATGAGAAAGAAGGGTTTTGAGCATGAGACATTATGGCGTTCCTATCGTCGAAAAGAAGGTCAAAAAACTGGCATTATTGTACGCATTATTGGTCAGCTTGACCAACCATTGATGTCGTAATCCTGCATATTGGGGTAACGAGTCAGTAGCCCACTACGTGATGAACAATTAAAATAACACTGGCCATCATGGCTCACTTGTATGTCCCAGCCTAAATGATAAGCGGCAACAATGATATGCCCAGCAAATATGCGCATCTGACGATAAGCATGGCGCTGGGCGGGCTCACAAACAATTTGGCTAAGCAGATAGCTGCGTACATGCTGACAGATTTGCGCAGCGCTATAGCTATGATTGATGCTTTTGCGCGTACTACATTGCTTTAGGGCATGAACGGCGACACTACACGCCATAATATCCGTCGCCAAACTGCCCTCGCCTGTCTCAAACTGCTGCGGCTGCAAAACCACTTGCCAATCATCGGCATAGAGGCTGCTGAGTAATTCATCAGGATTATAGTGTTTGGTCAATGCACGCAGCGACGCTGAAGTACTTTTGGTGCTCTTATTAATCTTGTTCGGATCGCTCTGTAGCGGACTATCCGCAAGCGTAAAACCGTAACGATGCAGTTTTGGATAAGCACGAAGTACTTGCTGAATATCTGACATGTCCAACAAAGTCATATCGGTTAATGGCGATAATAATGGCTGCTCGCTATGATTGTGATAAAAGCTGTCGGGAAACTCAACAAGTTGGGCGGCATTGAGTAAGGACAAATGCTCAGTCAGCGCCTCTGAGGCAATAAGCGCCCACTTCGATAGTGTCGCCTCATTAGGCTGATAAAAGCGCGCAGAATTCCCATAAAGCCGTCGTAATTGACCATTTAAGCGTCGAGCAGGTTCTGGAATATCACTTAACGGACGTGCAGGATCAAGGGGCGATTGACTGGGATCAAAATTGGGATGGACGATTGCAGGCTGCTGTGAATCAGCTAGCATAGATGATTGCTCAGCCTTTTTTTGCACATGGTTTTCTGCCAGCTTACCGCCTTCTGCTGCCAGATTAGCATGAGACAAACGGTCATCAGAAGTAGAAGGCTGGGTCATGAAATCTCCATAAACTATAAAACATAAAAACAATTCTAATTAAATCAAACTATCATCTTACTCTTGATAACTCAAAATATCACGATAACCTGCTTGCCAGTCAGGATAATCCAGCCAAGCTAACGGAATGTTGCTATGCAAGCGCTTCCCCGTAACTGCTGTTTTTGAATGATCAATAGTAGGCGGTGTCTCACCTATTTGCTCGCTTAACCAAACGCCTAGCTCATGAGTGGTGACGGGCGCATAGTCAGTGGCGATATAAAGTGGCTTTGGTGCCTCAATGGTCAGGACGTTGGTGATAATATTGACCAAATCACGATCCATAATACGATTACTCCAGTGCTGTGCGGCTACTGGCTCTTTTTGTTTCTCTTTGGCCTTGCATAAGCGCATGAGACGCGCGCGACCATAAATACCGCTCGGACGAATGATAACGGCTTTATCGCCAAAGCCTTGTTGCAGCACTTGTTCTGCTTGCAAGATTACCTTTGATGCTTCGCGCTCAGGGCTGACAGGCACAGTATCTGCATCAATCCATTCGCCACTATCCTGACCATAAACACCCGTTGAGGAAATAAAAACAACGCGCGCAAGGTTGGTTAGCTTATCCGCAAACTCTGCTAAGTGTTGATTAATCGCCAAATAACTGTCGTGATAACCGCTGGTTGAATACTCATCAGGAGTGACGATAATTGCAATATGAGTAAATTCTTGCAGTTGGGCAGCGCTAAGCGTCAACGCATCAGCTTGCATAAACTTTGCATTACTATTCAAATCATAATGCTCGCGTTCATTGCGGGCAAGGCCTGTGACCGATGAGCCTTCCTCAGCAAGTTTATTGGTAACGGGCAAACCGATATCACCTTGTCCAATAATCAGTAAATTTTGCGTACTCATAATGCGTCCTTTCTTTAACAAAAGCCTTTTGGCACAAGTTTTTCATTACCAGTCTTTCACGCACCATCTAAAAATACTACTTATGAAGACAGCGGCTAGAAATAGTGGTTAGAAATAGCGTCTGTATGACAGCTGCACGTCGTCATTAGCATCGATGCGATCTTGCCATTCATAATTAGCATTAATACGTAATGCTTGTTTTTTATCGATATCGTATTGCAGACCTAACGTTGAGACCGGCTGCCAGTAGTGACCGCGAGCGTTAGAGTCATCACTGCTGCCATGATACCAATATGGCAATTGCAATTCAGCCTGCGCGCGTAACTGATTGTTAATCTGATAACGGCAACCAGCATTCACGCCTGCACCTACTCGAAAGCCTTTATTGATACCGCGCCCTGCTTGCCCCGTGCCTGATAGCAATGCGTAACATAGCTGCGGCGGCATCTCGCCAGTACCAGCGCTTGGCGTACCAAACGCCCACGACCAGCCCGTCTCATAGCCCACGCTCCCGACCAAATGATCGCTGCCAGCTTGCTGTGAGCCATCGTTTACTCGGGTTGCCTCGACACTGACACCCCAAGTTTTGCCTTGCTTAGCGCTATTTACCGGGTTAAATGAGCGGCCACGCAGCAGTGTAATGTTCTGCAAGACCACGCTGTCCAGCTGTTTATTGTTACTGTTGTCATCATTATCATAAAAGCGTAGCGTCGCTGCCAGCCCTTCTAAATTAAAAAACTGTGAAAACCCAGTGGTACGATCAAGGGTGTCATGAAAACCTGCACGCACACCCACATCGATATAGTTATTGTCACCGCGTTGTCCGACACCAATCTGCGCCATTTGCAATGGATGTCTATCTATTGGGTTATTGTTCGAAGCGACGATAGGCAGGTTGCGTATGGTTTGACCATCTGCTGACATACTGGATGCTGGATTGCGCTCTGCAGATTTGATCTCTTGGGCTGCCTCTTTAGGCAATGGCTGATAACCTAGCTTAGCGGCGACCTTGGCTTGATTGAGCGCGGCTTGACGCACAGTATCATCAGCTGGCGTATAACTAGGGTTTGCCAGTAAGTCTTCTTCATTAAGCAGCTGAATGACGTCAGAAGGTACGACGGCATAAGGCAGTCGGCTTAATAAATGCTGCTGTGGGCGTACGACGTCGATAAGACGTAAAACCTCAGAGGCGCAATTATCGGTGGTGAAGTAATACGGTAACTCTAACCCTTTGGTCTCCCAAACATGCAACATGATTTGCTGCACCTCGCTTGGGGTCAAATTCAACTGATACGTCCACGCATCACGCTCATCGTCTTTGAGATACTTCGCCAGCTTTTCTGGATAAGGATCGATTTCGATGGCGTTATCATAGCCACCTGTCATAGATTTGAAAGCATAAATCAAAAAGCTGTCGTCTGGATCACCATCGACCGTATAATTCAGCGCGTAGGCATGATGAATCTGACTGGGATCAGCCACACTGGCCTTTGAGTCAATACGCAATAAAGTATGGGCAAAGGCTGATATAGGATTGTCCAAATACTCTTCGGCAAACATAATAGACAGCTGCTCGGGCGCTAGTGTTTGCATCCACTCATTCAGCTCTGGACACTCAGCTTGCCAGTTTGTCTTATCAATATTTAGCGTATCAGTCAGCCATTGAACGCGCGCTGGGAAACGACAGAGCACCGAGTTATTAGCGGTATTGTTTTTAATCGCTGTGTTTTTTTTAACGGTCGTGTTAGGCGTCGGCGCTAATTCTTCAGCAAGGGCGACCAGCAACGCATCAAGCTCTGCACCTGAGTCTTGTTGACCTTTTTCACTCAAAAAGAAGCTAGCATCCTCAACGAGACTTGTGTCTTTTTTCTTACCAATTAAGTTTTTTTGATCATCAAAGAAGTACAATAAACGTCGCCATGTCGTATGCTGAGCTAGGTTTTCTGTTTTTGCCTTCTCGCGCCACGATGCTAGCAGCTGCTCGGCAGTAATGTTGGTAATACTACTGACGTTATTATCGACACCGCTAGTAGTTTTATTGGTGCGTGGCTGATCAGTGACATCTTTATTTGAGGTGCTATTTGGCTTGATGTTATTATCTAGCTCAGCATCAGCGTTGTTATCCAACGCTAACGCGCCTGTGGTCACAAGCTCTGCTGGCGTTGGCAAAAATGCCTGCGCTTGTGCCGTCAGCAACAGACCTGCAACCATTAATGGTAAACGCGCGCGCCTGCTCATCTTCGTTGGCGTATAATCTGTCGTCAACAGGTTGGAGTGCACCACAAGGTTTGAATATATAGACATGAGTAATATCTCGCACTGTAAGAGCCATACGCTTATCGCGTTATTGGGTCTATCTAATCGTCAAAAGAAGGTTATGATTAGCTGTTTTTTAAAAAATTTCGCTATTAATTAATAAAAAATTGGTAATCACGAGTATTTGCTACGCACTTATTAACCCCATAATAAAAGAGAGCACTTATGTCCATGACACCGCCAATGACTATCAAAGACGGGCGCTTATCCTCAGCCACTTGGCTTATGTCGCCGAACTATAATAAACGACCCGACAACCTGACTATTGACACCATTATCATTCACAATATTAGCCTACCACCGAATGAGTTTGGCGTCTGCGGCAGTGATGGTGTTCATTATGTAAAAGCATTATTTACCAATCAATTAGACTGGGATGCGCATCCTTATTTTCAAACCATTCAGGGCGCAGAGGTCTCAGCACATCTATTTATAGAACGTGATGGTGCTATCACACAGTTTGTAAACTTTGCCGAGCGCGCATGGCATGCAGGCAGATCTAGCTATCTTGGCCGTCCTGAATGTAATGATTATAGCATTGGCATCGAGCTGGAAGGGTCAGATTTTGTGTCCTTTACCTCTGTGCAATATGACACACTTGCAGCCGTTATCGCTGCACTATATGACGCCTACCCCAAAACCCGCCGCCACCTAACGGGTCATAGTGATATCGCGCCGGGTCGAAAGACAGACCCTGGCGATTACTTTGACTGGCCAAAGTTACGTGCGCTGGTAGGAAAAAACCTTACGGACTAGGCGTGTCCTCAATTCAACTGATAGCGATCTAAATGGGCTAAAAATGGTTAAATCTTGCCAATCATCGTTAAATAGCTAGGCAATATTTCGATATTATCCTTGTTTAACTACAGTTTACCTCACTTTTATCACCATTTTTAAAATGAGGACACGCCCTAGCTTATATAAGAATCCTGAACTAATTCCACATTCAATCCATTTATCTCGATTATGAAAATGCTATAATCCGTCAGTTTTTTGATAACAGCAACTCAGCAAACAATCATCAGTAAACAACCAGCAGTAAACAACTTAGCAAAATAGGGTCTCATGGCAAAAAGTCGGTTATTTCGCTCAACCATGGTCGTCAGCAGCATGACCATGCTGTCCCGTATCTTAGGTCTGGTACGCGATGTCGTATTATTAGGGGTGTTTGGTGCAGGTGGTCTGATGGATGCCTTTTTGGTCGCCTTTAAGATACCTAACTTTTTGCGCCGTCTGTTTGCTGAAGGCGCCTTTAGCCAAGCTTTCGTGCCAGTACTGTCCGAATACAAAGAAAAATATAGCTTACAACAGGTACAGATATTAGTCAGTCGTACCTCAGGCGCCCTGTTGTTGATTCTATCCATGCTCACTGTGGTCGTCATTTTGATGGCGCCGTGGGTAGTGACTTTATTTGCTCCTGGATTTGCTGATCAACCTGGTAAATTTGCCATCACCGCCGAGCTGCTGCGTCTTACCTTTCCCTATTTATTATTTATTTCTATGACCGCTTTTGCTAGCGGTATTCTGCAAAGCTACGGGCGTTTTGCTGCGCCCGCTTTTGCACCGGTGTTACTAAACTTGTGTATGATTGGCGGCGCATTAATTTTTGCCCCTATGTTCGATACACCGATTATGGCGCTTGGTTATGCCGTTGCAATCGCCGGTTTGCTACAGTTTCTCATACAGCTGCCGCAGTTATGGCAACAAAAGCTGCTGGTCGCGCCTAAGATTGATTTTCAGCACGAAGGCGTTAAACGCATCTTAAAACTCATGTTGCCTGCTATCTTTGGTGTCTCTGTCACTCAGATCAATCTGCTCCTCAATACTATTTTTGCCTCATTAATGATTGGCGGATCAGTCTCTTGGCTTTATGCAGCGGAACGTATGAGCGAGCTGCCGTTAGGACTGATTGGCGTAGCGATTGGTACAGTCATTTTGCCAAGCCTATCAAAGAGTGAAGCGCAAAAGGATGATGTTAGCTTTAAAAAGACCATTGATTGGGCAGCACGGCTGATTATTTTAGTCGGTGTGCCCGCATCAGCCGCCCTATTTATCTTGGCTGATGTGCTGATGCAAGCGCTGTTCTTGCGTGGTGAATTTACCTTGCGTGATGCACAAATGAGTTCGCTGGCGTTACGCAGTATGGCCGGTGGGATTTTAGGCTTTATGCTCATTAAAATATTTGCGCCCGCATTTTTTGCCCGTCAAGACACTAGAACGCCAGTAAAAATCGGTATCATATCGGTCTTTGCCAATATGGTTTTTAGTGTGATTTTTATCGGGATATTCTACTTTTTAGAGATACCTCTGCATGGTGGTCTTGCCCTTGCGACCACAGGAGCGGCCTTCGTAAACGCGGGCTTATTATATTATTTCTTACATAAGCGCGATATTTTCCGTTTTGGCAACCATTGGAAAAAGCTGTTTGCCCAGTTTGCAATCTCTACCGCCTCTATGGTTGCCATCCTTTATATCATGTTGCCCTACTTCCCAGCCGACGAGGCTCAGTGGCGACGTATCGCGGCTCTGCTCATTATGTGTGCAGTAGGTGCTTTGGTTTATGGGGTGGTATTACTAGCAACAGGCTTCCGTCCACGTCAGCTAAAGCATGGCTAATTTATCTGTGAATGTTGAATAAATGACTTACTAAACCAAAACAAGCTTAATATGAGAATTGACAGTGAATGCCGCTGATAGTTGCCATAATTGTTTATTGATAAATAAATAAAATCTGAGGGTTACTATGACAATCAAGCATTCGATGCTGCAACGCTTACCAATGCTAATAACCGCTGGTGTATTGAGCACTGGATTGCTCATCAGTGGTTGTAGCAACAACGATAATGTAGAAACAGATGGCGCAAACACAGCAAGCGATACAGCCGCCATCGCTGACAACCCTGAAATCGATGCAGCCAATCAAACGGCAGGCGTTGATACGAAGAGCACGGTTGCAGGCGAGCAAATGACGGATAGTGCTAAAGATGAGACAGCTATTGATAGTGACAATATTAACCCTGTGATAAGCGCAGATAAAGAAAACGCCAAGCAGCCAAGCTTAGTCACTAACCCGACTCAATCTGGTACGCCAGAAGACACGGTTAAGCAAGCATTAGATAGCTTATATCAAGGTGACGTGAAAAAATCAGCCGGATACTATAAAGTAGACATGGCAAACTTTGAAGCAGAGCTTGCTAAGACGCAATCTGCTTTTCAGCAAACCGTCGATGGTGTTACTATCCTTGATACGACATATAATGCTGATAAAACTCGTGCAACCATCACTGGTGAGCTGATGCTAAAGGGTCAGAGTGAGCCCGCACCCTTGACTTATGAATTGCAAAAAATAGCGGGGCAATGGAAAATTTTGGGTTAAGACGCCACCCTGTATTCTTCCATGAGCAATTTAGAAAAAACCACTTTTTTAAAGTGGCTTTTTTGGCAATACTTTATCTCAATCTCACAACAATTCATCTGCTGTCACTGCTTTACCTAGCATCACGACATCAGCGATAAACCCTTCCATATCGCAAACTTTTGGCATGTAGCCCCACTGCTCAAAGCCAAACTTACGGAACAGTCCTAAGCTTGGCTGATTATGGGCGAACACAAGGGCGACGATATTGTTAATACCGAGGCTTGGCGCTTGTGTCATCATCCAGCGTATCAGCGAGCTACCCAAGCCCTGCCCATGATAGTCCTGATGTAGATAAATACTAATCTCACTGCTGATATGATAGGCCATACGTGCGTACAAATCACTATAGCTGCCCCACGCCACTATCAGTGCTGACGCTGTTTGCTCTGCGCTTTCGCCAGCCGTCGCCACTGCTCTCACGACATAAATAGGTCGAGTAGCACTATTTAAATGCTCATCAAACCAAGCCTCGCGCTCTTCACAAGTCACGTGTGTCAGATTGGCCGTTGCTTGTTTGCCCGCGATGCTTTGATTATAAATAGCCAAAATCTCTGATAAATCGTTCTGACTTGCACGCTCGACAACGAACGAATCGTTTAGATTATATTTTGATGAAATAGGCGGTATAGTAGTCAGGGCAACGTCAGTCATAATATCTCCATCGTTAATGGCGTGGTTGGTAATAGCTGCTGGTAAGTGACAACCATTAAGTGCTGTCCATCTGCAATAATGTTGGTAAATGAACTATCTATTTAATTGATACAGCAGTGATAAATAATGATACTTATCGCCTCTTACTTCGATTATGGAAGGACTATAGGATGTTAGTAGGGCTATTTTACTTTATAATGGCTGCTTTTAGACACATCGATTTTTAGTATAGGTGTGTTTTTTCGTTTTTTATCTGGTCTTATCATAGCTGAAAACTTATGAATACCTACTTTCTTGAGCAACTGATTGCGTCGCCGAGCGCTTTGCCTACCAACACTAGCCCGATAGACCTAGCACCTTGCGTGTTGACTATCGGTAATTTCGATGGCGTCCATCTGGGTCATCAAGCGATGCTGTCCCAAGTTCGGGAGATTGCCCAAGCACAAAACCTTGGCTCTGCCGTCATGATATTTGAGCCACAACCTCGTGAGTTTTTTGCCCCTGACACTGCCCCTGCGCGCCTGACCAATTTGGCAGAAAAACAAGCATTGCTCGCCGAATATGGTGTTGAAACTTTGATTGTAGCAGGCTTTGATTCTGATTTTCGATCGCTATCGGCCAAGGCCTTTGCGGATATTTTGGCACTGCGCTTAAACGTCAAATCCTTGGTGTTGGGTGATGACTTTAAATTTGGTCATGACCGTACTGGCGACAGTCAGTTTTTGCGGGATTATGGCTTAGATGTGACCAACCTACATACGGTTACTGATCGTAGTGAAAAAGCGGCACGTATTAGCTCCACTCGCGTTCGCGACTTATTATTGGCTGGCGACCTTGACGCTGCTAATGCGCTACTTGGTCGCGATTATGCCATGACAGGATTGGTAGTCGGCGGTGATAAAATCGGTCGCACTATGGACTTCCCTACGGCGAATATTGACTTAAAACGCTTAAAGCCAGCCTTACATGGTATATTTGCCGTCGATGTGGTGAGTCTAGATGATGATGGCGAAGTCATCACCAATGGTTTGACTGCACAAGCAACTGATGGAAAAATAGGCGTGGCAGGCTTGCGTCCGCATAGCTTATTTGGCACCGCCAGCATTGGTATCAGACCTTCTATTGATAAAGAGCATAACTGGCGTTTGGAAGTGCACTTTCCAGAGTTGCAAGCGGATTTGTATGACCTAACTCTACAGGTACGCTTTTTACATTACCTACATGGTGAACGTCATTATGATGGCTTAGAGGCGCTAAAAGTCGGTATCCATAACGATGTAAAAGCGTTACTCGAATGGCGAGCCAAGCAGCCTAGTTAGCATCTTAACTAAAATTATTATAATTGAGATATAGAACAGCAAAAACCCACAATTTTAAATTTATAGAATTGTGGGTTTTTTAATCGACTTATTATTTGTTTTTAAACTTATAGTCAAAATATCCTAAAAACGCGACGGTATTGCTGATTTTATGCGTCTGGATGCATCCGCACATTTAGCTCATCAATAGTCTCAACCCATGCAGCATCTTGCGTCCACTCTTCTTGTAAAAACATCCGTTGACTGTCATTCCAGACATCAGATTTTATCAACTCTTCGTTTTTAGTCAGTTGATGCTTCTCAATAAAACTACTAATCGCTTCGTCAGAGCTATCTAGTCCTAATTGGGCGAATAACTCATTCATACTATATTCAGGTTCACCTAGCATACTTTTTCTCCTTAAATACTACCAGTTTAATTGTCTTTATTATTTAGAATACACCACTTCATTGTAGCAAGCTTGAGACTAATAGCTGTTAATCAACGTTTAGCTAACGTTAGCAATTGTATTGATGGTTACTCAAGACATAAAAAAGCCCTCTAATGACAGAAGGCTTCTCTCTATACTACTTTTAATATTACTGTATCAATAGATTATCTGCTTATGGTAGCAAATGTGATACTGCATCACGCTCTTCGCTAAGCTCTTGTTCAGTGGCTGCCATCTTCTCTTTTGAGAAATCCGATGACACGTCAACGCCGTCTACGATAGACCAGTCGCCGTTAGCACAGGTCACTGGGAATGAGTAGATCAAGCCTTCAGCAATACCGTATTCGCCGTTTGAGTAAACGCCCATAGAGACCCAATCATTCTCATCGCTACCTAGCGCCCATGTACGTACATGGGCAATGGCTGCGTTGGCCGCAGAAGCAGCAGATGATGCACCGCGAGCTTTAATGATTGCAGCGCCGCGTTGTTGTACTTCTGGGATATAAGTACCTTCGTACCACTCACGATCGACTAAATCTAGTGCTGGCTTGCCGTTTACAGTTGCAGCCGTTAGATCTGGATACTGAGTTGATGAATGGTTACCCCAAATGATCATTTTTTTCACGTCATTAACGGTGCTGTCCGTTTTGCCAGCCAACTGTGCCATCGCACGGTTATGATCTAGGCGAGTCATAGCCGTAAAATTACGTGGATCTAAATCTGGTGCATTACGCTGAGCGATAAGCGCATTGGTGTTCGCAGGGTTGCCGACGACCAATACTTTTACATCACGGCTAGCAACGTCGTTCAGTGCTTTACCTTGCGCTGAGAAAATCGCAGCATTGGCTTCTAGCAAATCTTTACGTTCCATACCTGGGCCACGCGGACGTGAACCGACTAGCAGAGCATAGTCAACATCTTTGAATGCAACGGTCGCATCATCAGTTTGAACGATACCGGCCAATAATGGAAATGCACAGTCTTCTAATTCCATGACCACACCCTTTAGGGCGTCAAGTGCTGGGGCGATTTCAAGCAATTGCAAAATAACTGGCTGATCTTTACCTAGCATCTCACCAGAGGCAATACGAAATAACATAGCATAGCTGATATTACCAGCGGCACCAGTGACGGCAACACGTAAAGGCTGTTTCATTGACATTGAATACTCCCTAATTATAGATTAGATAATTCACGATTCTAATGAATAGTTCTGATTAATGATTCTAATGGATGGTTCTGATTGATGAATATCGTTTGAGATAGCGATCTGCTCACTGTATATAGCAGTCATAAACCGATAGCTAGTGTAGCACCTCAGCCTATTAATCGTCTAGAGAAAGCAAGAAGGCTATGCACGACTATATTGTTACATTTTATACGGGTAGCAAGACAAAGCTGATAACAAAGCCTTTGGTATAAAGGTTTAAGAATAAAGAGAAGGGGATAAAAAAAACAGTGTTAGCAACAATAATTTAAGAGCAATCCTGTTTGTAAATTAACACATATCAATCAATTAGCCGTCGCAAAGGACGTTACTTACCACCTGAAATAATGAACTTTTTGCCGCAATTGTCTACTACCTCATTACAGCTACCAAATTCGCTACCTTCATAGCAAACATGGACATCGGTCAATATTGTCTGGCGTCGACTGCCCGCTTGGCAAATTAAGTCGATGCTAGAAGCTGGCATACCACTATTAAGGCGGGTCATCTGCCCAATAAAACGTGATTTTGAGACGGTATAACTGTTGCCCGTATTCAGCTCGTTAGGCAGTTTTAGAGCGCTGGCATAGTTGGTGATTTGGCGAAAATAATTGCTGGCACTCAATGGACTACAGGCACCATAATGTTGCCATACTTGGCTACGTACCGTGGTGTCTGGCATGATGCGATTGACAACTTTTAGCTGCAATGGGGTCAGACGTGGCTCGGCACCACGCCCGCAGCGCTCGCCATAACCCATATCCAGACCTGATACGGTTAACGAATAACCCTCTAAACATTGACGCATACGCGCTCGTGTTGGCTGCAAGCTACACAGTGCCGGTGTCATCTCAATCATCAGTACCCGCTGCCCGCTTTTAACAGCGCTGGCCGCATGAGCTGGCATCAGCATCGCGCTTTGTAGCACTAGCAAGGCAGTACCGCTCATCGCCGTATACCCTTTATCCTTACACTTTCTACTTATCGCAGGCTTTTTGCTTACTGCATCGTCGTTCAACAATGCAGATGACTTAATCGGCGTTGATGTCGACAGCACATCCACCCGCGTCTGATCCGGTAACTGACGATTAGTTTGCGATAATCTAGCGTGCACTGACATAGTCAGATTGAAATATTTTTTGATCATAAGGGATTAAGGCATCTAGCAATGATAAAAGAGTGGGTAAGCTTGGATAAAAGTAATTAAAGTAGCAATATTCATCAAACCAAGCTAAAAATAAACCAACAAAAAATACGGACACTAACTAAAGCAATGGTAGCAAAATGCTTTTTTTAATCTATAGCAGAAACGTAAACATCACTTAAGTGTCGCTTAAACAGAAGAAGTAGCATGAAAACTGCTTAGAAGACAAACAACTATGGGGAATGAAAAGTAATATCGAACCATCACGCACTGCTGATATCAATTTTTCTTGCTTGCTGTGCCTGCGCAGACGGAGGCGACAAAAAATTGATATCAGCAATAGCGTCGCGTTTTTAGGATGTTTTGACTATGCCTTGCAGAAGAACAACTGATTGGTGCAAATACAATTTGTATTTAAAAATAAATCGGTAAAAAAAAGAAACCATTAACAGTTTATCGTTAATGGTTTCTTTTTTGCTAAGTGAGCACTTTAGAATGCAGCAGGAATCGTTCCCATGCGTTGACTAATAGGCTGACTACGACCCAATAAGCTACTATAAATAGTGGCGTTTTCCATGACATGCTTCACATAATTGCGCGTTTCCGGAAAAGCAATTGACTCAACGTATTGGTCAGCATCGAGTGAACCATAAACTGGCTGCCAGCGCTTGGCATTATTAGGACCTGCATTATAGCCGGCTGTTGCCAGTACTGGCTGATAGTTTAATTTGCCCAAGATATCACCCATATACCAAGTCCCATAACGGATATTGGTATCGCCACTGTTAGCGCGACTGGCACTATAAGTCTCACCTAAATTACGGGCGATATATTTTGCTGTATCAGGCATGACTTGCATCAACCCACTGGCACCAACACCTGAGCGCGCTGAGGCTACAAATCGACTCTCTTGACGCATGATGCCATAAGCCCATGCCGGATCAATCCCCGCTGATTGGCTGTAGCGAACGACGGCATCTTGGTGCGGCATCGGATGCGATAAAGCCAAGCTGTCGACTCTGTCAGTATTGTCCACAGCATAAATTGCTCGATCGAGCCAGCCCATGTCATGTGCCAAGCTCGCCGCAGCGATAATCAAATTATCATCACGATTGTCACGTGCTTGCTTGACAGCCCAATTCCATTCACGATTGGCATAGGCACGACTGGCATCAGCATTGTATAAAGCAAACGCCCGAGCGAAGTTAGCGTTTTGCATGACGCGTGCACGATCGGCAGTACTGACATTTGGCAAGTTGCTACCACCCAAACGACTGGCATCAAAACGTTGACCGGCTTTGTCTTTTGCCATTAAGCCGTAATACTCATTACTTTTTGCCAAATTCTGATACATCTTCTTAGCGGTATTGCGCTTGTTAGCATCGCTTGATTGCTCATAAGCACGTGCCAACCAATATTGCCATTGATTGCCTTTTTGCGTTTCACTGTCCATGTGAGCGATGGCCTCGACCACATCATCCCAACGCCCAAAGCGAATGGCCGCCATGGCGTAGTCTTCGGCTTCTTCAAAGTTAAAGTCATCGTCTAAGCTACTACGGAACCAATCAACCGCCTCAGCATTAAAGCCATCATCGGTATTATGGTTCATACGTTGCACCCCAAGGGTACGATACGCATAGCGACGCGTCTCATCATTTAACAATCTCGCTGAACGCTGATTGTCTTGCTTGATATCAAAATCTAGCTGCAACGCGGCTTCACGATAAGATTTATCTGCTAGGCGGCCCATCGCATATAAGTACAAGTATTGATTGGTTTGACTGTTTGGCTCACGGGTAAAACGGGTAAAAAATGAAGACGGGCTCAGCTGAATCTCACTGAGTGCAGAATAAGGAATAGGCGTGCCCAAACGTGACGACAATGCCATGATATCGCCCGTTTTACCCTTACGTAGCATGCGCTTCAGGCGTGCCGCTCGATCTTGATTGCTAATCATAGGGTTGTTGTTCATCTCCATCGCCAGCTGATCACACAAGGCGGGTTGCTTTTTGGTCGTCAGCCAAACATCCGGCTTGGCTGCCATGGCGCGCATGGTATCGCCACCATTATTAAACCCAAGCGCAACGGCGCACTTCTCACTGGCATCGGCATTGGTGATCAAATTTGCCACTTGGCGTACTGAGGCATAATCATTAGAGCCTGCTTTGGTTTCCGCAAAATCAGCCACGAGCTTTTCGGCCATGACCGTATCTGGATATTGACGCACAAACTGCGACACTGCTGCCGAGCTTTGGGAATTTAGATCTAAATTCATCCGCCAGTAAGTCGGATACATCGCAAACAAACCGCCACTCATCATTTGCTCATAATTATAGAGCGCACTGACATCACCACGATCGGCGGCGATGGCTGCTGCCGTGAATGAGTCAATACTGCTGTCTTGCTGATAAGTGCCGTAAGATACTGGCTCAGCACACGCCACCTGAGACAAACCTAAGGCGCCCATTGCCGTGGCGACACTCAGCGCTCCAATGCGCAGCGATCTGGTATTCATAGGACTGGCTTGCTCGCTAGTCTTGGCTGTGGGTATGGCATTGACGTCATAACTGTCGCTATGGTTACGTTTGGCAGCGCGGCGCTTTGTCATACTTACTCTCTTTATCATCGTAGTGGTATTTAATCGTTGGCTTGTCGGTGCTTATCTTTGTTGAGGAAATGTTTTATCAAGAATAATGTTTTGTCGAGGACATTTTTAGAATAGGCTCATCATACTATAGTTGTTTAACTTTCAACCAGCATCCTTACCATTTGTTAATAATTAGGACAGCAGCACGAAACATAAAAGTGATAGAAGCATAAAAATGATAATAGTATGGCTAACTCGTAGAGATAAACAATAAAATTTTCCATAATAAGACAAATTAGCTACGCCTTACCAATATCCACTGCTTACGGTAGTAATATTGATCCGCCTTAGCACTAATTTATGCATGCCTACCTTTGGCATCAACAACAGTACAAGCTAAATACTTTATGAAAGGTTAGCGATTTTCAATCTCTGCTCTATTATTGATAAGCAATTGATACTATTATGAATAATTTATCCTGATTATAATCGAAAGCACACGCTTACTTTTCACATTAGCACAGGGTTGTGATAAAATACGCCACCTGTTAATCGCTTACCCCGCTATATTTTTGGTCAATCATGGACTTATCCTTATGAGTGTTACTGTATTCAACCCCCGCATTAATGACGCTGCCGTTGCTGAGACGACTGTCACCGCGCCTGCTATCACTGCACTCAACGAAGCAAGTTCAGCCCAATCGCCTGTCAATAAAGCGCCGACTAAAAAGGTGTTTGTCACCACGCAGGGCTGTCAGATGAATGTCTATGACTCTGGCAAAATGCTCGACGTGCTGGGTGATTCACACGGTATGGAAGTGACGCACGATATCGACGAAGCCGATGTGCTGCTAATGAACACCTGCTCCATTCGTGAAAAAGCGCAAGAAAAAGTCTTTTCAGAATTAGGTCGCTGGCGCAAGTTAAAAGAAAAACGTCCTGACCTCGTGATCGGTGTCGGCGGCTGTGTGGCCTCGCAAGAAGGCGATAACATTCAAAAGCGCGCACCTTATGTCGATATGGTTTTTGGCCCACAAACCTTGCATCGTTTGCCTGAACTCTATGATCAATCAAACGAGCAACGTGAAATTGCGCCTAAGAATCGTATCGGTACGGTAGATGTATCCTTCCCTAGTATCGAGAAGTTTGACTTTTTACCTGAGCCGCGCGTTGAAGGCTATAAGGCCTTTGTATCCATTATGGAAGGCTGCTCAAAGTATTGTTCATTCTGCGTTGTTCCTTATACGCGCGGTGAAGAGTTATCGCGTCCACTGGATGATGTATTAGCAGAGATTGACAGCTTAGCTGAGCAAGGCGTGCGTGAAATCAATCTATTGGGTCAAAACGTCAACGGCTATCGCGGTCAAAAAGACGATGGCAGTATTTGCCGTTTCGCTGAATTATTACACTATGTCTCACATGTCGATGGTGTCGAGCGCATTCGCTATACCACCAGTCATCCGCTAGAGTTCACTGATGACATCATTGACGCTTATGCCAAATTACCAGAGCTGGTATCGCACTTGCATCTACCGGTTCAAAGTGGCTCAAACGCTATCTTGGCGGCAATGAAACGTAACCATACTATTGACGTTTATATCAATCAGATCAATAAGCTTAAAGCCATTCGTCCTGATATCCATTTGTCGAGTGACTTTATTATTGGTTTCCCCGGTGAGACTGAGCAAGACTTCCAAGATACGTTGAACTTAGCAAAAGAGTTAAATTTCGATCACTCTTACAGCTTTATCTATTCGAAACGTCCGGGTACGCCAGCAGCAGAATTACCCGATGATGTGAGCTTCAAGACTAAAAAAGAGCGCTTGGCTGAATTCCAAAAAGTCATCATCGACTCAACGCTCGCCAAAACCCATGAAATGGTTGGCACTACCACTCGTGTATTGGTTGAGCAAGTCGCCAATCGTCATCCTGATTGCTTAATCGGTACGGCGGATAATACACGTACGGTCATGTTCCCTTATGACGTTGATACAGTGGATGAAATGTTGGGTAAAATCGTGAGCGTACGTATTACTGACTTTGTGAGTCCGCATATGGTGAAAGGTGAGCTAGTCGAGGTATTGGCTTAAATTTTTAGAAAAATTGAATGAATGAAAAAGCCGTTCTCTATTTAATAGTGAACGGCTTTTTTATTTGGCTTTGTAGGTGAGTTTATTTTTTCAGTCTCATGTAAAGAGTACCAATAAAACGTAACCCCCTGATTCAACGAGATAGATGTTACAAATCATAAATACTAGTGCTTAAATTCAAGGCACAGCTAATACAGCGCAATTACATAAGTCGCTACTCTGAAATTGAGTCATATCACCAGCCTTAAGCTCTAGTATCGGAAATACTCTGACCGTCAAAGGTTTGTTTAATCGATAAGCCATAGTGCCCGTATCTCGCATCAAGGCACATAGTTTATCGATAGGTGTATGCCCCGGAATAGGAACTGTATCAAGACCAATGCCGCAGACAGCGCTATTGGTTAATAACATAGGTATGTCAAACTCATTATCGATAGTGGCTTGCGCCAATCCTTTATCCTCAGTGACTGCCAACATCAATCCTGAAAACCCAATAATATCGATACCTGTAATAGATTTAAAAACTTTCGTTAATAAAGCCGATATTTCAACCGTACCCGAAGCGCCAAAATAGGGAACGCCAAGCAGTTTGTAAACCTTAACCATTGAATGACAATCTTTAGAAGGTGCGGGTGAAGTGTCCATACCTAGATAATTCCACCCTGAGGCTGCGTTAAGTCGTTTCACGCAGCTATCGACATTATCGATATGATACTGTAATGCTACGCTCAAAGCATCAAAGGCAATGCGCTGACGTTGCTGATAACTAGCAGAATCAAAGCTGGATTGCTTACGTACCTGCTGCAAAGTTTTTACCAATAAATCAGGCGTTTCAAGACCAATAACGAAGCCTTTATTCACCTCACCGCTATGATAGCTCGCTGGAAAGTAAGGAATAAATTCATCACAGTTAAAATTTACCGTAAAGTTGAAATTACCTTCCCCTCTAGGTGTGAGTTTAGCAATATTTTGTACCGCGCTCGCACATTGCTCAATCAATGCATTATCTAAGATACCGATATCATTAGCGGTGACATTCACACAAGCATTGCACAAATCGCCATATTGAGCGATAAGCTCGGGCAAAATGCTAATTTCTTGTGCTGTCTTAGCCTCTCCTATTGCAAAGCGAACCCGTAGACCATTTTTACCTTTATTGAGCGTCGCTAAAATATCAGTGATGGTAGCCAATCCAGTGGCAGCAGTTAACACCTTTGAAGTATCTAGATACTCACCAAACGGGTTGGTTACTATACGTATTGATTGTACGGTATAGCCTTCATTGCCTAAACCTGCGACTATTTTTTCACAGTGCTTAATAGCATCTTCCAACACAGCATGCCATGTTGTCATATCCAAATCTAAATTGATAAATGTAGTCACTGTGCGTACTTTGCAAAGATTTTTATTCTTTAACTCTTCTTGCATCTCAAATTCTAGCGGCGTCTCTAAGTTGAATGGTTGGTTAGCATCAGGATTATCATTCATGGTTTTTTCCATTTATTAATCTAAGTCAAAGAACAACTTATAATAACTGGACATTTATCGATATACCACTCAATGCTAATTTTATTTTACGATTATACATAGAGTATTAGCCTTAGAATGAGTTATTTTTTCAAGCTCATGTGGTCAATACCGATGAAACGTAACCCATAGACTTGGGATAGATACTTTCTTTGGATGAATCCCTATAGGTTGGTTCTATAAACATTGCGAAGCGTAAAAACTGTATTGCAGTTTTAGCTTTTCAGAGACACTCTCTATATAAAACATCTCTAATTATCAATTTTTAATAAGGAGCTGTAGTATATAAGCACAAGACTTGCTAAATTGCTGACAAAGACCTTTAAGCCATAAAACTATTCAACACTTCAGCCAATAACGCCGCGGCAATTAAAATAAATATCACCCCGCAGCCGCGATTTAGCCATGCCAAACGCTCGCCAACATCCAGCCAGCCCGCCAGCTTCTTACCACCAATGGTATAAATAAGTTGCCAAATCGTCTCGCTCAAAAATAGCCCACAAGTCAGCATAATATACTGCGGCCACAGCGGCACGCTAAAATTAATAAATTTGGGGAAAAAAGCGGCAAAGAATAAAATCGCTTTTGGGTTAGACAGTGATACCCACATGCCAGTTCGAAACAAGGTAGTATTACTTGGCGATACTCTAACTGCTGCACTAGAAAGGGAGCGTGGCTGCGGCGTATTTTTATCATTAACAGACTCAATCGTATCAGGATAGTCAGCCGCCACTTCTTCGCCCATTTCGCGAGCATCATTCATCAAGCTGCCCTCGCCTGCATCACGCCAAGAGCTGATACCCAAGTAGATTAGATATGCTGCGCCTGCTGCTTTAATAACAGTGAGCAGCCAAGGTGATTGGCGACTGATCGCATCCAATCCGAGCAACGTAGAAAGTAGCAGAATGAACAAACCAAGGCTTAACCCTGCCAGTGTCCATAGCGTCCGCTTCACGCCGTAGTTCATACCATATTGAAACGCTAAGAGCATGTTGGGACCAGGGGTCGCCGAGATAAAAAACGTACTTGCAAAAAATACCGCAAACAGATGCCAAGACATCGACCAACCCCTACTCTTTTATTTAGAATAAATTAAATACGCGAAAAAATTAAAAAAATAAACACCGCCATAAAGACGGTGTATTTTATGCTAGCTCGCGACTTACTGATAATAGAAAAAAGCTGTTTCTGATTTAATCCATCAGTTGACTGTGCAGCTGTCTAATAGCTTCTCTAAAAAACCATCACAACGTTCAATTTCGCTTAGCTCAACATATTCATCGGCTTTATGCGCCTGCTCGATACTACCCGGACCGCAGATAATTGTGGGGATGCCGCTATTGGTAAACTGACCACCCTCAGTCGCATAAGCGACTTTATGACGTTTATCATCACCCGTCAGAGCAGCTATTAACGCTTGTAACTCGGCGCTGTCGCTATCGGTCATTGCTGGTACGCTTTCTTCTTGCATCAGCTCAATACCCGTCTCCGGCGCGCGTGCTTTCATTTGTGCGCTGAGCTCTGCAACCTTCGCCTGAATCGGCGCGAGGATATCGTCTTGAGTCATATGCGGCAGATTGCGATAGTCAAAGGTAAACTCACATAGATTGGGGACAATATTGGTCGCCGTGCCACCTTTTATTGTGCCTACAGACAGTGTCGAATAAGGCACATCAAACAGTGCATCATTATCACTACGATGACTGATCTCTTCCGCTAAGGTATCAACATAACCAATCAAACGACTGGCATAGCTGATAGCGTTGACGCCCTGTGCAGTCAATGACGAATGCGCAGACTTGCCATGCACACGGCAACGATAAACCGCGATGCCTTTATGTGCCACCACCATCGTCATCTTGGTCGGCTCGCCAACGATACAATAATCAGGGGTGATACCCCGTGCTTTTAAATCTGCCAATATTAATGGTGCACCCAAACAGCCTACTTCTTCATCAAATGATAAAGCCAAATGTAATGGACGACGTAGCTGACCATTTTTAGATAGCTTTGCAGCTTGTGGCAATAGCGTCAAGGCACAGGCGATAAAGCCTTTCATATCACAAGCGCCGCGTCCATATAGCTTGTCACCACGAATGGTCGCGGTGAACGGCTCTGACGTCCATTCTTGCCCATCGACTGGCACGACATCAGTATGACCAGATAGCACGAGACCATGATTGACTTCGTCAGCATTTGCCCCTGCTGGCACAGTAACGAACAGATTGGCTTTATTTTTGGCTTCGTTAAAAGTCAAATCGACTGTTAAGCCTAATTGCTCGCAGTACGCTTTTACATCTTCAATTAGGGCTAAGTTTGAATACCGACTGACGGTATCAAAGCCAATTAAGCGCGTGAGCCAATCAATACTTTGAGTGGGATAAGCAGTAGTTGCCAAGGTTTGTCTGTTATTATCAGTGCTATTATTATCGATGCTGTTCTTTATAGTCATAAAACATCCTTATTACGGTATAAAATAAAAGAGCTACCCTCTTTGCAATGAGCGACGCTGTAATGCTTTGACTTCTTCATCCAAGCCTGCAATCGGACCTTCTACTGGTACGTTTGGCGCAATTTCTTGAATACTCAATGAGTTGATGGGCGATGTTGAGGTCACGCCCATCTCCTCCATCCATTTTCCTAACTGCTTTGAGGAGCTAACGTAGACGATACGACCAAGACCTGCCCATGCATGAGCCGCCGAGCACATGGCACAATGCTCACCTGAGGTATAAACCACGGCTTTGGCACGCGCATCCGCTGTCATGTTTTGCGCGGCCCATTGTGCAACAGCAATTTCAGGATGATAAGTCGCGTCGACCGAATTAGCACGGTTACGATCTTCGCGTAATACCTGACCATCACTATCGACCAATACGCTACCAAAAGGTTTATCACCCGCTTCTAGCGCTTCGGCTGCAAGCGCCACACAGCGACGCAAATGCTGCATATCATGGTCAGTTATCATCTCAGACTCCTCTTTATTCTTTTACCGCAACACATCATTTGTATTGCCAATCACATCACTTATGATGGATGATTTTGATTCATAATATCAACGACTGGCGGCATTGGTTTTGGCTTAGTATTAGAAGCCTTACCTTCAGCTTGTAGCTCTTTGGTGGTTTTGGCATCGATAGCCAGTCCCGAAATCAGCGCAATATCTTTGACAGGCTTACGCTGGCGGGTGGCAAAGCTCACTGGTACCATACGCGCAAACTCATAGATATGCAGATAAGACTCTTCACCACCTTCAAAGTCTTCGTCATCTTCTAAACGAATCCCGCCGATTTTAGCCAAATCCGATAGCATCTCGTTTTCTTCGCCACTCAGACGGCAATCAGTAATACCAAAACCCGTCATAAAGCCATTCGCCCACTGTTTCAGTGCCATCACGCGCTCGTACAAGTCATGTTCATCATCTGGTACCAGCGGCGTATACGAATAAGCGTCGTCTTTGTCTTTTAACTGAAACACGGTGTCCTCTGCTTCTTCAGTCAACAAGGTTAGTGCTTCATCAGGCAATGGCGCAAAACTCAGCTCCTCAAACACCTTGGCCCATACCTTTTCATCAGGTGCATCGCAAGCGGTCATCAGTCCCGTCATTAAGCCGTGTACCTCACTGATAGACACGTCCGTCCAATCATCAAACGCGGCCAGCCATGTATTCCAGCCAGAGATATTATCATTCATAATAGATGTCCTAGTAATTGATTAGTAGTGTTAAATAGAAACAGATGCCGCACACTATCATTAATAAAGCGGCGGCTGATAGAAGTTACGAAACAAAGCGGCATACAATTACTTTGTTGATATAGATATTATGCGGTCACCTATGGCATTATTAAACGCAGAGAACAAAATTCATTCACGCTTACTTGTTAAGGATAAAAACTGACTATGTATGATCAACTTAGAATATTAGAAAAAATGATACTCGACATCAAAAAACAGTATCAGCTTGTCAGTGCTGAACTTAGCAGCCTCAAACAACACCCTGTTACCGATCCCAAAGAACTTACCGCACTGCAGAGCAAGCTGGATAGCAGTTATACAGAACGTGACGGTGCCAAAAAACAGCTGAACGATCTCGATAAGCGCTATCAAAATCTGGCAGAGGCCCATCATATGATCGGTGAAGAGCAAGATAAACTGCAAAAGCAAATCAGCCAATTACAACAAGAAAACAGCGAGCTGCTACAGCATAATAATGAATTAAAGCAGCAGTACAGCGATATCAAACAGCAAAACAGCGACTTACAAAAGAAGAATCAGTTGGCCGCTGAACGGACGCAAGTGGTGTTAAAACGCTTAACCCGTATCGATCAAGCAGAAGGTTGATACATAGCGGCACGAGATAGTCAGTGGTGAGTTTGGCTTAAGTCTTTTTGCTTAAATAACTTTATTATCGATAAAAGCCACGTTGACTAAGTGCCTTTATTATCAACTGTCTTAGCTATCAAGTGCTTTAGCTATTAAGTGCTTTAGTTATCAAGTACCTTCATTATTAAAAATACAGCGTTGATTAAGCCACTAGACTCACACTTGTACTCTCTTATATTACTCACTTTAATGACACATATTGTAGGATTTATCATGACTGATGACCAGACCAACCCTTTAAACAAGCAAGCGCCAAACAATCCATCAAAAAATAACCAACTACCAACCAATGGGCTTAAATCCCAAAGAATCGCGCCAAATACTTCAGCTGCAAATACTTCAGCTCCACAGAGCGGCGCTGCTAAACCTGCGCCTAAAACAAACAGCACTCCTGAGCCACAAATCAAAAAAGTAGATATTGCGATTGCTGGGGTGACCTATCCCATCTATTGCCCAGTGCACGAGCAAGAAGAGCTACACTCAGCCGTCTCTTATATCAATAATTATGCGCTCGACCTAAAACGCGATGCGCCAAGCCTGAGCCAAGAGAGCTTGCTAGTACTGTGCTGCTTAAATTTATACGAGAAAATTCATACTTATCAAAGAAGCGATGAAGATCGTATTCAAGGAGATAAACAGTCTGAAGCATTGCTCAATAAAATCATGAAAGATGCACACTCTATCTTGTAAGTTTGTACTGATATTAAATTAGCATTCTAAAAAGACAAGCGCTTAGCTGATGACAGCTAGGCGCTTATTTTTTGACGATAACCAGTAAACACTGCGTTAATCTGCAGAGCTATAAACCTTGCCAGCATGAAAGTCCGCTTGATGCTCGTAGTTGCAAAAGAACAGTTCTTTATTAACTTGCGGATTGCTGTCACTTGAATTACTGTCACTTAAATGACTGGCACTTGAATTACTGTCACTTAAATGACTGGCACTGTCGCTACTTGCCACCAAGTTCGGCTTAGTTTCTAAGACGCCGCGATATTCAGCCAAGCTGTTACCACAAAAATCGCAGTGACGCGGTGTGGTCACATCACCATCTTTTGGCATCATGCTTCTAGGCGCACGCGGGTACATAAACTTATAAAAGCCCCACATCACAATCCAGATAATAATTATCATCATAATAGCAGCGAACACAGCATTGCTCCTTAGAGTATGGATTAAGACTTTATAAACTTAACGCTGCAGGCTGAGCGCATAGATACGGAAGATACTGAACGAATAGATACTCAGATTGTCTTCAAACTATAGCTGCAGCTCACTAATATCAGCGACGGTTAGGAACAATGCACGAACTTGCTTAAGCAATGCCAAGCGATTGTTCTTTAGCGCCGCATCTTCACTATTGACCATGACATCAGCAAAGAACTGCGTCAACGGCTCATCTAGACTAACGAGCGTTTGCAATACTTGCGTATAGTCAGCCTGCTCCAGCATTGGCGTGACTGCCGTTTGTGCTTGCAGCACACTCGTGTACAAAGCTTGCTCGGCAGGCTCGGACAATAACGCTTCATCAACATTGTCGGCGACACTTACTTCTGATTTGGCTAAAATATTGGCGACACGTTTGTTTGAATCAGCCAACATCGACGCTTGTGGTAATGCGCTAAACGCTTGTACCGCCCGAATACGCTGATCAAAATCAAGCGGCATATGCGGATTAATCGCTTGCACTGCCTGAATGGTATCGACACTAACGCCTTGCTCGGTATACATCGCCCGATAACGCGAATTTAGAAACGCCATGACTTGGGTAAAGGTATCGCCCATCTTGGCAATCTTGCTGGCATCGCTCGTGCTATAACCTTTAATCGCCTGCTCAACGAGCGCTACCAAATTAATCGGTAACTGCTTTTCAATCAAAATACGCAAGATACCAATCGCTGAGCGACGTAAGCTAAACGGATCTTTTGAGCCCGTCGGTGCTTGGTCAATGGCAAAAATACCGACGAGCGTATCTAAACGGTCGGCTAGTGCTAAGCAAATACCAATTGGCGTCTGTGGTAATACATCACCACTGAACTTGGGCAGATATTGCTCTTCTAAACTTGCGGCGACCGCTTCATGCTCATCATTCAAACGCGCATAATAGGTACCGGCGATACCTTGCAATTCGGGATATTCCCCAACCAATGAGCTTGCCAAATCGGCTTTGGACAAAATGCCCGCACGTACCGTTTCATCGATATCAATCTGCTGACCCTGCTGTTGCATCAAGGCGGCAATAAAGGCGGCAAGCTTAGCAATACGCTCAGACTTCTCCCAAATCGTACCTAGCTTGTCTTGGAATACACGAGTTTTTAGACTTCCTGTCAGCGCAAATAGTGGCTGCTTTTGATCTTGTAAGAAGAAAAATTCTGCATCGGCCAAGCGTGGACGCACGACTTTCTCATTACCTTCAATAATTTGATTGGGGTCTTTTGACTCGATATTAGTAATAAAAATAAAGTACGGTTGTAGTTTGCCTGTTTTATCCGTTAAGCAAAAATACTTTTGATCCGCTTGCATGGTCGAGATAAGCGCTTCTTGCGGTACTTGTAAAAAGCGTGCTTCAAAGCTTGCTCGTAAGGCAATCGGAAAATCAACCAAGGCAGTCACTTCATCTAACAAGTCTTGCGGCACAATAGCATCAGAATTGACTTCATCAGCCAAGGCTTTGACTTGGTTTTTGATGAGCATTTGACGCTTATCAAAATCAGCAACTACTTTTAAACCACTTAGTAATTCTTCATAGTCATTGGCATGACCAATATCGTGATAATCAGGACTGTGGAAGCGATGACCACGGGTTTGCGTGCCGGTATGATGCCCTTGGATGGTCGCATCAATGACAGTGCTATCCTGCATCAATACCGCCCATTGTACGGGACGCACGAATTCATTGCGGCTTGCACCTGAACGCATACGCTTAGCAATGGGTAGATTATCCAGCGCCGTCTGAAAAATGGATGGCAGCAATTCAGTCGTTGCTTGACCCTGAATGGTTTGCTCATAACCGACATAATCACCTTTATCGGTGTTGATTGTTATCAGCTCACTGGCCTCAATACCCAAGCCTTTAGCAAAACCCATCGCCGCACGCGTTGGATTGCCATCAGCATCAAATGCGGCTTTAATCGCTGGACCACGTTTTTGCTCGCTACGATCCGGTTGCTTGTCGCTGATACCCTCAATTTGAAGCGCCAAACGACGCGGCGCGGCAAAGGCTTTAATATTATCGAAGCCAATTTCAGCTTCATTTAACTGCTCGGTGACACTGGCTTGTAGCGCATCACGTAAAGGTTTTAGGCTTTTTGGAGGTAGCTCTTCACACCCCAGTTCAAATAGAATAGTACTCATGGGATGCTCCTATTTATTAGTAGTTTGGTTGTTGTCAGTAGCTTGATTGTTTTCTGCACTTTCAGTTGCAGCGTCTTCTTTGGGCAAATACTTATCGAGCGCCGCTTGACGATGCGCCTCATCGGCTAATGGGAAGCCCAGCTTGGCACGCGCTTCCACATAACCAATGGCAACTTTACGCGCCAATGTACGTACACGCAGAATAAAGCGCTGACGTTCGGTCACCGAAATTGCACCGCGTGCATCCAGTAAATTAAAAGCATGTGATGCTTTTAATACCATTTCATAGGCAGGTAATGGCAACCCTTCAGCAACCAATTTATCTGCTTGCTGCTCATAAAAGTCAAACATCTGACCCATCATTGGCACATCAGCGTGCTCAAAGTTATAGGTAGACTGTTCCACTTCATTTTGATGAAAAACATCGCCATAAGTCACACGACCAAATTCACCATCTGCCCAAACCAAATCGTAAACGCTATCAACGCCTTGCACATACATCGCCAAGCGTTCAAGACCATAAGTGATTTCGCCAGTCACTGGGAAACACTCAATGCCGCCCACTTGCTGGAAGTAGGTAAACTGGGTCACTTCCATACCGTTAAGCCAAATCTCCCAACCAAGTCCCCACGCACCTAGCGTAGGCGACTCCCAGTTGTCTTCGACGAAACGCACATCATGTACCAACGGATCGATACCAATGGCTCTTAGTGAGTCCAAATATAGCTCTTGAATATTAGGTGGATTCGGCTTGAGCACTACTTGAAATTGATAATAATGCTGCAAGCGATTTGGATTGTCACCATAGCGCCCATCCGTAGGACGGCGAGATGGCTGTACATAGGCAGCATTCCAACGCTCAGGACCTAAGGAGCGCAAAAACGTCGCAGTGTGAAAAGTACCCGCACCGACTTCCATATCATAAGGCTGTAATATTACACAGCCCTTGTCGGCCCAATAATTCTGTAGGGTTAGGATTAAATCTTGAAAAGTCATCGGTTGAGAGTTTTTCGCTTCAGTTGTCATATTTTGAGTTGTCATAGTTTGGGGCATCGTCATAAAGCCACTGTGGAGTTTGTATTATGAAATAAAATATTGATAGTACTCGTATAGCCTATTCGGCAACGACTCTATTCGCCTGCTCACCTTACTAAAAAATGACTATTTTATCCATATTTACATTAACTAAATTTATCAGGCAACTGAAGAAACAACCTAGAAATATTGCATCTAGTCAAAATATACTAAAAACGTGACAGTATTGCTGATATATCGATATTACTTTTCACTCACTATATTTGCTCATCGAGCAATAAAAACATCACTAACGAGGTGATGAAGCCAACCTTAAATGGCAAAAAAATACCCAAATGCGTGAACATTTGGGCAGGAGGAAAAGTATGTCTTTGGTATCCTGATTGGTCAGGCTTTTTGTTTTTAATGGGCTCTAGCTTTGATATTAACCTTTTTGTTCTTAACGCTATTACTGATTACATTTACATTGATGATTTCACGATTGCTTTGTTAAAGACCTATTACTGGTACGACTCGCTAGAGGCTTTTGGTATAATTATCCATAGGATAATGTATATCAAAATACCGGGTACAGCTGCACTCAATGAAGAAACAATGACGAATAACAACCTGACCCAAGTAGGTGACCAGCCGACATATTCTGCAATGCCGCCCATCACACCGGCTATCATGCGATTATTCTGTGAGCGATGTAATTTTGCTAACTTAGCCAAATCAAATACCTCTCTGATATAGTTTATCTTTTACTTATTTTTAGTTTCATATGAGAACTTATTGTTAAAAAAACTTATTTTCTTAAAAACACTTATTCTCAAAAATGCTTAGCGTTCTCAACTTATGAATAATTATAGCAATGTTTAAAATATTATCTGTTGAGTATGTAGACGTACTTTGTGAGTTTATGCTACTTAAACTTGCCCTAATCTGTCATTAGGCCTCGTAAACCCCTGATTTTAAATAGATATTTCAAAATGTTTCAGAGTGAGGTTTATTTCTATAACCTTACGGCTTTACTACAGCGACTCTAACCTTTTGATATTCCAATCAATTATGACATATTGTAAACATAACCATAAAAGCAGAAAAACATTAAATCATGCAGGATAAATTTGGTAGATTTATGGTATTTTTCTAAGCATAAAACGGCTGTTTACAATAACCTACCTGTAACTATGTTCAAACCTTTATACCATGCTGATAAATTAACAAAGCCGCATCAGACCCATATTAGATAAGCAGTAAAATATAACAAAATCAAAATAAGACATATATAAGGACAGCTATGTACGAGACGGGTTTAATGATTGGGCATTTTGAGCCTCTACACTTGGGGCAGATGCGCAGTATATTGGAAGCAGCAGGACAAGCGAAGACCTTGCATATCGTCATCATGGCGCATCCATCACCGCATCCAGACTTTACCATTACCTTACAGGACAAAGCGCGTTGGCTACAGATGGCCTGCGCTGACTTAGCATTTATTCATATTCATACCACTGATCAAATTGAGCTACCACTGCACGAGCATGTCGCTGATGTTCATATTGATGTCGCTGTTAGTAATGCCAAGTTGCAACGTTTGGCAGAGGCATTAGCACTACCGGAAAAGACGGTATTATTCGTGGCGGATAACCATCCATTGGCGCAAAGCGGCATCCAAGAGCAACTGCAGATGCCAGTCGTTACTACCTCGCTACAGCCTGAGTTTGACTCTTATGCTATCGCTCGCAATCCCGTGGCGCACTGGTCAGCGCTTCATCCACAAGCACGCGGCGACTATACCAAGACCGTTGCTATCGTTGGTGGCGAAAGCTCAGGTAAGACCACACTGGTGCACAAATTAGCCAATTATTATGGTGCCAGCTTTGCGCTTGAGATGGGAAGGCTGTATGTCGGTACAGATTTGGGCGGCAGCGAGATTGGGCTACAGTATAGTGATTATGGTCCCATTGCCCTCAATCATGCTCAGGCGATACGAGAAGCGGCTGCTAGGGCCACCGCCCCTGTCACCATCGTCGATACTGACTTTGTGACCACTCAAGCATTTTGTGAAGAGTACGAAGGTCGCCGCCATCCATTCGTCGCCGCCTGTGTCGATGAGTTTCGCTTAGATTATACGATTATGCTGGATAATAATACGCCGTGGGTAGACGATGGCATGCGCTCATTAGGCACGCCTGAGGCACGCGGACGCTTTGAGCAGCGCCTCGTCGATATTTTTGCCCGTCATGATATTAAACCGCACATAGTTGATCAGCCTGATTACGATGCGCGCTACCAGCAAGCACTATGCTTTATCGATCAGCATATTTATGGTAAATAGCTGTCTCAAAAAGCAGTAAAAGTGGCATAGTAAACAATAAAAAAATCATTATCGTTTTTATACTTTGAGGAAAAAGGCATTATGCGCATTCAGCTATTAGACAATATTACTGGAAAGTGGGCGCTGCAATGGATCATAACCTGGTTTATTTGCGGCGTTATTGCGTTATCAGCAGGGTTTTGGCTCACTACCGAACATAGCACTCTTGATTGGTTTTATTTAGCGGTCTCATTTATTGGTTTGATCTGTGTGGTATCACTGTCATTCCGAAAAAACGTCATGGGCAATGGCTTTGGGATGGGCGCAACTGCTGGCGAGGTCGTGGTACAAGCCACTTCGGGCGCAGTCGGCTTGATGCTCGCACCCCTCTTTAACTTTTTCACCCACGTTTACGGTATCTTTTATTGGTCAAAGCACACTGATCCTGACGGCGATATGATACCAAAATCTGCTAGTAAAGTAGTTTGGGTGATTACCGCAGCAGTTATTGTTATCGGCTTGGTACTCTTCCCCACCGTCAATGACTTACTGGCTAGTTACGGATATGCAGTCGTAGAAGATGATAACAGTCTATTCTTAGGCTTTATCTCCTTCTTTTGGATTAATGTCATTGCTTTTGTATTGTCTATTACTGCACAAGCCGCAATGATTCTGCGTTATTCTTTTAGCTGGTGGCTATGGATTATCGTTAATTTTGTTTGGCTGATTGTGAACCTCATGTCAGGCAACTATATCTTTGCCATTCAAACCATCATCTACCAAGTCAACTCTTTCGTTGGTCTTTATGAATGGTATCGCAGCGAGCAACACTATTAGCATAAAATGGATTATCTTACACTCGATAATATAAGCAGTTTAACTGTGCGGTTTACCAGATAAAATGGCAGATTGTGCAAATTAGTGCTACAACTGGTAGTCGTCGTTAGATTCATTCATTGAACGACTACCAGTCATCCATTTACTAACACGGAGGTTAGTATGTCTCGCACTCATCAAAAAAAGATGTCTAAACGTACCCTTGAGCAATGGCTGAGCGAGTATTCTGTCAGTCATCAAAATCTAGTGAACAAAAAAATCCATTGGCTCTGTGTCCCGACTATTTTCGTCAGTCTGTTAGGAATGGGCATGTCATTTTCAGTCTGGTTTACTTTGGTGCTTAGCGCCTTGGTGCTGCTGTTTTATATGCAACTCTCGACGCCTTTATTTTTGGCAATGGGTATATTTATTCTTATTTGCTTATCAGTGATGACGCTATTACCTTTAGGCTTTAAAGTTTGGGCAGCTGTCTTTATCGTTGCTTGGATTGGCCAGTTTATCGGCCATAAAATCGAAGGCAAAAAACCTTCGTTTTTTGAAGATTTACAGTTTTTATTAATTGGTCCAGCGTGGGTCGCTAACAGTCTCATGCGACGTAAATAGTGGCTTACTAAGCGGATTACTATCAGTACAAGCCCGCATGACTAGACACTCGTTATAGTTAAAACATCCTAAAAACTCGATGGTATTACTGATATATCAATCTTACTTTTCACTGACTATAGTCGTTATCAATCATTTATAAGCAGCTACTAACTAGAACAGCTCATTGATAGTTTTTATAAAAAAAAGCGCCACTCAACAGATAGCTGAGTGGCGCTTTTTTATTCGTATTTATCTACATTGTAGATAAATACAATGGCTTAACCAAATACTTTCATGCGCTCTTCAACAGGCATAAATTCTTTGTCGCCTGCTGGCTGCTCGATGCCGCCAAAGACCATTTGTGCAGTCAGATCCCAATGGTCATTAATGTTCCAAGTGCTCGCTACTTTATTATCGATGACTGGATTATAATGCTGCAAGTTAGCACCAACATCGATGCTAGCAAGTGCTGTCCATATCACATACTGATGCATGGCATTGGTATGCTCGGCCCATACAGGGAATTTATCAGCATAAAGTGGTGCAGCTTCTTGTAAATTTCTCACTGACGTTTGATCTTCAAAAAACAAAATCGTACCGGCACCAGCTTTAAAACCACCAATTTTTTGCTTGGTTGGGGCAAAGTCTTGTTCAGCGCTTACGATATCACGTAAAGCTGCTTCAGTTAAATCCCAAAGTTTTTGATGATCATCACCAAACAACACAACGATACGTGTTGATTGCGAGTTGAAAGAAGAAGGAGTATGCAAAATCGCATGCTCAACCAGTTTAACCACTTCTTCTTTTTCGACTGGTAGCTGATCGTTTAACGCATAGATAGAACGACGCTTTTCAGCAAGTTCGTGTAATTTCTGTAAATCTGACATAGACATTCTCCATGATGTTTATATAAATTGATTGAGACCAATAACATAAAGGTTAGATGGGTGTGATTACTAACTAACATTGTCGCATTCATATTAACGAGCGTTAGTAAATAATCATCCCCCAATCCAATCTGCTTTATTATAAGAAAAAACGGATTAAATCCATACTTCTTTTTTGTAAAAAAACTTAATAGTGAATAGTATTATAGAAGTTTTATTACATAATTCAACCTTTAAAACCTTCTGGTAGTTCTGGTGCCGGTAGACGCTTCATATCAGAGTCGACATTACCGAAACGTTCGTGACCATTGTTCCACTCGATGATGGATTGTTCGATCTCTGCTTTATTGTCGGCAACGAAGTTCCACCACAGGAGTACTTGGTTGTTCAATGGTTCACCACCGATGAACATCACCCGAGTGCCTTTTTTCGCAACCAGTCTGATGCTTTTGTTATTTGCAACGTCAGTATCGTGGAAGCGGAATAGCTCATCTTGCCCGCAAATCTCGCCCTCAGACTCAATCTCGCCTTCTAAGACTAAGATACCGTACTCAAAGCCTGGCTCTAAGTTGAGCGTCACGTCACCATCTTGCGTGAAGTTGACATCGATACCGATCAGTTTTGAATACTGTATGGTAGGCGCTTCATAGTGCTTGCCAGTTACACTGGTATAACTGCCCGTGGTGAGAATCATATCAACGTTATCTTCGCTCCACATTGGCAGCTCTGGATAATGATGGAAATTGCGCTCGATTTGCTGATCTGTCGGTAGCGCAATCCACAGCTGTACCATGCTGATACCACGGGCGGCATCTGCTGAGCCACCAGTGTCAGGAAACACGCTCTGCTCGGTGTGGCTGATACCTTGATTAAGACCTGTACCTGCGGTCATGACATTGACTTGGTTTTTGGAGATGACTTGCTCGTTACCCAAGCTGTCTTTATGTAAAACCTCGCCCTCAATCATCCAACTAAAGGTCTGCAAATTGGTATGCGGATGTCTACCGACTTGCATGCCTGACTCGTCCTCACCAAATTCGGCAGGACCAGCATGATCCAAAAAGCACCAAGCGCCGATAGGTTTTTTGCCTTTGTTCGGCAATAAGCGCGCAATCGGTATACCACCGACATCAGCAATGCGTGGTTCAAACTTTTTAATTGTCATGAGTCACCTCTTATTATGTGATAGGGGATGCATTTGTCTCTCAGTTCTGACTATTAGATGTTCGCTGCTAGCATCTGGCTTTTAGACTTTATTAACAGATAGCTACCGACTCCGATAACTATCTTGTTAGTTTTTTTTAGCTAGACTCAGGGCGACCTGAAACCACCTAAGTTGCCTAAAATTACATAGGTACTTCCATCAATAGGACTTTAGCGTCATCGATGACGTCCATTGTGAAGTTCTTAGTATCCCAGATACCGAGACCATCACGAGTATTCAAAGTGTTGTCATTTACGACGACTTTACCGCTAATGACAAAGATATAAACGCCATTGTTTGGGTCTTTTAGCTCATAAGTCTGCGTCACGTTTTTATCAAAGTCACCCATGCTGAACCAAGCATTCTGATGAATCCAGACACCCGCATCGTCAGCATTTGGTGATAGCACTTGATTAAACTCATTAGGCTGCATGATTTCATCCATGCGTACTTGCTGATAACGAGGCTCACCATTCATTTTGTTTGGGATAACCCAAATTTGTAAGAATTTTACGTCTTCTTTGTCATCGCCATTCATCTCACTATGAGTGATACCAGTACCGGCCGACATCACTTGGATTTCACCTGTTTCAATGATGCCATTGTTGCCGATGTTGTCACCATGACCAAGCTTGCCAGACAATGGAATACTGATAATTTCCATATCGCGGTGTGAGTGTTTGCCAAAGCCTTGACCACCGATAACGAAGTCATCGTTAATCACACGCAAGGCACCAAAGCCCATACGTTCTGGATTGTGATAGTTAGCGAAGCTAAAGGTGTGACGGCTTTTTAACCAACCGTGGTTAGCGTCGCCACGAGAATCTGCTGCATGATAGATAGTTTTCATAAGTTATCCTTGGTTATCAATAGGTTTATAAATTTATTATTAGTGAATGTATTTAAACAGTGGAGCTATTATAATTGTTGTCTAAGGATAGATAAACCAAGATAATCGCAAATGACTATTCTAATTCAGAGAACAATAAAGCGGTTTAGATAAGGTAATATAATCATAACAGAGACAGTATTTTTAACTGTTACTATGATTGAGATCGACTCAGAAACGTTAGGGTCTGTTGAATAGTGATAATCAAAAACATTAATAAAGCACTAAAAAAGTAAGCGTTACTATACAAAGGAGTTTAAGTATGTCAACCAAGCAACCATTGGATTATGAAGTGGTCGATAACACTGAACAACAACGTTTTGAAATTGACGTGGATGGTCATATCGCCTTTGAAGACTATGAGTTTTTTACTACCAGTCAAGGCGAAAAAGGCATTGATTATAAACATACTGAAGTGCCAGAAGCGCTTGGCGGACGTGGTATTGCAGGCTATTTAGTCAAGACTATCCTAGACGATGCCGCGGCTAAGCACCTACGAGTCAAACCAACTTGCCCTTATGTAAAAGCTTATATTGATAAACATCCAGAGTACCAAGACAACTCTGTGTTCCATAACGCAACGCCTTAAGTGTTTACTATGCTGAAATCCATATATAGTTAAAATATCTTAAAAGCGCGACGGTATTGCTGATATATCGATATTGCTTTTCACTGACTATAACTTAAAAACAAAAAACGCCCTATCTGCTAGATAAGGCGTTTTTTGTTTTTACAGTTTCAATACTGCTAGCACGGTATAGGCTTCAAAATAGTTAGTCCAACAGCGATCGACTGTGAATAGCGTAAAAACACTTAACCAATATGACTTAAAAAGTCTTTATCACGTGCCATAACCGATAAATATAATACGGGTAGCACGAACAAGCCAACGGCCCAAAAGCTCAACTTGAGATATAACAGCGCGCCCACTAGCGCCCCCAGCAAAAAGCTCAATACCAACGCTGAGCTATTAACCAATTTTTTAGCATTGTCAGGCGTTCGATTACGCAAATAATCCGTCAGATTGATACCAAGCTGTGTGGTGTTGCCGGTCATCAATACCGTCGGACTCATATGTTTGATCACCGTTTTACTGGCTGTATTGCGAATGGCCAAAGCAATCAAGCCTAAACCGCCAGTTATGGCAACCGTGATATCACCAGCATCTGTAAAAGGCTGGAAATATAGACCGGCTACCATAAATGCAGTTAAGAAAAGCGCCTCTGCCAAAAACAAATGGCTCAACATCAACTGTGGTTTATGACTTTTATCGATAAATATCTTGGTTACCATCACCGTCAAAATAAACAACGGTAAAGCTGCAAGCTTGATCCAAAGCCCGTCTTCACCGTTGACCAATCCACTACCAGCCATCACCAAGTTACCCGTGACATGGGCCGTAAAAAAGCCGAATAAAGTGATAAAACCAATCGTATCAATAGCACCGCCAACCAGCGTTAATAAGACAGGCGCTTGATAACGCTGCCAAAAACTTAACGGTGCTGGTTGATTATTGCCGTGCGCGCTACGCTTAGATGCGCTGCTGTCAGGTACTGAATTAGACACCGCTGTTTTCTGCAAATTTGGCCAGCTCACTAGCAAATTTTTGCAAAAACTTCTGCGTGCGCTCACTGCTGACACCCTCTTCATCAAGGCTGTCAGTAGCATGACTCAAGTAAACTTCAGGGCTAATCATCATTTTTGCGGATAGCATCTGCATACTCTTGCGCACATCAAGGCCACTACTTCTACCACCATAAGTACCTGGAGAAGCCGTGACCACAGCGACTTTTTTGTCAGTCCAGACGCTACTACCATACGGACGTGAACCGATATCTATCACATTTTTCAGCGCTGCTGGCATCGTACGGTTGTGCTCGGGTGTCACCATCAACACGGCATCAGCATCTTTAATTTGCTGACGCACCCGCTCATAGCTTTCAATCGTTGTGTCATCATAGTCTTGATTATAAAGGGGCAAGTCTGCAATATTGACTTCATTTACCGTGACACTTTCTGGTAACTGCGACACAATATATTCTGCAAACTTGCGGTTAATCGACTCTTCTCGCAAACTACCGATGACTAGGGCAATGGTCGTTGCTGCGCTCATAGCGACTCCTTTTTGTGATGAAATTTCAATGACTATACTGAGGTTTTGCGAGTATGGCTATTATCAATTGAATAAGCCCCAGGACCATGAGCAAATATCATTAGGAAACCACCAGCCATCGCAATGTTTTTCATGAATGGATTCATTTGTGACTCATCCAACCAAAATTGGTGGAACATAAACGCTGATAAAATACTGAAACCTGCAATTAAGACAGCAAACAAACGAGTTTTAAAGCCGATTAGAATAGCGATACCACCTAGCAATTCAAGCGCAATGACTAGCGGTAATAGCATACCAGGCACACCCATCGAATCCATATAACCTTGCGTCGCTGCATAACCTGAGATTTTGCCAAAGCCTGAAAAGATAAAAATCATCGATAAAAATAGGCGACCAATTGGTGCGCTAAGATTCTGTAAATTGTTCATAAGTATTCTCCAGTAAAGTGTTTGTTAGTGTTTGACTAAGTAATAGCGCCATTGTATATATTGACTGAACCTAGATAAACGGCAATAATCACAAATATGAGTTCTGATTTTGATAACAATTGTGAGGCATCAATAATGGGACAGCTAGAGGATATGGCGATGTTTGTACGCATCGTCGAAGCAGGTAGTATCACTAAAGCTGCAGAACAGCTAAACATTGCCAAGTCTGCCGTCAGCCGTCGTTTAAAGGATTTGGAAACACGTTTGGGTAGCCAATTAATCAGCCGAACCACGCGCCAATCCAACTTAACGCAGGCTGGTGAGCAATATTATCAGCAAGTGAACAATATCTTGAGTGAGGTGGATGCGCTCAATGAGCAAACCAGTGGTGCCCCCACGCGTATTGAAGGCACGCTAAAAATGACCGCGCCCTTGTCATTTGGACTGATGCACTTAAATGATGTCATCGCAGAATACGCCGACCAGCATCCTAACCTGAACTTTGAATTAGACTTTTCTGATCGACACGTTGACTTGATTGAAGAAGGATATGAGTTGGCCATTCGTATTAGGGAGCTACAAGACTCCAGTTATCAAGCAAAGCGGATGGCGCTGATTCGTTATGCACTCTGCGCAAGCCCTGAGTATTTAGAAAAGATGGGTATGCCTGAGACACTAGAAGAGCTACAAGAACATGAGTTTTTGCAGTATGGTCTTAGTAAAACCAGCAATCTCGAGCTGACTGATGCGACAGGAAAAAAACATAACCATACTATTAATGCCAAGATCAAAGCGACTAATGGTGAGTTCTTAGTTGATTTGGCGGTAAAAGGCCACGGCATCGTTTTTATCCCAACTTTTATCGCTTATAAAAGATTGGCCAAAGGTGAGCTAGTACCTATTCTCAAGCAATATAAATTACCCGCACTCCATGCCTATGCCGTTTACCCAAAGAACCGCTTTTTATCACAGCGCTGCCGCTATCTAATTGAATTTATTGCAGAACGTTTTGGTGATAACCCTTATTGGGATGAATTTTGATACGCTCAATAGAACTATTTAATATGCCTTATTAACCTACTTGATAAAACTTGGTAAACCTAGCAGTATTCTAAATACTGCTATCAAGAACAAAATAATGTTGCTACTATAATCTTCAGAAATCTATCCATCAGTCATAAGGAAATGCAACATGGATTTAACATCACTCGGCATGAAAGCCATTCAGGAGTTTGATGATATTCGTCAAAGTCCATTACCACAAGAGCGCCTCAACATCGCCCGCAAGCAAGCACTGGCATTTAGAGAGCGCTTTATCGATGAGCCCTGCGTTCAGTTTTACCAAAGTGCGGACATGGTTAGAGTCCCCTATCCCACTTGGTACGCCTACAGTGGCGTCTATACGCAGAGCACTTATAAATTCCCCTACCTTCACATCCTCAATCGTCTGTTCATCGTGCAGTTCCGTAACTTTTTGGGCGAATTAAAGACCTTGCTATTTTCGCCATCTGACATCGATGCTGACCGTGAGACGCCTTTTTTTAAACGCCTAACGAATAAGATGCCGAATTGGTCACCGCTCGAAAACATGGTCGCCCCCATCACTCGTGACGTCACACAGGCACTAGCAGAAGTGGGTCTCGCCCCAGAAGATATTGACTACATCAGCTACGATCACTTGCATACTCAAGACGTCCGTCAATGGCTAGGCACGACGGCTGATACGACCGACCCGCTTACTTTCCCAATGCCAAGCTATTGGTACACGAAAAAGAATGGCTTAGCGCCACAGCCCTACTGCCCGTGCAGGCGGAGTGGTATTGCCCTAATGGTATCGACGGCGTTGATCCTGCCAAAGTCATTAAGTTTACTGGCAGCATTCAGCTGGGCGAAGGCTTGGCGCTAGTGCATACTCCCGGTCATACCGAAGGCAACCATTCATTGGTCGCGCGCGTACCAGACGGCATACACGTGACTTCAGAAAACGGCGTCGGCGCAGACGCTTATGCACCTATGAACTCAAAGGTCAATGCTATCCGTGATTATGCTAAAAGCACTGGTATGGAAGTCATCTTAAACGGTAACACCTTAGAAGGCAGTAATGAGCAATATATCTCTATGGTCGTCGAAAAAACCATTGCGGGTCCGTCGAAAAACCCCGACTTTCCTAACTGTGCCTCAAGCAGTGAAGCAACTCCCTATTGGCTTATCCCCGGTCATAAAGTCAGCCATTTGATTGGTGAAGCCAAGTTCGGCACCTTACAGGCAGAGGCTTTAAGAAGTAATTCATTACAGAAGGAAAGCGCTTAATGGGTTACTTCACAAACAAAACGGTCTATATCACTGGTGCCGCTTCAGGCATCGGCTTTGAGACCGCCAAGCAGCTAATCAAGCAAGGTTCAAATCTAGTATTGTTCGACGTACAGTCGCTTGATAAGGCGGTGTCCGCCTTGCAAGCCATGAATAAAAACGATGCCTCGATTGCAACTTATAAGCTCGATGTCACCGATGCAGAGATGACTACCAAGCAAATGGCCACTGCCGCCGACACGCTAGCGCCAGATATCTTGATGCATTTCGTGGGTATCACAGGTCCTTGGACGTTTGATGACATGAGTCAAGAGCAATTTGAGCGTGTCATGACTATCAATCTATTTGGCACGCGCAACGTCTTAGCAGCGATACGTCCGTTCTTATCACGTGGCAAGCAAGTAATGGTGACCGCTTCGATGGCATCGTTTACTGGTAGCTACGGTTACAGCTCTTACAGCGCCTCCAAGTTTGCTATCTGGGGCATGATGCAGTCTATCAGCTTTGAATGGAAACCACTCGGTATCGACATCACCGTTTTTGCGCCGCCGCCGATAGACACACCACTCACGCAAGCCGAAGTCGGTGTCATGGCAGAAGCTGGCGTCGGTATGAAAAAGCTGGCAGGCGAGCTCAAAATTGAAGATGCGGTCAAATCCATGCTAAAAGGCGTAGAAAAACGGGAGTTCCTCGTGGTGCCAGGTGTCATGGCAAATTTAATTAGACTGCAGTTACGCTTTTTCCCCGTCAGCTGGGTCAATTGGATCGGCAATAAAACTGTAGCATGGTCTATGAAAAAGTAAGCAGTTTGAGGTTTGGATTCTAAAGATAAGCTGAGCGAATTGCTCGGCTTTTTTTATGAAAAAACAATCAGCAGTGCGTGATGTATCGATATTAGGGTCTGGAATAACTTTAGTGCTCAACATCTCCTAACAGCACTCTCAAATTTTACCCATAAAAAAAGCCTCACTGTGAAGTGAGGCTTTAGTGCTCTAAACGAGCCATATTTGGAGCGGGAAAAGAGATTCGAACTCTCGACCCCAACCTTGGCAAGGTTATGCTCTACCACTGAGCTATTCCCGCTTAATATCAAAGCGTAATGTTGCTAACAACTTGTTAACTACTACGTCTCGATAGGCTGGCTATTTTAGCAAATATTCTGTGTGTGTCAATCACTTTTTTCACATTTCTATTCAGTCTCAGCGTTTTTTGGTTGTATTTGTATGCACGCTTATCATAAACGTTTGATTTTACAATCAATCCAGCCATCAGAACTGTTAAAATTATTTAATAAAATAATAGCAAAATAACCACTATTTCTCTTTGTTTTTTTATCTGCCACGAATCTGACTATTAACAAGTCATTATCAACCCGCTGTTATATAGTCTTACGAAAAAAGATGAAAGGATGAAAAATGAATAAAAGTGACGTCATTCTTGTCGATACCTATTTCATTTGATCAATACCGCTTTATTACTGCCACTTACAATCATACGCTGTATTGTTACTTTTTCTGCCTTGGTTTTAGGTTGTTAACATTATTATACTTATGGCTTATTGTCATTCGGGTAAAATTTCACTGATCAAGTAGATTGGTAGACGGTAGTAAAACTTTAATAATAAACTGCCCTTCTATCCGCTCTGCTGTTACCGGACTACTCCGCTACTACTAACTTTGTTTAACTTTACTTTTTATCATTTACAGCGAGGATGTTTATTATGAAAAAAATACTTACCACCACCGTGATGGCCGCGTCATTGTCGGCACTTACTTTGACTGGCTGTACCAGCACTACCACTACTGGTGCTGTCGGCGTTGATCGTCAACAGCTACTTTTGGTCTCTAGTGAACAAGTACAGCAACTATCAGCGCAAAGCTATAATAAAAACTTGCAAGAGGCCAGTAAGCGCGGCGTGCTCGATACCAATAAAGCGCAGCTCAATCGCTTAAAAAGCATCTCTAACCGTCTGATCGGTCAAGTGGGTGTATATCGTCCTGATGCGGCTAATTGGAAATGGGAAGTACATACCATTAAATCCAATGAGCTGAACGCCTTTGTCATGCCGGGCGGTAAAATCATGTTTTACTCAGGTATTATCGATCGTCTAAACCTGACGGATGATGAGATTGCCGCGATTATGGGTCATGAGATGTCTCATGCCCTGCGTGAGCACTCACGTGAGCGTCTGTCACGCGAGTATGCTACTCAGACGGGTATCGGCGTCGCAGCGAGTATCTTTGGGCTATCACAAGGTCAGGCTGAGCTAGCAAACGTCGCTGGGGATTTAGGTTTGAGTCGTCCACACAGTCGTACCCAAGAAGCGGAAGCGGATCAAATCGGTCTTGAGCTAATGGCACGTGCAGGCTACAATCCGCAAGCAGCTATCAGCTTGTGGCAAAAAATGCAGCGCGCCAGTCAAGGCGAGCCACCACAATTCTTAAGCACTCACCCAAACAGTAGCAATCGCATTAGCCAACTGCAAGCATTGATGCCTAAAGTGATGCCACTGTACCAAAAGTCACGTCGTTAATAGCTATTTTGGCTAGTAGTTATCGGCTGTCAGTTATCAGCTGTCAATGTCTCATATAGAGGTTGATAGCTTACCAAAAGCAGAGTACAGCCCATGGGTTGTACTCTGCTTTTTTAGGTTTTTGACTGACAACTTAATGGCGGCATTAGTTTAAAGCGATTGGCTGTGTTATGGTCCGTCTAATAGCTTTCTGTACAGTTATCAGCGTCTGCTATAATGGTCATCATACGGTCTCAAATATTGCTTCAAAGACTGCTAAGCTTCACAAAATAAAGGATTCTTATGAGTACCCACTCACCGACTGCCGACGCGCTCCATCAGGAGCTACAGGGCTTACAACCGCAGCATATCGAATTAATCAATGAATCGATGAATCATGCAGGTTATTTCGAGGGTAAAGAAAGCCATTTTAAACTGACTATTGTGAGCGATGCCTTTGAAGGCAAACGTTTGGTCGCGCGTCATCAGCTCATATATGGCTTGGTTAACACCTTATTGACCTCACAGGGTGGTCAAGTACATGCCTTGGCGATTCATGCTTATACGCCAACCGAATGGCAAGGTCAAAGTCCTGATAGCCCGCTATGTGCCGGACAAAATAAAAGCTAGGTAAGCTGTAGCCAATTTTTAAGTTAAATAACAATTATTAGAAACACGTTGCTCACGATGTGCTTGCCACTTAAACAGCTGACATCGCGTGCTTTTTTAAAAACTTGCAAATTGCCCCGTTAAAGGAAATGACACTCGATGAAACATTTACATATGCTCATGGCAGTATTGGTGATTGTGCTATTTTTATACCAAAGCTATCTGGCATTAAGCGCCAATCGACGAGCGCCACGCGTGTTCAAAATAGCCACCCATGTCCTCTATGCGTTGCTCATCGTGTCAGGCGCCGTGATGCTGATGCAACTGATGAATGCCAATGCGCCAGTACAATGGGTATTTGCCAAAATAATCCTACTCGTAGCGGCTATTAGCGCCAGTATCAAAGCTTTTCATCCTCACGCGACATCGGGTCAAACCAAAATAGGCATTCTTATCGCTGCCGTGGCTTATATCGGCATTGTATTACTGGCCTTTAGCAAACCTGATAATTTATTTTAATCGCCACTCTATATCTGACTGAGCTTGAATAAAGTGATGGCGGGATTGCAAGATAAACGTCTACTAAGGCGTATATTTTTAATATCTTAATCCCGTTATTTTTGCTATCTTAAATAAATACAATGCCTTGCATGCTTGTTTAAGGCATGTTCGTTATTAAAAAGGATCATTTGCAAGCGAATAATTATTAGGGCGTGTCTTCATTGCAAAAATGGTGATAAAAATGAGATAAATTGCCGTCAAACAAGAAAAACAGCGTAGATAATATCGAGATATTAACCAGCTATTTGACGATGTTTGGCAAGATTTAGCCCATTTAGATGACTATCGATAAATTGAAGACACGCCCTAGCAAAGCAATTACGATTATTTGACTTAAAAGTTTAGCAACTGCACCTATCATTACTTAGCCCTATGGAGCCATTATGAAAAACCTTACTATAGCGACACTCTTGGCATCAGCCGGTATGTTGGCTCTCTCAGGCTGCGCCTCTACTGGTAATATCACGCCGCAATATGTGCCGCCAAGTACGTATCAGAGCTATGACTGCCAAGCACTGAGCCAAGAGTATACCCGCGTCAATCGTTACGTTGATGCCGCGCGTAATGAGCAATCAACCTTATCCGCGTCAGGCGTCGGTGTTGGAGTTTCAGCAGGACGCTGGGGCATCTCACCGAATATCAGTTTTGGTGTGGGCAAAAGCAACAATACCAAAGCCCGCGATGCCAAACTATCACGGCTTTATGGTGAGCGTGATGCGATTGTCCAATCGGCCCGTATTCAGCGTTGTAGCTTCGTCAATGGTGTTAAGATTTATGGTGAATAAAATCACTTGATGCTTATTCGCTATCGTTTTGATAGTATGCAGATACCACTGTTTCAGCATTAAAAAAGCCAATACATTGATAGCGTATTGGCTTTTTTGTGTCCAATCATTATGAGTAAAAACTCAAGCAATGCTTAAGAATTTAGGCTTCTTATCCACTGGACAATTTGATTGCTAGGAAGCGCCCCTGATTGACGCGCCACTTCTTTACCGTTTTTGAAGGCCACCATCGTCGGTAGACTACGGATATTATAGGGCGCTGCCGCCTGCTCATATTTATCCGTTTGGATTTTGGCAAACACTACTTGCGGCAGCTGACCAGCAGCGGCTTTGAACTCCGGTGCCATCATAATACAAGGCTGACACCAGCTCGCCCAAAAGTCTACGACAGTCAATAGCTCATTTTTTTGAATAACTTTATTAATACTTTGTCCGTTTAGCTCATGCGGGCTAGCGGTCAATAATGGCTGACCACACTTACCGCAGTTTGGATCAGCCGCCAACTTGGCAGCGGGTACGCGATTGGTGGCTTGGCAATGTGGGCATACCACGTGCGAGTTTTGCTCACTCATTGTATATCTCCTATTCTAATTATTTTGATGGTTTTATTGTCTTAAAAATTCAACTTTGGCATTTTCATCTATAAGCTATTTGCCCAAGTTGGTTGCATCTGAACCGCTGGATCGACACAGATAATATCACTTATTGCAGCACTATTTAGCTTATCCACCAAGGACATTGATCGGTACTTTCAAATAACGCGTGCCATTGTCTTCCGGTGCAGGAAAGTGTCCGGCATCGATATTAACTTGGACAGACGGGATAATCAGACGCGGCATCTCAAGAGTCGAATCGCGGCGCTCACGCATCTGCACAAACTCTGCCTCATTGATACCATCTTTCACATGAATATTTCCTAGCTTCTGCGCCGCTACTGTAGTGGTTGGACAGTGCTTGCGTCCTTGGCCTGGGTAGTCATGACACAGATAGATGACTGTATTATCATCGAGCGCGAGTAGCTTTTGAATAGAATGATAGAGCATTTTGGCATCGCCACCGGGAAAGTCGCAGCGTGCTGTACCGACGTCAGGCGCGAACAAGGTATCGCCAACGAAGACCACTGTTTTTTCTTTGTCAGCCGCCAGATAAGCCATATCCGCCCGTGTGTGACCGGGCACATACATGGCTGTGATCGTAATATCGCCAAGCGCTAACGTGTCGCCTTCGTCGGTCAAAATATCGAATTGGCTGGCATCGGTGCGAAAGCTAGTATCAAAGTTAAAAATTTGCTTAAATATTTTTTGTACTTCGGTAATATGCTGACCGATGACCAATTCTCCGCCGAGATTTTCTTTAACATGGATAGCCGCTGAGAGATGATCGGCATGCGCATGGGTTTCGATGACATACAGCAGTTGCCAACCGTGCTCACGTACAAACTCAATGACCTCGTCTACGCTCTTGGTGCTCGTACGTCCTGACTTTGAGTCAAAGTCCAATACCGGATCGATAATGGCGCACAGCTGCTGCTGAACGTCTGCGAGTACATGGGTATAAGTCTCGGTGTCGCTATGTAAGAACGAATGAACTTGCATGGCCGCCTCTCTGTTTTTATAGGATGATGTCAATCTTCCACCCATTCTTTCAGTATAATGGGTGGTCATATACAATGTTTAATACGTAAACGAACACATCTTGAAAATGGTTATAAATAGTTGCCGTTAATCTTAACGCTGACGGCAACATCAAGAACAATGTCGACATTAGCCTTCAGGTTTTAAACCTGTCCTAATATGCTTTCGTAACGTTAATACCAATATAGCAACCGTCATACAATTTATCAATTTATATAATGTAAATAATGATAACTTGCTATGGATTGCGATATCATTGATAATTAACGGTAATCACACATTACTTTTATACAAGCCGCACGACCTCTATCGCGGTTTTATATAAGGAGCTCACTCTGACAACTTCCACCTCAGCATTGGCTAGCTCTACTGACCGTACTATCGAGTCTGCGTCAGATAGTAACGCAGACTTTGCGCCGATAGATCTTGCCAAACAAATGCAAAAAGCGTCTATGCAAGCCAGCCAATTATTAAAGTCGCTCTCACATCCTGATCGCTTGCTCCTCCTTTGTCAGCTGACACAAGGCGAGTATTGCGTCAGTGAGCTTGAGGGTTTGGTCGGTGTTGGGCAGCCGAGCCTATCACAGCAGTTAGGTATCTTGCGCAAGGATGAGCTGGTCACGACACGGCGCGACGGCAAGCAAATCTATTATAGTATCGCCAGCGACGACGCTTTGGCGGTGCTACATTTACTGTATGAGCGCTTTTGTGCCAAAACAGATGCCTAACTGGTTATTGAGTTCTTAGCTGTTTTTAACTTTATTTATTGTGATGATGTATTGATATGACCTCTATCGCCGCTCGCCTCATTCCCATTTGGCTGCGCCAGTATCAGCTGGCTGCCTTGCCGACTGACGTCATCGCTGGACTGGTGGTGGGCGTACTGGTGATACCGCAGAGTCTTGGCTACGCCGTACTTGCAGGCTTACCACCCGTTTACGGTCTATACGCAGCGATTGTGCCTGTCATCGTTTACGCTTGGCTCGGCTCTAGCAATGTGCAAGCAGTCGGACCGGTTGCCATCACCGCTATTATGACTGCCAGTAGTTTGTTGCCTTACGCTGATCGGGGCCCGGAACAATATGCTCTAATGGCAAGTTTATTGGCACTGATGGTAGGGTCGCTGCTTTGGATCGCAGGATGGCTCAAGCTTGGCTGGATTATGCAGTTTATCAGCCGCGGCGTATCGGCAGGGTTTGTGAGCGGCGCGGCGGTTCTTATCTTCGTCAGTCAGCTAAAATACTTAACGGATATTCCGATAGCAGGTAGTAGCCTAATTAGCTATCTATCGACGATGCAGTTATATGCGCGCCAGCTACACCCGCTGACCTTGCTGATTGGCGTGATCGCCTTTGCCCTCTTATTAATAAATCGCTACGGTAGCAAATGGGTGTGGCGAACGTGGCTGTCTTCTTCCTCTGCCAAATGGGCGGAGCGCTTGTTTCCGCTTATTTTACTGGGAATTGCCATTTTACTCAGTATGGCACTGCATTGGGATGCGCGTGGCGTCGCCACTATCGGTAGTATTCCGCAAGGGCTACCGAGTTTTACCCTGCCCCATCTACCAGATATCCAAGAAGCACTTAAACTCTTACCAACTGCAGGACTCATGGCGCTTATTATCTTTGTCTCCAGCAGTTCCGTCGCCAGTACTTATGCGCGGCTGCGCGGTGAGAAGTTTGATGCCAATCGTGAACTAACGGGGCTTGGACTCGCCAATATTTCCGGCGGACTTTTTCAGAGCTTTGCCGTGGCAGGCGGGTTTTCACGGACGGCTATCAACGTCGACTCAGGTGCCAAGACGCCACTTGCCAGTCTCATGACGGTACTGGTCATGGTTTTAGCGCTGATAGCATTTAGCAATGCGCTTGCCCCGCTACCCTATGCCTTACTTGGCGCAACCATCATGGCATCAATCATTGGTTTAATCGATATTGCCACCTTAAAGTCCGCTTGGCAACGAGATCGCTTAGATGGGGCAAGCTTTATCGCCGCGTTTACTGGGGTACTGATATTTGGGCTAAATACTGGCCTTGTCATCGGTCTCATGGTGTCATTTGCCAGTCTCATCTGGCAGTCGAGCCAACCTCATGTCGCCATCGTTGGTCAATTGGCTGGCACGGGCCACTTTCGCAATATCAATCGTCACGATGTTGTCACTTTTCATAATTTATTGATGCTACGTATCGATGAGAGTCTGTTCTTTGGTAATAGCGAATCGGTACATCGGCGTATTTTAAATGCTTTACAACAGTATCCAGAAGCGCATGAGCTGGTTCTTATTATGTCTGCTGTCAACCACATTGATCTGACTGCGCAAGAAATGCTCAGCACCTTGAATCAAGAGCTTGCCCTACAAGACAAGCATTTACACTTTAGCTTTATCAAAGGCCCAGTTATGGATATCATCGAGCACACCCCACTGATCACTGAGCTATCAGGACAGGTGTATCTTAGTACCATGGACGCCGTCAATGAGCTAAAGCAAATTTGAATATTTAAGTTGAACATTTAATTTAAATACTGAAGCTGAATACTCAAGCCGTATTGAACATCCCCTAATATTTGCGTCAACCATACAATCACTATTGATGTCTGCAACAAAATATCGTTATGATAGAGCGTATAGTATGCTAGCTTGTTGTATAACTAAATTGAATCTCAACAAGCTAAACCAAGCCAAAACGACATAAAACAGCCTCTAAACGTCAAATTGACGCCTTATTGTTTTTTACATTCCTTAATAAACGCAAACGACCCCTTTTATGACCAATGATTTAACGATTTATAAGCAAATTTATCCGAGCCAATGCATCAAGATTGCGGAACTGGGTTATCACTCAGTGCTCAATATACGCCCTGATGCCGAGGTCGACACTCAGCCCAACAGCTGCGACTTTATTAATGCAACGGCAAAAGCGAATTTGACTTATCACCATCTGCCCTTTGATGATGAGCGCCTGAGTATGCTGACTGTAGAACAGTTTGCCGCCTTTTATCACGCGATGCCAAAACCCATATTGATGTTTTGTGGTACGGGTGCACGTGCCAAACTGCTGTATCAAAGCGCATTGATGCAAGGTCTGCTATAAAACGACTATAACGCTTACATACGGTCTCTTTAGAAATGACTGCAATAAGCCTAACCTTATATGCTGTATTTCTATAACAAATGTTTTACTCTTTCATATAAACAATAAAAGGAGCTCTTATGAGCCACGAAATCAGTATTACGGGACAAATTACCCCTGATCAAATTCCTATGCTTGCCGAAAACGGCTTCAAAACCATTATCAATAATCGTCCTGATGGCGAAGAACTGGGACAACCGACCAGTGCTGAGATTGAAGCAGCTGCCAAGGAAGCAGGACTTGCTTATAAAGAAGTCTCATTCGCTGGTAGCGAGCTCAATCAAAACCATGTTGAAGAGTTTGCTGACTTTTTTAATCAAGCCGAGCAACCCGTCTTGATATTTTGCCGTACTGGTAATCGCTCAACCGGTATCTATGAAGCCGCTAAGCGCATGGATTTGTTAGACGATTGATATTGATCTAAATACAATTACCGCTGTTTTAAAAACGCCCGTCCAAATTTTGGATGGGCATTTTTTATTGGGATTACTAAACTATAGACTGGTCAATTTTCAGCATTGGGTACATAATCAAATTTTATTTATATAATTTGATAGGATTTTATGATGCAAAAACCACTTCTCATCATCGGCAATAAAAACTATTCCTCTTGGTCATTACGAGCTTGGCTATTACTCAAAGCCTTTAATATTGATTTTGAGGAGCAAGTGATTGAGCTGTTTCATCCCTCAGCGACACCGATTCTCGATGAGCATGCGCCAACAGGTAAAGTACCCGTTTTAGTCTATGGCGAGAATGATGAAAGAGTTATGGTATGGGATACTTTAGCGATTGCCATTCACGCCAATGATTATTTGACAAACTTGGATATTTGGATAGGACTGAATAAGTCCAATATTGATAATAGCAACAGAATAAATAGCGCCTACTGCCAAAGTATCGTCGCCGAAATGCATTCAGGGCTGATGGGCATTCGTAGTGACATGCCGATGAATATCCGAGCTACAGCAAGGATACAACCCAGCGCTGCTTGCCTGACTGACATTGCTCGTGTCGAAGAGATTTTTGCGGATTGTTTAAAAAATCGCTCAAAAAACAGTTATCTATTTGGTCAATTTACGGCTGCCGATGCTTTTTTTGCGCCAGTAGTGCTACGCTTGCAGACTTATACTGATGCCTCTAACATAGTATTAAAACCAACGACCAAACAGTATTGTGAAACGATGTTAAACAATCCTCATCTACAAGCTTGGATCGATTCAGCTTTAAAAGAGACACGCGTCATCAAAGAGGATGAAGCAGGTGAGATACTGTCGGTGGTTGGGGTGTTGGCTGACCAAAAGTGAATCATTGAAAACAAGCCTAATAATTATCTTTCAAAGGATATTCATTAGGCTCTATATAACCTTTGTCTTTTTGGTAGTTGATGGAAAAGATACTATTTTTATAGGTTTTACCCTGATTATATCCATTCACAGTTAGCTTTAGAGGGTAAAACCCGTTTACCGTTTTACTGGTATCAATTTCTAAATCAGCACTCCTATCATTACACAGACGCTGTCCCTTACCACCGCAACTGTCTGAACCATCACTATCAAAACCTGCGCCAATCCAGTTCTCCATTATACCGCGACCATTTGGCGTCAATATCACAAAGCTGGTACTCGTGTAACCTTGATGCGTATCACCATGCTCGTTCATAAAGCCCCACGTATTTGGGGCAAACTGTTCTAAACCCCAACCCCCTAAACCAAGCCCCCAACTACCTGCATTCATATAAGGATTGGCCGACTCAACTTGCCAACCTTCACCTTTAGGTTTTAAAACAAACATACCGACTAAACCACTAGCGCCATGACCGCGTAAAACTTCTTTACCATCTTCATCAAAGCTAACATCGCCTGTAATTAATATATATAAGCGTTTACCTTTATCCGTCTCTATGACTTTTTGCCGATCAATATCGATGCAATAGCCGGTCATATAAGGTTCTCTAGTTAAACCACTTACGGAACCAGAAGGGGCAATCGCACCATGACACCCTAATGCTTCATTATAAATCGGATAGTACGGCTTGAGGATATCCATCACGCTATCAGCAGCAGAGGCATTTGTGACAAAACCTAGTAATCCAAAACTAAGACATAACCTTAACATGAGTATTGATCCATATAATTTGGCGTGCATCATACCTACCTCAATTGGCTCAGTAAATGACTCTGATGATATCACTATACGGGATAATCTTTGGGCTTTTGATACCCTTTTTTCGGCTCGTATTTTATTTTATAGACCTGATTGTTATAGGTCTTTTTTTCTGAACCGTTATAGTTATACTTATGACCACTGATTGTAATCTCTAGCGGGTAAAAACCATTTATCAGCGTCGTTTTATCGATATTGAGCTTGGCTTTCAATAATGTGCAATATTCTACCTTTCTATCTTTACTACAGCCAGATGGTGCTATAGGATTGTTTTCTGTAGTTGCTTTCGCAGCTATATGACTATATATCACTTTTTTTGACTTAGGGTCTGGTGTCATTAATACGTATTTAGAAAAAGATTGAATGTAGTGCGAATCACTATGAATATTAATAAATCCCCAAATATCAGGGGCAACTCGTATCAGCTTCCAGTCTTTTAGTCCTGCACCAGAAGCGCCTGCATTCATCACTGGATTAGCGTATTCCACCTCCCAACCGGAACCTTGTGGCTTTAAAACGAACATACCCACTAGACCAGTATCAGCGTGAGAACTATATGCCGCAGCACCATTTTCATGAAAAGCGACGTCACCAATGACTGATATGTATAACCGTTTACCTTGCTTGGTTCGTACCTCCAGTTGTCTATCAATCTCTATGCAATATCCGCTTTGATGCGGTGTTTCTTCGCCAGATGATGAACCGTTATTAGCCATAATACCTTGACACTGCTTTGTCTCATTATAGATGGGATAGTATTCATTCAGAATCTCATTGACGGTTTGCCCTGCATAAGCATTGGTTACACTAAATATAAACGATATAAAAACCAGACATTTAGCCCAATGACTATTTTTGTTGATTGCACATTTATTTTTCACTATTAAGTTCTCATAAAAAAAATATTAACAAACATACGTCAACTTATATTATTTAACAAGCAGTAAAACATTTTTCACAAAAAAACCACCTCAAAAGAGGTGGCTTCTCAAACTAACTTTAAAGCTAAATAATCTACTGCATGACCAAGTACTCAAAAGCACTCAACGCCGCTTTTGAACCCTCGCCCATCGCAATGTTAATTTGCTTAAATGGCACAGTCGTGACGTCACCACAAGCAAAGATACCTTTGCGATCCGTACGGCAGCGCTCATCAATCTCAATTTCACCAAAGCGGTTTAAATCAACAAAGCCTTTGATAAATCCAGTATTAGGGACTAAGCCAATCTGTACAAAGACACCGGACAAATCACGCTCATGAGTTTCACCTGTTTTGCGATCTTCAAAGACGATAGAGCTGACTTTACCATCAGTAGCCTTAATCTCTTTGGTCGCCGCCCCAGTGATAAACTCGATGTTTGACTTCTCTTTGGCTTTGTTAATCAATACCTGATCCGCTTTTAGATCATCAGCGAACTCAAGCACCGTCACATGCTGCACGATACCCGCAAGGTCTAACGCCGCTTCGACACCGGAGTTACCACCACCGATGACAGAGATTTCTTTACCTTTAAAGAAGGGTCCATCACAGTGCGCACAGTAAGCCACGCCTTTACCAATGTTTTCTTCTTCGCCCGGTACACCAAGCTTACGCCACTGAGCACCCGTCGCTAGGATGATACTACGCGTCTCAAACGTCTCACCAGTGTTGAGGTGAATACTATAGTTCTCTTCCTTAGTCTCGCCAATTTCTTTGACGCTGACGTGTTCTTTCAGCGTGATATTGTATTCGCCTAAATGTTTGACAAAGTCTGCTGATAGATGCGTACCTGTCGTCAATGGTACAGAAATCAAGTTTTCGATATCTTGGGTATCTTTGACCTGCCCACCGATACGATCAGCGACCATGGTCACTTTTAGGCCTTTACGCGCGGTATAGATAGCAGCGGCAACGCCAGCAGGGCCTGCACCGATAATAGTGACATCTTGCTGCTCTAATTGCTCAGCATCGTCTGCACTACCCTCTGCCAACAAGTCAGGGAACTGCTCTTGCAACTTGGTAATCAACTTGGCCGTATCAATCAAACCATTAGCAAAAGGTTTACCATTTAAAAATACCGCTGGTACGCCTTGGATGTTATTTGCTTCTACTTGCTCTTGGAATAACGCGCCATCGATCATCTCATTGCTGATGCCGTCATTCAATAAGGCAAATTGATTCAACGCTTGCACGACTTCTGGGCAACTGTGGCAAGATAACGACACGTAAGTCTGGAACTGTAGTGGCTTATTAAAACGCTTAATCAGCTTTTGAATGCCTTCGTCTAGTTTTAGCGTATGACCACCCGCTTGCAAGATTGCCAAGATAAGCGAGGTAAACTCATGACCACCAGGAATACCGCTAAAGACGATACCCGTATCAGTCAACGCGTCATCAGCATGGCTGACGACTTTAAAGCTAATGGGACTCGATAAGCTGTCGTCATTAGCGTCGACATCAAAATTAATCTTGTCAGTCGTACCAGCAATTTTGGTCAAAAAATCAATCAACTCTGCGCGCTTTGCATGCTCACCGCTACCCAATACAAAGGTAATGGGACGGGTCATATTCTCGCTATAGCTTTTGACAGCATCTAATAAACTTTGATCTATCATGTTTGTTCCTCATTATTATTCAATATGTAACGACAACTAAGTGGTTGCACGTGTAAAGATGGAAAATCTGGAGTCAGTAATATTGTTTAAAGTGTTATTTGGATAAGGCTTGTACCTTTCGATGTCCCTATTATCATAGGTTTCATGAGTTTGAGCAAGCTGAGAAACCCAAATCTTATGTTTTATAAAACCAATCATTAACTGTCATTTTTAATTAAATTTAAACTTACAAGAAGATTATTCTCATAGTATCAACAGGGTTTTTTCGCTACAATCGAGTAAGAGCAATAGGAATAATTCCTGTTTTCTAGCGGAAACCTGGCTTTTATGCATGCTTATTAAAGGCTATTTTTGCTTGTATTAAGCCTTATCACTATTGAGAGTAATAGCGGTTTGGTTCAATAATAATCGAGTCTCACAATCATAGATCTTAACGACAATGCGCTGATGCTAATCGTTAGCTTGCGCTTCATAACAAGGATGACCAGATGAGAAAGACTGATACAAGGACAGATAACAAAGAAATCATTGCTGAACTTAAGCAAAAAGACAGTCATTTTGCGAGTATTTTTGCCGAGCATACTCAGCTTGATGAAAAGATCAATTATCTTGAGAAGGATTTAATAAAACATAGCAGCTGTGATGATGAAATAGAACAAATGAAGCGGCGCAAGCTACATCTTAAAGATGAGATTTATAAGATAATCGATAAAAACAAAACGCAATCTCACGCTTAATGCTTCATTTATTAGGGCGTATCTTCATTTTGATCTCATCTGAGCATACTCATTCAGATTGAGGAGACGCCCTAAAATTACTGCTAAGAATTTCTTACATCTAGGGAATGTCATCAATTAGCACATTGATACATTTAGTGGTCTTAAAATGGCTAAATTTAGTCAAACATCGTCAGAAATCTTGTCAATATGTTCATATTTACGGCAATTCCTTCCTTGTTTGGCTGCAATTTTCCTCATTTTAAGCCTCACAATCTAAATGATGACACGCCCTAGTTTTATAAATCTTAATTTTATAATCAACAAGTCTCACAATCATAATCTGCCTTAACCACAACGCGTCACTGCTTATGTTAAGCACACGCTAAATAACAAGGATGACAACATGACCATGACTGATAAATGGCAAGACCACAGCGACATCATCGATGAGCTCAAACAAAAAAATACGCACTTTGCGAGTATCTTCGATGAACACACCACGCTGGATAGGCAAATCAACAAGCTTGAAAATGACGTGGTCAAACACGCCAGCCGCGATGAAGAAATCGAACAAATGAAGCGGCGCAAGCTCCAGCTCAAAGATGAGATTTACAAAACCATAGATAAAAATAAAATGCAATCTCAAGCGTAATCGCTTATTTATTATTGACAAACAACAATAAAAATATAGACTGTCAACATAAAAAGACCCCATCAACGTAAGCTGATGGGGTCTTTATTTATAGCGCTGGTTCAAATTAAAAAATAATAAAAACAGCGCTACCTCTCTTTAAATAGTTAGATAACTATTTAGATTTTACTGACTTAGATTTTACCCACTAGGTCAAGACTTGGCTTCAATGTATCGCCGCCTTGTTCCCAAGCTGCTGGGCAAACTTCGCCGTCGTTTTCACGAACATACTGTGCTGCTTTTACTTTACGTAGCATGTCTTTTGCACTACGGCCGATACCGCCAGCATGAATCTCAGCAACTTGAATCAAACCATCTGGATCGATTAAGAAAGTACCGCGCTCAGCCAAACCTGCTTCTTCGATCATCACGTTAAAGCCACGGGTGATTTTACCAGTAGGATCACCGATCATTGGATAGGTCACTTTACCGATAGCCTCTGAAGAGTCATGCCATGCTTTGTGCGTGAAATGGGTATCAGTCGATACTGAATACACTTCTACGCCCAAACCTTTAAGCTCTTCATAATGGTTTGCCATGTCTTCAAGTTCAGTTGGGCAAACAAAGGTAAAGTCAGCTGGGTAAAATAGGAAAATCGCCCAGTCACCTTTTACGTCTTCTGAAGTGATGGTTTTGAATTCACCGTTTACGTATGCATCTGCTGAAAATTCTGGGATTTCTTGATTGATAATAGACGCCATGATTGGCTCCTTTTTTGATTAAGTATGATTGAATAAAATTGTGATTATTTATTTGATTGTTTCCGTTAAGCCTTGAACTATCTGGGCTACCTGACAAACTATACGCGAATTCTATGGTTAATCCAGTTAAAAGTTTTTAATGTGATGTTTTGTTTTATTAAACTTGTTAAACTATTCTATCTACTTCATGTCATCAGTGCGCTATCGGTAAATTTCGATAATGACCAAGAGGCATAAGTATCATCACTTGCATAAAAACCAACAATAAAAGAGGTCTTATGATTACCTTACGTCAACTTGAGTTTGCTTTAGCGGTCGCTAAACATCGTCATTTCAAACGAGCAGCGGAAGACTGTAATATTTCGCAGTCTGCGCTGAGCTTAGGTATCGCAGAATTGGAAAAACAATTAGACACGCAGATTTTTGAGCGTAATAACAAGCAGGTGCTCATTACCCCTATTGGGCAAGACATCCTCACGCGGGCGCAGCGGGTGTTCTCTGAAGTGAGCGACTTGACCACCCGTGCGCACAGTCATCAAACGCCACTTGCCTACCCGATGACTGTCGGTATTATTCCAACGATTGCTCCTTACTTGCTGCCAAAAGTCCTGCCAGCGCTGCGAGCCAATTATCCAGAATTTCGTATGACCATCGTTGAGCAGCAAACCGAACGCTTACTCGAGCAAGTGCGTTACGGTCATATTGACACAGCCATCATTGCGCTACCCTATGCCGTAGAGGGCTTGCACAGTTTTGAATTTTGGAGTGAAGACTTCTTTGCGGTATTCCCAAAAGACGATGTCCATGCCAAGCTTGAGACCATTAATTCTGACGAGCTCGCTACGGCCAATCTTATGCTGTTAGGTGAAGGACATTGCCTAACCGATCAGACGCTATCAGTATGTCATTTTGATCGCGCACAGATGAAGTCGAGCTTTTCTGACGCCAGTCTCAACACCCTCATTCAGATGGCACTTGCCAATATGGGTACGACATTGGTACCTGAAATGGCGCTGGATCAATTACATCTACAAAACCAAAATGCGGTCGCAGTGCCATTGGCAGAAAAAGGCCCACATCGCCACATCGCCTTTGTCACCCGTTTGAATTATGCGCGTGTCGACGATGTAAATTTACTGGGCAAAGTGTTTAAACAAGCTTTTGAAGAATCAGCTAATAAAAGCTGAGTGAACTGTTGAGATTATGAGGCGTTAATCATGTTAGGCAAGTGAGGGTAAATATGAATGATGTCTCGCACGTAACGTCCGACCTTGGTCAGCGCTTCGCCATGCATTTAGCTGCCATTGCTAATAATATTGATCCAAGGGAAGTACAAGCGCTTTGGCAAGCAGTCGCTATCCGCTACAACGAACCTCAACGCGCTTATCATACCTTGCGCCATATTGAGCAGTTGTTTGCCCAATTTGAGCAAGTTAAATCTCATCTTTATGAGCCGCATATTATCGCTTTAGCATTGTATTATCACGATGTGATATACGAGCCGACGCGCTCAGATAATGAGCTTAAAAGTGCAAAATATGCGGTGGAATCGTTAAGTCCTTATCTGACTACTGAGCAATGCCAACTTATCTACGCGCTGATTATGATGACGGCTACCCATCAACTTGATGAATTACTGGATGCTAATAAACGCAGCGATGCGGCTTATTTGTTAGATATGGATTTAAGTATGTTGGGTGCTGCGTGGTCTGAATATGAACTGTATGCATCTGCAGTACGCCAAGAATATGCACATGTGCCAGTGACGGACTACCGTATCGGACGCACAGCTGTGCTAAAAGGACTACTGGCGCACTCAAGACTGTATTTGACTGATTTTTACTTTGAGCGATTAGAAAAGCCAGCTCGGGACAATATCAAGCGTGAGATTACTGCGCTTGCAGCTTGATAAATAACTCGCTGCCTTGGCGTGCAGGATGCGAATTATAGCTGGCCTCCATAATCTCTATATCAAAATACGCCTCAAAGCGCTGCTGATATTCCTCTATTGTGCCACCAAACGGTGGTTCATCACGCCCAAAATCCACATTAAAAAGTAGGCCAACCAGCTTGCCTTGCGGCTTCAATAACGCTGCCATCTGCTCGACATATTCATCACGACGTGACGGATTTATCGCACAAAAGAACGTCTGTTCGAGTATCCAATCAAATTGATATTGCTCAGCTGATAAATGAAAAAAATCTGCACAAATTAAATGCTTGGAGGGAAAATCAGGATAACGTTCAGCAAAAGTCTCAATCGGCGCAGCAGCGAAATCGACCAACGTAACATTGGTAAAACCCTGCTCATGTAGATAACCTACCTCATACGCATTGCCTGCACCCGGCACTAAAATGGCCTGATCTTTCGCAGTGGCTGGCAGTTGGTCGATATAAGCTTTTAGCGGTGGTGACACCTGTCCCATATCCCACTGTATGCTACCAGTCTCATAACGCTGCTGCCAAAATTCGGCTTGATTGACATTTTTCATCTGACATCCTTGTATCTGGCTTGATTATTTAAATAACAGGCGGTGTACCATGAGCATTTATCATATCAGGCTGCGCGCTTATCTTTATATGATTTGCGTGAGACCTTTAGTCTAACTGACCCGTTTTACCCGCCAGCATATTGTGCCACTGCTGATAATCTGGCATCGCTGCTGCTACCGTCTGCCAAAATGCCTTGCTATGATTGGCATGATGCAGGTGACACAGCTCGTGGACGATGACGTATTCGGTGCATTCAATCGGATAAGCAGGAAGATACACGGACAACCAAATTCGGCGCGCGCGAGTGTTACAACTGCCCCAGCGCGTATGCATTTTTTTCAGTCGTACTTCGTTAGCGGTAGCACCGACTATTGGCTGCCACTTAGCGAATAGCGTCGGATTTACTTCCGTAAGTTGTTGCCGATAATAAGCCATTTTTTCATCGTGACTGAGGGTGAACGATTGTACGATACCCCACAAGCTAACGGGGCTGTCTACGCTTGAAGCTTCAGGTTTCGGGGTTTGGTTGCGATGGTAGCGTGCCAATACTTGCGGATGGTGGTCTAGCGCCCATGAGACACGCTTATCGACAGCTTGAGCGATTTGGCTGGCGCTGATAGACATCGGTACAGAAACCATAAGCGCATGAGGCTTTAGGCGAAAATTTATATTTTTGACGCGTTTTTTACTCACGTGTAGCGCAATACCCGCTTGTGCCAGCTGTTGTCTGGCCAAATCTAATACGAGCGACGTACTCGGTTGCGGCATCGTGATTTTATCCTTTTATACCACTTATGCTAAGACTGCCTGCAGATGATTGTCAAAAGACATATTATGTATCTGACTGTCCTGCACAATAATAGCAGCTGTATTCTTGGAATCTAACTCTGCTAAATCCGATGTCTCTACTGATAGCGTATTGACCCACAATCTTGTCAGTTTCCCGTGCCCGTCGCTGACGATAAAACCTGATGTTCCATCCTTGTTTTTGGCCTGACCAGATACCTGACCCGCGAATAGCGAGGCTCCTGCACAATCTGGCAAACGCACAGCATCAATCAGCATACGTGTGTTTAAATCATAAATCGCCGCACAGCCGCCAATTGGTGTGGTCACACACAACAGATTGCGCTCACTATCAACCGCGACACTGGCAATGTATTGATGGAAGCGTTGCCATTGATTGTTAGGCATAATCAATGGTTTAAAGTCGGGATCACCGCGATAGTGGGTCAAGACTAACGGCACATTGATATGTTTTTCACCTTGGAACTGAATACCAATCATCACCGTGCCATCATCATGTATGGCCAAATGGCGCACACTCATCTGATTGTGCTCAGGAGTAATTTGCTCAATCAGCGTTCCGTCATGACGATTCAAATAAGCCAAAGATGGACGCATGGTATCGAGATTCAGCTCTTCACGCGAGGCTTGTTCTGTTTTGATACCGCCATTAGCGATGACCAACGTCTCGCCATCTGGATGCATGATCAACTCATGTGGCCCAATACCATGCGTGTCAAACTCGGCTACTTTGCTATAATTATTACGAGCATCGTAGATACCAATTTTACCCGCCAAGCTTATCGTATCATTCTCAGTGACGTATAGCGTTGAGCCGTCCAAACTGTAGCAAGCATGTCCATAAAAATGGCGATTATCAGCCGCTGTAATAGCGAATTTTACTTGCCCTATCGCCGTATCTAATACCCAAAACTTTTCACTAGGGCGGCGACCCAGCACCACAACATCGCGTGGACAGTTATGAGTATTTGATTTGTTTTGATCGTTTTGTCTATTTTGAATATTAGGGATTGGCTGGACAACGATATCGTGGACACGCTCAGGCATGGTGGTCTGCCAAACGATTTGTCGGTCTGCATCGATACCAACCACCCCAAAGCCAGTTTCATCATTACTACTATCATCATTGCTATCGTCGTTATTTATCAATGAGCGGTTCTGTGGCATCGACGCTACGCCACTGACCCAGCATACTGGACGCGCCAACATAATGGTGCTATGTATTGCCGTCAGCTCAGTGACGATATTTTTACTATCACGATTTTTATCATCGATATCATCATGATAAGCTCGTTGCCACGCAGCAGATGCTTGCTGATAGGCATAGCGAAGGCGGGTCAACTGGGGCTTGGGCGATGCTTGCAATGTATGCAGCTGAGCACGCACACCCGACACATAATCCTGCAATCGTGCTTCAGGCTGATGCTGCTTGCGATAGTGATGATGGATACCAACCAATGCCGCCGTTCCCAGTACGCTACCAAGCGTAGTCAAAGCCGAAGTCATCAGCGGCTCATGATTTGAGCGCTTGTCTGCTGGTCTAGGCGTTGCTTTAGAGGACGCGCTATGACGTTTAGCTATCGCAGCTGTATAGGCTTCAGAGGTTTGCATGACTTAATCGCCATCATTGCTGTTAAAGCCAACACGGATACCGAGGGTCGGAATCAATTGGCGTTTCATCAGGCGGGTAATGGTCGTAAAGTGATCAAACAATTCTTGCTGCTTGGCTTTATCGGCAGTCGCTAAATCCTCTGGCATCTGCGCCAATAGCGTGGTGGTATCAGCCAGCTCGCTTGATAGACTGGCCGCAATAGCATTCTCATCATTGCTACCAAGAATGGCCGTCAATACTGGGTCAGTCAGCGTTTTATTCAAGGTAGCCAACTTAGCATTAATAATAGCGCGGCTTTGTCCAGCGGTAGCAGCAGGCAGATGACCCTTGGCTTTGCCTGTAAGACCTAATGGCTCATCAATAGCATTGGTCTTCATCGTCTCAATCAATGACAATAAAGCGTTAAACCACTGGTTCAAACCTTGATCGCTATCAGCCGTTTTATCAATCGCCAGTAAAGTCGTGGCGTTCTGCTGCCAGTTACTTTCGATGTCTTTTAATCGCGTGCTTAGTGCCGCGCTGGCGCTGACTACATAAGCACATTGAGCAGCATTCAAGCTGTCATTGGCAAATAGCGCCTCTTCCAGACCTGGTACGCCTTGCACAATAGCGCTCTCGTTAGCGAGCTGCTCTGGGGTTAGTTTTGGATTGGCCGCGATTAGCTCTGCAACCCCACTGTGTACCAAGCCGCGCTCGTCAGGATAATAGTTAATGTACAAGTTGCTCATACTAGCAGTCGCAGGACCGAAGTTGATCATCTCAGCACTCGCCCATGCTTGCGCCAGCACCAGCCACTGAGCACGTAACGCTTGTAACTCATCACTGCTGACAGGCGCTTGCTGACAATGCTTCTGCGCCAAATCATGTAACAAACCACTTTGCTTCGCTGCATCTGCATAAGCCGGAATGACAATGTCTTCAGCCACATGGGTCAGATAGGTTTTTTCGGTCTCCGCGCTGATATCTATGGCGACTATCTGTTCGTCATTCGCGCTATCGGCGGCCGTACTATTTGAGGCAGCGCCATCTTGCGCGACGGTTTGGCTATCCACCTCTGCTGTTTTATTCTCATCGGCAGGCTTGACACAACTGATGAGTAATCCAGCACTCAGTGCCGATAACGCCATTGCTAATGCAGGATTTATTTTCATAAGTTTCTCGGTAATGGGATAAGTAATAATTTATATCACCTTTATAATGATTTTAAGAAGGCGTTTAATTCTGCGCGTCCTTGCTTGTCCAACTTCAATACTTTTTGGCGTTGTTTTTCTGCTTCACCGCCATGCCATAGTACCGCTTCCATCAGCGTGCGCGCGCGACCATCATGTAAAAAGGTCGCTTGTGGATCGACGGTTTGAGCCAGACCAATCCCCCACAATGCCGGCGTACGCCATTCATATGAGTTGGCCAAAAACTCAACTTGTGCATCTTTTGCCGGTAGCTTACCCGCTATCGTACGATCGGCAAGATCATCACCCATATCATGCAGCAGCAAATCTGTGTAAGGATAAATGACTTGTCCATGCTGCTCAAGATGATCGTCGTCAGTTTTTGGCAACTGATATCTTGGCGTATGACAACTCTGGCAGCCCATATCATAAAAGCGTTTTTTACCAGCCAGCACCAATTTATCATCGGCATTGCGGCGATGTGGCACCGCTAAGTTCCGCGTATAAAATTCTACAAACTTCGCGACTTCATCATTCACTTCGACCGGTGTCTTGCCATTACCTTGCTCATCAGCGCCAGTGGTCGCTTTAATACAAGCGGTTTGGCTCGGCATGCAAGACTCATGTGGACGAATGTTTGAGGTCAGCCCCATATCCTCATTAAAGGCACTTTGGTTTTGCGTAATCAGCTTGGTCTGACCGGCCTTCCAACCAAAACGACCGAGCGCATGCTTGCCCGTTTGCGGGTCCATCACCCAATTAAACTTACCACTGATGCCATCGCTATTTTTATTATTAGGCGTTTGGCTGGCTTGTTTTTTAATGTCTGCGTCTGGAATTTGCTCAAGTAGGCCCAGACCAATCATTGGCAAGGCGATGCGCGGCGAGACCATCATCTCATCATCGAATGCGCCATAGCCGGGTTTGGTCAACTCAAAGGTCGGCGCACGTAGGGTTTCAACATAACCATCGGCAAAGGTCACTGGCTTATCAGTCCACTGTACCGCAATTCGCGCTTCGGCCGGTACACCCTGAATACCGCGATCCTGTAACTGACCGCCATACATAGGATGCACCACTTTTTCGATCTGGGAATTCTGCAATTGCTGACGCTGCTCATCTGTTGTCGCTGGCATAGACAGACGTATTAATAAACTATCAGCATCGTCCTCACTGCTCATCGGCGCGTGACCACGACCGTCTTTGACGTGGCACGATTGGCAGGCAGCGACATTGAATAACGCACCAAGACCGTCACGGCTGTCCGTGCTAGCAGGCGCTACCACCCACGGTTGTTGAAAGAATGCATTGCCAATAAAAAAAGAGCCTTTACGTGAGGCGGTGAGGTTTGACGAGGGTTTTGAGTAACTCTCAGCGCTGGTAATGCTGATACCAGTATCACCGCCTTGCTTAATCTCTTGCGGGTCAAAGGAAGCAAGCTGCTGCATGGATACCCCAGCCAGCGCTTCGATGTTTTGACTGCGCTCAGTAGACAATGAACTATCATCCTGCTTACCAGCCTGCGTGTCATTCTTATCAGCGGATGAGCTGTCAGTCGGTTGACAAGCCGCAAGTGACCATATGCAGAGCGCACTAAGCGCAAGCTTTAATGATGTATTTTTAGACAATAAAAAGGTATGAAGAGACATAGATGATCTGTCTTTCGTGGCAGGAAGGGCGTTCATAAGCATTGCCTTAGCGCTAGTATAGAACCATCAAAATCGCGCACCATAACAATATGTCGTTACAGTCAACAGGGTACAACTGTAAGAAAGCTGGCTGGTAGCGTTATTTTAATAGGGCATAAAAAAACACACTGCCAACCGAGATTGACAACGTGTGTATTATACATAAATTACTTTCCTATGAAAATAATTCTCATTCACTTATAAAGACTTATCAGGCATTATAAATGAATACAACTGACGCTAGTAAGCGTATAAGCTGAGCTTAAAACTGTGAACCTGCATCAGCATCTAGATTGTCAATGCCAGCCGCTTTTGCCGCATTTTCAATACCAGTCGTCAATTCTTGCAAGCTGGTAATGGCAGTCTCAACCCAACCACGACGCGTATTTTGCTCTTCAGCAGAGATACCTTGTTTACTGGCTTGACCAACAGTCGCAATCATTTGATCAATCTTGATGCCTTCTTTTTCGCCCTTTTCGACGATGATATTAAAATCACTTTCCACCTTACTAAAATCAGCCGCCAGCTTATCAGCAACGTCTTTATGACCAGTATCAATTAGGTAGTTCTTCACGCCATAGCCACCCACGGTTTTACCCGCGACGGTCTTATAGCTACCATTAAAGACATTTTGAATACCGCGAGCATTATTGGCATAACTTAGATGGGTCAAGTCACTAAAGCACTCGTGCTCATCTTCGGTAGAGCCCGTGACAAAGGCGACTTGCATACGCTGAGAGGCCAGCTCGCCAAGTGCTAAACTGCCCATCTGGTACAAAATCTGGCGCAGACCATTGTTATCTTTACGCGCTATCATATCGCTGCGTAAGGTATGTTCGCTATCAGGCTGCCATTGGGCTTCCATTGCGGTTAAATCATCAACCAATAATTGCGCAGCAGCTTTTAAGAACTCGCCACGACGCTCACAAATACTTGCTTCTGTATTTGCGCTTTCGCCACTGGTACATTCACCATCGGTGGTAATATAGTCGCTAACCGGGCGGTTGCCTGCACCCTCACCGACGCCATTGGTATCTTGTCCCCATAGCATAAACTCAATCGCGTGATAGCCAGTCGTTACGTTGGCTTCACTACCACCAATCTCATTCATGTCTGCTAACAATTGCGGCGTAATGGTGCTGGTATCTTGCTTGATGCTACCGACGGCGATGCTATCACTATTGATGATATTGTCTTGACTGTTATATTCACCTTCGTAATCGTCGCTGACGTAATCAATGAGCGCTTCATCGAGCGGCCATGCATTGACCTGTCCTTCCCAGCTATCGACGCTGCCAATCTCACGCTGGTCATCAGCAGTCACAAAGGCTTCATCAAAACGGAACACTTCAGTTTGTGAGTAAGGCTGACGCGCCGCTTTATAGGCAGCTTTTGCCGCGTCAAGGTTCGCTTCAGTTGGCGTATCTACATAAGTATTTACAGCGGTCTGCAAGGTTTTTGCGCTATCTAATGAGTCTTTATAGGTAGCATGAGCCATATTTGCATAACTAATCACCAAGCGATCGATATTGGCTTTTTCTGCACCGGACGTGGTTTTATTATTAGCGGCTTCTGTGTCTTGTACCTCCGCTTGTGCATCAGTGGCGGCATCGTCATTGGCTTGTTTGGTACAACCCGATACTAGCAGTATCCCTGCAAGCGCAGCGGCTAAAGTAGTCGGTAAAATTTTACGGCTCGTCACTGTGGTCATATTCATACACGTCCTCGATGAGATACATTAGAAAAAGGGTAAATACAGTAAATAACGAATGTCCAGAATAATAATTACTGTCAAATCTGCCAAACGGTATCATTAATATTACTGAAATATTATTGCTAGAATATTCAAATATTTGCGAATTATAATGTTATTGATAACTATTATCAAACATAATTTGCCGTTTTGGTCTAGTCGGTACTCTTGATAATTTAGTGGCGCAAATTTTAAGCACAAAAAAGGCCAGCATATTGCTGACCCTTTTTAACAGTGTTCTTAATGTAAATAGATACTAATATAAATAGCTACTAAGTAATGGCTTAGTTTACGCTCTGTGGCGAGTTAATCGTTAGCTCAACACGGCGGTTTTGTTGACGACCATAATCAGTGTTGTTATCCGCTACTGGGCGTGATTCGCCATAAGCAACAACATTAACACGGTTAGAAGCCACACCGCGAGCTGTCAGATAGTTAGCTACTGAGTAAGCACGATCACGTGATAGACCCATGTTGTATGATGCTGAACCTTTGCTATCAGTGTGACCTGCGATGTTAACAGTGGTCTTATTATACTGATTCATCGTCGATGCTAGCTTATCAAGGGTTGGCTTGAAAGATGAGCTCAATGTAGCATCATCAAATGAGAAGGTAATGCTACCTGGCATAACCAAGTCAATGTTACCAGTCGTAGGGTTTTGTTCAACCGTGACGCCTGTACCAGCCATTTGTTGTTCAAGCTGCTTAGCTTGACGCTCCATGTAGTAACCAACGCCTGCACCCAATGCTGCACCAATAGCAGCATCACGACCAGTTTTGTCGCCGCCCGTTGCTTTTGAGATAGTCGCGCCACCTAAAGCACCCGCTAGTGTACCAACAGCCGTTTTATTCAAACGTTGCTGTCCAGTGTTTGGATCTGTTGTACAACCACTCAATGCTAGACCAGATGCGACTGCGGCAATCATTAATGTATTACGCATAATATTTCCTCTTAAGTTTAAAAAAATGGTTAAATTGTACTTTTTATAGAAGATTATTCATTAATCTTATTTAGGTGCTTATTTACACTCGTCATTATTATGGCAATTACCATCTATTCATGTGTAATATTTTGTCACATCTATGTATGAGAAGTGCAGAAGGCTTGCCAGTTTTTTTCTAACGCTAGCGATGTCTGCCATGACTAGTCACGTTTACAGTCGTACACTATCATTAATTTCTGCTAAAATCATGCAATAAAGTTGACCCTAAAGTAGCGCTAATAAAAGCTATAAGCATATAGCACGCGTTCAACCTTAACAAAACGCCAAAAACTTCGACGATAGCGACTCCAGAAATGGAGCATTTATATATTAATAATATCGATAGAAAAGGGATTAAACATGCGCCTGACCTCTACTATTCAAAAAATACATCAACGCGCGCCTAAATTGGGCAAAGCGGTCTCGCTGACCACCGCAGCCAGTGTCATCGCAGCCAATAGCTTTGGTTATAGTATTCCCTTATGGCTAATGGGTGCGACCAAAATAATTACTGGCGCCCCTATTGCGGATAAAACCGTGATAAAAATTGCTGCCCACTGGATTAGTAGTAATAATGCTTTAATCGATAATATGTTGCCACGCAAAGATTGGCGTATCAATTTGCCCAATGATGTTCATATGGATGGCAAATATCTACTGGTTAGCAATCATCAGTCGTGGGTCGATACCAGTATCGTGCAATACATTGGTGAAAAGCGCCTGCCCCTCACCCGATTTTTTACCAAGTTTGAGCTGATTTATATCCCAATCGTTGGCCAAGCTTTTTATTTTTTAGACTTCCCGATGATGCGCCGCCATTCTAAAGAAAAGGTTGCCAAAAACCCTGCCCTAAAAGGCAAAGACATCGAAGAAGCCAAACGTGCTTGTGCGCTCTTAAAAGACAAGCCATTTACCTTATTGAACTATCTAGAAGGCACGCGCTTTACCCAAGAAAAACACGCCAAACAAGGCTCACCTTATACGCATTTACTGAAACCGCGTGCAGGTGGTTTGGCGCTCGCAGTCAATGCACTAGGAGATGATATCGACGGTATTTTGGACATGACCATCGTTTATCCTGATGGCGTGCCAACCTATGGTGATTTGTGGAAAGGCAATATTAAGCGCTTGGGCGTTGATGTTCGACACATTAAGATACCTGATGAATTGTTTGCTGGTATCAAAAATGGTGGCTACGAAGAAGATGAGTCAATCAAGGCGAAGATGTTTGATTGGGTTGAGCAGATATGGCGTCAAAAAGATGACCTTATTACGACGATGCTGGCTGACTTTGCAGACAATCCGCAGAGCAAATAGGCTAAAGATAACTTATTTTTTCAGTAAACCTTCAAACCACAATGGTGCCATACTTTTTACGCTGCTATTTAAATACTAAAGACTGGCTATGGCGTGTCCTCATTTTGAAAATAGTGATAAAAATAAGATAAATGGCAGCTGAACAGAGAAAATAGTACGGATAATATCGAGAGATTAGCAAGCTACTTGACGAAGTTTGGCAAATATTTAGCCATTTTTAGCGCATTTACTGCTTAAGGTTCAGATTGAGAACACACCCTAATATCAAGGTTACTCAATTTGTATAAAATACCAAATTATAATGGTTGATGGGTTGTTTTTTGATGCCATTCATTGATAATGTGAATAGTCATTAAAACGCTCGCTTATTTAGTAATCATGTCCTCACTAGCAGTGCCTACTGATGACATGATTTCTTATGCCATTTCTTACTAATAAGGTATGACTGTGCCCGCCTCTCCCACTAAAAGCTCGCCGATAGCAGCAATGCCAAATGAGTCATCGAACTTAGCAAACAGTCAGTCTCCGAGCACTCATTCCTCGATCGAGCAGCCGCCACGATCAAATCGTCCCAAGCCAAGTCGCTTTAAGCTGACGTATGACATCTTGATGATTGTTGCTATTAGTATTGATCTTTTATTGATCAGTATCGATGCCATCTTGATGAGTGGTTTTAGTAGTAATGTCGCAGGATGGCTGGCATTGAGTGATGCGCTCAACTGGTATCAGAATACCTTGCACGATCCATTGCGTACGGCGGGTGGCTTTTTTACCATATTTTTAATCGTAGAACTGTTGGTACGTTGGGCGATTGCCGTTAAGCAAAAAGCCTATTATCGCTGGTTCTTTTTTCCCTTTGTCCATTGGTATGAAGTGTTAGGCTGTTTTCCACAGCTACGCGCGCTACGGTTATTTCGGGTAGTGGTCATCGGCCGCCGGCTATATCAGCTTGGCTATCAAGTACTGCCGCAGTCATGGATTGCTCGTATCAAGTTCTATATTGAGCTGTTATTAGAAGAGTTGTCAGATAGGGTAATTTTGACGACCATCGACAACTTTCGTCAGCAACTTACCAACCCTGAAACGCACAAGTCCTTTATCGAATCAACGATTGCGCGCAATCGCCATGAGATTGAAGCCGCCCTGTTGTCGCTACTACGCACAGAACTGGCGCCAAAACTACAAGCGCTGACCGCCTCGCCGGGAGGTAGCAATATGATAGCCGGTGCGATGGGCGAAGCGATTAAGGAAGGTTTGGCCAATACGCCTGAGTTGCGTCGCTACTTGCGCATGATACCAATCGCCGGCGGCTTGATTGAGTCACAATTGCAGCATGTCGGACACAATATCGGTGAAAACGTAGTCATTGCTCTAAACGAGCGGCTACTCGATGCAGAACGCCTCGATGCATTGATGGTCGCTATTGCCAGCGGCGTGGCGCAAATCGATACCAATAACACAGCGCTGGATACTTTAATTTCGAGTATCATTGAGGACAGTTTGACAGAGTTTGAGGCACAGGTAAAAGTACAGCAATGGAAGCACCAAGATATGCTTAACTTATAAAATCTTGCTAAAAATAGCTGACAAATAGCTAGTACCTGATAGATAACCAGCACCTAATAAATAACCACTAAATAATAATAAATATAGTACGCATGCAGCAATACGACATTTTTTGAGGATCAATCTTATGACGGTTTCAGACAACGACAGCAGCGCACAAGCCCCGAGTAGCATCCCTGCTCTCGCCTTTTATGGCAAGATGCTCACCTTTTCGCGTTTGCAGTTCAGTACCAATGATTTGAGCGCTATCGAATCTCAGCTTGCCGAAACGCTCAGCAACAAATCCAGCAATATCCCTATCCTTATCGATAGCGAGGTCGAACAAGACCTGTCAGCATTGGTAGAGCTATTATGGTCATGGGGCGTACAACCTATCGGTGTCGTAACAGGTGTATTAGATGCCCAAGCGCGAGAACAACGATTGGCAATCTTCCCTGCTGATGGCAAACGTATCGAGCGTATTTTACCCAGCAAAAAAGCCACTGCTCAGGTCAGTAAAGCATCAGAAGCCAAAAGTACAGAGTCAACCAGCACGAATGACGTAGCCGCAGCGTCTGAACCCGCACTTGAGACAGCGACCGAGACGACTCTCTCTAATATTCCAGCAGAGACTTTAGTCAGCGCTGAGCATATTACCAGCCTCATCTATGATCAAATGCTGCGCTCAGGACAAAGCCTTAACCATGTCGGTGGGGATTTGATTTTGACCAACAGTGTCAATAGTGGCGCTGAAGCCATTACCGACAACAGCTTGCATGTTTATGGCCGCGCCCAAGGTCGTTTGGTCGCAGGAGCCACGGGTGATAAAGATGCTCGTATTTTTTGTCAGGTCTTTAACCCCTCCTTGGTATCGGTCGCCGGCACTTACTGCCTACGAGATAACTTACCCGAACACGTGATCGACAAGCCCGTACAAGTACGCTTTATAGAGGGTCAAGGCTTGGTCTTTACCGTGATGGATGAGGCTTAGACGCCTAGTGGTATATTGCTGCTTATGTATAAATGCCCAAGAAAATCTCTGTAGTGGCTATCTATAGTAGCTACCTTCTGTAATAACTATAGATAGTCACTACTTAGATGGTCACTACTTAGATGGTCACTACTTAGATGGTCACTACTTAGATGGTCACTACTTGATAGTCATAATGCGTTTAGGGCTAGGCGACTCGTTTAATATTGTAGTAAGTTTATTTAACAAAACTGCCCTATGCTAATCTGCTGTCTCTGCCACTATTTACTATGTTTGCGAGCGCTGACAGCCAGTAGCAGCAGTACTTAACACAGATATTGGCTGTTTTTGAGCTTTAGTGCAGACTTGCTATAAATTTTTGTTTATATATGCTAGGCTTACGCTCGCAGGTAGCGCATATATTGCATGTGAATAATAAGTATGCAAAGCATAAGTAAATGCGCTATTTTATTTAATAGATATCCCATTGATTCATAGGAGTGTGCCATTGTGGCGAAGATTGTTGTAATCACTTCAGGTAAAGGCGGTGTGGGCAAAACCACCACGAGTGCCTCTTTTGCTGCCGGTTTGGCGTTGCGTGGCTATAAGACGGTTGTTATCGATTTTGATGTAGGTCTACGTAACCTAGACTTGATCATGGGCTGTGAAAATCGAATTGTTTATGACTTTGTAGACGTCATCAGCGGTAACGCTCGCTTATCACAAGCACTGGTCAAAGATAAGCAGCTTGAAAACTTATATATCCTGCCTGCCAGTCAGACGCGTGATAAAGATGCACTGACCGACGAAGGGGTGTCCGAAGTAATGGCTGAGCTGTCTAAGCAGTTCGACTATATCATTTGTGATTCGCCTGCTGGCATCGAGCGCGGTGCTCAGTTAGCGATGTATCATGCTGATGAAGCGATCATCGTGACCAACCCTGAGATCTCCTCAGTACGTGACTCGGATCGTATCATCGGTATTTTACAAAGCCGCACCAAAAAAATCGAAGAGAACCAAGGCTCTATCCGTGAGCATTTGGTTATCACTCGCTATAATGCCGAACGTGCAGCAGCGAATGAGATGATGGACATCGATACCATCTCTAACGATATCTTAAAAGTACCCCTACTTGGCGTTATTCCTGAAAGCCATTCAGTGCTTGAAGCATCTAACCACGGTGAGCCGGTGATCCATTATACCGATTCTATCGCTGGTCAATGTTATGATGACATTGTCGCCCGTTTCTTAGGCGAAGAGCGTCCATTACGTCATATTGATGTGAAGAAAAAGAGTCTATTACAGCGCTGGTTTGGGGGTTAATGATGAGTAAGAAAAAAGGATTTTGGAGTAGTTTGTTCGGTACTGATGATGGCAACACTGTCGGTAGCGCCAACCTAGCCACTGAGCGTCTCAAGGTTATCGTTGCGAGCGAAAATCGCTTAAACAACCGCTTAACAGCGGATCGTATCGAAAAAATGAAACGTGAAATACTAGAAGTGGTGAATAAGTACGTCAATGGCGTGCAAATTGATGATGTGAACATCAATCATCGTTCTGAAGATAGCTTAGATGTGTTAGAGATGAATATCAATTTGCCTGAGCACAAAAAATAATCTGCGCAAAAGTACAGGGAACAAGTGCTCGTTAAGCTCTAATTTAAAAAGAACTAGTCTAAAAAGCCCTCAGTATGATACTGAGGGCTTTTTTGTGGGCGCATATGTCCTAGATTAATTATTATTTCATACGAGCCATCAAGTTGTCTTTCTTTACTAGCTGATGATAAAAGGCTGCTGCGATATGCAATAAAGTAAAAGCAATAATCATGGGCCAAATAATATCGGTATGTAAGTCATTATAAAAACGCGCTAAACCCCTATCTGGCGTGACAAAGATAGGAATCTGAAATAAGCCAAATATGTCTACTGGTCGACCACCATAGACGGACATCAGCAAGCCAGCTAGTGGCATCGCAATTAACAAAGCATAGAGCACAAAGTGCGACAGCTTTGACATCAATAGCTGCCATTTTGGCATCGGTAACGCTGGTGGTGCTTTGGTAAAGACGCGATTAATAACCCGCGCTATCATCCAACATAACAAGCTGATGCCAAACGCCTTATGCAAACCAATATAGAGATTGCTATCAAGATTTTGGTATAACAGGATCATGATCCACGTTACCAGTAATAAAACCGCACTGATCCAGTGAAATAAGCGGCTAGCGACTGACCACTTGGAAACACTCGCATTGATATTATTCATAAGCTGCCCTACTACCTCTGACCAACATTTATAGATAAAGACAGCAGCTAACGGCATGACCATCGCGGCTGGGTTAGTCATGACTAGGTTTATAATGAATCGTTATTCACTATCAGCCCTCTTACTAAACAAGCTAGCTGTCTAAATCAACCAATTGATGCGCAATTTTATCCAAATCGGGCACCAAGTAAGGAATACTATCGATAATCACGGTTTGAAACAAGTAAGATTGTATAACATTTTCTTGGAAGCGGTCTTTGACATAATCGACTTCGCTACTGGTAGGATTTTCATCAGTCGCTTCAACAGTCTTATTATCGCTATTTTTCGCTTTTTTAGCATCGTTATGGCTTATATTATCAGCGTGATATTGCTCTGGAAGCTCACCATCCTTAACCTCAGAGATACGCACCTGTCGTTGGCGCAGTTCACCAGCTGTCTGTAAAGCCATGCGATGGGCCGCCGTATTGCCTTCTAATACGATGATTTTATCTGGCACCTGCTCGCTAGATAGCAAATGGAATACAGCCACTTCTTGTTGTTGCCACAGATAAGTCCAGATATGCTCATCAAGAGCATCCACACTCAAAATCAAACTGCTCGGAATGATCCAATCAGGCTGATTGAATGCTGGGACGATAGTGACATCGAGCATACCGTTGTTCGTGGTCAGCAAACTTACTGCTTCAAACGAATGCTTTAGAATTTCTTTCATAAGTCGCTCACAATAGATTAATACGAAGAGGCAACCGCCACTCTTTCACCAATATAGTCGGTAAGTTTTTGTGCTAAAGCCACTGGGCTACCAATAAAATCGCAGTATCCAGAATCAATAATTGCCTGTGGTTGGCTGGGACAAGCACTTACCTTTGGATCTTGTACCCATAACTGACTGTCATTGTCTTGAATTAAGTCCAGATGCTGAGCCCCATCGTTGCCCATACCTGAAAAAATAATGTTAATCAGCTCACTACCATATACATCGCTGGTGTTTTTTAGGATTTGACCGATAGCAGGCTTATAATCACCATCCCATGCTTTATCAAGCAATATAATCCGACCAGTCGAATCGCAGACAATTTGCTTGTCAATAGGAGCAATTAAACACTGACCTGACTGCAAACGTTGTGATGAGGTAATCACCTGACAGCGCCAGTCATTATGGCGATTAAGTATACGTGGCAGCGTACCAATCATGGTCTGATTGAAATGATGCGCCAATAAGATACAAATGGGTAGCGTGGGTGACAAATTATCTAAGAATTCTTTGACAGCGCTAGGGCCACCCATAGACGCCCCCAAGAACACCACGTAACGCCAATCGCTGGTATCACTCTGGTAAGCTTGGGTATCCACCAATGCTGGTAGAGACAACATCTGCGCAAGTTTACGCTTTAGTTTACGTTGCCATTTAGCATACTGCTGCGCCTCATTTAGATAAGGCGCTTGACTAAAACCCACCAACACTCCAATCGATTGAGACACAGTAGTAGCCGTGGCAACGCCGTCATCATAATCACTGTCTATTAGCCAGATATCAATAGGTGCTTCATAAAGTTCAAACTTGGTATTCAGCTGCGCCCGTGTCACACAATCAACCAATATAAAACCACAACTGCGTACGGTATCCGAAAAGGCCATGCGCTGGTGATGGTCTTCTGCGACCACCAGCACCTTGATATCATTTTGGTTTTTTTCTTTGAGCGCTAATAGAGCAGGTACATTATCCTTCATGAGTCAAGCTGACCTCTTCACCCAATAGCGTTTGGATTTTATTGAGTAGCTCGTTTTCTTGGAAGGGTTTACCCATATAATCGTTCACCCCAATTTCCAGAGCACGCTCGCGATGCTTTTCACCAGTACGTGAGGTAATCATGATAATTGGGATATGCTGCAAGCGTTTATTATGACGTATTTGAATGGCCACTTCGAAGCCATCCATGCGCGGCATCTCAATGTCCAAGAGGATGAGATCCGGTATCGTTTCTTGTAGTATCTCAATCGCATCGACACCGTCTTTGGCAACGGCAACTTTGTAGCCTTGACGCTCTAAGAAGCGCGACGTGACTTTACGTACCGTGACCGAGTCATCGACGACCATCACTGTTGACTGAGACTCCAAACGTCTGTGCTTAGAGCCAGTAGACGAGGCAACTTCTTTGAGCACTGGCGCATTACGCATCAAGGCAATCAAATCTAAGATAAGCATGACCGAGCCATCACCCATGATGGTAGCAGCGGAAATACCTGATAGGTTGGAGAATTGTTGCCCTAACGGTTTTACCACGACTTCGATACGCGAGCCAGCTATCTGATCGACCTGCAGGGCAATATTCTGTCCAGTACGGTTTTTAATGATAATCACCGGCAAGCTTGTATTGGTATTGACCACCAATTCATTGAGTTTATTGCCTGATAAAATCTCATTTAAATAACGCACGCGATAATCATTGTCTTCAAAGTTGAGGGTCGCATCATTTGACTGATAGTAGTCATAAAGCTTTTCTGGGTTAATACGTACCACACGCTCAATCTGAACCAATGGTATGGCATAGTAGCGATCTGCTGCCCGCACTACTAGGGCATCCGACACTGCTACTGTGAGTGGTAAACGCATGGTAAAGCGCGATCCTTGACCAAGCTCAGAGACTACAGATACTACGCCACCTAACTGACGAATCTCGCTGATAACGACATCCATGCCAACGCCGCGCCCTGAGATTTGCGTTAATTGCTTACTGGTACTCAAGCCTGCATTAAAAATATACTGCATGATATCAAGATCCGTCAGACTACTATCGTCTGCATCGATAAGACCTTGAGCAATTGCTTTGCTGCGAACCGCTTCGACATCGATACCGCGCCCATCATCGGACAAGTTGATGACAATTTCACTGCCTTCACGCAGTACTTCTAAAGTAATGTTACCACTGCGTGCTTTACCAGCTTTTAGACGGTTTGCGCTGTCTTCGATACCATGATCGACAGCGTTACGTAGCATATGCTCAAGCGGCGACGTAATGCGCTCTAGAATGGTTCTATCCATCTCGTCATCGGCATTAATAATCGTTAGATCAACAGACTTGTTAAGCTCATTGGCCGTTTGACGTACGGTACGCTCAAGGCGCGGTGTCAAGCGCGTAAATGGCACCATACGCGAGTTCATCAAGCCATCTTGTAGCTCAGTTTGCGTCCGCGACAGCTGTAATAATAAGCTCTCGCTATCTCGGGTCTTTTCTAACAGTGTATGATTGATATCAACCAAATCCGATGCTGACTCCGTCAGGGATTTTGATAACTGATTCAAAGAGGAGTACTGATCCATCTCTAACGGGTCAAAGCCTTCATGGCTGATCAGCTCATCATCTATCTGCGATAAAATCTGAGCTTCAAGCTCAATCTCCATTCGACGTAACTGATCCGCCAAACGCTGTACCGTGATGCCCATCTCTTCAAGGCTGTTGGTCAAGCTACTCATACCCATGTCAATACGAGCACGGTTAATCGCTGACTCACCAGACAAGTTAATCATATGCTCGATTAGACCACCTGAGATACGAATCATCTCATTGCTACTAGCGCTCTGCTCTTGCCCAGTGAACTTGCCGACCATCGATGGCATCTTACTGATGTCTTTGACCCTACCATCTGAATTTTGCTTTTCCTTGGCGGTCAAGATAGCTTTTCGCTGCCCTTGCAGCGATTCATCAGGTATTTGTTTTAGGCTATCAGGATTTTTACTGAATACTTGTAGCGCCTCTATCAACAATCCAGGTGTTGGCGGGTTGACCCGCTCTTTTAGAATAAACAGAGCATCTGCTAACCAATCATGACAAGCCACCAGTAACTCTTGGACTTTTTTCGTTGCAGGACGGCGACGACTAGCAAGGTCTTCGTAGACTGCTTCCATTTCGTGTGACAAGTCCGCTATGCCATTTGCTGCGACCATTCTTGCGCCACCTTTAAGGGTATGTAGGTCACGCTGTAGCGCTTGCAAGGCAACGGTATCGCTCACGTTATCTAAGAATAACTGCAAATATTGATTATTATTGGTAAGCGCTGCCGCTTCTTCTAAAAACACTTCTAAGATATCAGGGTCCGGTAAGCCATTGGCCCATGACTGCTTAATCATTCTATCAAGCGTTAATACTTCTGTGGTCTTGACATTACTGTCTGTCGCATCATTAGCAAAAACTTGCGGCTCAGCGTCAGCATGGTTTTTTGGCACCGGTACAATCAGATTGACATTATCTGGTAATGCTTGTGCTTTCTCAAACTGTTGCAGCTGCTCAATAAGTTCAGGTGCAAAAAACGATTGCTGATGCTTGACCATATGCATCACTTGCAACGACAAGGTATCTTGCACGATTTGCATAATCTCAAGCCACTGGGTGGTTGGCTCGCGTCTATGCTCTACAAAGGCTTCGTAAATACTCTCCGCCTCATGAGTCAAGTCTCCAATACTACGGATACCTGCCATGCGCGCACCACCTTTAATGGTATGCAAATGACGCTGCAATACTTTTAGAGTATTGATGTTAGAGATGTCCGCACGCCATTTGTTAAAGCTCTCGGCAAGCGCATCATCGAGCTCTTGCGCTTCTTCTAAAAAGATCTCTAACAATTCAATATCGGTATCGATAGACTCTAGCTGCAACTCAGGGGCAGAGACACTTTGCACGCTAGGCAGATCATCATTATACTCGTCGATAGCCTCATCACTGCTGGCAGTGCCATTAGCAATACGCTGTAAACCTTCAAGCACTTGCTCATCAACTTTTAGTGAGGTACTACCAGCCAAGGCATCGAATAGCCCTACTAGCTGAGCATGTCCAGCCAGTAACGTGGTTTGAATAGCAGCATCAGCTGCTGTTTCAGGATGATCATTTAAGTAAGTATAAGCCGCTGCTAATGCACCAAGAATCGCGCTGAATTTTGGAAACTCTAGCGCTTTGCTAGATAGATAATTTATTTGGGCAAGTTGTTGCTCTATATATGTCTGAACCTGCTCACTATCAGAGTGACTCAGCGCCTCATTTAACTGCCATTCAGCATCGAGCAACTCATCAATATTTTCATCTAATAGCTGATCTATAGTGGGCTTGTTATTCGTAATTTCGCTATGATCGCCGATGGCATACTGCTCACCCAGCATGGCTTGTAATGAGGCAATATCTTGCTGGCTTTGCGACTCTTCTGTCGATATGGTTTGCTGCTGGGCATTCTGTTTGTAATTATTGAGGTAGCCATCCATCAGTGTCACAGACTGGGCTAATGCTTCTAGGTGTTGCGCATTCATAGAAGCATCCTGCTGTTGTAATAGCTCTAAGCTTTGCTCAATCATCGCACTGACTTCGCTAATCGCCGCTAAAGCACTAGAGCCAGACGCGGCTCTTAGGGTATGGAAGGCACGAACAATATCATCACTGACTGCAATGTGAGGCTGGCCTTGATGATCATCAACAAAGGTATTGATATCTTGTAATAGCGCTTCTGCTTCGTCGATAAAAATCTCAAAAAATGCTTTTTCTTCTGCATTTTGATGCGTCAAAATAACGGGCGCTTCTGCCATCATCGCATTAACCGAATGAATTGTCTGCAACATACTATCCATATCTTCAATATCATCATTGCTACTATCATCATGGATACGGTCAATCGTATCATCAGGCTGCACTGCAGAATACTGCTCAGTAGAGCTCAACGCTTGCTTATATAACTCAACATAGCTGAATTCATCGCCTAGTTGCTTACTAAAAGCGTTAGCACAAGTAATCCATAACGGCACCAATGCGGGGTAACCTTGACTGTTATTATTTTCAAAGGCAGTTAGCATGGCGGGATACGCGCCTAGCACATCGGCGATAAGCTGTCTTATATCGGCTGACGCGACGATACTCTTATCCAAAATGCGATTGAGCATGTTTTCTATAGACCATGCCAGCTCGCCACTATAGTTGGCGCCTACCATGCGACCAGAACCTTTTAGCGTATGGAATCCACGACGAATATCCGCCAAATCGCTTAAATCAGTGGGTGACAGCTGCCAATGCTCATATAAAGGCACGATGTCGGCCAGCACTTCATTGGCTTCTTCTATAAAGATTTCTTTAATATCAGGATCAGCATCATTCGCATCCGTTGGTAACTGCTCAGTCTCTTGCATAAAAGGAACGAGTACGGCTGGTAATGCTAAACCAGAAAGAGAGTCTATTGGATTTCTGTCTCCAGCCTCTTTCTGTACAGTTTGAGAATCATTAATCGTATCTGCAGCATCTGCCAACTCAGTAGAGTCAGCAATTGACATGGGCTCACCTAAGTCAAGAGTCTCATCTAATATAGAATCATCTTCGCTGAATACAATGCCTGATGGTGCAGCTATAGAAGTTTCTAAACCCGAGTTAACCGGCTGTCCTGTCATCAAGTTATGACTCTGTAAAATGGTTACCGCAGGATCAAAGCTTGGCGGTTGTTGTGCTGTAAAATCTGTAACCAAGACTGATAATCGCTTAGTGCTCTCTGTCACCAAGTCAACAACATCGTCCGTGACGGGTAATGTCTTATCCAACAGACGATTGAGCAGATCTTCGATGGCCCATGCCATCTCACTGATGCTAAAAGCACCAACCATGCGTCCTGATCCCTTTAAGGTATGAAAACCTCTGCGCACTTCTGTTAATGGCGTTAGATCTTGTGAGTCTTGCTGCCAAATCGGTAAAAAATCTTCTAAGTCCTCGACGACCTCTGTCACCTCTTCGATGAAAATGTCCCGAATGTCTTCATCTATATCAAAAGTGTCAGGTTTCACTTGTTCACGCGCGCGCAGCAAGTCTTCACTATCGCTTGCAGTGTTAAAGTTACCTACTACAGCACTATTCGTTATGAGGTTATCGCTCTCATCTTCTAATACAGTTTCATCGTCTACACTTGCTGTATCAAGGTTTGGCGTATTAGAAGCCTGGATATCAGAAGCTTGGTCATTGACGGCATGCTCAGTAACAGGCGCAATCTCCCCACTATCATCGTAGCGCAGCACATCAGTTGCCACAGGTTTTTGGCTAAGGAAACTGTGCTCAACACTTTCAGGCGCTTGAATATAGTCATTCAGCAGTATGGTAGCATTATCGATATGCTGATTTGCCAGCGCTAATAATGGTTGGTCAAAGACCTGCTGCGCCAGATAGTCTAGCAGCAGCTCTATAGAGGTCAAGCCCTCAGCCAACGCTTGAGTAACATTCCAACTGAGCACATTAACATCATGAGTCGTCAGTTGTACAAATAGGTTGGCTATCGCATCAGTCGCTTCACGGACTGAGGGCAAGCCCATCTCATCAAAAGTGTGGCCGATGTCTGTCAGCTCAGCCGTCTCAGGTAAGAGGGCAATATCTTGACGCTGTATATAGGCGTTAAAGCGCTGTTTTATGTCTTCAACAGCAATGCGCAGTTCACGTAAGTCTTTCGTAGCAGCGCTGCTGTCCGTACTAGCTCCTAACCGCGAGTCAGCGCTATCAGACCTCAAAGTAAAGTCAGCTGCGTCCCCTATTTTGGTAGATATCGTCTGTTCGGTATTATAAATAGCACTATATAGCTCTTGGAGCTGGCGTTCGATCTGCCATTGCTCTTGTGCAAACCCTGTTTCTGAGGAGAGAGCACGTTCGATATCTGCTAGAATAAATGCGACTTGTGACGCATAGAGTGTCCAACCTCGAGCTTCGAGCTGACTATTTATACGCTGTAATGGATTCAATAAAGTTTGCGGCTGATCAAGACTGAATATGAGCGTCTCAAGCTCACTCAATATGCGCGGTAAAAAACGCGAAGCCACAGTCTCACTTTGCGGTAAATTATTGAGAATAGATTGCGTATGCTCGCTACTTTGTGCAAGGCCACTTAACTCAATATAAATACTGGCTATCAAGTCTTTAATAACGCTCGATGCTAGCTTAGTCTGATGACCGCCTGACTCAATCACTTGCTCAAGCTGCGCTAATAATGGCGCATAGTGCTCAGGCAATGGTGTTTTATTGTGGGCAAGATCGTGCAGCCATAACTCGGTTAGATACCATAGACGCTGCACATCACCCTCTTTTGTGCTTTGCCATAAGTACTCACTGACTTTTTGCAAGAGGGCTAGTATAGAGGGCTGATTGCTATTAGCAGCTAACAATGCTTGTACTTGCTGACGCCAAACCAACAATAACTGCTGATATTGCTGAATGTCTAGATGGGCATCTGCCGCCGGGTTTGGTACGATTAATTCAATATCATCGATGACATTTTCAGCGCTAAAATCGCTATTAATCAAATGTTCGTGAGGTGTATTTTTAGTAGTGCTAGATGGCTGTGAAAAAAGATCTGTCGCAATACCTCGTCGTGATAGTGACTGAGTAAGATCAGCAGCGGCTCTATTGATCAAAGCCGTATGATGACTGCCTGTACGCATATACTGCGTCAGCTCACGTTGTAACAGACGATGAGAAAACCGACCACTGCGGCAATCGTCAGTAGTAAAGTCCTCTTGGCGACCAGCACCTGCCAACAGACTTAGCTTAGTCGCTAAGTCTGCCAATAAAGGCAGGTTAACCATAGTTAGAGCGCCACCAACTTGATGGTAGTGCTGTACCATTTGCTCGTAATTAGTGCTATCAGCGCCTAATTGCCAGCCATCAGATACTTGTGATAATTGCTGATTAAAAAGTGGTAGTAGCCACTCGAGCGTCACCATGTCATTGGGCTGGTTTTTCATAGGTTTATCCTAACTCGTCTAGGCGGTAATTTAGGCACTGATCTTTTGCCACGCATTAATCTGTGGGTGCGCAATACGGCGCATATTTGAAGGACGCCAAAACAACGCCTCACCTGGAGCCAATACAATATAACCACCTAAGGCACACTGCTCTGACAGCTTAGTCAGAATATCCCGTTGATCAAACTTACGAAAATATAGCAGCATATTTTGGCAGATAATGACCTGTTGTAGATGCGGGGTGGGTGGTTCTTGATTGATGATATTGTGTAAAGCAAAGCTAACATACTGCTGTAAAGTTGGCGCGATTTGCCAATGTACTCGAGTTTGACTGCTAGCATTTTTTAGTATAGATAAATCACAGGCAGTCGATTGTTCAGTCATAGTCTCAGGACGTAATGGATGAATAAATGGCTGGCAACAAGACGGAATTAACGTTTTTTGGCGTTGGTCGTACTGTGCCATACGTGCTTTTGTCAGTGCTTGCTGGCTGACATCAGTGCCTAATATGACATAGTTAACCAGCTGCTTCGATGCCAAACTCATGGCAAGCGACCAAGTCTCCTGCCCACTGGCACAACCGACACTCCAAATGCGAAACGTCTCATCAATACTGTCATCTGTTAGCGTCAGGCACTGATGCTGCAAGGCACACTCTGTGACAAAATCTATAGAAGGCAAGTGGCGAAAGAAGCGACTTTCGTGAATCAGCACTTTATCCAATAGTTGCTGGCGCAGCGCATCGTTGTTCGGCAATTGACGCCATAGTTGCAGCGCTGATAATCCATTCGCAACAGCGGTACGATCAATCGCATTTACTAGCCACTGGCGTTGAATATCGGGTAAAACAAAGCCGATTTCTTGCTCTATATAGCGTTGCCATTGCTGCGTATCAAAACTATCATCTTGCCTTAAAGCTGTTACCGAATCGGAACTGGCTTTATCGACTATATTAGCGTCTTGTTGAGTACGATTATCCACGTGACCTGCTCTTGCTCCTGCTGCCCACTCTTAATATTAGAGCAGTCCTTTGATTAAAATCTCAAGATAACAACACCCTAAGCTTAATGGCTATTTATGATGGCTAACAATTAATTATTAAGCATTAGCCATTAAGCAAAAGCGATTGATTAAGCATTGGCTACTAAGCTTTCTTCCACTTCTAACTGCTCATCATCGTTTGATACTTTAAAGCCCGTAACTGACTCTTGGAGAGCGGCAGCCATTTCACTTAGCTCGCCGATAGAGCGCGCTGTGGCCATCGTACCCGATGATGTTTGTGAAGTAATGTCTTGAATAATATTCATCGTATGAGAGATGTGACCAGCAGACTCAGCCTGTTGTTGGGCGGCGTTTGAGATATTTTGAATCAGATCTGCCAAGGTATTAGAAACGCTCTGTACTTCTTCTAGAGCTTCACCAGCATCTTTGGCCAAACGCGCACCGCGCACAACCTCAGAAGTCGTTGATTCCATTGACATCACGGCTTCGTTGGTATCTGCCTGAATAGTCTTTACCAAGGTTTCAATCTGTTTGGTGGCATTGGCTGAACGCTCAGCCAGACGTTGAACTTCATCAGCAACGACCGCAAAACCTCGACCAGCCTCCCCTGCCATTGATGCCTGAATAGCCGCGTTCAATGCCAATACGTTGGTCTGATCCGCAATATCATTAATCAAACCAACGATATCACCAATTTCTTGCGAAGATTCACCAAGACGTTTAATACGCTTTGAGGTCTCTTGAATCTGGTCACGAATAACATTCATGCCTTCAATAGAGCGCTGTACAACCTCTGCCCCGTTATAAGAGATGGCAACCGAGCGCTGGGCAACCGTTGCAGACTCTGCCGCGTTGTTCGAAACTTGGTCAATCGAGACGGTCATCTCATTAATCGCAGCCGATACGCCCGCGATTTCTTGCGCTTGGTTTTCCGAGGCTTCAGCAAGCTCAACGGCATTCATCTGGGTTTGTTCTGAGGACTGCGAGACGCGATCAGCCGTGCTGTTAATAACCAATACCAACTGACGCAATTGGTCAATGGCAAAATTTACCGAATCAGCAATCGCCCCCGTAAAGTCTTCTGATACGGTCGCATTAACCGTCAAATCACCATCTGCCAAATCACCCAATTCATCAAGCAAACGCAAAATTGCGATCTGGTTACGCTCGTTTTCTTCTTGAATTTGACGAGCACGCTCAGATTCCGCTTCTGCTTCTTGGCGACGACGCAAGGTCTCTTTTTCGATGAGTAGACGCTCTGAGCCGCCACGTTGCTTGAGTAATTGGTATAGGGCAAATAAAATACCTACGACACCTATCACAAACAAAATCACCGGCAATACCACTGATTGATTGAAATTGGTCAGATATTGACTCACTGATGATAGTGAATTGACCAGCCAAATCAGACAGGCCACAGTCAATAAAGCAAAAAGCCCTAATAATAACTTCCAAGTATTATTAGCGTCTTTCACCGTGGGGGTCGTTTTACTATTACCAGCTACAGGGTTATTTATAACATCACTCATCTTGCGTATTCCTTTCGAACAATCGTCAAAGTCTTATCGTGACTGACTTCGACAATCATATTGTTATCAAAACAACAGTGATTAACAAAGCCTGTATGAATGCTGACATACAACCGTATCATGTCAGTCGGTATTTATTTTTATCGTGCTAGGTGCTAGCAGTCGAGTATTTTATGACAGCAAATACTCTATGACAGACAGTTATAGCGCCGCATCAGCGTACTGCAAATCTTGCACCAACAAGCTTGGCATAAAAATATACCAATCTTGTTCATTTTTAAAAAACTTGCCATGATTGTAAGGTGCAAATGGCGAGTCGTTTTCAAGGGCTTCTGGACGATATTGACCACGAGTAAACTGTTCAATACCTAGCACTTGATCGACAAGCAAGCCTGAGAACACATTGTCATGATTGATGACAATAACTTTACGTTGACTCATTTGTGCCAAGCGACTGGGCACCTGCAAAAACTCGGACAAGTCCGTCAGTGGTAATAGGCGTCCGCGAATATTAGCGATGCCGAGCATCCAGGGCTTTACTAAGGGCAAACTGGTGAACTCCGGCATGGTCAGTACTTCTGAAACCTGACCCATTGGTGCGACCAAACGCTGACCACCAATCTCGAATACTACCCCTTGCCAGTCGGATTCTTGTCCGCCGTGACGGCCACTTTTGCGCGCGCGTGCCAAATCTGCTAAACGCAGAAGCTCAATAAATCCTCTGGAAGCCACAAGTTACCCCATTACTTTGCGAATGACATTGACCAGACCATTTTCGTCAACTGGCTTGGTGATATATTCTTTAGCGCCTTGACGCTTACCCCAAACACGATCCGTTTCTTGATTTTTGGTGCTGATCATGATGACCGGAATATGCGACGTTGTTTTGCCACGTGTTATCTTACGGGTGGCCTGAAAACCATTCATTTCAGGCATAACCACATCCATCAAGATGACATCTGGTAAATGATCGGCTGCCATTTGACAACCTTGCTCACCATTTGTCGCTTCAAGGACTTGATAGTTGTTTTTTGCAAGCATGTCGCGAAATTTCGCCATCTCAGATGGCGAGTCGTCAATGACTAAAACAGTAGCCATGGAAATTTCCTTTATTTTCGATGATATCCGTTCGGATATATTGTTGAGACAAATCTATTAAAAATAATGCCTAATGCCTTGTTGGCAACACTATTTTTACGATGATACCTATTTTTACGGTGGTACCTATGAAATGACAAACACTGATTGATAACCATCATGATCACTGGGCTGTTTATAACGTGGTTATTTAACATCAACACTTCATTTATAAAGTATTCAATAATCACGGCAGCAACAGTTCACTTTCTTAATAACAGTCCTCTCAGCTACTTGCCTTAGCCGTAACGCTATATGCATTAATCATGCCAATATAACTGTCTAATTAACTGCCTAGCTATCAATTATATAGGCCGTTATGCATTAGCGATATTGGTTGATTGCCTCAAACAGCTCATCTTTACTAAATGGCTTAGTCAAGTATTCATCCGAACCTACGATACGTCCACGCGCTTTATCAAACAAACCATCTTTAGACGACAGCATAATCACAGGCTTACTGGCATAGTCAGGGTTATTCTTTATCAATGCACATGTCTGATAACCATCCAAACGTGGCATCATGATATCAACAAAAATGATATCGGGATTGTTATCAACAATCTTGGCTAAAGCATCAAAACCATCAATAGCGGTCACTACTTCGCAGCCCGCTTTTTGTAATAAAGTCTCTGCAGTACGGCGAATGGTTTTAGAGTCATCGATAACCATGACTTTCAAACCTTCAAAATTATTTTCCATTATCATTGTCCTATAAACGGCTATTATTCGTAGCACTATCTGCCAGTGCAAAATTTTAACAGTTATTTCAATTTATAAAATGGTTTATTCTTGGATTGAGATGAACGGTTAAGTTTGTATTTTACGCTGTCACGATCGCTAACATGTTCTCTATCAGTATTCGCCTATCAAGCATGGCGTTACCATCGGTTACTATACGCACTTTAGCGACAATTATCTTCGTGTATTAAGCGCTATTTTTGGCTTTTATTTTTCAAAAAACTGCCAGATGCTTGTCTTTATAAAGCAGCCTATCTGCTGACTCACTTTGCTTATAGAAATTTTTAGACTTGCTCAAAACTGGAAAGCCTAAACCTTGTCAGCATCATAAATTTAACTGGCTCGATATCTGTTGAAATGTACACAAAGGGTCAAAAGGGTTTAAGGTTGAGTAAAAACAATACTTACCTTACCGAATAATCTTCATTTGTGATAAATATGTATCATTATATTTTTATATGTTCGTTTTAGCACAGTTACTGGTTGTTTTCCAGTCATTTAGTGAATTTATGTTCAAATTAATCATTGAGTTAGTGAGAGTCTTTTGATTATGCTCCCTAATTTGTCTCAGGTTACTTTTGCCATCTACCGTCTGGGCATGTTGCATAAATATAATACTGTTATTTGCCCTTACCTCAATTCACTATATAATAAAATGACGTTTACGAGAGTGCTTGGTATGAGAGTTTTGAGAGGTTTAAAGAGTAAAGGTTTAAAAAATAGTGCATATTTATGTACTGCTTTGCTATTGCTTGCTGCCTGTCAGCCCTCGCCCCCTACTGATGAGCCCGTGACCGCTGAAAATAGTGAGACAGTAGAGACGCCCATTATTATTGACGATGATAGCGTTACCCTGACGCCTGACCATATTTTGAGTATAAAACCCTCACGTTATCAGCCCAGCATAGGATTGCAAGGCATTATTGAACCTATTAAAAAAACCCAATTCATAGCTTCAAACGCGCTCACTGTGCAGCAAGTATTGGTAGAAAAAGGCCAATGGGTAAAAAAAGGCACACCACTGCTCATCGTTCAACGTCAGGGAACGGTCAGTCAATCGATAGAGTCGGCTGCTACGTCAAGAGCCGCAGATGAGAAGTCCACAAACTCAGACGAGCCCACGCAAAATAATAATTCAGAGAACACAAACCAAACGACGACGCCACAAAAAAACAAGGCAAGCGTTGAAACCAGTCAGCCTAGCGTTGATACTAGCATTAATACTAGTATTGATAAAAACACGGTAACAGCCCGCAATAACGCCTCTGCTAGCGCCAAACAGCCATACGAATTGATGACTGTACGTGCCAGCTTTTCAGGTCGCATCGAAAAGCTATCTGCTAAAGCCGGACAAGCAATAGACGCGCGTCAACCGCTATTGCAGCTCAGTGATGAGACTGAATTACATTTCATAGCGACAGTACCCATTCAAGTGGAGCCTCAGCTTTCTGTCGGTCAGACAGTGAATTTTAGTGCTGAGGGCATGTCAGATAAATTCACTGGGCAGGTCAGTAAATTGACGGCAACGACTCAGCCAAAACAGCTTTTGGTTCATGTGAATGTCGTCAATAATGAAATCAGCCGTGAGAAACTACAGCCTAATATGCAAGTAACAGGGCGTGTTGATTATGGTCAAATCGATGTAGGGACGATTGTCCCCGAACGCGCGTTGCATGATGTCGACTTAACGGAGCTGCAGCGACCGCCGCATAAACCATTAAGACCGTTGAGCGCCAATGTATGGATTATCAGGCAAGATCAGCGTTTAACTCGTCAGCCAGTCGAGGTCGTCGAGTACGATCCAAGTACCAAACAGTACTTAATAGCTGGCATTAGCAATGACAGTTTAATTTGCCTTGCTGACTTAACCATTGAATCTAAAGGCAAAAAGGTGGTGGTTTCCTAAAAAATGAGAAAGAAGAGAAAAAGACAGTTACATTGTGTAGAAACATTAACAAAGCGTGTCTTGTTTAGTCATAGCTGAATTAGGCACTATAGTATTATTACCCTGTCCTATATTGGCTGAGGCCTTAATCATATTTTCTTAACCCTATCTTAACGGTGACTGTCTTATGGTTCAGAACCCTATCAATTTATGACAACTTACCTTTAAAATAACCTGAATTTAAATTAACGTAAATATCGAGGCGCGCTAGAATTTTAATAAAAAGCAGTTTCTTGACAAACCATAACAACAACTAGAGGACAAGCCATGAGTAAGCAAATTTTGTTAATTGAAGATGATCCAGATCTAGCAGAATTGATCAGCGACTATCTGACCATGAATTATTATGACGTACATCATGCAGGACTCGGTCAAGAGGGTCTAGAATTACTAGATACCAAAGAGCGCGATATTGATTTAGTGGTGCTTGATTTGATGCTACCCGATATGGATGGTATGCAAGTTTGTCAAAAGATACGCGGCAATAAAAACAACATGACCAACAAAGTGCCGATTATCATGCTAACCGCCAAAGGTGATACCACCGATCGCGTCTTGGGTCTAGAAATGGGTGCTGATGACTATATCTCTAAACCGTTTGAGCCACGTGAACTCTTAGCACGTATACGCGCAGTCATTCGTCGTCACGAGCAACCAAACCAAGCAGATAGCCAATCGGACAGCTTGACCTTTGGCCGTCTCAGCGTGTTCCCTGATAGCCATGAAGTGACTATTGATGAGCAACCTGTGCGTTTGACGACGCATCAGTTTCAATTGTTGCACTACTTTGCCACCCATTCTGGTAAAGTACTGAATCGTGAGCAGTTATGGCAAGCCATGCCAAATGATGACAGCTCAGACAATATTGATCGCGCTATCGATGTTCATATCTCGCGTTTGCGTGCCTTGATTGAAGACAATCCACGTCAGCCAAAGCGTATTATTACCGTACGCGGTGTTGGTTATCAGTTCGCTACCGATCAGGTGTAATCTTAAATAGCTAATTTTTGAAGTAGCTAAATGACGGCGGCTGATTTGATTCATCGAAACACTTATTGTGGAAAATTAGTCACCGTTTCGCGGCAAATTAGTCACCGTCATTTTTATTAAATAATATGTTTATTAAACAATCTAAATGGCATGATATAAATCGATATGAGCATCTGATAATAGAGATGGTTTAATGCAGCAATTGGGTTTTCGTTCCGTCTTTGCTAAGTTATTTGCCAGTGTCATGCTGGCACTTATCCTATTTGCGGTTGCCATGGTGCTATTGACGCAACTGGTGCATGACAAAGATGCGGGTATTCGCTCAGAAGTATTGGCGACCCAAATTTTGGGTCAAATCGATCCCTTCTTACATGAGCTCAATATCGCCATCAGCAAGGACAACCGTTTACAGTCACGCTTTATGCTCGCTGTAGTCAAAAAAAGTTTTGATATTTTTGATGAATCCTTACAAGCAAAAATGGGCTTATACGACAATGAAGGTCATTTGCTCATGCAGACTGACAATAGCGACTTGCCGTTAGAGCTGCCGCCCACGCCCTCCTTATTTTCACGTGTTTTTCCTTCTCTTTCAGACACCTCCCCTACGAAGCAAGCTCAAGTATATAGTAGCACTGGTTATACCTTGCTGTACGAATCACGCTTGCCACCTAAAAAACCTGTACTCTCCGCAGCTTTAAATTTATTTACGGGTACTCTACTGCTGCTCTTGATTATGGCAGGCGTTCTATGGCTGATTGCTCGCACCATGACTTGGCGCATCAATCAGATGAGCCAGCAGATGACCCAATTGGGTGACGGTGACTTTACCGTACGAGTCAATGCACGCGGCAGTGATGAAATCGCCTCGTTAGCACGCGGATTTAACCAAGCGGCACAAAAAATTGAGCATCTTATCAATGCCAACAATCTGCTCTTGGCGCATGCCTCTCACGAGCTGCGGACGCCGATTACCCGTATCCGTCTACAAATCGAGATGATGGATATGCTGGCGGATGCGATGCCAATGGATACCAAAGCGAAATTTGACAAACGCGCGCAAGCGATCAACCGTGATTTATCAGGGCTTAATGACTTGGTTGAAAGTATCTTATTGGTCAGTCGCTTAGATGCCGGTCATGTCATGCAGCAAGTCGAGCATTTGGACTTATATGACTTAGTGAATCAAGAACGCCAACATTACCCTGAAGCCACTTTGATTGGTGAGCATATAGTCATCGATGGTCAGGCACCGATGTTGACCCATCTTATTCGCAACCTTTTGACCAATGCTATGTTACATGGTAAACCACCCGTTACCGTGCTGATTTATGGCGTTCAGACTATTGACGAAGCCGATACCGTTCCAGATTATTTACTGCAAACGTTGGTTTCTAGTAGCTTTGCTGATTATAACCGTTCGGATTTTGAGCATTATTACGAATCAAACGAGTCCGATAACTTAGCGCTGCAAACATCAACACAACCAGGCGAGGTTTCTGACGACTCTCATATAACCAATACTGAGAAAGAAAAAGCAGAGATGGTTGTGATATTACCGGCGCCGCCTATTTATCGAAATGGTGAAAACCTTGCGCTCGATAGTAACGATGCTGCAGCTGACGCTTCAAATGCGGATGTCACTGATATCATTGCTGAAAGCACTGATGTTATGGGCAACGCTGATATAAAGGGGTTAGAAACTAGCCCCTCAGCAACAGACGCTAGTAAAGATGCAAAAGTGAAAGAAAATACTGCTAAAAATCCTATACTCACTGACGATACCACTGCTATTAATCCTGAAGCATCACTAATCCCCAACTACCAAAGCTTTACCACAGATTTGACTGAAAAAATTAAAAAGGTTATTTGGAGAGCCGTGCCGGATAACGAAGAAGACGTCCAAAAATCTGCGGAAATTCATAACGATAATGAAATGACCGTTAATAGCGAAGGAGCTCGTAAAGCCAACGATGCGTTGCTAACTAGCAATGGTCAATCCCGCAAAACTGATAAACTCGCGACGGATAAAACTGCTAGCAAAGACGACGTTAAAGCCAACACCCAAAATGAGAGTGACGCGCCGATTGCCGCGCGTAAAGAGAATCTATTTACCAAACATATCAAAAAGTCTAAAGCCGAACCCATACGTCCGTTACCAAAATACGCCGTGCTGGCGGTTATTGATGAAGGCGAAGGCATTCCTAAAGACAAACGCGAGGAAGTATTCAGTCCATTCGTGCGCTTGCAGCAAAAGAACAAAGGCTCAGGTTTGGGATTATCCTTGGTCTCACAAATCGCTACTGCTCACCAAGGGCGTATCGTGACCGATACTATTAATGGCCACACCAGATTTTTGGTCGTTATACCCGTAAAGCAAGATCCTCATTACAACTACCACGACAATAATAATTAAGATATGGCTGTACCTCTTTTATCGTCATCCTTCTGAGTAATCACGCCCTTTGCACCCCGCCATTTACATTTTTCAGATTTCTTAGAGCTAATAGCCATTAGTCATAAGCAAGTCACGGATGTGCATATCCAAAACATTGCATAATATGCTATATTACTGCCCCTTATTACCATTGTTAATGCTAGCAAATATCCGATTTTGCGCTGCCATAGGTACACTGCAGTCTAATTTTTCTATAACCATCATAAACCTATTAAATTTTGAGCCCTCCATGAGTGACATGATTGTCTTAAACGATGTGACCAAAAGTTTTTTAAGCGACCGATCAATCAAAGACAAAGACGGCAAGCCGCATTGGTTTACCGCTGTCGAACCGACCTCGTTGTCTGTTCAGCAAGGTGAGATTTTTGGTTTGATGGGTTATTCAGGTGCTGGGAAATCGACCCTTTTGCGCTTAATTAATTTGCTCGAACGCCCAGATTCAGGTCAAGTGGTGATAGATGGGACGGATTTGACCACCTTGTCTGCCAGTGATTTGCGTATCGCTCGTCACAACATTGGTATGATTTTTCAGCAATTTAACCTCATGTCCAATCGCACCGTCTTTGATAACGTCGCATTTAACTTGATGGTTTCTGGCTATCCGCGTCGCGATATTCACAAGCGAGTGATGGATTGTCTTGAGATTGTAGACTTAACTGATCGCGCTGGTCACTATCCGGCGCAGCTGTCGGGCGGACAAAAACAGCGTGTTGGTATCGCCCGCGCGATTGCGCCCAGCCCCAAAGTATTATTGGCTGATGAGCCGACCAGCGCCCTTGATCCAGCGACGACGCGAAGTCTGCTGACTTGTCTACGTGATATTAATGAGCAACTCGGCGTCACTATTGTCATCGTGACTCATGAGATGAGCGTCATTCGCAGGCTGTGCCATCGTGCGGCGCTATTACACCAAGGGCAATTACTTGAAGTGGCAGATATTCGCGATGGTCTGATTCAGGCCACTACACCAATTGGTAAAGGCTTAGTGCACGAAGACTAATGAGGCAGGAGAAATACATATGTTAACTGGTGCTGAATTATCCGCCTCAATCGACAAGCTATTGCTGCTACGCAAAGAGATTGTAAAAGCGTTTATTGATACCTTCATTATGCTTGGTATCTCAACGACAGTCGCGATTGTAATCGGCGGACTGTTCGGAATATTCTTATTTTTGTCGAGCGATCGGCAGTTTTTGCAAAACAAAACCCTCTACGGCATACTGGGCGGCATTACCAACTTTATGCGCGCCTTTCCGTTTGTTATTTTGATGATAGCCATGAGCCCATTTACTAAGGCTATCGTCGGCACAGGTATTGGCCCCATCGCTGCCTCTTTGGTACTAGCGATTGCAGGTTCATTCTACTTTGCCCGCTTGGTCGAGCAAAACTTGCGCGAAGTACCGCGTGGTATCATCGAAGCGACGGAGTCTATGGGCGCCCGCCCCTTTACCATTATCAAAGTATTGCTCAATGAAGCGCGCTCAGGTTTGGTGTTATCCGTGACCATCCTTTGTATCAGTCTGCTGTCTTATTCAGCGGCGGCTGGTATGATTGGTGGCGGTGGTCTGGGTGATTTGGCCATTCGTTACGGCTACTATCGTTATCAGACAGAGGTGATGATTTTTATTGTCATTATGCTATCGATTATGGTCATATCTATTCAAGCCTCTGGTAACTGGCTGGCGACGCGTTTAGACAAACGTTAAACCGCTTTAGCAAATACTTGACATTGTCAGCGACTAGGGTTATTTTTGGCAGTAATTAATCCTTGTCTCAGCTCATAAGAAAGCAGCATTACTACATTAGAATGTTGCTTTTTTAATGCTCAGACGATAACTATCTTACCCAATCCCATGTATTAATAAGGAAATTTTATGAAATTAACAGATATTAGCCGTCAACTGGCGACGGCATTTGCTGCGGTTGGCGTATCAGGCCTAGTCTTAGTTGGTTGCAACAACTCGTCAGCACCAGAAGCGACCAAAGAGCCCGTTACCGAAGGCTCAACGGCTGAAACGGCTGCTAGCGACATCGATCCTGACCATACCAAAATCGTCATCGGTACGACCGAAGGTGATTTTGCTGATATGGTACGTAACCAAGTGAAAGGCTCGCTAGAAGCGCAAGGTTACGAAGTTGAACTGATTCCTTTTACGGATTATGTACGTCCTAACTTGGCATTGGCTGAAGGCGACTTGGACATCAACATCTTTCAGCACAAGCCTTATCTAGATACTTTCAAAAAAGAAAACAACCTTGATTTGGTTGAAGTATTCCAAGTACCAACGGCGCCTCTTGGCATCTATTCAGGCAAAAAGACTAGCCTCGATGATGTATATAAAGGCATGAGCGTCTCTGCACCGAACGATCCAAGTAACTTTGCGCGTGCGTTAGTGATGATGAGCGACCTTGGCTGGCTTACTCTAAAAGACAATGTAGATCCATTGACAGCGTCAAAAGCAGACATCGCTGATAACAGTAAATACGATATCAAAATTGTTGAATTAGAAGCGGCGCAATTGCCACGCGCCCGTGATGAAGTTGACTTTGCAGTGATTAATGGTAACTATGCCACTGATTCTGGTATTAAACTGACCGAAGCGCTGTTCCAAGAGCCAAGCTTTGCTTATGTCAACTGGTCAGCGGTTAAATCTGCAGATGTAGGCAAAAAATGGGTCGAAGACGTGACGGCTGCTTATAACTCAGAAGCCTTTAAAAAGTATGCGCATGATAGCTTCCCAGGTTACAAGTACCCAAAAATTTGGGGTGAAAATGCGGCTACCGATAAGGCCGTCGCTACCACGACAGCACCTACTACCGAAGCAGCTGCTCAATAGTTGATAGCTTAGTAATTGATAGACTAATAGTTGATAACTTAGTCATTAAATTTTTAGATATTTAAAGAGTATTCATTCATATCAACGAATAGCGCTAACAAGCCGAAATATAAATACAAAGATGCCCATTACTTATAAGTAATGGGCATCTTTTATGGTCTGCATTCTATAGTCAGTGGAAAGTAGGCGTATCTAAGGTTTTTTTAGAGATTACCGTAATAATAATGGCCGGAACAAAACAAAGAATAGACAGATATACAATGCCGAAAACACCTGTCTCTGGCAGGTGCACCAAAATCAAACCCGCCAACCATGTCGCAATCATAATTGAAAAGTTAAACACACTAGATTGTACTGACGTGGCGATAGCTTTTGCCTCGGTGACCTGATGGCTAACGGCTGTTTGAAACATCGTGACCAAAGGTCCGAATGCTAAGCCCCACAGTAAAAAGGCAAAATGCGCAAACCCATTAGTCCCGCCAAAGAAGACAAACAGCAGCATCGTCATAGCACCGCAAGCCAACATCCCAACGATTAAACCCCGTAAATGGGTGTCAATAATCTTGGCCGATAGTATGACTGAGATGACAGAACCAATGCCAAAAATCAACAGCGCTAAGCTGATACCACCGACAAACTCTATGGTTTCGACCAGTAGCGTAATATAGGTGTAGGTACTGTAATGCGCGACGACTGCCAAGAAAGTGAGGGCTAAGACTATCCAGACCCCAGATATTTTTAGCACCGCTATTGGCGAATTGCTTTGCGTCAGCTTTTCACCTTTTACGGATGGTAAGAATTTCATCGCCAATAGTGCAATGACCCCACCTAGTACACCAAGCACGATAAACGATGTGCGCCACCCTACTTGCGTACCAATAAAAGTCATAATCGGTAACCCAAGACTCACGCCAAAGGTGTTACCCGCCATAATAATAGTAATCGCCTTACCCTGCATATTCTCGGGCACCAATTCAGTACCGTAGGCTGCAATCATTGGCCACATAATACCGGCGCAGATACCACCCAAAATACGCATGACCACGATGAGAGAATAAGAAGAAGTGAGGCCGACGACGATATTAGAGACAGCAAAACCTGTCAATAAAGCCATAAGGAGAATCTTTCGATTGACCCACAGCGTCATACTGATGAGTGGAATGGCAAAAATCGCTGATGCCAGTGCATAGATACCGACCAAAAATCCAACTTGGGTCTGTTCAATACCAAGACCTACAGTCATTTGTGGCAAAATACCGGAAGGCATAAGCTCTGAGAGTATACCGATAAAAGTAACGCTGGCCATAAGACCGAAGATAAACCAAGAAAGAGGATTTTGTCCGGTGCTATTGGTTTTTGCCAGACCGTCTTTTGAATGAGTGATTTCTGAAAAAATAGCCACATCCTCTCCTAGTTGAATGAAGTGTTCAGAAGATTAGGTAATCTTCCTTTATTAATAATTCCGTCCATAAACACCTAACCATCTCTAAAATGACGTTACAGCCTGTTTGTCCTTTGTAGGAAAGCGTCACGGGCTCTTTCACTTCAGCCTGCTTTTTTCTATAGTGGTTGGGCTGTATAGAGGTCGAGACAATAATATTCATGAGTAATCGCTCTCTTGATAAGTCCTCTATTAACAAATCACACAAATAACAAGGATAATAATATGCATGCTAAAAAGTATAATATTCGTACCGCAGGACAAGCCAACATTCCAGTATTAGGACTGGGCACTTGGCAGTCAACGGGGCAAGACTGTATCGATGTCGTTAGCCAAGGTCTTAAGATGGGCTACGAACATATCGATACCGCCCAAGCTTACGGTAATGAATTCGAGGTTGGCCAAGGTATTAAGCAATCAGGCGTCGCTCGTGATAAATTCTTTTTGACCACAAAGATTTTCCCTGATGATATGAAGTTTGAGCCAGAGAAACTCATGGCAGCAGCAAAACGCTCATTAGAGAATTTAGATACCGATTATGTGGATCTGCTACTCTTGCATTGGCCTGACGACCGCGTACCACTATCTGAGACAATTCCAGCACTATGCGAGTTGCAAAAGCAAGGTTTGACGCGCCATATCGGGGTTTCTAATTTTAATATTGCCAATATCATTGAAGCCAAGAAATATGCAGATGTGCCGATTGTGGTCAATCAGGTTGAGTTTCATCCCTTTATTAAGCAAAAAACCTTGCAAACTTTTTTGAACAATCACCATATTCTACTTGAAGCTTATTCGCCACTTGCACGCGGTGATGTGTTCGATAATGAGGTTATCAAAGAAATCGCTGATAAGCATAACATCACGCCTGCACAAGTATCGTTGGCTTGGATTCTGTCAGACAAGCACCGCGTTGCTATTCCAAAGACGTCTAATCCTGACCACTTACAAGGTAACTTGGATGCAATGAAGGTGCATTTGAGTGCAGAGGAACTAGAGAAAATTGGCAAACTTGCCAGTAGTGATGGACGTAAAATCGAACATCCTGATTATTCACCTGAGTGGGACGATTGATTGACGTAAAATCGTTATATACTTAATCAATTAATAATTTACTAAACAAAAAAAGCCACCGAGCAAATCGGTGGTTTTTTTATTGGTATTCGCAACCACTATTGTTGAAGCGTTTTGGTTTCATGTATCGGCTCAGCAGGGTTATATTGCTCAGAAGAAGGCACTGCGACGCTCCGATTGTTTTCTTTCATCGATTTGGCCACCTCTGGCGGCATATAGTTTTCATCATGCTTGGCCAATACTTCACCAGCCACAAAGATGTCGCCTTGCATCTTACCGGTAGCGACAACGCCTGAGTTTTCAGCAAATAAATCTGGCAAAATACCTTGATAGGTCACAGGTACGGTCGATTGAAAATCCGTGATGGCAAACTCAACGTTCAATGGATTGTCTTCGGCGCGTTGAACACTACCCGCGACTACCATACCACCAGCACGAATACGCTTGTCTTGCGGTGCCTCACCTTGCGCAATCGCGGTAGCATCAAAGTAGTAATCAGTCTGTTGCCCAATAGCATAAATAACCAACACCACGGCTATCGCTGCCCCTGCAAGCGTAAACATAACCCACATCAGTTTTTTGCGACGAACTGCGTTCATACCACTACCTCATTGATGAGTCGCTGTTTTGTAGAATATAGACAGTCTATAAAACAGAAAATATTAAAGAAACTACCATTAGAAAAACGTTCTAAAAATGTCTTTCTAATCGTACTCTTCTAATAGCTATATGGTAGCATTTTTCGCATAAATCAATAAGCCCCTAGCAACTGACGGGGTCATATCTTTACAATTGAGAGATCATAATTTTGTGAGCTAAAGTTATGATATTAAAATATTTTTTACATCGGTTGCTTAGTTTTAGAATTAGGAGTTTTAGCCGTACGCTGTGCTTGCCGCGCTTGCTGAATAGTCAGCTGCTTGATTAAAGCCTGTCGTTGCCTGCGACTATAAATAACAAAAGCCAGCATCATGCCAACGGTAATGGCCCAGCATGACCAAACGAACACGCCATGCTTACCCATGGCAAGAAATTCAGATACGCTATAAAAGTAAGGCTGCATAATATTTTCCTAGCCGTTATTTGTTTTGGCGACAGTCGTTGCCGTCATTTGGCTTGCCCGCGAATATACTCTTTGACCCACGCTTTGCCTTGATCACGATACAAGATAAGCGTATTGGTACGATAAATCGCTAACGTCGCGACCAATAAATAACTACCGACAATCATTAGTAATAATGGCATCCACATATCTGCAGACATTTTGGGCGCGGCGGTTAAAGTAAAGGTCGAGCCTTGATGCAAGGTGTTCCACCACTGTACCGAATACTTAATAATAGGCAAGTTTACTGCGCCAACAATAGACAAAATAGCGGCAGCTTTACCACGATTGGCAGTATGCTCAAACGCGGCAAACAGGGCCATGACGCCCGCATACAAAAATGCCAAAATGAGCATAGAGGTCAAACGCGCATCCCAAACCCAGTAAGTGCCCCACGTCGGTTTTGCCCAAATAGAACCCGTAATCAAGCTAATCACACAGAGCAAAAATCCTAGCGGAGCAAGCGCCTGCGCCACAAGACTGGCAGTCTTAATTTTCCAAACCAAAAAAATGACCCCGAGCACTGCTAAGGCAAAATAAATAGAAATGGCAATGCTAGCAGCAGGCACGTGAATAAAGATAATGCGGTAGCTATTACCTTGCAGGTAATCAGGTGGCGCAAAAGCGAGACCCCAGACGCTACCGATCACAAGACAAATAGTGGCTAATATTGCCAGCCACTTGACCCAAGGCGAAAAAATGCGAAAAAACTGCTTGGTACCCACAGTGGTCAAAAAGCCCTGCCAGATGCGCTGCCACAGGCTAGGAGATGAGATGTTATTCAGGTTGGGCATGGGAATAAACCTATTGGCACAGCGTATTGGTTGTAACCGATATAGCGCATCATGGGCGCGACTACCTGTCAACCTGCCGGCGTTAAACACTGGATAGAATCTACGAGTGATTGTTTACTTAGTTAGCTGGCTATTATAGCAAAGTTGCCAGTTTTCAACATGCTGTTAATACATTGGGTTTAAACGACTGGGTGTTGATAGTACAGAAAGTCTACTGTTTAATTGAGCCATGACATTTTTAAGGTCATCGCAATCACCCATGGCATCACCAACACTGAAATAATACTACCTGCCAATAATAATGCCAGTATCGGTAAGCCATTAAGACCAGTGGCAAATAAATCCACTGCTCCTGTGGCAAAAATCAACACCGGCAATTGCATTGGTAAGGCGATCAAAGGCACTAGCACTGCACCATTCTTCAATGACAGCGTCAAACTACTTGCCACTGCTGACAGCATCAAGAGCATCGGACTGCCGGTCAAAATAGACGCCATCAATATCCACGCCTCAAACCAGCTAAGCTGAAACAAAGGCACGGCAAGTAAACTAAGCGCTGCCACAATGCCACTACTAAAAATCCAATGGATGACTAGGCGGATGAGCACCCATAACGGCAGCGACGCTTTGGCAACAACCAATTGCGCCAGTGTGCCATTATCAAGAGCGGGCTTAAATAAGCCATCAACACCCATTACTAGTGACAATAGAGCAGCAATCCACACCGCTGAGACCCCAAGACGCTGTAACAGCGCAGGTTCGCTACCAACGGCTAGCGGAAACAAGGTGATAATCACTAAAAACAGTACCAAAGGGTACAACCATTGTACCGCTCCTTGCTGCTTCACGTGCCACTCGCGCCGCCATAACTGCCTAAAGCTGATAGCGCGCGCAGGTGATACGCTAACGTTTGAGCTTGTATTAACCTTGTCTACTGGCTCGTCTATTTCTATCATTTATTCGCTCTTCCACGGATGACTGGCACACTTATACTACTTATCACACTTATGCTAACAACATTCAAACCATATAGTCGGACAAATCGAGCACTTGATTGGCGACGCCGACAGCCTGATGACTGGTCATCAATATGCCACCACCAGCCGTGGCAAAATCGCGCAACCTGTCTTCCATCCGTGCCACCATATCGACATCAAGGGCGGTAAAAGGCTCATCAAGTAGCCATAACGGGGTCACGTCCGGCGTCAATAAATATAACCTTGCCAGGGTGATACGGCGCGTTTGCCCAGCCGATAAATGGCTTGAGCTAATCGTCTCAAAGCCTTGCAGTCCGACCCAAGCTAAGGCGTCATCGATATCAGCAACACTTGGGCTGATGCCGTATAAATTCAACAGAAAGGTGAGGTTTTGTGCGACCGTCAGATTTGGATGGATACCCAACTGATGCGACACATACAAAGGCTGAATAGGTAAACTTGCAGATCCTTGATAATACACTTCACCGCTCAGCACCGGCAACAATCCAGCCAGCTGCATCAGTAGCGTCGTTTTACCCGTACCATTAGCACCAATCAGATGACAAATACTGCCCGCCGGTAAATCGAGCGCAACGCCTTCACATAGAGGGACTTCACCGCGCTGAACGGTCAGCTCATCAAGCGTAAGTAAGGCGATATTCAGAGCTGTCATTCAAACCTCGTATTATTTATCAAGCGGCAGTCAATATTCATCACCAACAAATATCATGTTCGTGGCATAATACTTTATGCTTACCCCAACCACACAGTATAACAAATTGTCGATAACTATGACCTCAAAACCTATGCAGACTTCAAAAGATAGCCAACATTTAGATACGCCAGCGCTGACCATTGACAGCTTAATCGAGGCACAAGTTGCCTTTATGCAGCAATGGTTACGCACGCAAGCTGAACCGCTGAGCATAGAGGCTTGGCAGTGGTTTGCTGCCCAGCCATTGAATAAATATGTCAGCGCCGATGATTTGCAACATCTGATCAACGACTGGCTCCTGAACCAACCGATGACGGATGTGATACGTAAAGATATTCGCGATATCTTGCATACGATTATTTATCATCCGGTCAATGACAATGTGCCGTTGTCTGAGCTGGTAGATGACACTCAAGTGCAGACCTTAGCCGATTATGTGGGTAGCCATGAGCAGCAGCGTAATGTTTTGATTCATACGCTAGTCGGCAACGAGACTTTTGCAGATTTGCTGACGCAAACGCTCTATCACGCGATCAACGACTTTATGGAAACCACGCTAGATAAAGCAGGCGCTGCTGGTAAACTGATGAAATTTGGGCGCAGCTCTTTTGAAAAGGCGACCAATAGAAACCTTGATGAAAAACTGCAAACGTATTTGCACCGTAATATTAAAGACTTAGCACGTCGTGCAGAAGCCAATGCCCAAGAGCACTTATCAAATGACGAAGTCGCTCGGTTGCTAGTAAGCGGTTGGGCAAGAATCAAAGATCAGCCCATTAGCCAACTGCAAAATTATTTAACTGATGAGCCTGGCAATAGTAGTATCGATCATATTGAAGCCAGTATTCAACAGAGCTACAACCGTCTGCGTATGTCGCCTTATCTGCACAGCCTCGTGTCAGCCAGTATCGATACGTGGTATGCCAACCATCATGGCGATAGCATGGCAACGGTGGCCGCGAGTTTATATATAGATGAGCAAGCCATGACGCAATTTAGTAGTGCCCTACTGCCCATCGTATACGATGCGCTTGAAAGTCCGTGGTTGGCAGCGCATATAGGTGAGATGTTGCAAGCATTTTATGCGCAGCCCACTATCAAAGAGGGTTTGGTGTTTAATAATAACTAACTGACTGTTTTTGCTTATCGGCCATTTTTCAATATCATCCATTTATATATCAACACAATACCTATGAGTCAACGTAATAAACTCAGCTTGTGGCAAAAACTCAAACGGCTACTGACTGCTTCAGCACCGCAGTCTATTATCCATGGCGCAAAAATGCCAACACAGGCAGCAGCGGCTGACGATGATATTGATCTTGATATGATGCAGGCAGGAATCTCGAGCGCCAATACTCGTAATAGCAATGAGGCAAATACGGCTGACTCTACTGGCAGTTTGACCAGTCACCGTGATAATAATCATGATAGCGAGCGCTCGCAAGCTCAAGCGAATTTGCAAGCATCGCAGCAAGAAACCAATGAAACGCCCATCGTCGACTGTCTAAAACAGTACTTTAGTAATAATCAGTGGCAATATACCTATTATCGACCCAGAAGCAGTGACAGTCAGCAATCGCATCACTTATCCTTAAGAATGCGGCATAAACAACTGAACTGTGGCTACCTATTTCGGGTGCAAGAGAAAAACAAGCTGCTAGCGGTCTATGGAATTTTGCCATTTTTGATACCAGAGAGTCATCAAAGTGCAGCGATGTTACTGATTACTCAAATCAATTATGACATGCTGATTGGCAATCTAGAAATGGATATCAACGATGGCGAGATACGCTACAAGCATGCCATCGATGTCGAAACTATTGGTATTAATGACGAAATCATCGAGCATTTACTACAAAGTGTCATTGCCATGACCACGGTAGCGAATGAGCTGTTTAGTGATTTACTCAATAACCAATATCCCGCTGAAGATATGCAAACGTTATTAACAGAGCTGCGTCAACAATCCGACTCACGCACCTTCTTTTTGCCGACTCAGTTTGTCCAATAAAGATGCTTAAGTTAAAAAATAGTTTATTTAAGAAAATCTCTTAACTTACAAAAGCCCTTTAATTTAGAAAGTCTATTAACTTAAAAAAGCCTTTTAACTTAAAGAGTTTAGCAAAATATAAATCAGTCATTCGTCTATTTTCTACCCCTTTATCACGCTTAATAAAAAACCTTCTAAAAACACCTTATCACCTCTTAAATACCGACACACTTAAACATTATGCTAAAAATTGCTTACTCCGACGTCTTTCGTTATTCCGTACCTGACAAGCATCGTTTTCCCATGCAAAAATATACGATGATTCCTGAGCGCTTATTGGCTGAAGGCACTATCAGTACCGATAATTTCTTTGCGCCTGCGCGATTAAGCGAAGAGGAGATTTTGACCACTCATACGGCAGACTATTGGTATAAGCTTAAAACCCAAACCTTACCGCGCAAGGAAGCACGCCCTATCGGCTTTGAGATGACTGAAGCTTTAGTCGATCGTGGTCGTCATATTGCCCATGCGACTTATGAATGTGCGCTTTATGCTCAGCAATATGGCGTGGCGATGAATGTCGCCGGCGGTACGCACCATGCATTTGCCGATCATGGCGAGGGCTTTTGCGTGTTTAATGATGTTTGTATCGCGAGTAATTTATTATTAAATCGTGGACAGGCGCAAAAGATTTTGGTGGTCGATTTAGACGTCCATCAGGGCAATGGCAATGCTAGTATTATGGCAAATGAGCCACGGGTTTTTGTGTTTAGTATGCATGGCGCCAAGAACTATCCATTTCGCAAAGAACTATCTGACCTAGATATTGAACTTGCCAACGATACTGGTGATGCTGAGTATTTACAGATATTAGAGGACACGCTACCGCGCTTAATTAGCGACGTTGCACCAGATATGATCTTTTATCAGTCTGCGGTCGATGTACTGGCGACCGATAAACTGGGTAAGCTTGGATTGACACAAGCTGGTTGCAAGGCGCGTGATGAATATGTGTTACGTCAAGCAAAAGCCGCCAACATCCCCGTTGCCATCGTCATGGGTGGTGGCTATTCAGAAGATATTGAAGATGTGGTTGAAGCGCACTGTAATACTTTTCGAGTGGCGCAGCAGCTTTATTTTGGTAAGGCGGTTTAAATAGTGACTTTGTCGCATATCGATGCTTAAGACAAAATGAAAAAACGTCAGAAAGTTAGCGAGGTTTTATATGGCAAAAATATTGATTGGTATAGGCACTGTGTTCATTGTTATCGGAATCATTTGGCTGGTGTTTCCCAGTGCGTTTTCGTGGATAGGCAACATGCCAGGAGATATTAAACACAAATCAGGCAATACACGCGTGTATTTTCCGGTCGTTACCATGATAGTGATTAGCATCGTCGCTACCATCTTACTGAATTTGTTTAATCGTTAAATCACCAGCGCAAATATGAGTGACGACATGCCAAGCATACCTTTGACCTAAAATCTAAAACTTAACTAACACCGCAAACTGCTTAGATTGATAAAAATGCCGTAACTCCTTGCCAACCCACGCGCAGCCCAAGTACGGTCAAAATTAATAAAATAAGCTGACGAAAGCGTGCTTGCGGTAAGTAACGACGCAGGCGGATACCGACTAAAAGCGCGACAATAGATAAAACACTCAGCAAAGTAATCAGCTGCCATTCACCACTACTCAGCGCCATAATAGGCTCACGCAATACAATGATTTGGGCAATTTTTCCTAAGAAATAGCACATGTTGCCGACTTTGGCGACGGTGTTTTTATCATCGCTGGCAGACAGTAAATACATCATCAATATGGTCGACATTGCATTGGTCGCGCCGCCAATGATACCAGCACTCAGTCCAACGATAATCAGCACAGGCTTGGTAGCAGGTAGCCGAATTTGCTTACCGAGTAGCGCACTGATCACATAAAAGCCAATGACAGCCGCCAATACCAATAAAATATAAGCGCTATCGACCCATAGCAAGAGCTTCGCGCCCAAAATACTACCGAGCAGGCTAGTTAAAGCGAGCAGCCAATAACGCCTGCCGTAATAGATAAAGTTTTGCCAAATAGTGCGACCACCACCCGCCAGCCAAGTCATTGCATTAAGCAATAATGACGGGAATATCACCAATACAATGGCGTGTGGCAACGGATAGATGCTGGCAAGCGCAGTGGTGGTCACCAAGGTCACACCCAGACCGCTAATCCCGTGCAGCAATGATGCCAGCGCAAAAATCACAATCAGCAATAACGTCTGGGTGCTATCGCTATCTATCATATTTGCCATCAGTATTTAGTGTCTAATAGCGACATTAGCGAAAGCATAACTAGGGCGTGTCTTGTGCATTGTGACGCTGCCAGATAGCTTTACCAATAATACTGGCCAACTGCTCAGCTATTTTATCTTTGCTTGCTTTCTCTAGCGTTACTGCTTCATTCTTATAGCGCTCAGAGAAAAACACTTGCATCGCATTGTCATCACTGGCAAAACCAATATCTGCACGCGACACGTCATTACAAGCAATCAAATCTAGATCTTTAGATATCAGTTTACCGCGAGCATAGCGCTCGACATCTTGCGTTTCTGCCGCAAAGCCGACGACAAATAGCGCTGGATGGGCAAGCGAAATGGTTGCTAAAATATCAGGATTTTTGACCAAGCTCAGCGTCATGGCATCTTGGGTTTTTTTAATCTTTTGCGGGGCAGCCTCTTCAGTACGATAATCAGCAACCGCCGCCGTCGAAATAAAGACATCTGCGACTCTCACGCTATCATTGGTAACCATGGCATCAACATCGTGCTCATCGCCGCAATCACAGTCACCGTGGTGATGAGCATGATGATCTTCGTGTGAATGATCATGCTCATCTTCAGAGATATACTGTAGCGCACTATGCGTACCTTCCACACATTGCTGTGCGACAATCAGCATCTCTTGCGCGGACAACACATCAATACGGGTGACATTAAGCGGTGTGGACAGTACTACTTTACCACCCGCAATCAAAACCACGTCTGCACCAGCGGCCACGCAAGCACGCGCTAAAGCAAAACCCATTTTACCGGTAGAGTGATTGGACAAATAGCGTACCGGATCAATCGCTTCGACAGTTGGTCCAGCAGTAATCACCACTCTTTTACCTGCCAATAATTGCGGCGTGGTTTGCATGGCATTAAATAACAACACCTCAGCCAATAACTGCTCAGGTTCGGGCAATCGCCCTGCCCCCACATCACCGCAGGCTTGTTCACCACTGGCGGGCTGTATAATTTGGTAATTCATATCACTTAAGGTTTGGACGTTAAGATTCACCGCTGGATGCGCCCACATTTGCTGGTTCATCGCTGGAGCAATAATGACTGGTGCCGTCGTTGCTAGGCACACGGTCGTCAACAGATCATCTGCCATGCCCATTGCCAGACGCGCCAGTGTATTGGCAGACGCTGGCGCAATGACGATTAAGTCCGCCCATTTGGCCAATTCAATATGACCCATCCCCGCCTCGGCTTGCTCATCCAGCAAAGAGGTATGCACCTCATTACCTGTCAAAGCCTGCAGCGTCAGCGGTGTGATAAAGGCCTGTGCGCCTGTGGTCATAATGACACGCACATCAAAGCCTGCCTTGATGAGCAGACGGGCAAAGATAGCGGATTTATAAGCGGCGATACCGCCGGTGATAGCGAGCACAATATTGGACATAAGCGTGGCATCAATAAAAAAGTTGAAAGATAAAATTGCGCTTATAGTAACAATTATGAGATAAGTTGGGTAAGGTTTTCCGCATTTATATCATATATCTAGCATTCATCCCCCATTAAGGAGTGACAATGGCGATTAAAGACTGGCATGAAGATGATCGACCTCGAGAAAAACTGCTGAAATTTGGCGCCGCTCACTTAACGGATGCTGAAATATTAGCGATATTCTTACGCACTGGCACCCAGTCGCAGTCGGCAATCGAGCTGGCGCGTCATTTGATCGATGAGTTCGGTAGTCTTGCCGAGCTATTGGCAGCGCCGGCACAGACCGTGCTTGCTTGTCATGGTATCGGTCCTGCCAAGTACGCACAGATACTGGCGTCGCTTGAGATGGGTACGCGTTATTTAGACAGTAAGCTAAAGACAGGGCAAGCGCTTGGGCGCTCACAAGTCGTCAAGGACTATATCAGCACCCAATTGCGCGGTGAGCATCGTGAAGTCTTTGCCGTCCTTTGCTTAGACAATGCGCTAAATCTGCTAAACTTTGAAATACTGTTTACTGGTGGCATCTCGTCGTGCTCGGTCTGTATCAAGCACGTACTCCGTCACGCGTTGAGTCACGCTGCTGGTCAATTAATCGTCGCGCACAATCATCCGCATACTGATGCGACTCCTTCAACGGCAGATAACCTATTGACCTACGAGCTAAAAAAAGCCTGTGATTTGATAGATTTATCCTTGGTAGACCACATCATCGTTGGACGTAATGAAACATTATCTTATGCCGAAAGCTGCTTAGCGCCCTTCGGTTAGTCGAAAATATAATTAGTTCTATAGTCGGTTCAAGATAATTCAGGTACAAAAAAGGCGAGTAAAGATTTATAGGCCATCATTCAAGCGAGATTAACACCGTAATGCTTTGAGAATGGAGCTCCAGTTGTGTTAAACCAATTATAGCGCTGGTTTATTGACGATATATCTAGGGCGTGTCCTCATTTTAAAAATGGTCATAAAAATGAGATAAATTGCCCTCAAACGAGGAAAATAGCGCAAATAATATCGGGATATTAATCAGCAATTTGACGATGTTTGGCAAAATTTAGCCATTTTTAGCCCATGTAGATACAATCGCTTGAATTGAGGACACGCCCTAGTAGTTGATACATATTATCGACACAGAATAGCATTTTCGCTATTGATAGTTATCATTAACTATTTCATATTGGTAGCTAACTTTCGCTCAGTTATTTATATTTTGATTCATTAGTTTTTGTAGAGCATCAAACGTATATTTCTAATGGTCAGCAATGCTTGTTTTATCCTACTTTTTTTTGACTCAAGAACAGTGCTTTGAGTCGAAATGATGTTGTGATAGACGTTTATAAGTTTGTTTACCAATAGGTTTTTAGTTTTTAATAGCATGGTTATATAATTAATGACATTGTTTGTTTTAAAAGGGTTTTGATTTCCCGTTAATTGATTTAAACCCCTGATCTTAAATAAGATGCTTTCTCAATATAATTTTTTTCTGAGTTTTACCCCATTTTCCAGTTAGGTTTTACCAAGGAGACAGTCATGGCAGTTGGCTTATTTATTTTGGCAGTAATCATACAGTTAGCCACGGTTTTGGCCATATTTTTGCTGTCTTTATCGCGCGTCACTGGTAGTATAGTCGCCATTATTGCTGTGGTCGTGACCGCTATTATCAGTCCATGGTCGCTCATTTTGGGCATACCGATATTGCTATTGTGTCTGGTGCTGCTTGTCGCGCCTCTGCGTCAGTCACTGCTGACCAAGCCTGTTTACAAGGCACTTGCGGGTGCCATGCCTAGCATGAGTGATACGGAACGTGAAGCCCTAGATGCTGGTACTAGCTGGTGGGAAAAAGAGCTGTTTATGGGTGCACCGAACTGGGATACCTTTGCCAATTATCCCTATCCACAGCTCTCTGCAGAAGAACAAAGCTTTATCGATAATGAGGTAGAGACGCTGTGCGCCATGATTGATGAATGGAAAATCCATCATGATGATAAAGAGCTGTCTCCTAAAGCATGGAAATTCATTAAAGAAAACGGTTTCTTAGGATTAATCATTCCGAAAGAGTACGGAGGTCTTGAATTTACCTCTTATGCACAAAGTCGGGTGATGAGTAAAATCGCCTCACGTTCGCCGACCGCTGCTGTGACCTGTATGGTCCCGAACTCGCTCGGCCCTGGTGAGCTGCTCATGCATTATGGTACGGATGCGCAAAAACAGCGTTGGTTACCCGGTTTAGCCAAAGGCGAAGAAGTGCCTTGTTTTGGTCTGACTGGCCCCGAAGCAGGTTCTGATGCTGGCGCGATCCCTGATACTGGTGTGGTGTGCTACGGAACTCACGAAGGCGAGCAAATGCTCGGTCTGCGCATGAATTTTTCTAAGCGTTGGATTACCTTGGCCCCTATCGCTACCGTGGTTGGCTTGGCCTTCAAAATGCACGATCCTGAAGGTCTGCTGGGCGACCCCAATAAGACCGATTATGGCATTACTTGTGCGTTGGTTCCTGCCAGCCACGAAGGGGTCATCACAGGACCTCGTCACAACCCCATCGGCTCGCCATTTATGAATGGTACTGTCGACGGTACAGACGTCTTTATCCCGTTGGATTACATCATCGGTGGCGTTGAAAATGCTGGACGCGGTTGGCGCATGCTGATGGAATGTTTGGGTGTGGGCCGCGGTATCTCCTTACCAGCGTTATCTACCTCAGCCAGTGAGATGACTTATCTGTCTGTTGGCGCGTTTGCCAAGGTTCGTGAACAGTTCAAAATCTCAGTCGGTAAATTTGAAGGCGTGCAAGACGCTACCAGTCGTATGGCCAGTAATACTTATATGCTAGAAGCCTTTCGCCACTTAGTTACCTGTGGTCTTAACCAAGGTGGTACGCCATCAGTAATGACTGCGATGGCAAAATACTATGCGACAGAAACCATGCGTAGTGTGGTCAACGATGGTATGGATGTCGTTGGTGGGCGTGCTGTGCAGATGGGTCCACGTAACTTTTTGGCCATTCCTTATCAGTCCATTCCGGTATCTATTACCGTAGAAGGCGCGAACATATTGACGCGTTCATTGATGATATTTGGTCAAGGGGCCATGCGTTGTCACCCGTATCTATTTGACGAATTACAACTTCTACAGAGCGAAGACAAAGAATCGGCGCTCAAAGAGTTTGATACGTTGTTCTTTAAACATTTGGGCTATACCTTTAACCGCGGGGCAAAAGCCTTTATCGCAGGTTATGTCGGTGGTAGCAACGATGCGCCAAGCTTTGTCGATGACTTTACTCGCCCTTATTACAAACATATCAACCGCTTAAGTGCCAGCTTTGCCTTAACAGCAGATATGGCATTAGGATTATTGGCAGGTGACTTGAAGCGCAAAGAGATGCTCTCTGGCCGTTTGGCAGATATTCATGGTCATTTATTCATTGCGACGGCTATCTTGCAGTTTTATGAGCATGGCAGCAAATCAGAAGCCGAACGTTTACATGCCGAGGTCGCGCTACAGAATAGCCTCTATACCATTCAAGAAGCCTTTGTTTCTTTCTTTGCCAACTTCCCGAATCGTATGGCGGCTGGTGTTGTGAGCTTTGTGACATTCCCAAGTGGTCGTATCTTTACCCCAGCGAGCGATGAGTTAAAAACCAAACTGGGTGATGTCTTTATGGATGATCATGAAGCCAACCCGTTCCGTGATTACCTCAAAACCATGGTCTATTATAATACCTTACCTGATGATGTCAGCGGTCGTATGGAGCACGCTTATCAGACGCTACTTGAAGTCGAACCATTGTGGCAGAAGTTCAAAAAAGCGGAGCATAAAGACAGCTTCGAAGGCTTGACGTTCGAAGATCATGTGGTCAATGCTAGTCAAAGCGGTGATATCACTGAAGAAGAAGCGGAGCAACTGATTAGATATAATGGTCTACGCTTCGATTCATTATTGACAGATGTGTTCGATGAGCATCTTGAGGTATCACAAGAGCGTGAAAACCCTCATAGCTTAGAAAATGCTGTGCACAAGCTGACTGATTATGCGCAACTAAAAAATGATGCCCAAGCAAGAAATGGCACAGCGACCAATAATACGGTTGCAGCGGCGGATACTCAAGAGCAAACGGGCGATGCCAATCCTGATCACGGCTATGAAAGTGATGGCGATGTAAAAATGGTAGATGAGCAAAATACTGTCGAAGAAATACGCGGGCAAGCGGATTTTGATGAGTCTAATCCAGAGGCAGAAGCGCTAGATCCTCGTTATCGTGACGCTGAGTCGACTCTGAATCAGCGTATGAGCTACAATCATAGCCTTGATAAAGCAGACTCTGATTTGCCTAATCATTCAGACTTAACCTCGACCAAGACAATAGCCGAAAGAGCCGAGGAAGCCAAGGACAGTAAATGGCAAGATGGTCTCCGTCGTGATGAAAACGATAAAGCTTAAATGGTAATCAAAGAGGCTTATGTTTAAAGGGGCTTATGTTTAAAAAGACTAAGGTTGAAAGAAATTAGGGTCTGTTGAACGTCACTTAAAAATACTGACAAGCAACTATTTATAATCAATATGACTTATACCTACTAATCTCACTTAACCTTGAACGTTAAATTGCTATTTAAATCAACCATATCACTTAAAAAAGCGAGACCGTCTACTTCAGACGGTCTCGCTTTTTTCACCTCAAATAATTACCGATTATATTCATAAAAACCCATACAAATCTTCTCAATTTTACGTCTTTTTGAGCACGAAAGAATAAATGAAACGGAAAAAATCGCTAATGTCACGTTATTTAAATCATAAAAAAATCTTGCAGTACCCTTAACAATTATTTTATATTGTCAAAAAGTCTGACACTAAGTAACAAATTAATATAGACGTAACAATATCAGACGTTGAGACAACAATCATAAATGTATTGATTTATTGCCGTACTGACTACTGAGCGTTGCATATAAAAGGATAGAGGTTATGTGGAAAAATATGGGACTAACGGGCAAGATTATTGTTGCCATGATACTCGGTATCGTACTGGGTTTATTTATAAACTATTCAGGGCTAAACGCTGAAGGCAGTTTTGTTAATACGTACATTACCAATGGCTTCCTTGCCATTATCGGTAAACTGTTCGTGAACTCGCTCAAAATGTTGGTTGTACCTTTGGTGTTAATCTCACTGATTTGCGGAGTTTGCGGGATTGGTGACATCCGTTTGCTGGGTCGTATTGGTACCAAAACCTTTATGATCTATATGATGACGACAGCATTAGCCATTGCGACAGCCATTGGGCTGGGTATCGTATTTGGCATAGGTAAAGGCATGAATGTCGAGACCGCAGCAGAATTTGAAGCAGCCTCTGCGCCACCTCTGCTTGATGTATTCTCCAATATTATCCCATCTAACCCCATCAGTGCGATGGCAAATGGCGATATGCTATCCATCATCTTTTTTGCCGTCCTAATCGGTATTAGTATCTTAATGGTTGGTAAGCCTGCTAAAGGGTTGGTAAAAAGTTTAGAATTGATCAACGAAGTCATCTTGAAGATGGTGACTATCATTATGAATCTTGCACCATATGGTGTCTTTGCGCTATTGACCAAAGCCATGGCTGAGCTCGGCTTAGACTTAATTTGGTCATTGCTTGGTTACGTTGCGGTATTGGTTGGCTCACTGGCTTTCCATTTCTTTATTACCATGATGATTGTCCTCAAGTTATTTTCAGGCTTATCGGTCAAAACCTTTTTGGCAAAAATGCGCGAAGTTCAGATTTTTGCGTTTAGTACCTCAAGCTCGAATGCGACGATTCCGATTACTTTACGTACTGTGACCAAGCGTATGGGGGTTAATAACTCTGTCGCGTCGTTTACCGTTCCTTTTGGCGCCACCATCAACATGGATGGTACGGCTATCATGCAAGGAACGGCGACCATTTTCATTGCCAATATTTATGGTATTGATTTGGGTGTGACCGAATATCTGACAGTTATCTTAATGTCAGTATTGGCCTCGATCGGTACGGCTGGCGTACCGGGTGTTGGCTTGATTATGCTGTCCATGGTATTTGCTCAGGTGGGCTTACCTATCGAAGGTATTGGTCTTATCTTAGGCGTGGATCGTATTCTTGATATGCTTCGTACCGCAGTGAACGTCGGCGGTGATGCAGCAGTGACCGCTATTGTAGCAAAGTCAGAAAACAAAATGGACGTTGCAATTTATAACGATCCTGATGCGGGTGCCAAAGACGTGTTTGATGGTCATATCGATGAAGACAACGAGCGCGAGTTCTCAAATGTCTTTAGCGATGGCATTATGGGTAGTGAATACGATGACGTCGATCGTCGCTAACCATAATTAACCATAGTCAATCTCATAACAATTGGATACGGTGTCAGGCTCGCTTAGTCTACTACTTGTAGTACTTTCACCCACCTTCCTTGTATCTACATTAGATTGAACCGACTCTATAAAATTTGAATGCTTATTCAAATAAAAAACCTCAGTCAAATTGGCTGAGTTTTTTTTTGGTATAGTCTAAAGCATGTTTACATCAAGGAAACTAGCCAAGTACGTATTTGGTTACCATGGCTAAGCAGACCAACACAATCATCGGACGAATCAGCTTACTACCGCCTTTGACGACCATATGCGAGCCAAAATAAGCGCCGATCGTCTGTCCCACCATCATTGCCAGCCCTACTTTCCACAAGACATTGCCGCCCAAAATAAAGAAAATCAGCGAGCCAATATTGGTCGATAAGTTCAAAACTTTCGCCGCGCCTGTTGCTTCGATGATCTGACGCCCACGCAGTGCTACATTACCTAACGCAAAGAACATGCCGGTGCCCGGACCGATATAACCATCGTAAAAACCAATTAAGGGTGCAACGACTTTTTGCCATTTGCCTTCTGAGATGCGCGGTGCCGCTTCTACTTCGCCAAGCCTAGGTGCAAACAAGGTATAGATACCGATCGCGGCAATTAAGAAAGGAATGAGCTTTTCGAGCAAGTCAGGCGGTGACATCTGTACGGCGATAGTCCCAATAACCGAACCGATAAAAGCCGCAATAATGGCGACTTTGATACGTTGAGGCTTGACGACCCCTTTTCTAATCATGGTGATGGACGCAGCCAATGCGCCTGAAGCCGCTTGTAGCTTATTGGTACCTAGCGTGAGCACTGGCGGAATATTCGCCAGTAGCATGGCTGGGATAGTCAATAAGCCACCGCCACCTGCGATAGCATCAATAAAACCTGCCAACGCTGCCACAGCAGTGAGCATTAAAATAATCTCTAACGAGAGGGATAAGTCCATGACGCCGACCTTCAACATTGAGGATAAAAAGAGAAACAAACTTTAGAAAACAATCTGTAGAAAACAACCCTAAAAATAAGAGTGAAATCGAGAGTAAGAACACCGCAATTAAACAGGCAAAAAGCGCCTAAATAACCGCGTGCGCAAGAGCATCTGTGTGCACGTAATGCCACTCATTATAGAGATAAAAGACTAAAAAAAGCCAAAAACGTAACAAAGTCTGCTAGATTTGTCTAACAGGTTGCTGAAATCTTTAAGAATAATATTTTATTGACAGCAGATTTTATAGCTTATTTCCGTCCTGCCTTTCACCATATTGCTGTTATTCCACTGTCATTTCGCTATTATTGCGAGCGTAAGATAGTTTTATGGTTTCAGTTTGACGGATTTTGTTGTCTATCTGAATGAGATTATGAGAAACTGTTAGCATCTAGCTGCGCCAGCGTCAAAGTTGCCAGTATAGACACTTGAGGTTATTGAATTATTTAGCAAATTGTATTTAGTAAATGAGGATGATATGGCAATAAAAAGAATCAAAGCATTTTTCGAATTTGAGGCAGCAGGCGGTATCGTCTTAGCATTGGCTGCCATTGCTGCAATGATCATTGCCAATACACCTCTTAGCGTTTGGTACGAGGCTTTTATTCACGCCCCCGTATCCATTCGCATTGGCGACTTTGGCATTGCTAAGGATGCGCATCATTGGATCAACGATGGTCTGATGGCGATTTTCTTTTTCTTAGTCGGGCTTGAGCTCAAGCGTGAAGTCTTGATTGGTGAACTCTCTAACGTTAAGCAAATTATCCTGCCCGCTGGAGCGGCGCTGGGCGGCATGATTATGCCCGCCATTGTCTATCTGCTCTTTAACTATAATGAACCTGATTTTTGGAAAGGCTGGGCAATCCCTGCCGCGACGGACATTGCTTTTGCTTTGGGTATCTTAAGTCTTTTGGGCAATCGCGTTCCTAACTCATTAAAAGTGTTCTTGGTCTCTATTGCTATTTTTGATGATATTGGCGCCATTTTAATCATCGCTTTATTTTATACCAGTGACTTGTCATTGGGCTCTTTAGCCGTCGCTGGTTTATGTCTGCCGTTTTTATACCTCCTCAATCGTCGCAACGTGACGAGCATCACCCCATATCTACTCATCGGTGTGATTATGTGGATTGCGGTACTCAAATCTGGTATTCATGCGACGTTGGCAGGTGTGGTGTTGGCTCTATTTATTCCAATGTTTGATCGTACTGACCCTGAGCATTCGCCATTAGAAGAGCTGGAGCATGATCTACAAAATACCGTCTCTTTTGGTATCTTGCCGTTGTTTGCCTTTGCCAACGCAGGTATCTCGCTGAAGGGTGCAGGCTTCGCTGAACTGTTCCACTCGGTACCGCTGGGTATCGCTGCTGGTCTCTTCATCGGTAAGCAGTTAGGGGTTATGATTATGTGCTGGTTAATCTTTAAACTTGGCATCTCAACCATGCCACGAGGCATGAACTTTAAACAAATCTATGGTGCCGCCTTACTATGTGGGGTTGGTTTTACCATGAGTTTATTCATCGGTGGCTTAGCATTCGCAGGCGACACTCCATTATTCGATGAGCGTTTAGGTATTATCATGGGGTCAATTGTTTCTGGTATCGCCGGTTACATGATGCTCAAAGCAACGCTAAAAGAAGACATCAACAGCACTTCGGTAGATTTGACCCGTCATTAATACGATTGACGGGCAATAAGGGAATCGATAAGTAACAGATGCAAGCGATAGAGGATGGGTGTAGAGACAAATATGGACAAAAAGTACAATGGTTTGAATTCAGACACCCATCGTCAGTCGGCATCTTCTTATCAGCGCCATGGTCGTACTACTGCTATCGACGATCATAGCGACTTACAGGTTTTAAAGCGCATCAAGCGTTATTTATTACCAAAGGACTTTGTAATCTCGCAAGATTTATTAGACGAGATAGTGGCAGGCTACGATATTGGCGATCCGTTGGCAGATACTTTAGCCGCTGATGGCATTCGTTTTGCCAAACCTTTACAGCAATTCATTATTAATGATCGCAGTGCAAAATTTGATACCAATCTGATAGATAACCCTGCGTTTAACGCCTTAACTGAGCAATTTAGCAGGCAGCCTGCTTGGTTCGATCCCAAGCTTGCGCACATTGGGGCAGTCGCCTATCGCCGTTATCCATTGATGCTGATTTGGCTATTACGCAACGTCGCGCTGATGGCAGGCTATAGTATCCCTGCCCTCTCCTTGCCACTCATTCAGACCGGCGCTTTGATGCACGATGCGCTGCCGCGTTTGATGCGTACCTATGCTTATATCTTAGCCGTCTCTGAACATCCACAAGTCACTGCGCACATAGCTAACGGCCGCAAGCCTATCGACCAAGTACTAGCGATTGGCTCTGAAGGCTGGCGGCAATCTATTCAGGTGCGGCAAATTCATACATTGGTACGGCAGAATTTATTAAAAGGTAAAGGCAATGCTGCTAAGGGCGTCATACCGAGTGCCGATCAGCATCATAACCCCGATGGCAGCTGGAATACGATTTATTGGGGTCTACCCATCAACCAGACCGATATGATCGCCACCCATTTGCAGTTTTCGTTGTTGATAATGCGCGGCCTACGACTACTGGGCGCACGCATCAGTCCCGAGGAGGCGGAAGGTATTTTACATTTATGGAATCTTGCCAGCTACTGGATGGGCGTTGATTTAGATCGCTTGCCAACAGATGAAGCAGCGTGCTGGGAGTGGTTATATACCTATTTATCCATTCAACAGCTTGACTTTAAGATGGGACAACCACTAGCAAAAGCCTTGCACGATTTGCCTCGTCAGCTGATGGGTGAAGACAATCGTCGCGGGCGCTTCGTCGAGATGGTCAATGCCAGCGTGACTCGCACTCTAGTCGGCGATGATATCGGTGATGGCTTAGATTTGCCCAAATCAAAGATACGCTTTGGCGTCTTATCTTCGGTGCCGATTCTCTTTGCTCTTGACACTGCCAGACAGCACAATCAAGCCGTAGCGCATAAGTTAGAAGCCTTCCGTGCCAAACGCCAAGACAATATGAATTGGTGGCTTAAGAAAAACGATGACTATTATAAGTAGTCATTAGAATAGGTGAAAGCATTATCAATCGCCTCGACACTCATTATAATCAATCTATAACGGATAGGTTTACTCATGGTTTTGGGTGAGAAGTTATCAGCCGCTCATTCTTACTGCCTTACGTTTTGCGCTTGTTCATTTTGGATACGGTAGTACCATTCCAATTGTCGATCAAACCCCGTTTCTAACAAACTGGCGATGACGCGTCCTGTCAACCCCCAAACCGTCTCACCATCCACTTGCCAGCTGGGCGTAAGGATGGTCGCAGTCTCCTCTTGCATTGTATACTCTATCGCATACTCTACTGTCGGCTGTGTGAGCAGCGCTTCAAAATCTGCCCAAAAGATGCGCGATATCTCGCCCATTTCAGGCACCAATACCAGACCCGGCGCAATGAGCGCCACAATAGGACGAACACTCATACCACTTTTGGAAGTTTGGATAGGCAGTTGACCGAGCAGCTGGACTTTGTTTGGTGGTAGCGCCGTCTCCTCGCAAGCTTCACGCAGCGCGGTGATGACGTTATTGCCATCGCCTATTTCATACTTGCCACCAGCACAGGATACTTCGCCAGCGTGACTGTTCATATGAGCTGCACGGCGCGTCAATAGCAGCTTAGGATGACGCTCATGAGTGATAGCAACCAAGACTGAGGCATCAGCTATCGGTGTCTGATACAGGCTGTCTAAGATACGAGCACTGCGCGAGGTATTTTGAGAGTTGTACATCGCTGGACTGGTCACCGCGTTTAAAGTTTCATGCTGCACCCGTTCTGCCAACTGTCTCAGCGTCGGATGACGAATAAAAGTGGGTACAGCGACTGACAATTCACTAAAAGGTGCAGACTGCTTGGGGGTTGCCATTATAATTGCCTTGTATTTTTATCGGTATAAAGCCTTGTCACCATATCCTAAAATCGCTACGGTACTGCTGATATCGATATTACTTCTCACTGACTATATTTGACGATGTTTAGCAAAATTTAGCCATTTTTAGCCCATTTAGGTACAATCGCTTGAATTGAGGACACGCCCTAACTAAAAACCTAAAATAATCTCTGAATCTAGATTAGCGCAATCGCCTGTCAACTGCATGCTATTTATGTGACTGCTTATTTGTATCATCAGAATTGCTTGAGGCCGTTTGGTTAATAGAATTATGCAATGTCACTACAAGTGAAATGATGCGTTACTGTTATCATCATTCTGTGCCACGAAAATGTGTGCTATCTTAAGGTAATAACGATTATTTATAGCACTCTTGTGGAATGACGCTTAACCTTGAGTATAATCAATCCACCATGATATCGATACAAACAAACTGAGTGCTAGCAATTACATTACACCCCCATCCTTTCTCATCATAATAACAAGGCAGTTTATATGCGCTATTGTCTACAATGTGGCCACGAGGCTGAACGTAAAATACCGGCCACTGATAATATACCGCGTTTGGTCTGCCCGAATTGCGGCTACATTCACTACGAAAACCCAAAAGTCATCTGTGGCTCATTGGTCGTGCATAAGCAACGTGTGCTGCTATGTCGCCGCGCAATTGAGCCACAATATGGCTTATGGACGCTGCCCGCAGGCTTTATGGAAAATGGTGAAACAATGGCGGAAGGTGCTGCGCGTGAGAGCTTTGAAGAAGCGGAAGCGGTGGTCACCAATCCGCACTTATATTGTTTATATGACATCCCTGATATCGGGCAAATCTATAGCATCTATATCACCGAGTTAAAAGACGGCGCTTACGGTATTGGCTCTGAAAGTCTGGACTGCGCTTTGTTCGCCGAAGAAGACATTCCGTGGGATAAGCTTGCCTTTGAAGCCGTGCGCCGCACTTTAAAAAGTTATTTTGCCGACCGTCAGCAATACGATAACCATGAGAACTTTCCCATTCATCAAGAGTTGATTGGCAAAGACCAAGCCATTAAGCGTTATTAATACAGCTTTTAAAAATACTTACCGGCAATAAAAACCGCCGCTTTCAATATAAATATTGAAGGCGGCGGTTTTTTTATACAGTCAATAATTTGCTATGACTGATTTCACGATAAGTCAAAAACTAGCTTTTAATCTTACAAACCTTAAAGCCAAGCTCTTTCACTTGCTCTTCTTTATCATAAGGTGCTAGTACCGCACGGACATGCTTTTGCCCTTGCAGGTATTGCTTAGCCACACGTTGTATGTCAGCAACTGTCACGGCCAATATGGCTGCACGCATTTTACGCTGCCAGTCGACACCGCGATGATGCAGATTGGCAAAGCAGGCTTTGACCGCTTCACCTGCTGGAGAGCCTGGTTTATCCATACCTGAGATAATACCTAAGATGGCTTCTTCCAACTGCTCATCGGTTTGCGGCTCATTTAATAACCATTCGATACTGGCATCAAAATGCGCAAAGGTTTCAGCACACTGCGGATCGCGGTAGCTAAAGAACTTAAAGGCGCAAGCATTGGCATCGTAGCCTGCACCGCCACCATAAGCACCGCCGCGCTCACGGATAACACTATGCAAGTAACCATTACGCAGATAAGGCGCTAATACCATCAAGGCAGCGGTATCAGGATGGTCGGCTGCTGGCACGGTATATGCGCTAGCATTATGATAGACGTTGGTCGGAACTAGCCACGCCAAATCTTCAACATCGAGCGCCACACCACTTTCTAGTGCTTTGACCGCGTCTGTCTCGCCATTTAACGCCGCATCAAGTTGCAACTCGGCAAACTCGCTTGGGATATTGTCTTCAATACCCGCATCAGAGTTTGTGATTTTTTCCGCAATCTTTGGCGCTTGGCTGTCTTTCCAGCTATCAACGATTAAGTTACTTAAGCGTTCGGTTTGCTCGGCTTCACAGATAATAACGGCGTGCTTAGGTAAACTGATTAAACGTTGATGTAAATCCATCAAGCTGGTTGCCAATTTATCCCACTGTGCATCATCAGTACTGGCATGGGTTAAGAAGTCTTTTAGCGCGTTTAGTGCTGGCAGACCGCTGCGCACATATTCTAACTGTGCTTGGCGACTCATGCCGCGACTGGCAGTTTGCATCGCATAAGAATGCCCTGAACCGGCAAGGTTTGATTGCCAACCTGCTTGACGCTGCTGCAAAATCTCTTTAATACGGTCATGCTCACTAAAGACGCTGTGCTCCATGACTTCTTTTAGCAAGTCAATGGCCTCAGGCTTGCGATTCAACGCGCGCGTTGCCACAACAAAATAGCTGCTAATCGCTTGGCTGTCATCGATATTAGTGCGCTGACTGATACGTGCCGTCACCCCTGATGAATGCGCCGCTTGCTTGGCTTGCATTTCATGAGCGCTTAGCGAATCGGTACCGAGCTCAGATAATAAGCTTAAGTAAATAGGCAACAATGGATGATTAATCACTTCATTAACCGGTAGCACGCTGGTATCCTGATTACCAATCGCATCGGTCAACGGCACAATCACTTGATAATAATACAAGCCATTGGTACCCGCTTCATATTCAAATAAGGTGCTCTCTTGCCCGCTTAAATTCACTTGTTTTTGCGTGCCTTGCTTAAAGCTGATATCGGTCGGGACATCTTCTAAGCCAACTTTTGGCAATAGGCTTAAATCATCAGGTGCTGCTTGGCGCGCTGCCAAATCTAAAGCCTGTTGTTTTAAGATAGCTTTATCATCAGCGGTCAAATCCATCGCAATGGTATCAAGACGGGTTTGCTCAGCTGCTGCAAGGCGGGCAGTTTTTTCGCTGTCAGGCGTCATAGTGACACGGACACGATGCTGATTATCGAGTAAATGAGTCTTGATTAAATTCGGTAACCACTGCGCATCTTTTACTTGCTCACGTAGCCACTGCAAATGCTCGTCAACTTCCCAGACGTCGATAGGGTTGCCATCATGAATCGCCGTGCTAAAGCCTTCTAGCATGAGATTCAAACCATACGGCATGCTATCACCACCGATATGGCGCTGATCAATCTCAATTTGATGCAAAATGGTTTCAATGGTTTCATCATCAATCGGTTTGCTCGCGACCTGTTTAAGCAAATCAATAATCCCCTGCTCTACCGCTTCGGCATGCTCAGGGTTTGAACCACGCAGACCGGTATAAAAGACCATTTCATAATGACTGTCGTCGAGTCCCAATAGCGGACTTGGCGCTTTACCAAGTGGATGGCTATCCAAATACGCGCGCAATGGCGAGCCAGCATGCTCAACCAGTACGCCTTCTAGTAGACGCAGTGCTAAACGCTGCTTTGGATCGGTAATTGATGGCAATAACCACGCCACCACATGATGGGTTTGGTCAGGACCGGCTTCGTCAGCGGTATAAGTATCGACCGCGCTAATCGGTGCAGACAGACGCTGTTCTGGACGCGAGACGTGTTTTTTGCCAGCTTCAAATTGAATCAAGGCATCTTCATGGATTTTCGCTTGCGTCTCAGCGACTGGAATATTACCAAAGCTCATAATCACACTGTTTGATGGGTGATAATGGCTTTGATGAAATTCAACCAGCTCATGATGGGTCAAGTCAGGAATATCAGCAGGATCGCCACCTGAATTATAATGATAGGTCGTCGTTGGGAACAAATGATGGGCGACCGTATGATAGAGCTGGTCAATCTCGCCACTCATCGCGCCTTTCATCTCATTAAAGACGATACCTTTAAACTGCGGCTTATCATTTTCGTCTAACTCGACACGAATGCCTTCTTGGGCAAAATCAAGCGGATGGATATTAGGGAAAAATGACGCATCAAGATAAACGGCAAGTAAATTAAAATAATCGTTCTTATTTTGCGTGGCATACGGATACGCCGTCCAATCGGCAGCCGTCATCGCATTCATAAACGTGTTCAATGAGCGTTTAATCATCGAAAAAAATGGGTCACGTACAGGGAATTTCTCAGAGCCACATAAAGCCACGTGCTCTAGAATATGCGCCTCACCTTTTGAATCCATTGGCTGAGTGCGAAAGCCAACCAAAAAGGCATTTTCATCACTCGGATGCGCCAAATGGTAATGCATCGCCCCAGTCTTAACATGCTGACTGATCAGCACATCCATCGATAGCGCCTCAATGTGGCGATGCTCAATCAGCTCAAACGCTGGATGTAGCGTTAAATCCGCAATAAATGGCGTGTCAGTCATAGTTATCCTTATAGCTTATTAGGTAAATAGCACCCTGCAATTCAGAGTAAATAGAATGGTCAAAAGGTGTGATGTATTGGTTTTTATAGTGGCAAACGCTAGTCATGAAAACAATTGGTCTAGCGCTAATAGATGGGGTTGGCAGATTGAGAAGTCAAGACAGTGACAGCAGAAAGAACAGTGCTGATACTACAACTAGGAAGCACGACACCGCAACCGTTTAAAAGTACGCCGACATTACTTAACAGCAGCCATCAGTAGTGCTATAGTTAAGACTACTTGCTACGAGGAGCACCTCATGAGTTACCAACATATTTTACTGGTCACCGACTTGTTATCTGATGCCGACACAGTGGCACAAAAAGCCAAACAGATCGTCGATAACCGCCCCGGTTCTAAGCTATCTGTACTGCACATTGTCAAAGACACCATGGTCGGTTTTGGTTATGAGTTGGTGCCCGCATCAAGCTTATATGACCAGATTGACGATGAGCGCTGCCAAGAGGCACGAGCCAAATTGGCACAATTCTTAGAGCGCAATGGCTTAACTGCCGTTAATGCCGAGGTAACCACCGCCATCTCTAGTAGCGAAGGTATCGTCAACTATTGCCATAAGCATGACGTTGATCTTCTGGTCATCGGTCGCCATGAGCGTCATGGTATCGTCGCATGGCTCAGCGGTGCCACAGCAGATAATATTTTGCCAAACGTCCCCTGTGACAGTTTAGTCGTTAGACTTGACAAGCCCGTATCAAAACGCAGCTAACCTGAACCCAAATATCGTTTTGATAAATGGTTTGTATAAGTTGATAAAAAGCGCATCGGTGAGCAATCTACGGGGCGCTTTTTTTAGCTCATTCATTTTAGCCCTAACTTATTTATTATCCTATTCAATAATATCAATAAAGGTCTGCCAAATCGGGCTTTGATGGCGGGCTTTGTGCCAAACTAGCCACCATGTGCGTGACAAATCGATACCGGCTATTTTTACTTGTACCAACTTCCCTGCTGCTAGCTCTGCCTCGATAACGTGTTGTGACAGACAGCCAAGCCCAATATCGGCACTAACCATACGCTTGATGGCCTCTGACTGTTGAATAGCCATGACCACTTTTGGATCGGGTAAGTGCTTTAGTAACTGCTCATCGATAATCTGCCGTGTCCCCGAACCTGCCTCCCTTACCAATAAAGGTAGCTGTGCCAATTGCTCGATCGTCAACAAATAACAATGCTCGTCCTTGTCATAGTTGACCAATCCTGCCAACCATTTGCTATGGTGTTTAGCAAATACCATCAAGGTATCGGTGCGCCACTCTCGCTGCTCGATGACTTTTATATCAGTCGGACGCGGCATGCCTTCGACCACAGCAATATCGATGTTTAATTGCTCAACCTCGCTGACCACCTCTTGCGTATTAGCAATGTAGACATCGACATTGGCATCCGGTAGCACCTCATATAGCTTGGCAAGTAGCGGCGGCAATACATAGTTGCCGATGGTGGTACTCGCACCAATATGAATCTGTCCTGCTTGATATTTATGATAATGCTCTAGCGTTAATGATTGCCCCAAGATCGCTTGCGCTTGTACATACACGGGATGGGCGTTGGGATGTTGGTTAAGCCTGCGCCCGACCCGTTCAAACAAGGGCATTTGCAACCTTGACTCGAGCTCAGTCAACGCGCTACTCACCGCAGACTGTGATAGATGCATCTCTTCACTGGCACGGCTGGTGCTACCTGTCTGATAAATACTAACAAATACCGCCAATTGCTTGAGGGTAATTTTCGGTAGCGTCTGCATGGGCTTTTTCATAATCTTTCTAACATCCTATACAAACTATAAATTTAAAAAATCACTTAATATTAAAAACCAATTATTAACCTACTTTTTCGATAGCTTGTATCTTATTAATCTGTTTTTATTATAAATCAGCTTGGCTTATACTGTCTATTCATAAGCTTATGCTTATTTTGATTATCAATAATAGGATGCGTACGCTATGCACGCTTTTGCCCAATCAGTGAATCATTATGTTCCAAACAACCGACATTTGGCAGGGTTGTTTGTCGTGCTGAGCGGTAGTGTATTTTGTCTATGGTTAAATACGAGTCTGGCGACGTGGTCGAACGGACGCATCGTTGGTTTGTCTTCCTTAACATTGGCCATTTTGCTTGGTATGCTATTGGGCAATACCATTTATCCTCATTTAGCTGAGCGCTTGAATGCGGGAGTATGCTTTGCCAAAGGGCAAATTCTACGCCTCGCTATTATGTTTTATGGCTTTAAGTTGACGATGACCCAAGTGGCCAGTGTCGGTATGCCAGCGGTGATGGCTGATGCCTTGGTGCTAACATCGACATTTTTGCTCACTTATTGGCTGGGTACAAAATGGTTAAAGATCGATCAGCAAACCACTTTATTGATTGGCTCAGGTGCTAGTATCTGCGGAGCCGCGGCGGTGATTGCAGCTGAACCAGTTGTCAAAGCTGAAGCCCATAAAGTAACGATTGCTATCGCGACGGTGGTAGTCTTTGGCACGATTGCCATGCTGCTCTACCCTTTCCTCTATCATCTTGGCTGGTTACAACCTTGGCTGAGTGCCCAACAATACGGTATCTATACCGGCTCAACCATTCATGAGGTGGCACAAGTCGTGGTAGCCGGTAATGCGATCAGTACTGACGTTGGTAATACTGCGGTGGTTTCCAAAATGATTCGGGTGATGATGCTTGCGCCATTCTTACTGGTACTATCTTTTGCCTTAACCAAAGGCGCGGGCAAAAATCCTGAAAAACAAACCCTACTTATGCGTGCCAAACAGGTCAAAATACCTTGGTTCGCCTTTATTTTTATTCTTATTGTGGTATTGCACACGTGGGTGCCAATGACTCAGAATTTTGAGCGTAGTATGGTTATGCTAGATGACGTCTTGCTGACCATGGCTATGTTTGCATTGGGACTCACCACCCATCTAGGCGCTATCAAGCAAGCTGGCGTAAAACCTCTTATCTTGGGTGCCATTATGTTTGCTTGGCTTATTCTTGGCGGCGGACTTATTAATATAGGGATTGCTTCACTCTAAAACAGTTACTGACTAAACACCAAAACCAAAAATGCCTACGACTATCATCACAATCGTAGGCATTTTTACTCTAAAACCTTGCTTAATGTCTTATTATCAAAGCATTTATCATAAGTCATAGGCGATAAACATAAACAATAGACGAAAAAAAACGAACCCGAAGGTTCGCTTTTTTTTCATCTTGCTCTAGTTGCCTATAAAGACAAATTAGATAGCAACGATGTTATGGGCTTGTGGGCCTTTTTGACCTTGAGTTACAGTGAACTCAACTTCTTGGCCTTCAGCCAAAGTTTTAAAACCTGAACCAGTGATTTCGCTGTAATGAGCAAAAACGTCTGCGCCAGTTTCTGGAGCGATAAAACCAAAGCCTTTAGCTTCGTTGAACCACTTAACTGTACCTTTTTGAGTATCTGACATATTGATAATCCTACTTTTTAATTTATTAATGGCCTAGTGACCGGTAACGCTTGCAAATAGCTACTGAACGATAAATATTAAAACGAAGGATTATAACTAATACTACGAGGTAATGATTTGGTGCAGAACTGCTCTTAAGCTTGGGCGTATTATAAGGGGTACATTCTAGTAGCGCAAGCCTTATCTGACATTTCGTGTAACTAAAGGTCGTTTTTTTCTATTTTTAGCCTTAATTTTATAGCTTTTTAGGCGTTTGGCAAACGGAACAAATAGACCGCAACCCCACTACACACCGTGGCTACCAGCCATGCAACCCACATCATGTCGCTGGGTAAACGATAAAATAACATTGCTGTCGATAACGCCATCATAATTGTCGCCAGACACTTGGCATACAGCGGTACGGCATGGCGATCTTCCCAATCACGGACGAACTTCCCAAAATATTTATGATTGATCAGCCAAAAATGAAAGCGCCGCGAGCTACGTGCCCAGCAACCCGCCGCCAGTAGTATAAAGGGCGCGGTCGGCATTACGGGCAATAACACGCCAATAATGCCCAAAATAAAAAATATCCAGCCAAGCGTTACAAACGTCCAGCGCACTGTAGGGCTGTTGGATTGATTGGTCTTTGGTCGATAATAAAACGCTTTTTTGTTGTCGCTCATAAAAAGGTATCACTTGGCGATGGTGGCAATAGAGGTCAAGCAGCTATCAGATAACTACCCATATAGGTGGATAAGCATGCAATATCTTATAAATCTGCACAAGGCTATTTTTACGATGCTTTTGCTATCGATAAGTATAATTGGTTAGTGTTTGGGTAAAGTCTACGCCATTTACAGGACAGCTGTTTAAAATGTCTGTGAACGAACGTTTTACTTATAAAGGGGTGCTTGCTCCCTTATATGCTGAATAATAGCCAGAATATTATGAGATACACTGTATTAATAAGAAAACCGCTCACAATCGACACTGTGAGCGGTTTTCTTATAAGGATTTTTTGACAAATAAGTTCTAAACCAATATCAATGCCAGTACTGAAAATACCAGAAAATAGCCAAAGACGCCCATAATTGCGTACATGGTCTTGAGCGGCTTGCCATCGATCTGCGTTTTAGTGAGGGTATCGCCAAGCTTCAAAATCGAGATGGTATAAAAATAGAACGCTAATAATAGTAGCACCATACTAATAGCAAATATCGCCACGGAGGACAGGACGCCAAAAAACACCACGGTGCCGGGGAATAAAACCTCACCTTTGATAATTAGTACCAATAGCACGATGGCCACGCCTGATGCAGAGGCATGAAAGAATATCATGTCGTGCAATGTGGCATCGGCTCTATAAAAGCTGCTCTCAATATCGAGCCTGTCGCTACTGAGCGCTCTGGGCAGAGCACCTCTAGTAATGATTGAGTTATGACCTCTGATATTACTGACGGTCAAAAGGAAAGTAAAAAACGTCAGGGCGACCCAAAAGACTACATATATATTTATCATAGTAATTATCCCTAAATCTATGAAAATATGATTTAAAAACAGCGGCTGTACTACTAAAGTCCGACATAAAACGTTGTGTTTGTATAGTGCAAACGTCCACATGAATTAATGCGCTTAGGTTTATATTATCAGCCTTATCGCTTTGATTTGTAACAAAATGTCTAAAGAAAAACTTGACTGTAGCAACGACAATCACTGGCAAACAGAATACGATGTTTGGTTGATCGTTTGTCTGATACTCTTAATTATTAGTATAAAAAGCTAACTGCTAAATTTGAGCTTTATTCGATGGCATCTTACTCAATATCGGCTTATTTAAGATAGCCTTCCCAGTTGTCCGCAATCGCCTTAGGAAAACAAAACGGTCTTGGGGCGACAGTAATCGCTATCGGAACTAAAATCTGTTTACTGACACCGCCAATGCGAGCGCAGCTCTCTACATCAGGCACATCATAATAAATCACTCGCAAAGTATTCTGCGGACAGAGGTCTGCGCACTGGAAGGATTTGACGACTGCGGTACCATGATGATAGCCAATCACCCACTGCTGCGCGCCCTCGGTTGGTGCTGATTCTTTTTGCTTGGCCGCTTGAATAAGATCGGCATCTGTTAAGGTGTCTTCATTGGTAGGCTGCGAGACGCAAGCCGTTAGACTTGCTATCAAGAGGCTTAAGGTAAGCATTTTAGTGGTGTGCATGGCGTCTCTCCTTTGACTATGAGTCTTCCCTTCTGCATTTCATAGTATAACAGGCAAGCTAAAAACTTCATTTTAGCTGTTTTTGTTTTAGGTGCTTTTGTTTTATGCGCTAAGGGTGAAAAGATCTTATTTCATACCTAGCAAATCACGCTTACGCACCCACCCTGACTTTGAGCCACCTTTATAGCTTACTTTAACCCAATCCTGATTTTGTCCGTAAAAAATATCAGGTTGTTGGATGATGTCGCCTTTTATAAAATAGCTTGCTGGTTTATTGGGCACAAAATTTTCATTCAAAATTTCTGCTTTATCACTGACTACCTTATAGCGGGTAGGCGGTATGGGACAATTTTGCAATTTGTAGTCATCGTCGACTTCTTTATCTAAATCAAATCGAGCAAAATCCGTCGTGGCATTATATTGCGTTCTACTTTGACAATAATATGCCTCCCCCGTATCTACGGTGCTTTTTAAAACGCCATGGGTCACCCACCATTCAGTACCAACCTGTTCAAATAGATACTCTTTGATATAGTCTTTTTCACTATTTGCCCAGTATGTACTTACAATAAATCCCTTATTATTATGTCTAGGAGTAATGGTAGAAAAAAGGGTAGAAGGTGCATCAGCAAAGGTAATCGAAGACAAATCTAACTCATAATATTTACCTTTTGCTAAATAAACGTATAACTCATCATCTTGCTGGCTATCGCCATTAGAGTTATTTTTAGCCACTAGTAAGTCGCGCTTGCCATCATTATTGACATCGAAATGAAAACTGGCAAATAAAGGACTGGGAAAAAAATGCTTATAGTTTGCTTGGGTGATCCTAGCCTTTGGTGGGGTTGGTTTAGGACGTTCATCAACAGGGACAATCTTTCCTGTGACCGTGATTTGGAAATACTTATCAACTACTGATATTTCTTGGTAATCCTCTTCAATAGTGAACGTGCTACCTAAATGGGTAATAGCAATATTGTCGTCTTTGACAGTAATGAGATAATATTCGGGATCAACAAACATACCTTCAGGATTATCGTCAGTAATATAGTCCGCACCGCTATCCTCGAATAACCCGTATGCCAAAAATACTTCAATATCACCAATGCTGGGCAGTTTAAAAAACCCTCGGTCAGAGGAGCCACCCAGCACAGGCTTAAGCTTATTAGTCACTTGCTTGGCATGCACTTGATCATCCATTGTAAACTCGCTAGTGACTAGATTGGTATCGAGCTGCACGGCGTCATCTACATCATAACTACTAAAGGGTAGTGTAGTGACATTGGTGATGCTTCGGTCTGCTCGCACTGAACCATCATCAGTTAACTGATAATGAATGGGTTGGCGGTTAAAATCATAATAAGTGTTAATGATCTGTTGATAGTCTTTTGCTATTACAAAGTCGTTTTCAGCCAGCTCAAATATATGAACCGTATCATTAGCATTTGGAGTACGCGTTTTTTTAATAGTCACAAGATAGCTGTGTTGATCTTCAAGTTGATCAATGGTTAAACCAGAGGTATCTTCAAGCTCAAGGGACTCACTTTCATAAGCATGAAATATGACAAAGACTTGCATATCATCCTTATCAGGGAGCTGATAAAATCCTGCCCGCTTCATATAATCCCGCGATAGCAGCTCTTGAAGCTGTTTATTATTGGTCTTAACTGGAAATGCTGATAACGGCCTTTGTTGACCGTTTTGTGACGTCTTTTTAGTAAAGGGCAGCGCTGTAATTTGCTCTAAAGCAGAGTTAGCAGAGCTTTTATTTGCTTTGGGCTGGTGGCTACTCGTATTATTGGTATCTACCGAGTCCCTGTTATCATCAACAGATTCTGAAGAGCAGCCACTGACAGCTAATGCCAGTAAAATACTCAATGGTAAAGAGGCCAAAACGGTTGCACGACTGCCTATAGAGTAGGTTGTCAAATCAGTCATAAATCGCTATCCAGCAGTAGGGTTTTAAGAAGCATAAAATTATGATTAGCAGCAGGACTTTCGTTAGCATCGCTGTGGCATCGTAGTGGTTTGACTATAGCTAGCTTACATTATGCGAATAAACAGTATTTATCTAATAATGTCGAGTAAATAATATACTCATTTGCGCTAAACAATGCTAGATTAAACTCAAATCGCATCAGCAAATTAAAACTATGAGCAAATTACTCCGACAACACTTTGAAGACCGTGAAATTAAAAAAGGCTCAGGGCAAGTGTCTGCCTTTATTGCGCTGTCTTTAGGCATACTTGCCACCCTTGCTGCTTTGTGTTTTTTATTCCCCAATCTGCTTACCACACCAGATTTTAGACCCTTATATAATGCCAATATTTTACGAGGCCTATTGTTTGTCAGTGTGGTTATTGGCTTTGTGTCGGGTGTTATTAGCCTACTACGCAATCCGTCTAAGCGCTGGGGAATGGCGGGGATATTACTCAATGCCTTTGCAGCGCTACTCGCATCAGGGCAGATCGAGCCCAATTACTATGACCGTAGTATATATGCAGGCTTGGACTATTTTATTTTAACGCTGTTAATTTCCGCGCTGGTGTTTATTCCTATGGAACGGTTTTATGCCAAATATAAAGAACAAAAACTGTTGCGATCTGGCTGGGTAACCGATATTAAATACTTCATGTTTAGCCATTTGGGTATTCAGTTACTGAGTTTTTTTACCATCATTCCTGCACAGATTTTATTTAACCAATGGCTCAATCCCTCATGGCATCAGCTGGTAAGCGGTCAGCCTTTAGTACTGCAATTTATAGAGATTCTGATCATAGTGGATTTTTTTAGTTACTGGATTCATCGCACGATGCACAAAGTCCCGTCTCTGTGGCGCATACATGCCGTGCATCATTCTTCGCATCACATGGACTGGCTGGCGGCAAGTCGGGTGCATGTATTTGAGCTGATTGTGAATCGTTTTGTGGGTTATATTCCATTATTGTTTATGGGCTTCTCTCCAGCGGCAACTTATGCTTACTTGGTGTTTATCTCTTTTCACGCCATTTTTATTCATGCCAATGTACGTTTTCGTTTTCCGTATTTTCGCTGGGTGCTCGCAACGCCAGAGTTCCATCATTGGCATCATTCGTCAGAAAAAGAGGCATGGGACAAAAACTTTGCTGCGTTTTTGCCCATTTATGATGTGATATTTAAAACCGCTCATCTGCCAGAGCATCTACCTAAAAAATATGGCACGACAGCAAATACAAAAGTACCAGAGGGCTTTGTGGCGCAGTTGGTATATCCGCTGCAAAATGAACAACGCAAAAAGAATTGATGCTATTAACATCTACTTACTTCGCTATTAAGCCGATATCGCGAGCCTCTTTAAGCCAGCTTGGAAACTCTTCTAGCATATTTTCATATAAAGCTTCTTCGCTAACATCATCCAAATCGTCTAATTCAAAAAAGCTGCAATTATCAAGCAGTCGTCCAGTCATATCATCTAAGTCTTTTAATATGCCGTAACTGCGACCACCCAAACCAACGAATTGCCAGAATATAGGAAGCTTCGCCGCTTCAGTCATGATTTTAGTAATGCCACGCGTATCTCGCACCCCGCCATCACTGATGAATAAAATATAAACGGGAACGTTGAGTCCATCATTCTGATAAAAATCAGTAACCGCTTTCATCACCCCTGCCTCATTATTAGTACGTGCGCCCAGCTCCCATTTACGACAGCCACCTTGTACGGTGTCAATAAAATCAGCGTAGTTGTTCAGCCCAACCTCACCTAAATAAGAACAATGCTCACCGAATGCCCAACAGTCTAGCGCTTGGTCGTCATCGAAACTGACTGCTAATGGCAATAGACGATTGACCACTTCTTGTACGCGACCTTCTTTATATTGTCGATTCATTGAGCCTGTGGCATCTAATACTAAAGCAACTTTAGCCGTTAATTGCTGTAACTGACGTTTTTCTAGTGAAATGGTAGCTTTTTTGGCGAGGTTAACGAGTTTCGGTGCTTTTTCTAGCATCACTTTTTCTAAGGGAATTTTTGAGGTATTTATTTTAGAGGGTTGCGGAGCTGGTGAAGCCGTAGTTTCATTTTTACCCTCTTCTACATCGCCACCAAAGTGCTGCACGATTGCCGCTAGTCCTCCATTAAAGCCTTGCGCCACATTGGCGACACGCCAAACTCCACTCTTACGATAAAGCTGCATCAGCATACTGGCTTGCTGCTGGGCAAAGTCTGCTGCTTGATATTCTGCCTGCGCTTTTTGTGATTGCTGCCAAATGCCAATCTCTAACGATTGAATTTGATTGAGTGGCGTGTCAGCTGATAACACAAAAAATAAGCTGTCTATATTAGCAGCCAGTTTGGATAAATTAACTTCAAACTCGGCTTGAATACCTTTATTTGCTGTTGGCTGCGCCTCATAATGCGTAAGCTTGATTTGTCCGCATGGTGAGGTTGGCTGATTATAAAACACCATATAATCATCATTGATCAGTTTGCCCGCTGCGTCTAAGGCAAAGCAGCTGATGTCCATCTCTATTGGGCTTTGGCGAGTAAACTTAAGCGTGATTGGTGCGGTATCGTCAATAGCAAGGTTGCTTAAAGGCGCGCGTTGTCCGACGGTGAGATGGTTCAAGGTGTTCCTTAATAAATCATACTTAATAATAATTTAATTCACATATTTATAATTTTACTATCTAGCAGGTAGTGTATTTTGTTAACATAAGCTTATTACATACTAGTATAAATCCATATTAGTATTAACTTATATTTCGCTTAAGTATAGGAGGGCGATATGACAGATAAATCCACTTTCGTCCTAAAACTAACTGGTATTGATTTACAGAATATCAAAGCGGGTGATATAGGTCGCTTGCTTAACGATTTTTGCAAATTACTAGGTGATGAATATTTGTATTTTGATAATATTTATTCAGGCTCTGCCGTACTGAAGGTAAAAACAGAACCTGAGTACTATACGAATAAAATTGAAAAACTTAGTGAAAACTTAGTTAAACCAAGCTCAGCGTTAGATGATATCCATAAAGTAATGCGTCGATACTCACAACAGTTTACAGATATAGACGCCTCTATTTTCGCTAGTAGAACAGCTGTAAATGATGATGATATGGAACTGATTCATCATATAGATTTTCGTAAACCCTCATCTCATACCTTTGAGCAACCAGAAACTTTTATTGGTAAATTACTAAAACCTGCGCATGGAAAAGATGATACCGATCATTTTACAATTCTGCTTGGTAATGATAAAACGATATCAGTTTCAGTTCCTAAAAACTTATCGTATGACTTGGCTCCTCATTTAGAATCATTGTGGCGATTTAAAAGCTTAATCAAATTTAGAGGTACAGCTTGTTATGAATTACAACAAAAATACAGCTTACTCTTAAAGAGCTTTGATGCAGATAGTTTCGAGATTATTGAGAATAAAACGATAGCAAGATCTTGGATGAAAGACTTTATTGAATGCGGCGAAAGTGGTTGGCAAAATGATGACGACCCTATTGGTACATGGCTTGAGGAACGTCATTCATGATGGTTATGGTAGATAGTAATTTCCTGATTAAGTTAGTTAACGATAACCAAACATATCGTATCTTCCTCCAATCTCTTGAACGAAGTGAAATATCTTTAGGTTTGCCAACTCCTGTTGTTGCTGAGTTTTTGGTAAAAGACAATAACTATGAACGAGCAACATTCTTATCTAAGGTTAATAGCTTTACACAAACTTTTGACTTTGATATGAAGTCAGCACTATTAAGTGCAGAAATCTTTCGTAATTTACAAGATATTGGATATATCAAAGAAAATAATAGCAAAAGACAAGTTATCAAAGTTGATATCCAGATTATCAGTATTGCTGTAGCAAATAGAGTTTCTAAGTTATATACCGCAGACAAAGGGATAATAGAGATAATCGATCAGCTTGACTTACCAATTGAAGTCATTAATTTTGAGAAAGACGAACTCTTAGGTATGACACTATTTGAATCATCATTAGATTGACAGACCCTGATCAAATAATTTGAGATGGTAAAAAAGCCACCTAATTAGGTGGCTTTTTTATATCTAAAGCAAAAATATTACAACGCTTTTAACTGCTCCATCTGCGCCGTCATTGCCGTCAACTGCCCTTCTAGCTCAGCCAGTTTCGCCTTCTCAGCATCGACCACTTCTACAGGTGCTTTACTGACAAAGCCTTCATTGCCTAGCTTACGCGCGATACCGTCGGCTTGCTTTTGTAGCTTTTCATGCGCCTTGCCCAGACGTGCCAGCTCAGCCGTTGGATCGATTAGCCCTTTCATCGGTACGAGTACGCGTAGCTGACCGACCATACTTGATGATGACAATGGCACGTCATCACCTTCTTTGACGATCTCTAGGCTCTCGACTTTGGCAAGCGCTTTAAACTGGTTTTTGATACGTGATAGACGCGCTTCTTCATCACTAGAGACGTTTTGTAGGAGTACTGGCAGACGTACCGCGTTACCCAGTTTCATCTCACCACGGATGTTACGGACGCTCGCGATGAGCTCTTGTAACCATGCCATATCCGCTTCGGTCTGCTCACTGATTTGGCTGGCATCAGTCTGTGGATAGTCAGCGATCACGATGCTGTCGGTGTTTTTGCGACCCAGTAGCGGCGCGATGGTCTGCCAGATTTGCTCGGTCAGATACGGCATGATTGGATGGCTAAAGCGTAGCGCCGTCTCTAGCACGTGCAGCAGCACATAGCGGATTTGCGCTTTACGCTCGTCAGACACCGAGTCATCATTTAGACTGGCTTTGGCAAGCTCAACATACCAATCACAGTACTCATTCCAGATGAACTCATAGATATCTTGGCTGACCATATCGAGACGATACTGGGCGAAATGCTGATGGATATCGGCAACGGTAGAGTTCAGACGACTCATGATCCATTTTTCTGGTAATTCCCATACGTCAGGATTCGCCGCTTGGTCGATAGGCTTGGCAGCACCTTCGCTATCGACGCAGTTCATGAGTACAAAACGGCTAGCGTTCCAGATTTTATTACAGAAGTTACGATAGCCCTCGACACGCTTTAGATCAAAGTTGATATCGCGACCGGTACTGGCTAAGGAGGTGAAGGTAAAGCGCAGTGCATCCGTACCAAAGGCTGGGATGCCTTCTGGGAACTCTTTACGCGTTTGCTTCTCAATCTTGGCCGCGTCTTTTGGATTCATCATATTGCTGGTACGTTTTTCGACCAGCGCTTCTAGGTCAATACCGTCGATCAGATCAATCGGATCTAAGACGTTACCTTTTGATTTTGACATTTTTTGACCATTGCCATCACGTACCAGACCATGCACATAGACGGTCTTAAACGGTACTTGCGGCGTGCCGTCTTCGTTTTTCACGAAGTGCATGGTCATCATGATCATGCGGGCCACCCAAAAGAAGATAATATCAAAACCTGTCACGAGCACGCTGGTCGGGTGGAAAGTGTCCATCACGCGTGGATCGGCGTTGACGTCTGCCCAATCAAGCGTACTAAACGTCCATAGACCAGAGCTGAACCACGTATCGAGCACGTCATCGTCTTGGCGCAGTTTTACATCTTCGCTTAGGTTGTATTTACTACGCACTTCCGCTTCGTCACGGGCGACATAGATTTCACCTGTCGCATCGTCATACCATGCAGGGATACGATGTCCCCACCAGAGCTGACGGCTGATGCACCAGTCTTGCAGATTGTTCATCCACGCCATATACATGTTTTTATATTGCGCAGGCACGAACTCGATGCTACCGTCTTCTACCGCATCAATCGCAGGCTGTGACAGCTTATTCATGGCGACGTACCACTGATCGGTCAAAAATGGCTCGACGATCGTACCGCCACGCTCAGCGCGCGGTGCTTTGAGCGCGTAGTCTTCGATGTCTTCTAGCCAGCCTTGCTCGCCTGCTTGCTCTACAAGGAATTTACGCGCAGCAAAACGCTCAAGTCCTGCATATTCGCTCGGCGTGGTCTCTAATTCAGGCTCACGTGTCTGCAAATCAGGATAAACTTCCATCGCTGGCAAGATATTGGCGCGCTCATCAAGGATGTTAATCAATGGCAAGCTATGACGACGACCCAATTCATAATCGTTAAAATCATGCGCAGGCGTGATTTTTACGCAGCCTGTACCGAAGTCTTTTTCGACATAATCATCAGCGACGATAGGCACGACGCGACCCGTAATTGGTAAGGTAATGGTTTTGCCGACCAAATGTGCATAACGCTCATCGCTAGGATTAACGGCGACAGCGGTATCACCGAGTAAAGTTTCAGGGCGTGTGGTGGCGACGACCAGATAGTTTTTGCCATCTTGAGTCGTTAGCTCTGCATCCGTGAAATGATAGCGGAAATGCCACAAGCTACCTTTCTCGTCGTGGTTTTCTACTTCCAAATCAGATAATGCGGTTTGGAACTTTGGATCCCAGTTAACCAGACGCTTACCGCGATAAATCAAACCATCATCAAATAAACGTACGAACACTTCTTTTACCGCGTTAGATAGACCATCATCCATAGTAAAACGCTCACGCGACCAGTCAACCGAGCTGCCCAAACGACGAATCTGGCTAGTGATATTACCGCCCGACTCTTCTTTCCATTCCCAGACTTTATCGATGAAATCTGCACGCGTCATATCACGGCGCTTGATACCTTGCGCTTCTAAACGACGCTCAACAACCATCTGGGTGGCGATACCCGCATGATCCGTACCTGGTTGCCACAGCGTATTGTCGCCATCCATGCGGTGATAACGGGTGAGCGCATCCATAATAGCGTTATTAAAACCATGACCCATGTGTAGCGAGCCCGTGACGTTTGGCGGTGGCAGCGCAATAGAAAACGACTCGTCTTTATCAAAAGTCGGCTGAAAATAACCACTGTCTTCCCAGCCTTGATACATGCCTGCTTCGACATCGCTTGGATTGTAGGCGTTTTCTAATTGGCTTAAGGCGGCTTGAATCGATTGGGTTAAATTATTTTTGCTATCAGGGTTACTCATAAGGCTCTCAGACTAAAATGTAAATGGATTAAATAATAAGCAAAGGTATGGTTATCGCTGAATTCATACAATTAACCAACGCAAGCTAGGTTCAGACCTAGCGCTAACGTTGGATAATAATAAGTCATCCGAGCAAACAAAAAAGTTAGTAGGATGATTTTATCTTATATGGGCAAATTTTGTTAGCATCGAATGCTTTTTCGCTGCTTGCAGTCGTTATTGGCTTACTGTAACTTATTAAAATAAGCTGTCTTTAGTAATACAGCAGCACGGCATAGCGCCATTACAGCATGGCAATGGCTATAAGTCGATGTCGGTTTGACTCGCACTTTTATATCTTTTACTCACCGCTTCTCTTATATAAGTTTACTAGCATGCCTAATAACAAAGATCATTCTCATGAAAATAATGAATCCAGCGTCACCACTCACCGTCACGCAGCAAAGAGCAGTGACGATAATAATGCCAATACCGATGACAAGAACAATGCAGTAGCAGTGAGCAATGAAACCCATCAGTACGTCGCTCAGGATGAAGACCAAAATGATTCCAAAAATGAAAGCCAAGATGACTCTGAAGATGAAAACCAAGATGAAAGTGCGTCAGAGGGCAAAACCCTAAAAGACGAAGACTTTTCAGAAGGCATGAGCGATGAAGACAAACAATCTATCAAAGAAGTGGCCAGCGATGACAACTTAAGCGAACCTAAAAGCTATGCCAGTATCTTGGTTGAGCAAGTAATGGATGCCAAAGAAACCTTTGAACGCTCGCTTGGCTCGTTATTTACCAGTGCCTTTACCGCTGGGCTGGAGATTGGCATTAGCTTTTTTATGATTTTATCGGCTTTTGCGCTGTTGAGTGGCGTGCTACCCAGTCATTATGCCATTGTCCTCGCTTCCCTACTTTACCCGATTGGCTTTATCATTGTCGTCATTGGGCAATCGCTATTGTTTACCGAGCAAACGTCTCTGTTGAGTCTTCCTGTACTAAATGGCATCGAACCATTAAACAAACTCATGCGGCTGTGGGGCATTGTGATCGCGGGTAACGTCGTTGGTGGCTGCTTATTTGCAGCGTTAATGATCGGGTTGGGTTTACATATGCAGCTATTTAGTGCGAGCGATATCGACGCCTATTCCGAGCATGTCTTGGGATTTGAATGGTGGGTGATATTTGGTAGTGCTGTGCTGGCAGGTTGGATGATGGGGGTCGCCGCTTGGCTGGTGACCTCGGCACGCGATACCATTAGCCGTATCGTGCTGGTGTCATTAATCACGGGTAGTATTGGTTTTTTGGGTTTGCATCATAGTATCGTGGGTAATATCGAGGTGTTTTCTGCCCTACTGTATGGCAATACCGTCAGCTTTTGGCGTTACTTGATATTTTTGGTGGTAGTGATATTAGGCAATACCGTAGGCGGCGTGGTGTTCGTCGCGGTACTCAAAAACCGTACCTTCTTATTTGAAATCGAAAGAGTGAAGCAGCAAAACAAAGACAACCAAGTCGCGAGGATGAATAGACGACGGCGCTAGGGTAATCAAATACCTATCGACTCGTAAAGCCTCTGACTCATACAAGCAAATGCCAACGCAAACTCATTATTTAAGAGTGTGCGCTGGCAATATTTTATCAGTAATTATATTTTATAGGCAATAAGTGCTCAACACTGATGATACCTTTAAAGCATACGGGCGGCCAAAACCCCTTGTTCTACTTCTTTTTTCTTCAACTTATTGAACTTCGAGCTAAATACTCTCACCAATATACCAGCGGTCAAGAACATAACTAAGGTATAAATAGCTGGGGTCATCGACATATCGTAATTAGACAAGAGCGTGAGCGCCATAAATATAGATAAGGTACTATTTTGCAAGCCGACTTCCATAGTGATAGACGTTCGTTGTGCTAGGTTCAAGCCCAACCATTTACTACTGTAGTAACCAAGCGCCATGGTTGATAGGTTTAGTAGCAACGATACGGGGCCAGTAGCGATAAGCGCCTCAACGATGATATCTCTTTGTACATAACTCAAAAACACCACTAAAAATGTCAAAAACGTCACGCCAAAACGAGAGACCAATACTTGTGAGCTATCGGCAACCCTTGGCGCAAAGCGTTTGATCAGCATACCAATACTAATAGGCAAAATGGTGATGACGAATAAAGAAATCATTGTCTTTATAATTGGCAGTTGAAACTCGCTTCCAGCACCCATAAAGTGAATCAATGAAAAGCTTAGAACAATAGGAATACTAAATACCGTGATGATACTAGCAATCGCAGTCATAGTGACGGATAACGCTACATCGCCTTTGGCAAGGAAGGTAAATAAGTTGGAAGTGGTGCCACCCGGACAGAGCACGAGTAACATGACCCCTACCGCATATTCAGGTCGCAGCGGCATGATATTTGCCAGTGCAAAACCTATAATAGGCAACAAAATCAGCTGATTGAGCAAGCCAATACTGACCGCTTTTGGGTATTTTAAAACACGTTTAAAATCGTTGGTAATGAGGGTCATACCCATACCCATCATGATCAAAAATAGGCAAAGGGGAATCACGACTGAGTTTACTAAAGTGACTATTTCAAGATTTTCCATAACTACATCCATGTAGAAGACCTAATACTAGGTCAGTTTATAATGATTAAATGATGCCAGATTAGCGCTCCTTGCTAATACGGGTTCATCGTTACCGACCCTTATGAATAACGGACATCACCCATTTTTTTATACCATTTCTGATATAGATTTTTATAAAATACTTTATAGATACTGTGATTAATCATTGATAATTATTAAGAATCAATAAAGGGAGTATATAGGGCGAAAGTTAGGTTTATCTGCTTTATTCAACGACTCATCAGTCAAATGCAGAATAGGGTCTATTGAACAACAATAAAAGCGGGTTTAATAAGATTAAATGAGAGTGTGTACCGTCAGCTTCTAAAGGATTTGGCTTTTAAATGAATTGGCGGTCGATAATTTGGCGTGAAGTAGTTATAGCTAAATAATGATGGCTAAATATTGATAGTGCTATGAGCGCTTATTTTGGGGACGTTTTGGTAGCAATCTCAGTGCTAAGAACTGCCGTACCATAGGCAATGGCTTCAACCATGCTGCCCAATTGATTGATATTAGTGACTTCCAGACGCAAACCATAGATATGATTGTAGCCTTTGGCTTGTGCCTGCGAGCGCATACGGACGATAGCCTCACGTCGTGCACGGTCTAACAGCGTCTCATAAGTGGTTAGATTTTTGCCAAACAAACTCAGCACCCGAGCGATAATCATCTTAAAGTAATCTTGCGCAATCACCACGCTGCCAAGCACCAGCTCACTGTCACTATTGGCTACCAGCTTGGGGCGATAAAAGCGCTCGCTTGAGACCACAATATGACCCACGGCTTGCTCTGAAACCATCAGCTGCGCCAAATGCTGACGCTCATGACGCGAGCCAAAGAACCACCCTACCACGAATAATATGATAAGCGGCGCGTAGTTAATGAGGAACTGAGTCATAGAGTTATTCATGGCACGTCTCTTATCATAAAAAAGCTTTAGTGTTTTAAAACTTAATTAACTAACCAAAAGGATTGAAACGTGGCAAATCATCCGCTGGGGCTGGCGGTTGTGAATTCTGAATAGATGGGTCGTGACTAGAGGGAGAATGTGGTGGTTGCGCTGAGGCAGGCTGCTGTTGTACCGGCACTGCTTTGACCGCAGTACCATAGACAAATAGCTCAGAAGCGCCTTGGGCAATGCTAGAGGTCGAAAATCGCAGACCAACGACGGCATCAGCACCGAGTGCTTCGGCTTTTACAATCATGCGATCTATCGCCTCTTGGCGCGACTCTTCTAGTAGCTCAGTATAGGCAGTCAGCTCGCCACCAACGATGTTTTTTAGACTGGCGAACAAGTCCTTACCGACATGCTTTGAGCGCACGGTACTGCCGTAAACCACGTCCAAGCGCTCAGTGATCTGATAGTTGGGCAAGTGCTCAAGATTGGAGAGTTGCACAGTCATAGTACGACCTTATCGGTGACTTATAAAAATAATTTAGCGAGTAACATTCAGCGTTCATCGACGTTGATTAAGGGTAATGTTAGCGCGCATGGCTGCGAACAAAACCCAATATTAATAGAAATAAACAGTGTTAATAATAAATGCTGTCTCCAACAAACTAATCATTGGTATGGAACAATAAAAACAACTCAGTCAGATTGCCTTCGATACTGTTGGCCATCTGTGCCATTTTATCTTGATCCACACGCATTTCGGCCAGCTCTGGATCTTCATCATCGATACCGCTGAGCACAATCATTGGCAAGGTTAATACAGCCACGTCTTCTGCCGTTTCTTCGTTTTCAAACCAGTCGCTGGCTTCATCACCATACATGGCATCGACAAAACCAATTGACCAAGCAACGATATCGGACTCTTCAGAAAAATCAACAGCCACTTCTTCGTTGCCCGCATCTTCACCAAAAGGCAATTCAATAGGCGTCTCGTTCTTTAGCTCAGCCATGATAGAGTCGCGCCAGCGCTGGATACCATCAATAACGTTTTCTGGAATTTCGCTCACATGACCTTCAAAAAGCGCCTCAAGCCAGTTAGGCAACGGACGCCCAATGACAGTCGCCGTCAAAAAACCATGGGTTGCGACACTATCAAGCACGAATTGGCTCTCTTGATTGTCCAAATAGTCTAATAATTCGTCGAAACTTAATTGGTTATTCATGGTGTGATGGTCCTTGAAAGATAGATTGCGTCAGTCGCCACAAACGATCGATTAAATGTAAGGTGGTAAATAAAAGATGGTAAATAAAAAGAGGATAGCAGTTGCTTGGCGAGCATACTTAGAACCAAACAACCTTTATAAAGCATAGTCAGTCCTCTATAAGTCAGATACGGTATCAAGCTCGCTTAGTCTACTATTTGTAGTACTTCACTCGCTCTCCTGGTATCCAGATTATATCGAACAGACTATAAGTCTATTAGATAAAGTAGATAATGTCGCAGTCGGTAAAAACGAAAATCAAGCGTTAACCACTAATATGTAGACAGTCAGCTTAGCACAATTAAGTCGCGATAATCTGCTAAGGCGTTGGCTTAGTTTATTGAGCTGCTTTTGCGCGACCTAATTTACATAACCTAGTTTGCGTGACCCAATTTGTATGATCTACTTCGTATAACCAAGGTTATAACGGCTGTTTGGCTGACGCCTCTAGCGCTTAACTTAAGTCTAAAGCCTAGAGGTCGTCATCATCCCAATCATCGCCATCTTCATCGAAGTTATCTAGATCATCAAGGTCGTCTTTTAACTCTTTTGCCAAACGCTTTTCTTCTAGCAAATTATCGATTAGTCGACGCTTCTCGAGACTGCTTAGGCGCGTACGCACACTGGTCTCAGCCTCTTCTACCATCTTTGCGTCGTCATCGTCGACAAAATCATCATCAAAATCGTCGTCAATATCAGCGTCACTCATGACAAACTCCTATCATTTTTCGGCAAGTGTATTAAAAATACATGAATATATATATGCCTTATAAAGTCTCTACTGAGCGTTGTCAATCCTTTTTATCACTATGCGCTATTTAGTCGCAAATACAAAGTGAATCTGACCAGCTATCGCGTAGGCAATTGTAGAGAAAGTAGCTGCGTTAAAGGCAGCGAAATACCATACTTGTCATCATCACTCGTCGTCTTCAATCATCAATACGGCATTACGGACATCGGCTAAGCGCTGAATCATGGCGTCATTGCCACCATCAAATATCGCGCACTCACGCTCATAGACAGTCGTTGGGCGCATGATGCTGTGTACTTGGACATGGTTGCTGATTTGCTTAAGGCCAGCATTGGGGAGCAATATCAGCATCTGCTCTTTTTTGCCCACGCTTTGTAGCAGTTGGCTCATGGCATCGGCTTGGGCATCATCGCTCACCCCAGCTTTGGCTGGCAAAGCAAAGCGTGATAGCTCAATATGCTTGTCGTGGATGATTTTATTAAGCATTAAATAGAGCTTACCCAACATTACACCTGCTAGCGCAACTTTGGCGTGGCTATTATCTGCTTTGAGCAGCGCACAAGCACCGCTTTCATCAAAGCGCGGTTCATTCATCGCACTCACACCCATCAGCAGTGGCTGTTTGAGTAGCTCGGTCATTGCTTGATTTAGAAGCTGCGTACATAGCGCCAGATAAGGCAAGCGCTGAGAAGGCGCTAGGCGCTCAAGCATATTAAATTCGTCATGAAAGACGATTTGGACGCTGACCGTGTCAAATGCGCGGGTGGCAGATAGCTTGGCGTTAGATAGCTTATTAGTAGATAGCTGGGAGGCACTACGAGTAGTTTTGTGAGCGCCGTTATCAGTATCAAGCTCCTCATAGTGCGTCGCGTTGGTTACCTGATAATCTGTGTGATTTTCAGATGCATGATCAGAGTTAACAGCAGTCGCCTCTTGATTCTGCTGCGCTCTTAAGTAGGCATTGACTTCATTGTGAACATCAATTTTGCGAGTACGCGTGGTTGTATCGTTTGTCTCACCACTGGCATTCGCTTGGCTATCAGTAAGGTTAAGATCTTTATCCGCTGTCTCAAAATCGTCTGAGCGCTTGCCTTTTCCATCATCCGCATAGCCACGAGCATTCTCGCGGTAATGACCACGCTGATCAATCTGCCGATATTGCTCACGGTGCAAATCTTCGATATCACGGCTCAGGGCATTAATCTGCTCTTTGGTCGGACGGGCAATATAGCCATAGATGAGCCACAATAATAAATGCAGCAGCATAGTACCGATTACAAACGGCCACTGCATGGTGATGATCTCGCCTTTGCTAATATCCTTCAACGTCAATGACACACTGCCAATCACCGCATCGCCTTTAGTCGCGATTTGACTGATCGTATTGCCTTGCTGCATCGGCGCATTGCCGACCGGCACTAATATATCGTCGTTATTGTCTTTGATCAGTATGCGAGTCACGTCTTGCTCGCTGGTATAGCGATTGGCAATGACGCTCAAGCTGACACGGTCTTTGTTTTCCAAAGACAAGCGCGCCTCATCAATCAGTTGGGCGACCATCTGTTCGCCCTTTTGCGCCCGACTCTCGCTCAGCTGTTGATCGGTACTGATGACCAATAATAGAGTTTGCAAACAAAAACTAACCAGAAGAATAATGGCAAACAACCCTTGCCGCGGCGCTAAATACGTCATGATATAGTAAACTTTTTTGGATAAAAGAAATTAAAAAACAAGGCGATGGCTCATTTTTTGGCTAATTTTAAAAAATTCTGCGATGTTTATATTTATAAAGATGATGACATTAAGCACTACATTATAAGACGTAATATGTTCTAAAAAGCTCCACAATCTAAAAAGCCTTACCATCTAAAAGGCACCACAGCCTTAAACTTAACGAGGTCTAAAAAATAGCACAGCTTAAGATAAAATTGCTCAGCATCGCCTTTTAAATATAAAGTCATTATCTTAAATATAAAGTCATTATCTTAAATATAAAGTCATTATCAAGGCAATAACGCTACTATATCACCATAGTAAGCCTGATGGCGTTAGCCGTTTTATAAATTTGTCATAATCGTTTGAATTTATTCTAACGGCTTTTTTACCCCTCAGAGTCGTTTTGATACAACGCTGAGACTTTGCGCCTCATCTATAGGCGCTGCCGAGTAAAGCTGTTATTATTCCCAATCTTATATGAGCATACAAGGGACAATTGAGCCATGCCAAAAAATACCTCCTATTCGTTACCAAAAGACAGCAAAGCATGGCAACAAGCCGTCGACTCTATCGCTTCACTACTACCCGACGGTACTAACTTGCAAGATTTCGACGCGCTGCAATCACTACCGGTTTTTGCCCTCATTGTAGTGTTGCCGATGCAAGTCACAACGCTTGATATCCATCAGTATATACAGTCATGGGTCGATGAGCAGCCAAGCTGGCATTTGGTGACCGTCGCTGAAGATACCGATGCCAGCTTCGTCGACATCATGGTTTCTGATACAGAATCGACAGCAGCAGACGCGCAGCGCCTGCCTTTTACGCAATCACAAGTCTTCCGCTATTTATTGGTACCAGTGACTGACACGCTCATGCACCCTGCTAAAAAGACCGCAGCAGCTCATATCATCGACGATCAGCTAACCACGCGTCTGCGTCATGACTTGACCGAAGCCTATAACAATACGCGTAGCGCTGGCAGTGTAGATGACTTAAACGTCGTCGATTGTCATATTTTATCAGTCGGTCATATGCTACGTACTCACAAACTTGCCTGCTTTGATATGGATTCAACCTTAATTGAGCAAGAAGTCATCGTCGAGCTGGCCAAAACAGCGGGCATCGGTGAGGAAGTCGAAGCTATCACGGAAGCGGCAATGCGCGGTGAGATGGATTTTGATGAGTCTTTTGCCCAGCGAGTGGCGTTATTAAAAGGTATCTCAACCGATGTACTGGATGATATCTGCAGCCGTTTGACACTATCAATGGGTGCTCGCACAACGATCAAGGCGCTCAAAGCATTGGGCTATCATACGGTATTGGTCTCCGGCGGCTTTACCTACTTTGCGCGCTATATCGCTGAGCAATTAGGCATTGATGAGGTTCACGCCAATGCCTTAGACATCGACGAAGGTGAAGTCACCGGTCATGTACAGCTGCCCATCGTCAATGGTGCCAAAAAAGCAGCTATCGTTGAGCATACTGCCGAGCGCTTGGGTATCGACATGTCGCAAGTGGTCTGTATCGGTGACGGTGCTAATGATTTGCCAATGATGGCTATTGCTGACCTGGGTGTTGCGTATCATGCCAAGCCTATTGTACAAGCACGCGCCGATGCCGCAATCAATGTCACTGGGCTGGAAGGCACACTCTATGCGCTTGGTTATCCAGCGCTTGCCCCTACTGTGTAGACGCTAAATAGTTAGACATGTTCATACAAATTAGGTTAATGCTTTATCATTACTCTGGTTTGTATGGTCAGTTCAATATAAAAAAGAGCCAGCGTGACTGAGATAAATTTTTTGTCGCCTCTGTCTGCGTAGGCACAGCAAGCCAAAAAAATTTGTATCAGTCACGCATTTTATAATGTCGTGTCTCTATTTTACTTAGTATCGACTATATGTTTCGCTGGTTTTTAGATTTATTATTTTTTAATCATAAAGGATAGTCCATGACGGCATCACCATCACCACGGCCAAATGCGCCGTCAGCGCCACAACCATTGCCACAATCTTTGGATAACAGCATCAACCCTGCTACCGCTACCGACAATCCAAAACAGCTACTGGGCGTGTATTTCAAAGGCATGGCGATGGGCGCGGCTGATATCGTACCTGGTGTTTCTGGTGGTACCATCGCGCTGATTGCCGGTATTTATGAGCGTTTGATCAATGCGCTCGGCAGTATCGGTCCCAGTCTCTGGCGAGTATTTCGACAAGACGGTGGTATTAAAGGGTTGCTTGCCGTTTGGCGCCAAGTTGATGCCACCTTCTTATTGTGTCTGCTACTCGGCATTGCGACCAGCTTTGTGACCTTGGCTGGCATTATTAAGCATCTACTAGACAATGAGCCGCTACTGATTTGGTCGTTCTTTTTTGGACTGGTCGTCGCCACTGTCTTTATTTTATTGAGTGAGATTAAGCGCTGGAACATGGGACGGGCGGTGCTGTTTGTCATCGGGATTGCGGCAGCGGTCATTATCAGTAGTTTGCCTGTATTGACCACCACCCCAAGCTTACCCTATCTGTTTTTTGCCGGAGCCATTGCCATCTGTGCGATGATCTTACCGGGCATCTCAGGGTCGTTTATCTTACTGCTAATGGGCGCTTATGATACGGTATTAGAAGCGGTGCATACCCATAACTTTACTATCATTCTTACTGTTATGGCGGGTATGGTCACAGGATTGTTATTATTTACCCGCGCACTCAAATGGCTACTGTCACACTATTATCAAGCCACCTTAACGTTGCTTACCGGTTTTATTGCCGGCTCCTTGGTTAAAGTCTGGCCGTGGAAAACAGATGCTTTAGGTACTTTAAATAGCGAAGCAATCACTAATGTCATGCCGTGGCAATACCCTACTGGCCCGCAGTGGCTCACCACTATAGGACTGATGGCGTTAGGCGCAGTTTTAGTCTCACTATTGGCTTGGTGGGGCAACCGCAGCAATCGTCTATAACCGTTAAACTGTCAAACTGTCAAAATTCGATTTAGCAATACTTTTGTTAATATCTTATTCTTAAACCATCGCCAGTCTCAAAAATAAGCGCCCATCCTTGCGGCGCTTTGCCTGCCAATTACACATGCTCAACGGTCAAAATTAGTCAAAAAACCAAACGTCATCTGTTGTCGCAAAGTCGCCTCTGCCCTCTTTAGCTTTACTCAGCAAACTTTCATAATGGTCACATTGGAATTCACCTTATGACTAGCGAGATGAATGATGTTATTGACGATATTTTCTATGATCAGTATAGACACGTGGAGCAGCGCGACGTGGCTCGGCTATGGCTTGTTGGCAAGCTTGGTAGTGGCGCTTGCCTTGTCATCACAGCGCTGGCTGCTGCTATATCTGTTTGGTGGTATGGCCTATTGGCTGGCTGTTGAAGTCATCCAAGGTTTGTTGGCGACTTGGCCGATGCTCGCCACGCTCTCAGAATGGCACAGCTATGTCATCGCCATGGGTATCAGCTGGCTACCTTTAGGTGCTTGGGTACTGTATCGGGCGCTACGTTACGACGACGTCAGTCAAACGGTACAACAACAGCGAGAATTGGAAGCGGCACGCTATATCGAACACACTCCTGTCTACGACGACGATTATCAGCCGCGCTTTCATTGAAAGGTTAAATAAAAAGCAGACAATCAAAAAGTAATCTATAAAAAAGTAGATAACTGCAAACAGTTCAGCAGAAGTAAGAAAGCCAATGCGAAGAAACTGATAATCAGTAAACCTTGAGCGATTAATGTTACAAGATACTTAACGCTCTCTACTTAACTACTAAAGAGTTGTGACCTTGCAATGGTTTATAATCTACTTATATATTTGTCGCAAAAATTGGTATAAAGTACGCTTTATTTTTATGTCCATTCTTTAGGAGTTGCACTATGTTTACTGTTCCTGTGTTAGATATCAAATCTGATCCGTTAGACGTGTTATTGGCTGTGGTTGGCTATCGCTTATCGATGTTGGCTGATAGCGATAACGAAGACGTTAAAGCGCTGTTTGCTGATCGCAAAGTCACTATCGAGCTTGCCAGCACTGAGGCGGATATCGCACGTTATTTTAGCTTTGATAATGGACAGTTTAGCCAACATAGCGGTCATGCAAAAGAAGCAGATTTAACGATTAACTTTAAAGATTCTATGACTGGTGTTAAGCTTTTGACTCAAGGCAGTCTTCCTGCTTTTATGACTGCCGTACAAGAAGGCAATCTGAGCATTGAGGGTGATTATAGCCTGATGATGTGGTTTAACAAGCTTGCTAAGCACATCGTGCCAGCCATTCCAGAAGAGTGTAAGCCGTATATTGATAAAGCCAAACCTTATGCCTATAAAGCGCAGAAATTTGCGGAGCATTGGATTGGTTTTGCTAAGCACAAATTGGGCAAATAATCAGACATAAGTCGCTAAATCATTGAGTAGCTATTGGTTGCGCCTGAGGTGCAGCTAAAATGATTCTAATGTGCTTAATTGTAGTCATTATAAATACTAGCTAGTCGCGTTCTGACTTTCTAAAAAGGTTGCGGTATACTATATCGCAGCCTTTTTTATTATTTCAAAACCCTTAAAGGCACCGATATTCAAATTTTAATACCGTTATAAAAGGATTTATATTATGGCAGGATTGCTTAGTATCTCAGAACCTAACGCCGACAGCCAAACGCCAACTAACACGCTTAATCATTCAGCCAATGCAACCCATGACTTGCTAGCGGCACTAGCTACAGATGCCACTACAGTGAACTCAAATATGGGCGTGAAACACAGTCGTGAACAAATTGCTCAATTGTTTGATTTGCCGTTGATGGATTTATTGTTGCAAGCACAGACCGTTCATCGCCAGCATTTTACTGCCAATGAAGTGCAGATCAGCACATTGCTATCCATCAAAACCGGTAACTGTCCTGAAGATTGCGGCTACTGCTCACAATCGGGTCATCATCGCGACACAACCAACCTGCAAGCAGAGAAGCGTATCGAAGTCGATAAAGTCATTGCCGCAGCCAAGCGTGCCAAAGCCAGTGGCTCATCACGTTTTTGTATGGGTGCGGCATGGAAGCACCCTAGCGCCAAAGACATGCCCTATGTGGTTGAGCTGGTCAAAGAAGTAAAAGCCCTCGGTCTTGAGACTTGTATGACCCTTGGCATGCTCGACACTGAGCAAGCAGCGCAATTGGCGGATGCCGGATTGGATTATTACAATCACAATTTGGACACCTCGCGCCGTTATTATGAGCAGGTTGTCAGTACGCGCAGCTATGATGAGCGTTTAGATACGATTACCAATGTGCGCAATTCTGGTATTAGCGTGTGTAGCGGTAACATCGTTGGCATGGGTGAAAGCCGTGATGATCGCATCGATTGGGTGCATGAGCTGCTAAAAATGCCCAAAGCGCCAGAGTCGATTCCGGTCAATCTATTAGTGCCTATCAAAGGTACACCGATTGGCGATAAGGTATTAGCAGAAGGTGAGCTGTCCGTTCTTGAGTGGATTCGTACCATTGCGGTGACACGTATTTGCTGCCCAACCAGCTACGTGCGTCTGTCCGCTGGTCGCGAAAGCCTATCTGATGCTGAGCAAGCATTAGCCTTTATGGGTGGTGCCAATTCGTTCTTTTATGGTGACAAGCTGCTGACCACGGGTAACGCCAGTCAATCAAGCGACAATCGACTGATGCGTGAGCTTGGTTTGACCGCGCAATTTGCCGCGCCGAGAGTACCCAAGCAAGTGCCCGTTATGGATGCGATGAATGGTCATCAATCGCAAGTCGTATTGGCGGAATAGTTTGCGGTATAACGCTACCATTATTGGATAATCTGCGCTAAGCTTGCCAACATTATTGAACGCCCTAATAAACGAGGGCGTGTCCTAAAATAAGTAAGAGAGAGGATGATGCCAGATTATTTTAACTGGATTAAAGCGGCACATATTATTTCTATGGTGTGCTGGTTTGCCGCGATATTTTATTTACCGCGCCTGTTTGTTTATCATGCGATGAGCGATGATAGCATTAGCCAAGAGCGCTTTGTCATTATGGAGCGCAAGTTATATCGCGGTATTATGACGCCATCGATGATAGCGACATGGGTATTCGGTTTATGGATGTTGGGACTTGGCTGGGATGTTTATAAAACCCAAGGCTGGTTGCACGTCAAGCTGTTATTAGTGGTACTACTATCTGGCTATCACGGTGCGTGTGGTTTTTATCGCAAAAAGCTGATGGATAATCCTCACTATAAATCACACAAGTTTTGGCGCTGGTTTAATGAAGTACCAGTTTTTGCCTTAGTAATTATCGTCATTTTAGTGGTGGTCAAACCCTTCTAACATTCAGACAAAGGACTGATGACCGGCTTTAGAACTAACGATCTAAAAATAAAAAACGTCCGCTACTTTAATAAGTAACGGACGTTTTTTATTAGAACCTTTTGAACCTTAGTGCTTACACACTAGGGCGCATGATTTGATAGACATTGCTTAAATCATACACACGGTAGCGCGCAGGCTCACGGCGGTTTTCGCCTGCATAGCTCAGTATCAAGGCTTGCTTTGCACGTTCATCGACCCAACCGACGAACAAACCGCTATGCTCGACGCCATTGTAGCCATGATTGATATAATAGAGCCAATCACCGACCTCAATCTCGCTACTATTGGCATAAGGTCCTTGCCCATAAGTGCCTTTATGCACAGTATCACGAGTCACCCCTGCGCGCTTAAATACCGCATCCAGATAATCCCAACAGCCGCCTTGAACAATCGCGCGCTCGTTCAGTGCCATTTTGCGCGCGGTACTTACCACCTCACGCGCCGCCCTGTTGCTTTGCATCTCAGCACTGCTGAGTAACGGTAAATACTCACTATCGACATTGTCATAATTACCGGACAAAAATTCTGGTAATGCTCTAGGCGTTTGACGTTGTACGTCAGGATAACGATAAGCAGTATTGACAGCTGGCGGATTGGTGTAAAGGGTGTTATTAGAATAAGTCGTGGTTGAATAAGTGGTGTTGGTTGTCGGGCGAACATTGATAGGGCTTGAGCGATAGCTGCCAGCACGTTGAATCGTAGAGCGCGTGCTCACTTTGGCAGAGGGCACGGAAGAGTATGAAGGTGAAGCATAATCAGACTGGACGGACTTTTGGGCAATGAGTGCGCTCATACTATCTGCCTGAGCTTGACTGACGGCGCCAAAAGTTAATAAAAATAAGCTACACGACGCTGAAACCAACGATATGGGCAAACACGACATGGGCTAACTCCTTGCCAATAATATATAAGTCATCGCATAAATGACAATCGAACATTGCAGGCTTACTTATAAACTATTTCGCTATGCGTCTGCAAGCTTTGTGAATACATTCTCAAACCCAAATGCATTGTAAGAAAACCTTAAGACCACCTTACCATTTAAATTTAGTTGAGTTATTATTCATCCAAACGATAAAAAACTTAGGAAATAGCGTGTTATCGATTAAAAAACTGATTATTGTTTGTATTTTTATACCCACTTCTATGGTTCATGCCAATGAAGAGTGCGTCAAACCGTCAGTGAATGGTGCTACCTACGTAGGCTGTTTACGCGAAGATAAATTAACGGTGGCAACGCTTGATAACACCTTATGGGCTTTAGTCAATGAAAAAGGGGCGCTGTTAACAGATTATACGTTCGACAACTTTATTGATATTAATGACACGCTATTAGGGGTGGCTAGTGGCAGTAAAAAAGGTATCATCAACAAACAAGGAAAACAGATTTTACCGACCGTTTATGATGGCATTACGCTCTATGACAATCACTACTTTCGTCTAAATCAAGACGGAAAGTATGGAGTGGCTGATCCTCTTGGAAACATCGTATTGCCCTTGGAGTATGATTGGGTTGACAGTCTAGATAATGACCACAATCACAATCGAGCCTTGATTTCAAAACAGGAGAAAAAAGGGTTAATTGACGAAAAAGGTCATATTGTCTTACCTGCAAAATACGACCGCTTATTTTGTTGTAGAGAGCCTTATTACGGCAAAGTTGCTATAGGTAACCGATATGGTCTAACCAACGAACTAGGAAATCTACTGAGCCCAATTGAGTATCAAGAGATTAAAACGTTTTCGCATCGTCCTATGATGCTAAAAGCAAAGAAGGAGGACAAATGGGGGCTCCTAGATTTAAAAGGCAATATTCTACATCCCTTTGAGTTTGACCAACTGCCTAGCTTCTATCCCGATGAGGTTGGAATAGAAACATTCAAAAAGGATGGCAAGGTTGGCTTTATTAATAACGAAGGTAAGATTGTATCGTCAGCCAACTACGATAACATCTCCGTTTTTGACGATAAAAAATACGAATTAAAAAACGACAATCTTTACGGCCTTGCCAACTCCGCGGGTCAACTTATCGCTCCAGTTGAATACGCTGATATTAGTACCGCCGATGAACAAGATTTGAGAGTGGTTGAAAAAAACAAAAAATACGGTCTCATTAATGGTGCTGGCGAAATCATTTTAGCAGTAGAATACGATAAATTGGGATATCCAGATGATGAATCAGGTGTTCGAACGATCAGGAAAGAGGACAAGTACGGGCTTATCGATCGTCACGGCAGCATCCTGATACCCCCTGAATATGATATGCTAATTTGCTGTTATGCAAATGGCTATGGCTCTATCGCAAAAGGCCATAATCAAGGAGTCATTGATTCGTCTGGGAAGATATATTTGTCCGATGACTATGATTATGAAGGCGTCTCACTCAATGGGCTATTTTTAGTGGCACGTGATGATCTACAAGGTTTGGCTAATAAAGAAGAACAGCTCATGACTCCTATCGTATATGAAGATATATCTCCATTTAGTGATGGCCTATCAGCAGTTCAAAAAGACGGCAAATTGGGATATATAAATACTGCTGGAACGCTGGTCATTAAAAACATTTATAAGCGTGCACAAGCATTTCATGACGGTATTGCGGTTGTCAAAATAGACAATAAAAACTGGTTTATTGATAAACAAGGTCGTAAGGTTTTACCGCTACCCTTTGACAGGATTACTTATAATAATCCTAACCGCTATAGGGTCAGTAAAAACGGTAAGACTGGCATGATAGATGTGAAAGGCAACGTGCTTATACCGCCCATGTACAATAGACTGATGCAAATTGGGGCGCAGACCTACTTTGCGGCAAAACCAAACGCATGGGGTATGATAAGTTCCACCAATAAGACCATAGTGCCTATCAAATACCATGATATAAAAGAGTTTAGTATATTTGATAGTGCAACGACAGATAGTATGACGACCACAATGGTAGGGTTTTCTGACCCAGGAGACTGGCGCCTATATGATGCTCAAGGCAAGCGCCTTCATCCTGATAAGCGGTTCTCTAAAATCACAGCATTAAATAATGACAGCATTGTCGTTCAGTCAGAAGAAAAATGGGGATTAATTGACGCTAAAGGAGAAATCATCATTCCTATAGACTTTGAAGACGAGCCGCTCGATTACGGCTATAAGGATGAATTACACTTTGTAGGCGATAAGCAAACATTCATTTTCAATAAAAAAACGAAAGAATCTATTCTTATAGAGAAGCTACCTTAATAAATTAAAGCCAAAAAATAAAGTAACTCGCTGAGTATTTCAGATATTCGGTGAGGTTTAAGTGATTGCGTTACGTCATTACATATTATGATGTCTAAATACCATGCTAGATTTTTAATGCTAGGGCGTATCATCATCCATCTTGATATTCACATGGCGCTTGCCCAATGCTTGACCTTGCAAAATAGCTTTGGCAGCAGTTGCTTCTTGGGCAGTATCGAAGCCGCTAACATGGTACTTACGTGCATTGTCACTATCGACAATTTGTAGCTGTGCGCCGATGAGATTCACTTTATCGCCATCAAGCAGTTGAATATGCGCACGCTTACCGTGATTGTCATGAACCAATTCGCCGACACGCACCCACAAGATGCCGCTATTGATAACGCCACTCATGGCTTTTTTGCGCTGCTGGCGTTGTTTATTAAAGATAAAACTGCCGATAATAAGCAACGCCAGCGCACCAATAGCCAAACGCTCAGAGAGTAGACTCATCGCCATCGCAACTGCAACCGCACCAACCAATAACGCGGCCCCAAACCAAAACAGGCCATTATCAGCCATTGGTGGCTGATCCTGTAAGGTAATTTTGGCGCCATCATCAGTCAGCTTAAGCATGCAGTACTACCTATTGTAGGATAACGATAAAATCAAAATAGACTATCAAAGTCTCTTAAGCATTAATAGCAAGTTACCAACCTAAGGCTGTTTTTTGCATGGCAATAAGCTCAGCGATGCCTTTTTCAGCGAGAATCAGCATATCGTCGGCTTGCGCACGAGTAAATGGCTTTTCTTCCGCCGTTCCTTGCAACTCGATAAACTCGCCTTTTTGGGTCATAACCACATTCAAATCGGTATCACAGCTAGCATCTTCTTCGTAGTTCAAATCTAGATACGCTTTACCATCTTTCATACCAACTGACACCGCCGCGACCAAACCAATCAGGGGATCCGCTTTTAGCTTTTTAGTTTTTTGGATACTTTCTAACGCATCAATAAGTGCAATCGCTGCACCGGTCACACTTGCAGTACGAGTACCGCCATCAGCTTGTAGCACGTCACAATCAAGATAAATGGTATTTTCACCCAGCTTGCTCAAGTCAATCATCGCCCGTAAGCTACGACCAATCAAACGCTGGATTTCTTGGGTACGACCTGACTGTTTGCCGCGTGCCGCTTCACGTTGGTTACGGGTATTGGTCGCGCGTGGCAACATACCATATTCTGCGGTGATCCAGCCTTTACCTTTACCTTTGAGCCAACGCGGTACGCCTGATTCGACACTAGCCGTACACAGTACTTTAGTATCGCCAAAGCTGACTAATACAGACCCTTCAGCATGCTTAGTATAATGGCGCTCAAAGCTGATCGAGCGAAGTTGGTCAAGCTCACGATTGTCAATACGCATAAAAATCCCTAGTACGGTGTTATAAAAGCAATGTCATAAAAATAATAAATAGAGGGTCAACTGACTAGCCAAACTTTATCTAGCACTGTGTTTATATCGTCAAATAGAATTCTATGATCGAATAGAAGCTAACTGAACGCCTTAGCGAACCCAAATCTTAAGATATCCTAACGTGGCAGCGGCGCAATAGCAAGATTCGCTCAAGCCATTACGCCGCTGCGTTGGTCAGTTGTAATGCTACATTTATTCTAACCCTTCCATCTTACGCAATTCTTTACGCAGGATTTTGCCCACGTTTGATTTTGGTAATTCATCGACGAACTGAACATGACGCGGACGCTTGTAACCAGTTAATTGCTTTTTGCCAAAATCAAGCAGCTCTTGCTCGGTCACGTCGCCTTTTTTGACCACGAATATTTTTGGTTCTTCGCCGCGCTTGTCACTTGGCACCCCAATAGCACCGCACTCTACAACTGCTGGATGCTCACTCATGGCTTCTTCGATTTCGTTCGGATAGACGTTAAAGCCAGAGACCAAAATCATGTCTTTTTTGCGATCAACGATTTTGATAAAGCCTTTTTCGTCCATGATACCGATGTCACCTGTTTTTAGGTAACCATTGGCTGTAAAGCTCTCAGCGGTTTCTTCTGGGCGATTTTGATAACCAATCATTACCTGTGGACCTTTGACACAAATCTCACCACGATCACCAATAGACACTTCTTTTTCGTCATCATCGATAAGAATCACATCGGTGCTAGAGGCCGGAATACCAATTTTACCCGTGAATTCAGCGATGGTCATGGGGTTAAAGGCCACCACAGGCGAGGTCTCAGATAAGCCATAACCTTCAACGATAGGCAAACCAGTGATTTTATGCCACTCTTTTGCCACGCTTGGCAGGACAGACATACCGCCACCGATAGCTGCTTTTAGGTTAGAGAAATCTAAGTCTGCAAAGCTTTCTTTATGTACTAAGCCATTAAACAAGGTATTGACTGCAGGAATAAAAGACGGTTTATATTTGGCCATCTCTTTGATCAGGCCGTCAAGGTCGCGAGGATTAGGAATCAGTAGTCCCGCATAACCTTGATACATACCATACATACCGCACACCATAAATGAGAACACATGATATAGCGGTAGCGCAGTCAGGATGACATCATTCGCTTCAGCATCGTCTTCAAAGGCGCTGTTCATCAAGGCGCTGATCTGTAGCATATTGGCGACTAAGTTGCCGTGCGACAACATCGCACCCTTGGCCACCCCAGTGGTACCGCCAGTATATTGCAACAACGCCACATCGCTTAGATTCATATCAGGGCGCTTATATTTGCTGGCTGAGACCGCATTTAGCGCATGCTTAAAGCTGGTGCTCTCTGGCAGACTATAAGAAGGAATCATCTTTTTGACATGGCGAGCGACGAGATTAATCACAGTGCCTTTTACCGTGCCAAGCATATCACCAAGCTTACAGACGATGACGTGCTTGACCTGACCTTTATCTTGCGCCTCTTCATAAGTCTTGGCAAAGTTTTCGACGATGAATAACGCTTTGGCACCGCTGTCGTGCAACTGATGCGACAGCTCACGGCTGGTATACAACGGGTTGACATTGACCAATACCATACCTGCCCGAATGATACCTAGCATCACAATCGGATATTGCAGGACATTGGGCATCATTACTGCCACTTTGTCGCCTTTGACCAGTCCTAACGACTGTAAATAACTAGCAATTTGGCGACTGTATAGGTCTAATTGCTTAAAGCTAATAGACGAACCCATGCAGATATAGGCAGGTTTTTGTCCATAACGGCTAAAGTTACGCTCGAACACTTCAAGTAAAGAGGTACTGTCATCTGGCATGTCGATAGTCGCATCGATACCATAACGCTCATAAGCATTCAGCCAAGGACTGTCGCTGGCTATCGTCGGCATCGTAGGAAAGGTGTTTGTCTCGGTTGCTGACTGAGTATCTTTCGCCACATTGTCGTTGGTTGTCTCTTTATTGATATTGTCCGTCATAACTTTCCCTAAATATTACCGTTAAAAAGATAGAATAATCTGCTCGACAGAGATTTTTTATGAATTCAAATAGATAAAAAATCTGATGCTCATTATTAAGCCTACTACAAATCAGGCAAAAAATTTATGCCGCTAATACGTTTTTACGACGATAATTATGCCAGCTCTATAGCGCCAAACCCGTACTACTCTATCGCTAAATAAGAAAATATATCGGCAAACACTATAGCAGTTTTACTCATAATTCTCTACGAATACTGGCAAAACACACGGCTAGAAACAAAAAAAATGATAAGGCGGTATATAAACGGCCTTATCATTTTTAGTAATCACGATGTCTTATACCATAACAATTGCTATCAGTGCTCATAGACAGTAACTGATAACAAACTGTCTAGAATAGACTGTTTATCGTCTAACCTTTTACCATCTAACCATGGTCTTTTTCTTCAAGCACTCGCAGATCTTTATGCAAAATCTTACCGACGTTCGACTTCGGTAATTCATCGATGAATTCAACATAACGAGGACGCTTATAGCCGGTCAAGTTTTCTTTACCATAAGCGATAACCTCTTCTTTAGTCAGGCTGTTATCACTACGCACGACATAAATCTTTGGTACTTCACCACTTTTTTCGTCCTCGACACCAATGACGCCACATTCTAAAATCTTTGGATGACCTGACATTACATCTTCCACTTCGTTTGGATACACGTTGAAGCCTGAGACCAAAATCATATTCTTTTTGCGATCGACAATCTTAAAGTAGCCCTCTTCATCCATCACGCCGATATCACCAGTACGGAAATAACCGTCAGAGGTCATGACTTCGGCCGTCGCATCGTCGCGTTTCCAGTAGCCTTTCATAACTTGCGGACCGCGAACACAAATTTCGCCGCGTTCACCCAGTGCCACTTCGTTACCTTCTTCATCCAAGATGGCCATATCCGTCGCTGGCATTGGTAAACCGATGTTGCCTGAGAACTCGCCTGTCCCTTGCGGATTCGCTGAGGCAACGGGAGAGGTCTCTGATAAGCCATAACCTTGTACGATCACATTACCAGTAATCTTCTGCCATTTGTCCGCCGTGTCCTTCAACACTGCCATGCCGCCGCCCATAGACATCTCAAGCTTGCTATGGTCTAACGCTTGGAAAGCTTCGCTGCTAGCAAGGGCATTGAATAAGGTGTTGACCGCAGGGAAAAATGCTGGTGGATAATCTTTATAAGCCTTAATCAAGCTCGCACCATCGCGCGGGTTTGGTACCAGCGAGCCGATACAACCACGATATAACCCATACATACCACAAACGGTAAACGAAAAAATATGATACAGCGGCAAGGCCGTCATGATAACCGGCTGCTCATTCATTTTGTCAAACTTATCAAAAGCATCGCCAAGGTAAGTATCACACTGAATCAGGTTAGCGACTAAGTTGCCATGGGTCAGCATCGCGCCTTTGGCAACACCAGTAGTACCACCGGTATACTGAAGTACCGCAACATCGTCAAGACCAATATTATTAGGGCGTTTATAGCTCTTGGCTGGGAAGCGGTTTAGCGCTTTTTTGAATTTTACGCTACCTTTGATATGGAATGCAGGTACCATTTTTTTGACATGACGCACCACTGTGTTCACAATGAGGCCTTTTAGTGGACTCATCAAATCACCCATAGAGGTCACGACTACATGATCAACCAAGTTTTTGCCAATGTCTTCATAGGTTTTGGCAAAGTTCTCTAACAGAATCAAAGCTTTGGTATCAGAGTCTTCTAACTGATGTTCAAGCTCCTTTGTCGTATAAAGCGGATTGACATTCACTAAGGTCATACCAGCGCGCAATACACCCAATACAGCAACGGGTAGCTGCAAGATGTTTGGCATCATAACCGCGACTTTATCGCCTTTTTTCAGCCCAAGTGACTGCAAATAAGCGGCAATTTGTTTGCTATAACGGTCTAAATCTTCGTAAGAGAGCTCGACATTCATGCAGACAAATGCAGTTCTACCCGCATGGTTGATGAAGTTTTGCTCAAGTATGTCGATTAAAGAAGTGTTGGCAGGTGGCATCTCAATATTATACTGAATACCAAGTTTTTCGTAAGTTTTGACCCATACTTTGTCATTACGACGAATGAGGTTGCCTTGATTTTCCATAATCTTATCTCTCCTAGTAAATAGTGCGCTATCGTTCACCCATATCAATCACAGGGTGATAAACATACGAAAACTCGGAGCGCAGGCAAATCCTCTTCAGGATGGCGAGGCTGACGAAGTGGGCGTATGGCGATGAGTAAACAATATAGCGTTAAATAGCCCTTTGTTCTTTAACATACACACTTTATACAAACTACTCAATACAAAAGATTGCTACCTGAGTTCGCAAAGTACCTTGACGCACTATATTATTTTTTATATCAATAGCTTACCTGACAATTGATAGCAGTTAACAGCAACTATTACCATATCTAACTACTGAACATTTATCCATTTATATCAGCCATCGTAGCCTAATAGCCGTTTCGTTAGCGTTTGCTGTCGAGCGCACTAGCAAGTTCTGTTAAGGTCACAAAGTTACGGCGCGTGCCCTCTTTATCGCTATTTGGTTGCTTGGTAAAGGTATTTGTCGCCAGTTTAGAGCTGTCACTATATTGCCAATCATTGATATAGTCACTCTGACTTAAGCGTTGACCAAATCCTGCAACGGCGATGGCAAACTGGGTATCTACATTGGCACTGTCTAAAGACTGGCTACGCTTATTAATCGGTTGATTAATGAGCTTAGAGCTGCCACCTTTTGGCGCTTTATAGCGAATTTTTAGATAGCCAAGCTCATTTAGTGCCTGACTGTTTTTGACGCTAGATTTGCTATCGCTATCACTATAACGGCGGTCGCTAAACAATCCTTTTGCACCAGTTGATGTCACTTCAAACAATGCAATGACTGCCTTACCTGCTCCCAACTCGCCGGCATCTACTTTGTCATTATTAAAATCTTCTTCCGCCAGTACACGGTTCTCGTAACCGATCAAGCGCCACTCGCTCACCACATTTGGATTGAACTCCACTTGTACCTTGACGTCTTTGGCAACAGTGTTAAAGGTCGCTGCCAGCTCATCGCCAAAGACTTTTTTGGCTTCAGTCAAACTGTCGATATAGCTGTAATTACCATTACCGTTGTCCGCCATCTGCTCCATCATATAATCGTTGAGATTGCCACGACCAAAACCGACAGTCGATAGAGAGATACCACGATCACGATTGGCTTTGACCAAGTCCAACATCTCGTCGACGTCACTAATACCGACATTGAAATCGCCATCGGTGAGCATGATAATACGATTGATACCGTCTTTTTTCAGCGCTTGTTGCGCTTGTCTATAGGCCAGTTTTAAGGCGTCTTCGCCATTGGTCGAGCCAGCAGCATTTAAGCTCTCTATGGCAGTAAGTATTTTGGCTTTTTGATTGCCCTTGGTCGCAGGCAATGCCACACTTGTACTGCCCGAATACGTGACAATGCTAATACTGTCTTGCGCGCGCATCTGCTCGGTGAGCAACTTCAATGACGACTGTGCTAATGGCAGTTTATCGCGTGATGACATGGAGCCTGACACATCGACCAAAAACACTAAGTTGGCGGGCGGCATAACTTGATTGGTGCTTTTATTAGACCAGCTATTATCAACTGCTTTAATCCCAACTTTGACAATTTTATTATCCTGATCGGCCTTGTCCCATGGCGAATCAACCACTTCTGTTGCGACCACAAAAGGTGCATTGGCGATACGTTTGCCATCATCAAATTGATAATTAAAATAGTTAATCAACTCCTCTACGCGCACGGCATCGACAGGTGGCAGCTGCCCGTCATTAAGATAGCGGCGCACATTGGCGTAGCTGCCAGTATCGGTATCGATGGATAGAGTGGCAACCGCCATCTCAGTAGTGCGGTGTACCGGATTGGCGTCGTTTTTTTGATAATTATCACGGTCTTTTGGCTGTACAATGATTCCTGATAATGGTCGTACACTCAACTGCGGTGCAGCGTTTATCATTCTAGTATTGGCGCTTTTCGTATAGAAACTACTTGGCGCTATCATCTCTGATTGTGCTGATGTTTCTACCACTATGACAGGTGACGTAATATTTTGGTTTGACGCTGTTGCATCTTGCGTGACGGTACTGCTCGATGTCTCCGTCATCGGTTTACTTACCTGTGATGAGCTACACGCCGTCAGTCCCATCATACTGGCGACAGCACTGACTAATAGCGCATTTTTGGTTAAAGAATGAGCATGCGTTCGTGATAAATAGACAGGTGATATAGATGACGATGACATAATAGCTACTCCATATGATAGACGGCTTGGATAGATAGACGGCTTGGATAGACAGTTCGATGATAATGGTTCTGTGTTAAAGCTTTTATAATAATTATTGCTGAGCACTATTGCATAGTGCCTTATGAAACAGGCGTTTAGTAAAAAGGCAAACCATATGCGTCTAATTCACTATACTTATCTTATTTTGTAAAAGCTATCAGCCAAAGTGCCATCAGTACATCTATCTGGCACGTCATGACCTGTCGTCTATTCTGACTTATACCTTTTTAATTTTGCCAATATCCTTTACGATAGCACTATCCTATTTGCACACTTGCACCAATTATTTATATCTATTAAAACTGATAAGTGAACCCTATTTTATGCCTGATATTATTGATAACAGTCCTGCGATTCTATCTGATGATGTGATGGATACCCGCTCCGTGGCGGAATTCACCGAACAAGCCTATCTCAACTATGCCATGTACGTCATCATGGATCGGGCGTTGCCCAATATCGCTGACGGCCTAAAACCTGTCCAGCGTCGTATCGTCTATGCCATGAGCGAGCTAGGACTAAAATCGACGGCGAAGGCGAAAAAGTCTGCGCGTACCGTCGGTGATGTGCTGGGTAAATATCACCCGCATGGTGATAGCGCCTGTTATGAAGCCATGGTACTGATGGCGCAGCCGTTTAGTTATCGTTATCCGCTGATCACCGGTCAAGGTAACTGGGGTAGCCCTGATGATCCCAAGTCCTTTGCCGCGATGCGTTATACCGAAGCTAAAATGTCTGCTTATGCCAATACTTTGCTTGCAGAACTCGGACAAGGCACGGTCGATTGGCAAGATAACTTCGATGGCACCATGCAAGAGCCAACCACTCTGCCTGCCCGCCTGCCGAATATTTTATTAAACGGCACGACTGGTATTGCCGTCGGTATGGCAACCGATATCCCGCCGCATAACCTAAATGAAGTGGTACGCGCGGCTATTCGTTTGCTAAAAAATCCTGAGCTATCGGTTAAGCAATTAACCCAATCAATACCAGCACCTGATTTGCCAACGCCAGCTGAAATTATTACCAGTAAAAAAGACTTGCAGGCGATGTATGAGACTGGTCGCGGCAGCTATAAAATGCGCGCCACCTTTCATATTGACCCAAAAGAAAAAAATCTCGTCATCATCGATGCGCTTCCTTACCAAGTGTCAGGCAATAAGATTCAAGAGCAAATCGCTAAGCTCATGACGGATAAAAAGCTGCCTTGGATTACTGATATTCACGATGAATCAGACCATGAAAACGCTTGCCGTATCGTGCTTGAGCTAAAATCTACCCGCGTCGACGTGCAGCGAGTAATGAGCCATTTATTTGCCAGTACCGACCTTGAAAGCAATTACCGCGTCAATATGAATATGATTGGCCTAAATGGTAAACCTCAAGTCAAAAACCTCAAAGAAATCCTTGAAGAATGGCTCGTCTGTCGCCGCTCAGTGGTCACGCGCCGTTTGCAATATCGCCTCGATAAAATTGATAAGCGCTTGCATATCCTTGCAGGTTTGCTGATTGCTTATCTGAATATCGATGAGGTCATTCGTATTATTCGTGAAGAAGACGATCCAAAATTGTCATTGATGCAAGACTATGACCTGACTGAGATACAAGCCAATGCTATCTTGGACATTCGTCTGCGCCAGCTCGCTAAACTAGAAGAGATTGAGCTGCGCCGCGAGCAAGATGAGCTGGCTGCTGAACGCGCTATCATTCAAGAATACTTGGACAATCCAGACAGCCTGACCAATCTGATGATTGATGAGCTTACCGCCGATATGAAAGAACACGGCAACGAGCGCGTATCACAATTGGCGGAACGCGAGGAAGCGCAAGCGTTAAAAGAGTCTGACCTCGTACCGAGTGAGCCTGTCACTGCTATCCTATCGAAAGCAGGCTGGATTCGCGCAGCTAAAGGTCACGAGGTCGACCCTCAAGGCATGAGCTATCGCTCAGGTGACGCCTATCAAGCGTATGTGCGCGGTAAATCAAATGAGAAAATCTACGTGCTCGATAGCACAGGCCGTAGCTATAGTATTGACGCGCACAATCTAGCTTCAGCGCGTGGTCAAGGTGATCCACTCACCAGCGTACTCAAACCACCCGCAGGCGCAAGCTTTGAGCAGCTACTCACGGGTAACGATGATAAGCGTATCATCCTTGCCAGCTCTAACGGCTATGGCTTTATCAATACGTTAGCTAATCTTGATAGCAATCAAAAAGCGGGTAAAAAGATCATCAATCTGGCCGCCGACAGTCAGCTGTTGCCAGTAGCTCGTATTGACGCTAATATAACGAGTAGTGAAGATAACGCAGAAAAAGTTACTCCTGATCACGTCGCGGTGGTGACGAATGCAGGATATTTATTAATCTTTGCACTCGATGACTTGCCGGAACAAGCGCGCGGCAAGGGTAATAAAATGATCACGCTTAAGGGCGATGAAGAGGTATTAGCGATTACGCCGCTAAGCTTGCAAGATAGTTTAGTCATTACTGCGGGTAAGCGTCATGTGACTTTAAAGCCGATGGATCTAGCGAATTATACGGGCACGCGTGGTAATCGCGGTGGTCAGTTGCCAAGAGGCTTTCAGAATGTGAGTTCGGTTGAGGTTGGTTAGTCTGGGGTTTATTTATTTAAGTTTTATAAAGCTAGGCTAAAAGTCCAGCCTACGCTTACTTACAACTACTTTTGCAAGAGGTCTAATAAATAATAATAAAAATTAAGTATGTTCGATATAGATATAAAATAGAGGTATATCGTTGAGATTTTTAAAAAAATTAGAAAAAAGAGTATTTCAAAATACAGATCCAGAAAAATTATATAAATACAGATATATATATTACTTCGTCGTTTTTATCGTTTTTTTAGTTATTACTTATAATTACAGATATGCAGTGGGTTTGGGAAGCTTTACTTTCTATATATCTATATTCTTAATTTTATCAGAAGGTAGCGCTAGAGTAAGGCGAAATAAAATATTAGCTGGGTCAGTTGGTGATATGTTTAGCTTTGCTATGCTTCCCACAATTATACTAATAGGTCTTCCTTTATTTACAAATTTAGGAGCAACTAATATCTATTTTATGAATTTTGCAGTCGATGAGTCTAATTTAGATACTATTAGCGGTACAGTTATAAAAGATGTCAATCATAACGAAATTATTAAAATAAATGATGCTAATAGCAATAAACATAGCTTCGTTTTCAACTATCCATATAATAGTTTTAAAAAACAAGAAGTGTATGTCCCTCAGGGAACTAAAGTTCAAATTAAATATATTGAGCTGAACCGAAAATCACCTTCTAAACAAGACCACTTTCGCTTAGCTTATGAAATCCGTAACGATGATAGAGTATATCTAAACTATCGTTCAGCTAAAGAACATTATATAAAATTTCGTAGTAAAGCTATTAAACACATACTACTTGGTAGTATTTTTTATATTTTATCGGGTGTATTAATTTTCGTTCTATACCTAGAAATCTCGAAAGAAAAGGAAGCTTAAATGAGTACAATTAGTAAGCGTAGGCTGGGCTTTTAGCCCAGCAAAACTATGTCAAAAAAACCAAATCTCAAACTATTCATCATGATCAATTTCAATGCCATTGATACCTACCCCGCCCCAATCTGACGAATAAAACCCATCTTCTACGCACTTTTGAAACGTCGAATACGGCCAATCAACAGGACTATTTACATAACCATGTTTTACTGCGTTGTAATGGATATAATCCATGTGTCGCCTATAATCTAACTCATCTCTAATTCTATGCTCCCAAAACCGCCGTTGCCAAATACCGCGCTCTCTGCTTCTTATCCGAGACTGACTTATGGTTTCACTTGCAGATTTCTTAATTCGACGAGAAAAATGCGTTTTAATACTGGCGATGATCACAGCGTAATTATCGCTAGTCTCTGCTAAAGTAATGAGCATATGTATATGATCAGGTAGCAATATCATGGCATGAAGTTCAAAATCGTGGTTTTGTTTAGTCAGTTGATAAGCATGACGAAACTCATTGATGTGCTTTGTCAGCAGCTTACTTTTACGATTTGCTAGATTCACGGTCAGAAAGTAGGTGCCCCCTTTTGTCTTATCTCTGATATAAGTTCGCATGGATTGCGCCTATAGGGTGTTTAAAGCATTTAAATGCTGGGCTAAAAGCCCAGCCTACAAAGAATTTCATTCTAAACCAATGTATCAAAACCCAACTACGACCACTATCAAAAAAATCATAAGCTCACCGCTAGCCCCGACTGTAGCGGTATCCTGCTGAGCTGGGCGAGTTGTGAGGGCTAGGTTTTGGGGTGGCTCGCAGAGCAGGAGACACCCCAAACCGTAGCCCTCGTCTCGCGCGGGTAAGCAGATACAAGCGTAAGGCGGGAGAAGCTATTAATAACGTTTTATATATTCTACCCCTACCCCTGCCGCAACCCCAAAATCGGAATCACCAAATCCTCTTCATCCGTGAGATGTTGCTGCAGTAAATCGGTCACGGCTACTAGCGTTTTATGTAGCTCTTCAGCCAGCGCTTTATCCTCTACCTCACTTCTCGCCAGCGCATCGTTTTGAATTTGCAATTTATCCAGTAGCGCATTGAGATACTCATGGTCATGACCTAATACCTCAAACCCTGCCTGTAGCTGCGGATACATCCTCACAAATTCTGGGAAAAACCCGTCATCCTCTACGCCATGATGTTGATGCAGTTTAAGCACATGCATATTGATACGTTTCAGTATCTGCGAGCGGTATTCTGCCCAGTCATACTCGCCATCAATATAAGCCTCGCTGATTTGCGTAAGGATGCGTTGGCGCTTACGAATATTGGTATGTACCTTGAGCCAACCTGAAGTTTTATAGGCATAATCGGCGGCAAACCATTGATCAGGTGGCAGCTTATTGTATAAAAACAACCAATCTGCCTCTAAGCGGCTATCTGGATGTCTTGGCGCGAGACTGAATAAATCATCGTCGAGGGCTTGTTGGCTAGTATTGTTTTGGACGAAATCAGTCATTAGGGAGTCCTCGTTTTTATTGTTAGCGTTCAATTTTTACGGCTTAACTCTTTAGCTTAATAATTACTATATGGGGTTTTTTATCCCTTCTTTATAGTGGCAACCAAGCAAAACACTTTTCTAATCTTCGCAACAATAGTATTAAAGACATTGTTTGGGCGCGAAACCAGTAACATAACCCACCATTACAACCTCATAACCGCTCATTTATAATGGCTTGTCTTAGTGAATATAAGCTTACGCCATGAGTAAACGTATCAGCCTAATTTTCCCGCATCAACTGTTTGCTGATACCTCGCTTTGGCAAGAGGAATGCTATCTGATTGAGGAAGATTTATACTTTACCCAGTTTCCTTTTCACAAGCAAAAGCTAGTCCTGCATCGCGCGAGTATGAAAGCTTATGAGCAAACGCTAATAGATGCTGGCAAAACCGTACATTATATTGACTCATCACATGAGCATAGTGACTGCCGCCAGCTCATTGCTAGCTTTGTCAGTATTAAGCATGAGCCTGATACTGACATTAATAATAGCGATGCCATTGCAAAAATATACTGCATTGATGTCGTCGATGACTGGTTACGGATACACATTCAAGAAGCCATAGTAAAAGCTGATATTGAGTTTGATGTTTCGCCAACGCCAATGTTTTTGAACCCGCTACCTATCTATTGTGACTTCTTTAGAAACAATCGACTGTTTCATCATGACTTCTATATCCAAGCGCGAAAACGTGAAAAAATCCTTATCGATGACGAGCAAAAACCTATCGGTGGGCAATGGTCATTCGATGAAAACAATCGCAAAAAGTATCCACGTAAACAGACGCCGCCTGCGGTCGAATTCCCTGAATTAACCGTATATTATGAAGAAGCAATAGCGTATGTTGAGGACAACTTTAGCACGCACTACGGTGAGGCCAATCCTGACTTTCGCTATCCGACTAGTCATATTGAGGCCGAAGCTTGGCTAGAGAATTTTTTATCGAAACGCTTCAAAGACTTTGGTAAATACGAGGACGCTATCGTTGCCGACGAGCACGTTTTGCATCATAGTATTTTAACCCCAATGCTGAATACGGGACTGTTAACGCCTGAACAAGTCATCACGCGCACGCTTGAGATTAGCGAAGCATATGACATTCCTATTAATTCCTTAGAAGGCTTTATACGCCAAATTATCGGCTGGCGCGAGTTTATGTATGGGCTCTATGAGTCTATTGGACGTAAGCAGCGCACGAGTAATTTTTGGGGTTTTAAACGTAAGATACCGCCAAGCTTTTATACCGGTGATACCGGCATTGAGCCGATTGATACCACGATTAAAAAGCTGCTTAAGACAGGTTACGCGCATCATATCGAGCGCCTGATGGTTTTTGGCAACTTTATGCTGCTGTGTGAGTTTGACCCTGATGAGGTGTATCAATGGTTTATGGAGCTATTTATTGACTCCTACAACTGGGTCATGGTGCCCAATATCTATGGCATGAGTCAGTTTGCCGATGGTGGTCTTATGGCGACTAAGCCTTATATCAGTGGTAGTAATTATATTAATAAAATGAGTGATTATCCCGTCAAATCCAAAGGCGAGACATTAGAATGGGCGGCGATATGGGATGGCTTGTTTTGGCGCTTTATGCATGTCCATCGTGACTTTTTTGAAAAGAATCCGCGTATTGGTATGCTACTATCGATGTGGGATAAGATGGATAAAGCTCAACAAAAAGAGCATCTAAAAAATGCTAATGATTTCTTAAAAAAACTTGATAAAGAAGCTTAAGCTAGTATCTATAAAATAACACTTGCAATAAAAAATAAAGTATAAAACTATAAAGGATATTTATGTTTACCGAATTCAAAGCCAGCGGCGCCTCAAGTACCAATAAAATTCCAACGCCAAAGATCATCTTTTTTGATATTGATGATACGCTAAGTCGTGCAGGAATTATCGCAGAACACAATCAAGCCACTTTAGAAACCTTAGCCGACAGCGATGTTAAATTAGTCATCTCCACAGGTCGCTCAAAAGCCATATTACCGCCTGACATTTTAGCGTTACTAGAGGCAAATGTCCTCGACGCTATTATCTGTATGAATGGTCAATATAGCTTTGATAACCATAGCAGAATCAGTCACTATCCATTATCAGATATGCAAACGGCTAAAATTGTGCAGCTGTGTCAGGAGAGCAAACTCATTCATAAATTCGACTCTGCGACCCATATCGCATGGTCAGATGAAAACGATCGTCTGCGCGAGTTTAATGCGCGGACGCCGAACTCAATCGTTGATCCCTGTTATTACCAAAGTAATGAAGTCTATCAGTGCTCGGTATTTTTTAATAATCAGGTCGATAAAATGCAAGATATCGATTTTGCCTCGGATGGATTGAAATTAGTACATTGGCATCACATTGGCGCGGATATTCTACCGAGTGACGCCTCAAAAGCGCGTGGCATTCTCGATGTTTGTGAATATTATGGCATCGACGCTAGCGACTGCATGGCGTTTGGCGATGGCATGAATGATTTGGAGATGTTTGATTTGGTAGGCTTTGCCGTAGCGATGGGTGACGCGCAACCGGATTTGATTGCGCGTGCAGATTTTGTCACAGGCACGATTGAAGAGCGTGGTATTCAGTCGGTGCTTGAGCGTTTGGATCTAAGCTAAGCCTTATACAGTTTCAATTTCATAGTTATCTAAACTAACAATAGTAAGATGTTGCATAATACTGTATTTCAAAATTATTAAAGTCTCTGACTATTTTTATTGAAAGCTTTATTAAAAAATACTTACCTTTAATTTTGCTCTTCGTACGGAAATGGAAAGTACTGGCTGCACTCATCTTTATAACAACCAAAGCTATACTTAGAACCATCGCTGCATTCTACATAGCCATAAGCACCAGCATTTAAAGTAATCTCACAAATATTATTATGTATTTTGATATCTTTGAATGTCATATCACAAGTGGTTATAGAGTTCATGATATAAATATCTCTATCAGACTCTTGTGTGACCAATGATAAGATATACTTTAAATCTTTGTGGGTTAGCGACCATAAAATACCATTGTCTGTTACATCGCCTTTAATCGAGGTATCTGCATCAACACATACCGTCTCATAGACTTTATTGTTTTGCCCTTCTTCTTGGCAGGCAGTTGTATATATAGCTATAAATAGTATAACGACAACTTTATAGATATTTTTTGAGGCGATCATAAATGACTTCTCTTCACTAACATTTTTATCAGGCCACTTTTTATTCATTTCTAGATTGAAAGTTTTTAGTCCTAATTACGTACTAAATAATGAACAACGCAAGCAACCATTTTTAATCTGTTATATTGTTAACTTGCTTATTTAGCCACTTTTTTTCAAACATGACTAGGGGCTGTATAGGTTGAAATTTTAACCCGAAAAGAAAGACTCAACCCTTCGCTGCAATCAATCCATAAACCCAACCACCAATTTTATAAAACCCGACCATAATCAAAACAAGTACCACTGCCGCCAATATATAAGCCAGCCAGTTGGGCACACTACTCAACCAGCCAATCGTAAATGCCAAACCCATATAGGTCTCAACTGGCCAATTAATAATAGCGGTCGGTGAGCCCGCGTTAAACAGCGTCATAAAGGCGACGATACCAAGCACAGCCGTGATTATTGCAGCACGTTTACGATTATTCATCTCATTCCTCTTCTTAATTCAATCAAGTTGCTTATCAAGTGATTCATCTTTTAATTTTGAAAACCTATACATTTTTTAGTGTCTTAATCTATGCCACTAACCGCTTAAAGCATTGTTGATTCATCGTTGAGGCCTCGTTAAGGCATCGTCAAACCACCATCCACAGCAATGGATTGACCAGTAATAGCCGCACTCAAATCCGATGCCATGAGCAATACAGCATTGGCAAAGTCATCCACTGAGGTTGCTTGACGTAACGGTGTGGTGCTGGCGATATAATCAAATACTTCTTCGGTGGTTGAGCGGCTTGCGTCCGTGGTTTTAAGCAAGCCACCTGCCAACAAATTCACGCGGATACCATGTTGACCAAGCTCAGCGGCTAAATTACGCGTCAGTCCAATCAACGCCGATTTGGCAGTCGTATAGTCGTAATAAGTGACCACAGGATTATAAACAAGGTTGGTTGAGATATTGATAATCTTGCCCATTTTTTGCGTTTTCATTTGTGGTAGTACTGCTTGTACGGTATTAACTGCGCCTTTGACGATGCCATCCATTTGCTGGGAGAAGTGCGCCCATTTAACGGTTTCAATACTGGTATAGTCGGCACTAGGATTAAATTGGTAGCTTGGCAAGGCGTTATTGACCACTATGTCAATGCGCCCGTAGCGCGCAACGACCGCCTTTGCCAGCGCTTGTACTTGCTCAAGTTCAGTGACATTAGCTTGATAAGCAAATGCTTGCCCGCCAGCAGCGACGATGTCGGCAACGACTGCCTCAGCAGCCTCTTTACTATTGAGATAATTGACACAAATGCTTGCCCCTGCCGCTGCCATTTGCTGGGCAATTTGTGCGCCTAGTCCACGACTGGCACCAGTGACGATGGCGACTTTCTCAGGCAATAACGCCGGTATAACAGTGTTATTCTGGGTCATGATGTTGCATCCTTTATTATTATGGTATGGTTGGTCTATTCACGTTATTGAAAATACGGTATAAAAATAAACCAGCTCATCATAGCATGATTGCTTCCTTTGATTGCTTTACCTAGGCTGGGCTATTCTGACACTGCCTTCGACTTGTAAGGCATTGCCTATCGTAATGTCTATTCGCGATTGCCCTTTAAATTACTGGGTATAATAACCATAACAGGGCAACTATCGGTGCTGAGCCTGTAATCATTAGCCGCCTTTATTTATTTTTATCGATTTGCCTTACCTTTATCTAGGAGAGATATTTTGACTCATTTATCATCGCCCCATGCCACTGCCAACACAGCGGCGCGTAACGGTCGTTTAGTACCAAAAGCCTTATTAGCCATGGCAGTCGGCCTAGCACTGGCCAGCTGTAGCAACGCTGACAATGCCGCTGATGGCAACGCTACTGCTAGCAATGAGACGCTAAATCTGTATAACTGGTCAGAGTACATGCCGCAAGAGATTTTGGATGGCTTTGAAGAAGAGACGGGCATTTCGGTCAATTACACCACCTTTGACTCTAACGAAGCCATGTACGCCAAGCTCAAACTACTCGATGATTCTAGTCAGTATGACTTAGCGATTCCATCGACGTATTATGTCGAAAAAATGGCCAAAGAAGGGCTATTGCAAGAGCTTGATAAATCTAAACTGAGTAACTTTAAAAACCTCGATACCTCATTTACCAATACCAAGGTTGACCCTGAGAACAAATACTCAATTCCTTATATGTGGGGCAGCACTGGTTTGGCCATCAATGGCGATTCGGTCGATCCTGCGACGGTCAATAGCTGGAACGATCTGTGGAAACCTGAGTATAAAGGTCAAGTGATGCTGACCAATGATGTACGCGAAGTGTTTGGTATGGCGCTCCTCACCCTTGGCTATTCGGGTAACAGCAGCAATCCTGACGAGATCAAAGCCGCTTATGACAAGCTCACTACCTTGATGCCAAACGTCAAAACCTTTAACTCAGATGCGACACGCATGCCTTATATCGAAGGCGAAACGTCACTCGGTATGACGTGGAATGGCGAAGCCGTCATGGCCAATGACGAAGGCTTAACCAGCTTGGTCTATAAGTACCCAAGCGAGGGCGCGATACTCTGGATGGACAACTTTGTCATTCCGAAGAACGCCAAACAGGTGGATGCCGCGCACAAATTTATCGACTACCTACTGCGTCCTGAGAACGCCAAGATTGTCAGTGAAGAGATTGGTTATGCCTCGCCGAACTTGGCAGCGCGTGAGCTGATGGAGGAAAGCGTGCGTAATAACCCAACCATTTATCCTAGCAAAGAGGTGTTGGCCAAAGCTGAATTCCAAGAAGACGTCGGTGATGAAGCCCTGCAAGTGTACCAGCAGTATTGGGATAAGCTAAAAACGGGTCGTTAATACAGAAGGCTAGAAAAACACGCCCTAAAAATATTGTTTAAATAAAAACGCTGACTTGTGAGAGTCAGCGTTTTTATTTGTTTTCTTCATAAATGTAAATCTGTCTCGCTGCCTTTATGCTCAATACGGCGCTGTTCACGGCGCTGATAACGCAGGCCAGAAGCAGCAAACCATTGCGGCTTGGTCTTTTGTAATAAATCACTTAATCGCTGCAACTGTACTTGCAGAGTTTGGGTCAACCAAAAATAGCCCTGCCACTCAAAACCTAAATTCTGCACGCTCGGATACTCTGATACCGCGATGCGAGTAATGGGGCGAAATACCTCATCGTTTGGGCTACGTAATACCGCAGCCATATGCTGCATTGCCTGCGTTAATTCGTGCTGATAATGGATAAGCAAAATATGATTTTCATCGTCAATCTCGATATTTGCCAAGCGCGGTGCGGCACTTAACAGCAAATCAATGGTACCGATAATATTACGATGGGTACGCTGAATGGTTTCTAACGTTTCTTTATCAATGCCCGATTCACTGGCAGTCGCTGCGATATGCGGACGCACGGCAAGCAAACGCTTATTAATCTTTTGTAACGCCTTCACCAAGGCTTTATTGACGGGTGTATCCGGTATAGAACTGCTCGATGGATAAATAATACTGGCTGAACTGGTCGCCTTACTATATTTAAACGGCTTGGGTACTAGTACATCGGCATCAATATGATTGCCCACTCCTGCATACAAATTGCTGCACGTCTCAAGATTGCTGGCCAACAAAAACCGCCACATCAACGTCGACTTCAGCGGTAAAATTAATGTTGCTGCGACCGCCACCCCTGCGCCAAGCAAAATATTAAACGCGCGATATAAGCCATCTTGGGCAATACTGCTGTGGTCAGGACTCGATACAATCATCAGCATGGTAATGCCTGTTAGCAGCCCAATATAACCCAATTGCTTGACTGCCACATAACCGATTATGCCACTGATAATGCCAATCAGCCCATAATACAACCACAGCCAACCACCGATATCTTTAATCAACCATAAGAAGCTAAGCCCGACCAACACTCCAAGCAAAGTACCCAATATCCGCTCTTTAGCCTTGGTATAAATCGCGCCCTGATATTGCAACAAACCCAAAATTACAAACACGGTAATGGTCGTCCACTCGCCATGTGGCAAGTGCGTAAACTCATTTAACAACAGTGCAATAAGTACGGCCACACCCAAACGTATGGCATGCAAAATATCCGCATGCTGGTAGCGGGCATAAGGCTCTACAAACGGTGCCGTAAATCGTTGCCAAAAAGTCGGTTTCACGCAGGGTATCTCTTATAATAAAGGAATAAAAAGGTGGTTAAATCCTAGCTACTGGCTTAACCACGAATAAAGCGATGGTCAAAAAATAACGCCTTTTACCTATTAAAAGATAAAAGACGTCAAAGGTCAAAACATGCTAGCACATAACGACAAAAAAACATCCGAAGAAGATAGCATTTGGCTATTGATAACACTAAGAGACGCTGACAAGTAGTTGCAAATAGGTGTCAGCATCTATGTCAGTTACAAGTGTAAGTCGGACTCGCCACCCTGCTCTTTCATTCTACGCTGCTCGCGCCTTTGATAGCGCAGACCAGAAGCAGCATACCACTGCGGCTTGGTCGCTTGTAGCAGATCACTTAGCTGTCGCAGTTGGGTTTGCAACGTTTGCGTCAGCCAAAAATAGCCCTGCCACTCAAACGTTGCAGTCTGTACGCTAGGATATTCTGATAGCGCAATACGCGTAATCGGTCGAAAGGTTTGATCGCTTGGACTGCGTAGTACTGCTGCGATATGCTGCATGGCTTGTGTCAACTCGTGCTGATAGTGAATCAGTAGCGTATGGTTTTCATCATCGATATCGATATTCGCCAAGCGCGGCGCCGCACTGAGCAATAAATCGATGGTACCGATGATATTGCGGTGGGTACGCTGAATCGTTTCTATGGTTTCTTTATCAATGCCAGACTCGCTTGCAGTCGCAGCGATATGGGGCCGTACTGCGAGTAGTCGCTTGTTTATTTGCTGCAGCGATTTTATCAACGCTTTATTGACAGGCATGTCTGGAGTAGCGCTACTTTGAGGATAAGTTGGGCTAGCTGAGCTTGTCGCCTTAGTATAAACAATCGACTTAGGAGCCACTATTTCAGCATCGATATGATGTCCGACACCAGCATAAAGAGTGCTACAGGCCTCCAAATTATTTGCCAATAAAAAGCGCCACATCAAGGTAGATTTGAGAGGCCAGATCACTGTCACCATGACTGCGATACCCGTACCGATTAAGATATTGAGTGCGCGATAGACGCCATCTTGCGCTATGTTAATTTGATTTAAGTTAGAGACGATCATTAGCATAGTAATGCCAGTCAGTAATCCGGTATAGCCTAGCCGCCTAACCGAAAAATAACCAATAACCCCACTGCTGATTCCAATCAGCAAGTATTCTACCCCTAACCAAGCACCCGTCCCTTTATTAAACCATAAGATCGCAAATGCCACGACAATACCCAAAACTGTACCCAGTACTCGCTCTTTGGCCTTAGTATAAATAGCGCCTTGATACTGTAGCAATCCTAAAATAATAAAGACGGTGATCGTCGTCCATTCTCCGTGCGGAAAACGGCTTATTTGATTGGCTAACAGCGCAAGTACGATGGCTGCACCTATACGTATGGCATGCAAGATATCAGCGTGCTGATAGCGCGCATAAGGTTCAATAAATGGTGCAGTAAATCGTTGCCAGATTTTTGGTTTCACGCACAGGTACTCTTATTAATTGAAGAATATGTAGTCAGTGAGAAATAATATCGAACCATCATGTACTGCTGATATCGATTTTTCTTGCTACTCTAATTTTCGTGAATGGCATTAGACGTAAAAGACTAAGCGTTACTTAGACATTAGCAGCATAACCAGCTATCAAAAAAAACGTCTTTTGCCTGTTAAAAGGTAAAAGACGTTTGAGAACAAAGCAAGGCAATCAGTCACTGGATGTAAATCAAACCCATTAAACCTCTAAGAAGTCCAAAATACCTTCAGCGGCTTCACGCCCTTCCCAAATGGCGGTTACGACCAAATCAGAACCACGTACCATATCGCCACCAGCGAAGATTTTGGGGTTTTTGGTTTGGAATTTAAAGGTTTGCTTTTCGAGAGCCAAAACACGGCCAGAGCTGTCCATCGCCACTTGCTGTGACTCGAACCAATCGGCAGGACTAGGGCGGAAGCCAAAGGCCATAATCACTGCATCACAAGGGATAATCTCTTCAGAATTTACAATTGGCTCTGGACGCTGACGACCACGGTTGTCAGGTGCGCCTAAATGGGTGGTCACGACTTTTACGCCTTTGACCTTACCATTTAAGCCAATGATTTCGGTTGGCTGACGGTTAAATAAGAACTCAACACCTTCCTCGCGGGCATTGACTACTTCGCGGCGCGAGCCTGGCATATTTTCTTCATCACGGCGATAAGCGCAGACGACTTGCTCAGCGCCTTGGCGGATACTGGTGCGATTGCAATCCATTGCTGTATCACCGCCACCGAGCACCACCACTCTTTTGCCTTTAAAATCGATATACTCTTCGGGATTTTTTTCCCAATCGTTACAACGGTTCACGTTGGCAATCAGGTAATCTAGCGCATCATAGACACCGTCTAACTCCTCGCCAGCGAAGCCGCCACGCATATAAGTGTAAGTGCCCATACCCATAAACACCGCATCGTACTCGCCTAATAGCTCATCGATACTAACGTCGGTACCAATTTCTGTCTCTAGACGAAACTCGATACCCATGTCTTCAAAGATGACCCGGCGATTGCGCATGACGTCTTTTTCCATCTTAAACTCTGGAATACCAAAGGTTAATAAGCCGCCGATTTCAGGACGTTTGTCAAAGACAACTGGTTTAACGCCATTTCTCACCAAGATATCTGCACAGCCCAAACCTGCAGGTCCTGCGCCAATGATAGCGACTTTTTTGTCCGTCCAAACCACGTCAGACATATCAGGTCGCCAGCCAAGCGCAAAGGCGGTATCGTTAATATACTTCTCAACATTACCAATAGTGACCGCGCCAAAGCCATCGTTCAGGGTACAGGCCCCTTCACATAGGCGATCTTGGGGACAGACACGGCCGCAAACCTCAGGCAAAGTATTGGTACGGTGGCACAACTCAGCAGCTTGGAATATCTGCCCTTCGGCGGCCAATTTGAGCCAGTTAGGAATGTAGTTGTGTACAGGACACTTCCACTCGCAGTACGGATTACCACACTCAAGACAGCGATGTGACTGCTGCGCCACTGGCTCACTCTCGAATGGTTTATAAATCTCGACAAACTCCGTTGAGCGCGTCGCGATGTCTTTTTTAGTCGGCTCAAGCCGAGGCACATCTAAAAACTGAAAACTATTTTCTAAGCGTTTTGCCATGGTGTTATCTCTTTTATAGTGGGTGATAACAGCCAATATCTGCAGCCTCAATGAGGCAAATTTACGGATAAGGGCTGTCATTTACCTGCTCAAAACCTATGAGTTAAGATGCTCGTAAACCTATTACTGACTGAGCTACTGTGGGTCAGCCATCGTGGTCTTAAGCAAACTTGCAATGTTCGCCGCTTTTGGCTTCACCAAGTAAAACTTGCGCACGTAATGCTCAAAGTCAGCCAAAATAGTCTGACCCCACGCGCTACCAGTTTTATCCACATGAGTCTCAAGCACTTGTTGTAAGTGAATACGATGACCTTCCGTCTGCTCGCTTGAGATACGGTTTAAGTCAATCAATTCATGATTACAACGATCAAAGAAGTCCCCTTCCATATCGAGCACATAAGCGAAGCCGCCCGTCATACCCGCGCCGAAGTTAAGACCAGTACGACCAAGAATAGTCATGATGCCGCCCGTCATATACTCACAGCAATGATCACCCGTGCCTTCGATGACCGCATGCGCGCCAGAGTTGCGCACCCCGAAGCGCTCGCCTGCTGTGCCCGCTGCGTACAACTTACCACCGGTTGCGCCATATAGACAGGTATTGCCGATAATGGCAGTATCTTGCGCGGTAAAGCTAGAGTCTTTGGGTGGATAAATGACAATCTCGCCACCTGCCATGCCTTTGCCCACATAGTCATTGGCATCGCCTTCTAGCTCAATATGTAAGCCACCAGCATTCCAGACGCCCAAACTCTGCCCAGCAGTACCCGTCAGATGCAGTTTGATTGGCTTCTCATTCATGCCCAGATTGCCCCATACTTGCGCAATCTCACCTGAGATACGTGCGCCAATGGAACGATCACAGTTACCGACGTAATAGCTATAATCGCCGCCATTACCTTGACGAATATTGAGCAGCATATCGCTAATCATTTGCTCCGCAAGCAAGCCTTTATCAAACGGCTCATTACGTTCTACCTGACAAGTCTGCGCTTTGCCGCTACTGGCTGGATGGCTAAATAACAGCGGCGACAAATCTAAATGACGCTGTTTATCGGTATTACCCTCTAGCACATCAAGCAAGTCTGTCCGTCCGACCAGCTCTTCCATGCTACGCACACCCAATGCAGCAAGCCACTCACGCGTTTCGGTGGCGACAAACTTAAAGAAGTTAATCAGCATTTCTGCTTCGCCAATGAAATGCTCGTCACGCAGTTGGGCTTTTTGGGTGGCAACGCCCGTCGGACAGTTATTGAGATGGCAAATACGTAAATACTTACAACCAACAGCAATCATCGGCGTCGTACCAAAGCCAAAGCTTTCGGCACCAAGGATAGCGGCTTTAACCACATCAAGACCAGTTTTTAGACCACCATCGGTCTGGATACGTACTTTGTCGCGCAACCCATTGACGCGTAATGACTGATGGGTCTCGGCAAGACCCAATTCCCACGGCGAGCCAGCATGGTGAATAGAGGACAACGGTGACGCTGCCGTACCGCCATCATACCCTGAGATGGTAATCAAGTCGGCATAAGCTTTTGCCACACCAGTAGCAATAGTACCAACGCCCGGACGTGAGACCAACTTGACCGAAACCAAGGCGTCTGGATTGACTTGTTTTAAGTCAAAAATAAGCTGTGCCAAATCTTCGATAGAATAAATGTCATGATGCGGCGGCGGTGATATGAGCGTCACCCCCGGCACAGAATAGCGCAGACGAGCAATCAAAGCATTGACCTTACCACCCGGCAGCTGACCACCCTCACCCGGCTTGGCGCCCTGCGCGACTTTAATCTGCATGACTTCTGCTGAGCGTAAATACGCTGGGGTCACACCAAAACGACCCGAGGCAACTTGCTTGATTTTTGAGTTACGCAGCGTGCCATAACGTACAGGATCTTCGCCGCCCTCACCAGAATTTGAGCGCCCACCAATGGTGTTCATTGCCATCGCGATGGCTTCATGAGCTTCAGGAGACAACGCCCCTAACGACATACCAGCCGAATCAAAACGGGTCAAAATCTTGGAGATATCTTCGACTTCATTAACATCGATGGAGTTGTCGGTCTTTAGTTGCAATAAGTCACGCAAAGTGGCGACCGGACGACTATTGACCAAATCGGCATAATGACGATAATTGTCATAATCACCCGTGCGTACAGCGGTATGCAGGCTGTTAATCACATCTGGGTTAAAGGCATGATATTCTTTATTAAAGACAAACTTCAGCAAACCACCTTGATCCAGTGGCGCACGACGTTTAAAGGCATTGGCGGCTAGCTGCGCTTGATCAGCAGCCAAGTCTGCAAAGGTAGCGCCCTTAATACGGCTTTGTACGCCTTTGAAACACAAGCTCACGACTTCTTCAGAAAGGCCAACAGCTTCAAATAACTGTGCACCGCGATAAGAGACAATGGTAGAAATACCCATTTTTGATAAGATTTTTAGCAAACCTTTATCTAAGCCCTTACGGAAATTAACCCGCGCTTGAATCGGATCGCCCAATAGCTCACCGGTTGCAACCAAATCATCAATGACATCATAAGCCAGATATGGATAGACACAAGTCGCGCCAAAGCCAATCAATACTGCTATTTGATGCGAATCGCGCGCGAGACCCGTCTCAATGATTAAATTGGCATCAGTACGAATACCTTGACCAATGAGGTAATGATGCACCGCACCCGTTACCATAATGGCATTGGCCGGTACTTTTTCCGCATCGATGTCTTTATCAGACAACACAATCAACGTCTGCCCTGCCCGAATGCTGCTGGCCACTTGCTCACAGATAGCAGTGATGGCCGCTGATAGCTCTAGGGTGCGATCATAGTTTAGGTCAATACGGGCAACCTTAAACGCTGGATCATCCAAAGTTTCAAGCTGCTGCATTTTGCTAGCGGACAATACAGGCGACGATAAGATAATACGGTGTGCATCTCGCGCAGATGGCGCAAACACATTGGTTTCAGCGCCCAAGCAAGTCTGTAGCGACATCACGATCGACTCACGCAGTGGATCAATCGGTGGATTGGTCACCTGAGCAAACTGCTGACGGAAAAAGTCCCCGACATGGCGAATCTGCTGTGACAGTACTGCCATGGGCGTATCATCACCCATCGAACCGACTGGCTCTTGCGCATTTTCGGCATTAGGACGAATGATTTCTGTGCGCTCTTCATTGGTAATATGATACATTTTTTGCAGCGCTTTTAGCTTATCACCGCGGCAAGCTTGTGCTGCCAACTCTTCTTCTAAGCGCTCATCATCGCGGATACGAGTGGCTTCTTCGCGTAACCATTTACGATAGGGATGGGCTTTTTTCAATAAGGTCGCAATCGCTTTGGTATCTAAGATTTGACCAGTTAAAGTATCAATGACTAGCATCTGACCTGGTCCCACACGACCTTTTGCCAGTACATCCTTTGGTGCATAGTCCCAAACACCTACTTCTGACGCCACAGTGATATAGCCATTTTTAGTCGTCACCCAACGCGAGGGGCGTAGACCATTACGGTCAAGCATACAGACGGCATAGCGTCCATCTTGAATCACAAGACCTGCTGGTCCATCCCATGCTTCCATATGCTGCGAGTAAAACTCGTAAAACGCCCGCAAGTCCATATCCATGCTATCGACATTTTGCCATGCTGGTGGCACTAGAATAGACATCGCATGGAACAGATTCATGCCACCAGACATAAGCACTTCAAGCATGTTGTCTAAGCTTGACGAATCAGAGCCCGTGCTATTAACCAGCGGTGTTAGCTCATTCAGATTGGGTAATTTGGCAGATTTTAATTTTGGTGTGCGTGCCTCAGACCAGTTACGGTTACCGGTAATGGTGTTTAATTCGCCATTGTGCGCAAGATAGCGAAACGGCTGTGCCAATGGCCAGCGTGGTAGCGTATTGGTTGAAAAACGTTGATGAAATACCACAATATGTGATGCCAAACGTTGATCTTGGAGATCTAGAAAAAACGCTGGTAGATCTGATGGCATCACCAGACCTTTATAAATAATAGTCTGACAGTTCAGCGAACAAACATAAAACAGCTCGTCATCGACCAGACGTTGCTCTGCTTTTTTACGCGCGACAAACAGCTTACGGTTAAAATCATCCGCATCTAAATTATCAGGCGCATTGACAAACACTTGCTTAAAGTCTGGCAAGGTCTCACGACCAATCTCACCAACGATACTCAAATCAAGTGGCACATCACGCCAGCCAGCAACCTCTAAGCCTTCAGCGATAATCTCTTCGGCGAGTACCTGCTGGCTGTGCTGTGCTTTGGTCTCATCTAAATTGACGAACACCATACCCACAGCAAAGTTATCCGTCACTGTTAACTGTTGCTCGCTAGCAATGTCTTTAAAAAAAGCGGTCGGCGTTGCCAGTAGCAAGCCACAACCATCACCCGTCTTGCCGTCAGCAGCAACACCACCGCGATGGGTCATACAGCTGAGACTATGAATAGCCGTTTTTACCAAATCATGACTGGCTTGTCCCTCAATATGAGCAATCAAACCAAAGCCACAGTTATCAGAAAAGTCATCCGGCGTGGCCAAATGCGTATGGGAAGAAATCATTGACATAGCTTGTCCTTTTAAGTAAACGGGCAGCTTATATATCCAATGCGGAACATAAACTGGTGACCGCAGGCAGAACGGGCTGGTAGGTAAATATTCGTATATCCGAATTAATAAATGACGTGCAGCTCAGTAGATAGTTATGTTGTGAGCGTGAGATAACCCCCTGACTCTCACAGTCGCTTGATAGTCTGATAACAGACAAACGGTGTTATAACAAAATGCACCAATAAATAGTCAGTAACCGCCCATGGCAACTGGATAAAATAATATCCCGTATACCAGTTACTCACTCGTCAGCACGCACCTTAACGTTTGGCGTTATATCCTACTAGCGCGGCTTAGTCGACGGCTAGTTGAGCATGCGAAAATATGACATTTGACTAATTTTGAATATCAGACGCTCTATATTCAAGCGCCTTAATGACCCTAATAGCAGTGACAATAAGAGGGATTTTGCGATTTGCAATAAGCTTACTGTCGATGGCAAATCGCTGCGCTTGAGACAACAATCGCTTAGTACGCAACTATGTTATCACTAATAGTACGTAACTAAATGACTGTGCGTTAAATCGTTATTTACGATAACTATACAGAGCGTTGCCCATAGTCATCTTAGTTAATGACGGACAAAAAATCTAGTCTTTTCTGTCGATTCATCAGCCAGATTTTGTAAGAGCTTATATTATGAGTTGCTAATAAACAATCAGTAACTTACTGCAATGGCTTTTACAGCTATAGGATACGAGGGTTTTTAAAGCTGCTTTGACGAAGTTCTTTTAAACTCTATCTTGGTTAGTTGTCTAACAAAATAGGCAAGTATGTAAATGAGCAGATAGACAAACATAAAAAAACCTCACTAAACAAACGTTTTAGTGAGGTTTTTTTAGGGCATAGCACTAACCAAAAATTAATTGCTTTTTTCTTCGATCAGCTCTTTTATACTGTCATTATTGGCTTTAGGCGCACTACTATTGCTGTTTTTATTAGCGGCATTCGAGCCATTATTTGTACTATTAGTCGAACTTGGCGGCTTAGGCGTTGGTACAACCGGCGGTTTTTTTAGCGTGCTATTATCAATTGCAGGTTTTTTGGCAGCTTGCTCAGGCTTACGAGTATCATCATTTTTAGCGCTCGGAGCAGTCAGTGTTTGCTCTTCATTGCCGACGGTACGCTCTTCATTGACCGATAGGGTCGCAGAGGTATCGACCGATTGACGAATGCTTTCATCATTACTATTGTTAGCCGCTTCTTGACCACTACGACTGGTATTATTGCTTGCTGCTTGCTCATTAGCGCCATCACTATCATTAGCTTGCACTTTCTGACGGACTGGCACTTCACGTTTGGTCGGGCGCAAATTTACAGAGCGCGTGCGTCTCGCACTCAAGTCTTTCACCGGATCAGGGCGCTCATAATTGTCGATGATACTGACGTAGCGATTGATCTCTTCAGGTAAGACACGCACATTGGCCGGCAGCCTAAAGTCAATCAATTTGGCAGCACCAACGGCCTCTTGCGGGCTGCTCATCAAACCATAAGTCAGCATATAACGGACTTGATTGTTGTCATCAAGGTAGCGAAAGTAGGAAAACTTCGCACGGTCTTCCCGACCTTCTAAATAACTGACGATCACCTCGTTTTCCGCGACATTCATGACCTGTACAGTCCATTTGCCTTTATTAGCCAGCAGATAACGCTTGTCTTTAAACTCGTCAGGATAACTGCGTAAATCACGAACGGTCGCATCAAAATTGATCGGCTGCACGTCGGTATCCAGCTCATGCAATGATTCAATGGCCAATGGCTGCTCAAGTTCGGTGCTCGTTGTTTGCGGCGCAGATATCGGCGCATTTTCAATCTTGGCACCCATCGCTGGCGTTTGACTAAACATCCAAACCAAAGCGGTGACGACGCCTAGCAACAGGGTCACCAACAACCAAATCAGTGCTTGACGGCGATATGATTGGCCAGCGTTACGAGTCGACGAGCTAGATGCTGCCATGAGGATGTCCTTGGTGAAATAGAGTTAAACGCTTTAAACCTGTGCTCATGCCAATACAGTAGTGACTAACAGCTCCATTGCAATGGTTCGCTTGCAAGGGTTTAGTGATATCACTAAATTTGACGTTCTGATGAGCTGTGCTGTGACAATACGTCAGTAAGAAGCTCAGCATCGAAATCATTGGTTAATACCGCGTCACCCAGTGATTTTAACAAAATAAGGCGGATTTGTCCGTGTTTCACTTTTTTATCATGCCCCATCAAGTCTAAAGCCGTCTGAACATCAATAGCAGGTGGGGCAATAGGTAAATTGGCCAATGTCAAAATGCGTTTAATACGAGCCACGTCTTCGCTCGTTAACCAGCCAATTTTTTGAGACAGCTCGGCTGCTTGTACCATACCAACGGCAACCGCCTCACCATGCAGCCAATTACCATAGCCTTCGTGGGTTTCGATCACATGACCAAAAGTATGACCGAAGTTTAATAGCGCCCGTACACCCGACTCTCTTTCATCTTGCGCCACGACATCGGCTTTGTATTGACAGCAGCGTTTGACCGCCTCGCCAAGTACTGCCAAATCTAACGCCATCATCGCTGGTAAATTGTGCTCAAGCCACGTTAAAAATTCCGCATCCATAATAAGTGCGTATTTAATGACCTCTGCAAGACCTGCTGATAGCTCACGCGCTGGCAAGGTTTTTAATGTACTCATCTCAGCAAGCACCATTTGCGGCTGCCAAAAAGCCCCGATCATGTTTTTGCCTTGTGCGTGATTGATGCCTGTTTTGCCGCCAACGCTTGAATCCACTTGTGATAATAGTGTGGTTGGAATTTGGATAAAGTTGACACCGCGCATAAAACTGGCTGCTGCAAACCCAGTCATATCACCAATGACGCCGCCGCCGAGAGCAATCAATGTCACATCCCGATTGAAATGCTCGGCCATGAGCGCATCATAAATCTGGTTAATGCTCGTCTGATTCTTATATTGTTCGCCATCTGGGAGTATACATACCTTCACGATGAACTGCTTTGCCAATGGTGCCTCTAGCGCTGCCAAGTAAAGCGGTGCAATCGTCTCGTTGGTGACAATTAATACTTGCCGACCAGTAATATAGGGCATGATTTGCTGAGCCATAGCGCTTTGCTCAGTGCTGTTTTGCTCAGTGCTACTTTGTTCAGTAATGACAATAGGATAATCATGACTGTGCGTGTGTACGGTTAAGCCATCATGAAACAGTGGCGTTGCCATGAAAGTCTCCTTGAGCATTTTTAATGAGGGAACGTTAGTTGACTGAGTATCATTATATTTATGTTCTATTATTTTTTGCCATCAATCTTCTTTAGATTCTGGCGTTATAGAAGGCGTGCAATAGAACGATTCGAGTTGCTGTAATAATTGACTGACCATATGACGAGGATAAGTATGACCGGTAGGCATGATGATATGAGCCACTTGCCGATATAATGGGTCGCGGGTGCTGTATAAATCTTGCAAGATTTTTCTAGGGTTGGGCTGTTGTAGTAAAGGTCGCGACTTATCTTTCGCGGTGCGTGCCATTTGTACATCGACTGGCGCATTAAGATAAACCACGATACCGCGCTGCTTTAAAAACTCGCGGTTTTCAGCAGACATAACGGCACCACCACCCGTTGCCAATACTATCTGCTGTTGTTGGCTCAGCTCATCGATGGCACGTGTCTCACGCTCACGAAAGCCCGCTTCGCCTTCTTTAGCGAATATCCAAGCAATATCAGCGCCGGTTTGCGACTCGATATACCAATCACTATCTACAAACGTCCGCCCCAATTGTTTGGCAAGCAATCGACCAATGGTGGTCTTCCCCGCTCCCATCGGTCCCACTAAAAACACCGACGGTAATTCCTCCATCATAGTACTCACTCAGCTAAATTAGGTATGATACAACGTCATTGATATTCTGGCTAGTAATGAGCCATGATTATTGTTGTACCAAATTCAAAAAATACGATTGACAGTGTCTTGCTATGGTCAAATCAACCTAAATTTATCCATAAAAAAAGCAAGCACTAAGGCTTGCTTTTTTCGATTGATAATTGATAGTAAGATTATTAATTTAAACGGCTTACACCATCGTTGATCAGCTTTGGCGTGACAAATATCAGTAGCTCTTCTTTAGAGTTATTACGTACGTCTTTACGGAAAGCTCGGCCAACATAAGGCAAGTCTCCTAAGAAAGGTACTTTAGAAACCTCATTGGTAGTACGATTTTTAAAGACACCACCTAGCACGATGGTTTGACCATCTTCAACGATAACGTTAGTCGAGATTGAATCTTCAGCGATCGCTACCTGATTATTAATAATCGTTGGCGTGCCATTGGTAATGACCAGTTGCAAACCAATTTTACCATCAGGTGTAATGTTCGGCGTTGCTTCTAAGCTTAGCGCCGCTTCTTTAAAGCTGGTCGTGGTTGCGCCACTAGCCGATGCTTCTTGATAAGGAATCTGCGTACCCGATGATACTTTGGCCGTTTGTTTGTCCGCTGTCAAAATCTTTGGCGTTGAAATAACTTCACCGCGATTGTCGGCTTGCAAAGCTGACAACTCAAGATCGAGCATCACATCCGACATACTTAGCAAGCCAAAAGCAATACTACCCGCTGGATTGGCCACGCCTAAATCAACGTTTAAGTTATCAGGACGGCTGATATCGTAAGAAGGATAAGAAACTGTTTGACCGTTAACTGTCGTCGTTTCAATATCAAAATCCTTCAAATCTGCCAAAGTCTGATTACTACCACCGACCAGTAGGCTACGGTTATTCGCCGCGCCATTCGATAGGATGCCCCAACGAACACCAATCTCTTTACTAAAGCTATCAGTCGCACTAACGATACGCGCTTCAATCATCACTTGACGAACCGGTATATCAATTTTGCTGATAAGCTTATGGATATTTTCGATACTATCCGCCACATCTTTGATAATCAGAGTATTAGTACGTTCGTCAACCGTGACCGTTCCACGATTAGATAATAAGGTATTATTGGCACTGGAATTGGCGTTGCCAGTATTGCTGCCACCAGATGAGCCACGACCTTTCGAGATAAGGGTTAACACATCTTGCGCTTTTGCGTAGCTTAAGCGAATATATTCGGTGCGGAGTGGTGCATAAGACTCAACTGCTTGCTGCGCTTCAAGCTCACGCGCTTCTTGTTCAGCAAGTTCCGTAGCAGGCGCGACTAAGATCACCCTACCATTCTCACGTTTGCCCAGATTTTTACTTTTTAGAATAATATCAAGCGCTTGATCCCAAGGCACATTGATCAGGCGCAAAGTGATGTTACCCGCCACCGAATCACTAGCGACGATATTCATATCAGTGAACTGCGCTAAAATATCTAAGACGCTACGAATTTCCACGTCTTGGAACTCCATAGATAGCGCTTCACCACTATAGACTCTTTCTTCTAGGGTTGGCTCTCTTAGTAGCTCAGGCTTACTGATACTCACGTTTAACTGGTTACCCGATTGGTAAGCTTGATACTCATAATCCTCAGTCATGCTAATGGTGATAACGCCATTTTGACCTTGGTTTTTGGTATCGATACTACTCACGAGACCACTATTAATATTCAAGCGACGTAATAGGTTTCTAGGCACCGTGCTACCCGTTAGGCGTACGACCAGCTTGTTACCTTGGCGCTGCACATCCACCGGAATCGCTTCATTGGCAAGTGCAATACTGACGTTGCCGCCGCCGTTATTTCCTGCCGAAAAATTTACAGCCGTCAAGCCGTCATAGCTATACTGCTTGCTAACTTGAGAGGCAGCAAGCTGTGGATTTAATAGTGGATTTACGCGTACGACCATCGTATCCGTTGGCGCTTGGTTATTGATCACGGTCGGGCTAGTTGCCGTTGTTCTAACTGGGGCAACGGGTACACTACTGGTTTCTACAATCGGTGTGACTACTGCCGTCGTGATAATGGCATTGTTGTCATTGAGTACGTCTTGGATCGGGTCATTGGTAATGACTGGGCGACTGGGATCGGTCAGGGTCAACAGCAGATCATTGCCGTCAATCGCCGTCGTATAGTTGCCCGCTTGTTTAAGCCCAACAATCAGACGCGTGGTACTGTCACTACTTAACGTCGTAACATCATTGACCATACCGATATTGTATTCGTTAAAACGACTGGCAAGTCCGTTTTGTACTTGCTCAAAATCCAATACCAAACGGCTAGGATCATCCAGCTGGTAAGCGGCAGGTAATACTGGCAAGCCTGCAAAGCCTAAACGCATTTGTGTCACTGCGGGTGCAGTCTGTACCACAGACACATTATTGATGCGCTGGGCGGCATGGGCGCTGCTATTAACTGCTACCATGCTGATTGCCAATGCAGAGATGGCAAAAGCAGAAGAGACGCGGTTGCTCATCATCATTACCTTGTTGTTGCGTACTGTCATTATTTATTCCTCAAAAAATCTGCCGACTTAACTTATAGGGGAGACCAACGACTGGGGCTTTTCAATAAACCCGGCGCGACTGTCTGGCACAATTTCAATCAAATTAATCTGGGTCGGCGTGATTTCAACAATACGGCCGTCATTTAATCCAAGATAATCACCTACTCTCACACTAGCCACTGAACCATCAGGACGTTGTACGAGTGCATATTGCTGACCTTCAGGCGAAATTACGACGCCGCGAAAAGTCAGCTGTGACAGCTCATATTGCTCAAGTGGTTCTTTGACTCTAGTGATATCAGGGCGTATGCCATCGATAGAGGTACTAGGACCTTGTACATTGACTAAGCTTGGTGGCAAAAACGGGCTGCGCTGCGTACTGGCACTATAGACAAAATCTTCTACCAGTTCAGCTTTTGGCGGTGGCTCGATAGGCTGCGCGGGCTGATTGCGAATATCTGTCATCGCTTGCTCTGCCATACCAATACGGTCACTACAACCTGTCATTGATAAAACAGCGGTGCTTAAAATCAGTAGCATGGGCAATTTTTGAATAGTCATTAGTTGCCTCCTGCAGCATCAGTTGTAGCAGCATCAGTCGCGACGGCTTCTTCACCTTCAGGTGCCGCCTCTTTTGAGCGATAGGTTTTGGTTTGTAATACCAAATTCAGCTCCGGCAACACATCCAAAGTAGGTTGTGGATTACTGACTTCAAAATCGTGCATGGTAATAATACGTGGTAAAGCAGCAAGTCCACTGAGAAAGCTACCAAACTGATGATATTCCCCTAACGCTGCAATGCGAATAGGCTGCTCAATAAAGAACTCATTTTCAATTTCAGGCTCTACAGAAATATCTTGGAAACGTATATTACTGCCAACGCCCGTCATATTGATACCCTCTACCAGCTCTGACACACGCGTGTCTTTTGGCAGTTGGTCAAGTAAGGTGTTAAACTCCGTTTCCATCTGGACAACCTGTGCTTGATAAGCCTTTAAATGACGCGCCCGTGATTCTTTTTCACGGTAGCTGTCAAGTAAGGTTTGCTGCTGACTTTCAGCTGCAGTAATCTCATCAATTTTGCTGCTAATCGGTAGCGCCCACGATAGCGCGGCTATCAGAGCAACAATAAATCCAATCACCGTTATCTTTACTGGAAGAGGCCAGCTGCCGTAGTTTTCAGAATCTAAAGACTCAAAACTGCGGCGAAACTCATTCAAGTCAAACTGTTTTTTAGGATTGACAGCCGTCTTTTTGGTTTTAATTAGGCTTTTTTTACGGCTAAGTTTCATAACTCACCTCCAAGCCCAGTAGTTGCATTAGCATCTGCAGGTACCGCCGTCTCTGATTGTACCTTGGTCGTTACGACAAACTGCACATAACTGTCTTCAGGATAAACAGGGCGTGGCTGTTCACCAGTCGTAACCGTTTCATTGAGCGCAGGTGCTGGTGCATAAGCGCTGATATTTTGCTGAATATTACTGACCGCTGAATTGCCCATCCATTTGCTGCTATCAAGATTACGAATCAAACTTGATACGACATTTGGATTGTCCGCAAGACCTGTCAAGGTAAGGGTGTCACCTTCACGTTTTAGATTATTTAGATAAAGCGCAGGAGGAATGGCTTTGGCCAAATCATCCCACAGGCGTACAGGGACGGGACGTCTACCTTGCAAATCTTGAATCACCTGCATACGCGATATGATATCTTCGCGGCGTTGCTCTAGGCTATCAATTTCAGTCAACGCTTTGTCTAAGCGGGCGTTCTCTTGCTCAATCAGGGCATTGGCATTGCGTTGTTCATCAAGCTCATTATTAAAATAGCTCCACGAAGCGAACGCTGCTAACAAGGCGAGTAAAGTTACCGCCACTACTAGGGTAAGAAATTCTTTGTTACGACGTTCGCGCTCTTCTTGCCGCCAGGGCAATAGATTAATACGAGCCATTAGTCGAAGCTCCTTAACGCAAGACCGCACGCGGCCATTAAACTCGGTGCATCAATGACCAACTGCTCATTATCAATGTGCGGCGCAATGGTCATATTGGTAAATGGATTGGCGATACTGACCGTCACACCCAGTTTTTGTTGCGCCATACCAGCAAGACCGGCAATAGAGCTACTACCACCGGCGAGCACGATATGATCAATACTGCTGTATTGGCTCGAGGAAAAGTAAAACTGTAGGGAGCGGGTGATTTGTTGGATGGTATTTTCTATAAAAGGAGTCAACACATCAGGATAATAGTCATCTGGCAAGGTACGTTCACGTTTGCTGATATTTGCTTCTTCAGCTGATAGTCCATAGCGATTTTGTATCGCCTCTGTGAGTTGAGAGCCCCCAAACAATTGCTCGCGACTATAGATAAACTCACCATTCTTAGCAATATATAAAGTGGTTTGATTATGACCGATGTCGACCAAAGCGACCAATTCTGGCATGTTTGGTAGGTTATCCGCCATTAGGCCAAAAGCGCGTTCGATAGCATGGGTTTCAATATCCATTACCTTGGTTTGCAGGCCACCAAAGGTCAAAGCATCTACTCTTTGGTCAACATTTTCCGAGCGTGAGGCCGCAAGCAGTACTTGCACCATCTCATCATTGATCAAAGACGGGCCCAAGACTTCAAAGTCCAAATTGACATCTTCTAATGGATAAGGCACATATTGATCCGCATCCAAACGAATTTGTGCTTCGCGCTCGACATCGTTTAGCACCATATCCATATCAATGATTTTGGTAATTACTGCTGAGCCTGAGACGGCGGCAGCGGCGTCGCTGCCAGCTACCTGACAGCGTCTCGCCAAACCAGCTATAATGTTACCCACTGCCTCAGTATCTACAATGAGTTTGTCGACGACTACGCCTTCCGGTAGTCTTTCAATACCATAGGATTTCAGATGAAATATCCCTTGTTGGCGCTGTATGTCGACCAATTTGACTGAAGTGGCACAGATATCTATGCCAATCAAATGTCGACTTTTGGAAGTAAATAGCCTCACAAACTCTATACCTTATATTAAATGTACAATCTGATAGTTATTTGTAATAATTTAGTACAATACTTTACTTACCAGATAGATTCAAGCATTTAAATAAGTTATTAAGGGTAGCTTACACATTTATTATGACCTACCTATTTTGTTCAAGGTATAATAGTCTATCTGTTGCGAATTTTAATTGATAAGTCTGATTATGACCAAAAAAAATGCTACCGTTCGTCTCATTCACTTTTTGGTGGGGCTTTTCATTGCCTGCTTAGCGTTAGCGCTTATTTTAGCGCTGGCCGTGCCTATTGGCTTCTATGGTATGGCGATGTATTTATCGCCCACCCTACCTAGTATTCAAGAAATCAAAACTGCCAATTTAGAGATGCCCTTACAGATCTATAGTAGTGATGACAAATTAATCGGTCAGTATGGTAACCGTCTCTCGCTACCGGTTACTTTTGATGAAATCCCTGAAGATCTTACTCATGCTTTTTTAGCAGCAGAAGACGCGGCATTCTTTCAGCACAGTGGTATTAGTATTAAAGGTCTTGGTCGCGCGGTCACCGAAGTGGTGACTGATGATGACAGCCAAACTGGTGGCTCTACCATTACTATGCAGGTTGCCAAAAACTACTTTCTGAGCCCAGAGCGTACCTTAAATCGCAAACTGACGGAACTGTTTTTAGCTCGCAAAATTGAAGACGAGCTCAGCAAAAACGATATTTTGACTCTTTATGTCAATAAAATTTATCTCGGCGAAGGTGCTTATGGTATCCGCGCCGCTGCCAAAAAATATTACAGTAAATCTTTAGAGCATCTCTCTATCGCTGAGATGGCCATGTTAGCAGGTCTGCCAAAAGCCCCCTCTAAATACAATCCAGTTGCTAATCCTAGCCGCGCTCTTACTCGCCGTAATTGGATCATTGGTCGTATGCTTGAGCTTGGCTATATCAGCAAAGCGCAACACGATGAAGCGGTAAGCTCACCGGTAGCTATCAATTTATACCAAGAAAAGCTAGACGTTAATATGCCGTATCTGGCAGAAATGACTCGCTCTACCTTGGTTGAGCGTTATGGTGAGCAAGTCATGAATGGTGGCTGGCGTGTGCGTCTTACTGTTGATAGCAAAGCCCAGACCGATGCAGAAGCTGCCGTGCTGACAGGTCTAGTAGCTTATGATCATCGTCATGGCTGGCGCGGTGCGGAAGCCAATGATGAGCCACTTGAGAATTTCCGTCGTTACAGCAACATGTCCCCTGCCAAAGTTACCAAGGTTAATTCGCGTAGTTTCGAGGCAACCATGCCATCAGGTGAAAGCGTGACCGTTAACTGGTCAGGCATGAGCTGGGCACGCAAATATTTTTCAGCCAATCGTATTGGTTATTATCCGAGTAACGCCGGACAAATTGTTAATAAAAATGACATCGTTCGTCTGATACCGACAACTAATGGTAATTGGCAACTGGCGCAAGTACCTAAGGTGCAAGGCAGTTTGGTTTCGTTAAATCCTGAAACGGGTGCAGTTAATGCCTTGGTCGGTGGTTTTGACTTTAACCACAGTAAATTCAACCGCGCTCTGCAAGGGTGGCGTCAACCGGGCTCAACGATTAAGCCGCTGGTCTATACCACTGCTTTAGAAAAAGGCTACCGTCCAGACAGCATTGTCTCGGATCGACCCATTCAAGTAGGCGATTGGAAACCTAAAAACTCCGATCAACGTTTCTTAGGTGACATCACCTTACGCCGTGGCTTATATCTATCACGCAACTTGGTATCCATTCGCTTATTACAGGCGATTGGTATCTCTGACGCCCGTAACCTATTAGATGAATTTGGTCTTGATAAAGAAAAGCTACCGACGACCTTATCGCTGGCATTGGGTGCAGGACAAGCAACACCATTACAAATGGCAACCGCCTACTCTACCTTCGCTAATGGCGGTCATCGCATTCAGCCTTACTTTATCGAACAAATCTATAATTATGACAACAAGCTATTATTCCAAGCCAATCCGCAGCAAGCTTGTGCTTTATGCTTTAACGAACAACTGGAAGATGCTAATAAAAAGCTGCTTGAAGATTATCAGGCAAAAATAGAAAAAGAGAATGAAGCGCTTGCTGCTAAAAAACAGGAAAAGGCTAACACTAAAGACAAAGCATCAGAGAATGGATCAGCTGCTGAGCTAAATGCAGAAAATAGTGACAATACGGTAAAAGATGAAAAGGCGCTTGATTTAAATGTTTATGATGCAAGTCCAGCTTCAGATCGCTTAAAAGCGCCTGTTGTGCAGTACGTTATGGCAACGCAAGCACCACGTATTTTAAAGCCAAGAGTGGCTTATGATATGGCTGATATCTTACGTGATGTGGTACAACGCGGTACAGCCGTTCGGGCAAAAGCCTTAGGACGCAACGATATCGGTGGTAAGACCGGTACGACTAACGATGCGAAAGATGCTTGGTTTGCCGGATTCCATCCGACCAACGCGACCGTCGTATGGATGGGTTTTGATCAACCATCGACCCTTGGTCGCCGTGAGTATGGTGGTGTGGCAGCATTACCTGTGTGGATGGACTTTATGAGAGCCCAGCTTAAAGGTGTACCCAATCAATGGGTCTCCGTTAATAACCGTGCCAAATCTAAAAAGCAAAAACAACAAATTATAGAAATGACGGATGATGGCACTATTGCTAGCGAAGACGAGGATACTGATGTCAGTACTTCAGCCAACAAACCTGTCAAGACCAAAGCGCAGCAACGTAAGGCACCAGAACCTGAGCCGGTTGAAGAAGCAGAGCGTGCGCCCGTGGCAAAACCAAATAATAGTAACAATGATAGCGTGCCACAAAACCCGCTGTCGGTCACTCCTGTGGAGCGTATGCCGCCCATGCCAGAGTAAAACCTTTGTCATGATAATGGCTATTTAACGTTAAAAGGCTGGTTCAGCAATCACTGAGCCAGTCTTTTTTTATTTTAAAACCATGCTCTCAAAGCTGTTCTTTTAAAACTTTGCTTATAAAATCAGTTAAGTCCTACCTTGCTAAAACTCAACCATACCAGCACGCAACTGCTCAATCAGCTCAAGAAACTGTTGGCGCCATTCACGTATGGTTGCCTCATCTGGTAACCATTGGTTCGATAAAGTAACGACATTGACGATAAGATCTTTTGGTTCTATCTCAACCGTATTAACATTTTCAGCTGTCGAATTATCGGGTAATACGGCATACAGGCAACGTTGGTAAGCCCGCTCTACATTGGCCAAAAAGCCATGTTGTTGTAACTGCTGCAAGCGTTGAATTTCAGGCGACACTTGGGTACGTTCGCTCAGCGCTTGCTCGATATCTGCCAAGGTTGGGGCAGTCATATTTAGGCTATAAAAATGACCAAGCTCTTGGATAAAGGCTAAAAAACTGCCGTATAAATGAAAAATAGCAGTCTCACAGTGTGCTTGGTATAACTGCTTATCGTTGGTACTTCCTGCCGCTTGGCAAGATAGACGACAAAAATACAGCTTTTGGTTGGTTCGATCTGCTTGATATTTGGCAACGCGCGTTTTACCTGCCATGCTTTAATTATCCTTGTGTTAGAGGGTCAGTATTCACAAAGAATACGCTATTTTTCCAGTTTACTATTTTCTAAGAGATATTTCTGAAAAAATTTATTTTCATTATATGACTTTCAAGTATTTGCTTTTCTCTGATGCTTCTATATTTCAACGCATAAAAAAGCCAGCGACTGGGCTGGCTTTTTTATTTTTATTCAAAAGTTAACAGCAGACGCTTAGTTGTCTTGATTTAGCTCTTGAGCAAAGGCTTCGTCAAAGCTAGCAAAGTCTTTACTATCAGTGCTTGCTGTCATGTCAAACGCTGCATTTAAGTCTTTGTCTTGTAGCTTCTGATCTGCTTTCTCTTTGCGTGCTTTATGATAAGCAAGACCAGTACCAGCAGGTATCAAACGACCAACAACAACGTTTTCTTTCAGACCACGTAACTCATCGACTTTACCAGTGACGGCAGCAGCTGTTAGGACACGAGTAGTCTCCTGGAATGATGCTGCTGAGATAAAGCTTTCCGTTGCCAAGCTGGCTTTAGTGATACCCAGTAATTGACGCTCAAACTGTACTGGGAATTTATCTTCCGCTTCTAGTTTGGCATTCAATGCTTTGATATCAGCGTACTCGACCTGATCACCTTTGAAGTGACTTGAATCGCCGCCATCAGTAATTTCAACTTTACGTAGCATCTGACGAATAATAACTTCGATGTGCTTATCGTTAATTTTTACACCCTGCAAGCGATAAACGTCCTGTACTTCGTTTACGATATAATCAGCAAGCGCCGTTTGACCTTTCAGACGTAAGATATCGTGCGGGTTTTGTGGACCATCAGCGATAACTTCACCACGAGCAACTGTTTCATTTTCGAAGACGTTAATTTGACGCCATTTCGGGATCAGCTCTTCATGAACCTCACCATCTTCATTGGTGATAATGAAGCGGTTTTTACCTTTGGTTTCTTTACCGAAGCTAACCACACCACTCATTTCAGCCATAATCGCATGGTCTTTTGGACGCCGTGCTTCGAACAAGTCAGCAACACGTGGTAGACCACCGGTAATGTCTTTAGTACCTGAAGACGCTTGCGGTACACGGCCTAGAATCGATCCCGCTGCTACTTTTTCACCGTCGCTCACGCGAATGATGGTTTCAGCAGGTAAGAAGTAAACCACTTCTTTACCTTCGTCAGTGTTCAAGATAATCGCTGGACGTAAGTCTTTGGCTGAGCTTGAACGGTCACGAGTGGCTAGAATCTCAAATGAGCTCATACCCGTCGCATCATCAACCTTCACAGTCGCCGTCATACCATCAGTGATATCACTGAAGCGTGCAGTACCTGCGAATTCAGTGATAATTGGATGCGTGTGCGGATCCCATTTAGCGATGGTTTGACCACCTTCGACCTGATCTTCGTGTTTGACAAGAACGCTTGAACCATAAGGAACTTTATAACGCTCACGCTCACGACCAAGTTCATCGGTCAACGCAATTTCAGCAGAACGCGATACGATAACTAGGTGACCGTCTGTATGCTGAACCGTTTTCATGTTTTCGAAATGCGCTTGACCAGCATTACGTACAGAGATGCTGTTGTCCACTGATGCTGAGCTTGCTGCCCCGCCCACGTGGAACGTACGCATGGTTAACTGAGTACCTGGCTCACCGATAGACTGCGCCGCCATAACACCGACAGACTCGCCGATATTGACTTTATGACCACGGGCAAGGTCACGACCATAACACTGTGAACAAACGCCATGTTCGATATCACAGGTAATAACTGAGCGTACCCAGATATCATCGATTGCGTTTTCGTCAAGCACATTGACCCAATGCTCATCGATCAACGTACCCGCTGGAATTAATACCTTATCGGCATCATCGTTATACGTCACATCACGAGCCGTCACACGACCAAGTACTAGCTCACCGAGTTTCTCGATGATCTCACCACCTTGAATATGCGGCTTCATGAGCAAGCCTTGCTCAGTACCACAGTCATCACTGGTAATGACCAAATCTTGTGCCACATCAACCAAACGACGAGTCAGGTAACCCGAGTTAGCGGTTTTCAATGCGGTATCTGCTAGACCTTTACGCGCACCATGCGTAGAGATAAAGTACTGAAGTACGGTCAAACCTTCACGGAAGTTGGCTTTAATCGGGGTCTCAATAATTGAGCCATCTGGTTTCGCCATCAGACCACGCATACCAGCCAACTGACGAATCTGCGCCGCACTACCACGAGCACCCGAATCTGACATGATAAAGATAGAGTTAAATGACTTCTGCTCTTCTTCTTCACCTTGGGCGTTGATCACTTTATCCGTTGCCAAGTTATCCATCATCGCTTTCGCGACTTTGTCATTGGTACGTGACCAGATGTCGACCACTTTGTTATAACGCTCACCAGCGGTCACAAAACCTTGCTCGAACTGATCTTCAATCTCGCGCACTTCGCCTTCAGCAACTTCGATAATTTGCTTTTTGCTTGGCGGAATAACCATGTCATCCAAACCGATAGACACACCAGATAGCGTTGCTTGCGCAAAACCTAGATACATCAATTGGTCAGCAAACATAACACTGTCTTTAACACCTACTTTACGATAGCAAGAGTTGATCAATTTAGAGATGTTTTTCTTCGTCATCTCTTGGTTACACTCATCAAACGTCATACCTTTAGGCATGATGTTCCAGATAAGCAAACGGCCAGCAACCGTGTCTTTGATACTGATCTCTTTGGTCTCGTTGCCTTCTTCATCAAAATGCGTTTCAGTCACACGAACTTTAATTTTGGCGTTCACATGTAAATCGTTTGAGCCAATCGCACGCAATGCTTCATTGACCGTGGCAAAAATCATGCCTTCGCCTTTGGCATTTACTGATGAACGGCTAATATAATACAAACCAAGTACCACATCCTGTGACGGTACGATGATTGGATCACCGTTCGCAGGCGACAAGATGTTGTTGGTAGACATCATCAAAGCACGTGACTCAAGCTGAGCTTCTAGCGTCAATGGCACGTGAACTGCCATTTGGTCACCATCGAAATCGGCGTTGAATGCGGTACAAACGAGTGGATGCAGCTGGATGGCTTTACCTTCGATTAGTACTGGCTCGAACGCTTGTAGACCCAAACGGTGAAGCGTTGGTGCACGGTTCAAGAGCACTGGATGCTCACGGATAACCATGGCCAACATATCCCACACTTGCGGTTCTTCACGCTCAACCATCTTTTTAGCAGCTTTAATCGTCGTTGCCAAACCATGAGACAATAGTTTGTTATAAGTAAATGGCTTGAATAGCTCAAGTGCCATCTTCTTCGGTAGACCACACTGATGTAGACGTAGCGTAGGGCCGACAACGATGACCGAACGGCCAGAATAATCGACACGCTTACCCAATAAGTTTTGACGGAAACGACCTTGCTTACCTTTGATCATATCTGCCAAAGATTTCAATGGACGCTTATTACTACCGGTAATCGCACGACCGCGACGACCATTATCGAGTAGCGCATCGACTGATTCTTGCAACATACGTTTTTCGTTACGCACGATGATATCAGGGGCGCTTAGCTCTAATAGACGCTTAAGACGGTTGTTACGGTTGATGACGCGGCGATATAAATCGTTTAGATCTGATGTCGCAAAACGGCCGCCTTCTAGTGGTACTAGCGGGCGCAAGTCTGGTGGTAAGACTGGTAAGATATTCATTACCATCCACTCAGGCTTGTTATTAGAATCACGGAATGCTTCTAATAGCTTAAGACGCTTAGACATCTTTTTAAGCTTAGTTTCAGAACCTGTTTGCGGAATCGCTTCACGCAGCTCATCGATTTCTAAATCTAAATCGATGTCTTTTAATAGGTCTTGAACGGCTTCTGCACCCATTTTGGCTGTGAACTCATCACCAAACTCTTCAAGTGCTCTGTAATAATCTTCATCATCAAGCAATTGATACTTCTCTAGAGAAGTCAGACCAGGTTCTGTGACAATATAGCTTTCAAAATAGAGCACACGCTCAATATCACGCAGCGTCATGTCTAACAATAGACCGATGCGGCTTGGTAATGATTTTAAGAACCAAATATGCGCCACAGGACTGGCTAGGTCGATATGACCCATGCGGTCGCGACGAACTTTGGCGGTCGTGACTTCAACGCCACATTTTTCACAGATAACGCCTTGGAATTTACGGCGTTTGTACTTACCACATAGACATTCAAAGTCTTTTACTGGACCAAAGATTTTGGCACAAAAGAGACCATCACGCTCAGGTTTAAACGTACGATAGTTAATGGTTTCAGGCTTTTTCACTTCACCATGCGACCATGACTTGATCACATCAGGTGAGGCCAACGTAATTTGGATGCTATCAAACTCTTGATTACCGTTGCCGGTAGGGCTTTGCATGATATCGAGTAAATCTTTCAAGTTGCTTCTCCGTTATCTTTATAATCATCTGATGGCGTACTATTGACGCAAATAAGATGAATGAAGGCAATGAATAGGGTTGAGACAAATCACTAAAAGCAGCAGCTATGCGCGTACTGCTTCTAGATTGACCACTAAGAATAATAATTAACTAAAGCTATGTTAAAGGTAGCTTCAGTCAGCCGTGCTTAATGGGTTTGCTTTAACTCAATATTGATACCCAGTGATTTGATTTCTTTGGTCAAGACGTTAAACGATTCAGGCATACCTGGATCCATATATTGCTCACCATCGACGATGTTTTTATACATACGGGTACGGCCTTCAACGTCATCCGACTTCACCGTTAGCATTTCTTGCAAGGTATAAGTCGCGCCATATGCTTCTAGTGCCCAAACTTCCATCTCACCGAAGCGCTGACCACCAAACTGTGCTTTACCACCGAGTGGCTGCTGCGTTACTAGTGAGTAAGAACCGGTAGAACGTGCATGCATTTTGTCATCAACCAAATGGTTAAGTTTCAGCATATACATATAACCGACCGTTACTTGACGATCAAACTTCTGACCGGTACGACCATCATACAATGTCTGCTGACCGTTTCTAGCTAGACCAGCAAGCTCTAGCAAGTCTTTGACTTGATGCTCATGCGCACCATCAAATACTGCTGTGCCCATCGGTACACCGCCACGCAAGTTGTCTGCCAATGCCATGATATCGTCGTCAGACAAGCTATCAAGATCGACTTGCTCGCCGCCCACTTTGTTATAAATTTGGTCTAAGAATTCACGTAAGTCTTTCATCGCAGCTTGTGCTTTCAGCATGCCATCAATCTTCTCACCCAAACCTTTCGCCGCCATACCCAAATGCGTCTCTAGCACCTGACCGATGTTCATACGCGATGGAACACCAAGTGGGTTCAGTACGATGTCAACTGTGTTGCCATGCTCGTCATAAGGCATGTCTTCAACCGGCATAATGCGCGATACAACACCTTTGTTACCATGACGACCAGCCATCTTATCACCAGGCTGAATACGACGCTTAACCGCTAGATATACCTTAACAATTTTTTGTACGCCATGTTGCAAGTCGTCACCAGCGGTCAATTTGCGTTTTTTCTCAGCAAATTTAACATCGATATCTTTTTGCTTATCGACTAAGTAATCGGCAATCTGCGTGAGACGCTCAGAGATTTCTTCTTCAACCGGCTGGATATCAAGCAAGGTCTCAAGGCTCATGTCTTTCATATCAGCCAATGCCATAACCGTACCGGCTTTTAGACCCGAACCACCACTGACTTTTTGGCCATCTAATAGATTACCAATACGACCACGTGCTGCTTCTTCAAAGATACGTAGCTCTTCTTTTAAATCTTTACGATAGCTATCAAGCTGCGATTTTTCAATCGCTCTTGCGCGCGCATCTTTTTCGACGCCATCACGGGTAAAGACCTGTACGTCGATGACCGTACCTTTGCTTGATGTTGGAACACGCAATGAGGTGTCTTTCACATCAGCCGCTTTTTCACCAAAGATAGCCCGTAGTAATTTCTCTTCTGGCGTCAGTTGCGTCTCACCTTTTGGCGTGACTTTACCAACTAAAATATCACCAGCGTCCACTTCAGCACCGATATAAACGATACCAGCTTCATCAAGACTTGATAGCGCCGCTTCACCAACGTTTGGAATATCCGCAGTGATCTCTTCTGTGCCAAGCTTGGTATCACGTGCCACACACGTCAATTCTTGAATATGAATCGTGGTGAAACGATCTTCTTTTACCACTTTTTCAGATAACAAGATCGAATCTTCGAAGTTGTAACCATTCCACGGCATAAATGCGATGCGAATGTTCTGACCCAATGCAAGCTCACCAAGATCCGTAGAAGGACCATCAGCTAAGATATCACCTACAGCAATAGCATCACCTTGGTTGACGATGACGCGTTGGTTGATACACGTGTTTTGGTTTGAGCGCGTGTATTTAACGAGGTTATAGATATCAATACCGGCTTCGCCAGCGATCATCTCATCTTCATTCACACGAACAACGACACGTGAGGCATCAACGTCTTCGATCACACCGCCACGCTTAGCGATGACACAAACACCAGAATCACGCGCAACGTGACGCTCCATACCCGTACCTACTAACGGCTTATCAGCACGTAGCGTAGGAACAGCCTGACGCTGCATGTTCGAACCCATCAAGGCACGGTTAGCATCATCATGCTCTAGGAACGGAATCAAACCTGCTGCGACCGATACGACCTGACTTGGCGACACATCCATATGCGTCACTTTTTCTGGCGGCATGCGGACGAATTCACCGTAGCTACGCACACTGACCATTTCATCAGATAATGCGCCTTCTGCGGTTACTGGTGAATCAGCCTGTGCAATGACCGTACCTACTTCTTCAATCGCTGATAGATACTCAATAACGTCCGTTACTTTACCATCAACCACACGGCGATAAGGCGTTTCTAAGAAGCCAAAGCTGTTGGTCTTTGCAAAGGTCGCTAATGAGTTAATCAAACCAATGTTTGGACCTTCAGGAGTCTCAATCGGACATACACGGCCATAATGGGTATCATGTACGTCACGTACTTCAAAGCCTGCACGTTCACGGGTCAGACCACCGGGCCCTAATGCAGATACGCGACGTTTATGGGTCACTTCTGACAACGGGTTATTCTGATCCATAAACTGTGACAACTGACTTGAACCAAAGAATTCTTTTACCGCAGCCGCTACTGGCTTTGAGTTAATCAAATCTTGTGGCGACAAGTTATCAGATTCCGCCGAGCTTAAACGCTCTTTGACCGCACGCTCAACACGTACTAAACCAACACGGAATTGGTTTTCTGCCATTTCGCCTACCGAGCGAATACGGCGGTTACCTAGATGGTCAATATCATCGACTTCGCCGCGACCATTACGAATTTCAATCAATTCTTTTAGGACGTTAACGATATCGGCATTGGTTAATACGCTACGTTCACGCTGAATATCAGCATCATCGGTATCTACAAAATCAAGACCAAGACGGCGGTTGAACTTCATACGACCGACATTAGATAAATCATAACGATCAGCGTTAAAGAACATACTATCAAATAGCTTCTCAGCGGTCTCAACCGTTGGTGGCTCACCTGGACGCATGACTTTATAAATCTCAATCAATGCTTCTTCACGGCTTGAGGTGCTATCTGCACGTAGCGTATCGGCAATATAACTGCCTTGATCGATATCATTGGTGAACAGAATGCTGAACTCTTTGATAGACTCACTGGCTTCAAACGCGCTTAATTTAACCAATAATTCATGGTCAATTAACGTATTGGCTTTGGCAATAACTTCATCGTTAACGACGATGTCTTCGGCCAAGATACGCTCATATAAGTACTCATCAGGGATAGAGATTTTAGTCATACCCGCTTCTTCAAGCTGACGGATACGGCGGGCGTTGATACGCTTGCCTTGCTCTACAATAACCTCACCTTCAGGTGATACGATGTCGAACTGTGCCATCTCACCACGTAAGCGGTCAGCAACCAGATCAATCTCAAACTGCTCTTCGCCCTTATAAACGGCTACTTTATCAAAGAACAAATCTAAGATTTCAGAGGTACTCAAACCCAATGCACGAAGAATAATAGACGCTAATAGCTTACGACGACGGTCAATACGAGCAAAGACTAGATCTTTGGCATCGAATTCAAAGTCAAGCCATGAACCACGGTAAGGGATAATACGGGCGTTATATAGCACTTTACCGCTTGAATGTGACTTACCTTTATCATGATCAAAGAAAACGCCAGGAGAGCGATGCAGCTGAGACACGATAACTCGCTCAGTACCATTAATAATAAAGGTACCATTTTGGGTCATCAAAGGCATCTCGCCCATATAGACGCTTTGCTCACGGATATCTTTGATTGCCGCTTTGCTGTCTTTGTCTTTGCTGTCTTTATCTTTGATAATCAGACGGATTTTGACACGCATAGGCGCTGCAAACGTTGAGCCACGCAGGATACACTCACGCTCGTCAAATTCAGGTGTACCTAAGTAATATTCAACGAATTGTAGCTCTGCGTTACCAGAGTGACTCTCAATTGGGAAAATAGAGGAATACGCAGCTTGCAAGCCACTATTCTCACGAGCTTTTGGTTTTTTATGCTCTTGCAAAAATTGCTCGTAGGAATCTACTTGAATAGACAGCAAATAGGGAATGTCCATCACAGTGGGCAATTCAGCAAAACTTTTGCGAATACGCTTTTTTTCAGTATAAGAATATGCCATCGAGAGTCCTTACAGTAAACGTGGAAACGAATTGAAAGCGTGGCCAGCTTGCATCAATACTATTTAATATTAATATTATGCAAACTTGACAACGTAAACGATAATATAAAACGGGTGTTAATACTTAGCTAGTGACTGTTTATCCATTAGTACAGGTGATACAGTGGTATGTGCTTCAGCAGTGCGTCACTATGACACTGTATTCAATCTTATAACTGCCTTTAATCTCACAAGTTGCTCTAATCTTATAATCGGTATCTAAGCCACTCTATATGATGCCTTAGAACGACAATTTCAATATCAGCCAATCTATATTCAATTGCCTAAAAGGCCAAATTTACCAATATTCTTGAGAAGAAATAACTTCTATTCGAGTCATGCTAAACCACTTGCTATCAAAATCAATATCGTCGCTAATATCTACCGTCTATGAGCCTACCTACTGACAGTAAAACCATGCTAAATGGACAACCTAAGATCAACAGCTTTTCAGGATTAATAATTGGGGTAGCTATAACTTTTAGAATCAGTATAAACTATAGTGTTAATGGGAAAGCATGCAGACACAAAAAAATGCCAAACATCTATGGACGTTTAGCTGATATTAACTGATTTCAAAAACTGGTATGTGTGCTTGCACTGTGTTTATTTGCATAGCTATCGTCTGTCCTTTTGATGGGTATCCACCGTGATGTTGCATACGACTGTTGGCAGACACAAAAGGTCAAGCTACGAATTATAATAAAAAAAAGCTGGCAATGCAAGGCATTACCAGCTTTTTTTGTACAACACTAAGATAAGCTCAGCTTATTTTAGTTCAACAGTTGCACCAGCTTCTTCAAGTTTCTTTTTCAACTCTTCAGCTTCAGCTTTAGATGCGCCTTCTTTGATTGGAGCTGGAGCGCTTTCAACCAAATCTTTCGCTTCTTTTAGGCCAAGACCAGTTGCTTCACGTACGGCTTTAATTACGCCAACTTTCTTCTCGCCAAAGCTAGCAAGAACTACGTCAAATTCGTCTTTTTCTTCAGCAGCAGCAGCAGCAGGACCAGCAGCAGCAGGTGCAGCAGCAACAGCAGCTGTTACGCCGAATTTTTCTTCCATGTCGCTGATTAATTCAACGATATCCATTACTGACATTTCAGCGATTGCATTTAACACGTCATCTTTAGATAGTGCCATGAGAACTCTCCGTTATCTGATAAAAATTAATTGATTCTAATATCGCTTTGATTGATTGCCGAATGTGGCAATAAAATTCAACCAAAATTAGCGATGTTAAAGTTACGTTAAAACAAGCAATTAAGCAGCTTCTTTTGCGTCTTTGATTGCCGCTACAGTGCGAACGAACTTGCCAGGAACAGCGTTCATAGTCTGGACAAGCTTGGTCACTGGTGCATTCATAGTAGCCATCAAGATAGAGATTGCTTCGTCGCGAGTTGGTAGCTTCGATACGCGCTCTAGCTCTTCTGGACCATAAACTTCACCACCGACTGATACCAATTTGGTCTCTAAAGCTTTGTTATCTTTGCTAAAGTCGAAAACGACTCGTGCTGCAGATCCCAAATCTTCCATAGAGAAAGCCAAAAGTAGTGGACCAGTCATACGGTCTGACATGCTCTCAAACTTAGTGCCTTCAAAAGCGCGTTTTGCAAGGGTATTTTTTACCACTTTCAAAACAACACCTTTATCACGAGCTTGTTCGCGCAGCTTAGTAAGCTTTGCAACACCAATACCGTGATATTCGGCAGCTACTGCTGAGTAAGCATTAGCAGCAACTTCAGACACTTCAGCCACAACTTGTTGTTTTTGCTCTAGCGTTAATGCCATAAGTTGACTCCTTTAATCTTATCAATCTAATTCATACTAAGATTGACTTGATACGACACGTTATTTATAAATTCTATAAAGAATTCACTCATAACGACTGATTACGGCACCGTTATCAGAATGACATCAAGTGATAGGTTGCCCTATCGGCTCTTATCAACAACTGGGTGGGTCACCGTCTGCGTAGGACAACTGAGATTTTCATCTGTCGTCGATTAACAAAAGCAGCTCGTTGCTATTATTAATAATCCGAAGATTAAAACTAATAACGCGAAACCGCTTTCTACCTACGGTCTTAGACAGCATAGCGTTTGCTACGCTGACCTAATTCTTTAAAATAGTGTGTTCATGCTTCAAAACTGTTGAATCATGAGTAATTCTTTATGCAGTAAAATTATTTAGCAACACGATATGGAACAGGATCAATCGTGATACCTGGGCCCATGGTGCTAGACAAGGTGATTTTCTTAATGAAAGTACCTTTAGACGTAGCAGGCTTAGCGCGTTTTAGATCAGATAGCAATGCTTGAGCGTTTTCTATAACTTGCTCAGCAGTAAAGCCAACTTGACCGATAGTGGTATGGATAATACCCGCTTTATCAACACGATACTGTGCTTGACCCGCTTTCGCATTAGCCACAGCTTCAGCAACGTTAGGCGTTACCGTACCAACTTTTGGGTTAGGCATTAGACCACGTGGGCCTAGGATAGTACCTAACTGACCGACGACACGCATCGCATCAGGAGCCGCGATGACCACGTCAAAGTCCATGTTACCGGCTTTGATTTGATCCGCTAAATCATCCATACCAACGATGTCAGCACCCGCTTCTTTAGCGGCTTCAGCAGCAGCACCTTGAGCAAATACCGCAACGCGTTTGGTTTTACCAGTACCAGCAGGTAGGTTAGTTGCACCACGAACGACTTGGTCAGATTTACGTGGGTCAACGCCCAAGTTTACTGCGATGTCGATAGACTCTTTGAATTTAAGAGCTGGCAAATCGTTTAGGATTTGAACCGCTTCTTCAAGAGTGTATAACTTTTCGCTTTCTACACGCTCAGCGATTAATTTTTGACGCTTAGTAAGTTTACTCATTTACACACCCTCCACGGTAATACCCATTGAACGTGCAGTACCAGCGATGGTACGAACAGCAGCATCAAGATCAGCAGCCGTTAAATCTGCGTCTTTAGTCTTAACGATGTCTTCTAACTGAGCACGGTCCACTTTACCGACTTTAGCGGTGTTTGGTGTACCAGAACCTTTAGCGATACCAGCAGCCTTACGTAGTAAGTATGCCGCTGGTGGTGACTTCATGATGAAGGTAAAAGACTTATCGCTGTATACAGTGATCTCAGTAGGAATCGGTAGACCCGGCTCTTGATTTGAGGTCGCAGCGTTAAATTCTTTACAAAACGCCATGATGTTCACGCCTTTTTGACCCAATGCTGGACCAATCGGTGGTGAAGGGTTTGCTTTGCCTGCAGGCACTTGCAGTTTGATGTAACCATCAATCTTCTTAGCCATGAGATACTCTCCTTTATGGGTAATAGCGCCAAATCAATACGGTATAACTCTTATTGACTAACAGCTCCCCGGTTGATAAATTTTTTGCAGGTTTAGTCTAATTTTTCAACTTTACTAAACTCAAGCTCAACCTGAGTCGGTCGATTAAATACGTTTACTGTTAAATGCAATTTAGACTTCTCATAATCCACCTTTTCAACCAACCCTTTAAAGTCAGTAAATGGACCATCGATAACCAACAACTCTTCGCCCGGCTCAAATAGCGTCTTAGGACGTGGGTCAGTTTCAGTCTGATTCAAACGGTTTAGAATGCGATCGGCTTCTACTTGCGTAATAGGCGCTGGCGTCTCAGGTGTACCACCAATGAAACCCATAATACGTGGACAGTCTTTTACGATGTGCCAAGTATTGTCGTTCATCTCCATTTGGATCAATACATATCCTGGAAAAAACTTACGCTCGCTCTTACGCTTTTTGCCGTCTTTCATTTCGACGACTTCTTCCGTAGGCACCAATACATCACCGAATGACTCAGCAAAGTCACTACGATTGATACGATCAGTTAATGAACGTTGTACTTGTTTTTCATATCCTGAAAACGCTTGGACAATATACCAACGCATATCACGCTCCTGATCATTGTAAGTAAGTCGTTATAAATAAAATTTGAGTTAAACAATCAAGATACTCGCTATTCGTAATGCACGATATGCGCCAAACCCTAGACTATTTAACCAATAAATATCCCAACGAACCAATTAAAGAAGTTATCTAGCAACCAAACAAAAAACCCAACAATCGCAATCATGACAATGGTTTGCCATGTGTATTGAAAGGTTTCGTCTTTGCCCGGCCACGTCACTCGGCGTAGCTCAACGGCGGCGTCTTTTAATAATATTTTAAAAGCGCGGCCTTGATGCGTTAATGCCAAGCATACTAATGCCAATACGATAAGGGCGACAATAAGACCGATACGTACCCAGACATCATTGGCAGGCTGCCAATAGCCAGGTAAATATTGGTTAACTAACGTCGCGCCAATTAATACTACTGCAGCAAGTAGCCACAAAACCACATCTTTTGCTGAGCCAGTCTTGGCCACTTCAACAGCAGTTGTTTGATTACCTGCTGAGATGTGCTGACCTTTAGACAGCATTCCACCAGTACCCGCCTTGGCATCAGATAACTTAGTCTCGAGGTTATCTTGATTATTGCTCATAAAGAACTCGCTTCGGAGATGGTGGGAGACAACAAAGATGTGATAAGAAGATGGCAGGCGATGTAGGACTCGAACCTACAACCCTCGGTTTTGGAGACCGATGCTCTACCAATTGAGCCAATCGCCTATGGGTGTAAAGGACAGCATTATACAATATTCAGCATAGAATGCAAGCCTTTAGCGGTAAAATTGTACATTTTAGTCAGTTTTATTTGATGAAGAAGTGTGCCTTTCATCCAAGAGACTTCGTACAAAGCTGCGTTAATATAACAAGGCAAGCGCCATATTACAATAGAAGATAGAACTGATGCCGTATCTAATTTTAAACGCTATCACCATTATAAAGAATAGTCGTATAAATCCAAAAAAAAGCCACCCTTTCTCAAGGATGGCTTTTCACGAACTGATCAACTGTCTCAGATGACTCTGATAGGTTAAATCTTAGTTCAATACGTTAGCAACAACACCAGCGCCTACCGTACGGCCGCCTTCACGAATTGCGAAGCGAAGACCTTTGTCCATAGCGATTGGGTGGATAAGCTCTACGCCCATCTCAACGTTATCACCAGGCATAACCATTTCAGTACCGTCTTGTAATTGGATTGCGCCAGTTACGTCAGTGGTACGGAAGTAGAACTGTGGACGATAGCCGTTTAGGAATGGTGTGTGACGACCACCCTCTTCTTTTGAAAGTACGTATACTTCTGCGTCAAATTTGGTATGCGGGGTGATTGAACCTGGCTTCGCTAGTACTTGGCCACGTTGGACGTCTTCACGCTTAGTACCACGTAGTAGTACGCCACAGTTTTCGCCTGCACGACCTTCGTCAAGCAGTTTACGGAACATCTCTACACCAGTACAGGTGGTTTTTTGAGTGTCACGGATACCAACGATTTCAATTTCGTCACCAACTTTAACGATACCAGATTCAACACGGCCGGTCACAACGGTACCACGACCTGAGATTGAGAAGACGTCTTCGATTGGCATTAGGAATGCTTTGTCGATGTCACGCTCTGGCTCTGGGATGTAGGTGTCTAGTACGTTTAGTAGTTCTACGACGGCTGGTTGGCCGTATTTTTCTTGTGAGCCTTTTAGGGCTTCAGTAGCAGAACCATGGATGATTGGGGTGTCATCACCTGGGAAGTCATAGTCGCTTAGTAATTCACGAACTTCCATTTCTACGAGTTCAAGCAGTTCTTCGTCATCAACAACGTCGCACTTGTTCATGAATACGACGATGTATGGTACGCCAACCTGACGTGAAAGCAGGATGTGCTCACGGGTTTGTGGCATTGGGCCATCGGTCGCTGATACGACTAGGATTGCGCCGTCCATTTGGGCTGCACCGGTGATCATGTTTTTAACATAATCGGCGTGACCTGGGCAATCGACGTGGGCGTAGTGACGTGATGGGGTGTCATATTCTACGTGTGAGGTGTTGATGGTGATGCCACGTGCTTTTTCTTCTGGGGCTGAGTCAATAGACGCGTAGTCTTTGGCTTCGCCACCTGAGGTGATTGCTGCTACGGTTGCGATAGCGGCGGTTAGTGTGGTTTTACCGTGGTCAACGTGTCCGATGGTACCGACGTTGACGTGTGGCTTGCTGCGTTCAAACTTGGCCTTTGCCATGGGTATTTCCTCTTTTTTTGGGGGCAGTGTTCAACTATGATAAATACAGTAGTTGAGACAATCCTGACCACATTAAGATAATTGTTAAAAGGGTGCACATACTAATGTGCAGATATTATAAGAAAATCACGGCCAATAACAAGTCTTTTAACCAATTATTGGCGTATTCTTCAATGACAATATAAAGATATGCCCTATATTGTCATTATTAAATAACGATTATTTACTCGTCGCCATCTTTAGAGTTGAACTTAGAGATGATGTCAGCGGCCACTGATTTTGGAATCTCAGCGTACTTTTGGAATTCCATTGAGTATGTTGCACGGCCTTGAGACATTGAGCGCATCTGTGTGGCATAGCCAAACATTTCCGCTAATGGGACTTCTGCACGAATCTGCTTAGTACCACCAGGTAAATCTTCCATACCTTGAACCATACCACGACGACGGTTTAAATCGCCCATGATGTCGCCCATGTAATCTTCAGGGGTCTCAACTTCAACTTTCATCACTGGCTCAAGTAGTGCAGGGTTTGCTGCCATGAAGCCTTTTTTGAAAGCGATAGAACCAGCCATTTTAAATGATAGCTCATCCGAGTCAACGTCATGGTAAGAACCGTCATACAATGTCGCTTTTACGCCAACGATTGGATAGCCAGCAAGTACGCCGTTTTTCATGCGCTCTTGAATACCTTTATCAACCGCACCGTGGAATTCTTTTGGTACCGTACCACCAACCACTTCTTCAGCGAATTCATATAGAACGTCGCCCGCTGGATCCATAGGCTCAAGACGTAACCAAACGTGACCAAATTTACCACGACCACCTGTTTGACGTACGAATTTGCCTTCTTGCTCAACCGTCTCACGAATCGTCTCACGATAAGCAACCTGCGGCGCACCGATGTTGGCTTCAACGTTAAACTCACGCTTCATACGGTCAACTAGAATCTCTAGATGCAGCTCACCCATACCACTGATGATCGTCTGACCAGATTCTTCGTCAGTATGTACACGGAACGATGGATCTTCTTTGGCCAAACGACCTAAAGCGATAGACATTCTTTCTTGGTCAGCTTTGGTCTTAGGTTCAACGGCAAGACTGATAACTGGATCTGGGAATTCCATACGCTCAAGTGTGATAACATTTTGCTCATCACATAGCGTATCACCAGTCGTCACATCTTTCATGCCAACCAATGCTGCGATATCACCAGTACGAATTTCTGCAAGCTCTTCTTGAGAGTTCGCCATCATCTGTACGATACGACCAACGCGCTCACGCTTCATTTTAACTGGGTTATAGACACTGCTACCTTGCGTCAAAACACCTGAATAAACACGAACGAAGGTTAAGTTACCAACGAACTTATCATTCATGATTTTGAATGCTAAAGCTGAGAATGGGGCTTCGTCTGATGCTTCACGAGTGCCTTCACTTTCTTCTTTGTCATCAAGAATACCGCGGATAGCTGGTACATCCATTGGCGCAGGCAGATACTGAATAACCGCATCCAACATCTTTTGTACACCTTTGTTTTTAAAGGCAGTACCACAAAGTAGTGGAATGATTTGATTATCAATAGTCAACTGACGAATAGCAGCATTGATTTGCTCTACAGACAATTCACCGTTTTCAAGATACTCATTCATGAGTTCTTCTGATGCTTCAGCGGCATTTTCTACAAGATGTTCGCGATACTCTTCCGCTTTTTCTTGTAGTTCAGCTGGGATTTCGCGCTCTTCAAATTCCATACCTTGAGACGCTTCATCCCAATATAGAGCTTTCATAGTCACAAGATCAACAACGCCTTCGAAGTCGTCTTCTTTACCAATTGGAATAACCAATGGTACAGGGTTGCCACCTAGACGAGTTTTGATTTGCTCAATAACACGATAAAAATCAGCGCCAACGCGATCCATTTTGTTTACAAATGCAAGACGTGGAACTTTATATTTGTTTGCCTGACGCCATACGGTCTCAGACTGTGGCTGAACGCCGCCTACTGCACAGTAAACCATGCAAGCGCCATCAAGTACACGCATAGAACGTTCAACTTCGATCGTGAAATCAACGTGACCTGGGGTGTCAATAATGTTGATACGATGTTCGTCAAACTGCTTTGCCATACCTGACCAAAAGCAAGTCGTCGCCGCAGAAGTAATAGTAATACCGCGCTCTTGTTCTTGCTCCATCCAATCCATGGTGGCTGCGCCATCATGAACTTCACCAAGCTTGTGGCTAACGCCGGTATAGAATAAGACACGCTCTGTCGTGGTCGTTTTACCAGCATCAATGTGCGCAGAAATGCCAATATTGCGATAGCGTTTTAGGGGAGTTTTACGAGCCATAGTGTTTTCCTAGGGAAATTCGTGTATATATTAATGTGTTGTATCTCTACCTCATACTCTATGACAAAGCAGTCAGCTTCGTAATATTACTTACTGATTATTGGGCCTAATACGGACAAAAAAAGAGCAAATACTTAGAATAGTGCGGCATCAAATTTGGGATGCTGTCTATAAAGAACAGTATCCTTTTCAGGACAGCATCTTGACAGATGTCCGCCATCCAGATTATGTGAGTATTTTATTATCTTACGATGAAAAAATATCAATAATCTGATGAGGATGACGGCAATCAATAGAATAAATAATTAACTAGCATCAGCTATTTCTTTAAAACTACTCTTGATAGGTAGTCTAAAAAATAGCTTAGAAACGGTAATGAGAGAACGCTTTGTTAGCATCTGCCATACGGTGAACTTCGTCACGTTTCTTCATAGCGTTGCCTTTACCATCAGCGGCATCATTCAATTCGCCAGCCAAACGTAAAGCCATAGATTTTTCAGAACGCTTTGCAGCAGCTTCAGCTAACCAACGCATAGCCAAGGCAGTACGACGGGAGGGGCGTACTTCCATTGGTACTTGGTAGGTAGCACCACCAACACGGCGAGCTTTTACTTCTACCATTGGGCGTACATTCTCTAAAACTTCTTCGAAGAAAGAGACTGGATCTTCAATCTTACGCTTTTCACTTACTGTCTCAAGAGCACCGTAAACGATACGCTCAGCAGTAGATTTTTTACCATCACTCATTACATGGTTGATGAATTTTGCAACAGTTTGGCTACCAAACTTAGGATCCGGTAGGATCTCACGGGTAGCAACGACGCGACGTCTTGGCATAATAAATTTCCTTGTCTTCAGGAGTGTCCAACATTCACAACATCATACTTGTCATAATAGGACAGGGTGATGAGTTGTCAGTTAGCCTTACTGCATGGTGGTATGTTTGCGAGTAACCAGTCGATATAAAATAATTTATATTAACCAATACTACCGCTGACACCGAACCCATGCACAGTTATTGGGTAATGCAAATAAGCTAAGCTAATATTAAGCTTTAGGCTTCTTGGCACCATATTTAGAGCGACCTTGTCTACGGTCTTTAACGCCTGCGCAATCTAGTGCACCGCGAACGGTATGATAACGTACACCTGGTAGATCTTTTACACGACCACCACGGATAAGAACAACACTGTGCTCTTGTAGGTTATGACCTTCGCCGCCGATGTAGCTTGATACTTCATAGCCTGAAGTCAAACGTACACGACATACTTTACGCATGGCTGAGTTAGGTTTTTTAGGCGTGGTAGTATATACACGAGTACATACACCGCGACGTTGTGGGCACGCTTGCAACGCAGGAACTTTTGACTTTTCCTTGATGGTTTTGCGACCCTTGCGAATCAATTGGTTAGTTGTTGCCATGAGGCATCCTTCTCCCGTTTGGTATAAAACAAAAAAATGGGGCAATGCACCATCGATCTGACGCAATTCGCAGATTTCGGCACACCCATTTTTAGGACAGTATATTATAAAGAGTTGTTGCTGCTAATTCAACCACTTATGAGTGGTTTTACTTTACAACATTCGATATATATGCATTAAGCCTACCACTATAACACTTTATCTGTTCTGCACTAAAAAATAGCTGAAAAACAAGACGTTAAATACGGTAAAGCTGGCAGACTTAGGCAGTATGAACACAAGCATTATCGATAAAAGATATTTAGAGATAAATGCTTGGCAGTTCGTGACCATTAAATGGCGATATTATCTTGTTTTTCAAGACAGCCAAGAAAATATCGCTACATTTAAATATGGACCGTTATTTCAATTTACTTCTTTGGTTGGTTAGCTGCTTTGTCCGTCTCTGTATTTTTTGGCTGGCTATCTGACGATTTATCTGAGCTGTCTTTTTTACTGTCTTGGTCTTTTGGCTCTTTCTGCTCATCGTTACTGGTGGTTTTACTTACCTCTTCCTCGCTACCGCTATCATCAGTAATCGCACGATTGGCAAGTTTTGCTTCTGGAGCAAAGGTTGCTTGCGCTACCCCGATAACCTCGTCAATGAGCTGACTATTATAACGCATACCTACTATTACCGCAGTGCCTGGTAAAAAACGACGTATCCATGACAAATTGATCTGATCAAGATCGATGCCTACTTGACTGGCAATATTGTCTACTTGTTCAGCATAGAAGTTCACATTTTTATTTTTAAGACCTAGATTTTTAAGCTCATTGTGTAAACCGCTGCTTTGCGCATTATCCAGTAAGCCTTTACCAATACCAATGCCCGCCAGTAGCGCTTGTTTTTCTTGCATCTTGCTGAGGTCAGCATTGGCAAGCAGCTCGTACGCCATCTTCACGCCTTGCTTACCTGTCAACGGCTTATTATAAACCGCCGCCAATTGATAAACGGTACGCAAAGAGACCAGCAATAGCCATAAAGTATCAGCCAACAAACCTGGTAGTCCGGCCAAACCAGTCAAACCACCAATCGTAGCAAGCGCACGGTTTTGATTGGCAATGTCGGTCGCCAATGCGTAGCGCTCTTCATCGTCTAAACTCGCCACGCTGGCAAAACGATGCTCATTGGGCAAATCAATCTGGCTCCAAGTGGCTGCAAGCTTAGCAATTTGTGCAAATGCCCCGTCAACCGTCGATTGGAATAAACTATTCGGCACTACTTTTTTGGCATACTTGCCATAAGTCGCAAATCGTGTGCCCAATAACTGCTGGGTCGCCTTTAGGGTTTGTTCTCGGAATAGGTCTTGTTGAAAATCTTCATCGCCTAGATTTACCGCTTTATAGTGACTTGGCTTACCCGTTTTTGCATTCATGCTGTCAATCACTGCACCCATGCGCTCCAGATTATTGCGCGTAAAAGAGCCAATAGTGTTGATGCCTTTAGAGAGAGTGCTACGCTTTGCCATCGTGATGTCCTTAATATGATGATTGGTCGTTTTTTTATAGTAGTAATGAATGGGTCATTTTAGCCAATGAGGCAAACGGCTGTCAGTGCGAACAATGTTATCGCGCTCACAAATTTTGTATCTAAAAGTATAGTTTATTTATAATTGTCGAACTTCTCCTACCCCTCTACCCTGCTTTTATTTGGACAAAAATAGCCATGTCTCAATGACCAAAACAACGATTATCATATCGCAAAACAGACAGGGATAGTTACTTTTAACCGTAATCAATGTTTTGTCGTTATTTTGCACTTATCCAAAGATTTTGAACCCTTGATACGTTATCATATGGCATAGGCTGAGGCATTAGCTGGCCACTATTTATCATGGATTTGGTTCTATGATAAAAGCAATAATCCTGTGAAAGCGGCCTATATAGGTTAAAAGACTTGTTAGAAATAGTCGTTATTTAAGCCTCTAGGCTGTCTTCATCAGGCTATTGCTACAAAAAACAGCCATGCCAACCGCTACATAATAGAATGTTGGACTCAAAAGCGATTATTAAAGGTAATTATCAAAAATCGTTATTAATAAGGAATAGAATATGCGCCGCGTTGTTATCACTGGAGCAGGGATTGTCTCTTGTATCGGACATGATTTAGCCACCGTCACTGCCGCTCTTAAGCAAGGGCAGTCTGGTATTACATTTAACGACTCTTATGCTGAGCATGAATTTAAGTCGCACGTTAGTGGCAGTATCGATAAAGCAGAACTTGACACCTCCGCTATAGATCGTAAATTAAAGCGCTTCTTTAGTGATGCCAGCCTCTATGCCTATGTTAGCGCCTTGAATGCAATCGAGCACGCTGGCTTGTCGCTTGAGACTATCAATAGCAATCCACGTGTGGGTGTCGTAGCCAGCTCGGGCGGCGCATCGACAGAAAATATCGTCAATGCCATAGATGCGATGCGTGAAAAAGGTCTACGCGGTGTCGGTGCGATGGCGGTACCAAAAACGATGGGCAGCTCGGTATCCGCCGCCTTGGCCACTGGGCTAAAAATTCAAGGAGTTTCCTACTCTCTTGCCTCTGCTTGCGCGACCTCAACCCACTGTATCGGCCATGCCGCTGAGCTTATTCAGCTCGGTAAAGCTGATATTGTACTCGCTGGTGGTAGTGAAGCGGAACACTGGACGCAGTCATGTATGTTTGATGCCATGGGTGCGGTCAGTACTCAGTATAATGACACGCCACAACTTGCCTCAAGAGCGTATGACAAAGACCGTGATGGTTTTGTCATTGCCGCTGGTGGCGCGATGGTTGTTGTTGAGAGCTTAGAGCATGCCCAAGCACGTGGTGCCAATATATTGGCTGAAATTGTCGGCTACGGGGCCAGCTCTGATGGTGCAGAAATGGTCGCACCAAGCGGTGAAGGTGCAGTACGCTGTATGCAGCAAGCACTAGCCGAAGCGGGCTTACAAAGCGTCGATTATATCAATAGCCACGGTACGAGTACGCCACTAGGTGATATCACTGAGCTTAAAGCGATTGCTAAAGTATTCGGTAATGATGTCAACAAAGTCCCGCCTATCAGCTCGACCAAGTCAATGACCGGTCATAGCTTGGGTGCCGTCGGTGCGCAAGAATTAATCTATTGCTTACTGATGCTACAAGAAGGCTTCATTGCGCCAAGTATTAATGTTGAGAATTTAGACCCTGCGGCTGAAGGCTTTGATATCGTCACCGAAAAACGCGACGCCAATCTCGAAACCTTGATGAGTAATAGCTTTGGCTTTGGCGGTACCAATGCCACCTTAATTATCAAAAAGTTTGACGCGTAAATTATGCCCGTAAAAAATCATAAGAATACTGAGCAGACAGTTTCTGCCCTATCGCCAGCTACTCAACCTAGCTGGCGTTTTGGTGGGCTAACGGCTGCCGAACTGCTGCCACTGCTACAGCAATATTTAATCGCACAACAGGCCGAAGCAAACTGGCAATTGGTTTGGCTCAATAATGACGGCCGATCAGTGATTGGCTTGCTCCCCAAAGTCAGCTGGTCTGTTTATGGTTGCGCTGAAAACACGCCAGATTCAAACGAACAAGCAGCCCTTTATCAAGTCAGAAAAACCTGCCGTGACGCCGTTCACAATGATATCACTGTCACTTATAGGAGTTATAACGACTGGCAAGATGAATTAATCAGTTATAGTCAAACTTATGATGCTAATAATGAAAACCCAGAACCAGTAAGCGATTTAAATGAAAAACCAAGTTATCATCATGGTCTGATAGGCTTTATCGGTTACGATATCGCTGCTCATGAGCTTAGCCCAGCTGCACATATTGAGCTAGCAACGCAGCCTTGTGCCATTTTGGGACATTACGATATCTACCTCACCCCATCAGATAAAGAAAATGGCTGGAGGCTAAATACGCTAGGTTTAAATACTGCTAGTGAAGCAACAGACACCACACTATCAGCGCTTATATCGTATTTAGACACGCTAGAGCATCAACTATCTAGTAGAAACAAACCCTCTCATGATAATAAGCCACCGTTGGCGCCATTAATATTGAACGAGCGCTGGCATAAAAATGATTATCAAAGGGCTTTTGCAAAAACCCAAGAGTATCTACAGCAAGGCGACTGTTATCAAATCAATCTGACGCAAGCATGGCAAGGCACTTTTAATAATATTACTAATCATGGTAGCGCAACGAAACTGGTTGATTACTTACCTGCCCTACATCGAAATACCAAAGCTCCCTTTGCAGGGTACTTACAAACCAGTCATCTTGATCGTGAGGGCCATGCAAATAAGGGTAATAGTGATTTTGAATTATTAAGCTGCTCGCCTGAGTTATTTTTTACCTTTACAAAAGAGACGAACACTGGCAAACATCATATTCGTACCAAACCAATCAAAGGAACGATGCCACGCGGATTGAATACTGTACAAGACAATGCTTATAAACAGCAGCTTATCGATAGCGAAAAAGACCGTGCCGAAAACGTCATGATCGTCGACTTACTGCGCAATGATTTGGGTAAATACGCCAAAATTGGTAGCGTCAAAGTGCCGCAATTATTTGCGATTGAGACCTTTAGCAATGTGCATCATATGGTGAGTACCATCACCGCTGAGTTAAAGGCAGATACTCATCCATTAGCTGTATTGTTTGGCAGTTTGCCCGCAGGCTCTATCACGGGGACGCCCAAAAAACGGGCGGTTGAAATTATATCCGAACTGGAAACTGCACCGCGCGGTGCTTATTGTGGCACCATGGGCTATATGAACTTTGATGGTAGTGGCCAATGGAATGTGCTCATTCGTACCCTGCAAGCCACCAATTCATTGAATGGTGATAGACAAGTCAGTCTCTGGGCAGGTGGTGGCATCACGGTTGCCTCCGACTGCGATGCAGAATATCAAGAATGCCTCGATAAGGTAGGTAATTTGCTCTCAGTCCTTGCTGACAATAGTGCTAGTAAATGGTATTAAGATTTATATGACCCTATGATAAAAAATAAAGCCTGCCAACGTGACGTTGAGCAGGCTTTATTGTCGATATTTATTGCGGCAATTCAGCTATCGTCGTTATGAGCTAACCAAAAGATTACGCATTAACCCGCAGCGATATCGTTAGAGTCATGTAGCGTTTTTAAGGCCTCAATCAGGCGCTCATGTTGTGCTGGCGTACCAATGGTAATGCGTAAGTACTCATTGATACGCGGTTTGTCAAAATGACGGACAATGATACCTTGTTCACGTAGGGCAGAAGCCACCGTGCTAGCATTGCCATCTTTAGGACGGGCAAAGACAAAATTGGCATGCGATGGCAGCACGTCATAACCAAGTGCCGTTAAATCTGCAGTCAGTGATTCGCGCAAGTCCATAACCTGCTGACGCATTTGCTCAAAATACTCGACATCTATCACACTAGCAGTCGCCCCAGCTTGCGCCAGCTTATCGAGTGGAAAACTGTTAAAGCTGTTTTTCATACGTGTTAATGCTTCAATCAATGAGACATTGCCAAAAGCCATACCGACGCGCAGACCGGCGAGCGAGCGTGATTTTGAAAAAGTTTGCGTCACTAGAATATTATCAAACTCATTAATCAAGCTAATGGCTGAAACCGTCGTATCTTGATTATTTTCAGTGCTTTGAGCAAAATCAATATACGCCTCATCAATCACAACCACTGCATTTGAGTGTTCACCCGCCAGCTTACGAATGTCATCAAGCGATAACAGTAAACCGGTTGGCGCATTAGGATTGGCGATGATGATACCGCTACAAGGCTGACGATACGCATCAGGATCGACACTAAAGTCTTCTTCTAAAGGAATTTGTATCAGATCGACACCAAACGTCTGTGCATAAACCGGATAAAAACTATAGCTGATATCAGGTGCTAAGACAGGACGCTCTTTTAGGAAAAAACTGGCAAAGACGAGCGCCAACACTTCGTCTGAACCGTTACCGACAAAGACTTGGTTTGCCTCAAGACTATAAAGCTGCGCTAAGGCCGCCCGCAAATCATCAGATTCGGGTGCAGGATACAAGCGCAAATCTTCCGCTTGCTTCTCTAACACCTTAGCGATTGCCTGGCCTACTTTCGGTGACGGCGGAAAGGGGTTTTCATTGGTGTTCAGTTTGCATAAATTGTCGTGCTGTGGCTGTTCACCCGGCACATAAGGTGACAAGTTGCGTGCTTTAGATGACCAAAGTCTGGTATCTATCTTTGACTCACTCATAAATTATCCTACTAATTAGCCATACAGACTATTAAAAATATCTATCAAAAGTAAAAATGAAGACGCTCAAAATATCTTACTGATAACGATAACGGGCTGAGCGCGCATGGGCTTCTAGGTCCTCACGTTGCGCTAGAATATCAGCCGTCTCAGCCAATGGCTTGCTGCCGGATTCACTGCAATAAATAATTGATGATTTCTTCTGAAAGTCATAGACACCTAAAGGTGAAGAAAAGCGCGCAGTACCAGATGTTGGTAGCACATGGTTCGGTCCTGCACAGTAATCGCCAATCGCCTCAGGCGTGTGACGACCCATAAAGATAGCACCCGCATGACGAATATCATCTAGCAATGCATCAGGGTTATCAACGGATAACTCCAAATGCTCAGGGGCAATACGATTAATCAGTGCCATACCCTCGCTACGATCTTTCACTAAGATAAGTGCACCACGATTTTGCAGCGAGTCACGCGCGATATCTGCTTTTGGCAGCTCAGCGAGTGCTCTTTCTATCTCTAACTCGACTTCTTTTAACTGCTCTTCACTGGTCGTCACAAAGATAGCTTGAGCGATACGGTCGTGCTCTGCTTGCGACAACAAATCCATCGCGAGCCAATCAGCTCGATCTTGCGCTTCACCCTCTGCATATACCAACACTTCTGAGGGGCCTGCAATCATATCAATGCCGACTTGTCCAAATACTGCGCGTTTGGCTGCCGCGACATACTTATTCCCCGGCCCTGTGATTTTATCCACCGCTGGAATGGTTTCGGTACCGTAGGCTAAAGCTGCTACCGCCTGTGCGCCGCCAATGGTAAAGACACGGTCAACTTGTGCCAAATGTGCTGCTGCCAATACCAAAGGATTGAGCACCCCTTTCGGCGCTGGTACGACCATGATAACTTCAGTAACCCCAGCTACTTTGGCAGGAATAGCATTCATCAATACTGATGATGGATAAGATGCCAAACCACCCGGCACATAAATGCCAACACGATCAAGTGGCGTGACTTTTTGACCTAAGCGATTGCCTAGCTCATCTTCATATTGCCACGTTTCTTGTACTTGACGCTCATGGAAGGTCTGTACCCGAGTAGCTGCTGTGGTCAATGCCGTTTTTACATTCTCATCCAGATTGGCAAATGCATCGGCAAGTGCTTCTTTAGACAGCTCTAACTCTTGCATCGTTGTCGCTGGATGCTGATCGAATTGCTGAGTTAATGCCAATACGACGCTATCACCATCCGCACGTACTTGTGCGATGATATCGTCGACGGTATGCAATAATTCAGCATCATTGACGGTTTCAAAGGCAAGCAGTTGTGTCAATTGATTGTCAAAATCGGCATCTTGGGTACTTAACTGGCGCATGACCTAATCCTATATCTGAGCATAAAATACTGCTGAAAATAAACGGCGTGAATATAACTAAAGTATGCTTATTATTCACAAATATGGCGACTTACTGGCTGTCTTCTTGTCTAAATTTTACGGTGATTTTATTTTTTCGCAAGCTAAGACAATAAAACCAGTTTAGCACGCTATATCACTCATAGCCTGCTAAACTGGTTTAAAAATTCGCATCATCATGCTTTATATTACCAATGATTGGCACCGGTTTACTAGGCATCGGCAATACTGTTTTTAAAGCTATCTAAAATGGGTTCTAGTAACGCAAATTTGCGCTTATAGCTGACTTGATTGACGATAAGACGTGATGACACATCACAAATATGATCGCGTGCTTCAAGTCCATTCGCGCGTAGGGTATTACCCGTATCAACCACATCGACAATCAAATCGCCCAAGCCCACCAATGGCGCAAGCTCCATTGAACCGTAAAGCTTGATAACATCAACTTGCTGACCTTGGCTCGCAAAATACGCGCGCGCTACATTGACATATTTGGTCGCGATACGCAGACGACGATTGGGCAGTGGTGCGTCTTTTACGCCAGCGGTCATCAATTTGCATTGAGCAATTTTTAAATCAAGCAATTCATACACGTGGTTCGCGCCATGCTCAAGCAGCACATCTTTACCCGCTACACCAAAATCAGCCGCGCCGTGTTCGACGTAGGTCGGTACGTCGCTTGCACGCAAGATTAATACACGTACATTTGGGTTTGAGGTTGGAAAAATAAGTTTGCGCGAGGCTTCAGGATCTTCTAAAAGATCAACACCCGCTGCACGTAGCAGTGGCATGGTCTCTTCTAAAATACGACCCTTTGATAAGGCCAGTGTTAAGCCAAAGAACTCATCATTTACTTCGTTTAATAAACCATCATTTGGTAGGCTATTGCTTGCTTCAGTCATAATGACATCGTGTCCATGTGCAGTGAGTATCCCCACTAAAGAGGATTTTTTAATTTATAACACCAAACGTTCAACTTTATAAAGCCAATCAAGCTTAATCGCTGGTTTAGTTGTTAGTTTAGTCGTTAGTATTGATACGTTCGATATTGACCCCAAGCGCACGCAGTTTTTCTTCAACATGCTCATAGCCACGATCGATATGATAAATACGGTCGATTAAGCTTTCACCTTCCGCCGTTGCTGCCGCCATCACCAGTGACATAGACGCACGTAAATCAGTCGCCATTACCGGTGCAGCCGTAAAGTTTTCGACGCCTTTAACCACAGCCGTATGACCATCTACTTGAATAGATGCACCTAAACGATTAAGCTCAGGTACATGCATATAGCGGTTTTCAAAGATATTTTCGATAAAAGTACTGGTGCCATTCGCCAAGCAAGCAATCGCCATGACTTGCGCTTGCATATCTGTTGGAAAGCCGGGGTGTGGCTGCGTACGGATATCAACCGGCAGTGGACGACCTTTCATTTGTGCACGAATCCAATCATCACCGCTAGTAATCACCGCACCCATATCTTCGAATTTTTCTAACACGGGTGTTAATAGCAGCGCAGATGTGTTTTTGGTCAACACATCACCGCGCGTCATCAACGCGCCAGCAAGGTAGGAGCCAGTTTCGATACGATCTGGCACCACTGAATACTCACAACCATGCAAGCGTTCAACGCCTTCGATGGTCATGATAGAAGTACCGATACCGCTTATTTTAGCGCCCATCGCCACCAACATATTGGCCAAATCGACCACTTCTGGCTCAAGCGCGCAATTACCCAAAACAGTCGTGCCTTTGGCAAGTGCGGCGGCCATGATGACGTTTTCAGTACCGCCAACGGTGATCATGTCAAATGAAAAGTTACAGCCAATCAGCTTGCCGCCTTTTGGCGCTTTTGCTTTTACATAGCCATTCTCGACACTAATCTCAGCACCCATCGCCTCAAAGGCTTTTAGATGTTGGTCTACAGGACGTGAACCAATCGCACAGCCACCGGGCAATGACACTTCTGCCTCACCAAAACGTGCCAGCAATGGCCCAAGGACTAAAATCGAGGCACGCATGGTCTTCACCAAATCATACGGCGCATAGAAATTATCAATACTCTTGGTATCACAAGTGACAGTATCGTCCTGCTTTTGGATTTTGATACCCATGCCACTGATCAATTCAATCAACGTCCGCACATCTTGTAATGAGGGCACATTGTGCAATGTCGTTGGGGTCTCGGCCAATATCATAGCTGCCAATAATGGCAAAGCAGCATTTTTGGCGCCTGAGATAGTGACTTCCCCTGCGATACGACTACTACCAGTGATTAAAAATTGATCCATAGAAGTGACAACCTAGCGATGAGTATTAAAAATAGTGAAAATCAGACTTATCGAACCAATCATTGTAATAATCGTTAAAACAATCAGTTCTGTGCAAGCCCAGCGTATATAAAAAATTTAACCTTTTGACTGAACATCCCATTCAGCAGGTGTCAGCGCTTGAATATTGAGCGCGTGAATATCACCACTGGCAATCTTGTCGTTGACTAGCGCATAGATCGCTTGCTGGCGTTGCACGGCGCGCTTGCCTTCGAAACTAGCATCAACCACGCGTACATCAAACTTATTACCTTGATTGGCAGCTTGAATAAAAGCGTCTGGGAAATGAGTCTGTAAAAATGCAATCAGGTCGTCAGCGTTCATGCTCATAGAATATTCTGCCTTAAGTGTTAAATAGGGTATAGAGGTAAAGTGACGACATTATAACAAGAGTTTAAGCATCTTACAGTACTGTCTTACGCAACTGCGCCTAAGCCATAAAACCAGCAATGAGGATACGGTTATAAACACTCTAGACGCTAGACATTCAAGCAGTACTGAGATTAACAAACACGACTACTTGAGCTCTTTATCCAAGTAAGTCAAAACCTGCGCGCGCACATCGTTTAGCCAGCGTAGTGGTGGCGCCATAGCTCCGATACTGGTCGCATGACTGGCCCCTTCAATTTCACCGTTTTCTACCATAACACCCGCCTCTTTTAGCGCTTTAGTCATCTTGATAGTATTGGTAGCGTACACGATTTTATCATTTTCGGCAGTGAGCAATAGATAAGGCGGCTGCTCGCCTTTGATATGACGGTCGGGCATAACCTCGTCTGGTGTGGCATCAGCAGCAAAAGCCGTTGCGCTGTCAAATTTACGGAAATCATAGCTATAAGGACCTGCAATCCCAATGACTGCCTTAATGTCCTTTGGCTTAATACCATAAGGCGCTAAAAAATCTTCATTAGCAACGGCAGCAACCACATTGAACGCACCAGCAGAATGCCCAACCACTGCCAAGCGTTTTGGATCAGCATGCAAGCTGGTCGCATTGTCGAAACTCCAAGCAATCGCTTGCGCTGCATCTTCGACGTAATCGGGATATACATGCTCAGGTGCTTTACGATAATTAATTACGGCGGTGACATAACCTGCCTGCGCCAAACTTTGACCGACAAAGGCGTACTGTTCCTTATTACCACTCTCCCACGAGCCGCCATGGACGAAAACCACCATCGGATAACTGTCATTAATAACAGCATCTTTAGTAGCACTCTCGGCTTTCATAGCTTGGGCTAAAGGCTTGGGATAATAAATATCCAAATCTTGTAATGGCTCATCACCGTATAGAATATTTTTACTAACACCAACACCACCACTTGACGTAATGCCATTGACCACAGCGAGCGGTGACAAAGCTTGTGCGTTTTGAACGGCAAGTGCGATACCACCTACTGCCAATGCGGCTGCGCCCGTCAATTTTAAAATACCTAGTTTGCTAGCGGTATTACTAACAAGGCTTTCATTGTTTATTTTATGATTAATTGTATTGTGCTGCGCGCGCTTGTTTGCATCTTTCATTGTCAGTATCCCTATTATATTTATATATTGGTCAAACCTAATAGCATTGCGACAGCCGTCTTATAGAATGAACATTAGGGTCTGTCTTGTCTATTCTTCACCTGTTATATCTTACTGGCTGATCGATGCATTATCGTGCTTTTACTGTTGCCGCTGTTTAGGCTTATTGTGATTGTTCGGCAGTAAGCCTATTAGGCCGTGTTGATCTCAATAAAGGCTTACTGATTCTGATAAAGGTCAATATAAGGACTAGATGACGGCTGAGTAACTGACTCGCCTTCCTCTGTTATAACGATAGGCGTCGCAGTACTAGCAGCATCAGCCGTTGCGACATTATTTACATTAGGGTTGACGTTAGACGCTACATTAGGGTCGATAACGGGCGCTGTGGCAGGGTTGGCCAAATTATCTTCATACATAATATCGTCTTCAGCCAACTTAACCCCTCTATCATCGACGACGGTGGTCAGTAATACCAGCTCTGTGATTCCGACTGTGTCGTTAGCGATATCAATCAGGTGGCTTTGCTGGGTAGGCGTCATGCGTCCCATGATATAAACCACCCCATCATCGGTCACCGCTTTGATCTGTGAGGCTTTGACGCCATCACTTGCCGCGACTTTTGCCAGCAGCTTGGAAGTGATATAACCATCATGAACCGTTGAGCTATAACCCTTCGAGGCACTAACGCTCAGCTCGTTATAGACACGGCGTACATCGGGCATAGAGCTCACGACTTTTTCGACTTCTGCTTTAATCGCTTCGGTAGGCACTTCGCCAGTCAGCAACACTTCACTGTTAAAACTATCAATGCCCATGCGGCTGGTTTGCTGTAGGTCTTCTTTGAGACCATAAACATTGATTTTGACCGTATGCTCAATACTACGATCGAGCAGACGCTGTGGAATCGTACGCTCAGTCATTGGCACGCCATAGGTGCCCTCGGTACTATTAGTCAGATAATTGGTGGTACAACCTGTACTGATGAGACCAGTCATTAGCATAACGCCTATCGCAGTGCGACGTGATAAGCCAAAAATAGCAGTGCGCAAATGCATCCGTGTCATTATTTACCTCTTAGAGCATGATGTGACGATTGTTTGGGTTCAATTGGTTTAGCAGTTTTAACTGAGTAACTATCAAATATCAAATATCAAATATCAAAGTAAGAATTATCGACTGAGTAATCGCTAACGTCATCGTTTCTACGACTAGCCATTTTCGTTCAATTACTTTACTTAATTTTTACGGTGGACAGTTAGGTTTTTGGTAACGATAACATGCCGTCGTATTTTCTTTGCCTGTTTGGTAACACAGTCAAAACGCAACATTACCACGCGCTGGCTATAAAAGCGCTTTTTAGCCACTCCGGCTTATTCTCTGATTTATCATTGATATAATCGTTATTTCTATTTGTATGGTTAGCAGCAATGCTGCGAGCATTGACCTTATTCGTATCATAAGCAATGACATCAAAGCGGCACTCATAGTGACTATATTCAGGGTGCGCCTGTAAAAAATAACGAGCTGTTTTGATCACTTTACGCTGTTTGCTTGCCGTAACGCTAAGCGCGGCATCACCAAACCCTGAATGCTGGCGCTGGCGTACTTCAATAAATACCAGCGTCGACCATGCTGAACCCGTCTCCAACATTACCAAATCTAATTCACCAACTTTAGGCTGCTGCCAGTTTTGCGCAATCAGCTGCAATCCTTGCGCATGTAAAAACTCGCACGCTCGTTGTTCAAAGCGGCTGCCTTGGCGCTGTTTTGGTGAAGTAAGGGTCAAAGGTTTATGATCTGCCATAACGTCCATGGGTCTGCTCAACATTTCATAATTATCATAGCACAACATGCTAAACTAACCACTTTTGCGTCCTTTTATCGCTATTAATTATTCACTACTTGAATGATTGATATATGATAAATGCCAGCGCCACCTTATTTTTTAATTCCTGTTTTTAATACTTCGAGGTTTTATGTCTACCCCTACTGCGATGCCAGCTTGTCTTTATATCGTTGCCACGCCGATTGGTAATCTCACCGATATGACGCCGCATGCGGTCGATATCCTAAAGCAAGTCGCTATCATTGCCTGTGAAGACACCCGTACCTCAGGTAAACTGTTGTCGCATTTTGGCATCGACACTAAAGATAGCAAAGGCAGTAAAACGGACGATACCAAAGCGCCAGCCACTCATAATAGCGCTGATAATGCCGATGCCACCGAGACTGTAGGTAAGCAAAAAGGACATAATAAGCTGTGGGCCTATCATGAGCACAATAGCGCCATTCAAACGCCTAAAATTATTGAGATGATCGGGCAAGGTTATTCGGTCGCCTTAATCAGTGATGCCGGCACGCCGTTGGTCAGTGACCCTGGTTATCAATTGGTGCAAGCTGCCCATGCCGCTGGGGTTACTGTGTCACCTATCGTTGGCGCATCTGCCGCTATTGCTGCATTGTCTGTAGCGGGATTGCCGTCAGACCGTTTTAGCTTTATTGGTTTTTTACCAGCGAAAACTCATGGTCGCCAAAAACAACTGACTGCTCTAAACACGCGTACCGAAACATTGATATTTTATGAAGCGCCGCATCGTATTATCGCCAGCTTAGAAGATATGGCGACGATATTTGGCGACGATCGTGACGTGACTTTTTGCCGTGAATTGACCAAGACTTTTGAGACTGTTCGTAAGAGTACGCTGGGCGACTTGGTTGAGTTTGTCAAAGCAGATGACAATCAGCAGCGCGGCGAAATAGTCGTGGTGGTCGCTGGCGTTGATGCGGCACAAGATACTGACGATATCAGCCTCCATGATAAATTATTACAGCGTTTGTTAGAGGATTTATCGGTCAAAAAAGCGGCTGCATTGGCGTCCGATATTACGGGCGTCAAAAAGAATGCCCTTTATCAGCGTTTGCTTGAACTACAAGCCGAATGACTTTCGAATATAAAAAATAGCCGTTTATAATTTAATTGAGGAGAAATGAACAATGTACGATGTAATGGCGATAGGGAATGCCTTGGTTGACCACGAATATGTGCTATCTGATGCAGCATTAGAAGAGACAGAGTTGACCAAAGGGAATATGACCTTGGCAGGTATCGAAGAGCAGCAGCAACTGCTGGCCTACTTCCAACTTGCAGAAATTGCGCCATCAAAACAAGCCGGTGGTGGCTCAGCCGCAAATACTATGTATGCGTTTGCCAGCTTAGGCGGCAAGCCCTTTTATGCGTGCCGTGTGGGCGATGATGATCAAGGCGCCTTTTACCTCAGGGACTTGCACGAAGCAGGCGTCGCCACCTCAGACAAGTCTATACATGCAGGCGGTGTAACTGGATCTTGTGTGGTGGCAGTGACCGAAGATGGTGAACGCACCATGCAGACTTATCTAGGCACCTCAAGCGATATTGTCGCTGATAACGTCGATTTTGATGCGCTAACGCAAGCAGATTGGCTATACCTAGAAGGCTATTTGGCCATGTCCGAGGGCATCCAGCCAGCCATGACTCAGTTACGTCAGCAAGCTGGCATTCATAATGCAAAGATTGCGGTGAGCTTCGCCGATCCAGCCGTGGTTAAATTCGCCAAAGACGGTTTGCTCAATATGCTAGGCAATAAAGTGGCGGTGATATTTTGTAATAGTGAAGAAGCCAAGCTTTTTACGGATAAAAAACAAGTCAAAGCTGCCGCACGTGCGCTACTTGAGCATTGCCAAATTGCGGTAGTGACTGATGGCGCAAAAGGTGCCGTTATCGCTCATAAACCTGATGCCGAGTCAGAGTTAATCGTCCATGATATTGCTACGCCAGTCGTTGCCAATGTCATCGATACCAATGGCGCTGGCGACAACTATGCCGGTGCGTTCTTATACGCGCTATCGCAGCACTACACCTTACCAGAATGTGGTCGTCTTGCCAGCGAAGTGTCCGCACAAGTGATTCAGCAGTTTGGCCCGCGACTCATGCCGCAGGACTATAAAGAGATTGCCAAACGGGTACTGTCCGCTTAATCTCTTTATATATTTCAGACGGAAAAGCACTAATAAAAAAGCCCATATCAAATCGATATGGGCTTTTTCTTTTGCAAATTATTTTATTGTTAAGAAATAAGAAACTTGTACATTAAGCCAAGGCTAATGCCTGTTCTAAATCAGCCTTGATATCGTCAATATGTTCAATACCAATCGACAGACGTACCATGTCGGTACTCACACCTGCATTTTTTAGCTCTTGCTCATTGAGCTGGCGATGGGTGGTCGTCGCTGGATGACACGCCAATGATTTGGCATCCCCGATATTGACCAAGCGCGTAATTAGTTGCAAGGCATCGATAAAGCGCGCGCCTGCTTCAAGTCCACCTTTTACCCCAAAGGTTAAAATCGCAGAAGGCGTACCTTTCATGTATTTTTTGGCAAGCTCATGCTCAGGATGATCCGGCAGACCCGCATATTTTACCCAAGCGACCTTGTCATGGTCACGTAGATATTCAGCAACGGCTTGCGCGTTCTGTACATGACGCTCCATACGTAAGCTCAATGTCTCCATCCCTTGCAAGATACCAAACGCATTTAGCGGACTTAACGCTGCACCAGTATTACGTAATGGTGCCACGCGAGCACGAGCGATAAAGGCCGCAGCGCCGACGTCTTTGACGAAGTTCACACCGTGATAGCTGTCGTCTGGCGTGTTTAATAACGGGAAGCGCTCTGGGTAATCGCCCCAAGGGAACGTACCACTATCGACAATCGCCCCACCAATCGAGGTGCCCGTACCACTCATATATTTGGTCAATGAATGAATGACAATATCCGCGCCAAACTCAAACGGACGGCAAATCGCTGGCGTGGCAACCGTACTATCAATCACCACTGGCACACCATATTCGTGCGCGATGTCACTGAGTGCTTGAATATCAATAATGTTGCCCAGTGGATTACCGATACTTTCAGCAAAGACCATCTTGGTTTTATCATCGATTAAATCGCGAATCGCTTCAGGATTTTTGTGATCAAAGAAGCGGACTTCGATACCTTGACGCGGCAAAGCATGAGCAAATAGATTATAAGTACCACCATATAGCGTTGATACCGCCACGATATTATCACCCGCTTCACAAATGGTTTGAATGGCATAAGTAATGGCTGCCATACCAGATGCAACCGCAAGCGCGCCGATACCGCCTTCTAGCGCTGCTACGCGTTCTTCTAATACCGCATTGGTCGGGTTCATGATACGGGTATAGATATTACCTGCGACTTTTAAATCAAACAAATCTGCGCCATGCTGGGTATTATCAAACGCATACGAGCTGGTGTGATAAATAGGCACAGCGACCGCTTTGGTCGTTGGCTCAACACTATAACCGGCATGAATCGCTAAGGTCTCTAGACGCTGCGTAGGTTTTGTGCCGTTATCTAAATTGCTCTCTGGTTGTCCATCACTCATAACAAACTCCTTGGTAGTCACTAAAAAAGCATCAATCAAAATAAATCATTCAAAGGTATAGATTGACCAATAATCTCTAAAAAAGCCATCTTATAAATGATAGCCATAAAAAAAAGCTGAGTTAATCATAACCCAGCTTCTTTATGAAAAGAATAGCCAATGTTGGGTTTATTAATAACCACCCAGCATAAGTAACCCTATTTCAATCTACTTCTGATTGTATTGATACTTACCACTTATTTGTAATAAGCATTTTCAGTACGAGTATGATCCGTCTCATCGATGACTTGTGTCAGCTCTGGTATTTGCTGCTTAAGCTGTACTTCAACGCCTTGACGCAAGGTCATGTCGACTGCTGAACAACCTTGGCAACCACCACCGAATTTCAATACGGCAGTGAGACCAACGCCTTCTTCATCAATCAGTTCAAGCAACTGTACGTCACCGCCATGCGCCGCTAAGCCTGGATTAATCTCAGACTGCAATACATAGTTGATACGCTCTTCGACGCTGGCATCGGCACCGACTTTCGGTACTTTAGAGTTTGGCGCGCGGAAGGTCAGCTGACCACCGAAACGGTCTTTATTATAGTCAATTACTGCATCTTCGAGATAAGGGACTGATGACGCTTCGATAAAGGCAGAGAAATCATCATAAGTAAAACGCAAATCGGCACTGTCTTCTTCGCCCGGTTGGTTATAAGCCATACAGCACTCGGCACGCGGCGTACCAGGATGCTCGACGAAGATACGCACACCGATGCCGTCAGTATCTTGCTTGGACAGTAAATCGGCCAAGTACCCTTGGGCTGACTCGGTAATGGTAATATTACTTTTTGTTTCTGTTTGCTCAGTATCTAGCGCTGATTCATAGTCTGCAGATTGATCTGCTTGGCTGGTTTGATTGTGCTCACTCATAATTTTTCCTATGCGTTATGACACAAACGCGACTGCTGTCATAGCTGCTGTGTCGTGAATTTGGGCAATTTGATTTAAAAATTATCAAGCATAACGGTTGATATTATAGTGCTCTAACGGCAATCTTGATAAAGGTTTGATGATTTTATAATCACTATTATAGCGCATTCAGTCAATAATTCCGACTGCGCTACTGCGAATTAAAGCGTGACCGTTATAAATAGCCACTATTGGTTTTTTTAATGGTGACATATAAAAGATAAATAGGTGACATTAATATAGATAATAGCGACCACTAATAATGCGATGCAAAATTATTTAATTACCCACACCGCGTCTGCTATTGTTTATATTAAGGCTGGCAAATGAATTATCAAGGATAAAAACATAGTATAGTGTATTAAATATAAAAATGTTATAAGATAAAACATCTCAACAGATATACTCAATTATCATGACTTACTCACTAGATTATCGCAAACAAGTTCTTAAAAGCTTAGCAGGTGGCATGACTTTTGCCGAGGCAGCCTCTTTTTATGATATTAGTCCAACCACCATTCAAAAGTGGAAGAAACGGCTGCATAGTAAGAGCACTCGCAATGTTACGCCATCAAAAATACCAGATGATGCACTACGTAAAGACGTTGAGCGTTACCCTGATGACTATCACTATGAGAGAGCAAGACGGTTCAACTGTACTGCCCCAGCCATTTGTGAGGCTTTAAAACGCCTAGGCATCAGTCAAAAAAAAGACCTTAGAGCATCCAAAAGCATGTCCAATAAAAAGAGCGGCGTATCAGAGTAAGCTTGATAACTTTAAACAGCAAGGTTATCCCATTGTGTATATGGACGAAAGCGGTTTTGAAAGCCAGACCATTCGTCCTCATGGTTATGCACTGATAGGCAAACCCTGTATCGACAGCTACAACTGGCAAGGTAAAAAGCGAACCAACGTCATTGGGGCTCTATATGAAAAGATGCTATTTGCACTGGATTACTTTGAACACAACATTAACAGCGGCATATTCTACGATTGGTGCAAACACACCCTAATCCCAAGCCTTAAAACCAAATGCGTGATTGTCATGGATAACGCTCGGTTTCATAAAAGTAGACGTATCCAAAAATTACTGAACAGGCATGGTCATCGTATCCTATGGCTGCCGCCGTACAGCCCAGACTTGAACCCTATTGAGAAAAAATGGGCTCAAGTGAAGTTTCTACGCCAAGGGTGGATGGAAAACGACTTATCCAAATTATTTTATGATGTTTGTCCTAGCCATAACACTTTTGTTTTGAACTGACTATAGCGATAGCATTGCTGTCGCATTAACGATACAGCAAATGACCTAAGGCGTGTCTTCATTTCAAAAATGGCGATAAAAATGAGATAAATTGCCGTCAAACAAGAAAAATAGCGTAGATAATATCGGGATATTAACAAGCTATTTGACGATGTTTGGCAAGATTTAGCCATTTTTAGCCCATTTAGATGACTATCGAGTGAATTGAAGACGCGCCCTAATCATCTACCTAATAATAAGACAATCTAGACGAGACCGTTTTATGATGACAGAGACCCTAAAACTGGTAAGCACCAAAGATGGTGAGCAAATAGCCGTCTGGAAAATTGTGGATACAGCGAAAAACGAAAACAAAACTGATATCCTCACCACCCATACGCCTGAGATAAAAGCACAAAACATCCTATTGACCCATGGGACCTTTTCGGACAAACAGACTTGTTTGAGAATCACCCACTATCTGGCACAACTTGGTCATCATTGCTACATTATGGAATGGCGCGGTCATGGTGCAAGCTCGATACCAACAGACAAATTCAACTTCGAAACCGTTGCAACCTATGATTTTGAGGCCACCTTTCGTTACTTGTTCACTGAGTTAACACTGGATAATCTACATTGCGTCACCCACAGTGGCGGCGGTGCCTGCTTAACGATGTTTTTAATCCAACATCCGCAGTACATTAACCGCATAAACAGTATCAGTATGTTTGCCTGTCAAGTTTATGGCGCAGTATCGAACCCGATTAGCTGCACTAAAATTCTCGCAGCCAAAGTATTTACGAGACTACTAGGCTTTATCCCAGCTAAGAAGCTTAAAATGGGTCCTTTTAACGAAAGCTACTATACGATGAACCAGTGGTACAACTGGAACCTAAACAAAGACTTTAAAAGCAGCTTTATACAACAAAGTAAATTTGAAACAACGACGATTAATGACAATACGCCCTCTACTATCGCCTCTAAAAATACTACATCTCATACTGTATCTAATAACAGCCACTTCGATTATCGTCAGCATATGCCAACTATTACCACGCCTATCTATGCGATCAGTGCCAAAGGTGACCATTTCATTTCGCCAACCCGTGGCTGTCAGTTGTTTTTTGACAAGTTCGCTAACCCTCACAACGTCTTTCGTGAATACGCAATCAACCATGGCGATTTGGACGATTATACCCATAGCCGCATTATGATTAGCCGCAATGCTGCGACAGAGATTTGGCCAACGGTGGCAGCGTGGATTGCACAGCATGCAACTTAACGATGATACACCCCTATACATCTTTATACTTGTCAGAAAGTCATAGGCTGTGTCAGTATTAGCGTCATCAATTTTTAACCAATAAAAAATAAGTCGTAGGAAAGTGGCGTCTATGAGTGAATTATCAGAGCAAGATCTAGAGATACAAAACCCAGATAAGCAGGACAAAAAACACTATCGTTATTTGGTGTTTATTGGCCGCTTTCAGCCGTTTCATTGCGGGCACAAAGCGGTTGTGGATGAAGCCTTGAAGCGTGCCGACAATGTCATCATGCTCATCGGCTCCGCCAACTTACCACGTAGCTTGCGCAATCCCTTTAGCGTTGCTGAGCGCGCCGCGATGATTAAAGGCGCGTATTCAACAGCAGATGCCGCGCGTATTCACTGCGTTGGACTCGATGATGCGCTCTACAATGACACGCGCTGGCTGCAATACGTGCAAGCAGGCGTAAAGTCAGTCACTGGCGACTTGCAGACCGATATCGGTCTCATTGGTCATTCAAAGGACAGCTCATCATATTATTTATCGCTATTCCCCAACTGGGCGTCTGTCTCTGTGCCCAATTATCACAATCTATCGGCTACCCCTATTCGGGATAGTTATCTGATGGGTGCCACGCCAACGCCTGAGCGCACCCCTGAGTCGACCCGCAACGTCCTAAATGACTTCAAGAAAACCGAGGATTATCAACAGTTGCACGAAGAAGCTGACTTCGTCGATAAGTATAAAAGACAATGGGAGTCTGCGCCTTACCCGCCTACCTTTATGACGGCAGACGCTTTGGTCGTCCAGTCAGGTCATATTCTGTTGGTAGAACGTCGCAGCATGCCAGGGCGCGGGCTGTGGGCACTGCCCGGTGGTTTTTTGAATCCAAAAGAGACCCTATTTGACGCCTGTATCCGTGAGCTACGCGAAGAGACACGCCTTAAAGTCCCAGAGCCAGTATTACGCGGCTCTTGTCATAGTCAGCATACCTTTGACGACCCTTACCGCTCAGCGCGTGGTCGCACGATTACTCAAGCCTTTTACTTTCAGCTAAAAAACGACCCGAAAGGTCTGCCCAAAGTAAAAGGCGGTGACGACGCGGCCAAAGCATTTTGGCTACCACTTGCCGAGTTGGATGCCACCATGATGTTTGAAGATCATTATGCGATTATCACCAAAATGGTTGGCTTATAAGGTGTTCTGTCGCTGACTGTTTAGTGCATTAATGCCCTACTTTCAATTAACGACACTCTATATAATTTACCTCATAAATTTGGTTTTATCAGTGCCACTTATAATTTCACCGCCCAAACCGATAGACGGTACGGGTTATTACGCAGCATTTAGGTGTCCTTACTAGATGCTGTCAATGGATGAACCGTTAGACTGTTGAGCAATAAATTAATGCTAATTTATATAAATACTTCTAGTCCGTTTAAGACTCAACAGTGACGCAAGTCGTCCATTTCACTCAAAGCAGAGGAGTTCTGTGATGTATACCAGCAATTTAAATAATTTAATCTTAAATAGCGACAGCTATAAAACCTCACATTGGGTGCAATATCCAAGCGGTAGTGAGTATCTATCCAGCTATATCGAAGCGCGTAAAGGCGATTACGACGTAGTGTTCTTTGGTCTGCAAGCCTTTATCAAAGAATACCTGAGTACCCCTATTACCCACCAAGACATTGATGAAGCCGAAATACTGATTCAAGCGCATGGCTTAACCTTTAACCGTGCAGGTTGGGAGCGTTTGGTTGATAAGCATGGCGGCTATTTGCCACTACGTATCGAAGCCATACCTGAAGGCAGCATCGTGTCCGTCTCCAATGTGGTCTGTCAGATTATCAATACTGACCCAGAATTCTATTGGCTACCAAGTTATATCGAAACGGCATTACTCCGTGCTATCTGGTATCCGTCGACGGTCGCCAGTGTCTCGCACTATTGCAAAGGCATCATTCGTCAAGCGCTAGAAAAATCAGCAGATAATACCGAATCACTGACGTTCCGCTTACATGACTTTGGCTCACGCGGTGCGTCTAGTCAAGAATCTGTCGCACTGGGCAGCTTGGCACATTTGGTAAACTTTGCTGGCACAGACTCAATGACGGCTTTGGTGGCTGCCAGTCGCTGGTATCAAATGGATAAAGACATGCCTGCGTTTTCTATCCCTGCGGCTGAACATAGTACTATGACTGCTTGGGGTCGTGATGGTGAGACAGCGGCATTTGCCAATATGATTGAGCAGTTTGGCGGGGCTGGCAAAAGTTTTTCAGTGGTCTCTGATAGCTATGATTTATGGAATGCTATTGACAATATTTGGGGCGGCAGCTTGAAGGACGACGTAAAAAACATGGGCGGTACTTTAGTCATCAGGCCTGATAGTGGTGAGCCTGCTAAAGTAGTTCGCGAGGCGCTGGAGCGCTTGGCAGTGAAATTTGGCACGACTATTAATAGCAAAGGCTACAAAGTTTTGCCAGATTATGTACGTGTCATCCAAGGGGATGGCATCAGCCCGCAAAGCTTGAGCAAAATTATCGACGTAGTCATGAAGGCAGGCTTTAGTGCTGACAATATTACCTTTGGCATGGGCGGTGGTCTACTACAACAAGTCAATCGCGATACCATGAGCTGGGCGATGAAAGCCAGTGCCATCTCTATCGATGGCGTATGGAAAGATATCTATAAAGATCCTGTCACCAGCCGCTCGAAACGCTCAAAAAAAGGTCGCTTGGCATTAATACAAAGCACTAATGGCAAGCCAAAAACCATCAAAGTGAATGACTTACCCGCTGGTGCAGACAACCTATTACGTGACGTTTATATCGAGGGCAAATTATTGGTAGAAGACAGCCTCACTACGATTCGGGAGCGTGCAGGATGGTAAATAGCAATAAAATAGCCTCGGTCGCAAGAGACGTCCTACTGGCCCCTATTTATCTTTACCAAGGTCGCAAAATCAAGCGTGATACGGTGCGCTTGCCTGAGCCAAATGGAGAGCGACACGGACATATCCAATTAGGCAAACCGACTGATGCCACTGCTAATACTAAAGATAAGACCAAGCAAACACTAAATATCATGGTCGTTGGAGATTCAGCAGCAGCGGGTGTCGGTAGTCAGACGCAACAAGAAGCGCTGGTTGGTAATTTGATGCCTATCTTAGCGCAGCAATCCGAGATTAATACCCAGTTTGATAGCCTAATTTGGTCGTTGCAAGCGACCACTGGACATACCAGCTTCGATATCTTGCGCAGGCTTTATGTCCTGCCTACGCCTAGTCAAGCTGTCGATGTGATGGTACTGAGTGTTGGTGTTAATGACACTACCTCAAACGTCTCTGTGAGTAAATGGCAGCAGCAAATCGAAGACATTATTACTATCGCTCAGCGTAAATTTGGCGTACGGCAATTGATTTTTTTGAGTCTACCGCCCATGGCACAAATGCCTGCGATACCGGCCCCTTTGAATAACTTCGTCGGTGCTAAAGCCTCAATCCTTGATAAGACATTACAGCAAGTGTGTGCGAGTAATGAGGGCATCACTTATATGGCCACTGATTTTCCACGGATGATAGAAGAGCACTCTAAGGGTACGCCAATTGATATCAAGGTGATGTTCGCTAGTGATGGCTTTCACCCTAGCAGCTTAATGTACGGCTATTGGGCTCAGCAATTAGCAGAGCTCATTGTCAAACTGCTTAATTCATCAGCTGCCGAATTGAGCAGCCCTGCTTTCTAAAAGCTGATATCTCAAAAAATGATATCTTGAAAAATGGTATCTTGAAAAATGACAGCTCAAGATTTAATAACCTAAAACTTAACGTTGAAATTTAAACAAAAAAAACCGCTGATTATTCAGCGGTTTTTTTATGACTTAGCAAAATAAATTGACGCGATAAGCGTAACTTATTCAGCAGAATCAGCAGCTTTCTTGTTACGGCCACCAAACGCACCAAAGCGTTTGTTAAAGCTAGCAACACGACCTTCAGTAGAAGTTTTACGTTGCTCGCCAGTATAGAATGGATGCGACGCACTTGAAATATCAAGTGGGTAGTATGGGTATTCTTTACCTTCGTATTCACGAGTGGCTTTGGTTTTAGCCGTTGAACGAGTCAAAAAGAACACGTCAGCGTTAGTGTCGTGGAATAAAACTTCTTGGTAATCAGGATGGATATCTTTACGCATAATAAACTCTCTATGTCCGATGTATCTACAGTCTTATCGACGATGTGTCGAATTTTTATAAAGAAATTCTTACAAAAAAGCTTTCATAAAAAAGTACTTATAAAACTGCGCATACGTAACTGAGGCACTAAGGACATTTGCAAGGCTGGCAGCTGCATCACTGGCTTATTCCAGCACCCAACACCATACCTCTGCTCTCTTAGCCTTCCCCAGCGGGAAAATCAAACCGCGATTTTAACGGTTTTTGCCGTTTGATGCAAGCAGCAGTTATGATAAGTATAGACAATGAATCGCTAACAAACCGACAATGGTATTGAGATAAGTGTTTTATGCTAGTATAATGCTTGATTAGATAAACCACTTAATAGCAATCGTAGTTGTAGATTATTTAAATAATACTTATTTTTTAGTATTGAGGTTTATAGCAGACCCTCTATTAACTGAATCACTATTTAATCAACCCTCACTAAATAAGGATAATAGCCAATGATAAACGCTGCTCTAAAAAACACCACGAAAGCCCTACTCATCAGCTCTGCACTGGCAATCACTACCATGGCGAGCGCGGCACTACCTAGCCAATGGCAATTAGATGACTCACATACTCGTGTTGGCTTCTCTGTCAATCACCTAGGGTTTTCAACGACCATGGGCCGCTTTAATGATGTGCAAGGTACGGTTAATTACGATATCAAAACCCCTAACAAGACCAATATGAACTTTACGATCGCAACCGATAGTATCGATACCAATTGGGATGCCCGTGATAAGCATTTAAAAACCGATGAGTTTTTTAATGTGGCCAAATATCCAACGATGACGTTCAAGTCTACTAAGGTCAGTTTTATCAATCCACAACAAGCAAAAATAACAGGTGATTTCACCATGCTTGGTCAAACTAAGCCACTTACATTAGATGTGACGTTGAACAAAATTGCTAATAGCCCTCTTACTAAAGAGCCAGTTATTGGTTTTCGCGCAACGGGTAATATCGATCGCGCTGCTTACGGTATGACGGCTTATGCAGCTGGCATCACGACCAATGTGCCTATTCAAATCGATGGTGAGTTGGTACAGAAAACCACAAAATAATACTGAAGTCTTATTAAAAAGTATTCACTGAAAAAAGCAGCCACTACGATGGCTGTTTTTTTTGCTTTTTTATAGCCCTGCACTATTTGCTAAACAAATATATGCAAATAAATGAATAAATCCATTTATTTGCTTGTTAACCCTTATAGTTATTGTTATATTCATATATGTGAATTTACGAATATAAACATAACACTGAGGGAGCAGAAAGATGGATACAGTAAATATCGACTTTGTCACTATAGATAAAAACTGGGACAAAAACATCGCCGACTATCATTTTGATATCTATCATTTATCTGGCTGGATAGCTGCCTCAGCTATCGTAGACAAGGGTAAACCGCAGGGTATCATCGCTCACTATAAAAATAAAAAAGTGTTTTTGCCAATTATCATTAGAGACATTAATCGTGAAAATACCAATTGCGAATATACTGATTCTGAGAACAGTAATTGCGAATATACTGATGCTCAATATTGGGATGCCACTTCTACTTATGGCTACGGTGGCCCCTTGATGGACAAGTCCTTAACTGATGCCGAGGTAGACATCATTATGGAAGCAATCAGAGCTGTCCTCTTTGCCAAAGGCTGTGTCTCCTTATTCATGAGACTGCATCCCATCATTAATAAAGAATGGATTCCAACGGTTGGTAAAGCTCTAACTCACGGACTGACATTGATGTCTGACTTGAGCAAGTCGGCCGAGGAGCACTGGGGAGAAACCCAAAATCGACACCGTAGAGGTATCAAAAAAGCGGTGAAAATGAACGTAGTGACCAAGATTGAGCCATTGACCAGAGAAAATGCCATGGTGTTCTCCAGCATTTATAAAGAAACCATGGCACAGGTCAACGCCAGTCAATACTACTTTTTTGACGATGATTATTTTTTTAATTTGCTTGAGAACCTTCAAGATAGAATCGTATTAATCACTGCTTATCAAGAAGACAAAGCGATCGCCTCCTCTATTTATACGATCTGTAAAGAATCGGGTATCATGCAATTCCATCTCGGCGGCACACTCAACGCTTATACTAATTTGCAGCCTTCAAAGTTAATTACTCATGTTGCTCGTGACTGGGGTAGAGAAAATCGTTATGAATTGCTACACCTCGGCGGTGGCGTTGGTGCGGCTCTAGATTCTTTATATGAATATAAAAAAGGCTTTAGCTCGCAAGAGTTGTTGTTTAAAACCTATAGACTAATCGTCAATCCCGTAAAGTATGCAGCGCTGGTTGCTGATAGTTGGTTTTCAGAAAGTGACTTAAGCTCAGATTTCTTCCCTTTATATAGAAAAGAAACAACAGAGGAAGTTGCCTTGGAGATCGTTCAGGCGGAAGTTTTAGCAGATATCTCCTAAACTTATAAAAAAGTCATACATCACTTTTTGGCTTAATTTAACTAGAGTCTGTTGAGCATTATTTGAAGCTATGAAAATCATCTCAATCTGAACACAAAAAAGCAGCCACTATATTGGCTGCTTTTTTGTGTTCGGCTTAAGGTTAACACTTTACCGTTTTATTTAGTTCTAACGATATGCCAAACGCCAAGCTTATTGTCGCCGTCGGTATCACCGACTTTGGTATCGTTGGCATAAAAGTACAAAGGCTTGCCGTTGACAGCCCATTGATACTTACCATCTTCTCGTTGGAAAGCGGCAAACTGGCCAGAAGCTTGAGCATTGCTGGGTGCCATAAACGCCGGCCAAGCCAGTAGACACGCCGAGCCACACTCTGATTTGTTCATGGAATCTTTGTCAAAGGTGTATAGCGTCATTTTGTTGGTGGCATCCACTAGCATCCCATTCATGCTGGCAACTGGTGCTTTGTTGCTCATGGTCGCTTGTACATCATGCATGCCTGAATCGTCGTTGCCAAACACATTGTTTAGCGTCGAACAGCCCGTTACGGTCAACACACTGGCTAGGGCAGATAACATCAAAATACGTTTCATAATCACTTCCTTGTATTTAAAAAAAACATCTCATTAATTTAGATTTTTATGGAATTGAATTTTTATTGAACATGGTGTTTATTAATTATCAATATTGCAATCTGCTGATTTGTGCGATAGTTAAGTCATACGCTCAGCCAACTGCTTTATTTTCATACACTTTACTCTCACAGCTGATTTCAAGTAATTTCACTATAGCATATGCCCTAAAACGGTCGTTTTTGTCGGCATATAAACTTACAAAAACTTGCGAATATTACAAATTAGTAAACTACAGGGTCAAGTTTATGAGCGAAGGCAGTACTTGTTCGCGGACGTTTAAAGAATTAATGATACTTAAGTAAGGATTGACTGTACTTAAATGATGCTATGCGTTTCATCCCTACCTTTATCTTTTATAGCTAAGACAGTGCATGGCAGGTCGTTGACAAAACTAATGTAACTACTTACGTATTTGCCGTCATATCCCTAATAGGTTTTCGTAAAATAACGTTATCTATAATAAATAGTCGATAACAAGAACCAAGCCATTAAAAGTATGACTATGGCGGTTCCATATGAATGTTGAACTTGGCTACCTTCGCACGCATATAAATAGCTATAGCACGATCCAAGACACTGACATGATCAGAAATTTATATGCCCAGACAATTATATGAATAAGCGGAGCATGTCCCGATGCTGATGCTATTAAGGATATAACCACGACAATGACCAATAATTTAAGTAAAAACCCCTCTAAAGATACTGGTGCTCAAGAGACTGATCTCAAAGATATTAAGTCTCCAGCCACTAAACTTGATACAACAGCGGTGGCAATAAAGAACCACCCATCTACCAAACGTGTCGGCATCTTGGGTGGCGGTACTGCAGGGGCAACGATTGCCATTCGCTTAGCAGCTCTAGGGCTTGAGACCTACGTATTTGAGAAGAAAAAATCACTGATCGATGGTCCACCCATGTGCCATTTGCACGCGGGTGGTAATCTATATCGTGAAATTCCTGACGAGGATTGCGTTGCCCTGCTTAAGCAGTGTATCGATATCTTGCGCCTTTATCCTTATACCATCGACGTACGTCCAACGGTGTTCGCGGTACCGACGCGTGATGAAGGCTTGCCTGAAGATTTGCTACCGCGTCTCGATATTTTGACGGACGCATATCGTGAGCTCATCGCACAAGACAGCAATAACAAAGTATTGGGCGAACCGGAAAACTATTATCAGCTCTATAGTCATGAGCAACTGATTGCGCTGTCTGAACGTGAGCAAGTTGCGATACCGAGCACGGTTGACGAATGGATGATACCGGTTGCTAAGTATTTGGACTTGAATAAAGTAAAGTTTCCGCTCATTGTCGTACAAGAATATGGCTGGAATATTTTTCGTTTAGCCGCTTCTGCGCACCTTGCATTAGAAGGCTATGAGCACGCGCACGTCTTTACCAATACGCAAATCAAGCAAGTCATGCCTGTCGACTGTGAGAACTGTACCAACGCTGATCACCATGTCACAAAATGGCGCGTCGATTATCAGCAAGCTGGTGAGTCTCAACCTGAGTCTATCGAAGTCGATTACCTAGTCAATGCTTGCGGCTTTCGCACCGGTGTCATCGACGATATGGTGGGCGTCAAAGTCGAGCGTATGGTTGAGTTCAAATCTTCTTATATCACACACTGGGGTGACGCTGGCGGACAGATACCCGAAATCATCGTGTACGGCAGTCGCGGTACGCCAGAAGGTATGGCACAGCTAACACCTTATCCAGGTGGTTACTTCCAAATCCATGGCATGAGTAAAGCCATTACCCTGTTCAATGATGGATTGGTGGCCTCTAATAAAGGCAGCGCGCAGCCTAAGTTGCCGCAGCAATATGTACATTATATCGAAGATGGCTGGGACAAAGCACCATTGCAAGCGCGTAGTCAGCAAGCAATTGAATACGTAGCAGAGTTTGTGCCGACCTTTAATAGCGCGCGCACCATCGGTAATGCCTTATATGGTGGGCAGCAAATTCCGGGTCAGGACGATACACTACGGGTGGCAGATGTGAGCTTATACTCAAATATACGCTACGCCCGCGCGGAAAATGTCAAAGCATCGTCCACCTTGATTGCTGCTGATCAAATCGTCGATGAGCTGACCGATCTCGGTTTAATAGATAACGACACAGTGGCCAATCGTAGCCGCTATACACATGACTGGACCTATCTAGCCCACAATGACAGCTTAACGATTGATAAAGTAGCACGCGGCTTGGCTGAAGACCGTGGCTTCCCAGCGGCGATGGCAGATGTTAATCATAGCATTCGTGAGATTGCGTTAGAGAGTTTGACGCCAGTTCAGCCTTAGATATTTGTATTTGCAGTTGACTAGCTGTTTTAACGAGGTGTTAAATTTGGCAAAAACAACGTTAAAAATTATTAAGAAAAAGGGAGGGCGTTGCTAATTACTAGCAACGCCCTCCTTTTTTCTTATATACAATGACACAATTTAACGTTTCATATTCTAACAGAGGTATATTTGATCAACACCTTTATAGGTATTAATTAGCCATGTTAAAGAAATATACAGCGCCGGTCTTTAATTACCTGCCATTTTTTCAGTATCAACTGCATCATCTATCGTTACAACTGTCTGCAGCAACTCAATCGCTTCACCGATGGTATTACAAACCACCAAACGCTCTAGATCTTGCTGCTTCATAAAGCCTTGTTCTGTAGTATATTTTAGGTGCTCAATCATCCGATCATAAAAACCATTGATATTCAGAATAATCATGGGCTTTTCATGTTGATACAACTGACGCCATGTGGCGATTTCCATAATCTCTTCGAGCGTACCAAGGCCACCGGGTAAGGTAATAAACGCATCGGCGTACTCCGCCATGACTGTCTTACGCGTATGCATGGTATCGGTCAGATGCAGACGCGTAAGACCCTCATGGGCGATTTCGTGCTTAAGCATAAAGGTAGGAATCACCCCAACGGCTTGTGCGCCGCCTTTAATCACTTCATCGGCGACCGCGCCCATCAGACCAATGCTGGCACCGCCATAAACCAAGCCCATGCCATTATCGGCTAGAGCACGACCAAGCTCACGCGCTGCCTGCTCATAAACCTCACTATTACCCAACCGTGATCCACAATAAACAGCCACCAATGGCATCGCTAGGGTTGATTTATCCACCGCTTTTTCGATATTCGTAATGTCTTGGCTGGTAATCACTTCATAAGTATCATTATTAATTTTCATTTGCATATAACGCTCCTAAGTTTGCTTGGATTATTGTATTAAATGGTTCGGTAAAAGGTTTTATTGCTTGTTAGAATGACACAATATGACGCTTATCACTAACGTTAACTCGCTGTATTCTGCGGTGCTGTCATCTTTTACTTTTTTCATGCTTTGCTGATAAAAGCTTGTGATGAGGCGTTCTGATAAGGTCTAAGGTGTTGTCAGCAGTCTATTAATTACGCATAATGAACATCAGTGGAATTCATAACTATTGTTTATATTTGGTTTTTTATAAACAGCCAGTAGAAGTATTATAAATCCGGTGATTCATGAGAAAGATAAAACAACGCTCATTATGCTGCTATTTGTTAGCGTTTATCTTAACATAAGCCATGCTATCACATGGTAGCAACGATTTATCACTACGCAATGACTACATTTTTTAGCACTGACTTGCTATAAAACGTTGCAGATCCACATTCATTATTCTTTAATAAAAACGACGAAACTCATCAAGGTATTTTTATGCATAATAACCATGCGCCATCTTCTGTAGCACTACAAGGCGACACGATCGACGCGACTAATGACCATGAAAGCAACGCTGATAATGGCAGATATTCATTAAGTATTATGACTGAGCGCAATCAGGCGTTGGCCGCAACGGTTTATCGCCCTACAGAGACGGTCAAAGCCGCTGTCATGATAGCGCCCGCTACCGGTATCAAGCGTCAGTTTTATCACAACTTTGCAAGCCATTTAGCAGCGCAGGGCTTCGGTGTCCTGACCTTTGACAACGAAGGTATCGGCGAGTCACTAGCAACCGATTTGGCCAAATGTGATGCCTCACTGATAAGTTGGGGTCGTCATGACATGCCAGCCGTCCTCGATGCCTTACAAGATGAATTTCCCGATGCTTCTTACCATCTCGTCGGTCATAGTGCAGGCGGTCAGCTGATTGGTCTGATGCGCAATTATGATGCTATCGCCTCGGTGTTCAATGTCGCTTGCTCGTCAGGTTGTATCAAAAACATGGACATGCCTTATAAACTCAAGGCGATGGGTTTTATGGATGCATTTATTCCTGTTACGAACTTTGCGCTGGGCTATACCCCATCAGATAAAATCGGCATGGGCGAACCGCTACCGCGCGGCGTGTCTCGTCAGTGGCGCGAATGGTGCAATGGCTCAGGTTATATCAAAACCGCCTTTGGCAAAAGCATTCATACGCATTTTTATGATGACATTCGCATGCCAGCACTGTGGCTAGGCTTTAGCGATGACGAAATTGCCAATAGCAAAAACATCGACGACATGATTCGCGTCTATACAAAGATGCCGGTCGAAAAACGCTTTTTTAAGCCAAAAGACTTTGGTCTGAGCAGCATTGGTCATATGCGCTATTTTAGTAGTCGAACCAATGCCAAGGCACCTGAGTTATGGCAAATGGCAGTAGATTGGTTAAATCAGCAGCAATAGCTCCAGAAATCATAGCTTTGAAAACGACGGCTTCAAGCATGAATAAAAATAGAACGGCTGATAACGCGCTTTACTCTTGTGCATTTCCTACGTCTGCTGCCTTAATACGTTTCGTCAATGCTGAATAAAGCGACGGCTGCATGTTATGGATGTTACCGAGCATCCATTTAACATAGTTGATGGGCACGTCTTTAATCAGCTTACCTTTATGCTTACCAAAGGGCATTTTGCTCACTGGATTGGCCTTGTTAGCGATAGCATGGGCCGCCGCAAAATCAGTCGGCGCAATCTCCAAACGCTCACAGCAAGCTTGATAAAGCAGATAGCACATACGGGCATCACCTAGCGCATCATGAGCGGCAATCGTCATTTTTCTCGCTTCAGACTTGCCCAATAATTGCTCGATACACTTAGATTGACTGTAGCCGCTCCATTCTGGGAAAGCTACGCGCGCCAGCCTCACGGTACAAATTAGCTTGGCAGAGGGACTACCAATCACCCGCCAATCAAAACGTACGTTATGACCAATTAAGTACTTGGGCAATTCAAATTGCGCCAAATCAAAACGCTCAAGCCCAGCCACGTCGTCATCCGTAATACCATGCACCCTGATGACGATTGGGGATATCGAGCGACCACTGTTGAAATATTTCATCCACTCAAATCCGCTAGCCACATTAATCGTCGCCACTTGAATCGGTCGTGGATCACGGCCTTGATCGGTTTCGGTATCGATAACCAGCGCTGTATCAGCCGTGGTAGAAATGTCCGCAGAATTAAAAGCGTCAGTCATAAAAACTTAACCATAGACGTTGGCTAAAAATAGCAGCCAGTTTTTATCATTTGAAAAAAATCGTAAAAAATTTTATTGGATGAGATTTTATCTATCACCCTCTCATTTATGGGGCTAAAAGGTAAAGATAACAACTAGCTATAACAATGCTATACAAAGAGATAAGAATTGAGCCTTTATAATATCGACGAGAATTGATGTAAAAAACTAAGAGATATCGATGCAAGCAAATGGAAGCAACCAAAAGCCCAACCCCTCTTTTTTCAGTCGTGTATTAAGCGTACTGATTAAAGCAAGTGTCTTGCTAGCGCTGTTATTTGTATTCGATAAATTATTACCCAGCATTAGCCAACAGACTCAGTCTTTTGTCGTAGCAAAATGGCAGCAACTGAGTTTATTACAACAAGCGTTACCCATAGAAAACAGCCTACCCAGTCCACTACCAGAGCAGCATCTAACCGATACTTGGGGCGCTGCGCGTAGCCAAGGGCGCTCTCATGAAGGCATTGATATTTTTGCACCTCGGGGCACACCAATACAATCGACCACGCAGGGCATCGTCCGCAAAGTCGGCGACAATGCGTTGGGGGGACGCGTGGTGGTGGTGGTTGGACCGGGCGGCGCAGGACATTATTACGCTCATCTAGAAGATTATGCCGACATCGCGCCCAATGACTGGGTCAATGCTGGCGATATCGTTGGCTATGTTGGCGACAGCGGTAATGCCAAAGGCACGCCGACCCACGTGCATTATGGTATTTATATCAATGGCAGCGCGGTTAACCCCTACCCACTTCTACAAAAAAATTAGGAGGTATGGGCAGAACGCACATACGCGGCTGGAAATACTGCACTAAAGGTCGAGCCTTTGCCTTCTACCGACTCTATCGTTAATTGCGCCTCATGTTGATATAAAACGTGCTTCACAATAGCCAAGCCTAAGCCCGTACCACCGCTAGCACGGCTACGTCCACTATCGATGCGATAAAAGCGTTCCGTCAAGCGCTCGATATGTTGGGGCGCAATACCGAGACCATCATCTTCAACAGCAAAGCGGCAGCCTTCCGCTGTTTTTGTCCAGCTGATAGCTATATTGCCACCCTTTGGCGTGTATTTGATGGCATTAATGACCAAATTGGATAAGGCACTCGTTAAGTACATCTCTGATCCGTATAACCCATCGTAAGTGTCTATCTGCAAATGAATAGTATGATTATATTCTTGGTTATACGCTTGCGCATCATCATAGATATGCGTCAGTAACTTGGTCATATCAATGTCATTAAGCTCGTGCGTCTCTTCGATTTCGATACGAGACAACAGCAGTAAGTCATTTACAATCCGATTCATACGGGCAGTCTGCTGAGTCATTAGCTCAAAGCCACGTCGCCACTGCGGTGGCATATCTTCCTGCTCGGAAAAATTTTCTAAATATCCCATCAACACAGTCAATGGCGTGCGCAGCTCATGCGAGACATTGGCGACAAAATCACGACGCATTTCCTCCAAATGCTGCAAGCGGGTCACATCATAAATGATCAGTAATTTTTCATCATCGAAAGGCGTAAGCTCACACTTTAGATAACGTTTAGGGTCTCGCCATGACACCATGTGCACACCATCGCTCGGTGGGGTGATAGCCTGATAGTACTGGCGAAATTCTGGTATGGTGATAAAGTCAAAAATACTCTGACCTTTATCAGTTGCCTGCAATAACAACAAGTCTTCCGCTGCCTGATTCCACCATTCCAAACCATCTTCATCATTGAGCAAAATAACCGCATCCCGTAACGCTCGTAAGGCGCTGCGGATTTTTTTAAGTTGATCCGTTGTATTGTGCTGGGCAACTTGCGCTTGCTCACCCTGTTGCTCATTTTCTATCGGCATCATAGGCATTATCGGTGTTGTCATCGTCATTTATCATCCCTACCACTAGATACTGTGTTTCTTTACGCTTACCAAGACATTTTCTGCGGCTGATTAAATGGATTCAATCAAGCTAGAAAACCGATACCCAGTACCGCGTACCGTTTGTATCAGCGTAGCACAATCATAAGGCTGCAGTAATTTACGTAAGCGCCGAATATGTACATCAATCGTCCGGTCTTCAATATAGACATTGCCGCCCCAAACCTGATCTAGCAGCTGTGTCCGCGTATAAGCACGCTCTGGATGACTCATAAAAAATGCCAACAATCGATACTCTGTCGGACCGATATCGATGAGCTGACCCGCTGCCGTCACGCGCTGGCTTTTAGGATCTAAGCTAAGCTTGCCGATTTCGATAGGCTTATCAGCGCTGAGTGCACTACTACGACGTAGCACCGCCTTGATTCTTGAGATTAGCTCACGTGTTGAAAAAGGCTTGGTCATATAGTCATCAGCCCCAGCATCGAGCCCATGAACCTTACTGTCTTCTTCACTTTTGGCAGTCAGCATAATGACCGGTATCTCGGCGAGCGAATCGTCGTTTTTGAGCATCCGGCAAAAATCAATGCCGCTTTTTTCACCGTTCAGCATCCAATCTAATAGTATCAGCGCCGGACGGTGATCAACCACTTGCTGATGCGCCTCTGCTACGTCCGCAGCGTGCAGGCTATCAAAGCCAGCCATCTCTAAGGTCATCGCAATCATTTCACGAATCGCAGGCTCATCCTCAACGATCAAAATTTGCTCATTATACATACGGCAGCCTTGTTATTAGATTTTAAGATTCAAAAATTTAGCGCACCAAAACTCAAATTAGGAAAATTAACATAAAGAAATTAAGATACAAAAAAGGCAATACACAGTCACCAGTTTCTACTTATTAAACGGGTTAATTATGACAGCTTCATGACAACGGCTTTCTAGACTTCTAATAAAAAGTTTAGTGGCCCATCATTGACGCTTGCCACTTGCATATCAGCACCAAATTGACCAGTGGCAACATTGTGATGCTGAGTTTTAGCATAAGTAATCATTTGCTCAAACAACATTTGAGCAGCATTAGGTGCCATCGCGCCACCAAAATCAGGGCGACGACCCTTGTCTGTTTTTGCCATCAAGGTAAATTGCGACACCAATAATAGCCCGCCACCGACCTGTTGCACATTTTTATCCAGTTTACCGACCTTGGCAGGATCGTCATGATTTTCAAATATGCGATAGGTCAGAATTTTATCAATCATGCGCTGGGCAGTTTGCAGGCTATCATCATGCCCCAAGCCAATATACGCCAACACCCCATGCTCGATGGCACCGATATTTTGTGCATCGACGCTGACACTGGCACAGTGAACCCGTTGTATAAGCGCTTTCATTTAGAGCCTTTTTTATTTATAAATGTCTGACAGATTATGGTCATACAATACTCTGCTGTCCATGATAAAATACCGCCATTGATTTGCTTATTAATTATTACATCAAACCCTATCTTGGTAGCCCGATTATGAATTTATTTACTACCCTTCAACAATTTGTCCCGCAGCAGCAGCTGAGTAAAGTCGCTGGGCGTCTAGCCGCCAGCCGTCATCCGTATGTCAAACGTGCCTTTATTCGTAGTTTTGCCAAGGCTTACGGCGTCAGCTTAGGTGAGTATGAGCGTCAGAGCTTTAATGCTTATGAGAGTTTTAATGACTTCTTTACCCGTGAGCTCAAAAAAAACGCCCGTATCATCGATAGCAGCGTAAACGGTATTGTCAGTCCTGCCGATGGTATCATCTCGCAGCTAGGACAGATTGAAGACCATAAATTGCTGCAAGCCAAAGGTCGTCATTATGACGTTGGTCAATTACTGGCCAATAGCGAAGATGGCAGCTATTTCGCTGATGGTAGCTTTGCGACCGTGTATCTAGCGCCCAGCAATTATCACCGCGTTCATATGCCTTTTGATGGTACCTTGACCAAGACCCGCTATGTACCGGGTACGCTGTTTTCGGTCAATAATACCACAGCCGCTAACGTGCCTGATTTGTTTGCCCGTAATGAGCGCTTGGTCTGTTTATTTGATACAAAATATGGCAAAGCGGCCGTGGTAATGGTTGGCGCTATGATTGTCGCTGGTATCGAAACCGTCGCTACCGGAAAAATCAGCCGCACTGAGGACATCCAAGAAGCAGATCACGACATGAGCTTTGAGAAAGGCGATGAGCTTGGACGCTTTTATTTAGGTTCAACGGCGATTGTCGTCTTACCAAAAGCCGCAAAAGCGGATTGGCAGGACAGCATGAAAGCCAATAGCGTGGTAAAAATGGGACAGCTATTGGGTGAGGCAAAAACTCAGCAAGCTTAGTTTTTAAGAAAATCATAGTACTAAAAAGCCCAGTTAAACGTAGATGATGACGTTTAACTGGGCTTTTTAATGGCTGTTAGTTTGTACTACTTCTATTTTGTATTGCCTATTTTTACTACTTTGGGCTACCCTGTGCAAAGGCCTTTATCAATATCGAAAGTGTTTGTGTATAGGATAAGCATAAAGGATGTTTTCTTCTTGCGTACCACGGCCAATATTATGAATAATCAGCGGCGCACCATCAGCAGCTGCTTTGTCTGAGACGATACCTATATGCGGCAAACCGCCGTTTGGCAAGCGCCACGTTACAATATCTCCGGCTTTAAAGCTGTCTTTATCAGTCGTAGATAACGTTTTTCCATGACGCGCAAAAAACGTTTCAAGATTGGGCACACGTCGATGATCGATATTTTTGTCCGTTGACTTCAAGCCCCAAGTCTTTGGATAGGCGGACCAATTTCCTTTCATATCATGATTGACCAACTGCTGCAAATCCACATTTTGCAAACGATAAGCACGGACAATCACATCGGTACAGACACCGGTCTCTATTGCTACATCGCCACGCGGAAACTCCAATTTACGATAAGTAGGATCATAACTCACCGTAACACCGATCTGTTTTTTGGCATCGTGCGCCAATTTATCACCATCACTGATAGGAGCAAGCGCTTGCGCCATTTGCGCTAGTCCCAGCATGCTGACAAAGGCTAGAGATTTACACAATGTTTTATAGTTTTTAAATAAGCGCATGTAGCCTCTCTGTTATTATTGATACTATTCAATATAAAGGTTTTAGACAGCGTCAACCATGGTGAGTCAGTAAAAAGGTGACGCTGTTAAATGACAATACTATTGAATGACAAAGCTATTAAATGACCACACTATTAAATAAAAAGGCTATTAAATAAAAAGGCTAGCTGTCAAATCTGCTATCAATTTACTTATCAATCAGCCATCCTTGCTTAGTCGCATATTCAATCTGTTTTGCTATCCAATCATGGATACTCGGAAAGCTGTCTTTAATAAAGCCATGCGCGCCAGCAACTTGCGAGCGTGTAACGTTAGCATCAATCCAAGTTTTTCCATTGGTATTTATATTAAGCAAAAATGGTAACAAGCGATCAACTACTCTTAGCAGTTGGGTTTCTTTACTATCACCTGTTTCCTGCTCTTCCCAAATCTCACTTAAATCAGCAATCCCATTTCCACGCTCATTTTGCAATCTAACAATTCCCGCACGTTCTTCAACATGCGCATCAACTCGCGTATCGGCGTATAAAAAAGTATCGCCGGCATCAATCTCGCCTAAATCATGTATTAGTGCCATCTTGAGCAATTTCTCATGATTGACATCCAGCTCAAACAAATCAGCGATTGACCAACACGCCATCGCCAAATGCCAAGAATGCTCGGCAGAGTTTTCTAAACGGGTCGTACCCGTCACATAGCTGCGCCGATTAACACGTTTAAGCGCATCAAGCTCTAATAAAAAATGGGTCACGTCATCAATACCGATGTTGGAGGGAATCTTCGGGTTGGGTACTGGGGTCTGCTTGGTTGATAATATGGCGTTTTCTGACATGGCTTTCTCTCATTTAAACGGTGAATGGTTAACGCTGTATCCGAATCTAATCTTTACGCAAAAGTAATTATTGTAGTCGACATTTTGCGCGTACTGCTAACCATCTAAATTTTTGCAGGGGTAATAATAGCAAGTGTCTTAATTTTTTATTGTTTAAGATTCAACTAATGCTCATAATAAGTCAGCAGGCAGATTGTAAAACAATTTATAAGAACCTGCACCAGACAAGGATATGTCGATGCCACCCACCACTGACGCTGCAACGCGTGCCACTTTACCACTTGCTACGGCACCACCTTTTAAGAAAAAACCGCCTAATAAATGGCTTATTATCGCAGGATTCTCTCTTTTACTTGGGGTCAATCAGTTTTTATGGCTGACCTTTGCGACCATCGTAATTAGCACCGAGGCACATTTCGGCGTTAATGAGTTTTTCGCCAATTTATTAACTTTGATGTTCCCTATCGTTTTTGTGTTGCTTGCCATCCATTCAGGCAAGGTGCTCGATAACATTGGCTATAAAAAAATCGTAAGCATAGCCGCGCTGCTTATGCTGATAGGCTCAATCATACGCTGGTTGGGCGCTGATCATTATTGGCTAGTATTTGCAGGGCAATTGCTTATCGCCATCGCTCAGCCGTATATTACCAATGCCATTAATCAGGTGACCTCGGATTGGTTTGATAAATCGCAAATCGCCACCGTAACGGGCGTGATTATGGGCGGGATGTTTTTGGCGACTGCCCTTGGTGCTTTTGCCCCTGCCCCATTAATCGAGGCGTTTGGCTTCTCTGGCATGCTACTTATCAATGTTATTATTACGGCGGTGGCAGTAGTAGGCTTTTTATTAGTGGTCGTTGAAAAACCCAAACAACAAGATAGCGCTATCTCACTGCACGAAATCGAATCGCTATTAAAAAATAAGCGCCTATGGTTTATCTCATTAGCGGTGTTTATTGCGATGGGTTATTTTAATGGGCTGAGTAACTGGATTGCACCTATTCTTGCGCCCCGCGGCATTGATGAAGCGACGGCGGGCATCATTACTGCCATGCTGATCGTCGGCGGTATTTTAGGCGCGCTACTGATTCCGCTATTATCTGACTATCTACAAAAACGGCGCATTTTTTTAATATTGGCAACGCTAATTGGTGCTAGCGCCACCTATCCCTTGTTATATTTAACGACAGGAACCACAACATTATTGCTGAGCTTTATATTAGGATTTTTCTTGTTGGCAGGTTATCCATTACTGATTGCCGCTGCTGAAGACACCGTACATGCGTCACAAGCCGCCAAAGCAGTTGCCATGCTGATGATGATGGGCAATCTCGGTGGCGTTATGATGGTGTTGCTGATGCAGAGCGTGAAAGGATTGACAGGCAGTTGGATGCCGACTGGCTGGGTACTGATTATTGCCGTCGCTTTAGCCACTTTTTTAGTCTTGAAAATAAAGGACAAACCAGTAATTAAACCTACTGTTAAACCAACTTCAAAAGTTGTTTAAGAGCCTTATTTCAAATCGTTACTTAAAGGCGAAAAAAGTTAGCATTTAAAAAAGATAGCGCCTAAGCCTTAAGCGCTATCTTTTTTATTAATGATTAAACATTGTCTTATAACCAATCAATCCAGCTAATTAAGCTAATTAAGTCACTTAATCAAATTACTAATGGTCTTAAAAGCAGGGTCTTTACTACTGCGGCACAATTCAAAAAGAATGGATTCTACCGTACTAATCACGCCACCAGCGCGGCGGATACGGCGAATCGCTTGCTTCTTATCATAAGGAAAGCGCGAGCCAACCGCATCACCAATAATCACTGGCTGCATACCATTATCGAGCAAATCAAGCGCCGTTTGCATGACGCAGACATGCGCCTCCACCCCAAATAATAGAACAATGCTACGATTTTGTTGGGCTAAATAATGCCATGAATCGTCATTATCACAAGCGCTAAAAGTGATTTTTTCAAAGCTTTTGGCATTGTCGCCTTCTAGCACATCACGTATCTCAGGCAGGGTATCGCCGAGTCCCTTTTTATATTGCTCATTGAGCATAATTGGGATGTTGAGGGCTTGTAGACCTTTGATCAAAGTGACTGTCTTTTTGACGATATTTTCATGGTCATAAATATGCGGCGTTAAGCGTTCTTGAACATCGATTATCATCGCTTGGGTATTTTCGCGAGCGATTCGATAGGTACGATCGGTAATCATAGTAGACATGGCACACTCCTTGTACGACTGATATTAATAGGTAAAGGCGACGCTATATTTGGCCTCTATATCATTATTATTAAACCTAGCTCTTATTTAGTCATAGTTTGCTGAGGGCGTCAATGGAGATAATTTTTATTAATGAGTAATATGATATCTTTCTCTACTTTATTGACTCCATAAAAAAGCCCCTAGTCATTATGACTAAGGGTTTCATTGAAAAATAATAAGCTAACAGCTATAAAAAATTTAAAGCTTACACACGCTCAATAATCGTCGCGATACCTTGACCAAGACCGATACACATCGTCGCTAGACCGATTTCAGTATCTGACTGCTCCATCGCATTTAGCAAAGTAACCGTGATACGAGCGCCTGAACATCCTAGTGGATGGCCTAGGGCAATCGCACCACCGTTGATATTGACGATGTCTTGCTTGTCCGTCAAGTTCAAGGCTTTTAGGACTGACAAGCCTTGCGCGGCAAACGCTTCGTTTAGCTCGATGGTTTGCATGTCATCGATGCTCATGCCAGCACGCTTAAGGGCTTTTTGCGTCGCAGGTACAGGACCATAACCCATGATAGCGGCATCACAACCAGCGACTGCCATGCTACGAATACGTGCACGTGGCTTTAGACCTAATTCTTTGGCTTTTTGCGCGCTCATCATTAGCATCGCTGACGCACCGTCAGACAGGGCAGATGAGGTTGCAGCAGTCACCGTGCCACCTTTAGGATCAAAGGCTGGGCGTAGCTTTTGCATTTGCTCCATCGTCGCGTCTGGACGAATCACTTCATCAACGGTACATAGTTGCAAGCGACCAGCAGCATCATGACCTTCGATACCGATGATTTCATTGTCAAAACGACCTTCAGTCGTTGCAGCCCATGCGCGGCGATGTGACTCAAGACCGAAAGCATCTTGCTCTTCACGAGTGATATTGTTCATACGACCAAGCATTTCAGCAGTCAAGCCCATCATGTTTGAAGCTTTTGCATAGTGCTTTGACGCTTCAGGGTTGAGATCAACGCCATGCATCATGCCGACGTGACCCATATGCTCAACACCACCGATGATGAAAACGTCACCTTGGTTGGTCATGATTTGAGCAGCAGCAGTGTGAAGCGCCTGCATAGATGAACCACATAGACGGTTAACCGTTTGACCACCAGCAGTCTTTGGAATACCAGCTAGCAGACCAATGTTACGACCGATGTTCAAACCTTGCTCTAGCGTCTGATTGACACAGCCCCAGATGATGTCTTCGACGTCACGTGGGTCAAAGTCGTTACGCTCAACCAAGGCACGGACCAATTCAGCAGACATGCTATCGGCGCGAACATGGCGGAACATGCCGTTTTTAGTTTTACCCATTGCTGAGCGTACGCCATCTACGATGACCACGTCTTTTGGACTTAAAGTTGTCATACTATTTTCCTTTTCAATTTTTATTGTCAGTGGCAGTACCGCAATGCTCGCCTATCTAATTTAGAATGTTAAGGTTACTAATAATAAATTAATTACCAATAATCTTATCGAGCATGATGTACTGCACTTTATCCTAGTAATGACTGCCCATTACGCCGTGGCGTAAAAGGTCTCGCCTGCTGCTGCCATATCGCGAATCTTTTGCGGGGCTTCATAGGCTTTGCCAAGGTATGCGTATTTTTCACACAGTGCCAAGTAGTTATCTAGACCCATTTGGTCGATATAACGGCAAGGACCACCGCGGAATGGCGGGAAACCAACGCCCATAATCATCGCCATATCAGCTTCTGATGGCGTGCTGACGATATTGTCTTCTAGGCAGCGTACAGTTTCATTGCAGAAAGCCAGCATAGTGCGGTCAATAATTGCTTGATCTTCAAAGGTCTGCTTGTCGCTATCTGTCGTGGCTTTTAATAGCTCATAAGTCGCTTCATCAGCAACTTTCTTTGGTTTGCCGCGTTTGTCCATCTCATATTTATAGAAACCAACACCGTTTTTCTGACCTAAGCGTTTGTTTTCATATAAAAGCTCAATCGCGCCTTTATAATCAGGCTTCATGCGGTCAGGGAAACCTTCTGCCATGACTTCTGCGCCGTGTACGCCAGTATCTAAACCAACGACGTCGATTAGGTAAGCAGGACCCATCGGCCAGCCGAATTTTTCCATGACTTTATCGACATGAGCAAAGTCCGCACCTTGCTTAAGGAGCAAGTCAAAGGCACCAAAGTATGGGAATAACACACGGTTTACCAAGAAACCTGGGCAGTCGTTCACAACTACAGGCACTTTACCCATTTTAGTAGCCAAGGCGACCGTAGTAGAAATGGCTTCTTCAGAGGACTTTTCACCACGAATGACTTCAACCAATGGCATACGGCTTACCGGGTTAAAGAAATGCATACCGACGAAATTTTCTGGACGCTCAAGTGCTTCAGCCAAGAAAGTAATAGAGATAGTTGACGTATTTGACGCTAGGATACAATCGTCTTTTACCAAGCCTTCTACTTCTTTTAGTACTGCACGCTTAACGTTTGGATTTTCTACCACCGCTTCGATAACGATATCAGTTTCAGCAAAGTCACCATAGTTCAAAGTCGGACGGATACGGCTTAACGTTTCACCCATTTTAGCTGGGGTCATTTTCTTACGTTCGACCATTTTGCCAAGTAGCTTGCTGGCTTCGCCCATACCAAGGTCTAATTGCTCAGACTTGATGTCTTTCATGATGATTGGCAAGCCTTTACTGGCTGCTTGATAAGCGATACCGCCGCCCATGATACCCGCGCCAAGTACGGCCGCTTCATTGATTTCATGTGCTTGCTTACTATGCTGCTTAGCAAGTTTCTTAACCAACTGATCGTTTAAAAATAGACCAACCAAGCTTTCTGCTTGTGGGGTTTTCGCCGCTTTTGCAAAGTAAGTCGCTTCGACTTCGATTGCTTTGTCACGAGGCAGATTGACATGCTTTTCGATTGCTTCAATAGCAAGCGCAGGCGCAGGATACTGCTTAGGATTGGCTTTGGCAAAGATCATACCTTTAGCACTGTTAAATGCCATCGCTTGCTCAAGCTGATTTAGCTTAACAGGCGCAAGCTTCTCTTCACGCTTCGCTTGCCAATCAAGCTCACCTGAGATACATTTTTTGACTAGGTCAATCGCAGCATCTTGCAAGTCATCTGCAGCAACGGTTGCATCAACGAGACCAAGTTTTAGTGCGTCCAGTGGTTTTTTCGGTGTACCAGTCGCGATTAATTCAAGCGCATTATCGATACCAATCACACGCGTACTACGAACCGTACCACCAAAACCTGGGAAGATACCCAGTTGGGTTTCTGGTAGACCAATGATAGCTTTGTCGCTCATGACACGGTATTCACAAACCAAGGTCATCTCACAACCACCGCCAAGCGCTGCGCCATTGATGGCCGCTACTTTTGGAAACGGCAAATCTTCAAAACGATTAAAGTCATGATTGATACTAATGACCCAGTCTTTGATCTCGCTTTCTGGATTTTTAAAAGAGCCGACAAATTCTGTGATATCAGCACCAGCGATAAACACGCCTTTGCTTGAGGTTACGATCAAACCTTTGACGTTATCGGCTTTTTCTAATGCAGTAACCGCTTCACCAAATTGCTTGTTGGTCTCAGCATCAAACTTGTTCACGCTCTCATTTTCGGCGTTGTACTGCATGTTGGCGATGCCATCTTCTAGCATTGTCACCGTGATGCGATTTCCTTGGTATACCATGTGGAACTCCTTGCTATGTAATAAAGGCTATGTAGTAAAAGCTAAGTGATAAAAATTACATCATAAAAGCGATGTTTTAGAATATAAAAAATAGCCGGTTATTGTTAGTAAAACGGGTAATAGCACCGCCAATCTGCTGTATCATAACCATAAATACATGACAGATTAAGCAGTGAAGATATCTTTATTATCCAGCGCTCATTGCTATACATCTATGCTAACTTTATTGCACCGATGCATAAGGCGCTTCATTTATATGCTATTGCTACAGGTACTGATGTTATAGATGCTGACTGGGATTTGAGCCAATACTGAGCTTTATCAATCAGATGGGGTGGTTAAAAGCACAATAGCGTCGTCAACATTGTCATCAGACCATTTTTACGTCAATTAGTGTAGGGGATTATGCCCCTGACTGTCACAAGCTAATACCATACTCGCAAGTCACTCTTAAGTCGATACTAGCCCTTTACCTAGCGGCGAACGTGCTTTAGTGAGTATCTGTATACTGAATTATTAACACGCTAAACAGGGTAGATAATCGGCATAAAATGCCCGACGCGCTCCCTTATCAAAACATATTCAACCGCTAAGTTAAATCAGCAATACGTAACGGTGCCTTGTTGCCATATTGCGCTCAAGCACGGATACCTTACCATCATACGACTGCTTTAAATTGCAAAAAAACCCTCTATTGATACCATGTGTCGCATAAGCAATACAACCTATCATGCTACACTAATACCGTTTTTATTATTCACCTGATAGATGGTTGGGTTATGACTGTTTCTTCTATGCCAAGCTTTATGCCTTCAAGACTTGTATCCTTTGCTAGCTTTGACAACAACACTGAGCAATTTCACAGCACCGTGCGCGCGCAATTGTCACAAGATATCGACGTGCTGTTTGCTTATGCCGAGCTGCCAAACCCACTGCTTGATGCCTGCCGCTACGTGATGACTGGTCAAGGTAAATTGGTACGCCCATTATTGGTTGCCAGTGCCTTTGACAGCATAAATCGTAGCAATGCTAATGATGCCTTTAATAATAATGACAATGTTAATGGAAGCGCTAATAATAATGTTAGTAATGACGATGAAAGTGTGGATAAAAGCATTGATAACAAAGCCCTTCAAAATAGCGATTTAGAATCACTACTAGAAAACGATTCCGACTATGATATGGCGCGCCGTGCAGCGTTGGCAGTAGAGCTGTTGCATACCTATTCATTGGTGCATGATGATTTGCCGTGTATGGACGATGACGACTTGCGCCGTGGTCAGCCGACCGCGCATATTGTCTTTGCAGAATCAACCGCCCTGCTCGCTGGTGACGTGCTACAGACGCTAGCCTTTGAGGTATTGACCGCAGAGCTGCCCACTTTTGCACCCTTTGACTCCGCTATCGCCAGCCAATTAATCGCGATATTTGCGCCGCGTGCCAGACGCATGGTTTCAGGGCAAATGCTCGATCTGAATGCTGAAGCCAGCATTGATATCACGCAAAGCGAGTTAGAAGCCATCCACCGTGATAAAACAGGTGCATTAATAGAAGCTGCGATGTTAATGGGCGGTATCTGTGCTGGCGCGACCGCTCCACAGCGTATGGCCTTGCAGGATTGTGCACAGCATATTGGTCTGGCTTTTCAGGTTCAGGACGATATTTTAGACGTCACCACCAGCACCGATACGCTTGGCAAACCTGCTGGCAGCGATGAAAAGTTAGACAAATCTACCTATGTAAAATTGATGGGCGTTGAGCAGGCAACCAGCTATGCGCAATCGCTCTTTAATGACGGGCGCGCGGCCATCATTCGTGAGCTTGGTGATAATACAGACAACGACGCACTATTGGCATTAATCGAATGGCTATGGTCACGTAAAAAATAAGCGTAGCAATCATAATTAAAATCGATAAAGGGTGGTCAACATGGAAAGTACCCCTACTCAGCGTATCTACCTTGGCACTGGTGGCTATAGCGACACCGATCTGCTTGGTACGCTGTACCCAACCGGCACCAAAAAAACGGACTTCTTACGCGAATACGCCAAGCAATACGGCGCGGTCGAGATTAATAGCACTTTCTACGCGCCTATCGGTCAAAAAGCCTTTGCCGGTATGGTCAATAAAGCCTATGTGCAAGTAGACAGTGAATTGAAGTTCGCGGTCAAACTGCACCAAGACTTTACCCACGCGCGTAAAGGCACAGCCGAACACGCGCAAGCATTTATTACTGCTCTAACGCCACTTATCGAAGCCAACGCTCTCGCGCCATTACTGCTGCAATTCCCACATGGTTTTGATCGTACCCATGAGCATCGGCTTTATCTCGCCAATCTCGTTAGCTGGTTTAAAGACTATCCGTTAGCGGTTGAGTTTCGTCATAATGGCTGGCACACCCCGCAAGTGGTCGATAGCTTTATCAAGCAAGGCTTGATTTGGTGTAGCGTCGATTATCCCAAAGTCAGCGGTCTGCCGCCGTCACGGCTAATATTTACCGAGCGAACTGGTTACCTGCGTATGCATGGTAATAATCTAAACTGGTGGGATGCGATGAGCGCTGCCGATCGTCATGATTATCGCTATAGTGAAGCAGAGATGAACGATTGGGCGCAAGCGATTGCCAATCAGCGTCAGCATTTTGATACGTTATATATCTTCTTTCAAAATACTACCAAAGCACATGCGTATTATAATATTGCGATGTTGAGGGAAGCGTTGGGTAAGTTTGGGTTTGAGGTTTTGTAGAGTGGATAGCGAAACTGTCTGTCAGCGTAGAATGCTTCTTACATACTGATAAATTTTACAAAATTAACTTGTATTAATGACAAAAACATATTCATGTATATAAACTCTACCTAAATATTTACTTTTATGGAGTGTGTATGAAATGCACTCTAATATAACTAAAACATTGTTTATCTTTCACTTGATTATTAGATTTCGTAATACTATAGTGCGCATATACTAGACCTCTTGAAAAAGTACCAGTTCATTGACTTCCACTGACGGAGTTACAAGGGCTAGCAATGACTTATACAAGAGATCTATTCTTCATTTATCTAAAATTTTACATATCCCTTGTTCTAAATAAGCAGTTATATCACTAAACTAAATATACTATCTCTTCCCAATAATTATAGGAAATTTACATGCCTTCTTTAGATTTTGAGAAAGAAAAAAATGATTTTAGAGACTATTATTCAAGTAATATTAAATTATTGGAAGGAGCAACAGATTCTTTTAAAACTCTCATAAGCACCTTAATTAATTTCTCTGAAGATATACCTATTTCAAGAATAGAAAGCAGATTAAAAGATAAAGAAGAATGTATAAGAAAATTTAATGTCAAATATCGTAAAAAACTTGAGTCATCTTCTACTGACTATATAATTAAAGATAAAATTACGGACTTAATTGGCATTAGAGTAGTGTGCTTATATGAAGATGATATTGAAAAAATAAAAAACATACTAGCAGACCATTTTTCTATAATAGATGAAACAGATAAAATATCTCAAGTTGAAAGCACTGAAGATTCTTTTGGCTATAAAGGTCTACATTTAGATTTAAAAATTGGAGAGCAAAGACGAGAATTACCTGAATATAAAAAATTTACTAATTTTAATTTTGAAATTCAAATTAGAACAATCACTCAAGATTCATGGAGTGTTTTAGATCATAAGATTAAGTATAAAAAAAGCATTCCAAGCTCACTTAAGCGAAGAATCAATACTTTAGCCGCACTATTCGAACTAGCTGATAGAGAGTTTAAAGAAATAAAGTTAGCAACTGAAGAAGAAATTGCAAAAGTCGAAAGAGAGGAGATTGAAGTTAGTGAGACTACAAAGAATGGATCTACTGGACCAACTGAGAATACAAAAAGCAGTAGCAATGGACGGTTGAATGCATTCGGGTTCTTAAAAATAGTAAAACATTTTTTTAAAGACTATGATTTTGAAGACTATAAAGTAGATGGCTTTACGCAAGAAATAGTTGCAGTAGATCCAAACATAACTCGGTCTGATTTTAATGAGTACATGAAAGACAATATAAGTAAAGTGAAACAGTATAAATCATTTTTTGAAAAAGCCTCTGAATCTAATGAAAAATTAAATCCCTTCACTATAATTAGACACTGTTTATATCTCCATAACAAAGAAAAATATTCTTCTTTTCTAACAAAAGTTTCAAAAGAAGCTTTCGATCAATGGCTAATGAAAAACAGCTAGATATAGTATATTCTATATTTCAAACCAAAAAAAAGGACGCCTCTCAGCGTCCTTTTTTATTAATCAAATACTTGGATTAAAGATTACTCTTCAACACCAGCATCTTGACCTTTGTATTTTGCGTTCGCGTAGTCCCAGTTCACTAGCTTGTCTAGGAACGTGTCAACATAGTCAGGACGACGGTTACGATAATCGATATAGTATGCATGTTCCCACACGTCACAAGTCAATACCGCTACTTGGTCATGTGCAAGTGGTGTATCAGCATTTGCTGTTTTAGCAATTGACAGTTTGCCACCGACTTTATCAGCAACTAGCCATGCCCAACCTGAACCGAACTGAGTGAGTGCAGCGTTTTTAAACTCTTCACGGAACTTATCATAGCTACCGAAATCTTCTTCAATTTTAGCTTTCAAGTCGCCAGTAGGTTCGCCGCCGCCATTGGTTGGCGTCATGCAATTCCAATAGAACGTGTGGTTCCATACTTGGGCTGCTTGGTTGAACATACCTTGCTTGCTGTCATCTTTAGCCGTGGCTACGATGATTTCTGGCAATGTTTTGTCTTCTAGACCAGAACCTGGTAGCAACTCGTTAAGCTTAGTCACGTATGCATTATGATGCTTATCATGATGGAACTCTAAAGTTTCAGCACTGATGTGCGGCTCTAAAGCATCTTTTGCATATGGTAGGTCTGGTAAAGTAATGTTTGACATAGTTATTTTATCCTTGCTGGTTTAGCCATTAGTGTTAGGTATAGCTTCAAATGAATGCTATAAATTATTGGACTAAATTGGCTTAGTTTATTGTTAGTGAGATTTATTACTCAATATGCTGTGCATATCGTGGTAAACCTAAAAAATTCTAAATTTGAAAGCTATCTCAAGCAAGCAACACTTAATCGTTGTTACAGCGTTAAACACCAAGTTATTGACTTAAAAGCCATTATTGGGGTTTAACAGTATTATTAACTTTAAGTTTACAAGCTATAAGATATAATTCACTGTAGCTTGTCTTATATTATAGCAATATTAACGACAAATATCAGTTACCAAATGTTATGAATCATTGATTCGTTATGCTAATTGGTAATTTAGCCGGTGCTAGCTTAGAATATGCCTGTGCAAACCATACAAACAACGCTCACGCATTGTTTACTATTATCGCTAGCGTATAAAACGTCAAAATAACAGTTTACTTGACAAACAACCCTATGATGGACGAATACCATGAGTTATAGCAACGCCACAGACACTCATCAACAGCCGACAGCCTCAATTGATTCAACACAAACAACGCCAGATAGCCAATGGGTACTTGCCAGTAATAATAAGGGCAAACTGGCGGAGTTTAAAAGACTGTTTGCCGAAGCTGACTTGGATGTGACGATTATCCCGCAAGGTCATCTCGATATCGACGATGCGATTGAGGATGGCTTAAGCTTCGTTGAGAACGCCATTATCAAAGCGCGACATGCCAGCCGAGCCAGCGGATTACCTGCTATCGCTGACGACTCAGGACTCTGTGTGCCAGTATTGGGCAACGCACCCGGCATCTATTCGGCACGTTATGCGGGCGAGCACGGCAATGACAGTAAAAATAATGCTAAGCTCATCGCTGACTTGCAGCCTATTCGCGCAGCGAAGCCAGATGCTTCTATTAAAGGCATGTTTGTTTGTGTATTGGCAATGGTGCGTCATGCTGATGACCCATTACCGATTATAGCCCAAGGTTTATGGCACGGTGAGATTTTGGCGGCGCCACATGGCGATGGCGGCTTTGGCTATGATCCACTATTTTGGTTACCAGAGTTGCAAGCCAGTGCGGCGAGCCTAAGCGCTGAGGATAAAAACCGCATTAGCCATCGCGGTCAGGCGATTCAGCAACTATTGGCACAACTGCCTTTATAAGCACCATTGATAAGCGCTAGCGCTAAAGACGGTTATAGCTTATTTTGCATTTGATAGTCATGCTAACGTTACTATCAAGCAGTCAAATGAAATGCTCAAAGCACTCTCTAAGCGCGATTGGTACTATAGTGGACGCAAAGTAAACGGATGATAAACAGATAACTTTTACTTTAATAAGCAGATAGATTATACTGTTCTACTTTTAAAATTTTATTGAAAGCCGTTATTTGTCTGTATAATTGAGCAAAAAGCGTTATTATGCGGTACATTAGCGGCTTATTATTGATATTTGGTAGCGTTTATCAAAATAAAGCTTTTCACATTTTTGTGTCAGTAGCGATTGCTACGGGCATGGGCTGCGAAATTGCGCGCTATCAATATCCCCTATTTATTCCAACGGCAACCAGTAGCTCACGCGTATTTTGCAGCTTGGTTGTCTATTACTATTTAATCCTAAAGGTGTAACTAACATGGCTACAGATTTACAAGTCACAACCAACAAGCTATCTAATAAAGAAACTCAGCTAACGGTTAAAGTACCCGTTGAAAAAATTCAAAACAAAGTTGAAGGCCGTATTCGCCAAGTAGCGAAAACTGCCAAGATTGACGGTTTCCGTAAAGGTAATGTCCCTATGTCACATATCCGTTCACAGTACGGTGCTGGCATTCAACAAGAAGTCATCAACGATGTGATCCGTGATACCGTTTTTGAAGCGATCAAATCTGAAGACATCCGCGCAGTTGGCATGCCTAACATCGACGATGTAAAACTAGAAGACGATTTCTTGGTTTATCAAGCCACTGTCGAGATCTTCCCAGAAGTTGACGTCCAAGGTATCGATGAAATCGAAGTTGAGCGTCACACGGCTAAAGTTAGCGAAGAAGACGTCGACACAATGATCGAAAACCTACAAAAACAACGTGAAGAGTTCGTTGAGAAAAAAGGTAAAGCGGCCAAAGATAACCAAGTAACCTTTGACTTTGAAGGCTCAATCGACGGCGAAAAATTCGAAGGCGGCTCATCTGAAGACTTCAAATTGGTCATCGGTAGCAACCAGATGATTCCAGGCTTTGAAGATGGTATCAAAGGCATGAAAGCTGGCGAAGAAAAAGTGATCGACGTCACGTTCCCAGAAGATTACCAAGCTGAGAACCTAGCGGGTAAAGAAGCGCAATTCAAAATCAACGTAAAATTGGTTGAAAAATCAAAATTACCTGAAATCAACGAAGAGTTCCTAGAGCTATTCGGTGTTAAAGAAGGCGGCGTTGAGAAATTAAAAGAAGACGTACGCAAAAACATGGAACGCGAAATCAAGAACGCAGCGCGTAGCCAAGTAAAACAAGCGACTTTTGATGCGCTACTAGAAAAGAACGAGTTTGACGTGCCAAACGCCATGCTAGAGCAAGAAATCGAGCGTCAACGCAACATGATGATGCAACGTTTTTCTCAGCAATTCGGTGCCAATGCTGATAGCTTCGATAAAGACATGCTGCCAAATGAGTTGTTCGAAGAGCAAGCGCTACGTGCTGCCCGTCTTGGCATCATCGTTGCTCGTGTTATCGACACCAAAGGTATCGAAGTGGACCAAGACCGCGTTGAGACTTTCATTAAAGAAGCCGCTGAAAACTATGAAGATCCAGCAGAAGTGATCGAATACTACACCACTGATAAGCAACAGCGCGCGAACATTGAGTCTGTCGTTCTAGAAGACCAAGTGGTTGATTATCTAATCGAGCAAGGTAAAGTCACGGATAAAGAAGTGAGCTACCAAGATTTGCTAGCTGCTCAGCAACAACAGCAGCAAGCAATGTAATTTAGCATTTTAGCGCTACTGCTTTAGAATGTATTAAAAATGCCCTAACGCTCTGTTAGGGCATTTTTATTGGTGCTTTATGGCTTGTGCCCTTGATAAATGTCTATAGACGCCTTATTAATAGGGAGTCATTTATCGTTTGTCACATTAAAACGTTATTATTGCCCCCATAAAAAAGTTACCATTGGTTCAATTATTTTTAGCGACATCTGGCGCTTATTATTTTAGCCCGTTAGTATGATTAAAAGACGACAACATTTACAATGATAAGCATCAATAAAAGCTTGGCTGTTTGCTAATCCCTATTTCTTTATTCTCTTTATTTTATGTACTTATAAACAGGACATCTTTATGACAGATTATGATCGTATTACTGCTAACCCGCATTTTGATATGCTGATGAGTGCGCATGACAACGTACAAAGTACGACTCAAGCAGCATTGGTTCCTATGGTGGTTGAGCAGTCAGCGCGCGGTGAACGCTCGTTTGATATTTTCTCACGCCTATTACGTGAGCGTGTTATCTTTTTGACCGGTCAAGTTGAAGACCATATGGCCAACTTGATCGTCGCTCAGCTGCTATTTTTAGAAGCTGAAAACCCTGATAAAGACATCCATTTATATATCAACTCACCGGGCGGCTCCGTGAGCGCTGGTTTGGCTATTTTTGATACCATGAACTTTATCAAACCTGAAGTATCGACCATTTGTATGGGCGGCGCTTATAGCATGGGTTCGTTCTTATTGGCAGCAGGCGAAAAAGGCAAACGTTATGCCCTAGCCAACTCGCGCGTGATGATTCACCAACCATCAGGCGGCGCGCAAGGTCAAGCAACTGATATCGAAATTAATGCGCGTGAAATTCTAAAAACTCGTGCTCGCTTAAATGAGATTTTGGCTGAGCGTACCGGTCAACCAGTTGAGAAAATCGAAAAAGATGTCGAACGTGACTATTGGTTGGATGCCAAAGAGGCCAAAGAGTATGGTTTGGTCGACGAAGTATTAGAACGTCGCCCTAACTCATTATAATGATGATATAGCAGCTTTGATAAGCATTAAATGCCTTTGCCCTATGTGCTTTGGCATTTATGCAAACAATCGGAATACTGATATAGTCGATTCAATTTAAAAGTAGTACAAGGCAACCGAGTGTAGATGTATAAGTGATACTTCAAGCGAGGTTAACGCAGTAATACTTTTATAGTGGAATGACTGTACGTTTTAAATTTTAGGAGTGCCTTTATATGGCAGAAGATAAAACACCGCATTGCTCTTTTTGTGGCAAAGAAAAAAGCGAAGTAAAACAGCTGATTGCCGCTGACGATGCCAATATCTGTAATGAGTGTATTGAGTTATGTACCGACCTGATTGCGGATGTTGATACCGACAATGACGATGCTGATGGCGATATTGATACCTCTTGGGTCAATAAAAAACTGCCAACGCCAAAAGAGCTGCGTGCCAAACTCGATGAGTATGTCATCGGGCAAGACGCTGCTAAAAAGGCCTTGGCGGTCGCTGTTTATAACCATTATAAGCGTCTAAAAGTCAGTCAAACTTTGGCGAATGATAGCAAAAAAGCTAAGATTGGCGCTGATGAAGCAATGGTTGAATTGTCAAAAAGCAATATCTTGCTGATTGGTCCGACAGGCTCTGGTAAGACCTTACTAGCGCAAACCCTAGCGCGCTTGCTTGATGTGCCGTTTGCAATGGCCGATGCCACCACCTTGACCGAAGCGGGTTATGTTGGTGAAGACGTTGAGAACATTGTGCAAAAGCTCTTGCAAGCCTCGGATTACGATGTGAGCAAAGCTGAGCAGGGCATCATCTATATCGATGAGATTGATAAAATCAGTAAGAAAGGCGACAACCCTTCTATCACGCGTGACGTGTCGGGCGAAGGTGTACAGCAAGCTTTGCTAAAGCTTATCGAAGGCACGGTTGCTGCTATCCCGCCACACGGTGGGCGTAAGCATCCACAGCAAGAGCTGATCCAAGTCGATACCAGCAACATCCTTATCATCGTTGGTGGCGCGTTTGCCGGTCTTGATAAAGTCATCCAGCAGCGTACAGAAAAAACTGGTATTGGTTTCAATGCTGATGTCAGCTCAAAAGATGACAGTAAACGTAGCTCAGATTTGCTCCAGCAAGTCGAGCCAGAAGATTTAATCAAGTTCGGTCTGATTCCTGAGCTGATTGGTCGTCTGCCCGTGTTGGCCGCGCTGCAAGAGCTTGATGAAGAAGCGCTAGTACAAATATTGACGGAACCAAAGAACGCTTTGGTTAAGCAATATAAGTACTTGTTCGATATGGAAGGCGCTGATATTAGCTTTACCAAAGAAGCGCTTGATGCGATTGCCAAAAAAGCAATGGCACGCAAAACCGGTGCTCGCGGTTTACGCTCTATCGTAGAAAATGCGTTGCTTGATACTATGTATGAGCTGCCGTCTATGAAAGATGCAAAGACTGTGCTCGTCGATGAGCAAGTGATCAACGACGGCAAGACCCCTGAAATCGCTTAATATATAGTTCAATGATAACAGCTAATTATTTAATTGACTGTCATCAAAAAAAGCGTCTGGCATTATGCTAAGACGCTTTTTTTATGTCTGGTCATTTTTAATGATATAGGGTCTGTCTGCACAGACGCAGCAAGCAAGAAAAATGGATATCAGCAGTGCGTGATGGTTCGATATTACTTTTCACTGACTATAGGTGGCTCAAAAAATGACAGCTGCGTTTATCAATCGTGGGCAGGTAAATTCATAAATCATGCTAAGGTAAAGCGACTTCTTATGCGGTCTCCTTAGTCATGACTAAAGTGATGACCAAAGTTACGACCAAACCTCCCGAATCAATGATACAAAGGATTGTTCATCATGTTTAACAACGTTACTTCTATAGCAACCTCCCTACGTCAGCACCTCCCTTTTTCTGCTAATGAAAACCATGACATTACCCCCTATTACCGCAATCATGTCGCTGCTATCACTGGTGCCGGCTCTGGTATGGGTCGCGAGCTTGCCATTCATTTAGCAAAAATGGGCTGTCATGTCGCGCTATCCGATATCAATCCTGAGCAGTTAGCCCAAACCAAAGCACTGCTCGTCGGTTATGATGTCAAAGTCACTATGACCGTACTCGACGTCTCAGACAATAAAGCGGTGCAAGCGTGGGCAGACGACGTCATGAGCGATCACGGCAAAGTGAACTTCATCTTTAACAATGCAGGCGTGGCGCTATATTCGACCGTAGAAGGCAGCAGTATCGATGAGCTTGAATGGGTCATGGATATCAATTTTTGGGGTGTGGTCTATGGCACCAAAGCCTTTTTACCTTTGATCAAAAATAGCGTCAAAGAAAGCGAATCGACTAAAAGCGGTAAAGACAGCAAAGCACGCCAATTTGACGAACATGGTCATATCATTAATATCTCAAGTCTGTTTGGTTTGACCGCTCAGCCTTCGCAGTCTGCCTATAATTCCAGTAAGTTTGCGGTACGTGGCTTTACCGAGAGCCTACGTCAAGAGCTCGACATTCAGCGCTGCGGCGTCTCAGCGACTTGCATTCACCCAGGTGGCATCAAAACCAATATTGCCAATAGTGCGCGTGGTAATGACAGCATCAGTGACCTTGGCATGCGTGGTGGCAGCAAAGCGATCAGCAGTTTTAATAAATTCTTAAAGTTCGATGCCAGCGATGCCGCTTGGATTATTCTGCAAGCGGCCGCAAGCAACCAGCCGCGCTGCTTGATTGGTAACGATGCCAAAATGATCGACGCCGTACAGCGCGTGTTTCCAGCAAGCTATAGCAAAATACTGAATGACGTCAATAAGCTGTCACGCAAATTGAAAGGCAAGAAACCTGCTAGAACGGGTGTTCGTAAATCGGCCTAGTCGCTATAAGATTTAGATAAAGATAAAGACGGTCAAAAAAGCCCCGCTACACTAGCAGGGCTTTTTTGGTTGTTCACAGTCTAAAAATCTTAAGTAACTTTAAATATAAAAGTAAATATAAAGCTTAATGTTAAGGCAGTTTCATATCGCCATCGACTAACCAGCCCAGACGGCGCATCATATAAGCGACGACGCCAGCAATCAGCGCAGGCAATACGAACATCAATAAAATAATCGCTGTCCATAGTTGAGCGCTACTCATAATCTCTTGTGACGCTTCAATAACGCCAAATACTCCTACCAGTCCAGCAGTGCCCATACCCGCGCCTGTCGCCGTACACGCCAAGCCAAAGCCGACCGTGGCGATGGGGCCAACGATGGCGCTAGCGACAACAGCGGGCAATAAAACCACAGGTTTTTTTAGCACGTTTGGAATCTGTAGCATGCTCGTGCCTAAACCCTGAGAGACGACACCGCTGATCCCATTGTCTTTAAAACTGGCAACGGCAAAGCCAATCATGTGTGCCGCACAACCAACAACTGCTGCACCACCTGCTACACCGCCAAGCCCAATAGCGATACAAATAGCAGCGCTAGAGGTTGGTAAGGTCAATAAAATACCCACCACTACTGCAATCACAATACCCATTAGTAATGGCTGTAGCTCAGTGGCCGCTTGAATACCTTGACCAATAGCAGCGACGGCAGCGACGATAGGCGGATTAAGCAAAGCACAAACTGCCAATGCCACGGCGCATACCAATAAAGGCACTAGCAGAATATCAAGCTTGGTCTTGCCAGCGACCCAAGTACCAGCGCGATAAGCAAATACCGAGGTCAGGTACGCGCCAATGGGATTGCCGGGTAACGCCACGAACGTCGCAGGTCCTCCCACTTGCGGGGTAAAAAGCGTCCCTGCCATCAACGCTTCAGAGTGCGCCCCCAGCATCCCTGCTACCAAGCAGCTGAGCATAACCAAGGTCGGCGCTTTGAGGTAATAAGCAATGCCCACACCGATACCAGCACCCATTAATACAGAGGCCAGCTTGCCGACTGCGATGAGTGCTGGCATTTCTAACCAACCACCGATTTGTGAGATAATCAAACCAGCAATCAATGTGACAAATAGTCCTAAAGCCATACCTGTAAAAGCATCGATAAAATACTTTTGAAAAAAGGCTTTAACGTTGCCAGTAGGCGGTGTTGCTGAGTCAGATACTGTCATAGCCATACTCTTTGTGAAGGTTTTAATAAGATAGAATAAACCGAAAAGATAAAACACTCTTGTCAAAAATCAGAGATAAAAAAAGCGTCATTGCGACGCTTTCTTATTGTTAACACATGACTAAAACGAGCACAAAGCATTCAACCTAACGGCGCTGCTCAACGATGATAGAGTCAATGCCGTTGTTTTGTAGGCGCTGCTGCGCACTAGCAACCGCTTGACGGTTGTTCATTGGACGCGAGATGACCTGATAAATTGGCAAACCATTACCCGTGGTGTTTTTGACTACTCTTGCATCCACGCCAGCCATGAGCACTTGCGCACGGCGACGATCGGCTTCATCAGCATCACCAAAGCTGTTAATCTGTAAGATATAGGTCGCCGCAGGTTTGGCAGGTTGGACGCTAGCCGCATTCGTCCCTGAATTATTGGCTCGGTTTGCCGTATTGCCACTATTACTAGTCGCCGGCGCGCCATCATAGGTAGCGTCTTCTTCAACGATAACGATATCATCGCTATTATTGGCCGTACCAGCATTGTTACCACGGCTTGGCTCGATCACGGTGCTTTCAGAAATACCAAAGTTACCCGTATCATCATTGCGACTGGCTGAATTGCTCTCCGGTTGAGTAACGACGACGTCCGGCTCAAAAGCACCGATACTGCCCAAGCCATCATTACCTGTTTCACCGATATTTTCATCAGGGATGGTCGCCATCTCTTGATTGGGCAAAATATCGTAGAATTCGTAATCGCTATTATCGGTATCGGTATCGACGCGGGGCTCTACCTGCCGATCAGGATCATTACCGGCAGTGCTATCAGCGGGACTAAAATCAAATAATGGTGAGAGGTACAAAAACACCCCGATCATTAGGGTCAATACTGCCCCGACAAACATCCATAATAAACCTGATACGCTACTTGATTTGCGCTTTTCGGTCGCACCTTTAGGTTTTTTGGCTAGCATGGATCTCTTTCTCCCTACTGAATCTATCTGTCGTTATCGAATTATCGTCGAATTATTGCTATCGCTCGTCTGTATATGTTCTACATGCTAGACGGTGCAGATAACCCTAATAAACTAAGCCCATTGGACACTACGTGACGTACCGCTTTTGACAAGCGCAGACGGGCTTGCATCATATCGAGCTCTTCTTGGCTTGGCGTCTCACCTGAGGTCAAGCTCACTGGCAGAATACGATTGCTATCGTACCAGCCGTGGAAGAGTGCTGCCAAATCTTTTAGATAGTTGGTCAGTACATGCGGCTCATAGCCTGTAGCAGCTCGTAACAGTGTCGCTGGATAGGCCGCTAAGAGTTTGATTAGCTCATCTTCACTAGGCGCTGTCAGCAAGTTTTGGTGCTGGGCACCAATCAAATCGTCTACAATCAGACCACTGGATTCTAGCTTTTCTAATACGCGGCAAACCCGTGCATGCGCGTATTGAATGTAATAAACCAAGTTGTCTTTGCTTTGTGATTTGGCCAGCTCTAAATCGAAGTCGACGTGCACTTCAGGCTTACGCGCGACATAATAGAAGCGCGCTGCATCGTTACCGACTTCATGGCGCAGCTCACGCAAGGTGACAAACTTGCCTGAACGCGACGACATTTGCACTTTTTCACTGCCGCGCCATAATGCTACGAATTGAACCAGCACCACATCAAGGCGTTCTGCATCAATCCCCAAAGCTAACAACGCCGCTTTTACCCGTGGCACATAACCATGGTGATCGGCGCCCCAAACGTTGACGACTTTATCAAAGCCACGATCGAACTTATTTTTATGATAAGCGATATCAGAGGCAAAGTAAGTCGATTGTCCATTGGCACGGCGTACCACACGATCTTTTTCATCACCAAAATCAGTCGATTTAAACCAAATATTGCCGTCTTTTTCGTACAGATAGCCTTTATCCTCTAAAATCTGTAAAACCGGCGCAATCTCACTATCAATGGATCTTTCGCTAAACCAGCATTCATAACGCACACCAAAGTCATTTAAGTCGTCTTTGATATCAGCCAAAATACTGCTCAATGCCGCATTTAAAAACAGCTCATAGCCATCACCAAGCAATGCTTTGCTATTAGCAATTAGACCATCAATATGCGCTTCTTTGTCGCCTGATAGCAGTGTTTTTTCACCATCATCATTGATTTCAAACTGGGCATCTTCTGGCGCATTTTTAGCAACGTCTGTAAAGCTATGCACGTAGCTAGTGCCATGTTGTGCTTTTAGTGTTTGGGCAATATCACTGACATAGTCGCCTTGATAGCCGTTCACGGGAAAAGTTATTTGTTCACCGTTGGCTTCTAGATAACGCAGATACGTACTGGTCGCCAAGATGTCCATTTGCCGACCGGCATCGTTGACATAATACTCACGAGTGACGTCATAACCAATGGCTTCAAGCAAGTTTGCCACGCTCATGCCAAATGCGGCACCGCGCCCATGACCGACATGCAAACTAGAGGTTGGATTGGCGGATACGAACTCAACCTGTACCTTTTGCCCTTCGAACTGGTCGCTCAAACCAAAGCGATCCTGTTGTTTAAAAATATTGTCTAACACCGAAAACTTAGCGTCGGCATTTAAAAAGACATTGATAAAACCTGGACCTGCGATTTCTACTTGGCGAATGTCTTGGTTGTCAGGCAGCGCATTGACGATTTTTTCGGCAAGCTGGCGTGGATTGCTCTTAGCCGCTTTGGCAGCCGTCAGCGCGATATTACTGGCAAAATCACCGTGGCTTAAATCTTTTGTACGGGTGATTTGACTGTTATTTTGCCAATCAGCTGGCAACGCGCCATCGGCTTGTAAGGTTTGAACCGCATCATTAAATAAGGATGCTAGCGTATCAATTTGGGCTTGTGACATAGGACTATAAACTCAGATAAATAAAAAATGGTACAAAAAATGGGGCGAATGCGCGCAGTCGGTAACGGCTTATTATAATAGCGACTGACATGGCAGGTGACAAATTAATATAAAAAGATAAGTAACCTGTAAATATAACAATCTTTGCGCTTCATTGCACTATTTGCGCCAAAATTAGCACCAAAATCTTACGGTGATGAAGGTTGGTACTCATATTTGAGATTAATTGGCAGTTATTTAGCATTTCGGGTTCAGATTGAGAACACGCCTTAATAAAAAATGCAATTGTAGCGTTACTGTTGTCTCACTGATAGCAGCAGTTTATACCTGCTTACTTCCGCGTTATAATGACGCTTTGTATTTTGCCCCTCTATTTAATTTTCATTTATTATTTTATTGCTGCTCATTATTTGAGGAGTGATGCGCTTTTTTAGGGTGATTTTTAAAAAGCGATAAAGTTGGTTCACTATAATTTGGATATAAGGAAGCTGAGCGAAAGTACTACCAATAGTAGACCAAGCAAGGCTAACACCCTATCCAATTTATAGTGAATTGACTATAAGATAATAGCGTTAAATAGATGGCATGTTACTACTCTATAGGATTAAGCCATGTTTGCTATTGCTGCCAGTACCGTCACCAGTTGGGGGCTGTACGTACTATTACCCATATTTATTGCGTTTTTATTCTTTATCATTTGGGACTTATCAAAACGCTCTGAAGCCGGTCGCGCCGGTACTTTTTGGATGTTTTTAGCGCTTGGTGCGGGCTTTATAGGATTTATACTCAAGGTGCTAATAGAAGTGGCGTTTAACAAATGGTTCATTTAAACAGATCTCTTATTTATAAACCATAAGAAAAACGGATAGCGCTATTCGTCAATGATAATATGACTGACCCTGTCGCTAATAGACAAAGTCACCAATAAAGAGCCGTCGCTGCCAAAGTCATTATTCATGTTGTTTATGTGAGTGTATTAAAGCAAATCATTCACTTATCTGACTGCGGGATAACGTCACTCACGTAAGTCGGCAGATCCCACGCGCCACCGGCGAAACCCCGGCACATTCCTGTGCTGGAATCTTCTGCTTGAACAAAGTCTTTTCCATCCCAAGCCCATATCGCCCGATTCCAGCAATCGCCAACCCCGCGGTCTTTGTGTGTTGCCCAAATCTCGCCATTAGAATAATCATTGCCCATGGTAGTAATTAGCTGCGAACGACGGGGTTTTGCCTTGTCAATCAGCCAATAACCATAGCCTTCGTTGTATGCGCCCTGCCAACAAATATGACTGGCTAATGTATGGGTAGCATCTACGGGTGTAAATTCCCAGTCTAGCCTATCAGCGCCATATTCTTGCATTCGTTGGTACGCTTCGGTCTTTGGATTGACCAGCTCACAGTCTCCCATATCGTCTTCAGAGCCGATAAGCTCCTTAGCATCAATATCAATCCACTTATTTATATTTTTTTGAAAATACACTAGCTTTGCAGGATCGAGCTGCTGTTTATCATCAGAATATGAGATCGCTTTTTTAATCACAGGTTTTGCTTTGGCTGCTTTAGGCGTTTGCCGATTAGGATTGTTTTTGCTCACTAGTGCTACTGGTGTCCCTACTCTTCCTTGCACCTCGTCAAGCTTGAGCAGCACGGCACTCATGCCTTTGTCGCTGATTGTCCAACGATCATTACCCGCTCTTATCTCTATCTTAGTATTTTGACGCGAATGACTTAGAAGCTGCTGAGTTTGCTTAGTATTAAGCGCACCCTTCTCAATGGCACCATAATTTTTATTGTTTAGCCAAAGCTCTGTTGCCCTCAATTCATTGTCGCTACTATCCACCTTGTCTTCTTGGTATTCAAAAGCCACCTGTACGTTTGGTATCGACTTTTGCGGTAAAGCTGTCAACAAAATCGAGGCAGGCGTATCCAACATACTCTCATCCGCATAACCCGCTGCTCGGCAAGTCAAGGTATTATCACAGACCAGTTGCCAATCATCCTGTACAAAGCCCCACCCTTCAAATGGCGTACCATAGGCAGCATGAGCAGATATGGACGTCAATGGCAGCAAACCCATCATAGCACTGAGTAAAATCGTTAATTTTTTCACTGCCCATTTTCCTTATGGTAGGTAAGTACGCGCTACTTTTTGGCAATCAAGGTCGCACGCATCGGTGCAGGATAGCCTTCAAGGGTTTTGCTAGAATCATTGGGGTCTAAAAAATCGGCTAACGAATGATAGGTCATCCATTCCGTTTTACGTTGTTCCTCAATCGAGGTTACGGCTACATCTACGCAGCGCACGTCTGAGAATCCAGCCTTTTCTAGCCAGCCAATTAATGCGGCGACTGACGGCAAAAAATACACGTTATTCATTTGCGCATAGCGATCATGCGGCACCAGTACCGTATTGGCATCGCCTTCAATGACTAAAGTCTCAAGCACCAACTCACCACCTTTTACCAACTGTCCTTTGAGTTGTTGCAGGTGCTCAAAGGGTGACTGACGATGATACAGCACGCCCATACTAAACACGGTATCAAACAGCTGACTGTGCTCTGGCAATGCTTCTAATGGCACGGGAATATAATGGGTACGATAACGACCTGTACCATGAACATGAGTATGAGCATCAGCGTTACCCACAAAATGACGAATCGCCATAAACTGATGATAAAACAGGCAAGACGGATCAATGATAATTACTGTATCCGCGCCAGCCCCTGCCATACGCCAACCGTGATAACCGGAGCCGCCGCCGACATCTAAAACACGCCGACCTTTTAAATTTCCTAAATGCGGTGCGACCCGCTGCCACTTCCAATCACTGTGCCACTCGGTATCTATAAAAATTGGCGCGGCTTGTTGATCTTCATTCTGACCACTATCGACTTGACCACCAATCTGAAAAGGCCCTTTGCGCCATGGCATCAATTGCTTTAGTAGCGCCATGGTTTGTTTGCGCTCAGAGTCACTCAACGGCGCATTCAGCGTCAATATGTCACTGTCCAAATCCACATTATCAACGGCTAATGTTGGCAAACGTGCTACCGACGCTTGATAAGCCGGCGCATGCGCATAGTTGGCTTTATCCTTGATATCATTTAACCACGTGGGTAATTTTGACAGCCACTCATAGGCGCTCGGCTGCTGCTGTGCCAGCTCTAATAAGGTTAAATACAGTTCGCGTTCGGCGTGGATGATAGTGTCGTTAAGCATAAAAGCAGATTACCGTATTGATTGTTATTTAAATGGATAATAATGAAAAAAGTCAAAGTAAAGAAAAAAAGATAAGCCTCGAGATTGGAGTGCTTTAAAAGTGGGCAAATATGCGAGGCATAGGTCGTCGCTCTTTAAAACTTTATTCGCGCCTCGTCCCTCGGCAAAAGCATATACTTCGTAGGGTGTGCCCAGCGCACCTGAAATTTCTTTAAATAGAATTTTCTAATAGCTCATAACGCGAGTATTTACTTGTGCCATTAAATTAAGTATACGCTACGCATTTCCTTGTAGAATCTCCGCTTCACTACGAAGGTCGTCGTACTCAAAAGCGTCGTAACTGTCACCCTGACCTTTAAAAACAATTTTGCCTTCTTCTAGCCAACCTAATACATTTTTAGCGTTGCTAATAATATCGGGATAAAAGTCATCTAAAATATCGTTTAATTCATCATTTGGTATCGAAGTATCGTAATCTGTTAAGCGAACTCCGTATGCCATCCCTAGCCTTTCAAGAAACTTGTAATTATCGTGATACAAATGATACATTTCATGAATCGCATCACCACAACCTTCATCTCTATTGATAATTGAGTTTAGATATTCTGTTATTCGGTCTGCTTCAAACTTGTAAAAATGGACGTATCTTGCAAAACTATCATAGTAATCCTTAAAACTATCTTCAGAACTATAATCAAAGGAAATCAGCTCAAGATACAAATCAGGGTTGCTAGACTCTAATACGTTGTCTTCATACAACCATTGTTCAAACGATTGTATGCTCATTTTTTTTGTTAACACTTGATGAATATGTTGTTCAGCTATAGATGGAATCATATTAGTGCCTTGTTTGCCCCCAAAATAAATTCTATTTAAACGCCACCACAGAAACGAAATTCAAAAACTGAAACCATGTCAGATGACGCTTAAAACCAACATCACTCAACCGTGCATGATGCTCATCTAAGGTATCGGTAATAAGGACGTTTTCTAGCGCATTACGCTTGCCGCTGATTTCCATCTCGGTATAGCCATTGGCGCGCTTAAAGTCGTAATAACGCTCAACCAACCATGCATCATACTGCTCATCAAACGCATGGGTTTTCTCAGTTAGTACTAGTATGCCACCTTCACTTAATGCGGCATAAATCTTCTCTAGCACTGCTACTCTATCGGCGGCTGGTAAAAACTGTAGCGTTAAATTCAGAATTACCATATCGCATGGCTCAAGCTTGACGTCGCGAATGTCAGCAGTGATGACTTCTATATCGTGCTCAGGATAATGATCATTCAATAAAGTCGTCGCTTCAGTCGTCATCGCCGGTGAGATATCAATCGCCTTGATCTGTAAATCTTGCGGGTCAAATTCACCAGCCAACGTCATACTTGCCGCCCCAAGTGAGCAGCCCAAATCATAAATGCGACCGACACGCTGACCATTATCATCCTGCTGGCGATATTTACAATGACGACGGGCAAATATTGGTAGCATTGCCAGCACCTGACCATAACCAGGCACACTGCGACGAATCATATCAGGGAAACAAGCCACCACTTGCTCATCAAAGGAAAAGCGCGCCGCTTTATCGAGTGGCGTTGTGAATAAGGTGTCATGTTTGATAGCAGGCTTGGCTTGGTTCATGGTGCGACTCGTTTTTGGTTTTTGGTTTTCGACATTGAAACTTTGATTGGGAAATGCTCAGTGGTTCTGATCGATACTATTTAATCGATGCTATTTAATCGATGGTATTCAACTGATAGCGTTAGCCCAGAGCGGACTAACGTAGCAAAAGCCCATTATAACATTACTGTTTGTTACTTATCGCAGCCAACTGCCCTGCTAAGCTGATTAGGTCGCGCTAAGGGTAATAAATTCTTCAAAGTAACAAGTCATTGAAAAATGACATCATTGCATCCAAATAAAGACCTTAGCCTATCTCTATAACAACATCTATAATAATAGGAAAAATTATGCAAACCATTATATTAGGCGGTGGCTGTTTCTGGTGCACCGAATCTGTATTTTTATCCGTCAAAGGCGTACAGTCTGTCGTTTCAGGCTATATGGGCGGCGATGCTGTCTCTGCTAACTATGAAGCCGTCTGCGGCGGCGACACCGGACACGTTGAAGTCATCAAGGTTAAGTTTGATGAGTCTATCGTCCCGTTAGAAGTCATACTCGATGTTTTCTTTGCCACTCATGATCCCACCACGATGGATCGTCAAGGCAATGATGTTGGTAGCCAATATCGCAGCGTGGTGTTTTACACAGACGAAGATCAAAAACCAACCGTCGATCGCACAATCAACAAACTACGCGACATGGGTCTCAACGTCGTCACAGAAGTACACCCTGCCGTTGAATTTTATCAAGCAGAAGAGACCCATCAAGACTTCTTCAATAGAAATCCGGGACAGGCTTATTGCAACTTCGCCATACCGCCAAAGCTTGCCAAATTGCGTAAAGAGTTCAGTAAGTACATGGTGAGCTAAACAAAACGTTAAATAAGAAACTGCTGAAAAAGCATAGTTCTTAGAGCGACTTTTAATCATACCCAAACGCTTATTCCATAGGCGTTTGGCTTTTTAATACCCTTAGTATTATTAACCAAAAAGCTATTATAAAAATAACTAATAATATAAACTTCAATGAATAAAGGCGAACTTATGAACCCTGAATTTTGGCAAGCGCGCTGGCAAGAGAAACGCATTGGTTTTAATCAGTCTGAAGTTAATCCGTTATTAACGAAATACTTTAGCCATTTAAACGTGCCCACTGGTGGTCGAGTATTTGTGCCTTTATGTGGTAAGTCAATAGATATGGCATGGCTAGCAGCGCAAGGCTATGACGTGGTTGGCGTTGAACTGGTTGAGACAGCCGTACAAGAATTCTTTGCTGAACAAAATATCATACCTACTGTACATCAGCATGTGCGTAATCCAGCGATCAAATATTATCAAGGTCAGCTAACAGGACGAACAATAACGTTATGGGTCGCTGATATTTTTGCGCTAACAGCTGAGGATATTGGCTTTGTCGATGCAGTATATGATAAAGCGGCATTGATTGCCCTGCCAGCCAATATGCGTATGAAATATAGCGAGCACGTACACAAACTTGGTGTTAATGTGAGTAATAAAATAGCGCCGCAACTGTTACTCACATTGAATTATGACCAAAGTAAAAAGAATGGACCACCCTTCTCGATTAGTAGCGAACAGATACAGCAATACTATGGCGAGCACTATCAAATTAACGAGCTGATAAATGAACCTGCTACTATTGGCTCCGCACCTGAGCTAAAAGTCACTGAGCATGTTTGGCTGTTGAATTAAATATAAGCTTAATTATCGCAATGATTCAATAGTGATTAAGCGACGATTAAATCATAACGGAGAAACCTAATGAAAGCTCTAGTTAGTCTCGTCAGCTTAATCGCCTTTTTGCTGGTGGCGTTACCCGGTCCGCTTTATAAATATGGCATCGTCGATTTGGGTACCGCCTTTACGGGATTTAAATTCGGCGTGTTTGCTGGCATCGCTGCCCTTATCTTACTCGTTTTACAAATGATATTTAAACGCAAAACAGTGACACTTGGTAGCACGGTAATAGCGCTGCTACTGTCTGCTATTGCCATAGCTATGCCGCTAAGTATGATGAATAAAGGCAAAAGTGTACCGCCTATTCACGATATATCGACCGACTTGATTAATCCACCTAAGTTTGTGGCCATTGCCCCACTACGCGCTGACGCGCCAAATCCCGTTGAGTACGCAGGTGCGGAAGCTGCAAAACAACAACGTGACGCCTATCCGGATCTGCAAACCTTAACCTATACGCAATCAAAGTCTGAATTGGTCAAGGCGACCGAACAAGCCATCAATAATTTAGGCTGGGATTTGGTAAATAGTGATGTGGATAAAGGCATTGTCGAAGCGACAGATAGTACGATGTGGTTCGGCTTTAAAGACGACGTTGTCGTACGTGTGACGGATAACGGCAGTGAGCGTCTGCTCGATATTCGCAGTAAGTCACGGGTTGGCGGTAGCGATTTGGGCAAAAATGCAGAGCGCATTCATAACTTTATTAATGAGTTGGATAAGGTTTTGGAGAAGTAGTTGGGTTTTAGTGAAAATAAGGATCTACTAAGATGCTAGGCATTTTGACACTAGACTTTTCCATCCAAAACCCTCTCCTAACCTCACGCCAGCGTCCATTTATAGTAACTGAGTGCTTCGATACCTTTTCTTTACTATTTAGATTGGTTACTCTAAGTCCATACTACCTTAACCAGTTCTGCATCCTCTTTTAATGACCACTTTGACGTTTATAGGACATTTTCATGCGTTTGACTCCAGTTTCTACTTTATCGATACTTAGCCTTGCTGTTGGTTTGAGTTTTGCTAGCACTGCCCAAGCGGCCAAACCTCCAGCCCCAGACTTATCTAATGCCGAGCTGCAACAATGTTTAGATGGATTAAAAAACTCTAGCAAATTTAGCGGAGTTGATGGTTATACCTTTAACAACTATCGCCCAAGCCAGCCTGATCCTAGCGTCATTCAATCGTTGAACTATCAACCAGAGTTTCAAAAAGACGTTTGGGATTATCTCTCATCACTGGTCGATAGCGAGCGTGTCGAAGATGGTATCCGCGCCAAGCGTCAATGGAGTGATACGCTACGTAAAATCGAATCACGCTATGGGGTCAAAGCCGAGCACGTACTAGGCGTCTGGGGTGTTGAGTCAAACTTCGGTCAGACATTGGGCAAAAAGCCGTTGTTTGAATCCCTAGCGACGCTGTCTTGTTTTGACCGTCGTCAGAGCTACTTTCAAGGTGAATATGCCAATGCACTAAAAATCGTCCAAAATGGCGATATCGCGCCCAGCGATATGACTGGCTCATGGGCAGGCGCTTTTGGGCAAACGCAGTTTATGCCGAGCACCTTTTTAGAATTGGCCGTTGATTTTGATGGCGATGGTCGTCGCGACTTGGTCAATAGCGTCCCTGATGCGCTAGCCTCTACCGCTAACTTCTTGGACAATCGTGGTTATCGTACTGGCGAGCCGTGGGGTTACGAAGTCAAGTTGCCCAGTGGTTATTGGGCCGCCTCTGACCGAAAGAACAAAAAGTCTATCAGCCACTGGCGCGATCAAGGGCTAACGCTCGCCAATGGCAGTCCATTGCCTTACGACTTGAATAGTGCAGGATTACTATTACCTGCAGGCGCTGAAGGCCCTGCTTTCTTAGTGGGTAAAAACTTCGATACGTTTTATTCGTACAACGCGTCAGAGAACTACGCCTTAGCCATCGCGCATTTGTCAGACCTAATTACCAAAGAAGACAGCAGCAAAACTGACTTCGTCACTGCTTGGCCTACCGATGATCCGGGTATCAGTCGCCAGCAAGCCAAAGACATTCAGCAAGCGCTGTTAAATGCTGGTTATGATATTGGTGAAGTCGACGGCATTATTGGAGACAATACTCGCACTGCGATTCAGCAGTACCAAACCAGTAAGGGCATCTTCCCCGCTGATGGACGCGCAGGACAGAAATTTTACCGTTCAATCATTGGAAATGCAGGAAACATAGCTCCAAGAAGCACACAATATGGCAACCAATATGGCAACCAATATGGGCAACCAGCGAACAGTCAGCCTTTACAGCCTGCCTCTGCTGATCGCATGGGACAGTTGATTCAACAACAAACGAGCAGTCCCATCACTTACTCCCCTCAGTCGTCAGTCCAACCATCAAGTTCTGGCAATACGCGTTATCGCCGCGTGACAAGTGCCGATGGTAGCGTGAAGCTCGTGCGTGTTGACGAAGGTTCATAGCACTACAGCATGTCCTCATTTTTATTACTATTTTTAAAATGAGGGCATGCGCTAAGTTTGTGATAAACCTAATTGTTATAGACCTAGATTCAAATAAGAAGTGCAACGTTTTAAAAGAATGAGTTGAAGAGTAAGATGTGCCGTGTTGCATTTCAAACTTCAACTCCTACATATCAGAACGTTATGAAACACTATACACATCTTACCCAAGAGCAAAGATATCAAATATCAGCGCTATTGCAAGCTAAAAAAGGCATGAGTGAAATAGCTAGAATTATTGGCTGTCATAAATCAACGGTGAGTCGAGAGATAAGGCGAAACATGGGACAAAGGGGTTATCGCCCCAAACAAGCCCATCGATTGGCAAACGCGCGCAAAGTTGTGAATAGCTCACAGATCAGCCGCTTTGGCTGGTGCTATATTGATCATCTACTCAGCAAGCACTACTCACCTGAGCAAATCACAGGGCGACTGAGAATGCTGGGTTGGCAAGAGGTCCCAAGCCATGAATCGATATATCAACACATCTATACTGACAAAAAGGCAGGGGGTAACTTACATAGCGCCCTTAGATGTCAAAAGCGCTATAGGAAACGCCGTCTGCAAGGTTATGATAGGCGCGGAAAGATAGCGAACCGCTGTGATATCACTGAGCGTCCTAGTATCATTGAAGCGCGCAGTCGTATGGGCGATTATGAAGGGGATACGGTGGTTGGTCGTGGACATCAAGGTGTGCTTGTCACTCTAGTGGATAGAACAACTCGAGAGACTAAGATCAAAGCGCTACCCAATCGCAAGGCAGTAGCCGTCACACAAGCTTGTATTGGCATGCTAAAAGGTGAACAGGCGTTAAGTATCACCTTTGATAACGGTAAAGAGTTTGCTGACCATGAAACGATGGCAACAGCGTTAAAGGCTGATATTTACTTCGCTCAGCCTTATCATTCTTGGGAGCGTGGAACGAATGAGAATACCAATGGGTTAATTCGTCAGTTTCTACCGAAGTCAATGCGTCTGGATAACCTATGCAGGCACTTAGTTCAGTCGATTGAAGACAGTTTAAATAATCGACCTAGAAAGGTGCTAGGGTTTAGAACGCCTCTTGAGGTAAAATCTAGCTTCGGGTGCGTTGCACTTCAATGTTGAATCCAAGAGATTAAAAAAAGCCATGCTAATATGATTAGCGTGGCTTTTTTTGATCAAGCGATTACCTATTGAGATCATTTATACGATCGGTGGTGGATTGGGTTTGCCATTATTACCATCCCAATTTTCACGGGCTTTATCATCCAAATCCGCAGGCGTCTTCGGCTCCCATTTACCATTTTCTTTCCAGGTGTCGTCGCCCCAATCTTCGTCTTCCTGTTTTTTGTCCCAATCTTTATAGGCTTTACTAGGGTCGATGCCACGGCGCTTCATATCCGCCACTTGCTCTTCTAGCGTGTGATATTGTTCGGCATCATGCATGGTTTTCTCTAGGCCATCAATCTCTTTTCTTAACTCGTCATGTTTATCATTACTCATGATAGTGCTCCTTAATCAGTCAATATTATTATACGCTTTTATGTTTGTCGTTTTTACGGTAGATAAGTTTATATAGGCTAGTACACCATTTGAATCGTTTTTATCTCAATTATTATTTTAATAACTATTATTCTACTAACCAATATCGTAAAACCATTTTACGCTATTGACCTTTATTATCACGAGTCTTGGCTAAATTCACAACCGTTGCCGCGTATGCTTTGTATTACAAAACGTAGTAGCAAGCACAGGAAATCCGTTGACAATCCTTACCGTGCCATTGATTAGGGTTTCTGATTACCATTACTAAGTCTGAACGGTTGATTGTTTATTTTTTAGTAGGTTTTGGGCATAGAAAGTCAATTTCCACAATTCTTGTGAGACTCGCGTACCATAAGTCGTTAACTGTATCCAGTTCGCTGCGACCAGCTGGCGTTGCAAATGGTTTAAGTCATTTTGGGCAATTTGGCAGCGTGCTACGGCGTGGACGTTGGGCATCTCTTGCTTAATATCGTGCTCAGCCTTGGAGGCAATGAGACGATTAATGGCACTTTGTAAACCGTAGCTTGAGAATGTCGCCGGTATTTTCATCAAGGTGCTCAATATCTCTTGCCACGTTAAGGTCATCGATCTGGTGACATCTGTCAAGTTGCCGCCAGCATAGGCTTGCGCACTATATTGAATCACGAAAGTGTCTGTTAAGACGATAGGTTTACTGACACTATCCGTGGCAGTACCTTGGTGGACGACACGGTTATTTTGTTTTAGCAGCGTGCTCGTAGGGGATGGGGAGATTATGGATTCAGACAAGGCGGCTTGTTTGCTTAGCCGGACTGATTCTTCACTAACCCTTACCCACACGTCTTTTACGCTATGTTGAATCACCATGTTAGGGTAGGCTTGAATGAGCAGTTTCTCAATATCCGTATCCTCATCATAATGATGCAAATGCTTAGCTTGCTGAGTAACCGTATTAATAAACTCTTGCAACTGCCGACTGACATCTGCACCCTGAGGATGGTTTTTGACCAAGATGAGTAAAGGCTTGAGCTTGGCTTTGGCATTCAGATAGCTCAGATGCATTTGACTGACACCAGTGTTTTGCATGGTGCCATAGCTATCGCCAATGATCATTAGCGCATAATCACAGGCATCGATACATTGGCGACCGTATAATGAAGCTTTCGGTAACTTACTAGAGACATCGTAGGTTAAAAATGCCCGCGCCTGAAAAAAAATCGCCACACTGTTCAAAACCAACAACTGATCGTTGTCAGCGCAAATGACATGAATATGATAACGACGGTTTGGCAAAATAACCTCTGCGCTTGGATAATGACACAAATAAGTATGGGTGGAATAAAAGCACAAATATCTTGTCTTGCACAGACTAGCCTAGCATAATCCTAGGCAGATACGCTCAGTTTATTTTCTCATTAGAGGGATAGTAACTGATATAAATGCAAAATTGTGGATATAAAAGGGCTTGCCATTACCTATCAATGATGGAGCTTACTAAGCATAGTACTGTAGGTGTGTCTCTTTGCCAAGCAAACGCTGTATCAGTATAGCCAATTTTTCATCATATTTGGTTGCATAAAAAGTCAACGGTGGTCGGTTAATTATGCCCACATCCCTACTCTCTTTATGATCATCCTGAGCACCATCATTAAGCAAAGCAGAAATTTGGTTTGCCACTAATAGTTGCTTGACCCGTTCAGCAATTGCCTGTCCTGAGTCCACCACTTGTATCGATAGCTGTTGCTGTGCAATCTCATCCAATAAGAATGCTTTAAAAAATGGATAATGAGTACAGCCCAGCACCAATTGATCGACTCCGTTTTGTGCAAATATCTGTAGCTGCTGGCGTAGCCGTTGTGCGGTCTCACACTCTTCTGGCATGCCTGCCTCGACCCAAGGCACCAGCTCTGGATCAAAATACTTGGTCACTAGGGTACGGTTAGGACTAGCAATAGCCGTGATGACTTCATTAAGTAGCGTACCGTTCAAAGTTGCTTTGGTGGCCAATACCGCGACATGATTGCTTTTACTTGCTAACACGGCGGGCTTGAGCGCTGGTACCAAGCCGACAATAGGCAACTGCGGATAACAACGTCTAGCTGTCTCTAAAGCATAAGCAGATGCACTGTTGCAAGCAATCACAATGAGCTTGCAGCCCTGCTGATACAGCCACTCTACGGCTGTCAAGGTCAATGCTTCGATGTCTTTGCTATCACGATTGCCATACGGTACATGCAAGGTATCTGCATAATAAACATAACGCTCGGCAGGGAGTTGCTGGGCTAAATGCAGATACACAGACAGACCACCAACCCCAGAATCAAATAAGCCAATCGGCGCATTGCGCTCTTTATTAGCCATAGTTTGGCTAACCGAAGTGGTATTTTCAGCGCTATGAATAACCGCTTGTTTAAAATCCTGCTTTTCAACGGCAGTCGACGGTGTCTCAACTACGTTTAACAGGTTGGCTGCAGCAATATTCATCGGTACGCTACCGCTGTTTTCATATCGATACCTTCATTTCAATAGCAGTTTTCAAATGTTAATTTTTAAACATAATTCTTTAGACGCAATCTTTTAGACGCAACCCTTGAAACTTAGCTTCTCAATAGCGCGTTTAAAACGGTATTTTTATGATAAATAAAAAACAGTCTATCGTATGGATAGACAGTTTTTATTGAGGCTTGATGCTAATTAGCCAGCTGGCATCGACAGCTCATAAGACTGGCCACCACTTTGCAAGGTCAGTATTGTCTCACCTGCTCGCTCTGTTAATTCGCCGATTTCAGTTAGATGATAAAAGGCATTACGAGCGATCAACGCAGTCAAGCCATTTCTGACTGGCATATAAGGTTTTACTTGCGTGTCAGCTTGATTATCAGCAGAGTCATCAGCTGTATAAGTCTGCAAAGTAATCGGATGCTCATCGTCTAAACGTACCACATCGCCAGTCGTCGTGGTAAACTCTAGCCAGCTATGATTAGCTTCTTTAACGATACCAACATCATTGATAAGTAACGGTGCATCTTCCACTTGGATGCGAAGTTTTTGTACAGGCGTCTTTAAAAAGTACTCTACTACCCCATTATTTTCTTCTTTCCATAAGATAGTGGCAAATAAGCTCACCAATGACTCTCTGGTCATTTGCCCGCCCTCATGCCACCACTCACCGTTGGCTTTGATGACCAAATCCATATCGGCGACTTGTTCAGGATGCCACTTTTCCAGTGGCGGTATCGACCGACCTTCACGTGTCCCTGCAGCAGACTTTAAATATTGATTCAGTGCTTCTATAGCATTTGGGTTGGATGCCACGTCCTGCGGTCTGTTAGCACTGTTTTGCGAATTATTATCCGTCTTAATATTATTATCGCTCATCATCTAATCCTTTACCTAGTAATTAAAGTTTGGAAAATCTACTATTACTATAAATTTTAGTTTCGGGTATGATGGGACCATATCGTCATTATACCTTTACTACCCAAATCTTACCTTAACACCGATACTCATAAATGCGTATCGTGTTTGTAGGACTTTTCTTTTATAATGAGTAACGATTTTTTATTGAAACAGTCAAGTGCGCGTTGTCTTAGTGACACATTTTATTAGCGGATATGTTGATCGCTTTTTATTCACTAGGTTTAACAGCAACGTTGTCAATTGATGCCGCAAAGACAGTTTCTGTCGAGCAGCCATATGTCTGAGTGAAATTAGCGCCGCAAGCCTTATTATGCAATTGTTAAGCTAATGATGCCCTGAGATAAGCCACTAAAAGTTTAGGAGTAGGTATGCAAGAGCAAGACAATCAAAAGCCAGTCGTCGACGGTGATAGCGTTCACACTGATGCACCAGTCGCGACAGATACGGCCAAGCTAGACACCACAAAGCCAGAGTCAACGACGCTGACCAAAGAAGCGCCAGCTGAAGAGATTGCTGTCGAAACCGCAGACCTCAAAAAAGCTGAGACCATTGAAACTGAGACCATTGAAACTGCGACAGAAGCAGCAGTCGAACCTGTCGCCGTGGATAAAGAGCCTGCTGAGAAAGTAGCGGTCGAAAAAACGCCTGAACCAGTAGTAGAACCTGTCGCGGCAGAGCCTGAGATTGAGCGCGAATCAATGGAATTCGACGTCATCATCGTCGGCGGCGGACCTGCGGGTCTATCTGCTGCGATTCGTCTGCGTCAGCTCGCTATCAAAGCTGGCAATGATGAATTTATGGTTTGTGTGGTTGAAAAAGGCTCTGAATTCGGTGCTCATACTTTATCTGGCGCTGTTATCGAGCCGCGTGCTTTAAATGAGCTGATACCAGACTGGAAAGAAAAAGGCGCACCGCTAAACGTGCCAGCGACCGAAGATCGCTTCTACTACTTAAATTCAGCCACACGCTCTACCAAAGTACCAGATCCTTTAATCCCAGCACCGATGCACAATGACGGCAACTATATTGTCTCATTGGGAAATGTGGTTCGTTGGTTGGCCGTACAAGCCGAAGAGTTAGAAGTCATGATGTTCCCAGGCTTCCCAGCTGATGACATCTTATATAATGACGATGGTTCGGTACGCGGTATCCTGACTGGTGATATGGGTGTGGCGGCCAATGGCGAAGCCAAGCCAAGCTTTGAGCCGGGTTATGAGCTGCTTGCCAAATATACTATTTTTGCCGAAGGCAGCCGTGGTCATCTAGGCAAACGCTTAATCAGCCGTTTTGATCTTGATAAAGACTCAGATCCTCAGCATTATGGTATTGGTCTAAAAGAATTGTGGGAAGTTGTGCCAGAGAAGCACGAGCAAGGCGTGGTCATGCACGGACTTGGCTGGCCATTGACCGAAACGGGCTCTACTGGTGGTTGGTGGTTATACTTCGATGAAAACAACCAAGTAAGCTTTGGTCTTGTCGCTGATTTGTCCTATCATAACCCGTACATGTCGCCATTTGACGAGATGCAGCGCCTAAAGACGCACCCTGTCATTAAGAATGTACTCGAAGGCGGCAAGCGTATCTCTTACGGCGCTCGTGCTTTGACTAAGGGCGGTCTCAACTCCTTACCAAAATTCACCTTCCCTGGAGGTGTATTGGTCGGTGATGACGCTGGATTCTTAAACCCAGCTAAAATCAAAGGTACGCACACGTCAATGAAGTCAGGCATGCTCGCCGCCGAAGCGATTTTCGAAGCGGTACAAGCTGATCGTCAGCATGACGAAGTGATTGCTTATACGACTATGTATAAAGAGTCGTGGTTGTACCAAGATAATTACGAGTCGCGCAACTTCTCGCCTGCAATACACCGTATGGGTCTATTCATGGGTGGTACTTTCACCTTTATCGAGCACAACTTATTGAAAGGTAAAATGCCATTTACCTTACACGATAACCTGCCAGATTACGATCAGCTAGAGCGTGCCAACCACGCTTATCAGCCTACTTACCTCAAGCCTGATGGTAAACTGATCTTTGATAAGTTATCGTCGGTATTTATCTCTAATACCAACCATGCTGAAGATCAACCAACGCACTTAAAACTTACCGATCAAACGGTGCCTATTTCAATTAACTTACCTTTATATGCTGAGCCAGCACGTTTGTACTGCCCAGCGGGTGTTTACGAAGTGGTCAAAGATGCAGAAGGCGCTAAGTTCGTTATCAATGCGCAAAACTGTGTGCATTGTAAGACCTGTGATATCAAAGATCCTTCGCAGAACATTACTTGGGTGACGCCAGAAGGTGGCGGCGGTCCTAACTATCCAAATATGTAAATCATATTTGAGATAAAGAAATCAATAAAAAACCGCTCTTAATCATAAGGGCGGTTTTTTTGTACTTATACACTTTATTTAATAATCACAACCAATCTGTCAGCTTAATCCGTCCAGGCATCACGATTGGCTTCGTCTTTTAGCTTCACAAAGTCATCAGGATTAAATTTAATTTGATCGCCAGTTTTGCCCTCTTTTACTTGTCGCTCATAGTCACGCAATATTCTTAAGGCCACTGGCGATAGGATTAAAATAGCGACTAAGTTGGTCAAGGCCATAAGACCCATCGACAAATCAGCAAAGTTCCATATTGCTGGCAAACTAGCAATCGCGCCGACGAACACCATACCTAAAACCATAAAGCGGAAAATCATAATCATCACTTTGGCATTTTTGGCACCAGAGATAAATTCAAGATTAGACTCGCCATAACTATAGTTAGCAATGATAGACGTAAATGAGAAAAAGAAAATAGCAATCGCGACGAATATTACCCCCATATCGCCAACATATTGCGATAGTGCCAACTGAGTAAGCTGGATACCTTCTTGTTCGACGTTGGGGTCAACCACTCCAGACAAGATAATAATAGAGGCAGTAGCGGTACAAATAACCAAGGTATCCATAAAGACCCCGAGCATCTGCATAAATCCTTGCACTGCTGGATGATCGGGATGACTTTTGGCCGTTGCCGCCGCATTGGGTGCGGAGCCCATACCGGCTTCGTTAGAAAACAAACCGCGTTTGATACCGTTGATCATCGCCTGAGCGATACCGTAACCGATGACCCCGCCCGCTGCTTGCTCAAAGCCAAAGGCTGACTTTACAATCAAAGCAATCGCTGCTGGGAACTGACTGAAATTGGTCACGATAATGAATAGCGCTAATAAAATATATAAAATAGCCATCACTGGTACGATTTTGCCCGCGATGCGGGCTACCGAGCGCAAACCACCAAATACCACTGGCGCTACCAATACGACCAGCACCAAACCTGTCATCCACGTTGGAATGCCAAACGCTTCATTGGTCGCTTGCGCAATCGTATTGGATTGCACGCCATTAAATGCCAGACCAAATGCGACGAGTAGGCAAAGCGAGAAAAATATCGCCAGCCAGCGCTTTCCTAAACCTTTCTCGATATAGTAAGCAGGTCCACCGCGGTAAACGTTATCATTGTGCGGCACCTTATATGCTTGCGCTAAAGTCGACTCAATAAAGCTGGTCGACATACCGACTATCGCGGTCATCCACATCCAAAAAACAGCACCCGGACCACCGAGATAAATAGCAATGGCAACCCCCGCCAAGTTACCCGTACCAACACGCGCCGCGAGTGAGGTCATCAAAGCCTCAAACGAGCTGATGCCGCCATCTTTACGCCCTTGGTTTGAGACGCGTAATAGCTGCCACATGTGACCAAAGTGGCGAAATTGGATAAAGCGGGTGACGATGGTAAAATAAATACCTGCGCCAATCAGTACGAACATGAGCAATCCATACCAAGGGTTACTCGCGATCAACCAATCATTGTTACCCCAGATAATACTAACGCCATAATTGACGATACTATTGAACCAATTTGCTATGCCTTCGTTCATACGAGCTCCTCATTTACGCTTTGTATAACCTACTTTTTTAGATACTGATAACAGGGTTTAATCAGTAAAAATCTTGATTTATTGGTATTCAATACTTGCTATCAAAACGCTACGGGCATTCTATAGAGATTAAATGCTCTACAATCATCACATTTGGTTATCAACTTAGTAAATTTATTTTTAAAATAAATGTTACTTACCGCTCATATCATATAGAATGTATAAAGTAACAAATTTACAGCACAATTTAGACAGTTTTAGTAATACTTCAGTAACGTTTGTAACGTACATGTATCCTGTCAAAATAAATGTTTTGTGGCATTGATTGATCATGCCCTTAGCAATTAAAATTTTGTTATCAATTTTTTATTACTGATACCTTGAATGGTATAGACATTCCGATAAAGTTAATATTTACTTATTGGCATGAGTAATTAGCGTTCTACAAACCTTAAGATGCTTGTCAGGAAGACAAGAGCTTCAAGAACGATGGATTGTTATGCCCCACCTACCTTCCTCGAAATATATCGTTCTTCCTGCCTGTCATATTTAATTAATACTGCTATTTATTTTAAATAATTAAATTTTAAGCAATCCATCATATTTTAGGTATTACCCACTTTTTTAGGGTAATGCGCAGTGAATAGCTATTTTTTATGATGTTTTCAGTCGAAAAATAGTCCAAAACTCGCTTATTTTGTTGGTGATTTTAGTTAATGACGCTGATTGGTCGTTTCCGTTCTGCTTTGATCGTTTGTCAGGCAATGCTGGTCATTGCTATAAACGTCGTATCGCTTTTAGTGATACTTGCTAGACCATAACGGCTTATCACGCTTAAACCAATAATTCCGCTTTTATGCAAGACAAAAGGAGTTGTCCTATGGAAAACCACAACGATCCATCCGGTTATTGGCGTGCCAATGTCCGTCTCATCCTAGGTAGCCTAGTCATTTGGGCACTAGTTTCTTATGGTTTTGCTATTCTTTTACGTCCTCTGTTAGCAGGCATTAGAATCGGCGGTACTGATCTAGGCTTTTGGTTTGCTCAGCAAGGTTCTATTGCAGTCTTCATCATCTTGATCTTTTTTTACGCGTGGCGTATGAACAAGTTAGATAAACAATATGGCGTAGACGAGGAATAGCACTATGAGTCAATTTACAATTAATATTATTTTTGTGGGTCTGTCCTTCGCTCTCTACTTCGGTATTGCGATTTGGGCGCGTGCTGGTACGACCAGCGAATTCTATGTGGCTGGTGGTGGTGTGCATCCAGTCGTAAACGGTATGGCAACGGCTGCTGACTGGATGAGTGCGGCGTCATTCATCTCGATGGCCGGTATCCTTGCCGCTGGTGGTTATGGTGCCTCGACGTATTTAATGGGTTGGACAGGTGGCTATGTACTGCTAGCGATGCTCCTAGCGCCATACTTACGTAAGTTCGGTAAATTTACGGTTCCTGACTTTATCGGCGACCGTTTTTATTCTAAGACAGCGGCTATGATTGCCGTGGTTTGTTTGATTATCGCCTCGACTACTTATGTTATCGGTCAGATGACTGGTGCTGGCGTTGCTTTCTCACGCTTCTTAGAAGTTGAAAACACCACTGGCCTACTGATTGCTGCGGTCGTTGTCTTCTTCTACGCTGTACTTGGTGGCATGAAGGGGATCACTTATACGCAGGTTGCGCAGTATGTCGTTCTTATGATTGCTTATACCATTCCTGCGGTCTTTATCTCACTTGAGTTAACAGGCAATCCAATTCCCGGTCTTGGTTTATTCTCTAACCATACTGAAGCAGGTATTCCTTTATTAACCAAACTCGATCAAGTAGTCACTGATTTAGGCTTTGCAGCTTATACGGCTGACGTTCCTAACAAGCTAAATATGGTGCTGTTTACCTTATCGCTTATGATTGGTACTGCGGGTCTGCCCCACGTTATCATTCGCTTTTTCACGGTTCCTAAAGTCGCTGACGCACGTTGGACAGCGGGTTGGACCCTTGTATTTATCTCATTACTATACTTTACCGCCCCTGCAGTGGGTGCAATGGCGCGTCTCAACTTGATCGATACGATCTATCCACAAGGTGTGGAAGAGCCTGCGCTTACTTATGAGCAGCGTCCAGATTGGATGAGAACATGGGAAGATACTGGTCTTATTAAATATAACGACCTAAATAACGATGGTCGTATTCAGTTATATAACGACAGTGGATTGGGTGCGGCTCAGCTAGCACTCAACACGGCTGAAGCAGAAGGCGGAGATGTTGCAGCTGCCACTGCTGCTGTAGCAGAAGCTCGCACAGCACATGATCTAGAAGTCGATGGCCGCTTTGCCAATGCAGGTTGGGCAGGTAACGAGCTAGACGTCAACGCCGATATCTTAGTATTGGCTAACCCAGAAATCGCTCAACTGCCACCATGGGTTATCGGTCTTATCGCTGCAGGTGGTTTGGCAGCAGCACTATCAACAGCCGCTGGTCTACTACTTGCCATCTCATCAGCCATCAGTCATGACTTGATTAAGAGAAACCTTAATCCAAACATCACTGATAAGGGTGAGCTACGTGTCGCCCGTATCACAATGGGTGTCGCGATTGTCGTGGCTACTTGGCTGGGTATTAACCCACCAGGATTCGCGGCACAGGTGGTTGCCTTAGCCTTTGGTATTGCAGGTGCTTCACTGTTCCCAGCATTGATGATGGGTATTTTCTCTAAGCGTATTAACAACCTTGGCGCTATCGCCGGTATGTTGACAGGTCTGATTAGTATCTTGGTTTATATCTTTGTTTTCAAAGGCTGGTTCTTCATCAGTGGTACGGCTAACTTCCCTGATACGGAAGAATACTGGTTGTTTGGTATCTCGCCATTATCATTTGGTGCGATTGGTGCCTTGCTCAACTTTATCGTTGCGTTCATTGTATCTTACGCGACTAAAGCACCACCATTACATATCCAAGAATTGGTTGAAAGCGTTCGTTCTCCACGCGGAGCTGGCGGCGCAGTGGACCACTAAGCTCTGGTATGTAGTATGGTATCCTTTATGCATATCACTCACAGGCAGCCGCTGCTTGTGAGTGTTTTTTTATCTATATAGCGTAATAGAAATTATTTGATAACAGTCGTTTAGTGACAGTTAATCTATAAAAAGCCGCTTTATAAGAACGACATGATAAAAATTTACTATTTTATGATTGGCCTATACGCGCCATGTATTAAGGAAAAGTCTTATGCTTTATGAGTTTATCGCCACCATGGCTGCCGGATTTGGTTTGGCTGGGTTGGCACTTGTTATAACTCACCTCAGCAAATTGGCGGGCAAAAAAGCACCAAAATGGCTGATTCCAGCCTTTGCTGCTCTTGGTATTTTTGGGTTTCAGGTACATCAAGAATATAACTGGTATGATCAGCAAGTCGCTCAATTACCAGAAGGGATGACCGTGGTCAAAAAGATTGAAGAGAGTGTGTGGTTTCGACCATGGTCGTATGTAAAACCACAGACAATACGCTTTATGGCAGCCGATAGTGGTCACGCGCGGCCGCAAATAGACAATCCAGATATCTATCTAACCAATCTATATCTGTTTGAAAGACGCATGAGTGTCAAGCAAGTTGCACAGGTAATTGACTGCAGCACACCAGCCCGTGCCGATTATATTATGCCAGCGAAAGACAGTACTTTGACGGTTGATGAGCACGTTAATAGCTCAACCAAATGGCAGCCCTTAGCAACAGATGATCCCCTATTCATCAGTATTTGTAACAATAAAAGCTAGAGACTGTCCTCAATCTGAATGTAAATGGGCTAAAAATGGCCAAATATTCAGATAAAGATAAGTTTACAAAACCACTAGATAATCCGTAAAACGCCTCGCAGTTAGTAGTGTCTATCAATGAATAATATTGAGCAATTAATAACGCTGAACAGTGGCAGTATACTGATGTTTTGAGTTTGCCCCGAGCAATAAACCAGCGCATAGACCACCGAAATGTGCCGCAAAGGAGATACCTTGCTGCGGCATTAATCCTTGTTTGATAGTCAACCAGTAGCCCGTGCCCATGACAATGCAGGCCAATAGATAGCCCCAACGCCTTGCGAAGACAGCGCCACCTATCATATAACCAAGCATCGCAAAACATAGTCCTGATGCCCCGATATGAATCGATAGCGGCGAGCCAATGATCCACGTTACCAATCCAGAGGCTATAATAAGCTTAACCACTGTACGATACGCGTTGTTTTCAAACAGCCCAAATAAAAACAGAATTTGTAATAATGTCAAAGTATTGCCAAGCAAATGTGAAAAATTACCATGCATCGTCCATGAAGCAAAAATCCCTATCATGCTGCCGACATCAAGGGCTCGCGGTACGATACCAAAGATATTCCACAGCCCGAACAGCGCAAACTTGTTAAGAAAAAACATCCCCCACATTGGCACTAAAACAAAAGCATATAAGCCAATAACTTGCTTGATTCGTACTAATATCAACGTGAGTAATTGCCGCCACTTCATATAATCTTTTATCCTATTCATTTCATTTTATTAAAGACCTTAATGGTTGACTGAAAACAGTGGTTGCTGTATCGGTTTAAATGATAATAATGAAGCATCTTTGTCCGCTGTTAAATAACTATTGGCATGCAGTAACGAGGCCGAATGATAAGGCACTAAGGCGGTAGGAACAAAACTGCGCGCGGCATCAATATGTTTGACCGAATCATCAAAGAAAATATGCGGTGCAAAGGTCTTTAATACCGCTGTTTTTTCAAGCCCACCCAAGAAAAACGCCATATCCACATTGACGCCCCACTCTCGTAGCGTCTTGATAGCCCGCAGATCCGCGGGGGCGTTGCGAGCCGTCACCAACGCAATCTTAATCGGTGAATATTGCAGACCAGCAGGCAAACGTTCCTGTAAGTTTGATAGCTTAATCAATAGCTCGGCATAAGGTCCTTTTTCAATCGGTAAGTCACGCATTTGGGCTTCACGATCATGAAAAGCACGCAATCCTTTTTGCTTATATAATAGCTCGCCTGAATCATCAAAAAGCACAGCATCACCATCAAAAGCGATACGCAGCTGTTTGGTATCCAATTTATAAGTATTGACAGGCGTCGCATCGAGTATCGCACAGGCACAAATATTGGCATCAGCAACTTGCTGCGCATCCTCACGATTGGTGGTCAAAAATAAATCAACATTGAAGTCTTTGATATAAGGCGAGACAGGACTGCCCGATATAAATGCCGATCGAGAAATATTGAGTCCATGTTCTCGAATGGCATTAAGTACTTGAATGCCCGTATCTGGACTGCTCTTTGAGACAATCACCACTTCGACCAAAGGCGCTTCAATATCAGGGAGCTGTACAGTATCGTCTTCACAATAATGATTCAAATTTAGTAGGGCTTTAATCAGCGGATAACCCGCGCCAATATCCAAGGGCTCGTTCTCACGAGCGGCCATATAATCGCGAAACTCCTTTACTGCCTCGTCAGGGCGCTGCTGTAGTAGCTGTAAAAGGTGGTTCTCAGACTCCGTTAAATCAAACAATGCTGTCGCTGATATAGCCACTATTAAAGTATTGGTTAAATCGACTGCCATATTTTCTCTGCTTGTATTTAATAAATGTCGTTAATTTTAGCCAGTCTAACAATTTAAACCAAACTAGTAAGTAAGCTTTTAATGATATAGCACTTATCTCTGACCATAAAAATGTCCAATGCCCAATGCCCAATGGGTAATCGGCTTAGTCATTAATGGTTTTTACCATACAGAGTCGATAACCTGAATGCTTCACTATGTTTTCAAAACATTTAGTAATTAATCTACTGTTACATATTCTCAATACTTATCTTAAAGTAATGACTCTAAACTTTTGTAAAATAGTCACAAATTCACATTTTAATCTACTAATACATAGGTAGCTGAATATGCTAAAAAAACTATTTAAACCTAATTATGTCAAATATGACTCGAAATATATTACGTTAAGTGACGAAGATAATAAAATTATTGATACTATTACTAATGATATTCGTCTATATGTCAAAAAAAGCAAAGATTTAAACGATATCGATCATCATGTTCGTGCCGTTCATGCCAAGAGCTATTGTGGTCTAAAAGCTAAATTTGAGATATTAGATGACATTCCTAAGGAATATGCTCAAGGCCTGTACGCTAAAGCTGGTATTCACGATGCGGTTATTCGATTTTCCAATGCAGCAGCGGCAGTAAGTGCAGATAGACGATTGGGACTGGGGCAAGGATTGGCGATAAAAATATTCGATGTGCCAGGTGAAAAATTAGCCCCAGGAGAGGAAGATAGCACCACTTTTGACTACGCTTTAGTAAATAGTCCAATTTTTTTTACCAATAGTCTTAAAAATTACGCTTATTTATCAAAGCTAAATTTCGGTTTAAACGGTTACTTAGGCGAGGGTCTACTGGGTAAAGGTAAGTTCATTTTTCATTGGTTGACTAAATACGGTAAAGAATTCCCTGATCTTGAAGGCTTGCGATCACTCAACGCCTTTAGAAAGCTAGCAACCACCCCTCCTAAGAACGCTTGGTTGTACGATTATTTTTCACAAGGTGCCTTTCGTCACGGTGATTACATGGCAAAAGTCAGAGTAACTCCAACCAAAGCTTCAATGAAAAAAATTAAGCGTACCAATATTCACCTGTTCACCGAAGATGAAGCGATACGTCCCGCAATTATCGAAGAGATACGCGAGCACGACTATCAGTTCGATGTACAAATTCAATTATGCCGCAACCTTAAAAAGCAGCCTATTGATCAGCTAACACAAGAATGGAAAGAGTCTGATGCGCCATTCGTTACCGTAGCGACTTTGACCATACCTTGTCAAGACGTCCCAGACGATGGCAATCTCGACGCGATAGAGGATTTAAGCTTTACCACTTTCCGCTGTTTAGAAGAGAATCGTCCTATTGGTAAGATACAACATTCTCGTTTACGCGCTTATCAAGCATCCTCCAAGGCACGCCATGAGCAAACTATGGCTAAACGCAAAGAGCCAACTAGCTTGAAACAGATATTTGATAAGAACGCTACTAACTAAGCTCACAAGCGTGATATTTCGAAGTAAAATGGAGAAATCATAGCTAAATAAAAGCCCCATCATACAAATGTATGATGGGGCTTTCTAGGCCGTGTTTTCATTTCAAAAATGGCGATAAAAATGAGATAAATTGCTGTCAAACAAGAAAAACAGCATAGATAATATCGGGATATTAACCAGCTATTTGACGATGTTTGGCAAGATTTAGCCATTTTTAGCCCATTTAGATGACTATCGAATGAATTGAAGACACGCCCTAGTATAGACAACTATTGTTGAACGATTAAAAGCCAAAAAAAAAGAGCCATCCAATTAAGGATGGCTCTTTTTAGAATAGAGAGCTGACGATGACCTACTCTCACATGGGCGAACCACACTACCATTGGCGCAACGATGTTTCACTTCTGAGTTCGGGAAGGGATCAGGTGGGGCCATCGCGCTATTGTCGTCAGCAAAGGGAGTTAGATATGAGTCTGATGTTATTATGACGTCAAGATATTATCTATTGGTCGACCAACTTGTAACCTAACTGAATCAAGGTTAAAGGTGATATCGAAATATATATATTCTATAAGCTTTCGCTTATACAAGATAGATTAATTAGAGCTTTGATACAAACCACTTGGGTGTTGTATGGTCAAGCCAAACGAGCAATTAGTACAGGTTAGCTACACACATCGCTGTGCTTCCACACCCTGCCTATCAACGTCGTAGTCTTCAACGGCTCTTTAGGGAAATCTAATCTTGAGGTGGGCTTCCCGCTTAGATGCTTTCAGCGGTTATCCCATCCGAACGTAGCTACCGGGCAATGCCACTGGCGTGACAACCCGAACACCAGAGGTTCGTCCACTCTGGTCCTCTCGTACTAGGAGCAGATCCTCTCAAATTTCCAACGCCCACGGTAGATAGGGACCGAACTGTCTCACGACGTTCTAAACCCAGCTCGCGTACCTCTTTAAATGGCGAACAGCCATACCCTTAGGACCTGCTTCAGCCCTAGGATGAGATGAGCCGACATCGAGGTGCCAAACACCGCCGTCGATATGAACTCTTGGGCGGTATCAGCCTGTTATCCCCAGAGTACCTTTTATCCGTTGAGCGATGGCCCTTCCATACAGAACCACCGGATCACTAAGACCTACTTTCGTACCTGCTCGACTTGTGGGTCTCGCAGTTAAGCGCGCTTTTGCCTTTATACTCTACGACCGATTTCCGACCGGTCTGAGCGCACCTTCGTACTCCTCCGTTACTCTTTAGGAGGAGACCGCCCCAGTCAAACTACCCACCATACATTGTCCTCGGTATTGTTATACCTGAGTTAGAACCCCAACATGACCAGGGTGGTATTTCAAGATTGGCTCCACCAAGACTAGCGTCTCGGCTTCAAAGCCTCCCACCTATCCTGCACAAGTCAGGTCAAAGTTCAATGTAAAGCTGTAGTAAAGGTTCACGGGGTCTTTCCGTCTAGCCGCGGGTACACAGCATCTTCACTGCGATTTCGATTTCACTGAGTCTCTGCTGGAGACAGCGCTGCCATCATTATGCCATTCGTGCAGGTCGGAACTTACCCGACAAGGAATTTCGCTACCTTAGGACCGTTATAGTTACGGCCGCCGTTTACTGGGGCTTCGATCAAGAGCTTCGCTTACGCTAACCCCATCAATTAACCTTCCAGCACCGGGCAGGCATCACACCCTATACGTCCACTTTCGTGTTTGCAGAGTGCTGTGTTTTTAATAAACAGTTGCAGCAGCCTGGTATCTGCGACTGTCAACAGCTCAAGGAGCAAGTCCTATCACCATCAACAGCGTACCTTCTCCCGAAGTTACGGTACCATTTTGCCTAGTTCCTTCAGCAGAGTTCTCTCAAGCGCCTTGGTATTCTCTACCTGATCACCTGTGTCGGTTTAGGGTACGATTCGTTTATAACTATTGCTTAGAAGCTTTTCCTGGAAGCATGGTATTTGCCACTTCGCTGTACAAGTACAGCTTGCTATCAGATCTCAGCCATATAACAACCCGGATTTACCTAAGTTGTAAGCCTACATCCTTTCACCTGGACAACCAACGCCAGGCTGACATAACCTTCTCCGTCCCTCCATCGCATTATAAACAAGTATCGGAATATTAACCGATTTCCCATCGACTACGCCTTTCGGCCTCGCCTTAGGGGTCGACTCACCCAGCCCCGATTAACGTTGGACTGGAACCCTTGATCTTCCGGCGTGCGAGCTTTTCACTCGCATTATCGTTACTCACGTCAGCATTCGCTCTTGTGATACCTCCAGCATGCCTTACGACACACCTTCACAGGCTTACACAACGCTCCCCTACCACTTGAAAACAAATTCAAATCCGCAGCTTCGGCTCCTAGTTTGAGCCCCGTTACATCTTCCGCGCGGGCCGACTCGACTAGTGAGCTATTACGCTTTCTTTAAAGGATGGCTGCTTCTAAGCCAACCTCCTAGCTGTCTATGCCTTCCCACCTCGTTTCCCACTTAACTAGGAATTTGGGGCCTTAGCTGGCGGTCTGGGTTGTTTCCCTCTCCACAATGGACGTTAGCACCCACTGTGTGTCTCCCGGATATCACTCATCGGTATTCGGAGTTTGCATCGGTTTGGTAAGTCGGTATGACCCCCTAGCCGAAACAGTGCTCTACCCCCAATGGTGTTCGTCCGAGGCGCTACCTAAATAGCTTTCGGGGAGAACCAGCTATCACCGAGTTTGATTAGCCTTTCACCCCTATCCACAAGTCATCCCCTGGCTTTTCAACGACAGTGGGTTCGGTCCTCCGGTGCCTGTTACGGCACTTTCAACCTGCTCATGGATAGATCACTCGGTTTCGGGTCTATGCCCTGCAACTAAACGCCCTATTAAGACTCGGTTTCCCTACGGCTCCCCTAAACGGTTAACCTTGCTACAGAACATAAGTCGCTGACCCATTATACAAAAGGTACGCGGTCACCCTAATAAATTAAGGCTCCCACTGCTTGTACGCACACGGTTTCAGGTTCTATTTCACTCCCCTCACAGGGGTTCTTTTCGCCTTTCCCTCACGGTACTGGTTCACTATCGGTCAGTCAGGAGTATTTAGCCTTGGAGGATGGTCCCCCCATCTTCAAACAGGATTTCTCGTGCCCCGCTCTACTTAATATGTTAACGCTAATGTTTCGAATACAGGACTATCACCTACTACGGTCAGCTTTCCCACGCTGTTCTTCTACATTAGCATTAATCGGCTTCTCCCCGTTCGCTCGCCGCTACTTGGGGAATCTCATTTGATGTCTATTCCTAAGGGTACTGAGATGTTTCACTTCCCCTCGTTCGCTTCTTGTACAAGTACAAGATACCTACCTTATGGTAAGTGGGTTTCCCCATTCAGAAATCTCCGGATCACAGGATATTGCCGCCTCCCCGAAGCTTATCGCAGGCTGTCACGTCTTTCATCGCCTCTGACTGCCAAGGCATCCACCATGTGCGCTTCATTACTTGACCATACAACCCCAAGTAGTCTTAACTTATAAATAAGTTTTAACTTCAAAGTGTCATAAAGTCTAATTATGATAACGATATCACCTATGTTTATACGCTTGATTCAGTTCTCTTTACTTTTTTAGTAACCAACCCCTGGGATAACAACTGATGTCGTTAAGAGGTCGGTTACTAAGGTTAGAGTGTCGCGTGAACACGCCACTCTAACCCAGACTCATATCTATGTTTTTAAATAGTTCTTACGCTCTCGTCGAGTCATAAGTTCTGTATAAAACAGAAAGAAATAATCGTATGATGTAATATCTGAATTATTTGTTTCTGTTTATGCTTGTTTATATAGTTACTATCGTATTTATTATGGTGGAGCCAAACGGAGTCGAACCGTTGACCTCCTGCGTGCAAGGCAGGCGCTCTACCAACTGAGCTATGGCCCCGTAAATAAATGGTAGGCCTGGGCAGACTTGAACTGCCGACCCCCGCGTTATCAACACGGTGCTCTAACCAGCTGAGCTACAGGCCTGTGTCTGCCTGTCAAGGCAAAGCGCTAATAATAAATACTAGCTAAACTAAAGAACAACTTGTTGTGAATTCTTGCTGACCGAATGCCATCTATAAGGAGGTGATCCAGCCGCAGGTTCCCCTACGGCTACCTTGTTACGACTTCACCCCAGTCATCAACCACACCGTGGTGAACGCTCCCCCGAAGGTTAAGCTATCCACTTCTGGTGCAATCAACTCCCATGGTGTGACGGGCGGTGTGTACAAGGCCCGGGAACGTATTCACCGCGGCATTCTGATCCGCGATTACTAGCGATTCCTACTTCATGGAGTCGAGTTGCAGACTCCAATCTGGACTACGATAGGCTTTTTGAGATTCGCATCACATCGCTGTGTAGCTGCCCTCTGTACCTACCATTGTAGCACGTGTGTAGCCCTGGTCGTAAGGGCCATGATGACTTGACGTCGTCCCCGCCTTCCTCCAGTTTGTCACTGGCAGTATCCTTAGAGTTCCCGGCTTAACCCGCTGGTAACTAAGGACAAGGGTTGCGCTCGTTGCGGGACTTAACCCAACATCTCACGACACGAGCTGACGACAGCCATGCAGCACCTGTATTCTAATTCCCGAAGGCACTCCCGCATCTCTGCAGGATTCTAGATATGTCAAGACCAGGTAAGGTTCTTCGCGTTGCATCGAATTAAACCACATGCTCCACCGCTTGTGCGGGCCCCCGTCAATTCATTTGAGTTTTAACCTTGCGGCCGTACTCCCCAGGCGGTCTACTTATTGCGTTAGCTGCGTCACTAAGTCCTCAAGGGACCCAACGACTAGTAGACATCGTTTACGGCGTGGACTACCAGGGTATCTAATCCTGTTTGCTACCCACGCTTTCGAGCCTCAGTGTCAGTATTATGCCAGAAGGCTGCCTTCGCCATCGGTATTCCTCCAGATCTCTACGCATTTCACCGCTACACCTGGAATTCTACCTTCCTCTCACATACTCTAGCTCAACAGTATCAGATGCAGTTCCCAGGTTGAGCCCGGGGATTTCACATCTGACTTATCGAGCCACCTACGCTCCCTTTACGCCCAGTAATTCCGATTAACGCTTGCACCCTCTGTATTACCGCGGCTGCTGGCACAGAGTTAGCCGGTGCTTATTCTGCAGCTAATGTCATCGTCCGTGGGTATTAACCACGGAGTCTTCTTCACTGCTTAAAGTGCTTTACAACCAAAAGGCCTTCTTCACACACGCGGCATGGCTGGATCAGGGTTTCCCCCATTGTCCAATATTCCCCACTGCTGCCTCCCGTAGGAGTCCGGGCCGTGTCTCAGTCCCGGTGTGGCTGATCATCCTCTCAGACCAGCTACAGATCGTCGCCATGGTAGGCCTTTACCCCACCATCTAGCTAATCCGACTTAGGCTCATCTAATAGCGAGAGCAGTAAACTGCCCCCTTTCTCCCGTAGGTCGTATGCGGTATTAATTCGAGTTTCCCCGAGCTATCCCCCACTACTAGGTAGATTCCTAAGTATTACTCACCCGTCCGCCGCTCGACGCCTGGTAGCAAGCTACCATCGTTTCCGCTCGACTTGCATGTGTTAAGCCTGCCGCCAGCGTTCAATCTGAGCCATGATCAAACTCTTCAGTTTAATCTTGCTATGTAACCCTTTAAAGAGGCTACTAAACTTGGCTCATCTAATCTGGCAAAATCGCTAAAAATTATGTTCGTAATGAATTAACTTTGAGTTTTTCTGCTGTCTTAAATGATAATTTTTATAGTTAATAATCTCTCCGAAAAGAAAAGATAGTCAACTTTATTTTTTAGCATTCTGAATCAGCAAAAATCCACACAAGTTGTTCTTTAGTTATGCTTTTAAATAGTGTTCATCTACTGTCGTCCAGTAGGTGATTATATAGGGTGTCTCTTTCACCATTTAGCTCTAATCCCTTGCGGGTTAAGCTATCTAGCGAGCCGACTATCTTATCATAATGATTGGGATTGTCAAGCTTTTTTATAATTTGTTTCAGTAAGTTAGTCAGGTTATTTATATGTAATTTACATATAAGCTTTCCTGCTTTGCCTTAATGAGGTGCGTATTATAGACGCTTTATTTGGTAAGTCAAGAGGTAAATTATTTTATTTTAAAAGTAATTTATTTTGCTGATTCTCCTAAGTGGTAAACCACTTATCTAAACCGCCTTCCCTTTCGACTGGGACGCATTATACTCGGTTTGATATGAGGGTCAAGGGGATTTGTTGGCTATTTTAAAGATTATCTCGCCTTATTATTAATATCTTATATTTATCAGTCAGTTAAGATTAAAAATAGTTTTATCATGATAAGAAATAGCATTTTCTGCTTAAAATCGCTTATTTCTTCTATATAGAAGCTGTCTATATACTCTTCTTTTATACATAACGCTTTTATAGTTTACCTATCTTTTTAAAGAAGTCTTTGTAAGCAGCGACTTTCTTCTCTAACGCCAACGGGTATGCGCGCGAGGTTGACGGCAATCTATATAAGGTAAGATTGTTCACCTCGGCTTTTTTACTATGCTCGTTTTGCCATTCATAAGGATAAGCCATACTTTGATTGGTCTTAGGATATTTGGATTTGGCAGGTGGCTTAGCTAATAAATTGAGCAATACTTCTGTCGCTTTACCGCCAGTGGTAAATAAGGTTTCAACCTTTGGTACTTGTGGCAATATATTATCTAGATCAACTGGGGTGACAACGGTTAAGTTTTTATCTGAGGCATTGCCGGTCTCGCGGATAGCCTGAGTAACGGTAGGACAAGAAGCAATGCCGCGCTCGAACATAAAGGCGCGAATACGCTCAGGGTCAAAGCGCTTTTCATCACCGACTCTGAAATAATCCACATCGTCAAAAAATACCTTGCCATAAATACGCCACATATCATTATAAAAGTTCGGATAATGGAAACTCATGGCCCATTTATCAGCGGTCGGTGGAAATGTGCCCATCATCATCACGGTGGCATCGGGTGGTAACACTGGACCGAACGGATGGGTTTCTACTTCTGCTGCTCGAGCTGCGGACAATATCGAATTATTATCCATTTTATTAGCATTATTATAAGTATTGGATGGTTGTGTAGTCATAAGATTCTTCATCAGAAAAGCGGTTTTTTTGCTATCATAGCAGGCCTAAACACTACTTCATCTATCATGACGCTATTATAGTCAAACATAGTCGGTCTAAATGAAAACAGCCTTGCTACAAATGTCTTTGGCTTACTTTTAATTGAAGCATTAAGCTTACTATTGCTAGGCTAAAGATAGGGTTGAAGTGCGGTAAGTGTTTGTATCTTTTATACTAATAGCAACCGCAGTAACTGCGCAAGCATCAGACCAAAACCAAGAGAGTACTTATGAGTGACTTAAACAGCGATTTAAAAATTACGGTAATCGATCATCCACTAGTCCGTCATAAACTCAGCCTTATGCGCGAAAAAGACTGTAGTACTTATAAATTTCGTACATTGACCAAAGAGCTTGCGCGCTTGATGGCTTATGAAGCGAGCCGTGATTTTGAAATTGAAACTTTTCCAATGGAAGGCTGGTGTGGCGAAATTACTGGTGAGCAAATCATCGGTAAGACGGCGACGATCGTACCGATTTTGCGCGCAGGTATTGGCATGCTTGATGGTGTGCTCGATCTAATCCCTACCGCTAAGATTTCTGTGGTCGGTCTACAACGTGATGAAGAAACGTTGCAGCCAGTACCGTTCTTTGAAAAATTCGTGAGCCACATGGACAAACGTCCTGCACTTATCATCGATCCAATGCTAGCCACGGGCGGATCAATGGTTGCGACCATCGAGATGCTCAAGAAAAATGGCTGTACCAATATCAAAGCATTAGTACTCGTGGCTGCACCTGAAGGCGTACGCTTGGTAAATGAAGCGCATCCTGACGTGACTATCTACACTGCCGCATTAGACAGCCATTTAGATGAGCACGGTTACATCATCCCAGGTCTAGGCGATGCTGGTGATAAGATTTTTGGTAAGCAGTTATCGAATAGATAAGTTGCATTAGGGTAAATAAAGCCGTCATCAAAATTATGGCAACAGCAGACAGCATCAATAATAAGGACAGATTATGAACGTATTGATTACAGGAGCGAGCGCGGGTTTTGGTAAAGCGTTGGCAGAACGTTTGGTTGCTAACGGCCATCGCGTGATTGGTTGCGCCAGACGCCTTGATAAACTGAATGCTTTGGCAGAGACTTTAGGTGAGGCTTTTTTACCCGTGGTTATGGATGTGAGTGATACAGCTGCTATCCCGCAAACCATTGCTGACTTGCCTGATGATTTTAAACAAATCGATGTTTTGGTCAATAATGCAGGATTGGCACTGGGTACAGAGCCTGCTCACAAAGCCAGTCTTGATGACTGGATGCGTATGACTGATACCAATATTAAAGGCTTAATGGCGTTGACTCATGCGGTCTTGCCAGCGATGGTCGCTCGCGATAGGGGTTATATTATCAATGTCGGTTCGATTGCTGGTAGCTGGCCTTACTTTGGCGGTAACGTCTATGGCGCGACCAAAGCCTTTGTCAAACAGTTTAGCTTAAACTTGCGCGCGGACTTAATCGGTACGCAAGTGCGTGTGACCAACCTCGAACCGGGCAATGTCGCAGGCACTGAATTTTCAAACGTGCGCTATCATGGCGATGACGATAAAGCTGCCAAGGTTTATGATGGCTTTAAAACCATGAGCGGTGACGATATTGGCGATATTTTATTGTGGTTGATTGAATCGCCTGCCCATATTAACGTCAATCGCTTAGAAGTCATGCCAGTGGCACAAACTTATAATGGTTTGACGATTGCTAAGCAAGACTCTTAAACGTTTAGCAAAGCGTTTGGCTCATTAACGTAATTCATAATATCGAAGCAACATAGTCTCATCTATGTTGCTTCTTTTTTTGCTGATGACATTCTCTTCATTGACCAAGCGCAACTCCTGAAAATCTAAAATCAGAACCTCATTGCGCGTGCGCTCACTGGTGCGCTTGTTGTGACGTATCGGAAATCCAACTACCTGCCTACCGACGACAGTTATCTGATTAATCACTACTTCTAAATGATTCATGACAGATTTTTGATGAGCGTGCTGCGCATTGATGACTGCTGTAGCAGGATTCACAGTTACGGTTAACAGCTTATCTAAGCGCGCACTTTTTGGCATATTTCCTGCCAAAAACAACGTCTGCGCCAGTGGTAAATACTGAGCATGACGTATCAACTCTCGGCGAAATAACGCTGGCATATCCGCATTAAAACTGTCTTCTGTCTGCCGATAAAAAGCAATAAAGTTGCGCTGCAGATAACCGCCAAATACCGTAAAGTTAATCCACTGTTGATAGATATCATTGGCCAGCAAGTGCTGAGTAAAAGCCTTGGTATCTGGTGTGATATTACCCATTAACATCGCTATCAATAAGCTGTGCGCATCGGTAAATGTCTGCTGCTCCCAAACTTGCGGGTAAAGGCTGCTATCAAGTGATGCCAACGTCGGTATGCTCATAAAGCATCATCCCTTTATTGTTTTATTTCAAGTTTAGATAGTGGCTGTTAATCACAAGCGCCACTTACTGTCTATTCATTTTATGCTATGGTCAGCTTAGCTGTGTTTGATTAATACAAGTTTTATTAGCACAGATTTTACTATAGCAAGCTATCATCGATAAGATAAAAATGTTTTATGTTGAATGTTCAACACGCCCTAATTAATTACAATATATATGACGGAAATACGACGCTATGATGACTAATTTAATGACGTTGCCCAGTCGCTACCAGTCGCGTTACCAGTTGCAAACGCTGACCGTTACTGCTGCCGACGGTACCTCGCTGCCCGTTTCAGTCATTGGTCAAGGTACGCCAGTGCTCATGCTGCATGCCTATGGCATGGATGCCCGCGAGTTCTTACCTTTTATCTTGGCACTAACTGGCAAATATACTTTTTATTTGCCACATCTGCGTGGTTTTGGTGCTGCAAAAGAACTCAGAATGGAAGAGTTTGATTTTGTCCGTCAATATGCGGATGATGCCAATGCTGTGATTGAGCAAATTTGTGAATGGTGTCATGTAGAAGCTTTGCCAGTGGCAGCTATTTCGATGGGCGCGCAAGTTATGTGGGCTTATTTTGAGCGTTTTGGTGCCTCAAGAGTCAGTCGCTATCTTAATATTGATCAAAATCTAGCGATTCATAATCAAGATGACTGGCAAGGAGGACTATTTGGCACACGGCAACAAGAAGTGTTCGATATCTTTCAAGAAGTAATCGATCTGACCTTACCTTATGCAGACTCTAATAGCTTTACCCATCTGCCCTTTGCGCTTAAGCGCCATGCAACCGATGTCGAAAGGCTGTTTTCTTTATTATCCGTTAATCGCACGCGCTCAAAAGCCTTTATACAAACGATGACTCATAAAAACGACCACACACTCGCGCTTTACGACCACAGCATTTGGCATCAAAAAATGCGCTGCTTGCAAGCCTATTTGGTCTTACCTTACGATTTTCGCGGTGCCATAGATAGAGTGACTATTCCTGTGGTCAATCTCATCGGTGGTCGCTCTAAGCTTTATGATCCCAAATGGCAGCAGAAGATTACCCAAATGCTGCCTAACGCCACTGAAGTTATTTTGCCACGCGCGGGTCACGCCATTCCTTTGGATGAGCCGATTGGATTTTATCGAGTGTTAAAGCACTTTTTACAAGAGTAACTGCGCCCTTAAAAGCTCACAAAAAAAACGCTATAACCCACACTAGGACTGTACAACCCTTTATAGTAATGGCTCAAGACTCCTCTTATAATAAAAAGCTGACGTTAGCTGCGTAAGCGCATTAGCGTTAAAGTAAAATATTTTGGTGGTGTTCTAAAAAGTATGCTGGCATTAGACGTAGCCATAATTGACATAAAAGAACACCAAATCAAACACCTTAAAGTGATTATCAAGCTTCTTAGAGAAACAACAGGTTTTTCTAACCGCCCGACGCAATCGGTGTCTAAGACGGCAGTTATTACCTTCAATGCCTACCGTATGAGATTTGCCAACTCGTTTGTGATCAAGTTTAAAGGCGGTTATAAAACTGTCCCAGTTATCCATGCTAATCGAGTCATAGCTGACTGTAAGCTGCTTAAGACGCGCTCTTAACTTCTTAGCCGTTTTTAAGTCACGTCTGCCCCAAACATAAGCAACAATCTCATTGGTAGCACGGTCATAAGCATAAATAAGCCAAACTTTACGCTTTTTGCGATACACGTAAGTCCAGAATTCATCAACCTCTAAGCGTTCATAGTAGCGCTTCTTAGGCGCGATCTTATAAACAGATGAGCCTATGGTACTAAGCACTTTTCCAATACTGACTGAGGCCATAACCGCTATGTCTCTAACACCGCAACCATGAACCGTCATTAGCCGTATTTTATCTTCTATTTGGGAGTGACAACCTTGGTAGGTTAAAGCATGATCACCAATGAATTGACGTTTGCAGTCCTTACACTGGTAGTTTTGCTTACCATAGCTTTTTATGCCATTTTTCTTTAAACTGGGACTGTGACAGTCGGGGCAGCTGATATCTATTTGTGTCTTCATAACCTTAAATATATCATCTTGCTTTGGCTGTCACCCTCCTTTTATCTCCTCAGCATACTTTCTGACACACCACCAATATTTTTAATAATAATTCTAAAAGGAACAATGTATGCCTTACGTTAGCGTTGCACAGCAAGACAATCAAGCTGTCGATTTATATTATGAGGTCTAAGGTAGCGGCAAACCTGTGGTATTAATCCACGGTTGGCCGCTTAGCGGACGATCTTGGGAGTCGCAATTGATGGCGCTCGTTGCAGCTGGTTATCAAGTCATTACTTATGATAGACGCGGCTTTGGTCAATCGTCTAAGCCATGGGAAGGTTATGATTACGATACCTTAGCGCAAGATCTAAAAGGCTTGATGGATGAGCTGGATCTGCAAAATGCTACTATCGTTGGCTTCTCTATGGGTGGCGGCGAAGTCGCTCGCTATCTAGGCAACTTTGGTTCAGAACGCATTAGCAAAGCGGTACTCGCCTCTTCTGTTCCACCTTATCTGTTCAAAGCTGATGATAATCCTGATGGGGTCTTAGCAGAAGCAGATATTCAAGCATTCTTAGATGGCGTCAGCGGCGATCGTATTGCCTTCTTAAACGACTTTACCAAGAATTTCTTTACGCCAGCAGAGGGTAAGCTACTAGTTAGCAAACCAATGCGTTTATATAACCGCGATATCGCCTCGTTTGCTTCAGCAAAAGCGACTTATGATTGCGTTAAATCCTTTGCTTATACCGACTTCCGTGATGATCTGAAGAAATTCGATGTGCCAACCTTAGTTATTCATGGCGATGCCGATCAAATCGTGCCACTTGAAGCTAGTGGTCAACGCTCGCACGATATGATTAATGATAGCCAATTACATGTGGTTAAAGGTGGCCCACATGGCATTAATGTCACTCATAAAGATGAATTTAATAAGGCTTTGATTGACTTTTTAAATAGCTAATGATCATTTGATAGACATAAAAAAGGCGACCTTGATGGGTCGCTTTTTTATTTGCTCAATGGATTTTAACCAAGTTGATTCATTAATCCGCTAATGATTTAATAAGCTCAAAGCGTGGTATGACTTTGCTATCGACTTCAACGGTTTCCGCAAACATGCCTAAAGGTCTGACCCAAACGCCATATTCGCCGTAAAGACAGCGATAAACCACTAGCGGTTCTTCGGTTTCTGAATGCTGCGCGGTATGCAAAACTTGGTAAAGACTGCCTTTATAGTGGCGGTAAATGCCTTGGGGGATGGTTTGGGTCATAAAATCATTTTCTCATTAAATTTTATTGATTCCGAGGTAATTAAATAAATCTAACCATGTATAACATATTATGCTTTTATATTTACATGTATCAGGTATCTTTATGTCACCTACTAATTCTTTAGATATATCTTTGTTAAACCCTTGCTCACTTGTCAAAACACAAGCATTTTTGCTTATAGCAACAGCTATATTAGATAGATCATTACTAATCCCATTAACCTTCTTTAAACGCCTCTCTACCTTCATGTTCTGAAAGAATGGTAATTCTTCAATCATTTGATTTTGTAGAGATAAAAGTTGAGTTTGATATGTCGTCTTTCTTATTACTTCAATGTTGAATGATTTGAAAAAATCATCCAAAACTATAGGTGAATACCCATCGAAAAGCGCTACTCGACCGTAAATTTCCTGTCTAATATCTTCAGAAACGACAAATTTAATAAGTCCAGCAGATATCGAGTTTAAAAGCGAATCCCAAATTGTTTTGAATATTTCAATAGGATAATATCGATAGCAAATATCAATAATAGCATTAGTATCTAAACAGACTCTTATCATCAAGAAAACGCCTTATCTTCTAAGTACTTCAAATCCTCAATACGATTAGGAATTCTCAGCAAGTCCATTGCAGAGTTAATAGTTAGCTCTTCTTTCCAAATAGCTGAAAATACTTGCTGTAAATAAACTTTACCAAAATGATTATATGTGGTGTGTCTCTTCTTAACCCCAAAACCTCCAGAGTTTTCAACTTGAAGGCTTTTTAGGTAGTCTTCAAGCTCTATTTGTTTTACTAAACCTAATTGTTTAAGCTGAATAGCAACAGCTGGTCGACTAGCCTTAGTAACCTTTCGAATTGCTAGTATGTTCTCACTTAGAGATAAGTTCGAAGAGTAATATTTATAGACAATTGAACTAGGGACTAAAACATATCCTGCAACCTCATTACAATAAACCTCTTCAGTATAGTTAGAATATATCAAGTTGCCGTCCAAAGCACTTTGCTTCAAACCTAAATGTACCAGTTCGTGTATTAGAGTAAAAAGTCGACGTGCGGGTGACTGTCCCGTAGTTAAAATCACTATGATAGGTAATTTATCATAGTACAAAGACATACCTTCTGAGCTTAAAGAAGGATTTGATTTCTCTAAAACAATTACATCATTTTTTTCCACTATAGTACGCCAAGACTTATAATAATCAGAGCCTGACTCTAAAAGATTTTCTTCCTCTAAATTTAAGAAATCTATGATTAATTGTGCATCGTGCTGTGCATTACTTCCTAAGAGATTTAAACCAAAATTACTTATATTTTCATCTAAAGACTCATAAATACTTAATAGATTGTCTCTGTCGATATATGCTTCCTGAGCTACTTTTTGGAATTGATAACTTTGCTCTTCATCTTCTCCTGATATATCTTCATACTTATTTCTAAAATCAATGACTTTAGGTAATTCACGACTAATGACTGAATCAAAAGTTAAATAAGAAACTGGTACTAGAAGTATGTCAGCTAATTTATTGAGCTGTTTAATTGTGAAAACATTATTCTCGACCTCAGCACTTTCAATTTTTTTAGAAGGAATGGAGGTTTTTTTGGCAAGCAAATCTACAGATAGCGACATCTGTTGTCGGTAATGACTCAATGCTATTGGAGAATGTCTCACTAATTGACGATTTGTCATAACTTCCTAGAATATCCTTTTAGAGTTAAACAAGGCTATAATTAATATTATAGCCCTATTTTAAATTAAACTTTATAAAAGAATTGTCTTTAACCTAACCCACCGTCACTTTTGCATAAGCCTTTTTACCCGCCTGAATAACAGCAGTCTGACCCGACGTTAAACTAAAGCCTGCATCGACGACTTCACCGTCTACTTTCACCGCGCCACGTTTGACCATGTCTTTGGCGGCTGAGTTGTTTTTGGCAAGTGCTGCTTGGTTCACTATTTGGGTGATAAATAGCGCCTCTTGACCTTCCAAATCCAGCATGATTTCTGGTAAATCAACAGGCAACTCGCCATCAGCAAGCACATTACCTGCTGACTTGTGTGCATTGGCAGCGGCATCAGCATCATGAAAACGCTCAATGAGTTCTTCAGCAAGAATGCGTTTGATCTCTTGTGGATTACGACCGTTTTCCATCTCTGCCATTAAGACTTCGACAGCTTCCATTGGCTTAAAGCTTAAAAATTCAAAATAGCGACGAATCAAAGTATCTGGCATTGAGAGGATTTTTTGGTACATCGTGCCGGGTGCGTCATGGATGGCGACGTAATTATTTAAAGATTTAGACATTTTATTGACGCCGTCCAGCCCTTCTAGAATTGGAACGGTAATACAGACTTGCTGCTCTTGCCCATAACGACCTTGCAGCGTACGACCCATCAACAAGTTAAAAGTCTGATCGGTACCACCAAGCTCGACGTCCGCTTTTAGGGCGATAGAATCATAACCTTGCACTAAAGGATAAAGAAACTCATGGATAGAAATAGGTGTTTGCGACGCATAGCGTTTAGAAAAGTCATCACGCTCAAGCATACGTGAGACGGTTTGCTGGCTGGCCAGCTGAATCATATCAGCGGCTGACATGTCATTAAACCATTCGGAGTTAAAGACCACACGCGTTTTTTCTTTATCTAATATTTTGAATACTTGTTCAGCATAAGTCGTCGCGTTGGCTTTGATTTGCTCGTCAGTCAATGGTGGACGCGTAGAGTTTTTACCAGAAGGATCGCCAATCTTGGCGGTATAATCACCAATTAAAAAATAAATTTCATGACCCAAATCTTGAAAATGCTTGAGCTTATTAATCAAAACCGTATGACCCAAGTGCAAGTCTGGGGCAGTAGGATCAAAACCTGCTTTGATACGTAGCGGACGGTTTAGTTTAAGTTTGGCAACTAAATCCTCTTCAGATAGGATCTCTTGCGTACCGCGCTGGATAAGGGCAAGTTGTTCTTCTAGGGTGTAGGTTTGAGTGGTCATGAGGATCTCTTTATGGTCTTTATTGAAAGGGTAGAGCGTTTGGGCTATTTAGAATTTCGTAGCCAGCAAAAAATGTTAGAATTTGGCAGATATACTAGCGTTTTTTAAGGAAAATTGCCATGAGTAAGCCTCGGTCAGCGATTGATAATAAAAATAACGATCTTTCAGATTCAAATATACATGAAAATTCAGATGCTTTATCGCTCGCCGAAACCCTTGAACAGACGGTATTCGAGAGCTTCGATGAGGGTTTATATATCGGCATGATGTCGGGTACCAGCTTAGATGGTATGGACGCCGTATTGTGTCAATTCAGTAATGATAGTAGTGCTGAAGAAGATAGCCAAGCACCGATGCGACTGTTAGCAACTCATAGCCAAGACTTCCCGCCACGACTGCGCGAAGTGTTATTGGCCTTATGTCAGCCCAATGGTGTCAAGGAATTGATAGCCAGCGATGCTGAGCCCAACAGTGAAAGCCATAGCGAATTGGAGTGGTTCGGTTGGGCAAGCCGCGAGTATGGTGAGTTTGCCAGCGAGGTGGTCAATACTTTATTAACACAAGCAGATATCGACGCAGAGTCAGTGCTAGCGATTGGCTGTCATGGGCAGACCGTGCGTCATCGTCCACAGATGGGCTTTAGCTTACAATTGGTCGATGCCAATATTATCGCTGAGCGTACGGGCATTAGCGTGGTCAGTGATTTTCGCCGCCGTGATATGGCGGTCGGTGGTCAAGGTGCACCCTTGGTTCCGGCTTTCCACCAAGCCTTATTTGCCACGCCTGATAGTACGCGAGTGTTATTAAATTTGGGCGGTATTGCCAATATTACCGTCTTACCAGTCAATGATAAGCCGGTAAATGAGGCTGTTATTAATAATAATGCTGTGATTGGTTATGATACGGGTCCTGCCAACCTATTATTGGATGCATGGGCAGCATTGCACACGGGTAAAGATTATGACGCTGGTGGCGCTTGGGCGCAGTCTGGACAAATTATCGAGCCGCTACTCAATCAATTATTAGCCCATCCGTTTTTTGCAAAACCTTATCCGAAAAGCACGGGGCGTGAGGACTTTAATTTAGCTTGGCTACAAGCTGAGCTGCAGACGTTCGAGCAGACCACTGTCGATACCCGCTATGCAGCAGCCGATGTGCAAGCGACTTTAACCGAGTTGACCGCTATCAGCGCCAGTAGCCAAATCACCCAATTTATCAAAAATAATAAAAACAGTGCAGTTTATGTCTGCGGTGGTGGTGCCTTAAATGACTACCTAATGAGCCGTTTGCGCACGCATTTGCCTCAGTGCAGTGTGGAAACTACAGCCAGCTTAGGACTAGAGCCTACATGGGTAGAGGCCGTTGCTTTTGCTTGGTTGGCACGGCAGACCTTGATGGGTGAAACGGGTAACTTGCCTGCAGTAACTGGCGCGAGTAAAAATGTGGTGTTGGGACAAGTGTGTTTTGCATAGTCTACTGATTTTAGTTTACATGCGTGCACTTATGTGTTTTATAATGGCTTCTGAAATAACATCCTCTTAGGACCGTAAGTACAGGATATATCGCATGAGTCAACACAGCAGTTCAACCACTTCGCAAGCTGATCAAGTTAGCGCAACCTCGGCGCACAAACCGCGTCATAAGCCGCCCCACTATGAGCGCTCTGATGAGTTGCGCGTGGTGGTTACTGGCATAGGTGCCATTACGCCACTGGGTCTGGACGTTGACAGCTCGTGGACGAAATTGCTCAATGGCGAGAGTGGTATTACCCCAATTAGCCACTTTGATACGACCGGATATCGTGCGCAAATCGCTGGTGTGGTCAAGGACTTTGACGCCAAACAATATATGAATGCCAAAGACGCCCGCCGCTATGATGAGTTTATTCATTATGGCATCGCTGCCTCTAGCATGGCATTACAGAACGCGGGCTTTATCGACGAAGTCAGCGCTGCTGACGCCCCTGTGCAAGGCGTGGATCAAGAGCGTTTTGGCATTATTTTAGGCTCAGGGATTGGTGGTATACAAACCATCGAAAACAGCCGTGATACCTTACGTGAAAAAGGCGCTACCAAAGTCTCACCCTTCATTATCCCTGGCTCTATTGTCAATATGGCAGCAGGATTGGTCGCGATTAAACATACCTTAAAAGGCCCAAATCTCGCGACGTCGACTGCCTGTACGACCGCCACTCATGCTATCGGTCTCGCTGCGCGCTTAATCGCCTACGGTGATGCCGATGTCATGCTGGCAGGGGGCAGTGAAAAAGGCTCTAGCCCACTGGGCATAGCAGGCTTCGGTGCCATGCACGCCCTCTCTACTCGCAACGATGAGCCGACCAAAGCCTCGCGTCCATTTGACAAAGATCGTGACGGTTTTGTGCTCGGTGACGGCGCAGGCGTGGTAGTGCTAGAAAGCCTTGCTCATGCCAAAGCGCGCGGTGCCACGATCCTCGCCGAGCTGGTAGGTTTTGGTATGAGCGATGATGCCAGCCACATTACCGCGCCACCAGAAGATGGTAGCGGCGCGGCACGAGCGATGAAAAACGCTTTAAATGATGCAGGCATTGAGCCTGCCGCCGTTGGCTATGTCAATGCTCATGGTACCAGCACCCCTGCTGGTGACGTCGCTGAATCAATTGCTATCGAAACGGTATTTGCGCCCGTCAAGGACAGCATTTTGGTCAGCTCAACCAAATCCATGACCGGTCATTTGCTAGGTGCTGCTGGTGGTGTCGAAGCGATATTTACTGTCCTTGCCCTGCAACATCAGCATATACCGCCAACCATTAACTTGGACAATGTCGAAGATAACTGCAACCTTGATTACGTGGCTAACCAATCACGTAAAGTTGAAAATCTGCAATATGCGGTGTCCAATAGCTTTGGCTTTGGCGGCACCAATGGCTCGTTAGTATTTGCGCGCTGGCCAGTTCAACCCTAAAGCGAAAAAGAACGCCTAAAAGCGTGTGAGGCAATCCATTGTAACCTTGGTGTCAGATTTGCTACGTTTGTCCACTTGCAGCCCCTTATCGTACTTGCGTATGATAAGGGGTAATTTTTGGAACATTTATGGAAGATACCATGTCAAGCTACTCATTTTCCCATCAGTTTTACCAGCGCTGGACGTGTGCGCCTGAGCCTATTCGCGCAGCCATTACCCAAGAGCTAAAGGATATCACCACCCTCTTACAAACCGAGACGCCGTTTGAGAGCTTTGTTTTTAGCACCCATGATCTAGATGCGCATGTCGATGAGCTTTATGAAAATCATGAAGCCGAGCAAGCGATTGCCCAAGCCATCGCCGACAAACAAGCGCAAGTGCGCGCCGCTGCTGAAAAAGAACGTCTCGAAGAAGAACAAAGAATCAAAGCGGTAGAGGATGCTAAGCTCAAAGAAGAGGCAAAATTAAAAGAAGAAGCCCGACTGCATGAAGAAGCAAAAGCTGCACAAAAAGAACAACTGAAAAATGAACAGCTAGTAGCCGATAAAAATAGCCTTGATAATAAAGTTGCCCCTACCGATAGCAGCCAGACAAATACTGATAACAATACTGCCAATAGCGCTGCAAATAATTCTTCTGAAAGCACAGTCGCCGAAGAATCAGATGCTGCAAAAAATGACGCTGTTAACGATACTCTTAGCAAAAACGATGATGGCATCAAAAATAATAATGACATTAAAAATGACAACAGTATCAAAGCTGTCAATGATAAAGCCAGCGCCGCCATCAAACTGGCATTAAAAGATGCAAAACTAAGCGCAACGCATCAAGAATTGATCCGTGAACTTGAGATGCAGATTGATGACTATCTCAGTGAGCAAATGATGTTGATGTCTGAAAATCTAAAATCTTGGCTACGTGCTGAGATGACTCAACATTTGGGTGAGCAAGATAAATCAGTAACTCATAAAGATGCGCAAAAAAGTTAAATATAGCATCTGGATAATAAACGGCATCTGGATAACAGCACCTAGTCAATAATCCGTATTCAGGTAATAAGTAGTATTCACGTAAGAAAAAGCCCCGTAAATCGTTTATAGGGCTTTTTTTATTTCAGGTTGGTAGTTGCAAAGCTTGTATAGTCAAGGAATTTCAGAATCGCTACAAGGCGACTGACCGCAGATAGTACACTGAGTACATCTAGGGCGGGTAACACCGTAGCGGTTTAAAAGTGCTCTGACTATAATTAGATAGCTTGTGTACGCTCAGTTAACCACTCTAATGCCGCACCATCAACACGGTCTTTTAGCTCAGCAAAGACTTGGCTGTGATATTCATTCAGCCAATCAATCTCTACTTGATCCAACAATGACGGCTCAATCAGACGGGTATCAATGGGGCAGTAAGTCACTGTTTCAAAGTTAAGGAAATTACCGAATTCCGTTTCTACTGGCTGAGCAACCCGTTTATTTACCATCAAGTTTTCGATACGAATACCGTATTTACCTTCACGATATAAACCCGGCTCATTACTCGATATCATACCCTCTTTCATCGCCCGCTCTTTTGGCGTGCTGGCACTATAAGCAATGACTTGCGGGCCTTCATGGACGTTTAAGAAGTAACCAACGCCATGACCAGTACCATGACCATAGTCCATCTGTGCCTGCCATAATGGCGCACGGCAAATCGCATCAATCAGTGGTGAAGCAATGCCATCAGGGAAATGCGCTTTTGCTAAGGCAATATGGGCTTTGAGCACGGTGGTAAAGTCACGCTTGTGCTCGCTGCTTACTTTGCCAATACCGACCACGCGTGTGATATCGGTGGTGCCGTTTTGATACTGCGCCCCTGAGTCAATCAGTAATAAGCCGCCCTCGCCCTCAGCGACGTCAAGGTAGCTGAACTTTTCTGGCGTCGCACGGTAATGTGGCAATGCCCCGTTTTCATTAAAACCTGCAATCGTTGGAAAGCTTGGCGATACATAATGTGGCTGCTGACTACGTACCTCAATCAGCATGCTATCGACATCAAGCTCACTTAAACGCTCGCCATCTGCTAGACGCTGCTCAAATGTGGCAAAGAATTCACTTAATGCAGCGCCATCTTGACGCATGGCTTCACGTACATGATCGATATCGGCGTCAGACTTAACCGATTTTAGCAACGTGCTCGGTGCCATTTGCTCGATAAAGCCCACATCGTCTGCCATCCTTGATAGTGTACCCACTGCGACTTTGCTTGGGTCTAATAGCAGCAAATCTTCTGGTGTCAGGGCGCCCAATGCCTCTTGTACCGCTTCATAATCAGCAAGGGCAATACCTCTGTCTTTTAGGCTCTTAGCGATGTCAGCACTGACTTTATTATTATCGACAAACAACGTTGCTTTGTCTGCACTAATCAGCATATGGGATAAGAACACAGGATTATAATCGACGTCAGCGCCGCGTAAGTTGGTCAACCAAGCGATATCATCTAAGCTGGAAAGCAAATGATGCGTTGCGCCTGCATCCGCCATACCGGCACGCACGGCAGCAAGTTTTGAGGTAGCGGACTGGGCGAGAAACTGCTCATCGTGGGCATACAACTCTGCTGATGGCAGCGCTGGACGATCACTCCATACTTCTGTCAATACGTCACGCTCAGTGATCAAGGTAATGTCGTTAGCATCAAAGGCGTCTAGCAGCTTATCTTGCTCGGCGATAGACAGCACATTGCCATCGACTGCTACGCTATCACCTTCTTGTAAATGCTCGGCGAGCCAATCGATATGATTTGGTTTACCAGGCGCGAGCCTTTCTAAGCTGATACCTGTGCCTTCTAATTGATCAGCGGCGTGCACCCAATAACGACTATCGGTCCACATGCCAGCAAAATCAGCGGTAACGACGAGCGTGCCAACAGAGCCTGTAAATCCTGACAACCATAAACGGGATTGCCAATATTCTGGTAAGTATTCAGATAAATGCGGATCAGCAGAGGGGACGATAATCGCAGTAAGGTCTTGGGCAACTAAGCTTTTGCGTAAACTATCGATACGATCATGAATGGTTTGTTTATTCATTGAATGTGTCCTTATTGATTTTGGAGAAATTAGATGTAAAAAATACTACTGTGAGGCGACTATGGATAGCCGTCTTATTTGGGCGTTTAAAATCGCTTTAAAGTTTAATTAAATGATCAGTACTTGAATCAGCCAAATTCAATAGTTTGAGAATTAAAATGTTGTAAAAAGTCAGATGCCAAATATATGAGGCCAATTATTATTTCAGCAAAATAGCATTACAGTAGAACATCATTAGATGTCTGGGCAGATAACAGGCTTTCAATGGCCGAAGAGAAATATCTCACCGAATGAAACAATAAAACGTGCTACCAGCAATGGTAACACGTCTCATCCTCTGTCATTGACTTGTGCGCTACACTCGCTCAATGACTTATTGAAAACCCTATTGATTAGCTGACTTTATCGGCGCGCTCACTTTTCTGTAGCATGTTATTAATAGGCTTCGCTAATACCAGTAATAAGGCAGCCGTAACAACCAATAAAATTGTCATCGTCGTAAACAGATCTGGTAAGCCTTCAATCTTATCCGCTGAGACATTGCCACCGAAAAATGCGGCAACCAAATTACCCATGGCTAAAGAAGCAAAGAAAAGTCCCATCATCTGCCCTTGCATCCCTTTTGGGGCAAGCTTAGTCATTGAAGACAGACCTACAGGACTAAGTGCCAGTTCACCAAGGGTGAGTAGTAGCAAACTACCTACCAACCACAAAGGTGATGCCAACCCACTATCATTGGTCAAAATACTTTTCGAGGCCACAATCATCAAGCCAAAACCTGCAGCGGCAAGTAACATACCAAGAGCAAATTTCACCATACTACTAGGTTCAACACCTCTATTACCAAGCTTAACCCAGATAATACTGACGATTGGCGCTAGCAGTAGAATGAACAAAGGATTTAATGATTGGAACCAAATACTCGGTATCTCAAACCCCAAAACATCCAAATCTGTATAACGGTCAGCAAATAAGTTAAAAGACGTCGGCTGCTGCTCAAAACTTGACCAAAATAGCGTTGAGCCGATAATTAAAATAAAGCAAATCAATAGACGCAGCTTATCGGTTTTATCAAGCCTAGGTGAGATGAACATAATGGCAAAGTACAGTATCACTACACCTGCAATGATATAAGTCATATACTCCGCCACCATCTGCGGTTGAAACGGCATCAGACCTGTAGAGACTAAAACGACGACTGCCACTAGCAACGCTAAGAATCCAGCGACCCAGCGGCCTATATGTTTATAACGGTCATTGGAGCGCTCCCACTCAGGCGTGATGCCTTTCGCTTGCGCATAGTGTGTTAGCGTTTTTTGAGCAGAAAAACGGTAGATGAGTAGTGAGACCAACATCCCAAGACCACCAACACCGAAGCCAACGTGCCACATACCTTTTTCTTTAAAGATACCGACGATGAGTGCGGCTAATAATGCGCCGATATTGATACCCATATAAAATAAGGTAAAACCACTATCACGACGTACATCACCTTCAGAATACAACGCCCCAACCATCACCGAAATACAGGTTTTAAATAGTCCTGAACCCATAACAATACACATCAAGCCGACGAAAAACAGCGTCATGCCAAATAATGCGGAGAGCGCAATACATAAGTGACCAAGGGCGATAATGATACTACCCCACCACAAAGCACGCTCCTGACCTAGCCAATTATCGGCTAACCAACCGCCCGGTACTGCTGCTAAATATAGCGAACCCGCAAAAATACCATAAATGGCCGATGCGGTAACATCATCAAAACCAAAACCACCGCTGCCTACCGTCGCCACCATAAATAGTACGAGTAGTGGGCGAATACTATAATAAGAAAAGCGCTCCCACATTTCCGTAAAAAATAGCGGACGTAATGGTTTTGGATGTCCCATAAAGCCGTTGTCTAGCGCTTCCAGTTCAGCAGCACCAACCCCTAACTTTGATTCTCTGCTCATACATTTATTCCTTTAAATATCATATTAGTGATGACCAACTACCCAATTACGCAGATGAACGGTCATATAGGCGGAACATTGTTTCACTTGGTTATAACCAAGTAAAGAAAAAGTTGGCTAATAATTACACAAATACCCATAAAAAAACTCGCTCTTAAGCGCTAAGAGCGAGTTTTTGTTGGGATTATCAATGAAGAAATGCGGTCAACTGTTTTATAGAGCACTAATAATAAGACTAGCCATTCTTGAAAACGCTGTTTGTCAAAAGTTGCTCTGCAAAATTAATCTTATAAGAATAGCATTCAGTATAGGTAAGGACACGCTTATTCTGCGGTTGTTGTCTCTTCGGTATTACCAGCGTCTAGGTCGCCATCAGCTTGTTCTGCGCTCAAGTCAGCATCGCCAACAGCGGCTTGGTTTACCGTACCTGATGCTGATGCCGTACCTGCTTCCGCTGTCACTACCGCGCCACTCGTATCTGCAGCTGGTGTGACCGTTGCATCAGCAGCCGTAGCCGGTGCTGCTGTATCAGTGCCTGCTTCTACTGGCGCTGCTGCGCTATCGGTCTCAGCGGGGGCTGCGTCTTCAGTAGCACTCGCGGCGGCTGTATCAGTGGCAACAGATTCTTCTGCCGTCTCAGCCGTAATGTGCTCTCCTGCTGGGCGCAAGAATGCTGAAACACCAATGAGTAAGACGATACCTAAAAATAAGGCAACACCGCCTAAAGCAAATAAGAACTCTTTCTTAGGGTTGTTTTCGACAATATGTTCTGACATACCTTATCCACCTTACACAAAATATTTGAAATATTTGGCTATTATATCGCAATTTATGTCGATTTGTTAAAACCCTTAACGATTTAAAGGGTTTATTATCGAATAAATCATTCAAATTAGCATTTGCTAGTCTGATTCATTAGCTGACCGAACGGCTTCGAGGGGTCGCGCGCTTGCCAAGATAGCTCAATAACAATAGGAGCGCTATAATGAACAAAATCGGGTAGTTACCAAAACGCATGAATGGTGTATTACCCACCCGTGCCTGAATATCACCGCGTAGTACCGTCCGTTCAAACTGCGGGGCACGCTCTACAATACGGCCCTTATGGTCGATGATAGCGGTCACACCAGTGTTGGTCGCTCGCATAAACCAGCGACCATTCTCAAGCGCGCGCATTTGTACCATTTGTAGATGTTGCAGTGGACCCGCCGAGGTGCCAAACCAGGCATCGTTTGAGATGGTCAATAAAAAGTCGGTTCCAATCGCATTTTTACGCGTGGTATCGGGATAAGCAACTTCATAACAAACGGCCGCGCCCAAGTTGTGCCCACGTACACGCAGTGGTGACTGATTGTCGCTACCGCGACTATAGCTCATAATCTCTTGGCTACCAGCTAAGTTGGGTAAAATATCAAGCAGACCTTCAAACGGAATATATTCACCAAAAGGTACTAGCCGTTGCTTTTTGTACATGCCCTCTGCATCCGCACCTAACGCAATAACACTATTATAAAACGGTGGGTATTTATCCGTGCTCGGATCAAATGCTGCTTCATCCTTGTAAGGAATACCGGTGACCCACGTGGTATTGGTGGCTTTGGCCATTTTTACCATTTCACTGATAAACCCTACAGCTTCGGTCTGAAACATTGGAATCGACGATTCAGGCCACAGAACAATGTCACGTCCCCACTCAGTACGCGTCAAGGTTGCATAGATTTTTAAGGTTTCTACTTGATACTCGGTCAGCCATTTTAGATCTTGCGGAATATTGCCTTGAACCAGTGATACCGATAAATCAGGCGTGCCTTTAGGTTTCGTCCATTGTGGATTTATCAACCATAACGAGACGCTAAGCACCAGCAAGGCAGCCGTCGCAATCATATAACCACCACGGCGACGCAACAGCTCAACGGCACTTGCCGCTAACAGGATGGCGACAAAAGAGACAGCAAATACGCCGGCAACGGGTGCTAATGACGACAGCCAATATTGCTCGGTAAAGGCGTAACCGACGAACAACCACGGGAATCCAGTGAACAGCCAAGTCTTCATCCACTCTTGCAACACCCAAAGCGCTGCAAAAGCCAAAGGCTGCTTGCCAACCAGTCGATTAAAAATCAACGCCAAAAAGCCATGAAACAAGCCCATGCCCAGACCCATCAGCGCAATCATAATCAACGCCAGCCATGCGGGCGTCGCCCCATAGACATGGATGGACGTATAGAGCCAAAATGCACCCACGCACCATAGCCCCGTGCCGTATGCTTGACCGATAAAAAAGGCTCGGCGACCTGTCATCTCAGGCATCAATAGCGCGTATAAGATAGCGGGCGATACCAGTGCTACTGGCCAAATACCATAAGGCGCGAGCGCAAAAATAAATATTGCCCCTGCCAGCCAAGCAATCAATATGGCCAAACCCATAGGCAAACCTTTCGGTTTTTCGGGGTTCAGACGTTTTTGCAAATCAACAGTAGACAGACGCATAGCAGTTATCCAAAACCATAGTATCTAAAATGTTACATGTTTAGTATTCAGCCAATATTTAACCTAAAGCTGGCTCAATGGCTATAAACGCCCTATTTTTTCAATAGTATTGTTTGATAATCGTCTTATAAATATAGTCAAAATACCCCAAAAACGCGACGATACTGCTGATATCAATTTTTTGTAGCCTCTGTCTGCGTAGGCACAGCAAGCAAGAAAAATGGATATCAGCAGTGCGTGATTTCTCAATATTACTTTTCACTGACTATATAAGATTGATATAAATACAGCGTCTAAAAATTAAACCCGCCCATGATACCAGTCTGCGCCGATCAATGGGTAAATTTGAGTAGTAAAAAAAATGACTGCTAAAAGCGACTGATAAAAGTAGCTACTAAAAGTGGCTATTGAAAGTGGCTACTAAAAGTGAATGACAAACAGACAGCAAAAAACACGATCGCAATCGTGTTTTTATAGAAATTATCAGTGCGTTATAAAACTTATGAATGGCACGTATGACAATGACGTCAAAAATACATTAATGACTGCCTATCAATAGGTGCTGCTCAGGATTCGTTTTGGTCAGTTCTAGGTTTTGAATAAAACGACCTTCTACATCAGTAATGGTAATTTGCCAATCGTCTATCACCACGCTCTCGCCTTCTAGGTCACCTACATAACCCAGTGCCTGCATGACCAGACCGCCCATCGTATCGACATCGGTATCATCAAAACGACTACCAAGCTCATCATTACAGTCTTCGATCACGGTCGACGCTTGCACACGCCAAGTGTTTGGCTTGTCGGGGTCGGCGACGATATTATTAATGTCACTGTCTTCATCGAAGTCATCATGTTCATCGACGATATCACCGACGATTTCCTCGAGCAAATCTTCCATAGTAACGACACCGCCAAAGTTACCAAATTCATCGACCACAATCGCCATATGTACTTGGGTACGCTGCAATGAGCGCAACAAGGTATCAGAACGCGCCGTCTCACTAATATAGAGCGGCTGACGTACCAAATCTTTTAGACGCTTGCTATCGATTTTGTCTTCTTGATCGCGCACCATGTGCACTAATATAGGAATCAAATCCTTGGCCAATAAGATACCAATGACCGCATCATCATCTTGACTGTCAAAGACGGGATAACGCGAATGCGTAGTCTCAAGGATAATATCCATCACTTCGGCAAGGCTGGTGCTCTCGTGCAGGCCAATCACTTGCGGGCGTGGAGTCATGATTTCGCGCACTTGGGTCGCAGGCAGATCGAGCACGCCTTCTAACATATCCACGGTATCAGGCTCTAAGAACTGGCGCGAGTCCTGTACCAAACGAATCAGTTCATCACGGGTTTCGGGGGCGGTCGATAGCCAGCGTTTTAAGCCGCGCATCGACCAACTACTCGGGCTTGGAGTGTCGTCAGACATGGTAATGTGATTTAACCTCTTTAGTTATTGGCAAATGTTAATTGTTGACAAATTAATAGCGTAAAAACGTAGATGGGGATGAAAGTACTAAATAAAACCAGTCGTTAATAATTAATAAATACCTAGACCAGTTTAAATTAGCTTCACTTTATCGCAAGGCTTAAAGACATTCAACGACAAATTCACGCAAATTGTATTGTCAGTGTGTTATAAACTTTGCTATGGTCAAAGCCTTTATTTATCAATAACAAACACTATGTCCTTACGCTCCTTTTTTTCTCGACTGCTCACGCCGCACTCAAACAACCATCGTTCAGAGAGTGGTGTGGCTCATAACAACCAGCAAAAGCCGACATGGCGATATTACCTTGTACAATTTTTAATCATTACCACCCTACTGCTATCCGCTGTTTGGTTACTGATGGCGATTTGGTATCAGTTTGGCGCGCGCTCAGTGCTAACGTGGTTGGCCATAATCGTCATTATTGGATTGCTTAGCGCCTTGTTTGCCACACGTTATTGGACGCCTGATACTAAGAAAGCACCGCATAATATAACAGCGGATAGACAAGCTACTGGCAAAAAAACGATAACTAAGAAAGCAAAGATTAAATGGCTAGTCGGACTGTACGCGGCGATTTGGTTCGCAGGTGTCGGCTGGTTTATGTCTATTACCCCTGAGCAACAACGCGACTGGATGCCTGAAGTCAGTCAAAAAATCACTTATGAGCGTGATCCAAACAATCCTGATTTGATTACGCTTACCAATGTCCGAAACTTTGATTGGCATACCGAAGATGACGCGACGGCACGCTGGGAGACGCGAACGATTGATATGTCAAAATTGTCTGGCGTCGATGTGGCGAACTCTTACTGGATGGGACCACTGATTGCCCATACCTTGGTGAGCTTTCGTTTTGAAGATGATAGACCCCTCGCCTTCTCCTTTGAGATTCGCAAAGAACAAGGCGAGTCTTTTTCGGCGCTCGCAGGATTTTTTAGACGTTATGAGCTGAGCCTGATTGCAGCAGAAGAGCGCGATATTATCTATACACGGACCAATGCGCGCGGTGAGCAAGTCTATCTATTGCCAATCAGTCATTTGCAGCAGCATGAGGTCAAGTCATTATTTGAGTCTTATCTGACTGCTGCCGATGAGCTGAATGCGCAGCCTGCATGGTATAACACCTTGACCAGTAACTGTACCAATATTATCTTTTATATGGCGCGGCTGGTCAGTGGCGATCGTCTACCGTGGGATTACCGAATTTGGGTCTCTGGCTGGCTGCCAAACTATCTCTATGATGTCGGCATGCTGGACGCTGCGCCTGAAAAGCAAAACCAGCCTTGGTCGATGGATACGTGGTATGAGCGCACCCATATTAATCCAAAATCTATGGGCTTCAATAACCTGCACTCTATTGCCAATAGCTATGAGTTCTCTCGGCAAATTCGTCAAGATATTCCGATACCACCACTGGCTGATTCGCAAGCAGAGGCTGAAGAGCAGGCCAAGTCAGCAGCTCAAGCGTCTCAATAATAGTATTGATCATATATTAAATAGTACTCATCATTAAAGCGTAGTTATTCGATGTTGTGTAAATTCAACCATCACCAAATAATCGAGAATATCATTCAACTCAGCCTCTATACGTTGGCGCTCGGTTTCATTGGGTGTTGGGCGGTAAATCGTAACATTAATAGTATTGGTCATTGGGCTAAAGCCAATACTTTGAGCGTCAGGATAACGCTTTAATACCTCAGGCCACGCTTTTTCTTGTATTGCAACAATCAGCTGACGCATTTTATCACTAATGGCTTGGATATAAATAGGAAAGGAATAATTTTCAAATTCCTTTTGCTTAAAGTGATACACATATTTTGGCGGGACGGCTTTAACTTTGGTTAGTGTCGTCACCCTAATAGAAAACTCATCAGGGTCATTGTTATCATAATAAAATTCCGCAATATTCGCGCCTAATTGCTCTGAAATTGCTTCATTCAATGGCAAGCTAATCCTTTGCAATAATAATCGACGCTGCGCCTCTTCAATAGAAACATTAAAATCTTGTGCATAAAACCAAGGAGCACCATTCCTTTCTTCCTCGGATAAAATATTCAGATAATAATCAGCCAATGGCTCGTCTTCATATTTTTTATCTGCGGCTGCCTCTATCTTTTGCCAGTTGACAATAACCATTGCAGCTGATTTAGGAGCAGTCACTGGTGCTGACATACCCTTTACAGGTATAGCTTGAACCGTTTGAGGAGTAGGAAAATTAGTCTCAGACAAGTGAGATATATTTGAGCAGCCGATTGACAAAAAAGCAGCACTGAATATCAAACTTGTTGTAAGGCAAATTTTATGCATATTCCAACCCTTAAATCATAACCCTTTATATCAGCAAATAATTAACTACGGCTTGACCCAATTCACCACGCGCGTTTCCATCTCTTCATCAGACATACCAATCTCCGACACACAGCGACCTGCTACGCCCACATTGACAGCGCGCATTTTCTGCTGAGTCTCTACTGCATTTTGAGTCAACAACAGATGCCAACTTGGCAGATTTTGTCCTTTATACAAGCGCTTATAAGCACAGTGCGATGGTAGCCACATCATTTGCGGCAAATTCTCCATGGTCAGCTGAATACAATCGGGAACATGTTCTTGGCGCGTGTCATAGTGCTGACAATAGCCCGTCGCACAGTCCATCAGCTGGCAGGTGACATCGGTGTACTCGACCAACTCCTCGTCCACATCGCCATGCTCATCTTCATCGATATACTTAATCAAACAGCAACTGCCACAGCCATCACACAACGCTTCCCATTCGCTATGATTTAGCTCTGCCAACGTAAAGCGTTCCCAAAACTGTGGGCGCAGTGTTTCAGACGCTGCATTTGATTCGCTGTCAGGAAATAGACTCACGATTGTGTCTGGTTTCAGCGGCCCAGCAGCATCAGCGTTTAAATTAGCAGCAGATTGATTTAACAAGTTAATAGTCATAGCATTGTAGTCGATTTTTTATAAAGAGACATTTTGATAAAGAGCGTTACAGTATTATAGCTGTTTTTGCTGGATATGGGCGTTAAGGTAGTACAAGTCAGAAAAACGAACCCTCACAATGACGAATAAATAAAACTTACAACATAAAAAAGGACAATAATATGTCAATTAAAACTTTCGAATTAATCAGTACAACCGAAAATGGTGTTGAGCTTATCAGCTACGTAGCGCTACCAGAAAATGCGTCAGATGACGCGCCAGTGCCAGGTATTTTAGTGGCTCCAGAATGGTGGGGCGTGGTCGATCATCCAAAATCAGTGGTCGAACGCTTGGCAGCAGCAGGTTATGCAGCAGTCGCTATGGATGTCTATGGCGAAGGCAAACTGACCACCGATGCAGCACAAGCCAACATGTGGATGGAGCAAGTATTAGAAGACCAAAATATGCTGATGGAGCGCTGCCGCTTGATTCTCAATGACTTTAGCGATCAATTGGCGGTTGATGGTGATAATCTAGCGGCAATCGGTTACTGCTTCGGTGGTAAAGTCGTCCTCGATATGGCGCGTGATGGTATGCCACTAAAAGCGGTGGCAACTTTCCATGGCAACCCATCAGCGAAACAGCCAGCAGACAAGAACTTCAAAGCCAAAGTATTAGTCGCTCATGGTCGTGATGACTCGATGGTATCCATGGAGGCAATCGAAGGTCTAAAATCAGAGCTAGATGCAGCAGACGTTGACTACACTATCGACGTTTATGACAATGCTAAGCATGGCTTTACCAATCCGCACGCCGATGAGCGTGCAGCGAAAAATGACGTTGATCTTGGCTATAATGAAACCGCTGCCAAGCAAAGCTGGGAAAATATGCTTGAGTTTATGAAAACCAATTTAGGATCATAGGGTATTTAAGACTCATTTTTTGTAGTAACAGTTTTTCGCAGTAAGTAGTAAACAGTTTCTTAATATAATAAGGCTAGCCTAATAATATCAGGCTAGCCTTTTTGTTTAAGTGAATGCGTTACTTGTGTTTGTTCTTAAATCGAGTCATTATCTTCTCATTTAATATTGAGTAACGGTGCGCCAAGATCATGTCTGATATCAGTTGGTTTGTACTATTTATCTGCCTAGCGGTTATTGTTGTTCTTTATAATAAATTAAGAACCCGCCTTGATCTGCTACAAAAAGATATCACGCAACTGAAAAATGAGTTGCAGATACAAAAGCAAAGGTTTCGCTCCCCTATATTCGATAAAGACAACGATGTTGGGGCTAGCGCTAAACTTGATACTCCTCTTGATACTTATAATAATGTTGAAGCACCGACAGCCTTACTCGACAGTGATATTAGCCAATTTACTACTGAAGAGTTATTTGAGGAAGTGGCTTTACTGTCTAAAACTGAAGCTACCGGTAGTACGGTATACAAGGACGATGACGCGTACGCTAATCTCTCAAAAAATCTATCACCGATAGAGCCTGATGAACGCTCTCTACCTATCGTCACCTCATTGATTCATTCAATCAAAAACTGGTTTTTTGGTGGCAATTTGGTCGTGCGCGTTGGCGTATTAGTATTACTAGTAGGTGTGGTGCTACTGCTACGCTTGCTGAGCGAGTATATAGAGATTTCGATTACTGCAAAGCTCATGACTATCGGTATTGCAGGACTGGGATTGGCAGCACTAGGGTTAAAGCTAACGGCAAAACGTTTCTCGTATGGCATTACTTTACAAGGTGCAGGCTTAGCCATTGCTTATCTGAGCACCTTTTTTGCTTATAGTGTCTATCAAATTATCCCAAGTTTACCGAGCTTTATTGGACTCGGGTTGTTATCTGCCATTACTATTGCTCTAGCCGTACGTCAAAACGCTTTTCCTTTAGCGTTGTTGGCATTATCGGGTGCTTTCTTTGCGCCTATTTTGACTGGTAACGATACCGGCAGCTTAGTGACATTGTTCAGCTATTATTTACTTTTGAACGTGACGATTGCGATTATCGCCCATTACCGCCCTTGGAAAATACTCAACCTATTCGGGGTGGTCGTGACATTTGGACTGGCCTATTACTGGGGCATGAGCGAAAATTTAAATGCTGTGGTTACATCACAGCGTTGGCTTTTAGTGTTGCTGGTCGCCTTACATTTACTGCTTTATCTGTTTGTCGTCATTCGCTACGCACAGCAAATCATCGCCTATAACATTCTTAATGAAAAAAGTTCCTCTCATACAGATAATGCAAACAACGCAGATAACACGGGCAAAGTTGATTCAAAAAATAACGGCTATGTATTTCCCATTGATACGGGCTTACTGTTTTCAGTACCGATATTGGCATTTGGCTTATTTGCTGCCTTATTAGATGACATCCCTAACGCTTTAACCATTACTAGCGCAGTTTTAGCAGTCATTTATTTAGGACTTGGCTGGTTGTTTGTCCAGCACAGTCAGCGTTATGCTTTAATTACCGAGGGCATGTTGGCATTAGGGTTTGGCTTTTTGGCGTTGGTCATTCCGCTGGCATTCGATGCTGAATGGATTGCTTTTGGCTGGTCGGTACAAGGATTGGCATTGGTGTGGTTCGGACGGCGCTCACTACGCGCTTGGTCAGTATTATTTGGTTTATTATTGCAGCTAATTAGTATCGGCATGCTGATACTAAATGTGGTCTTTGCTATTCAAGACTACCCAATATTGGCCTTAACCATTTCGGCTATCGCTTATCTAAGCACTGTATTTATTTTGCGCGCTAGCAACTCGCCAGCTAATTTAAACACTATCTTGGATAGCGAATTAAAGAATAACTCAAATAGCAACCTAGCGTACTCTCAAGAGCAAACCATCACATCAGATGCAGTAGCGGCCTACGCCAATGCACTGGGCATCAGCACCCAAGCCGCGCAGCAGTGGCTAACCTCAATCAATAGCCAAAGCAAAATCTTTAACCTTGTTTGGCGCAGTCCTCTATTAATACGATTTTTAACTTTTACTGCTATGGCTTGGCTACTACAAGTATTATTGCTTGATTTTAATCACTGGCTTACCAGTTGGCGATTGGCAACGACGACTTTGATTGCAATCGCAGCACTCATCAGCTTGGGTACTTACTGGGTCATCAATCGTTATCGCTTGTGGGCAGAGATTAGACAATTTAGTCACGGCTTATTAGTGGTGTTTTATCTAATGCTCGTTTTACAGCTACCGCAAAAATTCGAATTCCATTTAGCATGGCAGACAACATATTGGTTGTTATTTACTGGCCTAATCATTGGTGGGTTGGTCATCGGACAGTTGTGGTTAAAGACGTGGTACGAGCATTCAGAATTGTCACGCTACGATGGGGCAAGCTGGTTGGGCGCTGGAATTTTAGTCATCGCTGCCGCAGCTCACTATGGACTCGCAGATTCAGCTGGGGTGATGGCTATTTTGATTCCAGCCGTTTTGATATTGGTTGGGTTATGGTTCAGTTATCGTGATTCCGGTTATCGTCAGCAAAACACGCAAATCAATGAAGTCTCTAAGCAAAGTCCGTTGTACTGGTTTGATTGGCAACAAGCGCTATTGAGCTGCGCTGTGCTCTTCATCCCTATTGCCTTAGGTTGGGTCATCATTACCAATTGGTCTTACGATGGCGTGATTTGGGGACTGTCTTATTTTCCGCTACTGAACCTATATGATATTAGCTCTATTCTGGCGCTATTCGTTGGCTTTGGTGTTTACTGCCTAAATCAGCAGCATAATCAAAAACTAGGCATAGCGAATGCCGATATCACTATTAACGATAGTAGCAACAGGATTTTTACCGCTGACAATCTACTGGTCATATTAGGTTCTATCAGCTTTTGGCTGATCTCGAGCATGCTCATCAGAACCTTACATGCCACTATTGGCACGCCGCTATGGGACAGTACTCAGGGCGGCGCGTGGAGTAGCGAGCAAGTGCAGACAGGACTAACCATTCTATGGACGCTCTTGGCTTTAATCGCCACCATCATTGCCAGTCGCTACTGGCAGCGTGCACTTTGGTTTATGGGCATTGGACTGTTGGGCGTTGTCGTGCTAAAACTGGTAATTGTCGATTTATCACAGACCGAGGCAATTTGGCGAGTGATTTCCTTCCTTGGCGCAGGCAGTTTAATATTATTAATTGGTTATTTGGCACCGTTGCCGCCTGCCCGCGAGGAAAGCGTCAATCAGGCACAAGAGTAGCCGCACATCTGGTTGGGCGAAATTGTGGCGTGAGCACTGTGGTTCTGTAGTAAACTGAACGCCATAAAAAGTAAATGACGATCGTCTTACTTTGAGCATTTTTTATAAAAGGTTAGTAAAGCAGATGGATAAGAGAGTAAGTATTCAGTGGTTCCCTGGGCATATGAATAAGGCCCGCAATGAAATCAAAGAAATCATGCCGCAGATGGATGTCGTCATTGAAGTGATTGACGCGCGTATTCCTTATAGCAGTGAAAATCCCATGGTCGCAGCATTACGCGGCGAAAAACCCGTGATCAAAATCCTGAACAAAGCCGACCTTGCTGACCCTGAATTGACCCAAGCATGGATGGACTATCTTGAGCAGCAAAGCGGTGTCAAAGCCATTGCTTGTGATACCGAGAAAGCCAATGATGTAAAGCGTATTATCGCCATCTGTAAACAACTTGTACCCAATAAAGTTGGCACAGGTCGTCAAATCAAAGCCATGATTATGGGTATTCCAAACGTTGGTAAATCAACGCTGATCAATACGCTAGCAGGACGCGCTGTGGCGAAGACAGGCGATGAGCCAGCCGTGACCAAATCGCAGCAGCTGATTAAGCTCGACGATGACATCATGCTTTATGACACACCTGGTATGCTATGGCCAAAAGTCGAAAACGAACACTCTGGCTATCGTCTGGCAGCGACGGGCGGTATTCGTGATACGGCGTTTGACTTCGCTGATGTGGCTAGCTACACCGCTGAATACTTGATGCAAGCCTATCCTGAGCTGCTAAAAACCCGCTATAAAATTGATGAGCTACCCAAGACCGATTGGGAGTTTTTTGAAGTGGCGGGTCGTAATCGCGGCTGTGTGCGTTCGGGCAATCAGGTCGACACCTACCGCATGTCTGAGATTCTGATTAATGAGCTGCGTAGTGGTAAGCTTGGGCGTATTACGCTTGAGACGCCTGCCATGACAGAAGCTGAAGAGCTGGTCGTCGCCGAACAACGCATCTCTGCCGAAGAGAAAAGAATCGCTAAAGAAGAAGAAAAGCGCTTACGTCGTTTAAAAACGCGGAAGAATCGGAAGTAGGGTTGATAAACGTAAAACCAATCATGTAGAAGTGAAAATCTTCCCGTCAGGCAAAGAAACCAACCCTAACAAATAATAAAACACCAACCCATGTTTCTTTGCCAATGGTGCAATTACTCTAGCAGCTTCTTGCATATTACTATCTGGCAGCGGCAGAGAGACAGCAAAAGTATTCTGTAGCTGCACATGAGCGTCCGTTGCCCCAAATGCTAATGAAAGCTCAAATGACAAATCACCTTCATGAGCCAGTTGCTGTAGCTCAGTGGCAAACTCGAATATGTTTTCGCTATGAGCGCTGACTTCTATCTCTATAAGCTGCGGTAGTAATACACCTGCACTATCGTAAGAGATAGGCAGATACTCATCGCCATCACCCAAACTTGCATCCCAAACATAAAACAAAGCGTATTCAGTCATAATCAGCTACTCCAATGGCTCTACGGTAGATAAAATCTCTAAAAGCCTATCCCAGCGCTCATTCATTCTATTCTTAACATAGTCGTTTGGTGAGTTATCAATAAGTTCACGATACTGTATGATCAAATCATCATAGTCCTCTCGACCTGCAAGTTTGGCTAAAATAAGTTGTATATCCGCACTTTCACCATGGCTATGCCCTTTTGCAATCTTATTATGTAGTAACAAAAAAAGCTGATTGTAGCTGTCTATCTGATCTACTTCATCCAGTTTACTGACAAACTCAGTATTGATAAATTCAGGAATCTGTTTTTGCTTATCTGAAAAGCTGCTATAACATACATTCATATAATCTAGCTTTAAATAAGGAAACTGCTGTCTAAGCTCAGTTGGCAGCGATACTTTATCGTAAATCTCTTCAAAAGCTGGTGATACAAAATACGCATGAATCTTTAATATAAAATAGCCGTTCTTACCTTCTGCTCCTCCAGTTAGCCGCACATGACCATAAGGCATGGGCTTGGTACAACCATCGACTTCAAGAGAGTCAATAACGTTAGCGCTTGTTACTTGGCTACGCTGATAACCATAGCGTTCTAAACAATCATGCATGAATGGGTGCAGTATTTTTTCAAAGTCCTCTCTATCTCTAGGAACCTGTGCCTCTGGCTTATAAATATCAGCGGACTGTTTTGCCAGCGCCCGCTTTTCTTTTAGCAGTGCCATGCCTCTTGCGATGTTAGGCGGATAGATCGTACCATCTGGATAGGCGACCATACCCCGCGTGTCATAAAACACTAGCCCTAATTCTTCACATAAAGGGACGATAACATCTAGCGCTTCACCGTGCAGTGCTTCAGGTGTGGGTATGGCGACGCAAGCGGTTTTAGGATGTGTTTTCATCTCTAAATTTGTATTTACGTAGGATTCATAAAAGACTTCTGAATAATCAGAGGTTCTAGCTTCGTCCACAAGACGATCTGCTAGCTCAATAATGTTTGGACTGATATCATCCACTGGCTGCTGGCGCAAAGCTTCAAAGTCTTGAGTTGCTTGCTCCCACGAACTGTCTTTACTTGGTGTACAAGTAATTTGATGGATATCCCAAACGAAAAAGGTTTGTGCTGACAATATACTCTCTCCTAAACTATTAATGAAAACAATGGTTCTACTTATATTTATTATTAAACCAACAATGAATAGTTAAACTATATTCTTCCATAAAAATAACAGACCATTGCATAGCGACCTGCATCACCCCATAAACAAAGATAACCTCTTATAGTCTGATATTTCTTATTAATTGACAAGGATTATTCTTGCCTACTTTATTCTCTCAACCTGATTCATCTTTAAACTCCTTCGCCTCCCGCCTCCTTGACTGGTTCGCTGAAAACGGTCGCCACGACTTACCTTGGCAACAGCATCAAACCGATACGCCCAATCCTTATATTGTTTGGTTATCCGAAGTCATGCTCCAGCAAACGCAAGTAACGACAGTGCTGCCCTACTTTGCCCGTTTTATGGAGTCCTTTCCGACCGTGCAAGATTTAGCAGCAGCGGACTGGGATACTGTGGCAGAGCATTGGGCAGGGCTTGGTTACTATGCGCGCGCGCGTAATTTACATAAAGGCGCGAAGCAATTGGTCGAAGTAATTAATGAGAAGGGCGATTTTCCGCAAACCTTAGCCGGTTGGGAAGCGATATCTGGCGTTGGCCCGTCGACTGCTGGCGCGATTATGGCGATGGGGCTACATCGTTATGGCGTCATCTGTGATGGTAACGTTAAACGAGTAATCACAAGGTGGGCGGCAATCGATGGCGACATTACCAAATCTGCCACGACCAAAGAACTGTGGGCATTGGCAGAACGCTTAACCCCTAGGGAAAACTCAGGATTATTTGCGCAAGCCATGATGGATATGGGCGCAACCTTATGTACTCGTAGCAAGCCTGCTTGTCTTTTGTGTCCGCTGCAAGATGATTGTATTGCCCATGCGCAAGGTCGCGAAACCGATTATCCAGTCAAAGCAAAAAAGCAGCCTAAACCCAGTAAGTATAGCAATGCGCTATTAATTAAAAATACGGATGGCAAAATACTGTGGTTACAGCGCCCCGATAACGGTATTTGGGGCGGACTATGGAGTTTGCCTTTGCAGTTTGTTGAAAAAATTGACGGTAAAATAAGTGGCAAAACAACTGCTAAAAATTCAGAAGCGAGCGATGATAAACCGTTAAAAGTTGCTAGCAATGAAAAAGTATATGAAACAGAATTTACCACTGCTGAGCAGATTATTAACGAGTGGCTGAATAACAATAAAATAGTTGCAAAAACAGTCAGTAAAACTTTATTAGACGATGCCCCTATTAAGCATTCGCTGACCCATTTTCATTGGTATTTAACACCGCAATCAGTCACTTTAAACGCTAAGCAAACTGCCGAAATGACCGAAGCCTTACAAGCGGCAGAGATTAATATTCATTGGTTAAATGCTAATGATGCTCAGGCAACCCTTGGGTTGCCACGAGCGATGGTTAAGATTTTAGAACAATAAGTGAATTCACTTAAATAAAATTCATAAAAAAAGCGACTCACAATGAATCATGAGTCGCTTTTTTTATTTAAGAAATACTAGAAGATTAAGACTTTGGCACACGCAAACGCATCAAGCCTTCTTGTTGTACCGTTGCTACCAATCGACCATCTTGCCAAAACTGCCCATGGTTTAAGCCCTTGGCATTAGACGTAGTATCACTCCACATGTCATACAATAGCCAATTATTCAAATCAAAATTGCGATGAAAATGCATCGAATGATCAATACTGGCCGCTTGTAAGCCGCTGGTCATAAAGCTAACGCCGTGTGACATCAGCCCTGTACCAACCAGATAAAAATCAGAAGAGAATGCCAACAGTGCTTGCTGAATAGCAATAGGCTGCTTGCCAAGCTCACGAATGCGCAACCAGTTCGCCTGTTTAGGCTTCATCGGCTCTGGATGAATCGGGTCACGCGGTTTGACCGGCTTAATCTCAACATGACGACGGCGCATAAAACGGGCTTTTAGCGCGTCTGGGACTTTTCCGACATACTCTTCTTTTAAATCCTGCTCGGCGAGCAAATCTTCAGGCGGCGGATAGACTGGCATATCTTCTTGATACTCCAAGCCTTCTTCCATCGGCGAAAACGAGGCAATCATCGAAAATATCACTTGCTCGATCGGCGCTTTGCCACGTACTTCTTTATATTGAATCGCCGTTACTTCGCGCGCAGACAGACTGCGACCGTCACGTAGGCGACGCACTTGATAAATCACCGGCTGATTGATGTCACCACCACGCAAAAAATAGCCATGCAGTGAGTGACAAGGCTTTTCTTGATCGAGTGTATGAGCCGCTGCCATGATCGCTTGCGCCAGCACTTGCCCACCAAAAATACGACTGCCAACATAGTCATGGCTCTTACCCTCAAAGACATCGGGGGTAACTTCAATAAGCGCTACAGTAGCCAGCAGCTCATCAATCAGTTGCGAATAATCGGACATGACGATATGTTTCCTTATTTTTATCAAAAACGCTAAGCATCTAAAAACGAGCCTCTAAAAACACGCACTCAACGATATCGATATGATATCGCGAAAGATCCTTTGCGGTTGAATGTAAAATAATTTGAAATCACTTGTTAGAAAGACACAAGGGAGATTCTAGAACAAAAAATACAGTTGTAGTAGCACGATGACTAAACATTCATTATTCGGCAAGAAGGCCAACATCTTACCCAAAATTGTGGGCTTTGGCTAGATAATAGCCACTTACTAGCCAGTCTCTGTCTCATGTATTGGGATAACAGATAAGATAGGCGAAATCCATTGTCATGAATCAATCATAAAAAAACGAGACGATTAAGCACCTCGTTTTTTTATCAGAATTTTAACTTATGGTTTTACTGCCACTAGCACGCGGATAGAGTCTGGCACTAGCGATAAATTACTCAAGGCTTGCTCGCCTTGGGCTTTTAGCTGCTCAAGACGCTCAATCTCTGCAGGACGGACGTTAGGATTGATGGTTTGCAGGTGCTTTAGGCGTTTGATTTCACGTGACCACTGCTGGCTAAAGCGGGCACTCGCTTGCTCACCAATCTCTGCAAGCTGCTGACGGGCAATGTCTTCTGCTTCATAATAACGCTGCTCAATCACATCGCCGCGCACTTTAATCACTTGGCGCGCACGGTTTTTATCCAAACGCTCAATATGCGGCATAATCATATCGGCGCTGATACGCGCGGATAAATCACTGCCCTGCTCACTGATAAACACACGGATATTTTGTGTGGTTAAAGTCGCTGGCAAATTGAGCAATCTTGGCGCAATGGCTTCAACGCGAAAATTCACTTCGAGCAACACCATGCCTTGTGGTACGGCAGCACTTTTTAACATCGCCACCGTAGTATTACCAAAGGTACTGGTACTTGCTAGCTCATAAATCGCGCGCATCAATGGATGCTCATGAGTGATAAATTCGATATCTTCATGCTGTAGCGCTTGCTCACGGTCAAAGGTCAAGGTCATGCCGTCTTCATCGCCAAGTGGCAAGCCATCGATATAATCACTAATCTCAGTGCTATCAATAGGGGCAATCACCCACGAGCCATCGCGTTGGATATTATGGTCAATATTGGCAGAAGCAAAGAAACGCTCGATAAACTGTGGCAATAGATTATGCCCATCAAAATCACGCATGGCATCAGCGATACGACCAGCCACACGGGGACGGCACGAGTTGTATTCTAATAGGCGATCACGACCCGCTTGTAGCTGTGCTTCCAGCCCCAATCGCGTCTGTTGTGCTTCTTCGATAATATCTTGCAAGGTCGTACGATTAGCATCGGTATCCGCGCCTTCAAGCATCGGCTTTAGGTCTTGAATATACTGCTCTTGCACGCTCTGTGCGGTCGGTGAAATCTGATTAAACATATTGAGCGCATCGTGATACCACTGATACAGTCGCTCTTGCGCCGTCCCTTGTACGTAAGGCACATGCAGCATAATCTGTTGGGTTTGTCCGATACGATCTAAGCGACCGATACGCTGCTCCAAGGTATCTGGATTGGCGGGTAAATCCCATAGTATCAGCTGGCTGGCAAACTGGAAATTACGACCTTCTGAGCCAATCTCCGAACACAATAATATCTGTGCGCCTTCACTGTCTGCGAAGAATGCGGCTGCTTGGTCACGCTCAAGCAATGTCATCTGCTCAGTAAAGATAGCCGTCTTAATGCCTGCATGCAGACGTAATACCGCCTCCAAGCTTTCAACGGTCGCGCCACTACGGGCAATCAATAGCACTTTTTTATGCTTAAGCTCACCGCGCAAAATATCAATCAACCAAGGCACACGTGGGTCGTCTTCTAGCCAGCCGCCGTCAGGTTGGTTTTCTTCGCCCCATAGCTGCTCGCGCAATTTACCATTGGTTTGATAGCTGTCTATCCACGCCTCAGGCAATGCCAGTGGATACGGCTGACTGCTACGACCATAAAACCCTTTGACACTCTCACGAGTATTACGGAATAAAATACGACCCGTACCGTGACGATCTAGTAGCTCGTTAAGGGCATGTGTGCGCAGTTTTTCGTCATCATTAATCGTTGCCAACTCATCAAGGCTGATGTCTAGCAAGCTGCTTAACGCGGCAATTTGACTGTCGCTCAAAGGCTTGTCTTCGATTAACACAGCAGCGACGGCAGCCGTTTCAGCAAAGGCTTCTTGACCATCGATAAACTCATCCAAATCATCAAAGCGATCTGGATCGAGCAAACGCAATCGAGCAAAATGACTTTGCGCGCCAAGCTGCTCAGGCGTTGCCGTTAATAGCATCACCCCTGGCGTCTCTTCGGCAAAGTCAGCAATCAAGTCATATTTATCATTGCCGCCTTGTGCCTCATCCCAATGCAGATGATGCGCCTCATCGACCACCAATAAATCAAAACCAGCTTCCATCGCTTGGTCATATAAGTCAGGATGATCGAGCAATAGATCCATACCCGCAATGATACATTGCTCGGTGGCGAAGACGTTTTGTTCAGGATCGTGTTCTTTAATGGCTGCCGTACGTACCAAATCAAATAAAGCAAAGTTTAAGTTAAAGCGACGACGCAGCTCAATCATCCACTGATATTGCAAACTGTCTGGTACGAGGATAAGCACACGCTCAGCTTTACCCGTTAACAGCTGTTGATGAATAATCAGACCCGCTTCGATGGTTTTACCCAGACCCACTTCGTCAGCGAGCAGCACACGCGGGGCGATACGCTTGCCAACTTCGTGAGCGATATAAAGCTGATGTTCAATAATATCGACGCGCGCGCCCATCAAACCTTTGAGTGGATGACCGGCCAGCGCCGACTGCATACGCAGGATATCTTGGCGCAGCTCATACCAATCGCCGCGCTCAATACGACCAGCAAGTAGACGCTCAAGCGGCTTAGCCAATGTGATATTGGCAGCAAGGCGGGTTTCCATGATGCCGCGCTCGTGCTCATCGACGCCATATTTAAGTACGCCCATCACTTCATCAACGGCATTGACCGTATAGCTTTTTCCATCTTGATCGTAGATGCTATCGCCTACTTTAAACACCACGCGCGATAATGGCGCAGAGTTTTTTGCGTAGACGCGTGTCTCTTCACTTTGCGGAAATAAAATATGCACACACCGATCGTCAACATCGATGACCACACCTAAGCCAAGCTCAGACTCCGTATCAGATAAATAACGTTGACCAACGGCGAATTCAGTACTGTGCAATGAAGCAATAGAGATAGTCATAAGGCGATGTCTTTTGTACTCAGATAATAGGAAAAAATAGATAGCTCACAATGAGAGTCGCTAGGGTTGTCACTAGCGCGATATCACTCATCAATAGTCTGATAGGTCACCGGCCATACCGGCAGCATCAGTTTATTAGCTAGGTCGCAAGATAAAGCCGACCATTATATAACGTTAGCGGCTAGATGAGTGCGTTTAGTTGAGTTTTCAAGGGCAGATTCGTGCAAGATTACCGCAATGCCAAGCATAAGTTGGTCATATAAAACAAGAAGATAACGACTCGCAAGTAAAGAAAAATATTGTCATTATAAAATTGCTTCTGTATTGTTAACAAATGCAATAGAACATTTCTTTTTTCTTACCTGAATTATCTGAACTGTCCAAACGCTCTTCTAAATATACCCTTTAGACTCTCATTATTCGTCATTAACTGCTTTACGGTGTTCTTAAGCACAGCGTGGCTTTTTATAGTCTTTAAAATTATAGCCTTTAAAATTATAGTCCTTAAAGTTATGGCAATTAAATTTAATCAGTCGATTAAGTTATACCGCCATAACTTTTATACTTTTAGGTGTTTTGCCGTTATACATAGACCATTTTAATCAAAATTACACATAACCACCTGATTGATTGCGATCATTAGGGTCTGTTGAACATTCAAATGTTAGGACTGCTGATTGCTAAAATCGTCCCAAACGTTTTATCAAATCAGGCGTAAACCGACGATAATGTCGAGACCTTAGCTAGGTTTACAACAACGTTTGGGGTGATTTTAGCATCAGCCTTTTAGGGCAGGGCTATTTTTTGCCAATACATGGCGAAATTGTCTAACCTAGAACGACTAGTCGTCAAAAATTTCACTGCGTATTGTCTAAAAAATAGACGCTGCCAGTACCACATTTGAATGTTCATCAGACCCTAAATTGTATTGGCAGTTTTTTTTGTGGTCACCATTATCCAAGGACCATCACCACCATGAGTGCCTCCAAAAAAGTTGGCTTTTTTAATCAAGTCAGTACCCAAGTGACTACTATTCTATTTATTGCTTTTGCAATCGTACTCGCCGTCGTCGTTTATGTTGTTGATAAAGAAGGCTATGAGAAAATCCGCCTTGAATCTGCAAAACTGGTGGCTGAACGTGGTAATACGGCAGTCAATAGTATCTCTGCTGATATCAATCGGGTGATGCGTAGTGCGTTGCTGCTGCAACAAAGCGCACAAACCTTGCCAACAGAAGAGGCGATTTTACAAGCCAGTACCGCCAATGCCTTTGATAAGCGTGATTATAGTTTGTTAGGCAGTGGTGGTATTTGGCCTGATAACGGTGCGCTTGGGGCAAATACTGCTACCCACCCGTTCCTGATGGTACGTCAAAACGGCGATTATCAAGCGGTGTTGAGCGACCCAAATCCAGCCAATCCTTATTATCAGGAAGATTGGTTTAGCGTCTTAAAGCTGCTCAAACCCGAGAGCTGTATCTGGAACCATGTACGCGCGAGCCAAACCAAAGGCGAGCTGGCGATGAGCTGCGGTGTGGCAATCGAGCGTGACAATCAGTTTTGGGGTGCCAGTACGGTCAACTTTACCCTAAACCAGCTACAAGAAAACATCGTTCAGTTAAGTGAAAGCTCAGGTTCAGGTTACATTCTACTCTTGGATAACAGTGACAAGGTTATCGCTTCTTCTAACCCTGAACGCTTGAGCTATATTGATGAAAAGACAGGCACGCCACTTGATATTAAGCAAGTTATCAACTCAGACCCTGCTTGGCAACCGGTGCTTGATTTCTTAGATGTCCAACGTAACGAGACTATTGAGCAAGTTGCTGCTAGCGTATCGCCGCAAGTACAGCAAGTATTGAATACGATTGATAAAGCAGAAACGGGTGATTCCAAAGGTTATTATTTGGTCAATTATGCCGCTTATCTCAATAATAGCGAAAACAAGCAAAACGCTATGGATAGTCGCTTATTGCAGAGCTTTGAGCTGACTAAAGACAACTTCTACAACGGCAGTCAAGCGTACGTGTTTGAGATTCCTGAGACCTATTGGAAGCTTATCGTTGTCCAGCCTGATGCTGAAATTAACGCTATCGCCGATAATCTCAGTGAAAACTTGATTAACTGGATTGCCTTGGCGCTATTAATCACAGCGGGTGTGATTTACTTTATGCTGACATTCTTGGCATTCAAACCGTTGAAAGAAACCACCGATAAAATCTCTAAAGCGGAAAACCTGATTAACAATAAGCAATATAATAAGCTAAGCGAGGTTAAATTCGCTGAAGGTCGCAACGAGATTGGACTGGTAAACGGCTCTATTAATGACCTATTAGGCCGTATCCAATCTAACGAAGGTAAGCTTGCCAATATCAATCAGCAGCTAGAGATTAAAGTCGAAGAACGTACCGCTGAGCTGCAAGATACGCTAAAAGAGCTGAAAAACTCTCAGCTGCAGTTGATTCGTTCAGAAAAAATGGCGACGTTAGGTCAAATGGTTGCGGGTGTTGCTCATGAAGTAAATACGCCATTATCTTATGTGCAAAACAACCTTGAAATTATCGGTCAGTTGACTGAGCAATACGAAGAGCTGATTGAACTGGTACAAGGGTTAAAAGCCGTTAAAACGGATGCCGCTGCTGATGGCAAAATTGATAAGCTATTGGCAGATATCGTCCGTGCTTCCGATGAAATCCAAGAAGATGACTTGTCGTCTGAGCTAAAAGAGCTGATTAAAGATTCACTCTTTGGCGTTGAGCAAATCACTGAAATGGTGTTAAACCTACGTAATTTTGCCCGCCTTGATGAGTCAAAAGTGAAAACCATCGATGTACGCGAGTGTATCGAAGCGTCATTGAAAATCGCTGGCAACTCTATCAGACATCAAGAAATTGTCACAGACTTTGCCCCAACGCCTGAGATTAAATGCTCGCCGTCACAGATTAACCAAGTCTTGGTCAACCTATTGAATAACGCTGCGCAAGCTATGGGAGAAAAACCGGATGGCAAAATCGAAGTGCGGACGCGCTCTGATGACAGCAATGTCTATATCGATGTCAGCGACAACGGCAAAGGTATGAGCACAGAGATTCTCAATCAAATCTTTGAGCCGTTCTTTACCACTAAGGGCGCAGGCGAAGGTACTGGACTTGGTATGGCCATCAGTCAGCAGATTATGGAGCAGCATAATGGCGACATTCAAGCGGTCTCGACCGAAGGCGTTGGCACCACCTTTACCTTAACGCTACCGATTGATAATGACTTAACGGAACAAAGCCTAGCAGCGTAAACGCTAGGTTCTGTCTTATTATAATTGATATTTTAATGATTATATAAAGCTATAGCACTATTATTCATCATAAGGATACCATCATGAATGAATTTGAAATGGAAACCCCTAGCACGGAGTTAGGGTCTGAACCAAAGCCAAAACTGGCATTTATTGACGACGAACAACGCATTTTACGTTCGATGAAACTGCTGTTTCGTAAAACGCATGACGTTTTTATCACCACTGACCCGACTGAATATATCGACTATATCAAAAACAACCACGTACACGTGGCGGTCAGTGACCAGCGTATGCCTGAGCGCGTTGGTGTCGATATCTTGCGCGAAGTCAAAGAAGTATCGCCGTCTACCATGCGTATCTTATTGACCGGTTATGCTGATTTGAACGCGATTATCGGCTCTATTAACGATGGAGAGATTTATCGTTATTTGACCAAACCTTGTAAATCTGAAGAGCTGCTTGCCGTCGTCGGTCGCGCCACCGAAATAGCTTTGACCTATAATCCAGACGAAGACGCTGAACAATTCGACAGCTCAGGCAACAAACAAACGCTATTGGTCATCGATGAAACCAACGATCTGATTGAGCAAATACGTAAGCAGTTTTCGAACAGCTATAGAGTCCTGCATGCTAAAGGCTTAGAAGAAGCTTATGATTATTTGGCGAATGAAGATATCGGTGTTTGTATTACCGACATCAATGTCAGCGGCGAGAACATCGCGCCGATTATCTTTACCTTGAAACAAGATGCGCCGCACTTGGTGGTTTTAGTACAAACTGAATTCCAAGATGCAGGCTTGTTGATTGATTTGATTAATAAAGGTCAGGTCTATCGCTGCTTACCAAAACCAATGCGCGCTAGCCTCCTTGAGATTAGCGTCAACCGTGCGTTCCAGCATCATACAAAACTGAAAGCCAGTCCTGAATTGGTTAAGCGCTATGAAGTCGAGCACGACCCTGAAAACGATGTGCGTATTGATTTAAGCAGTCGCGTACGTAGTCTAATAGGTAAATTGCGTAAGCGTTTCTCTTTATAAGTGTAAAAACAACTGTTCCATAAAACAAAACCTCTATTTCAACTTGAAGTAGAGGTTTTTTACTGTGCGCTTTTTGATGGGGTTTTTGACATGCTTTTTGACTAAACCCTGCAACGTGCTACATTAAGCGGATAACTATGTCAGCCTATTTAAAATGCAAGCCCATTTAAAACGTACTCTATTTAAAATAACAATGAGATAAGGAATAACCATGCAAGCCGTTTTTTTAGACAAAGGGACATTTTCTGATGGCGTCGACTTGCCAGCACCGACAGGCATCAGTGACTATGTGACTTATGATGATACGCCAAAAGACAATGAAGTCATTTTGGCGCGCTGCAAAGACGCTGATATTATCATCACCAATAAAGTCCAAATCAATGCTGACGTCATTGCTAAACTACCCAAGCTTAAACTTATCCAGCTGACAGCGACAGGTATGAATAATGTCGATCAAGACGCTTGTACTAAGCACAATATTGCGCTGTATAACGTTGCCGGTTACGCGGTCAAAAGCGTGCCCGAGCATACCTTTATGCTCATGCTAACTGCCATGCGCGCCAGCATTCACTATCATCAAAAAGTGGTCGATGGTACTTGGCAAGGTAACGGTAATTTCTGCCTACTGGATATTCCACTGATAGATTTGGAAGATAAAACGCTGGGAATTATCGGCGTCGGTACTATCGGTAAGCGCGTTACCGAGATTGCCCGTGCCTTTGGTATGAGCGTATTGTGGGCAGAACATCAAGGCCGTGCCCCACGTAATGAGGATTATACGACCTTTGAAGACGTACTGGCGCAGTCTGATGTGCTGAGCTTGCATTGTCCATTAAACGAGCAAACCCAGCACCTTATTAATGCAGATACTCTGGCAAAAATGGCCAAGCAACCACTTATTGTCAACGTTGCTCGTGGCGGCGTTGTCGATAGCCAAGCGCTGACTGATGCCATTAATAACGAGCAAATCATCGGTTATGCCAGCGACGTGTTTGAGCAAGAGCCTATCACTGACGAGGATCCGCTACTCAGCATCAGTGATCATCCGCGCGTCATCTTTAGCCCGCATAACGCTTGGGGCAGCAAAAGCGCGCAAGAGACCCTATGGGAAATGCTAAGTAAACAAGTTGCTGATTTTATCAATAAGCACTAAATGGCAACCAATAAAAGATCGTGAACAAAGAACTGCCGTTAAGAATGGGCGCTAACGCACTTAACGGCTAAAACGTAACCAGTCGTCTTTTATTTTACGGTACTTGAGCATGATGCGGTCGCTGACATAGTTGTTGGTCACGTGCCAAGGATAACGATCACCTTGCTTGGGCAGCTCATCTTGCGCCCGCTGCACATAGCCCGCCGATAGTGCACCCATCACCGTATCAGGCTGAACCTGCACTTTTTCGTGCTTGGTCTCAGCTTTTGGCACAGCGACCTGATAGCGATGGCTCTGCATATGCTCAAGTAGCCGTACGACATACTGACAGCCCAAGTCGATCTTTAGCGTCCACGAGGCGTTAATATAACCGAACAACACGGCCATATTCGGCACACCCTCAACTAAGACTGCTTTATACGTCATGCGTGCGCCCACATCGACAGGCTGACCATCGATATATAAGGCTGCACCACCGAGCATTTGCAACTTCAATCCGGTTGCTGTGACAATAATGTCAGCATCGAGATGTTTGCCTGACTCAAGCATGATACCCGTTTTGGTGAAGTGGCTGATTTGATCAGTGACTACCGCGGCTCGTTTGCTATGCAAGGCATTAAATAAATCACCATCTGGCACCGCACATAGTCGCTCATCCCACGGATTGTAAGCCGGTACAAAATGATCAACCTTCACGCCACTACCCTTTAGCTCTTTTTTTACGCCATGGGTCAATAGCGCTTTTAACACTTTCGGTGCGTGGGTAGCAAATTGATAAACACCTTGCTGTCTTAAGACGTTACGCGTCCGTAGCAGCGTATAAGCTTGCTGTTTTGATAAAGGCGAAAATTTAGCAGACAGCCAGTCAAGCGCATAATCATCACCGGGTACGCTTGCCACATAAGTCGGCGAACGTTGCAGCATCGTGACATGGCGCACGCATTGACCATCGTCTTTATTGACTATCGCAGGCAGCAAGGTCATTGCTGTAGCGCCGCTACCGATAATGACCACTTTTTTATCATCATAATCGACATTCTGCCAATGCTGCGGATGGACAATACGACCTTGGAAATCTTCTTCCTTTTCAAAATACGGTTGATAGCCTTGCTCGTAGTCGTAATAGCCCGTGGCACCGACGACGAAGTTGGCACTCAAGGTAGACATCTCGCCGCTTGCATGATTTTTAATCGTGGCTGACCACCGTTGATCGCGACTGGACCACGACAATTGCTGGACTTCATGCTGATAGCGAATATGTTCCGACACGCCAAATTCGCGCGCCGTGTCTGCGATATAGCGCTTAATATCCTCACCCGCTGCCAACATGCGATGATCCAACCACGGTCTAAAGCTATAGCCAAAGGTCAGCGCATCAGAATCTGAGCGAATCCCAGGATAAGTGAATAAATCCCACGTGCCGCCTAAATCTGAGCGTTTTTCTACCACGATAAATGGCGGCGTTTTTGCCGCCTTACGCGGCTGCTTCTTTGGCTTGCGTTGTTGTAAATGGCAGGCCATGCCGATGCCAGCAATCCCTGCACCAATGATGAGAACATCACAATCTACTGGCGGCGTTGCTGGTGATTTTTTGCGTTTAAAGCGCTGGCTAATGGCTTGTTTGGTTGCAGTCATATCAAGCATAATACGTTCCTTGTTTTTACATGACGGGTTTTAATTTGCATGATGACTTTTACATTATTAATTTAGGGTCTGTTGAACATTCAAATGTGGCACTGGCAGTGGCTATTTTTTAGACAATACGCAGTGAAATTTTTGATGCCTAGTCATTCTAGGTTAGACAATTTCGCCATGTATTGGCAAAAAATAGTCCTGCCCCTGCTTCTGTACTTGGGGCTGATGCTAAAATCACTCCAAACGTTGTTGTAAACCTAGCTAAGGTCTCGACATTATCATCGGTTTACGCCTAGTTTAGTGTGATTTTTGCGATCAGCAGTCCTAGCATTTGAATGCTCAATAGATCCTAATAACAGAGCTTTTAAAAAGGGCTGGGGCTTTCCCAATCCATCCACGCGCCAAGCGTAGGATGTTTGAGGCGCAATTGCTGTGCATGCAGGTTGAGCCGCGGTGCAATCGTTAGGGCCTCCCCTTCAGCATAAATGGGATCGCCAATCATGACGTGACCGACGTGTACCATATGGACACGTAACTGATGGCTACGACCGGTGACTGGCTTTAGCATCACGCGCGTGACCGTCTGACCATTGCAGTCTTCATGCGCCAGTACTTCATACAAAGTGAGCGCGTGCTTTGACCAGTCGTGGTCGACGATATGGCGCGGTTTGGTGCTTGGCTCATAGCGCACTGGCACTGAGATTTTACCCGTTGCCCCTACGCTTTCCCACGCGCCAAAAACCCGTGCTTGATACTTCTTTTGTGGTAACCGTTCAATAAATTGCTTACTGATATTGGTTTGCGCCTCGGCATTTTTTGCAAAAATGAGCAGCCCTGAGGTATCCATATCCAATCGATGAATCAATTTAACCGCCGGATTGGCACGCTCAAGCCGCGCGAGCAGACTCACCTTTAGGGTTTTACCATCGACACTCAATAGTCCTGCTGGCTTATCAACCACCCAGATGTCATCATCTTCATAGACGGTAACGGCTTGCGCAAATTCTTGAAAAAATTCAAGCGGATAGTCCTTTTCTTGGGCGTTAAGGGTCAGGATTTTGTCGTCAGTAAAAGGCATAAAAAAAGCTACTTATATTATTGGACTTAAATTATATTATTGGATTTAAAGTTGGGGACTAGCGTGTATCAAAAAGCCAAGCTGACAATAGCATCTGAATTGAATTATCTACACTGAAGTATACAAACTGAATACTGACACTAAGTCTTTTAGCTAACGTTGAAACTGAAACTGAGCATAAAAACAATCTTAGCGCACAAAGCCAAGGTCAGGTGTGAGTGCAAAACTAAAATGACAACAGAGGATGCAAGTGACAGATAGAACATAACCTGTTTAGTTATGTTTCGATTTATTGTGCTAATAGTAATTGTTAAGCAATTTAACCAGCTGGCGTCTGCCAATCGTTGCCAAACATGTTAATATAATGGCACATTTTCACCCCTTCTAAACAATTCTTTGACCACCAACTGATTTATTATTAAACCGATATATAGGTCGATGAGTGGTGATAGAAGTAATAAAACAAGAGAGATAAAATTATGTCAGACCTTATTGTACATACTACCGATACAGACTTTGATCAAGACGTTCTACAATCAGACGTACCTGTACTAGTAGACTTCTGGGCTCCATGGTGTGGTCCTTGTAAAGCCATCGCCCCTATTTTAGAAGATCTAGCGACTGAGTACCAAGGTAAAGTTAAAATCGTCAAAGTAGACGTAGACAACAACCCACAAGCGGCTAGCCGTTTTGGTATTCGTAACATCCCAACGCTATTTGTATTCAAAGATGGCGAAAAAGTTGATTCAGTAATGGGCCTACAGCCAAAAGCTGAATTGGCTAAAGTACTAGACAAGCATTTATAAGTTGAATTTTCTCGCTTCAGACTATCTTGAGCGGGTAAAATAGAATAACTGAGAAAGCCATTATCTGACTAAGATAGTGGCTTTTTTGCTTGTTTTTTGTGCAAAAAACTCGATAATGTGACTTTTTTGGCAAAATTTATTGACAACGCTATTGTGAAGACCGTATAGTCTGCTGACAAGAGAAAACCAACTGTTTTCCTAAGTATCTTGTCGCTATTCTCCTCGTGTTTATCAACAAAAACACAATCGTCATTATAAACACCATTGCTGAACAAAATGACTAAACGCAATTACTGATATTGAGTTTTTGACGCAGACTCTTATGTAGCCTTTTTTATCCTTATTTCTTATTACCTTGCCTCCGATGATGGCAATGCGTACATAAGCAGACATATAAAACCAAAACTACATAAACTACAGCGCTGTGCACACACCCATATCATCATATTACCGTTATTTTAATCACTGTCGTGACTTGTGCTGCTAATGGCATCTCTCATCTGATCAATTGCTAATGACCTATCTATGAATCTTACTGAATTAAAGAAAAAATCAATCGCTGAGCTATTGGCTATCGCCAAAGAAATGGGTCTTGATAATATGGCTCGTAGCCGTAAACAAGACATTATCTTTGCTATCCTAAAAACCCATGCTCGTAACGGTGAAGCCATCTACGGTGATGGTGTGCTTGAGGTTCTCCCTGATGGTTTTGGCTTTTTGCGCTCCTCCGAAGGCTCTTATTTGGCAGGCCCTGATGATATCTATGTCAGCCCAAGTCAAATCCGTCGCTTTAGCCTAAAAACGGGTGACAGTATCGCTGGCACCATTCGCCCGCCCAAAGATTCTGAACGTTATTTTGCGCTATTAAAAGTTGGCGAAATCAACTTTGATACGCCAGATCGCTCACGTCATAAGCTTATCTTTGAGAACCTGACACCCCTATTCCCAACTGAGCATTTAAAACTTGAGCTTGGTAACGGAACCACTGAAGATTTGACTGGTCGTATCATCGACTTGATCGCACCGATTGGTAAAGGTCAGCGTTCTATCATCGTCGCACCGCCAAAAGCGGGTAAAACGATGTTGCTACAGACCATCGCGCAATCAATCACTCGTAATAATCCTGAATGCTATTTGATCGTACTATTGATTGATGAGCGTCCAGAAGAAGTGACCGAGATGGTACGTACGGTACGCGGTGAAGTGGTCGCCTCTACCTTTGATGAGCCTCCACAGCGTCACGTACAAGTTGCTGAAATGGTCATCGAAAAGGCCAAGCGTTTGGTTGAACACAAGCAAGACGTGGTGATTTTACTTGATTCAATTACGCGTCTAGCACGTGCTTATAATACGGTTATCCCATCGTCAGGCAAAGTGTTGACGGGTGGTCTGGATGCCAATGCCCTAGAACGTCCAAAACGTTTCTTTGGTGCTGCGCGTAACGTTGAAGAAGGTGGTAGTTTGACCATTATTGCCAGTGCATTGATTGATACTGGAAGTAAGATGGATAGCGTTATTTTTGAAGAGTTTAAGGGAACGGGTAACCAAGAGATCACGCTTGAGCGTGACTTGGCTGAAAAACGTGTCTTCCCTGCGATTAATATCAAAAAATCTGGTACACGCCGCGAAGAGCGTTTGCTAGACGAAGACAAACTACGTAAGGTTTGGATTTTACGCAAATTGCTGCAGCCGATGGATGGTGTACAAGCCACTGAATTTTTATTGGATCGCTTAAAAGAAGCGAAAACCAATGACGAGTTCTTTGAGCAAATGAAACGTAAATCTCAAAACTAATCGTCTTATCGTTGCTATTATACAAAAAGACCGCTTGCTTATAAGCGGTCTTTTTTCTGACTCACATAAGTAATAGAGATGAAAACAGTTAGCGTATTATCGAATCAAATACAATAAACCTCATCAAAAGCACTACCATCGATACAGTGAAGCAACATATTTTACACTCTATTTGCAAAGGTTAGCGTTTTTACCACGACTAGAAAGGTATTAAACGACTACTATGAAAAGTAGTAAAACGTATTCAAAAATATCGTGTATATTGTATTTTTAATTTAACAACTTAACAGGTGACATTATGAAATTTGCTAAAACATTTGCAATGACAGCTATTACTAGCTCAGCACTAATCATGACTGGTTGTAACTCAGGTCCATACGGCAATGCAAGCAACACTGTAAAAGGTGCGACTGCTGGCGCTGCTGCTGGTGCCCTTATCAGAAGCAAAGGCGATAGCAAAGATATCGCACGTGGCGCACTAGCTGGTGCAGCACTTGGTGGTGCTGGTGGTTACATCTATGACCAAACCAAATAATTGGTTATAAATATCGAAGCTATTAAGCGATAGCGGTAAGAATAAAAAGCCTGCAAATCATTGCAGGCTTTTTTGTGTCTAATAGATCATTGATGACTTTAAGAATATTCTTACAACGCGCTACTATCTCACAATGCGCCACTAAAGGTATCACAAGTCTGCACACTGCCACTCTCTAGACCACGAGTGAACCATTGAACGCGCTGTTGACTGGTACCATGAGTAAAGTTATCAGGAACTACCGCTCCACCGCTAGCACGTGCCAGACGATCATCACCGATTTGGCTGGCAGCATTGATGGCTTCATCTATATCGCCTGCTTCTAAGAACTGGACACGCGCTTGGTTACGCTGCGCCCATACCCCTGCGAAGCAATCAGCTTGTAGTTCTTGTAACACGGAGAGCTTATTGGCTTCTGCACGCGTGACTTGACGACTGGCTTCACTGACCTGCTGAGTAATACCCAATAGTGTCTGTACATGGTGGCCGACTTCATGTGAAATCACATAGGCTTGGGCAAAGTCACCTGCCTTACCTTCATTATCTTGACCACCAGAGTCTTGCTGATCACCTGCGATGCCTAGATTTTGACGCATCTCTACGAAAAAAGACGTATCTAAATAAACCGTCTGGTCACCTGGACAATAAAAAGGTCCTGTCGCTGCCGTGGCACTGCCACAGGCTGAACTGACTTGTCCATTAAAAAGAATTAACGACGGTTCCTGATAAGTACTACCGCCCTCATTAAATATTTGATGCCACACTTCTTCTGTATCAGCGAGCACGACTTTCACAAACTGTGTATCACGGTCATCACTGGTCGCCGGCTCAGTCGAGGTATTACTACCACCGGCCACTACTTGACCCGTCTGTAAGGCTGTCATGGGGTTGACCCCAAACACTAACCACAAAATACCCGCGATAATAATACCGCCAATACCACCACCGATCATCTTGCCACCGCCGCTACTCGTACGTACGTTGGAGCTGCCTCGTCTGCCTTGCCATTTCATAATCTTACTCCAGAAACATACGATACATCCTGCTATTCGTATGGATAGTTATTCATGTTATATAATTTTTGAATCGCTTTTGCTACAACCATGCTTGTTAGTTATCTAAAGCTTGGTCCTATTTGTATCATTTCTTTTTGCAATACTTACCTATCCTTAACAATATTTACCTAGCCTTAATAAGACATTAATTTTATGCCTGTACTATTTAAGGTAATCCGTCTAAGCATATATATTTAAAAGAAAATATTAAACAATAATGGACGTTTATTGGGTCTAAAAACAGCTTGGTTTTGGTTAATTATACGTAGATTCATTGAGGTTGTTGTATTAAAAATTATATTAGATGAGCTATGTAAAATACTTTTTACAATTTTATTGTTACTCAATTGTACAAGGTCTTTTCATTTGAAAAGAAAACATATAGAATGCGTGGAAGCTGAGTAGCTGTGACTAAGACTAGTTGAATTCTGAGACATCTCGGACATTCAACCTTTGTCGCTGCTACTGCTCATTTCATTTTTCCGGAGAAAACCATATGAAACTTAAATTACTTGCTCTAGCTGGTATCATGACTGCAACTATGGGCCTTACTGCCTGTGATAGCAACAAAGAAAACGCTGCTGAAGATTTATCTGACGCGCAAGAAGAAGTGCAAGATGCTTCTGAAGAGCTAAACGAAGCTGCTGCTGAAGGCGAAGTTACTGCTGATGCTGAAGCTGCTGTTGCCGGTGCTGAAGCTGACATCGCTGATGCACAAGCTGCAACTGCTACTGACGAAATGGACGCTGAAGTTCCTGTAGACGGTACTACTACTAGCGTAGACGTAGCTAGCGAAACTGATACTGCTGTTGCAGCATCTGACGAAGTTGTTGTTGAAGAGCCAGCTCAGTAATTTTATCGTCTCGACGGTAAACATACTGTAGTAAAAAAAAGAGAGCCTATGCTCTCTTTTTTTATGTCTGCTATTTAGTATATTTACAACTATAGAGCACTCATGTCAGTTTTAACAACATCGCGATATTATAAGATCTCGCAATGACAAGCGTTAGGTAGGACTCAGACTCAGTAGCTGCTATTTACTACTCATCAAATAGGCGCTCATCAACCTGTTGACGAAATTTTTGCCCTGTTTTAAAGGTGACCACACGACGTGCTGATACTGCCACGGGCTCCCCTGTCTTAGGGTTACGTCCTGGACGGCTGCTTTTATCTTTAAGCTCGAAGTTACCAAAGCCTGAAAGCTTGACCTCGTTGCCATCAATCAAACTCTCTGACAATTCATCAAAAAAATTCTCTACCAAACAGCGGCCTTCTTGGCGTGTCAGGTTCAGATGACTCATCAAATGCTCAATCATGTCAGATTTGGTTAAGGTGCTCACAGTACGACTCCTATGCTATGTCGTGATGTCGAATATCATGGATTAGCGGTATCAGGTTAATCTTAGGGTCTGTTGAATATTCAAATATGACACTGGCAGCAGCTATTTTTTAGACAATACGCAGTGAAATTTTGGATGCCTAGTTATTCTAGGTTAGACAATTTCGCCAGATATTGGCAAAAAATAATTCTGCCCTGAAAGGCTGATGCTAAAATCACCCCAAACGTTGTTGTAAACCTAGCTAAGGTCTCGACATTATCGTCGGTTTACGCCTAGTTTGATGCGACTTTAGCGATCAGCAGTCCTAATATTTGAGTGTTCAACAGACCCTAGTCATTATAAAGGTTTTTTACCGTCTTTTTAATAAAGTCTGCATTAAAATCCTTTATTAATAACCACTTAACTTTTTTTACAAATAAAATCTATCGATAAGATAAAAAACGCTATAAATAGCAATGCCCTATAGCCTCACAATTATAAAGGCTACAGAGCATGCTCTACTATTAATGCTAAATGCTAGCTGTCACGCAACTTCGCAGCATGTTGCTCAGTTAAAGCTCGTACCACTTTGTCAGTCGCGGTTTTGACTGCTTCATCAGACAAGGTCTGTAACCTATCCTGCCATACCAAAGCAAAAGCCAATGAACGCTGCCCAGTTGGTACATTGTCGCCTTGATAGACGTCAAACAACCATAGGTCAGTCAATAGCTCACCTGCTGCCGTGCGTATCGTCGACTCTAAGGTCTGCAAGCTAATATCGCTATCTACTAAAATGGCAATATCACGACGTACTTGTGGGAATTTACTTGGCGTGGTAATCGCATCTTGTTCACGAGCAAGTGTTAGTAGCGGCGCAAGTGATAATTGAGCCACCCACGTAGCTGGCAAATCTAACTGCTTAGCGGTGTTAGGATGCAATTGACCCAACCAGCCGACATACTCATTATCGATATAGAGTTTTGCGCTTTGACCCGGATGCAAGAAAGCAAGCGCACTACGCTCATAGCGGATGCGGGCGCTATCGATTTGCGCTGGTAGCAATTGTTCGATGTCGTGTTTGAGGTCATAAAAGTCTAACGCACGGTTTTGATACGCTTGCTCGTCCCAAATGTCACCCACTGCGACCAATGCAATACTTGGCGTTTGTACCAATTCGCCAATACTTTGACCGACAAAGCTAAGACCCGTTTCAAAGAAACGCACGCGCGGCTGTTGCCGATTAAGGTTATATTGTACACAAGGCAATAAGCTTGATAGCAAAGTACGGCGCATCACCGCCAAGTCGCTAGAGATAGGATTGGCCAGTGCCAACACTTCTCCAAGCGCTTTATCATCGAGCAAGGCTTCTATTTTTGCATCACTAAAACTAAAGCTAATGGCTTCCATATAGCCATTATTGACCAAGGCCAGCTTCATTTCATGCGTTAAATCCGCAGTATCGTCATAATCCATGCTGACTTGCAAATGCGGCAACACACTCGGAATATTGTCATAACCGTAAATACGGGCAATCTCTTCGATTAAGTCTTCCTTAATACTCATATCAAAGCGATACGATGGCGGCGTGCAAATCAGCCTATCGACTTGCTGATCTACCTCAAAGCCTAATTGAGTCAAAATACGCACCATCACGGCTGGCTCAATCTCAATACCGATGACCTCACGGACTTTAGTGATTGGCAAAGTAATCGGCGTACGTGCTGGCAAGTGCTCTCTGCTTTCCACTTTTACTATTTGCCCAGCTTGACCACCAGTGACACTGGTAATCAAATCAACAGCGCGTGCCAAAGCAAGCTCTGGCAATTCAAAATCGACACCACGCTCAAAGCGTTGTGAGGCATCGGTATGCAGACCAAAACGGCGTGCACGAGCGGCAATAGCAAGCTGACTAAAGAAAGCGCTTTCTACAATAATATTGGTGGTACTGTCAGTGACACTACTACGTTGACCGCCCATGATACCAGCAAGTGCCAATGCACCTTTATCATCGGCAATGACCAATTCATCGCCGGTTAAGATAATGGTTTGCTCATTTAATAAAGTGAGGGTCTCGCTAGGCTGTGCCAAACGTACCACGATATCGCCTTCAATGGTATCAGCATCAAACGCGTGTAGCGGCTGACCCAATTCCATCAATACATAGTTGGTCACGTCAACCAAGAAGTTATGCGAGCGTAGTCCAGACTGAACCAACGCATCTTGCATCCATCTTGGGGTGTCGATGCTACGATCAATATTACTGATTGATTGTAGTAAATAGCGCGGGCACGCTTCAACTGCACTAACTGTGACAGCTGGCGTAGTAGTAGAAACGTTATCAGTAACTGCCACGTTGGCAGGAATTTTAGGCTGCTGCATCGGTAAATCGTTGATAACCGATATCTCGCGCGCAATACCGCGTACGCTGAAGCAGTCGCCACGGTTTGGGGTGATAGAGATATCTAAGATTTGATTGTCTAAGCCTAAGTATTCACGGATATCCATACCGACTGGTGCATCAGCTGGTAGCTCAAGCAGGCCATCGATATCGTCCACCAAATCAATTTCAGAGCCACCGCAAAGCATACCGTTAGAGTCGACACCACGCAGGTTGCCATTTTTAATTTTAAAGCCTTTCTTATCATCGCTTGGGAGCACTGCCCCAACGGTCGCAACAGGTGCTTTCATACCGACGTAGACATTAGGCGCACCGCAAACGATTTGTAACAGCTCAGCGGCACCAATATTCACCTGCGTAACGCGCAGTTTATCAGCATCTGGATGTTGCTCGACGCTGATGACTTCACCGACGACCACACCACTAAAGGCACGGGCAACCGCAAAGCGATCGTCAATCTCAAGCCCTGCCATGGTAAGTTGTTCAGCCAATTGCTCACTGCTATTGTTTGGATTTACCCACTGACGTAGCCACTGTTCGCTAATTTTCATAAATATCTCGGATCAGAATTTTATAATAAAGATTTTGGATTAAAGGTTGGCGAATCAACTTGTTGTATTAACAAGGAGCACTTTTTATATGAACAAGGAGCGCTCTAGCCAAACTGTTTTAAGAAGCGTACGTCGTTTTGGAAAAACAGGCGCAAATCGTCAATGCCGTAGTACAGCATCGCAAAGCGCTCAATACCCATACCAAAAGCAAAGCCGGTGTATTTATCGCTATCAATACCGCAGTTGGTTAGCACTTGTGGATGCACCATACCGCAGCCCATGACCTCAAGCCATTTACCATTATCATCGAGGATATCGACTTCAGCAGAAGGCTCAGTGAATGGGAAAAATGACGGACGAAAACGAACAGTCAATTCTTTAGCAAAGAACGCTTCTAAGAACTCACTAATCAAGCCTTTTAGCTCAGCAAAAGTGCTCGATTCAGTAACCATTAAACCTTCTAACTGATGAAACATCGGCGAATGGGTTTGGTCCGAATCATTACGATAAACGCGACCTGGACAGATGATACGAATCGGAGGTTCATTCTTTTCCATGGTACGAATTTGCACGGGACTGGTATGCGTACGCAATAGATAGTGCGCATCGAAGTAGAAGGTATCGTGCATCGCCCGTGCTGGGTGATGCGAAGGGATATTAAGCGCCTCAAAGTTATAATAATCGCTTTCAACTTCAGGGCCAGTTGCGACATTAAAACCTGCTTGTATAAAGTACTGCTGCATACGCTGAGTAATCATCGTTACTGGATGCAAGTGACCTTTTTGGCCACCGCGAGCAGGCAAAGTGATATCAATGCTTTCGCTTGCAAGCTTAGCATTTAGTGCAGCCACTTCTAGCTGCTGCTGCTGCGCCGTCAATGCATCTTGAATACGGCTACGGACTTGATGTAACCAGCCGCCATAGGTTTTTTTGTCATCGCTACTGAGTTTACCCATCTGCTTTGACCAGCCAGTTAGCGGGCTCTTTTTGCCTGTCAATTGTACGCGCAAATCTTGCAGCGCACGTACATCAGTTACTTGTAGGATCAACGCTTCAGCAGCACTGGCCAGCTCAGTGAGCTGAGCTTCAGTTAGCTCGCTGAGCTCTGTAGACAAGGTCGGTAGCGCCGACAAATCGGTGGTAGCAGCAGGGGTAGTCATAAGACGCATTCTTCCTGATTTAAACGGACTATTAGTAATAGTGATTTATAATTGTAGGGATTTGACCAAATATTGCAAACCATTTACCCATTCATTGTAAATTAAAGACGTGTTACAGAAATGGCTTGAATATTTAGACAATGAAAAGTGCAACTTCCCTAAAAGCGTTTTACATCATAACGGTAATAAAACCGACCGTAAAATAATTTAATATAAAAAAAGCCACCGACCAGCGGTAGCTTTTATTAATATCGACCTGTTAATCAATATTAGTCCTATCCATTTAGATAATCCCTTATGAGTAAGTAACTATAGATAATCACTTAACAAGCGGCATGCCTAAAGGACAGTTAATATTTATGCTAGGGCTGCTTTTGCTTTTTCGACCAAGGCTGTGAAAGTTGCTGCATCATGCATAGCGATGTCAGCAAGTACGCGACGATCAACAGTGATGTTAGCCAATTTCATGCCATTGATAAAGCGGCTGTAGCTTAAACCGTTTAAGCGTGCACCAGCATTGATACGTGCAATCCAAAGACGACGGAAAGTACGTTTTTTGTTGCGACGGTCACGATAAGCATATTGACCAGCTTTGGTCACTGCTTGTACCGCTACGCGGTAAACACGTGAACGGGCACCGTAGTAGCCTTTTGCGCGCTTTAAGATTTTTTTGTGACGGCGATTTGCCTGTACACCACGTTTTACACGGGCCATAAATTACTCCAAGATATTGTTAAGCGATTAACGATGTTATGAAATGAATGTTAGTAAATAACAGACATCGTTGTCAGATTGCAAAGTCACATATTTTTAATTAAAAATAGATGACGATAGTCGACTAGAGGTATGGGCACATGCGACGAACTGCTGCTTCGTCAGATTTGTCCACCATCTTTAGACCGCGCAACTGGCGAATACGCTTAGCTGATTTCTTGGTCAAGATATGGCTTTTGAAGGCTTGCTTACGCTTAAAGCCATTCGCTGTTTTTTTGAAGCGTTTAGCTGCACCGCTTCTGGTTTTCATCTTATTTTTCATGATGATTTGCCTCTTTGTCTTTAATAGAACCTGGTCGTCAAATAGTCAATAACGAATAGTGGCTTTAAAAACAACCACTAAACCTCTATTTGCCTCGAGGTGGGAGGCGCTATTTTAGCAGATAGTGCGCTGTTTTGCCAAGGAAAGTTTTAGCCTTACCTTAATAGGTTCTGTCTGGTTATTATTAGGGTCTATTGAACATTCAAATGTGGCACTGGTGACGGCTATTTGTGAATGTTCAATAGACCCTAGTAAATCACGATTTTTTTTGCAAATAGATTGAATGTCAGCTTGAGCTGTGCTTAAGTAGACACTAAGCGGCGCTATACCTTAAAGCGACGATAAACGACGCCATTTATCGCCTATATTTGTCTTGGATTATACGCGGCTCGTTGCTTTTGGACTGCTAGGGCGTGTCCTCATTTTAGAAATGGTCATAAAAATGAGATAAATTGCCGTCAAATGAGGAAAATAGCGCAAATAATATCAGGATATTAATCAGCTATTTGACGATGTTTGGCAAAATTTAGCCATTTTTAGCCCATTTAGATACAAGCGCTTGAATTGAGGACACGCCCTAAGCTCGCTTGCCAAGCGCTCAAAAAATTGATTATGGACAATCATTCTAGGAGAAAGCGTTGTCAAACCAAGAATTAAACTTTGATGACGGAATATTTGTGTTTGAAACGGTGATGCGCGTGCGCAATACCGAAATTGATATGGGTCAACATTTAGCCCTAGAGTCATTGACCGGTTTGCTGACGGAAGCTATGCAGCGTTTTTTATACGCCAAAGGTATTAAAGAGATTAACGCTGATCATCAAGGCTTGATTATTAATGAGTTACAGCTGAATGTTTTCAGCTGTGTACGGGCGCGTGAAGAGCTTTTGTTTGAGGTGGGCGTTGAGCCACTTTATGATAATGGCGGCAATATCGTGTTCAAAGCCACACGCATGCACAATGGCGAAATAGTGGCAAAGGCCAGACAGCATTTTGTCAATTATGACTTTCGCCTTAATAAAGTAACCACGCTGGATAATACGATTAAAAAAGCCTTGTATCCGCAGTTGTTCGAGCTCTGATAAACACTGATATAACCCATCAATTTACGTAGTCCATCAATAGACGCAAGCTATTTATTTATCTTATCAGTAGATAGCCAATACTGATATTGACTTTTATTTCTGACCACTTAATTATTGACCACTTCCTAATTATAAGACGACAGACAGATTATGACTTTACCTGCTTGGCTAACTGCCATAAAGTTTAACGCTGATGGTTTGATTCCTGCGATTGCTCAAGACCATGCGTCGGGGCGCATTTTGATGATGGCGTGGATGAATGCTGAAGCGCTTCAATTAACGGCACAAACAAAAACCGCCGTGTATTTTTCACGTTCGCGTGCCAAGTTATGGCATAAAGGCGAGTCATCAGGACATACTCAGACAGTCCATGATATTCGCTTAGATTGTGATGCCGATGTGATTGTGTTGAGCGTGACTCAAGCTGGGGGTATCGCCTGCCATACGGGTCGCGAGTCTTGCTTTTATCAGCGTTTGGATTTGTCTGGGCAAACGCCGCAATGGCAAACTGTCGATAAGGTATTAAAAGACCCTGCAGATATTTATCAATCAGATAAAACCGCCAGCGCTACTGATCACAACCACGATACTGCTGCGCTTAATGCGGATAATGCTAATAACGCCGCTGAAAATCATAATACCCAAACGGACAATACCTCTATTTTGCAACAGCTTGATAAGGTATTGGCAGAGCGCAAGCAAGCAGACGCTGACAGCTCTTATGTGGCAAGCTTATACGCAAAAGGGTTGAATAAAATCCTAGAAAAAGTGGGCGAAGAAAGCACAGAGAGTATCATCGCTGCCAAAGATTTTGCCCATTGTGATGAAAATACGGACAAAGCACAATATGACGAAGCGCGGCACGAGCTTATCTACGAAGTGGCCGACGTTTGGTTTCATACTTTGGTTGGGCTGGCATGGTTCGATATAGAGTCGGACGCGGTGTTGAATGAGCTGGGACGACGCTTTGGACTATCAGGCATCGATGAAAAAGCGGCTCGATAACTTGTGAAATTACAAAGATAACTTGTGGAACTCTAGAATAAGCATCTTCCTTGTTTGATTATTATTGCTTTCACCTTTTTGTCACAATGGTAGGTTATAATATAGCTCTTTTTAGCTTCGCATCTTACGTCTATATTTTTTGTTTAATAGATCTATATTCTATAAAATAAAGGCATTCATATATAGATATCGCAACCAAGACATTAAGGATACCATTATGGGCAGTTTTTCCATTACGCATTGGCTGATATTATTGGTGGTAGTGGTGGTCGTATTTGGCACCTCAAAGCTTAGAAATGCAGGAAAGGATTTGGGCGGTGCTGTTAAAGGCTTTAAAGAGGCAGTCAAAGACGAAAATGCAGAGCATGCCAAAAAACAGGTGGTTCTCGATCATGATGGCAATGCACACCCAACAGATCGCGCCGCAACCAATAAAGTGAAAGATAGCGATATTGACACTGTGCCTGTTGACGATAAGCACCATTGATAATACCGAGTATAGTGCTGGGTATAATACTGCTAGCATCTAGATAGTGATAATCAACCATTATGTTTGATATTGGGTTTTCTGAATTACTGCTCTTTGGCGTTATTGCCTTAATTGTCTTGGGTCCAGAAAAACTTCCCCAAGCAGCGCGTACTGCTGGGCAATGGTATGCTAAAATTCGCCGTACGGTCTCTACGTTACAGTCTGAAATAGAGGCTGAGCTTGACTTGGCTGAAACGCGGCAACAAATGCAAAAAGAGCTGGCTAAAATCCGTGAGACTGAGGCGGAGATGCGGCGTGAGATGGCAGAAATGCGCGGCAGTATGCAAGAGTTTGAGTCTTCACAGAACCAGACTCTAAAAGCTGCGCATGACCCAGACGCTGATCATGCTAATAATGACAAAAGCAATCACCAGCAAGATGCTAGCGGTCAAAAAAACACGCCATCTATCACGCCCAAGGTATTCGACTACGCCTACGGTCAGGACGAAACAGCAACAGATTCTGAGCAATTGCTGAAACACGCTACTGACGACGAAACCTCAAAAACTGCCTCTATTGCTAATACTCAACCAATTACTCAAGCCATCACCACCAAGCCATGGGAAAACATGTGGTTTCGTTTGGGCGCTTATGATAAGGCACGACGCTTACCTGCAGCGCCCTATTTACCAAACTATAAAGCAGATATGTTACTAAACCGGCCTTTAGACAGCGCTTTAAACAAACAGCTTTCTGTTAATAAGCAGGAGACTGATTAGTGGGTTTATTTAAACGCAAAAAGAGTCGCCAAGAAAAAGTCGCTGACGCAGACCGAGAGCAAGTAGCTGATACCGCGATTGATGAGGACTCTAATGACATATTAGCCTCACTCGCTGATATGCCAATCACTGAGCATCTGATTGAGCTACGCTCGCATTTAATCAAAATATGCGTGGCAGTGTTGGTCATATTTTTAGCGTTAGTTGGGTTTTCGCGCGAGCTCTATAATTTTTTATCCGATCCATTGGTCGCTCAGCTACCCGCCAATTCGACCATGATTGCCACGGATATCACCTCCAATTTCATGGCGCCGATACGCCTGACCGTTTTTGTCGCTGCCTTCTGTGCCATGCCCTATATTTTGTATCAGATTTGGTCATTTGTCGCACCGGGGTTGTATAAAAAAGAGAAAAAAATCGCGATTCCTGTGCTTGCGTCATCAATTTTTTTATTTTATGCGGGTGTGGCTTTTTCTTACTTTATCGTGCTCAAAGGCGTGTTGAAATTCTTTATCATGTTTGCGCCGCAGAATGTCTTGCCGATGACGGATATCGACAGTTATTTAAGCTTTGCACTTAAGCTGTTTATGGTGTTTGGCCTGACTTTTGAGATTCCAGTGGTGACCTTACTGTTGATATTGGTGGGCATTGTCTCCATTCAAAGCCTAGAAGAGAAACGTCGCTATATTATTGTGGGTTGTTTTGCCGTGTCAGCAGTCGTTACACCGCCTGATGGTGTGTCGATGTTGTTACTCGCCATTCCCATGTGGCTATTGTTTGAGTTAGGGCTTCTATTAGCAAAAATCTTAATCAAAGAAAAGCCTAATTCTGATTCGACAGCCGTAGATAACGAGTAAAAAAACACAGCCCCTATAGTAATTGTTTTCGACTGTCCTCTACCCCATTTATTAGCTTAGTAGTTATTAGCCTTACTAAGCGTCATCATTGTCCGCCAGCCATTGTTTATCCAGTGGCTTTTTTTACCCCCATGGTTTTTACTCACTTTTAGTCTTTTAGGTAGTTTTATTATGTCCGCATCTATGCCAGCTTATATGAGCGATCCCACTGATGAGCAGCTGAGCGCGCTTAATATGGCAATGGATCACAAGTCATTTAAAGTGGTCGCTTATGCAGGCGCAGGTAAAACAACGACGCTCAAATTAATCGGTGAACGCTTACGTGGGCGCGGCTTATATCTAGCCTTTAACAAGGCGATTGCCAACGATGCGCGGCAAAAATTCCCAGGTCACGTGGATTGCCGTACCTTTCACTCACTCGCCTATCGTCATGTCGCCCGTGATATTACCGCCAAACTGTCGTTGCCACGCTTTTCACCCAAACGTCTGGGTGATGATTTAGGCTTACAACCGGTGCAAGTACGTCGGCAAATGGATGGGGTTAATAAATATATCACCCTCACGCCAGCACGCTTGTCGCGCTTCGTTAGTGATGCGGTGAACAATTTTTGTAGTACGCATGCCAGTTATCCTGCACCACGGCATATTGAATTTCCAAGTTGGCTCGATGATTCTGATGCCGAGCAGCTGCGCGAGATGCTCTACCCTGCCGTTGAGCAACGCTGGCTACAATCGATTGATGCGCGCCATCCGGCTGGTATTGGGCATGATATCTATCTTAAATTATGGGCATTATCGAAGCCCAGTATTCCTGCGGATTTCATCTTGTTTGATGAAGCGCAAGATGCCGACCCCTTAATGATGGGGATTTTGACCCAGCAGCCACGGCAGGTGATTTATGTCGGCGACGCCCATCAGCAGATTTATGAGTGGCGCGGCGCGATCAATGCGATGAAAAAGCTGCCATTGCCGCAGACCTTGTTGACGCAGTCGTTTCGCTTTGGTGAACCGATTGCTGAGATTGCCAATACTTTGCTCAAAGCCTTGCAAGAAGACGTACCGTTAAAAGGCAACCCCAATAAGCAGTCTTCTACCGAAAAAGGCATGGCACACAGTAAAAAAGATGCCATCCTATGTCGTACCAATGCTGCTGCGATGTCGCAGCTATTGACTGGACTTAAACTCGGTCACCGGGTGGCACTACAAGCGGATACCGATCGTATGCTTAAGTTCTGTCAGGCAGCCGAAAATTTAAAGAATGGTAAATCGGCGTATGGCGTCCCTGAACTGGCATATTTTTATAATTGGGGTGACGTACAAGAATATTCTGAAACCAACGAAGGCAGTGACTTAAAAACTCTGGTTAAATTGGTCGACGACCATGGGACTAATGTACTCAGCCAAGCCGTGAATAGCCTATCCAGTATTGAAAATGCCGATTATGTCATCTCAACCGCGCATAAAGCGAAAGGTCTTGAATGGGGCAAAGTACAGCTCGATGATGATTTTTATTATGATGTGACCACCAATGCGGTCAAGATAAGCCCAGAAGAATTGCGTTTGCTCTATGTTGCTTGCACACGTGCGCAAAGCAATTTGGACATCCATCATATCAAAGACTTGATATCAGGATTGCAGACGGGTAAAAAAGTGATTTTTGGCAATACTTAATGTTGCTCGAGCTCACACTTTATCGCCTTTGTCATTCTCAATTTATAATGTTGACTCTCCGATCATGAATCATAATCAGCAACTTCAGACACGCCAAAACACCATACAACAGTTATTTGCCAATCCCGTTCGCCTGCTCGCGCCAATGGAAGGCTTGACCGATCCATTAATGCGGCAAATTTTGACACAGATTGCCACAGACTTGGGTCGTCCTTATGATTGGTCAGTGAGTGAATTTATTCGCGTCACCCAAACTGTCTTGCCCGCGCATGTGTTTTATAAGTACGTGCCAGAGCTGCATTATGATGCCAAAACTGCATCCGGTACGCCGATTCATATTCAGCTACTCGGTAGTGACGCGCAGTTGATGGCTGACAATGCCGCTTATGCTGCCGAGCTTGGGGCGCCGGCCATTGATATTAACTTTGGTTGTCCGGCTAAAACGGTAAATAGCCATCGTGGTGGCTCAGTGCTGCTTGATGAACCTGAAGTCATGTACGAGATAATCAACACAGTAAGAACAGCAGTACCTAGCGATATTCCTGTATCCGCAAAGATTCGCTTGGGCTATACCGACACCAGTCGCATGGATGATATTCGCAGTGCGATTGAAGACAGTGGTGCTGATTGGCTAACCATTCATGCACGGACAAAAACCCAAGGTTATAAACCGCCAGCCTATTGGGATAAAATCCAAAACTTTTATAACTTAGATATTCCCGTCATTGCCAATGGTGAAATATGGAACGCCGAGCATGCACAGAATTGTATGACGCAAGCGGGGACCAATCATTTGATGTTAGGTCGCGGCGCGGTTACTCGTCCCGATTTGATTGCGCAGGTTGATGGCCATAATAATGATGCAGAAACATTGACCGCCTTAGTCTGGGAAGATTTAATCGTGCATCAGATTAAGTTCTTAGAAGGTGCCGCAAAAAGCGATGTGGTATTGGTCGGACGTTATAAGCAGTGGTTAGCGATGCTCACCAAAGGCTATAGCGAGGCAAAGATATTGTGGGACCGTATAAAGCGAGAAAAAAATAAAGCAGCTATTATTAGCGCACTACGAATGAGTGTCCGATAATAATACCTGCCTTTATTCTAAACTGGTCTTTCGATAAAAAACGAACGCTAGACGCTTACCCGAATGGCCAGATAAAAAAGCATCAAACAACAGGCAATTGATAATACCCAAAGTATCGAGCGAAACGTTGCCAAATTAGTAATATATGCCACGCAATAGCCAACCCTAATCAGCACATAAAGCCAAGCCAGCGTGTTGATAATTGATTGCGGTACAAAGAACAACATCGCCACCAATACCGCTGCCAAAAATACGGGTAATGTCTCATAGCTGTTTTGCTGAGCGGCATTAGCACGTGCTGCTGCGCCAGTCGTACTGTGTAAAAAGTCACGCGGATGCGCATTGTCAGCCAAGTTAAAGCCACCAATGGCTTTCGCAGTCAGTGCCATAGCGAGTGGTAACAGACTTGCCACCACCATCGCCCAAATCGCTGACGCTGCGGTATTAGGGATCAACCCAAAGAGTGCATTCATTAGTCTATTTGCCCCTACCCTGCAATCACTTCAAAATCATGGGTAATATTCACCCCACCTTGTACCAACATTCTACTGGCCGAGCAGTATTTTTCTGCTGATAAATGAATCGCCTTTTCAACTTGCTTATCTTTGATATCTTGACCAGTCACCACAAAGTGCATATGAATATCAGTATATACCGCTGGGACGGTTTCAGCACGCTGAGCTGTCAGCTCACAACGCACGTCTGTCACTGCTTGACGTGACTTTTGTAAAATCGCTACCACATCGTAGCTCGCACAACCACCTAGCCCTAGTAGGATTAGCTCCATGGGACTGGAACCCTTCTCTTTATCGGCATCGATTTGAACGTTATGTCCCGATGGGGACACGCCCATAAAGGCTTTATTTTCTTGCCACGTAACGCTTGCTTTTGACTCTGACATGTTAGATTACCCTTATTTTAATGTGTGATTTAAACGTTTTTTATTGGCTGAATATTTTATTTTTGCTTGAGATTAGCCCACTTACCATTTAGGGTTCAGATTGAGGACACGCCCTAGTGTAGCATAAGCTAAAACGAGATTTTAAAAAGCCACTGTCTTAGATTATTACCCTGAGCGTTTGATGAGTCTATTTTTGAGTGTTCACTTTGGTTAGTGAGATTTATCGTTCTGCTCTGAATATGCTTTTTTAAATATAACTTATATTTATCGTTATGGCGTCTAAAACTTACCTACAAAAATCCATTTATAACTGTCTGATTTTAAAGGGTTAAACTCGTGAAACATTTTATAGCAAAATACTGTTACACATTTGGGTTGTTTCTTGGTTTAATAACGGTAATGAATCTTATTTTTACCTGATATTGATAACTGTCACCCTATAATAATTATGATTGCTATCGTTGTGTCATGTTGAAATAAGCTATTTTTAGACAAATTAAAAAGGGTTAGTCATGATAGATGCAGACGGCTTTCGCGCCAATGTCGGCATCATCTTGGCAAATACACAAGGGCAAGTTCTGTGGGCAAAACGTATTGGTCACAACGCTTGGCAGTTTCCTCAAGGCGGTATCGACCGCGGGGAGACGCCGATGGATGCAATGTATCGCGAGCTCTGGGAAGAGGTCGGTTTACATCCGCGTCATGTAGATTTATTGGCAGTCACGCAAGATTGGTTGCGTTATCGGCTGCCGAAACGCTATGTGCGTCATGGACAGCACCCTTTGTGTATTGGGCAAAAACAAAAGTGGTTTTTGCTGCGCTTAGATGAGCCAAATACTCAACATATCCGCTTTGATGAGGGAAAACCGGAATTTGACCATTGGCAATGGGTCAGCTACTGGTATCCACTCGGACAAGTGATTCACTTTAAACGCGGGGTATACCGTCGTGCTTTGCAAGAGCTGGCACGTGAATTACCGCTTAAACAAGAACTGATTATCCCTGAGCATACCAACCATTTGCTTCTTACCTAGCCTCTGGTTTATTGTTTGTTTGTTAGTGAATATAAAAAATCCTGCATCTATTATGGATGCAGGATTTTTTATATTTAAAATAGCTAGGGCGTGTCCTCAATTCAACTGATAACAATCTAAATGGTGATGAAAATGAGGACACGCCCTAGATTTATGGTTTGATGGCAACCTTTAGTACGCCATCACGTTGATGCATAAATAAGTCATAGGCTGCAACAATATCGTCTAGCGCGTAGGTATGTGTGACCATCTCAGATAAATCGACACGCCCTGACTCCACCACATTTAATAGACGACGCATCCGTTCTTTACCACCCGGGCACAAGGCGGTGCGGATAGTATGATCACCAAGACCTGCTGCAAAGTGTGACATGGGGATGCTTAAGTCTTCTGAATAAACGCCAAGGCTTGATAGCGTACCGCCTGGTTTTAAAATTTTCAGACATTGTTCAAAGGTAGATTGTAAGCCCAATGCTTCGATACTGCTATCAACCCCGCGACCCGCAGTAATTTTCATAATCTCGTCAACGATATCCACTTCGTTAAAATTGAGGGTAATATCGGCCCCCAGTTTCTTAGACGAGGGTAATATCGGCCCCCAGTTTCTTAGACATCGCTAAGCGCTCGTTATTGCCATCAATAGCGATAATGGTAGACGCCCCTCTCAGCTTGGCACCAGCAGAGGCGCACAATCCAATTGGACCTTGCGCAAATACAGCCACGATATCGCCAATTTTGATATTGGCATTTTCAGCACCCTTAAAACCAGTAGACATGATGTCTGGGCACATCAGCACTTGCTCATCAGTCAGCCCATTAGGCACAGGCGCTAGGTTGGCCTGCGCATCGGGTACTAAAACGTATTCGGCTTGCGTGCCATCGATGATATTACCGAAGCGCCATCCGCCAGTCGCTTTATAACCATGACAAGGACAAGTCCCGTCTGGCCCGATGTAACCACCATCTTGTGAAGGAAAGCCATCTTGGCTGGCATAAGAAGTAAAACTTGGGCAAATCGCGCCAGCAATCACTCGTTGACCTTCTTCATAACCCATCACCGCACTACCGAGCTTTTCGATAATACCGACTGGCTCATGACCAATGGTCAACCCTTGAGCAACGGGATACTCACCCTTAAAAATATGAATATCGGTGCCGCAAATGGTCGTTGTAGTGATTTTTATAAGAGCGTCATTGGGCCCAACATCGGGAATTTTCTTCTCTGCAATTTCAATTTTACCTGGCGCAACAAATATTAGTGATTTCATCATACTCATGTCACACTCCTTGTTTTGACACTGTTTTCACACTTATTTGATTCATACTAGGGCGTGTCTTCATTTCAAAAATGGTGATAAAAATGAGATCAATTGCCGTCAAACAAGAAAAATAGCGTAGATAATATCGGGATATTAACCAGCTATTTGACAATGTTTGGCAAGGTTTATCCATTTTTAGCCCATCTAGATGAGTATTGAGTGAATTGAAAACACGCCCTGGCTGTCATTTAATAGTCAGTAATTGCATTAGATACTAGCAGTAAATTCTAAGCCCCTACTCAGTGAGTGTAAGCCATAAGCGCGACACTTTAAAGCAAAAACCACAATTACTTTAGGGTTTTTAAAATTGCCTACTGGTTCGTGTGAGAACAAGGGTGCATATGACTGAAAATAAGTGATTGTTTTATTCACCAACTGCTGAGTGTGGGTACTCGCGACTGACAATCTGAGCTGTAAAATTTGAGCCTTTATCCTCATCACGCAACGTTAAGATACTTTGAGTGCGAGTGCCATAAGTTGGTACGTTCTTAGCACTATCGCCAAAAGCGACAGGCTCGATGTAAATAGAAGACAAGGTTTGCTCAATCTCATTGGTCATGCCAGTATCTGGCAGCTTGTCCGCTGGTGCTTTGATATTATCTGACAGCACCTCAAAGGCCGCCTGTTGCCAGTATGCAGGTGAGCTATTCTCAGCAATCAAGGGCAATACTTCTTGCCGCAGTCTGCCACGTAGGCGCTCAGTTTTGAACCAGCTATCCTCTGGCTGACCGTTAGAGATAACGTGCAATCCTGCATGTAAGGGCGTGGGAGCATGACCACGATTATTAACGAGGACCGCTTGGGTCGCATCACCTATAATTAAATTGAAGCCAGCATAGTCTTGCAAACTGATTTGCCGTGCAAACTCTATCGGGCTTAGCGTACTGGTCAAGAAATCGGTGACCAGTTCACCACGTGAGCGTTCGTCATTACTTGCCTGCACGCCATCGCGAAAGTTCAATACCGCTGCCCAACGTCCGTTTTGCTCATATAAATCGTCATATGACTTTTGATAGATACCTAACCAAGTACCGCCGCTTTGTTTATCGCGTCCGGCATAGATAGGGTGATCAGCCCATTGATGTAACGGCTCGGTTGGGCGCTGCAAAAACTCATCGCGATTGGACAATAAAACCAAAGGTAGCTCATCAAATAATTGCCAAGCAATGGCGACGATACACATAGCATTCCTTTTATATGATTATTATATAATCGTTCCGATATCAAAAAGGGTCGTTCAAAATAGCGTCCTGCTGGTATAAATTTTCCTAGCTTGCTGTGCGCTTCGCACTCCAGAGGCTTCAAAAAATTTATCCTAACAGCACTCCCATCGGTATTATATTTTTTTCAATTGAATCGATTATATAGGGTCTGATGAACATTCAAATGTGGTACTGGCAGCGTCTATTTTTTAGACAATACGCAGTGAAATTTTTGACGACTAGTCGTTCTAGGTTAGACAATTTCGCCATGTATTGGCAAAAAATAGCCCTGCCCCTGCTTGTATACTTGGGGCTGATACTAAAATCATCCCAAACGTTGTTGTAAACCTAGCTAAGGTCTCGACATTATCGTCGGTTTACGCCTGATTTGATAAAAGGTTTGGGACGATTTTAGCGATCAGCAGTCCTACTATTTGAATGTTCAACAGACCCTAGTTCTTATTTAGCATTAATTGGTGTTTAACTGCTTATCAGCCGGATAGCTAATTTGATAAGTAGACTGCATCACTTGCGACTGTTTACTCGGCAAATCAAACTCCCAAGCGACCATACCTTTATTGTCATTCCAGTCTTTTTGGCTCACTGCTGGGGTGTGCATCGCAGTGACTTTGATACTGTCATCACTACTAACCGGCTCACTACCCAAAACTTGTAAATGCACGCTACGATTGTGCTGGTTGGTGAACTGATAGGCTTGGATGGTCGTTCTGGTTTGCTGACGATTAAACACGCCTTTATCACCTTGTTTGTCTTCATCAGTGAGTTGCTTGACCAGCATACTGGGATCGATGCCAAAACCAATACCCTGCTCTTTTAGATTCTGGTAGCTATAGCGCGATTGCCCGACATAGTTGTCATCACGGTACAATTGCAAAGAGCCATCGACCCAAGCCGGAGTCAAAAACGGTGCGGATGCGTACCAGTAGCCAGCGGCTTCCACACTCGGGGTACTACGAATCCACAGCTTGCTACTGCCTGATTGCTCATCAATAACCGTCCGTACCCGCCTGCCATCACTTGGAATACTAATACGCTGCGGCAGTCGATATTCGGTGATGCCGTTTTTATTCTGACTGCTCACGCTAAAGCTCGGTAGCGGTGGCATCTCTGCAGCCCCTGCTCCGCCATAGCTATCACTACCTACAACAACGACTGGAGCAGACTCCATCATAGGCTGTGCATAGCGTGACAATTTACTATTTGGCTGTTCTTCATATAATGACAAGCGCTCGACTCTTGGTAGTTGGCTGGTCGTAGTTTGAGTGGGATTAACTGAGCTTAATACCAAAGGAACCTTTAGCCAATTCTCCCCTGTTTGCTGGGCAATAACGGCAGAGGCGATGATGTTTAATTGTTTGCTCTCCGTGTTGAGACGTGCTTGATAGGTCGGCTCCCAACTGGCGCCGCGCACTTGATAATGCAGCTTGACGCTGCTTGGCGAACGACTTGCGACGCGCACACTCACTTGCGTCACACTATCCTGTGCTTGAGTTGTACTGCCAGCCATCAGCTGGTTCAGCGTATCTTGCGCGCGCGCTTGGCGCTGCTGAATATTCAAAATTCTTTTATTGATACTGGCCGCTTGCGTCTCTACCTCACGCGCATTATCGGCAAGGCTACCCTCTGTACTCATTTGCGTGACCTTGGTAAGGTTTTGCAAGTAGGCTTTTGCTAAGCGTGCCGCCTCTAACTCCGCATTAATCGCGTCCAAATTATTCTGCTGCGTCTGTACGTTGGCATCACCTTGATATTGACACTGCGCCGCTTGTTCAGCGCTTAAGGTTTCAATGCTAACTTCGCCAATATTAACGCCATTAGCCGCTTGCACACTCAGGCTGTCTTTATCGATATAAGGGGATAAACAAGAAAAAACCAGTGTTTGCTCGCCACTATTAGTAATGGGTAACGCACGGGTGACACTGGCTAAGCCTTGATAAATCGTCACTTGCTCAATACTGCTATTGGCTGCCTGAGCAGGAGTCACACTTAAAGCCGCTATGCCAAATAAACTCAGCGACATTAACCGCGTTTTAGCAATCAACTTAGATGATATTGCCACTTTGGATAAATCAGCTTGCATAATCATTCCTTAAAAGTACGTTTAATCCATTAATAGGTTTCATTAGCGCAAGCCCATGCTCTGTAACGCTTTATTAAACATGATGCTATATTTATTATAATCGTTATTCTAAGCATTATTTCTTAAAGCACTTTTCTAAAGGAGCTTTTTTATATCTTAGCGGTTTTCTATCTTTCTTTCTAGATGTTACCAGTAGCAGATAAGTTGTTACGATGGGATTCGCCTAATAGTAATTTGGTATGCCTAACAAACTATTTTTGCTATTATGACCCACATTCTATTATCAATAATAATGATATCCTTATGATGATTCATCCGCAATATGACCCTGTCGCGCTGTCCTTGGGTCCGGTAGAAGTACACTGGTACGGACTGATGTATTTATTGGCCTTTGCCGCGGCGTTCGGTCTAGCATGGTATCGCAGTACCAAACGCGACAGTTGGACCACCGATATGGTCTCTGATTTGGTCTTTTATGGCGCGCTTGGTGTCATTTTAGGTGGTCGGATCGGTTATGTGTTGTTTTATCAGTTCGGCGAGCTGTTGCAAAATCCGGCGTACCTTCTCAAGGTTTGGGAAGGCGGTATGTCATTCCACGGTGGTTTCATCGGCGTGATGCTCGGTATGTGGTTCTTCGCCCGTAAATATAAGAAGACACCTTTTCAAGTCTTTGACTTTATCGTTCCTTGTGTACCGACGGGCTTACTGTTCGGTCGCATCGGCAACTATATCAATGGGGAGCTGTGGGGCCGTGTCTCTGATGGCGGCTATAACTGGCTGACGTATTTCCCGCAAGCGGCTGCCTTTGATATGCAGCAATTACAGACCAATCCTGAGCTACAAGAATTGATGCTTGAGGTAAATGGACAGTATTTATTGCCGCGCCACCCATCGCAGTTATACGAAGCCTTAGCAGAAGGACTGCTATTGTTCCTTTTCTTATGGTGGTATTCATCGAAGCCGCGCCCGCGTATGGCTGCGACGGCTGTATTCTTGTTGGGTTATGGCATTAGCCGCTTTATCATCGAATTCTTCCGCCAGCCAGATGCTGACCAAGGGTTTGTGTTGTTAGGTTGGATGACCAAAGGTCAAATACTCAGCGCACCGATGATTATTGCAGGCTTCATCCTACTGATTTATGCTTACAAACGCGGTATCTATGACTGGGGTAAGCAAGCGGCTTATTAAGCATTATTTTGTATAAAGCAATCTTGTATAAAGCAATCTTGTATAAAGCAGTACTTTGCCCCAAAAACCCTGTTAATCACTATATCAATGATGCGTTTTAGCAGCGTAGAAGAGTAACTTTATGAGCACTAGCAACTCCATTAGTCACCACAAGCAGAGTAAAAATGAGCAAGCCTACTTGGATTTGCTGCGTCAGGTTATGAGTGAAGGCACTGAAAAAGGCGATCGTACCGGTACTGGTACGCTAAGTCACTTTGGCGCGCAACTGCGTTTTGACTTAGCATCAGGATTCCCATTATTAACCACCAAAAAAGTCCACTTCAAATCTATCGTTTATGAGCTATTATGGTTTTTAAGCGGTAGTACTCACGTTGATTACTTACAAGCAAATGGCGTGCGTATTTGGAATGAATGGGCAACGGCTGAGCAGACGGCGCGCTTTAAGCGTCCTGCTGGGGATTTAGGGCCCGTTTATGGTCATCAGTGGCGCAATTATGGCGCGAGTAAGCGTGACGATGGCAGCTATAATAACGATGGTGTCGATCAAATCACCCAAGTCGTTGAGCAAATCAAGACCAATCCCAATTCACGACGCTTGATCGTCTCCGGCTGGAATCCCGGTGAAGCAGAGCAAGTCGCTTTGCCACCTTGTCACACACTATTTCAGTTCTTTGTCGCGGACAATAAACTGTCCTGCCAGCTCTATCAGCGCTCAGCGGATTTATTCCTCGGTGTGCCGTTCAATATCGCTAGCTATGCGCTGTTGACCCATATGGTCGCGCAAGTTTGCGGACTAGAGGTTGGTGAGTTTATCTGGACGGGTGGCGATTGTCATATTTACCAAAACCACCGTGAGCAAGTCGAGCTGCAACTGACACGTGAGCTCTATACGCTTCCAACATTAACACTTAGCCCTGATGTTAATGATATTTTTGCTTTTAAATATGAAGATATTAGCGTCGATAGCTACGAGTCGCATCCTGCTATCAAAGCAAAGGTTGCTGTATAGCATTTGTCTGACTAAATATTTTAAATAAGAATAGCATTTTATAGATAATAAAAAGGATACGTTATGAGTTATGCCCACACTGAAGTCGCCCAAGTTGCTGCTATCAGTAGCAATCGTTGTATCGGTAAAGACAATGCACTGCCGTGGCATATCTCAGCAGACTTGCAGCACTTTAAAAAAATGACGACCAAAGATAACGATGGCGCTATTCAAGGTATCGTCATTATGGGGCGTAAGACTTTTGAGTCAATGGGCAGCAAGCCGTTGCCAAAGCGGGTAAGCTTTATCATCAGCACTCAGATGGATTATGCTGATCAACAAGGCCTTGTGGGCAAAAACAACGCTTATGTCGTACATAATTTAGATGATGCCTTAACGCAGGCGGCAAGTCTGGCACATGGTGCGCACCTTGATACGATTTGGGTCATTGGCGGTGAGCGGGTATTTAAAGAAGCGATGATGTATACCGATCGCATTGAGCTGACTCATGTAGATACCGAAATCGCTGATGGTGAAGCCTTTTATCCTAAAATACCAAATGACTTTACAGTGGCAGAAGAGTCTGAGCAGATGCACGATGAAAAGAGTGATTTAGATTTTAGATTTGTGACTTATAAAATAAAAGCTGCTGAATAACTGTCGCTCACTCATTAGAAATGATTGAAAAATTGGGGCTGTCTTAGATATTTCTAGGACAGCCCTTTTTTACGATCAATCAGATTACTCATGCAATACTTTATAAACCGTTTTCGCCAAAATGGGACCAATCCCCTGCACACCTGCCAGCTCTTGTTGTGATGCTCCAAGCAATTGCTGCATTCCGCCAAAGTGATTCAGCAAGTCACGACGACGCTTTTCACCAAGCCCCGGTATGACCTCTAGCACTGATGATGAACGGCGCTTATCACGCTTCTTACGGTGCGCTGTGATGGCAAAACGATGGGCTTCATCACGAACGTGCATCAATAAATGCAACGCCTTGCTATCCATTGGCAAATCAAGCGGCTCATGATCGATAAAGTGCAATACTTCAAGTCCGGCCTTACGCCCCTCACCTTTTGCCACACTAATGAGCAGCGTATCATTAAGAATACCCAACTCGGTCAATACCTCTTTAGCGATGCCAAGTTGACCTTTACCACCATCAATCAGCAATAAATCAGGCAGCGGCTGCTTCTTATAACGCCGTGTCAGCACTTGCTTCATCGCGGCATAGTCATCGCCACCGACAATATCATGGATGGCATACTGACGATAATCACGGCGACGTGATCCACCTTGGTCAAAGACAACGCAGCTACCGATGGTCGCCTCACCCATCGTATGCGAGATATCAAAGCATTCAATTCTATCAATCGTTCGCTCAGTGACATCGGCCAATACGTCTTTCAATGCGCCAAAGCGCGAATGCAGCTCTAAATAATCACCCAACTTAGTCTTAAGCGCATTATTCGTGTTCAATTTTGCCAAATCTAACCATTCGGCACGATGTTCACGTACGTTGGTTTTGATGACGACTTTGCTACCAAAATGCGTTGCCAGTGCTTCACTAACTGCCGTCTGATCGGGTAGCTCATGACTGAGTATAATTTCTGCTGGCAAGTCATCCGTCACCTGAAAGTAGAACGAGGTAATAAAGGCAGATAAATTATCAGCAAGCGGCTCGCTACTATCGACGTCAGGAAAATAGTTCTTACCGCCAAGCACACGCCCGCCACGGACGGTCAGTACGTTGACACAGGTCATGCCTGCCTGACTGGCAATAGCAATCACATCGGCCTCGCCCTGCACAGTATAAACGGCTTGCTTAGCTTGGACTTCACGCAGCATAGACAGCTGGTCACGATAAAAGACCGCCTTTTCAAAGTCTAATTCTTCGGCGGCACCTTCCATCTTTTCAATCAAAGCACTATGAATGTCGCTAGAGTCGCCTTTGAGAAAGCGAATGGTGTTATTCACATCCTCTGCATATTCTTCTGGCGATACCAAGCCCACGCAGGGCGCACGGCAACGCTTAATCTGATACTCAAGACAAGGGCGCTTACGTTGCTTGAAAAAGGTATTGGTACATTGGCGCATCTGAAACATTTTTTGCATCAAAACCAATGTCTCTTTTGCCGCGTGAGCAGAGGGAAAAGGCCCAAAGAAGCGACCTTTTTGATGATTGCCTTTGCCACGACCATAAGCCAATCTCGGATAAGGCTTGTCCGCCGAAATAAACACATACAGATAAGATTTGTCATCACGCAGTAGCACGTTATAAGGTGGGCGATACTCTTTAATCAGGTTTTGCTCGAGCAGTAACGCCTCAGTCTCACTACGGGTAATAATGGTCTCAATGTTATGAATCCGCGCCACCAATGCCCGTGTTTTTGGGTGGTCAATCGTCTTAGCGAAGTAGCTGTTGACGCGGCTTTTAAGCGATTTGGCTTTACCGACATATAAAATATCGCCATTCTTACCCAGCATTTTATAAACACCTGGCAAATTTGGCAGGCGCTGAATCAAATGCTTTAGACGGGCTTTTTTATCATCGACGGGACTTGTTTCTGAGACGGTTACCATAGAATTTATTGCTCTCAAGATACTGATATATAGCTGTTTATGGGGCGATAGCGAAAGTTTTGCAAGGCAACTATCAGTGTAACGTCAGACAGAAAAAAAGCCAGCACCAAGCTGACTTTTTCTATAGTTTAAAATGCTACTTGTATTTTATAAAGCGCTGCTAGTGGCGAAAATTAGACATTAGCGCTGGAATACCCGGTAACATACCGACAATAGCCATCACGCCAGTCAATATCACAAAAGTAATCACAGGAATAATCCAACGGCTCATCTTTGATAAATTCGCACTACGTTCTTTAGAACCAATTAACCCTAGATTATCAAGCACAAGGGTAATCGACCAACCAAACGCAGGATTCACCAGTGCCGATGCAAAGACGACAATCGCAGCAGACTGCGTGGTTTTTCCTTCGCGTGTCATCTCCATACCTGCCTCAAGTAACGGAATAAAAACGCCGACAATCAGTGCCACACACATCACGGGCTCCCAAATAGCCAAGTCCATTGGATAGCCCCAGATACCTGCGATAACACAGAACAACCCTGTCAATACGGCACCTGCAGGAATAGGACGCTTAGCAATCGCTGCTGGCACAATATATGTACCCCATGATGAGGCAAAGTTTGCACCGCCCAATACTGAGCCTGCCACCTGACGAATAGAGGCACTGGTCATCGTATCATCGATATCCATTAACACACGCTCAGTGCGTTTTGGATAGCTGATTTTTTGGAACACCTGATGCCCTAAAAAATCTGGCGACCACATCGCCACTGCTAATACTGCAAACGGTAGCACCACGATAAAGCTTTCAACGGTTGGCAGACCAAGCATCCAACCTGTATCTTCACCCCACCAATACATTGGGCTCATATTTGGTAAGCCTGGCCCTGTTTCAAAAGCAAAGGGTGCGCCCATGGCAAAGGCTACTCCACCACCTAACAAGCAGCTAAGTGGCACTGCCAGCCAACGCTTTTGGAAGTTCTCTAACACCGCATACAGTATAATGGTCAATAAAATCACTACGAAGGCAATATGCGCCATGCCGATGCCTTCTGCCCAAGCAAAGAGGTTTTTGACTTGTGAGGTAGTACCAATAAAGCCTAGATAAAGCAATAAACCACCGCACACACCTTTACTGGTCAAGTTTGCCAGTAGACTCCCCCCTTTGCTAATCGCCAGTAATAAGCCAAAAGCACCGATGAGCAGACCAAAAGCCATCGGATGCCCACCAGCGGCAACCACGATAGGGATGAGCGGAATCAGTGGACCATGCGTACCAGCAAGGTTGGCGGTCGGTAGCAGAAATCCTGAGAATAAAATAACGAAGAACGAGACAATCAATAGCTCATAACGGACGTTTTCTAGGACAAAAGCATCGCTTAACCCAAGTGGCCCTGCAAAAGTGGCGGCAATAGCGCCCACCATAACCACTTTACCAATGGTCGCTGCCATCGCCGGAATGGTATCTTCATACTCAAAACGATAATCACGGAACGGCAAGTTCATGCGCCAGCGTTTTGGCTGCATAATCTGTAGTTCATGATTGAGATAATCATCACGGCTATCAAAGCTTGAGCTTGGCTTATGCAAATCAACATAGCTGCCTGATAGGTCGTTGTGGTTATCGGACGAATTTGGCGGTTGCGCATCGGACCCTGAAACGGGAATCTGGAGGTCACTCATCACACTTCCTTATGTCGACTGATGGGTTTATGCCCTACCGATTTATTTGGCTAGTGCCTGATAAATCCAATCGGTCAAAGCAAATTTGCGGGTATTGTAAGTCATCGACCGCCATAATGCGAGTTTTTATGGTTTAAAAGAGACCATTTGTATCATTATTAATGGCATATAATGATCAACATAACCATGTGATGAAGAGATAAAATAAAGAAGTATGATATTGTGTAACGAACGTACTAATAGAAAATAATCGAGTACTTATGATATATTTTAAGATGAAAAATTGGCTTTAAAAACTCTGTCACTTATCTACTGCACTATAATTAAGAATTTGCTGGGTAAAACTGGTTTTTATATAGCAGAAAATTCGTCTATCAGTTACGCTTTAACGCTGGTGGCTGTTGGCGTTTTTTATTATGATAAATATCTTTTGCATGGCTATGAATCAATAGCAAACCTACCATCGTCAGGTGCTTGTGCGCTTTTGATAAAATAATTCATAAACTAAAAATAGCCCAGCAGACAAGATTGAAAAAGGCAACAGGACATATCTATGAGTTTATTACCAAAAAATCTTGAGACCCTAAAACGTAAGGCTAAAAAAAATATCATGCCGCTACTGGCACCGCATTTACTTAAACTGCGCATCAATACTTACGCGCCTTATGTTGGCGCGGGTATCAAAATTGAGCATATCAATCTCGATCAAGGGTTGTGCGTGGTAAGCATGGGGCTCAATGCTCTGAATAAGAATATCGTCGGTACCCAGTTCGGCGGCAGCTTATATTCGATGGTAGATCCCTTTTATATGCTCATGCTAATGCACCAGTTGGGCAGTAGTTATGTGGTGTGGGACAAAAGCTCACATATCGACTTTGTCGCGCCAGGTAACAGTAAAGTAATTACTCGGATGAAAATTCCTAGTACCGAACTCATCACTATTCAAGAACTGGCCAAAGACGGTGACGCTGTATTTCGTGAATATCAGGCGGATATCTTTGACGATCAGCAGAAGTTGATCGCTACTGTCACCAAGACTATTTATATACGCTTGCGCAAACACAGCAAATCAAAGAATCAAAGCAGCCGTATGGATGTGCTCGATACTTAGTCAGTTGTTAATTATTAGTTGCTTATTAGCTGAAGTGGTTGCTTAGAAGAATAGTTGACCGTTAAGCGGCTACTGATCATTTTTGTGAACCTTACATACATTTTTGAACCCTACATACAAAAACCCCAATCTAGCATGCGCATAGATTGGGGTTTTGTCTTTTTTGGTATGGCCCGCTTATTTATATGATAAACCTATGAATAAGGGCTTGTATCTACTATTACCTTACTTTAATCAACTGTAAATTATACAGCCAACTAAAGACGGCAAGCTTTTGCTTAAATACCCGGTGCAGTTTCAACTGCATCAGGAACGCGAGCGTCAGTTTTTGCTTTGACAACTTTAGGTGCACGCGGAGCAAGTTTTTCGCGGATACGGGCTGATTTACCAGAGCGCTCACGTAAGTAGTACAGTTTTGCACGGCGAACCGCACCACGGCGTTTCACTTCAATGCTGTCAATAATTGGTGAATGCAATTGGAATGCACGCTCAACACCAACACCGCTTGAGATTTTACGTACGGTAAACGCTGAGTTTAGACCGCGGTTACGCTTAGCAATTACAATGCCTTCAAAAGCCTGTAGACGCTCACGCTCACCTTCACGTACTTTAACTTGAACCACAACGGTATCGCCGGGTGCAAAGCTTGGGCGCTCAATCAATTGAGCATTTTCGATGACCTGAACCAATGGATGCTTGTTGCTCATGAGAGTTATCTCCTCACATTAGATAATAGAGGCTTAACGCATATCACCTGTTTGTAATAATTAATCATAGCTATTATCAACATCTTGTATTAATAACAACTACAACGTAAATGGATTATAACCAACGGCCATTATGCTATGACTCGTTTTATTATTGCTCAAAATTTTATTGCTTAACTGTTTATGTTTTTGACCGTTATTAACGTGGCTTTTTATCTGCTTTTGCCAATGCTTTTAGCCATTTCGCTTGCTCTACTGTTGGGGTGAACGCTTGCCATAAGTCGGGACGACGCGCTTGCGTGCGACTGACTTGCTGACTAAAGCGCCACTTAGCGATATTGGCATGATGTCCTGAAAGTAATACTTCAGGAACCGCCATACCCGCAAACTCATGCGGCTTGGTATAGTGTGGACAATCAAGCAAGCCATCGACGAACGAGTCTTGCTCAGCTGATTGATCATCACCCATAATATCAGGCAGACGACGTATCACACTATCCATCATCACCATGGCTGGCAGCTCACCACCAGTCAATACGTAATCACCCAACGACACTTCCAAGTCGACATACTGCACCAGTAAGCGCTCGTCAATACCTTCGTAACGACCACATAATATAATCATGCCATCATACTCAGTCATACTGACCACACTACTTTCGCTAAGCGTCTGTCCTTGTGGCGACATATAAATCACCGGACAATGCTCACTGTCGACACGGCAGCCATGTTGACCCGCTCGCAAGCGCGCATCCTCGATAGCTATTGATAATGGCTCAGCCATCATCACCATCCCAGGACCGCCACCATACGGGCGTTCATCAATACGGCGGTAGTTATCAGTGGTATAATCACGCGGGTTGATACATTCAATCGTCACTTGCTCCTGTGTGACTGCCCGACCCGTGATACCAAACTCACGAATCGTAGCAAACATCTCAGGAAAAATACTAATGACGGCAAAATACATCTGATGTCTACTTGCACAATGGCTAATAAAAGCTAAATGAATCGGTGTAACTATTAACGATGCTCAGCGATAAAGCCGAAACTTATATCAGCAAAGCTTGTCTTAATAAGACCTTATTAACCATTACTGATTAATTATTGCTTATTATTAATAATCACTTGGCCATGCCACAAGCACCGTTTTCGCAGTCATATCGACCTGCATCACGGTTTGCTTATGCCATGGAATCAGGCGTTCTTCTTTATCTAAACTGTCTGAATTAGGCGCCACGCGCATGATGTCATGGGCACCGGTTTCAAACATTTCAGCGATATTGCCTAGATACTCATCTTGCTCGTTCATCACGCGCAAGCTGACCAAATCCGACCAATAATATTCATCTTCCGCTGTTTCTGGCAAGACGTCTTGCTCGACCCAAAGGGTTACCCCATTCATAGTCTCCGCAACATTGCGATCAGGAACCTGCTCAAATTGAGCCACGATTCCTGTGCCTTGTTCACGCCAAGCTTTCACAGTCAGAGGTTTCATGCCAGTGGCGGTTTTCATCCACCACGGCTGCATGGCGAATATCGCCGTACGATCATCTGTGTCGCTAAATACCCAAAGCCAACCTTTGATGCCATAAGGCTTCTTAAGCTGACCGATTTTCATAAGAGCACTAGCGTTTGGAACAGATGACATAACGGCTAACCTAACAATGATTAAAACATTTCAATCAAAAGCGATAAACGCAATCAAAAGCGATAAACAGTTAATCGCGCACCCTGGTCAGACCAGTTACGCTATATTTTCTAAAGTCTACTGAGCTATGCCCATAATCACACTATCAGCATTTCAGTAACAGCAAGAAAAACTTAAGCAGTTGCTTCAGTTTGAGCTGCAGACTTGTTGTAAGCTTTTGCTAATGAAGCAACGCGATCAGAAGGTTGTGCACCTTTGGCGATCCACGCATTGTACGCTTCCATGTTCAGACGTACTGCTTCTTCAGACTCTTTAGCGAGTGGGTTAAAAAAGCCGATGTTTTCAATGTAGCGACCGTCACGCGCGCGGCGTTGATCAGCAACAACTACTTGATAAAATGGGCGTTTCTTGGCACCGCCCCGTGCTAAACGAATAACAACCATGTGAATTCTCTCTTTCGCAGGTATACCAAAAAGGGCATAATTATAGCACAGTCTTATTTTATTGAAAACATAAACTATGCTTATTTAATTATTTATTAACAATAGCTTAAATACGCTTGTATGTAAATTGAAATTAATAATTGCCCATGATTATAAAGTCTTAATACCCTGCTTCTGACCGTATCAAATCGCTAAAATATTAAAACTAAAATATTAAAACTAGCTTTTATAGATCGTACTTAGTGAGGTTGTGATTTTGGACGACTTAGCCAAATCAAAGTGTTCAAATTGTGCATAGTAAATCCATGTAACTTGATTGTGCTGCTCTATTTCTACTCATAACAGCCCAATAAAAACAGTATACAATAGACCGTAACGCCAGCAATGTGCTTGCTTACTTGATAATCTAAACGAGCTACAGTTTTTGTGACGTGGCACTATTTTATCACCCTATTATTTATCTATACCTTGGATGCATATGACCACCCCAAACCCTAAAATACCTCGTAAAGGTTGGTTGCCACGCTCTTATTCCAACAGTTGGCTGACTACCTTAATGGTGGCTTTTATTGTCATTATCAGTGTCGGCTTATCGATTGTGTTCTTTTGGCGCAGTCTTTATTTGCCAGAGCTCAAAAATCATGCGCGCTATCTGACCAGCGAGCTACGTTTGATGAATAGCGTCAATAAAGACTGGCAGGATAGCCCCGAGGTGCGGCAATGGATATATCAGCATTCGCACGTGGTGGTGGTTGATAACCCCAGTGACTTCCCGCAAGTAGCAGATAAAGCCTTTGTGGGTGTTTTTACCGATGTATTACAACGCGAAATAGGGGCACAGTTAGGTCGACCAGTGGAAGTGTATTTCAAGTTCAAACCAACCCCGCAGCTGTGGGTACAAGACAGTCGTGACACCAGTTTTTGGATTCGCGAACCCGTGGTTTATTATTCGCAATATAGTCCAGGATTGTTAGTACTATTCCTCATTGGATTACCTATATTATCGCTGCTAACCATTATTTTGTTAGCACGGCAATTAAACCGTCCTTTAAGGTATTTACAGCGTGCGGCCACCAACTATATTCGCTTGGGTCACGCCACTACCTTACCGACGCGCAACGGTCCTACAGAAATTCGCCAAGTAAATATGGCGTTTAATCGCCTGTTTACCACGCTCAATCAGGCACAAAAAGAGCGTACGATTATGCTGGCTGGTATCTCACACGACCTACGTACACCGTTGACTCGTATGCGCTTGACCGCTGAAATGCTACCGGACGATTTTTTTCGTGAAGGGTTGATTTATGACATTGAGGATATGGATGCCATTTTGGAGCAGTTTATCTCATTTATGAAAGACGGCTCGGATGAGCCAGTGCGCTTGACCAATTTGGACACGATATTTAATGAAATTATGGTGCAATTCGCGCCCATGGAATTTATTTATCAATCGGATTGTCACAAGGTTGTGCCAGTGCGTCCTTTATCCATTAAGCGCTTGGTCATTAATCTGGTCAACAATGCCAATCGTTATGGCAAGCCGCCTATTTATTTATCAGCAACGGTCGTGCCGACTTTCATAGAAACAGCTGACGTAGAAGACAGCGACGTGGTGTCTGAAAATGAAGTTAATAAGCAAGCCCAAGAGCAGCTGATGATATGTGTACGGGACTGCGGTGATGGAGTAGAAGAAGATCAATTAGAGCGCATCATGCAGCCCTTTGAACGTGGTGAAACAGCGCGAACCACGCAAGGTAGTGGTCTAGGTCTGGCTATTGTTGATCGTATCGCCCGCTTGCATCATGGTACGGTTGAGGCCATCAATCATCCTGATGGCGGCCTACAAGTCTGTGTGCGTATTCCCCTGTTATCCAAAGTGGCAGGAGAGCAAACACTAACAGAAAATATAGAAGCAGCTCATTCAGACAAAGCAAAAATGGCAGATCATATACCTAATAAAGAAGCTGAAAAAAGACGATGGCAAAATCGTCTTTAAAGTCGCTGTAACTATTTAACTGTCTCATTATTTAAGCAATGACAATTATTCACGCGCACCGATAACGGGGGGAATGTACGCAGCGCTATTAGTAAACGCTAATGGCTGAGTAATGTCATCCTGCGCGGCTTTTAGCGTTTGAGTCATGGTTGGCTGCTGCAAGAATAAATAATAACCCAGCGTCAACGCATTCAGTACTACCAAACCGCCAAATAAATATGGCATCCTCTGCCCTCCTCTAGTTTCCAACTTATAAGACTGAATATTAAAAATTGGCTGTTCAAACCAATGTTTCTCAACTTAATCCGTTATATATTGAGCGCTTAATCTGTTTTGTACTGGCGAAAGTATTTTTCATGCTGCGGACATGAAATAGCATTTTACCTTATTCAGTGCCAAAATCACGATCGCTCTTTTCTTGGGTTAACTGGTCAGCGGCAAGTACTTGAGTCAAGGGTTTGATAGGCCATGTCATGACAAATCTGGCACCACCAAGCTCACGGCTTTCATCGACCTTCATACTACCATTAAACCAAAAAGCAATACGCGACACAATCGACAGCCCTAAGCCATAGCCACCAGATGCCCGTGTACGGCTATCATCCAAGCGTGAGAATGGGATAAAAACTTTTTCGCGATCGGCTTCTGGAATACCGTGGCCATCATCCTCTACACTGACGAAAGCGTTGCCTTTTCTGATGCCCGCACTGATGATAATCGTGGTTTCTGCATAGCGTAAAGCATTACCCGCAAGGTTTTGAATGACACGGTGTAGATAACGTCTATCGGCAACCGCCGTTACTTTAGCGTTGGGCAAGTTGGTCACTATCTTGATAGGTTTGCCCAAGGCATTGGTTTCACGCTCAATCTGTTCGAGCAACTCTTTGAGATTTACCGGTTCTAGATCGAGTTTTGGTGACCCTTCTTCTAGCTTAGCGTAAGTCAAAATCTCGTCAATGAGACCGTTAAGCGACTCAATATCCTCATCGATATAATCACGCTGCATAAACCGCGAGTCTTCATCATCGGTATCAGCCAACATATCGACGGCAAAGCGTATACGTGCCACTGGCGTGCGCAGCTCATGCGATACTGCGCGCGTCAGCTCGCGCTGCGACTCAATCAAACGCTTAATATGCGCGGTCATCGCATTAAAAGTCGCTGACAAACGAGCAATTTCATCTTGTCCAATGACCTGTACTTGAATATCAAGGTTACCTTGACTCACCTCATTGACACCGACTTGAATCAACTGCAGTTTACGCTCAAGTGGGAAAATAAGTGCATAGACGCCCAAGCTGATCAAAAACATACTGATCAAAATCATACTGACAATCAGATTGAGCGGGAACCAGTTAAACAAAGGTACCGGCCCGATTAAAATCGCCATATCATTGATTTCAGACGGCACGACCACTTTAATCGACGAATTACTTTTACTGGTATTGGTATCTTGTAATAAGATGACGACCTCATCGCGGCGCAAGCGTGCCATTTGATCGGGGTCTAAATTAAGAGTATTGATCGCTCTAAACTCTAATGGAAAAGAAAACTTCTCTTCCAATTGAGCCAAACGCGCACGCTTATCGGATAAAGTCGCGTAATAGGACAAATCATCAAGCAAAAATACCGCGATGGCACGTACTTGCTGCTCGGTTACTTGCGAGATACGTGCGGTTAAAACGCTCTCGTTGTCCGGTAAGCGATAATAAACATCGGCATAAATAGGCTGGGCAACATAGCGAACGACGGTGTTGCCTTTTTCAAAACGGCGCAGCTCACTGGCATTAAAATCGACCTCGTTAATAGGCACAATGTTAAATTCTGCGCCAAATAAACTACTGGCATCAGACAGCCAATATTCACGCTGCGATTCGCTTTCTTGATGGGCAATGCCTTCAGCAACGATATGAAAAGCACCCGTGGCCATGTTTTCGCGGTAAGATTGGACGCGTTCTTTATTGATCGTATCCATCAACAGCTGGGCAAATAATGCCACACACAAACAGACAATGAGCAGTCCAGCATAAATACGAACAAATATACTGTGTTTAAGAGAAGAAACTAATGACATACGTGCCGTGACCAACCTAATAAAAAATTATTGATAAAGGAAGAAGAGAAATTCTTGCTGCGCAATTTATCTCATATAATCAAAATATCCTAAAAACGCTACGGTGTTGTTGATATCAATTTTTTGTAGCCTCTGTCTGCGCAGGCACAGCAAGCAAGAAAAATTGATATTAGCAGTGCGTGATGTATCGATATTACTTTTCACTCACTATACTATTAATCTAGCGTCCATAATTATCGCTCAATTAAACCACATAACGCAGCATTTAAGTTTAAAAATTAAAATTTAGACCATAAAAAAACCAGCTTTACGCTGGTTTTTTATTAAAAAGTATTTTAGTAAAGAGAATTGCATTAACAATTCGCTGTTAATTGCCTTCTTTAACGAACAAATAACCTTTACTACGCACGGTTTTGATGCGTTTAGGATTTTCTGGATCATCACCAATTTTTGGACGAATACGTGAGATACGTACGTCGATTGAGCGATCTTGACCGTCATATTCGATACCGCGTAGACGCTCAAAAATATCTTCGCGTGACAAGATACGACCAGCGTTAGACGCAAGTAACCATAATAAGTCATATTCGGCACTGGTGAAATCAACCAATTCGTCACCCAAGTTCACTGAGCGACCGCCATTGTCGATAACCAACTCACCAAACTCAAGACGCTGCGGCACATCTTCCGATGGCGCATTTTCTGAGCGGCGTAGTAAAGCACGGATACGGGCAAGCAATACGCGTGGCTGTGCAGGCTTAGCGACATAGTCATCAGCGCCCATTTCAAGACCCAAAACCTGATCCATATCTTCTGTGCGCGCGGTCAGCATCAAAATAGGATTTTGATAGTGTGGACGTACTTCACGACATACCGTCAAGCCATCGCTACCAGGAAGCATGACATCAAGTACGACCAAATCTGGTTGTTCATTGACAATACGGCGAATGGCGCGATTACCATCGGTTTCAATTGCCACTTCTAAACCATTTTTAACCAAGTAATCTTGGGTCAACATGGCTAAGCGCTCGTCATCCTCAACAATCAAGATTCGGGGGGTGTTGTCTTCTTCATTCGTTGTCATTGTTATATCCTCTAATACATCTTATTTAAAAGCGGTGAAAATAAGAGCGGTAAATTAATAGCATCGTAACTCAATCAATTTGTAATCCAATACAGGCAGTGACCGTAACACGGTTACAAACTTGGTAGCACAGTATACTATTAAACACACAGCTTCCTATACTATAGCTTATAGTTAGTAACAAAACCTATAAACTACGTCATTTAAAACGTTAGTTTGCGTCCAAAAATTATACCTTTTACTAACTTTAAAAGGCATAGGATAAATTTATTTAATCATTCTACTGGTCTTATATCGAACCAACGCTTTAAAAGCTCAAACATTAAATGTTATTGAATGACGCCAAATAACTGCTGGACTTTTAAAATAAAAAATGTGGTTGCTACTCTCTAATATAACCATATATCAGCGTTGCCGCTAGTCACTTTTCCATCATTTTATGAAAATCAGTTTAGTTTTCGATTTAGTTTTTGATAAATATTGCATAACTTAGGAGATTTTCAAATATAGTCAAAATATCCTAAAAACGTGACGGTATTGCTGATATCAATTTTTTGTAGCCTCTGTCTGCGCAGGCACAGCAAGCAAGAAAAACTGATATCAGCAGTGCGTACTGTATTGATATTACTTTTCACTCACTATAGTAAATGTCTGAGCTATGGCAAATATTAAACGCTAACTACTAGAAAGCTAACTATTAGAAGAACAAGCATAAAAAAACAGCCCCTCATGGACTGTTTTTATGTTTATAACAAAAACTAAAGCGTAACAATGTGCTAGGCGCGGTTTTTATATTTACGAATAGTCTGCAGCTGGGCGACTGATTCAGCCAATGACGCTAATGCCGCATTGGTTTGTACAGTATCAGATTGATTGACCAGCATTTGCTCAGCTTTTTTGCGTGCTTCAACGATTTTGCTTTCGTCAAGGTTATGTGCACGCATAGCAGTATCAGCCAACACGGTAACCATCTTCGGTTGTACTTCTAACACGCCGCCTGAGACATAAATCACTTCTTCTTCACCGTTTGGTGTTTGCACTCGCATCGCACCCGGTTTTAGCAAAGTAATAAGCGGTGTGTGACCTGGCAATACACCAATTTCGCCTTCGGTACCCGTAGCTATTAACATGCTAATTTCGCCTGAATACAACTCTTCACGAGCACTTACGACGCGACACTGTAACGTTGCCATACTTAACTCCTTACAATCAAAACTGCGATGCGTTACCTACTGGCAAATAGACTTATTATAGCCTACCTGCCGTTTAGCGATTGCTAACACAACTTACGCTGCAGTAGATTTCATTTTCTCTGCTTTGGCGACTACTTCTTCGATGCTACCAGCCATGTAGAATGCTTGCTCTGGTAGATCGTCGTATTCACCAGCAATGATTGCTTTAAAGCTGGCAATGGTATCGCGTAGTGGTACATATTTACCAGGTGCACCAGTAAAGACTTCAGCAACGTGGAATGGCTGTGACAAGAAGCGCTGAATCTTACGAGCACGATAAACAACCAGTTTATCTTCTTCTGATAACTCATCCATACCCAAGATCGCGATGATGTCTTTTAGTTCTTTATAGCGCTGTAGAACTTCCTGAACACCACGAGCAACATTGTAATGCTCTTCGCCGATTACTTGTGGATCTAGCTGACGTGATGTTGAATCCAATGGATCAACCGCAGGGTAGATACCTTGTGATGCGATATCACGGCTTAGTACAACTGTTGCATCCAAGTGAGCAAACGTTGTAGCAGGTGATGGATCGGTCAAATCATCCGCAGGTACGTATACCGCCTGAACTGAAGTAATAGAGCCTGACTGAGTTGACGTAATACGTTCTTGTAGTAAGCCCATCTCTTCAGCGAGTGTTGGCTGATAACCAACCGCTGATGGCATACGACCAAGTAGTGCTGATACTTCTGTACCCGCTAGTGTATAACGGTAGATGTTATCAACAAACAATAGTACATCACGACCTTTGCCAGTAACAGGATCTTTGGTATCACGGAAGTACTCAGCCATGGTCAAACCAGACAGTGCAACACGTAAACGGTTACCCGGTGGCTCATTCATCTGGCCATATACCATTGCTACTTTAGACTTACTAAAGTCTTCAGTGTTTACGACGCCAGCTTCCTGCATTTCGTGATAGAAATCGTTACCTTCACGAGTACGCTCACCAACACCAGCAAATACTGACAAACCTTCATGTTTTAGAGCGATGTTGTTGATCAGCTCCATCATGTTAACGGTTTTACCAACACCGGCACCGCCGAACAGACCAACTTTACCACCTTTAGCAAACGGGCAAAGTAGATCGATAACTTTAATACCAGTCTCTAGTAGCTCAGTGCTGTTTGACTGATCCGCGTAGCTTGGCGCTTCACGGTGGATAGACCATTTTTCGTCAGCAACAACAGGACCTTCTTCATCGATAGGACGACCAAGAACATCCATGATGCGACCTAGCGTACCAGTACCTACAGGCACAGAAATAGGTGCACCAGTATTAGTAACAGGTAGGTTACGCTTTAAACCTTCGGTTGAACCCATTGCAATAGTACGTACAATACCGTCACCCAGCTGTTGCTGTACTTCTAGGGTAGTTTCGGTACCGTCTACTTGCAAGGCATCAAAAATTTGAGGAACTTCATTACGGTTGAACTCAACGTCAAGAACCGCGCCAATAATCTGTACAATACGACCGCTACTCATTGCGTTCTCCTTGAACTTCTATATATAGGTGTAGTCAATTATGAAACAGCAGCAGCACCGCCAACGATTTCCGAGATTTCTCGGGTAATCGCCGCTTGACGCAGCTTGTTATAAACCAACTGTAAATCGTTAATAAGGTCACCAGCATTATCTGTTGCCGCTTTCATCGCAACCATACGTGAAGACTGCTCAGAGGCAATGTTTTCCATTACCGCTTGATAAACAATCGACTCAATATAGCGACCAAGCAATTCATCAATTAACGTCTTGATGTCAGGCTCGTATATATAATCCCAGCTAAGTTCTGTCTGTATGCCGCTCTCTTCGTCACCAAATGAGCCCTCAGGTAGCGGTACTAACTGATTGACCGTTGGCTTTTGAGTCATGGCATTAACGAATTTGTTATATACCACATAGATACGGTCGATATTACCGTTACTATAATCCTCAAGCATCGCCTGCACAGGTGCATTCAACTGCTCAAACGTTGGTTTATCGCCATAATCGGTCACAGCTGAGGTCACTTTACCGCCGAAGTTTTTGAAAAAACTTACGCCTTTAGCGCCGATAGCTGCAAATTCAGTTTGCACAGACTGGTCTTGGTATTGCTGGATACTTTTAGATAAGGCTTTGAATAAGTTTACATTCAAACCACCCGCTAGGCCACGGTCAGAGGTAATGACAATATAGCCAACCTTATTGACTGGACGCGATACCATATACGGATGTTTGTAGTCTGATGAAGCATGCACCAAATGTGAAATAACCCGGCGCATACTATCAGCATACGGGCGACCCACTTCCATGCGCTCTTGCGCACGGCGCATTTTACTTGCCGCTACCATTTGCATAGCACGAGTAATTTTCTGGGTGCTTTTAATACTGGTGACTTTGGCACGTATCTCTTTTAAGCTTGCCATAATGATTCCAATATAAGAGGGTTAAAAAGCATTGGCGCATGCGACAATTATTTAACATATAACATCGATCTTAAAGAATAATCGTTATACCTTGTGCATGACGCGATCTAATACCATCAATGGTTAGCACAATGGCGCGCCTGTCTTAGCAAAATGCTTATCAGACAACGCGCCACCTTATACGCTCTGAATCAGAGCGGTAACCAAATCGGCTTAACCCGTTAAATTAATAACTGTGATTTTGTTTAAAGGTCTCTAAAGATGACTTTAAACGACCTGCGATATCATCGTTGTAGTTCGCAGTGTCATCAATCTCACGCATCAATTCACTTTGCTCATCATGCATATAACGTAGGTACGCTTCTTCGAAAGAACCAATCTTTTCGACAGGTACGTCAGCTAAGAAGCCTTCGTTTGAAGCATAGATAACGGCTGCTTGCTCAGAGATTGACATCGGCTGATACTGCTTCTGCTTCATCAATTCAGTCACACGCTCACCATGATCTAGCTGCTCGCGAGTTGCGTCATCAAGATCTGATGCGAACTGAGCGAATGCTGCTAGTTCACGATACTGAGCTAGAGCGGTACGAATACCACCAGATAGCTTTTTGATAATCTTAGTCTGAGCGGCACCACCAACTCGAGATACCGAGATACCAGCGTTTACTGCTGGACGGATACCTGAGGCGAATAAACTAGACTCTAGGAAGATCTGACCATCAGTGATCGAAATCACGTTAGTTGGTACGAATGCAGATACATCACCAGCTTGTGTTTCAATGATTGGTAGTGCAGTTAAAGAACCCGTTTTACCTTTCACTTCACCATTGGTGAACTTTTCTACGTAATCAGCGTTTACACGTGATGCACGCTCAAGTAGGCGTGAGTGTAAATAGAATACGTCACCAGGATACGCTTCACGACCTGGCGGACGACGTAGCAATAGTGAGATTTGACGATAAGCAACCGCTTGTTTTGATAAGTCATCAAATACAATCAGTGCATCTTCGCCGCGGTCACGGAAGTATTCGCCCATCGTACAACCTGAGTACGGTGCGATATACTGAAGTGCTGCAGGCTCTGACGCTGATGCAACCACAACCGTGGTATATTCTAATGCGCCAGTCTGCTCAAGCTTACGTACGACGTTCGCGATGGTAGAACGTTTCTGACCGATTGCGACGTATACACATTTAATGCCAGAAGCTTTCTGCGCGATGATCGCATCGATAGCCATTGCGGTTTTACCCGTCTGACGGTCACCAATGATAAGCTCACGCTGACCACGACCGATTGGAATCATGGTATCAACGGCTTTATAACCAGTCATTACTGGCTGATCTACTGATTGACGGTCGATAACGCCTGGGGCGATTTTTTCGACTTTATCAGTCATCTTGGCATCGATAGGACCTTTGCCATCAATAGGGTTACCCAAAGCATCAACAACACGGCCTAGCAACTCAGGACCTACGGGTACTTCCAAAATGCGACCAGTACAATAGGCTTTTTGACCTTCTTGTAGTTTTAGGAAGTCGCCTAATACTACTGCACCAACAGAATCACGCTCTAAGTTAAGCGCCATTCCGTAGATTTCACCTTCAAACTCAATCATTTCGCCGTACATGGCATCTTCAAGACCATGAATCTGCACGATACCGTCAGATACTTTGACAATCGTGCCTTCATTCTTTGCAGTTGCACCCGCATCAAGGTCTTGAATACGCTGCTTAATCAGATTACTGATTTCCGCTGGATTCAATTGTTGCATTGCCTTGTTTCCTTTAATTTATGATAACCCGCCACTGACTTAAATGCTCTTATATCACGCAAGCTTTAGTAAGCTGCACGGATGATTGGCATTAGGCCGTTAGCTGTGTTTTTAACTGTTGTAACTTGCCACGCATCGAATCATCGATAACTTTGTCACCGACTTTAATCATAGCGCCCGCCAATAGACTTGGATCAACCGACTCGTGAATCACCACGCTCGCATTGAGCGAGTCAGCAAGACGCGTTTGCAGCGTCTGACGCTGAGCATCAGTTAATGGATAAGCAGAGGTCACATAAGCGTCAAGCTGCTTTAAGCTTATTGCCTTGTGACGGCGATAATGCTCATAAACTTCAGGAAGCAGCGCCAGACGCTCTTGTTCTGATAACTGTTTAACGAAGTTACTAAGTGCTACTGATACTTTAGGATAGCTGGCGTTTTGGTCATGACGAGCCCCTTGGGTCTCACCTAATAACTGCTTAAAAGCAGAATCATTCGCGCTAGCTACTTGCGTATCATAAAGATCGACCAAAGCAGCTGACTTATGCTCAGCAGAAACAGCTGGATTGTCTAGCCAAGTACTGAACGACTTGTCATTGACAACGGTAGCGGCAATAAATAAGAAGTTTTCCCACTCATTTACTACCCCGTTTTCATTGGCATAGTCAAACGCGGCTTTAGCGTACGGTCGTGCTAAGGTTGATAAGTCAGCCATGATATCCTCACAATTACAGCTTCGCCGCCAGTTGGTCTAACATACTGGCATGTTTTTGCACATCGACTTTGTCTTGCAAAATCTTTTCAGCACCAAGTACAGCCAGTTCAGCAACTTGGGCACGCAATGATTCGCGCGCTTGATTGATTTCTTGGTCGATAGAGGCTTGCGCTTGTTGACGAATGCGTTCGCCTTCCGCTTGGGCTTGCAATTTTGCATCTTCAACAAGCTGATTGGCGCTCTTGTTCGCTTGCTCAATTAGCGCAGCAGCTTTAGTTTTTGCAACATCAAGCTCCTGCTGTACATTTTGCTCCGCGGTCGCTAAATCTGCTTTTGCTTTTTCTGCGGCGTTTAAGCCTTCAGCGATTTTACGCTGACGCTCATTAATGGCACCGATAAGTGGTGGCCACACGAATTTCATGCAAAAAATCACAAATATTGCAAAAGCAATGGCTTGACCGATGAGGGTAGAATTGATATTCACGTGATCACCTCTTTGTTAATGAAAAATCAGTTTCATTGATCATATTTGATAGCCAAACTTTGGCTATGTTTAATATACAAACTTTGACCACCAAACATTTACAACTGAGCTTTCTGATTAACCTGCTAGAGGGTTAGCGAACAACAATAGCATCGCAATACCAACACCAATCATCGGTACGGCATCAAGTAGACCTGCCACGATGAACATACGAGTTTGCAGTTGTGAACCAAGTTCTGGTTGACGTGCAACACCTTCTAAGAACTTGCCGCCTAGAATAGCAAAACCAATGCCTGTGCCAAGTGCGCCAAGACCGATAAGCAGTGCTACTGCGATAACTGTGTAACCACCTAATACTGGATCCATTGATGTATCCTCATTTACCTATTGAATGTATATAATTAATGTTCAGTTGATGATGCAAGCGACATATAAACTATCGTCAACATCATAAATACGAACGCTTGAAGGGTAATAATTAAGATGTGGAAAATCGCCCACGGCACCGATAACGCCCATTGAATCCAAAACGGCATCAGGGCAATCAATACGAAGATTAGCTCCCCAGCATACATGTTACCGAACAGACGCAAACCTAGTGAGATGGGCTTGGCAATCAAAGTAACAAACTCTAAGATAAAGTTGATGGGGATTAAAATGATTTGCATGATTGGGTTTTTGGCGCTAAACGGATGCAGTGTTAACTCACCGATAAAACCACCCAACCCTTTTTCTTTAATACTGTAGTAAATAATCAACGCAAAGACAGAAAATGACATGCCTAGGGTGATATTAGGGTCAGTCGTTGGTACAATCTTGAAGAACACGTGATGTGGATCATGACCCATCGCAGCGCCAACTTGACCTGCTAGACTTGGAATGAAGTCGATAGGCAATAAATCCATCAAGTTCATCAAGAAAATCCACACAAAAATGGTCAACGCTAGCGGCGCAATCAATTTTGACGTACCACTATAAGAATCGCGAACGTTGTTATCAACAAACTCAACGATCATCTCAACCGCTGCTTGAGTTTTGCCGGGAACGCCTGAAGTAACTTTTTTGGCAACCATCCAAAAGATGGCACAAAATAAAATACCCAGACCGATTGACCATAACATGGAATCAAGATGGATAGCTTTAAAACCCATTAACCCTGCTTCTTCAGCAGTATAGGCAACTTTCCAACCTTCGCCCGGCAGATAGCCGTACGTCCAATTCGTTAAGTGGTGAGAGATATATTCTGATGATGCTTGCTCGGATGCCATAATGTAAGCTTCTTATTAATCAACGATTTAATCAACTACCAAAAAATATGGTTGTCATCTGATGAGGCGTTTGCGTTATCACCAATCTGCGATTAAGCAAATCCAGAAAAACACTTACAGCCCTCATGTAACCAATAACATCCAACCCATAGCTCTATAACTACTCTGTTATTCTTAAATAATTAAGCGGAATAACCAATTTTTTTATTGCGGCGGCTCAATTTGATAGTCATGGATAAATTTTAGCTATCAAAAAAGGGCGCACGATTATTCATTAATGGCCCTTGCATATCTACGCAAATCTTTAAGTATGTGTTTACTTATCTTATTTTCATCACACCCAATACGGTGCTCAGCAGCAAGACAGTTAGCTGTCTATATTAATGCAGCGTTGTAATCGTGTAAAGTCAATTATGACTTTTTTATTTACGGTATGAATACGTTAAGCGCTGTTAACGTTCGCTACTATGGCTTTGCGTCTATCCATCAAAGCCGATAATTCAATTGTATTTGAACACCCTATTTAAAAAGAGGGTTACTTATCGCGATTTTTACGCTTAGCTCTAATTAAGCGTCTTTATTCATACTTTTATTGTAAAAACAGTTTTCAGTCACTTAATCATTGATTGATGACTTTATAACAGTAATCTTAGAGAAGCTGGACCGCAGGATGACAAATGTATGTGCTGTATTATTGAGCTATTAAAATTATAATAGCTTATAAAGTTAGCGTATCTGCCACAACATCCAACTGTGACTAATCTGCATTACCATAAAACCGACGAATAGCGCAGGCGCTGATAGAGGTTGTATGGTAATAAAAATTAGTGCAAAACCACATACGGTCAGTAGCCATTTGACCATTTGACCACGATATAGCTGGCTGACAATGTGTCTACGCGCGCGATATCCGGTATACCAAAAGATAAATCCAGCAAAGACCGCTTGGGTGGCAAAACTGAGTAGCGCACCGATCGCGGTACTTTTTGCTACTATCAGCCCACTGTCGAGCCAGGTCACATCTACTACCCAACCAATAATAATCAGGATAAATAAAATCCATGCTTGGCGTTTCAGGTAGATGCCAATCTCATCTTTTTGCGTGCGTTTGGCAGGCTTGGTCATCAGCAGCTATCCTATAGTATTGGGATAATGTCGCATATTTGCCACGATTTTATCCGTGACCAGTTTATCCATGACCACTTTATGCATGAAAAGTCACTATACAGACGTTGCCTTTTAACCAAAATAAAACGCCACTTATTATAGGGAGCGCACGCGCGATTAGCAAGTAAAATATGCGTCTTATCAAGCATTTGATTGTTTAGCGCTAACGCTCCCTCTAAAAACTTAGTAAAGCCTAGCTATGGCATGTCCTCAATTCAACTAACAACAGTCTAAGTGGGCTAAAAATAGCTATGCGATACATTGACGGATTTGCTGCGCCATCGTCTGCCAGCCGCTAACAAAGTCTTGACTGTTACTCATGTCTTCAGCTTGCACGGTACTCTTTACCGGTTGTAGCTTAGCGAGCAACCCTTTAGCTGGTGCACTTGGACTAACCAAACACATTTGTTTGGCAGGACGCTGCTCATTTAGCCAGCGCAACTGACTGGCTTTTGGCGCTAAATGGTGATCGGTGCTAAGACTGCCGATGAGCTGTAGCTTTAAGCTGTCCTCCATATACTGATAAGCATCGTGATATGCCCAATAAGGCAATATTTTTGACGCTGTGCTCTGCTTTGTGGCAAGCACTTCTTTATCCAGTCGCTGGGCAAATTTTTGCGCATTGGCATGATAGAGCTTTTTATACTCAGGATTGGCATGGCTATGAATCACCGCCAGCGCACGGGTGATGGCTTTGGCATTTTGAGGATCGAGCCAAATATGTGGATCTAGCGTGCCAGCGATAGGCTTGCCTTTGATATCGCGCAGTGGATGACGGTTAAAGGCGTCAAACTTGAATAAGGCAATGGCATTGGGCGCGCTATTGAGACTGGCGGCCAGATTGTTCTCTAGTGGCTCGCCAAACCATACCACAAACTTGCTGTCTTGAATGGCTTTTATGTCGCCCGGACTAATACTGCCGTGATGCCCCACCTCCCTTGCTTGCAATAATTGCTTGGCAGGCGGCGCACCATCAGTCACAGCTTGACTCAACAAGAATAATGGATAATTACTCACACTAACGGTGGCTGCTTGAGCGCTTAACGTCAAGCAGCTTAACGCGACTATCCCAGTAATGAGAAATCGTTGTAGTATAATGAATGAGCGTAAAAAATAGCTGAAAAATACATTCATAGTAGGGTCTTTATTATTAAGTGAAGGCGACTTGCCTGTTTTGTATTTCATTATGTTATACTATAACAATGAAAAACGCCATCATAAAAAGGCGTCATATTTTTTAGGAGTTTGTCCTATGTCCACTACTTCATCGACATGCGAACATTTGCATGATGTGCAACACTTCACCGCGCATGATGTAACCGAGCGCTTGACGGCGGCAAAAGAACAATGCCGCATAAGTGGTGTACGCTTTACGCTACTGCGCCAGCAGATATATCAGTTAGTATTGGCTGCCAATAAGCCGGTTGGTGCTTACGACTTGATCACGCAATTGCAGCAAATGCGCTTGTCAGAACCGGATACACAAGATTCGGCTCTCACCAATCAGACGCCAAAAAACGTCGCACCGCCGACGGTTTATCGTAGTTTGGAGTTTTTGTTGAGCGAAGGTTTGATACATCAACTGACCTCCATCAATGCTTATGTGCCCTGCTGTCACCCACGCGCCCAGCATACTGCCGCATTTTTAATCTGCGATCAGTGCCAGCGGGTTCAAGAATGTAGCAGCTTACCAGTACAAGAAATGATGAGCTTTGCGGAGCAAGATGTGGGCTTTATCGTCGCTCGTAGCGTCATTGAGCTCAGTGGTCGTTGCCAAGCATGCCAGTAAAGCTTGCTGTATTTTTTTATTAAGTACTGATCTAGGTACTTATTATTCAGTATTTAGCATTAAGTATTCAGCCATTTATCATTTACCAATATATTAGTCACTAGCCTATGAGCCTACCCACTTCATCATCAGAGCAATCGTCTGCCTCTATTAGTCTGGATAATAAGACCAGCCAAACTAACCAGCTGCTGAGCTTAAGCGATATCAGCTATGACATTGGTTCGCAACGCTTGTTATCACATATTAATATCGATATTGCCGTTAACGAGACAGTCAGTCTTATTGGGCCAAATGGCGCTGGTAAATCGACGTTGGTTAAGCTTATTTTAGGGTTGATTGAGCCAACTAAAGGGCAAATGACGCCCCATCATCAGTTACAGCTTGGCTATGTGCCGCAGCGCTTTGCGGTACCGCCGATATTGCCATTACGAGTCTGCGACTTATTGGCGCAGGCCGATAAGAAACGCTTAACGGCTGAGCAACGCCAGTTTATCTTTGATAATTTATCATTGACGCACTTGCTATCACGGCAGATGTTGCACCTGTCAGGTGGTGAAACGCAGCGAGTTCTATTGGCCCGTGCCTTGCTAGATAAGCCCAATTTATTGATTCTAGATGAGCCGATGCAAGGACTTGATCCTGATACCGAAGTTTGGCTTTATCAGTTCATTGATGAGCTGCCAGATTTCTTACGCTGTGCCATGCTAGTAGTGTCACACGATTTGCATTGGGTAATGAAAGGCAGCCGACGGGTAATTTGTCTAAATAAGCATATTTGCTGCGAGGGACAACCAAGCGAACTTGCCATTAGTAGTGAGTTTCAAAAGCTGTTTGGTCATCATTATGAGCAGCCTTATGTCCACCAGCCGCACGCCTGTGAACATCACGCGCCAAGCGAGTTGTAATCATCGAAACCAACCGACCAAAGCAAAAAGCTGCTTTACGATCTTTATTTTATAAACCGTTTATTGGATACACATTATGAGTGCTTGGTTAGCCATTATTGCGCCTGCTTGGATTGCTGGCAGTATCTTAGCACTGCTATCAGCGCCCCTCGGTTGTTTGGTATTGTGGCGACGCATGGCATTTTTTGCCGATGCCTTGGCGCATGGTACTTTGCTAGGCGTGGCCTTGGCCGTGTGGTGGCAGTTGCCCATGGGCATTGGTATTGCTTTGGTGAGCGTGATAGTGGTACTAGGACTCGTGCTCATAGATGATGAGCGTTTGCCCGTCGATTCCGTACTGGCGGTGGTTGCGGTGTCGCTGCTGTGCTTGGGGCTGTTAGCGCTGACCCAACTGACCGATCAGCAAGCCAACGTGCTGGGGTTTTTGTTTGGTAATTTGCTCGAGCTTGATTGGGCAGACTTACCCTTAATAGGCGGTAGTGTACTGGTAGGATTAGGTTTACTCGCCTATATTTGGCCTGCACAAATTAAGCTTGCTACTCACGAAGCGTTAGCACGGATTCAAGGCGTCAACCCAACACGCCAGCGGCTATTTTTTATGGGTTTATTGGCAGGGTTTTGTGCCATTGCCCTGCAAGCGGTGGGTAGCTTATTAATCAGTGGCTTGCTGGTACTACCGGCTTTAACGGCACGTTTATGGTCAGCATCGCCAAAGCAAATGGTGGTTATCGCGCTGCTTATCGCTCAGCTTGGCGTGACGCTAGGTGTTTGGGGCAGTATTTGGCTAGATATTCAAACTGGTCTGTCTATCGTACTGATATTGGCTATTTTATTCTTTGTAGCGCTGATTTTATCAAAGGTGCTAACGGCAAAATTTTGGACGATGCGCCAGTAGAGAGGCTCTTTAAAACTTTGTAGTAGAGACTTCTATAGTCTTTAGCGAATCATTATCCCTTTATCCAACTTTATTTCATCAATATGCTAGAGCTTTCATTCGCTTTATGATATAAACTTTCCCTGATGCTATTAGCGCGATAGTTAGTAGAATGCTGTTATTAATGATAAATAGACGCTATAAACATACTAAAGTGTGTCATCAATAACAGTGACCGATTTATCCATACTCGTTTTAACAGCAGTACTTGTTTTGATTCGATAAGGGACTGACCCAATGCTAAGCTATCCTGCCAATAACATCAGTACGCCAGATCAACAGCTAAATGTGTTACAAATCACGGATTTGCACCTGTCAACACCCACCTCTGCGCTGGCGGATGAAGACATCGACAATAGTTCCGATATATTTGTTTGTCAGCACAGTTTTGAAAAAATCATCGAACAAGCATTGAGTGAAGATATCCGCTGTGACTTGATCGTGGTGACTGGCGACTTGGTCAATCAAGTACAGCCCACTATTTACGATCATATTTTTGAGGTATTGCAAGCGACCAACATCCCTTTTGCCTGTATTGCGGGCAATCATGATGTCACTGATGAGATCGGTAGCGATTTACCGTTTTTTCAGCGCGAACTCGTCGCCCAGCCGACCGATGCGCGTTTGCTCAGCCGACACGTTATTGAGACGGAGCACTGGCAATTACTATTACTGGATTCTTCTATTTCTGGCAAGGTGGCAGGAGAAGTGACCGCGACCGATATCGACTGGTTGTGTAGGCAGCTGCAAGGATGTAATAAGCCTGCGCTCATCGCCCTGCACCATCACGTTATCCCAGTAGAGTCTGACTGGATCGATATCCATATGGCAAAGAATACCGAGGCTTTTTGGCAGCATATGGCTCCGTTTGACCAATTAAAAGTAATCATTAGCGGTCATACCCATCAAGCGCAAGTACGCCATCGTCAAGGGGTCAGCGTTTATAGCACGCCGTCGACTTGCTATCAATTTAAGCCTTATAGAGACGATTTTGCTTACGATGAAAACGCGCGCCCCGGTTATCGTTGGTTGCAATTAGCCAACAATGGAGAGGTTGCAAGCTGGGTTAAAAGGTTGGATACTTGATGCCCAGTTTTATCGGCGTCAAAAACACCATGATTGCCCTTGTCCATATGTTTGATTTAATACAAAAAATTTCGTCCATATGGTTGGCAAAATCAAACTTTGCTTTATGATAAGTGAATAACGATACTGATAAAACCAAACCGCGTTAGAACGGTAACGCGATTAATCATCAGCAAAATTATAATAGCTAGGATGGCTACATTGACCACAAGCTAAGTTTTCACAGTCAGTCATTTGTCGCATTATTTAGACCCAGCCATTTAAATAAAAATATGCATAACAATATACCTGACCATTGATATAAACATATCAATATAACCGTACGATGAGTTCAGCTGTGTTACTTGTGTTACCAAGTGGTAAAACGTTTTATAAAGGGACAACTTATAGCGTTTGTTAAACTTATAACGTCTTGTCTTTTGATATGTCGTTTTATTGAATTAATTTGAAAAAGTAGGATACCCATATGAGCACCGTGACCACGAATCCGAGTGATGTTAAGTTTACTCCTTATGTGCCTGCCAAAGACGAAGAGTATATGTCTGATGCGCAGTTAGAGCATTTTAAGGCTATTTTGTTGGATTGGAAGCAGCAACTGATTGGCGAAGCAGATCGCACCAAGACTTATATCCAAGATGAGTCTAGCGCCATGCCAGATATCAACGACCGCGCGACTCAAGAAGAAGAGTTTGCCTTGACGTTACGTACGCGTGACCGTGAGCGTAAACTCATTCGCAAAATCGATAAGTCTATGGCAGAAATTGAAAACGATGACTATGGTTTTTGTGAAACTTGCGGGGTAGAGATTGGCTTGCGCCGTCTTGAGGCTCGCCCAACGGCAACCCAATGTATCGACTGCAAGACGTTATCAGAGATCAAAGAGCGTCAAAACCAAGGTCATACCTAAACACGCCCTTATGTCAGTGCAGATAAATGCGTGCTGACAGGCTCTATAATAACGAGCGACCATTTATTGGTCGCTCGTTGCGTTTTATAAATTCCGTTCTATAGATAGCTTTTTTAGTTTACTGACAAAATAAGCCCATTTAATAAATATCTTTTTACTCTGTTCTTCTTTATTCTATAGTCAAAATATCCTAAAGACGCGACGCTATTGCTGATATCAATTTTTTATCGCCTCTGTCTGCAAAAGTACAGCAAGCCAGAAGAATTAATATTAGCAGTGCGTGATGGTTCGATATTACTTTTCACTGACTATAGCTACATTCTACTGCTTTGATGAGTAATTACCTTGATAACCCCTACTTTCTACTTTGCAAACGACTCGTATTCATATGCCCCATCAGCAACCACTACCCCCTCCTATCGGCCGCTTTGCGCCTTCACCCACGGGTGAGCTGCATCTTGGCTCCTTGACCACTGCGCTTGCCAGCTTTTGCCATATCAAGTCGCTCGGTGGTAGATGGCTGCTGCGTATCGAAGATACTGATACGGAACGCTGTGACAGACAGTTCACTGAGCAGATTCTTATAGATCTAGAAGTGCTCGGGCTACAGTGGGATGGAGATGTCATTTATCAGTCTGAGCGTATTGATATCTATAACGACTATTTATCATCAGACCTGCTACCACTAACTTATGGCTGTCAGTGCTCACGTAAGGACTTGGAGCGCTACTGGTCTCAGCAAGCACAGCCATCTTCGACGACTCAAAACCTAGAGCCTCTACCAGCAGATTTGAATGCTACGGATATTAAGCAACTGCTACCCAATAGACAACACTACCCACGCTGCTGCCTCAATGCCAATCTCGATCGTCAGCAACACAAGCTGCGCATACAACTGCCAGACTATAGCATTGGCTTTAATGATGCTATTCAGGGCTTGCAGTGGGACAATCCACAACAGACCTTAGGGGATATGGTGGTGCGCCGCAACGACGGCATGATCAATTATATCTTAGCCGCCAGCCTCGATGACGGGCTACAACAAGTCACTCATATTATGCGTGGACTGGACATTTTACCCATGACCACGGCTCAGATTAGTATCATGCAGGCAGCTAATTTACCGGCTATCGATCACTGGTATCATCTGCCCTTGATATGCAATCCTGATGGACAAAAGCTCTCCAAGCAGAACCTTGCACAACCGATTGATACTCGCGATCCAAGCCAATTGCTAAAGACCGCTCTTGAGTTATTACAGCAGCCAGCGGTCGATAGAGATACACCAACCCGTATGCTAGCGCAAGCAATTGCGCAATGGGATCATACCCCGCTACAGGGCAAAAGCGTGCTTAATCTGCCTCATTATTAAAAAACAAAAAGCGCCGCTGCTGGCGACGCTTTTTGTCAAATAGTGGTCATCAAACATTAATCATGAAAATTCTTTTAACTTGCTAATTACCGAAGCGACTAATAATAACGGCACTGGCTTTTTTCGATCTCAGGGCTTTCTTTGTAAATCTTTAGCAGCAAGGCAACCATCACTAAGCTGATGAGCATGGATGAACCACCGTAGCTGAAAAATGGCATGGTCAAACCCTTAGTCGGAATCGCACCCATATTCATCGCCGCGTTAATAATTGTTTGCGCGATAAAGACCACACCGATACCAAAGGCGGTATAGCTCATACGCATCTGACGACGCTTGAGCGCGTTATAACTGATCCGCATTGCGCTACCGATAATGAGCGCCTCAAGCAGCAACACCATCGCGACCCCCACAAAACCCAACTCTTCACCCGTAATCGCTAATAAAAAATCCGTATGCGCCTCAGGTAAATGCGACAGTTTTTGTACGCTTTCACCATAACCAACGCCAGTAAACTGACCACGACCAAAGGCAATCAAACTGCGCGCGAGCTGATAATCGGTATCTTGCACATCGTCAAAGGGATCCAAAAACGACATCACACGTACCAAGCGATACTGTACCAACGTCACTGCCAGTACTGCTAACCCAGCCACCAAGCCGCCCAATGCCAAGAACTGCTTGTAAGGTGCGCCAGCGATATAAAATATCGCAAAAACAGTACCCACAATGACGACCAAAGAGCCAAAGTCTGGCTGCAATAACAGTAATAGCGTAATCATGCCGACCACTAAAAATATCCGTAAAAAGCCATCCCAGCCATTACGAACCTCAAAAGATCGGCGCACGACAAAGTCAGATACGAATACAATCATGACCAGTTTGGCCAATTCTGCGACCTGAAAGTTCAAAAATCCTAAATTTAACCAGCGCTTAGAGCCATTAATCGGTGTGCCAAACAAAGTTAAAAACAGCAAGGCTCCGGTAATCGCTAACAGGATAAACTGGGTTTCTGTCTTATATAAGGTTCGTAGGGACACCAAGTAATAAGGAAAAGCAGCGGCGATTAGGCCAATTCCCATATAGAGCAGTTGATTTCTAAAAAAATGCAGCTCTGTCATGCCGCGACTGAGCGCGAAGGGAATAGAGGCAGAAGCAACCATCAGCAGACTGAGCACCAGCATACAGCCGACACTCGATATTAAAATTGCTCGCGCTGATGGCATAGAAAGAATGCCATCTGAGCCAGAAGCTTGCTGCGATGAGGGAGACGAACGAAAAAGAGAGGAGAGGGCCATAATTTTATATACACTAACAAACGAAAAAACACGGCGTTTATGCAACGCCACCGTATAAAAAATATAAAGTAGATCGTACCGCACGGACCATAACAGCCACTTATACTAGAAAACAGCTCATTCATAAATTACTATTAGGGCGTGTCTTCAGAGAACACGCCCTAGAAAGACGACGCCTATCTTGCCGTCTATCCTAGAATCATCGACTTATTATCAACTGAATAATAAAATCGACAACTTGCCTGACTGATTATTATTGACAGTAGCAGTAATCTATAAGCAAAACAATCATTTATCAACAAAATGCGATTGGTTATTCGCTGCGGTGTCCGTAGGGCTATGTAGTTGCCAAATATTTGGCTTATGCTATTTAAATGCCTTTCTCTAACTGGCTGACCAGCTGGCTAAAATGCTCACCACGAGCGGCGTAACCACTAAATTGATCAAAGCTGGCACAGGCTGGCGATAATAACACGGCTTGCACTTGTGACAAGCTGCTTATAGTGACTTGCTGAATAGTGGCAAACGCATTTTCTAAGGTCTGGCATTGATGCAGCGCCACTTCATCGCTTAATTTAGCCGCGCGTAGATGCTGCTCAATCTGCTTGGCATCCTCACCAATAAACAGCACTTGGCTGACATATTGATTGATAAAGGGCGTCAATTCACCAAATTGTTGACCTTTACCCTGCCCACCTAAGATTAACAACAGCTTGCCGTCTTTTGGTGCATAGACCGCACCTAACCCTTCGATAGCGGCCATGGTCGAGCCAATATTGGTGCCTTTTGAATCGTTAAAATAATCAATACCCGCCGCAGTAGCGACATATTGGCAGCGATGCTCGAGACCTGTGAACTGCTGCAAGGTATTTAGCATGCTATCCAGCGGTAAGCCAGCAAGCTCACCCAGCGCCAAAGCCGCTTGTGCATTCAACAGATTATGACGACCTTTAATTGGCAGTTTGTCCGCTGATAGTAAGCGCTCGGTCCCGCGTGCAAGATAAATCTGTCCCTCTGGATCGGTGATGAGGCCATAGTGACCTTTATCAGGAGCATGGATACCCGTGCTCAGCCGTGGCAAATTGTCAGCCACTAACGGACGAGTCAGCGCATCTTCTCGATTGATTACCACCGATTTGGCACCTTGAAAGATACGATGCTTGGCCTGATGGTAACCAAGCATATCCCCATGGCGATCTAGGTGATCGGGCGACATATTAAGAACTGTTGCCACTTGCGCTCCCAAATTGCTCACCGTCTCTAACTGGAAGCTGGATAGTTCAAGCACCGCCAATTGCATGCCAGGATTGGCAAGGAGAGTAAGGGCTGGCACGCCGATATTACCACCGACGCCCACATTGACACCGGCATCTGCCGCCATCTGTCCGACCAAAGTCGTCACCGTGCTTTTGGCATTAGAGCCAGTAATAGCAACGATCGGTACGGTACAGGCTTCGCAGAACAGCTGAATATCGCTGACCACTGGAATATTGGCGCGACGGGCAGCGGCAACCGCATCGGTATCCAAAGAAATGCCTGGGCTAATAATAATCCGTGCCGCTTGCTGCAGCAATTCTGCATCTATAGCCCCAAATTGACGAATATCAACGGCTGCTGGCAACTGGTAGGCTAAGGTAGGCTGCGACTGATTATCAGTGACTGCCACACGGTAGCCTTGCTTGGTAAGATAGTTCGCGACTGACAGCCCTGACTGTCCCAAACCGACCACAACTTGTAGACCACTGCCCTTATGAAGTAAGGTTTCTGTTGCGTTAAGGGTGGTCATATCTCTTCCTCTTATTGGACGAACAAAATGGCATCAAGCACGCGCGTGGTTTAGCCGTCTGCATGATGCTATTAAAATGAAGATCATCATAACGGTATCGTTCAGATTTCGGTACTGGTTTTTTATGACTTTGTGCTATTATGCGGCTGTTTTTATATTGACTAGCTAATGCTATAATATCAGTCTAAACAGATATTTGGGCTGAGGGTTTTAGCTAAGTATTTTAGTTTAGCATGTTGTCACATTTATCGCGCTATTGTCACGCTTCTTCCGCAACGATTCATATCGCGGTCATGAGGTGGCAGACCCTAGCTGCGATCTACTTATGCGCTTTTGTCTGATAGATTATTTATCTCCTTCTACCGCGTTGCCCCATGGCGGCTCTTATACTTTATTTTAGACACTGTATTTTAATACACTATATTTTAGGCATTGTCATCGTATTGGCTATTGGTGAGCGTATTAGCGATACCCGTCAATAAATCGATGAGCGCGTTGCTACACCATCATCCGCAGATAATGGCGCAACCGCAGCATACAAAAACGTTTAATAGCACTGATTATAACGACTTATAACAACGCGATCATTTTATCACTGAGTAATGATTACTTTTTTTGCCTTTAACTCTATGCAGTTTACTTATGACATCTTTTTTTGATAGCTTACGTGACGAGTGGTTTTCCAATGTTCGCGGTGACGTTTTATCAGGTTTGGTGGTCGCACTGGCCCTGATTCCAGAAGCCATTGCTTTTTCTATTATCGCAGGCGTCGACCCAAAAGTCGGTTTGTATGCCTCATTCTGTATCGCCGTGGTGATTAGTTTCGTCGGCGGTCGTCCAGGTATGATTTCGGCAGCGACAGGAGCGATGGCGCTAGTGATGGTGGATTTGGTGGCTGATCATGGCTTGCAGTACTTGCTGGCCGCCACCTTACTGTGCGGGGCCATTCAGGTCGTTATGGGTATTCTAAAGCTTGGCAACCTGATGCGCTTTGTCTCGCGCTCGGTGGTCATTGGCTTTGTCAATGCGCTAGCGATTTTGATCTTTGCCGCGCAGCTCCCCGAGCTCAACCCGATGACTGAGCGTGTCGGGATGACCGTTTATATCATGACCGCAGCGGGCTTGGCGATTATCTATCTGTTTCCACTCATTCCAAAAATCGGTCGCGTGATTCCTTCACCACTCATTTGTATTGTCGGCTTAACCGCAGTCGCGATGTATATGAATCTCGATATTCGTAACGTTGGGAGTATGGGTGATTTGCCCGATTCTCTACCAGTGTTTTTGCTGCCAGATATTCCACTAAATTTAACGACGCTCTTAATCATTGCGCCTTATTCTATCGCGCTGGCCATCGTTGGGTTATTAGAATCGATGATGACGGCGACGATTGTGGATGAGTTAACCGATACGCCGAGCGATAAAAACCGCGAGTGTCGTGGTCAAGGTATTGCCAACGTGGTATCAGGATTCTTCGGTGGTATGGCAGGTTGTGCGATGATTGGTCAGTCAATGATTAACATCAAATCAGGCGGACGTACGCGTCTGTCTACCTTGATGGCGGGTGTGGTACTGCTCATTATGGTGGTGTTTTTAAGTGAATGGGTCAGTCTGATACCGATGGCAGCGCTGGTCGCTGTGATGATTATGGTCTCTATCGGTACTTTTAATTGGCAATCTATTCGCGAGTTTAAGACCCATCCGATGTCGTTTAACATTGTCATGCTAGCGACCGTTTTGACCACGGTCTTTACGCATAATCTAGCGTATGGCGTGGGTGTCGGCGTGCTGTTATCGGCGCTAGCGTTTGCCAATAAGATTGGACAATTCTTAACGATATTTAGTGAGTATGACGACAGTAGCAATACTCGTTATTACTACGTCCAAGGCCAAGTATTCTTTGCCTCAACGACGCAGTTCTTGCATAGCTTTGATACCAAAGAAGCCTTGGACAGCATCCATATCGATGTCAGCCAAGCGCATTTTTGGGACGTCAGTGCCGTAGACACCTTGGACAAGCTGGTCATGCGCTTGCAACGTGAAGGGATTGATGTCAAAGTGGTAGGACTCAACAGTGCAAGCCGTACCTTGATTGACCGCTTCTCTATCCACGATCGCCGAGATATTGGCTTGTTGGATTAAGGAATTAGATGACCAAACACTGCGTCTGCGTTATTGAACGGACGTTAATTCATGGTTTGTAAATAAACTATTATATTGGCATACCAGCTCAAGCGTTAGGGTCATCACAAATACATTGACCCGCTTGACGGTATTTTAATTATAAGATGATGTGGTGGCCTTATGAGTAACTTAAAGCCAGATAGCGTGATTGCCTGCTTAGACTGTCCGGATCATGTACAAGCCGTATTAGAGGCGAGCATGTGGGCAGCCCCTCGTTTGCAGGCTCCTATCGGTCTGTTGCATTCAGTACCAAGCTTGCAGCAAAAAGCAGCAGTCGATTATTCTGGCTGCCTCAATATCGATGACGAAAGCGCTTTATTGGATCAATTTACCACCAAAGAGCATTTGAGTAACTGTGAGCTAAAAGCCCAAGGCAAGCTGTTGCTGCATCAAGCCACTACCTATTGCGAGCAGCAGCGCCAAAAACTAAAGACTTATACGCTGCATCGCCACGAAAATCTCAATGAGAGTATCGATTATGTCGATAACAAGGCGCAATTGATTGTTATTGGTCATCATGTGACCTGCAAAGCAACGTTGAGTCAGCTTATTCGCTTAAGCCACTGCCCCATTTTGGTGACTCATGCACCATTTTTGCCCCCTACGACCGCTTTATTTGCTTTCGACAACTCAGCCACTTCTCATAAGCTGCTTAATTGGCTATGTAAAACGCCACTCGTTCGCGCACTAACCATTCATATCGTCATGGTCGGTAAAGACAACTCAGAAAACTGCGATGCACTACGTGAAGCTTATGCCCGTCTGAAGCAAGCCGGTATTAAGTCTAAAAAGGCATTGCTAGACTGCCGTGATGTGACAGCCGCCTTAAATTATTATCAAAATGAGCATAATATTGGTCTGCTAATGACAGGTGCTTTTGGTCAATCTCGTTTGCATGAACTGCTTAAAGGCAGTGACACCAAAAAGCTACTAGGCAGCACTAAGACCCCATACCTACTCTTCCCTAAAGCATAACCCCAACGTGCCATTTGCGGGCAGAGTATCCGTCTCTGCCCCTCCCACCTACTTTTACTCTCTACTTATTCGCGATACACTTTTATCAAATCATCACATGAAATAAAGTGATAGCCTCCCCAAGCGCTTAAAAAGTTGGTTATAATAAAGTTTTCGTTACTGCAACGTTAAAGGTTGATCTACTCTGCTTATGCTGATAATGATGCTCGTTATCGTTGTCCTATAAGCCGTATTTATTGTCAATATCTAAGCCACTTTTGAACCTATCAGCCGAATCCTACCTACCCCCTTGAGTAGGTTTGGCACAGTTCTTGAATGACTTAAGGTAAGCACGACAGTCATACGATGCACCGCAATGTCTATATCAACCTGCGACATCACCCATATAAGGAATTTTTTATGAAGTTAATCACTGCGATCTTAAAACCGTTTAAGCTCGATGATGTACGTGAAGCGCTTTCTGACATCGGTGTCAAAGGTGTCACCGTCACCGAAGTCAAAGGTTTCGGTCGTCAAAAAGGTCATACTGAGCTCTATCGCGGCGCAGAATACGTGGTGGACTTTTTACCTAAAGTGAAAGTTGAAGTGGCCGTTATCGATGAGATGGTTGAACCTGCTATCGAAGCCATCACTCGCATCGCTAGCACCGGCAAAATTGGTGACGGTAAAATATTCGTGACCGCTCTTGAGCAAGTCATTCGTATTCGTACGGGAGAGACGGGTCCTGACGCTATCTAACGCGCAGATCCACCTATAAACACAGATTTATAGGACATACCGATATCTATATTGCATATATTCAAGGGGGAATTAACATGCAAAATCAAATCTTTGAGCTCCAGTACGCACTTGATACGTTTTACTTTTTAATGTGTGGGGCGCTGGTCATGTGGATGGCAGCGGGCTTCACGATGCTGGAAGCTGGACTGGTGCGCTCAAAAAACACGGTCGAGATTTTAACCAAAAATATCGCGCTATTTGCCACTGCTTGTACTATGTATATGATCTGCGGCTATGCCATTATGTATGATGGCAATCTGTTTTTGAGCGGTATTGCAGGCGGTGAGACCTTGGTAGCAGACGCTCTAGCAGCCTCAGCAGAAAATGGCTTTGGCGGTGATTCCGTCTATTCGGCAGCCTCTGACTTTTTCTTTCAAGTGGTATTCGTCGCAACCTGTATGTCTATCGTCTCAGGCGCGGTCGCTGAGCGTATGAAGCTATGGGCTTTTCTGCTATTCGCGGTGGTCATGACAGGTGTGATCTACCCTGTTGAAGGCAGTTGGACATGGGGTGGCAAAGACGTCTTTGGTCTATTTAGCTTAGGTGATTTAGGCTTTTCTGATTTTGCAGGCTCTGGTATCGTACATTTAGCAGGCGCTGCGGCGGCGCTGGCTGGTGTCTTGCTATTGGGCGCTCGTAAAGGCAAATACGGTCCTAAAGGTGAAATACGTGCTATTCCTGGTGCCAATCTGCCATTAGCAGCACTTGGAACCCTTATCTTATGGATGGGCTGGTTCGGCTTTAACGGTGGTTCTGTCCTCAAGCTCGGCGATATCGCCAGTGCCAACTCTGTCGCCATGGTGTTCTTGAATACCAATGCTGCCGCAGCAGGCGGAGCGATAGGTGCCTTATTAGTAGCGCGACTTATCTTTGGCAAGGCTGACTTGACCATGCTCCTCAATGGTGCATTGGCAGGTTTGGTTGCCATTACTGCAGAACCCTCTACACCCTCTGCGCTACAAGCAACACTGTTTGGTCTAATTGCAGGCGTCATCGTTGTCTTAGCCATTCTTGCTTTAGATAAAATGAAAATTGATGATCCAGTCGGTGCTATTTCGGTGCACGGCGTGGTTGGGCTATTCGGTCTACTGATTGTTCCTATTACCAATCCAGCGACTACTTTCGTTGGTCAAGTTGCGGGTGCAGCTACTATCTTTGCTTGGGTATTTATTGCCAGCCTGATCGTTTGGTCAATCATTAAAGTAGTGATGGGTCTGCGTATCTCGGAAGAAGATGAATATGAAGGTGGCGATATCGCTGAATGCGGTATGGAAGCATATCCAGAGTTCGTCAGATAATCAGTTAGTATTTGCATAAAATTAAAGCATAAAAAATCCCGCAACACCTTTCGGTAATGCGGGATTTTTTTGTGCTTTATAAATGGGTTTTCTATTTATAAGTTAACTTTTTATAAAGCAAGTAATAACCTAGTTTGATTCACCCTAGCTTATTTCTTTTTCCATTCTTGACTTCGTGAGAATGGACCGATATAACCTTTTAGCTTCAATGTACTGCCACTCAGTTGTGCAGTCATACGATAATCTTTACCTTTTTCAGGATCTGTAATCGTACCGCCACTATACTTACCACCACCGTCAGCTTTGAGGCCTTTGATGATAGTTGTACCAACGTGTTTTTGACCTTTGGCTGAGTTGGTAGCAATGAGCTTACCTGTCAACACGCCATTTGACTCAGTGATTTTTACTGTGCCTTTTGGCTTGCCTTCATCATAAGTCTGCCAAGTGGTATTGGCTAAAGGATCAGCGGCGAATGCCATGCTTGCTATACCGATACCTGCAACTGCTAAAGTGGTTTTTGTAAATAATTTCATAGACTGACTCCCTTCATACAATGATTACTCGAAACGTTATGTTTCTGATCTCCTATGCTTATCCTTCGCTAAAATCTTTATTCCGAGCTTTACAGTTAACTACTATTTGATAGTGGTCGAATGTAATGGTAAATAAGCTGTTCATTAAAAACTTAAACGACATAAGCGATGTCTTGACCCATTATAAGCAATTTTAAGCTTTTGCCTAGTAATTTTTTTATAGTTTATTATTTCTATAAAAAAAGAACTATATCAAACAGTTACAAGAAAGGATTGTCTATATTTTTGTCCAATTGGTCATCTTTTTCTTTTGACTTGCCGTCATTATTGTTGTATTCGACATTACTTTCAAAAGCTTGCAGAATCGTAGTCGTCAGCTCGTGTAAGCGTTGTGCTTGCTCATATCCAGCGCTATCAGGCGTCAAATCAATATCACCATAGATAATAATTTTATCTTTTTGATTTTCGATGACTAGCTCACCGATTTGCATACTTTGGTGATTATTAGCAAATGGTTCAATCATTTGAGTCTCCTTTCTATTAACAGCATCTTACGTGATTTTTCAATAGCGTACACTTTTAGTTACATTTAAAGGAGTTATGCCTGTAATTGGGCAATTAACCATTCGAGAATTGCCCAGACAAATAGCATCCAAGCAGGTTCTTCAGCAGATACATCGGGCAAATCCGAACTTTCACCAGCCTTTAGTGGCAGATCAAACGCCTCTGCTTTGGTTTGAGAATCGAGCACTGGTAGGACATCGATGCCTGTTTTGGCAGTTAATTGGTCAATACTTATAATCTCTATACGCTCTGATTCATCATTTGGCGCATAGTACACCCCTGCTTGATTGGTTGCGGGAATATAAACCGCTTTAAAAAAATGACTGGGTACGAGTACACGGTCAGCAAGCTGTTTGGTTTTTTTATTCGTGAACGCCACACCAGTAACGGTATAAACCTCACCATATTGCTGGGTCAAATAGCGGGTCGCCGACTCTATATTACGCCAAATATAGCGGTTATTGCGTGGAGATTGCGGGGCAATATTAGCGAGACTAAAACTATCATACTGTTGGCTGCGCGTGGCCATATTGGCATTAGGGGCGATATGGCCACGATCATAGCCAGAGCCTGAATAATCAGACAGCGAGGCACGTGCGGATTTTGGTAGTCGACTCTCTTCATGAAAGCTGTCTTCACGATCGATTTCTTTGGCTTGATTTAAGCGCTTGCGCGTCAGATGCTCAGCTGACCACAGCGGTGTACGCGAAACGCCCGAATACATAGTGGCAAAACCGTCCATGCATAATGCTTGGGTGTTATTGCTGAGCTTGGTATTGGTAAATTCGGGATAAATACCACCATAAAAAGATTGGCTACACTGGGTAAAGTCATCGGCCTGCGCTGAAGTAATACCGACCACGACAGCCATTACTGTCACTATTGCGCTACTTTTAAGGCTGCATTTAAGCCTAGCAAAACTTATCATTCAACTTTCAACCATCTGTGCTTGTTATTACGTATGCGCTATCCTAGCAGGCAGCCAACAATAAAGAAAGATAAGGCGTAAACCGTGACATTTTAAATGCTATCCGCTATACTAGGCGGTCTAAAATGTACGGACAACTGATTATTTTTCGTTTTAATAATAATCAAGCAAAACTGTCTGCTATATCAAAACGGTGACGTGGGTGAGTGGCTGAAACCGCACGCCTGGAAAGTGTGTATACGTTCATAGCGTATCGAGAGTTCGAATCTCTCCGTCACCGCCAATCTTATTAAATGCTAGTTTTCCCAACTTGCCCCAGTCTGACCACTGTCGTCAAATCCGTAGAACCAAACTTGGGAGATTTTAATTACGCAGCCTGACGATAGAAGTCAAACCACACCTGTCTTGGCGATTTATAGCCCAAGCCCTTTTGAATCCTTGTTTGGTTGTAGTACAGCTCGATATATCCAATGATATCACTGATGGCTGCAAACCTTGTTTTATAGTCTTGGTGATATACCAGCTCATTCTTTAATGTGCCCCAGAAGCTTTCTATTGGCGCGTTGTCGAAGCAATTACCTTTAGCACTCATTGACCCTTTAAACTGCTGTTGCTTGATAATCTTGTGATACGCGTGGCTACAGTACTGACTGCCTCTATCAGAATGAACAATCAGTCCTTGGCTTGGTCTTTTGTTCTTAATGGCCATGTTGAGCGCACGGCATACTAAATCTGCTGTCATGCGTTTATTGATAGCATAACCGACTAACTCTTTGGTGTATAAATCTTTCACTCCAGCTAAGTACAGCCAGCCCTCATTTGTCCAGATATAAGTAATGTCACTGACCCAAGATTCATTAGGACGCTTGGCATCAAACTGCTGATTGAGCACATTGTCATAGACAAGTTTGTTGTGATCAGAGTCGGTTGTCACTTTGAAGCGCTTATGACGCAGGCATTTGATGCCGTGCTCTTCTTTGATGCGTCTCACCATATAAGTGCTGATATCATGCCCTTGCTCACTCAGATGCGCATGTAGACGCTCGACGCCGTAACGCTCACGAGTTTCACTGTGAGCGGCTCTAACCAGTAGCTCAGACTGGTTTCTATGTATCTGCTGGTCGCTGAGACCACGGCTTAGCCAGTCATAGTAGCTTGATGGCTTTACATGTAACACACGGCACATGCGAGTGATACTAAAAAGCTGCTGATTATCTTCAATAAAGGCGTACTTCACTAGCTGTCACTGCGGGCATAGCCCTACGTCTTGCGTCACTAAAACAGTCTACTAGACTGTTTCTTAACGTTCCTCATTGGCAAAGTACGCCGTCGCCTTTTTTAAGATCTCGCGCTCCTCTTCAGCCACTTTAAGCTGCCGCTTGAGCTGCTTTATTTCTTGAAGAGCACTCATAAGATCAGGATCATATTGATCTGTGCCGACAAGCTTGCCTTGATTGGCTTTGTTATGCCAATTTGAGAGCGTTTGCATGGCAATGCCAAGCTGCTTTGCGGTAGCCGAGATATTGCCATTATTGTCTGATATCTTCTTGACAGCTTCTGCTTTAAATTCGTCACTGTAGGTTCTTATTTTCTTGGTCATGATAAACTCCGATTAATACGCTTAGTTTACCAAGTTTAGTTGTACGGTTTCTTCAGCATAGCTCAAGTGATGAGGTGCAGATATTAGAGTGTAAAACCGCAGGAGAACATGGAGCCAAGCTGTGGAAGCATGGCGTACCCTTATATGTCACTTGCCAAGTACAGCATCAGCTAGCGGTCACAGGCAAAACGGCGGCGCACATCTGCGTACTACTCTGTGGACATGAGGCTAAGATTTATAAAGTTGAGCGTGACGAGCGCTTGATTGAGTCCATCATGGAGCATGAAAGGTTATTCTGGCAGTACGTGCAAACAGACACACCACCAACCCCTGATCATAGTGAGTCGGCAGCGCGTGCACTAAAACAGCTTTATCCCAAACCTGAGCCTAACAGCAAAATTGACTTTAAAAATGATGCTGGCGCTAACAAGCTATTTGAGCAACTACTGAGCTACCGTAACGACATGCAAGAGTTGGAGCAGCGTCATGATCAGGTAAAGCATCAGCTGCAAAGCCTAATTGCCGACAATGAGATTGCGGTATTCTCGATGGGCGCGATTTCATGGAAGCGGTCGAAAGACAGTGTTAGTCTTGATAGCAAAGCGCTCACCAAAGCGCACCCTGAATTGCTTGAGCAGTTTGGTAAGACACGCCCTGGCAGTCGTCGCTTTGTCATTCTTAACGATAACTAAGCCAGTGCTCAGTCATCAATCATAATCAAGAAATTACGCCACTCACTCACATAAGCGCATAACAGCCCACCCGTCATAGGTGGGCTTTTTTATGGCTAACTAAAACACATAAGGAATATCACCATGATTAAAGGTCTAACCATTACTCCGCCAGTATTAGGTCGCATCAGCATCGGACGTGTCATTCAAAAAGATGGCAAGCGCTTACCTGCTAAGGACGATCAATTCACGATTACTAGCCAAGTACAGAATAAAGACGGCTGGATCAATCATCCACTCGATGAAAAGCTACGCGCAACTAATGAAGGCAAGCTCAGGCAAATACCCGTGCGTATGCTGTTTAATGATCCGACACTAAATCTGCGAGCTGAGTACACACTGTTTGATCGGCAAACGGGCAGACCGCTATGTGTGGGCGACGGTGAGCAGTGTCAGCGGCGCACAAGCAAGGGTGTGGAGCAATTACCTTGCCCATCCCCTGATCGTTGTCCACTAGCGCAAGGCGGTGCTTGTAAACCGTATGGACGGCTTTATGTCAATCTGTCTGAAGACGATGAGCTGGGCACATTCATCTTCCGCACGACTGGCTTTAATAGTATTAGAACGCTTGCCGCACGCTTAAGCTATTTTGCTGCAGTATCAGGCAATAAGCTATCTTGTCTGCCACTACAACTCACGCTAAGGGGTAAAAGCACCACGCAAAGTTATCGTACGCCAATTTACTTTGTGGATCTGACATTGCGTGATGGGGTGACGCTTAAAGATGCGGTACAACATGCTGGAGCGATTGATCGTGAGCTTAGCGAACATGGCTTTGATCAAGCGGCGTTAGAAGAAGCGGCTAAACAAGGTTATGTGAACTCCTGCTTTGAGGTTGATAGCGATGGTCTACTTGATGTGGTCGAAGAGTTTTATCCAATCGAGACGGAGGATGTGAGCAGTACTCAGCAAGGGAATTATCAGAATGGGTTAGCGACTCATAACGTGAGCAGCATTGAGCAAGGCTTACGAAAAAGCGTGACAGTAGTGAGCTAAAACCATCGGGCTAGAGATGCGACATAATAAAGAGCTGATTTATTCAGCTCTTTTTTTATTGTTTCATACAAGGCCAGTTACTGGACTACATGGGATGCCGTAAAAAAATATGGGACTCCGTAACTGTATGAGAAGAAAGATTCTCATTAATTTACAAAGGAGATAATCATGGATAATTTAAACGCAAACACTCAACCAAACACATCAATGCCAAGCATGCCACAAATACCTCGTATGATTTCGATACAGCAAGTCGAAGACTGTATAGGACTTAGTAGTTCCACAATTTATGATATGCTTAATAAGAGATCTAAACGTTATGACCCTACTTTTCCTGTTCAAGTAAAGATGACCAAAGGACGCGTAGCATGGGTAGAAAGCGAAGTGGCTGCTTGGATTGAGAGTAAGATGGCTGATCGGATTCACTGATCAAGGATAGAAAATAAGCCGCACTACGCGGCTTATTTTTTTGCTGTCCTTAACCGCATCTAGCTACGTTTAGCCACTTCTAGCTATCTGCAAGATACCAAGTTTGATCTTTAGAAGCCACTAGGCTATCACGGCGCATTTTCTGTAATAGATTACGCACCTTGTTTTTACGCTGTTTATCATTTAGTACTTGCGGTAATTTATTAGTCAGCATCTTATCAAAGTCAGCTAGTCTACCCAGACGATAGTCTTGATGACCAATGGCATTACTTAATGCTTCACGGATGATATAGAGGTCGTACTGCTGCACCTCTTCAGGGAACAACGTACCAGCAGGCATGTAGCGGTAATTTAGATTGCGAATTTTGTTATACACCTCGTCCAAGGCTAACAAAAATGGTGGCGAAAAATGCTCATAGTCTTTTTCAATACCATCAACGCCCTTTAGAATCCAAGTGATATGTGCTTGCGCTGGACTTAAAAAATACGTGGATTCATAACGTCCCAATAAAATAATCGCTGTGTTAGTTTAGGGGATAGTTACAAGCGGATACTAACAGCAATATCTCAACCGCTGTAAAGTGTAGTAGCATAAAAAATAGCAAGCCGCATCTATCTTAGGAGAAGCTAGTTATCCAGTGCCTCACGTATTACTGAGCGACTGGCTTTTGGCTATAGACTCATCCCAATAAGGCGGCGCTCCATAATAGCCTTCCATAAAATCGATAAAACACCTGACTTTGTGCGGTAGTAGCTTTCTATGGGCGTAGACGGCATATAAACCTAAGCGTTTAGGTTCAAGTTCAGGCAATACTATCACCAGCTTGCCACTGCTAACTGCTTCACTGACAATAAATGTCGGCTGTAATACCAATCCTGCACCTTCAATAGCTCCTTCTACCAACACATCACCGTTATTACTAAGAAACTCACTACCTTGCTTGAGAATCTTCGCCTTTAATAATTGGTAGACCTCTTCCTTCGCGTCCATGTTCATATAGCTATAATGTAAATAGCGATGATTCTCTAAATCTTCAGGCTTATCGAGTGTGTCATGCTTTTTCAAATATTCAGGCGACGCACACAGAACCACACGAATAGGTGCCACTTCCTTCGCAATAAGTGATGAGCTTTTCAGTTGACCTATACGCAGTGCAATATCAAACCCTTCTTCAACAATATCGACTTTACGATCAGTCAATTGTAGATCGACTGTGACCAATGGATAACGGATCTGAAAGTCAGTGACTAATTTAGCCATATGTTTTAAAGCAAAAGATACTGGCGCACTTATGCGCAACACACCTTTAGGGTTTTGCTGCAAACCACTTAGTTGCGACTCCATATCATCCATACTCAATAAAATCTGCTGCGCATGACCAAAGTAATGACTACCAGCTTCGGTGAGGCTTACTTTACGGGTGGTACGATTCAGCAGACGATTATTTAGCTGCTCCTCCAACTTAGAGACATATTTGCTCACCAATTGAGGTGACAGTTGCAGAGTATTTGCCGCATTAGTGAAGCTGCCTTCGGTCACCACCGCTACAAAGGCACGCATCGCATCGATTCTATCCATATTTTGCCCTGTTTTTCTTTAACTATCGAAATTGAACAATAAAGCCATTATCAACGATATGTTGTTAATTAATCAATATCACCTATCTTACTCTTTTTTTATGTTGATGGTAAAGTAGGGTCATGCTTTTTAAAAGCAATCATCTGACTAGGAGTAAGTATTATGTTAATCAATGGCAATTGGACTGAAGACTGGCAACCGGTACAAGCAGAAGACGAACAAGGGCGTTTTATTCGTCAAACCTCATCGTTCCGTCATTGGATTACTGCTGATGGACAAGCAGGACCAACGGGTACTGGGGGCTTTAAAGCAGAAAAAGACCGCTATCATCTATACGTAGCGCTGATTTGCCCTTGGGCCTCACGTACCTTGATGGCACGTCAGTTAAAAGGTCTGCAAGATATAATCGATATTACCGTGGTCAATCCGCAGCTTGGCAATCAAGGCTGGCAGTTTGGTGGCTTTGACGGCGCTGAAAGTGATCCTATTAATCATGCCCAATTTGCTCATCAACTTTATACCAAAGCAGACCCTCAATTTACCGGACGCGCGACTGTACCTGTGCTTTGGGACAAAAAAACCAATACTATCGTTAATAATGAGTCTGCTGATATCTTACGTATGCTAAATACCGCTTTTACAGAACTCGTGCCAAATTACGTTGACTTGTTTCCAAAAGAGCTTGCTGATGATATCGAAGCCCTAAACTTAGTTATCTATGAGAATTTAAACAACGGCGTATACAAAGCAGGATTTGCGACGACACAAGGGGCTTATGAAGAAGCTTATCAGCAAGTATTTGACACCTTAGATATGCTTGAGGCGCGCCTGAGTGATGGTCGTCATTATCTATTTGGTGAGCAGCTGACGGAAACAGATATTCGACTGTTTGTGACTTTAGTACGTTTTGATGCCGCTTATCACGGTCTATTTAAATGCAACCGTAACTTGATCAAAGATATGAGTTCTCTACATGCTTATATGCTACGAATCTTAGCGCTTGATGGCATTTCAGAGACGGTGAGTATCAAGCACATCAAAGCAGGCTATTACTCTATCAAAGCGTTAAATCCCAATGGAATCGTGCCCACAGGGCCTGAACATATTTAGCAAGATAAAGGAGTAAAGTTCATGAATAATGAATCAACCACAGTCAAGCAACCTGTATTGTTTATACCTCATGGTGCCGGGCCTTGTTTTTTTATGGATTGGCAACCAGCAGACACTTGGGATCAGATGGCTGACTTTTTAACTAATAGCTCAAATGGTTTGCCAGAGCGTCCCAAAGCTATTTTAATAGTCAGTGCCCATTGGCAAACGCGGGAGTTTAGTATTACTGCCAGCAAGCAGCCTGAGCTGATTTATGATTACTCTGGCTTCCCTGAGCATACGTATCAGCTGACTTATCCAGCAGCTGGTGCGCCAGTACTGGCTGAGCGGATTGGTCATTTGCTCATCGATGCTGGTTTAAGCAATAAGCAGGACAGTTCCAGAGGTTTTGATCATGGGGTGTTTATTCCACTGAAACTGATGTTCCCTGACGCCGATATTCCAGTAGTACAGCTATCTCTGCGTCATGATTTAGACCCAAAAGTACATCTAAGAGCGGGCCAAGCGCTTGCCTCACTACGTGATGAAGGCGTGTTGATCGTAGGCAGTGGTATGAGCTTTCATAATATGCGCGGCTATGGTGATTCAAGTTTTACCGCACCGTCAGTAATATTTGACGAGTGGCTAACGACAGCAGTTGCAGCTAATGCAGATGAGCGCTTTGCAGCGCTTGCTAATTGGACAGAGGCACCTCATGCATTGGATTCTCATCTATTAGGTGCGGAGGAGCATTTGCTACCTTTAATGGTTGCCGTAGGGGCAGCAGGAACAGATAGAGGTAAGAAAACATATTCTCAGCAAGTCATGAAAACTCAGATTTCAGCCTTTCAGTTTGGCTAAATTTATTAATCTGATATTCATTTAATTCTTTATAAACTGATACTCACAAAGCAGCAAACATACATAGACAAAAATTATTTATAAACGGAGAAATATTATGAACATCGACCTTAATGGAAAAACAGCACTCGTCACAGGTTCAACTGCGGGTATTGGCCTCGCTATTGCAACAGGTCTTGCCAAAGCTGGCGCACAAGTCACTATCGTTGGTCGCGATCAAGCTGGCGTTGATGAGGCGATCAAACAGCTTCAACAAGCTGATGCTGTTAATGATGCCAATAATATAAAAGGCATTGTTGCTGATGCGGGGACGGCTGGTGGCTGTCAGACAATTATCAACACCTTGCCAGAAGTAGATATCTTAGTGAACAATCTAGGGATTTATGGCGCCACCCCTTTCTTTGATATTGATGACAATGCTTGGGAGGAGATGTTCCAAATTAATGTCATGAGCGGTGTCCGTCTGTCGCGGCATTATGCAAAAGCAATGAAGGAAAAAGGTTGGGGTCGTATTCAGTTTATCTCTAGTGAATCGGCATTGAATATCCCAGCTGAAATGGTGCACTACGGCGTGACTAAAGCAGCTATTCAAGGCGTATCACGTGGTCTTGCCAAAGTGTTAGCGGGCAGCGGTGTGACAGTGAATAGTATTTTGCCAGGACCGACTCGAACCGAGGGCGCAAAAGCCATGATGCAAGAACTGGCGGATGAGCGCGGCGTCTCAGCGGAGGAGATGGAAGGCGTATTCTTAGATGAGAACCGTCCATCAACGCTACTTAAGCGTTTTGCAACCCCTGAAGAAATTGCCAACATGAGTGTCTATATTGCCTCAACACAAGCGAGCGCAACCACGGGTTCAGCACTACGGGTTGAAGGTGGTATTGTAGAAAGTATTGCTTAACGAGTTTTAGACGGTAAGTTTCTATCATTAATAATAAGGGTATTTAATTATGCTAACATCTAGCGCAACGATACAAACACAAAATCCGCAGCAAATAATGAATCGACTGTGCAAGCACTGGGCACATAAGCTGCCCGTTACCCTAAGCTCAGATAAAGGTGAGATTGAGCTGCCCATGGGTGTCTGTCAGATGTATTGTACTGACTTACTGATAGTAACACTCAAAAGTGATACCGAGCAGTTGCCAAAATTACAGCAAGTTGTCAGTGATCATTTGCTACGTATGGCTGGCAAAGAGACGCTTGTTATCGAATGGGCTTAATTGAGCATCACAGCCAATACAAGAAGAAAAGGTTATGAATATTGATTCGAAAGAGCGCTATGGTCGCATTAGCAAATTTTTTCACTGGAGTATGACAGTATTAATCTTCTGGTAGTTACTTAAGTTCACTGACCGTATCAGCGACGGCGAGCATTGGATCGGTCAGACGTTAGTGCCTTGGCATGTTTCTATTGGTGTTCTATTGCTCGTATTAGTTGTCCTGAGACTGATGTGGGTCGCTTCGCAACGCCATCAACGTCCAGTACACGAGCCAACCACTGCCAAGCTGGTTATCGCTGGTCATGGTTTGCTTTACGCGTGTATGTTACTGCTGCCGCTAGCTGGAATCATGATAATGATTGGTGGAGGCTATGGCCTAACCGCATTCGGCTTTGATATCTTTGCTGAAGGTGAAAAGGTTGCTTGGGCGGCAACGCTGGGTCAACTGCATGCACCACTGGCTTGGATGCTGACAGCACTAATCATTGTCCACACTGCTATGGCTTTGTATCATCATTACATTAAAAAGGATAACACCTTAAAGCGGATGCTGTAGTGCCTTTAAAATTACTACAGAATAACTCTATTGAGTAGCATAGTGAAGCGCCTCGAGTATATCGGAGGCTGATATTTTTCCAAAAAACCATCTTAAACTATCTAGCTCCAAATTTTACTCATTCAAATAAAGCTCAGCCATCTCATCAAGCCTCGCTTTTACCTCTTTCCAGTTCGGCATTACCTGCGTTAATAAGCGCCAGAAATGCTCGCTATGATTATGCTCAGCGATATGACACAGCTCATGCAATATCACGTAATCAATGCACTCCTTTGGGGCTTTTACTAAATGCGGATTGAGTATTAAATTACCTTTAATTGAGCAGCTTCCCCACTGCTTTTTCATGGTCATTAATTTTATCGAAGGACTATTTTTAACCCACGAAGCCTTATAAATCAAGGATTCAAGCCTCTCTCTAGAGATCAACCTAAATTTATCTTTATACCATTTATCAATAAGACTTTTTACAAGCGCAGCTCGTTCTTCAGTGTCCAACTCAGAATCACTTTGAGACAATTGTACATTCAGCTTACCGTGACTGAGCTTCACAGTGCTGTTTATCACATCGCTAGTTTCTGTATCGGTTATCACTTTTAAGACATAACGACGACCCAGATAAAACTGAGTCTCACCGCTGATATAACGCTTAGGCAATACATGTTCTTGTTGCTTGGCAAAGTCTTGTAGGCTTTGCCATATCCAGCGCGCACGCTGCATCATCGCATCGTGTATCATCTCATCGGTAGCATCGTTAGGTGCGGTGGCGACCACACGCTGATCAGGATGTACTTTAATGATCACTTTTCGAGGCTTAGCCTTTTTAGCAATCAGCTTGTCGCTTTCAGGCTTATTTATCTTTTCTTTATAAGTTGCTTCTTTACGCACGACATAAGTTGCTTCTTTACGCACGACTTCATAATCAATCTTATCTTGACCATAATAAAATACGCCATTCTCAGTCATTACCTACTACCCTCTTACTGCTCTTAGCCTACTTGTCTCTTGAAAGCCCAAGTCGGGTAATCTTTAGCACTTCTTCGATGAGCTGTTGCGCTTTATCGATACCCAAATCCATAAATAACATCGGTAGCAATTTGACACTAATAGCATTTTCGATCTCTGCTGGATTGATAGAATACTCAGCCACTGCTGTCTTAACGATCTTATCAATCTCAAAGGCGTAAGCGACTAGCTTGTCATTATCTAACTCTTTATCCACTAAAAAGTCCGCGTCAAATAAATGCTTAAACAAACCAAAATAAGCCTGAGCATGCTTATTTAATTTACCATTATCATCGATAAACGCATTCGGCACATCAGCAACAACACGGTCTTTGACGGCTTGCTCAAAGTCAGCAAACATCATGTACTGCTTTACAGGTGCATCAAACATCGCCTTGGCATCAGCAATCGCTTGCTTAAGTAGTTTAGAGAAGTACTCTTGCGCATAAGGATCATCAGCCAAATCTTGCTCAATCATCTTAGTAACACGACCTGTAATTTTATCGGTTTGGTTACGGGCTTCATCATCGCTTAACTCTTCAGGCTTCACATTCTTACCTAAGTTATCGACTAGGTAAACGCCTTTTGCCTCACGAACTTCAAGCCCTGCGATATGCTTATCGAGTAAGCTACGAATATCTGCTTCATACTCATCATAATCGACGGTTTCATCAGCATCTTCGCGTACTTGCTTGCGTAGATTGATAAAGGCTTTTAGATCGGCTTTGTAGCGATCACGCTTGCTATCAAATGATTTGTCTTCAAAGAAAGACGCTGATTGCAGCGCAATTTTCATGACGTTAGAAAATGCAGTCAAAGCCGCATAAAAGTCATCACGTTCTTTAAGCTTGGTATCGACTACTCTGCCATCGATATCCTGCATCTTAGGTGCTAGCACTTGCCTTAGCGCTTGCCCATCCTGTTTGTTTTTTACCGATGAAAAGATAGCCCACAGCTCGCTATGTAGTCTTGGCAGCTGCTTGTACTCAGTATCCATGGCGTTATACAGACCTTTGAGGTCTTCGATATCAAAGCCACCTTGCGTACGTTCCGCTAAGTCTTGATATTTCTCAATGGTGATATCCAGCTCTTTTAGGATGCCACGATAATCAATCAGATAACCAAAACGTTTCTTCTCATGCAAGCGGTTCACCCGTGCAATGGCTTGAATGAGGTTATGCTGCTTTAAAGGCTTATCAATATATAAAACGGTGTTCTTTGGCTCATCAAAGCCCGTTAATAGCTTATCAACGACGATCATAATGTCAGGACCATCGTCCTGACTAAAGGCTTCTATGATGGCTTTGGTATACGCTTTTTCATCACCGCCGAAGTCTGCGGCGACATTATCTTGCCACCATCTTTGTACGATGTCTTTTGATTCGCCATCGACAGTGTCATGCCCTTCACGGGTATCAGGTGGTGACATAGCGACCACTGAGGTCACTTTGCCAATCTTATCTAATGCCATTTTATAGCGAATAGCTGAGGCTTTAGAGTCACAAGCCAACTGACCTTTTAGATGCTGCTGTTTAAAGTTTTGGAAGTGATCAGAGATGTCATGAGCGATCAGCTCGATACGTCCCTCAACCTGATAGATTTGACCTTTTTGGGAGAACTTACGTTTGAGGTCACTCTTTTGATCATGAGTGAGCTTTTGGGTAATACGGTCAAACCAGCTATCTATGGCTTGATCATTGGTATTAAGCTCAGGGATACGCTCTTCATATAGTAATGGCGTGACGGTTTTGTCTTTAACCGCTTGCTGCATGGTGTAGGAGTGAATGATGCTGCCGAATTTGTTTTCAGTCTTATCATCTTTTAGTAATGGCGTACCCGTAAAGGCAATAAAGGCAGCGTTTGGCAAGGCTTGCGCCATACGGATATTGTTCTCACCATTTTGGCTACGGTGACCTTCATCGACCATGACGATGATGTTTGGGCTGTCGTTATAACATTCGTCATACTTAACGGCTGAACCAAACTTATTAATAATAGAGAAAATAACGCGTTCGTTACCATGACCGATTTGCTGCGCAAGACGGCGACCAGAAGTAGCCATAGCGTCGCGACTATCGCGTTTACTGGTTATTACACCACCCGACTTAAAGGTATTACTCAACTGGGTTTCAAGATCAACACGGTCGGTGACAACAATAATTCGACACTTCGCGAGCTCCTCTAACCAAATCAAAGCTTTAGAGAAGAAAACCATCGTGAAAGATTTACCACTACCTGTGGTATGCCAAATGACACCGCCTTCACGACTGCCCTTTTCATCGAAACTGCTGATACGCTCAATCAGGGCTTTGATGCCAAAGACTTGCTGATAACGGGCAACAATTTTGCCCGCCTTTTTGTCAAACAAGGTGAACATGCGCGTCATCTCAAGCAGACGCTCAGGCTGCAACAGACTGATGATTAAGCGGTCTTGATTAGTAACCAACAAATCACCTGCATTAATCAGCGATAGGTATTCTTTCTTAGCAGAGGAAGGACGATGATCAAATAGACTATTAATCTGCTCATCACTGAGCTTTTGGTTTTTTAGACGATTAAACTCAGGCTCTTGGATGTCTTCTTCGACCCATTTTGCCCAAAACTTCTCAGGCGTACCGCAAGTAGCATACAGTCCATCATGCCCATTCACCGCTAGCAATAACTGACTATAGGCGAATAGATGCGGGATTTGTTTTTGACCTTGGTTACGGATATGCTGGGAGACAGCTTGAGCGTTAGTCGATTGCCACTCTCTACTCGAATCAGGGCGTTTGGCTTCAATCACTGCCAGCGGTAAACCATTTACAAAGCAGACGATATCAGGTTTACGACTGTTCGTACCTTCACTATTTTGTACCACCAGCTCTTCGGTAAAGTGAAAAGCATTATTGTCGATATGTTTCCAATCTATCAAACTAATGGTTTGCGAGGTTCTTTTACCGTCGATAAACTCCGTCACCGTTACGCCGTACAGCATGGCGTTATAGAGCTTTTCATTGGCGAGCTGCAAGCCTAAGTTCATAGCTGGGTTTAGCTCATGCATGATCTTATCAGTGGCGCTGTCTGATAGATGATGCGGTTTGCCTTCAAACATAAAGGTTTGCTGCGCCAAAAACGCACGCATGATAGGCAATAACACTACTTGGTTGGTAACTTTATTTGTATTCGCCTGATTAGCTAGCAGCTTACTGCTACGCATGGCGTTACATTGGCTAGGCGGGATAAACTGATAACCCAGCGCGGTGAGCAAGGTTAAGGCAGGGATTTTTGAGCTGAACTCTTCGGCGAAATTGATGCTAGAATCGTTTTTGAACATTCTATAAGTCTCTTTTATGAATTCTCTAAGCTACCAATATTATTCATCACACCAAGTTGTAGGAATAATTGTGCAAATGAAGGGTATAAGTCATCTAGATCTTGGATGAAATCTATATATTCAAATAATAGAGCTGAAGATATCTCTTCAGCATCATTAGATTGTCTCCATAGAAATGACAAACCTATCTGGTCTTCAAGGGCGCGCACAAATTTACTAATTAGAGATTTTGACATAACCATCTCCGGCTTAAAATTACCACCCGAGATATTCCAAGAACGAATTACATCGGTAAACTGTAAACTGTTAAATTCAGGTCTATTATTTTTTTGTCCATTAAAACTCACTTCTATCTCTTTGTTGAGATCAGAATTGAGGCTACAGCTTTCTTCAGATAGCTTGTCAAATACGTAATCTATAATAGTTTCAACTTCATCCTTTGCTTTAAAATTTTCGACTAGTTTACATATTAGTTTTTTGAATATATTTATATCTGAAAATAAAACAGACTCAATACAATATCCTTCATGACTATACGGTTTACAATTTTTCCCACGGATAAGTTGTTTGAGTCTTGAATCAATCTCTAAAGTAGAAAAATCTCTATCGAATATAACATGCCACTCTTTGCCTTTTAATAATGAAGATAGAGTACGCTTGTTATACTCTATTTTTTGTAGGATGTTATCTTTGCCTCTTAACGGGAAAAAAGCAACTTCTGATAAGCAGTTTATTTCATGATTAATCTGTCTAAGCTTGCTATTTAGAGCTTTAAGATATTCCTCATCATCAGCTCCCTCTACAAACGCTATGTGTTTAGCTTGGTTTAAATTTTCAAGTGATAGTATTACACCACCCAAAGACTTCTTAATGATATCAAAGCTACTTTTATTAATTGGTCTCAAATCACCTATACTTTTATTGTCTTCACTTAAAAAGAAAACTTCATTTTCACCAGCGTTTGTAACAAACTGATCATTATGGCTAATTATGAAAAATTGATTATGATCAATACATCTTAGATGAGCTAAAAGGTTCTTTTGAAGCTTGGAATGAATGTGCGAGTCTGGCTCATCAACTAGTAGCAATTTTAGAGGAGCGTCGATAAATTCGACAGTAGCTAATATCTCTACTATTTGTAAGAAGCCGCTACCTTGCAAATGCAGGTCATAAGGTTTAGAGCCATCAACAGAAACATCTAAGCAAACGTATTCATCTTTTTCCCTTCTAGTAGGTGAAGGTAGGGAAAACTTAACAATTTTCTCAGTGATCTCAGAAATACTTTCTTCTAAACCAGTAATAGATCTTCTTTTAGATATAATTTTATTTCTTAATACTTCATGAGAAGAGCCTTTCTGTATTTTTTTCTTAATTTGAGCCTCGTTATAATAAGGTTCAAATTGATGTACGCCCGACACAGGTCTAGTTTGATAAATAAATATAGCTTCATCTAAATATCTTCCAGTGCCACAGAAATCGTTGGCAAAACTAGTGAACTCCCTTTCTTCTACAGGCTGGACACGAAAAAAAGCATTTTCTATAGAGCTTGGACAAGTTATTTTGAAGCCTAAATTCCAAACCTGTGCTTCATTATCACTATTAGTTAATGAAATAGTAATCTCTGAACATTTTCCAAGTTCAGGATGTCTTGGATCGTAAAATAAATCTTCATCCTTAGTTATGCGTAGAAAATCTAAATCTTGGTAGTTCACGTATCGGTTCGTAGACCTTTTAACTTTATAAAATCCTTTTCTTGAACTCAAAATATAGGTTTGGTAACATTTTTCCCAAAGATGAATTGCTTCAAAAATAGTAGATTTTCCAGCACTATTTTCACCAATAATAATATTGAAATTAGCATTTGGATGTATCGTAATATCTTCAAATGTTTTAAAGTTCTTCAGGCTAATTTTACATATTCTTAACTTCATACATCTTCCCCATCAACCCTCACCCTAACCTTACCCGTCAACAATACCTGCATCAACGCCTTTTTCTCTTGCTGCAAATCAGCCAATTGCTGCTCAAGCAATTCAATTTCTTTATCGGCATTGGTTAATACCGTAGCGATTTTTTGTTGTTCAAGGAGAGCTGGAACTTTAATTTTTATAGCTTTAATAATAGTGGCACTTAAATTGGGTTGTCCACCTTGAACTAGTAGCAATGCTTTCAACATTTCAACTTCAAGTAAATAAAACAAGAATAAGTTATGGAATTTTTCTTTTGGCTCTAATGCTAAAACTGCTTGATTTACAGTTGCACTATCTAACGTATTCAAAGCTACTTTACCTGCTGTCGCGCCATACATAGCAACAAGAATACTTCCATTTTTAACTATTTTTGCAGAAGAATTTTGAAGCCCTAGTTCTGTTATATATTCGTTTACAGAATCGACAAATCTATCGTTCAGTTTTCCAGAAGTAATCCAAGGAATGCTACCGTTGTAATACTCATCCTTTGTTCTAGAAGGTGTTCCACCTGAAAAACATTTTGAAGTAGAACCTATACTAACCTCTTCCCACTCACCCTCAAACCGCTGACCCAACCCATCAAGCAACCGCTTTTTACCTATCAGCAATTGCTGCATCAACGCTTTTTTCTGCTGGGTACTATTGTCAATCAAACGCTCAGTCGTGCTAATCGCTTTATCCCAAGTGGATAGGATTTTGACAATTTTTCGTTGTTCTAGGAGAGGTGGAACCAACAGAGGTAACTTTTCTAAAGTAACTTTATTTAATTTAAAGCGTCCTGCGCCTTGTCTTGACAGAAAGTTAGTAATGTTACGGTGTTGAAAATATAAATAGAACCATTCGGAATCGCACGTATTTGAACTTTCAATAATATGTGCATGGTTATTAACGGTACATTTCCCACTAATAAACTGTGTTTGACGCATTGATTCATATTTAAGGAAGTGATCTCCATCCTCACCAATCAACGCATATGTACCATCTTGTTCATAATCAGCAATATGATCTTGAATTTTAGTCGGTCCGTAGTATGGATAAGGACCAGGAATAAGTGAGCGCACTTCTTGGCTTATAGGCTTACGGAAATTGTTCTTTATATTTAAAGCTTCACCAACTTTATCGAGTTGCCATCCTTTAGGAATAAAACTGATTCTAGCTTGTATAAGCTCAAGTTTAGAAATTTCACTATGCACCATAACCCAACTCCTTTAGAAACCCTGCCATCTCAATCTCTAAACTTTCCAATTCAGCTTTTAACTCAAGACGCTCAGCACGCACCGCATCCAGATCAATCTCCGCCTCTTCTTCAAAGGTATCGACATAGCGCGGGATATTTAGGTTAAAGTCATTCTCTTTAATCTCATCAAAACTGGCTAGATAGGCGTATTTATCGACGCTTTCCCGTGCTTTATAGGTTTCAATGATTTTAGCAATGTTATCTTCAGTCAGCTGGTTTTGGTTTTTACCCGATTTGAACTCATTGCTGGCATCGATAAATAACACCGTGTCATCGGTCTTATTCTTTTTAAACAGCAGAATAGCGGCTGGAATCCCCGTGCCAAAGAACAGCTTTTCGGGTAAGCCAATCACCGTATCAAGCAGGTTTTCTTCGATGAGTTGCTGACGGATTTTGCCTTCACTTGACGCACGAAACAGCACCCCATGCGGCACGACTACACCCATTCTGCCAGTCGCAGGCTTTAGCGTTTCGATCATATGACTGATAAAGGCATAGTCGCCCTTAGTCTTAGGCGGTACACCTCGATGGAAGCGACCATAGGGATCGCTACTGGCATCGTCATGACCCCATTTATCTAGTGAAAACGGCGGGTTGGCGGTCACCACATCGAACTGTAATAAGTTCTTGCCGTCGCTACCTAATAGCAGCGGATTGCGGATGGTATCGCCCCACTCAATACGGTGGTTGTCCTCACCGTGTAGGAACATATTCATTTTTGCCAGTGCCCATGTCGAGCCAATGGCTTCTTGACCGTATAGCGCATACTTCTTAGAGTTTGAGTTTTTGCGTACCATCGCCCCGCACTTAATGAGTAGCGAGCCTGAACCACAGGCAGGATCACATATCTCATCACCTTCGACAGGCTCAAGGATAGTCGCTAGTAAATTCGATACTTCAGGCGGTGTATAGAACTCACCAGCCGTCGCGCCACTACTGGCGGCAAAGTGCTTGATTAAATACTCATACGCATTACCAATCACATCGAGGCTACCGACACGCTCAGCACTTAGATTGAGAATGTCTTTGCCAAAGTCTTCTAACAAATGGCGTAGTAGCTCGTTTTTTTGCTTTTCTTGACCAAGTTTATCAGTGTTAAAGCTGATGTCTTGGAAGACATTTTTGAGCTTAGTGCCGTTGGCTTCTTCGATAGCGTGTAGCGCCTCATCAATACGTTGACCGTTGCCCGGCTGATGACGCTGCTCATACAAGTCCCAAAAGCTTGCGCCTTCAGGCAAGACAAAGCGCTGCTTGGACATCATGGCGTGGATCAGCTCTGGGTTGTCGCCAAACTGTTCGACCAGCTTGATGTACTCATCGCGGTAGACGTCTGATAAATACTTGAGGAACAACATGGTCAGGATAAAGTCTTTATACGTATCGGCGCTGATGACCCCTCGAAACGTGTCACAGGCGTTCCATACGGCTTTATTGATGTCGTCTTGATTGATTTGGTTAATACTATTAGGTGCGCTGGTTGGCATTTATGGTTCCTGAATACTTTGGAAAGTTATGAATTTTTATAGTGCGGTAATGATAGCAGGGTCTGATATGGATATCTTAAACTGATGGGTATTTAACTATGAGATTATTTCAAATTCGTGTAACATTTGTTTATTTTTACTTTGAGGCAAAGCATGGTTTTAATACGACATTTTATCCAAAAAATGGCAATAGCAATACTAGCACTGAGTATCAGCTGGTCAGTATTAGCGGCAAATTTTGAGTCTATTAAAGCATTAGCTGAATCAGGCGATGTTCAGTCTCAGCTTGAGCTTGCTAAGCACTATCAGACGCTCGTAAAACCAGACTATCGTATTTTTAATAATGAACCTATCGACTTCTATTATGAAGGTAAAGACGTAGATAAAAATGCTAAAAAAGCTTTAAGTTGGTATTTAAAAGCAGCTAACCAAGGTAATGCTGTCGCTCAGTCTAAGGTTGCCCTTTTTTATCATGATGGTATACATGTCCCGCTAGATCATGCCAAAGCTTTTGAATGGTATCAAAAAGCGATTAAAGAGGATGTGGCCGAAGCGCAGTTTGGCTTAGCGTTAATATACGCTCATAGTGATAAAATCACCGAGGATTTAGAAAAATCAAAATACTGGCTTACAAAAGCAGCAGAACAAAACTATCCTCCCGCTTTGTTTAGTCTTGCGTATGACTATCATAGTCACTACAACGAGCATGAAAGCCAGATAAAAGCGCTCAAACTATTTCAGAAAATGGCTAATGGAGAAGATCCGAACGATGAGTATGCTGTTCGCTCTTACTATGCACTAGGCTTTATGTACTATGATGGCTATGGTACTGAAAGGAATTATCACCAGTCGGTATACTGGTATCAAAAAGCTGCTGAACAAGGTCATGATACTGCTCAACTGGAACTGGGAAGAATGTACTCTAGAGGTGAAGGCGTACAAAAAAATCATGAAGAAGCCCTAAAATGGTATACAAAAGCAGCAAATCAAAGAAATATCTTGGCACAAACAGGTCTAGCATGGATGTACTACCATGGTAACGATGTCGAACAGGATTATACGCAAGCTTTTAAGTGGTTGAACAAGATAGTAGAGAGCGGTAAGGACGACCACTCAATTCAAGCAATGCTTGCGTCGTTATACCTCAATGGTGATGGTGTCGCTCAAAGTGATGATGAAGCAATCAAATGGTACGGTAAAGCCTGTCAAAATGGCAATCGCTACAGCTGTAAGCAATATCTAGAATTAACCCAATAATAGAAATAAACCATATGAAAACAATTGCATTCTGTCTACTAGCTAGCCTAGCTCTAAGCGCTTGTACAACGGGTATAAAAAGTAGCTCGACCATCAATAATCCCGACTCAGATGTAACTCAGTTCCCCGTTGAGACGGCTGTGATAAACATTTTTACCAAAGAATATAGCGACTCGCTATACAGCCTACTTTCTGATAAAAAATCTTTAGAATTTGACTATAAAATAATACCCAAAGCAGCGTCTAATTTTGAAAATCAACAGGTTCAAAGCGTACAATCAATCTCTAGTACTAGCATAGATAACGAAGTGATAACTAGAAATATCAGAATGAGTTACTTTACTCTCAATCCTTTCCTATTTAAAGGCTATACGAGTAGCTCAGGAGAATATAGCGTAGCTACGCAAAGCGCTATCCTACCTAGAGTAGCGAATGTAGGTAGCTCTGGTAAGTCTGTAGCTGCAATAGTGTATTCAGATAGTAGCAAAAGTAACCAAATAAGATCTTATACAGAAAAGTGGTCGTTATCAAAAGCCAGTCAGAATACAGCATGGTTTTGTATGGAAGAACTGGCACACGGTAATTTAGCTTTTAAGAAAAAGAAAATTCAATGTTTTGAAATTGACGAACATGGCGATATTTTAGATAGTAAAATAATAGAAACTTATAAAACAGAAGTTGGTGTTAAAACTATAGAAGTAATAAGTAGATTATGAAGATAAAAGGTTCTACTACTAACCAAGCTACAATGTATTTGCATTAAAAAAATACGTCATAGCTAAATAAATATTATAAAAACCTATAACTTATTAGCGAGTTAATTTATGAAAGTATTAGCATTAATAGCAGTGGTAGCTCTAGGCCTAAGTGCTTGTACTACTATGAATAACGATGTGATAACCCCAAATAAATCAAACCAAATAGTCACGCAATATCCTGTAGAGACCGCCCTACTCAATATCTATACCAAAGCGCGTACTGATACCCTGATACAAGCCAATGACAATCAAAACACAGTGCTTGAGATAAAAGTCGTTCCCAAAGGGAAAATGACATTCAACAACCAGCAGGCACAAGGTGCCGAAACTGCTTATACCATAAAATCAGATGGCATCATCGATCAGCAGCTAATATCAATCAATTACTATACCCTAAACCCTGTAAAGTTCTATGGCTTTACCAACAATCTAGGGGAGTACTCGGTAGCTAATCAAACCTCTGATATGCCCAAAATGGCAACTATAGGCGACTCAAGCGAGTTTATCACTGAGAGTGTCTATAGCGACAGCAGTCAAGATAAGTTAATCAGCAAATATACTCAGAGTTGGTCGCTGAAACGCGCTACTAATGATACCGCTTGGTTTTGTATAAACGCTTCAGAAAATCTGCTATTGAATGACGCCAATGGCACTATGTCTGAATGCTATAACATCAACGCTAAAGGTGATTTATTAAGTACTAAAGTAGTAGATTCAAGCCCATTAGAAGACGGTGTTAAGAGAATAATTTATAACAGTCTGTGATAGGTATAAATAAGGATGAATATATGAGAATCTTAAGACTATGCTGTGCGGTTGTTTTGCTTGCTGGCACGACTATACAAGGTCATACAAAACCACTCAATGATAGCGTGCAATATCCTATCTCTGCGCCATTATCTCAGTTAATTACTGGCAATTTCGTTAAAATAATAGCACTGTCTAATGAAGGTATGATCTCAAAAATAACGACCACCCAAACTCGAAAAGGCCAAGTTAAGGTCGATAATAAGACAGCGTTCACTGTGGTGAACGATAACGTAATGACCCTCAACAGCAAGCCTCTAACTTCTGCAACACTCACACGCTACTACAGCTTAGATCCGCTGACCAGTCATGGCTCACCTGATCAAGAAGCGCTAGACATTGACATAACGTTCAGTGCCTTACCTACAACAGCCGCTATCGGTGACTCGGGTGAATTTGCGAAAAGTGTGATGCCAACAGAATATGATAATGACCTAACACAGACAGCCATTCAAACCTGGTCGCTTAAGCAAGCCACTGACAATACTGCTTGGTTGTGCCTGCACACCACTCTTACGGAGCCCTCATCACCAGAGGACGTTGCTGCGGATGAGTGCTATCAGGTTACGCGCAGTGGTGCTATCGTGGATATGAAAATTACGGTCCCACCGCCGATACAAGTGCAGTTGGCGACTATCAACTTTTCATAAGAAGACCTATTGAAAAGGACTCATATGAAAGCTCTAGGATTATGTACATTACTAGCTTTCTTAATCGGCTGTACAGCAGCCGACGTAGCGACGGATTCATGGGGAACAAGCGTTATGCCCTCATCTTCGAGTGATAGCACGCGTGGTGTCAGTCCCGACTTGCCCGTTGAATATCATAGCTCAATAGAAGGTCATGACGACACTTGTGGATTTAAGAACAGCGCTGGGAATGTTATTACCCCTGCTATCTATGATCATTGCGGTGAGTTCCATGACGGCATGGCTTACGTGACGCACGGTTATGACACGATTGGTTATGTCGATATTCAAGGTAAGGTTGCCATACCTGTTATTTATCCTATCTTTTTTGACTTCGTACCTGAGATGCATAATTTTAGTGAAGGTCGAGTTGCGGTTTATAAAGATGACAAATGGGGCTTTATGGACAAGCAAGGCAAGCTCGTCATTCCTTATGTCTATCGCTATGTTGGAGATTTCTCAAATGGACTGGTAACGGTGTTAAGAAATGAAAAATTTGGTGCCATTGACAGTAATGGCGATACCGTCATTGATTTTCGATACCAACAGCTTGGCAACTTTAAGGAAGGTCTAGCAAATTTTAGTCTGACAGATGACCAAAAAGTAGGATATATAAACACTAAAGGTCAGCCAGTTATTGCCTCTACATGGGATGCCGCATTGGATTTTTCTGAAGGTCTGGCGGCGGTAGGTGTCGGAGATAACGATAAGTTGAAATGGGGATTTATTGACCACGCAGGTCGAGTAGTCATTGAGCCAAAATATAATGCAGCCTCTCCCGATGTGGGCGACTTATCTTTATACACAGATGTCAGCGACGGTTATTTTATCAATGGTCTGGCCACTATGTACTTAGAAGGTGACCAAATCACGCAGGTCATTATTGATAAGCAAGGTAATGAAATTAAGCGTCAAACTTATGACAGTTACGACGATATATTTGGCGAAATTTCTTTTTAAAAGATCTTTAGTGAATGGGAAGGAAACCTTAATAACCAAAAAACGCTTTTTAGTGATAGTATATGTTTGAAACTAAATAATGCTTTAGAAATATTTAGTTACGATTAATCATGAGATAAATCCCATTATTTACCTTACATCCAATACTACAAACCTGTTGGTCTATTTGATGGTCTAATACTTAGCTACAGTATATTAAATACATTTATATCAATCACTTGAAAATATAGTTAGACTTCCTCCTTCACCGCCAATCTTATTCTGCTTTATCAAAGCCTCTAGTTTTACACTCTATCCAAATTTCTTTAAAACATCTCCTAAGTGTTAAGCAATAACGCTTAACTTTATCTTGCCTGATTTTTCTAGTTATTCCTATTTAAACTTATTTACTAAACCCCGCCCGCGCCTTTACTGGACGCCTCGCTGTTTTTTCTCAGTATCCCAGCTGCTATTTTTTGAGTATCAGCCACTACTGTCATCGACATGAATGCCCTATCTTCATGAGCGCTGATGGGTCTTAAACAGCTCATCCGTCAATATCTTATAATCAAAATATTATATTTTACTAAAAATCTAAGTTAACGGTAGCTAGCTCAAGGATTATATCGTTGGTATTATAATTATCTTGCAGTTCATTAAACACAAGCAGTTTTCAGCTATGTCCAAAACCTTACTCATCCGTATACTCCTACTCATTGTCGGTATCATCATCACCATAGACTGCGCTGTATTGATGATTATTGGCAAGATTAACTTTGGCTCAGTAGTGCCATTTATTATTGGCGTAATTTTTGTCATTCATGGCATTTACTGGGAACGAATTCGCCGTTTCATCAGGCATCACCCTCTATTTAAGCGAGTATGGTATGGCTTATGGGGCTTATTTATCCTATGGCTTATCAGCTTTATGGTGTTTGTTTGGTCACTGCAGCAGCAGATTGAACGAAGCCAGCAGCCAGCGCCGACAGTGGCAGCTATCATTGTATTAGGTTCAGGCACAGTCGCAGGCAAACCCACTCCTACCTTAGCCAAGCGCTTAGATACTGCGGCGCCTCTCATTGATGCACAACCAAACGCCATAGTAATAACCAGCGGTGGTGTTGGTTTTCAGCGTAGCCGTAGCGAGGCTGATATCATGGCGTCCTACTTACACGAGACGTACCGCATCCCGTTTGAACGCATTCTACAAGAAGGTAAAAGCACCAGTACAGAAGAAAATTTAGCCAATAGCCAAGCCCTATTAGCGGCGCAAGGCGTCTCTATCACTGACCCTATTGCTATCGTGACCAGTGATTTTCATACCATTCGGGCAGCAGCCATTGCAAGGCATCAAGGCTATCAACAGCCAATTACGGTGGCTAGCCCGACCCCTTTATCCATTCGTTATAATGCATGGTTTCGAGAATATTTTGCCTTTGCCAGTGGTTGGCTGTTGGGGGAGTATTAAAAAGCTCACAGCACTTCACAGCCCTTATAAGTAAGCCTTTAGTAATATAGCATTTATCAATGTATAACTGGCGTGCCTTGCGTGGTAAAGGCAAAGGCTTTATTGCTAAAATTGCCTATCATCACCGCCTCAATGACTGGGGCGACGGTCTCATCAATACCTTCGACTTCAATGATGAAGTTAGCTCCAGAGCCGCCTTTGTCTTCTTCTTTTTCGACAATATAATTGAGCGTGCCCATTGCTGGTAGCTCGATAGGTTTATTCAGATATGATTTTACGAAAGCCCCACGGGTATCGTAGTAATCGATTTTATTGATATAAAGTGATTTTTTTAAGGTGGTATTACGCACACTCAAAGTCGCAGACAGCAAGACCTTACGATTGTCTCTATCGGTATAAATGTCAGAGTAAATCGGCACATAAAAGGTTTGCTGATAGCCAAGTTTACTATGATCAATTTTTGAGGTGATCTCCAGCTGTTTGATTGGGTCTTTTTGCCCTTCTGACAGCATGACATTCGGGTCTTGCGACGATTGATCACAGCCTGATAATAGTGCCGTCATGGCAAGCATTAGGATGGATATGTGACGCTTATTCATAACTTTCCCTTTTATAATGTCATAGCGCGGCTATTTAAATAACGCTTATGTCGTCATTAATAGGTAGACAATATACCCTTTATTTAGATTTAGCCCGCTACTGCACTTTTACCCCAACGCTACGCAAAAACTGGTTAATATGCTTGTTTGCGCCATAGATTATCAAGACATCTTTATCTTGTAGCACCTGCTCAGGCTCGGCCAATCCTTCGATACTTGGCTTACGTTGCGTACGTCCAAAGCTATCTTCATAATACTCATAGCGCATGGTACTAAGCAATCGAATATTGAATTTTTGCTCAAGCTGTAAGTCGTCGACGGTCTTTCCAATCAAGGCGTTTGGAATACTAAGCTCAACGATACTAAAATGATCGGTAAGCTCAAACGAATCTACAAAGTAGCGCAGTGACAAGCGTTTTGCCCAGCGGTCAGCGGCTTCTTTTTCGGGCAAAATAAGATCGTCCACACCGATGGCTTGCAGCACTTTTTGGTGCAATGGATTGATACTGCGGCTGATCAAGCGCCGTGCTTTTAAGGTCTTAAATAGCGCCGTTGCCATGACATTTGCGCCTTGGTCTTCGCCGATTGCGACCACGACGATATCGGTATCGATAATGGGTAAACCGGTGACGGTATACTCGTCGGTGGCATCCATACAGACGGTATGCGAGATGACTTCTTTATAAGCCTCGACTTTTTGCATACTGCTATCGATAGCAATTACTTCGTGACCTTGACTGGTCAACGCTATACCCAGCGACGAGCCAAAATTCCCCAATCCTACGATGATATATTTCATATTGTCCTTTTTGTGCCTTAATAATAGTGCCACACTTGAGGTAATAGAACTTTAATTAACAAAATCTTAGTTAACAGGTTCAATTAGCAAGAAATCATTTAATAACAAATCATTTAATAACAACTTAGTTAATAGTAATCTCTTCCGTGGGATAGCGATAGTTACGCTCGCGCATGTTTTTGAGTAAGGCGATAAACAGGGTTAACATGCCCACCCGTCCAACAAACATAATCACCGAAATCACCATTTTGCTAAAATCCGACAACTCGGTGGTCAAATTCAAACTCAAACCGACGGTGCTATAAGCAGAAAAGCACTCAAAAACCACTTTAATCAAATCCAGCTCAGGTTGATCATAACTGATGAGCGTCACCCCAGTCCCAATGACCAATAACGACAGCCACATGATAGAAAAGGCACGACGAATCGAAATCTCAGCGATTTCCCGTTTGAAGACTTCTACTCTCGTCTGCCCACGCGCCAAACTCAAGGTATTTAATAGCGCAATGGCAAAGGTGCTGGTTTTGATACCACCGCCCGTCGAGTTCGGTGACGCGCCAATCCACATCAAAAAAATCGTCAACATAATCGTCGGAAAGGCTAGGTCACCCATATCAATGCTATTAAACCCAGCGGTTCGCGGGGTGGCAGCGGTAAATATCCCTGTCACTAACTTGCCATAAAAACTGCCATGGTCAGCCAACACGCCATTATATTCAAACAACATGACCCCAATGAGTCCGACTAGCAACAGTGCACCCGTGGTAATCAGAGTGATTCGGCTATTGATATTGAGCAGCCACGGGCGATAAGCGTAGCGCTGATTGCGACAATATATCAGGCGCTGGGCACGATAGCGTAAATACCGCAGCACATTGACCACAATCACAAAGCCCATACCGCCAAAGATAAAGGTAATGCCAATAATCAGCTGCAGAGGATAATTAAAGCGCAGCGCGTCATCATATAAGCCCGCACTAAAAGTAGAAAATCCGGCATTACAAAAAGCCGAAACCGCATGGAAAATGGAAAAAAATAAGCGCTCGGATACGTCCATGCCGGGTAAATCGTAAATACTGGCGTAAATGAATGCCGCCGCCAACGCCTCAACAGCAAAGGTGACATATAAGATAGATTTGAGGGTTGCCACCACATTACCCGTACCGCGCATATAGGACATCTCACTGATGCTCAGCTGAGTCTCGTAGCTGACACCGCCCTTAAAGAAATAGCTAAAATATGTGACAAAGGTCAAAATCCCTAGACCGCCTATTTGGATCAGACCCATAATAATGACTTGGCCAAAGGTCGTGTAATAGGTCGCGGTGTCTACCACGATAAGCCCAGTAACACACACCGCACTGGTCGCAGTAAATAATGCATCGATAAATGATAAAGGCTGGGTCGTCGCGTTGGGCATCATTAATAGCAAGGCGCCAACCAGTACCACCGACAAAAAACTTAGAATAAAGAATTGGGCTGGGTTCAAAAAAGTACGGTCGAGATTGAAGTCGTGATCAGAGATTTCACGGATAAAGGTCACTAGTACCGCAACCTTAATCGCGACAAAGCCATCAACGGAAACCGCCAAGCCTGAGCGTATTAAATCGGTGAAATGCGCCACGAGTAAAATGACGATAGCGATACTGGTCAACAAGTCAAAGACAGCCACTTTGTTAATCGTTAGCGGTTTTTTGCTATAGAGGTAACGCCCTGCCGTGACGATAAAACCTAAAAAGATAATGAGCAAATAAAAGAGATGAAAAACATGCTGTAGCCAGTTCGGTAGCGTAAAACCACTATCGAGAAGTGCCACTGCGACCCCAATGATGCTAATAAAAATCGTAAAATTATTAAGTAATCGATAGCGTATGGCGGCGTGCATAGCCTGAGTCCATGAGAGGAATAACCACGATATTTATACTCCTTTTTTTGACTATTAACTAAGACTGATTTTAGAAAATCGTAACCAGTTATGAACGAATTATCGAAAGTGATTAAATGGACTGACCGTATTGATGACAATCTGATGACAAGTTGGCTACGGTCGAAATGAGATGCCATGATAAAGTACGGATTATTAAATAAAGGCTGCAGCACCCTGCATAACAATAATCACAAAGGACGGCGCCATGGTACTGGACATCTTATTAACCATTCATTTTATATTACTCGTGCTGATATCCTTACGGATACTCTCGCGTCATGATTTGACCTCATCGGCTAGGCTAGCATGGATGGTGGTGCTGTTTATATTGCCTTATGTCGGCGTCGTGGTTTACTGGATGTTTGGTGAGATACATTTAGGGCGTAACTTTAACCGCCAGCATGAGCAAATTATTAATAAACTGCATACCCACAATCCTGAAGTGCTCGGTAGCGACGCGGCTTTAACGCAAGCGATAAAACCTGAGTATCAAGCAGCGTTTGCTTATTCTGCGAACGTCACAGGCTTTCATACTACCGTGGGCAATCATGCGGAACTAATGGCGGATGCGGCTGAAACCCACAAACGAATGCTAGCGGATTTTGAGGCGGCAACCGATCATATTCATGTGCTGTATTATATTTGGCTGATTGATGGCACAGGTATCGATATCGCCCAAGCGCTAATGCGCGCAGCACGGCGCGGTGTGACTTGTCGAGCGATGGTCGATGGCATGGGCTCACGCAAAATGGTGGGCTCAAAGATATGGCAAGAAATGAAAAATGCTGGCGTGCAAGTCAGCGTGGCTCTACCGATTAGCAATCTTATAAAGGTATTATTATTTAGCCGAATTGATCTGCGCAATCACCGAAAGATCACCGTGATCGATGGCAACATTGGCTACTCTGGTAGTCGCAACTGCGCAGATCCTGAGTTTCGCGTAAAGCCCAATTTTGCCCCGTGGGTCGACATTATGCTGCGCGTTGAAGGACCAGTGGTGGCACAGAACCAGATGCTTTTCGCCAGTGATTGGCTGATTGAAAACCCCGACACAGCGGTCGAAAGCTTTTGTTATCCTACCGCACAACCAGACTCATCAGCCTCTACAGGCTTCGCCGCACAAGTCTTTGCCGATGGTCCTACCCAACGCTCGGGCGCAACGCCACAATTTTTAGGCGCGCTTATTAGCCAAGCCCAGCAAACCCTGACCATCTCAACCCCTTACTTTGTCCCAGATTATTCCCTAATCAATGTCTTGTGCGCCACCGCCTATCGCGGCGTAAAGGTCACAATGATCTTCCCCAAACACAACGACTCCTTAGTAGTCGCTGCGACCAGCCGCAGTTATTATTGGCAATTACTAGAAGCAGGAGTAAAAATTTATGAGTACAAGCCGGGATTGCTACATGCGAAGACCTTGACCGTCGATGGCCAGCTAAGCTTAATTGGCTCGACCAACTTAGATTTGCGCAGCTTTGATTTAAATTATGAAAACAATATTGTCTTTAGCGATAGCGCCTTAACCACTGACATCATGGAACGCCAGTCTCAATATATCGCTGACTCTGATGAAGTGACACGCGAGGAGGTCGAAAACTGGCCGCTACCCTATAGAATTTGGCACAATATTGTTGCTACCATGGGGCCCATCTTATAAATAACGGTTGGATGCTAGAGCGTGTCCTCATTATTTATCAGCGCTATTTATCAGCGCTTTTTTGCAAAACATAGACCACAAATTTTGCTTCGGTACTAAATGCTTGCTGTTCAACCGCTGCCAGTAACGCTTGTCTTTTTTCGCTACGGGCACGGTAGGCATAAGGGGTCATGGTCAGCAAATCGGCTAAGTCAGACGCTGATAATGTCATCTCGGTACTGACGCGATGCGTCTCTATTAGCGTAAAGTATGGTGCTAGCTCATGCAAAAACTTATCAGAATCATGCTCGCGCACGCTATCAAATAGTGCATCGCGCATCGTTGCTAAATGTCCGACATCGGGCTTGGCAATGATTAGAAACCCCTTATCAGCCAATACCTTGGCAAAAGCCTCAGGCAAAATAGGACTAAAAATACTGCTGATACCCGTGACACTATGAGCACGAAGTGGTAGATGCGCCGCACTAGTGACTAACGGGTAAATCACCGTCGTCTTTTCCGCTTCGTCTTTATGTTGTTGATACCACAGCTGACTGGCTGCTTTGCTCACTTTAGCCAATTCAACCAACGCGGGCTTGCTGATATCAGCCGCTATCAAAGTAGTGATACTATCTGAGCCCATCTGCGCCATCGCCTGCGTGTAATAGCCTTCCCCGCAGCCGATATCCAACCAGTTGACAGGGTTTTTATCGTGAGCGTTTGCTGATGAAGTGATTGATGCAGTAATTGGCTCAGAGATGACCTCGTTTTGCGCTAATAATTGTTCCATTTGCTGACAGATCACTGTCTGTAGCGGCTCATAATGTCCAGCTGCTAAAAACCGCTTGCGCGCTTCAATAGATTGCTGGCTATCCCCAGGCGCTTTGGATTTTTTTTGTTGCACAGGCAGTAGATTGACATACCCTTGACGCGCCACATCAAACGGATGGGTGGTTTGCTTAGGGTTTAAACTACCATCACAGCGCCACGTATCGGCGGCAGGCTGCAGAGGTGACTGACAAAGGGGACAAATAAATAAGGACACAAGCATCTCAAGATCATCGCAATATGGTTGCCATTTTAACAAAAATTGCGTGGGTTAATGGATAAAAGAAGCAGTTAAAAAAAGGTCTAAGAAAAACAAAAAGCCACCTCAGTGATTGCTGAGATGGCTTTTTTAATCACATAAATACTTATTTACTACAGCACCTAGGTTAATACTATTTTAGCGCAGCTTCAATGTCATCAAACCAAGTATGACCAATAAAATGGCGATAATCCAAAATCTAGCGACCACTTGTGTTTCTTTCCAGCCAATTTCTTCAAAATGATGATGCAATGGCGCCATCCGAAAGACACGTTTTTTGCGCAGTTTATAGGAGCCAACTTGCAGCATAACCGATAGTGCCTCGGCGACAAATAGACCACCCATAATGGCAAAAGCAATCTCTTGGCGGGTCATGACGGCAATCGTACCGAGCATCGCACCGAGGGCAAGTGCACCCACATCCCCCATAAAGACTTGCGCGGGATGCGCATTAAACCATAAGAAGCCAAGACCAGCACCAATCATCGAACCACAGACAATAATCACTTCAGAGTTATAGGCAATATAAGGGACATGCAAATAATCGGCAAAGCGTACGTCACCCGAGACATAAGCCATCGCGCCTAAACCAGCTGCAACTAATACAACGGGCAAAATCGCCAAACCATCTAAGCCATCGGTCAAGTTGACAGCATTGGAAGCGCCATTAATCACAAAATAGGTAAAGATAATAAAGCCAATACCAAAAGGTACGGCTGAAAACGGAATCATCCAATCCTTAAAAATGGGTATTAATAAATCCTGCATCTCGCGGGTGGTGGCGATGTCCGGTTGCAAGGTGGCGATATAATATAAAGACACACCGACGAACAATGCTCCCATCGACAACCAAAAGTATTTTTTGCGAGCAATCAAACCTTTGGGGTTTTTATATTTGATTTTGAGCCAATCATCAGCCCAGCCAACCGCGCCAAAGATAATCATCACGATCAGCAAAATCCACACATAAGGATTGTTAAGGCGTGCCCACAGTAAGGTCGATACCCCGATGGCGCTCAAAATCAATACCCCGCCCATGGTCGGTGTACCAGTCTTTGCCAAATGCGACTGCGGACCATCATTACGAATGGCCTGACCATACTTTAGTGCCCGTAGACGTCTGATGACCGGTCCGCCTAAAAACATACTAAATGCCAGTGCTGTGACGACCGCAAGTAACGCTCGTAGCGTCAACGAAGAAACCGCAGAAAACGGTGTATAATACTGGCCAAGCCAGCCAAACAACCAAACTAACACCGCCTACTCCTCTACTAGCGCATGAATAAGTGTTTCCATTTGCATGGAACGAGAGCCTTTGAACAACACCGTACAAGGCTCAGCCTGTTGCGCTTGCAAGTAAGACTGTAAATACTGCAGCAGACTCTCTTTATTAGCGAATGCATGAGCACTAATCTCAGAAATCTCTTGCGCCCCAGCCACAGTATAAGGCGCGTACTCACCAACACATAGCAGCACATTGATGCCTGTGGTTGCGATAGTACGACCCAAGCTTTGATGCTCGCTCACCGCCGCCTCACCCAATTCAGCAATATCTCCTAGCACCATCACCTGCGTACCAGTTTGCGCCGCCAATACCTTAGCAGCTGCGCGCACTGAATGTGGATTGGCATTATAAGTATCATCAATCAGGCGATGCATACCGAGCAGCTGACTGTTCAAGCGGCCTTTAGCGGGACGCGCATTCTCAAGTCCGATTACAATGTCATCGACGTCGATATTCAAGGCATGAGCACAAGCCGCCGCCGCCAAAGCATTATTGACGTTATGCTCCCCTGCTAGTGGCAAGCTAATATCATGGACTTGGTTGCCAATGTGTAGCTTAAACTCACTGCGCTCAGGCTCGACATCTAAGTGACTGGCGCTGACATCGGTATTACCAAAGCCAATGACATGTGAGGTATGCTTTTCAGCAATACGGCGTAATTGATTGGTAAAGTCATCTTTATCTGGAACGATCGCAAATTGTGCATCATTCAAGGTATGATAAATCTCTGCCTTGGTCTGGCAAATCCCTTCGCGGCTACCAAACTCACCCAGATGCGCCGTGCCGATGTTCAGAATACAAGCCACATCCGGACGGACAATCTCAGTGGTATAGGCAATCTCACCAATATGATTGGCGCCCAACTCTAAGATGGCATAGCGATGGTGATCGGATAATTCGAGCAGCATCATCGGTACACCCAAGTCATTATTGAGATTGCCACGAGTGATGAGCGTCGGTGCTAATCTGCCGAAGATGCTACCCAGCATCTCTTTACAGGTGGTCTTACCACTAGAGCCAGTAATAGCAATGACGGTTAAATTTTGATGCTGTTGACGACGATACGCAGCCAATTGCCCTAGCGCTAAACGGGTATCGCTCACGACTAGCTGCGGGATATTGGTAGAGATTGGCCGTGAGACGATAGCAGCAACCGCACCTTGTTTCATAGCAGTAGCGATATAATCGTGACCGTCAAAATTGTCACCCGTTAAGGCCAAAAAGATATCACCGGATTTTATCGTGCGGGTATCAGTGGCAATGCGCGTGCTCGTAACATCATTGCTCGATCCTGCTTGTTCTTCACTTAGCTGTCCTGCATCTAGCTGCCAGTGACTATCAAGCGCCGCTGTTGCTGTAAGCAGATTACCTGCCTGCCAGACATACAGCCCTTGCGACTGTATGGTGTTATCGTTGTCGGCTGTCATAGTAGTGATTACCTTATATGATGATTACTTATTTTTTATAACTGCATGTTAAAACTTATAAATATTATTAAAAATTAGTGTTGCTAAACACTCAGACAGCACTTTTTTATACGCGGCCAGCATGCTCTAGGGCGTTTTGTAAAATAATACTGTCGTCAAAATCATAACGGACATTATTGATTTCTTGATAAGTCTCATGACCCTTGCCAGCGATGACCACAATATCATCGGTAGCCGCTTGATTGACGGCATATTCAATCGCTTTTTGCCGTGCTGGTTCGATATGGGTACGCTGATATTGCTCCGCACTCATACCTGCTTGCATATCTTGCAAAATCGCCTGTGGATCTTCAGTGCGAGGATTGTCTGCCGTTAGAATCACTTGATCCGCGCCTGCCAGCCCCGCTTGCGCCATCAATGGGCGCTTGCCAGCATCACGGTCGCCACCGCAGCCAAATACCGCCCATAATTGACCCTTACAATGGGTTTTAAGACTGGCTAATACCTGACTTAAGGCGTCGGGCGTATGCGCATAATCAACGATAAAACAACCATCATTAGATGGCACACGTTGCATACGACCTACGGCACCTTGTAGCTGTGGCACGACTGGCGCAATACGCTCCAAACTAATCTCTAAAGCTACGGCAGCTGCCATAGCCGCAAGCAAATTCGCCACGTTAAAACGTCCAAGTAATGGACTGACGATATCTAAATTATTAACGTTACCATCGCCAAAATCTGTACGAAGGCTAATCTCAACACCTTGTAAGCTGGGCTTGATTTTAGCAGCGACAAAGGTAGCCGTTTTTGTAGCATCCAAACTATAGGTCCAAACCGTCAATTCACTAGCATGGGCGGTATCCAGCATAATCTGCGCATGCTCATCGTCGATGTTGACAATGGCGTGAGTCAAATCTGGGAAGTGTGCTTTATCAAACAGTTTGGCTTTGGCTGCCGCGTACTCTGCCATATCGGCATGATAGTCTAAGTGGTCACGGCTAAGATTGGTATAAATTGCCACCGACACCGGCATGCCTTGCAAACGCTGCTGATCCAAACCATGTGAGCTGGCCTCTAACGCCAGTAGCTGTGCCCCTTCGCGACCCACTTGATATAGAAATTGCTGAACCGCTAAGGCATCGCCCGTGGTATGACTGGCTTGTACCAAAGTGCCAAGCCTACCATTACCTGCCGTACCCATGACGGCGCTGCTCATGCCAGTCAGCTGGGTTAATTGCGCCACCAGTTGACTGATGGTGGTTTTGCCATTGGTGCCCGTCACCGCCACCACTGCTGGTAATGTTACGGGCTGCTGATGCTGCAAACGCGCTTGAATTAAGTCACCCAAAAAGTCACGGATGTTGGGCGCGTATACGACGGGGCAAGGCAAGGAATCTAATTGCTGCTGCGCCGTAGCTTGAGCATTATCAATCAATTCAATATTAGCATGTGGCGGCACATTAGCCGTGGCAAGCAAGGCGATAGGATCGATTTCTGATAGGATAAAAGCCGCATTTTTAGCGGCTTGATAAAGGTAATCACGGCTTTTTTGGCAGTTTGGTGTATGGCTCTTTAGTAGTACAAACACGTCATTTGACGCTACCTGACGGCTGTCTAAACGAAACTGCTGAAACGGTAAATTGACAAGCGTAAGTCGTTGATTGGAGGCTGATTGGTTCGTTAATGTTTTATCTGCTGCTATTCTCATTGCTGATAATGCCTGCGCTAGATGATGACTATTACAATTGCTAGCATTTATAAGCTGTTGCAGGGTAACAGTGGCACTGGTCAGCGATGAGTTGAGCATGGTCATGAGCAAATCCTAATCGGTTAAAACAAATCAAATCATTAATAGCTGAATACGTAAATATCCATATCTATGCCTACTGGGCTTCAGTTTTTAAGGGTTTATCTAATGGCACATTATAGAGACGTAGCGCTTCTTTCATGACGTTATGGAATACGGGCGCCGCTGTCAGACCGGCATAATGCAGCCCTCGAGGGTCTTCTACTAAGATAACACCGACCAGTCTTGGGTTTGATGCTGGTGCCATGCCCGCAAAGACGTTGCGATACTGATCGGTATAATAACCACCTTTTGGGTTGATACGACGCGACGTCCCTGTTTTACCCGCCACTCGATAGCCATCAATCGCCGCTGCTTTGGCGGTACCACCCTCTTCGGTGACGCTCTCTAACATCTGGACAATAGACATGGCTTGTTCGTGCGCCATGATGCGTTTGCTTGGTTGTACTTTGTCGCTCTTAACCAAGGTTAGAGGATGCATGACTCCGCCTGCCGCTAATGCCGAATAAGCCTGCGCCACCTGCGCTACAGTCGCCTCCATACCATAACCATAACTGATCGTTGCACGACGTGAGGTCTCTTTTTCTTCCGGTGTAACCACAAGCCCACTGCCTTCCGCTGGGAACTGTAGCGGTGTCTTTGCACCGAAGCCAAATTGCTTTTGCATGTTGGTAATGGCATCAGCGGGCAAAGATAAGGCTATCTTGGTCGAGGCCACGTTACTTGATTTTTGTAAGAGTGTGGCAAGATTGATGGTGCCCAAATTGTTATGATCACGAATGGTATAGCCACGCACACGAATTGAACCCGGATTGGTATCAATTAAAGTAGTCGGTGTGTATTTGCCCGAATTGAGAGCCGCAGCCACGGTAAATGGCTTCATGACTGAACCCGGCTCAAATACATCGAGGAGCGCACGGTTACGCTGGTTTTCACCAGTCATCTCATTCAGGTTATTGGAGTTAAATGATGGCCATGTCGATAGTGCCAACACTTCGCCAGTTTGTACATCGACGACCATACCAGTTGACCAGCGCGCTTTTTGCACACGTCCTACTTTCTCTAGTTCTTTATAGAGCAGATACTGTAGACGCGAATCAATGGTCAACGCCACATCTTTGCCAGGTATTTCTGGCTCAATCTGTTTAATCTCTTTTAGGCTGTTTTGTTTGGCGTCTTTGAGTACCAGTACTTTACCATCATCACCCGCCAGCTCTTTTTCGAATTGACGCTCTATGCCTGCCCGTCCTTCGTAACCACCTTCAGGATCGTTGGCATTTTGCCCCATAAAACCCAACAGCTGCGAGTTTGGTTGTGGCTGCGGATAATAACGCTGAAAGAAGTTTTTCTCATACACGCCCGGGAAGTCAAGCGAGCTAACACTTTCGGCTATTTCAGGCGTGACTTTGTTGAGTAGTGGCAAATAATGCGAGCCTGCGCCCGATGGCAGGGCGGCTTTTACCGCTTCTTCATCAGTCACATCAATACTGTCATCGACAGCAGTGACTTTCTTTAGCTCACTGACCGGAATGTTGGCGGCCGCTGCCAGCCGAGTCAGATCCATATTATCCAGACGTTTTTGCATACGCGCTTGTAACTGTGGACTATTCGGATTGGTAATTTTGATACGTTTAAGCTCATAGTATTCGCGCGAATAATCATGCGGACTAAAGGAGACAGTCGCAAGCGGCGCACTAACAGCTAAGGGTAAATTATTGCGATCGGTAATCATACCGCGATAGGACTTTTGCGTCCGTACGCTGGTGATAAGCTCGTCACCTTTATCTTGATAAAACTGTGCGTTAGCCACTTGAATATAGTAGGCACGCCCTATCAGTAGCGCCAACACCACAAGCGCCACGCCCCAAACGGTACGGAATCGGTTTTTGTCATACTCAAAGCCGCCACGAGAGGAGGCACCAGTGGCCTTATTAAATACAATTTTTTTACGGTTTTTGACACTGGTATACGCGCCTTGATCTTCATTCTTTTTGAGGCGACCAAAGAGCTTGGCTTTGCGATTGTCTGAAGATTTGCTGTCAGTTTGCCCAGATTTAGCAGCACTGGCTCGGCGTAATGGTTTGGTTACTTTGCCACTGGCGGGTTTTTTGCTGGGGTTTTTTGCTGATGTTTTACCACCATTGGCGTTTGGCTTTTTATCACTCATTGTCCTGCCTCCGCAAGATTGGCGTCGCTCACGGGAGCATCGGTTTCGACAACGTCTGAATCATTGGCTCTAATCAGCTCTGCGCTAGTTGGCTGGGCTGGTGCCAATGCGACGGCCGCACCCGGCTGAATGATCAGCTTATCCTTGAGAGTGGGTGAAAACATACCAAGCTCGGCAACGGCGCGACTGGCAATTTGCGGTGTGGCACTAAAGGTTTGCTGTTCAATTAATAGGCGCTGGTGCTCAATTTGCAGTTTGCGTTCTTGTTTTTTCATGTCTTGCAAGGTTCTATAATCCTGATGATATTGCTGCACTTCCTCAGCCGTTTTGATACCGCTCCAGACGATGGCTGCTGCCAATAGCAACAACACCGCCACATAAATGCTGACCACATTAAAGCGGCGCACGAATAGCTCGCCAACATCAGTGGTATTGGCCATTGCGGCGCGACGGTTTGCAGGTTTGTCAGATATTGCCATGACGATCTCAAAAAAGTAAACTTCAAATATAAAAGAGCGGCGACTGTATAAGGGTTATAAAAATCTCATCCCTGATCAGTACCCTCAATAAAAATAAAACCAAACGCGCTGTGCAATGATAGCCATAAAAACCCGCTATGATTGACATTTACTCTACAAGCTATAATCAAAATATCCTAAAAACGCGATGCTATTGCTGATATCAATTTTTTGTCGCCTCTGTCTGCGCAGGCACAGCAAGCCAGAAAAATAGATATCAGCAGTGCGTGATGGTTCGATATTACTTTTTACTGACTATAACTGTCTTCTACTCTAAGCTGACAAAGAAAATAATAGCTAATGATCATCGCTAAATTAGCGCAGACATAAACAAAAAACTAGCTGCTGAGCCTAGCAGATAATATTTACAGCTTTTTAACAGTTGCGTAAACATTAAGACATTTAGTCACATCCACTAAACAGCACACTAGGGTGTGTCCTGAATTCAACTGATAGCGATCTAAATGGGCTAAAAACGCTTTTACTGCTATAGCGTCTGTTGATACTCAGTATCGGTACGAGTCGCCATGCGTAACCATGCGCTACGTGAGCGTGGATTTTGACTCACCTCATCTTTGCTAGGGCCCACGCGTTTTGGCTTGCTAAAATAACGCGGACGCTTAGGCGGCATCGGCAAATTCTCGTCTTCTGGATACTGCCCTTTACTATGACGCTGCAAAAATTGCTTAATGCGGCGATCCTCTAATGAATGAAAACTAATGACTGCCAGCTGCCCGCCTGACTTTAGAATCGGGATGCTTTGTGCTAAAAAATCATCGACATCGCCAAGCTCATTGTTAATGAAGATACGCATCGCCTGAAAGCTCTGCGTCGCTGGATGCTTACCACGCTGCCAGTTTGGATGCGCCACTTTTATCACTTCTGCCAGCTCAAGTGTGGACTCAAAACTGTCCATCTGCTTAATTGCACGTGCAATACGACGGCTGTGACGCTCTTCGCCAAACTCATAAAGCACATTGGCTAAGGTTTCATCATCGACTTTGGCAAGCCATTCAGCGACGGATTGACCACGACTGGTATCCATGCGCATATCGACCGCACCATCGCGCATAAAGCTAAAACCGCGACTACCATCATCAATTTGCGGTGAAGAAATGCCCAAATCTGCCATCAGACCATCGACCTCAGTGATACCCATAGCGGCTAAGCTGTCCGTCAAGGTCGCAAAGCTGTCATGCACCACTTTTACGCGACTATCGGTATTTGCTAGTTCGCGCGCCACACTAATGGCTGTTGGGTCTTTATCAAACACAATCAAGGTGGCATCGTCAGCCAGCTGGCTTAATAGCAAGCGGCTATGGCCACCACGGCCAAAGGTTGCATCGACGTAGATGCCGCTCATTCGTAAGCTGCTTTGGTTGTCACTGTTTTGTCCTGCGTCGCCGGTTTGCTTGGGCAGTGATTTGACACCCAACACCGCCGCGACCGCTTCTTGTAGCAGCACAGCATCGTGGACAAAACTTAATTCATCCGACACTTTATGGCCTTGACTAGAATCTTGCGCAGAAATGTCTTCCACAGAAGATCGGCTAACCACTGACTCAGCGCTATCGGTAGCAGCAGGACTGGCGTTAACATTTGGCTTTGGCTTAGATTTTGATAATGACACAAACAACTCAGTAGATGACGACCATCGTGGCCAGTAATAGTAAAAAATCGGATGAAAATAAACAAGTTATGACTTACCTAGCATTATTATCGCAAGGATACACTGGTAGTCAAGCGCTAGAAGGGCTTTTCATTAAAAATATCCCATCTCTCTGTTATACTAGCGCTATATTTTACGCTATTTTTCTACCTTGACGGCTATTGTTTCATCCGTATTTTTTGTTCAAAGCTTTGATTAGCATTTTTCACTGCCCTATTCATTAACTACCCTATTCTGAGATTTTTATGATGCAACCATCGACTTCTACTAGCGGCACACGCCCTGTTCGTACCCGCATTGCACCCTCACCGACTGGCTTTCCTCATGTCGGCACTGCTTATATCGCCCTATTTAATTTAGCCTTTGCTAAAGCCCATGGCGGCGAATTTATTTTACGTATCGAAGACACCGACCAAACACGCTCAACGGAGCAATCTGAAAAAATGATTTTGGATGCGCTGCGTTGGGTCGGCCTTGACTGGGCGGAAGGTCCAGACATCGGCGGTCCGCACGCGCCTTATCGTCAGAGCGAGCGTAGCGATATTTACAAAAAACACGCTGAGCAGCTGATAGAAAACGATCATGCGTTCCGCTGCTTTTGTACCAGCGAAGAGCTAGATACCATGCGCGCTGAGCAAATGGCCAATGGCGAGACGCCACGCTATGACGGTCGCTGCGCACATTTAAGCTCTGAAAAGGCTCTTGGACTTGTTGCAGCAGGCATGCCTCACGTGATTCGTATGCGCGTGCCAAGCGAAGGCGTCTGTCAGGTACAAGACATGCTACGCGGCACCGTTGAGATTCCTTGGACGCAGGTCGATATGCAAGTGCTGCTAAAAACCGACGGTATGCCGACTTATCATTTAGCCAACGTTGTCGATGACCACTTGATGGATATCAGCCATGTACTACGTGGTGAGGAATGGCTGAACTCTGCACCGAAGCATCAGCTACTTTATGAGTATTTTGGTTGGGAGATGCCGGTGCTTTGCCATATGCCACTGCTGCGTAACCCAGATAAATCAAAATTGTCTAAGCGTAAAAACCCAACCTCTATCACCTATTATCGTGATGCTGGCGTACTACCTGAAGCTTTGCTGAATTACCTTGGACGTATGGGCTACTCCATGCCTGACGAAGCAGAAAAATTCACCTTGGACGAGATGATTGCCAGCTTTGATATTCAGCGTGTATCGCTTGGTGGCCCTATTTTCGACATTGAGAAACTTAATTGGGTCAATAGCGAATGGCTACGTGCACTTACTCCTGAAGAGCTAAAAAATAAAATACTCGACTGGGCAAGTAATAGCGATAAATTAACGGCTATCGCAGCAGCCATTCAGCCACGTATCGAACTACTGTCTGATGCAGTCAATTGGGGCGGCTTTTATTTCCAAAATCTCCCAGATATTAATGCCGAAAGCTTCACCCATAAGTCATTGACACCTGAGCAAATTATCGAGATGCTTCAGCTGTCATTATGGCAGCTAGAAGTCTTGCCAACGTGGTCAGAAGAAAATATCTACGCCACTTTAAAAGGGCTTGCGGCTCATCTCGATATTAAGATGCGTGACTTTATGGCACCGTTCTTTATCGCTATCGCTGGTAGCACCTCATCGACACCCGTCATGAACTCTATGGCGATTATCGGTGCTGATATGACGTTGACGCGCTTGCGTCATGCGGTTGATGTACTAGGCGGCTTGGGTAAAAAGAAGCTTAAAAAACTAGAGAAACAAGCGGCTGAGTTGCCAGACTTTTTGGCGGCTGAATAGTTTAGTTAGAACGTTCACTCTTGAAAAGCTACTTCAAATTTAGGCCCATAAGGGAAATCCTTTAAAAAGAATTTTCAATACTTCATTTAGATAGGACGCGAGTTTTGCAATAGCAAGGCTCGCGTTTCTATTTTGAGACTTGAATAAAGTTTATATTTAGAACAATATAAAGTTTTTTACATAATCTTTCGGTAGTAAGCGGTATTGAGTTACTCTCAAGCGAGCGTGACATCCCAGATGTCGATAATAATAAGCTAATTCATGAGCCTATCAAATAAATTCTCAGTATCAAGTTTTCTCATCATTGTGGTGTTATGCCTTCTGCAAGCTGGTTGTCTGCGCAAAGAAAGAGTAGACCCATGGAGCGAAGGTGAGCTGGTTACTTGGATGTTCAACGAGAATTTTATTGTCAAACTTGAACTAGGGCAAAGACGAGAGCACGTACCTCCTACTAAACTTTCCTATAATCCAGAAAATGAAATGTATCTTGGACAATTCCCTCTTGATTATCAGCCAAAAAAGTATGCGCTTTTAACTGAGTCAGAAGCAAAGCAAATACCCATTAAACGAAGAAGCTCGTTTGATGGCTTAGAGTTTAGTCTCATGCTAAATGGGTCAACTATCCAACCAACTGATAGAAGCGGTATGATAACGGGTAGCTTAGATCATCTTGATCAGGTAAAAGTCAACATAAAGGAAACTGATCGTGACTCCTCCTATCTGACCACCGAGCAAAACTATTTAAAATATTCACCGCTCGAAAATAGAAAGTATGACCCGACAATGTCGGATAAATACGGCATGCAATGTCATAAACTGGAATATCGCTATCAATGTTTCGGAGAATCTAATAACCCTAAAATATCTGGATTAGTGGTTGATATTTGGGATTCTGAACCTAAAGTGAGCGTCAGCTACTCTGAGCTTATTTATGGAGGAATTGAGTTATCATGGTATGTGCATAAGGATAATCTGCACCAGTGGAAGGAAATAGACGCTAATATATGGCGACTATTAGAGGCTTGGAATGTCTCACCTGTTATTAAAATCCAGCATCTTATAGATAATCCAAGAGAAGATTTGTCAAAGACTGATACACCAAAAGCCAAAACTGGTGAAATTTTTACGCTTGAAGTCACACCAAAACTGATTGTTAGTGTTAAAAAGGATGAAACCAACCCTTACAATCGAAAGTCGTCGGGGAATTTTTTGGGTCAATTTCCAATCGAATTCATACCTTCTAAGCCAGCTAAGAGCGACATTAAAGAGGTTAGAACTCCGACCTTGAATGACTCGCTTAAGTTTGTCCTCTTTCGTAATGGTCTCAAAGACCACTATATACGGTCAGGACCTTCACCCAATCGTGTAATGGTTAATGTAACAGACAGTGCAGGCATAACTAACCCTGTTTTTTTGTCAGCAAGAGCAAAAATCAATCATTTATTGAAACACGCTATTATCATAACAGACACGAAATTCGTTAAAAATAATTTGGAATGCTATCCGAAGGAACATGGGGATTTATCTTGTATTGGTCAGCCAAAAGACCCAATTTTATCTGAAGTATATTTGACTGCTGACCCTATTCATGATGGTGAATTATTTATTATACGCAGTCGTTCAAGTTCTAATAGATATAGCGGTATCATTGTAGAATGGTCTACTGTAACTGACTCTTATGAGGACTGGGAAGAGATAGAAGAAGCTATTTGGCATTTGCTTGATGAGATCAATGTAGCGCCTTTAGATAAGATTGAAGACAGTAGTAATCAAAACCCCACTATATTATTGGATAACAAGTAAACTGATTCAAAAATAACTAAAACCCACTGAAGACTGCCTCCTCTTTACGTTAGTATCAGCATTTAAAATTTAACTGGAATAAACATGGCCGCCAAAACCGTCACGATAGAAAGTAAAGATTATGTCTTCAACACCCTAAAAGAAGCGCAGAAATACTATGATACCATCGTAAAAGAGCTTTATGATGCCAAACTCACCCTGACAAAGGGTCAAGATTTTGAAGATCTAAAGTGGATATATACGACTTACTCTGATTATAATAAATCAGCGCGATTAAATGAGTCTGAGATTATAGGCTTTAAAGGTATCAGCACAGTACAACAAAAAGGCGGGCAATATATCCCCACAGAATGTGCTGCTATTGTTTTTTTAGATGGCACCGAAGAAGAATTCTTTACCGATAAAGCCATTAAAGAGATTGCTAGTCAGCAAAATCCACGCTAATTTAGGCTTATTAAGTAGCTAAATCCGCTTTAAACGCTTTTTTTCGCATATTTATCGATTATTTTGAAAATAGCGGTTGACAAGACTGCTGCTGTTACCTAAAATACGCACACTCTTAGCGAGGGGCTATAGCTCAGTTGGTAGAGCACTTGCATGGCATGCAAGGGGTCAACGGTTCGACTCCGTTTAGCTCCACCATACTATTTACGACAAAGCTCAGTTTACTGAAACTTTAGAATAAATACTCGCTAGTAGGACGATATCAGCACCTAGGCAAGGCTTGCTCTATTAATAGATAAGCTCTCTGATATTGTGAAGTACCGTTGTAGCCATTTGGTTATGACACTCTATGCGTCCCCATCGTCTAGAGGCCTAGGACACCGCCCTTTCACGGCGGTAACGGGGGTTCGAATCCCCCTGGGGACGCCACTATACGGCGTCACTTATTAGCACTTTTGCTTAGTACCTTTAAGCATCAGGTAAGACTAATAAGCGAACAATATAAAAGCCCAGTCATCATACGGCGACTGGGCTTTTTTACGTCTGTCGTTTTTATAATGGCTTGTTGCAACTTACTTCAAATATAGTCAATCCTATATAACTCAGATACGGTGTCAGTCTCGCTTAGCCTACTATTTGCAGTACTTTCACTCGTCTTCCTTGTATCCAAATTATATTGAACCGACTATACCATTCATCGCTTGAGCGTTTATCGGACAAACCGTTAGCCTGTCCGATAAAGCAGTTTACGACTTGACCAAGCCTTTTAATGACAAGTTTAATGATAAATAAGTGCCAAACAAGATCACGACTGAGCCAATGATCGCGCCGATATCCAGTGCTTCGCCAAGCAAGATATAACCAAAAAATATCGCAAAAATAGGGATAACCAGCGTAATACTGGTCGCGCGCATCGGGCCGATATTTTTGATCAACTGGTTCATAAAGATGAGGGCAATGGCGGTCGAAAATACCCCGATACAGATCACCGATACCCAAGCTTGCAGGCTGATACTTGTGCCATAAGGGAATTTGTAGACGGCAATCGGCGTCATCACCACACTAGCGATAATGAGGGAGCCTGCCGTAATCGCAATCGGGGAGATATCCTGTAAATAATTTCTGGTGATATTTGCCCCTATCGCATAACCAACACTGGCAAATAGCGCATAACCCATCGGTAGCAACGCTGAGCCTAAATCCGTCCCCAAGCCCTGCCCCTCCTCACCAAATAAGTTCCCACTCATGAGGATAATCACCCCAACCAGACCAATGACCAATCCTAGCGTTTGCCGCTTGGTCAGTCTTTCTTTAAAGAACATACTGGCGATAAAGCCGCTCATCATTGGTACAGAGGCATTAAGCACTGCCAATACCCCAGCGTTCACCGTCTGCGCTGAAAAGGAAAATAACACGAATGGAATGGCAGCCGAGAACAGCCCAACGATGGTTAGCACTTTGTAGCTTTCTTTAATACCTTTGCGGTTTTTCGCACTCATTAATATAAAAATAAGCATGGTCAGTCCAGCAAATACCACGCGCAGGCTGGCAAATGCCAACGAGCCAAACTCAGGGACACCCACCCGATAAAATATAAATGAGAGCGACCACATAAAGGAAAGCGCAAAGAAGGTAATAAGGTCGCGTCTGGTCATGGTTCACTCAATTTGGCAGGCTATTTATCCAGCAGTGTTGGCTGGTTTGGTTAAGTCATAAAATATCGTGATGATACCGTTTTAATGGCTTTAGAGATGCTGTTTTTATGTATTTTTGCGGGATTTATACAAACGGATAGGTACGATTTATGGCGTTTTAGTGAGCGCATAGGATGAATGTCGTCTGGATGAGCATTGCTCGATCTCATTGGGCTTGAGCGAGGGTGATTTTGCGGATATCGTGTATGATTAAAGCGTGATGAGCGAGCGGTGTTTTTGCTCATTAAACTTACGAAAGCTGAAAAAAGCCAGCCTAAAAAATATCTCGTATTTTTTAGGCTGGTTTCTTATAGATCAACACTGTACCAAAATTCTAATAGCCACTAATTTATTGCCTAAGACATTTAGGCTTAGCAAATTTAGCTATCTATTCTCATCCAAAACTGACAAATCACCCTACTAACGATCGTAGCAAGAAACGAATTCTCTAATCGCCCAGCCCCAGTGTCTGTATTCTCCCTTATAATATCCTTCCAAATATACCCACGGACGGCTTCTATTATCGTAAGTCGTTTCGGTGATATAAACTTCGCGCTCATTACGTAGTTTATTAATGACCTTACCATTAGGTTGGTCGCGAATATTTAACGGAGTACCAGTCGGGTCCGTTACTTTACAGACTCTCTCGGCGTGCGCCGCATTCATTCCAATAATCACCGCAAAAATAGATAAAGCAAGAGTACCAGTTAGTCGGGTCATTTCAAATTCCTATAGCAAACAAATGTCTTATTTAGTTTAGACATATTATCAGAATTTATATTACTGTATGGGCGATTTACATAAGAAATTTATGTTTTATCAATTTTTATGAAGGCTGAGAGCACAACCTACCTTATGATTTTTAATATGGGTACTCATTGGGTGATTTACTCTATTGCCAACTCTTACAATGCTCACTACTATCTACCCTATAAAAAACTTATAAAATATATAAACACTCTATAACATAGGGATTTCTAGGGCTATCACAGGAAATATTTGGCTATGTTTGGTATTGAAAATTATCTAGGATTTATCGCTGCTGCCATTTTATTAAACCTAACACCCGGCACCGATAGCATGTACATCATTACTCGTAGTGTCTCACAAGGGCAAAAAGCTGGGTTTTATTCAGTACTAGGCGTGACTTCCGGTGCGTTGATTCATACGTTATTGGCGTCGCTCGGGTTATCAGTATTGCTTGCCAACTCTCCTACGGCATTTATGCTCGTCAAATATATTGGTGCCAGTTACTTGTGTTATTTAGGCTTTAAGATGCTAACGAGCAAAAGCTCAAACTCAATAGCAAACAGTTTGTCCAAAGATCAGCACGTTACTAGTCAAAAGGATGTCGACGGCTGGAAAATCTATAAGCAAGGTGTGTTGACCAATGTGTTTAATCCAAAAGTGGCTTTGTTCTTCTTAGCGTTCTTTCCTCAGTTTATCGATGCTAGTTATGCTTATGGCATGCTGTCATTTTTGATGTTGGGACTGACTTTTGCTACCACTGGCTTTATATGGTGCTTGAGTTTGGCGCTATTGGCTGCGCGGTTTAGTACACGTCTGCGGGAAAACCCCTCTATTGAAACGATGTTAAATAGAATCAGTGGTGTGGTATTTATCGGGCTGGGAATTAGGCTGTTGACTGAGAAAGGTTGAAACAGTGGGAATAAATGATGAGGGAAATAATAATGAACGATGACACTAAGCAGAAAATCACTTTATTACTTGAAGAGTTACTTAACACCACATGCTCAGAAGCAAGGCAAATAGAAATAAATCTTGAAGTAAATAAATTATCACCCGATCCATTTTGGAGTGATTATATATTCTGGAGTGAGGAGTATGTAAACGAAGATTTAAGTATAAATTACGAGGGATTTTTGGATAAAATTTCTGAGTATCCAAATTCTCATGAGTATAGAACAAAGAGTCGCATTTTAGAATTAGCTCAAAAGCTTATTATTAAAGATTTTTCTGACATTAGCGAAGTTGACATAGTAAATGAAATCAATGAACTGTCTCCTGATATTAACTGGACGAATTATCTTTTCGTCGATAAGACTTGCTTGAACAATGACGGTAGCCTCGATAAAGAAACGTTCTTAAATAAAGTATTTAAAGAGAGCTGGAATGAGAACTTCAGATGATTCAATGAAATAGTTTCCAGATACGATAGTGAAAAGTAATATCGATACATCACGCACTGCTGATATCAATTTTTCTTGCTTGCTGTGCCTTTACAGACAGAGGCTACAAAAAATTGATATCAGCAGTATCGTAGCGTTTTTGGAATATTTTGACTATAGTTTCCTTTTTCCTCACCCAATAAAAAAGCCCAATCCCCTATTTTAGTGGGATTGGGCTTTTCTCGTTCTAACTCTAATCAGCCATTAAGCAGCGTCTTTACTCTCTGCTGCTAATTGGCGTAGTACATAGTGCAACACGCCGCCATGACGCACATATTCGCGCTCTTTTGGCGTTTGTAGACCAACGTTGACCTCAAAGGTTTCTGTTGATCCATCAGCGCGAGTAGCGGTAACTTTGGCGGTTTTGCTTTCACCATTATCGAGACCACTAATGCTGATGACTTCTGAACCATCAAGCTTGTAAGTCTCAGCGTTTTCACCTTCTTTAAAGGTCAATGGCAACACGCCCATGCCCACTAGGTTTGAGCGGTGAATACGCTCAAATGAGCTGGTCAATACCGCTTTGACACCGAGCAAAATAGTACCTTTGGCTGCCCAATCACGGCTAGAACCAGAACCATACTCCGCGCCGCCAAGAACAACGAGCGGACGCTTGTCTTCTTTATACTTCATTGCGGCATCATAGATGGCCATTTCTTCACCATCTTGTAGCGTCGCGCTGTCACCCTTGAAGTAATAGGTATAGCCGCCTTCCTTACCGCCCATCATGGTATTTTTGATACGGATGTTGGCAAAGGTACCACGAGTCATGACCGCATCATTACCACGGCGTGAGCCATAGCTGTTGAAGTCAGCTTGCATGACGCCGCGCTCTTGCAAGTATTTGCCTGCAGGCGAGTCTGGATCGATATTACCCGCTGGTGAGATGTGATCGGTGGTGATTGAATCGCCGAACAGACCTAAAATGCGAGCGCCTTCGATATCAGGGATACCTTCTGGCTCCATGGTCATACCATCAAAGAACGGTGGGTTTTTAATATATGTTGAGCCTTCATCCCATGGATACAGCTGGCTATCGGCTGAGCTAATAGCGTTCCAAGCAGCACTACCGTCAAACACTTCGCCGTAGTTTTTGCGGAACATTTCAGCGTCGATATTATTGGCAATCAGCTCATTGATCTCATCTGACGTTGGCCAGATATCTTTTAAGAACACATCATTGCCATCTTGATCCTGACCTAGTGGATGCGTGGTCAAGTCGATATCGACCGTACCAGCTAACGCATAGGCAACAACCAACGGTGGTGACGCCAAGTAGCTTGCTTTGACGTGCGAGTGAATACGACCTTCAAAGTTACGGTTACCTGATAACACGGCGGCGGCAACTAGGTCGTTATCCTCAATACCTTTTTCGATAGATTCGAGCAGCGGTCCTGAGTTACCGATACAAGTCGTACAACCATAACCGACCAAGTAAAAACCTGTTTTTTCCAACTCATCCATCAGTTTGGTTTTTTCTAGGTAATCAGTCACGACTTTAGAGCCCGGTGCCAATGAGGTTTTCACCCAAGGTTTAGCCTTTAGACCTTTAGCAGCAGCTTTTTTGGCAACCAAACCTGCACCAATCATCACCGCAGGGTTTGAGGTGTTGGTACAAGAGGTAATCGCTGCAATAACGACTGAACCATCGCGCAATTTGTGTGTTTTGTCATTGATATTGATGTCAGAGTAAACGTTTGGTTTGGCATAGAGTCTGTCTGCTTGCTCTTGCTCACCGCCTTCTTGATCGAAACGTACTTTACCTTCAACTTCCGACTTGCGATCTTTGGTCATTTTTTCTAGCGTTTCGCCAAATTTTTCGTGCATATCAGACAAGTTGATACGCTGTTGTGGCAAGTTAGGACCAGCCAGCGCAGGCTGTACTGAGGACAAGTCTAGATGCAAATTGCTTGAATAGGTCGCCGCTGGGGTGTCGGCATCGTGCCACATGCCTTGTGCTTTGGCATATTTTTCGACCAGCTCAATTTGCGCTTCGTCGCGGCCTGATAGACGCAGATAATCAATCGCCATTTGGTCAATTGGGAAAATACCACAAGTTGCGCCATATTCTGGTGACATATTGGCAATCGTCGCACGATCGGCAAGCGGCATGCTGTGCAGGCCTTCACCGTAGAATTCGACAAACTTACCAACCACACCATGGGCACGTAGCATTTCAACCACACGCAATACCAAATCCGTGGCGGTGACGCCTTCGGTCAATTTACCCGTCATCTCAAAACCAACGACTTGTGGAATCAACATCGATGATGGCTGTCCAAGCATGGCAGCCTCTGCTTCAATACCGCCCACGCCCCAACCAAGCACGCCAATACCATTAATCATGGTGGTATGACTGTCAGTACCAAACACCGTATCAGGATAGGCAGTAAGCTCACCGTTGACATCAGCGGCCATCACCACACGCGCTAAATACTCAAGGTTAACCTGATGAACGATACCGGTCGCAGGTGGTACGACGACAAAGTTTTCAAAAGCGTTACGACCCCAATGCAAGAACTCATAGCGCTCATTATTACGCTTAAATTCGATCTTTTCATTCAAATCTAGCGCATCTTCGCGGCCATAAGCATCGACTTGTACCGAGTGATCGACGACCAATTCACTGGGAATAAACGGGTTAATTTGCTCGGCTTTACCACCCAGCTCAACCACGGCATCACGCATAGCGGCCAAATCGACCACCGATGGCACGCCAGTGAAATCCTGCAAGACGACACGAGCAGGCATAAAGGCGATTTCTTTTGACGCCTCAGCACCTGCGTCCCAATTGGCGACAGCTTCGATGTGGTTTTTGCCCACAGACTGACCATCATCTTCGTTACGCAGTAGGTTTTCTAATACGACTTTCATGCAATATGGCAGCTTACTGATATTGCTATAGGTTTTGGTTAGCTCAGGCAGGCTGTAGTAGGCATGTTCCTTGCCATCGACCGACAAGGTGTCTTTTACGTTAAAGATATCACTCATGGTAGCTTCCTTATCTACTGGGTAGATTGTTATGAATTTATTGTTATAACTGGTGGCTAGATTAACTGTGAATTTATGAGCTTAAAGAAAAAAGGCTGATAAAATTTGCATCGACTGACCACTGGAATCAAAGAAAAAGATAAATAGTGTTTCCGTCGTTTATAACGACTCCCCTTCACCATAACAAATTTAGAGCCCTTTGTTAACGCCTAGACGGTGTCAAATCGTGGCACAATCGTAAACGTAACAGCCGCTTAGAGGTTTATTAATAAGGTGTTCAATGATTTTTCACTTTTTCTTTTGACGGCGACCATGACGAAACACATAGTTATCTTCATAAAAGCTCATATCAGCATTTTCTGCCCAAAAATGTGGCACGCCCAAAATAGGCAAGGGAGCCAGCTGGCGCGGTGTGACATTATCTTGTGATAACAAGTTATCCATATGTTTGGCAACTTCATTATCTAAATATTGCATACGCTCAGATAACGGCAAGGCGAAGAAATCTTGCGGTACAAGGATAACGATACTGTGCGCACATAAAGCTTTGCGCGGTTGGATCAACTGCTCCAGCAGTGCATGACCAAAAATATAAACCGCTGCTTGCGCGTTTGTATTCGGTTGCTGCGGATTGTCCCACTGCGCGCGCGTACTTACCAAACTTGCCTGCCAATCGAAATTAATCAAAGCCTCGCCAATACGCGGCTCAGACGTCACTAGCACTGCCCCGTTTTCATCAAACACAGTAATGGTATCGCGGACGCGTCCTCGGCTAGCACCAATCCCCTGCTGGGCAATCTCCGCCATATGATAATAATTAAGCAGCGCTTTAGTCTTTGGAAAAGTCAGCCAAATACTGCCGTTAAATAAATCATGCAAGTTATCACGTGTCGGGATATTGCCTGTCGTGGCGATAAAGCGCTCGTACGCTTCGCCTTCTGGCAACGCATTTTGCGAGACGAATTGTAAGGTTTGCGCCTGATTATTGAGCGCAGGTTTGGTTTGTGGCAATGACTGCTGTAGGTCTTCCGCCTGTTGCTGTAATGCGGTATTTAAAACCTTAGCGAGAATATCAGGTGTATGTTCGACTTTATCTGTCTGAGCAGGCTCATTATTTAAGCCACTGAGCTGTGTGATGGCTCTATTGATATAGTCTAACTGCTGTAAATGAGCCAACCACGGTGCTTGCCAATCAATCTTAGCAAAGCTTTTGTCAACACTGCCGGCGCGTGTAGACAGACTGATTATAGGCGCTTCAGAAGAAGCCGTTGAATAAGGTTTGGCAGGTAAATCAGTGGCGGTCATGTTCACTATCTCTATTAGACGTAGGGCTTGTCTATGGTATCATAGAGCGCTTTTTTGCTGCTAGATAGGCAGCTCTAAACACCCTTTTTAGCGATATTTTATGGCAACTCTTTATGGCAAATTTTAATACCCACTTAAATGTCGCATTCATGGCCAGTGGTACGATGAGTCTCGCGGTTTATAAAGCAGGATTGATTGATGATTCAGGGTTTTTGATGTGCGTGGCGCTTGGTACCATCGGTGGGCTGTTGCCTGATTTGGATTCTGATCATTCGACACCGATTAAGCTGGGCTTTAATATTACCTCGTTTATCTTTGCCTTTGGTCTGGTGATGCATTGGCGCAATGAGCTGAGTTTACTGGCGCTAATAGCCTTATGGCTAGTTGGCTACGGCTTTATGCGTTACGTGGTGTTCGCTATCTTTACCAATATGACGGTACATCGCGGTGTCATTCATTCCGTTCCTTACATGGCGATACTGGGGCTGGGACTGAGCTGCTTAAGCTATTATGGCTTGCACCTTCCTCTGACTGCCAGCTGGTTTTACGGTTTGTTTTTATTCGGCGGTGCCATGGTACATTTGGCATTAGATGAGCTATATAGCGTCAATTTATCAAATATGAAAATGAAGCGCTCATCGGGTACGGCGATGAAGTTTTATCAGCATAAAGATAAGTGGTGGTATCTGCTGCTGTATGTCATCCTTGCATTATTAATATACTTTGCACCGCCTTTCGATGAATTTTGGCAGCAATTACGTGACCCAGCACCTTGGGCAAAGCTAAAACTCGGTCTATGGCCAGAATTGATAAAAAACATGCTAAATTGAAATTTATAAAACTGTTAAAAAATGACTAACAACTCGAGTAAATAATGTCGATTTCCCTAAAAACATGCCCTTGCCAAATTAACCCATCCTCAAACGTTATAAGCTCACCGCTACTTTATCAAGACTGCTGTCAGCCTTATCATGACAGTTTATTGAGCGAAGAAGCTGATAAGACAGACGGCGTAAAAGCGGGCTCTGCTGAGCGTCTCATGCGGTCGCGTTATAGTGCGTTTGTCTTGATTAAACCAGAATATATCGTCAAGACCTCGCTACCCACGCAGCAAAACTTGCTAGATATTCAGGCGATTGAGTCTTGGGCAACAGGGACAGATTGGGCAGGATTAGAAATCGTAGCGCATACACCAAAACTTGGTAAACGCCATGCGCAGGTTGAGTTTAAGGCTTACTTCAAGACAAATGAGGATTTGCAAGCACATCATGAGTTGTCTGCCTTTGTGAAAGTGACAGACAAAATCAATAATGATGAGCGTTGGTACTTCTTAGATCCAACCGTTTCAATGTCTGTCAGCCAAAAGCAGCCGTGTATCTGTGGTTCAGGTGAGAAGTTCAAAAGGTGTTGTGGGGTGTACTTGAGTTAGAAACTAAATTAGTTTTCCTTCGTAAAGAGTATATAGCTTCTCAAGCTGCGGCAAGTGCTTGTCATTAGATAGCAATTCTATATCATTAACCTTAGCCGTAGCAAAATGAAATATATCAAACTGACGTTTATCAATATTTTTATTGACATTATTTTCGTTGGCAATAAATTTATCTAGTCGGTATAAGTCAGCAGCTAAATCTGCGACATCTTGACTGATATCTAAAGTGGTGAGCATGTTCATCACGTTAACATATCTTTTAACCTCGTCATCTCCTTTCTTCCATAAAAAGTATCTTAGAAACTCATAACGGATGAGTGGTGTGATGACTACTTCGACGTTATTTGAAGCTATTTCAGCACGTAAAGTCTTTAATTTTTGCAAAAGATTAGCGTCATTTTCGTCAACCTTACCCTCTAGTAAATAAATTAAATAATTGGCATCAAGCAATAGTTCTCTTTCACTCATCATTGCCCTGCCTCTAGTTGTTTGATTTTTTCATCTAATAAACTGATAAGCATCTGCTTTGCTTCTGCTTGCTGTGGCGCATTATCTCGCGCTAACTTAAGCTGATTAATATCAATATCAAAAGCATCTTTTAACAAGTCTATAAATGCGGCATTATTAGGATGATTTATCAGTTCCGTTTTTACTACGCCATCTGCTTTATCACGGTATAACTCATAAGCTTCACCATGTTGTAATTGGCTCAAAACAATTGCGGAGTGAGTAGTGATATAAAAGGTAGTATTAGGGAATAGACGTTTCAAGGTAGGAATAATAGTCGCTTGCCATTTGGTATGAAGATGGCTTTCTATTTCATCAATGAAGACCACCCCTTTGACATGAGCGATATTGGTTTCATTAGTGAAATAACTGTAACCTGCGATAATGGACTGCATGATTTTTAGTATTGAGGCAAAGCCACTAGATAATTCAGACAGCTCAGTTTTCTGTTCAGCTACCTTGATAAATACGCGATTGCTACCTGATATTTCAAGAAACTTACTATCAATTCGTTCGTCTACTTTGTTAAGTAAATTTAGCAGTGTGGTGATTTCAACTTCGCGATTATCTTCGGCAGTTTGGTAAGGGTTAGCAGATTGAGCACGCTGAATTATCCATTGGTTTAATAGTTCACCCATTCCTAAACTATGCATTTTTTTATTATTCAAAGTCGAAAAACTTTCATCAATATACTTTTTTAAACGTGTATCCCGAGTACCAATGTTCTTATTTACATCTATTTCTTCATAATCAATGGTTCCACGATTCAAAGCACCAATCATGACTACAGCTGAATTATGACTTTCGAAGCCCTTTAAGCTTTTATCAGAGATATGATTAAATATACGTCCATCAGAAATTATATTGTTAAATGCAAATAGTTCGTCACTCATAATATTGGCATAAAGGAGTCCGTTGGTAGTGAAGCATAGAGTAAACAAAGCCTCCAAACACTTCGTCTTGCCGATACCGTTCTCACCAATCAGACAATACACTCTTTGCTCAGGCTCAAAGCTAAGATGTACATCACCGACACCTACTAGCTGTTTTATTTGAATGTCATTGCCTAACATGGCTTCACCTAATTTTTATTAAACTATTAATTTCATAGTGGAACAACCAATTTAAAAATACAAGCCAACCATCCTAAACACTCGCCCCAACCGCCCGTGCCACCGCAATTCCTTCGTCAACCGTCAAAAACTTACGCTGGCTTGGGCTGTCTTTAAAGAGGATCTCGCCGTCTTGGAAGATGAGACATTCATTGACCGCCAGTTGTTGCCATTTTTCATTTTCAGTCAATGGCACGGTGACTAAGATAGTGACTTTATCCTGATCTGTGGTCACATCACCAAAGTTAATCGCCAAATCATCATCAGCCAGTTTGGCTTCCCCAAAAGGTGCTTGGCGCGTGAGATAAAACAATAAGCTACCCGCATAAGCCAATTGCCAGCTACCATTCGATATCAAGCAATTAAAGAGGCCATTAGCGGATAAATAACGACATTGGGTGGTCAAAAAGTTAAACAGCGTTTGATCATCGGGACGGGTTTTAAAGCTACTTTTTAGACGATTGACCAGATAACAAAATGCCATTTCAGAGTCAGTATTGCCTACTGGCTGGCAATGTGAGGCGTTACCGTTGTCTTGCAAGCGCTGACAGCGTTTAATAAACTCGCTATTCATCTGCCCATTATGCGCAAACACCCACTGCTCGCCCCACACTTCACGGACGAACGGATGGGTATTCGCCAAGCAATTCTGCCCTTGAGTCGCTTTACGAATATGCGCGATAACGTTCATGGCCTTGATTGGATAATTATTGACTAGGTCGGCGACTGGTGATAGATGGCTTGGTTTATTATCGTGGAACAAGCGTAGACCAGTTGAAGCATTCTCTGGTTTTTCACTATTAGTGCATTCGCTACGCTCAAAAAACGCAATGCCAAAGCCATCTTCATGACTGTCAGTCATACCGCCGCGACGACGAAATCCTGCAAAGCTAAAACCAATATCCGTCGGGGTATTACAGTTCATTCCTAAGAGTTGACACATTTACGCGTTACCACCTTTATTATATTGATTGTCTGCTGCGTCATGATTAACCGGATTACCTGACACAATACCAAGTTCTATATCACTCATACTAGCCAACAAATCCGCCCCAGTATTGTCATCGCTTTCAACACCATCTAGGATACGCTGGGCTTGTGCCAAATCCGTGTTTTCTACCCACAGCACGACACCAGAATTCATCCCGGGAATCGCACTGAGCGGTTGCAAGGACACGGTAATGCCATTGTTGCGCAGCAGATTGGCATGCAGCTCGCCTTGCATATTGGTGTCGTAGCGTGCCAGTTTGTGCCAGTTATCAACTTGATCGGTCATGGTAAATTCCTTTTAAACAGTTAAATGTCTTGTTAATACAGATGAATTTAATAGAAGTCAAAACCTGATGACCAGTTAATTTGATTTAGCGGATAAGCATCAATATGAAAACCGTTTGGATACTCTTTAAAACCAGGTTGTGATTTTAATTGGTTGATAGCTGCTTGCGCTTGTTGCTCAGTAGCAAATACGCCGATTAATTTAAAATCTTCGACATCGTTGTTTTTATCATCGTCTTTATAAAGCGCGTGTTCTAAAACAAACACCGTATTTTGCGCTTTTTCAACATGTGACCAATGATAAGCAGCAAGGCGTTTCATCAGGTCAGGGTTTTTGACCATGATATTATCGCCAGTACGCCCTTCGGTACGGTTGTAATGGATAACGTTTAAACGCAATAGCCAAAAAATAACCGCCGCTTTGGCCAGCATAACAGGCAACGCTCGTTTTTCATCTTCGCCAAGCTGACGTTTTGACTCATAGCCTTGCAAAAAAGCCACCATTTTACTGTGATCAAAATTCACCGACTCGCCTTGCTCAGCATCGCCCCACGTGGTACAAAAATCATTAATCGTAATGGCAATATCCATCACATAATGCTCGACGCTGACTTCGGTAAAGTCTAACAAGCCTGTGAGGCGCTCTTCACCTTTTTGGATATTATTTAACGATAAGTTCCACAGCGTATTATCAGCAAACATATCTAGATGACACAAGCCTTTTGGCAAGGTCGCAAGCGGTAATTCGCTATATGACTGCCAAATATCACTCATGAGCTTGGCTTCGTCACCGGGCATAAACTGCATTTCACGGTCACGCACTTCCGCCCATGGGTATAAAGGTACGCCATATTCTTCCGCAGGCTGTAATGCTTGCAAAGTCTCATGTAGCATGGCTAAAGCGGCGCCAATTTCATGACACATGGCTTGTGTAGTCTGCTGTGGGTGCGCGCCAGCCAAACAAGGCACTAGCGTAATCGCTTTATTATCATAGCGTATGACATAGCATTTTTCTGCGCTATCAGCGCCTAAATCAAGCAATGCTAACGGCGCGGCGACCGGTAATTTACCATCCAATTGATTGAGGATAACCGCCATCTTTTCGATGTCTTCTGGTGGACGCTCTTCAAATAAAGTAAATACATAAGAGTGCGCGCCATCTACATCATCAGTCGTCTGAATAAACCAGTTAGAGTTTTTGATACCTTGGGTAATCGGAATGGCACGCGCAAACGAGACGCCAAAGCGTTGGCAAAAGGCGGCAAACTGATCATTGGTTAACTGGGTATAGACGGACATGACATCTCACTTTTGGCAATTAAATAAAAAGTTAAATAGGATAGATTTAAACAGCAATGGCGACAATTGTAGCGCGCTTGGGCAAACGATAGCGAAAAGCGTAATAATCTTGCGAAAATCTGCCTGATATGGCGGTGATTTTGCTAGACTAGCGCATTGAGAGAATTGATTATAAGGTGAAAGACCCTATGTTAGCAAAGCGTATCATTCCTTGTTTGGACGTTGATAATGGACGCGTGGTCAAAGGCGTGCAGTTTGTTGATATTAAAGACGCTGGCGACCCTGTTGAAGTCGCCAAGCGCTATAACGAACAAGGCGCTGACGAGATTACTTTTTTGGACATTACGGCCACCAATGACGAGCGCGACACCACCTATCATACCGTTGAACGTATGGCAGAAACCGTGTTTGTGCCATTAACGGTCGGCGGCGGTGTGCGTAAAATCGCTGATATTCGTAACTTGCTCAATGCAGGCGCGGATAAAGTAGCAATTAATTCAGCAGCAGTATTTACCCCAGAGTTCGTCGGTGAAGCGGCGCAAAAATTTGGCAATCAATGTATTGTCGTGGCTATCGACGCCAAACGTGTCGCGGATATTGATGTTGATGGCATCATCATGCCGCGTTGGGAGATTTTTACCCATGGCGGTCGCAAGCCAACGGGCATCGATGCCGTCGCTTGGGCAAGTAAAATGGCTGAACTCGGCGCTGGCGAATTATTAGTGACGTCGATGGACGGTGACGGTACTAAAAAAGGCTATGACTTGGCCTTAATGAAGCAAATTACCAGCCGCGTCAATGTGCCTGTCATTGCCTCAGGCGGCGTCGGCAACCTGCAACATTTAGCGGAAGGAGTATTACAAGGCGGGGTCGATGCTGTGCTTGCCGCCAGTATTTTTCACTTCGGTGAATATACGGTGCAAGAAGCCAAAGAATATATGGCAGCGCAAGGGATACAGATGCGCCTGTAATACGTTGGTAAAATGCAAATAAATTAGAAAAAATGTTATCATAGCGCTAACTGCTTATCATCATTTGGTTTTCGTTCATTTAACGCTCAATTCGTTTGCGTGATAACCAATCAAATAAGTGATACCAATCACAAAAATTAGAGTAGCAAGGAAAACGAGTGTAAGTACTACGCATTGTAGACTAAACAAGTTTGACACAGCTAATCGTACTTTTTGGGTTTGGTATTATTTGAATCTATCATTATATTTAGCTACTCCTACATTTTAATTAAAAGCCCATGAGGCGAAGGATGTTTTTATGTCGAATTTACAACAACAACGCAATGACGTGACCCATATCGATGGCAACCTGCATCAAAATGAAGGCGCTCGTATTGGTATCGTCGTCGGTCGTTTTAACGGTTTTGTCGTGGAATCATTGGTAGATGGTGCAATCGATGCCCTACTGCGCCATGGTGTATTGGGTAGCAATATTACCGTCATCCGTGTACCTGGTGCATTTGAGTTGCCATTGGTTGCCCAACGCGCGGCTGAGTCAGATCGCTTTGACGCCATCATTGCGTTAGGCGCGATTATTCGCGGTAGCACGCCGCATTTTGACTTTGTGGCGAGTGAATCAGCCAAAGGCCTAAGCAGCGTTGCGATTGATTATAATATTCCTGTTGCCAACGGTGTATTGACGACTGACAGCATCGAGCAAGCGATTGAGCGTTCTGGCACGAAAGCCGGTAACAAAGGCTCAGAAGCCGCCATGGTCGTGCTAGAGATGATTGCAGTGCTATCACAGCTAGACATTGATGACGATAGCGATGACGCTTAATTAAACTCGTTACTTATTCATACTCATTAACATTTGAGTATGAATAAGTCAGATTAAGCATCGTTGATTATTAATAAGCATTATTGTTGATTAAACTATTTAGGGCTATGGTTATTGCAATAGCCCTAAGTGTGCAGTGTAAATGTTCAACAGCAGTATCCAAAACTGTCTGGTAAATTTACCAGCCGACTACTATTTAACATTTTATTTTAAAACTTCTTATCTTAAAACTTATTACTTTAGAATTAGGTATAGACCCCTTATGACTGACCAACTCAAGCGCGCTATCAGCGCTGCGAAAACCGCCCAAACCAATGATAGTCAAGCTGAAGCCACGCGTATTGCGAGCAGCAGTGCGGGTGATCAAACCTTCGACATGAGTGAGTCTTCTTACAAGACCAGTCACACCGCTATCCGTAAAGCGCGCCGCTTTGCGATGCAAGGTCTATACGAATGGCTCGTCACTGACCGCCGCTTCGATATTGATGGTAAGCTTGGCTGGAAGGCCAATGCGCCGCATGATATCGCTGCTCGTACGCGTGCGACCAATGCCATGCATACGGTACATATCGGCTATTACCATGAAATGATGCGCGATATTCCTGAGCAGATTGAGGCGTTAGATGCGCTTATTAGTCAGCATCTTGATCGTGAAATCGATAAATTGGATACCGTTGAACACGCTATTCTTTTGATTGGTGCTTATGAGCTGCAAAATCGTTTAGAAATCCCTTATAAAGTCGTGCTTGATGAAGCGATGAAGCTGAATAATCACTTTGGTGCCACTGACGCTCATAAACTGATTAACGCCGTCCTTGATAAAATGGCGGTTGAGCTACGTGCTGTCGAAGTAGAAGCAGATAGTAAAGCCAATCTACGCACCTCACAAAAAGCGGCTGCTAAACCTGCAGTAAAAACTGATAGCAATATAGAAAATAGTGCTGATACACAAAGTATTGAAGAAAAGTCAACTGCTTCAAACAAGCCACGTATCAGTGCCAATAATGCCACCGTCAAACGCAACAGCGCTAGTAAAGCCAGTGCGAATATTAGTGACTTTAAGGCAACTAAGAAAAATGCTGCTGAAAACACGGTTGAAAATGATACTGTTAAAACAGCGACTGCGGCAGAACCAATTGTTGAAGAAGGCATTGTTAAAAAAGATATCGTCGTTGATGAACAGCCTGCAGAAGAAAAGGTAGCTGCTGACGCTGTCAATAATGACAGCAACGAAGAAAATACGGCCGTTGATATTGGTCTAATTGACTCTAATCTTGTTAGTTCTGATGAAACTGTTAGCCCTGATGCAAAAAGCCAAGACTAACCATGAACGAATTTGAGCTGATCGAGCGCATATTTTCCCAAATGCAAATGCCACAGTCATTGTCCAACATTGTCAAAAAAAGCAGTGTCGAAAAAGGCATTGGTGATGATGCCGCGGTGATGAGCTTGCCTGCAGGCGCGCGCTTGGTCAGTTGCATCGATACACTCGTCCAAGGTCGTCACTTTAGCGCTGATTGGCAACAAGTCAATGAACTGGCATTTGCCATCGGTTATAAAGCGGTTGCGGTTAACGTCTCAGACATTGCTGCGATGGGTGCAACCCCGCATAGCATTCTGCTAGCGTTGGCCTTACCTGAGCGTTTGGCAAATGAGCAATGGTTAAGTGAATTTGCTAAAGGCTTGTTTCATGCCTGCCAATTATTCGGGGTTGCCCTTATTGGTGGTGATACCACGCGTAGTGATAGCTTAATATTAAGTGTCAGCGCACAAGGATTGCTTGATGCCAACACGGCAGCTGTTTACCGCTCAGGGGCGAAAGTGGGCGATAAAATATATGTATCAGGGTCGCTCGGCGATGCCGCCTATGCCCTACAACATCCTGACAATGCTCAAGGCCTAGAGCTTGCACATCGATTGCACATGCCGACCCCGCGTATTGCCTTAGGGGCAGCCTTAGCAAAAATTGGTGCTACAGCGATGATAGATATCTCTGACGGTCTCTATCAAGACCTTAGCCATATCTGCCAGCAAAGCGGCGTTAGTATGCGCCTTAATCTGGAGCAGCTACCTACTAGCAAGCCATTAGCAAGCGTAGATTTATCTGAGCGCTTATTATGCCAACTGACGGGTGGTGATGATTACGAATTGGCTTTTACTTTGCCTGCTGATATCGAACCTCGTGTTAATAACAACAGCAACACGCCAGTCACCTGTATCGGTGAGGTGACTGCGATGACAAATCATAAATACACAGACACATCTACCGCTTTACGTCCTGAGTTATTTTATCAAGGACAACTAGTCACCCCAACTCATTCCGCGCCATTTTCAACATGGCCCGACCTTACTGGTTACCAACATTTTGCAGGTTAATCCATGACCGATCAAGACCTCTCCAAGCCTGATATCCGACAAGCAAATGACTGCCCACCGCTACCAGCAAATGCTAGCCTGCTTGATCGTGCGGTTTATTGGCTTGGTATTGGTTTAGGTAGTGGCTTGCCTCGCCGTGCGCCCGGTACTTGGGGGTCGGTGGGTGGTTTAATCGTCGCCATACCTCTAATGAGCTTAGGTTTTGTGCCATTTTTGATTATTACTATCCTATCCTGCCTCATTGGTATTTGGATATGTGGTCGTACCTCTGAGCTGATGCAAGGTCATGATGATCCGCATATCGTCTGGGACGAATGGGCTGGTATCTGGATTACTTTACTGCCATTTTCTTATATGAGTGTCTCTACTGCCAGTTATTGGCAAGACATCTCACAGAGCTTATCGGTCATTGCGCTTATCATCGCTTTCGTTTTGTTTCGCTTTTTTGACATTATTAAGCCACCACCAATTGGTTGGGCAGATAAGAAGGTCGCTGGCGGTCTCGGTATTATGCTTGATGATATTATTGCTGGCGTAATGGCGGCAGCGGTATGGATAATTGTGATGCTCGGTATGCTGTTATAGTCAATACTCTATAAGCAGATGCGCAGTTAAGCTTTCTTATATTAATTGTTATGTAACTTTTTATATAACTTTAAGTTACAAAGCTTGCACGGCATTGCGTTTTTTCGTCTCAACATTTGCGTTATAATAATAGATTATATTTTGTTACATTTAACGAGCTACTATGACCTCTCCTCTTTCTGTCATTATCCTTGCTGCCGGTAAAGGCACACGTATGCAGTCGGCTAAGCCAAAAGTGCTACAGACACTGGCTGGCAAATCATTGTTAAGCCACGTATTAGATACCTGTCATCAGCTGACGGTGGATGAGACTATCATCGTCCATGGTTTTGGTGGCGAGCAAGTAAAATCAGAAATTACCAGCCAATATGCGCAGTCCTCAATTACTTGGGTCGCCCAGACTGAGCAATTAGGCACAGGGCATGCGGTCAAAGTAACCTTAGCTGACTTACCAGCAGAGGGACAGAGTCTCATTCTGTATGGTGATGTGCCATTGGTCAGCTGCCAGACGCTAGCGGCATTGAAGGCAGCTAACACTAGTGGCATGTCGATGCTGACGTTAACGGTTGATAATCCATTTGGCCTCGGTCGTATCAAACGTGATACAAACGGCAATATCGAAGCCATCGTCGAGCAAAAAGATGCCAGCGCTGATGAGCAGAATATCCAAGAGATTAATAGCGGTATCTATTGCGTTGACAATGCCCTACTGCATAAATATCTGCCCAAGCTCTCTAATGACAATGCGCAGCAAGAATATTATCTCACTGATATTGTCAAAATGGCCGTTGCTGATGGCATTACGATTGCCGCGATAGAGCCTGAACATACGTTTGAGATTGAAGGTGTCAATAACCGTCAACAGCTGGCCAGCTTGGAGCGCACATGGCAGGGTAAACTGGTTGCAGACTTACAAGAAGCGGGCGTCCAGTTTGCTGATCCGACGCGCGTTGATATTCGCGGTAGCTTGAGCGCAGGTCAAGATGTATTCGTCGATGTTGGCGTGGTGTTTGAGGGCGATTGTGTCTTGGGTGACAACGTTTATATCGAAGCGGGTTGTGTCATCAAAAACGCGAAAATTGGTAATGCCTGTCATATCAAACCTTATTGTGTGATTGATCATGCTGAGATTGGTGCAGGTGTCGATGTTGGTCCTTTTGCCCATTTGCGTCCTGAGACCGTCTTGGCTGACAACAGTAAAGTTGGAAATTTTGTCGAAATCAAAAAATCGACGATCGGTCATGGCAGCAAAGTCAATCATTTAAGCTATGTTGGCGATGCCACGGTTGGTACAGGCGTCAATATTGGTGCTGGTGTCATTACTTGTAATTACGACGGCGCCAATAAATCGCAAACCATCATTGAAGACAATGCTTTTATCGGCTCTAACGCCAGCTTGGTCGCGCCAGTAACCATTGGTGATACCGCTACGGTTGCAGCAGGTTCAGTGATTACTAAAAATGTCGATAATAAAGCATTAGCCTTTGGTCGCGCGCGCCAAACGCAAAAAGATGACTTCCAGCGACCGACTAAAAAATAACGGCAGCTTTGACAGTTAGTTCAATGAAGCTAGCTCTGAGCAAACTTAAGCAGTACGACAATGATTTGTGGTGCTGCTTATTTATATTTATAGATTAAACAAACATCATTACATATCGAAACATCATCAAAATCTAAACTATTGAAATATCGAAACATCAAAACATGAAACATCGAATTTAAGGAATCACTATGTGCGGAATAGTCGGGGCAGTTGCTGAGCGTAATATCGCTAATATCTTACTTGAAGGTCTTAAACGTTTAGAGTATCGCGGCTACGATTCCGCCGGTTTGACCGTCATTCGTGATGGCGAATTACACCGTGAGCGTCAAGTAGGCAAAGTACAAGCCTTGGTCGATGCCGTCGCAGTCAATCCAGAGTTTTTTGATGGTCATATTGGTATTGCGCATACACGTTGGGCCACGCATGGCGAGCCCGCCCAACGTAACGCCCATCCGCACGTATCCGGTAAAATTGCTGTTGTCCACAATGGTATCGTTGAGAACTACGCCGAGCTAAAAGAAGAGCTGATTGCTAAAGGCTATGAGTTCACCTCGCAAACCGATACCGAAGTCGTCGCTCATTTAATCAATGATATCTACAAAAGCACACCTGATTTATTAGAAGCAGTTCGTGCGGTTATTCCTTTATTACATGGTGCTTTTGCCCTTGGTATTGTGCATATTGATTGCCCAAACGAGCTGATTACCGTCCGTTTGGGCTCGCCACTGGTCATCGGTGTGGGCATTGGTGAGAACTTTATCGCCTCCGACCAATTAGCGCTTTTACCCGTGACCAATCGCTTTATGTATTTAGAAGAAGGCGATATCGCCAAATTGACGCGTAGCAGCATTAAAGTTTATGCCGAGGGTGTCGAGGTGAAACGTCAAATACATGAGATCGACGCCGCCCAGCATAATGCTGATAAAGGCGAGTTTAAGCATTATATGCTCAAAGAAATCTATGAGCAGCCAGATGCGGTCGCTCGTACGGTTGAGATGGCGTTAGATAGCGATGAGCCGTCTAAACTGCGCGATGACTTTTTACAGCGTCATGAAGCACAATTAAAAGGCATTAAACATGTCCAAGTCATCGCTTGTGGCACCAGTTATCACTCAGGTTTGGTGGCAAAATATTGGTTTGAGAGCCTAATTCGTGTGCCTTGTTCCGTTGAAGTCGCTAGTGAGTTCCGCTACCGTAATCCGGTCGTCGTTGATAACACATTAGTCATTTGTATTTCGCAATCTGGTGAGACGGCCGATACTTTGTCAGCGCTACGTGATACTCAAAAGCAAGCACCAATAGGTCTGGTCAGCTTGGCCTTGTGTAATGTACCGACATCATCACTGGTACGTGAGACGGATATCTTTTTACCCACGCTTGCCGGTCCCGAGATCGGCGTTGCTTCTACCAAAGCCTTTACGACTCAGCTTGCCGCTTTGATGCTATTGGTCTTAAAAGTGGGTGTCGTGCAAGAGCGTATGACTGGCGAAAACTTGAGTACCCTGCTAGGTCAATTACAAGAACTACGTGGTCAACTGCATGCCAGCTTAAACCTCGACGCCCCTATCAAAGCCATGAGTGAACACTTTGAATATAAGAAAAGCTGCTTGTTTTTAGGTCGTGGCCTGCAGTTCCCAATTGCCTTAGAAGGCGCATTGAAGCTAAAAGAAATCTCTTATATTCACGCAGAAGGCTATGCAGCAGGTGAGCTGAAACACGGTCCATTGGCATTGGTCGATAAAGACATGCCCATCGTTGTACTAGCGCCCAAAGACAGTATGTTTGATAAGCTAAAAGCCAACATGCAAGAAGTACATGCGCGTCACGGTGAGCTGTTTGTATTCGCCAGTGAAGAAAGCAAGATGGTCGCAGAAGATAGAATGCACGTGGTCTATGTGCCTGATGTTTGCGAGACGCTAGCCCCTATCGTCTACAGTGTACCCGTCCAGCTATTGTCCTATCATGTGGCAGTCATGCGTGGTACTGACGTCGATCAGCCACGTAACCTCGCAAAATCAGTTACGGTTGAGTAGATTAAGACATTGATTTTAATACATATTTAACTATAATAGTATTATGTACTGCTGAATCCTGCGCTATCTTTATAACGAGATGACGCAGGATTTTTTTATGGATAACAACAATAGATAGAGCCAATTTAGTTAGAAAATGACTTAATATAAGATTACTATTAAGACGATAAACATGTCGAAAACAATTAAAATACTCGTTTTTCAACCTATTTACCATAATCACCGTTATGGAAGCAATAGGGGTTTTTGGGTTCTCTACTGCCCATTTTAGATAGTGAAAGGTAGTGATCTAAGGTAGTAAACTTTGCCTAGGTATTAAAAGTAAAGTACTGGATAATATTTGAGATAACGAATTCAAAAATAGAGATGGTGTAAAATATTTATTTGGAGTAACGCATGCTATTCAATCCAGTGAGACGAAGAGAAACTGCAATGATCGATTTCTTGATAAATACTGAATATGATGCAGAAAGACCGATGGGTAACGTTGCTTTGAGCGGTATAAATATGCTTATTGGTGATTGGATAGTCGGCTTAAAACCAGAAAATGAGGTCATTCTACCCAGTCGCATTGAGTGGCTACAAATGGCTATTGACACTAATGAGGTTTTTGATGGCCCTTATGAAAGTGCAACTTTCCATAAATATAACCTATATAAACACTTAGCACTTGCTAAATGGTTATATACAGGCGTAGATAGCCAAAAAGACTGGCAACATGCTAGGGTTCTTTTCGTTGATAACTATACCTCTGGGAAATGGTACGAAACAAGGAAACTAAGAACAGATGCTTTGGACAATTATTTAGCCTTATGTATCCAAGCAGAAAGTTATCAAGCTGGAATTGATGAATTTGAAAAATATCATGGGCAGAAAAAAATTTCGTTAAAAACAAAAACGATAACACCTAGATACTATGGTTATTTAGTTTGTCAAAATAAGTTAAACCTCGTTCATAATGATGCAACTATGATTGAGTTAGGTAGAAAATTATTGGTAGCTAATTTGGAAGATCACCCATGGCTAGGCTATGGTCAGTACTCTACAGCGGCTATGTGGTTAAAAATAGTATATTGGCATAACGATAAAAATTTAACGCCAGAACAGACGCTTCTTAAGTGTTATGACAATATGCCCAACGTACAAAAACCAAATTTTGAAGGAGGCCTCAAAAAACGGTCATTTCTTAGATTCTTCAGGGTCTAATATATGTGGCTTCTTTAAGCTATACCCCAAGGAAACCAGCTATTTCACCCTTCAAACCTATTAACAGACCACTAAGCTAAATATGATTTTCGGCACTAAGTAATATAATTCCGTTCATCAACTTTGCATCTTAAATACGTCAATATTTAAACCAGCCCTTTATAAAGAAAGTAAAACCCTACCACGGTTAATAATAACGCAAAACATTTTTTTAGTAATTGTGGTGACAGTATATGAGCGACTTTCGCCCCTAGCTTAGCGGTGAAAAAGCTCATAATACTAATGCCTAAAAAGGCATAAATATGGACGAAGCCAATGGTATTGGGCACATCGACTTGCTGCTGCATGCCAAAAATCATAAAGCCCAACGCACCAGCAATGGCAATCGGCAATCCACAGGCTGCTGATGTGCCAACGGCTTTTTGCATGACCACGCCATAACGCGTGAGATAAGGAACGGTTAAGCTGCCACCACCGATACCAAAAATGGCAGAAGCGACACCGATAACCCCGCCTGCTGCTAATTGCTTAGGCTTAGACGGCAGTTCTGGATTAACATCATTAGAATGACTAGCGACCTGCTTTTTACCCCCAAAAAACATTTTATAAGCGACCCAAAGTAAGAATACGCCAACGATAAGCTGGAGATATAGCCCAGATATTTGCCCTGCTATTCCTGCGCCCAAAAAGCAACCAAGCGCTAGACCTGGTGCGAGATTTTTAAAGACAGGCCACATGACCGCGCCCTTTTTATTATGCGCCATGAGCGAGCTAATAGAGGTGACAATGATGGTTGCTAGTGATGTCCCTAACGCCAAATGCATGATATTGTCAGGGCTGTAGCCCATTTGAGTAAAGACAATAAATAATAATGGTACGATGATGGTGCCACCGCCCACGCCAAATAGCCCTGCAGCAAAACCTGCCAGCGCCCCAATTATTAAAAAAATGAGTATTTCCACGGGATAGTTACTTCTCGGTTAAAGGATAGTTTTATAGTCGATGCTAAATAAAATAGATACGTTATCTTAAACGATTTCTATCTGACCTACTTGATGGTAAGCACGATTAAAATACACCAAACTTTCATCAGTGCCACCTTGTGATACGGCGTGCTTGATGGCGACTACACGACACATAAAGACGCTATGTGTGCCTACTTCTTGAATATGCTCAATCTCACAATCAAAACTGACCAGCGCATCCTCTAAAACAGGCGCACCTGTCGCTAATTGCGTCCAAGCGCCCTGTTTAAATCGTTCTTCCGAACTTAATTTTGAGGCAAAGGCATTAGATATTGGCTCATGCTGTGCGCCTAGTACATTGACACTCAAGGTTTTATTTTCAAGAAAGTGGGCATGTGAGCGAGAGGTCTGATTCATACAGACCAGCAAGGTAGGCGGTGTGTCTGTGACGCTACATACCGCAGATGCCGTAAACCCATGAATACCAGAGTTACCTTTTGTGGTAACCACATTAACGGCAGTCGTCAATAGCGACATGGCATCTCTAAAGTCGGTGGCTTCAATCATAATTTCAGTCCTAAATTTATCACAGATTATTTTTAAAACGCGCTCAGCTGTAGGCTGGGTTTTTGACCCAGCATTGTATTTTTAAAAATATAGAAGCTGAGTTAAAAACCCAGCCTACAATAATTAAATTTTATAGCTATAAGTTTGTTTAGTAATAACTGAGGCCATTCATGGGCTTAAACAAGCTAGGGCTTGTTAAGAAATGCTAAACGCTTAGCTCTTTGCGAATGATTGCCGCGCCCTCGCTCAACGCTTTCAACTTGCCGCGTGCTACCTCGCGAGGCAAAGGTGCCATGCCGCAATTGGTCGAGGGATAGAGCTTATCGGCATCGACGAATTGTAGAACTTTGCGTAGGGTATCTGCCACTTCTTCAGGGGTTTCAATAGTATTGGTTGCCACATCGATAGCGCCGACCATTACTTTTTTACCGCGAATCAGTTCAATCAAATCCATCGGCACGTGCGAGTTTTGGCACTCAAGCGAGACGATATCAATGCTTGACTGCTGCAATTTTGGAAACGCTTGCTCATATTGACGCCACTCGGAACCCAGTGTTTTTTTCCAGTCATTATTAGCCTTGATGCCATAGCCGTAGCAGATATGCACCGCCGTTTCACACTTTAGACCTTCAATAGCACGCTCTAAAGTGGCAATACCCCAGTCGTTTACGTCATCAAAGAACACATTAAACGCAGGCTCATCGAATTGGATAATATCCACGCCAGCTGCCTCAAGCTCTCTCGCCTCTTGATTCAGAATTTTGGCAAACTCCCACGCCAATTTTTCACGGCTTTTATAATGGCCATCATACAGTGTATCAATCATCGTCATAGGCCCTGGCAGCGCCCATTTGATTGGCTGATCGGTTTGCGCCCGCAAAAACTTAGCGTCGTCTACAAACACTGGCTTTTGACGGCTCACCGCCCCAACGACTGACGGCACACTGGCCTCATAGCGATCACGGATCTTAACGGTTTTACGATTCTCAAAATCGACGCCATCTAGATGCTCAATGAAGGTAGTCACAAAATGCTGACGGGTCTGCTCGCCATCACTGACGATATCAATCCCAGCATGCTGCTGTTCTTGCAATGTCAAACGTAAGGCATCTTGTTTAGCTTCAAGCAGTTGCTCGCCTTCTAATGCCCAAGGTGACCAAATTTTCTCAGGTTCTGCCAACCAAGAAGGTTTCGGTAAGCTGCCAGCGGTTGAGGTTGGTAATAATAATTCCATATTGGTTACTCTTTTATATTTTAGTCTTTTAGTTTTTTATATGTCGGTTGATAAAGGTCTATTAAGCCGCGCGTTTTTTTACCGCTTCTTTTTGCACAGTCTCACTTGTCACTACATAGTTTGCCGCCCACTCATCAAGAATAGCCTGATATGGTTTAATGAACTCATCTTCGGTAAATTTGCCTTGCGTCACCGCCATCTGGCTGCGCTCCTCGCGGTCATAGACAATTTGAGTCAGTGAATAATCTTGGTATTTCAAACTTGGCTGATATACGTGACCAGCGGTTGAGTTGGCATTATAGATTTCAGGGCGGTAAATCTTTTGAAAAGTCTCCATGGTACTGATGGCACTGATTAGCTCAAGGTCGGTGTAATCACTCAGCAAATCGCCCGCGAAATAAAATGCTAAAGGCGCCACACTACCGGCAGGCATAAAGTAGCGCACTGTTAAGCCCATTTTATGGAAATAGTCATCGGTTAAGGAATACTCATCTTGCTTGTATTCAAGCCCTAGTACAGGATGCTGATTGCCAGTACGCTGATAGACTTTACTACTTGACACACTCAGACAAATCACAGGTTGTTTATCAAAGTTGGTTTGATAGGCCTCTGAGTTCAATAAGTGTTGAAACAGTTTGCCGTGCAAATCACCAAAATCGGCTGCTGGTGGCGATTTTGGGTTTTTCTCAAAATGTTCCGGCAGTACAATGCTAAAGTCATAATCGCGCACATAAGAGGAGAAGCTATTGCCAATCATACCGTCAATACGCTTGTTTTCTTTATGATCCACAATCGTTGTTTTTAAGGTCTCAATGACTGGGAATGTATGACCATTGCCTTCGATATCCAAGTCAGCAGAGATGATATCAACTTCAACGGAATAACGGTCGGCTGTTGGGTTATCCCAATGCGCGAGATCATTAAAACGGTTATTTATCATAGTCAGCGTTTTGCGTAAGTTCTCTTGACGTCTCTCGCCACGCGCCAAATTGGCAAAGTTAGTCGTCAGACGTGTGCTGTCTGCTGGCTGATAGTTTTCATCAAAACGAATGCTCGAGATGGAATATGTAAATTGTTTACTCATGATAATCTCCTACCCTAATCTCATTGACTGAGATAACACCAAATTTTTGTATGTGGTAATCATACCTAAATCAATACATGAATAAAAACGATACAATTTTAATATAAGATGAATATTATTCATGTTAGAAGAGTTGCCACACGATAGAAGAAAACTGATATCAGCAATATCGTCGCGTTTTTAGGATATTTTGACTATATGATGGATACGGCAGCCCTATCTAATGCAAGAGCTAAGTAGGCACCAATAAGGAAGATAGGAAGAGTCTGGCGATAAGTAATGACTCAATAAAAAAACCAAAACTCTATAAGTCTTGGTTTTTCTGCTTACCATGACAAATATACTTCACACGGTTACATAAAAAATCTGCTTCTAAGCCTAGAGCGTGTCCTCAATTCAAACGCTTGTATCTAAATGGACTAAAAATGGCTAAATTTTGCCAAACATTGTCAAATAGCTGATTAATATCTCGATATTATTTGCGCTACTTTCCTCTTTTGACGGCAATTTATCTTATTTTTATGACCATTTTTAAAATGAGGACACGCCCTAGAAATCTACTGCTTTGCCGCCTCAATCTGAATATCCAAATCAACTTTTTCAGTGATACCTAACAAGGTATATTTGCTAATGCCCCACTTGGTTCGATCAAGCGTCGTCTTAAAATCTCCACCGCACACGGATTTTTTTAGTATAAAGCTAAAATAGCAGTTGAATTTGGTTGCTGTTAACGTAATAGGGTTGGTCTTACCATGCATTGTCAGCATGCCATCAACTTTAGTGACCCCGGCGCTGCCTTTTTCATCTGCAAAATGCCACTTAGTAGACTTAAAAGAAGCCAATGGGAACTTTTCAATATCAAAGAAATCTGCACTTTTAAGAGTGTTATCAAATTCTTTGTTGCCAGTATTTAGACTGTTTAGCGGAATAACCAACGAGACATTGCCTAGCTTAGACTCTGGGTCGTACTCTACCTGACCCGTTATATTGTAAAAGCCACCTGTATTGGTAGAAGTACCAAAATGGTCAATCGCAAAGCGGGCATTGGCATGGGTTGGATCGATATTATAGGTGGTAGCTTGACTACTAGTGATACCTAAAGCAAGCAATAGAAGCGCTGCCAGAGGCTTACGATAAGATAAAACGACGGGTGGTAGTGAGAATCGACGCATAACGACATTCCTTTGTAGCGGTCTATGGTAGGTCAATCACGTCCGCTGTGATCAACAACTTTGTCCATATATAATGACGCTAAGACCCTATTTAAGCAATAAATATTGTCTTGCGCCATCATCATGTCATCATTCACGACCTATTAATGCCCTACAATAGGGTATGCCCTAGACCTTTTCCTCCATCGTTGCCTGCTTTTCTTTGCCATGCGGCATTAGCCATTTAGCAAACCAGCCTGACAAATCATCCATCAAGGTATAAACCACTGGAATCACCACTAAGCTTAATAATGTGGAGGTTACCAGACCACCAAGAACAGCAGCTGCCATCGGACGACGGAAAGTAGGATCCGCATCGCCCCAGCCAAACACCAATGGCAACATGCCAGCACCCATCGCAATAGTGGTCATAATGATAGGACGCGCGCGCTTATGACAGGCATCAATAATTGCCTCAAAACGTGCCATGCCACGACGCTGTGCAATCAGCGCATAATCGACCAGCAAGATAGAGTTCTTGGTAGCGATACCCATTAGCATGATAAAGCCAATCATCGATGGCATAGACAGACTACTATTGGTAATCACCAAGCCGACGAAGGCACCACCAATAGACAAAGGCAATGCCATCAGAATGGTGAAAGGTTGTAGCAGACGTCCAAATAACAGAATAAGCACGCCTAAGATACAGACCACACCGACAGACATAGCGATAATAAAGCCGCTGAATAACTCGGCCATGTTTTCTGCCTGACCTTGATCAATGACAGTAATTGACGATGGTAGTTGCTGCATCGTCGGTGTACTTTTGACCGCTTGCACCAAATCACCCAGCTCGCCACTGGCAGGCTGGACAGTAATCGTAATAGCGCGCTCTCTATCAAGCCTATTAATCTGAGCAGGTCCTGTGCCAAAGTTTAGCGACGCAACCTCACCGACCCGCACCCCTTGACCTGCAGGCTGGGTATTCGGCACATACAAACCCTCTAGTTGGCTGACATTTTGCTTGGCAATATCTGGCAAGCGCACCACGATAGGTATCTGCCGCGTGTCTAAGTTCAGCTTGGATAAACGCTGCTCATAGTCACCAACGGTCGCTATACGTAACGTGGTAGCGATATCTTGGGTGGTCACCCCTTTATCAGCCATCGCCAATCGGTTCGGCGTCACTGTCAGCTCCTGACGCGGCAAACTGCGGTCGCTGGTCACTGATCCAGCACTCGGTAACGCACGGATATCTGACATGATCTGCTGGACGGTCTGTTCTAATACTTCTGGATTGGTACTGGTTAAAGAAAAATTATATCCTGTCTCACCGCCGCTCGATAGACCGACCGTAAAACGAGCACCCGGTACTTCTGCCAACATATTACTAATTTTTCGTTCAATCTCTTGTTTAGAGATACGCTCTGCTCGCGGCGCTAGCACAATATCCAAGCCAGCGATGTTTTCTGCTTTACCCCCGCTTGAAGCGGAATCCATCTCCTGCTGCGCTTCCCCCACTGAGGTAAAGATATTGGTCACTTCAGGCATGGCTAAAATACGCGCACTGGCCAGTGCGGCAACGCGCTCAGTATCCTCTAAGGCCACATCAGGCGTAAGCTCAATTGCCACACGCGTTTGGTTAATATCGTTATCGGGAATAAAAGACGTCGGTAGCAGTTTTACCAATGCCAGCGAGGCCACAAACAAGACCAAGGTTGCGCCCATCGTGAGCCAGCGATGCTGCAACGTCCATGAGACTATCTTGAGATACCACGTCATCATTTTGCTTTGTTTTTCGACGTACTTTTTTTCTGGTCGTAGGATATAGGCCGCCATCATGGGCGTGATCAAACGCGCCACCATTAATGAGGCAAAAATTGATAAGGCGGCCGTCCAACCAAACTGACGAAAGAACTGACCGACAATACCACCCATAAAAGCGGTGGGCAAAAATACTGCAATTAGGGTAAAAGTCGTGGCGACTACTGCCAACCCAATCTCATCGGCGGCTTCCATCGCCGCCTCATAAGGCGTCTTACCCATACGCAGATGGCGAATGATGTTTTCGACCTCAACGATGGCATCATCGACCAGTACGCCAATGACCAGTGACAGTGCTAACAGGGAGATAATATTGAGACTAAAGCCAAACAGATACATGCCTAAAAAAGTAGGAATGACGGATAGCGGCAACGCCACTGCCGCTACGATGGTGGCACGAATATTCTTTAAAAACAGGAATACCACTACTACGGCGAGCAAACCGCCTTCAATGAGCATACGTAGTGAGGCTTGATAGTCTTCTGCAATGGGAGTGGCCCGGTCATAGACTTTTTCAATATTGATATTGCCGACGTCTGCGGACAGCTTGGCAAGCTCTGCATCGACCAGCTCCATCACTTCAACTTCACTGGCGCCGCGTGAGCGCGTAATATTAAACGCCACCACCGTTTGTCCATCGAGTTTGGCAATAGAGCTTGGATCAGCCGCGCCATCAGTGATTTGTGCCATACGCCCAAGCGCTTGGGTGCCACCTGTTGGTACAGCTACTTGCAGATCATTCAGCTCACCTGCGCGCTCGACCGCACCCAACACCCGAATGGTTTGCGTGGTTGTGCCCACTTCCGCTTCACCACCTGAGCTGTCTTGTTGAATACCCGCTATTTGTTGCGACAGCTGAGTAATAGAATACTTTAGCCCACTCAAAGCGATAGGATCCGCCGCGACGGTAATCTCACGCTGTAAACCACCGATCCGGCTTACCGTACTGACGCCCGGAATGTCAGAGAGACGCTTGGTAACGGTATCATCCACGAACCAAGAGAGGTCTTCTACATTCATGTTATCAGCAGCCACCGAATAGGTGACGACTGGGAATCCGGCAGTTGAGACCTTCGTAATGATAGGATCATTGGCCGCTGCTGGTAGGTCGCCCTGCACTTCACCGACCGCTGAACGCACATCGTCGACCGCTTCTTGGATATCTTTTTCTAAGACAAACTCAGTGACCATCGTGGCCGCCCCAGTTTGTAGCGTCGTCCGAATATGCTTGACACCTTCAATACTAGTGAGCTTATTTTCTATCTTTTTGGCAATATCGTTTTCGAGCTGCGACGGTGCGGCACCCGGCAAAGTCACCGTGACCACGACCGCTGGCAAATCAATATCTGGAAACTGCTGCACCTTCATTTGCATAAAGCCGTAGAGACCGCCCAAAGTCAGCAGCACAAACAGCAAAATAGCCACTAAAGGGTTTTTAATCGAGTAAGCTGATACGTTTAAACTCATGAGCGCGCCTGCGTAGCTGTGTTAGTAGCGGCTTTATTCGCGGTGGTAGCATCCGTTTGCTTGCCTGTTTTGTCATTGATTTGGTTCAGCCCATCAACGATACGCACTAAATCCCCATCATTCAAAAAGCTACCACCTTGCTTAACAATCTGACTGTCAGCCGCTAACGGCTCGGCGACTGCCACATTATCACCGAGGCGCTCGCCCAACGTCACTCTTTGTTGTTTGACACGGCCCATGGTTTTGCCGTCTTTCGTCATAACGTTGGTGATTAGCATCACATAGTCATAGCCATCGTTGCTCACGATCGCACTATTGGGTACGGTTTGAGTGCTCGCACTACCTAACAAGAACTCGCCCGTTTGATACATGCCTGCCCGTACCTTTGAGTTAGCAGCGAGACTGGCGTAAATAGTAATTTGGCGGTTATCGTCGGCAGTTGGAGCAATACGGCTCACCTGCCCCATCACAGAATCGCCTCCCGGCAAGCTGACGCGCACTGGCGTACCGACACTCACTTCGCCTAGCAGCTTAGGATCGATATCCGCACGCCACTCTAAAATACCGCCTTTAATAATGGTAAATAATGGCTCGCCTCCAGCAACGCCTCCAGCAACGCCTCCAGCAACCATACCGACTTCCGCCATTTTTTCACTGATAACACCGCTGACTGGCGCGAGCACATTGGCGTTCTTCACACTCAAGCGTTGGGTACTAAGACGCGCTTTCGACGCTTGCAAGGCCGCCTCTGCCTGTAGCTTTGAGGTACGATAGCGATCCGCTTCTTGCCTACTAATGGCATCAATCTCAATCAGCGGTAGGACACGAGCGGCATCGGCAGTTGCATTGGCAAGCGTTGCTTCGGCTTCGGCAACATCGGCTTCTGCCTGCAAGACTTGCTGCCGCATGGCATCAGTATCAAATATCGCCAGGACTTGCCCCGCTTTGACCCGATCGCCTTCTTCAACCAACACCTGCTCGATAGCCACACCATTTACTTTAGGGCTGACATTAGCGACATCTTTGGCACTGATGGTACCGTCCGCACTCAAAGTATTGCCAATCGTATCTTGGCTTGGCATCACGGTTTCTACCGATAGCACAGACTGCTCCGTACTGGCATCGCTCGGATTTTTGCCATCGTTTTGTGTGCTTGCCGATGTTGGTGACCCATCGCTGAGCGCCTCATCACCAGCGCCCCAATATTTTCCGAGCAGGACACCAATGACCAGCACAATACCGAGCACTGGCAACAACCACAGCGGCATCTTTGACGAAGGTTTATTACCTAGCGTGTCAGCTTGACGGTATGGTGGCAGCTCAGATTCAGGAGATAGTTTAGGGTTGGTTTCTTCAAGATCGCTCATGATAAGTCTCTATAAGTACGGGCAATAATAAAATTCAAAACAATTAGCATAGGTTGTTAAGCCTAGTCATAGCTATAAATGATAGTAATAATAAAAATGGCAGAAAGTAGAGGCAGTCTCTAAGCTGATGTTTATTATTGCAATAATCTATAAAATAATTGAGGATAGCACAATCTAATCGTCATCTTGTTTTTTATATAGTCGGTTCAATTTGGAAATAGTACAAGGCAGCCGAGTGCAGATGTATAGGTCATACTTCAAACGAGGTCAACGCCGTAACATTTTTATAGTAATTTGACTATAAAACGAAGTAGCCACATAACACAACGCACACCCCTAAGAATGTGCGTTGTCATTAATCAAGTTCGAGCATCTATCACCAGTAAATTAGAAGCGATAGCCGACGCCAAGATAAGTAATGTATGGATCGATATCAAGGTTAGACTTGGCACGAGTCAGTTTTTCGCCAGCTTCGTTTTTGACCGTAATAGTTGTGTCGCTATCGAGTTTTGCATAGGACAAAGAGCCGACGCCAAACCATCTGTCATTAAAGTCATAAGTCGCACCAAGAGTGAGGATAGGGGCAAAGGCGCTATCGGCCTCGACATCAACCTTCATCGCACTACTAGATTTTACATTTTCTAAAGCAGCGCCTGCTTTGCCATCTTTGATATTTTGGATTTGATCGCCAGCACGCTCCAAGTCTTGACGGATACCGTCATTCAAATCGATATCATTAAAGTAGGCATACATGACGCCTGCTACCACGTAAGGGCGGAATTTATTGACGCCAGATTGGCCAAATTGATACTGTATACCAGCTGCTGGTAGCCAAGCTCGCGCCGTTGATGCCACCCCATTGCCTTGCTCTAAGTCCGTAATCGGAATGTCTTTTTTAATCGCAAACTCTGGCAATACCGAGCCTATCCCACTAGCATTAACCTCACCAGTAAAGGGGGCGAAGACCTGACCCTTACCCATGATATCTACTTTTGGTGGTATGCCCGCTTTGAACTCTACTGACCAGTTGTCATCAAAATAATAGTTGAACAACAAACCTGCCGTATCGACATCATCAGATTCTAAACCAGTACCAGCACTGGTCCAGCTCTCTAAGCCATTAACGTTGACTGTGCCCGATGCACCCAACTCTCCTAGATCCGTATCAGCTGGCAAAATACCTAACAGCCCATTTACGGCTCTTAATGTGCCGGAATCTTGATCAGGGTCGATGACTTCTCGAACCGTTGAGATACGTACACTACCATTTTCTAACGTCCTGTTAGAAGCTATCAAAGCAACGACTATAGTATTATTTGGCCACTTTTCGTTCTAACTAAAACGCCAAAACAGCCACATACTAGCAAACCAGCACGGTCACAAGTAGTGATGCAGCAACATAAACTGCCATAGTAGTGAACATATATCAACCGAAATTATCGAACAAATAAGTCAATATTAGTTTATTAAGATATTTGAGCGCGAATATTTGAGCGAAAGCTATCGCAATACAGATAAACTATAAACAATTGATTATAACCCCACTCTCAACTTGAAATAAGCAATTCAAACTGAAGAGGCGGATTACCAAGTTTTTTGTTGAGTACAAAGCACAGATTGTGTGACAGGATTTTACGAATCAATCGATGAGACAAATGCCATAAATCTCTTGCTCTCACTCTTTGTATATTAAATCGTTCTGATAGCTGACCAATGACTGTTTCAACGATACGGCGGGCTTTCATTAGCCGCCTTACCACAGGTTTGGGTCTATCCTCTTTCATGTTAGCTCTGAGTGGCGTTTGTAAATCCACGCCTTGAGCGTCGTAGTACGATGTCAGACTAGGGCTGATATACCCTTTATCAGCGCCAAGTAGCCCATGAATATGAGTGGTGATTTCTGGGGCAACCGCTCTTTCATCAACATTGGCAGGAGCAAAGGTAAAGCCTTTAATCATGCCCGATAAGTTAACAAGCAAATGTCCTTCAAAGCCATAGTACCTCTCTTGCTTAGCCGCACAGTAGCTAAAAGCCGCTAAGTCTTGATAGTTTTTATGCCGATAAGCGCGTCCATAATGACAGACGGGTATCGGAAAGCCATCCATAAAATGGATGTTGTCACGGCCCTCAAGTTCACTGACTTTATCTTGTATCTGCTGTTTGACTTGCCACAGATTGGCGCAGTGCTTTGCGAAGTTAGGGTATGAGCCGATGGCTGGAAACCAGTCTTGCCAATGCTGGGTAAAGTATTGCCAAATTTGTTTGTCTTGATCAAGGTGTAAAAATTCACCGACCATCTCCATGCAAATGATCTCAGGATCACTCAACTTTGGTGCGTAACCTGCACCTCGCAAGGGCTGGGTGACGACTATTTTGTAATATTGCTCTACCATTAAATAGATATTGATGATAAATTCGTCTATGGGCATCTCACAACTCCATTGTATTCTTGGTCGAAAACAATAGATTAGTGAGGTGCTCTTCTTTTTTCAATCACTTTTAAAGTTGAGAGTGGGGTGATTATAATCATATTTTATATTCATAAATTGATATTAGCTAATAAATATAAACAGTAATAAAACATAACTTTATAAATTATTCGATAATAGTATGGTTGGCTCAAGATAATTCAGGTAAAAGGAAGACGAGTGAAAGTAAGACAAGTAGTAAACTTAATGAGTCTAATTTATATAGGATTGACTATACGGATAAAAAACCTGCTATGCATTGGTGTAACGGCTGGCTTCTGGCATCCAGCGATGGATAAGCTGACTGACATCTGCTTTACGTGCAGGATCAGCAATTAAGTGTTTGGCAAGGTGCTGGGCAATGGCAAATAATTGCTCATCACGAATCAGATCGGCCAAATAATAACCGACATTGCCCGTTTGACGTTTACCCAGCAGCTCACCCGGCCCGCGCAGCTCTAAGTCTTTTTGGGCAATGACAAAGCCATCGGTACTGTCGCGCAATACATTTAAGCGCTCCGTGCCTGTTTCTGACAACGGCTTTTGGTATAACAACACACAGTAGCTTTTGGTCGAACCACGCCCGACGCGTCCACGCAATTGATGTAGCTGTGACAACCCTAAACGTTCGGCATTTTCAATGACCATGAGCGACGCATTCGGCACATCGACGCCAACCTCGATGACCGTTGTGGCAATGAGCAGATCAAGATTTCCGGATTTGAATGCTTGCATGATGGCTTGTTTGTCAGCGGACTTCATCTTGCCATGGACGAGACCAATGCGAATATTTAAGCGCTCATTTAGGTCTTCATAAGTGGCTTCCGCCGCTTGCGCATCCAGCACACTAGATTCTTCTACTAATGAGCAGACCCAATAGGCCTGCCTGCCCGCCTCACAATTAATCGCAATACGCTCAATCACCTCATCGCGGCGATTACGGTCAATGGTCACTGTCGTAATTGGTGTACGACCGGGTGGCAACTCATCAATGATAGAGGTATCCATATCACCATAGACGCTCATCGCCAGCGTACGCGGAATGGGCGTTGCCGTCATAATCAGCTGATGCGGCGTGCTATTGGCTACGCCTTTATTGGTCAAGGCCATACGCTGCTCAACGCCAAAACGATGCTGCTCATCGATAATGACCAAGCCCAACTTGGCAAACTGTACTGTTTCTTGAAACAACGCATGAGTCCCAACCACTATTTGCACCGTATTCTCACTCACCGCCTCTAATGCTTCGCGGCGCTGCTTCGCGGTTTGTTTGCCAGCCAACCAGCCGACCCCAACACCTAAGGGTTCAAACCAGTTTTTAAAATTGACCAAATGCTGCTCTGCTAAAATCTCTGTGGGTGCCATAACCGCCACTTGCCAGCCACTGTCGAGCGCATAGCCTGCCGCACCTGCCGCGACCAACGTTTTACCAGCGCCCACATCGCCTTGTACCAGTCGCAACATCGGAATAGAAGTCGCCATATCAGCTGTGATGTCTTTCATCACCCGTTGCTGTGCGCCTGTTAAATCAAAGGGTAAAGCGGCAAACAACTTATCCGCAAGCGGGCTTTGAGCGGCACATTTAGGTGCTTTATGCTGATGTAATTGCTGACGTCGATATAACAAACTGAGTTGATGCGCGGTTAACTCTTCAATGATTAATCGCTGGCATGCCGCATGAGTACGAGCACTTAATTGAGTGAGCAGCTGATATTGCCGACCAGCATCGGTATAAGTGGGCGGCGTGTGCAATAACACTAAGGCTTCAAATATCGTCAGGTTATAGACATTACTATTGGCAATACTAGCAGCGGCTGTATGGGGTTCATTATTTGCACTATAAGTAGAAGGGCTGGTTTTATTGACACTATTATTAATCGAATTGTCAGGCACACTGCGGGCAAGCGTTGAAAAAATATCGTCCGGAAAATCATCTTCTACAATTGCTGATTTAGTAGGCTCAAAGGGCGCTAACGGTAAATCAGCGACCATGGCAAAATCCTCATTGGTAAACAGCGTCATCGGTAGACCTTGACTGCGCACAGTTTGTAGCGCCAACTTAATCAAAGTACGCAATTTATTCTGATGCAAGCCTTTGACACTAGGATAAATGGGCTGCAACCCAGTATTGGTCATGGCGCTGCTATCAGTAATGATTTGATACTCGGGATGATGCATCTGCTTACCATAACGGCTGACTTTTACTTCGCCGAACAATTGCAATTGCGTGCCCAAACTCATGGTCTGCGCCAGACCTCGATAGACTTTAAAAAACCGTAAAGATATCGTCCCAGTGTCATCATCTATAATCACGGTCATGCCACTGCGCTTGACATCGACGTGTACCACGCGCCCAGTGATTAACGCTGCTTGTCCATGCCCCACGTCTGCTATCGATACCAGTCGGCTACGGTCTTCATAATCTCGTGGCAGGTGCAGTAGCAAATCAAAGATTCGCACAATACTCAACTGTGCCAGTTGCTCGGCAACCTTGGAGCCAACACCTGCCAGCGCCGTCACTGGCATATCGAGTGCCGACATAGGCTGCTCAGATCTCCCATGAGCGGCTGACTGAGTTGAGGAAGGAGCTGAAGCGTGACTAACCGATATGGGCATCAAAAATCCTAACGATATTGGTTTTACATTGCGTAAGTGCAAAATAGTTTATTAGGCACTCTGATACTACTTACGACCTATAAAAGCGATGATAATCAACTGGCTATAAAAATACTGAGTCAGACTCATTATAACTGACAATATGATTGATTATGCTAAGCTATTTAGTAATACTGCGTCTAGATGCTGTGATGCTTTGTGGAGACATACATCCAATCTATCCTTTATGGATTAGCAACTTTACCGATAAGAAACTTTATCGATAAATAGCTTGCTTGATAAATAAATGTCTCAAGAATTAAACGTATAAACAATCAACCAATGCCCTAACTTATGATGATTTTATAAGGTCTTTTTTATGTTTGCGCCCACTTTACTGCCTCAATCTTATCATCATTTGATATTCCTGCGTATCAGTGTGCTTGCCATATTGTCCCTAAGTATCAACGCTTGTAGCACGCTGACACCGCCACCAACATCAGTAGCACCCATAGCAGATGCACCAAAAGTTGCATTAGTATTGGGCGGCGGCGGTGCCAAAGGTTTTGCGCATGTTGGCGTAATTAAGGCGTTAGAAGCAAACGGCATCAAACCAACTTTGGTCGTTGGCACTAGCGTCGGCAGCTTGGTTGGTAGTCTATATGCTAGCGGTTACACGCCAGCACAGCTTGAGCGCTTGGCATTGACCACCACTGATAGCGAATTGACGGACTTTACCTTATCCAACCAAGGCTTTATAGAAGGTATCAAACTCAAAAACTTTATTAATACCAAAGTTGGCGGACGCCCTATAGAGTCTTTTCCCATACACTTCGCTGCGGTCGCGGCTGAGAAGCACACACTAAAAAAAGCGGTCTTTAGCACGGGAGATGCTGGACTTGCCGTTCAAGCGTCTTGTAGCGTGCCCAATATTTTTATTGCCCCGCGTATTCCCGAAAAAGTTGGCAAAAAATATATTGATGGCGGTGTGGTCAGCTTAGTGCCTGTCGATAGCGCGCGTGATTTGGGGGCAGATATCATCATCGCTGTCGACGTGACAGTGCCTACTAGCAAAAAGAACGTAACGAACAATCTTTTACCTGCTATCACCTCATTGAGTGGCTTTTGGGCATTACTTGAAAACAATCTATCCTCTAATGTAGCACCTAATAACACTTCCAACGTTGCTTATGCAGACGCCAAACACAGCGCATCGATACGCAATGAACGCGGACGCGCTGACATCGTCATTACCCCTGATGTGGGTCATATTAGCTCATTAGATACCAGTCAACGTAGTGCCCTTATTACGGCTGGCGCGCAAGCCACCACACCGCAAATCACTGCGATTAAGCAATTAATTAAAGAAAAATCAAAGAGTAAATATGCGACTCTATAACGATATATAATCAAAATACCCTAAAAACGCCATGGTATTGCTGATATCAATTTTTTGTCGTCTCTGTCTGCGCAGGTACATTACAGCAAAGAAAATTGATATCAGCAGTGCGTAATGTCTCGATATTATCTGCGCTATTTTCCTTGTTTGACTGCAATTGACCTCACTTTTATCACCATTTTTAAAATGAGGACACGCCCTAGAATTTCAGCCATTAAAAAAGCACCGCAGTCATAAACCGTGGTGCTTTTTACTGTTAGCTAGATCAATTCTGCTTAAACAGACGGCATCAATTAATAAGCAAATTTATTTAACGCGGGCGCGATATTTCACTGCCACGGTGTCATTAAGGCCAACCCCTTCGATATCCCAGCGTACCGATTTATAGTATTTCAATGGGATTTCTTGCAGTTGGTTGTCTACTTTGCCACGTAGCGGCATACGGGCGAAAGTATTGCCATCGGTGCTACCATAGGGAAAGTCAGGAGAGACCGCGCGCAATAGTTCTACTTGCTCAGGGATACTCATGGTGACCGTCATTTTACGGACGCGATCAGCATTGGTATTGGTAAAATACCCTTGATACTCTAAGACATTGCCTGACTGCAAACGCGTATTGGCATTAACCGGCACCAAGACCTCTTGACCATTGGCATCAACACTAATCAGCGAGGCGGTAATTTTGCTATTAACGGCTTGCACGGTAGAGTTACCGCTATTGGTGCTTGCTTGATTGCTGTTGGACTGCACAGCAACTGAAGTATCGATCGCTTGCTCTGGCGTCGGCAACATCGCTGATGCTTGGGTGACAGCCATAACACCGACAAGCGTACCGGCTATCACGTGAAACAAGCGGTGGCCGCTAAAAGCGCTAAAAGGATTGGCAAGATGGTTACTTTTTTTCATGACTTTCATTATCCCTAGTTAATGTATCGGTAAAACGTAGCTGGCAAAACTTGACTGTCTTGTTAATACCTTCTTAGTAATACTGTCTTGTTAATGCTTTTTTATCAGCACTGACTTCTGAATACTTTTTAATATAAAACTTATCGCTGCAACATTGCGTTTTAACGTCTTAAGTTTTTGACGATTTGAATAGATGAGACTTTATATAAGCAATGTATTTAATGGCTACCATCTCTGGCTATAGATAGACCAGTCATCATCGTATACACTGAGTACTAATAACGGTTATTTTTATTGATTATCTGCGTTAGCCGTCTGTAAAGCAATAGCGATTAGCATAGCAAAAAGCGTTTGTAGGTACACTAACCGCGTGTTGAGGTTGTGTATATCGTCAATCTACTATAAAGATTGATTAACGCTACTGAAATAAAAGATAGCTCATAACGGCGTTTTTTGCTATGGTAATTCTTTAGCGACAGGTATCTTTTGTCACGCCCCTTTTCTTATTCTGACTACTATTGCTCCTATTATGACTACTAGCGCCATGCCACAGATTAATCCTGAATACGTTCATTGGTTCCGCAACTCTGCCCCCTACATTAATACCCATCGCGGTAAGACTTTCGTGATTATGTTTGGTGGTGAAGCGGTCAATCATTCGAATTTCAGCACGCTTATTCATGACTTTGCCTTGTTACATAGCTTGGGTATCAAGCTAGTCTTGGTACATGGAGCACGACCGCAGATCGAAAAGAACCTGCAAGGGACTGATATCACCTCGCCGTTGCATGAAGACATTCGAGTGACGCCGCGTGTGGCGATGCCTTCTATCTTACAAGCCGTTGGTGCCATCCGCTTACAGATAGAAGCACAGCTGTCGATGGGACTGGCCAACTCACCCATGTATGGCTCGCGCATCGATGCCGTTTCGGGCAATTTTGTCACTGCTCGTCCCTATGGCATTCGTAATGGTGTCGATTATCAGATGACCGGTGAAGTGCGCTCTATCGACGTTGAGGCGATTAAAAATAACCTACTCCACGATCATATTGTGATTTTAGGCTCAATGGGTTATTCGGCGACAGGTGAAGTCTTTAATTTACTCGCCGAAGATGTAGCATTGAGCGCTGCGGTGGCACTTGGCGCGGACAAGCTTATATTTTTGGGTGAAGAAGCCGGCATCAATGACGATGACCGCTTGCTACGCGAGATGATTCCAAACGAAGTCGATCGCTTCTTACGGGATCGGGACTTAAACTGTGAGATTAACTACTTCTTAAATTGCGCCAGTAACGCTTGTCGCCAAGGTGTCCATCGCACCCATATTATCTCTTACGCCAAAGATGGCGCGCTATTGGAAGAGCTATTCACCCGTGATGGCTCTGGTACGCTCATTAGCCACGACCCTTATGAAGAGATTCGCCGCGCAGATATCGACGATGTCGTGGGACTTATTGAGCTGTTATCGCCATTAGAAGAACAAGGCATCTTAGTCAGCCGCTCGCGCGAACGCTTAGAGCAAGAGATTGATCACTATAGTGTCATTGAGCGTGATGGTATGATTTTGGGCTGTGCAGCGCTCTATCCATTAGATGCGGATGCTGCAGAAGTGGCTTGTGTCGCGGTTCATCCTGAATATCGTAGCGGTAGCCGCGGTGCTGACTTGCTAGCATTTTTAGAGCAGCAAGCACGCAGCCATGGTCTGCATAAGTTATTTGTTCTGACCACTCGTACCGCGCATTGGTTCGTTGAGCAAGGCTTTGCGGAAGTTGAGGCAAGCGCTTTACCAGAAGCGCGCCGTGAAAAATATAATAACGGTCGTAACTCTAAAGTGTTCCAAAAAACGCTATAGCACCGAAATCTCTATAGTCAGCGCCTAGGTTAAGTCGTTAAAAGCTCACTTAATTACCGCACACGAAAAAGCCCTCATAATAGTTATGAGGGCTTTCTTATTTCTTATAACCACTATAGGTTAAAAGTCTAATAACGCATTATTTTACTTTTAACAGCTCAACCGTAAAGATCAATGTGCTGTTAGGCTCGATACCTGAGTTGCCCGCTTCGCCATAAGCGATGTCTGATGGGATATAAAACTCATATTTGCCGCCCTCTTTCATCAACTGTAGACCTTCGGTCCAGCCAGCGATGACTTGATTCAGTGGGAACTCAATTGGCTCACCACGCTCATAAGAGCTGTCAAATACCGTACCGTCAATCAATTTGCCTTCGTAGTTTACTTCGACCACGTCAGTTGCTTTTGGTGATTTACCAGTACCTGGGGTGATGACTTTATATTGTAAGCCAGAAGCCGTCTCTTTTACGCCTTCTTTTTTCGCGTTTGCCGCTAAGAATGCTTCACCAGCAGCTTTATTGTCAGTCGCTTTGCTTTCCATATCTTTGACAAACTTCGCTTCTTGCTCTTTTTGATAGGTCATCAATACTTCTTGCATTTGCTCTTGCGTCAATGCGGAATCATTGCCTTCATAACCATCACGGAAGCCTTTTTCAAAGGTATCAAGATTTAGATCACCGACCGCTTCTTTGTTACCTTCAGCCATCATATAGCCCAAGCTATAACCTACTTTTTCATTGGCTGGGCTTTTTTCAGTGACTGAAACGCTTTGGGTAGAAGTTTCTTGATTACCATTATTAGTACTACAACCGGTAACTAATAACATAGCACTAGCAAGTGCACTAACGCTTAAAGTGGTGATTTTTTTCATATATTACTCTCAAATTGTAAGAATAGTGGCGAGATGTCACATATTTCTATAATAACAAATCTTAGTTTTAGGAGCCACGGTTAGGATAAAATTATCGGGCTAATGTACAGTCTGTGTTAAAATTTATCATAAAAATAACAAGTTATCACACAAATATAGTAACAGGTTAAGCTTTCTGTCTTTAAATCTATCAATACATCAGCTAAGCTAAATTAGTTAAGGTGATAAGTAACTGAACGTAAGTTTTACTAATATATGTTTAGGTATCGGTAGCAGCGCTGCGCAGCACAAATGTATCACCAGCGCAAGCCTATGTTTACCATAATAGTATTACTGATTCAGTCATTATAATATCCCTGTATAACTTAAATTAAAAATACTATTTATAATTACCATCTATATGGTTTTGCTGAATAATAACGGTGCTGGGTACATGACAATTGTGCCAGCTATTCTTGTTATTTTGTGGCTCATGTATGATGATTAAAGGAGGATAAGATGAATCCAATGTTTACATCTTTTAACGGTTATCTTGGTGGGCCCATCGGCTCTATCATTGGCGCGATTTTGATATTTATTATTGGCTGGCTCGTGGCACTAGGTATCGCGGCGTTGGTACGTGGTGTGTTGTCTAAAGTGAACCTTAACCAACGCATGAACTCTTCCACTGGTAAAACCTACGATCTAGAGGGTATTATCTCTAAGATTGTTTTTTGGTTTATCTTTATCATCGCAATTTCAGGGGCTCTTAGCCAATTGAACTTGAACTCTATTTCGGCACCATTTGCAAACATGGTCAACCAAGTATTGGCCTTTATCCCTAACCTTATCGGTGCTATCGCCCTTGGTGTGATTGGTTGGGTAGTGGCAACTGTTGCCCGCACAGCGATCAATGCTGCATTGGCCAAAACATCAATGGATGAGCGTTTAAGTGCACAAGCTGGCGTCAAACCAATGAGCAGCACAATTGCTGATATGGTTTATTGGTTCATCTTATTGGTTGTTCTAACCATGGTATTGGGTCAATTAGAGCTTGATGGTCTATTTGCACCATTGACTAATATGGTTGATAAAATCTTCAGCTTTATTCCGAACATCTTAATTGCTGGTGTTGTGTTTGTCGTTGGTTATATCATTGCTAAAGTAGTACGCGGCATTGTGACCAACCTTGTTTCTACTTTTGATGTGCAAAAACTGGCAACAAAAGCAGGTTTAAGCGAACAAAACAGCCTACCTAATATTGCGGGTTCATTAGCCTTTTTAGTTGTGATTATCCCAACGATTATCGCAGCATTAAATGCGTTAAAAATCGAAGTGATTGCTCGTCCTGCGACGAACATGCTGAACAAAATCATGGAAGCGTTGCCAAATATCTTTATGGCAGTTGCTATCCTCGTTGTGACTTTCTACGTGGTACGTATGGTCGCTAACATCATCAAAGGCTTGATCGAAAACACTCAGATCAACCAATTGCCTGCCAAAGTTGGCTTGCAAGAAACGATGGGCGATAAGAAAGTTTCAGACCTCGTTAGCTATGCGATCATCTTCTTTGCGATGTTATTCGCTTCTATCGCTGCCGCTGATTTATTAGGTTTTGAGCCTATCTCAGCTATCATCGCGATGTTTATTGCTTTCGGTGCCAACATCATCTTGGGCGCGATTATCCTATTCATCGGTTTTTGGCTTGCCAATATCATTGCTGGTGTCGTTGAGCGCTCTGAGCAAGGCTCACAGTTCTTAGCAAACATCGTACGTGTATTAATCATGGGTTTGGTACTAGCCATGGGTCTAAAAGCGATGGGTATTGCTGACTCTATCGTTAACCTAGCATTTGGTCTAACACTAGGTGCCGTTGCAGTTGCCTTTGCTCTATCATTCGGTCTTGGTGGTCAAGAAGCAGCAGCACGTTTCCTCCGCAAGATGCAGGATAAAATGGACAAAGAGCGTACTGAAGCAAAAGCGAAGTCTGCTTTGACGCCTAATTCATCGACGCAAGACAAAGTTGCTGATTCAGTTCGTGAGAATACGCCGAGTGCACCAACTACCTCGGCAACTAACTTACGTACAGATACAGTCGATACCACAAAACTTGGTACTGACCCTGTAGATACTACTGATGTTGGAACGACTAGAACTCCTGGAATTCAGACAGATAATGATTTATTACCTGGTAGTGGTCTTATCGACAACACTAATAAATAAGTCTTTATGACAGTATAATTTTGCATGAAAAAAGACAGCTTAGGCTGTCTTTTTTTGTGGATATAATCAAAACATCCTAAGAACGCGACGGTATTGCTGATGTATCAATATTACTTTCCATTGACTATATTGGTTCGTGTTGGTTATTTCAATAGTTGTATAGATGTAGTCAATTCGACATAAAACCGATACGCTAATATTACCAGTGCTACTGGTATAAATTTTACTTGCGTGCTGTGTCTGCGCTGACAGAGGCTGCACAAAATTCATCCCAGCAGCACTGTATTTTTTTATAGTGATTCAACTATACTTTTTAAGATTGAACGCCTACGCATTTACCTAATTACCAAGGCGTGCCACTATTTATGGTTTATCTTTGCGGGCGGGAATAGAAAGGTTGAGACGAACTTGAGGCAAATCGTTTGCTTGCTGCGTCAATTTCTTGCTCGTAGGCTGCTCAGTACCTTGTTGTTTAAGGCGCTGTATTTGCTTGGTAAGTTGACGCTCGCGCTGGGTCATACTATTCATAGGTTGAATCCACAGATCGATATCTATAAAGGTCTCGCCTGCCTCAGAGATAAAGTCTATACCAAGTACAATGACGTGATGCAGCTCAGCCATCGGTAGCCGCGTGGCAACATCTTGCGCAATTTGCTGTAAGTTTGGCTGAATAGCCGCCTTACTATTCTGCCCCTGCCCATCTTGACCATAGAATATCAGCACATAATGCCGACCGAGATTTTCATACGAATGCTGATGTACTACATAGCCAGTTTCTTGCAACGCCTGCTGTTGTTTTGGGTGTCTATATAAAGTGCGGATAAGCTCATGCCGCGAAAACAAAGACTCATCTAAGAGTTGCTGCTGCCAAACAGAAAATGAGGGTGTTATTGACTCTTTATCTGCCTTAGCTTTTAGCTCTGCACTGACCGTATGAATCATCTGCGCACTAAGCTGCGACCAAAGTGTCGCGGCCTGCGCCATATGTTTTTCATACATCGGTGCCGTTTTGCTTTGATTCTTTTGCGCTAGGCTCATGGCTATCAATGCAGAATTGGGCGCTTGCTGAATACCGTATTTGATAAGCGCGTTATCGACCGTGATAGCGTGGTTAAATAAAGATACACTGCTTAAAAACTGCCTGATAATTCTTTCTTCGGACTCAAAGCTCGCGATGTGACTAGATACCGACTGCTGTAGCTGCTCTAGATGATATCCCAAAAACCGCCATAGCTCGCATGGTGTCTGCAACGCTAGCATTATCGAACACCAATCATGCCAGCTGAATATTTGAAGTTGCTGACCACTGTCACTCATATCAACGACTAAATCTTCCATAAAGTAGCGCGCAGCAAACTCATGCTTTAGACGCTTGGGCAACTTACTTGGCTGACGATTACTTTCAAAATCACTATTGTTTTCAATATTACGGTTATTACCACTATCGCTACTGTTGTCATTGTCGCCACCATTGTTAATGCTATTTTTAGCGTGCTCACTAAACTGGATATCGACGACCAATACCTCATAGCTGAGCAGCTGAGCGTCTTTACTTTGAGAGGTGTAACTCTTATGCCATGCCAGCGCTGCTTTGACTGCTGCCATCCGCACTGACTCAATCTTAGCCAAGCTCGTCTCAGAAGGCAGAGTTACCGTGAGCGTTAATAGCTGCAGCTTACCTAGTCGCAACTGATAGTGATACTGCCGAGCCTCATAACGCGCCTCTATGGTTTGGAGATTAGGTAAAACAATCTCTGACGCAGCTGCTTGCAGATAACAAACCAATTCATCAGCTAAATAACCCCATTCAGATGTGGCAGTAGTCGAATTTAACACAGTTCCAACCTTTTATTATCAATTGAATATAACGCATCCCATAATGCCACTGAGAACGATAATGCCCTTCTTGCAAGGATAATAAGCATTCTTCGCTAAAGAAAAACTAAACTATAGTCAAAATATCCTAAAAACGCGACCTTATTGCTGATATCAATTTTTTATAGCCTCTGTCAGCGTAGACACAGCAAGCAAGAAAAATGGATATCAACAGTGCGTGAGGTATCAATATTACTTTTCACTGACTATACATAAGTGCAATTATACAAAGTCGCTTTCAAAGCAATGACTTGTTATGATGACATAAAAGCAGCAAAGCTGATGCATCGATTTATAACTCACCCACCACTTAGGGTTTGCTTACTCATTTTTTATGTAGTGACTATTATCTGCATATGATAACAAGGACTGAACATCATGAAACGTTTTAAAGAAAAAACCGTCATCGTCACAGGGGCCGGCTCAGGTATCGGTCGCGCAACTGCCATTCGTTTTGCTCAAGAAGGCGCTAGCGTCGTTTTAGTAGGACGTACAGCTGATAGTTTGGCAGAAACCGCTAAGGAGTTTCCGACAGATCGCACTTGGATTCATACCGATAATTATATGACCATTACCTGTGATATTAGTGTGCAGAGCCAAGTACAAGAAATGATTAAAAGAGCCATCGATAAGTTTGAAAAAATCGATGTTTTGGTCAACAATGCGGGCAAAGCCACTCAAGGTAAAATTACTGAGCTAACGGCTGAAGACTGGAAGTCAGCGATTGATGTGAATTTAAATGGTACTTTTTATGTCTGTCAGGCAGCCATGCCGCACTTGATAGCAACCAAAGGTAATATCGTCAATGTCTCATCATTGTCAGGGGTCGGCGGTGATTGGAATATGGCAGCTTACAATGCCGCCAAAGCTGGCGTTAGCAATCTAACACGGACGCTGGCTTTAGATCATGGTCCTGATGGGGTACGTGTCAACGCGGTTAATCCGAGCGTGACTAAGACAAACATGACCAGTGCCATTCAAGATAATGATGCCAAGACCGATAAATTCTTAGATCGTTGTCCACTTGGTCGTTTGGCCACGCCAGAGGACATTGCCGCTGCCATTACTTTTTTGGCAAGTGACGATGCGTCGATGATTACTGGCGTCAATCTTGCGGTGGACGGCGGGGTTAGTGCTTCTAACGGTCAGCCTCAGTTTTAGCTATTGCTCTCTTTGTAATTGAATATGAGTATTTTGCTAGCCATCCCTAAGAGGCTTAAATACTCATATTCGCAAGACATATCTAATCGGCTGATTGATTAACATCCTGTAGTGGCTGCGACAAGCGCTCAGGATATTTTGGTAATACGCCTTTATATTGAGCATAGATTTTTGGCAAGTCAGCCTCGATATCTCCAGTAGGATAGACAGCGGTCAAAAAACGTATTTCTTTGGTTTTATAATCCAATGCCACTGGCAAAATAGGAACATCAGCGCCCAAGGCTAAATAATAAAAACCGGTTTTCCACTCTTTTCTATAATCGCGAGTGCCTTCTGGAGATAGCCCCAAAAACAGCGGCTCACCAGTCTTAAACTTAGCAATACTTGCTTGTAGCACTGAGCCCTTATTGCCACGATCGATGGGAATAATACCCAACCATAGTAATATCTGTGACAGTACTGGGACTTTGAATAGTGTGTGCTTACCCATAATGCTAACTTTTAAATCAATAGCAAACAAACCGGGCAAAGCATAGAGACCATCCAAATAAGAAGTATGCGGCAAAGCCAAGACGACTGCTTGCGACACATTTGGGATATCGCCGACGGTACGCCAGCCTAATACTTTTAACAAACGCGCACCGATAACAGGCGTAATAGTACCGCCGCGTTTGGGAATTAAGTCACCCAAATCTTTTTTGCCGAGTTTTGGTAAAATTTTAGAGCGTACAGACTGAGAAGTAACAGTTTTAGAGCGATGGCTAAATTTCGATGTCATAACGGCACCAGATAATAAAAGATATCAACATAATAACATTAACCTTATGCCACTAAATTGCCTTTTATAATCTTTTATCGTGCTGTCTCTTACTCAATCCTACAGCGAGCATCAGCCTACCTAATACTCGTTGTTACTATAGTTTATGAGATATCAGCCAAGTTACCTTTGTCCTCAAGCCAAGTCTTACGATCAGCAGAGCGTTTCTTAGCGAGCAGCATATCCATCACACTATTGGTTAATACCATGTCGTCCATGTCTAGCTGGACTAAGCGGCGGGTATCACGATTCATGGTCGTCTCACGTAGCTGCTCTGCACTCATCTCTCCCAGCCCTTTAAAGCGGGTAATTTGTGCTTTTTTATTACCCGGTACATTAGCCAAAATATGGGCAAGCTCAGGCTCATCTAACGCATAATGTACGTCTTTACCGACATCCACGCGATATAACGGAGGCATGGCGACAAATAGATGTCCTGCATCAACCAACGCTGGAAAATGCTTAACGAACAACGCGCAAATCAAGGTGGCAATATGCAGACCATCAGAATCCGCATCCGCTAAAATACATACTTTATCGTAGCGTAATTCGGACAAATCGTCTGACGCTGGATCGACACCGATAGCGATGGCGATATCATGGATCTCTTGGCTCGACAGCACGGTATCTGAGGATACTTCCCATGTATTTAGAATCTTACCGCGCAGTGGCAATATAGCCTGATAATGACGATCTCGTGCCTGTTTGGCACTACCGCCCGCCGAATCTCCTTCCACCAAAAATAACTCTGCACCATCACGTAAATCACCACGGCAATCAGCCAATTTACCCGGTAAGGCAGGACCTTGAGTAATCTTTTTACGCGCGACTTTTTTGGCAGATTTTAGGCGACGTCCTGCTTTATTAATCGCCAACTCGGCGATCTGAGCACCCATATCGGCATGCTGATTTAACCACAAACTAAAGGCATCTTTTGCCAATGTCTGTACTGCGCCAGCGGCTTCTCGACTCGATAAACGCTCTTTGGTTTGCCCTGAAAACTGCGGTTCAGAAAACTTAAGCGACAGGATATAATTGACCCCATCCCATACATCTTCTGCGGTCAGCTTGACACTACGCGGCAATAAGTTATGAATATCACAGAACTCACGTAAGGCCTCTAAAATACCTGTGCGCAGACCATTAACATGCGTGCCCCCCTGAGCCGTCGGGATAAGGTTCACATAGCTTTCTTGAATGGGCGTACCCCCATCTGGCAACCAAGACAAGGCAAAGGTAATGGCGGCACGTTCGCCCGCTTTCGCATCGTAATTATAATAGAACGGTGCTTCAGGCAACGTCTCAAGCCCATCTAACTGTTCGTTTAAATATTCAACGACGCCATCAGCAAACTGCCAGACAACTTTTTCATTATTAATATCATCGACGAACTCAATCGTCAAACCCGCGGCCAACACCGCTTTGGCTTTTAGATTGTGCTTGAGTTGTTTAACATTAAATTTTGGCGTATCGAAGAAACTACCATCTGCCCAAAAATGTACTTTAGTACCGCGTTTACGCTTGTTTGAGCTGATCGTTTCCGTCAAAGGCGTAACTGGTGCACCATTTTCAAAGACCATTTCAAACTGGGTACTATCACGCCATACGGTGACTTCCACTCGCGTGGATAGCGCATTGACGACCGAGATACCAACGCCATGCAGACCACCTGAAACTTCATAATTAGAGGTCGAAAACTTACCACCAGCATGTAAGCGGGTCAAAATCAGCTCAATCCCTGACTGTTTAAACTCAGGATGGATATCGGTCGGCATACCGCGCCCGTCATCCTCAACTGACAGCGAGCCATCACTATACAATTGAACTTTGATGGTTTTAGCATAACCCGCCAATGCCTCATCCACTGAGTTATCAATCACCTCTTGTGCCAAGTGGTTGGGGCGCGTGGTATCCGTATACATACCGGGACGACGACGTACCGGCTCAAGCCCTTCTAAAACTTCTAACGATTGCGCATTATATTCACTCACAAATGCTTCCCTTAATATTCACAGATCATTCATTCTATTGAACCATTATAACGAAAAATAGCGATGTTAAGGCCAATAGTCTATCGCTCACGTCAGATAATGTCGTCTCTTTAAGTCGATAACAAACGCTGTAGCATATCTATCACCATCGGTAATTGCTCACCAAAATCCGTAAATCTATGATCGCCACCCGCTTGCACAGTTACCGTCGCTCCCTGCGTTTGATAAAAGTCTTTTGATAGCTCAGCACTTAGCAGCTCGTCATCTTCTTTTAGCAAGACCTCAATTTTATTCGGATAATTAATGGATACCAATTGATGATCTGCAAACCATTGTAAATCTGCAGGGGTTATTTCCCAACCGCCAGCGGTCGTATGCAGGACATTACTATGAGATAACTCGTCACTGCTTTTTTTATTTGATACTGAGATGTCAGAAAAACGCTGTAGAGTAACATGAGGCTGAGTGCTAGGGTTTAGCAATAGTGCGGGGCAACCTGTATGATTACTCACCAAGGTAGAAAAATAGCCTCCTAACGAGCTGCCAATCAGTACAGTTTTGTCTTCTTTATTGAGTTCGGTTACCAATTTAACTAGTTGCTCAAACACTTGCTCAGGGGCGCTGTTAAGATCAGGGCGATATACGTTAATATCAGCATGATGCTGCTGGCCATAGCTTTCTAATAATATGCCTTTGGTCGAGTTGGCATCACTATCCAATCCATGAATATAAATAATGTTCACGTACAATCTCACTTATTAATTTTGTTATGATGACTTTATATATGCTATAAAAGCTAAGCATAGCATTGCCTCGCCAAAAACAGTAACAATAAAGCGGCACACTATTATTCGTTATTTACGACATAATAGTGTTTCAAAATAAGATAAGACAAGTTAAGGGAATAACGATAAGTGCGATGGAGCCGCCATGAATCAACAGTTTGAGCTGTTCGAGATTGCCAATCCGTGTATTGGTGTGTGCACGAGCAATAAAAAAGGCTATTGCTTTGGTTGCCTGCGCAGTCGTCCTGAGCGGCAGTTATGGCATGACATGACGACTGAGCAGCGCCGTGAGGTATTACGGCTCGTCGCTGGACGCAAGCAACGTATCGAACAAATGAAACAGCGTAAAGGCGAACAGCTAGGATTTGATTTTGAAGAAGTGATTGAGATTGGTGAGTTGTTTTAAAAGGTTAAAGGTCAAACATCATTTGTACTTTGGACTTTTCATCAGCTCTCTTACCAATTTTTTGGATCAGTACTATAGTTTTCAGACATAACTCTTTTTAGTCCTGTAAACGAATCAGGTAATTCTTTAAACACTTCTTCAGATATATATATAAATATAGGCAGTGAAAAGTTAATACTCATACCTTTTTGCCAATTGTTCCAAGTATCCTCTCTTACTCTACCTGTTCTACGTAGAAATATTTGTTCGTTACAGAAATCTATATAGTTATATATTACATTTGAAGCTTGAGTGATTTCTTCACCAGTTAAAGTTTTCCCTATGAGTGCGTTATATGGGATATTGTTAGATATATCTCGATACTCTTTAGAAATAGAATCCTCAAAAGCTGTTATAGATTGCTCTGTATTTTTCCGAACTTGATATATAGCAACCATAACTCCTAAAGCAGTTACATATGGAGCTAAGAAGACATAACTTTTTAAAAATTCAATGATGAGTTTATACTCCTACAAATATTAAGCTTTGTTGAACGCAACAGAATGGTTAGATAAAAGATAAAAATAACGAACACTGATAGCATTTTGATTCTATTTAATAAATTTATTGGGATTCTCTATTTTTGGTAAAACATTTTTTTACCGACACGAGTCAACTTGAATTTATCAGAGGACGATTTTTTTAATATTCTTTGATTTAATAAAGAGATGCAGGCTTCTGTCTCAGAGTTATTTTTAGGCACATAACCTACTCCAGTGAGTAGTTTTAAATTGGATTCAAGGAAACCGAAATCATTATCTGAAATGCTAAGAATCGTTGGGTCAGAAACATTATTTTCACTTAATTTAAACCAAGCTAATATGGATGTACTTTTATCGTATAGAAACCAAATAGCAGTAATACCGCCTAGTAAGGTAGCTATTATTAATACTAAATCCAAGCAATACTCCATAAATATCTAAAAATTTATTATCATGTATATTTAACAGCAATATAACAATCAATAATATACCAATGAAATCTATATCACGCACTCTTTTACAGCTGCATAGAATCAATATCTCGAGCAGATTTCAGCTTTAATCTGTATATAAATTACGGCATGATGAACGTCAATAAAATCTCAAACCCACGCACAAAGAAAAGCCCCTTAATACGCTAGTATTAAGGGGCTTTTCAAGTATAGAGAGCTGACGATGACCTACTCTCACATGGGCGAACCACACTACCATTGGCGCAACGATGTTTCACTTCTGAGTTCGGGAAGGGATCAGGTGGGGCCATCGCGCTATTGTCGTCAGCAAAGGGGGTTAGATATGAGTCTGATGTTATTATGACGTCAAGATATTATCTATTGGTCGACCAACTTGTAACCTAACTGAATCAAGGTTAAAGGTGATATCGAAATATATATATTCTATAAGCTTTCGCTTATACAAGATAGATTAATTAGAGCTTTGATACAAACCACTTGGGTGTTGTATGGTCAAGCCAAACGAGCAATTAGTACAGGTTAGCTACACACATCGCTGTGCTTCCACACCCTGCCTATCAACGTCGTAGTCTTCAACGGCTCTTTAGGGAAATCTAATCTTGAGGTGGGCTTCCCGCTTAGATGCTTTCAGCGGTTATCCCATCCGAACGTAGCTACCGGGCAATGCCACTGGCGTGACAACCCGAACACCAGAGGTTCGTCCACTCTGGTCCTCTCGTACTAGGAGCAGATCCTCTCAAATTTCCAACGCCCACGGTAGATAGGGACCGAACTGTCTCACGACGTTCTAAACCCAGCTCGCGTACCTCTTTAAATGGCGAACAGCCATACCCTTAGGACCTGCTTCAGCCCTAGGATGAGATGAGCCGACATCGAGGTGCCAAACACCGCCGTCGATATGAACTCTTGGGCGGTATCAGCCTGTTATCCCCAGAGTACCTTTTATCCGTTGAGCGATGGCCCTTCCATACAGAACCACCGGATCACTAAGACCTACTTTCGTACCTGCTCGACTTGTGGGTCTCGCAGTTAAGCGCGCTTTTGCCTTTATACTCTACGACCGATTTCCGACCGGTCTGAGCGCACCTTCGTACTCCTCCGTTACTCTTTAGGAGGAGACCGCCCCAGTCAAACTACCCACCATACATTGTCCTCGGTATTGTTATACCTGAGTTAGAACCCCAACATGACCAGGGTGGTATTTCAAGATTGGCTCCACCAAGACTAGCGTCTCGGCTTCAAAGCCTCCCACCTATCCTGCACAAGTCAGGTCAAAGTTCAATGTAAAGCTGTAGTAAAGGTTCACGGGGTCTTTCCGTCTAGCCGCGGGTACACAGCATCTTCACTGCGATTTCGATTTCACTGAGTCTCTGCTGGAGACAGCGCTGCCATCATTATGCCATTCGTGCAGGTCGGAACTTACCCGACAAGGAATTTCGCTACCTTAGGACCGTTATAGTTACGGCCGCCGTTTACTGGGGCTTCGATCAAGAGCTTCGCTTACGCTAACCCCATCAATTAACCTTCCAGCACCGGGCAGGCATCACACCCTATACGTCCACTTTCGTGTTTGCAGAGTGCTGTGTTTTTAATAAACAGTTGCAGCAGCCTGGTATCTGCGACTGTCAACAGCTCAAGGAGCAAGTCCTATCACCATCAACAGCGTACCTTCTCCCGAAGTTACGGTACCATTTTGCCTAGTTCCTTCAGCAGAGTTCTCTCAAGCGCCTTGGTATTCTCTACCTGATCACCTGTGTCGGTTTAGGGTACGATTCGTTTATAACTATTGCTTAGAAGCTTTTCCTGGAAGCATGGTATTTGCCACTTCGCTGTACAAGTACAGCTTGCTATCAGATCTCAGCCATATAACAACCCGGATTTACCTAAGTTGTAAGCCTACATCCTTTCACCTGGACAACCAACGCCAGGCTGACATAACCTTCTCCGTCCCTCCATCGCATTATAAACAAGTATCGGAATATTAACCGATTTCCCATCGACTACGCCTTTCGGCCTCGCCTTAGGGGTCGACTCACCCAGCCCCGATTAACGTTGGACTGGAACCCTTGATCTTCCGGCGTGCGAGCTTTTCACTCGCATTATCGTTACTCACGTCAGCATTCGCTCTTGTGATACCTCCAGCATGCCTTACGACACACCTTCACAGGCTTACACAACGCTCCCCTACCACTTGAAAACAAATTCAAATCCGCAGCTTCGGCTCCTAGTTTGAGCCCCGTTACATCTTCCGCGCGGGCCGACTCGACTAGTGAGCTATTACGCTTTCTTTAAAGGATGGCTGCTTCTAAGCCAACCTCCTAGCTGTCTATGCCTTCCCACCTCGTTTCCCACTTAACTAGGAATTTGGGGCCTTAGCTGGCGGTCTGGGTTGTTTCCCTCTCCACAATGGACGTTAGCACCCACTGTGTGTCTCCCGGATATCACTCATCGGTATTCGGAGTTTGCATCGGTTTGGTAAGTCGGTATGACCCCCTAGCCGAAACAGTGCTCTACCCCCAATGGTGTTCGTCCGAGGCGCTACCTAAATAGCTTTCGGGGAGAACCAGCTATCACCGAGTTTGATTAGCCTTTCACCCCTATCCACAAGTCATCCCCTGGCTTTTCAACGACAGTGGGTTCGGTCCTCCGGTGCCTGTTACGGCACTTTCAACCTGCTCATGGATAGATCACTCGGTTTCGGGTCTATGCCCTGCAACTAAACGCCCTATTAAGACTCGGTTTCCCTACGGCTCCCCTAAACGGTTAACCTTGCTACAGAACATAAGTCGCTGACCCATTATACAAAAGGTACGCGGTCACCCTAATAAATTAAGGCTCCCACTGCTTGTACGCACACGGTTTCAGGTTCTATTTCACTCCCCTCACAGGGGTTCTTTTCGCCTTTCCCTCACGGTACTGGTTCACTATCGGTCAGTCAGGAGTATTTAGCCTTGGAGGATGGTCCCCCCATCTTCAAACAGGATTTCTCGTGCCCCGCTCTACTTAATATGTTAACGCTAATGTTTCGAATACAGGACTATCACCTACTACGGTCAGCTTTCCCACGCTGTTCTTCTACATTAGCATTAATCGGCTTCTCCCCGTTCGCTCGCCGCTACTTGGGGAATCTCATTTGATGTCTATTCCTAAGGGTACTGAGATGTTTCACTTCCCCTCGTTCGCTTCTTGTACAAGTACAAGATACCTACCTTATGGTAAGTGGGTTTCCCCATTCAGAAATCTCCGGATCACAGGATATTGCCGCCTCCCCGAAGCTTATCGCAGGCTGTCACGTCTTTCATCGCCTCTGACTGCCAAGGCATCCACCATGTGCGCTTCATTACTTGACCATACAACCCCAAGTAGTCTTAACTTATAAATAAGTTTTAACTTCAAAGTGTCATAAAGTCTAATTATGATAACGATATCACCTATGTTTATACGCTTGATTCAGTTCTCTTTACTTTTTTAGTAACCAACCCCTGGGATAACAACTGATGTCGTTAAGAGGTCGGTTACTAAGGTTAGAGTGTCGCGTGAACACGCCACTCTAACCCAGACTCATATCTATGTTTTTAAATAGTTCTTACGCTCTCGTCGAGTCATAAGTTCTGTATAAAACAGAAAGAAATAATCGTATGATGTAATATCTGAATTATTTTTTTCTGTTTATGCTTGTTTAATATATCTACTATCGTATTTATTATGGTGGAGCCAAACGGAGTCGAACCGTTGACCTCCTGCGTGCAAGGCAGGCGCTCTACCAACTGAGCTATGGCCCCGTAAAATAAATGGTAGGCCTGGGCAGACTTGAACTGCCGACCCCCGCGTTATCAACACGGTGCTCTAACCAGCTGAGCTACAGGCCTGTGTCTGCCTGTCAAGGCAAAGCGCTAATAATAAATACTAGCTAAACTAAAGAACAACTTGTTGTGAATTCTTGCTGACCGAATGCCATCTATAAGGAGGTGATCCAGCCGCAGGTTCCCCTACGGCTACCTTGTTACGACTTCACCCCAGTCATCAACCACACCGTGGTGAACGCTCCCCCGAAGGTTAAGCTATCCACTTCTGGTGCAATCAACTCCCATGGTGTGACGGGCGGTGTGTACAAGGCCCGGGAACGTATTCACCGCGGCATTCTGATCCGCGATTACTAGCGATTCCTACTTCATGGAGTCGAGTTGCAGACTCCAATCTGGACTACGATAGGCTTTTTGAGATTCGCATCACATCGCTGTGTAGCTGCCCTCTGTACCTACCATTGTAGCACGTGTGTAGCCCTGGTCGTAAGGGCCATGATGACTTGACGTCGTCCCCGCCTTCCTCCAGTTTGTCACTGGCAGTATCCTTAGAGTTCCCGGCTTAACCCGCTGGTAACTAAGGACAAGGGTTGCGCTCGTTGCGGGACTTAACCCAACATCTCACGACACGAGCTGACGACAGCCATGCAGCACCTGTATTCTAATTCCCGAAGGCACTCCCGCATCTCTGCAGGATTCTAGATATGTCAAGACCAGGTAAGGTTCTTCGCGTTGCATCGAATTAAACCACATGCTCCACCGCTTGTGCGGGCCCCCGTCAATTCATTTGAGTTTTAACCTTGCGGCCGTACTCCCCAGGCGGTCTACTTATTGCGTTAGCTGCGTCACTAAGTCCTCAAGGGACCCAACGACTAGTAGACATCGTTTACGGCGTGGACTACCAGGGTATCTAATCCTGTTTGCTACCCACGCTTTCGAGCCTCAGTGTCAGTATTATGCCAGAAGGCTGCCTTCGCCATCGGTATTCCTCCAGATCTCTACGCATTTCACCGCTACACCTGGAATTCTACCTTCCTCTCACATACTCTAGCTCAACAGTATCAGATGCAGTTCCCAGGTTGAGCCCGGGGATTTCACATCTGACTTATCGAGCCACCTACGCTCCCTTTACGCCCAGTAATTCCGATTAACGCTTGCACCCTCTGTATTACCGCGGCTGCTGGCACAGAGTTAGCCGGTGCTTATTCTGCAGCTAATGTCATCGTCCGTGGGTATTAACCACGGAGTCTTCTTCACTGCTTAAAGTGCTTTACAACCAAAAGGCCTTCTTCACACACGCGGCATGGCTGGATCAGGGTTTCCCCCATTGTCCAATATTCCCCACTGCTGCCTCCCGTAGGAGTCCGGGCCGTGTCTCAGTCCCGGTGTGGCTGATCATCCTCTCAGACCAGCTACAGATCGTCGCCATGGTAGGCCTTTACCCCACCATCTAGCTAATCCGACTTAGGCTCATCTAATAGCGAGAGCAGTAAACTGCCCCCTTTCTCCCGTAGGTCGTATGCGGTATTAATTCGAGTTTCCCCGAGCTATCCCCCACTACTAGGTAGATTCCTAAGTATTACTCACCCGTCCGCCGCTCGACGCCTGGTAGCAAGCTACCATCGTTTCCGCTCGACTTGCATGTGTTAAGCCTGCCGCCAGCGTTCAATCTGAGCCATGATCAAACTCTTCAGTTTAATCTTGCTATGTAACCCTTTAAAGAGGCTACTAAACTTGGCTCATCTAATCTGGCAAAATCGCTAAAAATTATGTTCGTAATGAATTAACTTTGAGTTTTTCTGCTGTCTTAAATGATAATTTTTATAGTTAATAATCTCTCCGAAAAGAAAAGATAGTCAACTTTATTTTTTAGCATTCTGAATCAGCAAAAATCCACACAAGTTGTTCTTTAGTTATGCTTTTAAATAGTGTTCATCTACTGTCGTCCAGTAGGTGATTATATAGGGTGTCTCTTTCACCATTTAGCTCTAATCCCTTGCGGGTTAAGCTATCTAGCGAGCCGACTATCTTATCATAATGATTGGGATTGTCAAGCTTTTTTATAATTTGTTTCAGTAAGTTAGTCAGGTTATTTATATGTAATTTACATATAAGCTTTCCTGCTTTGCCTTAATGAGGTGCGTATTATAGACGCTTTATTTGGTAAGTCAAGTGGTTATTTTATTTAGTTTAAAGGCTTCTAATTAACTATCTAAATAGTCGCTCTGAACTCTTAAACTAATTGCTCCCTTAATTAATGATAAATCATTTTCTTAAGTAGCTTCCCTTCCGACTGGGACGCATTATACGCGCTTTGAGATGAGGGTCAAGGTAATATTAACTTTTATTTTATAGTTATTATAACTAACTGAAATAAATCACTTTTACATTGATCAAACTCTACTCATCCTTTCAAGGTTAGAATAATTAATCTCTCTATATAGACTACAAAATAGCATGTATACAGATGAAAAAATATATTTATACTTTTTGAATCTTGGATAGATCGGTATTACTATTTAGTTTGGGACGTGCGAGGGTCAATTCTAGAGGCTAGAAACAAGTTGCACCCCTCTCTGGCCACTAAGGATAGTCATTGATCTTTCCTCTTAAAACAGGTTTTCCTACACAGGTCACATCAACCTAAGAAACCAATGTGAGATCGTAGAAAGCTCCTACTAAATAAATTAGAGATATTTCAGAAATAAAGAGCTGACGAACGACGGGAGCGTTATTAGGGCAAAGCATATTAACTGTGAGCACAGCCTTGTAGTCAAAATATCCTAAAATCGCTATGATAATGCTGATATCGATTTTTTGTAGCCTCTGTTTGCGCAGGCACAGCAAGCAAGAAAAATAGATATCAGCAGTGCGTGATGTGTCTATATTACTTTTCACTGACTCTTGTCTTGCGTCGGGCGAAACAGTGTTTCTCTTGTTCCTCCTCAAGGCAGCACAAGAGATCTACAGGCATAGCCTTCCGTCTTGCGCTGCGGACGACTGTCTCCCAGACAGTCGTTATTCCTTGCTCACCTTCAAATAGGATTTACTATGTAGGTCACTAGGAATAAAAGATAAAAAAAAGAGCCATCCAATTAAGGATGACTCTTTTTTAGAATAGAGAGCTGACGATGACCTACTCTCACATGGGCGAACCACACTACCATTGGCGCAACGATGTTTCACTTCTGAGTTCGGGAAGGGATCAGGTGGGGCCATCGCGCTATTGTCGTCAGCAAAGGGGGTTAGATATGAGTCTGATGTTATTATGACGTCAAGATATTATCTATTGGTCGACCAACTTGTAACCTAACTGAATCAAGGTTAAAGGTGATATCGAAATATATATATTCTATAAGCTTTCGCTTATACAAGATAGATTAATTAGAGCTTTGATACAAACCACTTGGGTGTTGTATGGTCAAGCCAAACGAGCAATTAGTACAGGTTAGCTACACACATCGCTGTGCTTCCACACCCTGCCTATCAACGTCGTAGTCTTCAACGGCTCTTTAGGGAAATCTAATCTTGAGGTGGGCTTCCCGCTTAGATGCTTTCAGCGGTTATCCCATCCGAACGTAGCTACCGGGCAATGCCACTGGCGTGACAACCCGAACACCAGAGGTTCGTCCACTCTGGTCCTCTCGTACTAGGAGCAGATCCTCTCAAATTTCCAACGCCCACGGTAGATAGGGACCGAACTGTCTCACGACGTTCTAAACCCAGCTCGCGTACCTCTTTAAATGGCGAACAGCCATACCCTTAGGACCTGCTTCAGCCCTAGGATGAGATGAGCCGACATCGAGGTGCCAAACACCGCCGTCGATATGAACTCTTGGGCGGTATCAGCCTGTTATCCCCAGAGTACCTTTTATCCGTTGAGCGATGGCCCTTCCATACAGAACCACCGGATCACTAAGACCTACTTTCGTACCTGCTCGACTTGTGGGTCTCGCAGTTAAGCGCGCTTTTGCCTTTATACTCTACGACCGATTTCCGACCGGTCTGAGCGCACCTTCGTACTCCTCCGTTACTCTTTAGGAGGAGACCGCCCCAGTCAAACTACCCACCATACATTGTCCTCGGTATTGTTATACCTGAGTTAGAACCCCAACATGACCAGGGTGGTATTTCAAGATTGGCTCCACCAAGACTAGCGTCTCGGCTTCAAAGCCTCCCACCTATCCTGCACAAGTCAGGTCAAAGTTCAATGTAAAGCTGTAGTAAAGGTTCACGGGGTCTTTCCGTCTAGCCGCGGGTACACAGCATCTTCACTGCGATTTCGATTTCACTGAGTCTCTGCTGGAGACAGCGCTGCCATCATTATGCCATTCGTGCAGGTCGGAACTTACCCGACAAGGAATTTCGCTACCTTAGGACCGTTATAGTTACGGCCGCCGTTTACTGGGGCTTCGATCAAGAGCTTCGCTTACGCTAACCCCATCAATTAACCTTCCAGCACCGGGCAGGCATCACACCCTATACGTCCACTTTCGTGTTTGCAGAGTGCTGTGTTTTTAATAAACAGTTGCAGCAGCCTGGTATCTGCGACTGTCAACAGCTCAAGGAGCAAGTCCTATCACCATCAACAGCGTACCTTCTCCCGAAGTTACGGTACCATTTTGCCTAGTTCCTTCAGCAGAGTTCTCTCAAGCGCCTTGGTATTCTCTACCTGATCACCTGTGTCGGTTTAGGGTACGATTCGTTTATAACTATTGCTTAGAAGCTTTTCCTGGAAGCATGGTATTTGCCACTTCGCTGTACAAGTACAGCTTGCTATCAGATCTCAGCCATATAACAACCCGGATTTACCTAAGTTGTAAGCCTACATCCTTTCACCTGGACAACCAACGCCAGGCTGACATAACCTTCTCCGTCCCTCCATCGCATTATAAACAAGTATCGGAATATTAACCGATTTCCCATCGACTACGCCTTTCGGCCTCGCCTTAGGGGTCGACTCACCCAGCCCCGATTAACGTTGGACTGGAACCCTTGATCTTCCGGCGTGCGAGCTTTTCACTCGCATTATCGTTACTCACGTCAGCATTCGCTCTTGTGATACCTCCAGCATGCCTTACGACACACCTTCACAGGCTTACACAACGCTCCCCTACCACTTGAAAACAAATTCAAATCCGCAGCTTCGGCTCCTAGTTTGAGCCCCGTTACATCTTCCGCGCGGGCCGACTCGACTAGTGAGCTATTACGCTTTCTTTAAAGGATGGCTGCTTCTAAGCCAACCTCCTAGCTGTCTATGCCTTCCCACCTCGTTTCCCACTTAACTAGGAATTTGGGGCCTTAGCTGGCGGTCTGGGTTGTTTCCCTCTCCACAATGGACGTTAGCACCCACTGTGTGTCTCCCGGATATCACTCATCGGTATTCGGAGTTTGCATCGGTTTGGTAAGTCGGTATGACCCCCTAGCCGAAACAGTGCTCTACCCCCAATGGTGTTCGTCCGAGGCGCTACCTAAATAGCTTTCGGGGAGAACCAGCTATCACCGAGTTTGATTAGCCTTTCACCCCTATCCACAAGTCATCCCCTGGCTTTTCAACGACAGTGGGTTCGGTCCTCCGGTGCCTGTTACGGCACTTTCAACCTGCTCATGGATAGATCACTCGGTTTCGGGTCTATGCCCTGCAACTAAACGCCCTATTAAGACTCGGTTTCCCTACGGCTCCCCTAAACGGTTAACCTTGCTACAGAACATAAGTCGCTGACCCATTATACAAAAGGTACGCGGTCACCCTAATAAATTAAGGCTCCCACTGCTTGTACGCACACGGTTTCAGGTTCTATTTCACTCCCCTCACAGGGGTTCTTTTCGCCTTTCCCTCACGGTACTGGTTCACTATCGGTCAGTCAGGAGTATTTAGCCTTGGAGGATGGTCCCCCCATCTTCAAACAGGATTTCTCGTGCCCCGCTCTACTTAATATGTTAACGCTAATGTTTCGAATACAGGACTATCACCTACTACGGTCAGCTTTCCCACGCTGTTCTTCTACATTAGCACTAATCGGCTTCTCCCCGTTCGCTCGCCGCTACTTGGGGAATCTCATTTGATGTCTATTCCTAAGGGTACTGAGATGTTTCACTTCCCCTCGTTCGCTTCTTGTACAAGTACAAGATACCTACCTTATGGTAAGTGGGTTTCCCCATTCAGAAATCTCCGGATCACAGGATATTGCCGCCTCCCCGAAGCTTATCGCAGGCTGTCACGTCTTTCATCGCCTCTGACTGCCAAGGCATCCACCATGTGCGCTTCATTACTTGACCATACAACCCCAAGTAGTCTTAACTTATAAATAAGTTTTAACTTCAAAGTGTCATAAAGTCTAATTATGATAACGATATCACCTATGTTTATACGCTTGATTCAGTTCTCTTTACTTTTTTAATAACTCACTACTGGGATAACAACTGATGTCGTTAAGTAGTGAGTTATTAAGGTTAGGAACAACGCGTGAACACGTGTTCCTAACCCAGACTCATATCTATGTTTTTAAATAGTCTCTATGCTCTCGTCAAGTCACAGATTCTGTATAAAACAGAAAGAAATAATCGTATGATGTAATATCTGAATTATTTGTTTCTGTTTATGCTTGTTTATATAGTTACTATCGTATTTATTATGGTGGAGCCAAACGGAGTCGAACCGTTGACCTCCTGCGTGCAAGGCAGGCGCTCTACCAACTGAGCTATGGCCCCGTAAATAAATGGTAGGCCTGGGCAGACTTGAACTGCCGACCCCCGCGTTATCAACACGGTGCTCTAACCAGCTGAGCTACAGGCCTGTGTCTGCCTGTCAAGGCAAAGCGCTAATAATAAATACTAGCTAAACTAAAGAACAACTTGTTGTGAATTCTTGCTGACCGAATGCCATCTATAAGGAGGTGATCCAGCCGCAGGTTCCCCTACGGCTACCTTGTTACGACTTCACCCCAGTCATCAACCACACCGTGGTGAACGCTCCCCCGAAGGTTAAGCTATCCACTTCTGGTGCAATCAACTCCCATGGTGTGACGGGCGGTGTGTACAAGGCCCGGGAACGTATTCACCGCGGCATTCTGATCCGCGATTACTAGCGATTCCTACTTCATGGAGTCGAGTTGCAGACTCCAATCTGGACTACGATAGGCTTTTTGAGATTCGCATCACATCGCTGTGTAGCTGCCCTCTGTACCTACCATTGTAGCACGTGTGTAGCCCTGGTCGTAAGGGCCATGATGACTTGACGTCGTCCCCGCCTTCCTCCAGTTTGTCACTGGCAGTATCCTTAGAGTTCCCGGCTTAACCCGCTGGTAACTAAGGACAAGGGTTGCGCTCGTTGCGGGACTTAACCCAACATCTCACGACACGAGCTGACGACAGCCATGCAGCACCTGTATTCTAATTCCCGAAGGCACTCCCGCATCTCTGCAGGATTCTAGATATGTCAAGACCAGGTAAGGTTCTTCGCGTTGCATCGAATTAAACCACATGCTCCACCGCTTGTGCGGGCCCCCGTCAATTCATTTGAGTTTTAACCTTGCGGCCGTACTCCCCAGGCGGTCTACTTATTGCGTTAGCTGCGTCACTAAGTCCTCAAGGGACCCAACGACTAGTAGACATCGTTTACGGCGTGGACTACCAGGGTATCTAATCCTGTTTGCTACCCACGCTTTCGAGCCTCAGTGTCAGTATTATGCCAGAAGGCTGCCTTCGCCATCGGTATTCCTCCAGATCTCTACGCATTTCACCGCTACACCTGGAATTCTACCTTCCTCTCACATACTCTAGCTCAACAGTATCAGATGCAGTTCCCAGGTTGAGCCCGGGGATTTCACATCTGACTTATCGAGCCACCTACGCTCCCTTTACGCCCAGTAATTCCGATTAACGCTTGCACCCTCTGTATTACCGCGGCTGCTGGCACAGAGTTAGCCGGTGCTTATTCTGCAGCTAATGTCATCGTCCGTGGGTATTAACCACGGAGTCTTCTTCACTGCTTAAAGTGCTTTACAACCAAAAGGCCTTCTTCACACACGCGGCATGGCTGGATCAGGGTTTCCCCCATTGTCCAATATTCCCCACTGCTGCCTCCCGTAGGAGTCCGGGCCGTGTCTCAGTCCCGGTGTGGCTGATCATCCTCTCAGACCAGCTACAGATCGTCGCCATGGTAGGCCTTTACCCCACCATCTAGCTAATCCGACTTAGGCTCATCTAATAGCGAGAGCAGTAAACTGCCCCCTTTCTCCCGTAGGTCGTATGCGGTATTAATACGAGTTTCCCCGTGCTATCCCCCACTACTAGGTAGATTCCTAAGTATTACTCACCCGTCCGCCGCTCGACGCCTGGTAGCAAGCTACCATCGTTTCCGCTCGACTTGCATGTGTTAAGCCTGCCGCCAGCGTTCAATCTGAGCCATGATCAAACTCTTCAGTTTAATCTTGCTATGCAACCCTTTAAAGAGGCTACTAAACTTGGCTCATCTAATCTGGCAAAATCGCTAAAAATTATGTTCGTAATGAATTAACTTTGAGTTTTTCTGCTGTCTTAAATGATAATTTTTATAGTTAATAATCTCTCCGAAAAGAAAAGATAGTCAACTTTATTTTTTAGCATTCTGAATCAGCAAAAATCCACACAAGTTGTTCTTTAGTTATGCTTTTAAATAGTGTTCATCTACTGTCGTCCAGTAGGTGATTATTACGCTATTCAATCAAAGCAATGTGCTTATCTTGTTTAGCGAGCCGACTAGTATATCATATTGAAATAGTCTGTCAACCCTTTGTTCTAATTCGTTTCAACTGGTTATCTGGGTTATAAGCTTGTTAACTTATTTGCCAGCTTCGCTTGCTGAGGTGCGTATTATAGACGCTTTTAATGCTGTGTCAAGAAATAAATTATTCTATTTAAAAGTAATTTATTTGGTCAGCTAGATCATTCAATGGTAACCCATCTCCTAATCCGCCTTCCCTTCCGACTGGGACGCATTATACGCGTATTTGAAAGAGGGTCAAGGGCTGTTTTTGATTTTAGCTAAATTAACCTAACTGTATTCCTTAGTAGACTATTTATAGCTAACCAGTAAGCAACGTTGTGATATTGAGCTGTCTTACAGTACTATTTTATTTACTTTGCTAACCTACCAATTGTTGCACGCGGCACACCCTTTCATCTTACCCAGATTATTCGTTTTCCTTACCTAGGCAGCAGGACAAGCAGTAACTGATTATGATTTGTTTAAATAAGAAACAATCGCGTTTATAGGGTGTGATGAAACAAGAGAGAAGTATGATTAATAAAGAAGCTCGAAAACTTGTAGATAATAAGACAGCTAGATGTATTAAGTAGTTGAAAGTCTTATTACTGCCATGGTGCTTATTAATAACCTGCTTCGCTATGTCCTTAGTTATACATATTTATCCTTCTTGATATTTACATCAATAGCACCTATATATAGAAGCTTACCTAACCCCTTGCTATCTAGTGTTTATAGACGGTTTTTGCTATAATGGCCGCTTTTATAACATTACTTAAGAGTAGTTCTGCTTAACCTTATTATAAAAGGCAGCTCGCTCTCTATTATGGTTATGCGATTATAGATTATTAGATGGCTATAAATCGTGATGATATATATGTCTGCACTTTTAAGTAATGCCTATCTCTTACAACATATCACAGTGGTTGGATATAATTGACGCAGTCTTACGGTTATATGATTGATTGTTGCAATCATCACTGCCAACGGACGCAAAAAGGTGAATAGATTATGGTAGCGATTACTTTACCCGATGGTAGCGTAAAGAACTTCGAAGGCAAGACAACCGTCATGGAAGTGGCGCAAAGCATTGGAGCTGGCCTAGCAAAAGCGACGGTTGCAGGACGTGTAGATGGTCAATTGGTGGATGCCTCTGATCCTATCACCCGTGATGCTAAAGTAGAAATCGTTACGCCAAAAGATGCTGATGGTGTCGATATCATTCGTCACTCGGCCGCTCACTTATTAGGGCACGCGGTCAAACAGCTTTATCCCGATGTGAAGATGGTGATTGGTCCTGTTATCGAAGATGGCTTTTATTATGACATCTATAGTGAGACGCCGTTCACCCCTGAACATATGGAAGCCATTGAAAAACGTATGATGGCGTTGATTAAGCAAGATTATGACGTCATCAAAAAAATGACACCTCGCGATGAAGTCATTAAGATCTTTGAAGAACGCGGCGAAGATTATAAGCTCAAGCTCATTAATGATATGCCAGGTGAAGAGGCTTTTGGCCTCTATCATCATCAAGAATATGTCGATATGTGCCGTGGCCCCCACGTGCCGAACACGCGATTCTTAAAGGTATTCAAGCTGACTAAAATGTCTGGCGCATATTGGCGCGGTGATGCTAAGAACGAACAGCTACAACGTATTTATGGGACGGCGTGGGCAGATAAAAAAGATTTAAAAGCCTATATCCAGCGTATCGAAGAAGCGGAAAAGCGTGACCATCGTAAGATTGGTAAGGCTTTGAACCTGTTTCATATGCAAGAGCAAGCGCCGGGTATGGTGTTTTGGCATGCCAATGGTTGGACAATTTATCAAGTGCTTGAGCAATATATGCGTAAAGTACAGTACGATAATGGTTATGAAGAAATTAAAACCCCGCAAATTGTGGATCGCAGTTTATGGGAACGCTCAGGACATTGGGGTAACTATGCAACCAATATGTTTACCACTTCAAGCGAAAACCGTGATTATGCGGTAAAACCGATGAACTGTCCGTGTCACGTACAGGTATTTAATCAAGGTTTAAAGTCTTACCGTGATTTGCCACTCCGTATGGCAGAATTTGGCTCGTGTCATCGTAATGAGCCGTCAGGTTCACTGCATGGTTTGATGCGCGTTCGTGGTTTTACGCAAGATGATGCGCATATATTCTGTACCCAAGCGCAAATTCAACAAGAAGTGGCGGATTTTATTAAGCTGACGCTTGCTGTTTATGAAGACTTTGGCTTTGACAAGATTATTATGAAGCTCTCAACCCGTCCTGAAAAACGTGTTGGTAGCGATGAGTCTTGGGACTTTGCCGAAAAGGCGCTTGCTGATGCCCTTGATAGCTCAGGATTAGATTGGGATTATCTACCCGGCGAAGGCGCGTTTTATGGTCCGAAAATTGAGTTCAGTCTAAAAGACAGTTTAGGGCGCGTGTGGCAGTGCGGTACTATTCAGGTTGACCCAAATATGCCTGAACGTCTTGATGCGGAATTCGTCAACGAGCAAAATGAGCGCGAAGTACCTATTATGTTGCACCGTGCCATCTTGGGTTCATTTGAGCGCTTTATCGGTATCTTAATTGAGAACTACGCTGGTTGGATGCCAGTTTGGCTCGCACCGCAACAAGTCGTTGTGATGAATATTACCGATAAACAAGCCGATGCCTGCGAAAACGTGGTCAGCGAGCTCAAAAATGCAGGTTTGCGTGCTATTAGCGACTTGCGTAACGAAAAGATTGGATTTAAGATACGAGAGAAAACATTAGAACGTATTCCCTATATGCTAGTATTAGGGGACAAAGAAATCGAGACGGGCAGTGTCAATGTCCGTACTCGCGAAGGTGAGAACCTTGGCGTGATGAGTGTTTCTGAATTTATAGCATTAGTACAGACCGCTGTTGGTAAAAAAGGCCGACAGACCCCAAAAACAGATGAGGAGTAATACCTATTAAACAGTCCAACCGTTTGAACATCAACGAAGATATCAGTGCCAAAGAAGTCCGTCTGGTTAAAGAAGACGGCGAACAAATGGGCGTGGTCGATATCGACACCGCGATGAAAGCGGCACGCGAAGACAATTTAGATTTGGTCGAATTGGTTCCTGAAGCCAAACCGCCAGTATGCAAAATCATGGATTATAAGCATTTCCTCTATGATCAAAAGCAAAAGGCAAAAGAAGCTAAAAAGAACCAAAAGCAGACTCAGCTCAAAGAGATGAAGCTACGTCCTAGCACTGAAGAAGCCGATTATCAGGTCAAACTGCGTAAAATCGTCAGCTTCTTGGAAGATCAAGATAAAGTTAAAATTAGCATCCGCTTCCGTGGACGTGAAATGGCGCACCAAGATATCGGTCGCAAACAACTTGATCGTATCATTGAAGATACCGCTGATATCTCAAACGTCGAACAGTATCCCAAGATGGAAGGCCGTCAAATGGGTATGCTGCTTGGGCCAACTAAGAAAAAGTAATCTATTCTTTAGATGACTGTTAGTGGTGGCTGTGAATCAATTTGACTGCTATTTAATATAGACAGTTCGTTGAGATAGATAGTTATAATCTTAACCATCAATATGCTGCGGGATATTGATGGTTTTTTACTATCCAATCATGTAAAAAACAGCTTAGTCATGCAAACAATAGCGGTGCAAATAGCGCATAGTTATATTAGACTGAGTTTGGTTTACAAAATCCGTCTTCTCAGTCTTTCGATTACAAGGTAGTCTAAAGGACAGTTTTATATTCAATCATCTCTATACAAGAAATCTATGCCAATAAAAACTATTAAACATATAAAAACATTGTGTACCACGACCATTAACGTCGTTGGCAAAAGACACAGCCCCTCTCAGATATTATAGGAAACTTCATGCAAGAATTGACCCCACCCGAAAACGCCTCTACGCCAAGTATTTCTTTGACGCCACCTGAACCGGTCAAAGAAATACAAAAAAGTGAAGCCGATCAGATGGTCAAGTTGGATGAAAGCCAAATTCCAGAACTTGATGCCAAGGTCGATGCGTTCGTCGATCACGTGCTTAATAACTCTGTCCGCAGCGCTGAATTTCAGCAAAATGTGCAATCTATTCATAATTTGGGTACCAAAGAAATTCGTGAATCCGCGCAAATATCTAACCGTATGTTAGAGTTGCCTGCGAAAAGCCTGAATGACAGCTTGTTTGACAACTCCCCTATCGCCAAGTCATTGACTGAGCTGCGCGGTATCGTCGAAGATTTAGACCCGAGTAAAAAAGAGCTGACCAGTTCGCGTAAGCTGTTTGGTCTCATACCTTTTGGCAATAAAGTACAAGATTACTTCCGCCAATACGAGTCAGCGCAGTCGCATATCAATGCTGTCGTCACCAGTCTTTATAATGGTAAAGACGAGCTGCTCAAAGACAATGCGATGATTGAGCAAGAAAAAGTCAATATGTGGGAGTTGATGCAATCTATCCGTCAATACGTCTATGTGGGCAAAAAAATCGACGAGCAACTTGAGCAAAAAGTATATGCTATAGAAGCGACCGACCCTGAAAAAGCTCGGGTTATCAAAGAGGAAATGCTGTTTTATGTGCGCCAAAAGAATACGGATTTTTTAACCCAGTTAGCCGTTAACGTCCAAGGCTATCTGGCGCTTGATACCATTCGTAGAAACAACCTAGAGCTGATTAAGGGTGTGGATCGCGCAACGACAACCACGGTATCGGCGCTGCGCACGGCTGTCGTGGTGGCACAAGCAATGACCAATCAAAAACTGGTCCTTGACCAAATCACTGCTTTAAACAAAACCACTAGCAGCTTGATTGAGTCAACGTCAGCGATGCTCAAACGTCAATCAGGTGAAATTCACGAGCAAGCGACCAATAGCACTATCGAGCTAGATAAACTGCAAAATGCCTTTAATAATGTCTATGACACGATGGATATGATTAGTAATTATAAAATTGAAGCGCTAGAGAATATGAAGCAGACGGTCAATACTTTGACCACTGAAGTGGATAAAGCCCAGAAGTATCTCGACAAGTCTAATCAAACAACAGTGCTAGAAGTATCTAAAGAATTAAACAGTAAAAAGATTACAAACCAATCGAATACGGTTGATATCGATATTTGAGATACCTCGAGTGCTGTCGCTGATTGACGGTGACAGCCACCCGCTATCGAATACATATAAGACAATTGACGCAAGATATTGCAACGTCGTTCGTGTTAAGATAGTCCTTATTAATAATTTTAAAAATAGATACGGTAATTTATGAGTTGGAACGATCCAAACGCCTCAAGTGAGGCAAAAAAATATGACAATCCCATCCCTAGTCGCGAGCTGATACTCAGCACGATTAATGAGCATGGCGAAGTCACCCATCAACAATTGGCAAAAGCCTTTAATATTGATGATCCTGACCAATTTGATGCTTTAGGTAATCGCCTCAAAGCGATGGCACGTGATGGACAAGTAAATCGTGATGGACGTCCTTATCGCTATCGTACGGTGACCCAGCACGATGTGGTTACTGGTACTGTGTCAGCCCACCCAAAAGGCTTTGGCTTTGTATTGCTAAGTGATATGCCCGACCTATTCTTGCATGAAAAACAAATGCGCTGGGTCTTTAATGGCGATACCGTCGAAGCAGTTGGTACCTCAACAGACAACCGCGGTCGTACCGAAGGGCGTATCGTCGATGTCGTTGAGCGTCGCCAGAATAATTTCATCGGTACATTGGCGCGTGACGAAGACGGCTACTGTGTCGAGCTTGGCAGTCCTAACAACCATCAGCCGATTACAGTCACTGAAGAGAATGTGCAGGCTTTCGAAGCTAAGCAAGGCGCTCCAGTGAAAGTAGATATTATCGACTGGCCAAATCAGCATGAGTTTGCTACGGGTAAAATCACTGAAGTGCTGTCTGATGATAACGATCGTGAATTAATCATCGAGACCACCCTGCTCAACTATGACATTCCGTCTGATTTTAGTGAAGCGGCGCTTAAACAAGCCAATGATTATCAAGAGCCGACTGAGAAAGACTTAAAAGGTCGTACGGACTTGCGTGATTTACCGCTCATCACCATTGATGGTGAAGATGCGCGTGACTTTGATGATGCCGTATTTGCTGAAAAACGCTCGGGTGGTAACTACCGTGTCTTGGTAGCAATTGCTGATGTGAGCCATTACGTCACGCCAAATTCGCCGCTTGACCAAGATGCTTACGAGCGCGGTACGTCGGTATATTTCCCGCATCGTGTGATTCCGATGCTGCCTGAAGTACTGTCTAACGGTCTGTGTTCATTGAACCCTGATCTTGATCGTCTGTGTATGGTTGCGGATATAAAGATATCTCGCGCAGGCAAGGTCACCGGCTATGACTTCTATCCTGGGGTGATTCATTCACAGGCACGCTTGACTTATAATCAAGTGAATAGCTATCTTGAGGATCCACAAGACCCGAGTATTCCTAAGTCATTAACCGGTAATAAAGGGGTCAAAAAATCGGTCGATACTCTACATCAATTGTATGAGCTGCTGCTGCAAAAGCGTGAAGAGCGTCATGCAATGGAGTTTGAAACGGTTGAGACTTATATTAAGTTTAACGAAAAAGGGGGTATTGCAGCCATCTTGCCGCGTACTCGTGGTGACGCGCATAAGCTTATTGAAGAGTGTATGCTGCTCGCCAATACCTGTGCCGCTAATTTTGCGTTAAAAAATGAGCTGCCAGTGTTGTATCGTAACCATGACAAACCTGATGGTGAAAAGTCGATGCGTGTCCATGAATACGCGAAAAACTTTGGCTTAAGCTTCCCAGAAGAAAACCCAACGCAAGCAGATTATCAGCGGATTATCGAAGCCACCAAAGACCGTCCCGATGCGATCAGTATCCACAGCATGCTACTGCGCTCAATGATGCAAGCGAATTATTCGCCTGACAATATTGGTCACTTTGGCTTAGCTTATGACGAGTATAGCCACTTTACCTCGCCGATTCGCCGTTATCCTGACCTCATGCTGCATCGCGCGATTAAAGCAAAAGTCACTAACACTAAGCAACCAGTGATGGACTTCTCTTTAGAGGGTGCTGGCACGCAGACGTCAGATACTGAGCGCCGCGCTGAGAAAGCATCACGCTACGTAGAATCTTGGCTCAAATGTCATTATATGAAAGATCACGTCGGTGAAGAGTTCGACGGTGTGGTAACGACGGTTACTAGCTTCGGTCTATTCGTCACCTTAACTGACTTATATATCGATGGCTTAGTACATATCTCCAATGTTGGTGATGATTTCTTTGTCTATGATGAGCAGCAACAGCAACTCATTGGTAAAGATAAAGGTACGCTATTTGGCTTGGGTGATTTGGTCAAAGTAAAAGTGGCCGGCGTCAATATGGATCTGCTACAAATAGACTTTGATCTTAAAGCGAAGCTGCAATCTAGCGAGATGAATCAAACGAAAAAAGATCAACCAAAGAAAAGCCCTGCTAGAAAAAACAGTAGCCGAAACAATAAAGGCACTAGCAAAAAAAGCTAACGTTGAGTAAAAACCAATCGTAATAAAAAAGGCTAAAGTTTATCTTTAGCCTTTTTTTATGCGCGTTAATTTGTTGCTGGATGGTCAACTACTGCGCGTCACTCATCTGCTCTACACGATCTTGATTGACCTGTTCGGCTTGCTCTATTTTAGCAGTGGCTTTATCGAGAATGGCTTTAGGCTGCTTACCAAGAGGCTGGCTTGCAATATCGGTGTTGGTGCTCACGGTATTGCCTTCAGAGCTGATAGCAGTATCCGGCGGTATTGACGTGGCGATGCTACTAGTCGTCGCCGCTATCCGACTCTCGTGGCGATTACTATTGAACATGTTGAAACCAATTAAGATAACAATACCAGCTAGGGCGAATATAATCAGATGCTTCATTTGCATAAAAATGTCTCATATATTTTAATAATCATTGTCTTATACGTTTTCATGCATTTTTTATGCCTAGTTGTGAGATTTTTAAATATTTACTCTTGCGGACTATTATTACTCAATAAATCGGTTTCATCTGAATTTTCGGCAATTTCTTGTTCGACCTTTTCCATTAACTTCTGATCAGGACGAGCATTTAGCACCTCTTCAGCGTTACGTCCCTGTAAGATGTATTTAGCACGGGCTTTGGCTTGTTTTTTGTCTTTGTCATCAGCACTGCTATCATCAGCTTTATTGATAGCTATAGATTCCGGTGTGGTCGGCGTAACCGTCATATCAGCATTAGCCCCATGAGCTTGGCCAGCGCGATTATTACCTTGTAGATGCTCCAAGGCTTTTTCTAACTCATTATTGAAGCGTAAACGATAGATAGGCTCAGGAAGACTAAAGCCTTCATCCTCTAGGGCGTGTTTGGTTTCACGTATGGCGATACTGCGTGCTTTGGCAAAATCCGTTTCTGATTGATCCACCCAAACCTGAAACTCAAGAATGATATTGGAATCGCCAACATTATTAATGACCGCAATCGCTTTGGGTTCATCTAAAACAAAATCTAACTGACATATCGCATCGATACCTACTTTGATGGCAGCAAGCGGATCATCATTGGCATCCACGCCCAGCTCAAAGGTAAAACGTCGTTCAGGGTTTTTGGTGTAATTTAGAATCGTACCTTTAAAGACTTCTGCATTTGGTATACGTAGCTGATTGCCATCCAACGTCATCAGAATCGTCGCACGTGATGTCAAACGCACCACAATACCCTCTTGCCCGTTAATGACAATCTGATCACGAGCGCGAAACGGCTGACGAATACTCAGCATCAACGAGGCAATATAGTTCTCAATAGTATCCTTGACCGCAAAACCAACCGCGATACCGATAACACCCGCACCGCCAAGTAGCGTCCTTAGGATCGTTTCTGCCCCTATCAAGCTCAATGCCAAGATCAAACCAAAAATAATAAAGATTACTTTGACAGTTTGTGCCAGCAGTTCAGCGACGAAAGGATTGGGCGTGAGCCGTTGCCACATATTTTTTCGATTGGACAACCAGCTACCAAACCATGTAACCAATCCAAAGATAACAATGCCGACCAAGAGTAAAGGCACCGCTTTGACTAGGTTTTTAACTTGCGCTTTGAGCCCTTGATAAACCGTCGTGACGTTATCTTGAACATCCAGCGTTCGATTGATATTGTCCTCAACGGTGACCACATCCGTCAAACGATTGGTCAAATTAATGGCTTGTTGCGCCTTTTTTTCGTTGGGAGTTTCTCCTGCTAAAGTCACAACGCCTTGAGTAACACTGACACTGACCGCTTGCAGCCCTTCTATTTCAGAAAAAATACCGTTGATACGTTGACGAATGTCATTGTCTTTTAACGGTGTGGGGGTGGTTTCGATTTGAGCATTGTTGGTGCTCTCACCACTAATCACCGGTGGGTCGGCAGCAGGGGGGAGGTTTTGCGGTTCAGCTTCTACAGAGGTCTCGCCTTCTGTAGAAGTTGCAGCATCTTCATTAGACACTTCTTCTGGCGTACTCTCTATACCCAAGGCCGTCGTGACACCAGCTATGTCTTCACCAACAGCATAAGCGGGCAAAGTAAAAACGAGGCTTAGTAGCAATAGCAGCTGGCCCCACACTGTTAAAAACTTGCGTGTCATCGGGCGGTCAAAATAGGCGGCCATAAGCATCCTTTGCTCAGTATTTTTTTGGGTAATATTGTGATTTCAAACTAGCGAGTGTCCTCAATCTGAACGTGAACAACTAAATGGGCTAAAAACAGTAATTAAGATAGCCCATTATTGACCGTTTAAATCCATTAGCTGTCTAAATAACGTTGCGCTTCCGCTAAGTCCAATGTGCCTTCATAGATAGCGCGGCCAGTAATAATGCCTTCAATACAATCACCATAAGGCTTAAGCAATTCGATATCTTGCATATTGGTCACGCCGCCCGAAGCAATCACTGGCAGGCCACCTTCACGTGCTAAATTAACCGTTTGCGGGGCGTTAACGCCTTGCATCATGCCATCGCGGGCAATATCAGTATAAACGATTGACGATACGCCCACATCAGCAAAGCGTTTGGCAAGCTCAGTGGCTTTGGTATCCGTCACATTCGCCCAGCCATGAGTCGCCACCATGCCGTCTTTGGCATCGATACCAACGATAATATGTCCGGCAAATTCGCGGCAGGCTTCAGCCACAAAATTAGGATCTTCAACGGCCTTAGTGCCAATAATAATATAGGTTAGTCCGGCAGTGATATACTGCTCGATGGTGTTCATATTACGCACACCGCCGCCCAACTGAATAGGCAACTGCGGAAAAGCTTTGGCGATGTCGTTGACGACTTGCTTGTGTACTGGCACCCCATCAAAGGCACCATTCAAATCGACCAAATGCAATCGGCGCGCACCCTCGTTTACCCAGCGCGCTGCTACGGCAACGGGATCGTCCGAGAACACCGTATCATCTTCCATACGGCCTTGTTTTAAGCGCACACATTTACCATCTTTTAGATCAATAGCCGGGATAATGACAGGGACAGCACACATATAGCATTCCTTATAAAACGTAATATTAAAAATAAACAGCAAAGTTAAACAATAAAAAGTTAAACAGTGATAAAAAGCCCCACTCAGTGAGCTAACAGAGAGTCGTCTAAAATTGAATCCTAACGGTATTTGAAAATCTCATTTGAAAACCTCTGTCCTTATATTATGAACAAATGAATAGTGTGAGCAAATGAAAAAATCTGCCAATCATAACCATAAGTTTGAGCACTCTGAGACACTGGCAACATTAGGTAAATTCAATTACTGACTGGCAATTTTAGGTCAATTTAGCGTATAATCCTAGGTAAATTTGTATTTGTTTCTAAGTGATAGCAACCATGCGCTACACATTTTTATTCACTCATAAATGAGTTGATGTTGCATGGCGGTCAGGATGAATCGAACAACAGCCATATATGTTTTTAGATCATTGGCTGATACGTTGTTGAACGGATGATATTAGAACTCAAAATAGGTCACCTGCGATAGGTCAACCTGCGCCATTACACTCTAAATGAATTTTTTGCTTGAATGGTTTGTTGCCTTCATCAGTTATTTATTTGATTCACTCTTGTCCCTGAGCCAATCACTCTGAGTTACAAATTTTAAGATTTTAATAAATCGCATGGCAAAACTGTCTTTTTTATAGCAATTGCTTTTAGCAACCAGCTTTGACAATAGACTTTGATTGGATGATTTTGCCATGCACCTTGGTAGCCAGTCGCCACTTTGGTAATTCGAATAAGACATTAACGTGTTGTTAAGGAGTCTAAGGTCAGCGTTAATACTCTTACTAGTAGTTATGATCCAGCGTTACATTTAAGTGCTTTGTCTCCGCCCTATTTTAGGATGTGGCTGATTAAGGGCTTTGATGAAAAACGTGACGTTCATGCTACCGATATACCAAACAGGACGTCTGGTATCGTTTTAGACTATGGACTAAGTTTTCGCTTATGATTACCATCAAAAAAGGTTTGGATTTGCCCATCACTGGTGAACCCTCCCGCGAGATATCTGAGCACAGACCTGCCCATGTGGCACTCATTGGCTATGATTATGTGGGCATGAAGCCCACGATGAATGTCAAAGAAGGCGACATCGTAGCTAAAGGTCAGCCCGTTTTTGAAGACAAAAAACGTGTCGGCGTTATCTACACTGCCCCTGCTGCTGGTAAGGTCATCGCCGTTAATCGCGGTGAGCGTCGTGTGTTCGAAAGTCTTGTGATTGCGGTCGACCCAAACGGTGAAGAAGTAGAATTTCAGCGCTACGACTCCCAGCAACTTGCTGACCTAGATTCTGAAGTCGTTGAAACCCAACTGCTTGCCTCTGGTGAATGGACCGCGTTCCGTACGCGTCCCTATAGCCGTTCTCCTGAAATCGGTGCCCGTCCGCATGCCATCTTTGTCACCGCGATGGATACCAATCCCTTAGCGTTTGACCCGATGCTGCTGATCAATGAGCAACTGCAAGCGTTCAACGACGGACTTGCGGTACTATCGACGCTCAGCCCTAAGACCTTTGTCTGCCATCATGGTGATGCCCAGCTGACGCCAGTTGCGAAGACTGCGTCTAATAATGTTACTGCGTATCATAGCTTTGCTGGCAAGCATCCAGCAGGTCTGGCTGGCACGCATATTCATTTCTTGCATCCAATCATGCGTGGCGTGAGCGTCTGGACGATCGGCTACCAAGACGTGATTGCGATTGGAAAGCTATTTACCACTGGGCGCTTATATACGCGTCGCCTGCTAAGCCTAGCAGGCCCTGCGGTCAAAAACCCACACCTAATCGCTACCGAACGCGGTGCAGATATTACTGCCTTGACTAAAGGTCAACTGATCGATGGCGAGAACCGTATTATTTCAGGTTCAGTGCTATCGGGTCGCCAGTCATTTTCGAATATTGCCTATGTTGGTCGCTTCCATGATCAAATCAGCGTGTTAACTGAAGGTCATGAACGCCCAGCGTTCCATTTCTTTACACCAGGTGCAAACCGTTTCTCAAAACTGCCTATCTACATCTCGCAGTTCTTCGGTCGCAAAAAATACAACTTTACCACCACCAGTAACGGCTCACCGCGCGCGATGGTACCTATCGGGGTTTATGAAGAGGTCATGCCACAAGACTATCTGCCAACGCAGCTATTACGCGCGTTGATTGTCGAAGACATCATCACGGCAGTAGACTTGGGCGCACTTGAATTGGACGAAGAAGATTTAGCATTATGCACCTTCGTATCTCCTGGCAAATATGAATTCGGTGATATTTTGCGTGATAACTTAACGCGCATTGAACTGGAGGGCTAACCACGATGAAATTTTTACACAATATGTTCGATCGTATGGAGCCGTCTTTCACCAAAGGTGGCAAACACGAAAAATACTATGCCATCTTTGAGATGTTTGATACGTTTTTGCGTCAACCAGACTCAACGACATACGCCTCATCACATGTGCGTGACGGGATTGATCTAAAACGCATTATGATTACCGTCTGGCTATGTACCTTCCCAGCGATGTTTTGGGGTATGTACAATATCGGTCATCAAGCATTGACAGCTATTACTCAACTTGGCTTGCAGCCTGAAGGCTGGCGTACCATCATCACCAGTATGGCAGGCTATAACCCAGACAGTATTTGGGCGAGTTTTGTCTACGGGGCGATGCAGTTCTTACCGATCTATATCGTTACCTTTGCCGTCGGTATTTTCTGTGAAATTATCTTTGCCGTGGTGCGCGGACACGAAGTCAACGAAGGTTTTTTTGTGACCTCTGTATTATTCGCACTATGTCTACCACCAGATATTCCATTATGGCAAGTAGCCTTAGGTATCATCTTTGGTGTGGTCGTGGCCAAAGAAGTCTTCGGCGGTACCGGTAAGAACTTCCTTAACCCTGCCCTATCGGGTCGTGCGTTCCTATACTTTGCGTATCCTGCTTATATGTCAGGCGACTCAGTATGGACAGCAGTTGACGGCTTTTCAGGAGCGACACCACTTGGCCTAGCGGCACTTGGCGTAGTACCTCAGGATTTCGTCGATGTCTACGGTAATGCCATTACGTGGGGTGATGCGTTCTTAGGCAACATGCAAGGCAGTATCGGTGAAGTATCGACCTTAGCAATCTTAATGGGTGCAGCAGTTCTGTTATGGACGCGTATTGCCTCATGGCGCATCATGGCAGGTTGTGTGGTTGGTCTGATTGCCACCTCCCTTGTCTTTAATATGATTGGCTCTAAAGACAACTTGATGATGAGCCTACCGTTTTACTGGCATTTAGTAATTGGTGGTTTTGCATTCGGTGCTGTCTTTATGGCGACCGATCCAGTCTCTGCTGCGCATACCAATAAAGGCCGCTGGGCTTATGGTATCTTGATTGGCTTTATGACCGTATTGATTCGCGTCGTCAACCCAGCCTTCCCAGAAGGCATCATGCTGGCCATTCTATTTGCCAACTTATTTGCTCCATTGTTTGATTACTTTGTGACCCAAGCAAACATCAAACGCCAAACAGCACGGAGGGTTCGCTATGTCCAAGCCCAAAAGTAATAATGCGAAAACCATCAGTGTGGCATTGACGCTATGCTTGGTGTGTTCCGTATTGGTCTCAGCAGCTGCTGTTGGTCTAAAGCCAGCACAAGTCGAAAACGCACGCTTAGACCGCAACAAAAACATCTTAGTCGCCGCCGGTATGTACGATGCTGAATCTGATACCGCTGACGACGTTACTGAGCGCTTCAAAGATTTTGAAGTAAAAATCATTGACTTGAATAAAGGCAATTATGTAGAGGATGACGCGCTAAAAGCCGCGGGCATCCCTGATCGTAATGATTATGACGCTAGCCAAGCGACCAAGAACAAAGCACTGAGCGATGACTTAGGGGATAACGATCCAGCCAGTATTGGTCGCAAGCCTAAATACGCCAAAGTCTACGTCAAAGAAGATGACGCAGGTAAGCCTGAGATGGTGGTACTACCGATTCAAGGCTATGGCCTATGGGGTACGATTTATGGTTTCTTAACGCTTGAGAGCGACATGAATACCATTAAAGGTATCAGTTTCTATGAGCATAAAGAAACCCCAGGCCTTGGCGCTCGCATCGAAGAGCCAAAATGGCGCGCGATGTGGAGCGGTATCCACTCGTATGACGAAAACGGTGACGTGGCAACGGGTGTGACCAAAGCGGGTAATCCAAAAGACAACTGGGTTGACGGTATCAGCGGTGCAACGCTAACCAGTCGCGGTGTGAGCAACATGATTCAGTTTTGGCTCGGTGAGCAAGGTTATAAGCCTTACCTAGATTTGCTACGCGAACAGAACGGTCAAACGCTTGACAGTGTTGATGCCCAAGCGAGCCAGTCGACACCACCGGACAATAAGAGCGCTCAACCGACAACCGAACTGGCAGCGACCCTACCAGTAGCAAACGGCAAGGAGGCATAACATGGCTGACACTAAAAGTATTTTAACCTCGCCTATCTTTGATAATAACCCCATTGCCCTACAGATATTAGGTATCTGTTCGGCACTGGCGGTGACGACCAGCATGTCCAATGCGTTGGTGATGTGTGTGGCGTTGACTCTGGTAACGGCGTTTTCGAGCTTCTTTATCTCTATTATTCGTAAGCAAATTCCGTCAAGTATTCGTATTATTGTACAGATGACCATCATTGCCTCACTGGTTATTTTGGTCGATCAAGTGCTAAAAGCCGTCGCTTATGATGTTAGTAAAGGTCTATCGGTCTTCGTTGGCTTGATTATCACCAACTGTATCGTTATGGGCCGTGCCGAAGCCTTTGCCATGAGCAATCCACCCGTACCCAGCTTTTTGGACGGTATCGGTAACGGTCTTGGCTACTCGGCGGTGCTGTTATTTGTCGCGACTATCCGCGAGCTATTAGGTGCAGGTACGTGGTTTGGTATTACCATCCTACAGCCTGTTACTGATGGCGGTTGGTATATTCCAAACGGTCTATTACTGTTGCCACCGTCAGCATTCTTTATCATTGGATTATTCATTGCCATCGTTCGTATTTGGAAACCAGAACAGGTTGAAGATGCTGAATTTGTAATGAAGCCGCAGTCTAAAGGCATGGCACATGGAGGCGGTCACTAATGGGACATTATGTTAGTTTATTTATAACCTCAGTCTTTATTGAGAATATGGCGCTGGCCTACTTCTTAGGTATGTGTACTTTTTTGGCAGTATCGAAGAAAGTGTCCACTGCGATTGGTCTTGGGGTTGCCGTAGTCGTCGTGATGGCGATTACCGTGCCGCTAAACAACTTACTATTTCAGTTCATTCTAAAAAATGGTGCGCTGGCATGGGCAGGCTTCCCAGATATCGACTTAAGCTTTTTGGGCTTGCTCAGTTATATTGGTCTGATAGCTGCGACCGTACAGATTCTAGAGATGTTCTTGGATAAGTTTGTCCCAAGTCTCTATAACGCGCTAGGGGTATTCTTACCGCTCATTACTGTCAACTGTGCCATCTTAGGTGGCGTGCTGTTCATGGTTGAGCGTGACTACAACTTTGGCGAATCGATGGTATACGGCGTCGGCGCAGGCTTCGGTTGGGCATTGGCGATCACTGCATTGGCTGGTATCCGTGAAAAGTTAAAATACTCAGACATTCCAGCGCCGCTGCGTGGTCTCGGTATTACCTTTATCACGGTTGGTCTGATGTCACTTGGCTTTATGTCTTTCGGCGGTATGTCAATCTAGACCGCTAAGCTTAAAAGCCTATTTAGCGATTTGACCTATTTAATTCATTTATTCGGTAGGGGTTCAGGAAACACGCAATGACGTCTTTTCGCACCCCTACTCCATAGATTAAGGATACCTACCATGGATTACGCTACGGCGATTGGTGGCGTTGCTATGTTTACCTTGATCATCATGGGACTCGTTGCCATTATTTTGGCAGCGCGCTCAAGACTGGTCAGTTCAGGCGATGTTACTATCCATATCAATGACAATCCCGATAATGACGTCGTGACACCGGCAGGCGGAAAACTACTACAGACACTGGCGAGCGAAGGTATTTTCTTATCTTCAGCCTGTGGTGGTGGTGGTACGTGTGCGCAGTGTCGTTGCCGCGTTATTGAAGGGGGCGGTTCTATTTTGCCTACCGAAGAAGGCTATTTTACCCAAGGTGAAATCCGTAATCACATGCGCTTGGCTTGTCAGGTAGCTGTTAAGCAAGACATGAAAATCGAGATTGATCCTGAATTCTTTGATGTACAAAAGTGGGAATGTGAAGTTATCTCTAACGATAACGTTGCCACCTTTATTAAAGAGCTAGTGCTTAAAATTCCAGAAGGCGAAGAAGTTAACTTCCGCGCTGGTGGTTATGTACAGTTGGAAGCGCCACCGCATGAAGTACATTACAAAGACTTCGATGTGGCCGAAGAGTATAGAGAAGACTGGGAAAAATTCGGTATCTTCAACTATGTCTCAAAAGTTGATGAGCCGGTTATTCGTGCTTATTCAATGGCCAACTACCCAGAAGAAAAAGGCCTTATCAAGTTTAACATTCGTATCGCTAGTCCACCGCCACGTGGCCCTGACGGTATCCCACCAGGTAAGATGTCTTCTTGGACATTTAGCTTAAAGCCTGGTGATAAAGTGACGGTTTCAGGTCCTTATGGTGAATTCTTTGCCAAAGACACCGAAGCTGAGATGATCTTTGTGGGTGGTGGTGCAGGTATGGCACCGATGCGCTCACACATCTTTGATCAGCTTAAACGCTTAAACACTAAGCGTAAGATTAGCTTTTGGTACGGTGCACGCTCTATTCGTGAGATGTTCTATGTTGAAGATTATGATCAACTAGAAGAAGAGTTCGATAACTTTGAGTGGCATGTGGCTTTGTCTGATCCACTTCCTGAAGACAATTGGGATGGTTATACTGGCTTTATCCATAACGTCTTGCTAGAAGAGTATCTCAAAGACCATCCAAACCCAGAAGACTGTGAATACTACATGTGTGGGCCACCGATGATGAACGCGGCGGTAATCGACATGTTGCATAGCCTTGGTGTTGAAGACGAAAATATCATGCTTGATGACTTTGGTGGTTAAGCCGACTGGTTAGAGAAACACGATTAAATTAATACTATAAAAGAGAGTCTCAATTGAGGCTCTTTTTTTATTTCTGAAATCTTACAATTTTAGTTGTTTTCTGTTACTGTTAAATAATTGTTGGTTATCATTTATACATGGTGCTCAGCTAAATTTCAGGCAAATATATTCAATTAAAGGTTCTATTATGAAAACTAGTGTGTTTACAAGCATTTTAGCTTCTACTTTAATACTATCAGCTTGCTCAAGTGCTCCTAAACCAGCTTGGCAAAAAGTAGGTATATCTCAGCATGATACACATAACGCCATACAGAAACGGAGTTTTTCAAGGTAGTTGTCACCATCAAGCCCAATTAAGCAGCTTGTAATCTCATCTTTTCTGGCTCTTTTACAGGATTCAATGTCGTCGGACCCACAGGCTCGCAGTTTCTCACCTCTTGAGACCCCCAACGTATCGGATTTTGAGCTTTAGCTTGCTGCATCGTCTCATAACGTTTGGCTAGTACTCCCTTATCCTCACCCGTATGGCGTTGACTCGGCGTCACAAAGTTAAGCTGGCTGTGCTTATGCTCGTCATTGTACCAGCGTGTGAAGCTTAGCACCCAGTCACGAGCCGCCTCTAAACTCTTAAAACCTTCGGTGGGCCAATTAGGACGATACTTGCAGGTCTTGAACAGCGACTCTGCAAAGGGGTTATCATTACTGACCCTTGGTCTACTGTATGACGTCACAACGCCAAGCTCATAGGCCTTCATGCGCATGGTTTGTGCTTTCATTGGTGCCCCATTGTCCGAATGTAGCACCACACCGCTATGTAGCGCATTCTCACTGATTAAAGTACGCTCAAGCAACTTAGCTGCCAACGTTCCTGACTCGTGGTCATACACCTCCTGACCGACAATCTTACGGCTATAGACATCCTCTATCATATACAGATAGTAGAACTGACCCCGTACAGGACTTGGCAGATAAGTGATGTCCCAGCAGAAGACTTGACCTGGACCTGTTGCAGTAAAGGTTTGTGGTGGCTTTGATGCGCCAGGGGCTAGAGCTCGACCACGATGAGCCAGTTGCTCGTGCTGCTTAAGCACACGGTAAAAGGTGGACTCACAGCCATAGTACACCCCCTCATCTAGCAGGGTCGGTACGATTTAGGTGGGCGGCAGACTGGCAAAGCGCGGCTGATTGCAGACGGCTATAATGGCGGCTTGCTCAGTCGATGTCAGTTTGTTCTTCGGGGCTTGGCGCACGGCGTCAGAACGTAGGTCAGCACTCACTTGACCCGCTTTATACCAGCGCCTGTAGGTGCGTATGCTGATGCCCACCTCAATACAGGCCAGAGTGAGTCTTGCCCCTGTTCCATTGGCTTCTTGGATCCAGTTGATGTACTGCTTGCGCTTTGAAAGTGAGGTCAGTCGTCCTCGTGCTCTTGCCAAAACGCATCCAACTTTTTTCGCAGTACCAGCAAAGCGGCGGTTTCAGCTAAGGCTTTGTCTTTTCTAGCAAGCTCTCGGGTGAGTTGCTTAATCTGCTTGCGATCTGTCTGCTGCTGACGCTTGTCTTTAAGGCTTTGCTGTTTACTGCTACTAAATCCTTGTAAGGCAGAGGCTCGCCAAGCTTTGATTTGTTCGACATAGAGGCCTTTGTTGCGGCAGTATTCACTAAGCTCGCTTTCGCTTAGGGCGGCAGTCTCGATGACGGTGGCAAGTTTGGTGTCACTGGTCCAGTTATCGGGGGTATGGTGGTTGGTGGGCATGGGCTGACCTTGTTCTCTGGCGTGATTGCGCCAATTATACAGGGTCTGTAAGCCGATGCCTTCACTTCTTGAAACTTCGGCTACGCTCATGTTGCTTGGGGGTTGTAGTTTGCTGAGTATGGCTTGTTTACGTTCGTCACTATAACGTGGCATGATTGGTCCTTGTGCCCCCATTTGGATTATTCTTTAGGGGTGACAACTATCCTGCCATAGGGGGGAAATGCCGTTATCAAATTGGGATTGCAAATGTAAAGAGTGAAAGAGAAAAGAGTTTACTTAGTTCTTGCATGGAATCAGAAGGTTATCGTTATACAAATGCTAGAGTAAATTAAAGAGAATACCTCTAGAGTTTATGTAGTGATGAAAAGTATTAGAAATTAAGGGCATCCTATTAGATGCCTTTTTTATTTTTTTAAATTTAATATATGATGGTATCCAGTTTGTGGTTTTAAAATAGAAATATTCTTAAGCTAAAAAAATCATTGGCTAAAGTCTATGAAAAACTTCAATTATTTAAGAAAGGATTCTTATGAAAACCAAAGTAAAAGAATTAACCATTTGGCTTACTGGTGCTTCTAGCGGTATCGGTGAAGCCTTAGCCATTGCTTTTGCCAAACGCGGTGCTCGGATTATCTTGAGTGGTCGTGATGAGGCAAAATTGGCAGCGGTCAAAAAAAGCTGCAAACACAGCAAAAAACATATCATTATGCCTTTTGATATTAGTGATGCCGAGCAAGCGAAAGAAGCCTATGACGCTGCTATCGCACAAGCAGGGAACATTGACTGGCTGATTAATAATGCTGGCGTCAGTCAACGCGCGCTTATTATGGAAACCAGTGAAGAGGTCGAACGGCAAATTATGGAGATAGACTATTTTGCGCAAACGCGTCTCACAAGATTGGTTTTGCCCAATATGATCGCACAAGGCGGCGGCAAAGTCGTGATGATATCGAGTGTGGCCGGCTTACTCGGTACGCAATATCGTGGCGCTTATGGGGCAGCCAAGGCAGCCTTGCATATGTGGGCGAACAGTTTACGTGCAGAATTGCATGATCAAGGCATAGAGGTTGCGACCGTATTTCCAGGCTTTATCCAAACCAACGTTTCTATTAACGCGCTGACAGGAGATGGTAGCGCCCAAGGTACCATGGATGAGGCGACCAATAAAGGACTGACTGCAACTGCTTTTGCCAAGCAAGTCGTTAAGGCGCTTAGTAACGATAAAGAATACATCATCGTTGGTGGCAAACAAGAAAAACTGGCCACGAGAGTCAATCGCCTATCACCGCCAAAGCTCTATAAGTTAATACGTGAGTCGCAAGTGAAATAATAAGCATAAATATACTAGGGACTCATTAACACGCTCGCTGACTTTTGCAATTTTAGAGTTATTGGCGTTATGGGTGGCAAGGGGTGTAAAATAGGCAACGCTTAACTAAAGCCACATTCACCCCTGATGCTATAGCAAAGAGCTTATGAAAAATTTAATGTATTCCTTGTCTACTAATAAAAACAACACTATCGCCCTATATGGCGTCATTGGTCTCATCGGTACAGTGAGCCTCACTGCTTGCCAGCAAACGCCAGATTATAATTATCTGAGCGGTGAGACGATGGGCACCAGCTACCATATTAGCTATCAACTACCGGATGATGTAGACGAAACTGCCATCCAAGCCGCGATTGATAAGCGTTTGCAAGATATCAATGACAGCATGTCCACTTATCAAGCGGACTCTACTATTTCTAAATTTAATCAATTAGGCAAAGATACGCCGATTGCTATCGACTCCGATTTCAGCCATGTATTAGAGGCGTCTAGGCAAGTCTATCAACAATCAGGCGGTGCCTTTGACCCGACAGTGATGCCACTGATTGAGACATGGGGATTTGGTAGCACCATGACGGTTGAGCGCCTACAAAGCCCGCCAACTGCGCTAGACATCGCGCAAGCAAAAGCCTTGGTAGACTTTGAGAGCGTGGTGCAAAACGACAACGGTCTTATTAAAACCAAAGACGGCATCGAGCTTGATTTTTCAGCAGTGGCAAAAGGCTACGGAGTTGACGTTATCGCTGACGTCCTCAAAAACAACTATAAAATCCGTAATTATATGGTCGAGATTGGTGGTGAAATTGCGACCTCTGGTGTCAATAACCAACAGCAACCGTGGCAAATTGCGATTGATGCGCCTATCGACGGTAGCACCGTTAGCGAACGCCAAACAATTACCGCCATCCGTCAACCGATGAACACGACGAATCAGATGCATCTAGCAACGTCAGGGAACTATCGCAACTCGGTCGTCTTTAATGGTAAGCACTATAGTCACACGATCGATCCCACCACTGGCAAGCCTATTGTTGGTGGTGCTCCTTCGGTCACCGTGGCTGCAGATTCGGTTGCGTTGGCAGATGCCTGGGCAACGGCACTGACGGCGATGCCTTATGAAAAGGCCTTAAAAGTCGCTAAGGAACAAAACCTAGCCGCGCTGTTTGTGATATTAGCTGACGGTATCAAGCCTAGTGATTCTTTAGCCAAAGAACGTTTAGACAGTATCGACGATTGGCAACTAGTACAGACACCGGCGATGATGAACCTGCGTGCTGATAAACAACCGTAAATTTCTAGGGCGTGTCCTCATTTTAGAAATGAGGATAAAAGCAAGGTAAATTGCTGTCAAACAAGGAAAATAGCGCAGATCATATCGATGATATTATCTAGCTATTTGATGATGTTTGGCCGATATTTGGCGATGTTTAACCACTTTTAGCCTATTTAGATCGCTATCGGTTGAATTGAGGGCATGCCCTAGTGTAATGCTGTAAAGAACACCCTATTAGTATCAACGAGCAATGCAAAAATTTGCTATACTATTAGTAAGTTATCTTTACTGATGACTGCCCTATTTTTAAAACGAGGCCTCCTCTATGCTTAGCCAACTACTTCCCATGCTTGCTATTACCTTTACTGTATTTATCCTATTCTTTGTGTTTATGGGTATCGGTTATATGGTCAAAAAAAAGCCGCTTAGAGGATCTTGCGGCGGCGTTGCAAAACTGATGGGCGATGAAAACTGCTCGTTTTGTGGTAACGATCCTAACAAATGCGATTCAATCATCGCAGAGCAGCAAGAAAACGCGCTTAGAGCTGCTCAATTAGGCAAATCTGTATAAAGGTCACATTGGTTACCATACGCTGGTAGCATTTACCTTACATCTGTTCTTATAATAGCGTCTAGTCACTTTGAAAGTGGCTGGCGCTATTTTTTATTGTGCCATCAGCTGTTTATATGCTTGGTTTTAGATCAGTTGTCCATAAAAGGGTGAGTGAAAAAAGTGCCAATAATAGCTTCAGCGCGCCTGATGCCGTAGCCACGTTATGTGTGATTGACGACAATCAATCTCTCAAAGCCATACTCGTATAGGCTATTACTCATATATAAAGCCACTACCCATACATTATGTTTACCCTAGCTTATAGGGTAACAAGCTCGTACTCCTTGCGCTGTGCAAGTAATGTCTAGTTCTGATTTGCGATTCTGATTGATAATGTTAGTCACCGTTTAGGTGCGTTTTCCTTAGTGTTATTTATCAGCGACGATTCTTCGGCGTTGTTTAATGACGTGTCCTTTTTCTCATTTTAATAATAGTCGTGCTGCTATGTCTACCTCCTCCCATTTGCCGTCTGATTTGCCACCACAGTCTCACCCAGATACCTCGTCAGCGTTTAAGCTGCCTTCATCGCGCTTCACTTTTTGGCTCGTACTATGCGCCATGATATTACTGGCGACCAATATGCGTGCGCCTATTGTCGCCCTTGGCTCTATTGCACCAGTGGTGCAAGAGGCGCTCAATATCTCTGAGACGCAGATTGGTTGGCTGGGTGCGGTGCCGATGCTAACGTTTGCAGTGGGCGCGCTTATCGCACCAACGATTGGTAAGCGCTTTGGTCTTGAGAATACGCTCATTGCGATGATTGGTTTATTAACGGCAGGTATGATTATTCGTACTGTCATACCAACTTGGCTGGGATTCTTAACGGGTACTTTATTACTGACCTTGGCTATCGGCTTTGCTAACACCTTGGCGGCACCCGTTATCAAGCAGCGCACTCCGCAACATATTCCATTGATTACTGGCCTATTTAGCCTGACCATGACGGTGTCTGCGGGTATTGTCGCAGGGGTGGTATTACCGTTATCTGAAAGTGTCGGTTGGCAATGGTCGCTCGGTGGTTGGTCGTTGTTGGGACTATTTGCCCTAGCGATTTGGGTATTTTTGCGTTTTAGTTTGGGCTCTTCTAATCATCAAGCTGCTGTTTTGCCGCCCTCAGGATCTTCAAAGATTTCGATGTGGCGCACGGCCTTTGCTTGGCAGATCGCGGTCTTTATGGGTTTGCAGTCACTACTGTTTTATACCGTTGCCAGCTTTTTACCTTCTATTTGGGTCAGTAAGGGTTTAACTCCAGTTGCTGCTGGCCAGATGGGCTCGGTGTTTCAATTTATGGCGCCGCTCTCTATTTTAAGTTTGACTTGGCTCGTCAATCGTGGCCGCCCTATTCAAGCGCTCGCGATCTTAGCTGCGGTGCTCAACGTCATTGGGGTGTTAGGAGTCAGTTATCTAACCCCTGATTTAGCTTGGCTGTGGTCAGGTTTGATGGGAGCAGGTTGTTCTGCTATCTTTACGCTCAGTATGATGCTGTTTTCCCTGCGCACTTATACCACCAACCAGTCCAGCGAGCTATCGGGCATGGCGCAGTTCGTTGGTTACTTGCTAGCCTTCTTTGGTCCGTTAGGCACAGGTTGGCTACATGAATTAACTGGTAATTGGGGCTTAGCACTGTTACTTATGCTGATCCTGATGGTGATTAATGTCGGTTTTGCGTGGTTAGTCAGTCGCCCCATTATGGTCGACGGACAGAAGGCTTAAGATAGAATTAACCTACTTGCCGTAACTTTACCCTTATATTGACTATCACTTTATTTTGCTAAACTGGTTCGATTGATTAAGAGATACTTACATGATGAAAAATAACAACCTTAGCTTAATTAAGCGGTCTATTTTTAGCGTAACTATCGGGATTTTTAGCATAGCTTTGCTGTTAAGTGGCTGTCAAAAACCTGCTGAAACAGAAGCTGCTAACGAGCCACAAACCACTGAAACGGCAACGGTTAATAAGCCTGTAGTGGTTGAAGGAGCGGCAAGTATCAGTGCTACGGATCAGGAAGAAAAGTCACAACCTATAACCATTTTAGCCCTTGGCGATTCACTAACCGAAGGCTTAGGTGTCGATCCTGATGATAACTATCCTGCGCAACTAGAAGCTAAGCTCAAGCAAATGGGCTATACCAATGTAGATGTGGTCAATTCAGGTCTCAGTGGCGAAACCAGTAACGGATTAGTCAATCGTCTCGATTGGGTGAGCCAGACCGAACCTGATATCACGATATTAACTATTGGCGCTAATGACGCGATTCGCGGTCTCGATGTGGCAACGGTTGAAAAAAATATTCGTACCGCGGTTACCCATCTACAAGATAATGGTAGCGAAGTCATCTTGGGTGGTATGCAGATTTATGACAATCTCGGTAATGATTATGTCAAATCCTTCTCAGCTATCTATCCACGCATCGCTGAAGATATGAATCTTAAAATGATCCCGTTCTTTTTAGAAGGCGTTGGCGGTGACCCTGAGCTTAATCAGGCCGACGCTATTCACCCGACTAAAGAGGGTTATACCATTATTGTTAATAATAATATCTTGCCAGTGCTTGAACCTGAGGTCGATAGAATGCTGCAATCCATGCAAGCAAACTCGCTAACCCCTGTAGAAACGCCTACCACTGAGACTACGCAATGAGCCTAACGAAAGCTAATAATGTGAATCTTGCCTCCAACCAAGAAGTACTGCTCCGCGCTACTGGCTTAACCAAAACGGTCTCGGTAGGCGAGCGTTCGCTGACAATTATTAAGAACGTCGATATCCATGTCAATGCTGGCGAGTTCGTGGTGATTATGGGTAAGTCCGGCTCAGGCAAATCAACTTTGCTTGGCTTACTAGCCGCGCTCGATTATCCTAATAGTGGCTCGGTTAAATTGGCAGAGCAAACCTTAAGCAATCTTGATGAAGATAAACTCGCCGCTATTCGTCAACGCGATATGGGTTTTGTCTTTCAGTCCTTTCATCTATTGCCAACTTTAACTGTCGCTGAAAATATCGCCTTCCCGCTCGATATCGCTCGTCGTCCCGATCAAGCGCGCGTTGATGAATTAATAGAAGCCGTCGGATTGGGTCATCGCCGTGATAGCTTACCGAGTCAACTATCAGGCGGTGAACAGCAGCGTACTGCTGTCGCGCGCGCTTTGGTTTCACGCCCTAAAATTGTCTTCGCTGATGAGCCAACAGGTAATCTAGATGAGCAAAACGCTGATCAAGTCATGCAGCTATTATTAGATCTACGTCAACAAACAGGATCCGCGCTAGTGGTAGTCACTCATGATCCTGCGCTTGCCGAGATGGCGGATCGGGTGATTACTATGCATGATGGGATGATAGATGGATCAAAAGTTAATGGATAATACTGCTAATAATGATAAGAATAGATTATCTAGCGATAAATCAAATCAAAGCTTAATGTCTACTATGCTTGCTGTCTTTGCCTCTACTTTAGGCACTAAAGCCTTAACCCGTAGCTGGTGGCGACGTTGGGTTTATCCGGTTTTATTCCTAATTACCTTAACCTTATCACTTGCCACTTATCTAACCCTTGATTCTATTCAGCAATCTGTCGATAAATACATCACCGATAATCAGCGCGCGCTCGTCGGTGGCGACTTAGTGTTAGAGGCCAATCAGGAGTGGCCTGCGCAAATCATAGAACAAGTCAAAGATTTGCCTGATGACCAAATCGTTTACGATTATCAGTTTAGCTCAATGGCAGTGACCGATCAGCAAACTTTACTCGTCCGCGTCAAGGGCGTCACCCCTGCTTATCCGCTATACGGTGAAGCCCAAACTGCTTCAGGCAAACCTCTATGGCAACAGCTCAAACCTAACACCGTAGTCGTCGCGCCAGAAGTCATGCAGGGTCTTAACGCTAGCGTTGGCGATACTATCAAAATCGGTGAAGCTGAGTTTACTATCAGCGATATACTGACCAAAGAGCCCGATCGTCCGCTAAGTGCCTTTGATTTTGGCGGGCATGTATTGATGCAAGAGGACGGCTTAGCCGCGACTAACCTGTTAGGTCAGCGTAGCCGTGTGCGTTATCGTATCGAGATAGCAGGTGACGCGGAAACCATCACCACGTTAAATGAGCAATTACAGCAAACCTTAGTCAGCTATCCTGACATTCAGCTCTCTGATATAGACTCTGAGGACACGCAAGTCTCGCGTATCTCTGACAATGTATTGATGTTTTTAAAGCTGCTGGTTATCGCGGTACTGCTATTATCAGCGGTCGCTATGTACGGCGTTATCACCGCTTTTGTCACGAAGCAGCAGTCTAATAATGCCATTCGTATGGCGATGGGCGAACCGGTTAGGCAGATTAAAGCCAGTTATTATCGGTTATTATTGACCACTTCGATCATCGCTAGTATCGCCGCTACTGTGCTCAGTCTCGGGCTATTACAGATTGGTCAGCCCTATCTGTCGGCTATCTTGCCTGCCGATATTGGTTTGGCTATTAACCCTATTAGCATTGTCAAAACGCTTATTATCGCTATCCTACTGACGATAGTGATTACCCAGCGCGGTCTCAGTGAGCTGAGCACCACTACCCCTGCTACCCTACTCAATCAAGGCGCTAGCCAAGCCGCTGCCGATCAATCTTGGTTTCAACGTTTGCCACTGCTGTCGTATACGGTGATGTTTATCGGTCTCTATCTGTTCTTCGCTTATGAAGTCGGCTCATGGATATTATCCGCGCAATTACTCATTGGCCTAATTGCCTTTGTCGCGGTGTTTTGGCTATTGGCTCGAAGTTGGTTAGGGCTGCTAGCGGGCATTGCTAAGCGTCGTAAAGTCAGTTGGATGCAGCGTATCGCCATTCATAATCTGGCGCGTAAAGGCAATCAATCGGCATTATTTTTTGTGACCTTAGCGCTATCTGTAGCGGTATTGACGCTGATTACCACTCTCAATCACAGCATCAACGCGCAGTTCGTCGATGCTTATCCAGAGGATGCGCCCAATATATTCTTGCTCGATGTACAAACCGAACAGCATGAAGCGATCAACAATATACTCAAAGCGCCTGTCAGCTATTATCCTGTCATTCGCGCGCGCGTGGTCACCGCTAATGACGTTGCCGCTGCCGATATCGATGCCCCTGACAACCAAGACGACCCGACGCGAGTGTTTAACTTAAGCTACGCCGATAGCGTAATGGATACCGAGTTTATTAGCGATACCGCGACTCAAGATAAGCTCTATACGCCTATCAAAGATCAAGATCCGCAAACCTCAAAGCTACAACAAGTACAGCCACTATCTATCTTAGATACCGCAGCCGATATGCTTAATGTTGGCATGGGCGATCAAGTCGTCTTCAATATTCAAGGTATCGAGCTGACGGGTCAAATCACTAGTATCCGCTCAAGGTTTGAACGTGGCCCAAGTCCGTTCTTCTATTTCTTGTTTGAGCCAGATATTTTGTCTGCGGCGCCGCAAATCCAGTTCGCTACGGCGCATGTAGCCGAGGCCAGTATTCCAGAGCTGCAAGGTCAGCTAGTACGCCAGTTCCCTGCGGTAACCACCATCGATGGTACCGCTATCGCGGAGCAAATCCAAGACTTAGTGATGCAGATGAGTCGCTTGGTCTATGTCTTTACGCTACTGGCGTTATTGACTGGGATTATGGTACTTATCAGCTCGCTACTCTCCACTTCACAAGATCGGATGCAAGAAAGCGCCTCATTCCGATTATTAGGGATGCAGAAGTCTGATTTATATAAGCTCAATATCTTGGAGATTGGCGTACTTGGCGTTAGCGCAGCGGTGTTTGCGATGACTATCGCTAGTGTTGGCGCGTGGTTTGCCATTACCCAGTGGTTCAATCTACGCTTTAGCGTGCCGTGGGTAAATCTAGCTATTGGTGGCGGATTGCTCCTCGCCTTGCTGCTAGGTATTGCGATTATTTATGTAAGATTGGTGATTGGGCGTGGGATTATGGCAAGGGTTCGGGCTATGGTTTAGGTGTATTCAATTTTGGCTTTATGCAAAAACCCCTTAATTGAGGGTTTTTAACTTTATATTACTTATTTTTCTGAGCTAGACGACGAATACACCTTGGTGCGTCTCTTGGCACGTAGCTACCTCAAAGCTTAACTATCGAAAATTAATCAGCCCGTTATGATAAATTCTGCTATCAGAGCTAAAAAGCTCCTTCGGGAGCGATTTTGTTGTAAGATATTGACTTTAAAAATTAATCCAAAATGTAAGAAAAGGTTCTATCATGAGCAATGAAAAAATAATACTTGAAGGCTGCATTAAAGCTTTTAAAGAGAGTAATGAGATTGATTTGTCTGATAGTGAATTATTCGAGATTTTTTCATTAACTCAAATCCATAAAGATAGTAGCGTGACATACGAAAATATATTATCTTCAATTGTCGATGGTAGTAATGATGGTGGTATCGACTCCATTATGATTTTTATTAATGATGAATACATAGATAATATAGATATAGTCAGTTCAAAACAAAAGTGTTATGGCTAGGACAAACATCATAAAATAATTTGGATAAGTCGTTTTCCATCCACCCTTGGCGTAGAAACTTCACTTGAGCCCATTTTTTCTCAATAGGGTTCAAGTCTGGGCTGTACGGCGGCAGCCATAGGATACGATGACCATGCCTGTTCAGTAATTTTTGGATACGTCTACTTTTATGAAACCGAGCGTTATCCATGACAATCACGCATTTGGTTTTAAGGCTTGGGATTAGGGTGTGTTTGCACCAATCGTAGAATATGCCGCTGTTAATGTTGTGTTCAAAGTAATCCAGTGCAAATAGCATCTTTTCATATAGAGCCCCAATGACGTTGGTTCGCTTTTTACCTTGCCAGTTGTAGCTGTCGATACAGGGTTTGCCTATCAGTGCATAACCATGAGGACGAATGGTCTGGCTTTCAAAACCGCTTTCGTCCATATACACAATGGGATAACCTTGCTGTTTAAAGTTATCAAGCTTACTCTGATACGCCGCTCTTTTTATTGGACATGCTTTTGGATGCTCTAAGGTCTTTTTTTTGACTGATGCCTAGGCGTTTTAAAGCCTCACAAATGGCTGGGGCAGTACAGTTGAACCGTCTTGCTCTCTCATAGTGATAGTCATCAGGGTAACGCTCAACGTCTTTACGTAGTGCATCATCTGGTATTTTTGATGGCGTAACATTGCGAGTGCTCTTACTATGCAGCCGTTTCTTCCACTTTTGAATGGTGGTTGGACTAATATCATAAAAAGAGGCTGCCTCGGCAAAAGTCATGCCACCTGCTAAGCTTTTAAGAACTTGTTTGCGATAATCTAGTGAGTAAGTCATGATAATTGAGTATATCTGTTGAGATGTTTTATCTTATAACATTTTTATATTTAATACACTATAATTTAGATAACTTCAATTTTACTAACAAAACTAATGCTAAATTCATTATTTCGCAATGTAAGAAAGCAAGCTCCTTCAAAGAAGGTATAATTGACAAACTTATCACTACAGTTCCCGTTTTATTCAACCTAGAAAACGAGGAAGAGCTACTACTATCTCGTTTCAATTCAGATTTAGTTAATCAAGCATTGTTATTAACTGAAGTTTGGAAAAAAACTGCTACCAGTGGAGGAAAGATATCTTTAGATTATCTCTATATATCAAATGCTCCTAGCAAAAATTTTAATACAGTTTTTTCTCAAAAGGCAGAGCAGTTAGTCGAAATATCTCAGAAAATATTTAGCACTTCCGATATAAATTTTTCTGTCTATAGCTCTAAAGAGCTACTCGAATTATACCAACAGCAGAAGTCCAATCGTAATACTATAGAATTTAAAGATAGACCATTATCGACAGAATTTGATAATTATGGTATTGGGTATATTGGGACTGTTAAGTTAGGAAACTACAAGGAGTTTTTAACAGCAGAAAACGGAGGTATTCGTGATGATCTTTTTGAAAGTAATATTAGACACTTTCAAGGATCAGTAGATGTAAATAAGCGGATACGGGAATCAATAGAAAACCCTTCGAATGAGGATTTCTGGTGGTTAAATAATGGTATTACCATTATTGCAGAAGAGCCAAAAGAAGTAGGGAAGAAATTATCTATTGAAAACATACAGATAGTAAATGGCTTACAAACTTCTTACTCTATATACAACTATCATAACCTAGATATGGATGATAATAGATCAGTTCTAGTTAAAGTCATAATAAATACAAATAAAGAAACGACTGACCATATTATCGCTTCCACCAATAGTCAAAACCCTGTCTCTGCTACTTTGTTACGTGCAACAGAACCCGTACAAAGACATTTGGAATTATTTTTCTTAAATGAAGGCTATTATTATGATAGACGGAAAAACTACTATAAAAATCAAGGGAAACCAGCGACGAAAATATTTAGTATTCAACTAACAGCTCAAGCGGTTCAATCTATTGCTTATAACGATCCACATACAGCTAGATCGCGTCCAACCTCTTTGTTAAAAACGGAAGCTAATTATAATAAAATATTTGATCCTAAGAAGGATTTTAAACCGATGTTCAACTGCTGTCTTATATATAAGAAAGGGCATAGTTATTGGCTAAAGCATTCTGATAGTAAAGAGAAGAGTAAAACATCGAATTTTAAATTACACTTAGGTATGATAATTTCTAGAATTTATTTTAAGAAGACAAACGTTTCTTTTGAAGATATATCTATTATTGATCTATCTCTGATTACTCAAAATATTTTCGAAGAAGCAATAAATTTTCTAGCTAATAGCATTGATAATTACTTACTAGCCAATTCAGAGAAAAATCTAATCAACATTGCAAAAAGTAAAGAGTTTACTGATTATCTGCTAGAACAGTTAAATAACAAATTTAAATAAATATGTTAGAAATTGCGCATTCTAATTCATTTAGATTAAGTTTTTAATTATCTTAAAGAACTTTTCAGTAACAAGGCTTTTCAGCACTGATTGAATTGGTATCTTGGCTCCAAAACCCCAAGCCCCTAAAACAGCAAATCCGAAACGCTCGCTATTGATTTGGCGGGCGTTTTTTTATTACGCTTATACGCGTACCCCGCATTTGCTATAATAGCGCCACTTTGCACACAAATAACTCCTACCCCTCATTAGCCCCACGGTACTCTTATGAAATTCTCAAAGTTCGGTCAGAAATTTACCCAGCCCACTGGTATCTCGCAATTGATGGATGACTTGGGCGATGCGCTAAAAAGCGATCAGCCAGTCAATATGTTAGGCGGCGGTAATCCTGCCAAGATTGAGGCGGTGAATGAGCTGTTTTTGCAGACTTATCGAGAGCTTGGCAATGATAATGATACAGGCGAAGCGAATAGCACCTCAATCATCAGTATGGCGAATTATTCTAATCCGCAGGGCGATGCGGCTTTTATCGAGGCTTTGGTCAGCTTTTTTAATCGTCATTATGATTGGAATTTGACCGCAGAAAATATCGCTTTGACCAATGGTTCGCAAAATGCCTTTTTCTATTTGTTTAACTTGTTTGGTGGTGCTTTCGCTGACGAACAGAGCGAATCTATAGACAAATCTATCCTACTACCGCTAACGCCTGAATATATTGGCTATAGCGATGTGCATGTCGAAGGTCAGCATTTTGCCGCAGTATTGCCACATATCGACGAAGTGACTCATGATGGCGAGGACGGATTTTTTAAATATCGGGTGGATTTTGAAGCGTTAGAGAACTTGCCCGCGCTCAAGGAAGGTCGTATTGGCGCGATTTGCTGCTCGCGTCCGACCAATCCAACGGGTAACGTACTGACCGATGAGGAAATGGCGCGGTTAGCTCAGATTGCCAAGCGTTACGAGATACCACTGATTATCGATAATGCCTACGGTATGCCCTTCCCTAATATCATTTATTCAGACGCGCATCTCAATTGGGATCATAATACGATACTGTGCTTTAGCTTATCTAAGATTGGCCTGCCCGGTATGCGTACCGGTATTATCGTCGCCGATAGCGAAGTGATCGAAGCGGTCAGCGCCATGAATGCGGTGGTGAATTTAGCACCGACACGTTTTGGCGCGGCGATTGCGACGCCACTAGTAGCGGATGATCGTATCAAGCAACTCTCCGATGACGTGATCAAGCCTTTTTATCAGCAGCAAGCTAAGACAGCAGTGAAGCTATTAAAAGAAGCGTTGGGCGATTATCCGCTAGTGATTCATAAGCCAGAGGGCGCGATATTTCTGTGGTTATGGTTCAAGGATTTGCCGATTAGCACCTCTGAGCTTTATGAGACTCTCAAAGAAAAAGGTACGCTTATCGTGCCGAGTGAGTACTTCTTCCCTGGTGTCGATATCAGCGATTATAAACATGCACATGAGTGTATCCGCATGAGTATTGCGGCGGATGAAGACACGTTGACTAAAGGTATTGCAGTGATTGGTGAGGTGGTGAGAAAGCTTTATGATGAGTCTAAATAATAATTTTCCATTGTAGAAACTAAAGAACGGACTATTTAGTAGTCCGTTTTTTTGTTATCAAAATCACCTTTAATTAAGTTTCAAAACTAAGTTTCATTACCAAATAGTGTAATATTGTATAACTATTTGCTGGGCTGAAGCCACAGCCTACGCGATTTTAACTATATTATTGCTAAGTCAAATCTTATGTATCTTATAAGTCATTGCTTAAGATACTTTGTACTAACAAGCTAAGTTATGTCGTAGGCTGGCGCTTTAGCCCAGCATTGCAACTTTGCAAAATCAAAATATAGTACTTCAAACTGACGTCGCGAAGTCCTTTTAGCCAAGCTCTTTTAGCAAAGCTTTAGCGCTGATCTTACCAAAGTCATTAGCCGCTAATGGCCCATCACCTGAGATCAGCTTTCTATCTTGATGCGTCTGTCCTGAGGCCAGCTTATTATTAATCGTAACGCCCAAATCTTCTAACTTTTCTGCAAAGTACCACGGCATAGGTCCCGGCAAATAACCGATTTTTGGCATTTGCTTATCCATAACCGTTGGGAACGCGACCATCTCATAGCCTTTAAAAATAAAGTCTTTATTAGCGTTATTGTCTGCATCTGAGCTATCAGTACTTTTTAAATTAGCCGCCAATAAAGCCGCTGGTCCATGACAGATGGCTAAGGTAAATAGATCCTTCTCATGACCCCAACGCAGCAACTCACCAAGACTATAATCTTCAGGTAAGCCTAACATCGCACCATGACCGCCGGGAATGAAGATAGCGGCGTAGTCGTCACTTTTAGCCATGTCATTTTTGACAAAGTCATCGATACCTTTTGGCTTATTCAGCTTAGACTCGTATTCGCTATAGATTGCTTTGACGTCGTCATCCTTGTCTGGCATGGCCCACTGCTCAACCTTTACCGGCTCACCAGTTGGGGTAAATACATCTACCTCAAAGCCTGCCTTTTTAAAGTGCAGTAACGGAACCATCATCTCAACTGGATGATTGCCTGTATCGAACTTTTTATCATTGGTCATGGTCATGTATTGCTGCTCGGTGCAGACCATCATGATTTTTTTATTACCTGTATAAGGCGTGTCATAATCGGTATTATCATAGTTAGTTTTGCTCGGTGCTGCTATCTTGAGCGAGGATACGGAGGGAATATAAACTCCTTCCTCAATTTGTATTGGTTCTAAACCCAACGTATCTTTAGCTTTATCTAATAGGTCTTGGATATTCATAGTGACTCCTTTTTGATAGTTTTTTATTATTGATAGTCATAGATAGCTGAATCGATAAACCTGATAGGCATATCGATTTGGCTATTGTCTGAGAGTAAGGTAGCAAACTAAGGAGGGCTTAAATAGAGGAGAGTTTTTATGTTTCGTAAGCTTTGTAAGGGGTCGGTTGTTAAGTTGCAGAGTTTTCTATCTAACAACTAACCACTCTATAAATCAACTTTTATCCTAATATACTGCGTCTGTGCATTGACGCGACCGCCTATCTGCATGGCACTAGCGCTATGAGTCACCGCTACATATAAATAGCCGTCTCTCGCCCAAAATATATCAGCAGGATCAGTGATAGGCATCCAATTTTTAAAGCCTGCATTCATAACAGGGATGATCTCTCTGCCTTTAACTTTATAGAGTCCGAGATCGGTATGACCCTCGTATGGGTTGGCATAAGCTGAGATGATATAGCGTTTATTTGGTGAGAGATAAGGATAAGCTGAAAACTCTTGAGTTAAGAACCCTTCAACTTGATCAAACATTTGATAGTTCTGACTCTCCCAACGCAGTACTTCAACCAGATGCTGATCTAAGGCATCTATTTGGCCGATATATCTATACGTTTCGCCATCATCGTCACTATCGATATCTACTAGTTTCAAAGAGTCCTTAACCAGTTGAATGGATATAACGCCATCTTGTTTTTTAATCGCGTTTTTATGTGATAAATAATCGACAGCGAGCGCACGTTTTTTCTCAAAAAAGGCTTTATCTATTAATTCAATTTTAAGATAGTCATTGAGTACTTTGCCAGCTGGAAAAAATTGATCTTTTTTGCCTACTGACAAATGCGTTATTCGATTTAACTCATTAGTATCAAGTAATTTGACAGGTACAGGTGTTGCGTGGGCTGATGGTTTTTTAATGGAGGGGTTTGTCGATTTAATGACATTCTGAGCAGCTACTGCCGAATGATAACTGCCAAAGCTAAGTAGCAAAGCGGTTACTACCAGAAGAAGGTTAGCAGCGTAAGGCTGAAACTTTGTGGAGATAGATATAGTCATAGCGCCTCTTTCAGGTTTGAGAAACAACCGCATTAATTTACCTTATTTTTATGATAATCAACTAAGATCGTTTTTTTAATAATCTAACGGGTGGCGCAGGTGCGGTGGGACGAAAAATCTTAGTCCATTTATTCAACCCATAGAGCACGTAAGGTATCAGGCAAGTATTGATCAAATCATGGAGACTTGCCTTGATGTCTACCATTCCTAATGCAAAAAGCCCTCTCGGTCTAATGATATGGCGGTTGTCTAAATACTCACCCAATAAAGCAATACCCGTGACGACGATTAAAGCTATAAAGGACTTAATACCTTGCTTTTTAATAATAGGCAGCAGCACAAGCAGACACAAAAGATAGACGCCGACACCGACATAGATATGCAGAGCATCTTTAGCCAGTCCGGTTACTTCAATAATATCGATTTTAAAGGTGGTGAAATCCACTAGAGTATTCCAAATATAAGCAAGTAGAAAATAACTGAGAGTATAGCTAAAAATTTATAACTGAACATAAAAAAGGCAGATTATACAATTGATAATCTACCCTCATACTAAAATAAATATTCATTTCACGTTTAGCGTCTCTCTAAATATTCCATTCGACGAAGTTTTTGAGCAGTTGCAAACCTGCAGTGTGGCTTTTCTCTGGATGGAACTGGGTCGCAAATAAATTGTCTTGAATGATACTGGCACAAAACGGTTGACCATAATCACAGATAGACGCCACTTGTGAGCTGTCGGCAGGCGCACAGTAATAGCTGTGCACGAAGTAAAAATGGGCGTTGTCCTCGATACCATGCCACAATGGATGATCAACATCCATACCGCTGATGGTATTCCAACCCATATGCGGGACTTTAATAGTCGCACCTTGTTCGTCTTGCCACGTCGGGTCAAACGCTTCTACGCTACCTTTTAAAATACCAAGGCAATCTGTACCACCATTCTCAGATGACTGCTCAAATAACGCCTGCATACCGACGCAGATGGCCATGACAGGCTTGTTGAATATCGCCTGACGTACAACCTCATCAATGCCTGCTTCATGCATGCCAGCGATACAGTCGCGCATGGCACCGACACCGGGGAAGACTATTTTGTCCGCCACCGCTGCGATTTTTGGGTCATTAGTGATAGAGACTTCTGCGCCAACGCTCGACAGTGCTTTACTGACAGAGTGCAAATTACCCATGCCATAATCTAATAGTGCAATCTTTGTAGCTCTACTCATCTAGAACGCCTCTTTGGTCGACGGCAAGGTATTCAAAGCGCGCTCATCATATTCGCAAGCCATACGTAGCGCACGAGCAAAGGCTTTAAAGGTTGATTCAATCTGGTGATGGCTATTTTTACCTTTGAGGTTGTCTAAATGCACCGTCATCCACGAGTGATTGACGAAGCCGTAGAAGAATTCGCTAAATAGATCCACATCGAATTTGCCCACGTGTGAGCGAGTAAAAGGAATGTCCATATGCAAACCCGGACGACCTGATAGATCAACGACTGCACGCGTCAAGGCTTCATCGAGTGGCGCATAAAAATGCCCATAACGACGAATGCCCTTCTTATCGCCTAAAGCTTTATTAAAGGCTTGACCAAGCGTGATACCCGTATCTTCTACACTATGATGATCATCAATGAAAGTATCGCCGGTACATTTGATATCTAAGTCAAACAAACCGTGACGCTTGATTTGATCAATCATATGATCCAAGAATGGCACGCCAGTGTCTACCGTGCCTTGACCCGTACCATCAAGATTAACGGTACAGGTAACTTGCGTCTCTGCAGTAATACGCTCAACGGTGGCGATACGTTCAGGGCGACCGTGTAGGTTTACATTGGAAGATTGGTTTTGCCCAGTTGTATTGGCTGTCGTTGTTGAATTGGCGGTCATGGCTACTCTCTATTAATGAAAAGCGGTCAATAAAATAGGACGAAAAAGCGCCCAAATCATTCTTACTAGCGTCTAAAACAAATAAAAATAAAACAATTAAGCTTAGGGTCTGTTGAACATTCAGAATTTTTACTAAAAATTCTTATTAAAAAAGCCAAAATATTAGGGCGTGTCCTCATTTTAAAAATGGTCATAAAAATGAGATAAATTGCCGTCAAACGAGGAAAATAGCGCAAATAATATCGGGATATTAATCAGTTATTTGACGATGTTTGGTAAAGTTTAGCCATTTTTAGCCTATTTAGATACAATCGCTTGGATTGAGGACACGCCCTAGACTTTATGCACATAAAGCACTGTCTATCATCATCATAGCAAACCCTAACCACTCCTGCCACGACCGAGCAGTAAACCACGCACAAAATCGTGTCATTCTGCTAAAATAGTGGATTCAGTTTTATCAATCATTACTCGCGCCGACTCTGAGAACCCATACTCTACGGCCCTACACTCCATGACATTGTGCTGTCTCACATTATAGGAACCGATTATGCCCTTAGAAGCGATTGCCATCAACCGTTTGGATGCGCCACTTATCAAAAAACCTGCACGTGAGAATGAACTCTCGGAGCGCTTGCATGATTTGTATGACAGCGATGATAACCAGCCAAGTGGTCTCGAGGTATTAAGCCTCGTTGAGCAGGGTTTTAAGCGTGGTCAAACGCTTTACGTCGGTATGTTCAATGATAAGCCCATCGCTGCTGTTGCCTGCTTTGACGATGGACAGACCAATGCCAAGCGCTTGCAATATCTTACTGTTCATAGCCAAAATCGTGGTCGTGCTATCGATGCCAAGTTTATTAAACTGGTTTATGATGCCGAAGTAAAAAAAGGCGTGCGTGAATTCGTCCCTGTTGATGCGGATATTCATCGTATTATGAGCGAGTATGAGCTACTGCGCGTTAAGGATTAATCTTAAGGTTAAAACCTTATATTTGACTATTTATGCCTTTTTATCGCCTATTATGCAAAAATCACTTGACAGTAACGTCTATATTTAGTTTAATAGCGCCTCAACGAAGACGGCTCGATAGCTCAGTCGGTAGAGCAACGGATTGAAAATCCGTGTGTCGGCAGTTCGAACCTGCCTCGAGCCACCATTCGTTTAAGAATTCTAAAAAGCTCCAAACAGCAATGTTTGGGGCTTTTTTTATGGCTGTCGTTAATAGCATTTATTGTTTGATCCATAGCATCTGTTATCAGAGTCGCCGACGCAACAACACCTCGCAACGCTCGCGTGAATCCAAGTCATAAATAGTGGCACGGTAATCAATACCGTGACGGCCTTCAAAAAACACCACCCGATCGCCCACGGCTAAAAAACAAGAAGTACGCGCGTCATAAATAAAACCATCAATGACGAATGCCAAATCACGATCTATCTCGCGTACCGTATAGGTCTCACCTTGCGGAACCAAACGCTCAAACCATGCGCTATGGGCAACATTGGTGCTTAGCACACTTATCAGCAGCAGCGCTGATATCATAAGTACCCTTTTTAACGACATCGCAAAAGTCGCGCCAGCTAAGCTGATTTTATTTAGGATATTTTTATTAACTGTCATGACCTTAACCTACTCAAACCTGCTCAATGATTGATTCTGTTCGCTATGCTACTTATGCTAAACGCTTACTGTCACGGTTGCATAACATTTCTGTGCTGTTTTTTAGACGGCAGTGCTCAGTATACTCGATAGCAATGATAATGCTAAATAAGACAGATAAATGCTAATAGGGATAAGCGATGAGAGAGTTTGATTATGATTTGGATTATAAAAACCTAGACTTGCGGGCGCAGCCTGAGCTGTATCGCGTCGGTCGCGGTGAGCAAGGCGTATTATTGGTAGAGCCTTATAAGTCTGAGATACTGCCGCACTGGCGCTTCGCCACGCCTGATATTGCAACTGAAAGCAGCGAGACAATTTATCAAATGTTTTTAGATTATCTGGCTGCCGATGACTTTGTCGGTGCCGATATGGCGCGCAAATTTATCCAAATGGGTTATACCCGCGCCCGTCGCTATGCCAATCATAAAGGCGGTAAAAAATATAAAGGCCCAGTACCTGATGATAAAAAAGGCCAAAGCGGCGCACATGGTCGTGCAGAGCTACCACGGCAAGAGGAAGATCCGATTAAAGCAGAGTCCGCGCGTATTTTTAAACAAAAATGGGATGAGTGCCGCGAGAACAAAGAGTATCTAAAAATGAAAAAAGAGCATCGTGAACGCTACAAAGATATCGAGTGACTGCTGATGTTTATGATATTAAGAACAGTAAATAACTAAATTGACTGGTCTCAAAACACTACTGTGCTAAGGTATGGCACGATATACCAAACATAATAAATATAACGACTTTCAATAGTGAGGAATAATGGATAAGCAACTTTTAATTTTTGATTTCGACGGCACTTTAATCGATAGCGTACCAGATTTGGCTGATGCGACCAATGCGATGCTGACCACGCTCGGCAAAGAGACCTACCCTATTGACAGCATACGTAATTGGGTCGGCAATGGCTCAAGAATGCTGGTCGAGCGCGCGATGGTGGGTAAGGTAGAGGTGTTAGAAGGTGAGTTGACGGTCGAGGAAGCTGATCATGCCGAGCAGGTATTTTTTGAGGCTTACAATAATATTAGCGGTAGCAAAACTGTTGCCTACCCATATGTCGATAGCGGACTAAAGAAGCTGAAAGATGCAGGCTATACGTTGGCATTAGTGACCAACAAGCCGATTCGCTTTGTTCCCAAAATATTACAATCCTTTGGCTGGCAGGATTTGTTTGCTGAAGTGCTGGGCGGTGATAGTCTAGCTGTTAAAAAACCAGACCCCGCGCCGCTACTGCATGTTTGCGACGCTTTAGATGTAACTCCAGCACAAGCAGTCATGATTGGTGACTCAAGAAACGATATATTGGCAGGACAAAACGCTAATATGGACACTCTTGGACTGTCTTATGGTTATAACTATGGGCAGGATATTCGTGAGCTCAATCCTACCGCAGCGTTTGATGACTTTGCCACACTGGTTGATTATCTTTTACAAGGATAAATGATAAATTACTGAACATCACGCCAGCTACTTACTACGATAGCTCAATGCTTCAGACACATGGGCACTTGTGATATCGGTACTGTCAGCGAGGTCTGCGATGGTACGAGCAACGCGCAAAACTCGATGATAACCACGAGCAGATAAATTCAAGCGTTGCTGAGCCAACTGCAATAACTGCTGCTCGCCCTCTCCTAGTTGAATATATTGATCAATCTCGCTAGGACTTAGCTCATTATTGACCTTTTTTTGCCGCTTTAATTGATGTTTGTGGGCGGCAGCGACCCGAATTCGCACTTGCTCGGAGGTTTCACCCGCTTGAGCATTTTGCAAGTCGGCGATAGGTAGCGCCGGCACAGTAATATGCAAATCAATGCGATCGAGTAATGGGCCTGATAGCTTATCTTGATAGCGCTTAATCTGCTCGGGACGACAACGACATCTTGCTGAGCCGTCACCATCATAGCCACATGGGCACGGGTTCATCGCTGCCACCAATTGAAAGTTGGCTGGAAAGGTCATCTGCGAGTTGGCACGACTGATGGTAATTTGCTTCGCCTCTAATGGTTGGCGCAGCACCTCCAACACAGTACGATCAAACTCCGGTAATTCGTCAAGGAATAACACGCCTTTATTGGCAAGGGTAATCTCACCCGGTTTGGGACGTGAGCCACCACCGACCAAAGCCACGGCTGATATGGTGTGATGAACTTGGCGAAATGGCCTTGTCCCATAATCATAATCACTGTCTGCGACCGAATAGGTGCTAGCAACTTCTAACGCATCCTCAGCACTCAAATCTGGCAAAATAGTCGGTAGCCGCGAGGCCATCAACGTCTTACCTGAACCGGGAGGGCCTGTAAACAACAGCGAATGTCCACCAGCAGCGGCAATCTCTAAGGCTCGCCTCGCATGATGTTGGCCTTTGACATCAGCCAAGTCCACTTTATAACCCGTGTGTTTTTCTATCGCAGCTGGCGGTACAATCGCTAAGCGCTCATAAGTAGCATTTGGATTGGTCAAAGATTGCAGATGATCGCAAACGGCTTTTAGACTATCCGCTGCCAATATCTCTACACCCTCGACACGGCTAGCTTCAGCACCATTATCGAGCGGCACGATTAACTGCGGCGTTTGTGGTTCTTTATCCTGCTCCGTCAATTCTGATTCATCATTATCTGCTGTCTGTAATACTTTGGACGCCAACACTTCCGCCTTTATGGCTCTAGCAACGGCCAAGCTGCCAGTGACTTGCCGCAAATTTCCATTTAATGCAAGCTCACCGATAAACTCAAACCCTGCTAGTACCTCTGGATCCAACTGATCGCTGGCTGCCAAGATGCCAATAGCAATAGGCAAATCCAGCCGTGCGCCATCTTTTGGCAGGTCTGCTGGTGCTAGATTAATCGTCAGGCGACGATTGGGAAACTGAAATCCAGAATTAAGAATCGCTGAGCGCACTCTATCTTTACTCTCGCGCACAGCAGCTTCTGGCAGACCGACGATGGTCAATGCGGGCAAGCCTTGTGACAAATGCACCTCAATAATGACTTTTGGCGCATGCAAACCGACGACTGAACGGGTATAGACTTGGGCAAACGACATCAGCGTTTCCTGATACAGGGAGCTATTGATAATAGAGCATTATTTATCAACGCGCAAATGTCGTGTTTTTTATCATTCGAATGGCTTGATTGCTGCTAAACGTCTATTTTCTAGTACGCATCCTAGACCGTGCCCTCATTTTAAAAATAGTGATAAAAAGGAGGTAAATTACAGTCAAACAAGGAAAACAGCGCAGATAATATCGAGATATTGATTAGCTATTTCACGCTTTTATTTTTTAATAAATTTCACCTATTGGTTTTTTAATTATTAACACTATGATTTAAAAGAATAAAATAATTATTAACTTTTATTTTTGTCTGACAAATAATTTTGTTAACTGACTACCAAAGTGTTTTCTTTTGGGTATATGATTAGTGAGTATTTGTACACTAAAAGCAACAATAGCAATTTATTGAGCGTTTAAAGCATGCTAGATAAATGGATTATCAGCGCCTTAAATCGTAAAAACTAACCATGGATGGTGAAAACAATGAATATATTGATTAGAAATCAGCGAGCGCCCACGCTCACGCTACTCACAATGGCCGTGTCCTTAGCGTTATTCGGCTGCTCGGATAATGACAATAGCTTTAACGATGACGATATCGATACCCCTGCCGCGACATATGAGGCCGATATTCAGCGTACCCAGTTTGGTATCCCCCATATTACTGCCAAGGATTATAAGGGGCTGGGTTATGGTGTCGGCTATGCTTTCGCTGAAGATAATATCTGCTCGCTCGCACATGAAATCGTAGTGGTCAGAGCATGCTGTATTTGGGCGATGAAGGCAATATGGCCAGCGATGTATTTTATACCTGGTATAACTCTCCAGAGAGGCGCAGCAGTTTTTTAGCGGCGCAAGATCCAGAGGTTATCGATGCTGTAACAGGCTATGCGGCAGGTTATAGTCGCTATCTGCGTGATACAGGCGTTGACAATATTGATCCCGATTGTGCGGGTGCCGAGTGGGTACGCGAAATCGATATCAATGATCTGCTCACACTTTATGGCAAAGCCAATCTACGCGGTGGGCTTTCTAACTTCGTCGGCGCGATTGTGGCCGCGACACCGCCGGTAGAAAATAGCGTAATGGGCAGCTCTAGAATGCGTAGCGCTAACATAGATCCAGTCGTAGAATCCGCGCCAAAATTCGATATGACGACGATTAATGTGATGGATGGTGGTAGTAATGCTTATGCCTTTGGTAGCGAGGTCACCGGCACTGACAGTGGCGTAATGTATGGCAATCCTCATGAGCCATGGGAAGGCGTTCAGCGGTTTTATGAGTTTCATTTAACAATGCCAGGCAAGCTTGACGTGATGGGGGTCGGTCAGCAAGGTCAACCCTTCCCTAATATTGGTTTTAATAAGGACGTCGCGTGGAGCCATACCGTCTCTACCGCCAAACGCTTCACCCTTTACCAGCTCAATCTGGTGGCTGGTGATCCGATGAAGTATATCTATAAAAACAGTGATGGTGCCCTTGAGCAGCGTGATATTGAAGCCGTTGATGTGACCATCCAGCTCCCTGATGATCAGACCCTAGTCCGACCCATATACTTATCACAATATGGACCTATGCTAGCGGCCAATACCCTTAGTGATCTTTTGCCAACGTGGGGCGCTAACAATCTGGCTTATACGATTCGCGATGCCGCTTCAGAAAATCCACGTGCGTTAAATCAATGGCGCAGTATGAACCAAGCCACTAGTGTAGAAGATCTGGTCGATAGAATGCAGGACACCCTTGGTCTTGGGTTCGTCAATACCATCGCGACTGACCGTTACGGCAAGGCGCTCTATGCTGATATCTCAACCGTGCCGCATGTGACTAAAGAGCAGCTAGAAGCCTGTAGTGCCAATGCAGGGCCTTTCCTTGGGGCTTTGGTCGCAGCAGACTTGCCAGCACTAAACGGTAGCGATGCTGCCTGCGAATGGGGCACTGATGCGGACTCGCCACAAGCGGGTATTTTTGGTCGCTCAAACTTGCCATTTTTGATTCGTGATGACTATGTCGAAAACTCAAATGACAGCTACTGGTTGAGCAATCCTGAGGAGCCATTGACCGGATTCTCGCCATTATTACGTCGGCGTTTAGTACCTTTCTTAGGGCCTAATCCCGTAGATGGCGTTCCCCTACTGATGCGTACTCGCATGGGACTTACTCAAATATTGGATCGACTAAGCAATAAAGACGAGCTTGGCGGCAATACTTTTAATCTGGAAAATATGCAAGAAGTCGTCTATGGCAACCGTAGCTACGTGGCGGAGCTGGTACTCGATGATGTATTGGCAGATTGTAATGACAACGCTATGTTACCGCTATCCAGTGGCGGCAGTATCGATGCCACGCAAGCCTGTACGGTTTTAAGCAACTGGGACCGCCGTGACAACCTTGATAGCAAAGGTGCACACGTCTTTAGAGAGTTCTGGAACAATGTCAACTTCATCGAAACCACTGACACCGCATTTGAGGTCAAATTCGACGTCAACGACCCCGTCAATACGCCACGCGATCTCATCATTAACGAAAATACGCGTACCGCCCTAGGTGATTCGATTGCTTACTTTACTAGCAAAAACATAGCCCTCGATGCAAGTTTGGCTGATTTGCAGTACGTGATTGATGCCGGTAAGAGTAACGAAAAAATCTCTATGCATGGCGGACTTGGTCGTGAAGGGGCTTTCAATGTCGCACAGTCTCGAGGTAGAGAAATCATTAGAAATGGCGTTAAGACGACAACCACAACAAACAGTGACGGTACTTACGGCCCCATTATTAATGGCCCCACCTATATGCAGACAGTGACCTTTGATGACAAAGGACCGATCGTAGAAGCGTTATTAGCGTACTCACAATCAGCAGATAGCACGCGGCCTTATCACCGTGATCAGACGCGTCGCTACTCTGCCAAAGATTGGATTCGTGTCCCCTTTAGTGCTGGCGAGATATCCGCGCAAGCAGTTGGTGATAAGATTGAATTAAGAGAATAATCTGAGGATCATTTGCAGTAACTATCGGTAAACGTATACACAAGACCTCAGATAAATTCTGGGGTTTTTTGCTAATATTATTCGGGGGTATGTTTTCAGTTCAATCTATAATCATCTAAATATATAGTCAAAACATCCTAAAAACGCGACGGTATTGCTGATATCAATTTTTTGTAGCCTCTGTCTACACAGGCACAGCAAGCAAGAAAAATGGATGTCAGCAGTGCCTGATGTATCGATATTACTTTTCATTCACTGTAGCCATCTAAATGAAGATATTCCTTAAAAGAAACTACGCTAGGATTATTTATGACCAATATTAATTACAGCCATTATCTGCAACAACTTGGGTTTACAGCATCAGAGATTGATCAGCCAATCATACCCGACTTAGAACACCTAAAACGCCTACAGCTTACGCATTTAACCCAGTTTCCGTTTCAAAGTTTAACCACCCTTGTAGACCGACCCGTTGATTTAGAAGACCGCTCAATCTATGACAAGCTCATTGAGCGCCGTGCTGGCGGATACTGTTATGAGCTTAATGGCTTATTTTTGGCGCTGCTGCGCCACTTGGGTTATGAGGCGAGAATCATTACTGGGGTAGTGACCATCAACAATCAGCTTGAGAGGCACAATGCTCGCACGCACATGGCCATTATGGTGAGCATCGATGGCCAAAACTATTTGGTTGATGTGGGTTATGGTGGCCTAGTGCCCAGCGCGCCGTTGCTGTTCACTTATAACCAAGAAGACACTAATCAAAAAAATAACGACAGTCAAAATGCTTCGCAGATACAAACCACACCGCATGGTCGTTATAAAATCATCAAAGACAACAGTTTTGAAAATCAAATCGAAAATCCCATATTGCCACATGCCCAAGTAAACTATGAACGCTACCTCTTATGTTGTGAGGTTAAGTCAGAATGGCAGATGCTCTACGTCTTTGACTTATTACCACAAATTAAAATAGATATGGTGGTCGGCAGTTGGTATATCTCCACTTACCCTAACTCCCCTTTTAAACGCAGACTTATGGCTTCAAGGCTTGATAATGACGGCGTAAGGCATACTCTATTGAACCATAAATATCAGCGACATCAAGTGGGCAAACCCAGTAAAAGTAGCATTTTGACAAGCGTAGACGAAGTATTAATGCAGCTAAAACAGGTATTTTTGATAGATATCGCTGACGAGTTAACAGCCAGTGAGCGGCAGAAACTAACGGTCTTTTTAGAAAACAATGAATAGACAACAACGAAATCTTAAGAAGATTAACAAGGGTCAAACACCCTACTGTTCACAAGGATTTGCTATACTAGCGTCTATCTATTTAGACATAAATATGGCTGTGCACTTTGTGATAAATAAACAGCAATATATATGGTCAACACGAGGAATGCCGCATGACAGAATATACCGAACCAAACACTGAGCAACCTTATAATCGTGCCGGAGAGCAGCCGACGACCACACGCCCTGTTATGCAGCCAGACAACCCTTATGCCAGTACGCGCGGCAGTATTATGACCAAGCAGCTACCTGCATTTGATGAAGCGATTATTAATAAATACAATCGTTCAGGGCCTCGTTACACCTCTTATCCGACTGCTTTAGAGTTCTCCCCAATCCCTGATGACTTAGAAATAAAAATTCTGCAGAATCGTGAAGCGCGCGCGCCATTATCGCTCTATTTTCATATTCCATTCTGTCGCCATCTTTGCTATTACTGTGCTTGCAATAAAATTATCACTAAAAAAAACAGCGACTCAGGCGATTATCTGCAATATCTCATCGCGGAAATTAAGCACAAACGACACTTATTGACCACGCCAGAGGGCAGCAGTAAACCACTCGTTAAGCAGCTGCATTTGGGTGGTGGCACGCCGACATTTTTACGTGATGAAGAGATGAGTCAACTGTGGGCGTTTTTGCAGACACAATTTGAATTCTTACCTGAAGATGAAGGCGACTACTCTATTGAAATTGACCCGCGCGAGCTGGGTGATGACACCTTAAAAACGCTACGCAATCTTGGTTTTAATCGCATCAGCTTAGGGGTGCAAGACTTGGACGAAACGGTACAAATCGCGGTCAATCGCGTGCATTCGGCAGAAATGATCGAAAATGTGCTCACTGAAGCGCGAGAGCTTGGTTTTCATTCTATCAATGTGGATCTGATTTATGGCCTACCGCATCAAACGCCTGCGACCTTGGATAAAACCGTACGCCGCATCATCGAGATGTCACCAGATCGTCTATCAGTCTTTAACTACGCGCATCTGCCAGAACGCTTTAAGGCCCAGCGTCAAATCAAAGAAGCAGACCTGCCAGAGCCAGCGGCTAAGCTTGGGATGCTCGGCAATACCATCAATACGCTGACCGAGGCGGGCTATCAATATATCGGTATTGATCACTTTGCTAAGCCTGATGACGAGTTAGCCATAGCGCAGCGCGAAGGTAAGCTACATCGTAACTTTCAAGGCTATACCATCATGGGTGACTGCGATTTGATAGGCTTTGGCGTCTCATCCATCAGTCAAATTGCCAATGCCAATACCCGTTACATTTTGCAAAATGAGACAGACTTACAAGCATATCAAGCCAATATCGATGCGGCAAAAAGCAATCTTGCTGTCATGCCAGCAGTAAAAGTTATCAAGACATCGGTTAAAGATCGCTTGCGTGAATATGTGATTATGAAGCTACTCTGTCATGACTATATCGACTTTAAAGACGTGAATCAGAAATTCGGTATCGATGCGATTACTTACTTCATTGATGAGATTCAGCAATTGGGTGAGATGCAAGACGATAAGCTCGTCGATATGGATGCTGCTGGAATTCGAGTCTTACCAAAAGGTCGCCTGCTTGGTCGCAACGTCGCGATGGTGTTTGATGAGTATCTGACAAATAAGCAGCAAAATCGCTTTTCTAAAGTTATCTAACTAGACTGGTTCTTGAGTTGATTATGAGCAATAAAAAAGACCTCAAGCGAGGTCTTTTTTTGGTTTAGCATAAAGGCTGTTAACTACCAAGCTTAAGCTTGAATGATATGATTCATAATTTAAGCACTAAACCTTAAGCTTATCGCCTACCATCCCTTTGACTGTACTGAGGATGTCAGCCGGTAATACCACCATTTTTGCATTGTTAGATTCAGCTAACTGACGAATCGACTTGATATATTGCTCACCGAGTAAATAGACAATTGGCATCTCTTCTGTGCCCATTGCCGCGGTAATCAAACGAATCGACTCCTCTGACCCTTTTGCCAGTACTACCTGCGCTTCAGCATCACGGCGTGAGGCTTCTAGGCGACCGTCTGCCTCTAGGATAGCGGCTTGCTTTTGACCATCAGCACGGGTCACTGTCGCACGACGTAGGCGCTCTGCCGCCGCTTGCTCTTCCATTGACGCTTGCATGGTTTGCGATGGGTTAATATCTTGAATCTCTACGGTTTTTAGGGTAATACCCCAATCTGCAATATCTTCTGAGATGGCATGCTTTAGCTTGGTTTTGATTTCATCACGGCTAGATAATGCACTATCCAAATCCATCTCACCGATGATGGAACGCAAAGACGTCTGCACCAAATTACGAATACCATATTCATAATCTTCGATACCATATACTGCCTTATCAGGGCGCACAATATTAATATAAGCGACAGCGTTCGCGATAATAACCACGTTATCACGGGTAATCACTTCTTGTGAGGGAATGTCGAGCACGATGTCTTTGGTGGTCACTTTATAAGCGACATTATCGACATAAGGAATAATAATATTGAGTCCAGGCTCTAGGGTTTGGCTATATTTACCGAGACGCTGCACGACCCACTTATACCCCTGCGGTACGATCCGCACGCCTTTAAATACGGTAAACACTACCAGCGCGATCAAAACGATCATGACAATACTAAAACTTTCCACATTCCACCCCTGTTATTATATTTGCGTACTCTTAGATATCGCTGCCTGCGACTTCATACTACTGACAACCAATTCATTACCAACGATATCGGTCACGATTACCCGATCACCGACGGCCACTTGTTCTCCTTGCGTGCGGCACATCCATTCAGCGGCCCCAACGATAGGCACACTAAACCGTACCATGCCCGCTCTCTCAGGCTGCGGTGGCACGATAATCATACCGGTCTCACCGATAATGACGCTGCCACCCAATCCCGCTTTGGTACGATCCACTGACAGAGGTTTAATAAATTTAAACCATGCCAATAAAAACACCGCAGAAAGTATCAGCCAAATCACAATCTGGATAGTTAACGAAATAGGTAATAGCCACGACAGTGCCGCGACGATGATAGCAGCAGCGCCAAACCAAAGGCTGGCAAATGTCGGAACGAACATCTCAACAATCAGCAGCACAAAACCCAATACCAGCCAATGCCACGGTTCAATCATCCAGAGAGTCTCCATCATTGATATATTCCCTGTCTTTGTCATTCTAGCTTTCAATGTAGCACATTTCTAGCGTGATAATGCCTTAAAAATCATTAATATACTGCTACCGCTTCCCTGAGTAGAAACAAAAGCTCAATAAGTGCTCATGAAAGCCTGAAACAAAAAAAACGACCACATATGTGATCGTTTTTTTGTTTAACTGATTCAACTCTATAAATATCAAAGTTAAAATTATAGATTTATACTAGAATTTATAATTTGCACCAATAGTTAATAGCGTAACATCTTCAGCAACATAATCATATTCAGCTTCAATGCTCATGTTAGGGTTGAAGTTATAACCCAAACCAATACCACCAGCGACACCACTATCACTATCACTATCGCTATCAGAGTTTCCAAAAGCGTCGCTTAGAGAGACATCAATCTCAGCTTTAGCAAACCCTAGTTTACCTTTGGCGTATATATCAGTATTAGGGAATTGATAACGGTAAGTACCATAAGCACCATAAGTTTTAAGGTCATATTCACCTTTAATACCACTCACACCTGTATCTACATCAGCGTCATTAGAGCCTACATACTCAATTTCAGCACCAAAGTTAGAATCAAAGTTATAACCAGCATAAACTCCATAAGCAGTAGGATCGTCTAGATCATCAGCATCTACCAAGAACTTACCAACTTTTACACCAGCGTATGGCTGACCAGCATAGTTGATGGCTGCTTGCGCACTAATACTCATTAAAGAACCAACTGATAATGCGATCAAAGCTTTTTGTAAAGTATTCATCTGTCTTCCTATTAAATAAAACTAAAATGTAGCCTGAGTGGACATAACAGAGCACATAAGTGAGCTGAACTATTGTTGAATTCGCGATTCTAGCAGAAGATTATTTTTAATGCATTCTTTTTTAGTGACTTCAACCGTATTTTTTTCGTACAAAAAAAACGACCGCCAAAGCGATCGTTTTTTATTCTATAATTGACTAGCAAGCATTTAGAATTTTAGATGTGCACCAACTGTCATAAGATCTGCATCGCTACCTAACTTATCATATTCAGCTTCTACGCTAAAGTTAGGGTTGACTGAATAACCAAGACCGACACCACCAGCAAGACTCGTATCACTTTCTGAGTAAGTCTCAGTTCTGATTTCAGTGTTACCAACATTGCGGGTAAAGTCACCCTCTATCTCAGTTTTAGCAACCCCTAATTTACCTTTGGCATATAGGCCCGTATTTGGGAACTGGTAACGGTAAGTACCGTACGCACCGTAGCTTTTAGCATCGATATCACCGCCACGGTAGTCAGCGTCATCTGAGCCGACATACTCTGCTTCGATACCGAAGTTAGGATCAAAGTTGTACCCACCGTACACACCATAAGCGGTTGGATCATCAGCGCCATCGACGTCTAGGTCAAACTGACCGACTTTAACACCTACGTATGGTTGACCAGTATAACCATTGCCATAAGAGACGGCGGCTTGTGCACCCATGCTTACTAAAGAACCAGCGGCTAGTGCGAGTAATGTTTTTTGTAGAATTTTCATTGTATTCTCCTAAGATTTTTTTATTAATTGCTTTTATATGGATTGTGATGGTAAGAGACGACCATAAGAATAGCTATCTCTTATTTTTATAATGAATCAGCCATCTGCCCGATGGCTTAAAACTTTATAACTTTAAACTTTGTGAATTAGAACTTTAGATGTGCACCAACGGTTAGCAACTTGGCATCAACATCGCTGTCCATCATCGCGTATTCAGCTTCGATACCGAAGTCAGGGTTTACTGAGTAGCCTAGACCGACACCGCCAGCGATACCTGTGTCACTTGTAGAGTTTGACACTCTCACTGGACCAGCAGTATAGTCACCTTCTACTTCAGTTTTGGCGACACCGAGTTTACCTTTGGCATAGAGGCCTGTGTTTGGAAACTGATAACGGTAAGTACCGTATGCGCCGTAAGTCTTGGCATCAAGGTCGCCATTGCGGTAATCAGCATCATCTGAGCCGATATATTCTGCTTCAATACCAAAGTTAGGATCGAAGTTATAACCACCGTATACACCATAAGCAGTTGGGTCATCAGCATTATCGACGTCTAAGTCAAACTGACCGACTTTGACACCTACATATGGTTGACCGGTATAACCGTTGCCATAAGAGACCGCTGCTTGTGCACTGACCGTTAGTAAAGAACCAGCTGCTAGTGCAAATAGAGTTTTTTGTAGAGTTTTCATTATTAGCTCCTTCAACTTATGTGGACAAACAAGTTATTTATTTATATTGGCCTTATGGCCCTATCGCCTTGTCTGCTAACGATGAATACATAGTAACAAACTATTTCAGACACTCTGTCAGTGTTTAATGGTACGAAAGTTAAGATTTGAAAGTGTTTATCAGTGTGTGGGTTACAAAGGCTTAGATATGAAACTTTTTGTTACAAGTAGCCAATTTGTGCAATACTTCCTACTCATCAAGCACTCTATTCATGCCAAAAAGCCAAAAATAAAAGAAGGAATATTTCAATATGGCAAGTTCTATAGTGGCGCAGCTGCACGAATCATTGATCCATTTGAAGTCCCAGCAGCAATATCGTTGTTTGCCAAGCCTAGAACATCAAGGGCGCTATGTCGTCAGCCAAGGCAAGACACTGCTGAACATTGCCAGTAACGACTACTTAGGCTTGGGTGGTGATACTGAGCTGCAAACTGAGTTCCTTGAGCAGATACAACAGTTACCAGTGGTGAAGCGACCTAAAATGAGTGCCACCTCCTCACGCCTACTGACAGGCAACGACATACAGTTAGAAGCCCTAGAAGAAGAACTGCAAAATTGGTATCAAAGCGCCATAGAAAAACAGAGTTTGACCGATTCAAAGTCGGTGCTGGTCTTAAATAGTGGCTATCACGCCAACCTAGGTATCTTGCCAGCATTAACAACTTTGCCAGTCAAAACACTCATTTTGGCTGACAAGCTAGTGCATGCCAGCATTATCGATGGGATGCGCTTGAGCCAAAGTAAACTTGTCACCTATCGTCGTTACCGTCATAACGATTACGAGCATTTAGCCAAGTTTATTGAACAAGCAGACGAGACGGTTGAACGCATCATCATTGTCACCGAGAGTATATTTAGTATGGATGGTGACCGTGCCGACTTACAGCAATTGGTACAACTAAAAGCCGCAGACAGCCGCATTGAGTTGTATGTCGATGAGGCACATGCCATTGGTGTCTTAGGAGATACCGGATTGGGGCTCGCAGAAGAAACACAGACGTTGGCGGATATTGATTATTTGGTCGGTACCTTTGGTAAAGCGTTTGCGTCAGTTGGCGCTTATATCCTGTGCGATGACATCGTCAAGCAATGGCTCATTAACACCATGCGTCCGCTGATTTTTAGCACCGCCCTACCGCCCATCAATCACGCCTGGACGCGCTTTATTTTAGCAAAAATGCCAAACCTCATTGACCAACGTGCCCACTTGGCTCAGATCTCTGTAAAGCTCAGTCAAGCCATTGCACAACGACATCACACCTCGCCAATCACTCAACATATCCGCTACGACTCACCCATTATCCCCTATATACTGGGCGATAATGGACGTGCTATTGCCAAAGCGCAACAATTACAAGCAGCAGGGTTTTACGCGCTGCCCATCAGACCACCTACCGTTCCTGCGAACACCGCTCGTATTCGCTTGGTCATGAATGCCAAACTAACCAACGAAGACTGCGAGCAGTTGATAGAACAATTATAAGTCTGTCATCTAACCGAGATGTCAGTCCTACTATCGACCGATAATGGACTTACTTGGATGTAATAAGCCGTATGAAAACACTCGACATACCTAATGACCTCAGTGCTAGGAAACAAATCATCGCTCGCCATTTTGCCAGTGCCAGCGACTATGACCAGCATGCCAGTATTCAGCAGACAGTCTGTCAGTATTTACTAGAAAACATTGCTCATACCAAACAAAGCAGTGTATTAGAAGTCGGTGCGGGTACCGGTCAAATGACACGACTACTGGCTGAACATGTTCAAAGTCAGCATTGGCTGATCAATGAATTATGCGCTGAACAAGCAGCTACCTTGCAATCAATTTTACCAACGGCTGACATAGCGATTGGCGATGGTGAAACCATGGACTTGGAAGGAATACACAGTTTGATAGTCAGTGCCAATGCAGTGCAGTGGTTTGATAATCCGTTGAATTTTGTCACGCAATCAGCACACCGTCTACAGACTTCAGGTCAACTACTCTTCAGCACCTTTACGCCCAATAATTTTTTGCAAATTAAAGCGCTAACGGGTCAAGGCCTTGATTACCCAGATATCACTGAATGGCAGTCAGTATTAACGAATGCTGGCTTTGAGCATATCGAGCTTTCAATTGAGCGTTTCGACTTACCATTTATCAGCCCTTATGCTGTGTTGAAGCATATGAAACTTACGGGTGTCTCAACCAGTCAAACGCAAGTATCGTCAAGGAACACGCAACCTTTTAGATGGACGAAAGCGCGTTTACAACAGTTTGAGTCAGATTATTGGCAGCATTTTTCTGCACAAAACGAAGGTGGCCAGCCTTGCGTCAATTTGACGTATGAAGTACTGACCGTGAGTGCGTTTAAACCCTAAATCAGCTATATAGTCAAAATATCCTAAAAACGCGACGGTATTGCGGATATTTGAATGTTCAACAGACCCTACAAACAGAAATTATAGCCATAAAAAAACGCACCCCGAAGGATGCGTTTTTTAATCTAACTAGTTAGTAGCCGTATTATTTTTTATCTTCGTCTACTTCAGTGAACTCAGCATCGACTACGTCATCGTCGGCTTGGCTGCTATCTGCTGCACCGTCAGCACCTTGTTGGAACTGGCTTGGATCCATACCTTCGGCGCCAGCGCCTGCATCAGCATAAATCTTCTGACTGACTGGCAAGAAAGCATTGTCTAACGCTTCAAGCTTGGCTTTGATGTCATCATGGTCGTCTTCTTTTGCCGCTGCTTCAAGCTCAGTGATAGCCGTCTCTACTGTTGACTTTTCTTCATCAGTGACTTTATCTGCAGCTTCTTTTAGTGCTTTTTGTACCGCATGGATACGACCATCTGCTTCGTTACGTACTTGCGCTAGGTTAGCGAACTTCTCATCTTCAGCCGCGTTGGCTTCTGCATCACGAACCATTTGTTCAACTTCTTCATCCGACAAGCCAGAATCCGCTTTGATCTGGATACTTTGTGCTTTACCAGTACCTTTGTCCGTTGCTGAGATGTTCATGATACCGTCAGCGTTGATGTCAAAGGTGACTTCGATTTGCGGTAGACCACGTGGCGCAGGTGGAATGTCCGTCAAGTCAAAACGACCAAGCTGTTTGTTTTGGTTGGCGATTTTACGCTCACCTTGATACACCTGAATGGTTACTGCTGGCTGGTTGTCTTCAGCGGTTGAGAATACCTGTGATTTCTTAGTAGGAATCATGGTGTTTTTCTCGATCACTGGCGTCATCACACCACCCATTGTTTCGATACCAAGGGTCAATGGCGTTACGTCAAGCAATAGGACATCAGTTTTGTCACCAGACAATACCGCACCTTGAATGGCCGCACCAGCAGCGACTGCTTCGTCAGGGTTCACATCTTTACGTGGCTCTTGACCGAAGAACTCTTGTACTTTTTGTTGTACTAATGGCATACGAGTCTGACCACCAACTAAGATGACGTCATCGACATCGCCGATTTTTAGACCAGCATCTTCAAGGGCAATCTTACAAGGACCCATGGTACGTTGTACTAGCGCTTCCGTTAAGCTCTCAAGTTTTGAGCGGCTGATAGTCACGACCAAATGCTTAGGACCACTGCTATCAGCAGTGATATACGGCAAGTTTACTTCAGTACTTTGCGCACTTGATAATTCAATTTTCGCTTTTTCTGCGGCTTCTTTTAGACGCTGCATCGCAAGAGAGTCACCTTTTAGGTTAACGTCTTGGTCTTTTTTGAACTCGTCTACTAAGTAATCAATCAATGCTGAGTCAAAGTCTTCACCACCAAGGAAAGTATCACCGTTGGTTGCTAGTACTTCAAACTGCTGCTCGCCATCGACATCAGCGATTTCGATGATTGATACGTCAAAAGTACCACCACCTAAGTCATATACAGCAACCGTACTGTCGCCTTGCTTTTTGTCCATGCCATAAGCAAGGGCCGCTGCTGTTGGCTCGTTGATGATACGTTTTACATCAAGACCAGCAATTTTACCCGCATCTTTGGTTGCTTGACGCTGTGAATCATTGAAGTAAGCCGGTACCGTTACTACTGCTTCAGTCACGCTTTCACCAAGATAGTCTTCAGCTGTTTTTTTCATTTTTTTCAAGATTTCAGCAGAAACCTGTGGTGGCGCTAGTTTTTTGCCGTTGACTTCTACCCATGCATCACCGTTGTCTGCTTTGGCGATTTTGTAAGGCACCATGCCGATGTCTTTTTGCACGACTTTGTCATCAAAACGACGACCAATCAGACGCTTAATCGCAAACAAAGTATTGTTTGGGTTGGTGACGGCTTGACGCTTGGCTGACTGACCAACGAGAATTTCGTCATCCTTATAGGCGACGATCGATGGTGTAGTACGAGTACCTTCAGCATTTTCGATGACTTTAACCTTGTCACCTTCCATCACTGCCACACATGAGTTGGTTGTACCTAAATCAATACCAATTACTTTACCCATAATCAATTGCTCCTAATTTGTTTTTAAATATAAATGTTTGTATTGCTAACCGTATGGGTTGCCTGCACTTATTCAGCCATGCTGTATGAACCATACGGAACTTTACATATCAAACCTTTGCATATCAGACCATAGCCGGTCACTTGTTGCTTTATATCGGTTTGACCGTACATTTTTTCAAGTCAATAACCACGCAAACACAGTCTTTTGTGTGATTTTTTGTCAAAACCCTTAATTTAAGTAAGGTTTAACCATTTAAAATCAAGTGTTAAGTCCTATTGACCGACACGAACCATCGCAGGACGCAAGAGGCGGCCATTCAAGCTATAACCTTTTTGCAGTACTGTACCGACGGTATCCGCTTCAGCGTCTGGGTCGATGCCTACCGCTTCATGAAAATCAGCGTTGAACTTTTCACCTTGTGGTTCAACCACTTCTACGCCGTTTTTATTCAAGACAGCGACCAATGCTTTGTGAGTCAGTTGCACCCCTTCGGCGACTGGATCATTTGCATTCGCACTTTCGATAGCACGCTCTAAGTTATCAACGATTTCTAACAACTCTTTGGCAAATTTTTGTAAGGCGAATTTTTTACTTTTATCCGCTTCTTGTTCCATACGTTTTTGCGCATTATAGGCTTCAGCATTGGCACGGGCGGTACCTTCTTTGGCCTGCTTAACCTCGCCTTCTAACTCAGCGATACGCGCTTTAAAGGTGTCGATATCGATGTCATTTTCGATCGTCTCATTGGCATCAGCGTCTGAGTTGTTTTTTGGATCAAATTCTTTCATGGTTTCTTCTAAAATACTCTCAGCATGCTCAATATTGTCATGCGACACATTGTGCTCAGGGGATTCGTGATTGTTATTCTGCTCGCTCATGGTAGCTCCTTAGGATTATTAATAATAAAGGTTGGTTTTAAGGCACGATAAACTGACCAAACACTGGTCATTGTGCTGTTATTAATGGCCTAACTGTTTTCGTTCATTCTTTTTGTAAATGCGCTTCAATAGCTGCTTGATAAAGGTGATGAGCATAAATTTCAAGCCTAACCTAAGGAATTTTTTGTTTTAGCAGGATAAATCATTGCAAGGCGTAGGGATTATCGTCACTAACACTATAAAAAGCACTCAACGTTAAGATAAATGACGGGTACAAATGATGATGTTTTTGTCACCGAGCCACGCTTAACTTTATGGTGAACAGCTTTTAAGATAGATTGGAATGTAGGGTCTGTTGAACACTCAAATGTGGCACTGGCAGTGGCTATTTTTTAGACAATACGCAGTGAAATTTTTGACGCCTAGTCATTCCAGGTTAGATAATTTCGCCATGTATTGGCAAAAAATAGCCCTGCCCCAAAGGGCTGATGCTAAAACCACCCCAAACGTTGTTGTAAACCTAGCTAAGGTCTCGACATTCTCGTCGGTTTACGCCTAGTTTGATGCGATTTTAGCGATCAGCAGTCCTAATATTTGAATGTTCAACAGACCCTCATATAAATCTTATGATTAACTGCTATATTAATCGTTCACTTATAAAGCCGATTAACTTTGTTTAAACATCGATTACAAGAGAGGGTTTATGCCTATTTTACCAGTGCCATCGCTCAATGCTTTATTGACAAAAACGCTTAAGACCGTCAAAACAACAGCCGCTAAAAATGCGCACCAGCATCATATTTTGCACCATACGCTAAAAGGGCTGGATAATTTGCCAACGCCGCTACTCGAACGAGTTAATCACCAATTAAAAGCGTCTACAGCGGAGCAATATCCCCTCGCTGACGCCCATCTGCGCCTGATACTTGCGGTCAGTAATAAGCTCAAGCGCCCATTAGCACTGGATAAGCTACCCAACCTACGGCAGAAATTTGGTACAGATGCGGTGTCGTTGCAAGCGCCTAGCGTTTGGCAACAAAATGCGAATGTCTCAGGAAATTCAGAGAACGCCGTCAGCTGGCAAGATAGAACCATTGCCAACGCTGACGGTGGTGACATGACCGTGCGCTGCTACCAGCAGACGAAGCAGAATAATGAGGGAAAAAGTGCGGATGAAGTCGCCATGCTGTTTTTTCATGGCGGCGGATTTTGTATTGGTGATATCGACACGCACCATGAGTTTTGTCATACGGTCTGCGCCCAAAATGGCTGGGCAGTCGTGAGCGTCGACTACCGCATGGCACCTGAATATCCAGCGCCAACAGCCCTTAAAGACTGTCTGTCGGCGTATGCTTGGTTGGCTAAACATTCTCAGTCACTTGGTGCATTGCCATCGCGCATCGTATTGTCTGGTGATAGTGCGGGTGGTTGCTTGGCAGCACTGGTTGCGCAGCAGGTTATTAAGCCTATCGATGCACTATGGCAAGATAATAATCAAACTGCTGAGACTGATAAAAAAGCCAATGATACTTTTAAAAATTCACTGGCTGATTTGCCGCGACCTTTAGCCCAATTACCGCTATATCCGGTCACTGATTATGAGGCTGAATATCCGAGTTGGGAGCTTTATGGTGAAGGCTTGCTGCTCGATCACAACGATGCAAACGTCTTTAATACTGCCTACACTCAGCATAGTGGTCTAGCGCAGTCTCACCCGCTTATCTCAGTCATGCACGGTGACAATGCGCACCTGTGTCCCAGCTATGTCGTCGTTGCGGAATTAGATATCTTGCGAGATGAAGGGCTGGCTTATGCTGAGCTTTTGCAAAAAGAAGGCGTTAAGGTAGAAACCTATACAGTGCTAGGCGCACCGCATGGTTTTATTAACTTGATGAGTGTCCATCAAGGTCTTGGCAATCAGACAAGCTATATTATCAAGGCGTTTGCTTGTTTTGTGCAAGACCTACTGACCAGTGAGGGTGATGAGCCAAATCTCTGAGCGCGAGCCCAGTCGAAACGGAATGCCCCAAAAGCCGTAACCAGATGACACCACAAAGTGACTGTCATTGATGACCTCATAGCCATAACCCAAGCGGTTGATGGAACTAACAATGAAGTTGGCGGGGAATATTTGACCGTTATGGGTATGCCCAGAGAGCTGCAAATCAATCGGCATTTGGCTGTGCTCAGCAATATCACTTGGTCTGTGGTCTAACAATATCAGCGGCTCAGCGCTATTGACCTGCGCCAGTAGCTCAGTCGTCGGGACGCGCTGACGCTTATGATTGTCGAAGCGTCCCATCAACCAAAACGCTTGCCCTTGGTGCGTGAGGCGTATAACTTCATCATTTAACAACTGCACGCCAGCAGTACGCAACGCTTGGACAATTGGCTGCTCGTGCCCGTACAAATCATGATTGCCTAAAGTTGCATAGACCCCATACGGCAGGCTTTTGCATAACTCAGCCAAGTTTTCTGCCATTTTATATGTGGTAAATGCCTGTATATTGTCATCCATGATATCGCCTGGCATCAGCAATATGTCTGCTTTATGCTGCACAATAAGACGATGCAGCCTATCTATTGCGCCAATCCCAAACAATCTCCCGATATGCAAATCGCTAGCGACCGCAATACGTAGCGGCTTGACCAAAGGCTTATCAATATCAATAGATAACTCACGCACCACAGGCGCATAAGCGCTGTATAGAGCATAAACAAATAACCCGATAAATACTGCCAATGCCAATATGCGCAACCCAAAATCGACGGTAGCCGATGTAGCCAGCACATCACCGGTTAGCAATGTGATTAGCCAATAGCCACCATAAAATAAGCTGGTAACTAAAGCCGTCAATAGCATAAAGTGCATGGCCAACATCCAACCACTGATCCAGCGATAGCTATTGGCAAATGCTCTATTGACACTGAGTAGCAGCAAAGCATTAGTAATAACAAATATGATGACCCATACCGAAGTTTGCAAACCTGCTGTCTGCCAAGGTTGTAACCACCATTGCACGCTTAGAGCAGCGCCGACACTAAAGAGCTGCAATAGCGCAAAAATGGTAATGAAAAATGCGTAGCGCATGAAGAATCCCTGAGTATGATGGTGTCAATGCAGTATGTTTTTAGCTAACCAGACAAGCAAAGTAGCTATTAACCAGCCTAACAGCAAATAAAAGCCTCTACCATTTAGATATGGTAGAGGCTTTATCATAAGGGTAACACTTTTTATTTAAATAGCTCATACACCAGACTGCAACGTAATTATCCAAACCTCAGAACGCGTACCCAGTCTAAATGGTACGGGACCGATGCCATAACCAGAGGTCACCAAAAACTGCGTATCGGCTATTTTTTTGCTGCCATAGTTTAGCGGTGTCAACCAATCCATCAGCGTCGTTAACGGGAATATCTGCCCGCCATGGGTATGCCCAGACAGATGCAAATCGACTGGCAGGGCGCTGACCTCATCCATCGCGCTAGGACGATGTTCTAAAAATAGCACTGGTTTATCTGTCTGTACTTGCGTTAATAACTCCTCAGCTGACAGTCTGGTACGATCGATGTCATCTGAGCGCCCTACCAGCCATACTGAGTCATTTAATAGTACACTCTCATTATCAAGCGCTTTGATGCCAGCCTCTTCCACCGCTTGAGTGATCTGCTTTTCATAACCAAAATAATCGTGATTACCTAAAGTCGCATAAACGCCAAGCGGTGCCTTTAGCTTTGATAGCTGCTCATGCATATTCGTATTATCGTAAGCAATGGTATTGTCATTCATAATGTCGCCAGCGATAACCACGACATCGGGATGTTGCGCATCGATAAGGCTTACCATTTTCTTTATCTGTCGATTGCCAAACCATCTGCCCAGATGCGTATCAGAGACAAGCGCGATATCCATTGGCTTATCCAGCGTCTTATCTATAGTGACTGTTAAACGATGTACGACGGGCGAATAAGCATTAAATACCGCTAAGCTAACAATGGCGACATAAACTGTAATGGCAAAGGTACGCAAGAGTATTGGACGAGATTTTCGCTTAAAAAGCTGATAAACGAGTAGCGCCACCGCAGCCGTTATCAGACCAGCATAAAGCATAAAACCTTGCAAAATACTGACGACTAGATAGACATGAAAGCGCTCACCCCAAAACTCAGTCAAACCATAAATGAGAGCACTATTATTAATAACAAAGACAGCTGCTACCAGTGCAGCTTTTGCAGCAGTAGTTTTTGGCTTTACAAACCAGCAAATAAGAACGCTGGTCATAACAGCTAGCAACTGAGTAAAAACGATGAAGAACCACATAGTAAGGTCTAATCAGATAAAGATAACGCTATCTTACGTCAAAAGCTGGATGCTCTGAATGTATTGTCTTTTTTTCCACAAAAACTTCATATGCTTTGCCTCTAAAGTGCTATTGCCACAAAACTAAATAGTGGCCAATAAAAGCCCTTTAACGTTTGTCTGGTGCTATTTTACAGACGCCATTGTCACAAGCTTGCATCAGCGCTTTGCCATAGAGCAACTTGGTCATCCAATTCGGAATTCTATAACGATTGCGCGCGACATACGGATAAGCAAAGTCACCCAGTTGTTTGATCACTGGCAAAAATAACAAGGGTGACCATTTCACGCCGCCCGTTCTGTAGAGCAGTCGTACGGCATCCATGTGCGTATACCAGTTATCGTAGCTGTCTTGCACACACATATAAGTCATCGCATCCTCACGGCTAAATCCTGCGGCGGCTAAATTATCAAGCCCCTCTTTCACAGGAACTAAGCGTATCTTCTCCGGCTGACGCACTTGCATATTGTGCGCCTCGGTGCTACATATGACGCATGCATCGTCGTAGTACATGGTGATGGATAAATGTGCTTGCTCTCTATAACTGTTGATATGATTTTGAATAATCATCTTATGACTCCTTTCTGAGTGATATAGTCAATCCTATATAAATCAGATACGGTGTCAGGCTCGCTTAGTCTACTATTTGTAGTACTTTCACTCGCCTTCCTTGTATCCAAATTATATTGAACCGACTATGGCTAAACATCAAAGTGATGCGAATGGGCATTGGATTTTTCAGTCACCCTAGACTCTTGATACTGATTGACTGGGGCTAAAAAGGGAATTACTGGCTGCTGCGTCCACTGCGGGGCAATAGCATCTAAACGCTTGGCCAGCATCGGTAAATGGTTGGTCGGCACCGCTGGAAACAGATGATGTTCGATGTGATAGAGCAAGTTAAAAGTCAGTAAATTAATCAATGGATGACGCTCACTACGGGCATATACTATCTCATCACAGCCATGATGGACGCTCCATACAGCAAAGAACCCCACCATCGTATTGGCCAATATCATTACCAATACGTGATACATCAATATAGGATGCATCGTGATAAAAGCGGTGGCAATCACTGCGAAAATAAGCAACATATCAAGGGCAACAAGAATACGATTGCGGCGGCTACCATGCGTTAAGCCAAACCACTGAATCGCTATCGAAAAAATTCCGCCGCCTAATATCGCTTTATACCAAGGCAGACGTGCCCAATTACCCTCAACGTCACTCTCTCCCAGCGGATCTCTATGATGATTAAGATGAGTATGCCGAATGGCATGCGTACTACAAAGCATAGTGATACTCAGCATAAATAGCATGAGCTTTGTGGCGACTTTACTCACACCTAAAGTACGGTGATAGCAATCATGGGCTTGTCTAAGTGCGGCGGTAAAAAAGAAAAACGTTGCAGCCAGCGCAAGTAGCCAAAATCCCTGCCACGCGCTCCACCATGACAATAATAAAAATGGTAACGATAAAAAGATATTATAAACCGTCTCAGTGGGCTTGAGCTGACGCAAATCTTGCCATTCAATATTGGCTAACGAAGGATGACGCATGATGTTCTCCTTGCTTTGTGATAAGCAGTAGCGACTCAAATTAAGCAACCACTTGTTTAGTAATTATAATTTCATTTTACTTTATTTCTGTCAAAAGTGAAATAACTATTTAAATTTTATTTGTATTTAGGTAATGCGATAAGACCCGTAATCACAGCGCTGATACCACCTGTCAAAACCTGCATAATAAGAGGTAGCTCTAGTAAAGATAGAAAGGCAAAGCCCATAAAACCACCCGTAATTAAAGAGATAAGAAGGCCTTTATAATTACAGTGAGCATTTACTTGCGCAAGAATCCAGCCTGTAAATAATGAAGATAACAGTCCTAATATAAATCCAAAAATTATATAGAAAATCAGCGCAAACCCTAGCAGCCAAACTATATTAAATACAGTGATAAAATAGGCGTTAGTAATATTGAATATTTCGGAACCACCAAAATTATAGTCATTAAACAAGACATCAGGTACTGCTACGCTTAACCATAGAAATATCCCACCCAGTGCCCCGCCAAATTGTGCATATTGATTTATTACTTTACCTTTAGGATAGCTAGGTGTTTTGACTGTACTAAACTCAATATCACTCATAAAAACCTCTATGTTGTTTCACATGAAACAACATATCATATAATTAATAATACTGTTTCACATGAAACATGCCACTCACTTACGACTTCTGCTGTTCTAATGCTTGTTTAAGTGTCGGCTGCTGGAACTCATACCCTGCATCTAATAACGCTTGCGGTAATACTTTTTGCCCATCTATTAGTAGCGTCGACATCTCACCAAACATCAGCTTAAGTAAGAAATTCGGTAGGGTAAAGAATGTCGGACGGTGTAACCATGACCCCAGTGTTTTGGTGAAAGTATGATTGTTCACGGGATTGGGTGCGGTTAAGTTGTACACAACCGCTGTTGTGTCATTTGTAGTCTGTTGGGTGTTTTCATGCATGGCTTGAGTGCTCACATCATCAGCTAGATGCTTCTCAATGATAAATATCGCTGCCCCTACCCAGTCCTCACGGCTGACCCAACTCATGATTTGCTGACCATCACCCAATTGTCCACCGACGCCCATCTTAAACGGGGTTAATAGTTTACCGAGCATGCCGCCTTTAGGATGAATGACAACACCAGTACGCACGATAGCCACAGACACGCCATAATCGTTTGCTGTCAACGCCAGTTGCTCCCATTCATCACATAATCGATGAGCAAAATCGGTTTCAAAACCACTGCTTTCGGTAAGAGGTTTGTCACCTTGAGTCCCATACCAACCAATCGCTGAACCGTTGACCATTAGCTTGGGTTTAATACTGGTACGCTTAATAAATGCCAATAGAGATTCGGTAGGCTTAATACGGCTGGCGAGCAATTGCTCTTTGCGCGCATCGCTCCAGCGCGAGTCAGCGATACCTGCCCCTGCTAGGTTTAAAACAACCTCAAAGCTTTTATCTGAGCTCGCCAGCTCATCATAAGTCATCATGTCGATATCATTCGGATGGGCTTGGCTGCTATCACGCGTCAGCCAAGTAATGTGCAGCGCTTTATTTTGGGCACGGTAACGCGCCATAATCTCATTACTAAAGGCACTGCCTAAAAATCCTGAGCCACCACTGATTAAAATATTCATGTCCTATTCCCTATATTTTTTGCTTATCGTTTAGTAAAACTTAATTCGCTATAGTCATCGTCTTCTTTTTTAACTTTTATATCAAAACGACTTTTACATGCTTTTGGTAAAGCAATACAGCCAGCGATAGCTGCATTGATAGCGCCAAATAGTCCTATACCAATCATAAAGGCCAGTAGCACCCCAACCTCTATCAATGAGTTTATGCCTAAATATAGGATGATTGCGCCCATATAACCTGCTGACGTTATAAACCCAATCAAAAATGTCGTGCGTAGACTCTTATGATCACCGCGCCATATATTCTTATAAGCGACAAGAATACCCGTCAATAAAGCAGGAATAAAACCAAGCAGACCAACATATAGCAATGGCTGATAACCAATCTGCGCAAAATCCGCATTCCTAAAAATGAATAACAAACCTAGCTCTGCAATCACTCCACCAACCATACTACCAAGCCCTGCAAACAAAATAATCACTGATAAGTAAGGGTAAGCACCTACATTGTTATTCGTTTTCATGATATTTATCCTATTAACATTGGTCGTTAATTGAGTATAAATACGACGTTGGCAAAGCCAGTGAAATTACTGTGGATAATGGGTGGATAAGTAATAAGTATCTTGATTTCATTTAGTCTACTGATTAAGCAAAACGTTTACGAATAGGACACTCACTATCATTATTATTTTGAGATTTATTCTTTAATTTGTTCCAACGATGATTAATAAAGTCCATCGCAACAGCAGTATTTGGCAATACATGCGCTTTGGTCAAGTGTGATGCTGCCTCATCTAAACGCTTGGCTAATTCAGGTAAATGGTTGGATGGTACAGCAGGGAAAAAATGATGCTCTGCGTGATATAACAGGTTAAAAGTTAGTAAATTGATCACTGGATTACGCTCGGTGCGAGCGATTGTCTCATCACAATCATGGTGCACGCCCCACACAGCAATGATACCAACGCTAGCATTGGCCAACATCATGGTCAGTATGTGGTACATCAATACTTGCGCTAACATGGTCAGAGCAGGAACAGCGACAGTAAATACGGTCAGTACGAGGGCAACCAAGACGACTAAAGCAATCAAGCCAAATTCTAGCCAAGCCAAGCTTTGATTGCGACGGCTGCTTAAACGCAGTCCTTGCCGATAGATAGCGAGCCGATAAGTTATCCCGCCGAGCAGTGCTTGCCACCATGACACATTTGCCAGACTGCCTTCAATATCACTATCGCCCAGCGGATCACGATGATGTGCCATGTGAGTGGCTCGAATGCTGTGCAAGCTGGTCATTAATAGTACGCTAAGCAATAATAATATGGCAGTGGTCGTACGCTTACCTGTCCCCAAACTATGATGATAGCCATCGTGCGCTTGACGGAATGCAGCAGCAAAAAACAAATAAGAAGCGCCGCATGCCAGTACATACCATGATTGGCTGGCGAACCACCAAGACAGTAGTAAGAACGGATATGGCAAAATAACATTGTAAGCGATTTGACCGCGCGTTAACTGACGCAAGTCTTGCCACTCGATTGAAGCAATAGCCTTTTTAATGACTTGCTCTTTATTAGCGTGTGTTTGATTGACTGTCATTTTACACATCCATTTGTCATTGATATTTTTATTGAAACTCGTATCACTTAAACTTAGCTGGACTTTATATCTATTACATAAATTTCTGTCTAAACAGAAATAGTTACTTAAATTTTTTATTTTAGATCACACAGCTTACTATTAACGTAAAACCTTTTTAATACTAGCGCCCAATTTGAGGACTTTTTTAAGGATACTTGTGGGTAGCTTCAGCATCTCAGACGACCATGTGGTCAGCGTGTTGACGAACTCTTGGGTATCCTTTATCCGCGCTTTTACTTCGCTATTTTCATGCTCAAATTCAGGACTGTCCATAAGTTCTTGTAAGAACTGCACCGTTGGCTCAAGCTCACGTTTTTGACGCTCAACGACGATAATACGTGCCAACTCCCAAACGTCGGTATTAGTCGTAAAATGATCGCGACGATCGCCCAATATCGATACTTTCTGTACTAGCCCCCAGTTTTGTAGCTCTTTAATACTGTTTGAGACATTAGAGCGCGCAACGCCAAGCGTCTCGGTAATCTCTTCCGCATTGAGCGGCTTACCGATGATATAAAGCAATGCATGAATCTGTGACATAGTGCGATTGACACCCCACTGTGAGCCCATTTCACCCCAATGTAAGATAAATTTTTCGGTCACAGGATTTAGTTTCATAGTATTTATTCGCTTAATATTTCATATAGTTTGGCTAATTTCTTAGTTCATATTGCATCATTCTTTTATTTCTGTCAATAATGAAATCAGAGAGTAATATCTATTGCTTGATTGCCATGCTCTAACGGACGATTAAACCTGTGATTGCATCACGTATTTGACTGGGTAAGGTATAGCCTAACGTCTCCGCCTGTAAGTAGCGGATTTGCTCGTCAAAATACCCATAAGCATCCGTAAGAGTCATAGCAGGCGGTTGCCCTGATGGATTGCAGCTTGTAGAAACCAACAGTCCAAAGGGATTATGCGCGCTGACCAACTGCTGGCATAGCTGACGGATAATGGGGTGAGCGATAACTCTGACCGCAACTGTCCGATGCTGCCCGGTTATCCAAGGAGGAATAGTAGTAATCAGCGCCTGCGGAATGGGTAACAACCAAGTGTGCGCTTGTTTGCATTGTAGCTTTATATTGTCACTATCCGTCTGCCAGCTATTAATGATTTGTTGGCGCTGACTGTCTTCTAAAGTATCTAATAAGGGCGCTAAACGCTCAGCACTGTCAGTAACGACAATCATACCTTTAGCTTTTGGGCGCTGCTTGATATCCAAAATACGCTGCACGGCTGCCTTATCATAAGCATCACAACCTATCCCCCAAACGCTTTCGGTTGGATAAGCAAGTAACTGTCCTTCTTTTAGCCACTTGGCAGCTTGAACGACAGAATCAGTAGTAAAGGATGCGGATTTTTTCATGACTTGAAGGCTTCGAAAAGGTAGGAGTTTAAGCATTAATAATAACATAGGAGAGAAGCTGACTAAGTGAGCGACATTTAAATATTTATAAAATTGGGCTGACCTTAGCACCATTAGAAATATCAAAGCATAGCTATCGTTGTAAACACCCAAATAGCCTATACGCGTAAATAACGCCCACCTTGCACGCTGATGACGCCTAGTAACTCAAGCTCCATCAATTGTCCAATCAGCTGCGGTGGCGTAAGCTTGGTACTGACTAACAACGCATCTAAATCTTGTCCATGCCAATCAAGCTGCTCATAAACCAGCGTTAAATGCTCAGGGGCGACGATAGCGCTTTTAGGAGATTTGATATTAGACGGTATCGGTTGGCTCACCGCTGGCACAGAATCTGTCTCTGCAGCATTAGCAGACTGACTGTTAGTCGAGGGCTTATGGTTTGAGTTGGTCGTCTGTGCTGTTGGTCGATAGCCATTATTGCCATAAGCCAGCTGACCATTGACGTCCTCAATGACTTGCTGAGGATGATAAATCAACGTCGCGCCTTCACGTATCAGATGGTGGCAGCCCTCAGCATTGCTATTATCAATATGACTGGGAATCGCAAAGACTTGCTTGCCCTGCTCCGAGGTTAGGCGCGCAGTAATCAACGAACCACTTTGGATAGTCGCTTCGGTGACAATAGTGGCTAAGCTGAGACCTGCCACCAAGCGATTGCGCCGTGGAAACGTATGCTTGTGCGGCGGCGTATCCGGCAACAGCTCACTGATAATACAGCCACCTTGCTCGATAATTTGCGCAAATAATTTATCATGATGATTGGGATAATACACTTCAATACCAGTGCCCATCACCCCAATGGTTCGACCTTGATAATCAGCATCTGTCTGCGCCAGTGCTCCTAAATGGGCGCGCTTATCCACACCCATGGCCAGACCGCTAGTGATGATATACCCTGCCTGTGCTAAATATTGTGCCATATCAAAAGTAATTTTTTGCGCATGGGCGGTGGGTTTGCGACTGCCGACGATGGCAATTTGTGCTTGCTGCAAACGCGCGCGCTGGCCACGATAAAACAACAGCGGCGGCGGATCATATATTTGTAGGAGTTGGGCGGGATAATCAGGCTGGTCGGCAAATAGCAGACCGTAGCGCCCCTCGATGAGCGCTTGCTGAATTTTATCGATACTGGCTTGTGTTTGCGCTGGCTGTTCATGGCGGGCAAGATGCGTATGATGAATACCCAATTGCCGCCAAGCGTCTACTTTGGCTTGCCAAGCAAGCTCTGCTACCCCAAAAGAAGTCATAAGCTTATGATAAGCCGATAATGACGCGTTCACCTCAGTCCACAGCGCCAATATTGCGCGCTGCTCGTCGGATAACATTGGAGAAACTGCCGTCATAATAGTCTGACTCGCATTTACGGATTCAACTGACTTAAGAAGTCTGGCTTATAGATAAGGGGGTGGTAGTAGCTGATCACCCACGTTGAGCGGTAGCTCAGAATCAAGCACATAGGCGTAGCTAATATTATCAAAAGTATTGAACACCATCACCATGCCGCTCTGCTCACTGGGCAAGCGTACAGAGGCATCATTATCTTTGGTATCGCGTACCAACGCCCCTTTTTGATAGACAGTCAATACATCACCGGGTTTGGCACCATCAGTGTGACCCAAATTAATCGCGACCACACTACCCTTCGCCGCAGAACTGATTGAGTCCATGACACGAACAATCATACCGCCACGGCTAACGGTTGCAGGCGTTGGGTAAAATACGGGCGGGATAGAGTTGTTCAGCTCAACAAAAACGCGATCACCTTCACGGACTTCTTTGCCGTAGCTGTCGGTAAGCTGCAAGCTTGTGACGCCATTACTTTCTGTAGACGTAACCAATCCAGTCGCTACTTGGGTGACTTCAAGTCCGATGACTTGCTGAGTTTTTGGCTCAACATACATCTCGCCTTCACGGTAGATGCCATAACGCTGTCCAACGATAAGTGAGACGCCTTTGGCATAAACTTTGTCACCGCTTGCCGTGATTAAGTTACCTTTTTTAGACGCTAATATATAAGGCGTGGTATTAAAATCTGCTGGATTAACAATGATCGTTTTATCCAGCCAATGCTGGATCGCAGACCATGGAATAGGCGGAATGCTATTGGCCGTCGACGTGACTGATACGGAGGTGGTGACTGATGTGCCGGTTAATTGTTTTTCAATACCAGCACAGCCTTCACCTGTATCCACACCAACTAAAGTCTTACCTTGTATCACGCACAGAATAAGAATATCGTTAGGATAAATAAGGTTAGGGTTTTTGATTTGCTTATTGGTTGCCCAAATCTCTTTCCAGCGCCATGGACTGTCTAAATAGCGTCCTGAAATGTCCCATAAGGTATCGCCTTTTTTGACAATATAACGATTGGGCGCATCTGCTTTGATGGTTGGTGGTGGATTGTTAGCGTGGGCAGTGGTCATCAGCATGGCACTACTAAATGTCGTGATCAACAGTGCTTTTGCTATCGTTTTTAAGCTCATCTTCATTGTTATATCCACAATATGTACCGCTGTTGTCGCCACAATTAATACCATTTAGACCCTTTATTTAATCTTAAGCCTTGAGCATTATTAAAATTAATGACAAGCATAAAAGGGCTTAACAGTACGGTTATCATAACGCCTATAGGGCAGCTGTTCAGTGTAATTGGCTGGTGGGATTGCTAAAAAAGCGTCTAGCAAAATGATGAGTCGCCGACGCTGTTTCTAATATTACAATTATATCTACCATAACACAATCATAAACACTTTATTACAATGGCGTAACTTTTATGTGGACGCTTGTTTAATGGTTAAACAAAGCTAATAACAAGTCCAGCATTAATTCAGGCTGGATTTGGCGTCACATGTTGACGAATTTGCTCAGCGACCAGCTCAGCGTTGTTATCCAGCACCACCACGTGCTGTGGTAAGCTCTCCAAGCCTTCGGTATGCGCTGGCCGAGCAATGTCTATTGGCCCAATCGCTTCAACGATTGTGTCAGCAAATTTGACGGGTAACGCTGTCTCCGCACAGACAATGATTTCACCCTCTAACTGTAGCTCTTTAGCAACCTTGATACCGTCAGCTGTATGCGGATCAACTAGCTCACCATGCTGCTCATAAAGCGCTTTAATGGTTTGCAGGCGGTCGCTATGGGTCGACTTGCCAGCAGCAAAACCGTAACGGCTGTTGACTGCTTCCATCAAATCAGACAAATCAAATCCTTGGCCGGATTTCACCCCCTCAAATAGCTCATGAACGCGAGCGCTGTCTTTGTCGAGTAGCAGATAAACAAAGCGCTCAAAGTTAGAAGCTTTAGAGATATCCATTGACGGACTAGAGGTGACGTAAGTTTTTTCCGTCGGACGCGGCTGGTAAGCACCTTGATTAAAGAAGTCGTTTAGTACGTCGTTTTCATTGGTCGCGACGATTAGACGGTCAACGGGCAGTCCCATTTCTCGGGCGATATGACCGGCACAGATATTACCAAAGTTACCAGATGGTACACTAAAGCTGATTTTTTCATCGTTGCTCGTAGTAACGGCAAAATAGGCTTTAAAGTAATAAACGATTTGCGCAAGGATACGACCCCAGTTGATAGAGTTAACGGTACCGAGGTTATAAGCCGCTTTAAATTCGGCATCTTGCTGCAATGCCTTGACGATATCTTGGCAATCATCAAACATGCCATCGATGGCAATATTATGGATGTTATCATCGGTCAGACTATACATTTGCGCACGCTGGAATTCGCTCATTTTGCCGTGCGGTGACAGCATAAAGACTTCGATATTGTCTTTACCACGTAGCGCATATTCTGCTGCGCTGCCCGTGTCACCACTGGTCGCACCAATGATGGTAATACGCGCGTCTTTTCTTTTGAGTACGTATTCAAAGGCATTGCCCAAGAACTGCATCGCCACATCTTTAAATGCCAATGTCGGACCGTTCGATAATCCTAAAATATATAAATTATCTTCAAGCTTACGCACAGGGACAATCTCATCAGAACCAAATACCTCAGCGGTATAAGTACGCTCAATGATATCTTGCAAATCAGCGGCAGGAATATCAGTGGCAAAGCGCTGCATAATCGCCATGGCAAGCTGTGGATAGCTGAGCGTGCGCCACTCATCAAGGGTCGTACTATCAATGTTTGGATAGTGCTCAGGCAGCATCAAACCACCATCTGGCGCAAGCCCCATCAATAGCACATCACTAAAATCCATCGGCGCTGTCTGACCACGGGTACTGATATATTTCATTAGATTGTCCTGTCTATAATGAGGTTATTCAATATTTAAAACGGTTTATTCAGCAGTTTTATGCCATTGTCTTATGAAGCAACGCATAATAGAAACCATCGCCACTCGCGCTATCAATCGGCAAGCATTGACGACCAATTGCTTGTTCGATACCCCAACTGCAATCGTCGGTAAACTCAATCGCTACTGCATCATTATGATGCGTGATAAAGTCCTGCATTTGCTCGACGTTTTCTTGCTTTAAGATAGAACAGGTCACATACAGCAGATAACCACCAGCTTTGAGTTGTGGCCATAGATTGTGCAAGATGTCTGCTTGCAACAGTGCCGTTTGCTCGATGTCTTCTTCGGTACGAAGGATACTGATATCAGGATGGCGACGAATCACACCAGTCGCGGTACAAGGGGAATCGAGTAATATTGCATCAAAGACGGGTTCATTGGTAGCCGCTTTTTTGTTTTTTCCATGCTGCCATCTGGTCGCATCCGCACAGACGATATTGAGTGCGACACTTTTCTCTGCTTGCTGCAAATCGTGCTGACTTAGATTTAAGCGCTGTAAATTCTCACGAATACGCTCAATACGTGGTGCTTCGTTATCGATAGCTGTTACTTTGATATCAGCAGTCGCAGACGACGTTTCAGCATTATCTCGTTTCACGTGAAACAATGATGACTCGTTCTTAGAACTTATAAGCTCTAACCAGTGAGCCAATTTACCACCAGGTGCCGCACAAGCATCTAGAATATGTATCTCATTATTCGTATTTTTCGTATTAGATTTTTCAGCACTAAGCTTAGCCATCAATGCTTGATTAATAATCGGTGCAGCAAGTTGCGCATGCATGTCTTGTACGCTAGCAACCCCTAAAGCAAACTCAGGCAAAGCGTTAACGGCAGTGCTTTGATGTAGCCGGAGACCTTTGGTTGATAGCGTTGTAGCAGCGGCAGACTCTGACGAGCTCGCTACCTTAAAACCAGTCGTTAGCTCAACGATGTCTGCATCAATTTCTGCCCCATCCAACGCATGCTGATAATCCTCTACCGAAGTAACCGCCGAGTTCACTCGTAAAAACATCGGTGCTGGCTGGCGCAAGCCTTGGGTCAGCTCATCATACTGCTCGCTCCAATCTTGCTTAAGCTGATAAGCGAGCCAATTCGGTAGGCTGTGTTTTTTATCGCACTTCTTACGGAATTTGCTTGGATTCTTGGCGACTTTGCGCAAAATAGCATTCACCAAACCAGTAGAATGAGCAAACTCAATTTCCTTTGCAGCCTCAACAGTTTCATGAATCGCCGCATGGTCAGCCACCTCTAAATACAGCAACTGTACTAAGCCTACTTGAATGGTGGTACGCACCTCAACCTCATCAATAGGGTTGTCTGCTAAAGTATCGAGCAAACGTGCCAACGCATGCCACTGGCGCAATGTCGTGAGCAGCAATGCATGAGCAAAGCCTTTGTCACCATCATGCAAACTATTCAATAATGGATCAAGGACGCTTGAGAGCGACTGACCGTTTTGAATAGCCAGTAAAGTGCGGATCACGCGTACGCGCACGCTGCCATTCATTATAAGGTTGCTTGACGGTTTGAGCTTGTTGTTTCTTGGCGCAGTGCTGGTTTGTCTCATTAAATTTGATTTCCTTGACGCCTAATCGATAGCGCCTTGTGCAAGTAGGTTAAATATAAGTAAAAATTAGTTTGATTCTTTAGTGAACTGGTCACCATCATTTAATTGGTTGCCATGGCAAATTTGCTCGGCGGTCATCGGCTTACCACCCGCAAACTGTAAGTCGGTGATGGCTAAAGTGGCGGCTGATGATTCAGCTTCACTCTCTTTACCACAAGCGACTAGAATCGCTTTGCGGCCAACGCTCACCACAGTACCAGCAGGCTCATTGGTTTGCTGCGATGCATTCACAGGCAAACTGGCCAATATTTTGACCCGCTGACCTACCAAAAAAGTATAAGCGCCCGGCCATGGCGTCAGGCCACGAATTTGGCGTTCAATCTCCGTGGCGGATTGCGTCCAGTCGATTTCGCCTTCGGTTTTGACCAGTTTTTCGGCGTAATTGGCTTTACTGTCATCTTGAGCTACGGCTTGCGCTTGATAAGGTACCAAGTCTTGTAGCACGGTACTAATAGCTGCCGCGCCCAGTTCAGCCATCTTATCATGCAGGCTCGTGGCGGTATCATCAGCATTAATAGGAGCGCTGACTTTGTAGATCATATCGCCAGTATCCAAACCTTTATCCATTTGCATAATGGTAATGCCGGTCTCAGAATCGCCCGCCAATAAAGCACGATGAATAGGCGCTGCACCGCGCCAGCGTGGCAACAATGAGGCATGAATATTTAGACAACCATAAGTAGGCGTGGTCAATACACCAATCGGCAATATCAGACCATAAGCCGCAACAATCATGATATCTGGCTGATAAGTGCGCAAAGTCTGACGCGCAGCCATGCCTTCGGTGCTAGATTTTTTAAAGGTAGCTGGTTGTTCAACCACAATATCATTGGCCAAAGCAACTTGCTTGACCGCAGACGCTGATAGCTTTTGCCCGCGACCTGCTTTGCGATCAGGCTGTGTATAGACCGCGACAATCTCTATATTAAGTGTGTCCTGCTGGTTGATAAGCGACTCAAGGCTGACAGCAGCAAACTCAGGCGTACCCGCGAATATCACTCTTAAGGGAGCGATACGCTGCTGCTCAGCAAGCGTAGATGTCTGTTGCGGCTGGGTAGAATTTGTAGACAAATCAGAGGTGGAAGCAATTGTGGTCATAGTGGTGCATTATGTATGATTAATTCGTCCATTATAGGTGAGTTTACGACGTTGTGCCATGATTGTAATAGTGACAATCCAGCGTTACTAATGACACTATTTATCTTTATAATAGTAAAAAGCTCAGCTACTTATTCATAAATAAGCCAGAGCACGCAAACCTGTCAGATTTATCATTATTTTACGATCTGCCATCATGCCGACTTATTGTCGACTTAGGGTCATGCTTTTATGCAACAGTTTCAGTCTTTACAGCGCTTACTGCTCTTTTATACGTTGACACTATTGACCATGTTGTCACTGTACTACTTTGCGTTGTTTGACGATATTAAGACAGACAATAAGCAGCGGAGTATAGATACCTTTGAAACATTGCAGCATGCCGTTACTGAACACGCGCAGCCCCTAAACTCTGAAATCCAAGAAATACTGAGCGAGCCGTCTTTTGCAGGCATTAGTTATCAGATCATTTTTATGATGCCATCAGGGCAGACTCATATCCATCGTTATGTCCGTCCTAATGAGCGTGCATTTCCCACCGTCACCTTTCCTAATGTCATTACCTCATTGCCCTCTGATAGCAACAACTACGGCGCCTATACGCTCAACCCTCGCAACTTAACAGGAACGATTGAACTTGAGAGTGGTCATAAGCTCTATATCATATTGCGCCATAAACCCCTTGAAATAGACTGGATCTCCTATCGCTACTGGCTACCGCTAATGACGGCGATCATGTTCTTTATTATGGCGTTACTTTATACATTAAATCGCCAGACTAACTGGCAACAACTGATAGTTTATACCGATAATTTAAGTGCCAAAGCAAAGGATGCTTATTTGCCACCGCCGTTTGTTGACAAAAAATCGACGTCTGAGTTTTTGCGTCTAGGTCACGCGCTCAGTCGTATCAGTTACCAACTTCATAGTAACCATCGACGTATACAAACCTTGCAACATCGTCTTGAGCGTTTGGTTGAGCAAGCGCCGTTGCCGATGGTCATGATTATGCGTCACGGGCAGATTAGCTTTTTTAATCAACGTTTTGAGCGAGTATTTGATACATCATTCCAAAGTGATACCACCTACCAATTAACAGATTTTGTCTCAGCTGACGATGAATCGGTTCAGCTCCTGCTCCAAAAACTCTCTAGCTTGCGCGTTACCCGCACTCTAAACGTTCGCGGTATAGAGAACCAGCAAGCCTATCAATTGCATATTACCCCATGGTTTGGCGAACATGGACAAGTACATGGCTTTACCGTGCTACTAAATAATGTCAATGAGCTTGTCAATCAGAACACTCAGTTGCAGCAAAAAAATCAACAGCTACAAGGCAAGATTGATGAACTTAGTGAGCTTAAACCCGCGATATATCACGAGCTGCATCAACCACTAGAGACGATAATCGACACCCTTGAAGCCGTCAATACTGATACTTTTTCTATCCAGCAGCATACTGTATTACAGACGTTAACGAGGTCGAGCGACGCGATGTTGACGAGTCTTAATGACATGCTGGGCATGGAAGAGATTGACGTCAAAAAAACGCACCTTAAGATTGAATCTGTTGATATCTATAAACTGGGACAACACATCAATGACTTAGTCATAGAGGATGCACGGCGCCAAGGGCTTGAGCTGCTTTATTTTTTTGATCCTGACTGTCCGCGCCATATTGACACTGATCGCAAACGCCTTTGCCAAGTCTTACTGAGCTTACTGGATAACGCCATCACCTCTACTCTTGCAGGCTCTGTTTCCCTAACGATCGAAGCCTTTGCTGACGCAGCTTTACCACTAAGCGTCAATGACAGTGTACTGGTTACCAATGACGACATGACAGCAAAAAACCCGCATAACTGGGTAAGGTTTAGCCTGCAACATACAGCTGTAGATAACACTTCGCGCAAACAAACACCGCCGCTTACTTACGTTAAGCAAACTGATGTTGCAGCTAATGACCAAATACAGCAACCGCTTGTGCAGGCAAATCTTGCACACACCAAAGCCAATACTTTTGCGCAATTATTGGGCGGCTTCCTTGAGTCAAATAGCTCGGATAATGACTGTAGCACCATCAATTTGTATTTGCCTTGTCGTCGTCCAAGTTATCAGCCGGTCTATCACCTTAATGAGCAATTGACCAAAGTCCATCTGATTGCAGTAGTCAATCAAACGCTTGGTGCTGAGCATTTGCAACGTTTATGTGACTACTTATCTATACCAGCTTCTATTTATACCACTATCAATAGTGCAACTATTAAGCAGTTAACAAAACAGCTCGCAAAAGATGGGCAAACACTGGCACCCGTTCTGCTGTTAGATTATGAATATTATGAGAGCAACGCAATCGTATTCCCTAAGCCAGCAGCAGGGGACGATAAAAACATCAATGATAGTAGACGCAAGAGCTTGAGCCGCTTATTGGCTAATATCTCGCTACCAACGACACTATTGAGCATGAAGCCTGAGCGCCGCATTCCTTCTATGCTATTAGATCAATGCGATGGTTTTTTGGCTAAGCCACTAGACAATGCTTTATTATTATCTGAGCTGCTGCGTTTGACACTACCAGTCAGGCAGACGTTGGTAACCGCACAAAGCACTGATACTGACAAATTTGATACCGATAATCTTAATAATGATAATCTTGATAATGATAATCTTGATAATGATAATCTTGATAATGATAATCTTGATAATGAGAGTCGGGCGCTGGTCACCGAGGTAGATGGCGCTACCATAGATATTTCTGACCACAAAACTACCAACGAGACCGCGCCACCGCTTATTTTGGTGGTAGAAGACAGTCCGACCAATCAAAAAATAGCGTGTAAGATATTAACCAAGCTTGGCTATCGTACCGTGGTCGCAGAAGATGGGCAGCAGGCGTTGAGTCAACTGCAAGCGCAGCATGAAGAGATTGCTCTTATTTTGATGGACTGCCGGATGCCGGTGATGGATGGCTTACAAGCGACCCAAGCGATTCGTGCGCAAGGGGATGATATTCCTATTGTGGCGTTGACAGCGAATAATACTGCAGAGGATCGCGATGCTTGCTTTGAGGTAGGCATGGATGAATTTTTGACCAAGCCTATCGATAAAAATAAGCTGCAATCGGTATTACAGAGTCTTATTAAAGATTAGGGCGTGCCCTCATTTCATCGTTATCAAAATGAAGACATGCCCTAATAGGTATCTTTGACACTCGCGATTTAAATTGGCTTGCAATTTAAACCAGAAAGAAAGTATGTATTGATAAATGTCACTTACTATCTCATAAAGCCGTTATCTGCTAAAAATGTCTCAGTGATGTTACTTGGTGCATTTTGCGCTGTCGCACTTGCAGTTTGTGGCTTGGTTAGCAACCGCTCTAAATAGCGCGCGACAATATCCACTTCAACATTAACCTTATCGCCTACCAACCAATGCTGAGCAATATTGGTAACTTGTGCGGTATGCGGAATGATATTTAAAGAGACGATATTGTCGCGTACCAAATTCGTCGTGAGACTAATACCGTCAAGCGTAATCGAACCTTTGGTCGCTGTATAATGCGCCAACGCTTGCGGTATTTCAATCTCAATATAGATAGAGCGCGCGTCTTTTTGCAATTTACACACGACGCCGACACCATCGACGTGACCGGCGACAATATGACCACCAAAACGGGTGGTTGGCAACATCGCCTTCTCTAAATTGATGATATGACCTGGTTTTAGCTCTTCTAACGCTGTATGCGCAATTGTTTCACGTGAGACATCAACCGAGTAATGATTGCTGCCAAAATCCACAACCGTCAAACAAATACCATTAGAAGCAATAGAGTCGCCCAGTTTCACATCACTGAAGTCTAAATCATCAGACTCTATCGTCAAGCGTATGTCACCACCTGTAGGCTGCATGGATTTGACCTTTCCGACACTTTCTATAATTCCGGTAAACATATCAACCTCATCTCATTATTATATTGCCGCGATAGACAACGTATTAGTATGTATTAAGAAGGCGTTTGTCTGCCTCTATCTTTTGGTGAAACATGCGTTTATTTTAAGCACACTATGGGATAAGTTGTGGATAAGTAATGAAAAATCAACCCATACACCGTTAAAAACCTAAGTTTTGACCAAGTTATCCACAGTAGAGCAAAGTCTAAGAATAAACCTGTAAATACTTAAAGACTAATAATAAGTAATTGATTTTAAAAGATTTAATATATATTCTATATAAATTAAGGTCTTTTTGGTTTCATGTGAAACAAAGTTATACACAGTTTCATGTGAAACATCACTTGAATTTACTAACTTATCCACACTTAGCACATATTTAGTACAGACTGTGGGCAAGCTGTTTATAAGTGTTCATTTCATAAAGGCAATAAGGTCAGTTTAAGATCAGCACCAACTTGTTCATAACTGTCGATATCAAAACGCAGCTGCTGCGCCAACGATAGCGGATTAAAGTTCACCATCGGGCGCGCCTGTGCGCCTAATAAACAAGGCGCTTGATAAACAACCAGCTCGTCGACCAACTGCTGGCTCAAAAAACTGCCTGCCACGCTGGCACCAGCTTCAACCAATACTTCATAACACTGATGCTCGCTGACTAAATTGTTTAATAACGCAGTTAAGTTATCCTCATGCCAATAAATCGTATCCGCTCGACGGCATAACTGATAATCAGACTCTACGCTGTGCGCTAAGCGCTGACGCCTATCGAGTACGACAACCTTGGGAGCAGGAACTTGCTCAAGCGCTATACCTAACTGGTTTGAGCGTACATTTAATTGAGGATTATCAACGATGACGGTTTCGCTACCTGTAATAATGGCGCCACTGCGGGCACGTAGCTTTTGCACATCCTCGCGAGCAGCGGCACCTGTAATCCACTTCGACTCCCCTGTCGCCATCGCCGTACGACCGTCAAGACTGGTGGCTATTTTAAGCCGTACATAAGGCATCTGGGTACGCATCGCCTTCAAAAATCCGCGATTTAAGGCTTCTGCTTGCTGCGTTAATACACCAATAGTGACGTTGATGCCCGCCTCTTCTAGTAAACGCACACCACGACCAGCGACTTGTGGATTGGGATCTAAACCTGCAATCACTACCCGCTTAACACCCGCAGCAATCAGCGCAAGCGCACAAGGCGGCGTACGACCTGTATGACTACACGGCTCCAGTGTCACATAAGCGGTTGCGCCTACTGCTCGCGTACCTGCTTCTTTCAGCGCAAATACCTCGGCATGAGGCTCCCCTGCTTTCGGGTGAAAACCTTGACCAACGATATCTTCTGCCTGAACAATGACACAGCCTACCGCTGGATTGGGCCTAGTAGTATAGAGACCATGCTTACCCTGCTCGATAGCAAGCATCATAAAATAGCGGTCTTGGGGATCTTGTTCATGGTTTGAAAATTTATGATTTGAGATTTTATGGTTTGAAAGCGTCATAAAGAGGGTACACTTAATAAATAACAAAACAGAGGGTTAAAACTATTTAACGTTGTCGTCCGTTTTTTCGCTGGGACGAATGTTAGCAATTTCTTGGTGAAAGGCATCGATATCTTGAAAATCGCGGTACACACTGGCAAAGCGTACATAAGCGACGTCATCGAGCGTCTTAAGCTCGCTCATAATAATCTCACCTAAGACTTTGCTGCTAATTTCGCGCTCACCCATTTGCCGTACACGCTTTTCGATACGACTAATCATTGCCTCTTGCTCATCAATGGTAATGGGACGCTTTTGTAGCGGCAAGAGTATAGAGCGGCGCAGCTTTTCGTTATCGTAAGGCTCAATCTTACCGCTTGATTTGATAATTCTTGGCATCACCACCTCTACCATCTCAAACGTGGTAAAGCGCTCTTGGCAACTATTACAGGAACGGCGGCGACGCACTTGCGCCCCTTCTGCTGCAAGCCGTGAATCAATCACTTTGGTCTCTGACGCATTACAATACGGGCAATGCATACTATTTTCCTTGTCTTAATATTAAAAGCGGCAACATTAAAGCCATATTGAAGCGCTAATTAGGATGAATGTATGAAACTTTTTAACCATTATTTTCCAATAGAAAAAGATTTAACAAAGCTATTTACCAATACAGAAACTGCCAAAAATTTTACCCAGTAAATCATCAGCGCTGAACTCACCAGTAATCTCACCCAAACTATGCTGAGCTTGACGTAAGCTTTCAGCCACCAATTCACCGGCTTGAAAGACGGTTAACTGCTCGTGCGCTTCTGTCAAATAATTTGCCGTGCGCCTGAGTGCATCCAAGTGCCTTGTACGGGCAATAAGACTGTTTTCGGGCGGATGAAAACCCACCTTAGCACACAATGCTTCGACCAATGTATCGATACCAACGCCTGTTTCACATGAAACATTGACTTGTTCATAACCACGATTCTTTATTTCGATCTGTGAAGCAGAAAGTGTTTTTTTATCGCTATTATCATTTAATAAGTCGCTTTTATTGGCAATAATCAATAATCGCTTAGCCTCTGGTAGCTTGCCAAATAACTGCTCAGCCAGCTGTAGTGGCGTACTCTCTTCCTCAAGGTCGCGGGTCACGTCATAGACCATCATCAACATATCAGCCTGCGTAATAGCGGTACGGGCGCGCTCAATGCCAATACGCTCCACGGTGTCTTGCGTCTCACGTAGGCCAGCCGTATCGGTTAGGTGCAGCGTTAGACCGTTGAGTACTACGGTCTCTTGTAGCGTATCGCGTGTGGTGCCTGCGACGTCAGTGACGATAGCGCGCTCTTGTCCTGCTAGACGGTTTAGTAAGCTTGATTTGCCTGCATTCGGCCTACCTGCCAATACCACATGAATACCATCACGTAATAGCTGACCTTGTTTTGCGGTCGCCAAGACTTGCTGGATTTTTTGTTGCGTGTTCTCAAGATTGGCCTGTATAACGCCATCGGATAAAAAATCAACATCTTCTTCATCGGGGAAATCAATGGCGGCTTCAACATGTAAACGCAGATGAATAAGCTGCTCAAGCAATTCATTGATTTTTTGTGAAAACTCACCACTTAGCGAGCGTATAGCACTACTGGCAGCGGCAGCACTGGTCGCATCAATCGCATCAGCGATAGCCTCTGCCTGTACCAAATCCAGCTTATCGTTATCAAAAGCGCGGTAAGAAAACTCGCCAGCACTGGCTTGTTTGGCACCCAATTCAAACACGCGCGCGAGTAACTGATTTTGCAAAATCATGCCGCCATGCCCTTGCAGCTCAATCACATCTTCACCAGTAAAGGAATGTGGGCCCTTAAAATACAATACCAAGCCTTCGTCAATGGTCGTGCCATCAGCCTGATAAAACCGGCAGAAGCTGGCCATACGCGGGGTAAACGCCGACTTACCCGTGAGCTGACAAGCGATAGCATAAGCACGTGCGCCTGACAGACGAATAACCCCAACACCCCCGCGCCCAAGCGGTGTAGCAATGGCGGCAATGGTAGCCAATCCAGATGAATCAGTTGGGTCTAACGCCGCTTTGACAGAATCCACACTTATTCTCATTAACTAAAAACTCCATTATAGACGGCTCGGCGCAGGCTGACAAAACAAACTTTAAATAGCGGTATTTTGCGCTTTTTAACACGTATCAACATAAGCAAACATTAGGTTTGACGTATAAAAAAACCACCGCTTGTGCGATGGTTTTATTCATTATAAAGCAGACTGCTTTTTGCTTAATCAAGCACCTTGACGGTACGACGCTTTTGCTCTTCGTCGACTTTTTTATTCACAATATATTGCTGAGTCATACTAAACAAGTTGTTCACCGTCCAGTATAGAACCAGACCTGCTGGGAAGAACAGCATGAAAGCGGTAAAAATAATCGGTAAAAACTTCATTACCTTGGCTTGCATCGGATCAGCGGGCTGCGGGTTTAGCTGCTGCTGTATAAACATCGACGCACCCATGAGCAATGGTAATATAAACCATGGATCCATCGCTGATAAATCCTGAATCCATAAGATCCACGGTGCATGACGCAACTCAACACTTTCAACCAGTACCCAATATAACGCTAAGAAAATCGGCATTTGCATTAAGATAGGCAAACAACCCGCCATCGGATTGACTTTCTCTTCTTTATAAATCGCCATCATCTCTTGCGACATTTTCATACGATCATCGCCGTGCTCTTCTTTGAGCACTTTGAGTCTTGGTGCAATGGCACGCATCTTCGCCATTGAGTAGTAGCTCTTGTTTGAGAACCACATCAGCGCAATTTTAACCAAGACAGTCAGTAGAATAATTGACCAACCCCAGTTACCAATGACTTTATGAATGCCTTCCAAGATAGCAAACAAGATTTTTGATATTGGCCATAGCAAGCCATAATCGACAGTTTTGTTCAAACCAACTGCCACATCTTTGAGCTCAGACTGTACCTTTGGCCCAGCATATAGCGTTGCATTTAACGTCACTTGCTTGTTTGGTGCAACATTGACTGGCTGACTGTTAAAGCCGATAAAGTACTCATCAGCCGTTTCACGACTGAAGAACTTACCCGTGAAGTTTTCAGGCGTCCATGCAGAGACAAAATAATGCTGCACGATGCCAACCCAACCTTTATCACTGGTCGTAGTCAACTCACCATCACTAAAGTTACCAAATTTCAGCTTATTGTAAGGATCATCAGGGGTGCCCCAAGCGCCGCCCAAATACGTCGCCATGCTTAGCGCGCCTTTGTCAGACATGCCAGGATCTTTACTATCATCACGTTTTAACTGAGCAAACATCTGCCCTTGCCAAGCAGCGGCAGAGGCATTTTGAATTTGATAACTGATATCAATCGGATATTTGTCTTGCGTAAAGGTAAAGGTCTTAGTAATCGTCACGCCGTCTTTTTTATAAGTAAGCGGTACAGATAACGTTTGCTGCCCTTTTTCCATGACGTAATTATTAGCAGTATGACTGTAATTGGCACGACCTTCTGCGGTGTCAATACCATCTTGACCAATCAGGCCAGACTGAGCCACATAGACGCGATTACTATTATTTTCTAACAGTACAAAAGGCGTCTCGCTATCGAGCGTCGCGTTATACTGCTTAAGCGCAGCATAAACGATATCACCGCCTTCTGGATTGATTTTTATATCATAGCGATCAGTGGTGACTGTGATCAGCCCAGCATCTTTCGCAGGGGTAGCCGTCACAATGCCGTTATCGGCTGTCACGTTATCCACCGTCTGTACCGGAATATCACCTGCTGCGCCAGTCGTAGAGGGAATATCAGCACCCACTGACGTTGCAGCTTCTGGTGCCGTGTCTACAGCTGGTGCATCGGCATAATCATCTCGCCATGCCAAAATCAGCAGATAAGCGGTGATTAGCATCGCAATGATGATCATCACCCGAAATATCTTTTGCATAAACCTTTCCTAGATTAAAAAATTAGGGAATGAAAAATTAGGGCATGTGTCATGACCACGGATCGCCGTTATCTATTAGCGCTGTGACAACGTACTAGCAGTCATTTACATAAAATGTGCATCATTTTACTAAAAATCCACCCTAAATGATACCAACAGTGTGGATAACTTGTGGGTAACTCAATAGATATCCACAAGTTATCCAGTTACTAACACGTTTTACGGCTGTCTCATCATATGGTTTAGGCGAGAAACATAGCTTGTAGTGTCTTTACCAACATATAAACCTTGAGCTTTAACAATCGCTAGCTCGATAGGGGATAAATATTGATAGAAATAAGAGGATAAGGGCAGCGGTACAAAATCGATGCCGTGGCCGCCTAACGGATGACAGCGGCTAATACGTTTTAACAAAAGCCAACTGCCTGACCAGACACCATGCCACGCTACCGCTTGTTTACCATAATTAGAACAAGTTGGATAATAGCGACAACGGGCAGGGATAATTGGACTTATTATCTTTTGATAAAAATAAATAAAATAATAAATCAAAGAAAATAAATATTTATTTATTTTTAAAATAATGAAATTCATTTTATTTTTTTTCTATTTTTTTAAAGATATTATTTATCTCATTTATTAATTCTTTATTATCTAAATCTTTAATAGATTTTTTAACAATGAAAACAATATCCTTGTTTTCTAGTTTTGCATATTTTACGCGGAACTGCTCACGTATTTGACGCTTGATTAAATTTCGCGCCACCGCAGTAGGTACTTTACGCTTGGTAATAGCCATACCGACTCGCGGCTGCTCGTGAGCATTGGTACGTATAAAAGCCATCAAATGGCTCTGGTGCAGCTTGCGCTCTGGGGCATCAAACACCTCACGGAAAGCTGCAGGCGTCAGCAGGCGTTGCTGTTTAGTGAAGCGGGCGGTCAAGGTAGCTGGAGCAGTATTGGACATAGTACAACCTAGTATCAGAGCGGGTGACAATATCAGAAGAATCATAAAATATAGAGACAAAAAAAGCGCCGATGTGGGCGCTTTTAATATATGGCTACGTGTCAGTTGTGATGATTGACTATCGCAATCTATAAATAATAGAAACACAACAAGCACTATTAGCCATGCTCATCGTCATCTACTAATTATACAGTAAGACGATGACGTCCTTTAGCGCGGCGACGAGCTAAGACCTGACGGCCTTTTTTAGTTGCCATACGAGCACGGAAACCGTGAGTACGTTTACGCTTGATCACGCTTGGTTGGAATGTACGTTTCATAACTCACCTATCAAAATAATGGACTAAATTCGTAATAACGGAGGATTATACCACCGCATAGTATCTTGGTCAATGAACTAATTTAATCGATGTTTAGATGAGTAGAGTACATCGTCTCTAAAGCCGTTTTTCTGATTACTCTTGCATCATCAATCTGTGGCTAGTGAATCCAGTTTAATTCCCTAGAAGTCCTTCTTTGTTAATTTAAACTTTTGAAAGTTATCCACAGAAATCTTTGAACTCTATAATAATTAACTATTAATATATATAAGTATTGTTGTTATTGGGAGGCCTATTATCTGTGGTTAAGTCAAAATTACCCTTTATTATCAAAATACTAGACTATGGGTAACCCTGTGGACAACCTGTGGGTGGAATATGGATAACTCGTGTTGTTAACTTATCCACAAAACTATCCACAGCCTTATCCACAAAAAACAGGATGTTATCCACAGGGTATTGTGTTAGATTAACACCCTACTTGATATGTGATTTTGCGTATTCTCTAAGAGCATTTTTGAGGTGATATTCATAGGCAATATGGATGTTGGTTGAGCAGTTATGCCGTTTAGGGCATTTTATTATTTCAGATTATGGGGTTATTATTTTTC
>NZ_OZ281823.1:0-37406 GCF_965638355.1 Psychrobacter okhotskensis
ATGAAGGTAATCGCGGTATTAAATCAAAAGGGTGGCAGCGGTAAGACTACCATCGCAACGCATTTGGCTCGTGGCTTACAGCTAAAAGGCCATAGTGTTTTGTTGGTGGATAGTGACCAGCAGGGCAGTGCGCGTGACTGGAGAGCAGTTGATGAAGACAATCCGGTACCGGTGATTGGGCTCGATAGACCAACACTTGATAAAGATTTAAAAAACGTCTCTGATAAAGATTATGTGGTGATCGATGGATCGCCGCAAGCTACTAGTCTGGCTATTTCTGCTATAAAAGCGGCTGATTTTATATTGATTCCGGTGCAGCCGAGCCCCTATGATATCTGGGCGACCAGCGATTTGGTTGATTTAGTGCAGCAGCGTATTGAGATGATGGATGGCCAACTAAAGGCAGCCTTTGTTGTCTCACGCGCCATTCAAAATACCAATATTGGTAAAGAGGTTGCAACCGCGCTGCTTGATTATAATATTCCGGTATTAGAGACCAGAGTGATGCAGCGAGTTGCTTATCCTAATAGTGCTGCCCTTGGTAAGACAGTATTTGATACCGAATCGCCTAGTAGCAATGCGATACAAGAGATAACCGCATTGGTCAGTGAGATTCAAATATTTTTTGGTGAGGAGTAAGTCATGAGTTTATCAGCAGGTCGTCCTAGTAAGAACGTTAAGGATCAATTGGCTTTATCGGATGTGACGGACAGTCCCAAAAAGACGGTACGCGTGAATTTTAATTTAGATGAAGATAAACACATTGCGCTCAAGCGGTACGCGCTTGAAAGCCGAAAAACGGTGACTGAGTTGTTGACTGAAATGATTGAGGAAAAGTTGGTTGAGCGATAGGTATAAAAAAGGGACTTTCCTAAACTTTGTGTAACTTCTTATACCCTATTAGCAAATAGAAGTTACACAAAATCCAAGATGGGCTCGTGGTCGATGCCAATCCGTAACTGGACGTCTGCTCTGAATCGTTTTATGATTATGTTTGATGACCGTATCAGCAAGCATTTAATCTAAACGGCAGTTACACAGAATTCGGGATGGTCTCAAAAGCAGCGACAACTTCTACTATTAAAAAAGTAGTCGTTAAACCTAAGGCAACCATTAACTTCTTACTATTTTCTTCAGTAACAACCGCATGGCTATGATCATGATGTTCTGACATAAAATATTTTCCTTATTCTATTTATGATGAGCAGAGATATTGGATAACAGCCAATATCTCTGCTGTAAATCGACTAATCTATTGGATTAAGAAACTTTTTTTTCATTTATCCAACGATAAAGCACGGGTAACAGCACCAAAGTTAGTAATGTTGAAGAGATAATCCCGCCAATCACTACGGTTGCCAGTGGCCGTTGAACCTCAGCCCCTGTTCCGGTTGCCAGCGCCATTGGTACAAAACCCAGTGAAGCCACACAAGCTGTCATCAACACTGGTCTTAAGCGCAAAATAGCCCCTTGCCACACGGCTTTATGCACTGGATATTTGTCCCTTAATTCCTTAATAAAGGTCAGCATTACCAGTCCATTGAGGACTGCAACACCAGATAAGGCAATAAAGCCAATTCCAGCTGACATCGATAATGGAATATCCCTTAGCCAAAGGAACAGCACACCACCGGTCAAGGCAAAGGGTATCCCGGTAAAGACCAATAGACTTTCTTTGACATTGTGAAAGACCGCCATCAGTAAAATAAAGATAGTGATTAAAGCCAGTGGAATCACGATTTGCATCCGTGCTTTGGCTGAAGCCAAATTTTCAAACTGACCGCCATATTCTATCCAATAACCACTTGGCAAAGTGTATGCTTTGAGCTGTGTCTGTACATCAGAAACAAAAGACCCTAAATCACGCCCTTCAACATTCGTTGTAACCACAACTCGGCGTTTACCATTTTCTCGACTGACTTGGTTGATTCCTTCAATGGTCGAGACTTGCGCGACATCCGACAATAAAATACTGCCACCATTTGGAAGCTGAATAGGTAACTGGGAAACAGATGCGACACTACGGTCTTGCTCTCCAAGACGGATAACAAAATCAAAACGACGATCGCCTTCTAAAATCTCTCCCACGCTTTGTCCACCAATACTGGTTGCCACAAGGTCTTGAATTGAACGCACACTCAAACCATATTGTGCAGCCAAAGTTTTATTTACCTCGACATTCAGTAATGGCAAACCTGAGGTCTGCTCAACTTTCACGGCACTGCTACCCGATATTTGCTGAATGATTTTGGAGATTTTAGTCGCCTCAGTATTGAGGACATTCATATCATCACCGAAGATTTTCACACCAACATCACTACGCACACCTGAGATCAATTCATTAAATCGGAGTTCAATCGGTTGTGAAAATTCACTATTATTGCCTGGAATCGTGGCTAAATACGTCACCATACGGCCACGTAATTCATCTAAACTTTCTTTAGGATTTGGCCATTCTGAACGAGGCTTTAACATGATATAGCCATCTGAAATATTGGGTGGCATGACATCTGTTGCAACCTCGGCTGTACCCGTTCTGGCAAATACTGCCTTAATTTCAGGGAAACTCTTTAAAAGAAGTTTTTCAGTATTCTCCTGAATACGTAAAGACTCTTCTAAGCCTGTACTTGGTGAACGTAACTGTTGTATCGCAAAGTCTCCTTCACTGAGCTGTGGTGCAAATTCACTGCCGAGTTTGGTACTGATAAATCCCGTAATCACTAATAAACACAGTGCAAAAGTCAGCACAACTGCTTTGTATTGATACGAAATATCAAGAGTTTGCTGATATTTAGCTTTTAGCCATAACATCCAACGACTTTCTTTTTCTTGAATATCGCCTTTGACCCACAATGCCACAGCAGCAGGCACAAAGGTGATCGATAAAATAATGGCTGCAACAAGGGCGAGTACCACTGCCAATGCCATCGGATGGAACATTTTTGCTTCCACACCACTTAAAGCAAAAATCGGCAAATACACCACCAAAATAATAAGCTGACCAAAAATAAGAGGACGACGTGCTTGGCGGGCAGCCAGAAAAACTTCCTTAAAGCGTTCACTTTGTGTGAGAGGTCGTTTTAACAGTTGCTGTGTATGGGCTAAACGCCGGATACAGTTTTCGACAATCACCACAGCACCATCGACAATGATGCCGAAATCGAGTGCACCTAAACTCATCAGATTGGCACTGATATTTTGCTGTGCCATCCCGGTTAAGGTAAACAGCATAGAGAGTGGAATGACACAGGCAGTAATCAAGGCAGCACGGATATTCCCTAAAAACAGGAACAGAATGATGATGACCAGGATTGCTCCCTCTACCAAGTTTTTCTGAACGGTTTTAATCGCCTTCTCAACCAAGATAGTACGGTCGTACACCGTTTCAATCACTACCCCTTTAGGCAAACTATTCTGAATATCTTGAAGCTTGGCATCCACAGCTTTAGAAACAGTCTGGCTATTTCCACCCATCGCCATCATGACAATCCCTAAAACGGTTTCTTTGCCGTTATAGGTTGCCCCACCGGTTCTTAAATCATGCCCAATAGAGACTTGCGCAATATCACCAACCCGAATTGGGCTGCCATTTGGGCTACCCAGCATGGTGTTCTCAATATCAGAAAGCCCATTGAATGTACCCGGTACACGTACCGTCAGTTGCTGACCATTGTCTTCAATATAACCTGCACCTCGGTTCTCATTATTTTGCGCTAAAGCCTGTTGCAGTTGTTCTAATGAGATATTCAGTTGCTGCATCCGGTTTAAATCGGGAGAGACCACATAGGTTTTTTCAAAACCACCAATACTGTTGACCTCTGCAACTCCCTTAACACGTTGCAGTTGAGGACGCACAATCCAGTCCTGAATCTCACGCAAATCCATCGGCGTGTATGCAGTTCCATCCGGCTTTTTCGCATTCGGATCTGCCTTCAGTACCCATTGATAAATCTCACCGAGACCCGTAGAAACGGGGGACATCGTCGGTGCGATTTGTGCAGGCAACTCAGATTGCGCCTCCTGTGTCCGTTGGTTAATCTGCTGACGGGCCCAATAAATATCAGTCCCATCTTTAAAGATAATGGTGACTTGAGAGAGTCCATAACGGGATATGGAACGGGTAAGCTCCAGATCCGGAATGCCAGCCATGGCATTTTCAATGGGATAGGTAATCAGCTGTTCGACTTCAAGCGCAGTAAAACCCTTGGCTTGAGTATTAATCTGGACTTGGGTATTGGTAATATCGGGTACAGCATCAATCGGGAGTTTCTGATAGCTATACACCCCGACCGCAATCCAGGTACAGGCAAAGAGCAACACCCAAATCGCATTTTGTATGGAAAACTGAATGATTCGTTCGAATAAACCTTCTGGTTTTGGTAGATCAGAATTAATGTCCATGGCCTGCCTCGTCTTTTTCTAATTCAGATTTCAACAAGAAACTGCCTTGAGCGATATACTTCTGCCCTTCAGTCAGCCCAGAAATCACTTCAAGCCATTGTCCATCACTTGAAGCCTGCCCCAATTGCACTTTCTGTGCTTTTAAGTGGACTTGACCTTTTTGTTCTGAATCTACGATGAAAATACTGTCTTCACCTTCAATACTTTGCAGCGCAGACTTTTGAATCCGAAGGGCTGATTTTGCTGTAGCTTCCGGAATCAACACTCTCACTAACACATTAGAACGCAACTCAGTAGCTTGCGCATCGAGTTTTGCGCGCACCACCAGACGCCCTGTTTGTACATCTGCCTGAGAGGTTAAGCTTTGTACAGTAGCTTTATAGCTTTGATCTGAATCATTCACTTTAAAGTCAATTTTTTGCCCGGCTTGCAGTTGACCTGAGAATTGATTCGGCAAATTAAACTCAAGCCATAAATCTTTCAGCTGTTCAATGACAAAGAGCTGATTAGCCAGTTGCACATTTTCACCGACCACAATATCTTTTTGACTGATCACCCCAGAGATCGGTGCTTTAATCAGAAAACGCCCATTGTTATTGCCACTTGCACCTAATGCATTTAAACGTGCTTGTGAGGACTGGACAGTAATCTGCGCTTGACGGTAGGCATTTTCGGCACGCTGGTAATCCTGTTTGGCAGAAACCCCCTGTGACCAGAGTTGCTGTTCGCGCTGGTAATCTTTACGGGCCAAATCCAGATTCACCTGTGCCATACGCAGATTTGCCTGTTGGTCGATCAGTTCAGGCACGGTTAGTACAGCCAGCGTTTGTCCTTTTTGCACGCTCTGTCCTAAAGCCACATTGATCTGCTCGACATAACCACTAAATTTAGGCGATATATGCGCTTGTTGATCGGTATTCACCACCAATTTACCTGGCAGGGTTGTCAGCTTTTCAACCAATCCTGTGGATGCAACAGCAACTTTTAAACCTTGTTCAACCATTTGTTGGCTGGTCAGTTGTATTTCGCCTTCTTCAGCATGTCCTTCTTCAGAACTATCTTCATCAGAATATTCGGCATTTCCCTCATCATAACCCTGCCCCTCAGATTCAGTTTTTTTTGAACTTAACCAAATAGCCAGACTGACCAAGACCGTAATCAGAATCAAAACTACAATCATGAGAGACTTGGATATTTTTCCGTTTTGCTTGGCGTTCATTTTATCGTGCTCCCCCATTGATTAAATTTTGCGATGCTTCGACTGCCTTTTTATTCAGTTGTGTATAGGCATCCGAACGGCTAATTTCTTCATAACTTGTGCCAATACTGAGTGCCTCAGCTGCTAGGGCAGTTTGCCAAGCTTGACGTAGAGTTTGTAATTGACCCAATCGAAGATTCTGCAGTTGGGTGGTTGCTTGCTGAACGTCGGTAATGGACAGTTTCCCTGCCTGAAACCCTAGTAAAGTACGGCTCTGAACTTTGGTCGCCAAAGTAACTTGTGCTGTTGTGGCATCGAACTGGCTACGTAAACCTTTGAGCTGATGCCTGCTGTTGGCAATATCGAGTATTTGTTGCTTCAGCTCACGCTGCTGCTGTTGGTTCAGCAATATTTGCTGTTGCTGGACCATCGGGATCGCATATTGCTGGCGATTGAAAATATTCAGTGGAATAGCCACGCCGATTGCTAAAGTCGTATCGTTGCTTCCATTAGGGGTTTTGCTACGTTTCATGCCTACATTTAAAGTCGGATTGGGACGTGCCTGAATTCTTAAATTTTCAATTTGATGATCCGATTGCTGAATGTTCAAGGCATAGAATTTTTCTAGCCACCCTTCAGCAATATACCGTTGCACAGTTTGGAGACTTTGCTCTGGCCAAGGGATAGCGGTTTTATTCAATTGAAGATGTGAAGATGTTTCTCCCCCCCACAAATTAGACAGCTGACGACCGGCAGCTTGTTTATTCAGCATCGCTTGCTCATAAAGTCGTTGGATTTCTAGCGCTTCAATTTGGGCACGCTCAAAATCAACCAGGGCAATACTGCCTGCCTGATAGCGTTTCTGGGCACTGTCCAGATTGACTTTACTTGTTTTTAACTGTACTGAATAAGCAGACTGCTCAACCTCAGCAAGTGCAAATTGCGACCATGCAAATTTAACAATCAGTTGGCTTTGTGCCTTCCATAATTGCTGTTGCAATTGGATTTGTTGATTCGAGGTATTGGCAATCACCCGGTTCAGCTTACGCTGACCAAATAGATCTAGAGGTTGACTAACGCCAACATTGAATTCCTGTTCTTGACCTGAGCCAAAGCCAGACTGTTCTAAACTTATACTTGGATTCTGCCATAACCGACTTTGCTGAATATTCAATTCAGATATTTGCTGAACTTGTTGCCACGGCTTGTCTTGAGTCTGGTAACTTTGTACTTTTGCTAAAGCGGATTCAAAGCTGGTAACGTTTTCAGCATAGCTATATTGCATAGCCGCTGCACATATACAAGCAACCAAGCTATGACGCAAGAGTATAATTGATTGTGAAGACATGATTTTTCCCACTTATTTAAATAATAAAAGTGGTGGGAATGTTTTAGGCTACCCCACCATGAGCGGGGAAAATTCGGGAGGTAGGCTTTGTTGAAACAGGTCAGGAGCCTGATAGCTGTTTTTCCAATGAAATTGTGGATTCACTTTAACTTCAGAGCTTGGATGAAACACATCTACTTTTTCATTTTGTACAATCAAATGCATCATCGATGGTAGATGATCTTGATGATCTTCACCGATTTCTAAATCGCTACTGAATGTTTTTATGTTTTCTGACTGTCCATTATGATCGTGTTGACGACTATCGCTGGCACACAAGGTATTTTGGTGATGACCAAAATGATAACTCTGCTGTGATTGAGGCTGTTGTTCATGGACACAAAAGGCCGCCGCCACATTCCAAAAGCTTTGGAACATGAACAATCCAACCAAGACTGTAATCCATGTAGTAGAACGCATCATCTGAACCGTACCGGGTTTGTCGGAGACTTTTTATTTAAGTTAGGCCACCTGACCTAACGGGTTAATCTTATCATTGTACATTGCTTCAAACTCAAAAGGCAATTTTCCATGAGAGTTTCCCAAACTTTGTGTAACTGCTTATAATCCACTAACAGGAGAATAAGCAATGACTAACCAATCTGACATCAAGAAACTGGCTGAGCAAATGGCCAGCAGCATGAAAAGCTTCGATGACATCAAAGACTTTCAAAAGCAGCTCATGCAGTCCTTCATCGACACTGCATTTACACTCTCCTAAAACCATTTAACAAAATCTATGACTATTTTACTTTCCCTTACATAATCGTCCTAGTGTATATCTTTTTTTTTGATTAGCATTTTCCTAAATCAATTGACTTTAGGTAAGTATGATGAACGATATCCAATTTTCAGATTGCGCAAAGGCATGTATGAGCTGTTACCTTACCTGTGCCAGTTGTGCAAATGCCTGTCTAAAAGAAGAAAATCTGGAGATGATGCGAGAATGTATTCAGCGTTGTCTAGATTGTGCAGATATTTGTCAGCTCTGTGCTCGTATGCAGCAAACAGAATCTCCTTTTATGAAAGAAATTTGTGAGCTTTGTGCCAAGGCTTGTGAATACTGTGCAGATGAATGTAGCCAACATGAGCATCAATACTGCCAGCAATGTGCTGATGCTTGCCGTGAATGTGCCGTCGAATGTCGAAAAATGGTTGCCTGATAAATAAAAGAATTAGTTGAGTTTAGGATTTACTCAATGAATAGCCAACGTGTTAGTTGTTAGTGGGTCAAACCACTAACAACTCGCAAAAAATGGCTGAATTTGTGGACGTTGTTTTTGCGATTCGATCCAAAGAGAGTACTTTGATTGAACGCGCATGAGTAAATCAGCACTAATACCTAAAGCATCGTGCAAACGTAAGGCTACATCGGCTGTTACTGGGAGGGTGTAAATAATTCTGTGTAAATACAGTTTTATTTACACTCTCAACTGTATTTACACAGAATTATTTACACCCTCCCCCTGGGGTATAGAATATCGAACTTTCTTACTTTTTAGAGTAACTCAGCTGCTTGTAATGCTATTTCTTTAACATCTAAGCTAAGGGCTAAATCTGCATTGATCAAATCTTCAATATCGAAAAATCTAGCTTCTAGGGCGTCATCACCTGCTAGAGGATCACCAGAAACCCAAATACAAAGTACGGCTACAAGAACAAAATGGTGACGCAGCTTACCACTACTATCAAAGTCAAACGCGTCTACAGCGTTAAATGTCTTAAAGGCTTTTGATACAATGCTTGTCTCTTCATAAAGTTCACGAACGGCAGCATCTTTAACAGTTTCCCCACGTTCAATTTTACCACCGGGAAAACCCCATCGACCTGCATCGGGTGGGTTAGCACGGCGTACTAAAAGCACCTTTCCATCTTTAAAAAGTACTCCAATAGTAGCTACTATTGGACGTAGGCTCTGTGGTTCGTATTGTATTATAGGTTCATTACTTAGTATATTAGACATAAAAACTCAATTGAGAATAGGACATAGAGGATAGCTTAATATTCAAGTCCTCACTAGGGAACCGAACCAGTGAAAGCGCCTGACAATCTACCATTAGACTATACCTAAAACATAAAACCTTTAAATGATAACCTATCTATCATTAGACTTTTTTATGTTATTAAATGATAGTAACATCTTATTATTATCAATGAACATTAATTATTAAGTCTAAATAATAGAGGTGGCGTTATGACTGTTCGTATTTATGTGAGAGCCAGCACTAAGGATCAAGACGCGACCAGAGCATTGTCTGACTTGATTAGCTTTAGCCAAAGCTATGATGATAACCATGTTGAGTACGTAGAGCATTTCAGTGGTACAAAGTTAGATAGACCAGCACTCACTAAGTTACTCAATGATGCTGAGGAAGGCGATATATTGCTTGTTGAGAGTGTAGATAGATTGAGCCGGCTATCTCAAGATGATTTTGCTATCTTAAAGCAGCGCATCAAAGATAAAGGTTTGCGATTGGTGGTGGCTGATCTACCAACGACGCATACAGTCAGTGAGGGTATGACCGGGGATATTCTCAGGGTGATCAACGATATGTTGATCGACTTATTAGCAACGATGGCAAAGCTTGATAACGATAAGCGTAGAGAACGTATCAAGCAGGGATTAGCAAACAGTGGATATAAACCTACTGGTAAGAAAGCAAATCTAGCAAAACACAATCGTATTAGAGAATTAGACAGTCAAAATAATATGACAAAAGAGGAAATCGCTAAGGCGGTTGGTGTTGGGGTAGCTACGGTTTATCGTGTCTTAAAACAGGGTTAATAGCTGAAGTATTTTAAACATTAATTTACGTTTCTATAGACGCGATGCTATCAAATATATAATCATTAAGTTGATAGATTTTAATCATGTATCTTGATTCAAAAAAACCCTGTATTTGAGTATTTGAGTATTTGAGTATTTGAGTATTTGAGTATTTGAGTATTTGAGTATTTGAGTATTTGAGTATTTGAGTATTTGAGTATCACTTTGCCTTTTTAGCTATGATAGTAATCAGCTGTATCAACTTTGTACGTACTAGCGTTGCAACTGATTTATTTTATATATCGAATGCAGCGACTTTATGCCCATGCTTTGAGCAAATGCTATAAGCTCATTTTTAGCACATATAAGTGGTTCCATTATAGCAGTCTGTTTTGAGTGGTCTGTTAATAGGGTTTTGGGGCTTTTAAGTCGGTTCCGCTAGGGTATACCCTACGATAACAGGAAAGCCATCGCGAATGACAAAACCTGTTTAGCTTTTAAACAAGACGGGTTTGTCGATAGTATGTAAGATAAGTTCGAAAAGTAACTGGAGTGTGAGGCTATTCATACTGGGTCTGAATTAAAATTTTATTGTGATTAATTTCTGCTCAATGTTATTCATTTGTCGCCATGATGAGTGATGGCGGCTTGTGATTTAGTTAGGAAAAATAATCTTGAGTAATAAGATACGTTTGTGGCATTTGTAGCAGAGCTTGTTCTAGGCTTCTTTACTTACATTTTCCTGCAAGTTCTTTTTTAGTAAATGATCGAATATAAATGGGCCAAAAGGTAAGAGTGAGCCGAGTACGCCCGCAGGTATTGCCCAAAGAGGCATTTTCATTTTGATAGCTGAGCCTATAAGTATTATGATATAGGTAATAAACAACATACCGTGTGCCATACCGATGTATTTCACACCTTCTGGAATGTCCAGCATATATTTTAGTGGCATGGCGATGAAGAGCAATAATAAGAAAGAGGTGCCTTCTAGATAGCCTATAAGGGTAAGACTTTTTAACGCTGTCTCTTGTTTTTTTCTAAGGCTGTGAATTTTTTCAATAGTTGGCTGAGCCTGTGACACTGTATTTTCCTTTTGTTATGATCAATAAAGAATTTATGGATTATTCAATGTCTCTATAATAATGGCTCTACGCAGAGCTTTTAAGTATTGAGTTTTAAGACCTAAAATGAGTGAGTACCTATACCAGTCATACATTATCTTCCAGTTCACATTTTATAAACATACTCAAGTATAAAAAGTATGTTTCCGTATAGAGTGACTACGACGCTAGTTCATTTTGTTTGTGATAATCGGCATCAATGTGCTTATTTATTACGCTTACTTTCTAAAAATATCATGTCAATTATAATCAATGCGACACCGACACAGACACCTATATCTGCAACATTGAAAATAGGATAATTCCATACATCAGCATAATGCACATGGATAAAGTCAACCACTTTACCAATTCTTAAACGATCGATTAAGTTGCCAATCGCACCACCAAGCATTAAGGCCAACCCCATAGATAATAGCTTGGCTGCACGTGGCGCTTTGATTAAATAAACCGTTAAAAAGATAGCCATTACAAAAGCTAAGCCTGAGAAAAACCATTTCTGCCAACCGCCAGCGTCGGCTAAAAAGCTAAATGCTGCCCCATAGTTATAAGCGAGTGTCCAGTTGAGAAATGGTTCAATGACCGGTACGGGGTCATTGAACGCTAATGTGGTTTGGGCCAACCACTTAGTCCATTGATCAAGTATTAATACCATTATCGCCAACAAATACCAGATAAAAGCGCGACTGCCATTGGCAACCATTTTTGGCATTTTGTCCAACTTACCTTTAGGTGTTATTGAGTTGCCTGAAGTCACGTACATAGCTTTAGGCGTATGATTCATGGTTTTAGAGTCAATCGATTGATGAGTACTACTCACAGCTATAGGTACTTTATTGTCAGCAATATTAGTACTAGCCGATTCAACGCTATTCAATTTAGTACTATCTAATCTGTCGGTAGATTCAGTCATAGTTGTTTTCTTTATCTATGTTTATACAATGAACAATGTTAAACGTATATGTTTTTGGTATACAATTATTAATCGCGCCACTTTCATAAACGGCTCCACTTACCGCTCTGGTTTTATGAAACTTACGGTAATAATTTTTTATTAGGGAATCTGTTGATTGATTTCAACATTAACCTGAGTCTGTTCAACGCTAATCATTATAGGATTACCCGATAAGTCGCCTGATTCTGCTATGGCATTACCGCTATGACTAATACGAGCAACGACTGCTAACTGAGTTTTGTCACTACGAGCTGAATTTAACGTGCGATCTGGCATCATCGCATCAAGATTACTTAAGCGGATACTAGCCTCACCTTGCTTGATAATACTAATGGGTAAACGTTTGGCGGCAAACGGTGGACCTCCTTTAACGTCACGTATCGCAACAAACAACACATCATCAGCTTTCACTAACGGTAATAAATTAGCGTTAATTTTCACTGTCACGTCAATACCTTCTAGCGCTTGCTTTTCTTGCGTGCTAACGTAGTTGCTTAACTCATCTAAGCTTGCTAAAGCTTTAGTATGATCACCTGGTTTGGCCACAATGCTGCCTTGTAAGCGTTTAATCCAACCTTGCGCTTGGGCAAAGTTACTACTACGAGTCTCACCCATTGCCATGAGCATTTGAGCCCGTTCATGCTGCGGATTCTTAGCTAATATAGCTTGTAATACACGGCGAATATTGGCGTCTAACTGACCTTCATTAACGAAAAAGCTAGTCTGAGCATAAGTGGTGGCGATTTCTTCATTTTCAGGAGCTAAACGATAGGCACGAGATAAGGCTTCCAGCGCAGAATCAGTTGCCTCCATAGATAAGAAAAGCTCGGATAGGCGCATCCAGCGATTAGGATCATCAGCGTTACGATGGACGTTGGTCTGCATAGCGCTAATCAACTGACGACCGTTTTCAGTCGCCCACTTTGGTGGCTTATCAATCTTAGCCGTCAATAGGTCATCAGCCACTTGTCCTACTTTGTCCTCGCTTGTCCACAAATCAAACACGGGCGTACGATTGCCTATTAGTAAGTACGCCATTGCAGCCAATATTGGGATCCAAGCTGCGACAATTAAACGGCTTTTGACATCAGGGGTGACCATAGGTGTTATCTGACGCTGCGCATCTAATAGCTGACGCTCCAGTTCCAGCTTTTGATTTTGATAATGGCTATTATTAATAGTACCGCTGTCTTTATCTGTTTGTAGCTCAGCTAAACGTTCGCGAAATACTGCAACATTAATATCTAGCAGTTGATTGTCTATTGGTTTGGACTGCAAACGCGGTGCTCGTAGCCATGGCATAATAGCAATTAGCGCAAATATAAGGGCAATCAGCAAGCTTAGAGCTACAAATAAGCCAAAAGTAGAAAATAGAGTCATTTTTTGTCCTCTATGCTAGTAATATCGTGGTCGACATTCTCAGCTTGCGATAATAGACGATCAAGCTCAGCCTTTTCCGCAGAGGTCAAGGCAGCAGTACTGTTCACTGTAACGCCGTTTTGGCCACGGGCGACAACTTGGCGGCGTTTACTTTGCCAAAACCAACCAACAATTAAGACGAGCAATAATAGTGGTGGAAAAAACCATAGGATCCATGTCGATGGTCGCATAGGCGGCTTGTAGCTAATAAAGTCACCGTAGCGCTCTTGCATATAGGCGCGTATTTCAGCATCACTACGTCTATCTTTAATTAAATCATAGACTTTTTGCTTTAGATCCTGTGCAATCGGTGCATCAGAGGCTGCAAGGTTTTGATTTTGGCATTTTGGGCAGCGAAACTCTTCTATTAATCCACGATACTGAGCTTCTTGCTGTGGTGAATCAAAATCGTATACGTCAATAGCTGCGTTTGCCGTCATGTTAAGCAGACACGCTAGTATTAAGCTTGCTAGTTTTAAAATTATATTGAGTTTTATTTGAGGAGCTCTTATTCGAGTAACGTTCATTTGCACATCTCCTCAACCTGAATGAGATCAGGACTATCGTTGTTCTTATTAGCCTCATTAAGTACGGTCAGGCACGGCTTAACACGCTGTTGCCAATTGGCTTCATTAATCTCACCAACAATATGCTGACGAATGATGCCATCTCCATCCACAACAAAGGTTTCGGGCGCACCAGTTATGCCTAAGTCTAGAGCAAACTGACCCAATGAATCCTGAATAGACATAGAAAATGGATCACCGCCTTGGTTTAAGTAACTGAGCGCATTACCAATCTCATCCTTATAATTCACACCAACGATATCAATGCCGCGCTCTTCTAGTTGCATTAAAAACGGATGCTCAATAATGCAAGTTGGGCACCACGAGCCCCAAACATTAAGTAAAAACGGCTTATCTGGCAAATTATTATTGGTGATAGTACGGGTAGTATCTGCTAATAACGGCAGCTCAAAGGCAGGAACCGGACGCTCAAGAGCGGTATTGGTCACAATGTCTGTTGGTTTACCTAAGCGCATGTACAATATAACTACCAAACCAAAAAAGAGGATAAGCGGAATTAAGAACCATAGCTTCATCTGCTTTTTTTTCATTGCCTTTGGGTTACGCTGCTTACTGTTTTGGCTATCTTTTTGCTCAGGAGTGTTATTCGACATAGTCATTTATTTCTCCTTTAGTGTCGACATCGTCGATGCTGAGATTGCCTGTTCAATAGCTACCTCATTGACTCCATCAGTAGCCAGATCACCAGTAACTAGCAATGGAGCTTTAACTTTTTTGATGCGGTATCGTTTATCAAGCATGCTAATTAATCCACCTAGAGCCATGATAATTGCCCCTAACCAAATCCAGCGAATTAATGGTTTTACATAAATCCTTAATGCCCATTGGTTACTACCATCGGCAATAGGTTCGCCCAGTGCGACATAAACATCGCGCATTAGGCTAGCATCAATGGCCGCCTCAGTGGTCGGCATAGTGCTAATGATATAAGTACGCTTTTCTGGATTCAGTTTCGCCGCTTCACGACCGTTTTTGGATACCACGACTTGCGCCTGCGTTGCATCAAAGTTACTACCCTTTATTTCAAAAAATTCAGTTACTTCAAAATCGTAACCTTGAACATTGACTGTATCGCCAATACCCATTGCTACGTCACGCTCAATACTCAAGCTACTAGTAAAGGCTATGCCAATGACAGCAACCAATACGCCAATATGAGCAGTCTGTTGACCCCAATAGCTCAGACGCAACTGCCGCAAACCGTTAAAAAAATTAGGCGCATTCTTAGTTTTATCTTTAAAATCAACTGCCATCCATAGCAGTACCCAAAAGCTAACGGCTAAAGTCACACCAATATTAAGCATAGACGATGGATTAACAAAGTAAGTAATAATGGCGGCTAATACTAAGCTACTAACGGCGATGACCATGCCTATACCCAGTAGTGGACGGGTGTCTTTTTTCCAGCGAATATTTGAGCCCATACCCATAGCTATTAATAACAGCCACGTTAAAGGTACAAATAATGCATTAAAATAAGGAGGGCCAACGGACACTTGTCCTAAACCAAAGGCATCAGCGATAATAGGATAGAGGGTGCCGAGCAGCACCACTAAGGTTGCAATCAAAATGATGGCGTTATTGATCACTAAAAAGGACTCACGCGAAACTAGTTGATACTGACTTTCAATCGTCAAACGCCAGCCACGCAGCGCAAACATCAGCAAACCACCACCGACGATGATGCCAAGAATCACTAAAATTACCAGACCACGAGTGGGGTCAGCGGCAAACGAATGCACTGAGGTAATAACCCCTGAACGTACAAGGAAAGTACCCAAGAGACTTAAGGCAAAAGCAAAGATAGCCAGCATAATGGTCCATGCTTTAAAGACACCGCGCTTTTCAGTGACTGCTAATGAATGCAGCAATGCTAAGCCGACAAGCCAAGGCATAAACGAGGCATTCTCTACCGGATCCCAAAACCACCAACCGCCCCAGCCAAGCTCGTAGTAGGCCCACCACGAGCCCAGTGCAATACCAATGGTCAAAAACCCCCAAGCCGCGAGCGCCCATGGACGTGACCAGCGTGTCCAAGCAGCATCTAAACGCCCTTCCCACAATGCCGCCATACAAAATGCAAAAGGTACTACCATACCCACATAGCCCATATATAACATGGGCGGATGAATAATCAGACCGAAATCTTGTAGGACAGGATTTAAATCAGCGCCATCGACCGCTAGATTGGGTAAGGTACGCTCAAACGGTGACGAGGTAAATATCAGCATCGTTAGCATCATTAACTGTACACCGGCCAAAATAACTAATACCCGCGCACGCATTGATAACGGCAAGCCGCGACTAAAGTATGATACCAGTGCACACCATGTGGCCATGATGGTCATCCATAGCAGCAAAGAGCCCTCGTGTCCGCCCCATGTCGCCGATAACTTATAGTACCAAGGCAACAGCGTATTGGAATGCTGCGCGACGTAACTGAGGCTAAAATCATTATAATAAAAACCTGCTATCAAAGCGCCAAATGACGTTATCATGGCGGCAAACTGTGCCCAAGCTAAGCTAGGGGCTAGTCGTTGCCAAGCAACTTGGTTATGAATAACACCAATAGTTGGCAGAATTACCTGCAATAACGCCAATACAAAAGCGGTAAGCAAGGCAAAATAGCCCAATTCTGTAATCAACATACGGTCTAACCTTATTTACTCTAATGCGGTTGCAGTTTACTGTGGCGGTGGAATTTTTATTATTAGAACCCACCCCCGAAATCTGCTGCTATCTCTAGTTTTTAATTGATTTCGAAGGGTTTTATTTAACTACTTTAGGCGGATTTACCAGTGGAGGCGCTCCCTTAAAGCGCAGTAAACGTAACGCATTAAGAGTAACGAGCACTGTTGCTCCAGCATCAGCTAGAACCGCAATCCATAGTCCAGTAATGCCGAATACGGTCGTGATCAGAAAGACGCCTTTGAGACCCAAAGCGAAAATGACGTTCTGATGAATGTTGCGCATGGTGGCACGTGAAAGTGCGATGAGATGAGCCATATCCGTAACACGACTTTTTAATAATGCGATATCGGCCGTCTCAATGGCCACATCGGTACCACCACCCATCGCGATGCCAACATCGGCAGTTGCTAGCGCTGGCGCATCGTTAATACCATCACCAACCATCGCTATTTTGCGGTTGTTCTTCATCTCGTTAAGCAGGCGCAGTTTGTCCTCAGGCAACAGCTCAGCTTCCCATTCCACGTCTAAATTACTGGCAAGTGCTTGAGCGGTTAAGCGGTTGTCGCCTGTTAGCATGACGGAGCGCACACCCATCGCTTTGAGCTGAGCCACACCTTCATGAGCGTCGTCTCGTAATTCGTCTCTTAGCGCGATTAATCCAAGCACTTCACGGTTTTGCTCATCGAAAAGAACAGAGACGGTCTTACCCTCATTTTGCAGCGCCTCAATTTGCGCCTGTTGTGTGGATGAAATCAATGCCTCATCGGCTGCGTAAACAGGCGAACCGATAGCTAGCGCGCGCTCCGCGACAGTTGCGTGTACCGCTTTACCGGCAGTTGCAGAAGCATTGAAGGCCACAGGTATGAACACTTTAGCAGCTTCAGCATGACTAACAATGGCTTCAGCAAGCGGGTGACTAGAACCAGTCTCCACACTGGCAAAAAGTGCCAATATCTCATCTTGACCTTGAGAATTCTGACCTTGAATACTTGAGTCCTCTTGTGTAAAGGCAACAACATCGGTCACGCGTGGTTTGCCTTCAGTTAAAGTGCCTGTCTTGTCAAAAGCGACCGTCTTCACTTGGCCGATAGTTTCTAAAGCACTACCGCCTTTGATCAGCAAGCCACGGCGCGCACCAACAGCAAGACCAGAGGCGATGGCAGCGGGTGTTGATAGTACAAGAGCACAGGGACAGGCAATCAGCAACAGTGCTAGACCGCGATACAACCAAGTCGACCAATCTCCACCCATGGCTAACGGTGGAATGATAATAATTAGTGCGGCAATAGCCATCACTGCGGGTGTGTAATAGCGACTGAATTTCTCAATAAAACGGGCAGTGGGTGCTTTGGAGGCTTGGGCTTGCTCTACCAGCTCAATAATGCGCGAAATGGTGTTATCGGCGGCTGTCTTTTCTACGCGCACTTGGAGCACACCATCGATGTTAATTGACCCTGCAAATACATTGTCACCCATCGTCTTGGCAACAGGAACAGACTCTCCCGTCACGGGCGAATCATCAAGGCTGGACGCACCTTGAACAATGGAACCATCAGCAGATACCCTATCTCCAGGACGCACCAGCACAAGGTCATTCACTTGTAGTGAAGTCGCTGGAACGTTACGCTGCCCACCTTGAGCATCAAGTAAAATCGCACTTTTCGGAACCAGCGATGATAAGGCTCTGATGCCAGCGCGAGCGCGATCAGCAGCGATACTCTCAAACAGTTCACCGATTGAGAACAAAAAGACAACCGCTGCGGCCTCTTCAGCTTCACCAATGATAAGTGCGCCAAGCACGGCGACGGACATCAGCGTTTCAATTGAAAAGAATGAACCTGTTTTAGCCAGTGCTAAGGCTTTGCGTGCAAATGGAAAAACGCCTACAATCACAGCGATGGCAAACACCCATATCCCATAAGCGGGGAACAGTAGTGACAGTGCATAAGCGCTGCCCATCAAAATACCGAGACCAACAACCTGTTTGCCTTTTTGAGTTTGCCACCACCGCTTATCCTGCGGAGCCATCTGATTGTCGCTGTCAATATCAATAGCCGATACAGTTTGTTGACCAGTATTGGCAGATATACCGAACCCTAGGCTTTTGATTGTTTTTTCGATATCACTAGCCTGAGTCGGCGCATCAGGGGCCAAGCTTAGCTCTAGCGTTTCTGTAGCAAAATTTAGCTCAACATCAGAAACCCCAGGCATACGTTTCAAAGCTGTTTCAATCTTGCCGATGCAACTGGCACAGTCCATACCTTCAATATGATATTTCATAATAATTTACCCTTTGAATAATGGTATTATGAACCCTCTAGTGGCTTTAGAGTCAAGGTTGTCTATCTACAGTTTTGTAAATTCAATTTCTCTAGCGCCAGTCTTTACAGCCACTTTAATTATTTAAATCATAGAGGTTATTATGACAATCAAAATTGGTGAGCTCGCTAAACGCACAGGTGCCACAGTGGAAACCATTCGCTATTACGAAAAGGAGCACTTATTACCTGAGCCTTCTCGCAGCGCAGGGAATTATCGTTTATATAATGAAGAGCACATTGAGCGTCTACAATTTATCCTACACTGCCGTACGCTTGACATGGCTCTAGACGAAGTACGAATCTTACTTGAGTTTTGGGAGGAACCTGATAAAGACTGTGGTGATGTGAGCTCCTTACTAGATAAGCAAATTTATGCTGTAGAAATACGAATGGAAGAACTGATGCACTTAAAGCAGCACTTGACCGTTTTGCGCCAGAAATGTGCAAGTAGTGCACCAGCGGTATCATGTGGGATATTAAAGGCTCTTGCCGATAATTCTTGTCATGAGTAATGATATTAGTAGTGTTCATTTCTGACTGATCAAATCATGAAAGGTTAAATACACCCTGATGTTAAGCACAAAAAAACCCAGCAATGATATTAAGATCACTACTGGGGTTGGAGGAAATAATAACTATGTTGTGCTGACTTATCAGGTCTTATTTATCATTCATAGCAAGGTAGATATTTCGATCTGATGCGGATGCGTCATCCACGTATTTTGAATCACGCCATGTGGTATAAGCATAGACACCACTGTATGGGCTGATGCTGTTCTGACGGAAATCAGAAATCCAGTTTTCGCCATCAAAGATTTGGATATGGCCATGTGGACGCTTTGATGAGCGATCATAGACAATAACATCACCTACTTGGGTTGGCATATCATTACTGATTTTGCTAAAACCTGCTTTATCAAGCGTGCCACGAGTGGCGTACTGATAGGCTGAAGGATTGGGGGTGAACTCATAACCTGCTGATTGTAGTGCTTTACGTACGTAACGGGCACAGTATCCAGAGCTACCAGATAGAGCCACTTTTGAGGCGCGAGCAGCAGCGATAGCGGGGGCTGAATTGCTATCAGGAACTGTATTGACTTGCTGCTGTTGTTTTTCAGCGTATAAGCGGCTGTTTAATGATGAAAGCCGACTCTCTTTTTGCTTAGCCTGCGCACTTAGGTTGCTAATAGCTTGACTGATTTCGTCATTACTAGAAACATAAGCACCACTGCTAGTGCTATAGATGTTTTTTGATGAACCGTAGTTTGATGCCACAGAAGTATTGGTGATGGTATTATTTGTTTGAGAGATTGTGATAGCAGCACCACTCGTTTGTGCTATGCCCATACCCAGTACTGACAAAATCAATAAAGCCTGTTTCATAAATCTAATACCTACGGTTAATTCAAAATGGTCTGTTATCAACAACAGCGCAGTCAATTAAATTTCAACAACTCAAGTATATATACGTCATAGTGACTGATACTTCTGCTGCATATTATTCATATAAAAAATGATTATTGGCGATCACAGCACATCATTGAAGTCTTACGAAGCTGTTGCAAATCAAGCTGCTGGCCAAAACACAAAGCCGACTTTAGCATAGGCTGTTTAGCCTGTCATCACCCTTAAAAACCCCAAAAATACTTTTTTGATGTTGAAAAAATTGCTAATATTCCACATTTTACAATGTAAGTTTGTGTAACATATACAGAATATAGCTGACTAAATTGACAACAATTTCTACTGTTTTATAAGCAAAAAAACGTCTGAGGGTTAAATCTAAATTATAGATTTAACCCTCAGACGTTTTTTTATTGGATGAAGTAATTACCCTATATAGGGTCTAACTAATTATTAAGATAATATAATAATTTATAATATTAATATAGATGTTAATTCCCTACTGGCTTATGTAATATTACGTAATTGTTTCGATACATCCTGTATATTCTTGTATTAACCCTTAATTATTTATCTATTTTAAGGGTTAATAACCGATAAATCCGCTTACATTGTCATCAAAAGTTACAAATTCAAAGTTATTTTTGCTTTTAAAGTCGCAATAGCTAATGATTTTTTTGATGAAGAATCATTTTATAAGCAATAGAACAGTCTTATACCTGCCTCATTTACTTTTAACGCTAACACTATAATCAAAGTATTCTTAACTGCTAACACACTATAATTGCTGCTCTACCGATTCAATATCAGCATAAACTTGGGTTGTCCCGTCTTTATTGAGCTGCATAACCTGATAGGGCATGAATTTATTTTGATACTCCATACCTGGGCTACCAACAGGCATGCCAGGTACGGCAAGACCCATAGCTTGTACTGGCGGATTTTCTAAAAACTGCGCCATATATTTAGCGGGTACATGACCTTCAAAGACGTAACCATCAGTAGTGACTACAGTATGGCAAGAACGCATTTCATTTGGAACGCTGTAGCGCTCTTTAAATACGGCTAAGTCCGCAACATCTTGCGCGGTTGCACTTAGACCATTATCTTCTGCATGACTTATCCATTCTTTACAGCAGCCGCAATTGGCATCTTTATAGACAGTGGCTGAGACGTTTTTTAGTAGGTCTGGTTTACTTACTGATGTCATCATAGGAGTATTTATAACGTTTGGTTCAGCTGTCTTCGGAACAGTCACTACATCTTCAGTTGATGCCGATGTTGTGCTTGCATCAGATACGCCACTACTCGGTTGGCTACAAGCAAATAGTGATGAGGCGGCAAGTAATACTAACGTACTACGCAACCCCTTAGACAGATAACGATTGAATATAAGACTGGATTTTATTTTTAAGGGGGTCATAGTGCTCTCTCATGTACTGTAGATATTGTGAGCTATAGAAGGTCAAGTAACACTTCATATCGTTTGGTAATGTAGCATAATAACCCATCAAACGGAGTACGTAAATTTATCCATTGAGCAGTGCGGACTGGTATCATAAGCAGTTTTCATTTTGAAATGCTGCCTGTAGTATTAACAGGTCTATCCGAGTTTTGGATTTTGACTAAAAATTCAAAACTCATAATTTTGGATAATTTGCGATGCGCCTGTCTACTATTAATCTACAAAAGCGTTTGAGTACTCACTCAAATCAATTACCGCTATGGTTTACGCTAGTAGCAGCATGGCTTGCAGGGGCTATTTTTTTATTTGCGCTAGCGCCTCATGGGTTCTGGCCGCTAGCAATAGTGTCACCAGCGATTTTATATGCGCTGTTGGTACCAAATATGAGTGGTCGTCGCGCTTTTATTATCGGTGAAGCTTACGGTATGGGGCTATGGTGCGTCGGCGGCTTTTGGCTCTATACTGCCATCCATGATTATAGCGATACTCCAACGTGGCTCGCATTGATTATGATTGGATTGATGGGTCTCGGTATGGGACTGTTTCATGGATTTTTAGCACTAGTCTTTAACCGTATGGTAGGCAAACAACCCTTTTCATTTGCTGCTCTTTGGGTGCTACAAGAATGGTTAAAAACTTGGTTATTCACAGGCTTTCCGTGGCTATTTGTTGGTTATGCATTTACTGAAGAGTATTGGTTATCGTCCTTAGCACCCGTTGCTGGTGTTTTTGCCGTCTCTTTTGTTGCCATACTATTGGCTGCAAGTTTAGTAGAGCTACTGCTTCGACGCAGTAGTTATGCCGTCGTTTCTGTACTGTTATTAGCCATTAGCACATCATTATGGCTGGTCAATCCGCAATGGACAAAACCTAAGGGCACACCTGATCTGTCAGTGTCATTGATTCAAGGTAATATTTCACAAGATATAAAGTGGCTGACGCAATATCAAGTAGAAACGCTAAAGATTTATGCGAAGTTAACGCGCACTGAGTGGGGACGTGATGTGGTGGTGTGGCCTGAATCATCTATTCCGATGTTTCAGGATGAGGCTGCGGGCTTTATTAGTGAAATGATAGAAATGGCCAATGCGACCAATACGACATGGATAACTGGTATCCCTTATAAGGATAAAGCGGCATTCAATGCCAGTACGGATAAGTATCCCCCATTTTACAATAGCGTGATTGCTCGAGGTGTAGAAGCGGAAGGCCTATACAAGAAGCAGCGTCTAGTGCCTTTTGGAGAGTATATTCCATTTGAAGGCGTGCTCGATATTTTCCCAAGTTTGGCCGGTAGTCAGGATATTAAGAGCTATAGTCGTGGTAGTGATCAGCAGTCACCGCTAAAGGTGCGTGAACACAATATAGGGACGGCTATCTGTTATGAGGTAGCTTATCCAGATACCACGCGTAAAAATGCCATCGATACTGACTTTTTGTTGACCGTCTCTAACGATGCCTGGTTTGGCACTTCAGCAGGACCATTGCAACATTTGCAAATGGTACAAATGCGCGCGCTTGAGAACGGGCGCTGGTTTATTCGAGCGACCAATACTGGTGTTACCGCTATCATTAACCATAAAGGTCGTATTGTAAAACGCGCACCGCAGTTTGAGCGTACTGTACTACGTGGTGAGATACAGGCACGGGTTGGTAACACGCCCTTTATGCTTATGGGAAATTATCCTATCTTGATAATAATAACCCTGTTATTACTAATAAGCTATTTTGGCAAAGGTCTAACCACACTTAGAAGACGAGGGTAATAGTAAACTTAATCATAATAATTTAATCAGCGTAAGTTTTTTATTTTTTCTAGGTAACGTCCTAACGCACGTAAATATAAAAGTTTTAAACTATTGATCACATAAGAACTGATTGAAAAAATTATGTTGACATAAGGCACGCGCCTCATACTTAAAAAGAGATAGCTATATACGGTCTATCATCTTTTAGTTGATACTTTCATTTAATGCACGCGATTTTTGATTGTCATCTGCCTTAGTACCAAATTCAATAGTTGCATGTTGTATATTCTGATGCGCCAAATCTTCCTTGATGTTTTCTTTCATAGTAATAGTCTCTTCAAACGTTATATCGGTCTTCGGTACAATATGAACTGTAAGAGCATTCTCAGTGGTACTCAAAGCCCAGATATGTAAATGATGAAAGTTTTGAATAAAATTATAGCTCTCTAAGATAGCAGTGATTTTACTGAGATCAACATTTTGAGGTACTCCGTCGATAGCAAGCTTGATACTCTCTTTTAGTAGACCCCAAGTCGATAACAGTATAACGACTGAAATAATCAAGCTAACTAGAGGATCAACGATATTCCAACTTGTATAGTAAATAATAATGCCCGAGATAACGACACCTAAAGAGACCAATGCATCTACCATTAGATGCAAGAAAGCACCTTTGATATTAATATCGTCTTTTTGACCTTTGTAGAATGCAAAAGCAGTAACAGTATTTATAAATACACCTATTAGAGCTGTAATAATAATAACTTTTCCTGCAACTTCCGGTATCGTATCAAATCGACCCAAGGCCTCATACGCAATACCTATAACGATTGTAACTAACAATATGGCGTTAATAAGAGACGCCATTATAGAAGCTTTTTTGTAGCCATAGGTATAAAGCGTAGTAGATGCTTTCTGTGCTAATTTCATTCCAATTAACGAGATTATTAAACTGGCAACATCACTTAAGTTGTGGCTAGCGTCTGCGATTAAAGCTAATGAATTAGTTGAATAGCCCACTATAAACTCGATGAGCGTAAATGCAGAATTTAGACCAATCCCAATATAAAAAGCTTTATTCATATTTTTAGGGTCTGGAGCTTGATGACTGTGGTTATCTGAATTACTCATAATTTACCCTTGTTTAGGTTGCTGCATTTTAATTTGAAGAAAAATATATAAAGTCTATTAAATAGCTATTATGGTAATAAGTCTATATCTCATCTCAACCAGTGATTTTTTGGACAGGTATAATAATGAGAAGGTGAGTGTATGATGTATATATTTCACATGCAGTCGAAAGACAAAAATATCTTATGTTTTATCTGAGATTGATGTGCCACTACAAACTATCTTGAATCGGAAAAATCGATGAGTCAAACCGTTATCCATTATTTTCTACATTTTGGCATGCCGTTGATTATCGCCTATATGTTTTTTCGTAGTGACTATAAGCGAGTTTATTTGATCCTAATAGCAACCATGCTAGTTGATTTAGATCATCTTCTAGCGACACCTATCTTTTCGCCCAATCGTTGTAGTATTAATTTCCATCCGCTACATACTTATTATGCGATGGCAGTATATGCGGGCATGTTGTTTTTACCAAAGCCCTATAAGATAATTGGTTTAGGGTTATTACTGCATATGTTGACTGATTTAAATGACTGTATAATGACCTATATTAATTGTCCACAGTGTTTGAGTCAGGCTCCTGCCCGTGAGTTGGTAGCGTGGTTAGGCAGAGCTATTAAGTTTTAATACGGTTGTGACTACATTCCTTTGTTCAGAGGATATAGTCTAAACAGAGTTTGTGGCACAGCCAGCTATCAGTACAGTGGATAGTGGAGGAATGGTAAAGATAATTTTCAAGTTATACTCCTACTTAAACCACCCTAGTATGGTTGGAAATTTAACGTCTTGTGAGTATGTACTAAATGCTAACTTCAAAATAATTGAAATACTTACGCTAAATGATGATAAAAAAAGCCTAAGCAATTTAATGCAGAACTAGATATTAAAAACCTAGTCTATATGTCAAACAAAAAAATGCCTCTGGGAGTTGACTCCCAGAGGCATTTAGTTTTAAATGTAGATAACGGTTACAGTGTGCGTCAACACCCTGTAACGAACAAATAAGCACACAGACTGCGTTATTTGAACAGCATTAAATGCCCGTTTAGGGTCATTTTATCCAAAATCTGCTTTCATATCAACCTTATTCACTATACATTTTAAAAACTGCTTGTTCGCTCGTTACATCCTTGTGCTGCTCTCTTTGTACCCGTTACCCGTCAAATGGGTGGCAGGCCTCGGCGACGACTGCGTTTGACACAGGGGTAAGCTCTCGACAGGGGGTTCTAGACATATTGAGCAACGCAATGAGTGGTTACTCGTGCATATCGTAGCGGTATATTGGGTTTATGCCCTTGCTAGCGTATGACAGCACAGTAGCGGTTAAGAGCGTGTCTAGGCGGTGCTATCAGCCGTAATCTTAACAACCGTAGCTTGATACAGTGATACGGTCTTGATGACGCGATGGGCGATGAAGTCGGCATGACTAATCACATCAAATCCAAGGAATGCACTAAAGCGATTGTGAGTATTTTATCTACTCATAATCGCTTTAGGGTGAGTGTTCCTTGAAATCTGCTCAAGGCTCCAAAATCAGCATAAATTCACTTAGGCTAATTTAAGTAGTATATAGCCCACTCGGCTATATACTATAAGAGTCCAGAGAAAAATTTAGAATAGTTATTATACAGCAGTCACTTATTCAGTGAGTCGATATTGTCATGGTTGATTCATAAGCTTAGTGTGAATAGAACGAGATCTATGCCTTGGGTAAACTACCTCCCAAACTTATAACTGTTCTTTATCTTGAAATCCTAATTAAACTGAAACCTCGAATACTTTTATTTAGTCAGCATCCAAAGTATTATCTTTGTTTTGAATAAGTATTAGAGCATCTTGTGCTTTCTTAAGTTGATCTTGTAACAGAGTCACTTGTTCCTGCTTTGATAAATGACGGCTTGATAGCTCGCTATATTGTTTATTCAATACGCTATGCTCGGCTTCAAGCTTAGCCTGAGTTTGAGTCAGCTGATTATTAAGTCCTGATAGCTTGTCACGTTCAGCGGTGACTGCCTTTAACTCTCCTTTGATCTCTGCGGTAGCCGTTTGTATATCATTCCGCTCAGTGGTGACTGCCTTTAGCTCTGACTTAGTATTTTTAAGTTCAATCTTTAAACGTGCAATCTCTGCCTTATCACTATCAGCTGTGGCTTTAAGCGTGGCTACCTCACCAAGACTGCTAGTCAGCTCTATAGATTGCTTATCTAATGCATTACTCACCTCTGCAAGCTGTGATTGCGCGGTCTTAGCCTTAGTGCGTTCAAGCTCTAATTCATGCCTAGTATCTAATAGCGTCTGTTTGGTAGCGTCATGGTCAGCTGTGGCTTGCTGTGCGCTTTTAGTTGCTGTTTCCGCAGTGCCGGTCACCTCGTCCAGTTGCTGTAGTAAATCCGCTTGTTCCCCCTCCAAGGTCTTAACCGCTTCTTGCGCTTCGTCCATCTCTGCTTGTGCCTTGATCTTAACCACCTCTAAAGCTTCACGCTCTTTAGACAATCTATCATTAGCCATATCAATAGCCGTCTGCCACATATCAGCCCCAAGCGTGTGCAAGCGTTCTGTGATACCACTAGGTAAGTCTACTTGCTGTAGCTCTTGCTCTTCTTGCTGTTCTCGCTTCCAGCTTTGCATAGCATCACTGATAGTCGTGAATGATCCACCGCCTAGCGCCTTACGCACCTCTGCCAGTGTCGGCTTAACCCCTTGCTCTTGTAATTGGTCTGCTGCTGCATGAATATCTTGTATCGTGAGTGCCATGATTTTGTATCCCTTAATAGTATATTGTAGTATGTTGTATATAATATACTACAATATACAACATACTACAATATAGAATGTAAAAAAACCCCAAGTAATCTTGAGGTCATGTGCTTGTTATTTAATGCCTAGTGATCGGTTAGGTATTCTTCTAGGGCATCGTTGATCATGTCTTGATAGTTACCGCCTGTTTGCTTAGCTCTGTCCTTGAATTTGGTAAGGATACTTGGGCTAATGACACTGGTTTCCGTAGACAACGCTTGAGATTTGATACTGCCACGGATCGCGCCTGACCAGTCGGTGACTTCTGGAATGTCCGATAAATCAATGTCGTCATCGCTAAGCGTGGCTAGATGCTCTGAGTCTGCTTGCTGCTTAGCAGTTAGTGGCGGTAATTCGTCTATTTTATCATCTAACGCCGTAAAACCACGTCCTTCTAGGGCGTGGATATCAGGCGTCAGTCGTTGTCGCCCAGTATGGCGAACCCCTTGATACCCAACTGCATTGAGATCATAATTACTCCATGAAAACGCTCAAACTACGCATCAAAGACAAACACGCCACTCAGCTCAATATCTTAGCTGGGGCAGTCAACTTTGTCTGGAACTACGTCAATGAGCTAAGTTTTAAACATTTACAGCGCACGGGCAAATTCTTTTCAGCCTATGACTTGGCCGCTTATACTAAAGGGGCGGGTGAATACCTGAATCTGCACAGTCAAACCTTGCAAGCGATCAGTGAGGTTCACGCTAAATCCCGTAAACAGTTTAAAAAAGCCAAACTCAACTGGCGTACCAATAACCCAAAAGCCAAGAGAAGAAGCTTGGGCTGGATTCCGTTTAAAAAGACCGCCATTAAGCACCTAACAACCCGTCAGTCAGGCAAGAAAAGCCTTAAATCTACTATTCAGCTAAGCCTCGCTAAAGGCAAAAAGCTGATCATTGATTTGTGGGATAGCTATAACCTCTCGCTCTATACCATCAATACTTGTGAGCTGGTACAAGATGCACGAGGTCACTGGTACGCCTGTATCACCGTCAAAGAATTTCCAAAAACAGTTTGTGGTACGGGCCAAGTCGGTATTGATTTAGGCTGTAAAGATGCCGCAGTCAGTAGTGAGGGTGATCAGCTACAAATCAAAGTCACCCATCAATACGCAGAAAAACTGGCCATCGCTCAACGTGCCAAAAACAAAAAACGGGTTAAGGTCATTCATGCCAAGATTAAAAACACCCGCCAAGATCTGATTCATAAATTCACATCAAAGCTTGTCAAAGCCAACAGCTTAATCGTTGTTGGTAAAATCAAATCAAACTCATTCACTTCATCCAAACTGGCCAAATCCGTCTATGATGCTGGTTGGTTTGAGATTAAGCGGCAACTGGATTATAAATGCGCGAACGCAGGTTGCCACTATATCGAAGTCAATGAAGCGTACACCACCCAAACCTGCTCGTGTTGCGGCTCTCGCCAAGACAGTCCGAAAGGTAGAGAAGGTCTTGGTATAAGAGCATGGTTTTGTCGTTCTTGTAAAACGACCCATAACAGAGATGTTAATGGAGCAAAAAACATTCTCGCGGTCGGGCTTGGCCGTCTTTAGTAGGAATCCCCGTTCCTTTAGGTCGGGGAGGAAGTCAATCTGTGGTAACGTGATCAGAGGTATAGTCATTATTAGCAATTATATGGCGTCGTATGACCACATAAGGTTTGTTATCGAATGTTTAGGTCGAAATACTAACCAATATATTTAGACGTCTCTACAGAGCTTTCTCGTTCGTTTTAGGACACATAGCCAGAATGGAAAATAAAAAAGTGCCTGATTCTTAGGATCAAGCACTTTTGTGAACTAACACTGTTTACTTAATAATGATATCGGCACTGAACGATGATAATGGCATCATCTTGAACCTCATAAACCAGTCTATGCTCTTGATCAATGCGACGCGACCAATAGCCTGCCAGATCGTGTTTGAGTGGTTCAGGTTTACCAATACCCTCAAATGGGTCACGTTTGATGGCTTTAATCAGCTTACTTATTTGCTTGACCTTCTCTTTGCTGGTTTTTTGCCAGTATTCGTAGTCCTCCCACGCATCCTGTGTCCAAGATAAGATCAAGCGTCCACCTCATCATCACAAGTCAATAATGCGTCATCCGTATTGATGTCATGCTCGATTAAACGACCCGCCTTAGCATCGGCTATAGAGCGTCTGAGGCGCTTGGCATTAGTGGGGCTTTTTAGCAGATGAAGCGTTTCCTCATATGAATTAAACTCTTCTAAACTCATGAGTACCGCAGGTTTGGCGTTTTGTCTAGTAATCACGATCGGCGATTTGTCGGTATCTACCTTATCGATATATTTGGCTAGGCCCTTTCTAAAATCAGTGTAGTTCACAACATCCATAACGATTACTCCGTGTTTGGTCATATTTATTTGTATGACTGATATTATATACCATAGCTGTACTTATATCTGTACAGTTATTTTTACACTGATTTATTTATGGCGCTGGCCGCTCAATCCGTAATCACCCGCAGAAGTTTGTGGCGGCGTATTAAGATTAGAGGGTTTTTGATAATCAAAGGATAACGGCACGGTATTGGTTTGCGCCACTTGAGTTAAGAACAATTTGATTGCTTGAGACGGCGTTAATCCATAGCTTTCAAACACGGCAAAGGCGCTATCCTTGAGCTCTTGATCGAGCCTGATATTATAATTGGTTGTCGTCATGGCATTACAAATGGCTTATATATGTACGTACAATATAAACCATTTGTAATGCCAAAACTACTAAGCATGCTTTTTTCATATTATGATTTCTGCTTAGGGAACGTATAGCCTATCGCCAGTAAGTGCTTTTTGTGGGTCTTTAAAAAAGCTTCATCTCTTAATTGAGTGTGTAACCAGCTGATCACTTCTTGGGTACTTTTTCCTGAAGGCGCATAGCTACCAAATGGGGCATAGTTAGCCAATAGAGGCGCAAAACGGTCGATCTGTTTGACGGTTAAGGATGGTATATCTCTATTCTCATTATTCTGATTTAAGTCCTCCAGACTTTTTTTCTTGGTGGGCTTAGCTTTGACATTAAATTTTAGTCCTGTGACGGTACGACCACGTTTAACGTTTTCATAGGTGATTTTAATATCTGACTTTTCTGTTATTTCTTCAACGCTTGGGTTGATGACTCGACTTTTTAGGTTGTTAATACGTTCGTAAGATTTAGAAAGAGCTAGCTCCTCTCTAATTTCTTCAAGTGACATTGTCCACGAGCTCATTGCCTCATGTTTTTTGGCCAGATGGTATATATCTATTGAATATTCACCCTTCAGTTTAAGTACATCTTCTTTTTTATATTTAGTGAATGGATTATTTTCATCAAAAACCTTCAACATCAGTAGCACTTCATCTGTAAAACATAGAGACACATAGCCATCTTCATATATTGATCTGATGACCCACTGTACATTGACACGGCTACCGCGTTCATTTCTATAGCTAAAAAATCGCCTCATCATCGTTTCACTAGCATCTTTTAATTGAGTATAAGCAGAATCCACTTGAATGTTGCAAGCCTCTGCAAATGCTTTCGCGGTTATCTCTATAGTGTCTTTTTCAGTGGCATCTATCAAACGCACTACTGAACTAGCAAGCAACAGCAACCGTTTTTCATCAAGTGTCATTTCATAAAACGCTTGTAGAATACGATTTTGCATAACAACCCAATTTGCAGGGTATTTCTTCTCATATAAACCAACTTGGTTAGTCATATCTACGCCTTAATGCTCAAATCTATCTAATTGTAGCATAATACCTGCTGATTGTAGCTTTTAACCTAGCTGATTGTAGCATTAACCTAGCTGATTGTAGCATTAACCTAGCTGATTGTAGCTTTATAGATCTTGAAGCCCTTAATTGGTAAGGTCTGAGAGCGTCCTAAAAGTCTTTAAAAGTCTTTAAAAGTAAAAAATATGTTTTTATATTAAATAATAGGAAAAAAACCAAAAAACCGACGGATTTAAGATGATAATTTGATCGACCAATCACTTATAAAACTTATCAGTAGCTCAGAATGCAATTGTCCATTTACTTGATGTTAATCCTCGTTCACATAGTTCGGATCAAGCTTGGATCTTTGAAAATCTTCAAAAGCATGGTCAAAGATATTTTGAATATCTTCATCTGTCATTCTGGACAACCCTGTTTTCACATTCTCAATATCAGTCTCATTTTTTGTAGATAGTTTGTCTTCATTTTCAGTAGCCATTATCGACACATCTGTAAACACTTATCAAACCGTTGCTAAAAAGCCTAGAAACCACTCTTATATACGTTTTACGCTCTGTCCGATACGATGGTAGCTAAAGCTATTCTAAAACGCTTAAAACAGCCGATAACCGTCTCCTAACCTTTCGCTAATTAGTAGACGATCCAGCTGTACCTTCAATTAGGCGATTTCGAGTAGCTACTGTGATGATGAATAAATATCAAGCAATGAACCGTGGTCACTGTCCTGACTGTTTTTAGGTGGTGTAAAGCTGCTTGGTACCACCTCAGCTTTACTTTGTATTTTATTGGCAATTGCTTTCAAAAATTCACGGTGCTTTTTCAAACGAGCATATTTTTCATTATCGTGTGCGTCTAAAAAAATAGCTTGCAGTTCATGATTATCATCATCGTCTAATGCGTTGGCCAACCACTCCCCCAATATTTTATGTGCTTCAAGCCTGTCCTGATCAATCTCTTTTTTAAGAGCCTGTAATTGCTTAATCTTATTTGCGAATAAATCATCTGATATTACTGACATTACCTCATCCTTTTTTTAGCCAACTATGATAGAGTTGATCCTAGCAGTACATACATAGGTATGCAAGGTAGTAAAATACACAAGACCACATCGTTTCGTGGGCGCAGTAGTATTTTAACCCTCTGTTAAGAGCGAACTTAGGAGTTTATGTAAAAAAGACCCACAAGGGGTACTGTTTTTTTACATAAACTCCGTCGTTCGGCAGGGGGCGAACCCCCTACAACCCCCAAAAAATCATCTCTCAATATTGGGTTTTTTTGCTATGAATAATAAAGGGTTTCACCTGTCGGTTAGCGCCGTTAGTAAGGCGAAAAATCATAGCGTGGTGGCAAAGTCGGCTTATAATTCTGGCTCAAAACTGGTTGATGAGCAGTCAGGAGTCGTCCACGATTACACCAGTAAAGCTAAAGACAAAATCTTAAATTTAGTGGACAGTGATGGTACTAAATACACGCAAGTTATTGAGAAAAATGTGATGCATACGGCGTTGATAACGCCAACTCTTGCTGGGGATCTAGCAGTGACACGTGAGGGTTTTTGGAATGATATCGAACGCATTGAGACTCGTAAAAACGCTCAATTGGGTACTGAGATTGATGTGATGTTTCCTGATGGGATCACCGCTGATCAGCGCATGGTGCTGGTCGAGCGCTACGCTCAAACCTTATCTGATCGCTATAATGTGCTTGTCGATGTGGCCATCCATCGACCCCACAGTCATGAGAAACATGTGGGGAAAGGTGAAGTGGTTGAGCTGACCAGTCGTAACTTTCATGCCCATATTTTACTCTCAAGCCGTGAGATAGTAGCGGATGTTGAGGGTTATGCTTTATCAGCACGCAAGAATTGGTTGCAGTGGTCAACGGAGGAGCGGTTATCTAAGGGGTTAAACGGACGCGGCGATGAGCTTAAATATCAACGCACCCTTTGGGCGGATATGGCCAATGAGCTACTGCCTAAGAATAAAACCATTAGTGAGAAATCCTACCGTGAGCTGGGCATCAATCGTTTGCCAAAAATGAAACTGGGTAAATCACTATATAAGGATATTCTCACAGGCAATCGTTCAGTGATTCACGAGTACAACGAGACGATTGATGAGATCAATGCTTACATTGAAAAAAATGGTTTAGTAATTGAGTACGACGACAAGGGACGTATTGACCTAGAAAGCAATGAACAAGAGGTTAACGGCGTCACAATACATTATAAAAAGCGTAAACCCTTTGCGCGACTTGAGCTTAGTAACATTCGCTTGGTGGATCCCGCCGCTGAACTGACACCCGCTATCCCTAAAAGTAACAGTCAGACGCATAGTGATGCGGCCAATGATCACGCACTTGATGAGCTTTTAGTGATCTCAGACGATTTTGAGCAGCAAAAAAAGATGGTACGCAGCGCCTTATTCTCAACCATTGATAGGCTGCATGAAGAGTTAGCACACCAGTCTAAACAGACCATCACTATTGACAAAAATATTAAAAGCACACCGAGGTTCACCGAAGAGGTGGGACAGGATTACAGCACGTCCCGCCAAAAAATGATTGAGCTTACCAAGCAAATAAACACAAAAGAGAAAAGCGAGGCTCTAAATGAGGCTTTAGCGTTGGTTGAGCAGTTTAGACAAGACGACACCCTACAAACGGGCCGTGCCGTTACCAGTCTTGAGAAGCAACTGTCACAGATTGATAAAATAGTGCTGAACAATAAAGCGGTGCTAAAAAAGCTGATCCCGCTTAATAATGAAGTCGTTGCTGACTACAAAGGGTTAAAGGCCACCCTAAAACCATTTGCCGCAAAGCTGAATAAACTGGCGACTGGCTTTAAAGCACTTGATGAGATTGATATTGAAAAATCCGACTTATCCTTACAGTGGGATCAAGCGTTTGCGGATCTACAAGAGATAGACGTCACCAATAACATGGACACTTATCATAAGTTTGCCGCATTTGCAGATCTGGATGTTGAGCGCCTTAAATACCTTGAAAAAGAGCGTGAGGCGCTCAGTACGTTAAAAGCAGTAGAGGTAGACGCGGATGCTTACACTCGTTTAACGGCATTGACCGCTGATGTTAAAGCGTTTAAGACCACAAATAATGAAGACATCAAACAGTTAAAGCAGCAAATTAATACCAGTCAAAAAACCTATCAGCGCCTGTCGCCGTTTTATGAGCAGCGTATCGCCTTACTGGATCAAAGTGAAGCTGTGATTGTGCAAGATGATGACCTATACGATGAGATTACCCGTACCAAGACCACTCAATTGAACGCAGATCGGCTTGATGACTGGCGCAACCGTACGATGGTGCTTCACCACCAGCTCAATAAAGCACATGAGCAAGCAAAGCTTAAGGAAGAGGCTGAGCGCGCACGAGAGGAGGCTTTAATCAGGCGGCGAGTAGCTTTACAACAGAGACGGCAGCAGGCATCTCTTAAGCGTCAGCGAATCAATGAGACCAAAGCATATCGAGATCGATTTGACAATTTAGTGGTACGGGTGCGTGACCGCGTTGATACCCTTGATTTTAAGGCCGTTGATGCACCGATCGAAGTGATCAACGCGGCTGAGGCGGTTGCCGCACAAGCATTTATATTCACTACTCTAAAACACACTGACAGCTTTACGACACTACAAAAAAGTTTACGAGACACCGATGCCAAAAAAATTGCAACGCAGGTGCAGAAGGCAGCAACGACGCTATGGCAACAGCTTGAGCGCTTGCCTGACAATCAAGATAAGGTCGAGGTATTAACCCAGATCAATGAGCGCTTTGAGCACGTTCCTGCTATCACCATAGATGGGGCAACGCTCACACAAACTGTGACAGATCACCTGCAAAAAACGAAGAACGCCATCCAAGCGCATGAACAAGCACAAAGACGCCGCTACTCCTCACCACGCCCATTTTAGGCGGCATTATAATAATGAGTACCCCATGAATAAAGACAATAGCAATGAGCAAGACATACACGATCAACTTGTTAACCTAGTGACTTCATTGACTCCGGTCATTGGGGCCTTGCGTGAGCTGATTAAGCGAGCCGATGATGCGGTAGCGAGGCGGCTTGAGCGTTCGCTTAGCGGTATTGATAGCAAGGTGAATGAGGTGTCTTCTGCCATTGAAGAATTAGGTAGTAGCGCAAGCACGACTTCGCAGGCATTGAGCCAGTATCAAGAACTCGTGTTAAAGCAGCTTCAAGCAGCAGTGACGGCTTTCACTGACAATGAGATGCCGCGTCGTTATGATGACAAAATAGCGGGCATCATCACCGATATGAAACAGCAGATTGATACGGCTGTACAGGCGGTCGTCACTGCTAAAAACGATAGCATAGAGGTACAAATCAGTACCATGCAAGGAGTTGCTGATAAACTTAGCGCAAGCGCTGACAATCTAGCCCTATTCACCAATCAGTACCAAGCTGGTCATAAGCAGATTATTGAAGATATTGAGACCTTTGAGACCACCACCAAAACGCGGATTGAGCAGGTCGAGGGTAGAGCTAGTAAAGACTTGGACAAAATTCATAAGTCCATTGAGACTATGAGTATTAAAAGGATTGCAGCCGCTGTCGCAGCGGGTACGATGGCTGTGATAATAAGTTTGGTGGCTCTGGTATTTTGGTATGTGCCAAGCTTTGATGAGATTGCAGAGATGAAATACCAGCAAGCAGAGCTACAGCGCGGCATCGATGAGCTTGAAACGGGTTGGAAACAGGCCTTTAATAATGCTCAAAGTGCGCAGTTTATTTTGGCTTGTGATGTTAATAAAGAGCAGCCTGATGCAATCAGCTGGTGCGTTAGAGCAGACAGTAAGAGTGTTTTGAGAGATGAGAGAGGCTTTGTTTATTATAAAATAGCTGGGGTGCCGCGTGCAAAGCCGACTGAGTAAAGACGTATGGCAATAGTGAACCATACTGCCCAAAGAGGCTTTTATAGACTTATACTGGCAGCTGATAAATCTAGTAAAGAATAAGTCTTTTAGAAAATATAAGACTAAAAAAACTTTTGTTTGACTGCCGTTATCTTTGTCTATATTAAAAAGCCATTAATATAGCTTCTGTTAAATTTTTATGCCCATATCAGAAAAAAGCCAGATAATGAAAATTTATCTGGCTTTAAGGATTATTGTTTCTTGTCGAACAAGATATCTGCGAATATCAGCTAAAACAGTTATGCTACTTGGTCCGTGTTAGCTGTGACCAACTCTATAAAAGCAGTTTCAAGGATGCTTAAAGTGTAGTCGTCAACGATAAGACCATCATCCAGCTGTCGTTGCACCCAGACATAAATCGCTTCATCATTATAAAGAATAGCGTCAACACCAAGTAATGATGCCAGTTGTACGCCCTGCTGTACTTGTAAGCTGAATAACAGCTTAGAGGCTAAATTTTTAGTCTGTTCACTAAACCAAGCGCAGCTGTTGAGCCGCGATAGATTGTTATTCATTAGTATTCTCCTGCAGATTATTGTGTATAAATAATGGATAAAATGACTTACTACAGGTCAAATTATACCTATATTTTAATCTATTGCAAGAGAAAATAACCTTCTGTAGGTCTTTTTATACTTTTAAAGGTGATAATGTCTTATGAGCGAAGGTGTTCACTCAGGCGACTCACTGCTGTCCTCATTTATGATTTCATATAAATCACCAACATTGATTCTAAGATACGTGCATAAAGACTCGATGACATCTAGATCAACTCGGGTGGCTTCTTCATGATACATGCGAGTAATGGTGCCACGATTGATGCCAGTATCCCTTGCGACATCGGCAATTTTAAGGCGTCTTTCGCCCATGATGGTCGATAAGTGACACTTCACCATAGTGGTTTCCTCATTAACGATTGGTGGTTTTGATTGGTGAGCAGATTATAACGAATATGAGTGGCTAACGTATTCCTTTTAGTAGCTCAAATTGATATTCAACAGCGGTAATTTACCTGGTAGTAGGCAGTTCGTTATGCTGTCTTTGATACAGGACGTCTATCATGATGGATATACGCTAGTTAGAAAAGGTGATGCTATTTTTACTATGAAGTATTGCTATTAGTAGTAATGTGACGTACGTTTTTAGTTATACTTATATACTTATATACTTATATACTTATATACTTATATACTTATATACTTATATACTTATATACTTATATACTTATATACTTATATACTTATATACTTATATACTTATATACTTATATACTTATATACTTATATATTCAATGCATGCTACAGGGATCTGTATTT